>NZ_JBBOVG010000001.1:0-3932911 GCF_038006425.1 Viridibacillus sp. FSL E2-0187
ACGCCCCTGATTAGAGAGGCGTTTCTTTTTCATTTTACTTGTTAAAATAGTTTATCAAACCATTTGTAATTCCGTTTGCTGCAGAATTACGGAAAGTAGCCGTTTTTAAAGTTTGGACTTCTTGCACATTCGTAATGAAACCTAATTCAACAAGGACGCCGATTTGTGGATTTTCTCTGAGTACATATAAATTTTGATATTTGTGTCCACGATTAACCATGTTCGGTAGTGAGCTGCTCATTCCCTGTTTGACGTATGAGGCAAGAGTACTTTCTTTCCCTTTTGTATATAGAACGCTGAAACCACGAGCTGAAGCTGTAGCAGAATCATGATGAAGACTTATAAAAGCATCCGGCTTCATCATATTTGAAAAGGCAACGCGGTCATATAATGTAGGGAAAATGTCCGTAGTTCGTGTCATTTTCACTGTAGCACCCGCAGCTTGCAATTTTGATCGCAAAGCTAATGCAGCTTGAAGATTTAAATCTTTCTCTAGTACACCGTTTGCGACAGAACCTGGGTCTGTTCCTCCATGACCTGCATCAACAACAATAACCTTACCACTTAAAGAACCACCTGATGAATTTGTCCCATCATTTGATACGGGTTTTGTAGGTTTAGATTTTGTAATTTTACCGTAACTGCCAGAAACCCAACCTGTTTTACCTGTAGCATATGTAATTTTAATCCAGTTATTGCTCGATTTATCCAAAATTTTAAATGAGCTGCCATATTTAACAGCACTTAATTTTGTTGCAGTTGCTGAAGCACTTTTACGTACGTTTAAAGAATCAGCTGTAATAGTAAAGTATTTTCCAATGTCAGCTGAGGGTACTACTGTCCCTGTATTTGAATTACCGTTAGATGTAGTTGTTGGCTTTGTTTTTGTAATTTTACCATAGCTAGTACTTGCAGAAACCCAACCTGTTTTGCCTGTAGCGTATGTAATTTTAACCCAATTATTACTAGACTGAGCAAGAATTTTATATGAGCTATTTTTTTTAATTACTGCTAATTTTGTGGAACTAGCTGAAGAACTTTTTCGAACATTTAATGAATCAACTTTTACGGTAAAATATTTACCAACATTAGCAGTTGAAGTTGCTGCTGGTTTTACTGTTGAACCATTTGAACTGCCAGTTGAAGTGCTTTGCTTAGCCGTAATAGAGACATACGATTTACTTACCCAACCTGTATACTTGCTCGTTTTAATTTGTACCCAGCCGTTTTTTTCAGCAAGGACTGTTCCTGATGTTCCTTTAGATAGCTTACCAAGACTTTTATACGAGGTTCCAGCTCCACTGCGAATGTTTAAATTGCTTACTGTAGCGATGGCTTTTTTCGTAGTACTTGACGTTGCTGTTGTTGAGACTTTCACAACATATTTTGAAGAAACCCAACCTGTTGTACTGCTAGATTTCACTTTTGTCCAAGTACCCTTTGTTGAAATCTTTGTTACCTTGTTGCCCTTTTTTAAAACTTTTACAACTTTGTAGTTTGTACTTGGACCTGATCGCATATTGAGTGATTCAGCATTCACTTTCATAGTGACGGTTGACGCAGCGTTTGCTTGTCTTGCACCGGCAAAGGAAGGAATGATTAATATGCTACATAGGAGAAGTAAAAACATGAATTTGAATCTAGTATTTTTCATTCTATACCTCCTCATTCGCTATATTAATGCTTATTTAGTAAAAAAGGCGTATTTTAAATAAAACGTGAGAATTTTATATTATTTGTTACTTAAATGTAATGTTTTTTTAATAAAATTAATCTATATATAACTATTAAATCACCTTTAAGTGTGTTATATAGAAATGAATCTATATAACCAAATAAATATATTTAGGTGACTAAAGTATTGTTTCTGTGGTGGTATTTTCGATAAGTAAATAGAATCATTTGATTTAAATGTTTTTTTTGAAAATATCAATATCTCTGAAATGATGTAGAAGGTTTGAGAGGCTTTCCGAGGTATGAAAAGCACGTCAGAAAAATGTACGAGATTAGCTTTTTATGTGGTAGTGAGAAGCATAAAGGTAACGTATCTGAGCCTGTAAAATCAAAGTGCAATACATGGAAAAAAGAGAGATATGTTAAATCAGAGTCAATATCGAGGTTGTACTTTAACTTGAAAAGGAAATGGTTTAATAATGATAGGATAGGAGCTAAAGTACAGTGACTCTATGGAATTGCTAGTGAAATATGGAAGGTTTAATGAGTTTTTAGACTATATATAATTACTAGGTTCATATTTAACGTGCAGATTACATACGTTACTTTTTAACATACTACATTACAGATAAATTCACACTATATTATTATTGGTAAGTTATTCCGGGTTTTCATTATATTCAAATTGTGATTTAAAAAAACATACTAAAACGAGCACTAAAACATTAAAAAGTTGCCTTTTAGATTTACTTTAATGTAAATCAGGAAGGTATTTTTTTATTGGGTTTAATTTGAAAATAAATAGGAGAAAGTACTTTTTGAAATTAAGTAGTTCTATTTATGAATAAATAGAGAGTTTGCTATAAAATGCTAGGAGCAGTATAGAAGTAACATGATCTAACTAATAAATAAATATAGTTTTTTGAAGAAAAAACTATATTTTGAAAACTATTCTTTTGTTTAATTCGTCAAATATAAATAGAAAACAGTAGTGCGTATTTAGGGGGTAGTGTAATGCCAAAGCCAGTGAAAGATAATCGCAGATATATAAGTGGTTTGGATGGACTAAGGGCTTTGTCAGTATTGGCGGTCATTCTATATCATCTACATTTTAAATCAGTAGACGGTGGATATTTAGGTGTAACCATTTTCTTTGTCTTGTCAGGTTATTTAATTACAGATTTACTAGTAAATGAATGGGATAAGACTGGCAGGATTGATCTGAAAGGATTTTGGATTCGACGTTTTAGAAGGTTAATCCCAGCATTATTTATCATGTTAGTCCTAGTTGGTACTTGGATTACACTTTTCCAGAGAACGTTTTTAGTAGGGCTACGTTCAGAAATTGTAGCGGCAGTTTTATATGTTAGCAACTGGTTTTACATAGCACAGGATCATTCGTATTTTACGTCGTTTGCTCCACCATCCCCGTTGCAACATATGTGGTCACTTGCTGTAGAGGAGCAATTTTACATATTATGGCCAATTATTATGATGATTGGTTTGAAAGTAGTTAAGAATAGAGGAACTCTTGCAATAGGTATTTTCTTAGGGGCACTTGTATCTGCTATTTTAATGTTAGTAATGTATGAACCAGGTGTGGATCCAAGTCGAGTTTATTATGGCACAGATACTCGAGCATTTTCAGTCTTAATAGGGGCAGCGTTGGCATTTGTATGGCCAAGTAGAAAGCTTGCTAAAAACGTTACAGATGATGCTAAAAAACTTCTTAACATTGTAGGAATTATTAGCTTTGCCTTATTAGTATTAATGATGATGACGATGGATGAGGCAGGTTCGTTTTTATATATGGGCGGTATGTTATTAGCTTCAATTGTGACTGCTATTTTAATTGCAGTTATAGTGCATCCGGCAAGTTTTATAGGAAATCTATTTAGTTTTAAACCTCTTATTTGGATAGGGGTACGCTCTTACGGAATTTATATTTGGCATTTTCCTATCGTTGTTTTAATGGGAGCAGGAGTTGGAAATGAGCAAATAAGTTTTACTAAATTAATGGTTATTATTATTTTAACTTTATTATTTGCTGGATTATCTTGGCGATATGTGGAGGATCCGATTCGCAGAGGGCAATGGCGGATATGGCTAAAAAACTTTCAATCGAAAGAATGGTCATGGTCGTGGGCTCAATGGGAATTACCGTATCGTATTGGCTCAGCAATAGGTGGATGTGTACTGATTATTTTTATTTTAGGGATGATTTTCACGCCAACTAAGCAGTCTGCGAGTGAACAATTGGAAGAACATTTAATAGCAGAACAACAAAAACTTGAAAAAGTACAGCAAGAACAGAATATAGAAGCAAAGAAAGCTAATGAAGAGAAAATGATTCAAGAGGAAGAAGAGAGACGCGAAGAAGCAAAGGCGAAAGCTGAAGCTGCAAAAGAACAAGTTGAAGCTTTAGAAAAAGAAAAGGCTAAAAAGGCACAAGAAATACCAAGTGAAGTATCAGTTAGTGCGATTGGTGATTCGGTTATGTTAAGTGCTGCTACGGAGTTACAAAAGAAAATACCTCAAATTATTGTTGACGCCCAAATAGGTCGTCAAGTATACGATGCTTCGAAAGTTGTAACGGATTTAAAAAGCCAAGGTAAACTCGGACAAGTTGTTGTAATAGGTCTTGGTTCTAATGGCGATTTTAGTACAACGCAATTAGATACATTATTAAAAGCAATTGGCAAGACGGGGTAAATAAAAAATTAAGTGAAGCTGCAAGAAAAAATAGTAATGTAACATTAGTAGATTGGTATAGTGAAACAAATAATGATAAAGACATCTTCTATCCTGATATGATTCATCCAAATGAAAAGGGTGGCGAATTTTATGCCACAATTGTTCGCGAAGCTATAGCGCAATCTATGAATGATAAGTGAAAATTAATAAAAAAAACTGCATAACTAGATTATATAAAAGCCTCCAAGAGTTGATATTCTAACTTTTGGAGGCTTTTTGCAAAACTAAATATAGATATTCAATACTAGTACGTTGAGTAATAAACTACTCATGTTATTGAATGAGAGTATTATTTGTTGAGAGGAGTTTTTCTTGTTACTTTATCTTCTTTATTAATTAATGAATTGGCATGCTCAACAACAGCTTCCTTTGGATCGAGAATTGCAGCCATTCCATTCTTACTATTCATTTCATCACATTTATCAATCCAAAAATCAGCATTTTCAATGCCAACTTTTCTAGGGTCAAATATCGGATCCAAACCAGCTTTTTTCTGACTATCATAGTCTTTTAATACTTTTAAGGCTGGCTTAGAAAGTAACAAAATAGCAGCTAAATTAAGCCAAGCCATACTTCCTATACCTAAATCACCTAAAGCCCAAATGAACGAAACGGATTCTACACTTCCAATATAGACCATACCTAATAACCCAATTTTCAACACAAAATTTAGCCAACGGAATTTTGTGTGTTTGTCTAAATATACTAATGTAGTTTCAGCGATATAGTAATAAGCCATTAAAGTCGTGAAAGCAAAGAAGAATATTGCGATTGATATGAAAATGCCTCCGAACCCTGGTAATACAGCCTCTACAGCGGATTGTGTATAAATAGGGCCTGCATCGATTCCTTTCATATTATCAACAATCGGTGCCTTACCTTCAGGTGTTACGCTATACATACCTGAAATTAATATCATAAAGGCAGTTGCTGTACAGACGACAATTGTATCAATATATACAGAAAATGCTTGTACAAGACCTTGCTTAGCAGGGTGAGATACTTCAGCTGCTGCAGAACTATAAGTTGCCTCGCCTACACCTGCTACGTTTGAGAATACCGCTCTACGGACACCCCATGAAATGGCCGCTCCTACAATACCACCAAATGCTTCATGTGCACCAAATGCACTTGAGATGATAAGAGAGAACATAGCTGGAATTTCTGAAAAGTTAGCAAATAATACAATAAGTGTTACTGCTACATATCCGATAGCCATAAACGGAACTGCTTTATCGGCAACTGTTGCAATACGTTTAACACCACCGAAAATGATAACCCCTAAAAGCACTACGATAATAATGCCGGAAATACTTTTATTGATACCAAAAACGTTTTCAAAACCTGATGCAATACTGTTTGATTGAACGCCTGGCAGTAATATACCGTAAGATATTGTCACAACAATAGCGACTAATATCGCAAACCATTTAATCTTTAATCCTTTTTCAATAAAGTAAGGTGTCCCCCCGCGATATTGAGTACCTATTTTACTTTTATAAACTTGAGCAAGTGTAGATTCGATAAAAGCGCTGGCACCGCCTAGTAGAGCCATAACCCACATCCAGAATACTGCACCTGGTCCACCAAATGCGATAGCTGTAGCAACACCTGCAATATTCCCTATACCAACCCTTCCTGATAAAGCTAAACAGAAAGCTTGGAAAGAAGAAATACCATGATCAGAATTTTTACCTTCAAATAGTAGCATGATCATTTCTTTGAAGTATCTAAACTGCACAAACTTTGTCATAAGCGTAAAAAATAAACCTGCTCCTAAAGCAAATACAACTAGTCCTGTACTCCACACCTGATCTACTAACCAAGTTACGATTGTCTCCATCTTGACTCCCCCTCATGATTGCAAATAGAATTTATAACAATAATTAAATGATAAAATTTCAATAACTGCATTACTCAGTGGCGTATATGATTGAAGCATCATGCTGTATAACTCTAAATAGTTATTTGGTGAACTCGATATTTTCTTAGTAATAAAATAGATGAAGGAATAAAGTACTTATTAAAAATTACCCCCTTTGTAAAAGTAAGTTCAGTTGACATTGGATAGTAGTGGTTGAGATTTACTGATGTAGTATATTCACGCTCCTTTCTAAATCTAAAATGAATAATTCCTTCCTGAGTTATAGATTATGCAATTTTTGTGCCAAGATTTTTTGGGGTTACTTTGAAAATAAAATAAGAGCCACTCCATTAGTTAAGCTAAACTTGAATGGAGGGGCTCTTTTTCTTTTAGTTTTTTACTAGTTTTATATCTTGTTGATGTTTTATCCAGTATTGCTGTAATTTTTGTTTTCCAATGTTGATATCCGGGTGGAATTGAATAAATGCATTTGCCCTAGTTGAGTTCAATTGTTTAAGTGCATCTTGTATCTCGTGTTCTAATTTGCCATTATAATTTTTATTGGCAATTGTTAAACCCGCTAAATGTCCTTGCTTAATAGCAATTTTAGCACCTTCAATCCCTGTGATATTACCAGCTACGTAAAGGCCATCTAGAACTGTTTCCATCGTCTCATTATGTAGGGGAACATAGCCACCAAGTTCTTCAATCCAATGGAATGGACAGCCTGCTAAAGCGGCTAATTCTGCTAAAGGATATAAGCCACCAGCAATGCAGACAAAATCAGCACTAATTTTTGTTTCTGTCCCAGGGATTATTTCACCGGATGGACTAATATCTGCTAGGACAACGCCTTCTACAGAATTATTACCATAGATTTCAATAACAGCTTTACGAAGCATAATGGGAATATCCCACATTTTCATCCCTTTTTTAGGATAGAAGGTGATGCCCATTTTCTTTAGAAAATCATTTTTCATTAATTTACTGCCCATTTTTACTAATTGGGAAGGAGCCATATGAGCCACATTTAATAAGGAATTCATTACGGCTAATGGATTCCCAGTTTCTTCCGATACCTTTGTTAGCTTAGGTAAAGCAATACATGCAACTTCTATATTTGCTATTTTTAACTCCATTGCAATCGCAGAAGAAAGTACATTGACCCCTACTATTACGCCTTTATTCCCTGGTTTAACACGATGAACATTTGTCATAACTTGAGCAGCGCCTACAGACATTACACCTGGTAGCGTCCACCCAGGTATAGGGATTGGCGATTCAGCAGCACCTGTCGCTAATAATAAATTTGGTGTTGTATAGGTATGTTCATTAGTATATACAACCCACTGGCCATCAATTTTTTCGATATTAGAGACTGGGGTACTTAATTTAAAATCAACACCTAATGCTAGTGCGCTATTATATAGGTTTGCGGATTCCTTGACGCCATTCCACCAACCACCTGTTGGTTCTTCATATAATTGACCAAGTAATCTACCACCAGCTTTCATATATTCATCAATAACTGTTACTTTGAATCCTTGTTGTGCCATGGAGATAGCCCCAGATAAGCCTGCAGGCCCTGCACCGATTACGATAGCATTATTCATTATTAGCCCTCCAATCACGAACAGGTGTCGGTAATTTTCCACCACTTATGATGTCCATATTCTCCTCTAAAGGTGTTAAACATGCACGGACTCCTTGTTGGCCATTAACATGTACTCTGCATTCGAAACAATGTCCAATATTGCAGTAAATACCTCTTGGTGTACCGCTCTCCTCATGATAACGGATTGTACGAATACCATTTGCCAATAAAGCAGCAGCAATAGACTCTCCTAATAAACCTGTTAGTGTTTCACCGTTATATGTAAATGAAATTGTATTTGAGTCATTTAATCGTCCTAATACCGGGTGATCTATAATACGCATTGTCATTTATTTACACCCCCCAAGTCTCCGAAGTGAATTGGACGAATAGGTGGCTGATATTTCAAGGAAACTTGTTTCTCGTTACGCGGTTGGACTTTATTAGCTATACTGTCGACTAAATTACGGCATGTTCTACCTCCACAGTAGCCCATACCCGCTCTAGTGCGAAGCTTTAGTTCGCGTGCTGTGCAATCGTAGGTTGTTGCTGTCTCGACCAATTGCCCGTAAGTTACTTCTTCACATCTACAAATTATCATGTTATTTTCTGACAATACGCTCACCACTTTCAAAAATGTTTGCAATCTATTCTTAAAATAAATGCAAGAACTATGCCAAAAACCAACTGTAGTTATTTTATGCCTAATTTATTTAGACGGTTGTAAAGTGTAGCGCGGGTGATACCAAGATTTTTTGCACATGTATTTTTATTCCCATCGGCTTTATGTAACTCTTTAAGTAATATATCTTTTTCGTATTCCTGCAATTGGAGATTCAAGGGAAGGGAATCGAATTGTTTCAAAGAATCGCTTTCCTCTTTTTTACTATTGGTAATAGAGGGAACATGTAATTCAATTGGTAAGTCTTCAGATTTTATGATTCCGTTATCAGAGAATACAACAAGTCTTTCAACTACGTTTTTTAGTTCGCGAATATTTCCTGGCCATGAGTAGTTCATTAGATTTTGTAGTATGTCTTGAGAAATACCGTGAACAGGGCGGTTATACTTAATAGAAATTTCATATAAGAAATAATGGGTTAATTCGATTATGTCGCTAATTCTTTCACGTAGAGCAGGAATTTTAATGTTAACTACGTTTAAGCGATAATATAAATCTTCCCTAAACTTTCCTTCTTTAATAAGGTCCATAAGATCACGATTAGTAGCTGCAACAACATGGAAATCAACTTCAATTTCCTTAGTACCCCCAACAGGATAGAATTTCTTTTCTTGCAGAAGCCGTAAGATTTTAACCTGCATATCGAGTGGCATTTCACCGATTTCATCTAAAAATAATGTTCCGCCCTTTGCAAGTTCTACTTTTCCTTTTTTCCCTTTTTGATCTGCTCCTGAAAATGCTCCTTTTTCATAACCAAAGATTTCACTTTCAAATAGTCCTGGCGGGATAGCACCGCAGTTAATAGCTATAAATGGAGCTTTATCATCTTCTCTAATAGTGTGGATAGCTTTAGCAAATAACTCTTTTCCGACACCGCTTTCACCATTAATCAAAATATTGGCATGCGTTGTAGCAGCCTTTTTTACTCTCTCTAATGTCTTTTTTAGTGTAGGGCTATTTCCTTTTATGTAAGTGAAGGGATTATCAGCATTTTTTACTTTCCTTACTTCTTCTTCTAAAGAAAATAATTTTTCTGAAGTCTCGTAAAGCTCATTATTTAAACGAATTTGATTTGTAATGTTAGCTTCTGAGACAACTGCCCCAATAATAGTATCTTGCCAAATTACTGGATTTGAGTTAATTCTTACAACTAAATCTTCTCGTGGCTGATGCTGAGCGTGTTGAATAGATGTACCCTTTTGCAATGAATTTAGAATTTCGAGGTGTTCAGCCTGGAAAAAATCAGTGATCGGTCGACCTAATACATCACGTTCCTTTAACGTAAATAACTCTTCTGCTCCTTTTGTCCAATATAATATGTTCTGATTTTCATCAATAACTGTGCAAGATTCATCAATCGTATTTAAAATCGTATCAAAAAATATATTAGCTTTTATGTGCTCTGCAAATAAATTTGAAAGTAATAGAGTGCTAGAAGTATAGCCGATAAAGTCACCATTCATAGTAAATAATAAAGGCTTATTATGCTTACAAGCATTAAGAATAGTTGATATCGGAGTATCCAAAGAAAAGATATCGCAAAAGATTCGTGAATCATCTAATTTAATAAATATTTCCCCAGTATCATTACGAAAAAAAGTTTGTTCTGAGGGATTAGTTTGTAATGAAGAAGTTAAAAGTTCGTTTGAATTCAGTATTGAAAATTTTTTTGATAAGAGCTTAAGAAGTAATTTTTGTTCATTATTCATAAATATCCCCTACCTTAATTGTTTAATAAATTAGAATTGTCTAATTTATTTTACACAATATAAGAAAAAATAGAAAGTTAATCCATCAATTCTAAAAATATCTTAAAAATGGATTGTTACATATTAATAGTGATTTTATTTTAGCAATTCATCTTTATTTTATAAGATGAATGCTAAATAGATAATTCAATACAACAGAAATAGAGAGGTTTATTATATTGATTTATTTATCAATTTTTATTAAATACGTGATATTTTCTGAGCAAAATTAAAAGTTGGCACGGTTCCTGCATTATATATTGCTGACGGAAAGAAAAAGGAGGAGACATAGTGAGTGCTATACAACATCGAGATATTGTTGTGATAGGTGGTGGGATCATTGGTGCAGCAATCGCGTATTATGGCTCAAAAGCTGGTTTAGATATATCAGTACTTGAAAAAAATGAACTAGCTAGTGGAACATCCTCAAGATGCGACGGCAATATTTTAGCAATAGATAAAGATCCAGGTTTTGATAGCCAAATGTCTTTAAAAAGCCAGGAACTTGTTCATAAATTGAGCAATGAATTAGAAATACCTTTTGAATATAGAAATCCGGGTAGTATTTTAGTTTGTGAAAATGATGCGGAAATGGAAGCAGCAAATCAATGGGTGAAAAGGCAACAAGAAGCTGGCCTCGATTTTAGAATGTTAGATCGACAAGATTTACGCAACGAATCAAAATATTTTGCAGATGATTTATATGGGGGGCTAGAGTGTGCAACTGACTCAACTGTAAACCCATATATGTTGACGTTTTCTATGTTTCATAGTGCTGAAAAGCAAGGTACAAGAATTCATAAAAATATTGAAGTAAAGCATATAAAGAAGGATCCTGATGGTCGATTTACAATCGAAACATCAAATGGCATCTTTTCAGCAAATAAAGTAGTTAATGCATGCGGAGTTTGGGCTCCAAAAATTGGTGAAATGTTAGATGTACATATCCCCATCTTACCAAGGAAAGGTCAGCTTATTGTGGCATCTCGTCAAGAGCCGGTTGGTCTGCGTAAAGTGATGGAATTTGGTTATTTAATTTCGAAATTCGGTGGAGAAAGACAGGTGGATAAAGCGACTGAACAATACGGTGTTGCTTTAGTTTTTGAACCAACAGAGAGTCAAAATTTTTTAATTGGTAGTAGCCGCCAGTTTGCTGGGTTTGATACAAGAGTAGACCATGAAGTAACGAAGTATATAGCAAAGAGGGCAGTTCGTTTTTATCCTAAAATGGCTGATATGACAGTAATTCGAACGTATGCAGGATTACGACCATGGACAGAGGATCATTTACCTATAATTTCTGAAGTTGAACATATTCCTGGATTTTATGTTGCAGCAGGACATGAAGGTGATGGTATTAGTTTAGCAGCTGTGACTGGAAAACTAATTGAAGAAATGCTTACTGAAAAAGCTACTTGTGTTCCAATTGAACCTTTAAGATTACAACGTTTTAGGGAAAGGATGTTGACCTAATGAATCTGCAAAGATTATTTACAACCGTTGATACTCATACGGGAGGGAATCCAACACGAACATTAGTTAGTGGGTTACCACCTTTAAAAGGTAAAACTATGTCTGAAAAAATGCTCTACATGCAACAAAACTATGATTGGATTAGAAAATTTTTGATGAATGAGCCTCGTGGACACGATGTGATGTCCGGTGCTTTTATTACGGACCCTTGTCATCCAGAGGCAGATGTAGGCGTAATTTATGTAGAAACAGGCGGTTATTTACCAATGTGTGGACACGACACAATTGGTCTGTGTACGGCATTGATTGAAACAGGAATGGTGCCGGTTGTTGAACCGTACACAAATATTAAAGTAGATACACCTGCAGGATTAGTAGATGTACAAGTGAAGGTGGAAAAAGGCATAGCAAAAGAAGTAACTTTTGCTAATGTTCCAGCATTTTTATTGAAGTCTATTGAAATTGATGTGGCGGATATTGGGGAAGTGAAATGTGACATTGCTTATGGTGGGAATTTTTATGGAATTATAGATGCTCGATCATTGGATCTACCATTAGTTGAAAACAATGCATCTACCATTATCGACATAGGTATTCAAATTCGTAACGCTATCAATGAGCGTGAAGATATTGTGCATCCTGAATTTCCGTTTATCCGTGGTCTAACACATATTGAATTTTTTACAGATCCGGTTCATCCAACGGCAGATGTGAAAAATACAGTAATTGTTCCTCCTGGGGGAATTGATCGTTCACCTTGTGGAACAGGGACTTCTGCAAAACTGGCTACATTGTTTAGTAAAGATGAAATTGGCATAGATGAGCTCTTTGTACATGAAAGTATTGTGGGTACTCTATTTAAAGCGAGAGTATTAGAAAAAACGAAAGTTAAACAATTAGATGCAGTGATTACTGAAGTAACCGGTTCGGCTTGGCTTATGGGTATGCATCGCTTCTTCTATAATGAACGTGATCCTTTAAAAGAAGGGTTCCTACTTATTCCACCAATGGAACATGAAACAGAGAAAGAAGGTGTCTAAATGAAGTTTGAGAAAATGTTTAGCACGATTGATGCGCATGTTGCGGGAGAGGCATACCGTATCATAATTCAATCACCCATCACCTTTGCAGAAAATAACATTAAAATGAATCACGAAAAACTACAATCACAATTTGAAAATACTAAAAATCTGTTGCTAAAAGAACCTAGAGGCCATCGAGGTATGCACGGATGCATCGTTCTACCATCAGTTGTAGCAGATTTTAGCCTACTATTCTTTACTCATGAAGGAGTAAGTAATTTTAAATGCGAGTCTTTAATTGCAACTTTAACAGGACTATTAGAAACAGGGAATTTACAACAAAAATCTTCACACCTTTATACCGTTGAAACAGTGAATGGGATTTTTGAGTTACATGCTGAAATAGCTGATGGTGAAGTTATTGCTGTAACACTTCGTCACTCAAGTGATTTAATAGTTGAGAATTCTCAGGATACGCCTCTAGTAGTAATAGACGCAGAGAGACAGTATGCATTATTTGAGAAGGAAAATGAAGCTCAAGAAATTACTTTGGAGAATTTAGCTTCACTTAGTAAATGGGGTAAAGGAAAAATTCGTAACTTAGTGGAAAAAGGTATAAATGTTACGGGTGTCATTTTAATAGAGCAAGATACTGATGATATTTCTCAAGTACGCTCAGTAACGTTTGAGAGTGATGGCTATATTTTACGTTCACCAGGTATCGATAGTACTCTTGCGATTGCAAAAGTTTATCAGAAAGAAGTAATACAAAATTCCAGTATTTTCAACAGTACATTTAAAGTGCAAAAGGATTCAAGTGGAGCGCTTTATAGTA
The DNA here is from genome assembly GCF_038006425.1 of Viridibacillus sp. FSL E2-0187. Taxonomy (NCBI): domain Bacteria; kingdom Bacillati; phylum Bacillota; class Bacilli; order Caryophanales; family Caryophanaceae; genus Viridibacillus; species Viridibacillus sp. FSL E2-0187. Next base: position 13,647 of record NZ_JBBOVG010000001.1, read on the forward strand.
TTTCAACAGAAGCTTTTGTGACAGGTATACATCAGTTTATATTCGATCGGGAAGATCCGTTAGAAAACGGTTTTATATTAGCTTAAACAAATTTGAGGAGGAATTAACATGACAAAATTAGAAGGCGTATTTCCAGTATTAATCACACCTATGTTCGACAATGGTGAAGTGAATTGGGAAGGATTCAAAAACAATATTGAGTATTTTGTTGCACAAAACGTAGGTGGTATCACGATTAATGGTAGTACAGGAGAATTTGTTAGTTTAACGAAAGAAGAACGTTTTAAAGCTGTTGAAATCGCTGTTGCACAAGTAAATGGTCGTATACCGTTAATTGTTGGTACAGCAGCAGAAACGACTGCTGATGCAATTGAGTTTACAAAACAAGCTGAAGAAGCAGGTGCTGATGCAGCATTATTAATCAATTCATACTATGCTCATCCAAAAGAAAATGAAATATACGAGCATTTCAAAGAAGTAGCAGAATCTGTGAAATTACCAATAATGATTTATAATAACCCGTTTACATCTGGCGTAAATATTAGCCAAGAAACGATTTTACAAGTCGGTCGTGACGTAGAGAATATTACACATATTAAAGAATCAAGTGGTGAAATCCGTAAAGTACGTGATATTACACGCCAAGGTAAAGGTTTTATCAAAACATTCTGTGGTGCAGATGATTTAGTATTAGAGTCATTCCTAGTTGGAGCGACAGGATGGATATCAGTAGCAGGTAATATTGCGCCAAAATTAGCGGTGGAACTATATGAGAGTGTACAAAATGGCGATTTAGATAATGCTTGGTCAGTATATGATCGCTTATTACCATTATGTAACTTCCTTGAAGGTTCAGGAAAATACGTGCAAATCGTTAAACGCGCAATGGAGATTAAGGGATTAGCGGGTGGTCCAGCACGTAAACCACGCTTACCATTGAATGAGGAAGAAGAAGCACAATTACAAGAACTTATTAAAAATGTAGAAACAGTACCACAATAGTTTAATAGAAAACTATTAAAGGAATATGACAGTAAAGAGAAAATAATCCTCTCTTAGTGAACAACTAATAGAGGATTGTTTTTGGTGAATTTAATTTTGGAGGGAGTAAGGGTATGACAACGATTAATTATAGTTTAAAAGAAAAAGTAGTAGAATTTCTAAACGGAACCATTGGCTTGTATATTAACGGAGAATACGTACCATCGATTAGTGGGGGAACGATAGACGTAATTGATCCTGCTACAGAGGAAATCATTACACAAGTATGTGAGGCTCAAGCAGATGATATTGATGTAGCAGTATCCGCAGCTCGGAAAGCTTTTGATGAGGGTGAATGGACGAAATTAGAAGCCGCAGAGCGATCACGTCTTATGTACAAATTTGCAGATTTATTAGAAGAACATCGTGAGGAACTTGCACAATTAGAGTCACTTGATAATGGTAAACCGTATGAAGTGGCTTTGGCGGATGATATCGATGGTACTATTCAGCATTTTAGATATTATTCAGGATGGGCAACAAAAAGTTTAGGCAATACAGTTCCGGTATCTCCTGATTACGTAACTTATACGGTTCACGAGCCAGTGGGGGTTGTAGGGCAGATAATTCCATGGAATTTCCCGTTAGCGATGGCCGCTTGGAAGCTTGGAGCTGCTCTGGCAGTAGGTTGTACCGTAGTTATTAAGCCAGCGGCAGAAACGCCATTGTCGTTATTATACGCGGCTAAATTATTTAAAGAAGCTGGTTTCCCAGATGGTGTTGTAAATGTTGTCCCAGGATCAGGTCAAGGAGCAGGTGGAGCAATTGTAGAACATCCTCATGTTGATAGAGTGGCGTTTACAGGATCTACTGCGACAGGTAAAAAAGTAATGGAAACAGCTGCACAGCAAATTAAAGGTGTGACATTAGAGCTTGGTGGTAAATCACCGAGCATCATTTTAGAAGATGCTAACTTGGAAGAAGCTATCGAAGGTGTTTTCAATGGGATTATGTACAACCACGGTCAAAACTGTAGTGCGTGCTCGCGCTTGTTTATTCACCGCAAACATCATGATTATGTTGTTGGGGAATTAGTGAAGCGAGCTAATCAGTTAAAACTAGGACGTGGTTTAGAGCCGTCAACAGATATGGGCCCATTAGTATCTGCAAAACAGCAAAATACTGTTTTAGGCTATATTGAAAAAGGAAAAGCTGAAGGTGCAAAATTAGTTGCAGGTGGCGGCAAGCCATTTGATAAAGGATATTTTGTAGAACCTACTATTTTTGTAGATGTTGAAGATCATATGACTATTGCTCGTGAGGAGATTTTTGGGCCAGTACTTGCTGTATTTGTATTTGATACAGTTGATGAGGTTATTCGACGTGCAAATGATAGTGACTATGGTTTAGCTGCTAGCGTGTGGACTGAGAATATTAAAACAGGTCATTATATCGCCAACCGCTTACAATCAGGAACTGTATGGATTAATGATTTTGGTCTTGAGTGGGAAACAATGCCGTTTGGAGGCTATAAAAAATCCGGAGTTGGTAGAGAAATGGGTGGAGAATATGGTCTAGCAAACTATACTGAGGTTAAGAGTGTATTTGTGAATATTAAACGTTCATAATTAATCGACTTTAAAAAGAGATGTTTTAAGTCTGCGTAAAATTTAGAGTAACATTTCAATATTACTATTAAAGAAAATGCTCGATATCCTATTAAGGGGTATCGAGCATTTTGTAGTTCGGATTAAAGCTCCTTACGCTTACTAGCAGAGGGAATTCTCATTTCTTCACGGTATTTATTGATTGTTCTCCTAGAGATTGTGATGCCATATTCGGAGTTGAAATATTCCGCCATTTTTTGATCTGAATAGGGTTTTATTTTATTTTCTTCAGCAATGAGCTCTTGCAAAAGAGTCTTTACTTTTTCTTGTGAAATCGTATGGCCATCTTTTGTTTCGAGTTTAGATGTAAATAAGTTTTTAAGTTCAAATGTACCAATTGGTGTTTGAACAAATTTATTGGTTGTTGCTCGACTTACGGTAGATTCATGCATTTCTATAGCTTCTGCTACTTCTTTTAAAGTAAGTGGTTGTAAAGCAGAAAAACCTTTAAGAAAAAATTCCTGCTGCTTTTCTAAAAGTACCTGCATGATTTTAATAATTGTATTACGACGTTGTTCAATGCTGTTAATGAGCCAATTATAGTTTTTATAATGCTCATTAATATATTTTTTTTCATCACGATTCGCAGTTGGTAAGTTCATATAAAAACTATTTAAATGGATATTTGGCAAGTAAGTATCATTTAAATGGAATAGTAGTTGATGATTATGTTCTTCCACAATAATATCTGGACGCAAATATTCCGTTGTTTCATAACTCATAACAGCGCAGGGTTTCGGGTTCAAGGTTTTAATCAAATCATTGCATTCTTTTATTTCTGAGAGTGAAATATGCATTTTATTGGCGATAACTTGCCATTTTTTATCTGCCAATAAACTTAAATGTTCATTAATAAGTATAGTTAGTTGTTGATGTTCAGGATATCGATCACGAGCTTGTAATGTTAGACATTCTTCTAATGTACGGGCACCAATACCAGAAGGACCGATTTGTTGTAATAGTTGTATTCCTTCAGTAATTTCTTTTGTTTCAGAAGTGGTATGTATGTGATCCGTTTGGAAGTATCCTTGATCATTTAAATTATAAATAATGTACTTTAACTGTTTTTGTATGTAGGCATCATTGAAATTAAGTTTTACTAATTTATATAAATAATCTCTAAAATCAATTTCAGCTTTATATGTAATATCTGTAGTTTCTTTTCTTGAGTGATTCGAAAAAGTGTACATAGGTAACTTTTCGACGTATTGATCATCTGCTTTTTCTTGAAGTTCAATTAAAGGGTTCTCTAATTCTTGTTGCCGGATAAATTGTTCTAAATCATCATTAGAGTATTGAAGTAACTCGATTGACTGTCTAAGTTGAACTGTCATTAACATTTTCAATTCCTGGCGTTGTTGAATTACAAGTTCCATATAATCCCCCTCTATTCTAATTCAACCATTATTTGATTATTGTAGCACATGTTCTATTTCTTAAAATATAAGTATTTCTATGAAAATATACCATAGAAGAATTCATCCAGGTTTAAACCCTGAGTATTTTTCTATTTAAAGTAAATAAAATGGTGGCTAATGTAGTTTTTTACTAATGATAGATTATTTTGAATTTAAAATCAAAATATGTCGTGTTGTGTCGGTGGAGACTCGAAGTGGCATGAAGATTGCATATAATAATTTATGAAAATGATGGATTTCAATTAAATGGGAGATGGGGGGTATTTTATGTTTCGCTATATTATGAGTAGGATTGGTTATATGTTTATTACATTGTTTATCATTATTTTATTATCGTTTGTATTAATGCAGACGTTACCTGGGTCACCTTTTAATGATGAAAAATTGCCACCTGCACAAAAAGAATTATTATATGAAAAGTATGGGTTAGATAAGCCGGTAGCCGAACAGTTTGTAATTTACTTGAAAAATTTATCACAAGGGGATTTAGGTGTTTCCTTTACCTTTGATAATCGTCCAGTAACGAAGATTATTAGTGAACGAATTGGCGCATCAGCCGTTTTAGGGATACAAGCGATTCTATTAGGGACGATGGTAGGTTTATTATTAGGTATTTTAGCTGCATTAAGACATAACTCATTTTGGGATTATGGTGCCATGTTAATAGCAGTATTGGGTATTTCAATTCCGTCATTTGTATTTGCAGGGTTTTTACAATATTGGATAGGAGTCAAACTAGAGTGGTTACCGATTGCCTTTTGGGGAGGATTTGAATATTCAATTTTGCCGACATTTGCGCTGTCAGTAAGTGTTGTTGCAACGATTGCTAGATTTACACGAATTGAAATGTTAGAAGTCTTAGGACAGGAGTATATTATAACTGCAAAATCAAAAGGGCTATCCAGTTTCGAAATCATAGGTAAGCATGGAATAAGAAACGCACTTATTCCTATTATTACAATTATCGGCCCACTTATTGTTAATACTATTACGGGTTCACTTGTTATTGAGAAGATTTTTAGTATACCAGGATTGGGCGAACAATTTGTAAATTCAATTATTACGAATGACTACCAACTGATTATGGGAACCACTATTTTTTACGCTGTTCTCTTCATAGTAGTTGTATTAATTGTAGATATTTTATACGGCTTTATTGATCCGCGTATTAGAGTAGCGGGGGGGAACCGATAATGGTAATAAAACATGATGAAAATTTAAAAGTAAAAAAGTATACACCTGATTTATTTGAACCATCCAATCAAGATGCAATAAAAAGAGAACAAATCATGAGACCTGAGCAATCCTTTTGGCAGGATGCCTGGAATAGGCTGAAAAAAAATAAAGCGGCTTTCTTAGGTTTACTGATTATTGCAGGTGTCATTTTATTGGCGATATTTGGACCTTATATGAACAGTCATGGTTATGACGAACAAGATTTAACCCGCACTAATTTGCCACCGAAGATTCCTGTGCTAGAGAATATTTCATTCTTAGGGGTTGATGGCAAGGATATTCGTAATGTCGATCAATATGCTTCTAAAAACGTTGATGAGTTCTTTTGGTTTGGTACAGATGAATTGGGACGAGATTTATGGACGAGAGTTTGGCAAGGGACTAGGATTTCGTTATATATTGCTTTTTTAGCAGCCACTATTGATTTAATTATTGGCGTAGCATATGGAGCGATATCTTCATTTTATGGAGGAAGACTTGATACATTGATGCAACGTATTATTGAAGTTTTAGTTGGGATTCCAGGTTTAATTGTCAATATACTATTGATTTTAATACTAAAGCCTGGGATTCTTTCAATTACATTAGCAATGGTTATCGTAGGTTGGATAGGAATGGCTCGCATTGTCCGAGCGCAAATACTAAAGCTGAAAGGTCAAGAATATGTATTAGCTTCTAAAACTTTAGGTGCGAGCAACCAGCGTTTAATATGGAAACATTTGATACCAAATACATTTGGTCCGATTATTGTTGTTACAACTTTCACTATTCCAGGTGCTATTTTTACAGAGGCTTTATTGAGCTTTATTGGTTTAGGATTACAGCCGCCTGTCGCCTCTTTAGGAACCATTGTGAATGATTCTTATAAACTATTGCGAATATATCCACATGGAATGATCGTATCGTCAATCATTATTAGTTTAATCATGATTAGCTTCAATTTATTAGGTGATGGTTTACGGGACGCGTTTGACCCTAAAATGAGAAAATGAGGGGGATGAAACATGGATAATATACTCCAAGTGAAAAATCTTCATGTATCTTTTGATACATATGCAGGAGAAGTACAAGCTGTAAGAGGTGTTTCTTTTGATTTGAAGGCTGGTGAAACACTAGCGATTGTAGGTGAATCAGGTTCAGGGAAATCTGTAACATCAAAAAGTTTGGTTCGATTAAATCCCCCTGATTCTACTAGGGTAAAGAACGGTGAAATCCTGTTTGAGGGGAAAAATATATTAAATATTACTGAGCAAGAAATGCGTAAAATACGTGGCGCAGACATTGCAATGATTTTCCAGGATCCGATGACTGCATTAAATCCAACAATGACGATTGGAAAACAGATTGCGGAGAGTATCCGAAAACATACTAGTATGGGTGGTGCCAAGGTTAAAGAACGAGTAATTGAGCTCCTTCAAATGGTCGGAATAAAAGATGCTGAAATTCGTATAAAGCAATATCCACATCAGTTTTCTGGAGGGATGCGACAACGTATTGTCATTGCGATGGCGTTAGCATGTGAACCTAAGATTATTATTGCGGATGAACCGACAACCGCATTAGATGTTTCAATTCAAGCGCAAATACTGGAACTTTTAAAACATATACAACAGCAAATGGGTTTATCTATTGTATTTATCACACATGATTTGGGTGTTGTTGCAAAAATGGCAGATCGTGTTGCAGTTATGTATGCAGGCAAGATTATTGAAATCGGTTTAGTAGATGAGGTTTTTTATAAAACAACACATCCGTATACGAAGGGATTACTTGCAGCCATGCCTAGGCCAAACATGATGTCGGATGAACTCTATTCAATCCCAGGATCTCCGCCAGATTTACTAAATCTCCCTCAAGGTGATCCATTTGCAGAGCGCAATAAGCAGGCGTTGAAAATAGATTTTATTGAAGAACCGCCTTTATTTCAGATTTCAGATACGCATTTTGCTGCGACATGGCTATTGCATGAACTTGCACCAAAAACAGCTCCTTTAGAAAATAAATCTGTAGATCCAATACCTAGGAATCATGCACTGGAAAAGGATCGTATTGCAAAGGAAAATCTAGTTTTAGTTAAAGGGTTAAAGCAGTATTTTAAATTGGATAAGCATAACACTGTAAAAGCAGTTGATGATATCAGTTTTAATATATATAAGGGCGAAATTTTTGGTTTAGTAGGTGAATCAGGCTGCGGAAAATCAACGACAGGTCGCTCTCTCATTAAACTAAACGAGATGACAGAGGGAGAAGTAATTATAGATGGTAAGGATATTAGAAAAGTGAAGTCTAAGAAGGAGTTACTGGAGTTTAATCGTAAAGTTCAAATGATTTTCCAGGATCCTTATTCTTCTCTCAATCCGAGGATGAAAGTCGCTGACATAATTGCAGAAGGGCTTGATATTCATCAGCTAAATTTAGGGCAGCGTCAAGAAAAAGTATATGAATTACTTGAAACTGTCGGCCTAAATAAAGAGCATGCTAATCGCTACCCTCATGAATTTAGTGGTGGTCAGCGCCAACGTATTGGTATTGCAAGAGCTCTAGCAGTGGAACCAGACTTTATCATTGCGGATGAACCAATTTCTGCGCTAGATGTTTCGATTCAAGCGCAAATAGTAAATTTGCTAAAGAAGTTACAAAAAGAAAAAGGGCTTACTTATTTGTTTATTGCTCACGATTTATCGATGGTGAAATATATTAGTGATCGAATTGGCGTAATGTATAGAGGGAAAATTGTAGAGATGGCTAGCAGTGAAGAATTGTATGAAAATCCAATACACCCTTATACAAAATCATTACTATCGGCATTACCACTGCCTGATCCATTGTTAGAAAGAGAGCGAGAACGTATTATCTTTGATGATAAATCTCATGAAGGTAGAAATCGAGAAAATGAGATTCTAAGAGAAGTTAGAAAAGGGCATTTTGTGATGTGCACCGAACAAGAATATGAAGAGTATAAGAACAATCTTGAGGTGGTGGCTCATTAATGTCTTTTAAAGATGTTTATAGAATCGTAATTTGTATGTTGATTTCTATTGTCTTATCAGTCGTATTCATCTATGTGTTTGGACAAACAAATGTATTTTTGAGTATATTAAATAATTTGTTTATCATAGCATCTATATTGTTAATAATCGGTGGAGGATTTTTTGTTCTTCAAGGGGGATTCTTCAATGGTATTACTTATAGTTTTAAAAGATTTTTTAGTCGAATAACTAGATTAGGAGAGTATGCTACAGCGATTGACGGAGAAGTTGAATATACTTCAGTTTTTTCAAGTGATTACACATATCCCATATTAATAGCAGGGGGTATTCAATTTATACTCGTATTGATAATCTCAGTTGTTTATTTTTAAAAAAGAGATGTGAGCAATTTGCTCACATCTCTTTTTAATGAATTATTTTAGAGATTTTTAATCTTGTTATTCGGATAGTGATGTAAGAGTCAGTTAGTTAATCACATTCTATTTTTCGATGTATGCCCATTTATAACTTATATCTGCAGAGAATGGATGTTCATAAAGATTTTTTACATAAGGTTTCGTCAAGCGGCTAATTCCTGTTTGGTAAGTTGGTGCGAATGCGGCATCATCTAGCATTAACTTCTCGGCTTGTTGCATTAGTTCCCAACGTTTTTTAGTGTCGACAGTTACTTTCGCTTCTTTGATTAGTTTATCAACACTACTATTACTGTAGTTAGATTGATTGTATGGTGCACCTGTCTCAAATAAATCGATATACGTCATAGGATCTTGGTAGTCAGGTGACCAGCCACCATAATCTAAGTCAAAGTCTACTTTAGCTTCTAAAGCTAATTTTTGCTTGTTAGGTTGCATATTAATAGTCATTTCTAAGCCCTTTAGATTTTTTTCAAGTTGATTTTTAATGTATTCGACGGCACTTTTAGTTTGTGCAGTATCATAACTTAGTATGTCTAGAGTAACTTTGTCTGTACCTAGTTCTTTTAATCCTTTAGCCCAATATTCTTGAGCTTTTTTAATATCGGTTTTGTTCATATCACCATTGCCGTCACGGAAGTCTTTACCATCAGGACCTGAAGATAAACCTACTGGTACTAAGAAATATGCTGCGATAGAACCGTTTTTCATAATGACATTTGCCATCGCTTCTTTATCCCAGCCCATATCGATAGCTTTACGGATATTTTGATTAGATAGATATTTATTTTCGTGATTAAAACGTAAAAAGTATGTGTTAGGTTTTAAGAAAGTTGAGAATTCTGGGCTATCTTTATACTGATCAACAAATTCGCTTGATAAAGTAGCTGTATCAATCTCATTTGCTTCGTATAGGTTCATAGCAGTTGCCGTATCTTTAACAATTTTTTGGTTAATTGTAGTTAGTTTTACAGTATCTTTATCCCAATATTTTTCATTCTTTTTAAATGTCCAGCCTTGACCTTGTTTCCATGATTCCAATACAAAGGGACCATTGTATATCATTTTGTCAGTTTCAAGTGCATACTGGTCGCCTTGTGCTTCTGTGAATTCCTCATTTTGAGGGAAGAAAGGTGCATATGTTGTTAAGCTTAAGAAATATGGAATTGGTCGTTCTAGTTCGATTTCTAATGTATAGTCATCTACTGCTTTAATTCCAAGTTGATCGATTTTACCATACAGTGGGTCGTTTTTATCTTGAATTTTCACAGCATTTTTAATGTCTAGCATTAGGTAAGAATAAACAGCTTGTGTTTCGGGATTAATAGCCTTTGACCAAGCATAAATAAAGTCGTGTGCCGTAACTGGAGCATCGTTACTCCAAACAGCATCTTTTCGAAGTTTGAAAGTATAAGTCTTACCGTCTTCGGATATTTCATGTGACTCTGCGATACCTGGAACTGCTTCGTTTTCAGGCCCAATACGATACAAGCCTTCATAAACAGAGTTCATAGCAGTTACTGCTAGGGCGTCTAAGCTACCGAGTGTACTCATCGTTGTTAAATCCCCTGACGCAGATAGATTTAATACTTGTTCAGCCGTTGAACTGTTAGGGTCATTAGCCTTTTCACCTTCCGTTTTAGTAGTTTCATCCTTACCGTAGCAGCCTGTTAAAATAATCATTAAAGAAAATAATAACATGAATGAAAACAAAAATTTCTTCTTCATAAAATAAGCCCCCCTATTTTAAAATCCCTACAAACGAAAGGAGTCATATCCTCCTTCTGAATGTGAGTCGTAGTAATAGTATGCAATATTCATGCCTATATTTTTAATTAAGTACAAATTTAATGGAAGACTGGCATAATACTTGCAACATCTTAAATATTAAATTATTGGAGGGGTAATAATGGGGAAATTAGAAAAGCTAAGAGCCGTATTGGAAGAGCGAGGGTTGGAAAGTTTAATTGTGACAAATGATCAGAATAGACGTTACTTAACAGGGTTTACAGGGAGTGCAGGAACTGTGTTGGTAACAAAAAACAAAGCATTTTTGTTTGTGGATTTCCGCTATGTTCAACAAGCACACGATCAAACAACGGACTTTACTGTACAAGAAATTGACCGCGCTGTTATGTATGAAGTAATTTCTAATATATTACAGGAAGAAAATATTAGTAGAGTTGGATTTGAGGAAAAGAATATTACGTATTACTTACATTCATTATTTGCTAAGCATATTCAAGCAGAACTTGTACCCGTTTCAGGCGCAGTTGAAAAATTACGTATGATTAAATTGCCTGAAGAAATTGAAAAGATCAAAATAGCGGCAAGTATTTCTGATGCGGCATTTACGCATATATTAGATTATATAAAACCAGGCATATCAGAAATAAATATTGCCAATGAACTAGAGTTTTACATGCGAAAAAAAGGAGCTACTTCGTCTGCTTTTGATATGATTATAGCTTCAGGGCATCGATCGGCATTACCACATGGTGTCGCTAGTAATAAGTTAATAGAAGAAGGAGATATCATAACGCTTGATTTTGGGGCTTACTATGATGGTTATCGTTCAGACATGACACGCACAATTGCTATTGGACAACCAACAGAAGAAATGATAGAAATCTATAATATTGTTCATGGCGCATTAGAAAATGCACTGGCTCATATGAAGGCAGGCATTACTGGCAAAGAAGCTGATGCTTTGACTAGACAGTATATAGAAGAAAAAGGATTCGGAAAACAATATGGGCATGGTTCTGGACATGGAATAGGGTTAGATATTCATGAGGACATTTTCATGTCTACTGTTTCGGAAGATGTATTACAAGAAGGAATGGTGTTGACTGTTGAACCTGGAATTTATTTACCTAATATAGGTGGAGTTCGTATTGAAGATGATGTTTTAATTAAAGAGGATGGAATAGAAATTTTGACTTCTTCTCCAAAAGAGTTAATTATTTTATCTATGTCTATAAAATAAGACAGTTGTCAAAAAATCTATACAATAAAAAAAACGACTGATATTATCAGTCGTTCTTTCTTTTATATTTTACTATTAACTTATTCGATCACTTCATACAATGAAATGCTCTCAATATAATTTACAAATCTTCGTAGCTCTTTTTCTTCTGCTCGTTCAATTTCACCTGCTTCGTACATTTTCTGAATTTCCATACGTTCAGTTTCGATTAAAAGAGCCCGTAATTCTTCCTTTATTTCATCTCGTCGTTCGGAATTTTGAGTGACGGATTGTTTCATCCTATCCATAATTTTTCGATATTCGTAAATAATAGAATTTGCAAGATCAGGATTTTCTTCCGATTTAGCATGTTGTTCTAAAGCATCTATACCTGCACCTAAAGCGCGCATACGCAACTCTTTCTTTTGGCGGAAATATTCAATACGCTTATCTTTATTTAGACTGTATCTTTTTCTAGAAGTTCGCCAGTGAAGTAAAATTCTATATAGGATAGCAATTACTTTAGGGCGATTTGGATTACTAATATTTTTTTCACGTTCTTTAAAAGCAGCTTGGCATGCTGAGTATATATCAGGGTCTAAGTTTAGTTCTTTTTGGGTCCTTTCTATATACTCCTTTTCTGCTTTTAAGCCGAGTAAACGCAGGCTCTTTATCTGTTGTTTTCGTTCTTTAGAAGCTAACTTTTCTGCATTGAGCTCTACATCGATCTGATTAAACATTAATTTATATTCGTCTATTAATTCAAAAGCGACAGTTTGGTTTTCTTCAGTCATCACTGAATTGATTTTACGAATTGAAGCAATCAGCAAGCGTTTCTTTGCTTCATTGAAAGTGAGTTTTCCTTCACGTATTTCTAAAACTTCTTCTTCATCAATTAAAAGAGGTAAGAAAATTGTAGCAATCAGCAATGTAAATAAAATAACACTAGATGCTAAAAACAAAATCAAGGAGCGTTCTGGAAACAAATTGCCGTTATCGACTAGTAAAGGAAGGGATAAGACCCCTGCCATTGTTACAGCACCACGCACGCCTGTTAAGCTTGTTAGTAAACTCGTTTTCAAACTAGGTTTTTCAATTTCTTGAATTGCGTCTTTTTTATATTCATAGTAAGAAAAAGCGTATGACCAAATGAAACGAATACCTAAAATAACAAAGCCAATGGCAATAGAGTAACCGATGATTTTCCAGTTATTCATAGATGGATTCTCTAATGTTTCGGTCATAGACAATGGAATATTCAACCCAAGTAATAAGAATACAACCCCGTTTAAGATAAACAGTACGATAGACCAAGTGTTTTCTGTAATTAGCTGTTCTTCTGCAATTAAAGTCTCCGTATGATCTTTTACAAGTGCATGAACAATACCACCTACAACAACTGCAATAACCCCGGATGCATGGAAAACATCTTCAGCAATTAAGTAAATAATAAAAGGTGTTAATAGCTGTAATAGTGAATGGAAAACGACATCATGGATGCCCTTCTTCCTAAGGGTGAAGCGCAGCTGTGTAATTACGACGCCTAAGATTAGGCCAAGAATAGCTCCGGCTAAAAATGTATAAGTAAATTCAAAAAAAGCTTCCTTAATTGAAAAATACCCTGTGACAACAGCAGCTACTGCGAATTTGAAAGCAACTAAACCAGAAGCATCATTAATAAGTGATTCACCACGAACGAGATTTAAAATCTTCTCAGGTATTTGGATACGCTTTGCAATACCGTTTACCGCAACTGGATCTGTTGGTGATAAGATGGCTGCAAGTGCAAATGCAGCAGCAAGTGGTATATCAGGAATTAACCAATGAATAAAGTAACCACCGCCAAGTGTAGTTAGAAGAACCAGTATAATGGCATTTCCAAGAATAGGGGCGCGCATTCTCCATAGATCCTCTCTCGGGAAATTGCGTCCATCATTATACAAAAGTGGGGCAACAAAAAGTAATAAAAACCATTCAGATTCGAGCTGAAGTGTCATTTCATTTGCGAATATTGCCAGTAGAATGCCAAGTGCTATTTGGATTAGTGCTGTAGGTATAAATGGAATATAATGTCCAATTACATTTGATAATAATAGGCACACTAATAGTAAAAGGATTGTAATTAATAAATCCATAAAAAGCTCCCTTCAAAAAAAGTATCGATAGAAAAGTAAGTAATTATTCATTACCCTTTTTTTAGAAAAATGTACTGGATAAAGAAACTTTCAAGACTATTTACGAAAAGACCACGTTAATTTTGACAAAGATGTAAACGTTCGCAAATAAGTACTTAAATAAGTGATGGATATCATGACAGTTTTGAAAATGAAAGTTTATACTAGAATTACAAACAACCAATTAAAATAAAACAGAATCCGCTATGAGGAGTGAATATATTGAAAACAGTTGTTGTAGTTGGTGGCGGTATAACAGGTCTTTCTACTATGCACTATTTACAAAAGGAAAAAGAAGAAAAAGGCTTAGATATAAATTTAGTATTGATAGAAAAGAATGACTACTTAGGCGGTAAAATGCACTCTGTCGAAAAGGACGGCTTTATATTGGAGACGGGTGCAGATTCGATTGTTGCACGTCATTCTAGTGTTATGCCTTTAGTAGAAGATTTAGGATTACAAGATGACCTTGTATATAATGGTACAGGAATTTCGTATATTTACACAAATAATACATTGCACGCAATTCCAGCAGACAGCGTTTTTGGCATTCCTACAAGTGTAGAGTCTCTGGAAAGTAGCACATTAGTTTCAGAAGAAGGAAAAAAAGAGGCGTTAAAAGATTTAGAATTGCCTAATGAATATTTTACAAAGGATAGCTCAATCGGTTCTTTCTTAGAGCATTTTTTAGGAAAAGAACTTGTTGAAAAGCAAATTGCTCCAGTGTTATCAGGGGTCTATTCAGGAAAATTAGATACGTTGACAATGGCTTCAACTTTACCTTATTTACTCGATTATAAAGAGCAGTACGGAAGCATTATTAAAGGGTTTGGCGCACATAAAGAAGAATTTCAAAAAGCGGCAAATAAAAAATTCATATCCTTTAAAAATGGATTATCTTCTTTATTTACTCGTTTTGAAGAGAAGCTAACAGACGTTACAATATTAAAAGGCGTTTCAACAAATCATATCGAAAAAAGAGATGAAAAATATATACTGACATTTGATAATCACGAAGCAATTGAAGCAGATTTCATTGTGTTAACAACACCACATGATGTAACTAAAAAGCTATTAAAAGATCCAAATTTGGATGAGAACTTCAATGAATTTAGTAATGCCTCACTAATTACGATTTATTTAGGTTTTAACATTCCTGATAGTCAATTACCTGCAGATGGTACAGGTTTTATTGTGTCTGAAAATAGTGACGTCAAATGTAATGCTTGTACATGGACAAGTCGTAAGTGGAGCCATACTTCAAAAGATGGCAAATTACTTGTTCGTTTATTTTATAAAAATTCAAATCCAGATTTTGAGAATATGAAGCATTTAAGTAAAGAAGAATTAACTAAAATCGCTTTAGATGATATTGCAAAAAGCTTGAAGATAGAAGCGCAGCCTTCTGTTGTAGATGTGACAAAATGGAATGATTTAATGCCTGTTTACCATCTTGGTCATGCAAAAACAGTAGAAACTTTATCAACTAAAATGACTTCTAGCTATGACAATATATTGCTCGCAGGTTGTTCTTATTACGGTGTAGGTATTGGTCCTTGTATTGAGAATGGGAAAGAAACAGCAGAATCAATTCTAGCAAAATTATCAAGGTAGGTAGAAGAGAGCTAAGGAGATACCAATTTCTTTAGCTCTTTCTTTTTGGATAAATTTTAACGATATATCTAACCGCTTGAAAAAGCTAAATGAATTGTTACTATAAAATGAATGAGTAAAAAGAAGGTGGGTAACATGAGGAAAAAGGGAAGTTTAATATTAGGCATACTCTTGCTAGTAATTGGTTTAGTATTTATTTTCTATCAACCTATCATGGGGTATTTCATTTCGAATATGTCGAAGGCGACGATTAAGCAACAAGACATAGCATTGGCGATGAAGAATCCGGATGCATCATTTGATTTTCAGCAAGTGGATGATTTAAATGTAAAAGATGTTGTACAGGCACAATTCAATCAAAAGAAAATAAATGCCATAGGAGCTATTAGTGTACCTCAAGTGAATATGCGATTACCCATTTTATATGGTGTATCGAATACAAACTTAGCCATTGGTGCTGGTACGATGAAACCTGAACAAAAGATGGGTAAAGCTAATTATGCCTTAGCAGGTCATAATATGAATAATGGGAAGGCACTCTTTAGCCCTCTTACAAATGCTAAGGAAGGTATGCGAGTTTATGTAACTGATTTTAAAAAAATCTATGAATATAAAATTGATAAAATGCATATTGTACAACCGGAGCAAATTGATGTGATTGATGATTCAAAGGAAAAAATGATAACGCTTGTAACATGTAATTATGATGGTTCTAAACGACTGATTATTCAAGGGATATTGGTTGAAATAAAGAGCTATGATAAGACATCAGCCAATAATATTTTTGCAAATAAATAGTTATGAAGGCAAGATTGACGTTTTAATACGTAATCACCAAAATACCTCTTTTTTTGTTTTGTAATCAAAATATACGTATATTACAGAGTTTTTCTACAATTCAAAAAATCCTCTTGACGATATTCTTTTCTAGGGTTATGATTCTTTTAATTATTCTAACAATTAAATAAATATTTCTTATCAAGAGAAGCTGAGGGACTGGCCCTTTGAAGCTTCAGCAACCAGCCATCTGGTCAGGTGCTAACTCCAGCGGATTTACAGATTGTCCGAAAAGATAAGAAGGAGCGAACATCGTAATCGTCAAGCCTTCTTATCCATAAGAAGGCTTTTTTATGTAGAAAGGAAGGGATTTTAATGGGACTACTTGAAAAATTGCAAACACAAGTGTTAACAGCTGACGGTGCGATGGGCACTTTATTATATTCTTACGGAATTGACTATTGTTATGAGGAATTAAATATTACTAAGCCTGAAGTGATTGAAAATATACATCAACAATATATTAAAGCAGGCGCTGACATTATTCAGACTAATACGTATACAGCGAATGCCATTAAATTAGAACGTTATGGTTTAGAAAGCTCAGTAAAGGAGTTTAATGAATCGGCAATCGCCATTGCAAAACGTGCTGCAGCACCAGGAGGCCAATTTGTTTTAGGGACAATTGGTGGTATTCGCGGTATTCGTAAAAGTGAAGCAACACTAGATGAGATTATAGCGGCATTAGATGAGCAGGCGGGGTATCTATTAGCTGGTAATCCTGATGGTTTATTATTAGAGACTTACTATGATTTTGAGGAACTTTCATCTGTAGTGAAACATTTGAGAAAATTAACTGACGTACCAATCATCTCCCAAGTATCAATGCATGAACCAGGTATTTTACAAAATGGCTTATTGTTAAATGATGCACTGCACCAATTAGAAGCTTTGGGTGCAGATATTGTCGGAGTAAACTGCCGTTTAGGCCCACACCATACAATCCAAGCGTTTGAAGATGTTGAATTGCCATCCAAAGCATTTTTATCTGCATATCCAAATGCTAGTTTGCTAGATGTAGAAGATGGCAAGATTGTTTACGAATCGGAGGCTGATTATTTTGGTCGTGCTGGTGTTTTGCTACGTGACCAAGGTGTTCGCTTAATTGGTGGATGTTGTGGTACGACACCGAAGCATATAGAGGCTGTGAAAAAACGTATTGCTGATCTACCCCCAATTGAAAATAAAATTGTAAAGAAGAAAAAAGTAATCGAAATTAAAGAAGCTACTCCAGATCATCATGAGCCACTTCACGAAAAGGCAAAAAGGGAACGTACAATCATTGTAGAGCTTGATACACCTCGCCATCTCGATACGACCGCATTTATAGAAGGCGCGCAAATACTCAACTCTACAGGTATTGATGCTGTCACTATGGCTGATAATTCGTTGGCATCACCTCGTATTAGTAACATGGCAATGGGCTCAATTTTGAAAACGCAAAATAATATTCGTTCCCTTGCACATATTACTTGTCGTGATCGCAATCTCATCGGCTTACAATCGCATTTAATGGGGCTAGATGCATTAGGTATTAATGAAATTTTAGCAGTCACTGGAGACCCTACAAAAGTGGGCGATTTCCCGGGTGCAACTAGCGTGTACGATGTCTCAAGCTTAGAGTTACTTCAATTAATCAAACAGTTGAATGAAGGAATATCATTCTCAGGTAAACCTTTGCGTAAAAAGGCTAACTTCTCAATTGCAGCTGCATTTAATCCTAACGTACGGGTGCTTGATAGAGCTGTAAAAAGATTAGAAAAGAAAATTGAGTGTGGAGCAGATTATTTCATCACACAGCCTGTATATACGAAGGAGAAAATAATAGAGATATATGAGGCTACTAAACATTTAGAAACCCCTATTTTCATAGGAATCATGCCACTAACAGGTATCCGAAATTCAGAGTTTTTACATCATGAAGTACCAGGAATTAAGCTCTCTGATGAAGTGCTTGAAAGAATGCGTGCAACGGGTGATGATAAAAACCTTGCAACCGCAGAAGGTATAGCGATTGCGAAAGAATTAATTGATACAGCGGCAGAGTTATTCAACGGCATTTATATCATTACGCCATTTACACGTTACGACATGTCAGTAGAATTGATTCATTATATTCAAGAGCTAGACCAACAGAAAGTAGGAGATCACAACTATGTTAAAGCAACCAATTAAAGAACGACTCCAACAACATATTCTTATATTAGATGGTGCAATGGGGACTATGCTCCAAAATGCTAATTTAACACCAGAGGATTTCGGTGGGGATGAATATGATGGCTGTAATGAATATTTGAATATTACACGACCTGACGTGATCGAAAATGTACACCGCGCTTATTTAGAGGCAGGTTCAGATATTATTAGTACGAATACATTTGGTGGGACTCCTGTGGTATTAAATGAATATGCACTGGGTGGTCAAGCGCATGAAATAAACATATTAGCAGTGCAAATTGCTAAAAAAGTAGTGGATGAATTGTCAACGCCTGAATGGCCTCGATATGTTGCTGGCGCAATGGGACCAACGACTAAAACCCTATCAGTAACGGGTGGTATTACATTTGATGAGCTATTACATGACTTTTACGTACAAGCAAAGGCATTAGTTGAAGGTGGAGCGGATTTATTATTACTTGAAACAAGTCAAGATATGCTGAATGTTAAGGCTGGTACTTTAGGTATTAAACAAGCATTTGAAGAGCTTGGTAAAGAGCTACCTGTGATGATTTCGGGAACAATTGAACCGATGGGAACTACTCTCGCAGGGCAAAGTATTGAAGCCTTTTATATTTCAATTGAACATATTAAACCATTATCAGTAGGGTTGAACTGTGCTACTGGCCCTGAATTTATGACAGATCATTTACGCTCGCTTTCAGAATTAGCAACAAGCTATGTCAGTTGTTATCCGAATGCAGGTTTACCAGATGAAGAAGGGCATTATCATGAAACTCCAGAATCCTTGTCAAAAAAGCTTGAAGGTTTTGCTGATAAAGGTTGGTTAAATATCGTTGGAGGTTGTTGTGGTACGACGCCTGAGCACATTAAATCAATCCGTAAAGTAGTAGAAAATAAGCAGCCCCGTCAAATGCCTGAAGCTGAGCATGGTCATGTCGTAGCTGGAATTGAACCGCTTATTTATGATGATTCAATGCGCCCTTTATTTGTTGGAGAGCGTACAAATGTTATTGGTTCGCGAAAATTTAAGCGTTTAATTATAGAAGGTAAATTTGAAGAAGCGGCAGAAATTGCTCGTGCTCAGGTGAAAAATGGTGCGCACGTAATGGATATTTGCTTAGCAAACCCTGACCGTGATGAACTTGAAGATATGAAAAACTTCATGACGGAAGTAGTAAAGAAGGTAAAAGTTCCGCTTGTAATCGATTCAACGGATGAAAAGGTAATCGAAGAAGCACTAAAATATTCCCAAGGGAAGGCAATCATAAACTCTATCAATTTAGAGGACGGAGAAGAGCGTTATGATGCTGTGTTACCAATAGTAAAAAAATACGGTGCATCTATCGTTATCGGTACAATTGATGAAAAAGGAATGGCTGTTGACCGCCATAGTAAATTAAAAGTTGCTGAACGTTCTTATGACCTGCTAGTGAACAAATGGGGAATCGCACCAGAAGATATTATTTTCGATCCTCTTGTGTTCCCAGTTGGCACGGGTGATGAGCAATATATAGGAGCAGCTGAAGAAACAATTGAAGGCATTCGCTTAATCAAAGAAAAAATGCCGCGAGTATTAACTATTTTAGGTGTTAGTAATGTATCGTTTGGTTTACCTCCAGTTGGACGTGAAGTATTAAACGCTGTGTACTTATACCACTGTACACAAGCCGGGCTGGATTACGCTATTGTAAATACAGAGAAATTAGAGCGCTATGCTTCAATTCCAGAAGCTGAGATTAACTTAGCAAATGATTTAATCTATAAAACAAACGACAAGACACTTGCTGATTTCACAGATTTCTATCGTGACAAAAAGAAAGAAAAGACCGAAGATGATATTCCAAAAACAGTACCAGAGCGACTAGCATATTACATTATTGAAGGTACAAAAGAAGGGCTAATCCCTGATTTAGAAGCTGCAATGAACATGTACGATTCACCGTTAGAAATTATTAATGGACCTTTGATGACAGGAATGGCTGAAGTTGGACGTTTGTTCAATGACAACCAGTTAATCGTAGCCGAGGTACTACAAAGTGCTGGAGTTATGAAAGCGTCTGTATCATTCCTAGAACAGTTCATGGAAAAAAATGAAAATGACACTGGTAAAGGGAAAGTAATATTAGCAACGGTTAAAGGTGATGTACATGATATCGGAAAAAACCTTGTTGATATTATTTTAAGTAATAATGGTTATAAGGTAATTGATGTTGGTATTAAAGTTACACCTCAAGCACTAATTGAAGTTATTAAAAAAGAACATCCAGATATCGTTGGATTATCGGGATTACTCGTAAAATCAGCACAGCAGATGGTGATTACTGCACAAGATTTCAAGGATGCAGGCATCATTACTCCAATGCTTGTAGGTGGAGCGGCATTATCAAGACGCTTTACCGAAACGAAAATCGCGGCAGAATACGATGGTCCAGTAATGTATGCAAAAGACGCAATGCATGGTCTTGAGTTAGCTAACAGACTGCAAAGTGATGATAAAGGTAAATTGCTACATGAGTTAGAAGACGCAATTGAAAAACGTGCAGCATCAGAAGAAAAGCGCGCTGCAAGACCAGCAGTTGCTGTAGCAGAAAAACCGATTAAAACAGTACGTTCAGATGCACCGGTTTTTGTACCGACTGATTTACGACGTCACGTATTAAAAGACTATTCAGTATCCCATTTATATCCATATGTGAATATGCGAACATTAATTGGCCATCACTTAGGTTTAAGAGGATATAGCGATGAAATGCTTGAAAAAGGTGAATCTCGAGCAGTTGAATTATATGATTTAGTAACAGAATTCTTGGAATCAGGTATGTTAAATCCATCAGGTATGTATCAATTCTTTCCTGCACAAGC
The DNA here is from genome assembly GCF_038006425.1 of Viridibacillus sp. FSL E2-0187. Taxonomy (NCBI): domain Bacteria; kingdom Bacillati; phylum Bacillota; class Bacilli; order Caryophanales; family Caryophanaceae; genus Viridibacillus; species Viridibacillus sp. FSL E2-0187. Next base: position 34,988 of record NZ_JBBOVG010000001.1, read on the forward strand.
AGACGGAGATGATGTAGTCATTTATGATCCAAAAGATAGTAAGACCGTTATTGAGCGCTTTACTTTCCCACGTCAAAATAAGACACCGTACTTATGTTTAGCTGATTTCTTAAAAACAGTTGATAGTGGGGAAATGGATTATGTTGCTTTTATGCAAGTAACGGCTGGACACGGTGTACGTGAGGCTGCAGCGCGTTTGAAAGAGCAAGGGAAATTCCTTGAAAGTCATGCATTCCAAGCAACAGCTCTAGAATTAGCAGAAGGTTTTGCAGAACGCATCCATCAAGAAATTAGAGACCAATGGGGGTTCCCAGATTCCACAGATTTCACAATGCGTGACCGTTTTGCAGCAAAATATCAAGGACAGCGTTTTTCATTTGGCTATCCAGCGTGTCCAAATTTAGAAGATCAATCGAAACTATTTGGTTTGATCAAGCCAGAAGATATAGGTGTACATCTTACAGAGGAATTTATGATGTCACCAGAAGCATCTGTTTCAGCAATTGTTTTTGCACATCCTGATGCAAGATATTTCAATGTAGAATAAGAAAAAGCGAGATGGTTTTAAGCCATCTCGCTTTTTGCATTCTTTTAGATAAATTGTAGGTTTTTTTCGAGAAGCCATCATAATTATTTAATGATGGCTATTAAACAACAAAGTAAGTAGTATCAAGTGAATTTTCCGATATTATTACCAAGTATTAAGACTTGCTATATGACAGATGTCATATGTTAATCATGACAACTATATCTACTAACATGTAACTATAAGTTTTAAGATGAGAATATATAAAAGCGAAGAAAAGTGAGGGACATCACATGAATAATATAGAAAAGACGAAGCAATTACGTAAGGACGTCGCACCATTCGCTAAGTCTCATTTGAATAAAAGTATTATGCAAATGGTTAACACTTTGCTACCACTAATAATCTTATGGACAGCAGCGTATCTATTAGTTCCAGTTTCTGTTTGGGCATCGGTTGGTTTAAGTATAGTCGCAGCAGGTTTTGTAGTTCGTACATTCATTATATTTCATGATTGTACTCACGGGTCATTTTTTAAAAATAAAAAAGCAACAGATATCGTTGGTACATTAACTGGAGTATTAACATTGTTTTCTTATGAAAAATGGAAACGTGAACACGCAATTCACCATGCAACAAGTTCAAATTTAGATAAACGTGGTACTGGTGACATTTGGGTGATGACAATTGATGAGTACATCGCAGCATCAAAAATGGAACGATTCAAATATCGTGCTTACCGTAACCCGCTTGTAATGTTCGGATTAGGACCACTATATTTAGTTTTAATTTCAAGTCGTTTTAATCGTAAGGATGCAAAACGAAAAGAGCGTATGAATACGTATCTATCAAATATTATTATCGTAGCATTAGCAACTACGCTCGTGATGACTGCCGGATGGACAGCATTTTTAATCGTACATGGTACGACGATGTTTGTAGCTGGTGCATTAGGAATTTGGTTATTCTACATTCAACATACATTTGAAGATTCATATTTTGAAGAAGAGTCTGAGTGGGATTATGTAAAGGCAGCGATTGAAGGAAGTTCATATTATAAACTGCCACTAGTTTTACAATGGGTAACAGGTAATATTGGTTTCCATCACGTGCATCATCTATCACCACGTGTACCAAATTACTTATTAGAAGAAGCACATGAAAAAGTACCGCCACTTCAAAAAGCTACAACAGTAACTATCAAAACAAGTTTAGAATCATTACGTTATAAATTATATGATCCATCACATAAAGCCTTTGTGACTTTCAAATCTGTACAAAGGTTAGTAGATGAACATGATCGTTTGTCAAAAAATCAAGAAGTACCTATGAAAAAAGCAAGCTAAGTATGAAAACGGTCATTTCTTTAAACAGAGATGGCTGTTTTTGTTTATATGACATTTGATATAATAGGGGCAATTAGATGGGGCGGTGAATGAATTTATGCTGAGCTGGTTTAGTATTTTCCCGAAAAGTCCTTGGCTAAGTATTTATGCTTGGATAATTTTCTGTTTACTACCGTTCTTTTTCATATTTAGGTCATCTTCATTTTTAGAAATAACGATAGGGATTTCAATTTTACTTTTATATTTTGTTTCATATCGTTTTTCACATAGATCACACAATGGACTCGTATATATGTGGGTATCCTTTGAAATGATAATTAATGTTGCGATGACATTACTTTTTGGTTATGTTTATCTATCATTATTTACAGCGTTTTTTATTGGGAATATCCGTAATACTGTAGGGTTTTATATTATGTATGGCTTACATATCGCTTTTACAATAGGCGCGATAGTAGCAGGGTTTTTCGTTGAAATTGACTTGTTTCTTCCTCAAATTCACTTTATCATTATTTCGGTTATTGGAACGGTACTATTACCATTTAATTTATATAACTGGAATAGACGTGAAAAGCTTGAGGGACAACTAGAGTCGGCAAAAGAACGTATTTCTGAGCTTAGTATTTATGAAGAGCGCCAGCGTATTGCGCGTGATTTGCATGATACCCTCGGGCAAAAGCTTTCCATGATTGGTTTGAAAAGTGATTTAGCTGCACGTTTAGTGGAAAAGGATCCACAGGCTGCAGTGATGGAATTAAAAGATATTCGCCAAACTGCAAGTATTGCGTTGAAGGAAGTACGCGAACTTGTAGCAGATATGCGTACAGTGAAGTTACATGATGAACTTGTCCGTATTCAGCAAATTTTAGATGCAGCAGAAATGGAATTGACGATTGTAGGCGACCCTAATTTTGATAAAGTTCCAACAATAGTTGAAAACGTTCTAAGCATGTGTCTAAAGGAAGCTGTTAATAATATAGTAAAACATAGTGATGGATCGAAGTGTGAAATTACATTCGCCCAAAATAAAAATGAATTACAGATTATCATTGCAGATAATGGCGTGGGCCTATCAGCCAAAAAAGAGAAATCAGAAGGTAATGGTTTGAATGGCATGCGAGAACGATTAGAGTTCGTCAACGGCAATCTGCAAATTATTGAACAAAACGGCACAGTGCTTAATATTACTGTACCTGTCGTCATCACACATCAAAAGGGAAGTGACCAACATGATTAAAATCGTCATAGCTGAAGATCAAGGTATGCTATTAGGTGCTATGAAATCTTTACTCAATATGGAAGATGATATGGAAGTAGTCGGCATTGGCAAAAATGGTGCTGAAGCTGTCGCGCTTGTAGAGGAGCATAATCCCGATATTTGTATTATGGATATTGAAATGCCCTTGAAAACCGGATTAGATGCTGCTGAAGAATTACAAGATCATCCGTGTAAGATTATCATCTTAACTACTTTTGCGCGTCCAGGTTATTTCGAACGCGCTCGTAAAGCGGGGGTGCGTGGTTATCTATTAAAAGACAGCCCTATTGAAGAACTTGTAAATTCTATCCGTGTAATTATGGAAGGCCGACGACTATATGCACCGGAGTTAATCGATATTGTTTATGAAGAGACTATTGAAAATCCGCTCACAGAACGTGAAAGTGAAGTACTTGAGCTAGTAGCGGAGGGTAAAACGACGAAGGAAATAGCGGGGGAGCTTTTTCTTTCGCCCGGTACCGTGCGAAACTATATTTCAACCATCTTAGACAAACTAGAAGTAAGCAATCGAATTGAAGCAATCGCTCGTTTTAAGGAAAAAGGATGGAACAAATAGAGCAAAAAGCTGGCTAAGTGAGTTTTATATAAATCCATATTGTAAATTAATCAGCATCTCCTTGTGAGGTGCTTTTTTGTTGGAAAAATTACTGATAGAGGAGCGAGTAGATTAAAAAGGAGATCGAGTGAGTTAAAAGAAAGAGCGAGTAGGTTAAAAGAGAGCTCGAGTGAGTTAAAAGAAAGAGCGAGTAGGTTAAAAGAGAGCTCGAGTGAGTTAAAAGAAAGAGCGAGTAGGTTAAAAGAGAGCCCGAATGAGTCAAAAGAGAGCGAGTAGGTTAAAAGAGAGCCCGAATGAGTCAAAAGAGAGCGAGTAGGTTAAAAGGGAGCCCGAGTAAGTCAAAAAGAGGAGCGAGTAGGTTAAATAAGCTCCCCAAAAAGCTACAAATGTTTAATTCATTAAAATACAGGACAAGATGGATTGTGAAGATATTCAAGGAGGCTATTTTATGACGCATAATGATGATCATATTGAAAAGGAAGACACGCTTACCAATAGACAAGGGCATCCTATTACAAACAATCAAAACTTGAGAACTGTTGGTAATCGTGGGCCAGCTACTTTAGAAAATTATGATTTTCTAGAGAAAATGAGTCATTTTGATAGAGAGCGTACACCCGAACGTGTAGTGCATGCTCGTGGTGCTGGAGCACACGGCTATTTTGAAACGTATGGAACGGTAGGGAATGAACCTGTGTCCAAATATACTAGAGCAAAGGTATTTCAAGACAAAGGGAAGCAAACGCCAGTTTTTGTTCGTTTTTCAACAGTAATACACGGAAATCATTCACCAGAAACTTTACGTGATCCCCGAGGATTTGCAGTGAAATTTTATACTGAAGATGGTAACTGGGATCTAGTAGGGAATAATATTAAGATCTTTTTTATTCGTGATGCTATGAAATTTCCTGATATGATTCATGCATTTAAGCCGGATCCTATTACGAATATACAAGATGTTGAGCGCTTTTTTGATTTTTGTGCAAGTTCACCGGAATCGTTCCATATGGTCACTTTTATCTATTCACCTTGGGGGATTCCTGCAAATTATCGAATGATGCAAGGGTCTGGGGTGAATACTTATAAATGGGTGAATAGTGATGGAGAAGCTGTTTTGATCAAATACCACTGGGAACCAAAACAAGGAATCAAGAATTTGACTCAACAGGAAGCTGAAGAAATCCAAGCGAAAAATTTTAACCATGCTACACAAGATTTATATGATGCGATTGCGAATGGAGATTATCCAGAATGGGAATTAAATGTTCAAATCATGTCTGATGGAGAACATCCAGAACTCGATTTTGATCCTTTAGATGATACGAAGCTATGGCCTGAAGATCAATTTCCTTGGCATCCTGTAGGGAAGATGGTATTAAATAAAAATCCTGAAGATTTCTTTGCAGAAGTAGAACAAGTATCGTTTGGAACAGGCGTATTAGTTGATGGACTCGATTTCTCTGATGATAAAATGTTGCAAGGTAGAACGTTTTCTTATTCAGACACACAGCGTCATCGTGTTGGAGCAAACTATTTACAACTCCCGATTAATGCACCGAAGAAACGTGTTGCTACAAACCAAAATGGTGGTCAAATGTTATATAAGCGTGATTTAGCGCCTGGTCAGAATCCACACATTAACTACGAGCCATCCATGCTTGGTGGCTTGCACGAAGCTAAACAAAATGCAAAAGAGTATACACCATTTATTGAAGGCAATTTAGTACATGAATCCATCGATCGTCAAAGTAATACAAAACAAGCAGGGGAAACGTATCGTAATTTTGAGGACTGGGAAAAAGATGAGCTTCTAGAAAATCTTATCGGTGATTTATCTAGTTGTGATGAAAAGATCCAAAAGGCAATGATTGCATTAGCAGAGGAAGCCGATGATAATTACGGCCGTAGACTAAAAGAGGGACTACAAAATGCCAATAAATACTCATCTACGCAAAGACCTTTAGCAAATAATGATGGAGATAAGGCTCCTGAAGATGCCATTGAAAAAGGGCATGACGCAGAGCCGTATTAAAATGAAACGTGAGGATAATAATCCTCGCGTTTTTTTCTTTTTTTAAATAGCCAATTGCAAAACAATTACCGAAAATTTATTAATTTATAAAAAATTGAGCATGCTATAGAAGGAGTTTTTCGTCACTGAGTCAAATTGTTGGAATATCCTATTTTTAGGGTATATGCTTTACATGTTACAAAATTTTAAAATAGAAAAGGAAGTAGACATTAAATGACTATTAGAGTAAAGGCAATAATAGGTTCAACTAGCTCAACTTCAAATAATTTAAAACTTGTAAACTTCATGAAAAAACGCTATGCAAACAAATTGGAAATTACACCGGTATTAATTAATGACGTTGAAATGTTCTCAATTGATATTGAAAACAATCCACCAGCTGGTGCAACAGCTTTTAAAGCGGATGTTAAAGATTCTGATGCAGTATTATTTGCTGTTCCTGAATATAACTACTCAATTCCAGGTGCATTAAAAAATGCAATTGACTGGTTATCACGTGGTGGTGATTATACAATCAAAGATAAACCAGGATTCATTGTAGGTTCATCAATGGGTGTTTTAGGTAGTGTTCGCGCTCAAATCCATTTGCGTGAAATACTTTCAAATCCAGCTTTAGCACCAGTACTACTACCAGGTAATGAAGTATATATAGGAGCAGTTCATACAAAGTTAAACGAAGCTGACGAACTAACAGATGAAAGTACAATCGCGTTCCTTGATAATGTAGTAGATAACTTTATAGCTTTTTACGACAAACATACTAAATAATATATAGCTCCCCAGTACAATTATTATGACAAAAAGCTTCTTCTCTAAGACGTATAGAGAAGAAGCTTTTTAATTAAAATTTTTCTTTCAACATTTGCATACGACTATTAAACAATGTTGGATAGGACAAAAATCCAAGGAAAATACTCGATACAGCCGCTGTCGTAAGCAAGATGAAAACGATTAGTAATTGAAACTGCACTGCCTGGATCGGGTCAGCGCCAGCAATGATTTGACCACTCATCATGCCTGGAAGTTGGACAAGCCCAATCGTTTTTTGGCTTTCTATAGTTGGAATCATACTTGCCTTAATGGCACTAATTAATTGATGATGAATAGCCTGTTTTGGTGTTCCACCTAATGATAAAATAAGCTCTACTTGATCACGATGAGCATGCATTTCAGCTGTGAAACGATTTAAGAATAATATGGATAGTACCATGGAGTTTCCGATGATCATTCCACTAATTGGAATGATATATTGTGCAGTTGCGGGTACAATGTGGAAGCCTAGTAGTATGGCTTGCGTCAATACTTCAACAGTCAGTAAAGTAACAGCAATTTTCCACGTAATCCCGTCTATGGACTTACCTTTTTTACGTGCGTTTAATGTAGCAGTTCCAATCATCAAAGCAATCATTAAGAATATATAGATAAAATGATTGGAATCAAAAACAAATTTTAATACATAGCCGACAGCAAGTAACTGGATAATAGATCGTATCGTTGCAATAAATGTATCTTTTTCTAATCCGAGTTTTAAAGTTTTTGATAAAATTAATGGAATAAGTACGAAAATCAATGTTAAGGATAATGCCAAATAGCTCATTTAATCACTCCTTGTACAAAGTGTTTTACAAGGTCATTTTGAGGGTTCTCTAATAGTTTGCTCTCTCCGGTCTCAATGACTTCTCCTTGCATTAAAACCCAAGTATAGTGACCAATTTTTAATGCTTGCTCAAGATTATGTGTAATCCAAATCATCGTCACATTATATTTTTCGTTGATTTTGACGATTAGTTCTTCTATTTCTTTTAATGAAGCACGATCAAGTGCAGATGTAATTTCATCTAACAACAAAATTTCGGATTGATTTACTAGGGTTCTAGCAATCGATACTTTTTGGCGTTGGCCACCAGATAAATCATTTGCATTTTTATGTAAAAAATCTCGTTCCAATCCGACATCATCTAAGTATGAGATAGCATCTTCTTCAGGTAATTTTTTGCTCTGCAATGCTAATGGAAGCTCCAAATTTTCAAAAACTGTGCCTTTGATCATAGGAGCAGCTTGCAACGCCATTCCAACATTTCTACGTAAATCAATTGGGTCATAATCAGTAATGAGTTTATTATGAATGAAAATTTCACCAGCGGTAGGGGAGATTAAGCCGTTGCACATTTTGAGTAAAGTTGTCTTGCCCGCGCCAGATGGTCCAACGAGTGTTGTGATTTTTCCCTTTGGAAAGGATCCAGTAACTTTTTTTATTATTTTAGAGTCACCAATTTGAAAATCAACATGATTAAAATGTATAGCTGGCTCATATACCTTATCCATTTGTAAGCCTCCTGAATAAAAGTCTTTACTATAAATGTACCATAGTTGAAGAATAATCTTCTATTTTAGAATGGCTTCAGCCGCCATTATTAAAGCAAGAGACGCTCTATTTCTGTAAGAAGCGTGTGGGATTATTGATATCTTGCTTTTACAACCTATAACCATCAACTAACAATATTGGGTATATTATAATTACACTAAAAAAAGTAAGGTTTGATATGCTGAGCTTTTTCAGCCAACAGACTGATGAAACATCAAAATATTAACGAAAAAAGGGAGTATTAGTATGATAAAAGAAATTTATTGGACATGTTTTCAACATGAGGATTGGAGAATTTATTTAGCTGCTACAGACCAAGGACTTAGTTATGCTGGCATTAGTATGGAAGAGTTAGAAATGATGTCCGCAAAGAGGTTCAAAAAGTACAACTTAATAGAGTCTGAAGAAAATTTAGAAGTGTATAAAAAAGAGTTGATAGACTATTTAAAAGGTGAAAAAAAGGAATTTGTGATGTCCTTAGATACAGGAGGCACAGAGTTTCAACAATCTGTTTGGAAAGCATTACAAGGAATCCCTTATGGTGAAACAACAACTTATTCAGCCATTGCCAATCAAATAAATAATCCAAAGGCAGTGCGAGCAGTAGGTACAGCAATTGGTGCAAATCCAATTTTGATAATCGTACCCTGTCATCGTGTTATCGGAAAAGATGGTCAACTTACAGGTTTTCGTAGTGGAATCCCTATGAAAAAAGCACTCCTTGCATTAGAAAAACTAAGTACGTGAAACATGTAATTACAGAATTATTTTACCAAAATGATGAAATAAAATTGAGTTTCTTCCTATATAAATAGAAATGATAAAATAAATAACTAAGGTTTGTGAAGTTCTTACATCATTTTGCAAGTATTATCTTGTTCTCTAGTTCACATAACCTAATGATATATTTTTGAAATAATTTAGAAAAAATTAAAAGCCAATTCAAAATTTGATTGAATTGGCTTGTGGATTTGTAAATTTATTGGTGATGAGGGAAGAGGGGCAATTCCCCTAAGAAAATAATATCATCCCGTTTAGTGGCATCACCTTCTGCTATAATAGCAGCTTTTGCAACAACTCGACCCCCTGCTTTTGTCACAAGCTCTTCTAAAACTTTGATAGACGCACCAGTGCTAATAACATCATCAATAATTGCAACCCGTTTATATTTTAAAAAGGCAACATCATGAAAATCTAAACAAAGGATTTGTTTTTCTTCTGTCGTAATAGATTTCACTTCATGGATAAGTGGTTCAAGCATATAAGATTTTAATGATTTACGCGCTACGACATAACGTGGTAATTTCATTCGCTTTGAAAGTTCATAAACTAAAGGAATCCCTTTTGCTTCTGCTGTAATGAGTAGATCTACATCAGGTAGCTTTTCAGCAAGGGCAGTAGCTGCTGCATCCACCATCTCTATATCGCCTAATAAAACAAAACTAGCTATAGAGAGATTTTCTTTTATTTGAATAATAGGTAAATGTCGTTTTAAACCTGCGACATGTAATTCATAAGTTTTCATTGCATAAAATCCTCCGATTTACAAAATAACTAATGAGACAAATTCAAAAAATACCCGATGGCCTATATAAATAGGTCTCTAATAGTCTTTACATTTTTCAGATGATTTAAGTCGTAATAATGCGCATCATCAAAAAATAATGTGACATAATCCTTAAATTGCAATATCACGATAAATACCCAGATATTTTTAATACACTTTTTTGGAAGTATACGGGATTGTTCGATTCAAAACAATGTTATCACCTTTAAAACTAATGTTCAAATTTATAGTTAATGGATTACTGAGAAGATTTAGAAATTTACAGTGGGATTAATGAAGAAATATAAGGTTCATGAGATAGAATAGCGGTTTTCAAAACATGTTTAACGTTAAATAGTGTATACTATGACTAATTACGATGGTGGAAGAAGGGACTAAGTATGAAGTCGAAATATCCAGATGATAGCTTAACGCTACATACAGACTTATATCAGATAAACATGGCAGAATCTTATTGGGCGGATGGTATACATAATAGAAAATCAGTGTTCGAGCTGTATTTCAGAAAATTACCATTTGGCAACGGTTTTGCAATTTTTGCTGGTCTAGAAAGAATGCTGGAATATTTACGTGATTTCCGTTTTAGTGAAAGCGATTTAGAGTATTTGGAAAATGATTTAGGTTATAGTGAAGATTTTATTGGGTATTTAAGAGATTTACGCTTTACCGGAGATGTGTATTCAATGGTTGAAGGTGAACTAGTCTTCGGTAATGAACCAATTGTTCGTATTGAAGCGCCTTTAGTCGAAGCACAATTAGTTGAAACTGCTCTACTGAACATTGTTAATTATCAAACATTGATTGCTACAAAAGCAAGTCGCATTAAGCAAATCGTAAAAGATGATGTGGTAATGGAATTTGGTACACGTCGTGCTCAAGAGATGGATGCAGCTATTTGGGGTACACGTGCAGCAATTATAGGTGGATTGGAATCAACAAGTAATGTGCGGGCAGGTAAATTATTTAATTTGCCAGTTGCGGGCACTCATGCTCACTCACTTGTTCAAGCTTATAAAAATGACTACGAGGCGTTTCATGCTTATGCAAGACGTCATAAAGACTGTGTATTTTTAGTTGATACGTATAATACTCTAAAATCAGGAGTTCCAACTGCAATCAAAGTAGCAAAAGAACTCGGCGATAAAATTAACTTTATGGGTATCCGCTTAGACAGTGGAGACATTGCATTTTTATCAAAAGCGGCACGTAAAATGTTAGATGACGCTGGATTCCCAAATGCCAAAATCGTTGTATCAAATGATTTAGATGAGTATACTATTTTGAATTTAAAAGCTCAAAATGCAATGGTTGATATGTGGGGTATTGGTACAAAATTAATTACTGGTTACGATCAACCCGCTTTAGGTGCAGTGTACAAAATAGTAGCTATTGAAAAAGAAAATGGACAAATGGAAGATACCATTAAAATTTCTGCTAACGCTGAAAAAGTGACTACGCCTGGGCAGAAAAAATTATATCGCATCATTGATCGTGAAAATGGTAAAGCTGAAGGTGACTACATTACGATGTTTGATGAGGAGCCTCAATTGGAGGAACGTATTAAAATGTTCCATCCAGTCCATACATTCATCTCCAAATTTGTCACTAACTTTGAAGCGAAAAATTTACACACGAAAGTAGTAGAAAATGGACAAGTAATCTACGAAAGCCCTTCTGTACAAGCGATGAGAGAGTATGCGACCGAAAATTTAGACTTATTATGGGATGAATATAAGCGTTCTTTAAATCCAGAGGAATATCCAGTCGATTTAAGCCAAAAATGCTGGGATAATAAAATGCGTAACATTCAAGAAGTGAAAGATATGGTTGAACAAATCGAGCTTGGTTAAGGAGGTAAGTAGTATGTCAAATTTACAACAACAAATTATTAAAGAGTTGCGAGTATTACCTATAATTGATGTACAAGAAGAAATTCGTCGTTCAGTAGATTTCCTAAAAGCATACGCACTTAAGCATTCTTTCGTCAAAGGTTTCGTTTTAGGTATATCTGGTGGTCAAGATTCCACTTTAAGTGGTAAATTAGCTCAAATGGCAGTAGACGAACTAAATGCACAAGTAGGTAAAGATCAATACTCTTTCTGGGCAGTACGTCTTCCATACGGAGTACAATCTGATGAACAGGATTGCCAAGACGCAATTGATTTTATCCAACCTACAAAAGTCTATACTGTGAATATTAAAGCAGCTGTAGATGCTGGTGTACAAGCTTTGGCTGATGCGGGTGTTGTGCTTTCTGACTTTGTAAAAGGGAATGAAAAAGCTCGTGAGCGTATGAAAGCTCAATTTGCAATTGCAGCAACAAATGCTGGGATTGTCATTGGGACAGACCATGCGGCAGAAGCCATTACGGGATTCTACACTAAGTTCGGTGATGGTGGATCAGATGTTGTGCCGATATTCCGTTTAAACAAGCGTCAAGGTAGAGCATTACTTGAGGAGCTTGGATGTCCGAAGCATTTGTACGAAAAAACACCAACAGCAGATTTAGAAGAGGAACGACCTTCATTACCCGATGAGGTTGCGCTAGGTGTGACATATGATCAAATTGATGATTATTTGGAAGGTAAAGAAATTCCTGATGAGGCTCGTAAAGTCTTAGAAGGGCATTACTTACGTTCACAACATAAACGTCACCTACCAATAACTGTATTTGATGATTTTTGGAAGTAATTAAATAAAATAGATGAGCCGAATCCCGAAGTGGGGATTCGGTTTTTTTATTATCCCAATCCAAGGAAGTGCATGGGTGAAAGATATTATAAACAAGCAATTAATTAATAAAACAGTTACCTATTATTAAATGAAAGTTCTGCTCTAAAGTATATTTGAAAATTATAAAGAAAAAGGGGGTTAGTAAAGAGCTATAAGGAGCAATAATATAAGGAACTAAAAAGATGAATGGAGCTAATAGTTTTTCTACTCTTTAACTTGTTAGAGGTTTGTAATCAAACGAAAGCTAATGGACATGGTATAATAAGTCCAATTATATTGGAAAATACGGTTCATAAGACTTACTTTTCGTCTAATGAATTAAAACGATAGACTTTGTAAAGTGGAGGTTCAATTGATGGAAACACAAGAAAAGCTTCAAGAGGTCGTACGTAATATTGAAAAGGTCATGATAGGTAAAAAGCATATAGCTGAATTGAGTGTAGTATCGTTACTTGCTCAAGGGCATGTATTACTAGAGGATGTACCTGGAGTTGGTAAAACGATGATGGTACGTGCTTTAGCAAAATCAGTAGGAGCACAATTTAAGCGTATTCAATTTACACCAGATTTATTGCCTTCTGATGTTCTAGGTGTATCCATTTATAACCCAAAAGATATGGAATTCCATTTTCGACCGGGGCCAATCATGGGCAATATCGTATTGGCTGATGAAATTAATCGTACTTCTCCAAAGACGCAGGCTGCTTTACTTGAAGGTATGGAAGAGGCTGCTGTGACAATCGATGGTGAAACATATAGTATCCCAAAACCTTTCTTTGTAATGGCAACACAAAATCCGATTGAATATGAGGGAACCTATCCATTACCAGAGGCACAACTTGATCGATTTTTATTGAAAATGAAAATGGGATATCCATCTTATGATGATGAAATTGAAGTACTGCGTCGTGCTGAACAAGGTAAGCCAATCGACTTTTTATCATCTGTCATTACTTTAGAAGAGTTAATTACTTTGCAACAACAGGTGAAAGACGTTTTTGTTGATGAAGTCGTGAAAGGTTATATTGTCGATTTATCTCGTGCAACTAGAGAAAATCAATATGTATATTTGGGTGTTAGTCCACGAGGTTCGATTGCATTAATGAAAGCTTCGCAAGCATACGCATTACTTCGTGGTCGTAGTTTTGTCACACCTGATGATGTACAGTTTTTAGCACCATTTGTATTTTCCCATCGTATAATGCTAAGACCTGAAGCTCGTTATGATGGAGTATCACCTGAAGAAATTATTGGACGCATTTTAATTAATACAGCTGTGCCCATTAAAAGGTCTGCAAATCAATGACAATAAGTAGATTACGATATGTTTCAGGGAGAATCCTACGCCTGATGCTAGTCGTTTTGCTACTGCTTAGTACATTAGTTTTTGGCATCATAGAAGGTGGCTTTGTAACCTGGTTTGTCTTTTTCATGTTACTGCCTTTCTCAACATATTCATTGCTGTTGTTTTTTACACCTTTAAAAAAAATGAAAATAGAGCGCAGTATTGAACAGGAACATATGAGAAATGGTGATTCATTGAAGATGACAATGACTCTAAAGCGCAATAATAGATGGCCAATTGTATATGCAGTTATTCGTGAAGCGAAGGCAAGTGAAGTATTGATAAATGCAACGACGCAACCAATGCAAAGGTTATTGTTAGTTGGGTTTAAAAAGGAAGTTAAGTGGACATATGAGATTGAAGAAATACCGCGAGGAGAGCACTATTTACAAGGCGTTGAAATAACAGTTAGCGATTTCTTTGGCTGGATTAAAAAAACGCAAACCATACCTGCTCAACGTACTGTTGTTGTGTATCCAAATGTGACGAAAATGATTTTCAGACCACTTGATATGAGTATGCGAACCGGAACTGGACCTGTATCTTCCGCAATTGTACGAGATACGACGATGGTGTCAGGGTTGCGTGAGTATCAACCTGGAGATCGGATGTCTTGGGTACACTGGAAGACATTTGCGAAAACTGGAGAGCTTCGTACGAAAGAGTTTGAAGATCAACAATCACAAGATTTATGCCTTGTGCTAGATTGTTCGCCATCAGCATTATTTGAAGAGCAAGTTGAATTTGTTGCTTCTATCTTGAATGCGAGCGTTCGTCAGCAAATAACGATGGCATTTTTGTCGGCAGGTAGAAATCGTGTGCTTTTTGAAGCAATTCAAACAGAAAGCCAATTGCAAGAGGTGATGTTTCATTTGGCGAGTGTACAAGATGATTTGGGGGATTCAGTCAATCTTTTGTACGGACAAGATCGTACATTAGCGAATGCTGCTCAAATTCTTTTTGTGACAAGTGAGCTTACAACCGAGTGGCTTGATACTTTAACAAAGGCATCAAAGTCATCTCGTGCCTGTCTTTGTTTTGTCATTCGAAGTAAAGGACAAGTCATGTCTACTCAGGAACAGGCTATGGAGAAATTAGCTCGCACACGTGGTATAAGAGTTAATACGATTGCTAAAGAACAATTTACAGAAGCTTTTATGGGGGTGTTGAAATGACGAATTACCCTATTAAGAGAATGATTGGATTAGTGGCGTTCTATATAGTGATTTTCTTCATGTTAAGAGAATGGCTTTTGCCTATAGTAAATTTGACCAATACAGGTCATTTAAACTTATTCTTATTATTCGTAGCTATCTGTCTACTGACGAATATAGTCCATTTAAATGGCTGGATATCGGCTGTTATAAAATTTGCCTATATACTATGGTTTTTAATGTACGTTTATACAGGAACGAAAGTATTTTCGATTGAGAGTGTACTAACATTAACTAGTGATTTTCAAAATAGTTGGTTAGCATTGATGCAAAAAGATTGGAATGGTGTGGAGAATTCTTTCCGAAGTATCTTATTCTTTATCTTACTTTGGATGTCAATTTATCTAATTCACTATTGGGTAACTGTGAAGCATACTATTATTCATTTCTTACTCGTAACAATAATATTTTTAGTATTGCTAGATACTTTTAGTGAATATAATGCGAAGTTTGCCATTATAAGAGTTATGTTTTTAGGATTACTTTTGCTTGGTACTTTATATGCAAATCATTTATTTGAGACAAATACTGTAGAGAGAAAAGGTATGAAGTATATCGCTGTTCTTGTTCCATTAGCAGTTATGCTTATTGCGAGTACAGTATTTGCCTATGCGATGCCAAAAAAAGGCCCGATGGTAACTTTACCAAAATCACTGTCTACTCTAATGGACCAAGAAGGTAAAGGCGGTTCTGCAATAGGGAAAATTGGTTATGTCGAAGACGATAAAAAGCTAGGCGGACCATTTAAAATGGATGCTCGAGTCGTCTTTAATGCAAAGGCTGATAGTAATCAATATTGGAGAATTGAAACAAAGGATATTTATACTTCAAAAGGGTGGGAACGTAAAGAGGGTGATGTTTATGTCGAAGCCTTTAATCAAAATGAGAATATCCCTTTGTCTATTAAACCAGGAAGTAAAATGGATCAAACTACTGCAGAAGTTGAAATGAAGAAAGATTTTAAATTCATTATGCAGACATATGGTTTGATGAAGGTTAGTAATGTGGAACCAGGTGTGTCATTCTACCGAGAAATAGACGGTGAAAAAATCCGCTCTGTAAAGGACGAAGATGAAATTTCGTTAGAAGCTTATACGATATCCTATAGTTCACCAAAGTATAGTTTAAAAGCACTTAAGAAAACTAACACAAAAGATTTGAATAAGTTATCGAAGGATTATAAGGCTTATTTGCAATTACCTAAAACTCTACCGAAGCGAGTAAGGAAACTTTCAAAAGACATTACGAAAGATGAAAAGAGCTTATACGGTAAAGCTAACGCAATTGTAGATTATTTTAAATATAACAATTATGTCTATAGTCGTGATAAAGTGGCGATTCCAGGAAAACATGATGATTATGTAGATCAGTTTTTGTTCGATACAAAAATGGGTTATTGTGATAATTTCTCAAGTTCAATGGTAGTCATGTTACGCTCCATTGGCATTCCAGCACGCTGGGTAAAAGGCTTTTCTGAAGGTGAAGAAGTGCAGAATGTTGCAGGTGAACAGAAGGAATTTGTCATCACAAATAATAATGCACATTCATGGGTAGAAGCATATTTACCTGGAATAGGCTGGATGTCATTTGAACCTACTATAGGCTTTGAAGGTTTTGATAATGTATTAGATGATGTGAAAAATCAACAACAACCTACACCGATCAATCCCAAAAATGAAGACAAAGAAGAAAAGCAAAAGCAACAAAAAGCTGAAAAGAAGAAAGAAGAAAAAATAAAAGAAGAGAAGCAGAAGCAAGAAAAAGATAAAAAACAAGCTCAAAAAGAAAAAACAAATGAACCTGTAATGAGTAAGAAGTCTACAATGATGATAGCAACAATTATAGGAGTTTTATTAGTACTAACTTTAATTCTAGTATTATTCCGTAGAAAGTGGATACCAAAAGCAATGATTGCTTTTTATCGTATGAAGAACCCAGGAAATATCTCGATAGACCATGCTTACCACCAATTGTTGAAACAATTAGAGCATGCTGGTTTGAAAAAGGGGAATGGGCAGACTTTACAAGACTTTGCGAAGTATGTAGATGAACGCTTAAGTACTACGCATATGAGTAAAATAACTGCTTTATATGAGCAACAAATTTATAGTAATAATTACACTCAATTAGATTGGTTAGAGATTAAAGAAAGTTGGGAATATTTAATCAATCGTACAAGCGGTTGATTTTAAGCGTTACAACATGTAAAATTGAGAAAAATTATATATTGATTACCCTCATATATGTTCGAAAATAAGGTTCGGATGTCTCTACCAGGTTACCGTAAATAACTTGACTATGAAGGTGAATGACAGCGTGGTTAATCCATGTACTAGCATTCACCTTTTTTGATGTAGAGCATAAGGACGCGTAGGATGTAATTTCAGACGCGTTCTTTTCGTATAGAAATGTTAAAATGAGTAGGTAAACAGTTATTAATATTAGAAGAGGTGGAAACGTTGTCAGCTAGTTCAATTTTACAAGATCAAGAAAAGATTATCGTTCTTGACTTTGGTAGCCAATATAATCAGCTTATTACTCGTCGTATTCGTGAATTCGGTGTTTACAGCGAATTGCATGCACATACTATTACTGCAGAAGAATTAAAAGCAATGAATGCTACAGGGATTATTTTCTCTGGTGGTCCTAACTCTGTATATGATGAAAATGCATTCCATATCGATGAAGAAATCTTTAATTTAGGTCTTCCTATTTTAGGGATTTGCTACGGTATGCAATTAATGACACATGCTTTAGGTGGGAAAGTAGAAAAAGCTGCACACCGTGAGTATGGTAAAGCAGAAATTCAAGTAATGAATGACAATGCATTATTCGGCGAATTACCAAAAGAGCAAGTTGTTTGGATGAGCCATGGTGATTTAGTAACTGTAACTCCAGAAGGCTTTGAAACAATTGCGACAAGTACTTCATGTCCAATTGCTGCAATGGCTAACGCTGAGCGTAAATTCTACGCAGTTCAATTCCACCCAGAAGTACGTCACTCAGTATACGGAAATGACTTATTACGTCAATTCGTATTCGATGTATGTAACGCTAAAGGCGATTGGTCAATGGAAAGTTTCGTGGAAATTGAAATTCAAAAAATCCGTGAGCAAGTTGGTGACAAAAAAGTTCTTTGTGCACTTTCTGGTGGAGTAGATTCATCAGTTGTTGCAGTTCTTATTCACAAAGCGATTGGTGACCAATTAACTTGTATGTTTGTTGACCACAACTTAAACCGTAAAGGTGAAGTTGAACAAGTAATGAAAACTTTCACAGAAGGTTTCAACATGAACGTTATAAAAATCGATGCTCGTGAACGCTTCATGAGCAAATTAGCTGGCGTTTCAGATCCTGAGAAAAAACGTAAAATTATTGGTAATGAATTTATCTACGTATTCGATGAAGAAGCTTCAAAACTTGAAGGTATGGATTTCCTTGCACAAGGAACTCTTTACACTGATATTATTGAGTCTGGTACAGCAACTGCACAAACAATTAAATCTCACCACAACGTAGGTGGATTACCTGAAGATATGCAGTTCGAACTTATCGAACCATTAAAAACATTATTCAAAGACGAAGTGCGTGCACTAGGTTCTGAACTTGGACTAGCTGATGAAATCGTATGGCGTCAACCATTCCCAGGTCCGGGTCTTGCAATCCGAGTACTTGGTGAAGTAACAGAAGAAAAATTAAAAATTGTACGTGAATCGGATGCCATCTTACGCGAAGAAATCGCTAAGAATGGTTTAGATCGCGACATTTGGCAATACTTCACAGTACTTCCTGATCTGAAAAGCGTAGGTGTTATGGGTGACCAACGTACTTACGATTATGCAATCGGTATCCGTGCTGTAACGTCAATCGACGGTATGACTTCTGACTGGGCACGAATCCCTTGGGAAGTTTTAGAGAAAATCTCAGTACGTCTAGTAAACGAAGTTGATCATATCAACCGCGTACTGTATGACATTACATCTAAGCCACCAGCAACTATCGAGTGGGAATAATAATATTAAAGCTTGGAGAGCCTACATTAGTAGGTTTTCCAAGCTTTTTTTGTTTGCGTGATATCAATGTACTGTAGGGCTTAGTCTATCAAATAAAGTTCATAGTAGTCATCTCAGTTAAAAGTTGTCGGTTCATTTTTCCGTGACACAATTAAATTTAGGGATGTAGTGAATGCATATGTAGAAGAAAATAAGGAAAACTATGAACGACAATGGACGGAATATTATTAATAAAACCTTATACAACACATTAACTGTGTTAAATAAAAATAGATTAAAAATTCTATAATCTTTTAGCTTATCACAAAAATATAAAGAAATTTGCCGAAATTACGACCGAATTGTAAATGCAGTGTAAAGAGCTTGTAAAAACTCTGTGAAAAGCCAACACAGAAAGTCAGTATTTTTTATAATAAATGTGATAAAACATGAAGGAGTGGCAGCATGGAGTTAAACTGGCAAGAAATGATTTTTGAATTTCTAGGAGGTCTAGGACTCTTTTTATTTGCAATTAAATACATGGGGGATGGTCTGCAAAAAGCAGCCGGAGACCGTTTAAGAGATTTATTAGATCGTTTTACGACAAATCCATTTATGGGTGTCTTAGTCGGTATTTTTGTCACAGTACTTATTCAGTCGAGCTCAGGGACAACCGTTATTACGGTCGGTTTAGTCAGCGCAGGCTTTATGACATTGCGACAAGCGATTGGTGTCATTATGGGGGCGAACATCGGGACGACGGTTACAGCCTTCATCATTGGAATTAATGTAGGGGAATATGCTTATCCTATTATGGCACTTGGGGCAGTTCTGCTGTTTTTCTTTAAGAAAAGTAAGATTCAAAATATTGGTCAAGTGTTATTTGGCTTCTCAGGTTTATTTATCGGTCTAGAGTTGATGTCGAGCGGTATGAAGCCGTTACGTGATTGGCCGGCCTTTATTGATTTAACATTAAATATGAGTGATTCTCCGATACTCGGAGTTATTGTTGGTGCAATATTTACGCTAATTGTACAATCATCTTCTGCAACAGTGGGTATTTTACAGGGCTTGTATGCAGAAAACTTAATAACGCTTCAAGGTGCGTTGCCAGTACTTTTCGGTGATAATATCGGAACAACGATTACGGCGATACTGGCAGCATTAGGGGCTTCTGTTGCGGCAAGACGCGCAGCGGCAACACATGTACTATTTAATGTAGTTGGTTCAATTATTTTCTTGCTCGTGCTAGGGTTATTTACGAATTATATGGAATGGGTTACTGGCATATTAGGCTTAGAACCTAAAATGCAAATTGCCTTCGCACATGGAACGTTCAACGTTGTCAATACACTTATTCAACTACCGTTAATAGGTGTATGGGCTTATGTCGTTACCAAGTTAATACCGGGTGAGGATACTATTGTTGAATATAAACCGAAGTATTTAGATTACTCGTTAATTACTAAATCACCAGGTATTGCGTTAGGACAAGCAAAACAAGAAGTGGTTCGTATGGGAGA
The DNA here is from genome assembly GCF_038006425.1 of Viridibacillus sp. FSL E2-0187. Taxonomy (NCBI): domain Bacteria; kingdom Bacillati; phylum Bacillota; class Bacilli; order Caryophanales; family Caryophanaceae; genus Viridibacillus; species Viridibacillus sp. FSL E2-0187. The sequence continues at coordinate 55,466 of NZ_JBBOVG010000001.1, forward strand.
TTTCGGTGTACAAGGATTATCGTCAGCAATGGACTATTTAAAAACACTAGATGTGAAGCAGGCAAGTACAGCGGCACAATTAGAAGAGGCCATAAATAATCTAGATCACAAAACAACGGATTATTTAGTAAGTTTGTCGAAACAATCATTATCGGGTGCGAATTCTCATATCCATCATGCTCTGCTTGAAAATATTCGTGATATTGAACGTGTTGGTGATCATGTCGAAAACCTAATTGAGCTTATTGATTATAAAGAATCAAATCGCATAAAACTTAGTCAAGAAGCGACGCAAGAGATAGAGGAAATGTTTGAGCTTGTTATTGATACAGTAAAAATAGCAATGCAGGCGTTGGATACACGTGATGTGTCCTTGGCACAGCAAGTGAGATCGCAAGAAGAACGTATTGATGAAATGGAACGTAGTTTACGTAAGCATCATATTCGTCGATTAAATGAAGGGATTTGCTCGGGTTCAGCAGGTGTTGTATTTGCTGATATTATTAGTAATTTAGAACGTATTGGCGACCATGCCAACAACATTGCTGATACGATTTTCGAACAAGATTAAGGTAGTAAGCATTCTTTCGGGAATGCTTATTTTTTTGCCCTGATTTTCGTAGAATACAGTAGAGTCTTTTTAAGCATCGTGTCTATCGTTAAGATCAATAATTGGTTTCATTGATTAGATAATCACATAACTGGAGATACCAGATTGACAACTTACTTTATTTAATGATTTAATTGACCTAACGATAGGTAAAAAGAGGTGTAATATGAATAAAGGTAAAGAAACGTATCAACGTGTATTAGATGTGGCCATTTACTTTTTTGCTAAAGAAGGAATTCAGAAAACAAGCTTTGCAATGATTGCGAAAGAGTTGGGGATGTCAAAGCCTTCTCTTTATTATTATGTGGAGTCGAAAGATGAACTAATCAAAAAGGTCTTTGATTATATCTTTGAAGATTATACTTTTGAGGACTATTTTCATTTAAAAGACATGACTAAAGAAAATTTGATTGAACAGCTTTATTTAGGTGGCATGGATTATATAAATGAGATTCAAGAACAGGATATATTGCTGAATTTATTAAGTGAATTTACTTTGTATGCTAATCGCAATAAAGAAGTGGATGAAACTTTTATCGAAAAGATAAAAGAAGTACAACAAATGTTTATAGATGGCTTTGTCCAAGTTTTACAGAAAGCTATAGAGTTTGGCTTAATGGAGGAAAATAATATTCAAGCGAAAGCTGGAGTATTGGCTTTAATGCTGGATAACATTCTGAATTATAAAATGCTAGATATGAAAATAGAGGAGGCTGCTATTTGGAAGCAAACAATTACAGATGTGATAAAGTGATGGGAGTGTAAATGTATGAATCATACAACCGTGCATTTGAATTTTTCTAAAGCTGATAAATTATTTTTATGGTTGATGTTGCCGCTCATTGGTTTGGTTATAGGTTATTTTTTGCCTCCAATTTCAGAATGGGCAAGTAAGTTAGAGTGGGTTCCATTTCAAGGGCCGTTTAAGTTGGTCGCAAGTCTAAATGCTGGGTGGGTTATTTTCGCTACAATGGCATTTGGATTACTAGCGGGTATAATTTTGACGTTACTCATTTATGATGAAATATTAAATATTTATATTAGCGAGGATACATTAGTCTTTAAAATTGGGAAAGTTGAAATGAAATATCTCAAAGATGATATTAGCTATATTTACATAGATCACAAAGATTTAGTTGTGATTGGGCATGAAGGTCAAGAAATTTTCAGGTATAAAAAAGAAATTAGTACGAAAATATTAAAAGAAGAACTTGGTGAACTGGGTTATCTTTTTAAAGATGGAAATCCGTATAAGGAACAGTTTAAGAAATGGGTACCCGGATTGACAGACTTATCTCTTGAAGCGGATGCATTGTTAAAGGCAAGAGAAATGATGCTTAAAAATGATAATAGTGAAGAGGTTTTACAAATTGCAATTGAATTGTGGAAGCTCCATGTTTCAGTAAAAGAGATTGAAGCGAAGCAATATTATAGAGTCGCGTAAGAAAAAAATAACCGTACCTCCTAATCGAAGGAGGACGGTTATTTTGTAATTCTTATTGAATATTAATGCCAAGGATAGCGACGATTGCAGTGGCCTGATCATGACGAATGGATAAACCTTTTGCTAATGTTGGATCTAAGTTGATTTGTTCGAAATAGCAAGAAGATAAATCAATTCCTTTTAAATTAGTATCAGAAAAGTCAGCTGCGTTTAGCTCCATTCCTTGAAACGTGACTTGAGTTAATTTTACATCTTGTAAAGTGCTTTCGTTTAATTGGCCATCTTTAAAAGCAACTGCATTCATTTTTGATTCTGAAAATGTGCCATAGTTTAAAAGACAATCAAGTAATTCAACATTTTTGAGATGTGTACGGAAAAAGCTAGAACCGATTAGTTTACATGTATCAAATTTGACGCGATAAAAAACAGATTCGGCAAAATTACAATTTGATAAATCGCATTTTGCAAAAATGACATCTAAAAACTCCATTTTAGTATAATCATCTGTTAGGAATACACAATTCTCGAATTTAACTTCGTTTAATTGGCGCGTACCAAAGTGACAATCGATTTGACATCCTTTAAGTAAAGAGTTTGCTTCAATTTCCTCTAGCATTATTTCTTCATTTTCGAATGTTGTTAAATAATGTTGCGAAGGTTCTATGATTTTAGGCATATTATAAAATCCTCTCCAATCCACTTTGTATCATTTTATCAGTAATACACTAGATAAACACTTAATAAATAGCTGAAACATGTATTGTGATTATCTAAATACTAGGGGTGGAATGCCTTATTCACGAACTATAATAAAGAAAAGTGAAAAAATGTTCGTAAAAACTATTGAAAATGAAAAATAAGAATGATATATTATCTACTATAAACAAATAACGTCGTCGTATAATGTCGGGAATATGGCCCGAGAGTATCTACCAAGTTACCTTAAATAACTTGACTACGATTAAAAGAAATTGGCTTTGCTAATTCTTTTATATACTTGTGAGTATGAATACTTAGCAAGGAATCGTAGACATTCGACTATTTCTAATTAGTTGCATGTCTTTTTTATTCTCTAAGATGTATAAGACGACATACGGAGGATTATCATGAAAAAGTATTTCCAGTTTGAAGAACTTGGAACAAATTATCGTCGTGAAATCATAGGTGGTATTACTACATTTTTAGCGATGGCCTATATTTTAGCGGTGAACCCTGGGATTTTAGGAGACGCTGGTATGGATAAAGGTGCTGTGTTCGTAGCTACAGCATTAGCAGCAGCTGCTGGTTCGTTAGTGATGGGGATCTTTGCTAAGTTTCCGATTGCATTAGCACCGGGTATGGGGCTTAACGCATTCTTCGCTTACACAGTAGTATTAACATACGGTATTCCGTGGCAAACAGGATTAACTGGTGTATTCTTCTCAGGTATTATTTTCATTATCTTATCTTTAACAGGTGTTCGTGAAACAGTTATTAATGCTATTCCGACACAATTAAAATATGCAGTATCAGCAGGTATCGGTTTATTTGTAACATTTGTTGGTTTAAAAGGTGCAGGAATCATAGTTGCTAATGAAGCTACTCTTGTTACTTTAGGAGAGTTTAAGGGTGCAACACTATTAGCGGTATTTGGAATCGTTATAACAGTCATTTTAATGGCCAAAAATATTAAAGGTTCGATTTTCTTAGGAATTATTATTACTGCAATTGTTGGTATGTTCTTCAACTTAATCGCTGTACCAACTGCTGTTGTAGCAAGTATTCCTGATGTATCTTCAACGTTTGGAGTAGCATTAAATCCTATTTTTGACGGATTTTCAAATGGATTTAAAGAATTACTCAATGTTCAATTTTTAATCGTTGTACTAACATTTTTATTCGTAGATTTCTTTGATACAGCAGGAACATTAATGGCAGTAGCAAACCAAGCAGGATTAGTTAAAGATGATAAGTTGCCACGTGCAGGTCGTGCTTTAATGGCAGATGCAATTGCAACAACAATCGGTTCTTTATTTGGTACATCAACAACAACTGCTTATGTTGAGTCATCATCAGGTGTTGCCGCTGGAGCGCGATCAGGCTTCTCAGCAGTTGTAACAGCAGTATTATTCTTACTAGCAATGTTTTTCTTCCCGTTACTAGATGTAATTACTTCGGCAGTAACTGCGCCGGCGTTGGTGATTGTTGGAGTATTGATGGTTTCCTCATTACGTTTAATCGAGTGGAATAAATTCGAAATTGCAGTACCAGCATTCTTAACAATGATTATGATGCCATTAGGTTACAGTATCGCAACTGGTATTGCAGTAGGGTTCATCTTCTACCCAATCACAATGTTATTAGCAGGTAGAAAGAAAGAAATTCATCCTTTAATGTATGTATTGTTCTTTGTCTTCCTTGCGTACTTCATCTGGGTACGATAATTAAAACGCTATTATATATAGAAGAAGCTCCCTCCAAATGGTAGGGAGCTTCTTCTATATATAAAGGTAGTTAAAGAGTCTTATATTAATTAATAAAACTTTTTAATAGAAAACTATTGCAACATATCACTTGGGGTGATATAGTAAGTAACGTTGTCACTGAGACAATGAAATCACAACTTAAAAACTTAGTTAAAACTCTTTATACAAAGTTGTTGACAACAAGGTGGTAAGTTGTTATGATATAAAAGTTGCTGATTGAGCAGCGCTAATACATTCAGGAAAACAACTTAAAAAGAAATTTTAAAATAGTTGTTGACAACGAAAAGTTATCCTGATATAATAAGTGAGTCGCTGACGAAGTGGCGAACATAATGAACCTTGAAAACTGAACATGCAAGACGTTAATCAATAAACGTTTTGGACATCAAGTTGTTGGTGGGTCAAAACAAAAATAGATATCATCTTCGGATGATACGCTAGCAAAGCTAATGAGCTTTCAAACTACTTTTATGGAGAGTTTGATCCTGGCTCAGGACGAACGCTGGCGGCGTGCCTAATACATGCAAGTCGAGCGAATGATGAAGAAGCTTGCTTCTTCTGATTTAGCGGCGGACGGGTGAGTAACACGTGGGCAACCTACCTAGTAGATTGGGATAACTCCGGGAAACCGGGGCTAATACCGAATAATCCATTTTGTCACATGGCAAAATGCTGAAAGGCGGTTTCGGCTGTCACTACTAGATGGGCCCGCGGTGCATTAGCTAGTTGGTGGGGTAATGGCCTACCAAGGCAACGATGCATAGCCGACCTGAGAGGGTGATCGGCCACATTGGGACTGAGACACGGCCCAAACTCCTACGGGAGGCAGCAGTAGGGAATCTTCCACAATGGACGAAAGTCTGATGGAGCAACGCCGCGTGAGTGATGAAGGTTTTCGGATCGTAAAACTCTGTTGTAAGGGAAGAACAAGTACGTTAGTAACTGAACGTACCTTGACGGTACCTTATTAGAAAGCCACGGCTAACTACGTGCCAGCAGCCGCGGTAATACGTAGGTGGCAAGCGTTGTCCGGATTTATTGGGCGTAAAGCGCGCGCAGGTGGTTTCTTAAGTCTGATGTGAAAGCCCACGGCTCAACCGTGGAGGGTCATTGGAAACTGGGAGACTTGAGTGCAGAAGAGGAAAGTGGAATTCCAAGTGTAGCGGTGAAATGCGTAGAGATTTGGAGGAACACCAGTGGCGAAGGCGACTTTCTGGTCTGTAACTGACACTGAGGCGCGAAAGCGTGGGGAGCAAACAGGATTAGATACCCTGGTAGTCCACGCCGTAAACGATGAGTGCTAAGTGTTAGGGGGTTTCCGCCCCTTAGTGCTGCAGCTAACGCATTAAGCACTCCGCCTGGGGAGTACGGCCGCAAGGTTGAAACTCAAAGGAATTGACGGGGGCCCGCACAAGCGGTGGAGCATGTGGTTTAATTCGAAGCAACGCGAAGAACCTTACCAGGTCTTGACATCCCAATGACCGCTCTAGAGATAGAGTTTTCCCTTCGGGGACATTGGTGACAGGTGGTGCATGGTTGTCGTCAGCTCGTGTCGTGAGATGTTGGGTTAAGTCCCGCAACGAGCGCAACCCTTGATCTTAGTTGCCATCATTTAGTTGGGCACTCTAAGGTGACTGCCGGTGACAAACCGGAGGAAGGTGGGGATGACGTCAAATCATCATGCCCCTTATGACCTGGGCTACACACGTGCTACAATGGACGATACAAAGAGTCGCTAACTCGCGAGGGTATGCTAATCTCATAAAATCGTTCTCAGTTCGGATTGTAGGCTGCAACTCGCCTACATGAAGCCGGAATCGCTAGTAATCGTGGATCAGCATGCCACGGTGAATACGTTCCCGGGCCTTGTACACACCGCCCGTCACACCACGAGAGTTTGTAACACCCGAAGTCGGTGAGGTAACCTTTATGGGGCCAGCCGCCGAAGGTGGGATAGATGATTGGGGTGAAGTCGTAACAAGGTAGCCGTATCGGAAGGTGCGGCTGGATCACCTCCTTTCTAAGGATAATTACGGAAACAGATCTTGGATCTGTCGATTAACGTCTTGCGTTCAGTTTTGAAGGCTCATTGTAAAATGATCTTCAAAACCTTGTTCTTTGAAAACTGGATAAAACGACATTGAAGCAAATTAAGTAACACATTTTTTATTATTAAGTTTTTTAGGCTTAATAACTAACTTTTAGGTTAAGTTATTAAGGGCGCATGGCGGATGCCTTGGCACTAGGAGCCGAAGAAGGACGGCACTAACACCGATATGCTTCGGGGAGCTGTAAGTGAGCTTTGATCCGGAGATTTCCGAATGGGGGAACCCACTGTTCGTAATGGAGCAGTATCTTGACGTGAATACATAGCGTCTTGATGGCAGACCCAGGGAACTGAAACATCTAAGTACCTGGAGGAAGAGAAAGAAAAATCGATTCCCTGAGTAGCGGCGAGCGAAACGGGAATAGCCCAAACCAAGAGGCTTGCCTCTTGGGGTTGTAGGACACTCTATATGGAGTTACAAAGGAATGAGTTAAACGAAGCGGTCTGGAAAGGCCCGCCAGAGCAGGTAACAGCCCTGTAGTTGAAAGTTCATTCTCTCTTGAGTGTATCCTGAGTACGGCGGAACACGTGAAATTCCGTCGGAATCTGGGAGGACCATCTCCCAAGGCTAAATACTACCTAGTGACCGATAGTGAACCAGTACCGTGAGGGAAAGGTGAAAAGCACCCCGGAAGGGGAGTGAAATAGATCCTGAAACCATGTGCCTACAAGTAGTTAGAGCCCGTTAATGGGTGATAGCGTGCCTTTTGTAGAATGAACCGGCGAGTTACGATTACATGCGAGGTTAAGTTTTAGAAGACGGAGCCGTAGCGAAAGCGAGTCTGAATAGGGCGAATGAGTATGTGGTTGTAGACCCGAAACCAGGTGATCTACCCATGTCCAGGGTGAAGGTAAGGTAACACTTACTGGAGGCCCGAACCCACGTACGTTGAAAAGTGCGGGGATGAGGTGTGGGTAGCGGAGAAATTCCAATCGAACCTGGAGATAGCTGGTTCTCTCCGAAATAGCTTTAGGGCTAGCCTCGTGATAGAGAATCCTGGAGGTAGAGCACTGTTTGAACTAGGGGTCCATCCCGGATTACCGAATTCAGACAAACTCCGAATGCCAGTGATTTATGCACGGGAGTCAGACTGCGAGTGATAAGATCCGTAGTCAAAAGGGAAACAGCCCAGACCACCAGCTAAGGTCCCAAAGTAATTGTTAAGTGGAAAAGGATGTGACGTTGCTTAGACAACCAGGATGTTGGCTCAGAAGCAGCCATCATTTAAAGAGTGCGTAATAGCTCACTGGTCGAGTGACGCTGCGCCGAAAATGTATCGGGGCTAAACAATTCACCGAAGCTGTGGATGGACATCTTAGATGTCCGTGGTAGGAGAGCGTTCTAAGTGCTGTGAAGTCAGACCGGAAGGACTGGTGGAGCGCTTAGAAGTGAGAATGCCGGTATGAGTAGCGAAAGACGGGTGAGAATCCCGTCCACCGAATGACTAAGGTTTCCTGAGGAAGGCTCGTCCGCTCAGGGTTAGTCGGGACCTAAGCCGAGGCCGATAGGCGTAGGCGATGGACAACAGGTTGATATTCCTGTACCACCTATTTACCATTTGAGCAATGGGGGGACGCAGTAGGATAGGGTAAGCATGCTGTTGGTTATGCATGTTCAAGCAGTGAGGCGTGAAATGAGGCAAATCCCATTTCTATAACGTTGAGCTGTGATGACGAGGACGTATGTCCGGAGTTCCTGATTTCACACTGCCAAGAAAAGCCTCTAGCGAGGTAAAAGGTGCCCGTACCGCAAACCGACACAGGTAGTCGAGGAGAGAATCCTAAGGTGTGCGAGAGAACTCTCGTTAAGGAACTCGGCAAAATGACCCCGTAACTTCGGGAGAAGGGGTGCTCTAGTAGGGTGAAAGCCCGAGAGAGCCGCAGTGAATAGGCCCAGGCGACTGTTTAGCAAAAACACAGGTCTCTGCAAAACCGTAAGGTGACGTATAGGGGCTGACGCCTGCCCGGTGCTGGAAGGTTAAGAGGAGTGCTTAGCGCAAGCGAAGGTGCGAATTGAAGCCCCAGTAAACGGCGGCCGTAACTATAACGGTCCTAAGGTAGCGAAATTCCTTGTCGGGTAAGTTCCGACCCGCACGAAAGGCGTAACGATCTGGGCACTGTCTCAACGAGAGACTCGGTGAAATTATAGTACCTGTGAAGATGCAGGTTACCCGCGACAGGACGGAAAGACCCCGTGGAGCTTTACTGTAGCCTGATATTGAATTTTGATACATCTTGTACAGGATAGGTAGGAGCCAGAGATTCCGGAGCGCCAGCTTCGGAGGAGGCGTTGGTGGGATACTACCCTAGATGTATTGAACTTCTAACCCATGCCCCTTAGCGGGGTAGGAGACAGTGTCAGGCGGGCAGTTTGACTGGGGCGGTCGCCTCCTAAAGAGTAACGGAGGCGCCCAAAGGTTCCCTCAGAATGGTTGGAAATCATTCGTAGAGTGTAAAGGCATAAGGGAGCTTGACTGCGAGACCTACAAGTCGAGCAGGGTCGAAAGACGGGCTTAGTGATCCGGTGGTTCCGCATGGAAGGGCCATCGCTCAACGGATAAAAGCTACCCCGGGGATAACAGGCTTATCTCCCCCAAGAGTCCACATCGACGGGGAGGTTTGGCACCTCGATGTCGGCTCATCGCATCCTGGGGCTGTAGTCGGTCCCAAGGGTTGGGCTGTTCGCCCATTAAAGCGGTACGCGAGCTGGGTTCAGAACGTCGTGAGACAGTTCGGTCCCTATCCGTCGTGGGCGTAGGAAATTTGAGAGGAGCTGTCCTTAGTACGAGAGGACCGGGATGGACACACCGCTGGTGTACCAGTTGTTCTGCCAAGGGCATCGCTGGGTAGCTATGTGTGGACGGGATAAGTGCTGAAAGCATCTAAGCATGAAGCCCCCCTCAAGATGAGATTTCCCATTACGCAAGTAAGTAAGATCCCTCAAAGACGATGAGGTAGATAGGTTCGAGGTGGAAGTGTGGCGACATACGGAGCTGACGAATACTAATAGATCGAGGACTTAACCAAATTTTACTTAACTAACTTCAATGTAATTTATCCAGTTTTGAGAGAACAAGTTCTCTATAAAAGAGTTTCAAGACACAAGTAGTACAAGGAAATGAACGAATGAGAACCGGAATGTACTTTTGTACATGAGGATTTGATTGAGTGAAATTGACGAAGTAATACGATGTGTATTGGAAGTCGAATATAGTCTAGTGATGATGGCAAAGAGGTCACACCCGTTCCCATGCCGAACACGGAAGTTAAGCTCTTTAGCGCCGATGGTAGTTGGGGGTTTCCCCCTGTGAGAGTAGGACGTTGCTAGGCATACTAAGGCACAACTGATTTTATCGGTTGTGTCTTTTTTATTTATTCTTTTAAAACCAAAGGCTATAACTGTTTAAAAATAGAATATATAAAATTCTAAAGGATATATGCCGGTGCTGTTGGATTAATGCAGCTATCAATAAAACAGATTATGAAAAATAGTTTACGGTTAATTGAGAGGATCCTTTAGATGATTGTAAGCAAAGATAGAGAAACCAAAATCACTTGTTCAACAGGTTGATTATTATTTATTTCAATTTTATAAATAATAGTTATATTTATAATCTAATATATTGGTGTTAAATATGTATTCTTTAAGTAGTTAGTTGATAATGTTCAGAATTTAATAATCAAGTAGCGACAATTATTCGTGATATTTTACTTAAATAATTTCCACATTAGTACATTAATAAATAGTCATTAGGAAAAATATATAATAAATTGACAGAATTTTCAGAATGAATTATTATATATTCTTATAACGTTTAAATAGAAATTTATAAATAATCTAAGTTATGCATGATATTTTTTATTTTGTGTTAATATAGAAAATGAAAAATATCCTTAGTTATGTATGATATTTTCTATTTTGTGTTAAAAAATGAATCGGGGGAAAAGCATGAGTGAATTAAAAAATAATGCGTTAGCAATGCATAAAAAAAATAGAGGTAAGATAGAAGTGATTTCCAAAGTGGAAATTAATACTATAGATGATTTAAGCTTAGCTTATTCTCCAGGAGTTGCTGCACCTTGCATGGAGATAGCGAATGATCCAACTGCAGTTTACGATTATACGGCAAAAGGGAATTTAGTGGCTGTTGTGACAGATGGTACTGCTGTTTTAGGGTTAGGTAATATCGGTCCTGAAGCTGCATTACCTGTTATGGAAGGTAAGGCAATTCTTTTTAAAAAAATGGCTAACATCGATGCTGTACCTATTTGCTTAGATACTACAGATGTAGATGAAATAGTACGAATTGTAAAAGGGATAAGCCCAACATTTGGAGGAATTAATTTAGAAGATATAGCAGCTCCTAGATGTTTTGAAATAGAAGAGAAATTACGTAAAGAATGTTCTATACCTGTATTTCATGATGATCAGCATGGTACAGCGATTGTAGTTGGTGCGGGTCTAAGTAATGCATTGAAGGTTATTAATAAGGATAAGAGCACTGTACGTATTGTTATAAATGGTGCTGGAGCTGCGGGTGTAGCTATCTTGAAAATATTGAAACAAATTGGCTATGAACATATAATAATCTGTGATTCAACAGGTATTATCTATGAAGGTCGCGAAAATGGGATGAATTCCGTAAAACATGAACTTGCTAAAGTGACGAATAGTGAAGGACGAAAAGGATCATTAAGCGAAGCACTTATTGGTGCAGATATTTTTATCGGAGTATCTGTTGCAAATATTTTGGATGAAGAAATGATACAGAGTATGAATCATGATCCTATTATTTTTGCACTGGCTAATCCAAATCCAGAAGTATCTTATGAAAATGCTATGCGATGGGGTGTGCGTATTTTCGCAACAGGACGTTCGGATTATCCTAATCAGGTAAATAATATGTTAGCATTCCCTGGGATTTTCCGTGGTGCATTGGATGTTCATGCTTCAGAGATTAATGAGGAAATGAAACTGGCGGCTGTTTTTGCGATTGCTTCTTTAATTGATGAAAATGATTTAGCTCAAGGTACGATTATTCCGGATGCTTTAGATGAACGTGTTGCTCCTATAGTTGCGAAGGCAGTTAGTGAAGCTGCAATTAAGGCTGGCGTTGCTAAAAAGCCTGTAGCTATCAAAAATAAATAAAATAAAGTAAAAGGGTTGTCCAAAGAGTCGGTAAAACGACTTTTGAAGGACATCCCTTTTTCATTGATTTAAATAGAAAAGATATCATAAATTCTTAAAGATTTACGAGTAAGAAATGAAGAAAGCAAGCTATAATAAGGATAATGTTATTTAAGGAAGTGAAAGTATGGGTAAAAAGCAAGTATGGTTCGAAGTGGAGGAAAACGAAACGATTGATGCGTGTTTGCAACGCATGAAAGAGGCTGGTTATATGCCGATTTCACGAAAAGAGGAACCTCTTTTTGAAATGAAAGAAGGAAATCCTGTTCCAGTTCGTCAAATAATACGATTTAAAGGTATGTTATGTGAAGAATAACTAGAAAATGAATCTAAATACGAACAATATATAATAACTAAAAATTATCGTTCGTATTTTTACGTTGACTTGTACTCGTTCAATTGTTAAAATGTGAGAAGGAAAACATCGAATCCCCATATATGCTAAGGAATTGGCCTTAGTGTCTCTACCCGACACCGTAAATGTCGGACTATGCGGGAAAGCAACTTTTGGAATGAGAGTGAAAGGTGTGACACAATTGCGTACAGCTAATGTTTCTAAGCCAAACTCTTTTGTTATGTCCTCAAGTAAATTGCTTTCACGCATGGTTGTGTGAAGTATTTATTTGGGGACTTTTATTTGTTTAAAGGAGCGGAATGTATGAGTTCAAAAATTGGCGTGATCATGGGAAGTTCAAGTGATTGGGAAACAATGAAACATGCGTGTGATGTATTAGATGAATTACAGATTCCATATGAAAAAAAAGTGGTTTCTGCACATAGAACACCAGATTTGATGTTTGAATATGCACAGGAAGCTCGTACAAGAGGCCTTCATGTCATTATTGCTGGAGCAGGTGGTGCAGCGCATTTACCGGGTATGGTAGCTGCTAAAACAACTCTACCGGTAATTGGTGTACCTGTACAATCAAAAGCATTAAATGGGCTTGATTCTTTATTATCTATCGTGCAAATGCCTGGTGGTGTTCCTGTAGCGACTGTAGCTATTGGTAAAGCTGGTGCGACAAATGCAGGATTACTAGCAGCACAAATTCTTTCTACAACAGATTCTGAAATTACAGAAAAAATAGAAGCACGACGCCAAGCAATGAAAATGAAAGCTCTAGAAAGTTCAGGTGAGTTAGAGTGACGAAAATTTATCCTGGTCAAACTATTGGTATAATCGGTGGCGGTCAACTTGGTCGTATGATGGCAATGGCAGCAAAGGAAGCTGGTTTTAAAATCGCTGTTCTTGAGCCAACAATGGATTCACCATGCGGTCAAGTTGCAGATATTCGTATCGTTGCCCCATATAACGACGAAGCGGCATTAGAAGAGCTTGCAGAAGTAAGTGACGTTATTACGTTCGAATTTGAAAACATTGATTATGCAGGTTTGAAAAGATTATCTGAAATTGCTTATGTACCTCAAGGTGCTGAACTTGTACGTATTACCCAGAACCGTATTCTTGAAAAAGCTGCAATAAATGAGGCTGGGTGTCCAGTCGCAAGATACATAAATGCTGAAAGCTTTGAGGAGCTTCAGAGTAAAATCGAAATTGTTGGTTATCCTTGCGTCGTAAAAACTGCAAGAGGTGGTTATGATGGGAAAGGCCAGCAGACACTACAATCAGAAAATGATCTGCCTTTAGCGAAATCTTTATTTGAATATTCTGCTTGTGTAGCTGAAGCATTCGTACCATTCGAGAAAGAAATTTCTGTCATCGTACAACGAAATGTTCAAGGAGAAACGTATTGCCTTCCTATTGGAGAAAATATTCATGTGAATCACATTTTACACGAAACGATTGTACCGGCACGTATTACAGAAGAAACTGCTAAACAAGCTACTGAAGAAGCAGAAAAAATTGCGAATCATCTCAAATTAGTGGGTACACTAGCTGTAGAACTATTTGTTTTAGAGAATGGACAAGTTATTATTAATGAGTTAGCACCACGTCCACACAACTCAGGACACTATTCGATTGAGGCCTGCAACATTTCGCAATTCCATCAGCATATTCGTGCTGTATGTGGTTGGCCATTACGTGAACCACAATTATGGTCGCCTTCGATTATGGTCAATGTCCTTGGACAACATGTCGTACCACTGAGTAATTCTATTTCAAAATACTCTGACTGGTCTATTCATTTATACGGTAAGCAAGAAGCAAAACATAATCGCAAAATGGGCCACGTTACAATAATGACAAACGACATTGAAAAAACGTTAACAGAAATTAATGATTCCCACATTTGGTCGGAATAGAAGGAGAACAATATGATAGAACGCTATACTCGTCCCGAAATGGGCGCAATTTGGACAGAAGAAAACAAATACCAAGCTTGGTTGGAAGTTGAAATCTTATCTTGTGAGGCTTGGGCAGAACTTGGTGATATCCCGAAAGAGGATGTTATGAAAATCCGTGAGGGTGCAAGTTTTGATATCGACCGTATTTTAGAAATTGAAAAAGAAACTCGACATGATGTAGTTGCATTTACACGTGCTGTTTCTGAAACTCTAGGGGAAGAACGTAAATGGGTACATTACGGTTTAACTTCTACGGATGTTGTAGATACTGCACTTTCTTATTTAATCAAACAAGCTAATGAAATCTTACGTAAAGATATTAAAAACTTTATCGAAATTTTAGAGAATAAGGCGAAAGAACATAAATACACAGTTATGATGGGCCGTACACATGGTGTTCATGCTGAACCAACCACATTTGGTTTAAAACTCGCATTATGGTTAGAAGAAATGAAACGCAATTTAGAACGCTTTGAAGCATCAGCTCAAGTAATCGAAACAGGTAAAATTTCTGGAGCGGTTGGTACTTATGCTAATATTGATCCATTTGTTGAAAAATACGTTTGCGAAAAATTAGGTCTTCAAGCAGCTCCTATTTCTACACAAACTTTACAACGTGACCGTCACGCACAATACATGGCAACTTTAGCTTTAATCGGATCTTCAATTGAGAAATTCGCAACTGAAATTCGTGGTTTACAAAAATCAGAAACACGTGAAGTTGAGGAATTCTTCGCAAAAGGTCAAAAAGGCTCTTCTGCAATGCCTCACAAACGTAATCCAATCGGTTCTGAGAATATGGTTGGTATGGCTCGTTTACTTCGCGGTTATATGATGACAGCTTATGAAAACGTGTCACTATGGCATGAACGTGATATCTCACATTCATCAGCAGAGCGTGTAATCTTACCAGACGGTACAATTACTCTAAACTATATGTTAAATCGTTTTGCAAACATTGTGAAAAA
This sequence comes from Viridibacillus sp. FSL E2-0187, assembly GCF_038006425.1. Taxonomy (NCBI): domain Bacteria; kingdom Bacillati; phylum Bacillota; class Bacilli; order Caryophanales; family Caryophanaceae; genus Viridibacillus; species Viridibacillus sp. FSL E2-0187. The sequence goes on from NZ_JBBOVG010000001.1 coordinate 70,555, forward strand.
CTTAACGGTATTCCCTGACAATATGAAACGCAATATGGGTCGCACATTTGGCCTTATCTATTCACAACGTGTATTACTTGCTTTGATCGACAAAGGCCTTTCACGTGAAGAAGCGTACGATACAGTACAGCCCCTAACTGCTAAAGCTTGGGATGAACAAGTGCAGTTCCGTGGACTAGTTGATGCTAGTGAGAAAATCACTGCTCATTTATCAAAAGAAGAGTTAGATGATTGTTTTGATTACAATTATCACCTACAACATGTAGATACAATTTTTGAACGTCTAGGATTAAACTAAACCGGGGGAATTAACAGTGGAAAAAGGTCAACTTTTGTATGAAGGAAAAGCTAAAAGATTGTACTCGACAGCAGAAGAAAATATTCTGTTTGTTGAGTACAAAGATAGTGCTACAGCATTCAATGGTGAGAAAAAAGAGGAAATCGCAGGTAAAGGTATTTTAAATAATAAAATTACAACTTTAATTTTCGATAAATTAAAGTCAGCGGGAATCGAATCTCACTTTGTTGAACAAATTTCAGAAAACGAACAGCTTGTAAAAAAAGTAGACATTATTCCAATTGAATTGGTTGTCCGCAATATTGCAGCAGGTAGCCTTGCAAAACGACTTGGATACGAAGAGGGTACGCCTCTTCGTCGTCCAATCGTTGAATTTTATTACAAAAACGATGATCTTGGAGATCCACTCATCACAACAGAGCATATTGAAATATTGAATATTGCTACACCAGAAGAAGTACAAGCTCTTTACAACAATGGCTTAAAGGTGAATGAAGTTCTCCGTCCATTATTCCAAGAAATCGGCGTAACTCTAGTAGACTTCAAACTAGAGTTTGGTCGTGATGCTAGTGGGCAAGTGCTATTAGCAGATGAAGTTTCACCAGATACTTGCCGTCTTTGGGACATAGAAACAAATCAAAAGCTTGATAAAGACGTTTTTCGTCGAGATCTTGGTAATTTAACAGATGTTTATAAAATCATATTAGCTCGCCTAGGAGGACTATCAAAATGAAAAAGGTAAAAGTTTATGTAACATTACGTGAAAGTGTATTAGATCCACAAGGTTCTGCAGTGAAAGGCTCATTACACACAATGGGCTACAAAGAAGTTGCAGACGTTCGTATTGGTAAATACTTAGAATTACAAATCGAACCATCTGATCGTGATTTAAATGTAGTAGTAAAAGAAATGTGCGAAAAACTACTTACAAATACTGTTATAGAAGACTACCGTTTTGAAGTCGAGGAGGCTAACTAACTATGAAGTTCGCAGTACTCGTTTTCCCAGGATCGAACTGTGATTTAGATATGTATCACGCAATTAAAGACGAACTTGGTGAAGAAGCAGAATATGTATGGCACGATACAAAAGATTTAAGTAGCTATGACGGTATCTTATTACCAGGTGGATTCTCTTACGGAGATTACCTACGTTGTGGTGCAATTGCTCGCTCTTCAAACGTTATGACTGAAGTAGTAAAAGCTGCTGAAGCAGGTAAGCCAATCCTTGGTGTTTGTAATGGATTTCAAATTTTAACTGAGGCAGGACTACTTCCTGGTGCCCTTCTACGTAATAAAAATTTGAAATTCATGTGTCGTACTGTTGACTTAAAAGTAGTTAATAATAATACACAATTTACAAATCATTATGCAAAAGATGAAATTATTAAAGTACCTATCGCACATGGTGAAGGAAATTATTACTGTGATGAAGATACTTTGCAATCATTAAAGGACAATAACCAAATTGTTTTCACTTATTCTAGCGAAAATCCGAATGGTAGTTTAGAAGATATTGCAGGAATCGTCAATGAACGCGGTAATGTACTTGGTATGATGCCTCACCCAGAGCGCGCAGTGAACGAATTAATCGGTGGCGCGGATGGACTTGCAGTATTTAAATCAATCGTCAAACAGTGGAGGGAATCACATGTCAATCAAGCTTGAACCAACACAAGAGCAAATTAAAGAGCAAAAACTCTATGCACAAATGGGCTTGTCCGATGAAGAATTTGCGCTAGTTGAAAGTATTCTAGGACGTCTACCGAATTGGACTGAAACAGGTCTCTTTTCAGTAATGTGGTCAGAGCACTGCTCATATAAAAACTCAAAACCGGTGCTACGTAAATTCCCAACTACAGGACCTCGAGTATTACAAGGCCCTGGTGAAGGTGCAGGAATCGTCGATATCGGCGATGACCAAGCAGTTGTGTTCAAAATGGAATCACACAATCACCCGTCTGCAATTGAACCTTATCAAGGTGCAGCAACAGGTGTCGGAGGTATTATCCGCGATGTATTCTCAATGGGTGCACGCCCAATTGCCATGTTAAACTCTCTACGTTTTGGTGAGTTGAAAACTCCACGCGTAAAATATTTGTTTGAAGAAGTAGTAGCTGGAATTGCAGGCTACGGTAACTGTATCGGTATTCCAACAGTTGGTGGTGAAATTCAATTTGATGATTGTTACGAAGGTAATCCACTAGTAAATGCTATGTGTGTTGGTTTAATCGATCATAAAGACATTCAAAAAGGTATTGCTTCAGGTGTGGGTAACCCAGTAATGTACGTTGGTGCTAAAACAGGTCGTGATGGTATTCACGGTGCTACATTCGCTTCTGAGGAATTAAGTGAGTCATCAGAGGAAAAACGCCCAGCTGTACAAGTTGGCGATCCATTCATGGAGAAATTACTTCTTGAAGCTTGCCTAGAATTAGTGAAATTTGATTCACTAGTTGGAATACAAGATATGGGTGCTGCAGGCTTAACTTCATCATCTGCCGAAATGGCTTCTAAAGCAGGTTACGGTATTGAGATGAATTTAGATCTAGTACCTCAACGTGAAACAGGTATGACAGCTTATGAAATGATGCTTTCAGAATCTCAAGAGCGTATGTTAATCGTTGTGAAAAAAGGACATGAAGCTGAAATCGTTACTCTATTCGAGAAGTATGGTTTAGATGCTGTAACAATCGGTCATGTAACTGACGATAAAATGCTACGCCTTATACATAAAGGAGAAGTTGTAGCAAATGTTCCTGCAGATGCTCTTGCAGAGGAAGCACCTGTTTATAACAAACCATCTGCAGTACCAGCTTACTACAATGAATTCCAAGCAATGGAAAACGTAGAGCCTACCGTTGCTGACTATAAAGAAACTTTAATCTCACTATTAAAACAATCTACAATTGCTTCTAAAGAGTGGGTTTATGACCAGTATGACTATCAAGTACGTACATCAACAGTTGTAGCACCAGGATCTGATGCAGCAGTAGTACGTGTACGTGGTACGAACAAAGGTCTTGCAATGACAACTGACTGTAACTCTCGATACATTTACTTAGATCCAGAAGTTGGCGGGAAAATTGCGGTAGCAGAAGCAGCACGTAATATCGTTTGTTCTGGTGGTAAGCCACTTGCAATTACAGACTGTTTGAACTTTGGTAATCCAGAAAAACCAGAAATCTTCTGGCAAATCGAAAAATCAGCTGATGGTATTTCAGAGGCTTGTTTAGCACTAGAATCACCAGTAATCGGCGGTAATGTTTCTCTTTACAATGAGCGTAGTGGTGTAGCTGTTTATCCAACACCAACAATCGGTATGGTTGGTTTAGTAGAAGACTTAGCTCACGTTACAACACAGCAAGTTAAAGAAGCTGGAGACTATATCTACTTAATCGGCGATACAAAAACTGAATTCGGTGGATCTGAACTTCAAAAAATGCAAAATGATGGCCGTATTTTCGGTCTAGCACCAGAGATTGATTTAACTGTTGAAGCAGCACGTCAAGACGCGTTATTAAAAGCTATCCAACAAGGTTTAGTGGCATCTGCACATGATGTTGCTGAAGGCGGAGTAGCTGTTGCATTAGCAGAAAAAACATTCGGTACAAAATTCGGAGCAGAAATCATCTTAGAAGGTTCGGCAGTAAGTGCTTTATTTAGTGAATCGCAATCACGTTTCTTAGTAACAGTTAAAGCTGAAAATGCTCAAGCATTTGAAGTAGCTGTTAAAGATGCTCGTAAAATTGGTGTTGTTTCAGCAGATGCCAAATTGAGTGTTCGCGGTGAAGACGGTTCTACATTAATCGAAGGTCCAGTAGCAGAATTCCAAGATGCTTGGAAAGGGGCAATACCATGTTTGGTGAACTCAGAGGCTTAAATGAAGAATGTGGCGTGTTTGGGATTTGGGGTAATGAAAACCCAGCGCAGCTTAGTTATTACGGTTTACATGCATTACAACATCGTGGTCAAGAAGGTGCGGGGATTGTTGTCAAAGATGGCAAGCAATTTCGCGCTGTTAAAGGGGAAGGTCTTGTAAATGATGTATTTAGTGAAGGTAAATTAGAAGGCTTAAAAGGACAAGCAGCAATAGCTCATGCACGTTATACGACAGCAGGAGGCGGCGGAATTGAAAATGTTCAGCCGCTGCTGTTCCGCTCATCAACAGGCAGTTTATCAATCGCGCATAATGGTAATTTAGTTAATGCAAATCACTTAAAGCAACATTTAGAACGTCAAGGTAGCATTTTTAACTCAACTTCTGATACAGAAGTACTTGCTCACTTAATTAAAAAAAGTACGCATCCGACATTTCTTTCAAAAGTGAAAAATGCGCTTACTTTGTTAAAAGGTGCATTTTCGATCTTAATGTTATCTGAAGAAGGTTTAATTGTGGCTCGAGATCAGCACGGTTTACGTCCTTTAGCACTTGGTAAATTAGGCGACAGTTGGGTTGTTGCTTCTGAAACTTGTGCGTTCGATTTAATTGGTGCAGAATTCGTTCGTTCAGTAGAACCAGGAGAATTAATCGTTATTAATGATAATGGTGTGAAAAGCGATCGATTTGTAGAACCAGCTAAACGTGCAATGTGTGCAATGGAATATGTATATTTAGCAAGACCAGATTCGGAAATTGGCGGCATTAACGTGCATATGGCACGTAAACGTATGGGTAAAACACTTGCAAAAGAATGTGCTCATATTGAGGCAGACGTTGTAACGGGTGTTCCAGATTCAAGTATTTCCGCAGCAATTGGTTTTGCAGAAGAAAGTGGGATTCCTTACGAATTAGGCCTGATTAAAAACCGTTATGTTGGTCGTACCTTCATTCAACCGACACAAGAGTTACGTGAACGTGGTGTGAAAATGAAATTATCTCCAGTACGTCAAGTTGTTCAAGGGAAACGTGTTGTAATGGTAGATGATTCAATTGTTCGTGGTACAACTTCAAGACGTATAGTGAAAATGTTGAAGGAAGCTGGAGCAGCAGAAGTACATGTTGTTATCAGTTCTCCACCAATGACAGACCCATGCTACTACGGTATTGATACATCTTCATCAGAAGAACTTATCGCTTCTAGTCATAGTGTTGAAGAGATCCGTGATGCAATTGGTGCTGATACGGTAACATTTTTATCTGTTGAAGGCATGGTAGAATCTATTGCTCGCCAACACGAAGGTCCAGAGCGTGGTCTATGCTTAGCATGTTTTACTGGAAAATATCCAACTGAGATTTTCCCGGATACTATCTTGCCACACGAAAAAGAACTTATACGTTAAGGAGACGATCTACATGTCAAAAGCATATGAAGAAGCAGGCGTTAATATTGAAGCAGGCTATGAAGCAGTCCAAAGAATGAAATCACATGTTGAACGTACAGCAAGAAAGGGCATCATGGGTTCATTTGGTGGCTTTGGCGGCATGTTCGATTTATCTGAATTAAACTTGAAGGAACCAGTTCTTATTTCTGGTACTGATGGTGTTGGGACAAAATTAAAACTAGCGTTTATGGCTGATAAACACGATACAATCGGAGTAGACTGCGTAGCAATGTGTGTAAACGATATCGTTGCACAAGGTGCAGAGCCATTATACTTTTTAGATTACGTAGCAGTTGGTAAAGCTGAGCCTGCTAAAATCGAGCAAATTGTTAAAGGTGTTGCTGATGGTTGTGTCCAAGCTGGTGCTGCGTTAATCGGTGGAGAAACAGCTGAAATGCCTGGTCTGTATGAAGAGGACGAATATGATTTAGCGGGCTTTGCGGTAGGTGCTGCTGAAAAAGCAAATATCGTAACAGGAGAGAAAATTTCAGAAGGTGATGTACTTGTAGGGCTAGCTTCTAGCGGTATTCACTCAAATGGTTATTCACTTGTCCGTAAAGTTGTTTTTGCTGATAATGGCTTTAAACCTGAAACAATTGTTGAAGGCTACGAGAACCTAGGTCCCATTGGTGAAGCTTTATTAGTACCAACAAAAATTTATGCAAAACCTGTTTTAGCAATGCTAAAAGAGTGTGAAGTGCATGGTATGGCACACGTTACAGGTGGAGGTTTCTATGAAAACCTACCTCGTATGATGCCAGAAGGACTAGCAACAGAAATTGATTTAGGCACTTGGCCAGTATTACCTGTCTTTGAATTCTTAAAAGAGAAAGGTAATCTACAAGAGCGTGATTTATATAATGTTTTCAATATGGGAATCGGATACGTAATTTCAGTACCAGCTTCTGAAGCGGCTCGTATTATCGAGATTGCTGAACAACATGGTGAAAAAGCGTATGAAATTGGTCGCGTTGTGAAAGGTGAAGGTGTTCTTTTTAACGGTAATCATGATGGGAGCTTAACTCATGTGTAATATCGTTTCCATCGCAGTTTTCGCATCAGGCAGCGGTTCTAATTTTCAAGCTATTCAAGAAGCAATAGAATGCGGTGAACTACATGCGAAAATTGAGCTCGTTGTCACAGATAAGCCAGGTGCTTATGTTGTAGAACGTGCTAAAGCAAAAGGTATCCCTGTATTAGCACTAAGCCCTAAGGATTTTGGTTCTAAGGAAGCTTATGAACAAGCTATTTTAGCTAAGCTACAAGAGTGTGAAGTGAAATGGATCGTTCTTGCGGGATATATGCGTTTAATCGGTGAAACATTATTAAATTCCTATACTTCGAAAATTGTTAATATTCACCCTTCTCTATTACCTTCGTTTCCAGGAAAAGATGCCATTGGACAAGCAATGGAACATCGTGTGAAAGTAACGGGTGTAACAGTTCACTTTGTAGATGCGGGGATGGATACAGGTCCAATTATTGCGCAACGTGCTGTAGCAGTCACTGACGGTGACCGCGTGGCAACTGAACAAGCAATTCATGCTATTGAGCATGACCTTTATAAAGAAGCATTACAGGCAACTTTAAAATAAATAATTAATTAAGTGGAACCAGAGCTTCGTGCTTTGGTTCCGATTATGTACTACATAAGAATTATGAATTACAACTTGCTTTCAAATCTAAGGAGGAAATAATCGTGACGAAACGTGCGTTAATCAGTGTCTCTGATAAATCAGGTGTTTTAGAATTTGCTAAGGAATTAGAGGCATTAGGCTATGAAATTTTATCAACAGGCGGTACAAAAAAACATTTACAAGAAAACGGTGTAGCAGTAACTGCTGTTGACCAAGTAACAAACTTCCCAGAAATTTTAGGTGGACGTGTTAAAACATTGAACCCGCTTATTCATGGTGGATTACTTGCAAAACATGATGATCCTGAACACCAAGCGCAAATGGCTGAACATGGTATTCAACCAATCGAAATCGTTTGTGTAAATCTATATCCATTCGTTGAAACAATTTCAAAGCCTAATGTAACAATCGTCGATGCTATTGAAAATATTGATATTGGTGGTCCAACAATGCTTCGTTCGGCTGCTAAAAATCAAAAATATGTAACAGTAATCGTCGATTCAAATGATTATGCAACTGTATTAGCAGAGCTAAAAGCAGAAAGCCAAACAACACTTGAAACACGCCGTCGTCTTGGTGCAAAAGTATTCCGTCATACAGCCGCTTACGATTCTTATATTTCTAACTACTTAACAGAATACACTGGTGAAGAATTCCCAGAGCAAATGACTTTAACATATGAATTAAAACAACCACTTCGTTACGGTGAAAATCCACATCAAAAAGCAGCTTTCTACCAAAAGCACTTAGGCTCAGATTTCTCAATAGCATCAGCTGAGCAATTACATGGTAAAGAACTTTCTTACAATAATATTCAAGACGCAAATGCTGCACTTCAAATTATCAAAGAATTTGACGCACCAGCAGCCGTAGCAGTAAAACATATGAATCCTTGTGGCGTTGGTACAGCTGAAACAATCTCTGAAGCATTCGCTAAAGCATATGAAGCAGATTCAACTTCAATCTTCGGTGGTATTATTGCGTTGAACCGTGAAGTAGATTTAGCAACAGCAGAACAACTTGCTGGAATCTTCCTAGAAATTATCATCGCTCCTGCATTCACTGCTGAAGCACTTGAAAAATTATCTGCGAAGAAAAATATTCGCTTACTAACAATTTCATTTGCACAAGAAAAACGTGATGCATTCAACACAGTATCTGTTGAGGGTGGCTTACTTGTTCAAGAGCCAGACCGTTTTGGCTTAAAAGATGGAGAAGTAAAAGTAGTTACAGACCGCGAACCAACTGAAGAAGAATGGGCAGCAATGAAACTTGGTTGGTCAGTAGTAAAACACGTTAAATCAAATGCCATCGTTGTAACTGATGACAAAATGACATTAGGCGTTGGTGCTGGTCAAATGAACCGTGTAGGCTCAGCGAAAATCGCATTAGAGCAAGCTGGAGAAAAAGCAAAAGGTGCAGCACTTGCATCAGATGCATTCTTCCCAATGAATGACACTGTAGAAACTGCTGCTAAAGCAGGCATCACAGCAATCATCCAAACAGGCGGCTCAATCAAAGACCAAGACTCAATCGACAAAGCAAACGAATACGGCATCGCAATGGTATTCACAGGAGTAAGACACTTTAAACACTAATTAATGAAGGCAACCTAAAAGCGCGACGTCGTGTCGCAACGGTTGCATGACCAGCATCCTGCTTGCCCAAGGCGCTCGTTCATCGGCGACAAGCACTGGAAGTCTCGAATCAAAGGTGCTTTTTGCCTTTGAGCGAGAGACTGAAGTGACCTCGAGCCGATAGCGCCTGGAACTGGATATGCTAGTTAAGGAACACAATGATTAAACATCGGCGTGTTCCATTAATTTATAAGTAGGAGGAAACATCAATGAAAGTACTAGTTATTGGTAGTGGCGGTCGCGAGCATGCAATTGCTAAACAATTTGCAAATGCAGCATCCGTTGAGAAAGTATTTGTAGCTCCAGGTAACGATGGTATGAAAAATGATGCAGAGTGTGTGGCAATTGACGTTTTCAACTTTGCGGAACTTATAGCTTTTGCTAAAGAGCAGTCAATCGACTTAACATTCGTCGGACCTGAACAGCCTTTAGTAGCTGGTATCGTAGATGCTTTTGAAGAAGCAGGTTTGCGCATTTTTGGACCAACAAAGGCGGCAGCTAAAATAGAAGGTAGTAAATCATTTGCAAAAGAACTAATGCAAAAATATAATATCCCAACAGCAGCTTCCGCAACATTTACTGAAGCAGATGCTGCAATTACATATGTGCAAAAAATGGGGGCACCAATTGTTGTAAAAGCAGATGGTCTAGCTGCAGGAAAAGGTGTAATCGTTGCATTAACTGAAGAGGAAGCGATTGAAGGCATCAAAGACATGATTGGTAATCAACGTTTTGGTGATTCTTCTTCTCGAGTAGTAATTGAAGAATTCCTTGATGGGGAAGAGTTCTCTTACATGTCATTTGTACATAATGGTCGAATTTATCCTATGGTTATTGCACAAGATCATAAACGTGCATATGATGGTGATAAAGGTCCAAATACAGGTGGAATGGGTGCTTACTCTCCAGTACCTCAAATTTCTGATGAGGTTGTTAAGCGTGCATATGATGAAGTAGTCGTGCCAACTGTACAGGCGATGACAACTGAAGGTGCACCATTCACTGGGATTTTATATGCAGGACTTATTTTAACTGCTGAAGGTCCAAAAGTAATTGAATTTAATGCACGCTTCGGTGATCCTGAAACACAAGTTGTATTACCACGTATGGCTTCTGATTTTGGAGAATTCATGATGGCGTTGATGAATGAAGAACCTTATACATTGGAATGGTCGAACGATGCAATGCTAGGTGTAGTAATTGCTTCTGAAGGATATCCAGGCGAGGTAAAAAAAGGTGCTAAATTACCGTCACTTGAAAAATTATCAGCAAACTTCGATGTATTTCATGCTGGAACAAAGCTAGTAGGAGAAGACTTTGTAGGAAATGGTGGACGTGTACTACTAGTTACCACAAAGGCTACATCATTAAAAGACGCACAACAAAAAGTATACGAAGGTTTATCTAAAGAATCATGGGCAGGCTTTTTCCACCGTTCTGATATTGGTTGGCGTACAATGAAGTAAAACGAAAAGCTGCCCGATTGTTAGGTCGGACAGCTTTTCGTATAGTATGGGAATTATGAATTAGTTGAGTTAGATTGACTGTTATTAGTGTTCTTATTTTGATCATTAGACTGATTTTTAGTGTTGCTGTTTTGTGAATTATTCTTTTCACCATTATTATTGGAGTTACTATTCGAATTGCTATTGGAATTACTATTCGAGTTATTATTCGAATTAGCATTCGAATTTCCACCAGCAAAATCTTTCATCAATTGATCAATATTCGGAATAATACTTGCAGCTTGGCCACCAAAAGCACTGGTCATAGAACTATCCATTACGGATTTCATAGTGGAGTTCATCATTGCTTTTGTTGGACAATACTTTAAAATACCTTCCGCTGTTTTCATAGCACCGATAATAATCATCAATCGACCACCAGTACAATTAGAATCGCGCGAAATTCTACCGATACCAAATGCTGTCATAGTTATACCACATGTTAACCGCATAAAAGCATTCTTCGTACTTAAGTTTTCTGATTGTGTCAATTAAGTCACCCTCCTATACAAATTTTCCCACAAAATACTACTAAAAACTTTGCTTTCCTAAAGTGCTGTGATACGATAATTCAATAATGCTAAAACAGTATTAAATCCTATTTTTGACATAAATTAAATAATCGATTTAACGAGCATATAAATAAAAAAGAAAAGCGAAAGGAGATGGATGTAATGCCAGAACCCTTATGGAAAATCAGTCAAATCCGTCAACAAATAGCCATCATTGATGGTAAAGAAGCACCAAATTTAGTAATTAAAAACGCGCGTTATTTACATGGCATATATAAACAATGGATCCAGGGGAATATTTGGATTAATAAAGATCGTATTATATACGCAGGATCTAAAATGCCACCAAATACAGCGACAACAGAGATTGTTGATGCTGAGGGACAGACGATTGTTCCAGGTTACATTGAACCACATGTTCATCCATTTCAGCTTTATAATCCCCAATCCTTTGCGGATTATGCAGCGCAACGTGGAACGACGACGTTTCTATCTGACAACTTAATGCTATTTTTAGCAATTAAAAACAAGAAAGCGTTTACAATTCTAGATCAATTAAAGCAACTGCCATTCTCATTCTACTGGTGGGCTCGATTTGATTCGCAAACGGAGCTTGAAAATGAACATGATCTCTTTACGACAAAAGCGATTAATGATTGGCTTGAACGTACAGATGTCATGTTAGGTGGGGAGTTAACAGGTTGGCCAAGATTACTAGCAGGCGATGACCAAATGCTATATTGGCTAAAACTCGCAAAATCACATGGTAAAAAAATTGAAGCGCATTTACCGGGCGCATCTGAAAGAACATTAGCTCGTATGAAACTATTTGGTGCTGATGGAGACCATGAATCAATGACTCTAGAAGAAGTGGAAAATCGTATTTTACATGGATATGCAGTAACTTTACGCCATTCTTCCATTCGTCCAGATTTACCAATACTTTTGAAAGATATTGTTGAGAAGAAATTGAATGTTTTTGATCATTTAATGATGACAACAGATGGTGCAACACCTTCATTCCATAGAGATGGTGTGATGGACAAATGTATTCAAGTAGCCCTTGATGCGGGGGTTGCGCCGATTGATGCCTATCAAATGGCATCTTATAATGTCGCGCGCTATTATAATATGAGTAATTTACATGGACTTATAGCAACAGGACGGTATGCTACTCTGAACTTTTTAGAAAATGAATTTAATCCAGTTCCTGTAAGCGTATTATCAAAAGGTGTTTGGTTAAAACGCGACAATAAAAAGGAGTTCACTCTACCATCAATCGATTGGTCAGCAATGGGCACACTCGATTTGAAATTTGATTTGTCTGAGGATGACTTCCAATTTTCGATGCCATTTGGAATCCAATTGGTGAATGATGTTATAACGAAACCATATAGCGTATCAGTTCATACGAATGAAGGTAAACTTCACACGGACCACGATGAATGCTATTTAATGCTAGTTGATAAAAATGGAAAGTGGCGTGTAAATACTTTGCTAAAAGGGTTTGCGACACATCTTCAAGGATTTGCATCCTCATACTCAAGTACTGGTGATATAATTTTAATAGGAAAAAATACAAAAGATATGCTAATAGCCTTCAATGAAATGAAAAAAATGAAGGGTGGTATCGTAATTGTTGAGAATGGGCGAGTTTTAGAAAGCCTACCACTTTCAATTGGAGGAGGATTATCCGCCGAGCCTGTTGAAGTATTAATAGAGCAAGAATTAGCTCTAAAGAAAACGTTACAAGAGCGAGGCTATCATCTAGGTGATGCTATTTATACTTTGCTATTCTTACAATCTACACATTTACCTTATATTCGGATTACTCAACGCGGTATTTTCGATGTGATGAAGAAAACCGTTCTATTCCCGTCCGTTATGAGATAGGAGGAAATCTTTTGAAAAAGAAGTTGATGGTGGGGCTATTAGTATTAGGCGTTTTAATCGTCGGATGCTCTAAAGAGAAAGAAGAAAAAGAAGTAAAGAAGGATCCAGAAAAAACGGAAGTACAGGCTGAAGCAGAAGTTGAGAAAAAGACATATTTCACACCGTTTACTGGTTTAGAGGTAGAGCAAAAACCAAAAATGCGTCCAGTGATGGTGACGATTAATAATCATCCGCAAGCACGTCCTCAATCTGGTCTAACTTCGGCTGATCTAGTTTATGAGATGGTAGCTGAAGGGAATATTACACGTTTACTAGCAGTATTCCAAAGCGAGTTGCCTGAAAATATTGGGCCTGTTAGAAGTGCAAGGGATTATTTTGTTGATCTAGCAAAAGGCTTAGATGCATTTTATATTGCACATGGATATAGCCCAGAGGCACAAAGGATGTTAAGTGCTAGTGTAGTGGATAATATTAATGGGATGCAATATGATGGTTCATTATTTCAACGTTCAACGGATCGAGTAGCGCCACACAACTCCTATATTTCAGAAGAGAATGTAAAGTTAGGATTTAAAAAAGTAGGAGCTTCATTAAAAATGCAGAAAAAAGTACCTTTCTCTTTTTTTGAGTCTGCTGAAGATGTTAAAATAGAAAAGTATATTTCGAAAGTAGATATTCGTTATGGTGTTGATGAACAATTCCATAACACATATACTTTTAATGAAGACAATAAATTATATGAACGTCAATCTGGCGGTGTAGTTACTAAGGATTTATTAAACGATGAATCTGTACAAGTTGCCAATGTATTATTCTTTGAAGTGAATCAAAGTACTGTTGATCAAAAGGGACGTCAATCGCTTGATTTGACTTCAGGTGGAAATGGTTATGTATTTCAAGCTGGGCAAAAGTTAGATGTCAAATGGCGAAATGTAGATGGTGTATTAGTGCCATATGCAAATGATCAGCCTGTCAAATTAGTGCCTGGTAAGTCGTGGATTCACCTCGTACCTTCCAATCCTGGATTAGCAAAAGCGGTCACATATGAACCTTAATGAGGAAAGGGGGAATGAAGCATGCAAATTGAAAAAATTAAAGGTCATCAAACAGAACAACTATTTAAAGCGGTTTTGGAGTTAAATGACATAGAAGAATGCTATAAATTTTTTGATGATTTATGTACAATAAGCGAAATCCAATCTTTAGCACAACGTTTTGAAGTAGCGCATTTATTACGCTTGAAAAAAACGTATGAAACAATCAAAAAGGAAACAGGTGCTTCTACAGCAACAATTTCTCGTGTACGTCGTTGTTTCGATTACGGAAATGATACATACGATGAAATGCTTGGTCGCCTTTATCCAGATGAAAAACCTTTTCTAGCTCCTAAAGACTGAGAAGTAGTTTAGCAAATATAATGAAACCGACTGAGCAGATGTCTGTTCAGTTTTTTTCTTGTGAAATAAATTCTTTCGAGCCTTTTCGAATATTCAATGGAGGGCACGTTTGACTAATGTATACTGGTAATTAGAGAAAAACTTGGTTGCTATTTGACTAAGTCAAATAGATATTAATATTCCAGATAGGTGGGTTAAAATGGAGTTTCAAAATTGGCGTCATGTATTTAAAGTTGATCCGGCAAAACCAATGACAGATGAGATGCTAGAGCAATTGTGCGAATCTGGCACAGATGCAATAATTGTTGGTGGTACAGATAATGTGACAATCGATAATGTATTAGATTTATTGGTAAGAATACGTCGTTTTACAGTGCCAGTTGTTTTAGAAATTTCTAATTTAGAATCTGTTACACCAGGTTTTGATTATTATTTTATACCAACAGTATTAAATAGCAGTAACACCACATGGGTAAAAGATTTACATCATCAAGCGATTAAAGAATACGGCGATATCATGATGTGGGACGAGCTATTTGCAGAAGGCTATTGCATATTAAATGCAGATTGCAAAGCTGCAAAAGTGACGGAGGCAAATACTGAGTTAGATGCAGAAGATGTAGTTGCTTACGCAAGAATGGCTGAAAATCTGTTCAATTTACCTATTTTTTATCTAGAATATAGTGGCGTTTACGGGAATCCTAATATAGTAAAAGAGGTTCAAGCTGTTTTAGAAAATACACGATTATTTTATGGTGGAGGGATTTCTAACGCTGAACAGGCAAAGGAAATGGCTCAATCAGCTAATACCGTCGTAATTGGCAATATTATATATGACGATTTAAAAGCAGCGCTTAGTACAGTAAAAGCAGTGAAAGAAATATAAAACTATAGTATAATCAAGAACAAATGTTTGTATTGTAAAAAGGTGGTGCGTTATGGAACAGCTAACGAATAATTTATTAAAAGGAATGAACCCTGAACAGGCTGAAGCCGTGAAAACAACAGAAGGTCCATTGTTAATAATGGCAGGAGCAGGATCAGGGAAAACGCGTGTACTAACTCATCGTATCGCGTATTTAGTAATTGAAAAAAAGGTTTATCCTTCGAAAATATTAGCCATAACATTCACGAATAAAGCGGCTCGTGAAATGAGAGAACGTATCGATGGTTTACTAGGAAACGGAACGGGTGCACAAATGTGGGTATCTACATTCCACTCTATGTGTGTGCGTATTTTACGTCGTGATATCGATCGTATTGGTTACAACAAAAACTTCTCCATTCTAGATACAACTGATCAATTAACAGTAATTAAAAACGTTTTGAAAGAGTTAAATATAGATCCTAAACGTCATGATCCACGCTCTATGTTAAATGCGATTAGTTCTGCGAAAAACGAATGTATCGATGTTGAAACATATAAAGCACAAGTAAGTTCAACAAATCCATATGAAAAAACTGTGGCGGATGTATATGAAGGTTACCAAAGACGTTTGCGAAAAAACCAATCATTAGATTTTGATGATTTAATCATGATTACTATACGTTTATTCAAACAGGTACCTGAAGTACTTGAATATTACCAAAATCGATTCCAATATATTCACGTGGATGAATATCAAGATACAAACCATTCGCAATATCAATTAGTTCAAATGCTTGCAAAGAAATTCCAAAACATTTGTGTTGTTGGTGACTCTGACCAATCCATTTATCGTTGGCGCGGAGCAGATATACAAAATATTTTATCTTTTGAAAAAGACTACCCTAAGGCAAAAGCGATCATGTTAGAACAGAATTACCGCTCGTCTGCACGCATCCTTCAAGCGGCGAATGACGTCATAAAAAATAACTCAAGTCGCTATCCAAAAGAATTACGTACGGAAAATGCTGAAGGTGAGAAAATTGCTATTTCACGGTCTTATGATGAGAAACAAGAAGCACAATTTGTCGTACAAACAATTCAAGAATTAATGATAAAAGATAATCGCTCACTTGATGATTTCGCAATTCTTTATCGCACAAATGCACAATCACGTGCAATGGAAGAGGTGCTTGTGAAGTCAAACATGGCTTATACAATCGTCGGGGGCACGAAGTTCTATGATCGTAAAGAGATAAAAGATTTACTAGCATACTTACGTTTAATTGCTAATAATGACGATGATTTATCGCTAGCGCGAATTATTAATGAACCAAAACGTAGTATTGGTGCAACTTCTTTTGATCGTATGGCACAATTCGCATTCGAACAAGATCGTTCTATCTTTGATGCATTAAGAGAAGTTGACTTTATGGGGCTGCCTGCAAGAGCAGCAAACGCGGCAGCAAAATTTCATGCGATGATCTCTGACTTTACACGAATGCAGGAATTTTTGTCTGTGACAGAACTAGTTGAGCAAGTACTAGAAAAGTCAGGCTATCGTGAGATGCTCAAAACCGAAAAAACGATTGAAGCAGAAAGCCGCTTAGAGAATATCGATGAATTCTTAACAGTTACAAAAGCATTTGAAGCTCAAAGTGATGATAAAACGCTTGTTGCCTTTTTAACTGATTTAGCACTTATAGCAGATATTGATTCTCTTGATAAAGAGGATGAGTCTAAAGGTAGCATTGTTTTAATGACTATGCACTCGGCAAAAGGTTTAGAATTCCCAGTCGTGTTCATAATCGGTATGGAAGAAAATATCTTCCCACACTCACGTTCATTGCAGGATGAAGATGAAATGGAAGAGGAGCGTCGTCTTGCTTATGTAGGTATTACACGTGCTGAGCAGAAACTATTCTTAACTTGTGCACAAACGCGTACTATTTTTGGACGTAGCAGTTATAACAATCCATCTCGATTCTTACAGGAAATTGATAATGGAATTATTGAAGATGTTTCGGCTAACAATAGAAATAGTAGTACAAGTGTTGGACGTTCACCTCGCCAGTCTGGATTTGTTACATCAACAACACAGCCAACTCGTACAGTAGTGACAAAATCAGCATATTCACAATCTGGTGGAGAAAAACTTGGCTGGGCTTCTGGCGACAAAGCATCTCATAAAAAATGGGGTGTTGGTACAGTTGTTAGTGTCCGTGGTGAAGGAGAGAATGTTGAGTTAGATATTGCATTCCCAAGCCCAACAGGTATTAAACGATTATTAGCAAAATTTGCGCCTATCGAAAAAGTATAGGCGCAGTTGCGGAGGGAAATGAATGGACAAAATACAACTGGAAAAGCGTGTAGCTGAACTAAATGAGCTTCTTCATGAATATGGACATGCCTATTATGTACTGGATAAACCGGTTGTTTCAGATGCAGTTTACGATCAATTATTAAATGAACTCATTACAATTGAACAAGAAAATCCGGATTTAATATATCCAGATTCACCTACACAACGAGTAGGTGGGGACACACTACAAGGATTCAAAAAGGTTACACATGACTATCCAATGCTTAGCCTTTCAAATGCTTTTAACGAAGCAGATTTGAATGACTTTGATCGAAGAGCACGTGCTATTATTGGTGACAATTTTAATTATATTTGTGAATTGAAAATCGATGGTTTAGCGATTTCTCTTCGCTACGAAAATGGTGTTTTTGTTGTAGGTTCAACACGTGGTGATGGTCAAATTGGTGAGGATATTACAGAAAACTTAAAAACGGTTCGTTCTATACCGTTACGTTTAAAAGAGCCGGTATCCATTGAAGCACGTGGAGAATGTTATATGCCAAAACGCTCTTTCACAAATCTTAATAAAGCACGTGCAGAAAAAGGCGAGGAGTTATTTGCTAACCCTCGTAATGCAGCGGCTGGATCGCTTCGTCAACTAGACCCTAAAATTGCTGCGAGTCGTAATTTATCGACTTTCATTTATGCTATCGGAGGTAGTGGTGAGGCTTACAATTTAGACAGCCACAGTGAAGCATTAGATTATATGGATAAATTAGGGTTTCATACAAATCATGAACGCAGAGCATGCAAGGATATTAAAGAAGTAATGGCTTATATCGAAGAGTGGACAGAAAAACGCCCAGAATTACCATATGAAATTGATGGAATCGTCATTAAAGTAAACCGTTATGACCAGCAAGAAGAGTTAGGTTATACAGCGAAAAGTCCACGTTGGTCTATCGCATATAAATTTCCCGCTGAAGAGGTGGTCACTAAGGTTTTAGATGTTGATTTAACTGTTGGTCGTACAGGTGTTGTTACCCCTACAGCAATATTAGAACCAGTTCTTGTAGCGGGGACAACTGTTGGACGTGCAACACTGCATAATGAAGACATTATTCGTGAAAAGGATATTCGAATCGGAGACCAAGTTATTATCCGTAAAGCCGGTGATATCATCCCTGAAGTTGTTTCCGTATTGTTTGATCAACGGAGTGAAGATTCTGTTCCTTATGAAATGCCAACACATTGTCCAGCTTGTGATAGTGAGCTCATTCGTTTAGAAGGTGAAGTAGCACTTCGCTGTGTAAATCCACAATGTTTCGCTCAAATTTCGGAAGGTATGGCTCATTTTGTATCACGAAATGCCATGAATATCGATGGTTGTGGAGAGAAAGTTGTAGAGCAATTATTAAAATCTGATCTTGTAAAAGATGTATCAGACCTATATAAATTAAATGTAGAAGAACTAATTCAATTAGATCGTATGGGCGAAAAATCAGCAAATAATTTAGTGACAGCAATTGAAAATTCAAAAGAAAATTCAATGGAGCGCTTATTATTTGGTTTAGGTATTCGCCATGTTGGTGCAAAAGCAGCACGCGTATTATCTGAAGAATTTGGTTCTATGCAGAATTTAATGAAGGCTACTACAAACGAACTTGTGAATGTAAATGATATTGGTGAAAAAATGGCCGAATCATTGCTTTCATATTTTGAAAATGAAGAAGTACAAGCATTACTACAAAGGCTTTCTGATGCAGGTGTGAACATGGACTTTAAAGGTAAAAAAGTAAATGTGGCTGACATAGAGAGTATATTTTCAGGAAAGACAGTTGTTTTAACCGGTAAATTAGAACAATTGACACGACAAGATGCAAAAGAGAAAATAGAACAGTTAGGCGGTACAGTTACTGGAAGTGTAAGTAAAAAAACAGATCTAGTAATCGCCGGAGAAGAAGCAGGCTCTAAACTAGCAAAAGCTGAACAACTGGGCATTGAAGTTTGGGATGAAAACCGCCTTCTTCAAGAATTAACTGTGTAAAGGAGATCAAGATCATGAAACGACTTCGCTGGATACCGGCGATGATTGTTGTCACCATGCTTGCAGGTTGCGTTCCATCATTAAAGAATGACACGGAAGTAGTACAAAGCGATGCTAAAGACAAGGAAGAAGCAACGATCATTCCTAATATGCAAATTGATGACCAATACTATCGTACTCTTTTACCTTATAAAGAAAGTGCAAGTAGAGGTTTGATTGTTTCAAACATTTATTCAAAATATGATATTACAGAAGCAGAAAGTGGACTATTACGCTTATCTCAAAAGGCATTTGATCCAGGAAAGTACTTTTTCCAGGAGGGGCAGTATATAGATAAGGAAACTGCCTCTTCATGGCTTGCGCGTAGTTCTCAAACAGATGATGGATTAAACCCTGCTACTACCAAAAGTATGTCGCCAACAGAACGTGCTAAAAAGGCTCCTATCTATTTGGCGCATATCGTAGAACAAAACTACCTTGAAAAAGCAGGGAAAAATAAAGTGAAGCTGGCTGGTGTTTCAATCGGCTTGGCTCTTAACTCTATTTACTACTATCAAAAAGAAGATTATGGTGCAACATATGAAGAACCAATACCAGAACCGGTTTTAACAAAACAGGGAGAAAAAATTGCTGCTCAAATCATTCAACGATTACGTCAAAAAGAGGGACTAGAAAATGTGCCAATGGTTGTTGGACTATTTAAACAACAAAGTCGTAGCGACATTGTTCCAGGCACATATATCTCTTATGGTATTGTAGATGAGGGATCTAATAAAATCTCAGAGTGGAAACCGGTTCAAGAGGAATATGTCTTGTTCCCAACAAATGATAGTGAAGAAAATTACCGTGAGATGAATCAGTATTTTAAATTCTTCAAACAAGATATTGAAAAGTACTTCTCTAACTATACAAATGTTATTGGAACAGGCTTCTATCAAGATAACAAAATTAAAAAGTTAAACATAGATATTCCGATTAAATTTTACGGTACTTCTGAAATTGTTGGTTTCACACAATTCATGGCTGGTGCAGTAATTGATCAATTTCCTAAAGGTTTAAAGGTGGAAGTTAATGTAACTTCTGTCAATGGACCAGAGGCATTAGTAGTAAAAGAGGCTAATTCAAGTGAGCCATATGTTCATATATATAATGATTAGGTTTTAATAGAAAGAGTGCGACATATTTGTCGTACTCTTTTACTTTAATAGAAAGTATGAAAATCATACTTATTTGTGTCGATAAATTGTATAATCTGAAGGTAGTCAATTATCTCTATTCATTTTGCTATAATGGATTATGAGTATAGTAAGGTTGTTAATAAAGGAAAGAAAAGCCTTTATTTTCAAGCGTTTGGCGTCACTTTAGCGGAAAGTATCGCCTTGCATAAATATTACTAAAAATGATATTATTATCGGTATGGTTATTGAATTCGGAGGTGTGAAGAATGGCGAATATTACAAAAGAAGAAGTTAAGCACGTTGCTAACTTAGCTCGTCTAGCTATTACAGAAGCTGAAGCTGAAAAGTTTGCACAACAATTAGGTGCAATTACTAAATTTGCAGAGCAACTTAATGAATTAGATACTACTAATGTTGAACCAACAACACATGTCTTACCACTTGTAAACGTTTTACGTGAAGACGTTGCAGTGAAAGGTTTAGATCGTGAAGTAATGATGTTAAACGTAAAAGAACATGTAGACGGTTTAGTTAAAGTACCACCAATCATTACAGAATAATAGTCAGTAAGGAGGGCCACATATGACATTGTTTACAAAATCAGCACAAGAGTTACAAGAACTTTTAAAAACAAAAGAAATCTCAATCGCTGACTTAACAGAAGAAGCTTACAAACGTGTAGCTGCATTAGATGGTGAAGTAGGCGCGTTTTTAGCATTAAATAAAGAAAAAGCAACAGCACAAGCAAAAGAAATGGATGCAGTTCCTTTTGAAGAAAGAGGACCACTATTCGGTCTACCTATCGGTGTTAAAGATAATATCGTCACTGAAGGCTTAGAAACAACTTGTGCAAGTAAAATTCTAGAAGGCTTCAACCCGATTTATGACGCAACAGTTGTTAATAAATTACGTGAAGCTGGAATGGTAACAATCGGGAAATTGAACATGGATGAATTTGCAATGGGTTCTTCAAATGAAAACTCAGGCATCAAACCAGTTCGTAACCCATGGGGTCTTGACCGCGTACCAGGTGGATCTTCAGGTGGTTCAGCAGCAGCTGTAGCAGCAGGAGAAGTACCATTCTCATTAGGTTCTGATACAGGTGGTTCAATTCGTCAACCAGCATCATTCTGTGGTGTTGTTGGGATGAAACCAACTTATGGTCGTGTATCTCGTTACGGTTTAGTAGCATTCGCTTCTTCACTTGATCAAATCGGACCAATTACTCGTAATGTACGAGACAATGCATTATTACTTGAAGCAATCTCAGGTGTAGATGCTAACGATTCAACTTCAGCAAACGTTGAAGTACCAAGCTTTGTAGAAGCTCTTACTGGTGATGTGAAAGGTCTTCGTATCGCTGTACCTAAAGAATATTTAGGTGAAGGTGTTGGAGAAGCGGCACGTCAATCAGTTCTTGATGCACTTAAAGTATTGGAAGCTCAAGGCGCAACTTGGGAAGAAGTATCACTTCCTCACTCTAAATATGCATTAGCAGCATATTACATCCTTTCTTCTTCTGAAGCATCTTCAAACTTATCACGTTTCGACGGTATCCGTTTCGGTTTCCGTGCTGAAAACGTTACAAACTTAGAAGAACTATACAAAGAAACTCGTGCTCAAGGTTTCGGAGATGAAGTAAAACGTCGTATCATGCTTGGAACTTATTCATTAAGTGCAGGTACTTATGATGCTTACTACAAAAAAGCTCAACAAGCTCGTACATTAATCAAAGAAGATTTCGATAAAGTTTTCGAAGAATTTGATGTAATTCTTGGACCTACAACTCCAACTCCAGCATTCAAAATTGGAGAAAATGTTGAAGATCCAATGACAATGTACGCTAACGATATTCTAACAATTCCTATTAACTTAGCAGGTGTACCAGCTATTTCAATTCCGTGTGGATTTGAAGATGGTCTACCACTAGGTTTACAAATTATTGGTAAATACTTCGATGAAGCTACAATTTACCGTGTGGCAGATGCTTTCGAAAAAGCAACTGAATTCCACAAAGAAACTCCTCAAATTTGGGAGGTAAAATAATATGAACTTTGAAACAGTCATTGGTTTAGAAGTACACGTAGAGTTAAAAACAAACTCTAAAATCTTCTCTGGTTCACCAAACCACTTTGGTGCTGAACCAAATACAAACACAACAGTAATTGACCTAGGTTATCCAGGTGTTTTACCAGTTGTAAACAAAAACGTTGTAGATTACGCAATTCGTGCATCTCTAGCACTTAATATGGAAATCGAACAACATACTAAATTTGACCGTAAAAACTATTTCTACCCTGATAATCCGAAAGCTTACCAAATTTCACAATTTGATAAACCAATCGGTAAAAACGGCTGGGTTGATATTGAAGTAAACGGTGAGAAAAAACGTATAGGTATTACTCGTCTTCATATGGAAGAAGATGCTGGTAAACTTACTCATGGTAAAAACAGCTCTCTAGTTGACTTTAACCGTCAAGGTACTCCACTTGTGGAAATCGTATCTGAACCAGATATCCGTACTCCAGAAGAAGCTTACGCTTACCTTGAGCAAATCAAATCAATCATCCAATATACAGGTGTATCTGACTGTAAAATGGAAGAAGGCTCACTACGTTGTGATGCCAACATCTCAATCCGTCCATACGGCCGAGATGAATTCGGTACAAAAACTGAATTGAAAAACTTAAACTCATTCAACTTCGTTCGTCGTGGCCTTGAATTTGAAGAAAAACGCCAAGCAGCTGTATTAAATGCAGGCGGTGTCATTGAGCAAGAAACTCGTCGTTTCGATGAGAAAACAGGTAAAACAATCCTTATGCGTGTAAAAGAAGGTGCGGACGATTACCGTTACTTCCCAGAACCAGACTTAGTTGATATCGTAATCGACGATGCATGGTTACAACGCGTAAAAGATGAAATCCCTGAACTACCAGCAGCACGTAAAGTTCGCTATGTTGAAGAACTAGGCTTAACAGCATACGATGCAGGCGTGTTAACATTGCAAAAAGACATCGCAGATTTCTTTGAAGCAACAGTAGCAGCTGGAGCAGACGCAAAACTTGCTTCTAACTGGTTAATGGGTGAAGTTTCTGCATACTTAAATGCCGAACAAAAAGAATTAAAAGATACTGCTTTAACACCAGAAGGTCTTGCAGGTATGGTTAAGTTAATCTCTGCTGGAACAATTTCTTCTAAAATTGCTAAAAAAGTTTTCAAAGAACTAGTTGAAAACGGTGGCGATGCAGAAAAAATCGTTAAAGATAAAGGTCTTGTTCAACTTTCTGATCCAACAGCTTTACTTAAAATCGTTACAGAAACTTTGGACAATAACCAACAATCAATTGAAGACTTCAAAAACGGTAAAGATCGTGCAATTGGCTTCTTAGTTGGCCAAATCATGAAAGCTACTAAAGGACAAGCTAACCCACCAATGGTTAACAAAATCCTTCTTGAAGAAATCAACAAACGCTAATTTAAAACTTTCAAAGACTGCTTGGGCATCCGTGCCTCAAGCAGTCTTTTTTGCTATAGTAGAGAAAAAGTATGGGGTATTCATATGGAAATATTAAGTCGTTCTGAAGGCATAGTTTACGCTTTTGATAAAAATCACAAGCCTATTAAAACCATTTCATCAGGTACAACAATTCGTATTGAAACATTCGACTGTTTTCAAAATCAAATAACATCTGAGAAAGATAAGATAGAGCAATTAGCTTGGGATCAAACAAATCCTGCAACAGGACCCATTTATATTAAAGAAGCGATGCCTGGGGATATTTTAAAGATCAAAATTAATAAAATCGAAGTTGGGTCACATGGTGTGATGATGACTCTGCCGAATGAAGGTACATTAGGACATCGTTTTACTGAATCGACAATTAAAATTTTACCAATAGAAGAAGACCATGTACTCTTAAGCGATATTAAATTACCTATTAATAAGATGATTGGCGTTATCGGTGTTGCACCAAAAGAAGAAGCAATTAATTGTGGTACGCCTGGCCCACATGGGGGGAATATGGATAATAAAATGATTACAGAGGGTGCAATTTTATATCTTCCTGTTTTCGTTGAAGGTGCATTATTTGGTCTTGGTGATTTCCATGCTGCAATGGGTGATGGAGAAATTGGTGTTACTGGTGTTGAGGTAGAAGGAGCGGCGACAGTTACACTTGAGGTGTTAAAAGGAGAGTCAATAGAACAGCCTTTATTAGAAAATGAAGAAGTGTTTACTCAAATTGCTTCTGCCAAAACATTAGATGAAGCAAGCAAGCTTGCAACAGAGTTAATGGCTAATAGAATTGTACAAAAAACAGGACGATCGCTAGCTGAAGTGACTATGTTATTAAGTGCAGCTGGTCAAATTGAGATTTGTCAGATAGTCGATCCACTTATGACAGTGCGCTTTGTTTTATCAAAATCAATATTAACTCAATTTAATACGAAGTTAATTTAAAACGAGTGTAGTGGAGTAACAATATCATATTGGAGATTAGGGTGTTTATAACTTTGCCAAAAATTCATAAAACATTTACACTATTTTCAAGGGGGTTTTACATATGAAAACTGAAAAACAATATTTTGACGAAGCAATTTCAATTCAAGATTATATGGATAGTATGACAACGCATAAGGATAACAGCTTTAAAGTTTATAATAATTACCAACTGCCTGAAGATGAAGAGTTTATTTCATTACTTGCATCTAAAAAACCACATATTTTAACAATAACAGAAGACTGGTGTGGTGATGCGATGATGAACAATCCAATCATCCGTAAGATTGCAGAGGCAGCTAATTTAGAAATGCGTTGTGTTTACCGTGACCAAAATTTAGAGTTAATGGATCAGTATTTAACAAACGGTGGTCGCTCTATTCCTGTTTATATTATTTTAAGTGAAACAGGAGAAGTAATTGGGAAATGGGGACCACGTGCACCACAGCTACAAGAATATGTGCTAGCAAAAAAAGCCACACTACCTACACAGGATGATCCTACATTTGAAGAGAAACAAAAGGAATTATTCGCAAGTATTACTGAAGAGAATGCTTCAAAAGAAGAATTTTGGAGCTGGGTATATGATGATTTCCGTAAAGTTGTAACAAACACTTTAAAATAAAACCGTCATTTGCACAATAAGGATGATTCTGTATAATGGGATTGAAAGCTTTTCATGTTTGGACGACTACAAACTGAAATTTTGATATACATTATAAAAAATAAAGGGCTGCCTAAACGTATTTAATTTAATCGTTGAGACAGCCTATTTTGAGCCTTAAGTACTTTTGGGAACATTCCTCAGAATTTTTCCGTTAACATATTTAGAAAATTGTAGAGCAAAGAAGGTAATGATATGAAACGAGCACGAATCATTTATAACCCCACATCGGGTAGAGAAATTTTCAAAAAGCATCTACCTGAAGTATTAGAAAAATTAGAAGTCGCCGGCTATGAAGCCTCTTGTCATGCTACTACCTGTGCAGGCGATGCAACTACTGCTGCAAAGGCAGCGGTTGAGCGTAAATTTGATGTGATCATAGCTGTAGGTGGAGATGGTACATTAAACGAAGTTGTTGCTGGGGTTAGTGAATTTGAAGAGAGACCTAAAATTGGACTAATACCGATGGGGACAACAAATGACTTTGCACGTGCGGTACATATTCCACGAGATATAAGTCAAGCTGTAGATATTATTATCAAAGGTGATACTATCCCAGTGGATGTAGGATTAGTGAATGATCGTCATTTTATCAATATTGCAGGTGGTGGTCGTATTACTGAACTGACTTACGAAGTACCTAGTAAGCTTAAAACAATGATTGGACAACTGGCTTATTATTTAAAGGGAATTGAAATGCTACCGTCTATAAAAGCTTCTAAAATGCGTATTGAATACGATGGGGAAGTCTTTGAAGATGAAGCAATGATGTTCTTAATCGGTTTAACAAACTCGGTAGGCGGATTCGAAAAATTATCACCAAACTCAAGTATTAATGATGGTTACTTCTCCATGTTTATATTGAAAAAGTGTAATATCGCCGATTTTATCAAACTTGTTTCGCTTGCAGTTCGAGGAGAACATTTTAAAGACCCACATGTTATCCATGCAAAGGCTAGCCATGTAAAAGTGACTTCGGATGAAGTAGTGCAGTTAAATTTAGATGGCGAATACGGTGGAGATATTCCTGCTGAATTTAGAAATTTAAAAAGACATATTGAAGTCTTTGTACCAATTGATGATATTAGAGAACAAGATAGACCATAATATAATGAATGTTTTTAGACTAGAAGCTATGTTGCTTTCTAGTCTTTTCTTTTATCTAAAATGTGAAAAGCAAATTCTTTGCTCAAGATAAATATCAATTCACATTTTGAACATTCTTTTATCATATTTTGAACATGAATACGTGATAAATCTGACACGTTCGGAAGTTAGAATACCAGTTGCTATGGGTATAATAATAAGTAAGGGAGAGTGCGCTATGTATAAAACACATGAGAAGAAACTAATCTGGTTAAGCTTTATCGTAGCAGGTATTATGCTGCTGTCACTCGTCGGACGTATTTTCGGAAGCTGAGGAGGAACAATCATGGAAAATGAAAGTGCAGTATTTTTTAGCCGTGTCTTAACGGAGCTTACATTATCTTTCCATATTATTTACGCTACAATTGGCGTAGGTGTCCCATTAATGATTATGATTGCACAATGGGTTGGGATTAAGAAGAATGATGAGCACTATATTTTACTGGCAAGGCGTTGGGCGCGTGGATTCGTTATTACCGTTGCAGTTGGTGTAGTAACAGGTACAGCTATCGGTTTGCAGTTATCGCTACTATGGCCTAACTTCATGCAGTTAGCAGGTAATGTTATTGCCTTACCACTTTTTATGGAGACATTTGCATTTTTCTTTGAAGCAATCTTTTTAGGTATTTATTTATACACTTGGGACCGTTTCGAAAATCAAAAGAAACATTTATTATTATTAATTCCTGTTGCAATTGGTGCATCTATGTCAGCAGTCTTTATTACAATCGTAAATGCATTTATGAATGCACCACAAGGCTTTGATGTCGTAGATGGTCAGCTCGTTAATATACAGCCAATTTTAGCGATGTTAAACCCAGCAATGCCAACTAAAGTAGCGCATGTTGTCGTAACAGCCTACATGACAGCAGCTTTTGTTCTAGCAGCTATTGCAGCATTTAAAATGCTTAAAGGTTCAAATCACGTTTATCACAAAAAAGCATTGTTCTTATTAATGAAAGTTGGTTTAGTATTTGCCATTGCATCAGCAATCATTGGAGATTTCTCTGCAAAATACTTAGTAGAATATCAACCAGAAAAATTAGCAGCAGCTGAGTGGCATTTTGAAACTGAGAAAAATGCTCCACTTATTCTATTTGGTGTAACCGATGGTGAAGAAGTGAAGTATGCCATTAAAGTCCCGTATGCTTTAAGTTTTTTAGCACATTCAAATCCTACAGCTGAGGTTATTGGGTTAAATGAATTCCCAGAAGATGAAACACCTCCTCTTTACATTCACTACTTGTTCGATACGATGGTCATGATAGGTATGTTCATGGTGTTAGTGTCAGCAGCGTATGTATTAGGTAAAATTCGAGGTTGGTCTTTTGTAAGTACTAAATGGTTCCGCAGGGTCATTGTTGCAGGAGGACCGTTATCTATTATTGCCATTGAAGCTGGATGGTGGCTTGCAGAAGTTGGTCGCCAACCGTGGATTTTACGTAAGTATATGAAGGTAGCAGAGGCTGCAACAACAAGTGATCATGTGGACATTATGCTGATATTATTCTGTGGCCTATATATTATTTTAGGTGTTGGTAGTGTCGTTGTACTTCGACGCATGTTCCGTCACAATCCAATTGAACAAGAAATTGAAGATCGTAAAGCTGAAAAAGGCGGTGACTTCTCATGACATTAGAAATATTGGGGATTTCCGTATTATGGCTGTTTTTACTTGGCTATTTAATTATCGGTTCGATTGACTTTGGTGCAGGATTTTTCAATGCTTACGGTGTATTAACGGGTCGACAACATATTTTAACTAATATTATTCAACGTTATTTGTCACCAGTATGGGAAGTAACGAATGTATTCTTAGTATTCTTTTTCGTGGGAGTTGTTGGTTTCTTCCCGAAAACAGCTTTTTATTACGGAACAACATTACTCGTGCCAGCAAGTATTGCGATTATTCTCCTTGCCATTCGTGGTAGTTATTACGCGTTTGAATCGTATGGGTCACGAGGACATAAAGGTTATTCGTTTATGTACGGAGCAGCAGGATTGTTAATCCCTGCTTCATTATCAGTAGTGTTAACAATTTCTGAAGGTGGCTTTGTATCGATGGTGGGTGGTAATCCGGTTTTAGATTATCATGCATTGTTTACAAGCCCATTAACTTGGAGTATTGTCGTGTTGGCAATTGCGGCTGTTCTATATATATCGGCGGTATTTTTAACTTGGTATGCGGATAAAGCTGGAGATCGAATAGCTACAAAGCTACTAAGAAAATACTCGCTCATTTGGGCGGGGCCATTAGCAATTTCTGTTATTGGGATTATGTTTGAGTTAAGTAAACATAATGTAGAACATTTTAATCGTATGATTGATATTGCTTGGATGTTCGGTCTATCAGCAATCATGTTTGTCATTACGGTTTGGTTTATTTGGAAGAAACAGCATTATAGCTGGGCACTAGGTTTACTTGTTGGTCAATTTGCATTAGCATTTTTTGCCTACGGTATTTCACATTATCCATATTTACTTTACCCATATTTGACTATATATGATAGCTTTACGAATCCAGCAATGGCAACTGCTTTAGTAGTTGCTTTCGTGCTAGGACTTTTACTGCTAATACCATCAATATATTTGCTCTTGAAGTTATTCTTATTCAACAAAGATTATATTCGTGGAAAAAAAGACCATCATGCATAAGGGAGGATTTTCAGAATGGTTAATTTTCTAATTTTCTATGCACCATTTATTGTTTTAGCAGCATCCATTGCCGTAGCCTTCTTTGTAGCATTAAAAGATGGGCCAGTTACGAAAGGTGAATAATTAACTTTTTAAAT
Source organism: Viridibacillus sp. FSL E2-0187 (assembly GCF_038006425.1). Lineage (NCBI taxonomy): Bacteria > Bacillati > Bacillota > Bacilli > Caryophanales > Caryophanaceae > Viridibacillus > Viridibacillus sp. FSL E2-0187. Next base: position 100,250 of record NZ_JBBOVG010000001.1, read on the forward strand.
CCAAGTGTCGATTCTGGCACTTGGATTTTTTCTGCATCTAGCTTCGTATGCCACACCCTTCAAGCTGTGGAGGAAACTCTGCGCTTTTGTTCCTTCTAAGAGGTCATGGTACAATAGAAGAACTGAAATGGAGGAAGTACGAAAATGACAGCACCAGTAAAGAAAAATGACCGCTTGACGGTTTATATAGAAGACTTAACACATGATGGAGCAGGGGTTGCAAAAGTCGATGGTTACCCACTTTTTATCCAAGGTGGACTGCCTGATGAAACTGCTGAAGTCCATGTATTGAAAACATTAAAAAACTACGGCTTTGCCAAAATTATCAACATCACAGAACCTTCACCTGACCGCGTCGCAGCACCATGCCCTGTATTTGCACAATGTGGCGGTTGTCAGCTACAACACTTATCATACGAAGGGCAATTGAAATGGAAAGAGAAAATGGTCCATAATGTCATGACTCGAATCGGTAAAATTGACGCACCAGTGTTACCAGTTAAAGGTATGGACAATCCATGGAACTATCGTAATAAAGCTCAGATTCCATTTGGCTTAAACGGCGAAGCACCGATTGCAGGTTTTTACAAAACAAAATCACATGATATCGTCGATACAGATCGTTGCCTAATCCAAACGGCAGAGGCAGATGCCATTTTAGAAGGCTTAAAACCACGCCTTTGGAAGTTGGGTATTAAACCATATGATGAGCAAACAGGTCAGGGTATGCTACGACATGTAGTAGTACGGAAAGGCCGTGCAACAAACGAAGTAATGGTAGTACTTGTAACGAAAAAGCGCAAATTCCCCCAAGCTGAAGCAGCAGTAGAATTAATCAAGCAACTCGTACCAAACGTAACATCAATTATGCAAAATATTAATGGTGAAAAAACAAACGTTATTTTCGGTAACGAAACGTTAAAACTTTGGGGCAACGACACCATTGAAGATACAATTGGCGACGTACGCTTCGAAATTTCAGCGCGTTCATTCTATCAAGTAAACCCAGAGCAAACAGAAGTGCTTTATAAGCAAGCTTTAGATTACGCAGACCTAAAAGGGGACGAAACAGTAATCGATGCTTACTGTGGCATTGGTTCAATTTCATTATTTTTAGCACAAAAAGCGAAGTATGTCATGGGTGTAGAAATTGTACCGCAAGCAATTGAAGATGCGAAGCGTAACGCTGAACTGAATGGCTTTACAAATACGTATTTCGAGGCAGGTCCAGCAGAAGAAGTCATTCCACGTTGGTACAAAGAAGGCAAAACAGCAGACGTTTTAGTAGTCGATCCACCACGCAAAGGTTGCGACGAAGCATTATTAAATACAATTTTAGAGCAACGTCCAAAACGTGTTGTGTATGTATCTTGTAACCCAGCTACATTGGCAAGAGATTTAAGGATCTTAGAAGATGGTGGCTATAAAACACAGGAAGTACAACCTGTGGATATGTTCCCACATACGGCTCATTGCGAAGCGGTCGCGTGGTTGGAATTAGTATAGTAAAGCAAAAAAATAGACTTTTGCTACATGAAATAAAGATGTGCAAACCGTGTGGATAAAGAATGGAGAGAAAAGGGGATATCCCCTTTTAACCATATTTTATCCACTTTTTGTTTGTAAACGAAGTACGGATTGAGAAAAAGAGGATGATGAATAAAATTCAAATCATAAAACTATTCTGAAAAACAGGGTTTGCTGTTACATAAAATTCATATATATAGAGTAAAAGTTAATAGGGATGGGGATCATTGGAAAAACGAGATAGCAGATATAGATGGATTGTATTTGTTGCTGTATTGTTTACTTATTTGTTAATGGCAAGCCAACGAACCGCTCCAGGATTGATTACAGACCAATTGATGAGGGATTTTAATGTGACTGCATCAACGATTGGATTATTGACGAGTATACAATTTTTAGTGTACACGAGTTTACAAATTCCAATGGGGATTATGGCTGATCGTTTTGGACCAAACTTTTTTCTAATTATCGGGGCAATATTTACAGGTTTAGGTACGATTTTTTATAGTCTTGGTACACATGAATTCGTCCTATTCTTTTCCAGAATATTAACTGGGATAGGGGATGCGACTATATGGGTTAATATGGTGCTAATTTTGGCCCAATGGTTTCATACAAAAGAATTTGTGAGATTAATTGGCCTGGCGGGCATGACAGGAAGTCTTGGCTTCTTATTGGCGACAGTGCCTTTCTCCACATGGATACTTTTACTAGGTTGGAGAGCAGCATTTTTCTCAGCAGGACTATTATTATGTTTATGTGGATTTCTCCTTTATATTGTACTTGTAAAAAAACCTAAACGAAACTTTTTAGATGAATCGGTAGTTGTAACAGTAGAAGTACAACGCGAAAAAACAGTAGTTTTATTACGAAGAATTTTTTCAAATCGGCAAGCATGGGCTCTATTCTTTTGTCATTTTGGAGTAGTCGGGGGTTATGTAGGTTTTATTAGTTCTTGGGCAGTACCATATGGGATGAATATGTATGAAATGACACGTTCAGATGCAAGCCAGCTAATTATGATCGGTCTCATCGGGGCACTTATTGGAGCGCCGCTAACTAGTTGGATTTCAAGCCGGTTAGAAACAATAAAAAGGCCATATATTTTCGTTCATAGCATTGTTTTAATGGGGTGGTTTTCTTTCCTTTTATCTAATGGGCATCCGTCATTTTTCTTGCTAATAATACTATTCTTTATCATTGGCTTTGGATATGGGTCAAGTGCATTAACCTTTGCAGCTGTACGTCAATCTTTCCCTATAAAAGAATCTGGCATTGTTTCTGGTGTTGCGAATACGGGTGGCTTTCTTAGTGCGGTCTTGCTACCAATTATTTTTGGATATATATTGGATTATTTTCAAGCTACTTCAGGTAATCAAGTTGATGGCTACTATTATGGTTTCATCGCGCCAGTTATCTTCTCGATAGTTGGATTGATTGGATTAATTTCATATAAGGAAAAGCGTCAAGTAACAGGAGATAAAACGAATATCAGTATCTCGTAACTAGCATAAATAAATACTTTGGTTATCAACATTAGTTTGAGTTGAGAATCCATTAATGGAGCTCATATATTATTTTTATATAATATGCTATGGTAAAACAAATTATAGTTTGATAGAATAAATAACAAGATAATTATCCTTTAATATAGCCCAGAGAGGCTAAAAAGGGCTACTTGATATTTTATTTGTTATTATATCTTTGTTTTTTCATGCCCTTTTGTCATCTCTGACGGAAGGGTATTTATTTTGCTTTAATGTTGTGAGTAGATATAACTTTAGTACCTCTTTTAAAGGAAGTCCTGTGAGGCTTAAAAGGAAAATGGAAAAGTTTCATTTAATAGATTGATACATCCATTCCTCTTGAAATAAAAGAGAATATTTACAGTAAGAAAATATTGGAGGATCGTAAAATGGATTATCGTAAAAAAACAGTGGTAGCATCGGTAGCTGGTTTAACATTAGAAGGCATGGACATTATGTTTATCTCTTTTGCAATGACAATGATTATTTCGGAATTTAACATTGATTTGGCAACTGGCGGACTTATTTCTTCTATAACAAATATAGGTATGTTATTAGGTGGAATTATTTTTGGAGTTCTAGCAGATAAGTATGGACGAGTAAAAGTTTTCACCTATACTGTTTTGCTGTTTGCAATGGGCACAGCATTAACAGGATTAGCAACAAATATTGAACAAGTATATATATATAGATTTATTGCTGGGTTAGGTGCTGGTGGTGAATATGGGATCGGTATGGCGCTTGTTGCAGAAGCCTGGCCAAAGAACAAACAAGGGAGAGCATCTTCATATGTCAGTGTAGGTGCTCAATACGGTGTTATTTTAGCGGCGTTACTTAGTGCAATTATTCTTCCTACTTTAGGGTGGAGAGCATTATTTTTCGTTGGTGTAGTGCCTGTTATTTTTGCTGTTATTGTACGTAAGAATTTAGATGAATCGCCTGAGTGGCTAGCTGCTCAGAAGAATAAGAAAATGAATAATAAAAATGAAAAGAGTAAGTTAGTTCAATTGTTTGAAACTCCTCGAACTACCATGACAACTATCTCTTTAATCATTATGGCAACTGTTCAAATTGCTGGTTATAATGGCTTGATGATTTGGCTGCCATCAATGCTGCAACAATCACAAGGTTTATCTATTTCAAGCTCTGCACTTTGGACAATCAGTACAGCAATAGGAATGATTATAGGTATGTTAACCTTCGGAAGATTCATGGATCGATTTGGTGCAAAGCGTGCTTTTGGAATCTTTCTTCTTGCCTCTGCATGTGCGGTGTTTTTATACTCATATGCAACTGGAAGTGTAGGTGTATTATTAGGTGGTGCAATCGTTGGATTCTTCTCAAATGGAATGTTTGCCGGATATGGTGCATTAATTAGCAGCTTTTATCCCGTTCAGATTCGGAGTACGGCTACAAATACGATTTTCAACTTCGGTAGAGCTATAGGAGGGTTTTCACCAATCCTAGTAGGATATATTCTACAGAGTTATGACATGACAGTCGCGATGGTCTATTTAGCAGTGCTATATTGCATTTCCTTTATTGTCATGCTTACTTTGAGAAAAAGTACAGGGGAGCCTATGCAATCAATTGAAAAATACTAAATATAAATGAGAAAAAACGTTGAATTAGTCATCAATTGAAATGCATACCCGTGTTGATTGATGACCTATTAATCTAATGACTTTAGTCAGTTTCTTTTGAGGAAGTCTAAATAGAAGACCATGGATTTGAAATAATCTATGGTCTTTTTTTATTAAAATAACTAATGGGTAGTATAGAAAAATTTGTGAGTGAGAAGATAATGTACGAGTACTAAGTTCTACTGAAATTTCTAAGATGTAAAAAAGAGATATCGACACAACTTGAAATAAACATTATTTCTTGTGAAAATAGAGATTGTAAGAGTGCATACACTCACTTGTAGAGCAGTATGTCTTTATCGCTCTTCTGAATAGGTGATGTAAATTTAGATGTCGACTCCTAAAGCTAATTGATAGAAATAGAATTTTTTTCAGGTACTACTAACAACGTTGTGTATATACGTGTTAAGATTCTTTAAGGACAATCAAACTGCTGAAGCGACAAAGAAAAAAAGCAATTATGAGGTGCATTATTAATGGATAACAATGATATTTTAATTAGAACAAGATACGCTCTAGATATAAAAAATAGAGATATGGTAGAAATATTTAAACTTGGTGGTATGGAAGTAACAAGAGAAGAAGTACCAAAGATACTGACAAAAACAAAAGATGAATTCGATGATGAAGTTAACGTAGAAGAAAATGACGATCAGATAAAATGTGATTATAAAATGTTAGAGTCATTTTTAAATGGCTTCATTACTTTCAAAAGAGGAAAACAGGAAGCAAAACCAGGGCAACCAAAAGCTCCTGAAACAACTAAGGATCATGTGAATAATATGCTTCTGAAAAAATTAAAAGTAGCACTACAATTAACAACAGAAGATATGTTGGATATCCTTGATGATGGCGGTATAGCTGTTTCAAAAGGCGAATTAGGTGCTATCTTTAGAAAACCCGGGCATAGAAATTATAAAGAGTGTGGCGATAATTTCGCACGTAAATTCTTAAAAGGCTTGGCTGTAAGGTATAGAGCGTAAGGGAATAGCATATTTAATTTTCACAAAAAGCCTCTTTCTTCGGAAATGGCTTTTTTGTTTTATTGATTATACTTGTAATAATACACTCACAAATATTGAGGTAGTTTTTTTCAAATGTATGATTAATTATGTTTAGATAAATCCATTTCTTATGTGGTATATTTCAACATGCGATACATTTTGAAGCAGTATCGCGTGGTTGGAATTGAAGTAAATCTATCACTAAGCAATGTTAGAAATACAAAAAGCAGAAGGTATAGAAGTGCATTATTGCATATCTATACCTTCTGCTTTTCTTGAATTTATATAGATAAAGCGAGCTTAAATGATTATTGTCAGTATAATAGTTGTCTAGTTTAGTGCGTTGGAGAACAAGTCTAGTTATAGTTTAAAGCTATAACTAGAGATACTTTTTAAGTGTTATATGCTAACAATATTATCATGCTACACTTTCCTTACATCACAAATAAAAGGAGATACAAACTATGACAGTAAAAACTACAACTGCTCCATTTCGTTATGATCATGTAGGAAGCTTATTACGCCCTACAAAGTTAATACAGGCACGTAAACAATATAAATCAGGGACAATTACATATGAAGAATTAACAAATGTAGAAAATAAAGAGATTATCAGAGTTATTGAAAAGCAAAAAGAAAATGGTGTATTAGGGGTTACAGACGGTGAATTCCGTAGAAGCTGGTGGCATTTTGATTTTTTAGGCGAGCTTGATGGCATAGAATTATACGCAAAAGAAACTGGCCTTAAATTCCATAAAATGGAGACTCGTAAAGGTGGTATCCGTGTTGTTGGAGATATCGATTTTTCAACACATCCATTTGTAGAGCATTTCAAATTTTTAAAAGAGCATGCTGGTGAAGTAAGTGTGAAACAAACGATTCCAAGTCCAAACATGCTTTTATGCCGCGCTGATATAGAATTCGAAAAGTACGAAGACCGAGAAAAGTTTCAACAAGATACGATTTTAACTTATCAAAAAGTAATCCAAGCATTTTATGATGCTGGTTGCCGTTACTTACAATTAGATGATACTGCTTGGGCGGATTTTTTCTCAGAAGAAGGACACAACAAGCTACGTGATCGTAGTTTAGAACCAGCTGAAGAATTAAAAGTATTACAACGTATGATAAATGAATCCCTTGCCCATAAACCAGAAGATTTAGTTGTAACAATGCATATTTGCCGTGGTAACTATAAGTCTAATTATTTCTCAAGTGGCGGCTATGATTATGCTTCTGAAGTAATTTTCGGAGGTTTAAATGTAGATGGTTTATTCCTAGAATTTGACGATGAGCGTTCAGGAAGTTTTGAACCATTAAAATATGTTAACCGTAAAGATTTAAAAATTGTTTTAGGCTTAGTAACATCTAAGTCAGGTGAATTAGAAGATAAAGAATATATTAAAGAGCGTATTGCAGAAGCGGCGACTTATGTACCACTTGAACAACTTTGTTTAAGTCCACAATGCGGCTTTTCATCCACAGAAGAAGGCAATATTTTAACAGAAGAACAACAATGGCGTAAACTTCACTTTGTTAAAGAAATAGCAGATGAAATTTGGCGATAATCCATGTTTTTGCAAGCATGTAATCAGTTTGTGGGAATGTAGAATAATAAATAATTAGAAATAGATTAAAAGCTATCACCTTTAACTGAAAATCTTTTATTTTCTTTCTAAAGATGATAGCCATATACCTTGAATTAAATGGATATAGGAGGTATACAGTGAATACAGTCAACCCCATTGAGATAGTTAATCAGAGTAAATTAAAAGGTTTTCATTATATTTTAATTATTTGTTTGTTTTTTATTATGATGTTCGACGGCTATGATGTTGTCATTTATGGTGCGACTATCCCTATGTTAAAAGCAGAATGGGGGCTGTCTAATATAGTAGCGGGTTCAATTAGTAGTTATACAACAATGGGAACTGCAATTGGTGCTGTTTTATTCGGGTTGTATTCAGATCGTTTCGGAAGAAAACGCATTATTATTTTAACAACCCTTATTTTTAGCCTCTTTACATTATTATCTGGATTCGCACCAACGCCTCTATTATTTGTAATTTGTCGAGTTATTGCAGGGTTAGGATTTGGTGGCGTTATGCCAAATATCGCTGCTTTAATTTCAGAATATGCGCCAACAAAACACCGTGCTGCCATTATTTCATTAATTTTTTGTGGTTACTCAGTAGGTGCGATGCTTGCCTCATTTAGCGGACAAGTATTACTCGAAAAATTTGGTTGGCAACCTGTTTATTGGATCGCTGGTTTACCATTGCTTATATTACCTTTTATTGTACGTATCATTCCAGAATCTATTAATTCTTTAATTCAACAAAAGGATACAAAAGGTCTTGTTATTGTCCTTCAAAAAATAGAGCCGTTGCTTCCTAAAGATGTTCAATTTGCATATGTCGAACAGGAAAAAATTCAAAAGTCACCAGTACGTGATCTGTTCAAAAACAAACTGGGTTTAAGTACGATGATGTTTTGGTTATCATGCTTTTGTACATTTATCTTAATGTATTCATTAAATACATGGCTTCCAACATTAATGATGAATGCAGGCTATGACTTAAAATCGAGTCTTATGTTTATTGTAGCACTACAATTCGGGTCAATTGCTGGAACAATGATATTTGGTAACCTCATTAAATTCCTTGGTTTCAAACGTGTCCTTATCCCGCTTTATTTAGTTGGAGCTGTGTCACTTACACTTATTGGATTTTCAAAAAATATTTATCTTGCATATGGACTAATTATTATTATTGGTGCTGCTTCACTTGGTTTACAAAACATGTCTAATGCATATGTAGCTGAATTCTATTCTGTCGATGTTCGCGCGGCTGCACTAGGTAGCACAATGGCATTTGGACGTATCGGTTCCATTGTTGCTCCAACTTATATGGGTATTCTATTAACTTTTAATCTTCAACCTCAGTATAACTTTTTTGCAATTGGTATTGCCGCAATTTTTGGGGCATTAGCTATGAGTTTTATTCGTGAAGACCATGCAGATTACACATTAGAGAAGCAAGTAACTTCTAAGAAAGTTACAATTTTAAAATCTTCTACGAATAGTTAATAATTTTTATATGTTCGTTATTATTGATAGTAAAGGAAACAAAAAGTTAGAAGGTCTTTTAAAGGGGAAAATCATGAAAATCACTAATTTAAATAGCTGATTTTAAATCCAAAGTAAAAAGGTAGAGCATGATAACTCTACCTTCATACTTTGGATTTTTATTGTCCAGATTTGCCTTTTACTTGGTTTTCAGCCATTTGAACTAGTCGTTTAGTGATTTCTCCACCAACTGAGCCGTTTGCGCGAGAAGAAGCTTCTCCACCAAGTTGTACACCAAATTCTTGTGCAATTTCATATTTCATTTGATCAACTGCTTGTTGAACACCTGGTACTTCAAGTTTATTAGAACTTCGATTATTTGAAGCCATAACTTTCACCTCCTTGAGATATTAGAATGGACAAGAATTTGTTTTTAATACATGAAGGAATGAAGTGGAAAGTTCATCCTACATGGTGTTTTAGGCTGCTATAGCAATATAAATACCTCTTTTTTTAAAAAAAATTAAATTAAGCTTTTGATAGAAGGGATTATAAAAAGTATTTTTGAAATAAAAAATATCGCAATTACAAAAAGTATATTTTGTGAAACGAATGAAAACATAATAATGCAGGAAGAATAAGTGTGGTAGAACACACTAAAAAAGGTCATCATATTCAGAATGAATCCAATGAACAAATGATTAGAATGAGGTTTATGAGGAAGTGAGTTAGTAGCTATCAAAAAACGTATCCAAAATAATTTAAATTATTTTGGATACGTTCTTTTGTTTATTTTTATGAACAAATCGTATTAATTTAGTTGTTTAATGAATTCCCTCATAAATCCTGGTAGATCAGGCCAAGCATGTCCGGAAATGAGGTTTCCTTGAACATGAAGAGGATCTTCAATATAAGTTGCTCCCGTGGCTTCTACATCTGGTTTACAAGCGATATAAGCCGTTAATTCGCGACCTTTTAAGTATTGAGAAACAGTTGTTAAAATGAGACTAGCATGGCAAATTGCTGCAACAGGTTTATTTGCCTCAAAGAAATGAGCGACGATCTTTGGAACATTTTCATTTAATCGAATGTATTCAGGAGCTCTTCCTCCAGGGATAATCAATCCATCATACTCTTCAGGCTGTACATCCTCAAACGCCAAATGAGATTCAATAAGGTATCCTTTACTCTCAGTATAAGTATCCCAACCAATAAAATCATGAACGACCGTTTGTAAGTTTTTCTTCGATGGAGCAGCTATTTGCACATCATAGCCCTCTTCAAGACAACGAAAATATGGATAATAAATCTCCAAAGCTTCAACGGCATCTCCAGCTAACAATAATACTCTCTTTGACATTACTCATTTCCTCCTCCCAAAAATGGACTTTCGCCTTCACTTATATATTCTGAACATATCATCAATATCCTCTATTACGCGGTTTTTTTATAAATCTAAAGGTGCAAGCCACCCAGTCAACGATACTACCTAAGTCATGAGTATTAAATTGAATATATTGTTGATATTAAATTATATAACGGAAGACTGGCGTGAAAAATAAAATTTGATATAATAAAGTATAGTATTTATTAGGAGGAAATGGATTGTCAGTAGAAATTGGTAGTAAGGTACAAGGTAAAGTTACAGGAATTACAAATTTTGGTGCGTTTGTTGAGTTGCCAGATAAGGTGACGGGACTAGTGCACATTAGTGAAGTTGCAGAAGCTTACGTAAAAGATATTAATGAACATCTTAAAGTAGGGGATCAAGTAGAAGTAAAAGTCCTAAGCGAAAAAGAAGGAAAAATTGCCTTATCTATTAAAAAAGCGATTGATAAACCTGTTGAAAGTACGTCTTCTTATACGAAGCGCCCTTATCGTCAGAAGGATAATCGCCAACGAGGCAATTTCCAACCGAAGGAAACTTTTGAAGATAAGATGGCTAAATTCTTAAAATCAAGTGAAGATAACTTATCTACTCTAAAACGCAGCACCGAGTCTAAACGCGGTGGAAGAGGCGGAAGAAGAGGGTAATTATAGATAGCGGAAGAAACGTACATCTTTTAAGATGTGCGTTTTTTTTATTTTATGGACCAATGTCATCGACACTACTTATACTAGATATCTTATTATGGGTTTTGTCTTTGTTTTAGTTGAAATTGCATACATAAATATAAGCAGAAACGGACAACTTATCAACTAGGAGGTGAACCCTACTATGTCGATAATCGGTGTAGAGCAATCATTAACGAATGTATCAGAGGCTTTGCTTGCAAAGGGATATGAAATCGTTGAACTGAAACGTGAATCAGATGCAACGGGTGTAGATTGTTGTGTCATTACAGGGTTGGACAATAATGCACTGGGCATTCACGATACGTCCATTCAAGGTGCAATCATTGAAGCGGCGGGCCTATCCGCAGATGAAGTCTGTCGGAAAGTAGAAGAAAAACTTAATCTACATTAATAAAACAATGCCAGGTCTAGTATAGAGACCTGGCATTGTTTTATTATGCGGTAGCCTAAACTATTAATATCAATAGATTTAAATAAAGTATATGACTAATTTCAAATCTACTTAATAAACAATATTTAACATGTAAATATTGACAATCTATGGATATGCATGTAGATTGATAACAAGTAATTAAAAATATGTAACTTTCTTATATAGAGAGATGGAGGGACTGGCCCTTTGATATCTCAGCAACAGACTTTTTTTTGCACTGTGCTAATTCCAGAAGCGTAACGCTTGAAGATAAGAAGAGTAAATAGCTATGAAGCCAATCTCTTCTTTTTTTAGAAGGGGTTTTTTTATACCCCGAAAATCTAGTAAAAAACATAAATTTAACTTTAGAGGGGTTGTCCATTTTGACTAACACAATAACTAAAGCACCATTTCGAGCAGACCATGTAGGGAGCTTTCTTCGTCCACAAGTACTTAAAGATGCAAGAGCACAATATCAACAAGGTCAGATAACTAAAGAAGAATTACGTTTAATTGAGGATATAGAAATTGCTAAGCTAGTTGAAAAGCAAAAAGAAGTCGGTCTATCTGCTGTAACAGATGGTGAATTTAGAAGAAGATGGTGGCATTTAGACTTTATCAGAGCGATTGAGGGGATTCGTGTTTATGAAGTAGACATTTCTGGGGCTTTTAATGGGGCTATGAAAAAAGCGGAGGCATATACGGTCGATTCGAAATTAAATTTCCCAAAAGACCATCCATTTTTAGAAGACTTTAAGTATTTGAAGAGTATTGCTGGTGAGCATGTTGCGAAAATTACAATCCCAGGACCTAATATGATTTTTTACTCAGGTGTAGTTGGAAGCGAACCGTATTTAAGTAATCCTTCATATGCTTCACTTGATGATGTGGCTAAAGATATTGTTAAAGTATATCAAGATGCGATTCAAACTTTTTACGAAGCTGGATGCCGCTATTTACAATTAGATGACACAAGCTGGGGAGCTTTGTTCAGTGATGTTTTTCGAGATAAGATAAAAGAAAAGGGATTTGATCCAGATGAATTAGTGAAAAAGTTTGCTGATATTACTGTTGAAGCACTAGCAAATAAGCCTGAAGATATGTCGATTACGATTCATATTTGTCGCGGGAATTTTAAATCTTCTTGGTTATATCAAGGGGCATATGAACCGATCGCAAAAGAATTGTTTTCACGTGTGAATGTGGATGCCTTTTTCTTAGAATTTGATAATGAAAGATCCGGAGATTTTAAACCATTACGATTCATAAAAGATCAACATGTCGTTTTGGGATTGATTACTTCCAAGACTTCTGAACTCGAAGATGAAGCTGAAATTAAAGGAAGAATCGAAGAAGCAACGGAATATGTGAACATCGATCAGCTTTGCTTAAGTCCACAATGTGGTTTTGCCTCTACTGAAGAAGGTAATCTATTAACGGAAGAACAGCAATGGGAAAAATTACGACATGTTGTACGTATCGCTAAAGATGTTTGGGATAAATAGACTTTAAAATAAGGACTACCTACAAAGTCAGCTAATAATGACTAGTGTGGGTAGTCCTTTTTACTATTACGGATGTATAAAAACCGCAGTCCCAATCGGAATAATACTAGCTAGCTCTTCTACATCTTCATTATGCATGCGAATACAGCCGTGCGATACGGCTTTACCAATTGAACTTGGATCATCTGTACCGTGAATTCCATACGTATCTTTTGATAAGCTCATCCACATCGTTCCAAATGGGCCTCCTGGGTTAGGTGCTTTATTAATGATAATAAAATTTCCTACAGGTGTATTGGTTAACATTTTTCCAACCGCAATAGGATATTGCTTTTGTAAAATACCATCTTTATATAATCTAAGCCAACGATTGTTGAGTGAAACATCAATTTGATATGGAATTGTATTAGGATCAGGAAAACCTGGAATAACAATAGGTTGGCCAATATAAAGTACATTTGGATTGATAGATGGATTCGCGCTTATAATTGCGGATAGCGGCGTGCGATAATCTCTAGAAAGTTGAAACAGTGTTTCACCTGGTTTAACCGTATGAATCAGTGTAATCACCTCCGAAGTTGTTACAGTACATTATATGTTTGTTATATAGGGAGTTTCATAATGACATATTGACATTCACAATTTTTTTAGAAGGAATAGCAGAATAGGTAAAACTGCTGACAACTATAAAATTGGTCTTTAGTAGGATTAATGACACTTTAACCAGTTGAATGCATGCTCCATGAGCTACTTCAAGATTTCCTTAAAGAAGAATCCTTAACAATGACTCATTAATGGGTATCATTATTTGTCTAATTTCATACTATGTTATAAATCAGGCTAAGAATGGAGGGAAGGCTATAGACATTTTAAGTAAGTTTAAGGTTTATCGTGAAGAAGAAAACAGGCTTAAGTGGGAAGGCTCTTTTGCGGATTACTTAAACATTGTGAAAGAAAGGCCGGAAGTCGCTCAAACAGCCCATTCACGTGTGTATAATATGATTAAAAGCTCTGGATTAGAAGAAAGAGACGGACAAAAATTATTTAACTTTTTTGGACAAGAAATTTTTGGGCTCGAATCAGCAATTGAACGATTGGTAGAGGAATACTTTCACCCTGCGGCACGAAGATTGGATGTTCGCAAACGGATTTTATTACTAATGGGACCTGTAAGTGGGGGGAAATCGACAATTGTGACTTTGCTAAAGCGAGGACTGGAGCAATATTCACGTACTGATGAAGGCGCGGTATACGCAATAAAAGGATGTCCGATGCATGAAGACCCACTCCACCTAATTCCACATCATTTGCGTAAAGATTTTTATGAAGAGTATGGTATACGTATAGAGGGTAATTTATCTCCTTTAAACACGATGAGACTTGAAAAAGAATATGATGGCCTTATTGAAAATGTGATGATTGAACGTATTACCTTTTCAGAAGATAAACGTGTGGGAATTGGGACATTTACACCTTCTGATCCAAAATCACAGGACATTGCTGATTTAACTGGTAGTATTGATTTTTCAACGATTGCGGAATTCGGGTCGGAATCAGACCCTCGTGCTTACCGCTTTGATGGGGAACTAAACAAAGCAAATCGAGGCATGATGGAATTTCAAGAAATGCTTAAATTAGATGAAAAGTTTTTGTGGAACTTATTATCATTAACACAAGAAGGTAATTTTAAAGCGGGTAGATTTGCATTAATTAGTGCAGATGAGCTAATTGTTGCTCATACAAACGAAACTGAGTATCGATCTTTTATTTCAAATAAAAAGAATGAGGCACTTCACTCAAGAATTATTGTGATGCCTATTCCTTATAATTTAAAAGTAAGTCAGGAAGAACGAATTTACGAAAAAATGATTAATGAAAGTGATATGGCGCATGTTCATATTGCCCCTCATGCATTAAAAGTCGCTGCAATCTTTTCCGTCTTAACTAGGCTTGAAACACCGAAAAAGCAAAGTATTGATCTTGTGAAAAAAATGCGTATGTATGACGGAGAAAGTGTAGAAGGATATAATTCTGTTGATGTAGAGGAATTGAAAAAAGAGTATCCAAACGAAGGTATGAATGGCATTGATCCACGCTATATTATAAATCGAATTTCTTCTGCCATTATTCGAAAAGAAGTACCGTCCATTAACGCATTAGATGTATTACGTTCACTTAAAGACGGACTTGATCAACATGCTTCGATTTCTCAAGAAGATCGAGAGAAATATACAAATTACATTGCAGTTGCAAGAAGAGAATACGATGAAATCGCCAAGAATGAAGTTCAAAAAGCATTTGTTTATTCGTATGAAGAATCTGCAAAAACATTAATGAACAATTACCTCGATAATGTTGAAGCGTACTGTAATAAAAATAAAATTCGAGATTTCCTTACTGGAGAAGAAATGAATCCAGATGAAAAACTAATGCGATCCATAGAAGAACAAATAGGTATTTCGGAAAATGCTAAGAGGGGATTCCGAGAAGAAATATTAATTCGTATTTCGGCCTATGCAAGAAATGGAAAGAGATTCGAATATCATTCTCATGAAAGATTACGTGAGGCAATCCAAAAGAAATTGTTTGCTGATTTAAAAGATGTTGTGAAAATTACAACGTCTTCAAAAATGCCTGACGAATCTCAACTTAAAAAGATTAACGAAGTTGTTGCAAGGCTTATAGATGAACATGGATATAATTCAACTTCTGCAAATGAATTGTTACAATATGTAGGTAGCTTGCTGAATAGATAAACTTAAGAAAAGCGTAAAACGAATAATATTGTTTCTTCTTAAATAAGGGGTGTCCGGATAAACTTTAGGGCACTCTTTTTTATTTATAAAAAGAAGTCAAATAATTCTTGAAACTAACATATTATAAGAAAAGTGCCTTCCGATTTTAAGCAAACTCACATAAGAAGCAGATCTTATAGGAAGTCGTACTTAATTATGTAATACCAAGAAAGAACGTTTTTTTGAACAGGGTGTAAAGTCGGTTGCTAATAGGCTTAGGCGAATTTGATTTTATAGATGGGTGAGGATAAAAATGAGCGAAAACCAGGATAAACGCTTTGTCATCTCTCAGGAAAATTGGTCCCTCCATCGCAAAGGGTACCAAGATCAACAACGCCATATGGGAAAAGTAAAAGATGCTATTAAAAATAATTTACCAGATCTAATAAGTGAAGAAAGTATTGTTATGTCAAACGGTCGTGAAGTTATTAAAATTCCTATACGATCTCTTGATGAATATAAAATTCGCTATAACTACGATAAGTCGAAACATGTTGGTCAAGGACAAGGTGATAGTCAAGTCGGTGATGTAGTAGCAAGAGGTCCAGGCCAAGGCGATAAAGGTAAAGGTAACGGTAAAGAAGCAGGTGACAAACCTGGAGAAGATTACTATGAGGCAGAAGTCAGCCTTGAAGAAATAGAGAGCGCCTTATTCAGAGAGTTAGAATTACCAAATTTGAAAGAAAAAGAAATGGCAGATATCACAACCGAAAAAATTGAATTTAATGATATTCGCAAAAAAGGGCTTATGGGGAATATTGATAAGAAACGTACCATTTTAAATGCGATTAAACGTAATGCTATCAACGGAAAAGCGGAGATTACTCCTATTCATGATGATGATTTACGATTTAAAACTTGGGATGAAGTGACAAAACCTGAATCGAAAGCAGTAGTCCTTGCAATGATGGATACAAGTGCTTCAATGGGCAATTTTGAAAAGTATTGTGCAAGGAGTTTTTTCTTTTGGATGACAAGATTTTTACGCTCCAAGTATGAAACAGTTGAAATTGAATTTATTGCACATCATACAGAAGCAAAAGTAGTGTCAGAGGAGGATTTCTTCTCAAAAGGAGAGAGTGGAGGAACGCTTTGCTCATCGGCCTATAAAAAGGCATTAGAACTTATTAAACAGAAATATAACCCAGCTAGATATAATATTTATCCTGTTCATTTCTCAGATGGTGAAAATATGTCAACAGACAATGAGACGTGTATGAAATTGGTTCAGGAATTAATGAAAGTATCAAGTATGTTTGGTTACGGCGAAGTAAATCAACATAATCGTTTTTCTACATTAATGTATAACTATAAAAAAATCGATAATCAGAAATTTCGCCACTATATTTTGAGACATAAAAGTGACGTTTATGAAGCATTAAAAAGCTTTTTCCAAAAAGTTGAGTCTTAAGCGAGAGACGAATGGTGCCAAGCACTCATTCCCTAATAATAGACACGGGGGGATTTAGATAAATGGAAAAAGAGCTTCACCAAGCGATTGAAGAAATTACGGAAATTGCGACTGGGTTTGGTCTAGACTTTTACCCGATGCGTTATGAAATATGCCCTGCAGATATTATTTATACATTTGGGGCATACGGTATGCCTACACGCTTTTCCCATTGGAGTTTCGGTAAACAATTTCACAAAATGAAGCTGCAGTACGATTTAGGTTTAAGTCAAATTTATGAGCTCGTCATTAACTCGAACCCTTGTTATGCATTTTTGCTTGATACAAATAAGTTAACACAAAATAAGCTAATCATTGCGCATGTATTAGCGCACTGTGACTTTTTCAAAAATAATGTTCGCTTCTCCAATACGAGACGAGATATGGTTGAGAGTATGACAGCTACGGCTGAACGAATCGCCAACTATGAAATGCTCTACGGAAAAGATGAAGTAGAAGAGTTTTTAGACGCTGTTTTAGCTATTCAAGAACATATTGATCCATCTATACAGCGACCCAAGTTGTTAACGTATGAAAACGATATAGATGAGGATGAGGATGTTGCCCGTAAAACGCCTTATGATGATCTTTGGAGAATAGACGAAAAAGAAAAAGAAGAAAAGACAATACGACAAAAAAAGAAACAGTTTCCGCCATATCCAGAAAAAGATCTACTATTATTCATTGAACAATATAGTCGTGAATTGGAGGAATGGCAAAGAGATATATTAACGATGATGCGTGAGGAAATGCTCTATTTTTGGCCACAATTAGAAACGAAAATTATGAATGAGGGCTGGGCTTCTTTCTGGCATCAACGTATTATGAGAGAGTTAAATTTAACAACGGATGAATCAATTGAATATGCAAAGTTAAACGCTGGTGTTGTTCAACCTTCAAAGACGACGATTAATCCATATTATCTAGGATTGAAAATTTTTGAAGACATTGAGAAGCGATACGATTCCCCAACGGAAGAGATGCGGAAATTAGGAGTGAAACGGTACTCCGGTCGAGAGAAAATGTTTGAGGTACGAGAAGTTGAATCGGATATTTCCTTTATCCGTAATTATTTAACCAAAGATTTAGTGAAACATGAAGATCTATATTTATTTGAAAAAAAGGGCAATGAATATAAAATTACAGATAAAGATTATGAAAATGTGCGTGATCAACTCGTATCAATGCGTGTGAATGGTGGATTTCCATATATTGTTGTGAAAGATGGAGATTACTTAAGAAATGGTGAATTATATTTAGTCCATGGGTTTGAAGGAATGGAACTTGATACTCGCTATTTAGAAAATGTCCTACGTTATATTTATCAGCTGTGGGGGCGGCCTGTTCATGTAGAAACGCATAGTGAAGAAAAGATAGTTCTCTATTCATATGATGGCAAAAAGAATTCACGGAGATTTTTATAAAACGAGATATGCAACGATTGAGCCCTTGAATTTGTACATTTAAGGGCTCTATTAGTTGCATAAGTAAATATAGAAAGCTAGGCATATAAATAGTGAATTAATTAAAGAACATGCGGAATAACTCGAACAACTTTTTACCCAGTTTCATATGTATATAGAGGAAGGGGCGAATTAGATGGTTTCAACTGAAACAATTAATATTGAGGGTTCTATTTTCAAAGCTGTTACTGTAAGTTTACCTAAAACGACGTTGTTAACGGTTTCGAATGATGTAGGTTATATTATGTGTGGTGCGTTAGATGTTGGACTTTTGAATACGAAATTAGCCGACCGTAAAATAGTTGCCGGTCGGGCAGTTGGTGTGAAGACAATTGAACAATTGTTGAATGCACCTCTTGAGTCAGTTACCCTTGAAGCAGAGCAATTTGGCATTGCTAAAGGAATGATTGGATCAGAGGCATTATTGAAAATGATTTAAACGATCTTCTAACAATAAGCAATGCATAGTAGTAACGATGTAAAGTAGAGGTAGAAATCAATATAATAAGTGTTCTAATGGGTCGATCTTCATTACGTAAAGTAATAGAAGATTGACCCATTTATTTTTATATTATTAGCAAGCTTTTCTTATAATACGGATATTATTGGAGATGATAAGAGAAGTAGAAGGGTTGAGAGGATGTGATGCTATGGACTTTTTCCAGGCACAAGAGACGCTTACGGCAATTCAATGGATTCTCCGAGCAATTGTAGCATTTATTTTTTTACTCATTGCAGCGAAAGTTATGGGGCAACGTTCTATCTCTCAGTTGAGATTACTCGATTTTGCTATGGCAATATCTGTAGGGAATATTATTGCCCATCCCTTGTCAGATGAAGGGTTAGGGATGAAGGGTTCCCTTATTACCATGTCAACTTTAGTTGTTTTATATTCGGTAGGTGTTTATTTGAGCCTTAAATGGGTTCCGTTTCGACATATAATAGATTCCTCCCCATTTCCACTTATTAAGAATGGACAAATTATTTCAAAAAATTTATCAAAAGCTAGAATTTCCGTGGATTTACTTTTATCTGAATTAAGAAAAGAGAAAATAGAAGATATTCAAAAGGTTGCTCTAGCCTTATGGGAGCCAGATGGAACTATTTCAAGCTTTTTATACCCTCAATACCAAACATTAACGCGAGCAGATATGAACATAGCACCTGAACCTTTTTCTTTACCTACAGTACTAATAAAAGAGGGGAAAATCGATTACTATGAATTAAAAAACCTAAATATTAATGAGGATTGGCTTAAAGACAGAGTCATATCCATGTTTAACGTAGATGTTAAAGATGTATTATTAGCAACGATAGACCAAAACGATAATTTGCAAGTGTTTCTATATAACTAAAGTAGATCGCTCAAGTATTTCTCTTTGTGTTTAAAGTAGATAGAATTTCATCCAAAATTTAGAGGGAGTCTTGTCTATTAAGATGAACATTGGAAACTAAATTGGAATATTTAGTATTAAATGAATATAAATTTCAAAATAATATATATTAATTGGTATAAATGAAGCACCTCGTTAAATAGAATATAAGGATTGCTATTTAAGGAGGGTTATTGTGAAATCTATTATAAAAAAAGTAGTAGTAGTTTTAGCAAGCTTTGCATTGTTATTTTCACTAGTTAGTAGTTTAAAAGTAGACGCGAAAACTAAATCTATTACAGCTAAATTGCACTCGCTTAGCCAAAATGAACGAACGTCCAAAATTGAAAAGACTGCGAATTATAGTGACGACACAATTATTATTAAATATTCAAGTGCGCTAAGCGCTAGTGATCATCGCAAGGCTGGCGGTACAGTTGTAAACCAAATAAAAGGACTTAACTATGTAGCTGTTAAAGTTAGTAACAAGAATAAACTACAGCAAACTATTAAAAACTATCAAAAAAACAGTAAGGTAGTTTCTGTTGGTCTTAGTCCAAAATATCAGCATGCGGGTTCAGTTGACCCGAAAGTAAGTGAACAATATATGCATAGCATACTAAAAACAGCAGATGCCCAAAAGTTGGCGGGGAATAATCAAGTAAAGGTAGCGGTTATTGATACCGGAATTGACCGTAATCACCCGGAGTTAAAAGGGTCTATCCTTTCAAGTACAAACATTATGAATCCGATGAATCCTGCAACTACTGACATACATGGAACTCACGTGGCTGGCATTATTGCTGCTAAAAAGGATAACGGTATCGGTGGCTATGGCATAAATCAAAATGTGAAGATTCTTTCTTATGATATCTTTGACGCAGATATGTGGACATTCGACTACACAATTGCAAATGCTATATTAAAAGCTGTAGATCAAGGAGCAGACGTCATTAACATGAGTTTGCAGGGGTCTATGCCTTCTACTGTTCTAGAAGAAGCTGTGAACAAGGCAATTAGTAGTGGTGTTGTTGTCGTTGCAGCAGCGGGGAATCAAGGATCTGATATGCCGATTTACCCTGCCAAGTATGAAGGGGTAATTAGTGTAGGCTCTATTAATAGCGAAAAAAAATTAAGTGAATTTTCATCTTACGGTGCATCTACTGATGTGGTAGCACCTGGAGAAAATATTTATGCACCTTTTTATGATGCACAAAAGGGATCAACTTTTGCGAATTTAAGTGGAACATCTATGGCTTCACCTGTAGTTGCTGGAACAGTAGCATTGCTGTTATCCAAATATCCAAATTTAAAGCCAGCTGAAGTAGAATATATTTTAGAAAAAACAGCGACAGATTTAGGGGAGAAAGGGTTTGATCATAAATATGGAAATGGTCTTATCAACCCAATTGCTGCAATGAAATTTGATGTGAAAAAGATTCCTTCTCTAGTGAAAGAGAAGTGGGGCGAAAAAGAAATTATAAAGAACGCTGAGCAGATTTCAATTCCTGCAAAATTGAAGCATTCTTTTACAAAGCCTTCAGAACAAAAGTGGGTTAAAATTCCTGTAGAAAAGGGCGAATACATTCAAACTTCATTGATTGGTGCAAAGCAGTATGATTATAAAATGAGTATTCATTTCTATGGTAATAATCAAAAGCAACTTATGGATGTCAACGATGTGACGGAAGGAAAAACTGAAGGTAGGCTAATCCAAGCACCATTTAGTGGAACATTAGCAATTGGTGTAAAAGATGTGAATGGCAATTTTGATGTCTCAGGTCAGAATCAATCAAGTTTCACATTAGTAGTAGATAAGGTAACTCAAATACCAAAAACCGAGTCTACATTAGAAAATCCTATTAAAATAGATAAATGGCCATTTAACCAAGATAATCTTTATATGGCTGGCGAAAATGGAGATTCGGATTACTTCCACTTTACATCAAAAGAAGCGCATTTTATGAAATTTGATGTTACAGGCATACCAGGAGTAGATATAAGTGCTGCTGTGTATGAAAAGGAACAGCTATTCCCAGCAACATCTGAGAAATTAGGAGTAGAAGATATACCAGCTTTATATACAAGTAATATGCATGGTATAGGAGAAGGCGAAACGCTATTATTCCAAACTGAACCTGAAAAAGAATATTATTTAAAAGTAACGAATAAAGGAACTTTCGGTTACGTTACTTTAGAACAATTACTATTAGGATTGGTTGGAGGCATGGAAGAAAAAGAACCTGCGGGGTCTGCACTCCCATATAGCGTGAGCCTAGTCGGAAAGATTATTCCAGAAGATGAAGACCACTATAGTTCTATGGATGATTCCACAATGATGAATGTATTAACAGAAGATGACTCAGAACGAATTAATCTGTTGGAATCGGTAGCACTTCCATACGAATTGGGTGGAACTATTCAAGGGTATCTACAAAATACAATGGACCAAGACTGGTATAAATTTAACACTTCAAGTGCGGGCATTTATCAATTCCAATTACCAACACCAAAAGAGAATATTCCAAATTTAGGATTGTATGAGGTAATAATAGATAAAGATGAAAATGGTAAGGCATATCAACTCTTATCTCTAGTCTCAACTAATGAGGACTGGTCTTCATATAATGATTGGGTCAAAGGGGAATTTTTCGCTAGTTTAAAAGCAGATAAAACGTATTACTTATCCATCAATCCAAACTATAATACGTATCAAATTCCGTATGATGGGTATCAAGTAACTTCTAAGCTTGTCGTTAAAGACGCCGGTGATAGTTATGAAGAAAATAACAACCCAGAGCAAGCAAAAGATTTTCCGGCTTCTGGTGTGACGGCAAATTTCTCTACAGCGAATGATATTGATACTTATTATTTCACTGCAAAAGAAAAAGCAATATACGGAGTGAAATTCTCCCGTACACCACTGACTTCTAAGCTTAAAGCCAAGTATCCAAAAGAGTTGTTGAGCCCATATTTAGGCCTCATGGAAATTACAGAGGACGTTAACAAAAATCACAAAATAGATGATAAAGATTTGGAATACAGAACATATCTATTAAAAAATACAGCAGATGGAACGACAACAGGCTCCTTTGAAGCAAAAAAAGGTAAATCATATTTTATCACTGTATTAGGTTTAGTTGACTCAAGTTCAGCAATTTCTTTATGGCCATATCAACTAAAAGTAGACTCAGTGAATAAAAAAGATGAAGATGCCGGATCTAAAGTGAAAAATAACAAACCTTCTAAGCCTATCAAGCTACAAAAGAAAAGTAGCAAATTGTATTCAACGACAGGGTACTTCAATACAGGATATGAAAATGGTGATGAAGATTGGTATATTTATCAACCAACTAAAACAGAACAAGTGACGTTGACACTCGATGCTAGCCAAGAGCTAGATGGTGTTATTGAAGTTTATCGTAATGGAAAAAGGGTAGCTAAATCGGATATTTATGGGCAAGGGGATAAGGAAATTCTATCCTTAAAAATGACTAAAGGTACTTATTATGTGAAGGTTCGAGATGGTCAAGGACGTGCGTCAATTGACCCGTATACTTTATCTTTGAAAGTAAAGTAAGAAAATGAAATGATGCCCCCGAATGTCGTTACCAATCGGCTTTTGGGAGGCATCTTTTTATGTTATTGCTGCAACAAAACTCGTTATAGAATAGAAAAGGCATGTATTCACTCCATCTCTATTGTCGAAAGACTGTTCAGTATCATTGAATTTGATTACAATAACAATAGTCATGGAATATATAGAGAACGGGAATGGTGAATTATAATTGAAAACATTTAAAAAAGTTTATGTTGAAATTACAAGCGTCTGTAATCTTGCGTGTAGCTTCTGTCCACCTACGAGTCGTAAGGCGAATATAATCAAACTAGATGCGTTTAACAATATACTTGATCAGATTAGACCGCATACGAATTATATTTACCTACATGTGAAGGGAGAACCTCTTTTACATAATAAAATCGACCAACTACTTGATGCAGCACATGCTAAAGGGTTTAAAGTGAATATCACGACTAATGGAACACTGATTAAAAAGAATCGAGAGAAATTATTAGGAAAGCCTGCGCTACGCCAAATCAACTTCTCATTACATAGTTTTGACGGACATGAGGGGTCAGAGAATCGCGAAAAATATTTAGGAGATATTCTTGAATTTGTTCGTGATGCGGCAGAACATAACATCATCATATCGTACCGATTATGGAACCTACAAAAAGATCAGGTTACCGATTTAGAGAAGAGAAGAAACCGTGAAACTTTAGATATATTAGAGAAAGAATATAACTTAGACTTTAAAATTGAAGAAAAAGTACAGCCCGGAAAAGGCGTTAAAATTACGGATCGTGTTTATTTAAACCAAGATCATGAATTTCAATGGCCAAGCTTGCAAGCCCCTGAGGATGAAGGGAAAGGATTTTGCCATGCACTTCGCAGCCAAGCAGCAATTCTTGTTGACGGTACAGTTGTCCCATGTTGCCTAGATGGAGAAGGTGTCATAAATTTAGGGAATATTAATAACACATCATTCTCTGAAATCGTAGAGAGTGAGAGGGCCAATAATCTTGTTGATGGATTCACTAGAAGAGAAGCAGTTGAAGAATTATGCAGGAAGTGCGGCTTTAGACAGAAATTTGGAATGTAAGAGCAATTAGCTTCAAAGGCTTTTAGTTTATGTCATGTCAGCTACAGGCAATATAAAAAAGCATCTCTTGTGAGATGCTTTTTGTTTTGGAATTAGGATGAGTGAGTTGAAAGAGAGAGTGAGTAGGTTAAAAGAGAGTCCGAGTGAGTTAAAAGAAAGCTCAAATAGGTTAAAACGGAGCGAGAGTGAGTCAAAAAGCCCGATAAAATTAAATAAGAGCACTAGCAAGTTAAAAGTAATCACAAGTAAGTTAATTATGATAATAAAATAGAATTTTTCTGCTCCAAATAATAGACAAGTACAAAACATCCAATCTAATTAATCTGTAAATCCAACTTAATTCATGAGAAAATATTGACAATTCACAATGTTATGTGATTTGCTATAATAATATAAAAATATAAACGGAATATAGTAGAAGTAGTTTAGAAGGAGAATTGATGATAGTGCAGATTTTTTCAGATAGAGTTTTACAAGCAGATAGTTCTTTTATAAAAGATATTTTAAGTTTGACTGAGGTAGAAGATATTATTTCATTTGCAGGAGGGTTACCAAATCCTATTTCATTCCCAATGAAAGAGTTCCAAGAATCGATTAATCGCGTTTTACAAAATTCTGGCGACAAGGTATTTCAGTATTCAGGGACTCAAGGTTATTTACCATTACGCCAATGGATTGCAGACCGTTATAAAAAACGATTTGGTATGGATGTTACAGCAGATGATATTTTAATTACAACAGGTTCTCAACAAGGACTAGATTTAATGGGGAAAGCTTTAGTAAATAAGGGGGATAAAGTTGCTGTAGAAAGCCCGTGTTATCTGGCTGCTATTCAAACATTTGCACTTTTTGAACCTGAGTTTTTACCAATTAGCCTTGAAGATGACGGTTTAAATTTAGAAGAGCTTGAAGCAACTTTACAAAATAATGATGTGAAATTATTGTATACAGTCCCTAATTTCCAAAATCCAACAGGCTTAACTTACTCTAAAGAGAAACGTGAAGCTATTTTTGAAATTATTAAGAAGACGAACACAGTTTTAATTGAAGACGATCCGTATGGAGAACTTCGCTTTGAAGGAGAATCATTACCTTACATTGCAGGTGGAAAAACGGAAAATAGTGTACTATTTGGTTCTTTCTCTAAAACGTTATCACCGGGAATGCGTATTGGTTATTTATGTACAAAAAATAAAGAGCTAATGGGACATTTAATCGGAGCGAAACAATCGTCTGATTTACATACGAATGTACTTGCACAATATGCTATTTATGATTATTTAACGAATAATGATTACGAAGCGCATATTAGCAAAATTACAGCACTATATAAACAACAGTGTGATGCAATGATATCTGCGATGGAAAAATATTTACCAGCTCATGTTACGTTCACAAAACCAGAGGGCGGTATGTTTTTATGGGCAGATTTGGGAGAAGGAGTCTCTTCAGTAGAAGTCTTCAAAAGAGCAACTGAGAAGAAAGTGGCTTTCGTTCCTGGAGATCCGTTTTATACGAATATTAAAGGAGCGGGAACTTTGCGTCTTAATTATACGAACTCTGATCCAGAAACAATTGAGGAAGGTATCAAAAGATTGGCTTCCGTTTTATAAAGAAAACAAGATTTTTAATAAGGCAATTAGTATTAGACAAATAGAAGAAGGTAGAACCTCAGGAGATAGATCTGGTTCTGCCTTCTTTTTTTGGGTCAAATAAAGAAAGTTAGAAAAGTATGGTAAAATCCATTGACAATTTGTGACGAAATTGTGTACAATAAATTAAGACACATTTTCGTCACAATTATAATTAAGATGTTTGAAAATTGGGGGATGCACAATGAACTTTTCAGATGTGATTTTAATTGCTATTGCATGTATGAGTATTCCACTCGTCGTTGCTATTTTTACGGACATTTTCTATGCACAGAAGAAACAACGTCAATTTTCGTTACGACGTATGTCTTTATGGTACATTTTATTTTTTGGCATTTCTTTCATACCATCCATTTTTTTAGTTATACCGAACTCATAATTTATTTCAAAGTCTTCCGATTGGAAGACTTTTTTTTATGTATCTGAATTATGGCGAGGTAAGTGGCCTAAATGAATAATGTGGAAGTTAATTCCATAACCTATATAGCACTGAAGAAATGAATACAAAAAAGATGTTTATCGTCACAAGAATAAACACCCCTTTTTAATATAAATTCTGAATTAGCTTTCAATAGCCGAAATTTTAAATCCATTGCTTGTTTTGATAATTGTGAAATAAACTTCTGCACCAGAATCTTCATTTTCTTTGATTAATAATGTACGTATCCAATAGCTTCCTTTGCCATCATAATTAAACCATTCTATATGAACTTCATAAATAACGTTTGAATTGATTTCTGAAACGATTGGTATAGGACTTTGACCATCCTTAATTAATTCAATTTGTTTGTTATTTTTTTTGATCGTAACGTCTTCTGTAAATAGTTTTTGCAAGGCATCTACATCTCTTGCATTAACCGCATCCTCATATGAAGTAATTAAATCTGTTACTTCAGAGTCTAATTTCGAAAGATCGCTTTCATTTTCCAACGGTTTTGATGAATCTTCTGAGTTGATTTTTGCAGTCATAGATGTCATTTCTTTTTCTATTGTTTCAAGTTGTTGTTTAAGCGTATTGTTTTCTCTTTGCAGTGTATTAACTTTCTTTTCTAGCGCTTCTGTATCGCTTCCACAACCCACTAGTAATGCTGCCCCTAATACTATAGGAATCCATTTTAATTTCATGAAAAAACCTCTTCTCTTCGCCTACACAGTTGTTTTTCTGTAAGTAAGGATATATTTATGTTATTCATCTTGAACTAAAAATTCACTTAACTATAGAGCAATCTCAGATTATTTTATCAAATCAATTACACTTGTGAAAATATAAATTCCATAATATTTCCATAAAACATTTGAAATTACCGGTTGTATTTGTGATACTAAGGATAGAACAGATTGAACGAAGGTATAGCATACGTATTTATTATTTGAACCAGGTAGAAAAGGAGTTTATAAATGAAAAAATATGTAATTTGGCTTTGCGTGCTGGTATTTTTAGTAGCTTGTTCTAAGGAAGAAAGTCCAGAGGTTAAGAAAGGTGTGAATGATGAAATGTTAGGACAATGGCAAGGGAATATTGAGCTTCCGCAATCACCATTAGAAATAATTTTATCGCTTAAAGAGAAAAGTGGCACTTTATCAGTTCCGGCTCAAGGGGTAAAGGACTATCCATTTAAAGAAGTTTCATATGACGGCAATAAAGTTTTGATTACAATCGATTTACAAGGTTCGAATATTGTAATAGACGGTAAGTTACAAGGTAATTTAATAACAGGAACATTTAAGCAAAATGGTAATACACTACCTATTAAATTAACTCCTTACAAAGAAGAGAAGGCGAGTTATGAATCCATTAATATCCCAGTTAATGGAGGGAATCTAAAGGCAGCTTTGCAACATCCTGAAAAGGAAGGCTCATATCCATTGGCGATTATAATAGCGGGGTCTGGTCCGACCGACAAAGATGGAAATACTATAGGTGCTGGCAAAAATAATAGCTTGAAGATGCTGGCTGAAGACCTAGCTAAACAAGGGATCGCATCTATTCGTTATGACAAAAGAGGAATTGGTGATAATGTTCCATTAACAACAAAAGAAGAAGATTTATCAATAGAAAAATATGTAGAAGACGTTAACCAAGTTATTAAATACGCAATATCAGAAAATAAATTTAAAAGTATTCATATTATTGGTCATAGTGAGGGCTCTTTAATTGGTATATTAGCGGCACAGAATAGTAACATTGCTTCATTTACTTCGATAGCAGGTGCAGGACGTCCAGCAGATGAGATATTACTTGAACAATTAGAAGGTAAATTAACATCGGATCTTACAAAAGAAACTACAGAAATCTTAGCATCATTAAAAGAAGGTAAATCGGTAGCAACCATATCAACAGAATTACAACCACTATTTAGACCTTCTGTTCAGCCATATCTTATGTCTTGGCTAAAGTATGATCCAGCTAAGAGCATTCAAAAAATAACAGCACCTGTCTTAATCATTCAAGGAGCACACGATATTCAAGTTCCAGTAAGTGATGCGAAAATATTAAAGGCCAATAACGAAGAGGCTAAACTGATGATTGTTAGTAAGATGAATCATATTCTAAAAGATGCACCAGATGAGATACAAGGAAACATGGCTACTTATACTAATCCGACACTTCCGTTATCTACAGAATTAGTTGAGGCGATTACAGGGTTTATACATGAGTAGATGTCCGTCTATGTAGAAGTAAAGTGAGGAATGACATTTGTAGAGATTTAATTTGTATTAATACGATAGTAAAACATAATATAAAAAGACTGAACGCTGCGAACGTTCAGTCTAGTGGCTAGTAACCGCAGATGAAGCGGTTGGTCCGAGGTCAATAATAACCGTCAAACCTTATGTGGAGGGGACGGTTATTTCTTTTTTAATAGAAAAAAGAGTACCGACAACAAAACTGAAAGGAATGCTATCCACCCAACTGAGAGTTGAATCAATAAGCTTATTATTTCGAAAGTTGTCAATAGTATCACCTCCAATCCCTTGGAAGTGACCAACCGTCCAACCTGCACAACTAGTTATTATTATTTTACCAGATAAGGCATTTACGTTCTAATATTTACCCTGAATATATATATAATGGTATAATTTAGGTACATATGTGTAGTGAACTTATAAATTTATTGCAGACTGTGTTGTGCATGAAGATAGGTTTGGAAAGTATGGAGTAAAAATACTAAAATTGGAGGAATATAAGATGAAAAAAATGTTAGTAACAGCATCTATTGTATTGATGGCAGCTCTCCCTGCGACAGCAAGTGCACAGAGCGTTCCAGCCAAGCCAATTCATAATGGTCAAGTGGTCGCTCAGAATAAAGTAAAAGCTTCTACAGGGACAATTGGGCAAATTACAAATTACGTAAACGATAAGACTGGGAAGTTTATTACTGTAACTGGACATGGGCTTGTTACAACTGATCAAAGTGAAATAATTCTATCTATTACTAAAAGTACTAAAATTATCGATTCCAAAGGAAAAAAAGTGTCTTTAAAAAAAATCATCGAAAACAAGAAGACTGTAAAGGCATTTTATGACCCTAAAATTACGAAGAGCATTCCAGCGCGAGGAAAAGCACTAAAGCTAGTTGTTCAAGATCAGGATTTCACAGGAATTAATGGCACAATATCTGAAGTGAATGAAAATGGGATTGTCGTAGAAGGTACGGATATCTACACAGCGCATAAGGATAAGATTGTTTTACATTTCGCTGATAAAGCACAGATATTAGACCAAAATGGAAAAGCAATAAAGAAAAGTGCTATCAAATCAGGCATGAGTGTCAAAGCCTTCTATGGACCAGCTGTTACGATGAGTATTCCGGCTCAATCGACAACGGATTATGTCGTTGTTAACTTGGCAACTGATGAGGTGGTTCATGAAGACGCTGTAGGTACAAACGGTATTATTACAAATGTAGCAGATAGCAAGTTTACCGTGATTGGGAATTCGATGAAAAAAGGCGGAGTGAATTATGTAATTCTATCCGTGGATGAGAATACTCAAATCGTCAACCAGCTAGGTAAATCATTAACCTTAGAAGCTTTGAAGACCGATGTTCGTGTTGAGGCCTACTACGGTGAAATGATGACCATGATATATCCAGCTCAAACACATGCAGAGAAAATTGTTGTGAAAGAAATGGAACACAATAAAGTTGAAGGCACAATTGTCACATCAAATAGTACTACGAAAGATCAGCTGTATATCAATGTCGGATCTGACCAAATCTCAAACAATGATGTTATTCTGAATATCTCGGAAAATACAAAAGTAATCTCATTGCTTGGCGGAGAAACGGGATTGAAAGCAGGTTTGAAAATTACTGCATACCATTCCCCGATGATGACGAAATCATTGCCAGGTATCACAAATGCTGAGATTGTGATTGTAACTTTTGATGATAAAGTAGAGGCGCCAAAATAATAGAGCATGACAATTATATAATATAAGGCAATACAATCCATTTATTGAAAATTTGTTATCAGAATTGTATAATAGAGTTAGAAAAGCATACCATACCAAGACCGAACGCTGCGAACGTTCAGTCTACTGACTAGTCACCGCAGAAAAAGCGGTTGGTTCGAGGTCAGAAATAACCGTCAAACCTTTTGTGGAGGGGACGGTTATTTTTTTGAAAAAATGTGGATTAAAAAATCAACAAGTACATAATATAAAATGAAAACAATATTGAACTTACATATTTAATCGAGCATCTCACAGATGCTCGATTTTTTTGGGGAACAAAGTGGTCTAATTGAATAGAGAAAAGAAGGAGAAATCAGCAAATTATTATGGTATATAATTACATTGGCTCATGGTGAATGGACTTAATTAATTGAATAGTAGAGAGAGAAATAACATATAAAGAAATTGAACATTTTATAGATGAAAGTATTCAGCTTTTTATAAAATCGAATCTTACATATCCTTGTCAGTACTGAATTAGTAAAGAAATAATAGACTATTAAATTTAACGTTTATTGCTCACAAGAAAAAGAATAATATGCTATAGTTAAGTTAATCGAGATTGTTTAAATATGGTATTTGTATAAGGCGATTCCCCTGTCTTAAGGAGAGCAAATTTATATTAAATTATTTTGATATAAGATTGTAATTGAATTTTAATATTTACTTGCAACCAAATCCTATATAATTTGTCCTGTTAAATAGAAAGTATGAAATGAGTGAAAAGGTTGTCAGACATACTGTATTACCTACTTGAAATGATCCCTGTTATGATTGTGGCGATTCCTTTTGTCGTTTATTTACGATTCAAGTCTCGCAAAAGAAAAGGGAATCCTCCGACTAATAGGTGGCATGAAATAGGATTATTGTTCTTTTTTGTGTATGTAATTGGTTTGTTTTATGAAACAATCGTACCTAGAAATGGAATGAGTATACAGCTTTTTCAAATGCGCTTCCAAGAGGATATGATTTTAGGTGTGAATTTAAAGTTGTTCCAAGTATTTAAGGATGTGTATAACGCTATTCATTATTTAGATTTATGGCAGCCATTTTTCATTAACTTTCTTGGGAATATAGCCATTTTCATGCCAATTGGTTTTTTACTACCACTGCTATGGCGCAAGATGGAGAAGTTTCCTTATGTATTTATTACAGCGTTGAGTTTATCTATCTTTATCGAAACGATGCAACTACCTCAAATGCGTAGTACTGATGTAGACGATCTTTGGTTAAATACATTGGGCGCGATATTAGGTTATCTTGTATACAAAGGGATGAAAAAGGGGATGCCAAGTATCGGGTCAAAATGTAAGCAAATTGTTTAATATTCGAACTTTCGGGTATGGGTAATATAGCAATTTAAGTAAGAAGGGGTTTTTTATATGATTGAACAACGAGAACAATTAGAAGAAAGTAAAAAGATGCATATTATAGATGATTTAATGGCTTTAGGTGTTTTCAAAGTTAATGATCAACAGCTTTATCAAGTATCTATAGAGGAGCTTGTGGAAGAATATCAAAAGCATTGTCAATAAAAGATTGCTACTAGGTGGCAGTCTTTTTCAATTTTGTGAGAAAATAGTATAATAATCGTAGGTTTTAGGCGACAAAATGACTTTATCATCATAGACAAACATTGGAGAAATCGAGAAAATAGCGTATAATTACTATGTGATTTTTTATTATAAAGCAAACTAGTGCATGTTAAAATATAAGACTGAATGTAACAAGATAGGAGAATTTAGATATATGTGTGGATTTACAGGATTTATAGGTGAGGTTTCAAACCCTGACGTAGTGTTAGAGAATATGATGAACCAAATTATTCACCGTGGACCAGACTCTGCAGGTACTTTTACAGATAGTGAAGCTGCACTTGGTTTCCGACGTTTAAGTATTATTGACTTAGAAAATGGTAGCCAACCTTTGTATAATGAAGACCAATCTTTAGTATTAATTTTCAATGGTGAAATTTATAACTATCAAGATATCCGTAAAGACCTAATAGAAAAAGGGCATACATTTACAACTGAAACAGATAGTGAAGTTTTAATTCATGGTTATGAAGAATACGGTACTAAATTAGTAACTAAATTACGTGGTATGTTCGCATTCGTTATTTGGGATCGTAACAAAAAACGAGCATTTGCTGCACGTGATATGTTCGGTATTAAACCTTTTTACTATGCCCATATGAACGGTACTTTAATGTTCGGTTCAGAAATTAAAACCTTCTTGCCACATCCACATTTCGATAAAGTATTAAATGAAAAAGCGTTAAAACCTTATTTAACATTCCAATTCCCAGTGTTAAACGAGACATTCTTTAAAGGTGTTTTCAAATTGCCAGCAGCTCACTATATGACGTACGAAAACGGCAAAGTGACAACTACTCGCTACTGGGAACCAAAATTTAATCCTGAAGAGCGTCCACTTGATGAAATCGTTGAAGAAATCGATAGTGTCGTACGTGACTCAATTAAAGCACACCAAATCTCAGATGTTAAAGTTGGTTCATTCCTATCAAGTGGTGTTGACTCAAGCTATGTAGCATCTGTTTTAAAACCAGATAAAACTTTCACGGTAGGTTTTAGTGCTCAAAACTTCTCTGAAATTGACACTGCAAAAGAGCTATCTAAAGAGCTTGGTATTGAGAATGTCAATGAAGTACTTGATCCAGAGGAATGCTTTAACAAAATCGACGAGATTCAATATATTATGGATGAGCCACATTCAAACCCATCAATCGTACCACTTTACTTCTTAGCAGAGCTTGCACGCAAACATGTAACTGTTGTGTTATCTGGTGAAGGTGCCGATGAATTATTCGGTGGTTACGAAGAGTATGATGAATCAGCATCTATGAAAAAATATAAAAAAGTACCAGGCTTCATCCGTCGTCCTGTATCTGAAGTTGCGAAAATGCTTCCAGAAGTTAGAGGTAAACACTTCTTGATGAAAGGTGGCTTACCAGTAGAGGAAACGTTTATTGGACAAGCGCATATTTTCGAAGAGCAAGAAGCAGCTAATATTTTAACAGCAAAATATAACGATGCACCATCTGTCAAAGATATCGTTATGCCTGTTTATAAAAAAGCAGCGGGCGAAGACGATTTAACGAAAAAACAAATCTTAGACTTAAATTTATGGTTAGTCGACGATATTTTATTAAAAGCAGATAAAATGAGTATGGCGCACTCAATTGAATTGCGCGTACCGTTCTTAGACAAAGAAGTAATGAAAGTTGCTTCGAAAGTGCCGTCTCGCTACCGTGTTAATGATGTTGATACGAAATATGCATTCCGTGTAGCGTCTAAACGCGCATTGCCTGAAGCTTGGGCTAACCGTAAAAAAATCGGTTTCCCAGTACCAATTCGCTTATGGATTCAAGAAGAAAAATACTTCAACAAGATTAAAGAATCATTTGAATCTCCAGAAGCAGCACAATTCTTTGACCAACAAGCAATTGTTAAATTATTAACAGACCATTATGAAGGTAAAGCGAAAAATCAACGTAAAATCTGGACAATTTATATGTTCTTAGTTTGGTACAAAAAATATTTTAGCTAAAAACAAGCGATCAGTAGAAGGGGTCATCAGCATTGGATAAGAGAGGTAAGATGCCAATGAGGCTGCTCCTCTTTTGCTTTGTACTGCTGGTAGCAGTGAGCGGTTGCAATATCATTTCCACAGCAAAAGAAAAGCAGCAAGATGAGGGCATAAAAGTACTCATTGTTGAATTCGGCAGCCGCACGCCGATACCTGATATGAAAGTGACCGTCCGAGATATGGAGACGAATGAGGATGTAACGACAGCGACTGGTGATATAGAAGGAGAAGCTATCGTTACGGACTTACAGGAGGGTCATCAATATTTGTTTGTCCCTTCATCAATTTATACAGATGATAGTGAGCAAGAAAAAAGTGTCGGTAAAGTTGTGACGATTCAAGAAGATATGGGCTATGTAGTATTGGAGACGTATTTTGAGCGTGAGGAGCAGCAATTAGATGTGCCGATCATAATGCAAAACCCTGAACTACCCCATGGATGTGAAATCACGGCTTTAACTGCAGCACTTAATTATTATGGATTAAATCTGTCAAAAACAGATATGGCTAAAAATTATTTACCAAAACAAGAGATTGTTGATAAAGGGAATAAACGCATAGGTCCTGATCCAGCAAAAGCTTATGCTGGTGATCCCTTTAACAAACTTACAGGTACTTATGTCTTTGCACCAGTTATTGAAAAGGTAGCAAAGAAGATAGCAAAAGATAAGAACGTATCGTTGAAAGTAGAAAATGTAAGTGGTCAAAGTGCAGAGGAAATAATCTCGCTCGTACAAGAGGGAGTACCTGTTGTAGTTTGGGTTACACTTGATTTATCTAAGCCTACTTTTAAAGAGGGTTGGTGGATTAAGGGAACAAATAGAAAACTGGATATGTATCGTAATCTTCATGCTGTTGTTCTAACTGGGCATATGGATGATAAAGTAATTGTGATGGATCCGTTACACGGCTATGTTTCTCACGACGAAACTAACTTTTTCAAAAGTTATAAGAAACTCGGATCACAAGCTGTTGCAATTTGGAAGTAACCATCACAGGGGATTAACCTCTGTGATTTTTTGATAAGGGTACATAAGTCGTATATGAACATTCATAAAGAATTTACGAAATATGTTACACTAATGGCAAAACAATAGACTATAAGTGAGATGATATACAATGGCAGAACAACCATTTTTACCAATATTAATCGGATCTGATATGAATGCATATGGAATGGCTCGTTCATTTTATGAAGCATATGGCATTAAACCAATCGTTATCGGTCGTTCACATTTAACTGCAACACAAAATAGTAGTATTCTACACTTTGAACAAGTACCCAATATAAACAAACAAGAAAATTTTGTAGATGAATTGGTGAAAGTTGCAAAGAAATATTCTCATAAAAAATTATTACTACTAGCTTGTGGCGATGATTATGCAAAACTAATTATTAAAAACAAACCAGAGTTAATCAAATATTTCACAGTGCCATATATCGATGAATCATTAATGGATCAAATTTTGTTGAAAGAAAATTTCTACAAAATGTGTGAGAAATATAATTTCAGCTATCCAAAAACCGATACGTGCACTTACGAAACATATGAAAGCTTTGATGTGAAATTTAAATACCCTATTATTATTAAAGCGTCTAACTCAGTTGAATACTGGGCATGTAGCTTCCCAGGGAAGAAAAAAGTATTCGTTGCACATGATGAAGCGGAGAAAACTGCAATATTAAAAGCAATTTATAGCTCAACATATAAAGACCATCTAATTATCCAAGAATTCATCCCTGGTGATGATTCGTATATGCGAGTATTGAACGCTTATGTTGGACAAGATGGTAAAGTAAAATTGATGTCTCTTGGTAATCCAATCCTTGAAGAACATTCACCAGAAGGAATTGGTAGCTATGCAGCTATCATTAACACATATGATAAAGAAATTATGGACCGAGTACGTTTCTTCTTAGAAGATATCGGTTATACAGGCTTTGCTAACTTCGATATGAAGTATGATTCTCGTGATGGTGAATATAAATTATTCGAAATCAATTTACGTAATGGTCGTAGTAGCTACTACGTAACAGCAAGTGGACATAACTTGATGAAGTATGTAGCAGATGACCGTATGTTAGGGAAAGATTTAGGTTTAACGTATGCGAAAGAAAAGCATTTATGGATGATTATTCCTAAAGGAGTTCTATTCAAATACGCTCAAAATGAGGAACTTAAAGCAGAAGCCAAACGTTTAATCAGAGCGGGTAAAATGACGAATTCGTTATTTTATAAAAAGGATTTTAACATTAAACGTTGGTTTAAATTAACGCTTAACAATTTAAACTACTACCGTAAATACAAAAAATATTTTAATAACAAGGGTTTGTCTTAAGTCATGAATAAAAAAACATTAGGTATTATTGGTGGAGTAGGACCGCTTGCAACAATGCTTGTAGGGGAAATGATTGTCCGCAGAACAAAAGCTTTCACAGATCAGGAACATGTGCACTTCATTATAGATAATGATACGCGTATTCCTGACAGAACAGCTCATATTCTGAATCCATCTGAACCAAGTCCGGTACCTTTAATGGTTGAGGATACGCATAAGCTAGCAACTGCTGGAGCAGAGCTAATTGCAATTCCTTGTAACACAGCACATACATTTTATGATGAGCTACAAGAAAACTCACCAGTACCAGTACTGCATATGATTCGAGAAACAGCTAATAAAGCAAAGCAACTTGGTGCAAAACGCGTTGGAGTATTAGCAACAATTGGTACCCTTACCTCTGGTGTGTATCAACATGCATTGGAAGAGGTTGGATTAGAACCAGTTATTCCAAATGAACAGCTGCAAAAGCAAGTCATGTCTATCATTTATGACTGTGTGAAAGCTGGGAAAACCGTTACACGTAACGAGTGGAATATGATTGAAGAAGCGATAAAAGCTGAAGGCTGCGATCGAATAATTTTAGGATGTACAGAGCTATCAATTGTAAATCGTGAGCTTGCTCTTGATGATTCTTATATAGATTCGTTACTTGTACTTGCTGATTGTGCTATTGTTAGTTGTGGATATGAATTACTAGATTAGAGCGCAAAAACCTGTCCTTTCATCTCGATTAAAGGGCAGGTTTTTATATAAAAAGTATTTTTCACATTATTATATGTGAATGAGAGAAGGTGGAACAGCAATGTCTTTTTTAACATTATTAAATGAAGATTTACAAAAAAAATGGACTTTTGAACATACAATGCCAATCCAAGATGAAATGATTCCAGCATTACTTGAGGGCAAAGACGTCGTAGCAGAATCTCCAACAGGAACAGGTAAAACACTTGCATATCTTTTACCAATTTTACAAACAGTTGATGGTTCTAAAAAAGCGACACAAGCATTAATAATTGCTCCATCACAAGAGTTATGTATGCAAATTGTTGAAGTTACCCGTACTTGGGTTGCAGGAACGAACATTACAGTTGTGCCTTTAATAGGTGGTGCGAATCCACAACGTCAAATTGATAAACTAAAGAAAAAACCAACAATCGTTGTCGGAACACCAGGTCGTCTAAATGAATTAGTAAAAGCAAAAAAACTAAAACTTCATGAACTAACGAAAATTATCCTTGATGAAGGGGATCAACTTCTAAGTCGTGACTATCGCGTATTAGTTAAATCATTTATTGATGGAGCAAGTCATGGTCGCCAAGTTGCTGTTGTTTCTGCAACAATTACGGAGGAAATCGAGTTAGTTGCTGCACGTATGATGAATGAGCCTGTACGCTTCAAAGTTAGCTTAGATGAAATGCCAAACCAAGGCAAAGTAACGCATTCATTTATGAAAATCGAAGAGAGAAATAAAACAGAAATGTTACGTAAGCTTTCAAATGTAGAAGGATTACGTGGTTTAGCATTTGTAAATAATTTAGATCAATTATTGATGAAAGAAACAAAATTATCATACCGTGCTGCACCAATTGTTGTTTTACACTCAGAAATGAAAAAAGAAGAGCGTAAAAAAGCACTAGATTCGTTCCGTAAAGGCGAAGCACGTGTTTTAATCGCGACAGATGTAGCTGCACGTGGATTAGATATTGAAGGTCTAACACATGTAATACATGTAGATGTACCACATACAATGGAGCAATACTTACATCGTTCAGGCCGTACAGGACGTGCAGGAGCAGATGGTGAAGTATTAACATTGCTTGCACATCATGAAGAGCATACGTATCGCAAATGGACTCGTGAGCTGCCATCAAAACCCGTTGAAAAAACGTGGACAGCTGGAAAATTAATTGAAGGAACAACAAAACCTACTGTGAAAAGGGGCAAATAAGAATGACATTCCAGGAGAAATTAGCACAATTTGCTGAGCTTGCTGTAAAAGTAGGCGTTAATATTCAAAAAGGTCAAACACTTCTAATTAACACAACTACAGATACAATTGAGTTTACACGCTTAGTTGTAAAAGAAGCCTATGCAGCAGGAGCAGGTCGCGTTACTGTCAATTTTTCTGATGGAGAGATTGACCGCGCTTTTTTTGATAATGCTCCTGAGGATGAATTCTCAAAATACCCTCGTTGGATTAGTGAACAGCGTGACGAACTAATCGAACGAAAAGGTGCCTTATTATGGATTGATGCCGCAGATCCAGATTTATTATCGGGTGTCCCTGTGTCTAAGCTATCTGCACAACAAAAAGCAGCAGGTAAAGCATTAGCGAATTACCGTAATGCTGTTATGAATGATAAAGTTGCATGGGCAATCATTGCCGTTCCGTCTAAGCAATGGGCAGCGAAAGTATTCCCGAATGTAGAAGCAGATAAGCAAGTAGAAGCCTTATGGGAAGCAATTTTTAAAACAGTGCGTATAGGTGAGGGAAATGCTGTTGAAAACTGGCAAGGGCATTTAGAGAATCTAGACACTCGTGCTGCAATTCTGAATGCAAAACGCTTTGCAAAACTTCACTACACAGCACCAGGAACTGATTTAACAATCGAGTTGCCTGACAAACATATTTGGCAAACGGGTGCTAGTAAAACACCTGAGAATACTTCATTTGTGGCTAATATGCCGACGGAAGAAGTATATACAATGCCATCAAAATATGGAGTAAACGGAACTGTATCAAATACAAAACCTCTTGTCTTCCAAGGCAATATCATTGATGACTTCAAATTAACATTTGAAGATGGCAAAATCGTTAAAGCTGAAGCTGGCGTGGGCAATGATCTATTACAAGAATTGATCAAAGCTGATGAAGGTTCAAAATATCTTGGTGAAGTAGCATTAGTGCCACATGAATCGCCAATCTCTGCATCAAATATTCTTTATTACAATACATTATTTGATGAAAATGCTTCGAATCATTTAGCTATTGGTGAAGCATATCCAACATGCTACGAAGGTGGTAGTGCGCTATCTCCCGAACAATTAGAAGAGCACGGTATTAATACTTCTATTACACATGAAGATTTCATGATTGGTAGTGCCGACATGAATATCGACGGTGTTTTAGCAGATGGTACAGTAGAACCAATCTTCCGCAATGGTAGTTGGGCATTTTAAATAAATAAATGAGTTAAAACTGGTACGCCTCCTTGATGGGCGTACCATTTTTTTTGTTGTAAAGTGGGGGATGTTTAGCTGTAATTTGGAATAGGGGAGGACATGAATATTCTGCTAAATAACAAACAGGTGAGTTAGCGCAACAAACATCTCAGTCAGTGCAACAATCATCTCAGTTAGCGCAACAATCATCTCAGTCAGTGCAACAAATCCAAGAGTTAAAGCAATAATCACAATGCCATAAAAAAAACCCCTATGCTTGGATTTATCCGCATAAGAGCAATTAATACTATGGTTTATATCTTGTTGTGGGAGTTTGTTGTGCTTGTGATTTTGATTTTGCTTTACGAGAATCAATAACTTTAATAACAATCGGATAAATAATTGGCGCTAATTTAATAGCAGTTTTTACTACGTTTCTTACCTTCATTTAGTAGCACTCCATTTCTTATAAGCTAATAATAATTTATTCCCATAGATGCTGCATCTTAAACGCGTAGTACACGAACACCTTGAATGATATTCCAAATGATCACTGCTACAGATAGTAGG
Source organism: Viridibacillus sp. FSL E2-0187 (assembly GCF_038006425.1). Taxonomy (NCBI): domain Bacteria; kingdom Bacillati; phylum Bacillota; class Bacilli; order Caryophanales; family Caryophanaceae; genus Viridibacillus; species Viridibacillus sp. FSL E2-0187. The sequence goes on from NZ_JBBOVG010000001.1 coordinate 140,550, forward strand.
ATTTCTAAAATGATAAACGAGATAATTAAAATAGGCCCTGTACTTATAAAGTTATCAGAACCACTGCCATAAACTCCAAAAACGATAAAGAAAATAATGAAACCGATAATGGATGGGATAATGAGTAAAAGATGTGATATGAATGCTCGTTTCGCATGGTTTTTTACACTCGAATCAGCACTGATAAAATAAACAATTATTGGCAAAATAAATCCTGCAAAAAATATACTAAAGTAACATAATGCCGACATTACTCGATTGTTATCCAGTCCAAGCACCTCCATTCATATTATTATCTACGCTAGAACTCCCAAAAAGATTCAACCCAATGCATGTGCTTTTATTATATTTGCGTAAAGGTATACAGATGAAATGCTGACATATTCAGCGGGACCATGCCAATCTGCTCCAGTTGGGCCGAACTCAATGGCTCCTACGCCATCTGCAGCATAAAATCGAGTATCTGCAGATCCATGTTGTCCAAATAGTGTGGCTTGCTTGTCGCAAACTGCAGCAGTTGTTTTTAATAATGATAAAACAAATGGATCGTCAGCACTTGTTGTAACTGCAGGAGCAATACTGTGAATAATGATTTCAGCTTGGATTTTTTCTGCATCTAGAATTTTTTGAATGTCATGTAGAATAAAGTCTACTGATTGACCTGGAACGTATCGGATATCATAGCGTACATTGCACTGATCTGGAACGACATTAAAACGTTCACCTGCTTGTATTGTAGCCAAATTAATCGATGGAGAATCATAAAATGTATTATGAGCATTTGTTATTGGTGATTCTAACAGTTTTGAGTGGAAATGCATGGCTTGTAAAACAGCATTTAGCCCCTCCCAAGGACGACTACCATGTGATGCTTTACCCTTGAATTGAATTTCGAATTGAAGAATACCTTTTGCTTGTAAACCAATTTGCAGTTGCGTAGGTTCACCACAAATAACAAATTGACCATTAAACCCATTACGAGCAAGCCATCCTGATGTATTCTCACCACCAGTTTCTTCATCTGTCACCAGATGAAGTTGAAGGCGTCTAGGCAGCTTGTCAGCTGATTTAGATAGCTCTACAAAGCCGAACATCATCGCCGCGACTCCTGCCTTCATATCAGCAGCTCCACGCCCGTATAAAAGGTCTCCATCTACAAAGGGGGTATATTGTTCAATTGCAGCTGGAACGACATCGACATGGCCATTCCAGATAAGACAATCTGCGCCTTGTCCAATTTCAGCTGTTAAAATATCAAGTCCGTTATTTTGATATAGGTTAACATCTATACCTTGTTGCTCAAGCCATTGAGCACAAAATTGTAAAGCTTCATTTGCTCCAGTAGGAGTATCACTTTTGTATGTAATTAATTTTTTTAGTAAATCAATCATTTAATTGTCATCCCTTTCATTAAATTCCATTTTATTTATTATATACATTTTTGAAAGAGATCTCTCATTCAATTCAGAGTAATCTATTGAAATAAAAGAATTGTTTGAGTACAATAGGGGTGTTCTACAATTACAATTAAATGATGTATTTACCACAAGGGGAGCCGAAATGGTCGGCTGAGAGTGAACCCAAAGTTCTAACCCTTTGAACCTGTAAGTTAATGCTTGCGTAGGAATGTGGATAGAAACCGACATATAACCGATGTCAGGACCTGTCCTGATGTCGGTTTTTTATTTCTAAGTTTTACTATCTAGAGCCCATTACAAAAGGGATACGTTTAGGTCTTGTGTGTTCTACATCAGAACTACGGGAGGATATTTATTTTGGATAAAAAGAAATTGTTGTTTTTAATTGAGATTGCAATTTTTTCCGCAATCGGTCTAATTTTAGATCAGCTGTCATTTAAACTGTGGGCTCAAGGCGGCTCTATTAGCCTCGTTATGGTACCAATTGTATTAATGGCATTCCGATGGGGTGTATCAGGTGGTTTGATTACCGGTTTTTTAATTGGATTATTGCAAGTGGCGATGGGCGCTTCAATTTTTACACCGCTTCAAGGATTTATCGATTACTTTATAGCATTTACTGTGGTAGGACTTGCTGGAGTTGTGAGGCATCTAGTGTTTACTGCAAGTAAGCAATTAAACAAAAAAGCAATGACTTTGTATATTGTGCTAGGTACAACACTTGGTGGTTTGCTGAGATACATTGCTCATACTACAGCAGGAATTGTCTTCTTTAGCGAATATGCAGGTAATCAAAATGTATATTTGTATTCTATAATTTATAATGGTACGTATATGTTGCCAGCTACTATACTAACAGCAGTTGTAGCTGTACTTTTATTTACATCAGCACCTCGTTTATTACAACAACAAAATTGATAAAAAAAGAGAATTCCTTAAAATTGGAATCCTCTTTTAGCACTTTCAGTAACGTAATTTCATATGTTTAATATAAGAGCTAAACAAAATTATTCTAAATATATAGACATTTGAAATAGCAAGATACTCAGTTTTCATGTTCTTCATTTCGCAAAAAAAGTGTTATAGTAGAGAGTAGACATATGAGAAGAAGGGATCGTATAAAATGATAGCTATAACTCAAGAGGATATTGCAGGATTAAAAAAAGCTGGACGTGTAATGGCCCAAATTCGTGAAGCGATGAAGGCAGCAACAAAACCAGGAATTACAACTAAAGAATTAGATGAAATTGGTGGCCGTTTATTTGAAGAAAATGGAGCCGTTTCAGGACCTAAAAGTGAATATGATTTCCCAGGATATACATGCATAAGTGTGAACGAACAAGTTGCACACGGCATTCCAGGAAACCTTACTCTAAAAGAGGGAGACCTTATTAATATCGACGTTTCTGGTCATGTTGATGGCTATTTTGCAGATACTGGTGTGTCATTTGTTGTTGGTGATGGATCTTACCCAGAAATCGATAAACTTTGTCAAGTTGCAGAAAGTGCATTTGATCGTGCGATGACAAAAGTAAAACCAGGTGCTCGTTTAAACCAAATTGGTAAAGCGGTTGAACGTGAAGCAAAAGCTAACGGTCTAGCGGTTATTATGAACTTAACAGGTCATGGCATTGGCCGTTCACTTCATGAAGATCCACAACATGTATTAAATTATTTTGATGCATGGGATCGCACAATTTTAAAAGAAGGTATGGTTTTAGCTGTTGAACCGTTCATCTCTCAAAAAGCAGAACATATTGTTGAATCAGGTGATGGTTGGACATTTATAACGCCTGACAAATCACTAGTTGCTCAATATGAACATACAATCATCGTAACTGATGGTGAACCAATTATTACAACTAAATTAGACTAAAATATTGAAAAAACCTCCCTTGAATTTTCCATCAAGGGAGGCCTTTTGTTTTTTATTGTTATTTAGAAGGCTTTTGTTTTTTTATAAACAAGATTCCTGCCAATAAAACACCACTTAGAAAAAGTGCTGCTGTCGTTACTAATAATTCCTCAAAGCCATTTTTTATCGCAATCCCTATATAAGCCCAAATGAAGACGATTGGAAAAAAAATATCATAATGGTGGAAACGAATATGAAGTGCAATAGCCGTACCTAGGGTAAGCATAATAACAGCCCACAAAGGATTACTTAAACCTAAGCCATTCCAATGATTAGATGTTAAAACGAAAGAGACATTTGTTATTGTTGCTACGCAAATCCAAGCAAAGTAAATGGAAATGGGGATGCGTTTTGACCACGTTTGTTCATCATTACTATATGAGAAATATAGAAGTGCTAAACAAGTTAACAATAGTAGCATTACGACAATCGTCAGTTGGAAGTAATTATAATGCCATAGGAAAATCCACAAAATATTAAGTAGTGAACTGGCTGTAAATAACAGTGTTTGTTCAATAGAAATTGAGTTCTTACTCTGATGATTGTTCCAATGTTTATAAATCCAGTAAGCTAAAATTATGTATATAAAGCCCCAAATAGTAAAAACATATCGTGCTGGAGTGAAAAGAACTGTATAACTGTCGGAGATTTCGCCAGTAGTTTGACCATTTAGTGGAAGAATATTAGCAGTTAAGTTCACGGTTACCATTGCAATATAAGCGATGGTAATAATAATTAATCTCCCCAATAAAATCTCCTCCTTCATGTTGAGAATAGTATAAAAAACTTAATTTTGTTGCACTCTGAAGTAGAAAAGTATCTCGTTATTCATTACGTAAATATACAAACAACTCTTCGAATTTTAAAGTGTATGTATAAAGTATACATTCGATTAGTTAGAACAACAAATATCATTTCAGATCAATTTACTGTAAAATAATAGTATAAAAGTAAAAGGAGTGGTTAGAGTGAGTAAACGCATTGAAGATATGAAATTAGACAAACATCTAAACGATAAACCTTCCTACAAAAAGGAACTAAAAAAATTACAATTAGAACTTTTAAATATCCAACAGTTCTTGTTCAATCATAATATCGGGCTTGTATTAGCATTTGAAGGAATGGACGCAGCTGGTAAAGGTGGAGCCATTAAACGTTTAACACAACGACTGGATCCTCGTGGATATATCGTACATCCCATTGCAGCACCACAACCCTTCGAGCTGAAATATCACTATCTACATCGCTTTTGGACGCGCTTACCTTATAAAGGGCAAATCGGCATTTTCGATCGTTCGTGGTATGGACGAGTACTAGTAGAACGTATAGAAGGCTTTGCTAAACAAGAAGAATGGCAACGTGCCTACGAAGAAATTAACCAATTTGAAAAACTACTTACAGATGATAACTATATCGTAGCAAAATTCTGGATTCAAGTGTCAAAAGAAGAACAATTAAATCGATTTAAAGAACGACAAGAAGATCCTTATAAAAAATGGAAATTAACAGATGAAGATTGGCGAAATCGTGACAAGTGGCCAATCTATGTAGAAGCAGCAAATGAAATGTTCAAGAAGACAGATAAACCTCATGCACCATGGATTTTAATATCTGGTGATGATAAAAAGTACGCACGAATTCAAGTGTTAAAGCAAGTAATTGCACATGTTACAAGAGAATGTGAACTAAGAGGATTACAAATTACTGATCCTTCTGAAACTATTAGCGAAGAAGTCTAACTATTTCGGGTCCGGAAGTATTATACTGAATATGTAAGAAAATTTGGTAATGGAGGCTTGAATATGACAAATGTAAAATTTCCAGAAGTATGGGATTTAGAGAGCGTATTTGCAGGAGGTAGTAATTCAGAAGAATTAAGAATCCAATTAGACAAAATCCAAGTTGAATTAGAAGAGCTACAAAATGCAATTTCAAGTATTGTAGCAGAAGATTCAAAATCCATTTTAAATGTTCTAGAATTAATGAAAGAAGTATATATTAATATGGGGCAAACCGGGTCATTTGTATCGTGTCTACAAGCACAAGATATGACTGATAAAAAAGCATCATTACTACGTAGTGAAATTTCATCATTAGCTGCGAATTTCGCTCCAATTAAATTGCAATTTCAACAAGTACTAAGTGGCATAGAAGAAGAAAAATGGACAGAACTACTTGCTACTGAGGAGTTATCACAATTTAATTTCACTTTAAATGAATGGCGCGATGAAACTAAGTTAAAACTTTCTGAGCAGGAAGAGAATATTATTTCCGCATTAAAGGTAGATGGTTATAATGCTTGGGGAGAAATGTATGATCTTTTGATTAGCGATATTAAAATTCCTTTTACAATTGATGGTGAGGAAAAAGCGCTTTCTGTAGGTCAAGCGAATAACTTAAGTTCACATCCAGATGCTACAGTGCGTCAAGCGGCTTATGAAGCTCTTGAAAAAACATGGACAGAAAAAGAGGAATTCTTTGCAAAAACGTTGAATCATATAGCAGGGTTCCGGTTAGCTACATACAAAAAAAGAGGTTGGGATTCGGTATTACAAGAGCCACTTCAAACTAACCGTATGCAGCCTGAAACAATTGATGCAATGTGGGGTGCAATTATAGATCATAAAGCACCTTTCGCAGAATATTTAAAGCGTAAAGCAGAGCTATTAAACACAAGTACAATGGATTGGTTCAATTTAGATGCGCCAATTACTTCATCAACAGAAACGATTTCTTATCAAGAAGGTGCAGCATTTGTCATCGAAAATTTTGGACGATTTGGCAAGAAGCTAGAAGCCTTTGCTACAAATGCAATTGAAAACGGCTGGGTTGAAGCTGAAAACCGCCCAAATAAACGTCCGGGTGGATTTTGTACCGGACTACCATTAACGAAGGAATCACGTATTTTCATGACTTATAGTGGTACTATGTCTAATGTTGCAACATTAGCGCATGAACTAGGTCATGCATTCCATTCGTATGCATTACGCCCTATTCATACTTTGAATACTGGCTATGCAATGGGTGTGGCAGAAACAGCTTCTACATTTGCTGAAATGATTGTTGCAGATGCAGCTGTTCAAGAAGCAAAATCAGAAGATGAAAAAATAGCATTACTTGAGGATAAAATTCAGCGCAGTGTAGCATTCTTCATGAATATTCATGCTCGATTCTTATTTGAAACACGCTTTTATGAAGAACGTGAGTTAGGGATTGTACCAGCTCATCGGTTGAATGAAATAATGGAAGAGGCACAGAAGGAAGCTTATGCAGGTGCGCTGAATGTTGCTCATCCACATTTCTGGGCTTCAAAATTGCACTTCTATATGACAAGTGTGCCGTTTTATAATTTCCCATATACATTCGGCTATTTGTTCTCATTAAGTATTTATGCTAAAGCAAAAGAAGAAGGTAGTAGTTTTGAAGATAAATATATCGCTTTATTACAAGATACAGCCGTTATGTCTGTAGAAGATTTAGCGATGAAACATTTAGGTGAGGATATTACAGAAAAGGCATTCTGGGAAAAGGGAATTCGTATATGTGAACAGGATGTTGAACAGTTTTTAGAATTAACCACTCAAAAAGGGTGATCTAACATGGTATTTCTTGAAGGGAATCGCTGCTATTTACGAACATTAGAAGAAGCCGATGTTTCGGCATTCACAAATCTAGTAAAGCGTAATAAGCGCTATTGGTCGATTTATGAGCCATTACATGAGGATGAGTTTTATACAGAACACACTCAAAGAAAGAAAATTATTGAGTCTATTCAGCGTATGAGACTCAATCGTGAGTATAGTTTTGCAATATTTGCAATGGGAACGTCGGATCTTGTAGGACATATATCGATTTATTCTATCAAGAGATTACCATTTGCAAGTGCTTTTGTAGGTTATTCAGTAGATAAGCGTTATATTGGTCAAGGAATTGCATCTGAGGCTCTAGAGCTAGTAGTTAAATTCGGCTTTGAAGATTTGTCGCTACATCGAATAGAGGCATATGTATCGCCTAATAACATTGGCTCTGTCCGTGTGCTAGAGAAAGCAGGATTCCTACGTGAAGGATTATTAAGAAAGCTATTGTACATTAATGGAAACTGGGAAGATCATTATTTGTATTCTTATATAGATGATGATTTTTGAAAGGGCAAGGCTGTCTGGCGGAGATGGAAAAGTACTGTCAGAGGGATGCTGTACGGAATGAAATAATTAGCGAATCATTTCCTGGGAAATGCGTCGATTTCTGTTTGAAAAAGAAGAAGCGAGGGTCACTTAAAAGGTGGCCCTCGCTTTTTGTCATATCTATTGTTTTGAACCGTCTTCAACTACATCAAGACGACCTGTACTTGGGTCAATTACTAAACCATGAACGGGAATAGAGTTGATAACTAGCGGATGACTTCGAATCATTTCAACACTATTACGAACGTTTTCGGTTACATCATCAAAGCCTCTTAACCATTCATGCAAGTTTGCACCAGAGTAATTTAGAAGATCAATGGTATCTTGTGAAACACCACGATCGACCATTTTAGCTAACATTTTGTCAGGGTTAACTGCGCTCATACCACAATCGTAGTGCCCAATGACAAAAATTTCATCTGCTTGTAACTCATAAATTGCAACAAGTAGACTACGCATAATACCACCAAATGGGTGGTTTAATGTTGCACCTGCGCTTTTAACAATTTTGACATCGCCATTACGTAAATTCATCGCTTTTGGTAACAGTTCTACAAGGCGAGTATCCATGCACGTTAAAATAACAAAATGCTTATCTGGAAATTTACTAGTAATAAAAGGCTCGTATTGCTTATCTTCTACAAATGTTTCATTGAATGTAAGAATTTCATTAATAATGGACATTAAACAGTTCCCCTTTCCTTACATACTTATTTTAGAATAACTATTCAGAAAAGAGAATAAGTTTTCACGAATTTATGAATTCAATTTTTGTAAAAGGTTCATTGTATCTAGAGATCTTCCAGTACCAATTGCAACAGATTCTAATGGTGATGGAGCTAGAATGACAGGTACAAGTAGTTCGTCTGAAAGCCATTCAGGCATACCTTTTAAAAGAGAACCGCCACCAGTTAATACAACGCCACGGTCTACAATATCCCCGGATAACTCTGGTGGGCAGCTTTCTAATGTTCTACGGATAACCTCTAAGATTGAAAGAAGAGATTCTTTAAGACAACTTTGAATTTCTTCTGAATTTATTGTGATCGTTTTTGGTAAGCCAGTAACGATATCTCTACCGCGTACTTCCATGAACTCTTTGTCGTGTTGGATTAAAGCATAACCAATTTCTTTCTTAATATTCTCAGCAGTACGTTCACCGATTAGCACACTGTATTCCTTACGTGCAAAATGAATGATTTCTTCATTCATTCTGTCGCCACCTAGTTTCATAGTGTTTGAAGTAACAACGCCACCAAATGAAATGATTCCAACCTCTGTTGTGCCTCCACCGATATCAACGATGACACTTGCGATAGGCTCACTAACAGGAAGATCAGCACCTATTGCAGCAGCAACCGGTTCCTCGATTAAGAAGACTTCTTTAGCACCACATTGTTTTACAGCATCTTTTATAGCTAAGCGCTCAACTGAAGTAGCTCCAGAGGGAGTGCAGACAATTACACTCGGTTTACGGATTGAACCACCTATAATTTTCCCGACCTTTTGCATAATGACTTTAATCATTTCGGTAGTCATATCAAAGTCGGCAATGACACCATCACGAAGGGGACGGATTGCTTGAATATTAGCGGGCGTTTTACCGATCATATTCTTCGCTTCAGTACCGATTGCGATGACTTCATTTGTAGTTGTATTTACGGCAATAACTGATGGTTCGTTTAATAAAATTCCTTTGTTTTTTGTATATACTAACGTATTGGCTGTGCCAAGATCGATTCCAATTGCAGTTGTTGAAAACATTGTATAGTTCCTCCCTTATAACATTGCCTCATAAGTATAGAGGAAAAACGATAAAACCCCTATGTTACATTTTGGAAGTTGTAAATCGCAGTGAGAAAAAATGTGAAATTAGTATTTTTGAATAATCAATTTTTGGTAAAAATAGAGGTAGTTAGGTTTAATATGTCACAAGTTTGTTACAAAATTGTGAGGAAAATATAAAAAAACAGTTACTTATAAGTAACTGTTTAGCATTAAAAGTTAGTTTTTTGGTTTTGGATCAACAAGAGTTGCTGTTGAAGTATCTAATCCTACTAGTAAATAGTGAATAAGGATTCCACCAGTGATTAGGATAAGTGCTGAAAATCCTAATACTGTTACTATAAATGTACCCATGATAAAACTCCTCTCTACCATTATTAAAGATTCATTATCTATCAGTATACATGATATTATGTTACAAGATAAGTGTAATTTATGGATTACCATTTTACCAATGCCTTATATGTACGTAAATTGTACACTTCAGTAGAATTTAGTGTGCAAAATGATAGTTAGATTATTATTAGTAGAATACTTTGCTGGAATACTAAAAAGCCCAGCTTCCTTGGCGGAATATTGGTTCTACATTATTATCTTCCGTAATACCGTCTATATCCATTTTGTCAGAACCAATCATAAAGTCTACATGTGTTAGACTTTGGTTTAAGCCGTTCTCGGCAATCTCTTCACGAGACATGGTTTTACCACCTTCTATGTTGAAAGCGTAAGCACTACCAATAGCCAAATGGTTAGAAGCATTTTCATCAAACAGTGTGTTATAGAATAATAGACCCGATTGTGAAATAGGAGAATTATGCGGAACTAAAGCAACTTCACCTAAATAATGTGAACCTTCGTCAGTAGCTACAAGTTGTTTTAGTACTTCCTCACCTTGCTCAGCAGTTACGTCCACAATTCGACCATTTTCAAAGGTAATTTTAAATTGATCAATAATATTGCCACCATAACTTAATGGTTTAGTACTAGAAACATAGCCGTTAACACCAGTTTTATAAGGTGCAGTGAAGACTTCTTCTGTAGGCATATTAGCCATAAACTCTTTACCATTCACATTGATACTTCCGCCACCACACCATAAATGATTTTTAGGAAGCTCGATTGTAAGGTCTGTTCCAGGCGCACGGTAATGTAATTTATGGTATTTTTTTTCGTTTAAATAGGATACTTTGTCGTGCAGTGATTCATCAAGTGTTTTCCAGGCTTGGATTGGATCTGCTACATCAACTCTTACAGCTTTGAAAATAGCGTCCCAGAGTTGCTCAACTTGTTGATCTTGAGGTAGTTCAGGGAAAACTTTGGCAGCCCAATCTTTAGAAGATGCTGCAATAACATTCCAACTGATTTTATCAGATTGTGCATATTCTCTATATTTACTCAAGGCTTTTCCTGTAGCTTTTTGGAATGCGGAGATACGGCTAGATTCAATCCCTGCAAGTAAATCTGGACTTTGGGAAACGATGCTTATGAAGGCAGCCCCTTGTTCTGCCAACCAATTACGTTCTTCTGTTTTCCAATGTGGGTAAAAATCAAAAGAGTCTGCAGGAGCTAACTCATAACGTAAACGATTAATTTGATCATCCGCGAAATCAACAAATACTTGTTTAGCACCAGCTTCATAAGCCTTTTTAGTAATTAAACGAACTAACTCTACATTATCAATAGAAGTGCTGATGTAAAGAAATTGATTTGGTTGGATGTTGACACCTATTTTAACAGCAAGTTCAGCATAACGATCTAATTTCTCATTGAATGAAATCATGACGACATTCCTCCTTAATTTAAGTCAATTGTAACAATTTTTGAAAGATTATAAAAGAAAAAGTAGAGGACTATAATTTTGTCCTTTTCACGAAATTTCAGCAAATATCTTCTATTGTTTACAATAGATTATTAAAATAATGAAATATAAACCGAAATAAAAAAAAGAATGACGATTTTGGGGGTACTAAAATGGATTTATCATCGATTATTGGTTTAATAATAGCTTTTGTTTCGCTATTAGCAGGAATGTATTTTAAAGGTGTTACTCCTGATGCATTACTGAACCCAGCAGCGATACTTATTATCATCTTCGGTACGATCGCAGCGATTACGATCGCATTTCCTAAGAGTGAACTAAAACGTATACCTAAGCTGTTTGGTCTTATCTTCAAGGAGCAAAAGTTAGTAAGTGATGTAGAGATTATTAAAATGTTTTCGCAATGGGCAGATTTAGCTCGTCGTGAAGGGCTACTTGCACTTGAAAGCAAAGTATCCGAAATTGATGATCCGTTTTTGAAAAATGGATTGACTTTGGCTATTGATGGTCAAAATGCAGATTATATCCGTGACGTCTTAAACGAAGAAGTGGAAGCGATGGAAGATCGCCACGCAAGTGGAGCTTTGATTTTCTCACAAGCAGGTACATATGCCCCGACTTTAGGGGTACTTGGTGCGGTAATTGGACTTATCGCAGCACTAAGAGATTTAAACGATATAGAAAAATTGGGACATGCTATTTCAGCAGCGTTTGTAGCGACACTTCTAGGTATCTTCACAGGGTATGTATTATGGCATCCATTTGCAAATAAGTTAAAACGTAAATCTAGCCAAGAAATTCGTCAAAAAACAATGATGATTGAAGGTATTTTATCGGTTCTAGAAGGTGAAGCTCCTCGCGTAATCGAACAGAAATTGGCGTCTTATTTAACGAAAGAAGATCGCTCTCAAATAATGGACGAAAGCGGGGCGAGTGGCCTTGGCAAAGAGATCTAAAAGAAGAAAAAAGCATGAAGAACATACAGATGAATCTTGGCTAATTCCATATGCCGATATCCTAACGTTATTATTAGCACTCTTTATCGTCTTATTTGCTTCTAGTACCGTCGATGTACAAAAAATGCAACAGCTTTCTACAGTTTTTAGTTCTATCTTTGATTCAGGTGATGGCGTTTTTGAGCAGCCATCACCAGTTGAACCACAAAAACCAGAAAGCTCCGAAAAAGATAGCGATGCAGCATATTTAGAAGATCAAGAAGCCTTATCGCAGATAAAAGGGAATGTAGATGAATTTATTGCTGTTAATGAGCTTGAAAAGCAATTCGCAACTAAACTAACAGATGAAGGATTACTCGTAACAATCCGAGATAGTATTCTCTTTGATCCAGGTAAAGCTATTGTAAAAGATGAGTATCAAAATATAGCGAAAGAATTATCTAAGTTACTTGTATTCGATCCACCACGTCATGTAATTATTACAGGTTATACAGATGATGTACCAATGAACAATGCAGAATTTGCTTCGAATTGGGAGCTAAGTGTTATGCGTGCAGTTAATTTCTTGAAATTAGTTGTAGATGAAAATGTTAAACTTGATCCAGCATTTTTTAGTGCAAAAGGATATGGAGAAAATGAACCTGTTGCATCTAATAAGACAGATGAAGGTCGTGCGAAAAATAGACGAGTAGAAGTACTTATTCAGCCTTTAGTGAAAAAAGAAGATACAAATACAAACGAAAAAGAAACATCAGCAAAATCAGAATAAGAAAAAACGATATGTATGTTTACATATCGTTTTTTCTTTTTTTTTTTGACATTCTTAAAACAAAAGTTTATAATCTAAACAAATGTAATGAGGGTGATGACATGAATGAAAAAGAGTTAATGATCCTAAAGCTTATTCGCCAAAACCCTTTTTTGTCCCAACAAGAAATGGCTGAAGAGTTAAAGATGTCTAGACCCGCTCTAGCGAATATTATCTCAGGATTAACACGTCAAGGTAAAATTGTCGGGAGGGCGTATATATTGCCGGAAGAAAATGAAGTAATTTGTATCGGTGGAGCTAATATGGACCGTAAGTTTCATATTAAAGGTAAAGCTCAGTTGGGAACCTCTAATCCTGCTGCCGTTACACAAAGTATCGGTGGCGTAACTCGAAACATTGCCGAAAATTTAGGGCGTCTAGGACACCATGTATCACTTTTAACAGGTGCAGGTAAGGATTCAGATTGGAATGCTATTAAAGAAGCTTCAGCAAGCTATATGAATGTTTCAAACGTAGAACAATTCCAAAATGCTTCAACGGGCTCTTATACGGCAGTTTTAGATGAGCAAGGTGAAATGCTTTTAGCTGTAGCGAATATGGATGTATATGATCTATTAGTGCCAGAGTTGCTGATGAAGCACGAGGCAGCTATGTCAAATGCAGCATGTATCGTTATGGATTTGAATTGCCCTAAAGAAACAATTGAGAGTATCAAAGAACTTGCATCGGTGAGACAAATTCCATTTGTATTAATTCCAGTATCGTCACCCAAGATGGATCGTATGCCAAAAGATTTAAATGGCGTAACATGGTTTATCTGTAATCGCGATGAAGCAGAAACGTATTTGGATAGTACGATCACTTCAGAGGAAGACTGGAAGAAATCAGTACAAGCTTTATTGGAAAAAGGCGCAGAAAATGTTGTTATTACAGCAGGTAGTAAAGGCGTTTATGCGGCATCTAAAGACTTGCCTGTGAAGAGCTATGCTGCAATTCAAATTGATCATGTTGAAGATGTAACTGGTGCGGGAGATGCTTTTGTAGGAGCATTGCTACATAGCTGGATTCTACAAGAACCTTTCGCTGAAAATATTCAAAATGGTTTGATGAATGCAGCAAAAACTTTACAAAGTGCATTTACCGTAAGACCAGAGTTATCTGCAAATAAACTAAAAAATGAGCTGGAGGAATAATTCATGAAACAATATTTGTCATTCTCAGAAGAAGTAAAAGCTGCAAAAGAGAAAGGGCTACCAATCGTAGCGTTAGAATCTACAATCATTTCACACGGTATGCCATACCCACAAAACGTTATTACAGCACGTGAAGTAGAACAAATCATTCGCGATAACGGTGCAGTACCAGCAACAATTGCTATTTTAGATGGTAAAATCAAAATCGGTCTTTCTGATGAAGAGTTAGAAGTATTAGGTAACTCACCAGACGTAGCAAAAACATCTCGTCGTGACCTTGCTTATTTATTAGCAACAAAACAAAAAGGAGCTACAACAGTGGCTGCAACAATGATCTGTGCAGAATTAGCTGGCATTGAAATGTTCGTAACAGGTGGTATTGGTGGTGTTCACCGTGGCGCTGAAACAACAATGGATATTTCAGCTGACTTAGAAGAACTTTCACAAACAAATGTAGCAGTAGTATGTGCGGGTGCAAAATCTATTCTAGATATCGGATTAACTTTAGAGTATCTTGAAACAAAAGGTGTTCCAGTAATCGGTTATGAAACAGACTTAGTACCAGCATTCTACACACGTGAAAGTGATTTCGCTGTAAACTTCCGTGCAGATAATCCTGAAACAGTAGCAGAAACTTTACGTGCAAAATGGGATCTTGGACTTAAGGGTGGAGCAGTAATTGCTAATCCAATTCCAGAAGCTGATGCAATGGATCATGATTTCATCACGAACATCATTGAAACAGCATTGCAAGAAGCTAAAGAAAATGGTATTAGTGGTAAAAAAGTAACTCCATTCTTATTAGGTAAAGTAAAAGAATTAACAGAAGGCAAGAGCTTAGTAGCTAATATCGCATTAGTAAAACATAATGCTGTAGTAGGTTCTAAAATTGCTGTAGCTTTAAATAAATAATTAGATGAAAAAAGCTAGGAACAAAGCCATTATATTATGGCTGTTCCTAGCTTTTTTATGATTTTCGAAGCGAGCCTAACTCACTTACGATTGCTTGCATTTCACTTGGGCTAAATGCATCGCGTTTCATAACCATTTCATAAAGATAGACAAGGTCTTCGTATTGCTCAGTATCAAAATGCTCTGGTTTCATTGCATCAGCATTAACCATACGAAGTTTTTCTTTGATCATATCAATCATATAGATGACATTCTCAGTAGAGGGTTCAGTTAAATTCATTGGATTCCCTACCTTTCGTTACATACATAGTATCATTTCATGCAATGAATTGAATGTCAATTACAAATTGATTAGGCTTTTGCAGATTGCTCAGCTTTATTATTTAATTTTTCTTCTTTCTCTTCTTTTAGCTTTTCTTTAATACGTTTCGTTTCAAAAACAACTATCCCTGATAAGCCAATAAGGCCAATTAAATTTGGAATAGCCATTAAACCATTTGCAACATCGGAGAATGTCCAAACGATATCAAGTGGAATAGTCGCACCGATATATACGAAACCTACAAAAATAATGCGGTAAATTAAAAGAGCAAAAGGATTTTTAAATAAATATTGGAAGCATTTCTCTCCATAGTATGCCCATCCTAAAATAGTTGAAGAAGCAAAGAAAATTAATCCGATTGCTACAACAATTGGTCCCCAACTACCTAAGAAGTGACCAAACGCTTGAGTTGTAACTGCATTAGCTTCTAATTTTGGGTTTGTATAAACACCCGACATAACAATTGTTAAGCCAGTAATTGAACAGATTAAGAATGTATCAAAGAAAACCTGTGTCATTGAAATAAGTGCTTGTCGACCAGGTAAATCTGTTTTTGCAGCAGCCGCAGCAATTGGAGCAGAACCTAGACCAGCTTCATTGGAGAATACTCCTCGAGCAACACCGTAGCGAATTGCCGCACCAATTGCACCACCTGCAGCAGCTTCTCCAGAGAATGCCATTTTAATAATTGTCATAAATGCTTCAGGTACTGCAGTAATATTCATAATAATAATGATTAATCCAGATACTAAATAAAATAAAGCCATAACCGGAACAAAAACTGCAGTTACTTTACCGATAGATTGAATTCCACCTAAAATAACAAGGCCTACAAAAATAGTTAAAATAATACCAGTAATCCATGGATCAATTTTAAAAGTAGAATTTACAACTCCAGCAACTGAGTTAGATTGTGTACCGTTTCCGATACCAAATGAAGCCAAAACACCAAATAAGGCGAATAATACAGCTAGCCATTTCTGTTTAAGACCATGCTCAAGATAATACATCGGTCCGCCAGCCATTTGTCCCTTCGAATCTTTTACGCGGAAGCGAACTGCTAAAATAGCTTCACTATATTTTGTTGCCATACCGAAGAATGCAGAGAACCACATCCAAAATATAGCACCAGGTCCACCGAGAATAACTGCTGTTGCAACTCCAACGATGTTCCCGGTACCCACTGTAGCAGCAAGTGCTGTTGTCAATGCTTGGAATTGTGAAATATCGCCTTCAGCATCTGAAGCGTGTTTTTTAGAAAATACAAGTCTAAGAGCTGTTGGTAATAGTCTAAGTTGTAATGCACCCACTCGAATAGTGAGATAAATCCCTGAACCGACGATTAAGACAATTAATGGGATTCCCCATAGAAAGCCTGATATTGATCCTAAAATTTCATTTAACTTATCCATTTAATAATTCCCCCGCATCCACTTATTTTTGTAAAAAATTCCTCCCATTTCTATTAATTTCCCTATCGTATACTATTATTCTTAATTTTCTGTCTATAAGTCAAGAAATATTTTTTAAAGAGATTACATTGTATAGCCATCACTTTAGTTTTATTGTTAAAGTAGAAGGGCATACTATTTCAAAGGGATTAAATGCAAGGAGGAATTTTTAATGTCGAATAAGTTATTTGTAGGAATCACAATTGGTGCAATTGCTGGAGCAGCAATTAGTATGTTGGATCGCAGTACTCGTGAGAGCACATGTAAAAAAGCTAAAAGCATTTCAAATGATGTTAAGTACTATGCAAAAAATCGTGATGAATTTGTTGAAAAAGTACAAAACAAAGTGGAAAAGTATCAAACTTTATATGATTCATTTTCAACAGAAAAAGATTATTTAATGGAAAAAGTTGATGAGATTCGAACATATACACCACAAGTGAAAAATCTAATAGAGGATACTAAAAATGCGTTTGTATCTCCAAAGGAAAAAGAGGAAGATCCTAACATAATTCATCTTTGATCTGAACAGAGGGGGAGAGATCAATGAGTAGAAAAAATCGTGATGATTCAAGGTCTTCAACTGTATTTAATAAAGTAAAGATGATGCAAATAGAGAAAAAGGGTAAGGATGAAAAGGTTAATGATATAACGACATCAAAAGGCTTTTTGATGGAGTTTATACACCGTATAAAAAATGCAGATATTACGGGATTTAGTGCGCAGTTAGCGTATTTCTTCCTATTATCTTTTTTTCCATTACTCATTTTCTTAGTGACATTACTGCCGTTTTTAAATATTGATCCAGATCAAATTTACTTGTTTTTGAATGCCATTTTACCTGATCAAGTGTACTCATTGATAAATGGGACAATTAGTGAAGTTTTAGAAAATAGGAACGGTGGATTATTGTCGATAGGTATTATCGGTACGATTTGGTCAGCATCTAAAGGTGTAGATGCGTTGATCAAATCGATAAACCGTTCTTATGATAAAGACGAAACAAGGCCATTCATCATAGCGAGATTTGTATCGGTTATTTTCACGTTTTTATTAGTAGGATTGATTATTGTGGCATTGTTACTATCAGTCTTTGGTAAGCAAATTGGTGTTATACTATTCTCTTACTTTGGGTTAGAGGTGGATTTCCTAAAGATTTGGAATAGTATTCGTTCGATCATACCACCGCTATTGATTTTCACAGTATTAACAACGATGTATTGGATTGTACCTAATATAAAGTTGTATTTACGCAGTGTATTACTCGGTTCGGCTGTTGCGACGGTCGCATGGATAGTATTATCTTATGGATTTTCTTACTATATTAGTAATTTTGCGAATTACTCTGCAACGTATGGTAGTATCGGGGGAATTATCATATTAATGTTATGGTTATATTTCACAGGCATGATTTTAATGGCCAGTGGACAAATTAATGCCATTATGCAGAAGAGACTAGAAATATTGGGAGTACGAAAAAAAGAGTGACCTTAAATGGTCACTCTCTTTTTTATATGTTTTTATTTAACAGTCTCAAACCGTTTAAAATTACTAAAATTGTACTACCTTCATGTCCGATAACACCTAAAGGTAGATCTACTGCTTGTAGGAAGTTTGAGATAATAAGCAAAGCAATGACCGAAATAGAAAATGCAATATTTTGCTTAACGGTTTTTTGCATTTTACGCGACAGTTTAATAGCATAAGCAATTTTAGAAAGGTCATTTTTCATCAATACAACATCCGCTGTCTCTAATGCAACGTCCGTTCCTTCACCCATTGCAATCCCTGTAGTAGCTGTTGCAAGTGCAGGGGCATCGTTAATACCGTCACCAACCATTCCGACATGTTTGTACTTAGCCATTAAATCTTTCATATGTTGTACTTTTGTTTCAGGCAAGCACTCTGCAATATAAGCATCAACACCTGCTTCATTGGCGATCACTTTAGCGGTATTCTCATTATCCCCAGTTAACATAATTGTGTGAATACCTAGCTCTTTTAGAAGAGCAATTGCACGTTTTGCTTCTTCACGAACCGTATCTTTCATTGCAGCGATGGCAACAATTCCTTGTTCATCACGAACGAAAATAACAGTTTTACCTTCATCCGCTAATGTAAGTGCAATCCCATTAGCAAAATGCATTGCATCTTCGCGACCAACGAAATCAGCTTTCCCTACTTTATAAGCAATGTTATCTACAACTGCTTTCATACCCCAACCAGGAACATCTTCAATTTGAGCTTTATCGAAGGATTTTACTCCTTGTTGTTTCGCAAAAGCTGTAATCGATTGTGCAAGAGGGTGATTTGATTGTGATTCAATACCAGCGACTATAGAGAGCATTTGTTGTTGATCGATACCTTCACGAACTATAAACTCAGTGACAATTGGTTTACCTCGTGTAAGTGTTCCTGTTTTATCAAATGCGATGGCGTTTAATACACTTAAGTTTTCTAAGTGAACGCCACCTTTAAATAGAATACCGCTTTTTGCCCCATTAGAAATGGCAGATAGAGTAGCTGGCATTATAGATGCTACTAGAGCGCAAGGTGATGCAACAACTAGTAATACCATTGCGCGATAAAAGGTAGTTGTCCAATCCCAATCAAGTATGAAGTGGGGGATGAACATCATTAGCAAAACGGCGATTAAAACAAATTTTACATAAGTACCTTCAAAACGTTCAATAAATTGCTGAGAAGGTGATTTCTCATCTTGAGCAGATTGAACAAGGTCAATGATTTTCTGGAATAGTGATTCGGAGTTTGGTTTCGTCATCTCCATTGTCACTGCACCACTCATATTGACAGTCCCTGCAAATACTTCGTCACCTTCAAGCTTAGTAACAGGAATTGCTTCGCCACTAATCGCAGCTTCGTCAATCGCGGTAGTACCTTCAAAAATTATGCCATCAGCTGGAACTCTTTCACCTGGTTTAATAAAAAGACGGTCACCTTTTTTTAGAGTAGAGACAGAAACGCGAGTTAGTTCACCTTGTTCATTTACTAGCCATGCTTCTTCAGGTTGTAAATTCATAAGTGCTGAAATTTCTTTGTGACTTTTATTCATTGCGTATGTTTCAAGTGCGCCACTTACTGCAAAGATAAAGATTAAAATTGCGCCCTCAGTCCAATAACCAATAATTGCTGAACCGATTGCTGCTAAAATCATAAGGAATTCTACATTTAATTCCTTATTAGCAATTGTTTCTTCAACACCTTCTTTTGCTTTTGCGAAGCCACCAATTATAAATGCAAGGACATAAACAAGTATAGATAAAGTGTTCATATCATTTTTTCCTAGTAACCAAGCAATTAATATGAAGACACCTGAAGAGAGAGCTGCAATGAGTTCAGCGTGTTCCTTCACATTCTCAATTAGCGAGTGGTTTTGTTGTTTTATAGTTTCCATTGTTAGACCTCCTGATAATGAATATCAATATCAAAACCTTTATTAATAAACAAAACTGGCTTGCCACAAGGGCTTACCAGTTATTTTTACAATCATTTTCAATTTAGAATTATTATAACATAGAGGCGATAATTGGGGAAGTACATTGTTTAATAAATGTTAGTTTAAGAGAAAATGTGAATGTGGAAAATAAAAAAACTCTCGAAAACTATAAATAGTTCCCAAGAGTTACATATAGATTCTATTAGAATACGCGTTCAGCGTGTAGTGCTAATTTATCAAGAGAAGATTTTTGAACATCTGCGTGTAATGAGTTACCGTGAGAGTCCATTGTTACAACAGCTGTGAAACCTTCAACTGATAAGTGCCACATTGCTTCTGGAATACCGAATTCCATTAAGTCTACGCCATCGACTGATTTGATACAATCCGCATAGTATTGTGCAGCGCCACCGATTGCATTTAAGTAAACGCCACCATGTTCAGATAAAGCAGCAAGTGTTTTTGGTCCCATACCGCCTTTACCCATAACTGCGCGGATACCAAATTTTTTCATAATATCGCCTTGGTAAGGTTCTTCACGGATAGAAGTTGTTGGCCCAGCAGCTTTTACTGTCCAATTATCATTTTCGTCTTTCGCCATTACTGGACCACAGTGGTAAACGATTTGTCCGTTTAAATCGACTGGAGCGTCATGACTCATTAAGTGATGGTGGATAGCGTCACGGCCAGTATACATACGACCAGTGATTTTAACTACATCACCAACATTTAATGAACGAATTTGTTCTTCAGAGATTGGTGCTGTTAATTCAACAACTTTTTTCTCCGATTTTGGTTCTTCTGTTTGTGGCTCGTCTTTGAAAGAGATTTTTTCGCCGTCTTGGTAATGCCAGTTTTTGATCTCACCAGTAGTAGCATCAACATCAATTGCCATACGACGGTAAGCCCAACAGTTATAAGCTACAGATACGTAGAACGATGCTGGGATACGGTTCATAACGCCAACTTTACAGCCAAGTAATGTTGCTTCACCACCGAAGCCCATTGTACCGATACCTAATGTATTAGCCTTTTCAAGTATGTAATCTTCTAATTTAGCCAGATCAGGGTTTGGATTTGTATCATCAACATTACGGAATAATTGTTCTTTCGCTAAATCATATCCAGATGAGCGATCTCCACCAATCCCAACACCGATGAATCCAGCTGAGCAGCCTTGTCCTTGTGCTTGGTATACAGAGTGAAGAACACATTTACGGATACCATCTAAGTCACGACCAGCGCGTCCAAGTCCTTCTAATTCAGTAGGTAAGCTGTACTGAATATTTTTGTTTTCACAGCCGCCACCTTTTAATATTAACTTAATTTCGATGAAGTCATTTTCCCATTGTTCAAATTTCATAACAGGAAGACCTTCACCTAAGTTATCACCGCTGTTTGCACCAGTTAATGAGTCTACTGAGTTTGGACGTAGTTTAGCGTCAGCAGTAGCACGAGCGATCGCCTTTTTGATAACCTTTTTGATTTCAATTTGGTTTACACCAACAGGAGTTTTTATTTTGAATGTTGGAAGTCCAGTATCTTGACAGATAGGTGAAATATTATCGTCAGCCATATGAATGTTAGTAGCGATTGTATCTAAACTCATAGCAGCACGAGTACCAGCATTTTCAGCATCTTTCGCTTTTTTTATTGCGCGGCGTACATCTTTTGGTAAGTTTGTAGATGTTTCAGTTACTAAATCATAAATGCTTTGTTCAAGCTTTTCTAAATTCATGTAAATTGCCCCCTCAAATAAGGAAATGTTTTAATTCCAATACTCATTATACCCTTTTCAAAATATGAAAAAAAGAGCGTGAATTCACGCTCCTTTTTTTACTGATAAAAATTATTCATTTTCACTAATTAGTTTTCAGGTCTGTCATTGAATTGATCCATTTTTTCTTCTAAATCGTCCATCATCTGAATAAGACGATCGATATCTTCTAATTCAGTAGTTTCAGGGTCAATTGCGTCTAGCACTTCTAAAAAGATTTGAAGACGTTCTTTTAGGTAGGTCACTTGTTGATCTTTATCTGTAATTGATTTACCCATCATTACACCTCATTTCTTCTACCCAATAGTAGCTGATTTGTATAGTTTTTTCAATTGAATTACGGAAATACTAGGACTTATTAAATGTTTTAATGTTATTTGTATTTAGAAAATTTACATTATTTAAGTATTATGGTAAAGTGAATACAAGAATATGAAAGGAGAATAATTAGAAAAGCAAATTAAAAATCCAGTAGTAGATGGAGGGAGATAGCAGTTAACGGCGAACTACCGCTAAGGATTTAAAGGCAACTGCAAATTAAAATGAATATTAGTTATTGTTAGAGGGCTCAGTACACATGTTATCAATGTGAACTGGGCCTTCATTTTTTATGGGAAAAATCATATCAGCTTCCAACCGAGTTATGATAATATTGTACAAGAATTAAGTGGTACCTATATTGATATATATATTCGCAAGGAGGAAGAAATGGAGCATAGTATTAATTTTGAAAAGAGAAGATTTTGGATTTTGGTAATTATGGTCTCCATTTCAGGCTTCTCTCAAGGTATGTTATTGCCGCTTGTGTCGGTGATTTTTGAGCAGGATGGTGTTTCTTCTGCTTTGAATGGTTTGAATGCAACAGGTTTATACATTGGCACATTATTAATAGCTCCTTTTATAGAACAACCGTTACGCAAATTTGGATATAAACCAATTATTGTGATAGGTGGAGCTCTCGTCTTTTTATCTTTACTCATGTTTCCGTTATGGAAAAGTATAACGTTCTGGTTTATATTACGATTGCTGATCGGTATTGGGGATCATGCATTGCATTATGCAACACAAACGTGGATTACAAGTACGGCTCCAGCAAATCGACTTGGTAAAAGTATCGCAATTTATGGCTTATCATTTGGTATAGGTTTTGCAGTAGGGCCTTTATTTGTACCATTGATGAACGTTTTCGAGGCACTACCATTTATCGTGTCATCGCTTCTTTGTTTAGTAGCATGGTCACTTATTTTCTTATTGAAAAATGAGCGTCCAGAGGCCATTCAAATGACAAATGCAGATGAAAAAGCATGGGGACGTTATGTGTCGACCTTGAGATATGCTTGGGTAGCATTTTTACCACCATTTTGTTATGGCTTTTTAGAATCTTCATTAAATGCATTGTTCCCGGTTTATGCACTACGACTATCATTTGATGTAGCGATGTTATCTTTTATTTTAGCAGCTTTCTCAGCGGGAGGGATTATCTCTCAAGTGCCATTAGGTATGCTTGGAGATAGGATTGGACGTCGTAGAATTCTATTAATTGCCTTAGCAGGTGGAGGAACGATTTTCGGTATTGGCAGCTTTCTTGAGGGATCTGAAATTTTAGTAGCACTTGTCTTTTTATGTGCAGGGTTATTTGCAGGTTCATTATTTTCATTAGGAATTACATATATGACAGATTTAACTCCAAAAGAATTGTTGCCAACTGGTAATTTATTATGCGGTATATTTTTTAGCTTAGGTAGCTTGAGTGGACCATTTTTAGGGGGATTTTATTTACAATTTGTAACGCAATATAGCTTCCTTTTACTTGTATCAATCATGTTACTTAGTGTGTTTTTCATTTCTCTAATTGGTGGAAGAACAGTAAAGCGAGCTATATAATTTAGGGTCTTTGTTACTTTATATGTAACAAAGACTTTTTGATTTGAAAAATTAAGAAAAAAATCAGATTTCCTTTAATCTTCCTTCATTTCTATTTGGTTTAATAGAAGTGAAAGGAGATGTTTCAGGTGAAGAAAAGAAAGTTGAAATTAAGAACTAAATTAGTGATGGTTCTATTAGTATTAGGTTTACTATGGATTGCTAATTTATTTATAGATGAAAGGCAACAAATAACACAGGCAGAATCGGGGCTATTCAGTGAAAACGCCATTTTAGTTGATTTAAATAGTGGAAAGGTTTTGCTTGATAAACAAAGTGAAATGGAAATATATCCTGCATCTTTAACGAAAATGATGACCGCCATTGTAGCAATAGAGAACTTACCTGATTTAGAACAACGAATCACAATACCGGATGATATATTTGATAAGATTCGTGCTGAAAATGCTTCAGTAGCAGGTTTTGTATCACAAGAGCAAGTAACAGTACGTGATTTATTATACGGGAATACTTTACCATCTGGAGCAGATGCGTCGATTAGCTTAGCTATTGCAGTTTCAGGTTCAGAGAATGGCTTTGTAAAGTTAATGAATGATAAGGCAAAACAGCTTGGTATGAATGATACGCATTTTATGAATGCTACAGGTTTACAAGATAAGGAGCACTTTTCAACTGCTAAAGATCTATCGAAATTACTACGTTATGCTTTACAGGATGAAACATTCTATAAAGTGTTTACAGCAAAGCGGTATACTACTTCAGCAACAAATGTACATCCATATGGCATTACTTTTAATAGCTCAATGTTTGAAAAGCTACCCGCTACTACTATTGAAGGTGGAATGATTTTAGGTGGTAAAACAGGCTATACAGATAAAGCGGGGCTTTGTTTGGCAAGTTTAGCTGAGAAAGATGGTAAGCAGTATATATTCATTACAACGGGAGCACCTGGAGATCATAATACGGAGCAGTTTAATATGACTGATGCGATTGCGGTTTATAATCAAATATTCTAATGATTTGGATTGTACTTGTGGGTGCAGTCCTTTTTTCGTTGCGGCTGTGATGTTGTCACTATATGATAAAGATAATGAATAATTCGAATATAGTGGAAAAGGAAGTGTGCAATGATTATTGAGACACGTGAAAAAGCAGATTTCGAAAAGGTTTGGCAAGAAGGGATGAAAGATTGGTCTGGGAAGATGCCAGAGCGCATGGTCAATGATGCTTTAGAAGAGCAATTTTGGGCACAATATATTCAAAAAAATGCTGGTAAAGAGACAGATCCTTATGCAGAGGGTATCTTTCAAACCATTAAAAAGTTCATTGACCAAACTGATACGGTTCTAGAAATCGGACCTGGTTGGGGGAATTATACTTTTCCACTTGCCAATCATGTGGAGAAGCTAACTTGTGTAGATAGTTCGGCAAGTATGATTGATTATTTGCAAAATAAATGTGCTACCGATAATTATAACAATATTTCCTTTATTCATGAGAAGTGGGAGGATTATAAGAGAACTGAGCAATATGATATTGTCTTAGGAATGAATTGTTTTTATCGTATATATGAAATAAAGAGAGCGCTACAACAAATACATAATAGTGCCAAGAAGTTAGCCATCATTGGTGTGACCTTTGCACCGATGCGACCACATTATATAGATTTACAAAATAACTTTGGCTATTTGTTAAAGTACCCTAGAAGAGATTACATAGATTTGATGAATATTCTCTATGAATTGGATATCCATGCAAATTGTCAGATAGTAGATTTGGAGAAAACGTATACGTATGATTCTTACGACGAGATGATTGATGCTAACAGTGTGAAGCTATTGACGCCAAATGTAGAGCAGTCAAGAGTTGAGGAAGCTGTGCAGAAGTATGTTGAATACAAAGAAGGTAAATATATTTATAAGCATCAATTTAAAGCTGCTCTTTTGTATTGGAGCCCTAGTCAATAAAGAAGAAAGCCGTCCTCATTAAATAGAGGACGGCTTTTGTCTACTTATTTTAGTTTAAATTGTGCAATAGATGATTTTAATGAATTAATTTCATTCGATAACTGCGATGCAGATTTAGCCACAATATCCATGACATGTTGCTGTTCATCAACCGAAGCAAATACTTCCGTAGAAGCTTTGGCATTTTGATCACTTACTTCAGCAATGCTTTCAATCGCAAAAGTAAACATCTCCGTAGAAGCCATTAATATATTAACGCTCTCTGTGACGTTTTCGATGGATGAAATGATGGTACCTACATTTGATTTAATATCCTCAAATGACATTTCTGTATTTGAAACAGCTATATTTTGTTCTTTGACAATCAAAGATGTTTTGTCAATTTCTTGGTTTGCAAGTAAGGTTTCTTGTTCAATACCACGTAACGTTTGTTGAACACTTTCTGTGGATGCTGCAGTCTGTTCAGCTAGTTTTCTGACTTCGTTTGCTACAACAGCAA
Organism: Viridibacillus sp. FSL E2-0187; assembly: GCF_038006425.1. Classification (NCBI taxonomy): domain Bacteria; kingdom Bacillati; phylum Bacillota; class Bacilli; order Caryophanales; family Caryophanaceae; genus Viridibacillus; species Viridibacillus sp. FSL E2-0187. The sequence continues at coordinate 166,858 of NZ_JBBOVG010000001.1, forward strand.
ATCCTTTACCATGCTCACCAGCTCTAGCAGCTTCAATGCTTGCATTAAGAGCTAGTAAATTTGTTTGGGCAGAGATTTGATTAATCGTTTGTATAATATTCTCAATATCTTTCATTTTGGAAGATAGGGATTGAAATACTTTTTGTACATGCTCTACTAAGTCAGCTGATTTTGTTGATTTCTCTTTTAATAAAGTTAAATTATTTAGCCCTTGTTCATTTGAATTTTGCATCTGTTCTGAAGACTGTTGCATAAATTCATTTTTTTGATATAGATTTTTTATTTGTTCTGAGATACCCATAATAACTAGTTTTGTTTCCTCAGCATCTCTTGCTTGCTGTAATGATCCAGCTGAGACATCCGACACAGCACGCGTAATTTCTGTTGTAGAAGCAGTCGCCTCTTCGGATACAGCGGTTAATGTTGATGAGGCATCTTGTATATCATTTATCGTTGTATCTACTTCACTTATTAAGGTTTTTAATTGTGTTACCATCACATCAAAATGAGTATTCAATTGTCCTAACTCATCTCCGCGATTTACTTCATGTAATTGGACAGTTAAGTCACCCGTAGAAATCTCTTTTACCTTATTCGTTAGTCTTAAAATAGGATTACCAAAATGTTTAGCTAATAAGTACATAATTATAGTCGCAATGATAAGTGAGGCGGTAAAGGCTATCCCCATGACAATAAGTAAATTTTGAGCGGATGAGTTAAAGTCTTTTTTGTAGCTACCGGCACTTATAACCCAACCCCAGTTTGGATCGATTTCGGCATATGTAATTTTTTCAGCAAGTTTCTTTTCATCTTCAGGTAGATGGAATGGATATTCGACAAAACCACCACCTGCTTTTGCGTTTTTAATAATTTTCTGGATAAAATATTGTCCATTACTGTCTTTTAACTCCCACGATTGTTGATTTTCAATATTGGGATGGGCAAGCATTAAGCCATCTTCTTGCAAAATGAAAATATAACCACTTTCACCTAAATCACCAGGATATGTAATCTCTCGATGTCCATCCTCTGTCTTTTTACCAATGATTTGAATCTTTACAGCTTCTTGCGCATCTTCTAGGGACAAGTTTCCTTTCTGTACTTCAGCATCTAGTGAAGAGATTAGCTGCATCGTCGTCTGGACACTGTTTTTCACAATCGTTTCACCTAATTTATCCATATTAGATTTTGCACTTTGGTAACTGAAAAAACCAATAATGATACAAGGTATTGCGACAAGAAGTAATGAATTTAACATGAGCTTCCATTGAATAGAGTTACGTATCCTTTGCATTGAGCCCCCTCCTTAATAGTAAAAAATCTGTTAATACTATTATGGATTTGTAAACTATGATAATCAATGAGAAAAAATGCAGAAAAATGTAATAACTTGTCGAAAAGTAGCTATAAATGTGTTATTTTAGTAAATTGTACTGTGTGATAAGTAGGGAAATATACTTTTTTTATTAAAATGATTTAGGGATTTGAATCTATAGAAGGGGGTAATAAGTAATAATAAAAAAGACTGAAGCTCATAAGAACTTCAATCTTTTTAATGGATTATTTCAATGTTAATAATGTGACTGATTCAACATGAGCTGTTTGGGGAAACATGTCAATCGGTTGAATATATTCAATGTTATATACCTTTGTAAGCTCCTGTAAGTCCTTTGCTAAAGTCGATGGATTACAAGAAGTATAAACAAAGCGTTTTGGTTTAACTTGTAAAATTGTATTTAGAAGACTTGGTGCAAGGCCTGTTCTTGGAGGATCTACTGTTAGTACATCCGGTACGAATTTTTCTTTACGCCATTTTGCTAACCATTCTTCAGCGGAGCCTGTCACATATTTAACATGCTTAAAGCCATGCTTTTTGGCGTTTAACTTAGCATCTTGAATACTTTCTGGAATAATATCCATTCCACGTACTTCTTTTGCGTCCTTTGCCAACCAAAGACCGATTGTACCAACGCCACAATAAGCGTCAACAACAGTCTCTTTGCCTGTTAATGCAGCTGCTTTTTTTATCTCATTATAGAGATGGACAGTTTGTGTAGGGTTAAGTTGGAAGAAGGCACGTGCCGATAAATCAAATGCAAGTTCACCAAGTTCTTCATGAATTGTCTCTTTTCCAGCTAATGTATATGTCTCGTCACCAAATATTAACGAGGTTTTTTCAGCATTAATATTTTGCACGATGGATACAACAGCTGGATCAATTTGTTTTAAACGTTCAACTAGCACTTCTTTTTTAGGGAAGTTTTTACGTGTCGTAATAAGCACGAGTTGTACTTCACCTGTTTTTATTCCAGTACGAACAACAATTGTACGTACAATTCCTTTTGAGCGACCATCGTATATAGGGATGTTAAGCTCATCTAAAATGTTTTTTGTAGCAGTAGTGATTTTCGTTGTTGCAGGGTGTTGTACAACGCATTCTTCAATGTTCAGCAGTTTATGGCTATTGGCAGAATACAAACCAGCAAGCACTTTATTGCCAGGCTTCCGTACTTGGAATTGGCTCTTATTTCTATAATGCCAAGGATCGTCCATGCCCATTGTAGGACGCACATCGATTTTGTTTGCTTGTGATTTTACATACTTTGTTAGAGCTTGAACGATGACATCTCGTTTTGCTGCTAACTGTCCTTTGTATGTTATATGTTGTAATTGGCAACCGCCACATTCCTCATAAACTGGACATGGTGGTGTTTGGCGTATCGGTGATTTTTTGTGAATTTTCACAACTTCTGCTTCCGCAAAGTTTCGATTTACCTTCGTCACTTGTGCGATGACGTCTTCACCAGGAAGAGCGCCTTTGACGAAAACAACGTTACGTTTATAGTAGCCGATTCCTTCACCATTAATGCCGAGCCTTTTAATTGTTATAGTAAGTTTTTGTCCCATTTCCATAATTGATTGTTGCGTCAAAAATTACACGTCCTTTTTCGCTATGTTCCTTCATTATAACGAACGGTCGTGTGTTTTGAAAGAACCAGCTAAACCGGCTTCTTTGTTTACAAGATTATTAATGGAATCAAATCGATAACCTTTCTTGCGTGCAGCTTCGATGAATTTTGGTAAAGCTTCCGCATTATCAGGCGACACGGTATGCATGAGGACGATGGCACCAGGATGTAGCTGTGACATAAGGTTGTCATATGCATATTTCCAGCCTTGCGGTTTGTCTTTAAGCCAGTCTTTAAAGGCAACTGACCAGAATATATGTCGGTAGCCAGCATCATTACCTACTTGAAGCAGTTTTTCGTTAAAGGTGCCTTCAGGTGGTCTTGCAAAAATAGTTCGTTCGACTTTTGTAATCTCTCTTAGCTTATCATCGAACTTCTTCCATTCCTTTAATATTTCCTCTTCACTTATTCTTGCCATATTCGGGTGACCGTACGAGTGGTTACCAATATCATGACCTTCTTCTATCATACGCTTAACAAGAGGGGTAGCACTCGTTAAATAATGACCTGTCAGGAAAAATGTTGCTTGAATTTTCTCCTTTTTTAAGGTGTCGAGTATGCTTGCTGTATAACCATTTTCATAGCCATTATCAAAGGTTAGATAAATAACCTTTTCATCAGGACTTCCTTTATAAATAGCGCCGTACTTTTCTAATGTTTGATCGAGTGCTGCACCAGCTTCTGCCGGTTGTTCGTTTTGAGCTTTTTTAAAACCCCAATGAAGCTCATCTGCAGAAGCGCTAAACGGATTGACGATAGCACCAATAAAAACAAGAACACTTGCAATGACAATTCCGAGCAAATGGTTTTTCCACATAAAAACGCAACCTTTCTATTTTTAAAGTAGGTTGCGCTAAGGATTGATCTTTATGCGTACAAATTTTTTAATGCTGATTCTAATGTTGGATAGTCAAAATGAAAGTTTTCTGTTAGTAAAACTTTAGGTAAAACCTGCTGTCCTTCTAAAACGAGATTACTTTTTTCACCTAATGCAATTTTCAGTAAAAATGATGGAGTAGGAAACCAATGTGGTCTACCAAGAACGGATGAAATTATTTCGCCTACTTGCTTCATCCTAATTGGATTAGGAGCTGTTATATTAAATGGTCCTACAATACGATCATTTTCTAATGCAAAACATAATGCAGATGCAACATCTTTGACATGTACCCAAGATACCCACTGGGAACCAGAACCAACTGTACCACCTACATAAAGTTTATAGGGTAAAACCATTAGAGAAAGTGCACCAGCATCTTTACCTAAGATGACACCGAAACGTGCCATAGCTACACGAACACCAAAGTTTTCGGCTTTTTTTGCTTCTTGCTCCCAGTGTTTGACGGTTTTACCTAAAAAGTCTTTTGCCACTTGAGGTGAGCCTTCTGTATAGGCTGCAGCTTTTGAAGATGGATAGATGCCAATTGCACTGGCATTAATCAGTACTTTAGGTTTCACATCAAGTGTTTCAATAATACGTAGGACTTCCTGGGTCGCAGTGATGCGACTGTCGTAGATATCCTTTTTACGCTTATCTGTCCAACGTCCTTCATTTAAAGAAGTACCGGCTAGGTTAATAAAGGCATCTATACTTTGTAAATGTGCTTCAGGCATTGCATTTTCTGTTAGCCATTGTATATAGTGAATACCATTTGCTTCATAGCTTTTTTTCCGCGTTAAGATAAAAATGTCATGACCTTGTTGCTGTAAAAGTTTAGTAAGCTCACGTCCTACAAAACCAGTGCCACCTGTAATTGCAATTTTCATAATTTTAACGTCCCTCCATGTAAGATTGGGTAGTGAAAAAACATGAACTAATTGATTGCTTTAATCAAATCAAGTGTTATAGCTTTCCATACATATGTATGCTTTGATTATATATAAGTATAGATGAAATGAAGGTAACTTAGAAAAGATGTATACTATATTTAAGTGAAGGAGTGTTTCGATGACTCGAGTAATCACAAAAATTACGCGCCAAAAGAAAAACCAAGAGCGCTATAATATCTTTTTAAATGAAGACTACGCTTTTAGTGTTGATGAAACCATTTTAATTCAGTTTGGCCTGACAAAAGGTAAAGTGATTGAAGGGCTCGAGCTAGATGAGATTGCCTTTGATGATGAAATTCAAAGAGCGTATAATCGTGCGCTGGGCTTTCTAAGTTATCAAATGCGCAGTGAATATGAAGTGAGAAAGAAGCTTCTTGACTTAGAATTTGGAGAGGCCGTTATTCAAGAGGCTATTCAAAAATTAAATAAACATGGTTTTTTAAATGATGCCACATATACAAAAGCACTTCTTGAAACGAAGAAGAAGACTGCTAAAAAAGGGCCTCGTGCAATTAGACAAGATATGCAGAAAAAAGGTATTGATAAAAAGTTACAAGAAGAAGTGCTAGAAACCTTTTCTGAGGAAGAGCAGCTAAGTATTGCCTTGAAGTTAGGAGAGAAGGTTGCTTTTTCTGAACGACGTAAAACGCCGACTCAAGTAAAACAGAAAATTCAAGATAACTTAATGCGAAAAGGCTATTCCTTTGCGATAATAGAGCAAGTACTTGAACAAATTGAATTTTCACGAGAAGATGATGAATGGCAACAAATGATTCAAGTGCAAGGTGACAAAGCATGGCGTAAATATGCTACGAAATATAGTGGATATGATCTGCATATGCGTGTAAAGCAAACTCTATATCAAAAAGGATTTCCAGCTGATATTATAGAAACTTTCATAGAAGAGAAGGAGCGAGAAAATGGATAAAAAATATAGCGATATGACACCATCAGAATTACGAACAGAAATCGCAACATTAAAAGAAAAGGCGAGAAAAGCAGAGCAATTAGGTATTCTTAATGAATTTGCTGTTTATGAACGAAAAGCATTAATGGCTCAAGCATTTTTATTGAACCCAGACGATTTTAAACCTGGTGAAATGTATCGTATAGAAGGTGATCCAGGTGTGTTCTTTCAATTAGAATACTTAAAAGGACGCTTTGGATGGGGATATCGACTTGGTGGCGATCATTATGAAGAAGCTTTACCAATTTCAATGTTAACACCAGTAAAGGAAGGTATGTAAATTGGAAGCAATAATAGATCAACTTGTAATGGAACTGAAAGATAGTAATGAATTACTAACAGAAGAACGTGCACGCGTGTGGATTGAATTATTATGGTCTGATTTTGAAGCGACATACGCAAAAGCGGGTTATGATTATCAAGGTACTGAAATGACTGAGAAAATCATTCGCCAATGGATTCAAGGCTATGGTCATCAACTACATGAATTCGCAGGACGTAATCCAAAATACGCTCACTTACTAGATGCAACTGATAACTGATTACAATAAACTGACCGCTACGTTAATGTGTAGCGGTCAGTTTATTGAGGATGTATATTAGTTGGTAGCATTTTTTGAGTGAGATACTGTATTTATCAAGCAACTTCATTGATAAACACGAAAAGCTGCCGATTTTGGCAGCTTTTCTAAAGGTTGGATAAATAAAAGGGATAACTCGTTTTGGTAAGACTAGAATTACGTCAGTTTTAGGACGTGAATATTCTGCTAAATAACAAAGAGGCGAGTTAGCGCAACAATCACTCGAGTTAGTACAACAAATAGCAGTGAATATGCAACAATCACCTGAGTTAGTGCAACAGTTGGCGCCAGCTGCTCGACGTTTCGGTCGGGCGCTCAAAGTCAAAGAGCGACTTTGGCTTCCGCCCTCCAACGTGTTTCGCAGCTGAACGAGCGCCTTCAGCATTTAAGTTATCCAGCTTCAGGCGCTAGACTCTCGAGGTCACTTCCACCTTCTCGGACGAAAACTGAAAAAACGTTTTCGATTCGAAGGTTCCAGTGCTTGTCGAGTCTAAACGAGCGCCTTCAGCATTTAAGTTATCCAGCTTCAGGCGCTAGACTCTCGAGGTCACTTCCACCTTCTCGGACGAAAACTGAAAAAACGTTTTCGATTCGAAGGTTCCAGTGCTTGTCGAGTCTAAACGAGCGCCTTCAGCATTTAAGTTATCCAGCTTCAGGCGCTAGACTCTCGAGGTCACTTCCACCTTCTCGGACGAAAACTGAAAAAACGTTTTCGATTCGAAGGCTCCAGTGCTTGTCGAGTCTAAACGAGCGCCTTCAGCATTTAAGTTAATCCACAATCAGTTTCTTTCGTAGTTTGTCTTCGCTAAATATCCAGCCTGTGTAGGATTGGACGACATCATAATTATTGTTTAGTAGTGCGACTGCGACGAAGGGATAATGATTTTCGCTTCGATAACGTAGATCGATTAATCGTACTTCATGGTAATTATTTTCAAGCTCACTTACTTCCCAACGGTATAAGGGAGAGAATGATACGAATGCAGCTAAATTGGAATCTTCTAACGCTGCGTGGAATAATGGAGTGTCTGGTAGTGGTTCTATTGGGAATTTGTCATAAATGGTGATAGAACGCCCATATGCTCGTCCGACGTAGTGTGTGGAGCTTGAGTTGACCGCAACACGCCATTGGAAAAAGCGCATTGTTGGTGAAAGTATTATTTTTTCGGCATCTGGAATGGTATTTTTTACAGCATGCTTAACGGCTTGCTGTAAGATAAATCGGATTAAATAGTAAATCACAATAATGCTATATAAACTGGTTATTGTCCAAACGGGATCGGAGCCAAATGCCCATAGCATTAGTGCTATTACATGTAATCCGAAAATTATAGGATCGAATGTGTTGATAACACCGAGCGCAATCCATTTTTTCGAAATTGGCCGAAATGCTTGTGTTCCATAAGCATTAAAAATATCAACGAAAACGTGAAGGAAAACAGCCAAAAATGTCCAAAGCCATAGATGCAATATATTAGCACCTTGAAATAACAACGATAATACGCCTGTAATTAGAATAGGCCATAATATAACAGCGGGAATTGAATGTGTGATCCCGCGATGGTTCCGAATATAAACAGCATTATTACGCAATTTTAAAACCGTATCGATATCGGGTGCTTGTGATCCAATGATTGTTGCTGTAATAACCGCAGCTGTTGTCATGGAACTATCAGCTACTACTGGGTCAGCTAATGCTAAACCACCTAGTGCAATACCCATTACTAAATGTGTACCTGAATCCAAAAATAATCAGCTCCTTAAATATTGGGAGAGAAATTGTTTCAATTTTATTAGATAAAATAATCAGTTGTGTTACATTTTATAGCTATATACATTGTTAAAATAAATCGAAAATACCTAGGAGGAAAAAGTGTACTATCAATATAAACATCAATTCCAACAAGCATTAGTCGAGTGGTTTAAAAAAGAAAAACGGGATTTACCGTGGAGAAAAACGAACGACCCTTATAAAATTTGGGTGTCAGAAGTGATGCTTCAACAGACAAGAGTCGACACGGTTATCCCATATTATGAACGATTTTTAAGTGAATTTCCAACAATTCGACATTTGGCAGACGCACCAGAGGAGAAGTTGTTGAAGCAATGGGAAGGGCTAGGATACTATTCACGAGCACGCAATTTACAAGCAGGTGTTCGAGAAGTGGTCGAAAATTATAACAGTAAAGTGCCCGATAATCGACCAGAAATATCGAAACTAAAAGGTGTTGGCCCGTACACTGCAGGAGCCGTTCTTAGTATTGCCTATAATAAAGCAGAGCATGCTGTTGATGGCAATGTTATGCGTGTACTAAGCAGAGTTTTACTAATTGAAGAAGATATTGCACTTCCTAAGACGAAAAAAACGTTTGAAAATGCAGTTATGGAACTCATTGACCCAATTCATCCATCCGAATTTAATCAAGGTTTGATGGAGTTAGGTGCGATGATTTGTACGCCTACTTCTCCTAAATGTTTATTATGCCCAGTAAGAGAGTTTTGTACAGCTTTCAATGAGGGAAATCCGGAGAAGCTACCTATTAAAACGAAAAAAATAAAGATGAAGCACATTCCTTATGACGTTTATGTTGTAAGAAATACTAAAGGCCAATTTTTAATCGAAAAGCGTCCTGAAAAAGGTCTACTAGCGAATATGTGGCAATTTCCAATGATTGAGCAAAAAACAGATACCGATACTACAAACGAAACGACATTATCAAAACAATATAGCTTAGACTTATTATCACGCGAAAAATTAACTTCATTCAAACATATTTTTTCACATTTAACTTGGCATATAGAAAGTTACTTTATTAATTGTGAGGAACAACAAATCATTCCTGATAATTGCCAGTGGTTCACGGTTGAAGAGATGGCTGCTTTACCAATGCCAGTACCAATGCAAAAAGTGTGGCAATGTTATCAAATTCAATCAACAAATTTATAAAGGAAATATTACCAAGAATAAATAACTCCAAGCTACGCAAATTAGATAGCACGGAGGTGATTTCCATGAAAAAGAATCAAAACAGTGCAAACAAATCACAAAACAATGCGCAAAACAATGCGCAAAACATGTTTGAGGAGTTTGGAGCTGAAACTGATTTCAGCGAAGTAGCAAAGCAAAATAATAAAGCTGAGCAAAACAAGCAAAAAGCTTCGGGTAAATTTGCTAAGAACAATCAAAATAACTCGAACTAATCATGGGACACACCCTAATGAGCGAAGGCTTTTGGCCTTCGCTTATTTTTTGCTACAAGTTTTTATTCATGATTGTTATAATGTTAAGCAAAGAGCGCTTTTCCAATAAGTGTTTATCGAAAAGGTGGGCATTAGCATGGCGATTCCATTAGAAGGTGAAACAATACAAATACATAGTTATAAACACAATGGCCGTATCCACCGTGTCTGGCAAGAAACGATGGTATTGAAAGGCACAAAAAATATAGTCATCGGAGCGAATGAGCGTACACTCGTAACGGAGGCGGATGGTCGAACATGGTTAACACGTGAACCGTCCATTTGTTACTTTCATGCAGAGCACTGGTTTAATATTATTTGTATGTTGAGAGAAGATGGAGTATATTACTACTGTAATATGAGCTCTCCATTTGTTTTTGATAATAACGCTATTAAGTATATTGACTATGACTTAGATGTAAAAGTGTTTCCTGATATGTCTTATACTTTACTTGACGAAGATGAGTATGAACAACATAAGGAGGAAATGAGTTATCCATCTGTAATTGATCAAATATTGAAATCAAATGTTGATAAGTTACTTAGTTGGATTCACCAAAGACGTGGACCATTTGCGCCTGACTTTATAGAGGCTTGGACGAGCCGTTATCAATTTCAAAGAAAGCTTCATGATAATGACTAATAAATGCCTGTTGGTTAAAACCAGCAGGCTTTTCGCTTGAAAAGGGAGTGACTTTTTGGACAGTATTAAACGCTATATGCGATTCGTAAGGCCTTATAATTGGGAGATTCTATTAACACTTGTTATAGGAATTGTAAAATTTGCAATCCCGTTATTTATTCCAATATTAATCAAAATTGTAATTGATGATATTGTGCTGGCAGAAAATTTAACAAATGATGAAAAAACATTACAGCTATTCTATTGGCTAGGCGGAACAGCTGTTGTATTTTTTGTATTAAGACCACCAATAGAATATTATCGCCAATACTTTGCTCAGCATGTGAGTAATAAGATATTATATGATATTCGCAAAGAATTGTATGGACATCTCCAAAAGTTAAGCATGAACTATTATGCAAATTCACGTGCTGGAGAAATCATTTCACGTGTTATTAATGATGTGGAGCAAACGAAGAACTTTATTATGACCGGTCTGATGAATGTTTGGCTGGACTTAGCAACAATTCTAATCGCTATTGGGATAATGCTAACATTAGATGTGAAATTGACCTTAGTAACATTAATCGTCTTTCCATTCTATGCGTTTTGTGTAAAATATTTTTTCGGCAGATTACGTGATTTAACACGCAAACGTTCACAAGCATTAGCAGGAGTACAAAGCTATTTACATGAACGTGTTCAAGGAATGAGTATCATAAAAAGCTTCACATTAGAGAAGCACGAACAGAAAATTTTCGATGAGACAAACGGAGAGTTTTTGGACAAGGCACTTGATCAAACCAAATGGAATGCTAAAGCTTTTGCAGTGATTAATACGATTACTGAAGTAGCTCCGTTACTCGTTATTGGATTTGCAGGTTATATGGTTATTCAAGGACCACTTTCAGTCGGTGCGATGGTAGCGTTTGTAGCTTATATCGATCGTCTATATGGACCATTACGTAGACTTGTAACATCTTCAACGACACTTACCCAATCAATCGCTTCGATGGACCGCGTATTTGAATTGATAGATGAGAAATACGATGTAGAAAATCAACCAAATGCGGCAGCATTACCTCCATTAAAAGGGGATGTACAATTTGAAAAAGTATCATTCCGATATACCGAGGATGAACAGAATGTACTAAACGATGTAAGTTTCAATATTCAAGCAGGACAAACAATTGCGCTTGTTGGAATGAGTGGTGGAGGTAAATCAACGATAGTAGGACTAATACCTCGATTTTACGACGTGGTGGAAGGTGCTATAAAAGTTGATGGAGTGGATATTAAAGAGGCAACAATCCATTCGCTACGCTCACAAATTGGAATCGTACTCCAGGATAATATTCTATTTAGCGATTCTGTTAAATCAAATATTTTAATGGGACGTCCAGATGCTTCTGATGAAGAAGTAATTGCAGCAGCTAAGGCAGCTAATGCTCATGATTTCATTATTTCATTACCAGAAGGTTACGATACAAAAGTTGGAGAACGTGGTGTTAAATTATCTGGTGGACAAAAACAGCGGGTTGCTATCGCTAGAGTCTTTTTGAAAAATCCACCAATCCTAATCTTGGATGAAGCAACTTCAGCTTTAGATCTAGAAAGTGAATCTCTAATTCAAGAATCATTAGATAAGTTAGCTCATGATAGAACAACAATCGTCGTAGCTCATCGTTTATCGACAATCACACATGCCGATCAAATTCTAGTTATAGATCATGGTGAACTAAAAGAACAAGGTACACATGAGCAATTGATAGAACAACAAGGCATTTATCATAACCTGTTCCATATGCAAAGACTAGATGCATAAGTAGTATATAAAATAGCATAAAATAAAGACTTCTCATTTAAGGGGAGTCTTTATTTTTTTGTCATAAAAATACTTAAATATGAAAAGTATTGCAATTTTTCAAATTAACAGTATAAAATAGATAAAAAGAATTGAATATTTAGAAAATATCGAATTATCGAATTTAAGGGGGGACTATATGAGTGATCGTAAAGAATTACTACGGGTGAGAGGACTTCAGACGACATTTTTCACAGATGATGGTGAAATCCCTGCAGTAGATAATATTAACTTTTCGGTAAGAGAAGGTGAAATACTTGGCATTGTAGGAGAGTCAGGTTGTGGTAAAAGTGTAAGCGCTTTATCGATTATGGGACTTGTACCATCTCCACCGGGTAAAATTACAGGTGGACAAATTGAATTTGATGGCAAGGATTTAACTAAGCTTTCTCAAAAAGAAATGCGTAAAGTACGAGGGAAAGATATAGCAATGATCTTCCAAGAACCAATGACGTCACTAAATCCGCTATTTACAATAGGGAATCAATTGATGGAAGCAATATTAATCCATCATAAAGATTGGTCAAAAAAGCAGGCTAGAAATCGTGCGATTGAAATGATGAAGTTAGTGGGTTTACCAAGAGCTGAAGAGTTAATAAAGGAATACCCACATCAATTATCCGGTGGTATGCGCCAACGTGTGATGATAGCGATGGCACTTGTTTGTGATCCGAAAGTACTTATAGCAGATGAACCAACGACAGCATTAGACGTAACGATTCAAGCACAAATTTTACAATTAATGAAAGACTTAAATGAGCGATTGAATACAGCTGTTATTATGATTACGCATGATTTAGGTGTTGTTGCAGAAACGTGTGAACGAGTTGTCGTTATGTATGGCGGTCAAGTAGTAGAAGAGGGCCCTGTTAAATTAATATTTAACGACCCACAACATCCATATACAAAAGGACTTATTCAATCTGTGCCAGATATGCGCTTTAAAAAACAACGGTTATATTCTATACCTGGAAACGTACCAAAACCAGGATCCGTTAATACTGGTTGCCGTTTTGCTGCTCGTTGTGAATTTGCTTTTGAGCAATGCCGTGTAGAAAATCCGAATTTATATCAAACAAGCCCAGAACATAAGACAAGATGCTTCTTGCACGAAAGAAAGGAGGTGTCTGCAGTTGACAGAGCCGTTGTTGAAAGTTAAAGGGTTGAAGAAATACTTTCCGATTCGCCAAGGGATGCTTGGAAAAGTATCCGGTCAGGTCAAAGCAGTTGATGATGTTTCCTTTTATGTGAATGAAGGTGAAACACTTGGAATTGTAGGCGAATCCGGCTGTGGTAAATCTACTACGGGACGTATGCTTATGAGATTGCTAGAGCCAACAGAAGGAAGTATTGAATTTGATGGTAAACTGCTATCCGATTTATCTAAAGAAGAAATGCGTAAAGCTCGTAGGGAAATTCAAATGGTTTTCCAAGATCCTTATGCCTCATTAAATCCTCGGCATTCAATAGGCAAAATTTTAGAGGAACCTTTAGTTGTTCATGGCATTGGAGATGCAAAAGAACGTAAGAAAAAGGTCAATGAGTTCCTAGAAATTGTTGGTCTCAGTAGCTATCATGCCAGACGATACCCACATCAGTTTAGTGGGGGACAAAGACAACGTATTGGTATAGCCAGAGCGCTAATGACAAATCCAAAACTGATTATTGCAGATGAACCTGTTTCAGCTCTAGACGTTTCGATTCAAGCTCAAGTTTTAAATTTAATGCAAGATTTACAAAAAGATTTAAAGCTTACTTATATATTTATAGCGCATGATCTAGGTGTTGTTCGTCACATTAGTGACCGTGTAGGGGTCATGTATTTAGGGAAGATGGTTGAGCTAGCAGATAGTGAGTCTTTATATAGCAAACCATTGCATCCTTATTCAAAGGCATTATTATCAGCAGTTCCTGTACCGGATCCGAACTTTACACGGGAGCAAATATTGATAACAGGGGACATTCCAAGTCCTTCAAATCCTCCTGCGGGATGTACATTCCATACAAGATGTCCATTTAAAATGGATATTTGTTCGAAAACAGTACCTGTATTAAAGGAAGTTGAGAAAGGTCATTCTGTTGCTTGTCATTTATATAATGAGCAAGGTCAACAATGATAATAGAGCAAAGTGTGGAGGGGTTATGTATATGAGGAAAAAGAGATGGTTAGCGCTAGGCTTGATGTTATTACTAGTGTTGTCTACAGCATTAGCAGCATGTTCATCCGATGAAAAGGATGATGTTAAAGGCGATGATAAAGGCAGCGGAGAGAAAAAAGAAAAAACGTTAGTCTTTGGTCGTGGGGGAGATTCTGTATCACTTGATCCTATTGCTACAACAGAGGGAGAGACTTACAAAGTAACAGAGAACTTATATGAAAAACTAATCAATTTTGGTGAACAAGATACAACATTAAACCCTGGTTTAGCTAAGTCTTGGGAGGCTGCTGAAGACGGTTTAAGCTACACGTTGGACTTACAAGAAGGCGTAAAATTCCACGATGGCACTGATTTCAATGCTGATGCAGTAGTGAAAAACTTTGAACGCTGGATGAACGGCGATGCAGAGAAATTCCCTTACTTTAAATCAGTATTTGGTGGCTTTAAAGATGATAAAAGTCTAGTAATCAAATCTGTGAAAGCTGACGGCGATTTAAAAGTAGTTATCACTTTAAAACAACCTCAAGCTCCATTCTTGAAAAATCTTGCAATGAGTCCATTCGCTATTGCGAGCCCGACGGCATTTGAAAAGTTTGGTGATAAGTTTGGTGATAATCCAGTAGGTACTGGACCATTCAAATTTGTCTCTTGGAAGCGTAACGATTCAATAACAATCGAGAAGAATCCTGAGTATTGGCAAGAAGGACTACCGAAGCTTGATAAAGTAGTATTCCGTTCTATTCCAGACAACTCTGCTCGTTTAAATGCTTTAACTACAGGTGAAATCGATTTAGCAGACGGTATTAGTCCGTCGGATGCAGCATCGATTGAAAGTAATGCTGATTTACAATTACTTAAACGTCCATCTATGAACATTGGTTATCTTGGTTTAACTGTAACGCGACCACCTTTTGATAATGTAAAAGTTCGTCAAGCGATGAACTATGCAATCGATAAGCAAGCGATTGTTGACGCATTCTTTGAAGGTCAAGCTGAAGTTGCGAAAAACCAAATGCCGCCAGTAATTGGTGGTTACAATGACGATGTTAAAGGCTATGGATATGATCCGGAAAAAGCTAAGGCTCTATTAAAAGAAGCTGGCTATGATGGTAAAGAAATTGAATTATGGGCAATGCCTGTACCGCGTCCGTATATGCCAGATGGCCAAAAAATTGCTGAAGCAATTCAAAAGAATCTAGCTGACGTTGGTATGAAGAGTAAAATTGTTTCATATGAATGGGGCGTATATTTAGATAAAGCTGAAAAAGGGGAAGCAGATGCATTCTTACTCGGCTGGACTGGCGATAACGGAGATGCTGATAATTTCCTATACGCTCTTCTTGATGAGGATAGCATTGGTAGTAATAACTACACTTACTACAAAAATTCTAAAACACACAAGTTATTAATTGAGGCTCAAACAGAAGTAGATGAAGAGAAACGTAATGCGATATACAAAGAAGTCCAAGAAATCTTTAATGAAGAAGCACCATGGGTTCCACTGGCTCACTCTACACCACTTTTAGCTAGTAAGTCAGATGTCATTAACTTATTACCACATCCAACTGGTTCTGACAGATTGGAAAAAGTAGATTTTAAATAAGCTAGACAACTAAACTACGCCTTTCGCTTATTTGGCGGAAGGCGAGTTTTTTCAAACGAGAGTTATTCTACATAATTGAGATGGAGAGGTGAAGAAGATGCTTCACTATATTGGAAAAAGACTGTTACAGTTAATCCCGGTTTTGCTCGGAATGACCTTTATTGTATTTTTAATTATTCGTGCAATTCCAGGCGATCCTGCTCAAGTAATTTTAGGACAGCAGGCTACAAAAGAAGCGAGAGCGGCATTGCGAGCAAGCCTAGGATTGGATAACCCTTGGTATATTCAGTTCGTCAATTATTTAGGTGGTTTATTGACAGGTGATTTAGGTGAGTCGATGCGTACGAAAGCAACAGTTTCAAGTGAATTGTGGCCGTATTTAGCAGCGACATTTGAATTAGCACTTTTTGCAATGATTTTAGCAGTAATCATTGGAGTGAATGCAGGAATTGTTTCAGCATGGTTCCAAAATTCTTGGTTTGATTATTTTGCAATGATTTTAGCACTTATCGGTGTATCTATGCCTATTTTCTGGTTAGGGTTAATGGGGCAGTGGGTATTTGGTATTCAAATGGATTTACTCCCTACATCAGGTAGAGAGGACGCCAGGAATCCCGTCGATCCTATTACGTACTTGTATATTGTAGATACGATTATTCATGGACGATTTGACCAGCTTTGGGATGTGTTAAAACATTTAATATTACCTGCAATTGCATTAGCGACAATCCCGATGGCAATTATTGCGAGAATGACTCGTTCAAGTATGCTTGAAGTGATGCGTTCTGATTATGTTAGAACAGCACGAGCTAAAGGGCAAAATATGTTCTGGGTTGTTTATAAACACGCTCTCAAAAATGCCATCATTCCTGTATTAACAGTAATTGGTTTGCAAATGGGGTTACTATTAGGTGGGGCTATTTTAACAGAGACAATCTTTAGTTGGCCTGGTATTGGTCGCTATATTTATGATGCTATTGGATACCGTGATTATCCGGTTATACAATCCGGTATTTTAGTGATCGCTTTTGTTTTTGTTATGATCAATTTAATCGTAGATATTTTATATAGTCTTATAGATCCGAGGATTAAATATGACTAGGGAGGGGGAAGTTCGATATGTCTGAAATGGCACCGAATGCAACTATAGATGTAGTTATTAAACAAGATCAATCGGTCGGTCCATGGAGAGAAGCATGGCGTAGCTTTAAGAAAAGTAAAGCGGCGCTTGTAGGGGCAGTAATTGTTGCGTTCTTCATCCTTCTAGCTATAGTTGGTCCATTTTTTGTTCCAGAAGGAATTAATGACCAAGTGTTAAAGAATCGTTTACAACCACCATCTGCTGAGCATTGGTTTGGCACAGATGATTTTGGGCGGGATATTTTTTCACGGGTTGTTCACGGCGCTAGAATATCACTATGGGTTGGTTTTTCTTCAGTTATTGGTTCAGTTGTAGTCGGAAGTATGTTGGGGATTATTGCTGGTTATTATGGTCGCTGGGTTGATACCATCATCTCACGAATTTTCGATATTATGTTAGCATTCCCAAGTATATTACTTGCGATTGCAGTTGTATCAATACTTGGTCCATCTTTGCAAAATGCTTTAATTGCTATTGCAATTATTAATGTTCCGAACTTTGGAAGGCTCATTCGTTCGAAGGTATTGAGTATTAAGCAAGAAGAGTATATAACTTCTGCAAAAGCGATTGGTATGAAGGATGCTCGGATTCTATTTTCTCATATTTTACCGAATTCAATGACGCCGGTTATTGTGCAAGGAACACTTGCCGTCGCATCTGCAATTATTGAAGCAGCTGCACTTGGCTTTCTTGGACTTGGAGCAGAAGCACCTACACCAGAGTGGGGTAAAATGCTAGCTGATGCACGTATCTATTTAATCAATGCTCCTTGGACTATGATTTTCCCAGGTTTAGCGATTATGCTAACTGTTTTAGGGTTTAACTTAATGGGTGATGGTTTAAGAGATGCTCTTGATCCAAAAATGAAAAACTAAATGATAAAAGCATCCAATGTGTCGATTAAAAACGATACATTGGATGCTTTTTTTAGAATATGCTGTCTTCAATTTCGAGTTTAATTTCATCACCGTGGTGATTTTGATACGACATAATAAGCGTATCTAAATGCTCTAAGTTTTCCTCATAATCTAAAATACGTGAGAGTATATGCAGTAAATGATAGCTTGAAAATTCTTCATCCTCATCATTTTCGCGTGAAATTGCAATTTGTTCTGCGAAAATATCCATTACTTCGTTTCTTTGTAAATACTCATCTTGACCAATCCAAGCCTTATGATCAGGCTTTAGTTTTCCGGAATATTTCAAAAAGAGTTGTTCGTGATAAGTAAGGAGGAAATCTAAACGTTCTTGAATCATAATATGAAACTGCTCAGGAAGTTTGGATAACTCGTTTTCATGTAAATGTAGTCTTTGTAAAACTTCTAAACTTTTTTTCGATGTTGTAATCATTTGTCTATAAACAACAAGCTTTCTTGCTTTTACGTGCTTTTCATTTTTTATATATCTACGTTCTTCCTTATAAAATAAATATAACTGGTTGAGCTTTAAATGATGTTCTTTTAATTTTCGTAAAGACTGTTTTGTTGATGTATGTTCAGATGCTTGTCGAACTGCAAGACGAGTCCAGCGAATAATTTCATCCTGCAACAGGTTGATGGATTGAAATAATCTTGTTTCATAGCGAGGTGGTAAAAATACAAGGTTGACGATGAATGCGGCAAGTACTCCGATGAGAACTGTAACAAACCGAATCAAACCGAAAGTAAGAAAATCACCATCTTGGACTTCTAAAATCGCGATGACAGTTACAAGAGATAAGGAAATGCAATTTTCCAAACCAAGTCGAATAACGATAGAAATAGTTATGATAGCAGCTAATCCAACGGCTACATATTGATGGCCAAATAGTAAACCAAAAGAAACAGCTATTGCAGCACCGATTAAATTAGATTGTACTTGTTCTAGAATTGTTAAATAAGAGCGATAAATAGATGGTTGGATTGCGAAAATAGCAGCAATGCCGGCAAAGACGGGTGATGGTAAGTTAAGCAAATCTGCAATATATAGTGCAAATATAATAGCTAAACCTGTTTTTAAAATACGGGCACCTAATTTCATCTGAAATGGGTAACCTCTCTTTCTGTATACTAGTATTCCGCTACTTTAACCGATTACCTCAAGATGGTCAACAACGGATTATTCATGAGCTTAATTAACTTATGACGGTAACCTATAGTGTAGACAAAAAAACGACGTTTCTTCAAAAAAATTGATACAATTATTGTAAAAGAGAATAGGAGGAGTAAATATGACAGTACTAGAAGGACAACAAGCACCAAATTTCACTCTAAAAAATGAACAGGGCAAACTAGTATCACTTGCAGATTATATTGGGAAGAAATCGGTAGTGCTATATTTTTACCCAAAAGATATGACACCTGGTTGCACTACAGAGGCATGTGATTTTAGAGACTTCCATAATGATTTCTCTGATCTAAATACCGTTATATTAGGAGTAAGTCCCGATGATGAAAAAAGACATGAAAAATTTATAGAAAAGCACGGTTTACCATTCTCACTATTAGTAGATGAGGATCATGCTGTTGCGGAAACATATGGCGTTTGGAAATTGAAGAAAATGTACGGTCGTGAATATATGGGAATCGAACGCACTACTTTTATAATAGATGAAAAGGGGGTAGTTATTAAAGAATGGCGTAAAGTCAGAGTGAAGGGACATATTGAAGAGGTGCTTACTTATATACGGGAAAAGGGGGAATAATTATGATAGTGTATTTTACTTTTGATCCAAGACCAGATTTAAAAGAGGGGCTACTACAAGATTTTCCTACTATTGAATTTATCTTTCATAACAATATAGATCATACTGTGTTAAAAGAGGCAGAAGTTGTAGTTACTTATGGTGAAGATATTGAAGCGCAGCAAATAAGGTTAGCAGAGAAGTTAAAATGGATAATGGTTGCTTCTGCAGGGGTAGAGAAAATGCCTCAAAAGGAAATTGCTGAACGTGGTATCGTTGTTTCTAATGTACGTGGCATTCATAAAGTTCCAATGGCAGAATCTGTACTAGCCCACATTCTATCATATAAACGTGGACTGGCATGGATCTATGAACAAGAGCAAAAAGCTGAATGGAACCGTAAGTCTAAAGCAACGGAGCTTCACGGTTCTACCGCCCTTATTTTAGGACCTGGCGCAATTGGTTCTGAGATTGGCCGATTGTTGCAAGCTTTTGGCGTACATACAATAGGATGTAATCGTTCAGGAAATAAGGCTGATTATATGGAGGATATGATTTCTTTTAGTGCATTGCAAAAGGCATTACCAAGCGCTGATATAGTTATTTCTGTTTTACCAAGTACTCCGGATACACAATATTTATTAAAGAGTGAACATTTCGAAGCGATGAAAGATAGTACATTATTTCTGAATTTTGGCCGCGGTGATTTAGTGTCAACAGATGTATTGATACACGCATTGAATGCAGGAAAAATCGCACATGCTGTATTAGATGTATATGAAGAAGAACCGCTACCAGCAGAACATCCTTTTTGGCAGATGAATACTGTTACTGTTTCGCCTCATGTCTCCAGCCATTCTTCAAGATATTTGGAACGTAGTTTAGAAATTTTCAAACCTAACTTAAAAAAGTGGTTAGAGGGAGATACAGAACTTATTAACAAAATGGATATTATTAGAGGGTATTAGTCAGGAACTTTTATCGTTGTAAGAGAAAGTATCATTAACCAGGAACAATTGAGAATGAAACAAGGAATGAAATAATATATTTTGGATTATTAGAGCAAATTTTTGATAGATAGTAAATTATCCTTATTAAAAACCAGAACAAAAAGGTGACTCGTAGATGGAAATGTTGACATTTGCCCTAGTTTTTAAGTAAACTAATTATAACAATTATAAACTAATAATTTTTATGAATTGAGGTGCATGGCGATGACTGAAGTGCAATTGAAAAGCGCTCTAGACACGCTAAAGACAACAGGCGTAAGGATCACCCCCCAACGTCATGCTATTTTAGAGTATTTAATCGAAACAATGTCACATCCAACAGCTGATGAAATATACAAAGCACTTGAAGGGAAATTCCCTAATATGAGTGTAGCAACGGTTTATAATAATCTTCGTGTATTCCGAGAATCAGGTTTAGTGAAAGAATTAACATATGGTGATAGCGCAAGTCGTTTTGATTTTGTTACAAATAAACACTATCACATTATTTGTGAGGGCTGTGGGAAGATTGTAGACTTCCATTACCCAGGGCTTGATGAGGTTGAACATTTCGCCGCTCACGTCACTGGCTTCAAAATTAATTCACACCGTATGGAGATTTATGGGACTTGTCCAACGTGTTCTGAGCAAGCCACTAAAGTTCAATAAGTAAGGAAGCTACTTAACTGTCAAGAATGACACATAGGTAGCTTCTTTTTATGGTAAACTATATAATGCTTTTTTGATAAAAAAACCCCGTTACAATTTAGTAACGAGGAGAAGGCATTATTCTTTAACGTTTTGTGCGATTGTTTAATGATTGATCAAACTCTTGTCCTTCTAATGAAGGATCTAAAGTAAGTGGTTCATTACAATACATACACATATCTACGCGGCCAAGCACTTTCGTGTGTTTATGGCAACCCGGACATTCAACTAATACTGCTCGGGTTGAAAGGAATCCAATCCATCCATATACAAAAGTACTTCCAAGAATACAGAGGATACCTAGTGTCATGAAGATAATAACTAACCATTGGTGTTCTCTGAAGAAAATGGCACCGTACATGATGATAAAGCCAATAAATATGAGAGATAAAGCAAATGAACGGATTTTATTTATCTTGTTTTTATATGGTTTCATTTGTAAGCCTCCTAATCTACAACATACTATAACACAAAATGATATCGTAATATGAAGTGAAAATTTTATGCAGGAATCTTATTATTTTTGTCGAACGTTTAAGACAGAGTAAATTGACTATTGACTATAGGAGGATCATTATGGAGCAGCTACTACGACCCATATACCAAGAACGAGCAAGTCACCCGAATACAATAGGTGTAATTTTAATAGAAAAAAGGGAAGAAGTAAGCCCGATAACAGATACATTCGATACGATACTTCTTATTATTACAAGACAAAGTGACCGACCAGTCTTTACAAAACATTATACATTTAAAGATAAAAAAGCTGCTATGCACATCATTACGGAGAAGCAGTTAAATAAATGGTTATTAGTAGGAACTAATAAGAAGATAGTCGACTGGCTATTCTTTGGTAAAGTATTATTCGATCGTAATGAGTATCTCTCTAATTTAAAAAAGGAACTTAAGGAGTTCCCATTTTATGGTCGGAAAATCAAAATGGGTATTGAGTTTGCAAAGTTAATACGAAGATACTTAGAGGGTAAAGTATGTTTCGAAGAGAAAAATTATTTAGATGCCTATAATCATGTTGTTGAATCATTGCATCATTTAGCTCGTCTTGCTGTAATGGATAAAGGATTGTACCCTGAGGTTACAGTGTGGTCGCAAGTAAAACAAATTGATCCAGCCATTTACAAATTATATGAAGAACTTATTACAAGTGAAGAATCATTAGATAAACGATTAGAGTTATTATTCTTAGCAAGTGAGTTCTTTATTCATTCTCGTACTGCAGATGGTGCAACGCATGTAATAGAAGTAATGTCTCAAAAAGACTTTTGGACAATTCAAGAACTGCATGAACAAGAGGAGCTAAAAAACTATTCAGTTAACCTTGAAGTTTTCATCGAATACTTAATAGATAAAGGTTACATCTCTGTAGAGCGTGTAGAGACTAAAGGAAATAACATATATCATAGAGATTATAAGGTTGAAGAAATCGTTGATTAGTTGTATATTAATTGAGGCGTTTAAAACGCCTCAAATTTTTTTAGAAAAAGTGTTGACATGAGTATCGACATTATTGTATTATATTAATTGTCGCTAAGACGTGTTGTTAAAACTTAAAACTTTCACCCGATAAACTTTTTTAAAAAAGTTGTTGACATCGAAATTGAAGGATGTTAAGATATTAAAGTCGCTGCAACAACAACAACAACGACGAAGACAACAAAATGAACCTTGAAAACTGAACATGCAAGACGTTAATCAATAAATGTTTTTGGACATCAACTTGTTGGTGGATCAAAACAAAAATAGATATCATCTTCGGATGATACGCTAGCAAAGCTAATGAGCTTTCAAACTACTTTTATGGAGAGTTTGATCCTGGCTCAGGACGAACGCTGGCGGCGTGCCTAATACATGCAAGTCGAGCGAATGATGAAGAAGCTTGCTTCTTCTGATTTAGCGGCGGACGGGTGAGTAACACGTGGGCAACCTACCTAGTAGATTGGGATAACTCCGGGAAACCGGGGCTAATACCGAATAATCCATTTTGTCACATGGCAAAATGCTGAAAGGCGGTTTCGGCTGTCACTACTAGATGGGCCCGCGGTGCATTAGCTAGTTGGTGGGGTAATGGCCTACCAAGGCAACGATGCATAGCCGACCTGAGAGGGTGATCGGCCACATTGGGACTGAGACACGGCCCAAACTCCTACGGGAGGCAGCAGTAGGGAATCTTCCACAATGGACGAAAGTCTGATGGAGCAACGCCGCGTGAGTGATGAAGGTTTTCGGATCGTAAAACTCTGTTGTAAGGGAAGAACAAGTACGTTAGTAACTGAACGTACCTTGACGGTACCTTATTAGAAAGCCACGGCTAACTACGTGCCAGCAGCCGCGGTAATACGTAGGTGGCAAGCGTTGTCCGGATTTATTGGGCGTAAAGCGCGCGCAGGTGGTTTCTTAAGTCTGATGTGAAAGCCCACGGCTCAACCGTGGAGGGTCATTGGAAACTGGGAGACTTGAGTGCAGAAGAGGAAAGTGGAATTCCAAGTGTAGCGGTGAAATGCGTAGAGATTTGGAGGAACACCAGTGGCGAAGGCGACTTTCTGGTCTGTAACTGACACTGAGGCGCGAAAGCGTGGGGAGCAAACAGGATTAGATACCCTGGTAGTCCACGCCGTAAACGATGAGTGCTAAGTGTTAGGGGGTTTCCGCCCCTTAGTGCTGCAGCTAACGCATTAAGCACTCCGCCTGGGGAGTACGGCCGCAAGGTTGAAACTCAAAGGAATTGACGGGGGCCCGCACAAGCGGTGGAGCATGTGGTTTAATTCGAAGCAACGCGAAGAACCTTACCAGGTCTTGACATCCCAATGACCGCTCTAGAGATAGAGTTTTCCCTTCGGGGACATTGGTGACAGGTGGTGCATGGTTGTCGTCAGCTCGTGTCGTGAGATGTTGGGTTAAGTCCCGCAACGAGCGCAACCCTTGATCTTAGTTGCCATCATTTAGTTGGGCACTCTAAGGTGACTGCCGGTGACAAACCGGAGGAAGGTGGGGATGACGTCAAATCATCATGCCCCTTATGACCTGGGCTACACACGTGCTACAATGGACGATACAAAGAGTCGCTAACTCGCGAGGGTATGCTAATCTCATAAAATCGTTCTCAGTTCGGATTGTAGGCTGCAACTCGCCTACATGAAGCCGGAATCGCTAGTAATCGTGGATCAGCATGCCACGGTGAATACGTTCCCGGGCCTTGTACACACCGCCCGTCACACCACGAGAGTTTGTAACACCCGAAGTCGGTGAGGTAACCTTTATGGGGCCAGCCGCCGAAGGTGGGATAGATGATTGGGGTGAAGTCGTAACAAGGTAGCCGTATCGGAAGGTGCGGCTGGATCACCTCCTTTCTAAGGATAATTACGGAAACAGATCTTGGATCTGTCGATTAACGTCTTGCGTTCAGTTTTGAAGGTTTATAAAAACCTTATATTTTTCCGAAAAAGGGGCCTATAGCTCAGCTGGTTAGAGCGCACGCCTGATAAGCGTGAGGTCGATGGTTCGAGTCCATTTAGGCCCACCATTTTTCTTTTTTGGGGCCTTAGCTCAGCTGGGAGAGCGCCTGCCTTGCACGCAGGAGGTCAGCGGTTCGATCCCGCTAGGCTCCACCAATATTGTTCTTTGAAAACTGGATAAAACGACATTGAAGCAAATTAAGTAACACATTTTTTATTATTAAGTTTTTTAGGCTTAATAACTAACTTTTAGGTTAAGTTATTAAGGGCGCATGGCGGATGCCTTGGCACTAGGAGCCGAAGAAGGACGGCACTAACACCGATATGCTTCGGGGAGCTGTAAGTGAGCTTTGATCCGGAGATTTCCGAATGGGGGAACCCACTGTTCGTAATGGAGCAGTATCTTGACGTGAATACATAGCGTCTTGATGGCAGACCCAGGGAACTGAAACATCTAAGTACCTGGAGGAAGAGAAAGAAAAATCGATTCCCTGAGTAGCGGCGAGCGAAACGGGAATAGCCCAAACCAAGAGGCTTGCCTCTTGGGGTTGTAGGACACTCTATATGGAGTTACAAAGGAATGAGTTAAACGAAGCGGTCTGGAAAGGCCCGCCAGAGCAGGTAACAGCCCTGTAGTTGAAAGTTCATTCTCTCTTGAGTGTATCCTGAGTACGGCGGAACACGTGAAATTCCGTCGGAATCTGGGAGGACCATCTCCCAAGGCTAAATACTACCTAGTGACCGATAGTGAACCAGTACCGTGAGGGAAAGGTGAAAAGCACCCCGGAAGGGGAGTGAAATAGATCCTGAAACCATGTGCCTACAAGTAGTTAGAGCCCGTTAATGGGTGATAGCGTGCCTTTTGTAGAATGAACCGGCGAGTTACGATTACATGCGAGGTTAAGTTTTAGAAGACGGAGCCGTAGCGAAAGCGAGTCTGAATAGGGCGAATGAGTATGTGGTTGTAGACCCGAAACCAGGTGATCTACCCATGTCCAGGGTGAAGGTAAGGTAACACTTACTGGAGGCCCGAACCCACGTACGTTGAAAAGTGCGGGGATGAGGTGTGGGTAGCGGAGAAATTCCAATCGAACCTGGAGATAGCTGGTTCTCTCCGAAATAGCTTTAGGGCTAGCCTCGTGATAGAGAATCCTGGAGGTAGAGCACTGTTTGAACTAGGGGTCCATCCCGGATTACCGAATTCAGACAAACTCCGAATGCCAGTGATTTATGCACGGGAGTCAGACTGCGAGTGATAAGATCCGTAGTCAAAAGGGAAACAGCCCAGACCACCAGCTAAGGTCCCAAAGTAATTGTTAAGTGGAAAAGGATGTGACGTTGCTTAGACAACCAGGATGTTGGCTCAGAAGCAGCCATCATTTAAAGAGTGCGTAATAGCTCACTGGTCGAGTGACGCTGCGCCGAAAATGTATCGGGGCTAAACAATTCACCGAAGCTGTGGATGGACATCTTAGATGTCCGTGGTAGGAGAGCGTTCTAAGTGCTGTGAAGTCAGACCGGAAGGACTGGTGGAGCGCTTAGAAGTGAGAATGCCGGTATGAGTAGCGAAAGACGGGTGAGAATCCCGTCCACCGAATGACTAAGGTTTCCTGAGGAAGGCTCGTCCGCTCAGGGTTAGTCGGGACCTAAGCCGAGGCCGATAGGCGTAGGCGATGGACAACAGGTTGATATTCCTGTACCACCTATTTACCATTTGAGCAATGGGGGGACGCAGTAGGATAGGGTAAGCATGCTGTTGGTTATGCATGTTCAAGCAGTGAGGCGTGAAATGAGGCAAATCCCATTTCTATAACGTTGAGCTGTGATGACGAGGACGTATGTCCGGAGTTCCTGATTTCACACTGCCAAGAAAAGCCTCTAGCGAGGTAAAAGGTGCCCGTACCGCAAACCGACACAGGTAGTCGAGGAGAGAATCCTAAGGTGTGCGAGAGAACTCTCGTTAAGGAACTCGGCAAAATGACCCCGTAACTTCGGGAGAAGGGGTGCTCTAGTAGGGTGAAAGCCCGAGAGAGCCGCAGTGAATAGGCCCAGGCGACTGTTTAGCAAAAACACAGGTCTCTGCAAAACCGTAAGGTGACGTATAGGGGCTGACGCCTGCCCGGTGCTGGAAGGTTAAGAGGAGTGCTTAGCGCAAGCGAAGGTGCGAATTGAAGCCCCAGTAAACGGCGGCCGTAACTATAACGGTCCTAAGGTAGCGAAATTCCTTGTCGGGTAAGTTCCGACCCGCACGAAAGGCGTAACGATCTGGGCACTGTCTCAACGAGAGACTCGGTGAAATTATAGTACCTGTGAAGATGCAGGTTACCCGCGACAGGACGGAAAGACCCCGTGGAGCTTTACTGTAGCCTGATATTGAATTTTGATACATCTTGTACAGGATAGGTAGGAGCCAGAGATTCCGGAGCGCCAGCTTCGGAGGAGGCGTTGGTGGGATACTACCCTAGATGTATTGAACTTCTAACCCATGCCCCTTAGCGGGGTAGGAGACAGTGTCAGGCGGGCAGTTTGACTGGGGCGGTCGCCTCCTAAAGAGTAACGGAGGCGCCCAAAGGTTCCCTCAGAATGGTTGGAAATCATTCGTAGAGTGTAAAGGCATAAGGGAGCTTGACTGCGAGACCTACAAGTCGAGCAGGGTCGAAAGACGGGCTTAGTGATCCGGTGGTTCCGCATGGAAGGGCCATCGCTCAACGGATAAAAGCTACCCCGGGGATAACAGGCTTATCTCCCCCAAGAGTCCACATCGACGGGGAGGTTTGGCACCTCGATGTCGGCTCATCGCATCCTGGGGCTGTAGTCGGTCCCAAGGGTTGGGCTGTTCGCCCATTAAAGCGGTACGCGAGCTGGGTTCAGAACGTCGTGAGACAGTTCGGTCCCTATCCGTCGTGGGCGTAGGAAATTTGAGAGGAGCTGTCCTTAGTACGAGAGGACCGGGATGGACACACCGCTGGTGTACCAGTTGTTCTGCCAAGGGCATCGCTGGGTAGCTATGTGTGGACGGGATAAGTGCTGAAAGCATCTAAGCATGAAGCCCCCCTCAAGATGAGATTTCCCATTACGCAAGTAAGTAAGATCCCTCAAAGACGATGAGGTAGATAGGTTCGAGGTGGAAGTGTGGCGACATACGGAGCTGACGAATACTAATAGATCGAGGACTTAACCAAATTTTACTTAACTAACTTCAATGTAATTTATCCAGTTTTGAGAGAATAATAAAAAACTTTTCTAAAATAGCAAAAAACACTTGCTAAACTTTAAAAAAGATGGTATAATTATTCTTGTCCTTAGGTAATACAATAGTCTAGTGATGATGGCAAAGAGGTCACACCCGTTCCCATGCCGAACACGGAAGTTAAGCTCTTTAGCGCCGATGGTAGTTGGGGGTTTCCCCCTGTGAGAGTAGGACGTTGCTAGGCGATCATATTATTCCGAAGTAGCTCAGTGGTAGAGCATCCGGCTGTTAACCGGACGGTCGTAGGTTCGAGTCCTACCTTCGGAGCCATTTTTGGAGAGCTGTCCGAGTGGCCGAAGGAGCACGATTGGAAATCGTGTAGGCGAGTAACCTTGTCTCAAGGGTTCAAATCCCTTGCTCTCCGCCATACACATTCTAATTTATTAAATGGCCCCTTGGTCAAGCGGTTAAGACACCGCCCTTTCACGGCGGTAACACGGGTTCGAATCCCGTAGGGGTCACCATTTATAACATTATACGGAGGATTAGCTCAGCTGGGAGAGCACCTGCCTTACAAGCAGGGGGTCGGCGGTTCGATCCCGTCATCCTCCACCATTTAAATTAATAATACCATTATCGCGGGGTGGAGCAGTTCGGTAGCTCGTCGGGCTCATAACCCGAAGGTCACAGGTTCAAATCCTGTCCCCGCAACCAAATGGTCCGGTAGTTCAGTTGGTTAGAATGCCTGCCTGTCACGCAGGAGGTCGCGGGTTCGAGTCCCGTCCGGACCGCCATTTTTTAAAAAAGAATATTAAATTATTATGGGTCAGTAGCTCAGTTGGTAGAGCATTAGATTGAAGCTCTAAGTGTCGGCGGTTCGATTCCGTCCTGACCCACCATAATAATGCCGGTGTAGCTCAGTTGGTAGAGCAACTGACTTGTAATCAGTAGGTCGAGGGTTCGACTCCTTTCGCCGGCACCATGTTTTTCTGGAGGGGTAGCGAAGAGGCTAAACGCGGCGGACTGTAAATCCGCTCCTTCGGGTTCGGCGGTTCGAATCCGTCCCCCTCCACCATTTTTTTATTTTAGGGGCATAGTTTAACGGTAGAATAGAGGTCTCCAAAACCTTTGATGTGGGTTCGATTCCTACTGCCCCTGCCAATTTAAATTATATAATGGCGGTTGTGGCGAAGTGGTTAACGCACCTGATTGTGGTTCAGGCATTCGTGGGTTCGATTCCCATCAGTCGCCCCATTTAATTTTTGACAATAAAATAACTTAGATATAATAATATTATGGCGGTTGTGGCGAAGTGGTTAACGCACCTGATTGTGGTTCAGGCATTCGTGGGTTCGATTCCCATCAGTCGCCCCATATTATTGGGGTATAGCCAAGCGGTAAGGCAACGGATTTTGATTCCGTCATGCCCTGGTTCGAATCCAGGTACCCCAGTTAAATTTGCGGAAGTAGTTCAGTGGTAGAACACCACCTTGCCAAGGTGGGGGTCGCGAGTTCGAACCTCGTCTTCCGCTCCATTTTCTATTTACGGCGGCATAGCCAAGTGGTAAGGCACAGGTCTGCAACACCTCTACCACCGGTTCAAATCCGGTTGCCGCCTCCAATTATTTTTAAAATAACTACATATGATCTATAATAATATTATGCCGGTGTGGCGGAATTGGCAGACGCGCACGACTCAAAATCGTGTTCTTTCGAGAGTGTCGGTTCGACCCCGACCACCGGTATCCTAAATATAAATTTCCTTAAGAGTTCTCATTATGAGAGCTCTTTTTTTGTTGTTTAAATTTCTTTCTTTGAGGGAGTATCCATGGTGGAATTTAAGGTACAAGATATTCTAGAAGCACAGTCGTTCAATGTTAACTATAAAGGCGCAGTAGGTTCCTGCAATGTTTTATGAACTTAAAAAAGAGGAGGAAAGGGAGAAAGGACTAAAAGGAGAGGAGCAAAATTTCTCTCCTCTTTTTTAAAAGTAGTAGTTATAGAAACAAGATCAGGATTTATTGACTTTTACTCTGAAGAAACACATAAAAATTTAACAGGTGTACTTGTGAGATTCAACCAATAATGCGGACTACTAGAGTCGATGATAATGGAGTCATGTTCGTTTAAATGATATTCTTCATCATTTATTTGTACGGTCAGCTTGCCATCTAAAACATATAGAAATTCTTTTCCGTGATGAGTAAATTGATTCCCCTTGTTTTCTCCAGGATTTAGAATTATAAGAAGTGGGTTAAAGCCAAGGCCTTTATGATTGCCGGACAGGTCCTTGTAAATGAATTGGTTGACGGTCAACTCCGTACCGCTATTTATTCCTCGAATGACAGTAGGCTGTTTTTGTTCTGTTTCTGTGTTGAAAAAGTAACTAGGATTTACTTGAAGTACTTCGGATATTTTCTTGAGCGATTCTAGTGTTAGAGATGATTTCATACGCTCAACTTGTGATAGAAAACTGATTGATAGATCAGTCTTGTCTGCAATTTCCTTAAGGGTTAATTTTCTTTCTTTTCGTAGGCTTTTAATTTTATCTCCAATTGTTTTGTCCATAACAATACCTCATCTCAATTTATGTAAAGTATACATCATTATATATTTTAAAAAATAAAGTTGACAGAATATTAACTCTAATCTAATATTAGGTTATTGTAATTTAAGTAATACTTCAAAAATATTGAACTTTCACTTAAATTATAAAACATATGTTAATAAATAACTAGAGACTCTTTTTATAATTAATTTTGAAACAGTATTTTAAAAATTGGATTGGAGAGATTTAGATGATTATTAAAAAAGTATATTCAACAGTTGATGTACATGTTGCGGGCGAACCATTACGTATTATTACGGACGGGCTACCCGAGATAAAAGGTGATACTCAATTGGAAAGACGTGCTTACTGCATGGAACATCTTGATTATATCAGAGAAGTGCTGATGCTTGAACCGAGGGGGCATCATGGTATGTATGGATGTATTATTACGCCCCCTGCAAGCCCTCATGCAGATTTTGGAGTACTGTTTATGCACAATGAAGGTTGGAGCACGATGTGTGGACATGGAATTGTTGGTGTAATCACGATGGGGATAGAAACAGGTCGTTTCATCGTAACAGAAGAAAATCAGAAATTTATCATCGATAGTCCTGCAGGTGAAATAGTAGCTTATGCAAAATGCAATGGTTCTATTGTGGAAGCGGTTTCTTTTGAAAATGTCCCGTCATTTGTATTGGAAAAGGATATGCCTGTAAGTATTGATGGTCATGAATTCAATGTTGATATCTCATTTGGAGGTGCTTTCTACGCAGTTGTTAAAAGCAAAGAGATGAGCTTGAAAGTAAATACTAAAGATTTACCTGCAATTCAAAAATGGGGAACAAAAATCAAACGATATATAGAAGATAAAATTGATGTAGTTCATCCACTTGAAAGTGGTCTTCGTGGCATTTATGGTGTTATTTTCTCAGATGATCCAGTAGGAGAGAATGCAGATTTGCGCAATGTGACAATTTTTGCAGATGAACAAATCGACCGCTCACCTTGTGGTACAGGGACGTGCGCAAGATTAGCGAGCCTTTATGCACATGGTGAATTGGAAGACCAGGGAAGCTTTGTTCACGAAAGCATTACAGATGGCCAATTCATCGGAGAGATTTTATCGATTAGCAATGTAGCGGGTTATGAAGCGGTCATTCCAAAAGTTACAGGAGAAGCTTTCTTGACAGGTTTCCATCAATTTTTAGTTGATCCACGCGACACTTTACCAAGAGGATTTTTATTGGAAGAGATTTGATAGTTTCGTAACGTTAAAGAAAGGAGGGGTGATGTAAGATGTTAAAGTGGTGGAAAAAGAAGAATCTTTTTATTCAAGTCGCAATTGGTGCAGTGATTGGAATAATTATTGGTTTGGTTTTTGGACAGCAAGCAGGTTATCTTAAACCAATCGGTGATATATTTATCAGATTCCTTCAAATGTTAATTGTACCGTTGACTTTCTTTGTTCTAATTGATGGTATTACAAATTTACCAGGAATGAAATCATTAAAATCAATTGGGGGTCTAACTTTTTTATACTATTCACTTACAACCATACTTGCAGCCTCAATTGGTATAGGAGTCGCCCTTATAATGAATCCTGGTAAGAACGCACAAGGATTATTAACCGGTGGTAAAGAAATTGAACCACAAGAGTTCAGCTTCATTGATAATATGGTTGAATGGGTGCCTAACAATATTATTGCGGGGATGGCTGAAACGAATATGCTACAAATAATAATTGTGGCGGTCATCATTGGAGTCGCATTACTCAGCTTGGGAGAAAAGGTAAGCGGTATGAAAAAGTTGATTAATGAAGGTGCAATATTGATGTTGAAAATAACGGATATCATTATGATGCTTGCTCCAATTGGCATTCTTGCATTACTTGCGAATTTAGTCGGAACAACAGACACAAAAATATTGTATGAATCATTGCACTATGTTTTAACGGCACTTATCGGTTTGGCAATTTTGTTGTTTATTGTGTATCCGACAATGATTAAGATATTCACTAAATTTAAGCCTTTAGGTTTTTTTAAGACGATAAGCCCAGCACTCCTTGTAGCTGCAGCAACATCTTCTAGCAATTCCACTTTACCAGCATCCATGAGGGTGTCTAAACAACTTGGAATTTCAGATAAAATCTACGGTTTTACATTGCCTTTAGGTGCAACAATTAATATGGATGGGTTGGCAGTCACTTTTGGTGTGACAGGAGTTTTTGCGGCTAATCTATATAATATACCAATTACATTTTCTTTAATTATGCAATTTGTTTTTTTAGGATTGGCTTTATCGATGGGGACTGCAGGAGCAAGGGGAGCAGATATTGTCATGATGGCAATATTAATGTCCACATTAGGATTACCACTTGAAATAGTCGCAATTTATGCTGCAGTATCACCACTTGTTGATACTGGAAACACAGTGAATAATATTGCTGGTGATTTAACGGGAACTGCAATTGTGCACACACGTTTTGGCAGTGAAATAGAATCTCTTGAAGAAGCTATGGATACTTCCTTGCCAAAACCAAAAATGGTGGTTCAATAATCTCGTAGAGTAACTTGTATTTGTTAGGAAGTTCAGTACTGGAGGAAAAGATATGTTGATTTTAAGTGCACGTGAACAAAAAAAATTGATAGATATGAATGAGGTAATGGACTGTGTTGCGCAAGCGTTAAATGAATTTTCCGCATCGAGAACAGAAACACCAATCAGGTTGTCACTTCCTTTTGGCCTAGCAAATACAGGACTTGTCATGCCTTCCGTTGCCGAAGAGTTGCAAACAATGGGTGTTAAATATGTAACGGTGGTTCCCGATAATAAGAAAACTGGCAAAACCATTCAAGGTGTCGTTTTATTATCTGATATTGAAACTGGTGAACCATTAGCTTTACTTGAAGGCTCCTTTTTAACTCTTATTCGAACAGGTGCTTTATCAGGTGTTGCGACAAAGTATTTTGCACGTGAGAATGCGAAAGTATTAGGCGTTATTGGAACTGGTGAGCAGGCAAAAGGTTTGTGTGAAGCAGTTTTAGCTGCAAGAGATATTGAAGAAATTCATTTATTTAATCGTAGTGATTCAAAAGCAAAAGAGTTTGCTCAATTCTTAGAAGAAAAGTTTAAAGTGGAAACAGTTCTTTGTGATAATCCTAATGAAGTGGTACGTAAAGCAGATATTCTAGTGACTGCAACGAGCTCGACAATCCCGGTCTTCACCGAAGCATTGAAACCAGGTACGCACGTAAATGCGGTGGGCTCATTCCGTCCAACGATGCAGGAATTACCGTCAAGTGCAATTGCTTCAGCACATAAAGTTATTGTAGAAGCAAAAGACGCTGCTCTGGAAGAAACAGGAGATTTACATGTGCCGATTCAAGAAGGAGTATTTTCTGAAAATGGTATTCATGCAGAGCTTGGAAAAGTGGTAAGTGGAGAAATGTCAGGCAGAGAAAACGATGAAGAAATTACCGTTTTTAAATCTGTGGGTCTTGCGATTGCGGATATAGTTGTCGCTAAATATTTGTATGATAAGGCTATTGCGAATAAAGCAGGGGTACATGTGGAATTATAAGTAAATTTATGATCGCGAGTAATGAGGAATATGAGAAGGTTCCTGTAACATTTTAAGAAATAGATGTTTAGAAGAGAGAGGGGCTAAAAGAGTGCTCCTCTTTTTTTGTGCATTTCTACATATAGATCCCCCTAGCAATTTACTAGATGGTAGAAGTTCTGAGGTTAACAGTTCTCAATGGAATGAAAGTATTATATTGTAACTTAATTAAAGTGTACTTCCAGCAGACTTATAATACTTCGAGAATAAGTAAATCAAGGAATGCTTCTTTATTCGCTTTTCATATATAGAGTTTGATAAAGTAGAGATAAGAAACAGAATATATTATTAGGAGTTTTAAGAAATGAAAATACGACCAAAGAGATTGCAAGTAGGGGATACGGTTGGGATTATTGCGCCTGCTAGTCCACCAAATTTAGAAAATTTAACTAAGTCATTTGCTTTTTTAGAGGAACTTGGCTTGAAATATGTTATTGGAAAGTCTGTACAACTGAAGAATGGTTATTTGGCAGGAACTGATGAGGATCGCTTATCGGATTTACACGAAATGATTGAAGATCCTAATATTGCTGCTATTTTCTGTGCTAGTGGTGGGTACGGTGCTGCGCGTCTTGCAGAGCGTATTGATTATCAATTACTAGAGGAAAATCCTAAAATCTTCTGGGGATTTTCAGATATTACGTATTTACATACCGCTTTTGGTTTGTATTCTGATATTGTAACTTTCCATGGTCCGACTTTATCAAGTATGGGGCGAGAAGATGTAGCAGAACGTTCTAAGCATATGTTTAAGCAGTTGTTTGAACCTGCTGAAATTCACTATGAAGAAGATATCTCTATGCTTACAACAGTATCTGGTGGGGCTGTAAGAGGGGAACTAACAGGAGGAAATCTAACACTAATTGTCAGCAGTATTGGTACTAAGTATGAAATCGATACTAAAGGAAAGATATTGCTTATTGAAGATATTGGTTTAGAGCCGGCTCAAATTGATGGTCTACTCAATCAGTTAAAGCTAACACGAAAGCTAGACGAAGTAGCAGGTGTTATTATCGGAGAATTTACAAACGCAGAACCTAGAGACTACGTAGATTCACTCACAATAGATGAAGTGTTTGCTCATTATTTTGGCAATTTAGGTAAACCAGTTGTGAAAGGTTTCAAAATTGGACATTGCGAACCAAATGTAGCAATTCCATTAGGTGTGGATGCAATTTTAGACGCAGATCGTAAGCATTTAGCTATTTTACCTGGTGTTCAGTGATAGCATACAATTAGATAAATTCGATGCTTTTAGGCATAACTCTTCAATCGTTACCTTATAATACAATAACTTTTATTAATAAAATTCGCTTTAAACAAGAAAACATTTACTATGTAACTCATCTCTCATAGAGGTGAGTTTTTTTATTTATTTCTATTAGTATATCTGGGTAATGATTGAGTGAAAAAGTAAATATATTATTTTATAAATAATTGATATTAAAGTAAAAATCTGTTAATGTAATTTTATAATATTATCAGAATATTATAAAAATGATAGGGGTGGTAATGTGAAGTATTTTTTATCAGTAGACATGGAAGGGATTACGGGTTTACCAGATTATACGTTTGTATCTCAATCAGAAAATAATTATGAACACTCAAGAAAAATTATGACAGATGAAGCCAATGCGATAATAGGTGCTGCTTTTAAAAGTGGAGCGAAAGAAGTGCTAGTAAACGATAGCCATTCCAAAATGAATAATTTGTTAGTTGAGGAATTGCATGAGGATGCAGATTTGATCACGGGAGATTTGAAGCCGCTCTCAATGGTTCAAAATGTAGATGAAACATTTGATGGTGTAATGTTTGCTGGATATCATGCGAGAGCAGGACAACCTGGAGTAATGAGCCATTCAATGACATTTAGTATTCGAACAATTTTCATTGATGATGTGGAAATTGGTGAGATTGGCTTTAATTCATATGTGGCTGGTTATTTTGGGGTACCAGTTATTTTCCTAGCTGGTGATGATTGTGCTTGTCGTGAGATTGAAGCACTTATTCCTGGAGTTGTAACTGCGGCAGTAAAAGAATCAATTTCTAGATCGGCTGTGAAGACATTACATCCTAAAAAAGCACGAGCGTTGTTAGTTGAAAAAACGGCTGAAGCGATTGCGAAAAAAGATTCAATTAAACCACTTGTACCACCAGCTACACCAACATTACGCATTGAATTTACAAATTATGGCCAAGCCGAATGGGCAGCATTAATGCCAGGAACGAAGATTATTGAAGGCACAACAATGGTGGAGTTTAAGGCAAAAGATATTCTAGAAGCATATAGAGCAATGCTTGTAATGGCAGAGTTGGCATACCAAACACGGTATTGCTGACAAGGAGGAGGGTTTGAATGATTCAATATATTATAAAGCGCTTCTTCATGATGGTTTTAACAGTGTTGCTAATTGCGACATTGACGTTTTTTTTAATGCATGCAATTCCAGGGTCGCCATTTGATGATGATCGTACTTCAAATCCTACAATTCAAGAAAATCTAGAAAAATACTATAAGCTAGATCAGCCATTGCCGGTGCAGTATGCGAACTATTTAAAGGCTATTGTTACGTTCGATTTTGGTCCTTCGATTAAGAAACCAAACGACTCAGTTAATAGCTTATTGGCCAGGGGATTCCCTATTTCATTTGAGCTAGGGATCATAACGATACTAGTTGCGGTTTTATCAGGGGTAACGTTAGGCACTTTAGCAGCACTCCGGCATAACGGAATAATTGATTATCTTGCGATGACTTTTGCAGTTATAGGTATTTCTATTCCGAACTTTATTTTAGCAACTTTACTTATTCAAATTTTTGCAGGTGAACTGAAGTGGTTACCCGCGGCAACTTGGCAGAGCCCGCTTCATATGATTTTACCTACCTTAGCATTAGCAACAGGACCTATGGCGATTATCGCAAGACTTACTCGCTCTAGCATGTTAGAGGTACTGACACAGGATTATATAAAGATGGCGAGAGCAAAAGGTTTGAAACCGTCTAGAATTATTATCCGGCATGCACTACGAAATGCTATGATGCCTGTCGTGACAATTATGGGGACGATGCTAGCTGGAATTTTAACGGGTACGTTCGTTATAGAACGTATTTTCGCAATTCCAGGTATGGGAAAATACTTCGTTGAAAGTATTAATAATCGTGACTATCCCGTTATTATGGGTTCAACTGTTTTTTATAGTGCATTTTTAGTATTCATGCTATTCCTAGTCGATATTGTATATGGCATTTTAGATCCGCGTATTAAATTGCACAAAAAAGAAGGTGAATCATCATGACCAATATAAAAGAAGTTGTAATAAAGGACGAATGGTTTAAGCCTAAAGCGAAGAATTTGGAAAAGGCAGAATTGGTTGTAAGGCCATCATTATCGTATTGGGCAGATGCTTGGCGTAAGTTAAAGAAGAATAAGCTAGCAATGTTAGGAATGTTTTTTTTAATATTACTTGCCATTATGGCTATATTTGTTCCGATATTTTCTCCATATTTAGTCACAGCAACTGATTACCCTAGTCAAAATAAAGCGCCTTCTATGACGCATTGGTTTGGAACGGATGAAGCAGGGCGAGATGTGTTTACAAGAACATGGTACGGCGCACGAATTTCTTTGTTTGTAGGTTTGATGGCAGCACTTATAGACTTTTTTATAGGTATTATTTATGGCGGTATTAGCGGTTATAAGGGTGGCAAAGTGGATTTAATTATGATGCGTATCATTGAAGTTTTATATGGTCTTCCACATTTACTTGTAGTTATTTTGTTAATGGTAGTAATGGGATCTAGCTTAACGACAATCATTGTTGCCTTAACAATTACAGGGTGGGTAGGAATGGCACGTATTGTACGTGGTCAAGTGTTGCAATTAAAAAATTATGAATTTGTAACAGCCTCTAAGTCTTTTGGGGCTAAGACTTCACGCATCATACGAAAAAATCTGTTACCAAATACTATGGGACCAATTATTGTACAGATGACATTGACAGTGCCGAGTGCAATTTTTGCAGAAGCCTTTCTAAGCTTTTTAGGCTTAGGTATTAGTGCACCATTTGCCAGCTGGGGTGTAATGGCAAACGATGCATTGCCGGTTATATTATCGGGACATTGGTGGAGATTGTTTTTCCCGGCATTATTTATTTCATTAACAATGTTTGCATTTAATGTTCTTGGTGATGGGCTACAAGATGCACTTGATCCAAAATTAAGGGGGTGAGTGGAATGGTACGTGAACAAGCGATACACAACGATTCTATGGGCCAACCAACACTCGAAGGAAAAGTGAAAATGGAAGAGAAAATTTTACAAGTGGAAGATTTACAAGTGACTTTTACTACATTTGGCGGCGTAGTCCAAGCTGTAAGAGGAGTCACATTTGATTTGCATAAAGGTGAGACACTTGCCATTGTAGGAGAATCTGGTTGTGGTAAAAGTGTTACATCAAATGCGATTATGGGCTTAATCCCACAACCTCCCGGGAAAATTACAAACGGCAAAGTAGTCTTTAAAGGAAAAGATTTAACTTCTTATAAAAAATCTGATCTTCGCAAAATCCAAGGGCTAGATGTGTCGATGATTTTTCAGGACCCTATGACTGCATTAAATCCAACGATGACAATTGGAGAACAATTGACTGAGGGACTACGTACGCATCATAAGATAAGTAAGGCAGAAGCTAAAACTAAGGCTATTGAAATGTTGCTACTTGTAGGAATATCAAATCCTAGTGAACGTTTAAATCAGTACCCCCATCAGTTTTCTGGTGGTATGAGGCAGAGAATTGTCATAGCAATTGCATTAATATGTGAACCCACCTTATTAATAGCTGATGAACCAACAACAGCCTTAGATGTAACCATTCAAGCGCAAATTTTGGAACTGTTTGAAGAGATTCAAAAGAAAACAGGCGTCTCTATTATCTTAATAACACATGACTTGGGTGTGGTTGCGAAAATAGCTGATCGGATTGCAGTTATGTATGCAGGAAAAATTATTGAAATAGGTACGAAGCGAGAAATTTTTTATGAACCTACCCACCCTTATACAAAAGGATTATTAAATTCAGTCCCTAGACTAGATTTAGTAGAGGAAGAATTAGAGCCAATTGAAGGAACACCACCAGATTTATTTGCACCACCAACAGGCTGTGCTTTTACAGCAAGATGTCCATATGCGATGGAAGTATGCAATCATGTATATCCTGTGGCAACATCGCTATCTGAGAAGCATAAGGTAGATTGTTGGTTACAAGATGAACGTGCAAAAGGCTTATTTAACTGAAAATGGTGAGAGGCACATTGTGCTTAATATATTTCACAAAAGAGTTAAAGGGGGATTATTCATGAAAAAGTGGTTAACAGTTTTATTCGTAGCAGTATTCGCAATTGTTTTATCCGCTTGTACGGCAAATAAAGAAGCAGGCAAAGAACCGTCATCCGCTGATGGTGGGGGAGATGCCAAGGAAAAAGTCCTTTACTTAAATAACGGTAGTGAACCAACTTCTTTCGATCCGTCTGTCGGTTTTAATGCAGTATCTTGGAATGCATTAAATAACTTGATGGAAGGTTTAGTTCGCTTTAATGACAAAGATCAACCTGTAGAAGCGACAGCTGAAAAGTTTGTAGTTTCTGATGATGGATTAACTTATACTTTTACAATTCGAGATGGAGCAAAATGGTCAAATGGCGATGCAGTAACGGCGGGAGATTTTGTTTTTGGATGGCTGCATATGCTTGATCCAGAAACAGCTTCACCAGCAGCATTCTTAGCTTATCCAATTGATGGTGCTGAAGCTTATAACACTGGAAAGGGTAAAGCGGAGGAAGTAGCTATCAAAGCGATTGATGATAAGACATTTGAAGTGAAATTGAATGCACCAACTGATGCGTTCTTGAGCATTATTACTAATCCAAGCTTCTTCCCAGTGAATGAGAAAGTTGCAACGGAAAATCCAAAATGGTTTGCAGAAGCAGATTCATTTGTCGGTAACGGACCATTCAATTTATCAGAATGGGAGCATGATGTAAAGTTCGTATTCAAAAAGAATGATCAGTATTGGGATAAAGACACTGTAAAGCTTGATAAAGTTGATTGGGCAATGGTGAATGATACGAATACTGAATATCAAATGTACAAATCAGATGAGCTAGATGTATCGAGCGTACCTGCTGAGCTAGCTGAACAGTTAAAGAACGATAAAGAGTTACATGTAGAAGATCAAGCAGGCATATACTTCTATCGATTTAATGTAGAGAAAAAGCCATTTACAAACAAAAAAATTCGCCAAGCTTTTGCTAAAGCAGTAGACCAAGAAAATATCGTGCAATATGTAACGAAAAATGGTGAGAAAGCAGCGCATGGTTTTGTAACATATGGCTTCAAAGGTCCAGACGGTAAAGAATTCCGAGAATCAGTTGGAGACCTAGTCTCTTTAGATAAAGAAGAGGCAAAGAAATTATTAAAAGAAGGTATGAAAGAAGAAGGATGGTCTAAGCTTCCAAAAGTGACATTAACGTATTCAACAAGCCCAGAACATCAAAATATTGCGGTAGCTTTACAAAGTCAAATTAAAGATGCGCTAGGTGTAGATGCAAAACTACAAAATGTAGAAGCTAGTGTATTCTTAGCTGAACAAAAAGAGCTGAAGCATCAAACATCTCGTTCATCATTCTTATATGACTATGCAGATCCAATTAATGCAATTGAAAGTTTTATTACAGACTCTCCTATGAACCGTACAGCATGGTCAAACAAAAAATTTGATAGCTTGATTAAATCTGCTAAACAAGAATCAGATGCGACAAAGCGATGGGAAACTCTACAAGAAGCAGAGCGTGTGTTAATAGACGAAGCACCTATTGTACCACTATATTTCTATAACCAAGTGTCATTAGAGAAATCTAATATTTCTGGTATTGTTCGTCACCCAGTTGGTTATACAGAACTAAAATGGGCAGATAAAAATTAAAAAGTAGCGGTGCCTATTATAGGCACTGCACTTTCTTTAATAAATGAAAGAATGTATATGTTACGTTCCTTGATTTATTTTAGAAAGGGAGGAAATGATGATGAAAAATAGACCTATGAGACTTCAAAAGGGAGACACGATTGGGATTATAGCTCCATCAAGTCCACCAAACCTGGAAAGTTTACAACATTCACTTACATTTCTTGAAGGGCTTGGGTTGCATTATAAATTTGGTCCATCCGTAGAGAATATTTATGGTTATTTAGCAGGTACCGATGAAGAGCGATTAAATGATTTACATGCTATGTTCGCGGACCCTACAATTGCTGGAGTCATATGTGCTGGTGGAGGTTATGGCTCGGCACGTTATACTGATAAAATTGACTTTCAGCTCCTTGCAAATAATCCTAAAATCCTTTGGGGCTATTCGGATATTACATTTCTACATACAGCGATAGGAAAGTACTCTAATTTCATTACCTTTCATGGCCCAATGCTAGCTTCGGATGTTGGTAGACCTACATTCCGAGAAAAGTCAGGTCAAATGTTCAAACAACTTTTTCAACCAATGGAATTACAGTATACAGAAGATTACTCACCATTAGAGACAATGGTTGCAGGAGTGACAAAAGGAGAAATTACAGGTGGTAACTTAAGTCTTTTATCAAATGGACTTGGAACAGAATTTGAAGTCGATACGAGAGGTAAACTTCTATTAATAGAGGATGTAGATGAAGAACCTTATAGAATCGATTGTATGTTAAATCAATTACGACAATCGGGTAAATTGCAAGGTGCAGCAGGCATTATTGTAGGTGATTTTAGCAATACTGAGCCGAAAAAGAGAAAAGTCTCATTGTCGCTAGAGGAAGTGTTAAATCACTATTTAGGTGCTTTAAATGTACCAGTAGTAAAGGGCTTTAAAATTGGGCATTGTGAACCTCATTTTGCAATACCGCTAGGCGCAGAAGCTATTTTGAATGCTAATGATAAAACACTGACCATTTTACCAGGGGTCCAATAAGTGAAGGGGTGACACGTCATGATTATCCAATCTATTGATGTATTTCAAGTTGCGGTACCATTAAAAAAACCATTTAAAACTGCGTTACGTACAGTAACGGTCGCAGAATCCATTTATGTACGTGTAACAGTAGAAGATGGGCGGGTAGGTTGGGGCGAGGCACCACCAACATTTGTCATTACAGGTGAAACTTTAGGTAGTATCCAATATGC
The DNA here is from genome assembly GCF_038006425.1 of Viridibacillus sp. FSL E2-0187. NCBI lineage: Bacteria > Bacillati > Bacillota > Bacilli > Caryophanales > Caryophanaceae > Viridibacillus > Viridibacillus sp. FSL E2-0187. The sequence continues at coordinate 209,237 of NZ_JBBOVG010000001.1, forward strand.
AATTGAAAAAGTGTTTGGACCATTATTAAACGGGCAGGATCTCCGATTTTATGAGCAGGTTTTTCAAAAGCTGCATACTGCGTTGGTGGGCAATACAAGTGCTAAGGCGGCAATTGATATGGCATTGTATGATTTAATTGCGCAACAAGCAGATCTACCCCTATATCAATTCTTGGGTGGATATAAAAAGGAGATAGAAACCGATTATACAGTAAGCGTAAATGCTCCGAAGGAAATGTCAGCTGATGCAGCAAAATATATTGCTAATGGATTTAATGTTTTGAAAGTAAAAGTGGGTATCGGTGAAATTACTGATGATATTGCTAGGATAAAAGCAATTCGAGATGAAATTGGCTATAAAACGAAACTTCGACTAGATGCCAATCAAGGTTGGAATGCAAAGGAAGCTGTGTATGCCATTTCTAAAATGGAAGACTTAGGTCTAGATATAGAATTGATTGAACAACCCGTAATAGCGCATGATGTGCATGGGCTAAAATTTGTAACGGACCATACATTAACACCGATTATGGCTGATGAAAGTGTCTTTTCAATTCATGATGCAAAAACTATTTTAGAAATGCGTGCAGCGGATTTAATAAACATTAAATTGATGAAAGCAGGAGGGATATATCAAGCCTTGAAAATCAATGCATTAGCTGAAAGCTATGGGGTGCAATGTATGACAGGGAGTATGATAGAAACCAAAATAGGTATTACCGCTGCAGCACATTTTGCGGCTAGTCAACCGAATATACAATATTACGATTTTGATGCGCCTCTAATGTTGAAATTTGAAACAATCAAGGGCGGCGTAACATATAAAGAAAGATATATTACCTTCTCAGAACGTAGTGGATTAGGCTTTGAAGAAGTATATACAGGGGGGAACTAAATGACCGCATTACATAATATTTGGCATTGCTCAGTTGCAGTAGCATCTATTTGGACGAAGCCAGAATCAGCTCGAGAAATCGATCAACCAGCTATTACAAAACCCGTACAGCTCGTCAAATGGTTAGAAGCTCTCCCTTATAAAGAACGTTTAGATTTATGTAATAGTAACAGAATTCAAACGCAGCTATTATTTGGTGAACCAGTAATAGTAGAGGGAATTCAGGGAGAATGGGCGAAAGTCATTGCCATCTTACAACCCACTCATAAGGATGAAAGAGGCTATCCAGGTTGGGTACCTTTAGTGCAATTGTCTAAACAACCACTTTCAGATTCGACGGAAAGTATCATTGTGAATGTGGATAAAACACAATTATGGTCTGAAGATGATACACCACAAATTGTCTTAACTTTTAATACAATATTGCCTGTATTAGACGAGAAAGCACAATATTATATCGTTGATACGCCAACAGGAAGAGGGAAAGTATTAAAATCGAGTGCAGTAAAATATACAGGAGACATTGTACAGTCGATGGATAAGGCTGTACAGTTTGGTCTTTACTATTTGGACTTACCTTACATTTGGAGCGGTATGTCATCGTATGGTTATGACTGCTCTGGCTTTACTTATAACATGGCAAAGGCTTGCGGTCTACGAATTCCGAGGGATGCAGGTGACCAAGCAACATATGGTATGGCTATATCAAAGGACAATAAAGAGGAATGGCAAGTTGGAGATTTATTATTCTTTGCAGATGAAAAGGGTACCAAGCCGGTGAGGCATGTAGGTTTTTACTACGGTGAAGGACAAATGCTTCATTCTCCACAAACCGGTAAATCAGTTGAACTAATAAAACTCGCAGGCACAATATTCGAGGAAGAAATCTGTGCTGTTAGACGCTATGGACCGGGAGTGAAAACACCATGACAGAAAAAGTGATTTTATCGGTGCAAAATTTAAAAAAACATTTTGATTTAGGCAAAGGTACCACATTACAGGCGGTAAATGGTATAAGCTTTGATGTGATGGAAGGTGAGACATTTGGATTAGTAGGCGAGTCTGGGTGTGGTAAATCTACAGCAGGAAGAACAATTTTAGGGCTGTATAATCGTACAGATGGCAAAGTCTTATTCGAAGATCAAGATGTCCATTCAATGACAGAGAAGGAGCGCAACAACTTCTTGAAAAAGATGCAAATGATTTTCCAAGATCCATATGCATCATTAAATCCACGTTCTACTGTCTTTGAAATAATTGCAGAACCTATAGAAATTCATCATTTAAATAAATCAAAAGAAGAACTAAAAGAGAGAGTATATGAGTTACTAGAGGATGTTGGTCTGAATCGTGATCATGCCAATCGTTATCCTCATGAATTCTCAGGTGGTCAACGTCAAAGGATAGGAATTGCCAGGGCATTAGCACTTGAACCGAAGTTTATAATTGCCGATGAACCGATTTCAGCTTTGGATGTTTCTGTCCAAGCTTCAGTAGTAAAACTATTGCAGAAGCTCCAAAAGGAAAAAGGTTTAACGTATTTATTTATTGCACATGATTTATCAATGGTAAAATATATTTCAAAACGAATTGGCGTTATGTATTTAGGGCAAATGGTAGAATTGACAACAAGTAAACAATTGTACAATGAGCCCCTACATCCATACACACAAGCTTTATTATCAGCTATTCCTATCCCTGATCCGGATATAGAAGAGAAAAGGGAACGTATTATTCTTAAAGGGGAATTACCAAGCCCTATTAATCCACCAACAGGCTGTGTTTTCCATACCCGCTGTCCAATGGCAAAAGCAGTTTGTGGACAACTACAACCAAAATGGTTAGAAAAAAGTGAAGGGCATTATGTTGCTTGCCATTTATATGATGAAGAAGTACTTGCCATTGAGCAATTTGAGACTGTTGCCAATTAAATAATATATAAAAAACGCGCTCTCCAAGAAGGAAGAGCGCGTTTTTTTCGTAACGGCAGATCAGGTGATGCTTAACTAATAATTTGTGGGCCTTTGCATTGGTTGGTCATTGGTCACAGTTAATATGTTAAATGGTCATCGGTCATCGGTTTGAATTCAACTAATGAATAATGTGATCGTGCCAATTACGCCCCGAGGAAGAGTCTCACTGCCTCAAGGTTAGAAATACTTACTATCATCAAAATCGATTTCGATTGTATAGTTTTTTGCATTGATTAAGTTAGATAACTTATGCGCATCCTTCTCAAGTTCTACTGCTTTCAAACGGTATTCCTCAGGTTCAAATAAGGCAACACGATAAACGGTTGTACCGTCAGAATAGCCATATTGAATTTCCTCTTTTTCTGCTTGAGCAAACTCTTTATAGGTAGCGGCTCTAGCACGAAGTTGTGTTGCCAATTCAATTGCTTCTACAATTGCATACTCTTCACCTTTAAATGAAAGAATATGATCAATATTTGCACGGTATACTAATTTATCTAGTATGCGAATATCTTTTCGAACATCTTCAAGTTCAGTATCTACTTCTGTAAGTAAACGTTTAGAAGGTTTTGGTTCTTCGCCTTTTTCCACTTGGACAAAAGCAACACGTTGTAATTCGGAGGATAGCTCATGTACTTTTTTTGTTAATATGCTTTTCAGTTTTACTGCTTCTGCTAATGTAATAGTACCCACTATAGAACCTCCTTAAATTTCAAATGATTGTTGATCTTTGAATAATAGACCAGTCGTGAAGTCGCCACCATGCACTTGTGAGAACATTTTACCTGCAGCTTCTAACAATGCATTACTATTTTCTATAGATAAAGATGGACGTAAATAGAATACTTGAAGTGCTTCAACAGTATTCTCCGTTACAGCTGTCCTTTTCGAATCAACAAAGGGGCTACCAAAGGGTCCTTTAGCATCTAAAGAGACGAGAATATTATGTAGCGAATTGAAACGGCCGTTTAATCCTTCATAGCCCGTTTCCTCATCACCTAGTGTTACAGTGACATTCCCCTCTAAATTTTCAATATCATATATTCCAACTGGCATTTCGTATTGTAATGAAAAGAAATTATTTAAATCTACTGCCGAGTGAAATGGCGTTATGTAGTTTTGTTTGGCAATACGGCGCATCAAACTTTCAGCTGAGTGACGATAGCGGTTTGGGTCAGAACCAAGTGATTTCCAAAGCTTACGCCATTCAGAAATACCCTCTCTCTCAGTGACAGGAGTGTCCTGTAATTCTAAAAATAAGTTCTCTTGATATAACTGTGTACGTCCTTTAATCATTTGAGGAGATTCAGACACGACAATTTTGGTATAATGGATAATGCCGATTTTAAAGTCTGGTACTTTGTTTAATAAAGTAGAATCTAATGCAACTTTTATCATGAACATCACCTATATCTTGTATTTTCACAAGTGTAACATATAGAAAGGAGTAGAACCAAGTGATTGTCAACGACTTGCAAGAAGAGCTGATTGAGTACGCAAAAACCATTGGCATAGATAAAATTGGTTTTACATCCGCTGCACCATTTATTGAGTTAAAGAACTTATTGCGTCGCCAGCAGGAGCTCAATTTTCAATCGGGCTTTGAAGAATCTGATATTGAAAAACGTACTGAACCAACCCTTTTACTAGAAGAGGCACAGAGTATTATTGCTATCGCAATTGCTTATCCATCACGAATGGAAAATGCACCTAAAGGAAAGCGAGGGGAGCGAAGAGGTATTTTCTGCCGAGCTTCATGGGGAATGGACTATCATACAGTACTTCGCGAAAAATTAGCGTTACTTGAAGCATTTATACAAGAAAAACTGCCGCAAGCTAAAATGCGTTCAATGGTTGATACTGGAGAGTTATCTGACCGGGCTGTAGCCGAACGAGCTGGCATTGGATGGAGTGCAAAAAACTGTTCAATTATAACTCCCGAATTTGGATCATACGTTTATCTAGGTGAAATGATTACGAATATCCCGTTTGCTCCAGATGAACCTATGTCTGACCAATGTGGGGATTGTACGCTTTGTATTGATGTATGTCCTACTGGTGCTATTGTACAAGCAGGTCAATTGAATTCAAACCGCTGTGTAGCATTTTTAACGCAAACAAAAGGGTTTTTACCCGACGAGTTTCGTACGAAAATTGGTAATCGAATTTATGGCTGTGATACTTGCCAAACAGTTTGTCCAAAGAATAAAGGCAAATTAAATTGGCTGCATGATGCTTTTAAGCCAGATCCTGAAATTGCGAAACCTCTACTTGAACCGTTATTAACTATTTCTAATAAGGAATTCAAAGCGAAATTCGGCTATATTTCCGGTTCTTGGAGAGGGAAGAAGCCAATTCAGCGTAATGCTATTATTGCACTCGCTCATTTCAAAGAAGAGTCATCCATACCAAAGCTTATTGAAGTTTTACAGAAGGACGAACGTCCAGTAATTCGTGGAACAGCTGCATGGGCTATTGGTAAAATGGGTGTAATAGAAGCAAAAGAAATTTTACAAGTAGCACTACAAAAAGAACAGGATCCTGAGGTTATAATAGAAATAGAAAAAGGATTAGCCTTTTTAGCACAAAAATAAAGGAAGTGTCAAAGTTGTCTTTGCATATCGTTTTATATCAACCAGAAATTCCAGCCAACACTGGTAATATCGCCAGAACTTGCGCAGGTACAAATACAAGCTTACATTTAATTCGTCCATTAGGGTTTTCAACGGACGACAAAATGTTAAAAAGAGCTGGGTTAGATTATTGGCATAGCGTAAATATTACGTATTATGATTCAGCAGATGAATTTTTTGAAAAGAATGATGGTGGGTCATTTTATTATATTGAAACATATGGTGATAAAGCCTATTCAGATTTTAATTTTAGTAACCAAGATGAAGAGATTTTCTTTATTTTTGGAAAGGAAACGACAGGAATTCCGATGGAGTTAATAGAAGGAAACCAAGATCGTTGCTTACGTATTCCGCAAAGTGATAATATCCGCTCATTAAATCTTTCAAATACCGCAGCTATTTTAATCTATGAAGCAATGCGCCAACAAAATTTCCCTGGTTTAAAATAAAAAAAGGACAGCCTGTAAGTAGGTTGTCCTTTTTTATACGATGGATTACTTTTCAGAAGTGCCTTGTTTGTCTTCATATCCACCAGTGAAGATTGCAGTTAAAAATGCTACACAAACACCAAGAATTAAGATTAATTTCATGGAAGTACCCTCCTCATGGTAATAAAAAGTTCTTATCAAGTATAGCCTACTTTGTATAAAAATGAAATATTCGCAGTTATAAAATTATGGCAGAAATCGTTCTTTATTATTTGCAATGTACATATTAATCGAATAGGATGAATGAAAGGTGCTAATAATTCCTAAGTAATGCATTTTTGTTAAAGGAGCGGATAATATGGATAACAATGAAAAGCAACCAGAAAACGGCTCAATGGCAACTTCTATGGAGGAGCTTAGACAATTAGGCAAGCAAATGGATAAAATGCGTGATGGTGAGGAACTTGAGCGTGATGGTCGCATACAAGATCCTGTCCAGTCAGATAAAGCACCGTCAATTCATCCACGTGATTAAAAAATGCCCATTGCATCTAAATATGCAGTGGGCATTTTTCTGTATGATTAAGATAAGAAGGTTAATTGGAATGCAAACAAAATAGCAAAAACATAAAGCAACGGATGTACTTTTTTTGCCTCGCCTTTCGCTATTTTTAAAATAGGATAAGAGATAAATCCGAAGGCAATTCCTGTAGCAATACTTGAAGTAAGTGGCATAATCAAAATGATTAAAAACGCAGGGAAAGCCTCTTCGAATTTTTCCCATTCGATTTCTTTAATAGAACCAATCATCAACGTACCCACGATGATTAATATTGGTGAAGTAATAGCAGAAACTCCTGAAATAGCACTAACTAAAGGTCCAAAGAATGAAGCAGCGACGAATAGAATAGCGACAGTTAAACTCGTTAAACCTGTACGGCCACCAGCAGCAACCCCAGCAGAAGATTCAATAAATGCTGTAGTTGGGCTTGTACCAAACATAGCACCAAAAGTTGTAGCAACTGAGTCGGCTAACAATGCTTTACGAGCACGTGGTAATTTACCATCTTTCATTAAACCCGCTTGTTTCGCAACTCCAATCATTGTACCAGTCGTATCAAATAATGTAACTAAAATGAAAGAAAATACAACGCCGTATAATCCATAAGAGATAACCTGGCCGATTGCTTCAATCGGATTCCAGACTAATATGCCTTCAGGAAGGTGAGGAACTGCAACCACCTTTTCAATGTGCAATTGATTTGTTAAAGTTGCGACAACACCTGTAATAAACATACCGATAAATAGGGCACCACTGACATTCCGTACCATTAAAATTACAGTAACGAATAATCCGAATAATGTTAGTAGCACCCCAGGAGAAGTTAAATCACCTAGCATCACTAAGTTACTTTCACTATCGACAATAATATTCCCCATCCGCAAGCCTAGGAAAGCAATAAATAGACCAATACCTGCAGCAATTGCCCGTTTTAAATTTTCAGGTATGGCTAAAATTAATTTTTCACGTAGCGGTGTTAGTGATAATAGAACGAATATAATACCTGATACAAAAACAGCTGCAAATCCAGTTAAATAATCAATGGTGCCTTCTGATGAAACGACGATTGAATAAGTAAAATATGCATTCAACCCAATACTTGGCCCGATAACAAGTGGATAATTAGCAAATAGCGACATCCATAAAGTACCTATAACGATAGCGATAATAGTCGCTATGAAAACTTGATCAAGTGGAACCCCGGATGCAGATAACATACTTGGATTTACAACAACAATGTATATCATAGTAAAGAATGTAGTTATTCCTGCTATAAGTTCCGTCTTAACATTCGTTCCATTTTCCTTTAAACGAAACATTTTAATACCCTCTTTCTTAAAAACAAACAATTTTTATGACATTAAACATGATATTTATGCATTTTAGAGAAATAACAAGAATATATTAATGATTTCTATATGAGAAATCAACTGTTTTCCCAAAGTCTTTATTCTCGAAATAATTTGATTACATTTGTATAATGAAATTAATCAATTAGAAGGAGTTGTGCGATGTGTTGAATATTACATCTACAAAAACACTACATAACGGCGTAGAAATGCCGCGTTTTGGACTTGGTGTGTACAAAATGACTGATCGTGAAGAAGCGATTCAAGCGATGACCACTGCAATTGATACAGGGTATATTGCAATTGACACAGCTTCACTATATAACAATGAAGTAGAAGTAGGGGAAGCAGTCAAAGCTTCTAATGTGAAACGTGAAGATTTATTCATTACATCAAAAGTTTGGAACACTGATCAGGGATATGATGAAACTTTACGTGCTTTCGAGACTTCATTAAAGAAATTAGATATGGATTACTTAGATTTATATTTAACTCACTGGGCAGTACCTGATAAATTCAAAGACACATATCGTGCAATTGAACGCTTATATGATGAAAAACTACTTCGCGCAACAGGTGTTTCTAACCATCAAATTCACCATCTAGAAGAAATCTTTGCTACTGCTAATGTCAAACCAATGGTCAACCAAATTGAAGTGCACCCATACTTAACGCAAGTAGAAGTACGTGACTTCTGTACAGCAAATGACATCGCAGTTACAGCATGGTCTCCATTAGCTAGAGGTAAAATTATAGATGATGCAACTATCACTAGTATTGGCCAAAAATACGGAAAATCTGCAGCACAAGTAGTAATTCGTTGGCATTTACAGCTGGGTAATATTGTTATTCCAAAATCAGTAACGCCAAGCCGAATACAAGCAAACGCTCAAGTATTCGATTTCGAACTTACAAACGAAGACATGCAACTAATTAGCGCGCTAAACAAAGACGAAAGAACAGGCGCAGACCCAGATAACTTTAGTTTTAAATTTTAATGCTGAAGGTTTTCGCCAAGTTGCAACGCGGTAACGCTTGAATCGTATATTTAGGTACGTTTTAGGGAATGTATTAGAAGAAAAATAATAAAGAACGCTAGAAGAAAATGTTGTGTTTTCTTCTAGCGTTTTTTTATTTTATTGCTTGAGAAGCGCCAAAGTCGGAGTGAGTAGAGCTAAAGCCCGAGTGAGTAGAGCTAAAGCCGGAGTGAGAAGCGCCAAAGCCAGGGTGAGAAGAGCTAAAGCCAGAGTGAGTAGAGCTAAAGCCAGTGAGTAGCGCCAAAGCGGGAGTGAGAAGTGCCAAAGCGGGAGTGAGAAGTGCCAAAGCGGGAGTGAGAAGCGCCAAAGCGGGAGTGAGTAGAGCTAAAGCCAGAGTGAGTAGCGCCAAAGCCGAAGTGAGTAGAGCTAAAGCCCGAGCGAGAAGCGCCAAAGCCAGAGTGAGTAGAGCTAAAGTCAGTGAGTAGAGCCAAAGCGGGAGTGAGTAGAGCTAAAGCCAGAGTGAGTAGAGCTAAAGCCAGAGTGAGTAGAGCTAAAGTCAGTGAGTAGCGCCAAAGCTGGAGTGAGTAGCGCCAAAGCCGAAGTGAGAAGTGCTAAAGCTGGAGCGAGTAGAGCTAAAGTCGGAGTGAGTAGAGCTAAAGCAAGTGAGTAGCGCCAAAGCCAGAGTGAGTAGAGCTAAAGCCGGAGTGAGAAGAGCTAAAGCGGGAGCGAGTAGAGCTAAAGCTGGAGAGTAGCGCCAAAGCCAGAGCGAGTAGAGCTAAAGCCAAAGTGAGTAGCGCCAAAACCGGAGTGAGTAGAGCTAAAGCCAGAGTGAGTAGCGCTAAAGCCAGAGTGAGTAGAGCTAAAGCCAAAGTGAGTAGCGCTAAAGCCAGAGCGAGAAGCGCTAAAGCCAAATCAAGTAACACCAATCCCTACCCAAATCCACCAATAAAAAAAGTACCTCCAAGCAATAAAACGCTCAGAGATACCTTGTTAATATTTATTGATCAATAATTTCCATTTTCTTATCTGTGAATGGATGAGTAAATTGGAGTTTTCTAGCGTGTAGAGAATAATCACCAGATGCTGTTTCTCTTGCATCATATAAAGTATCTCCGACAATTGGGTGACCGATATGTGAAAGATGTACACGAATTTGATGCGTACGTCCTGTCTCTAATACAAGATTGACGATTGTTGAATATTGCAGATGACGTACAACTTCAAAGTTTGTAATAGCCATTTGACCTTCTGGTGCAACGCGACGGCGGGTACCATGGTGGCGATCTTTAGCAATAGCTTCACGAATTGTCCCTTTGCGCTCTTTCATATGGCCTTGAACTTCTGCTTCATATACGCGAAGGATTTTCTTCTCTTCTAATAAACGGTCGAAAATGGATTTTGCAATTGGGTGTTTTGCAACAAGTAAAAGTCCAGCTGTACCTTGGTCTAGTCGATGTACATGCTCCGCGTATACTCCACCTTGTGCTTGTATATAATTCATAACATGATTCATACAAGTGAAGCGATCCCAAACGTCATTTGGATGTGTAGCCATACCTTTTGGTTTAGAAACGATTAAGCAATGTGGGTCTTCGTATACTACTTTAACTTCGCATTCACGAGTTGCTTCATATGAAGATTCTGGTACATCCATAGTTATGACAATTTCCATACTTTTTGGACGGGGATCTTTCCATTGTAGAAGCTCGCCGTTTGTATCTGAGATAGCTTTTGTCATACGTAATTCGTGGACAGTTTTTTTACCTAGCTTCCATTGTTCACGTAGTAGTTCTTCGATAGTTTGGTTATCTTGTAGAATAGTGAATGTCCAAGATTGTTTCATTATTATTCCTCCATTAAAAAGAAGGATTACGTTGTTTGTACAACATAATCCTTACTAGTTGTATTATTTCACGAGACCAGTTTGTTTTAGGAATGCTTCGAAAGTAGCCTCGTCTGCATCGCCTTCCATACGTTGAATCTCTTTACCATCTTTATAATAAGAAAGTGTTGGTGTGGCTGTGACGCCGTACTTGTCATCTAAATCATACTCCAGTAAGTTTAATTGATCGATGTGTACACCTAATTTTTTTGCTAATGGCATTAATTTAGGTGTTGCAGCTCTACAATGTGTACACTCTGGACTGAAGAAGTATACCACTGTTGGGTCACCTTTAGATAGCTTTTTCTCAAGTTCTGTCAGAGTAATGATGTTTTGATAGTTTTTATCGCTAAGTAGATCAATTGTAGATTGTTTTAAATCGTTAGTGCCGTATGGATTATCTTTTAATTTTGCTTCATTTCCTTGGTTGTTTAAGAAGATGATTAGTCCAAATATGACAACAATTACTCCAGCAATGATGAGTAGCTTTTTCAATTATTTTTCCTCCTTAGATGCTTTTAACATGTAAAAGCTTGCTCCTGCGATTAAGACGAATGCTGTTAATGCAAGGAATGGGATGGTGATGAAGCCAAACCAGTTGATATATTGCCCTGTACAAGGTACACGACCACATGTTACTGCAGAGCTAGATAAAAATTCGAATTTTTGAATACCATAATGGTAGATGGAAATACAGCCACCGATTATGGAGAAAACAGCTAAAGTTACAGCAATACGTGCATTTTTTTGGATATAAGCTACGGTTGTAATGATGACAATCGGGTACATTAAAATACGTTGATACCAACAAAGCTTACAAGGTTCGTATTGTTGAATTTCTGAAAAAAATAGGGAGCCTAGCATTGCGACCAATGAGACAATCCAGATGAATAGTAAACTATTCTCAACTTTTTTTGACATACAGATATCTCCTAGTATTAGAGTATTTCCCTTTGAATTATAGAGGGAATGCATATATATGTAAAATATTTTATCCTTAATAAAAACTTCTCTATTATAGAAATAAGGCAATCTTGTGAAAGCAAGGTTTCAGACTAATATTTAGCCTTAATTAATATGATGAACTGCACACAATGATAATAGTTATTATACCAATGATAATCTAGTTGGCTATAAATTATACAAAAATGAAGGTACAGTCAATACTAATTATCACCATATAAAAGTAGTACAATTACTTAATGATGTACGAAAAGGTGTGACTCGTCAATTTTATTGGAGACCTGTCATTAAAGGACATGACAATTATAATTACAAGGTTGAGAGTTCATTAATGTGCTCATTTGAAAAAACTTCATCATAATTTATATCGTTTACAATATTCAAAAGAATAATAAGTTTTAACCACTGCATTTTATGAGTAGAAATGGTGGCTTTTCTATTTTCTCAGTCAAAAGAATGAGGACTATTTCATGCGAATGTATGACAGGCAGTGGTATCATAGTAGGTACAATATATTTATAGCTGGAAAAAGGAAGGAGGCAATTACATGCAGCAAAATGATCATTCGAACATTAGTTTACTCAAGGAAATTGCCGAACTTCTAAATGAAGAAACTGAAATTCAAGCAATGTTGCAAGGTGCTCTGAGAAAATTTTTAGCAGGCACGAATTTTGAAACAGGTTGGGTATTTTTTATTAATAAAAAAGGTAGACATGAGCTCATAGCGCATGAAAACTTGCCACAAGCTTTAAAGCATAATAACTGTCATTTTTTAGAAAAAGGTGGTTGTTGGTGTGTATCACGTTATCGGAATAATGAATTAAAAAAAGCTTCGAATATTATTGAATGCCAGCGCATTGAAAGCGCCAATGCTGCTGAACTAGAGGGTGATGGTGGGATTACCCATCATGCCACAGTACCCTTGCAATCTGGACAAGAGCGTTTTGGGCTATTAAATGTGGCTACGCCAAATACAGTCAGTTTTTCTGATGATGAGCTAGCTCTTTTAGAATCAGTCGCCTTCCAAATGGGATCCGCAATAAAACGAATTTTACTAACAAAACAAGAACAACAAATGGCACTAGTTGAAGAGAGAAATCGATTAGCGAGAGATTTGCATGATTCAGTGAATCAATTATTATTCTCTGTTACGTTAACATCTCGTGCCGGAATTGAAATGGCTGAGCAACCAGAAATGAAGGAAACGTTTAAGGAAATTCAGAATTTAACGCAAGAAGCCTTAACAGAAATGCGAGCTTTAATTTGGCAATTACGCCCTAAAGGTTTAGAAAGTGGCTTAATGGAAGCGATTAAAGGTTATGCTGAAATGTTAGGTCTAAATCTATCTGTGAATGTTTCGGGTGTTTTACAATTGCCTTCTCGTGTGGAAGAAACATTATTTCGTATTACACAAGAAGCACTAAATAACGTACGTAAGCATTCTGGTGTTAAGGACGCAGAAATTTTCGTCATTATTACACAGACAGATGTGTTATTAGTTATCAAAGATGAAGGTAGAGGATTTCAAGTTGACTCTCTTGTAAAATTACCATCAATCGGTTTGCAAAGCATGCGAGATCGTGCAAAAGCACTTGGCGGCAAGGTTGATTGGGTGAGTAATATTGGAAGAGGAACGGAAATTTTAATCCGTCTACCATATTAAGGGGGATTTCGATGATTAGAGTATTAATCGCAGACGATCACCATGTTGTAAGAAGAGGATTATTGTTTTTCCTGAAAACGCAAAAGGACATAGAAGTTATTGGTGAAGCTCAAAATGGTAAGGAAGCAGTAGCGTTAACGTCGGAATTAAAGCCGGATATCGTCTTAATGGATTTAGTTATGCCTGAATTAGATGGTATCCAAGCTACAAAACGTATTAAGGCAAAATTTCCTGACACGCAGGTACTAATGCTGACAAGTTTTTCGGATAGTGACCATGTCATTCCTGCAATTGAAGCGGGAGCTGCAGGTTACCAGTTGAAAGATATCGAACCAGATGAATTGGTGACATCAATCCGCAGAATAATGGCAGGAGAAAATACATTGCATCCACAAGCGACAACTCAACTTATTAAAAGTCGAGAGATGCAAGAAGATTTGCCACATATGAAACATACTTTAACACCTCGAGAACGTGATGTCCTAGCTGAACTAACAAAAGGTAAGAGTAACAGAGAAATTGCATCCTCGCTTTTTGTTACAGAAAAAACTGTGAAGACGCATATTTCGAATATTTTTTCAAAATTAGAAGTACAAGATCGTACTCAAGCTGCACTTTATGCTGTTAAACATGGGTTAACTGAACCGAGTGAGCAACAATAAAAGAAAAAGCTGTCCCTTAGTCATCGAAATGACTGATAGGACAGCTTTTTTTAACGTTTTTTCTGAGGTTTTTGGCGTAAGGTTTTTGAAACCTGTTTCCATTTATTACGTTCAGCAATTTGTGCTTGAGCGTTAGTTTTTCTTTCAATATAAGCTAATTCTCGCTTTAACTTTATATAGCTACTGTATCGTTCGTTTGTTAGTGTACCCTCATGAATTGCATTTTGTACTGCGCATCCAGGTTCACGCTTGTGCTCACAATCTCTAAAGCGGCACTGAGATGAAAGTTCTTCTATATCTTTAAAACTGCTATCTAAGCTTTCACCTTGATCCCATAACTGGAATTCACGCATTCCCGGGGTATCAATTAATAATCCACCACCTGGAATCTTGAATAATTCTCTATGTGTTGTCGTATGGCGACCTTTATCATCATCCTCACGAACTTCTTGGACGAACATTACTTCAGTGCCACATAGTGCATTGGTTAAAGATGATTTACCAACACCAGATGATCCTAAAAGTGCAGCTGTCTTACCATCAACTAATAATTGTTGAAGCTCATTAATGCCTTCACCAGTAAAACTACTTACTGTATGGATGGGTACACCAAATGCAACAGATTCTGCTTCCTGAATAAAAGGTGTGTCATCTTCACATAGATCCTTTTTCGTTAATACGATGATTGGTGTGGCACCTGAATCCCAAGCAGCGATTAAATAGCGCTCTAATCGTCGAAGATTAAAATCTAAGTTCAAACTCATGATTAAAAAAACGATGTCGACATTGACTGCGATTAATTGTTCTGCTGTAGTTAATCCAGCGGCTTTACGAGAGAACAGAGAGGTACGCGGTAATACGGCATGAATAATCGCTTTTTCTTCACCAGGCATCTGTTCAACTAATACCCAATCACCGACTGCAGGGAAGTCGCGACGTTCAAAAGCAGTATGTTGGAAGCTGCCTGATGGACTAGAAAGCCATTCACCTTGTTCCGTGATAACACGGTAGGAGTGCTTATGCTCTAGCAATACACGTCCAGGAATTGTTTTTGCTAATTTATTTGAAGCTTGGGCAATTTTAAATTTTTCTTCCCAAGTTGTATTCCAGCCGAAATCTTGTAATTTTGTCATTTGTAGATCCTCCTATTGTGTGTGTAGAGATATTGAGCTGAGGCGACTATTTTTCTGTAAGGTCGTTGCGGTCGGGCACTCAAAGTCAAAGAGTGACTTTGGTTTCCGCTTTCCATCGACCTTGCCGCGAAATTAGGTTGCCTTCCTCTAGATATCCAGCTTCACACGCCAGCTACTTGGGTCACTTCGGTCTCTTGGCACCAGACAAAAAGCGTCTTGTGTTCGAGCCCTCCAGTGCCAGGCGTAGCTAAGCGGTCGTGTTCAGCATTTAATTTAGATATCCAGCTTCAGGCGCTAGACTCTCGAGGTCACTTCCACCTTCTCAGTCGAAAACTGAAGAGATGTTTTCGATTCGAAGGATCCAGTGCTTGTCGAGTCTAAACGAGCGCCTTCAGCATTTAAAATAAAAAAACTGTAGCTGCAAATCGGCAGCTACAGTTTATACACGCACAATAAAAGAAAGTATCCTTAAAAAGCATACGGATGGCGAGTATTTTGTAACAAACCGATTTGCGTTGATGCAATGCTCATTAAATTTGTCATAAAACCTCACCTGCTTTCCTTAAAGTTGTTATTAGATTAACAAAATGGAAAAATAAAGTCAATATAAATATTCAATTATTCTCAAAAAATTACATTAAACCAGAATTATGTTTATGTACTAAGCCTTCTGGTTCAATATGAACAAGTACTACTGTCAATGGTTTTGCTAGTCGTATCGTATTTTCAATATCTTCGGTAATTTGATGGCTTTTCCAAACATTTAGTTCAGGATTAACAGTGACTGTTAAATCTACAAACACCATATTCCCATGATTACGTCCTTTGAAATCTATGAGATGAATAACACCATCTACATTGCGGACAAGAGTTGATAACGTTTCAACCTCTTCTTCGTCAAAGCCATCTGTTAATGTATGAACAGCTTCAAAAAATATTTCATAGGCTGTTTTAATTATTATAATACCAACGATAATGGCGGTAATGGAATCAATTATCGGAAAACCAACGATAGCACCTAAAATACCAATTGCAGTACCAAAACTAACAAGTGCATCTGAACGATTATCGAGAGCAGCTGCTTTTACAGCTGAACTTTTAGTTCGTTCAGATAACTTTAAATTATAACGATAAACACCGTACATAATAATACCACTAATAATAGCGACAACTGCTGTTAGCAGGGAAGGAGAAGAGTGGTTGTTCTCGATAAAACTTTTGCCTGAATTAAATAACACTTGGAGTCCAACGACTGCCATGATAAATGATGCGATAAGGGAAGCAACCGTTTCAGCTCTTAAATGACCATAGTGGTGATCCCCATCTGGTGGCTTTTGTGAAATACGTAATCCAATTAGAACTGCAACAGAAGCGATAATATCTGTTGTATTATTTAGTCCATCAGCTTTTAATGCAGTAGATGCACCTATAAAACCAATTGTCAGCTTTGCGGTACTGAGTATGAGATAAGTGGCGATGCTTAGCCAAGCACCTCTTTCCCCTTGTCTTAAATTTGTGTATAGCTCCACAATGTTTCCCCCTTGCAAAATTTCTTGGCAATATAAAACGACGCACACTCATATTAGTGTGCGTCGTTTCTTGTTAAATTTTCATATTTATTCTTCAGAAGATGAGTTTGTATCTTCTAGTGATTCGTTGTTGGATTCATCTGGTAACTTAATAACTTCTAAGTATAAGATATGATGACCATCTACTTCTTTTACAATAAATTCATAGCCTTGTTCAATTATTGCTTCGCCTTTAACGGCATCGAAGTTTTTGGTCATAAACCAACCACCGATAGTATCGATATCATCTTCATTGATGTCAATTTTAAGGAAATCGTTAACGTTTTCAATTAACATTTTGGCATCAAAGATAAAATGGTTTTCATCTACTTTACGAACTTCAGGAATCTCGTCTGCATCAAACTCGTCTCGAATATCACCGACAATTTCTTCGATAATATCTTCGATTGTTACAAGACCAGAAGTACCACCGTATTCATCCATTAAAATGGCCATATGAATACGTTCTCGTTGAATTTTCAACAATAAGTCACTAATTGGAATTGTTTCGATGACGCGAATGATAGGTTGCATATATTCCGTTACTGATTTTGAACCATTAGTTGGGTCTTTAATGTAAGCAGTTAAAAGATGCTTCATATTGACGAGACCTATAATATGGTCTTTGTCTCCATCAATAATAGGGTAGCGCGTATACTGCTCAACGCCCATCACTTCGAAAACTTCTTTAAGAGTCATTTCTTTTTCAATACCAATGATTTCAGTACGAGGCACCATAATTTCTTTGGCAATACGATCGTCGAATTCAAAAATGCTATTCACATATTTATATTCAGACTGATTTATTTCACCGCTTTTTAAACTATCCGATAAAATCATACGTAATTCTTCTTCTGTCATTGCCACTTCTGACTCAGATACATCCTTTAACCCGAAAAGTGATGACAATGAACGAGCAGAGAAGTTTAATGCTTTAATAAATGGATACATGACGTTGTGGAACGTAATTAAAGGACCTGCTGTTGCTAATGCTACAGCTTCTGCCTTTTGAATGGCTAATGTTTTTGGTGCTAATTCACCAACTACAACGTGAACAAATGTCACGATAGAGAATGACAACACGAAGGATAGAACGGATGTCACACTTCCTTCAAGTGCGAATAAATCAAATATCGGTCTCAATAAAATCGATACTGTTTCTTCACCTAGCCAACCAAGTCCTAAAGAAGTAATCGTAATTCCCAACTGACAAGCGGATAAATATTCATCCAAATTAGATACTACTTTTTTTGCTTTTAATGCTTTTTTGTTACCTTCAGCTATAAGCTGATCAATTCGAGTTGTTCGGACTTTAACGATAGAAAATTCAGTTGCTACGAAAAAAGCCGAACATGCGATCAAGACAGCGAATGCTGTCAACCGTATGGCTATGTCCAAAGACTTCCTTTGTTCCAGACCCAAATGAGGGGTGAGAACAAAGTGTACACCTCCTGTGATATAAAAAATAGTTAAGTAATACAATGATATGACAACTAAGTTGAAAAAACAAATCATCTACATGATTTAATTTGACTATTAATAATAATTGTTTATTGAAGTAAGAAATATCGTCAAAAGTAAGGAAATAATTAAATTACCCAATTTATTCTAAAAGTATTGACAATTCAAAATTCGGAGTGCTAATATTGAGAGGCACTAAATAATTTATGGAAAAGGAGGTATGGATTATGAAAAAGTTAAGAAGTTTATTTATACAATTAAATAATGAATCCACACCTACCTATTCAGCAATTAATTCTGTAATTTAACTTTAATAACTAATTGGTATGGGTGTAGATACCTGTATCTTTTTTCAAAAGCGTATGCTCTGAAAGGAGTGTGCGCTTTTTTTGTTGCCTTTTTAAGTGAATTACGAGTGCAAAATTCAAAAAGGAGAGCTGAATATGTTTATTCAAAAGCGGAAAAAGAAATTTAACAAGGATTCGATTGAAGACGGTTAGTGAAAAACAGAATAGGAAAGTAGGAATAATAAATGTTTGAGGTTTTATTTAAATTAAAATGGTTTTTTAAAGAAAATCGAAAGCGTTACGCAATAGCTATTGCATTGTTACTAGTAGCTAATGTAATTGAAGTGACGCCACCTTGGATTATTGGCCAATCGATTGATGCGATCCATTCAGAAACATTAACAAGTCATTCTCTTATGTTTTACATTGCTGCGATGCTAGTTATTTTGGTGTTGTCATATGTTGTTAACTTTATTTGGCAGTATCAATTATTTGGTGGAGCGAATGTAATTGAACGTAAACTGAGATCAAAGCTTATGACAAAGTTTTTGAAAATGTCTCCACCTTTTTATGAACGAAATCGTACAGGAGATTTGATGGCGAGAGCGACAAACGATTTACGAGCTGTTTCTGAAACAGCTGGGTTTGGTATTATGACGTTAATTGATTCGACATTATACTTATTAACAATTTTACTAACAATGGGATTCCTTGTTTCATGGAAACTAACAATAGCAGCAATATTGCCTTTACCGATATTAGCAATCGTTATGCAAATTCTTGGTAAGAGAATTCATGAGCGCTATATGAAAGCTCAAGACGTGTTTGGTGAAATGAATGATAGTGTACTTGAAGCTGTAGAGGGTGTTCGTGTTGTTCGTGCATACGTTCAAGAACGTGCTACAGAGCAGCAATTTAGTGAAATGACAGAAGATGTTTACAAAAAAAATATGCATGTCGAGAAAATCGATGCATTATTTAATCCAATTACAAAGATTTTAACAGGTCTTAGTTATATGATTGGTCTTGGTTTTGGTGCTTATTTAGTGTCTAAGCAAGAGATGACTTTAGGTGAGCTAGTTACATTTAATGTGTATCTAGGTATGATCGTTTGGCCAATGTTTGCGATTGGAGAACTTATCAATGTTATGCAACGTGGAAATGCTTCACTTGATCGTGTCCAGGAAACATTAGACGAAAAAGAAGATGTTGTTGATCCAAAAACGCCAACAATCATTCAAAATCCAGATTCTATTGTTTTTAAAGATGTGACATTCCAATATCCACAATCATCTTCTATTAACCTGGCAAACCTTGAAGTTTCTTTGAAAAAAGGCCAAACGCTAGGAATTGTTGGGAAAACAGGTAGTGGAAAGACGACGGTCGTTAAACAGCTATTACGTGAATATCCAAACGGTGAAGGTGATCTATTTGTCTCAAATAGTCCTATTCATGATCAAACAAAAGAACAGGTTCGTAACTGGATTGGTTATGTACCTCAAGACCACGTACTATTTTCTAGAACAGTGAAAGAGAATATTTTGTTTGGTAAATCAGATGCTACAGAGGACGAATTACATGAAGCAATCCGTTTAGCAAACTTCGAGCGTGATTTAGAAATGCTACCACTCGGTTTGCAAACATTAGTTGGTGAAAAAGGGGTTTCGCTATCAGGAGGGCAAAAGCAACGTATTTCAATTGCTCGTGCATTAATTCGTGATCCAGAAATATTAATATTAGATGATTCCTTGTCAGCAGTGGATGCTAAAACAGAAGCAACAATTATTCAAAATATCCAAACAGCTAGAAGTGACAAAACGACTATAATTGTGACACACCGCTTATCGGCAATTCAACATGCGGATTGGGTCATTGTATTAGAGGATGGTCGTATCGTTGAAGAAGGTACACATCAAACATTGCTTGAAGAAGAGGGCTGGTACAAAGAACAGCATGACCGTCAGCAAGTTGAGGGGGTGAAATAATGGGTACTGGTAAACGATTATTTCAATATGCTTTAATGTACAAAAAGCTACTTATTTCAGGCCTATTATTATTAGCAATTGCAGTTGCCGCAGACTTAGCGGGACCATTAGTAGCAAAGAAAATTATTGATGATCATATTGCAAAAGCAGAAGTCGCAGGTATTGATTTTCAGCCGATTGCAATTTTATTGGCTGTATTCTTCGGATTAGCAGTTGTTGCCGCTATTTTTAGATACGGTCAGTATCTTTTACTTCAAATGGGCGCAAATCGTATAATTCAAAAAATGCGCAATGAAGTCTATGAGCATATTCAAACATTGCCGATTCGTTATTTTGATAATTTGCCTGCTGGAAAAGTGGTTGCGCGTGTTACAAATGATACGGAAGCTATTCGTGATTTGTTTGTAACGGTTGTTTCACAATTTGCAGCGAGCTTTATGACGATTTTTGGGATTTATATCGCTTTATTCTTCCTTGACTGGAAGATGGCATTAATCGCATTATTTGTTATTCCAATTTTAATTGTTTGGACGATTGTGTATCGTAAGTATGCTTCTAAGTACAATCATATTGTTCGAGGAAAAGTTTCTGATATGAACGGTATGATCAACGAATCAATTAATGGGATGACTATCATTCAAGCTTTTAGTCGCGAAAAACAAATTGAAGATGAATTTGCGGCACTAAATGAAGAGCATTATCGTTATCAAAATAAATTGCTTATATTAGATGCAGCTACGTCTCACAATTTAGTAGGCGTTATTCGTTCGCTTACATTTGTCCTTTTTATCTGGTATTTTGGCAGTGCTGAAATGAATGGTGCAGCTGCTATTTCAGTCGGTATGCTATATGCTTTTGTTGACTATATTACACGTTTATTTAATCCTGTAACTGGCATTGTCAATCAGTTGGCTCGCTTAGAAAGAGCGAACGTTGCAGCTGAGCGTGTCTTTGAATTATTAGATCAACCAGGGGAGCCTGTAGTCGATAAACGTATTCCACGTTATAAAGGAAATGTTCGCTTTGAGCATGTGTGGTTTGCTTATAAGGAACAAGAATATGTGCTAAAAGATATTGATTTTGAAGCGAAGCAAGGGGAGACAGTCGCACTTGTTGGTCATACGGGGTCTGGTAAAAGTTCTATCATGAATTTACTTTTCAGTTTTTATGACGTTTCAAAAGGTGCGATTACAATTGACGGTATCAATATTCAAGAGCATTCACGTCAAACCATCCGAGAGCATATGGGAATTGTATTGCAAGACCCTTATCTATTTACGGGTACGATTGAATCGAATGTTAGTTTAGGAGACCCTAGAATTACGCGTGACACTGTACAGAAAGCATTGGATGCAGTTGGTGGTGAACGCGTCTTGAAAAATCTACCGAAAGGTTTAGATGAACCTGTGATTGAGAAAGGAAGTACTTTATCTTCCGGACAACGTCAGTTAATTTCATTTGCTAGAGCGCTTGCCTTTGACCCGGCGATATTAATCCTTGATGAAGCGACTTCCAATATAGATACGGAAACTGAGGAAATTATTCAGCACGCAATGGATGTATTGAAAAAGGGGCGCACGACATTTATCATCGCACATAGACTTTCTACTATTAAGAATGCAGATCGCATTCTAGTATTAGACCGTGGTGAAATTGTAGAACAGGGTACTCATGATGAGCTACTGAAACAAGGTGGGCGTTATGAACAAATGTATAAACTGCAATCAGGTGAAAAAAATATTAGTTAATATGAAGACCCTTCAATTGCTCAAACAATTGAAGGGTCTCTTTTAATTAGAAAATCAGTTCATTATAGTGGTGATGAAAATAGAAAGAACGGCACAAAAGGTAATAGAGGTAAGCCAGTTCAATTTTGAAGTGGTTTCCAAAAAGACATTTAATATGCCACTAATAAGTAGTGACACAAAAAAAGAGAAGAATAAATAATAGACTACTTCGGGCATATAAACGTTTCCTCCGAATCAAGAAATATAATGAGTTTATTTTATTAAGAATAGTGTATTTGAAGCATGAAGCTATTGCAAATCTTTGCCGATACTCGTATATTTAGGGAGACGAATTAAATAGCTATGTGAAAGTAGGTGTCGATCCTGAACTGGTGGCAAGATTGGTTACATAGTATCAAATCTTTTAATCGAAATATAAAGTTGTTCATGGTTGGGAATATACTAATTCAAATTGGAATGGGCATATTCAGTGTAATGTACAATTTATATATTAAGGAATTAGGTATGAAGGAAGCTGTTAATGGAAATGTTATTGCGATGACAGCGTTAGCAACAGCTATTATGCTAATTCCAGCCGGTCTTCTAAGTGATCGATTTGGACGTAAGTGGGCGCTTATTATCGGAACAGGATTAACAGCAATTACATTTTTTTATAGAAGTATTGTCACTGTTGAACAACCGATGCTTTGGTCAGCATTCGCAACAGGTATTGTATGGGCAGTAGCTCAAGTTTCAGGCGTACCGTTTTTAGCTGAAAACTCCAAGGCTTCTGAAAGAATGAAATTATTTAGTATTCACTTTTCAATCATGACAATTGCCGGTTTTATTGGGAATTTACTTGGTGGAGTTGTGGCTGACTGCGCAAGCTTTCTTATGAATTTGTCAGCTGTTGAAGGAATTCGGGTATCACTATATAGTGGGGTCGCATTTTTCGTCATTGGATTGTTTCCATTGTTCCGCTTGAAGATGGAAAAGAAAGTCGCCATGGAAACAGTGGCTTCAATTAAAGACGTCGTAAAAGTATCAGAGAAAAATGCAAGCTTCAAAGAAAATATAAGAATCATTGTACTATTTGGGGTAGCTCAATTGATTATTGGTATAGGATCTGGGCTAGTCATTCCATATTTAAATTTGTATTTCGCTAATCGATTTAATGCAACCAATACATATATAGGACTTATTTTAGCACTAGGATCTGCAATGACAGCTGTTGCAATGTTGATTGGCCCTGCATTAGTTAAACGTGTAGGAGAAGTTAGAGCTATTATCATATTTCAGTTTTTATCCATTCCGTTTTTATTTTTAACAGCGTTTACGAATTCTTTATTTGTAGCATCGATTGGTTTTTTATTCCGTCAAGCATTGATGAATGCAGCGAACCCGATCCAATCGGCTATTGCTATGGAAATTGTGCATGATAAATATAAAGGGTTAGGGAATTCGGTCAATCAGATGGTATTCCAAGTCGGCTGGGCATCAATGGGATTGCCAGCTGCCTTTTTTGTTACGAAGTACGGGCACTATTGGGGTTATGCATATACTTTTACAATAACAGGAATATTGTATTTGATTGCTTCTACCTATTTTTATTTTGTATTTGGGCGGAATAAAAAACTCGCGGTGGCATAAAAAAACTTAAGAAAAAAGAACATCTACTAGTTGTGCGTGATATTAAAGCGACTAGTAGGTGTTTTTTATAGTTCTTTCAATAATTATTACGTAATACATCAATTACCATCGCCTTTCTAACATTCGAAAATTCTAATACGAGGGTAAAACTGCTATTATAGAAATTAGTGTTTTTAAAAGTGAACCAATTTCGAAGAGAGGAAGATATGTTCATGGGACAAGTAGTAGCTAAAATTGAAACGGTGCGTACAAACCTAATCATGACAAACAAAGCACGTGAAGGAATTTTAGCATGGTCAAAAGATGAGCATGCTTTTTTTCATATTCAAAAATCGTTTTTAGTACATATTGAAAGAATGAGCAATTCTGCACAAGGAGAGACAGCAATTACAATTTATTTTGACAATGTAGCAAATGCAAACCTTGCTGAAAAGCTAGATAGTCAAGTTGCAGTGATGAATTGTATTGTTAAATATGAAGGACTACTGGCAACTAATTTCCGTGTTATCAGTTCAAGAGTCCCTGTTCGTACAAATAGAAGATTTGCTACACAGTTAGAGTTTGTGACAGCCCCTAAGAATACCGTAGGATTGCCAATTGAACTCCATTCTAAAATCCGCCAGTTGCCAATAGCTGAAGAACGTTCAGAATATGTTAGAAAACGTATTTCTAGCTGGGAAGGCTATTTGAAAATTCAAGAACGCGACGCCACGATAGAGGATATGACAGCATCCTTCTCAAAGCTTTCGATCAATGAAGACTTCAGTCGCATGACTCTAAATTGTAGTGGTTTAAAGGATAATGAATGGAATAAAGCTAAGGGATTAAGTGCGAAATTTAAAGGCTCTCGCGATGAACTTGGTGAAGTATTAAAAGTGAATCGCTCGAATAGAACAGTAGAAATTGAGCTACGTCCATATATAAGGGAGCAACTTCGAAAAAATCAGCTAAAACCAAAAACAAAGGAAGTCATCTTTAGTAACTTTGCTACTTTAAGTCAGATTCGAAGACTACGTAGAGGTTTTGCAGATTTAGAAAAAGGCTTAGCTGCAAATGCGAATTTGGAAAAGATATTATTTGAAGATCGACCTCGAATTCAATCACCTAAAAAGCGAGCTAAACTTGAGTTTCATAACCGATTAAATGAATTTCAGCAAGAAGCTGTAATTGGTGCAATGTCAGCTGAAGATTTATTTGTTATTCAAGGTCCACCGGGCACTGGTAAAACAACCGTTATCTCAGAAATTTGTCAGCAAAATGCGAAGGCAGGATTACGTACATTAGTAGCATCTCAGTCTAATTTAGCTGTTGATAATGCATTAAGTCGACTGCTTTCAAATAAAGACATTCGTATTTTACGCTTTGGTCGAACAGAAAGTATTGAAGAAGAAGGCAAGAAATTCATTGAAGAAAATGTAGCGGAATATTGGAGAGAGCAAACGTTACAAGATATTGAGCAGGAGTTAACGTTACATGCTAGTCAAGAAACGGAGCTTACTGCAACATTAGTGACATGTGAGGAAGAACTTCAAAAATTAGAAGCTCAGCTAGTGGTTATAAAAGAAAAAATAGTAGAACAACAACAGGCAAAACTCGATTATGAAGTAATAGCTGAAGAAGTTCAAAAACTAAAAAAAATGTTAGGTACTTATAGAAGAGAGCTTCGAGACCTTGAAGAACATTTTGGAGAAGTAGCCAATAAATACGAACAAGTCTTATCGAAGGTAGAAGAGTTAGAGCGTTTTCTTGAAACGAATGAATCCAGTGAAAAATTACTTGAACGGACTAATCGATTAGCCAATGAAATTGAAAAAACTAGAAATCAATTGCTGTTCCGTCAAGCTGAAGAAGAATTGGCTGCTGTTAACGAAGAGCTAAACAATTCTCGTAATGAATACATGACTTGGCAAAAAAATATTTTAGAACTTCATCAATTGCAACATGAGTTAAAAGACTTTACTAAAGTTGATGAACTCACTGATTTTATGAAACAGTACGACATTCCAATGGGTTTCATCATTGAACGCCAGATTAATGCATTAGAGAAAATTAAAAACCAAATGGTAAGCTATCATGATTGGATGGCTGTAAATAATAAGTTGAAAGCAGCAATTGACTATGTAGAAATGCAAATGGGGCATGTTGCTCAAATTATTTTGCAACAAATTAATGCACGGCCCGAGGATAGCTATTCATCTTATTCGATCCGTGAAGTGCATGAAGCGATAGATCATATGAAGCAGTTTTTAATAACACAAAAAGTTGTAAACCCTGCACAGTTAAAACCACATTTAGAAAGACTTTATTTAAGAAGAAAATTTGTGTGGGAACAAGGTACAATACTACAACAATTAAAACAAGAAGCTGTTAGATTATTTGAGATGATCAAGCGAGAAGTGATTAAACAAACAACTGAAGTATTAGCCAATGCACAGCAAAAGAAAAGTACTTTAACGAATAAAGGGATGCTACTAAAAGATAAGCAAGCCCAACTCCAAAAACGATATGACCAATTAAAGTTAAACTTGTCTGACGTACCTAACTCTAGCAATTCAGAGCAACTAACCGCAATATTACACAAATTAGAAGAAGAATTGCAGCATGTTAAATCAACCCACCAAGTAGTTTTACGAACCATCCCTCAGTTAGACCAAATGCAGCAACAGCACCAAAAGTTAATGGAAGAAAGAACTACTATAGCTAGTGACCTTGAAGAAAAGAAACTATCAATTCAAGAGATTAATTCACAAGGTTTAAAGCAGGAAAAGGATTTAAAAGCTTTGGAAGAAATCCTTGAGCAAGATTTTGAGGACCAACAATTACAAGCAGATTATGCTATTAAAAAGCTGGCAGAAAAAATAACAAAACTCCAGCATAACAAAGCACAGTTACCTATTAAACAAGCACTACAAAAACAATGGTATACATTACTACAAGAAGCTAATGAACATGATTTAGATGAAATTCGAAAAATGTATGTAAGACATGCCAATGTTATTGGGACAACATGTGTAGCTTCCGCAAGAAAAGAATTTATGGATAATTATCCAACATTTGATGTTGTTATTATCGATGAGGTGTCAAAAGCAACACCACCAGAATTGTTGTTACCAATGTTAAAAGGGAAAAAAATTATTCTTGTAGGAGATCATCATCAGCTACCACCATTAGTTGGAGACGATACGCTAGAGGAAACGTTAAAGGCGATTATAGAAGAGAGTGACGCACTAGAAGAAAGCGCTGAGCTAAAAAAATTATTAAAAGAGTCTTTATTCGAACGCCTTTTCAAAAACCTCCCTCGAGATAATAAACAAATGCTAGCTATTCAATATCGTATGCATGAGGATATTATGAAGACAATCACTCCTTTTTATGAAAATGAAGATGACCAACTGCAATGTGGTCTAATCGATTCAGATAACGTTCGAGATCATTTCCTAGAGGGGCATTATGTAAAACGGGCTGATCACTTATTATGGCTAGATATGCCAAATGAAAAGCCTTATTTTGAAGAACAAATGAAAAATGGTAAAAGTCGTTTCAATCAAGGTGAATTAGATACGATTCGCCATATGCTATTAGATCTAGATCATGCAACTGAAATGGCTAAAGCGGCAGGGAAAATAAAACAAGATGAACGCAAAAGTATTGGTGTTATAAGTTTTTACGGGGAGCAGGTTAAGAAAATTGACCGCCTTATTCAACAAGAACTAAATCTACAACATTTACATCTACGTACGGGTACTGTTGATAAGTTCCAAGGGATGGAAATGGATGTTATTATCGTGAGTATGGTTCGTAATACACAACATAAAGGCGGAGATATCGGTTTCGCCAATGATTATCGTAGATTAAATGTAGCGCTATCGCGTGCGAGGGAGCTACTAATTCTTGTAGGTAGTACAGAAATGTTTACACAGAGAGCGAAGCAGAAACATGCGCGAGATATGTATAGTCAACTATTAGAAACGGTGAAAGAACAAAAAGGCCTCCGTGACCAAGACGGAAATGTGAAACAGTAAAATGGAAAGGAGAGCCAAGTATGCAAGCGTTAGAAAAACGATTGAAAAGAGAAGTCTTACAAAATGGTAAAGTAGAGATTTTAAAATCCTCCAACTGGTGCGTGCCAGTGCAATCAATTGATGTCACTTATCAACCAGTAAAGCGTTTGAAGATGGATATATTGATGAAAATGATGCTACTGACTTTCCAACAAGCTGAAATTTCAAATGCTAGCGAATTGGGTGAATTACTATTAGTAGAGGATCTCTTCATTCAAGACCTCCTCATAAATTTAACGAAAACAGGGCTAATTGAAAGAGGAGAGAAATACTATCATTTAACATCTAAAGGCAAAATCCAACTTGAAAATGGCGTATTTGAAGAAGAGCAAGAAATAGAAACACAACAGTTGCTTTACAGTGCTTGTCACGAAGCATTTTTGCCTGCGGAAATTGATCAGATGGATGAGTATGACGAGTTACCAGATCTATTTCGATATGCTTTAGAGGAACCTGAGGAGACATTGAAATTTGTAGAGGAAGAGTTAATAGAAGTTCTGCAAAATAGCCGTCCATCTGAAGACGAAGGTGAAGAACAAACGGTCATTACTGATATTTTATCAAAAGAAGCACGTCAGATTAATGATGTACCTTGTCTTGAATTTATCTTATACAATCGTGAACAGGACCTTCTTTTCGTTCGAGTATGGAACACATTGTTATCTCATTGGGATGATAAATTGGAGAAGCTACTAGTTGAAAAAGAAGTTGTTATGTGGCGAGAAGAGTTTTTGAAGGTTTAGTTGCTATAAGTTAGAGGCATTATTATTAGACGCTCCTTGGAGGAGTTTTCTAATAATAATGCTATTTTATTTTGTGGAATAAATGTTTAATTGTAGTTAAGTAATCGATGATTTTATGAGTGCTTTTGATTCGAGCCTTCCAGTGCTTGTCAGGGCTGAGCGGGCCGCTTCAGCATTTAATAAGATATCCAGCTTCAGGCGCTAGCGGCTCGGGTCGTTTCAGTCGGGCGCTCAAAGTCAAAGGGCGACTTTGGCTTCCGCCTTCCAACGACCTCGCAGCTGAACGAGCACCTTCAGCATTTAATTAGTCATATACATGATAAAGCATTAGTTCGTGTATCATTTTTTTTACGGTTTCTTCATTTGGTGGTATTGACCCTGACCAGATGATGGAGCCGTCTTTTTTATATTCGCCTTCGTATCGTTGATGCTTGTAGAAAAAGGCGATCTGCCAGCCGGGTAATTTTGTATTTTCAAATAATGGTTTAAAGCTGAAATGTTGAATCATATGTATACCCCTTTTCATAGTGCCGGTCCCGTTCGCATATAGTGTGAAAAAGCGTATAGGAGATGGCGGTATGTTTGAAGAACAGCTAAAGAAAGCGATTCAAGTTAAATATCAGATGTATTTTTGGTACAAATCGATGCTTGGGCTGACGAAGGATCCTACATGGAAATCTTATATCGAGCATGCAATAACAGACGAGAAGTGCCATTATGAGATGTTCCAACAACTTTATTATATGATGACTGGAGAATATGTACAAAATTTAACGAAAAGACCACCATGCAAAAATCTTAAGGCCTGTGCGAAAGAAGCTATCGGGGAAGAGCTTGAAAATACGGATGTATATAAGGAAATGTTCTTAAATACTCCTCTTCAACAAGGACAATACCCATTTTTTATCGCTATGCAAGATGATATGGAGCATGCGATTCGCTTTTCAACAATTTACAATGCACTATAAATAGTATGAAATCCCTAACTTCAATAGCTATTAATTCTCACCTACTTGACTGTCTGTTATAATGTAGGAGAGTTTTTGAAGAAATGGGTGAAGAATATGGGTGTGTTCGTAACAATACTATTCATGGCGGTCATTGGAGCAGTCATTGGTGGTTTTACGAATCATTTAGCGATTAAAATGCTCTTTAGGCCTTATAAAG
Organism: Viridibacillus sp. FSL E2-0187; assembly: GCF_038006425.1. Classification (NCBI taxonomy): domain Bacteria; kingdom Bacillati; phylum Bacillota; class Bacilli; order Caryophanales; family Caryophanaceae; genus Viridibacillus; species Viridibacillus sp. FSL E2-0187. Next base: position 239,006 of record NZ_JBBOVG010000001.1, read on the forward strand.
CAGTTTATATTGGATCTTGGCGTGTCCCTTTTACACCGGGTTTAATTCCAAAACGCCGAGATGATTTAGCAAAACAACTAGGAAAAACAGTAGTGAACTATTTACTCACACCTGAGACTTTCCGTAAAAAGTTCTTTTCAAATGATATTCGATTGAAAATTGAACAATGGTTAAATGAAAAAATAGAAACAACTTTGTTTACAGATGATAAAACAATCAACGACTGGCTGAAGCAAGCGGGTGTTGAAAATATCCACTTAGCGATTGAAGAAAAAGTTGATGCTCTAATCATTGACCAAGTAGATAAAGTACAAAATGTTCTATCTACAAAAACTGTTCGCGAACTTTTACCTGAAAGATGGCAAGAGAAAGCGAATACGAAAATTCCGGATATCGCTCGTTATATTTTAAATAAAGGCGATGTTTATTTTGAATCAGAAGAAGGCTATCAAACGATTAAACGATTAATTGATGATTTCCTTGATACTAAAGGAACGCTTGGTGGCATGATTCAAATGTTCTTAGGTGATTCTTCATCAATAGTTAACAAAGCTCAAAAAGAAATTAAAAAATTTCTTAATGCAGATGGCACATTTGTGCTCGTTTCGAATATGTTAACGAATGAATGGGTTAAATTGCAAGACCAAACGGTTACTCAACTAGTTGGCGATTTAGATTTTAATTCGACTACTAAAGCGGTTCAAAGCTATGTGAAGAATGAATTGAAAATTGAAAATCGTTTAGACCAGCCAATTGTGCATTATTGGACAAATGGTGCCCACTGGATGCAACAAAATGTTGTACCACAGGTAGTTGACAATGCTTTTGTACAAGCAGAAGTGAAATTGGAAGATGTTTTAAAACGATTGAATTTAGAAGAAGTAGTACGTGAACAAGTTGACACATTCCCTGTTGAAGTACTTGAGGATTTAGTACTGGGCATTTCAAAAAGAGAATTTAAAATGATTACAGTATTAGGTTTCGTACTTGGTGGTATTATTGGGATTGTTCAAGGTATTATCATGACGCTGATTAATTAAAATTGAAAGTAGGGTATTAAAATGATTAACATTTATAATGACATTAACAAGTTAGAAGCAACATTCCGTAAAACGGCAGAATTTGACGCATTAAAAGCTGCTGTTGAGGAAGTGAAAAACGATTCAGAGGCACTAACATTGTTCCAAAACTTCCGTAAAGTTCAATTGAATTTACAAGAAAAACAAGCAAAAGGCGAACAAATCCAAGAAGATGAGTTAACTTACGCTGGAAAAACTGCTCAACTTGCTCAACAAAATAGTAAGATAGAAAAAATGCTTCAATCAGAAATGGCTTTAAGTGGTTTAATTGAAGAAGTAACTCGTACTTTGATTAAACCAGTTCAAGAACTATACGCAGAAATCTAATTAACGTAATACTATATAGAAATTATTTTAAACTCGTACTGTTAACTAGCAGTACGAGTTTTTTATTACATAGCAGTTAAAATTTTTAGTCGCGTTATGGATGCGTTCAGAATTCTGCTGTGGCTATATCATTAATAATTTTAAGTTGTTCCTCATGATTAAACTGACTCTGTTGTACAATTGAGAAAAAGACATTGAGTTAATCGTGGAAAGCACTCATATACCGGTTCAAATCCAACTTTTGCATGGACAAAAGCGAGTTTATAACGTTTCTTCATAAATTCTTTATCAATGTGTCCATTGAATATTTCTGAAATATGGCCCTTCAAAGCAGTTCTTAAACTGATAATCGAACTGTTTTGATTAATAATTTTACCTAATGAATTTTCTTTTTCGAGATTTTCATAAAACTTTGCTACAATGGATTCAATGTTTTTTGACTAGAGTAGGTTTCATAATGCGAAAAGTAGCTAAGTCATTTTTAGTTAACTGGATCATATCCATCTGTATATAACTGAATCAGTTGAGAGATTTAGATATAACGATGTTATTAAGTTCTTGAGAAACTAATATTTCTACAGATGAATTTATAGGCTTTTACTTTCTTGAGAGAAAAGACAATTTACTCGCTCCTTTAACATTGTAGTAAGAATAGTTTAGAGTTTTTCTATTTTATATGAAAGTAAAAACGAAAGAAGTGAATAGATGATATGAAAGTCCTTGGAATTAATGGAGATTACCCTCAGGATTGGGTGCGTGTCTTCAATCATATTACAAATTTGTTTTTTGAGGATTCGAAAGTTTCGAAAACGGAAAAAGATACAGATTTAAATGTTTATTTTGAATGGCATATAGATGCCGATCATACAGTAACAACAACCGCTGAGTTACATTCAGATGGTGAAACGTATAAGAGTAAATTTGTTCAAGAGTACACGGATGAAGCAAATGAAAAGGAACAAAATATTCGGTTGAAGAGAGCATTATCTCATGTGCTTTTAGACACACTTGAAAAACTGACGGGTATTCACCAGAAATGGGGTATCTTAACGGGTATACGTCCTACAAAGCTGTACCATAAATTTAGAAAAAGTGGATTAACTGATTTAGAAATTCATACTAAGTTAAAAGAAGAATTTAGACTATCAGATGAAAAAATAACTCTAATGAAAAAAATCGTAGATCGTCAACTCACGACTATTCCAGATTTAGATACAATAGGTAATGAAGTAAGTATTTATATTGGGATTCCATTTTGTCCTACAAAATGTGCGTACTGTACATTCCCCGCGTATGCTATCCATCGTAAAAATGGACGAGTAGAGTCGTTTTTAGACGGACTTCATATTGAGATTCGTGAGATGGGTAAATGGTTAAAGAAACGTGATATGAAAATTACATCTATTTATTGGGGTGGAGGAACACCAACTTCAATAGAAGCAGATGAAATGGATGCATTATATCAAACGATGTATGAATCATTCCCACATGCTGAATCGATTCGAGAAGTAACTGTGGAGGCTGGACGCCCAGATACAATTACGCCTGCTAAATTAGAAGTCTTGAAAAAATGGGGAATTGACCGTATTAGTGTTAATCCACAATCCTATACAGATGAAACATTAAAGGCGATTGGACGCCACCATACAGTCCAGGAGACAATTGATAAGTTCTGGCTTTCTCGTAATATGGGAATGAATAATATTAATATGGATTTAATTATCGGTTTACCAAATGAAGGTCTCGATGAATTTGAGAACTCATTAGTTGAAACAGAAAAAATGCAACCGGAATCACTAACTGTGCATACGCTATCATTTAAACGTGCTTCAGAAATGACGCATAACAAACAGAAATATAAAGTTGCAGACCGTGAAACAGCTGAGAAAATGATGCATCGTGCACATGAATGGACTGCAAATAATAACTACGAGCCGTATTATTTATATCGCCAAAAAAATATTTTAGGGAATCTTGAAAACGTTGGATATTCTAAAAAAGGTGAAGAGAGTATATATAACATCGTGATTATGGAAGAAGTTCAAACGATTATAGGACTTGGTTGTGGAGCTTCAAGTAAATTCGTTAACGCAGAAACAGGCAAGATTACTCAATTCCATAACCCTAAAGATCCAGCAGCTTATATTATGACATTTGAAGATGCTATTGATAAAAAGCTAGAAATTTTGGATGAACTTTATAAAGAAGAAACCGAATTAATATAAAAAAATAGGTGAGTATCTCTATCCAAGAGATGCTCACCTATTTTTATTTATTTCTTAACCAAAGGGCGATCTGAAGAATGATTGCCTCTTGGAATATGGCTGGATTATAACCAGTCAATTCATGAATTTGATTCAAGCGATATGTCAGTGTATGTCGGTGAATACCTAGTTCTTCAGAGCAAATTGTAAGCTGTTGATTATTTGAAAAATAAACAACCAACGTATGTATAAGTTTATTATTTAAACCATTTAATGTACGGTTCGTGAATAGCAAAGCTTCCTGAGAATCACTTTTTTTTAGTAAGGAAAAAACTTCAACTTCTTCAAAAAAGTTTATCGGTTTTTTTCCGTCACCATACTCAATGGCGTTTTTCGCCATTTCATAAGAGTTAAATGCTTTTTCTAATGTTTGAACTGGTTGACCAATGCCAATTTTGACATTAAAATATTTTTTTACTTGAGTTAACAATAGCGTTAATTTATTTACTATCGCTTTCGCATCCATACCAGATACTAAAATGAAATGCTCATTTACTTGATATTTGCCAAAGATGACAGACTCATGAATGAAAAAATCTTCCATATGTTCAACAAAAGATTGGTATGCTGTTAATTTAGGATCGGCATCCAATGTTATCGCATAAAAGGGGGGTGCATGAAAGAAGCCAATTTTAGATAACCGATCATTCATTGCTTTTTGCAACGGCTGTTGAGTCATCAAATCTTCGAAAATCGCTTCACGCAATTTACGTTTCCATTCAGTTTGAGAAGCTATAAGCGCTTGGTGAACCATCATTTCAGTAGTTAATTGAACGAGCGGTGCCCATTCTGCAATATCGACTGGATTACCAGTAATGCCAATTACACCAACAAGCTCATTTTGAAAGAAGATGGGCAAGTTAATACCAGGTTTTGCATTTTGAAAAAGATGATTATTTTCCTCAGTAATAATGAGCGTTTTTTCTGTTTCTGCAACAATTCTAGCCCCTCCATGTATACTTTCTACACGTAATCTATCTCCTGAAGCCAAAATTCGTCCATTCGTATGTACAACGTTTATATTGCGGTGCAAACGTAGCATGGTCTGTTCTACTATTTGGTTCGCTAACTGTTTTGATATCATAATTTTCCTCCGACGTGTATAAAAACTAGTTGTTATAATACAAGGAATTTATACGTTAAGTATAATGTAAAAAACTGAAATTATCACTATAATAATTGTAAGCGTTTTATTTTAGGGGGGATTGTTTTGAAAATCGTTGTTAGTCCTGACTCTTTTAAGGGTTCACTTACAGCCATCGAAGCCGCAAAAGCAATGGTAGCTGCTATTCATGAGATAAATCCAGAAATTGAAACTGTACTATTACCTGTAGCAGATGGGGGGGAGGGAACACTAGAGCCACTACTGGAAGCTACAAATGGTCATATTATTAGTTTACAGGTACAAGATCCAATAGGTCGACTTGTTGAAGCTGAATACGGCGTTTTAGGGGATGGAGAGACTTGTGTCATTGAAATGGCAAAGGCGTCCGGTTTAACTCTTTTGACGAACGATGAAAGAAATCCACTTATCGCTTCAACTTATGGAACTGGACAGTTAATCCGTCATGCATTAGATGCAGGGTTCCGTAAATTTATTATAGGTGTTGGGGGAAGTGCTACGAACGATGGCGGTACTGGAATGCTCAATGCACTTGGTATGAAATTTTTAAATATTGACGGAAAAGAATTAGAACTTGGTGCAGAAGCACTTAGTACTCTTCATCAAATTGATGATTCATTTTTCGATGAACGAATAAAGATATCTGAGTTCGTTATCGCATGTGACGTAGATAATCCATTTGTAGGGACGAATGGGGCGACTACTATTTTTGGTCCACAAAAAGGAGTAACACCAGAAATGGTGCAACGAATTGATGATAATTTAACGATATTAGCTAATAAAATCGAAGCTATGACAGGTGTTGCATTGCATAATGAACCTGGTGCAGGCGCTGCAGGCGGAATAGGTGGAGCATTTTTAGCGTTTTTTCCAGTAGAATTAAAACCAGGGATAGAAGTCGTTATGAAAGCAATTGATTTTCAAGGTCAAATTCTAGGAGCATCTTTGATTATAACTGGAGAGGGAAAATCAGATTTTCAAACACTTTCAGGGAAAGCACCCATCGGCGTCGCTAATGTGGCAAAAGAATTGCAAATCCCAGTAGCCTTAATTTCAGGTTATGTAGACAATGATAGTTATGCATCGCTATCTGAACATTTCTTGGCAATCGCAAGCGTAGTAAATGAATCAATTACACAGCAAGATTCAATTCAAAATGCAGCGATACATTTAAGGAGGAGGACGTTTGAGATGGTAAAACAAATCATAAAAGAAGTATAGAAGTGTAACACAGAGTATTTCTAGTAATCTTCTTATGTGTACTCTTTCTTTTACTAGATGGTAGAGGTTGAGATTTTAGTATGTTTGAATGTGCTATTAAAGTAGTAATTGAAAATAGTTCATAAGAAGAGATGAAATTTATTTTCAATAGACATAGCTTAAGGACTTTTTCCTTCTATTAAAAATTTTATGGTATATAAGTATTGGAATAATAAAGATTAATCATGAATAGCATCGCCAGTGAATATGTTAACTAAAGAGAATTATCACTAAAGGTGGTGTAGCTATGAATGAGAAAGAAGTAAAAAGTCTACTATTAGAGTTGCAAAGTGGTCAGAAGAGTTGGGCAGAAGTAGCTGAACATCGTTATGTGTTTTCGATGATGGAGCATATAGGGTCAACAGATGTTGAACTTCGCGATGAACTAATTTATCAAGCATTTTGGAAACTAATTCATAACGGGCATTTATCTGAAGAACTAATGATAGATATGCTAAATACTGCTCTTAGTGACGTTTATTTATTTGATGAAATTGGTGAAAATGGCGTGGATAGTGTCTTTAAACGCTCCTACACAGCATTATTAATTGCTTTACTATTAAATCAAGATTTACAGCATCCTTTTTTGACAGAAGAAATGATTGGAAAAGTAAAGGACAAGTTAGTTACATATTTAGATTTGGAAGAAGATATTAGGGGGTATGTTACAAATAAGGGGTGGGCTCATAGTGTTGCAAATACTGCGTATGCAGTGGATGAACTAGTAAAGAACCCAAAGTTAAAAGTAGCCGATTATGATGAAATCTTTCAATCTTTAGTGAATAAGATTTTCACTTCGAAAGCAGTGTATCTCTCAAATGAGGATGAGCGAGTAATCATGCCGATACTTACGATGCTTGAAAATGGATTATCTATTGATATAGCAAAAGGACTTTTCGAGCGGATTCCGCCTTTTTTAGCCAAACAAAAAGAGAAAGCATCTACTAAGAAGTTTGTTATTCTGCAAGCGAATTGCAAGATGTTTTTAAAAAGCTTCTATTATATAGCGTCTACGGATAAAAAGTATGCTTTTATCGAAAGAAAAATTGAACGCTGTTTGACAGAAATTGGTTGAGTAATTTTTCAAATTTGTATCGCATTTTACACAGAACAAAACTGTATTATAATTTTTCTTATTTGAGATAAAATGCCCATAAGTAAGCGAATACTATCAAAAATAATATAATTAACCTAAAATGCCTACCTGTAATATGTTACAATTGTTGAGAAATATATGTTCGGAAGGTAGGGAGTTATGGATTTCAAAGTTTTACTAGCAGGCGGAATAATCGCTAGCACATTAGTGATTTCAGGCTGCTCATCTGGTGAGATAGCAGAGAATAAACAGCAAGATAAAAGTGACGTTGCAGTAAATCGAGACTTAATGAATATCGAAATAAAAGTCCCAGCTTCATTTTATGAAGGTGAAGATATAGATGCAATTATTGCAGATGCCAAGGAAAAAAAGCAATATATAAAAGTTGAAAAGAACAGTGATGGTTCTGTGACCTACATTATGTCACGTGAGCAGCACGATACTCTGATTAAGGAAATGAAGGAGAGTACAGCTTCAAATGTAAAAGAAATTGAAGAAGATTCGGAAATACCTTCTGTTCTTAAGATTAGCAATAACAGTAATTTCTCTGAGTTTATAATAACCGTAGATAAAAAAGAGTTTGAAAATAGCTTCGATAGTTTTGCGGTATTCTCTTTAGGTATTGCAGGTATGTTCTATCAAGTATTTGACGGAACAGCTGAGGAAGATTTGAAGGTTACTGTCAAAATGAAAGACTCCAAAAATGATAAAATATTTAGTGAAATAATTTATCCAGATGCATTGGATGATATTGGTGAAGAAAATTGAAACACTTTATAGTAGGTCATTAGCAAAGAATATCAAGCTAATGACCTTTTTGTATTATTGGAAGTGCAGTGTCGACTAATTTTTAATAATTCTTATTATATGTAGCTTGAAATATGCTAGGATAGTGATAATACTTAAACTTTTATTGTGATGAGGGAGACGATTATTTTGGCCATTCGAACGGTGATATTTGACTTAGATGATACTTTACTTTGGGATAAGAAAAGTATTGCGACTGCATTTGAACTTACTTGTAAAAAGGCAGCTGAGCAGGTGACAGTTAATCCTTTTGACCTTGAAGAAACAGTGAGAGAAGCAGCACGCAATTTCTATGCATCGTACCCTACATATGAATATACACAAATGATTGGCATTAACCCATTTGAAGGTCTTTGGGGAACCTTTGATGATCCAACAGATGAATTTCAACAATTAAAAAGAGTAGTTCCAACTTATCGTAAAGATTCTTGGACAGTAGGTTTAGCTAAATTAGGGATAGATAATGAGGAACTTGGAGCAGAACTAGGGGATTATTTTATCGAAGCGCGTAAGCAAAGTCCTTTTGTTTATGAAGAAACATTTGAAGTACTGGATACATTAAAAGGGAACTTTAAATTAATATTATTAACAAACGGTTCACCAAGTTTACAGCATACAAAATTAGAAATTACACCTGAAATCGCTCCTTACTTTGATCATATCGTTATTTCTGGTGATTTTGGTCGTGGTAAACCGGATGCTTCTATTTTCGAACATGTCTTAAAAGTTGCTGACATTCAAGCGGAAGAAGCTATTATGGTTGGCGATAATTTGATGACCGACATCTTAGGAGCATCGCGTGTTAATATGTGTTCTGCTTGGATTAATCGTGAAGAAAAAGCACCAATAAAAGATGTTACTCCAACATATGAGATTAAATCATTACGTGAATTAATATCTCTACTTAAAACAGTCTAATACTTCGAAAAGCTGTCTATATTTTTTATTAGACGGCTTTTTTTGAAGCTTCATTTAAACACACGAGTTAAAACAACCCGATCCTTTAAAGGATCGGGTTGTTTTTTGAGATACATGTGAAGTGAAGTCTCTCGGTCAAAAGCTGAAGTGATGCTTTTGATTCAGGCCAACAGGATGTTGGTCAGGTAGCCGTTGCCACAGGACGTGGCGAACTTAGGCTATCTTCCACTGGACGAGCGCCTTCAGCATTTATTATAAATCAATAGTTTTTGCATCAAAGATGTTGTCTTGTGCTTTTAGGAAGTCGACGTTTTCGATGTGGTTATCTACTGATAACATCATGATGGCATCTCCACCTTGGTTTGAACGACCAACTTGCATTGTTGCGATGTTGATATCCTTTTCTGCTAATAGTGTTCCGACACGGCCGATTGCCCCTGGTTTATCAGTATGTTTGATAAATAGTAAGTGGCCTTCTGGTACAACATCAATTACATATTCATCTACTTTAACGATACGAGCACCAAGACCGTTTAATAGAGTTCCTGTTACTTTATGCGTTTCAGTAGAAGTAACTAATTCAACAGTGATTGAGTTTAAGAAACCTTTTGCCGTAGTAGTTTTATGTTCGTTAATTTTAATTGTGTTCCGTTCAGCTAAGTAACGTGCATTTACATTATTTACGTGGTTACCTAAATTACGTTTTAATAATCCTTTAACAGTATTGTTTGTTAACGGACGAACGTCGAAGTTAGCTAACTCACCAGCGAAGTATAGATTGATTTCTTCCACTGCCGCATCTGATAGGCGAGACACGAAAGCACCTAGTTTTTCACCAAGATCGAAGAAAGGTTCGATTTTCGCGATAATGTCTTTAGGAATAGATGGCATGTTTACTGGATTTCGAACAGTACCAATATTGAAGTAGCTTAGGATATCATGACTTACGTCAACTGCAACTGATTCTTGTGCTTCAATAGTCGAAGCGCCTAAGTGTGGTGTTGCAATGACTTGTGGTAATTCTAATAGGCAGTTTCCTACAAATGGTTCTTCCTCCATTACGTCAAGGGCAGCACCAGCTACTTTACCTTCTACGATAGCATCATAGAGAGCTTCTTCATCAATAATTCCACCACGAGCACAGTTGATGATACGAACGCCGTCTTTCATTAATGCAAAGATTTCTTTGTTAATCATATGTTTTGTTTCTTTTAATAGAGGTGTATGGACTGTGATAAAGTCAGCTACTTTAACTACATCTTCAACTGAACCGAAGTCTACTCCTAGTTTTTCAGCTTTTTCAGCAGTTAAGAATGGGTCATAAGCAATAACATCCATGCGATTACCTTTTGCACGGTGTGCCACTTCTTGCCCGATACGTCCAAAACCGATAACACCTAATGTTTTATTTTTTAATTCAACGCCTACGAATTTTTTTCGATCCCAGCGACCTTCTTGTAATGACATATGTGCATGTGGAATATGACGAGCAAGAGCCATAATCATTGCAGTTGTATGTTCAGCTGCAGAGTTAGTATTACCATCGGGAGCATTTACTACGATTATTCCTTTTTCTGTAGCGGCATCAAGGTCGATGTTATCTACGCCAACACCAGCACGGCCAATTAATTTTAAATTATCAGCAGCTTCTATGATGTCACGAGTAACCTTTGTTTGGCTACGAACTAATAATACATCGAAGTCATTAATTTTAGCTTTTAACTCATCTGGAGTTAAGCCAGTATCGATAACGATATTTAAATCTAATTTTTTTTCTTGGCGAAGAGGGTAAATACCATCTTCGCTTAGTGGGTCACTGATTAAAATGTTAATAGCCATAATTAGTTGTTCGCTCCTTCAAGATAAACTTTTTGTGCTGCTGCTAAACCTTTTCCAAGTTCAATCTCTTTACCAATTTTAACAAGTGCAATTTCAATTGCTGCCAATGTTTGTAGCACATCAGTTGGAGCGCAGTAGCCCATATGACCGACACGGAAGATTTGTCCTTTTAAGTGTTGTTGGCCACCTGCTACAGATAAGTTGAAATCAGTTTTTAGTACTTTACGGAATGCTTCAGCATCAAAATCGACTGGTTTAACAGCGGTAACTGTTGGAGAAGCATCCGCATCTGTTGTAAATAGTGGAATATCTAGTGCTTTAAATGCTGCACGTGTCATATCACGCATTAATGCATGACGTTTATATACTTCTTCAAAGCCTTCAGCTTCCAGATTTTTAAGTACTTGTTCAAGACCAAATAGTAAAGATAAAGCTGGTGTGAATGGTGTTGTATCTTTTTCTATGTTATCGCGGTATTTTGTTAAATCTAAGTAGAATCCTTTTTTAGGGTTAACTTCGATGATTTTCCAAGCACGATCACTCACACCAATAAAGTTTAAGCCTGCAGGAAGCATAAAGGCTTTTTGTGAACCAGTTACTAGAACATCGATACCCCATTCGTCCATTTTTGTTTCAATGCCGCCCATGCAAGATACACCATCAACAATTACAAGTGCTTCAGATACTTCATGAACTGCTTTTGCTAATTCGCCAACTGGATTGATAACACCTGTTGATGTTTCACAATAAGTAGAGAATACAGCAGTAATATCTTGGCGTTCTTTTAAGTAATCTTTTACCGCTGTTGGATTTAACGATGTACCCCATTCAACGGCAAATTCTTCAACGTCAATTTGATATGCTTGGCAAATTTTTGTGAAACGTTGACCGAATACACCCGTTGCTACAACCAACACTTTATCACCAGGTTTTACAACATTAACGATTGCTGCTTCTAAACCAGATGTACCGCTACCTGTAATCATAAGAACATCTTGTTTTGTACCGAACACTTTTTTCAAACCCGGTTTAATGTTTTGGATCATTTTAGATGTTTCGGAACCTCGGTGACCAATCATAGGTTGTGCCATAGCGCGTTCTACGCTTGGTGGAATTGGAGTTGGACCTGGAATTCTTAATAGTTGATAATCTTGTAACATGTTAAATCTCCTCTCTTATTTGAAAAACAATTAAAGTATTTGAAAATATAAAAAGCCTTCCGTCCCTTACATAAGATTATGTAAGGGGCGAAAGGCTAAATTAACAGACGCGGTACCACCCTTGGGTTACTGTCCACTCTAAAAGGACAGTCTTTGCTATATGCGTAACGTGCATGATTCGTATAGGCATACTTTGGAATGTTCAGCCTATCTATTCGGGAGTGGAACCTGCCGCTGAAACCGCTAATTTTCACCAACCATTAGCTCTCTAAAGATTTCAAAATCGGGAAGCATGTCTCCGTCATCATATTTTTTCTGTGTTTTAAATTTAAATCAATATTAATGCTATATTCGGTTAATGTCAACATTGTTTTAAAAAATTAATATAAATTAGGTTTAAATGAGGGGTTAATCAACTTAAAACCGAATAAAATAATCTTATTATATAAATAAAGTTCGTATTATTGGGGAGGACACTTAAGAGTCGGAATTTGTGTTTTTAGAACTGGTTATTATGATAGTTGCATTTTAATATTGCTAATACATTTTTTTACAAGTCTATATAGAATGCATATTCTAGAAGATTTATGATATTAGTGTAATGAAGTGAAGCGTTTTCATGAAAAGGCATGTCTTTTCAAATTATTGTTCGAAAATAGTAAGCGCTAGTTTGAAATTTAATTGTTAAAACAGTCAATCGTTCGGAATATAGGTAATTCAGATTTTCTTAGTGAAAATTAAAAATGTAGCACAATATCAAACGGAAAGTTTTAAAGTTGTTGAGAGAAATTAAATTACATACGCAAAATGAAGATCAAAAAAAAGATATCTTTGAGGGGAAAAGATAATTTATCCTAATGATTTACATGAATTATTACTGAACAATTTAGATATTCATAACTCATGTTTTAAAAAAATTCTAATTCCTAAGCTACATTTATTGTAAATAGAGGTGTTTAAACATTAGGTGAAGAAATATAATGGAACGAATTATTATTCACTTTATCAGTAGGGGAGGGTGAGTGTTATGGATTATGACGTGATAGTCATAGGAGCAGGATTGGCTGGACTCGTAGCAACAGCGGAATTATCGGATCAGGGAAAGAAAGTATTATTACTTGATCAAGAGCCAGAAGCTTCTCTTGGCGGACAAGCTTGGTGGTCTTTTGGTGGATTATTTCTTGTTGATTCACCAGAACAAAGTCGTCTTGGTGTAAAGGATTCAAAAGATTTAGCTTGGAGAGATTGGCTAGGCTTTGCAAAGTTTGACAGAGAGAAAGACGAAGATTACTGGGCTATAAAATGGGCAAAAGCATATGTTGATTTTGCATCAGGGGAAAAACGCGAATGGTTGCAAAGTTTAGGTATTAGATTCTTTCCTGTTGTAGGGTGGGCAGAACGTCAAGGTAACTCAGTTCCTCGCTTTCATATAACATGGGGAACAGGTCCTGGATTAGTGAAGCCATTTGAAGAAAAATTAAAGGCCGCTATTAAAACTGGGCTCGTAGACTATAAACCACGTCATCAAGTAGATGAGTTGATAACTTCCACTAATGCTGTAAATGGAGTAAAGGGGAAGGTTTTAGTGCCTAGTAGTGCTAAACGTGGAGAAGAAAGTGCACGCGATTCAATTAGCGATTTTGAATATAAAGCGAAGGCCATAATAGTCACAAGTGGTGGAATTGGGGCTAATATTGAGTTGGTACGAAAAAATTGGCCACAAAATTTAGGGAAGGCTCCAGAACGAATGATTTCTGGAGTACCTGCACATGTAGATGGGCGAATGCTAGCCATTTCTGAACGTGTAGGAGGTCGCATCGTTAACAAAGATAGAATGTGGCATTATACAGAAGGAATTCAAAATTGGAATCCCGTTTGGCAAAATCATGGTATTCGCATTTTACCTGGACCATCTTCACTTTGGTTAGATGCTGAAGGAAATCGTTTTAAAGCTCCTAATTTTCCAGGTTTTGATACCCTTGGCACGTTGGAGGCTATTCAAAAAACTGGATATGATTATTCTTGGTTTATATTGACGGAGAAAATTATTGAAAAAGAATTTGCATTGTCAGGATCAGAACAAAATCCAGATTTAACTGAAAAAAATATTAGGAAAGTGCTTCAACGTATTTTACCTGGGCCGACAAAACCTGTTAAAGCATTTATGGAAAATGGAGCAGATTTTGTGGTGGCTAATAATTTAAGAGAATTAGTGAATGGTATGAACAAAATTGCAGGAAATGAATTAATTCATATTGAACATATTGAAGAACAAATAAAAGAACGTGATGACGAGATAAATAAGAAATTTACGATGGATTTGCAAGTAAAAGCAATTCACGGAGCTAGAAATTATATAGGGGATAAAGTCATTCGTGTTGCTAAACCACATAAACTATTAGATGCCAGTAAGGGACCTTTGATAGCGGTTCGACTAAATATTTTAACACGTAAAACTTTAGGTGGTCTACAGACAGATTTAGATGGCCGAGTGTTAGATGAATCGATGAAGCCGATTGAAGGGCTGTATGCCGCTGGGGAAGTGGCTGGATTCGGTGGCGGAGGCGTTCATGGCTATAGAGCATTGGAAGGAACTTTTTTAGGAGGATGTTTATTTAGCGGTCGACAGGCAGGGCGTGGAGTTTTGAAAGATATAAAAAATAATAATTTTTCAAAAAATAAAGGTGTTCTAGAGAAAATAGAGAATATTAATATATATGAATAACTGTTCATTTTTAAACAAAGGGGTGTTTTTAATGACATTTGAAACATTAAAACTAGAGAAGAATGGTAGATTGGCTACGTTGACTTTGAACAGGCCAGCTGCGATGAATTCTATGAATGAAGTGATGATGAGAGAATTAGCTGATTGCTTTGAAGCGTTAAATGATGATGGGGATATACAAGTACTCATTATTAAAGGGGAAGGAAAAGTATTTTCAGCTGGTGGAGATATAAAAGCGATGCTGAATGAGGGCAGCCCGATGGATATTGACGAAGTAATGGTTGATATTACACGCTTTGTTAAGGCTATCTATATGTTGCCAATGATAACAATTGCAGCAGTTCACGGGGCTTCTGCAGGTTTAGGCTTTAGTTTAACGCTAGCAAGTGACATAATCATTGCTGAAGAAACTAGTAAACTAGCGATGAATTTCATTGGAATTGGTCTTATACCTGATGGTGCAGGTCATTTCTTCATGAAGGAGCGTTTAGGCACACCGCTTGCAAAACAGATGATTTGGTCAGGTGACGTATTACCGGGTCCTGAAGCAAAAAAACTAGGTTTGGTAGATGAAGTAGTACCTGAAGGGAAAGCTTCTGAACAGGCGGATTTATTAGCGCAAAAATTGTTACAATCACCAGTTGCTGCAATGATCGCTTCAAAGGAAATCTTGCATACACAAAAGTGTGCAGAGCTATCGAATGTTCTCAAAATGGAAGCCTCTGCGCAATCAAAAATGCGTAAAACGGTGGATC
Source organism: Viridibacillus sp. FSL E2-0187 (assembly GCF_038006425.1). Taxonomy (NCBI): domain Bacteria; kingdom Bacillati; phylum Bacillota; class Bacilli; order Caryophanales; family Caryophanaceae; genus Viridibacillus; species Viridibacillus sp. FSL E2-0187. The sequence continues at coordinate 254,359 of NZ_JBBOVG010000001.1, forward strand.
ATTTAGAAGGCATTCAAGCATTCGTACAAAAACGCACACCGGTTTTCAACGGACAGTGAAAAAATGCCTTTCACAATGTAACTTTTGTGAAAGGCATTTTCATTATGAATGGAACAATATTAATTTACCAGCAGAGTTTACTAAGCGATGTGTTTGATCCGCCAAACCTTTTTCTTCAACTTGTTGTTGCCCTTGAGCTTTGGCAGTTACATCATCAGCAAACTCCCACGCTTCGTCAAAAAGTGTTTTACCTGATTTTTCGAACGCTGTAAACCGATACGTTTTCATATTCATCACCCTTTTTATGAATGTGTATTCATTATACTAGAAAAGTCAGAAAAAACATACAAATCAGTAATGGGATTTTAATAGTAGTCTATCAGTTATGATAGAGCTTTTGCTATAAATTACCGGAATTTTGTGATAAAATAAGAACAAATATTCGCATCTATTAAAGGAGAAAACCATGTCTACTATTCGATTTTTTCATACTGCTGATTTACATCTAGATAGCCCATTTAAAGGGATGTCGGCACTCCCAAAGGAGCGTTTACAGGAACTTCGTAATAGCACATTTGCAGCATTTGATCGATTCATCCAATATGCTGTAAAAGAACGGCCAGATTTTATTGTCATTGTTGGCGATATATATGATGGAGAAGATCGTAGTTTACGTGCACAAGCTTATTTCCAAAAAGGTATGGAACAACTTTGTGATAAGAATATACCAGTCATTTTGAGCTATGGAAATCATGATCATCTGAATGGGAAATGGACACGCTTCGAGTTGCCTCCCAATGTCCATGTACTACCAAAGCAAACAAAGCAAGTGACCTTGCAAATTCGAGATACTGCTGTTCATATATATGGCTTTAGTTATCCTGATCGGCATGTGACGGATCCTATGATAAATACATATCCAGTTGCTACAAATAAGGAGGCCTTTCATATTGGAATGCTCCATGGAAGCTTAATGGGGAATACAACTCATGATGTCTATGCGCCGTTTACAAAAGAAGCTTTACTTTCGAAACAATATGATTATTGGGCACTAGGGCATATTCATTTACGACAAATAATAAATGAACATCCACCGATTGTTTATTCGGGTAATATTCAAAGTCGCCATCGTAAAGAGCAGGGGATAAAAGGCTTTTATGATGTAGAGATGGATCAGCATCGTACAAACCTGGATTTTGTACCGACATCAGCGATTGTTTACGATGAATTTGAAGTTAATTGTGATGGCCTTATTCACGCCAATGAAATTTTACAAGCGTGTGAAAAGTCGTTGCAACAATTTCGCGAAATTAATGGCGCAGGTGTTGTAGAACTAAAGCTTGTGCAATTAGAGCCTAGCGCTAAGATGTTATTTGAAGAAAGTACTTTAGAAGAATGGCTTGAATTGATACGAGAGAGAGAAGAGTTGAAGTCTCCTGCGATCTGGGTACAGTCTGTTCACGTCAATTGGCAAGATTTCATAGAATATGATCCTACTGTTGCAACAGAAGCAGTACTTCAAGTTATTGATAGTTGGGACGAAATGCAATGGAAGGAAAAGTTGAAAGATCTCTATCAGCATCCTAGAGGAGGCCGTTATCTAGAACCTCTATCTGAATTAGATTTGGAGCAAATCTCGGCACAAACAAAAGACTTATTTAAAAACTTAGTATCAAAGAAACTTTAAGTTTGAAGTAAAGAAGGGAGTGAACAATATGCATATCCGCAAATTAGTTATTTTTGGATTCGGGCAACATGAGAATGTAACGATTAATTTGAAACAAGGTATTAATGTGTTCTATGGGCTCAATGAAGCGGGAAAAACGACGATTCAGCAATTTATACTACATATATTATTTGGTTTTCCTCAAAAGAATGCGCAACAGCTCCGCTACGAACCGAAAGCAGGCGGTAAATATGGAGGCCAAGTACATATAATAGACGATAAATTTGGAGATTGTATTATTGAACGTGTGAAGGGAAAAGCAATAGGGGATGTTACCGTCTATTTTGAAGATGGTACAAGAGGGCACGAAGAGGCGTTAGCAAAAATAGTACATGGATATAATCGCGAAGGCTTTGAAGCCATTTTTTCATTTTCTGTTCACCAATTGCAACAGTTAGAGCATATGTCTGAGGATGAACTAAGCAAAGTGTTATTAGCTTCAGGTACAACAGGTGTTGATCAGTTAACTAAACTTGAAAAGGATCTTGATAAGAAAATTGGAGAACTCTTTAAGAAATCTGGTAAAAACCCAACGATAAATAAGCAGATTGAAGAACTTCGTGAAAGTGATCAGACTTTAAAAGAAGAGCGTAAAAAACTTGAGGAGTATGAACCTACTATTTTAAGGTTACAGCAAATTACAGCAGAATTAGATGATATTAAATCAACTGAATCTATGCAATTGCAAGAACAGCAGAAGTTACATATATTCCGTCAACTCTATCCACTATTACAAAAGAAGGAACAGATAGAACAAGAGCTCCAATTAATTCTACAAAGAGGATTTCCGACAAATGGAGTACATCGTTATGAGCTGTACAAAGACAAAAAACTCGAAGTCCAAGCGATATTAAGCCAAGTACAGCATGAGAAAGAAGTAATCCAAAAGCAGCTCCAAGCAGACTTTAATGATGAACGATACCAACTATTAAAGAATCTCAATGACCAAGATAGTGAATGGCGCGAGTGGAATTCTAAGGTGAAAAGTTTAGAAAATGACATTGAAATACTACAACAAGAAAAAATCGCTCAATATCGTTTGTTGGGCATTACGGATGATGAACAGCAACAAGCTTTAGAGCAAACGGAAGTTTCTCTAGAACAGGAAGAATATTTTCGTCAATTAGTAAAGCAATTGGAAGAAAATAAAGAGCAATATCGATTTGGTCAACGTACTGTAGATCAGCTTCAACAGGAATTAGCAACGGTCGAACAAAAACTAGACAATCTTTTTGAACAGCAACCGTCTGACTATGAGATAGAACGAGCTGCCAATTGGTCAGCAAAAATACAAAAAGTAGCTGAAGCGAAGGCGACCTTAAATCAAGGTGTAAAAGCATCTAAAAGTACGAAATCAGTAAAACTCTTAAGTGGAGCGATTGCGATAATAGCTATTCTAATAGGTATTAGTTTATCTAATTGGCTTGTAATCGCAATAGGTATCATTGTTGCTGCTGCACTATGGTTTATTTTGGACAATGGATCGAATGATAATGATTCTGTAAATACAGAAGTTCTTCAACGTGAAATTCGCGAATTTGAATCACAGCAATCTGACATGGAACAACTACTGACAAAAATTCGCCAATTTGAAGATCGTATTACTCTGTTACAAGAACAGTATGATGATAGAAAAGTACAAATGAAAGAGGCCCAACAAGCGGTATCTAAATTCAATATGTATATCGAACAAAGTGAAGGACAACTTCAACTTTTTTTAAAACGTTTTCAAATAAGTGGCTCATTACAGCCCGAACTTCTTACAGAGCTATTTAGGCAAGTACGTGAGCTCCAGCAAAAAAGCACAAGTATTGTGATGAAAGAGCATCAATTAGAGCGACTTTCTGCGCTAGTAAATGAGCGTTTGAAGGATGCCTCATCTGCTTGTGAAATAATTTGTACGAGAGAAAATTTATCCACTACCGTTCAAGCTGTCTTTTTCAAAATGACTGAGCAACAGCAGCTTGTTGTAACTGCTAAAGAAAAACTACAACAATTAGATAATATTATTGATGAGAAGACGAATTTGCATAAATCTTATACAACAGAAATCTTAAATTTATTTGAAGAAGCCGATGTTGAAACAGCCGAGGATTTCTATAAGGCTAACGAGCAATTTCAGCTTTATAAAGATAATTCCCTAGCATTAAAACAAGTAGAGGAACAATTGTCAATGTTCGATGAGACAGCTGTCAATGTTCAATTAAACGATATAGAATCCCAAAGTCTACTTGAGCACATATCAGCTACGCTGCTATCTTTACAAGAGAAAAAAGATAAGTTACTCAGCGAACATGCGAAGCTACAAGCGAAAACAATAGATCTATTATCAGATCAGAAATATAGTATTCAGATTCAAAAGTTTGAAGAGCAAAAAGCCGCTTTAGCAGAGCAAGCACGTGAATGGGCTATTAATCAAGCAATTGCAACAGCAATACAGGAAACTATGCGTAACTTGAAAGAAAAAAGACTTCCAGCCGTTTTGCAAGGCGCAGAACGATATTTTAAACAGTTAACAGGTGGCCGCTATGAGACATTAGAGATAAATTCGGAAAGTGTTTTCGAAGCAGTTGCTGAAGATGGTATGCGTTATACAATAGCTGAATTGAGCCAAGCGACTAAGGAGCAAGCCTATATAGCATTACGATTTGCATTGGCGGATTCATTGCAACAATCTGCGCCATTTCCGATTATTATGGATGATCCTTTTGTCCATTTTGATCGTTTGCGCATTGGGAACATGGTACAATTAGTTGATAGTATTCAAACGAAACACCAGATACTCTATTTTACATGTCATGAAAATATGATAGATCAATGGGCAAAATCATTCGTCATTCATGTTTCAAATTTAAAAGGTGAAAGGAGATTGACTTCCATATGAATGGTATAGCATCACTTCAAGTCGGAGAGCCAGTCGATCATTATTTATTAATTAAACAAGCTACAAAAGGCGTTACAACAATGGGGAAGCCATTTATGACGCTTATTTTACAAGACAAGAGCGGTAGTATTGAAGCGAAATTATGGGATACAGGCGAAGAGCATGAAAAACTATATCAATCTGAGGGCATTGTTCGTGTCGGTGGAGAAATCCATGATTATCGTGGTAAAGCTCAACTACGTATAAAAGCAATTCGTCCAGTAGCGAATGATGAGGGAGTTTCCGTAGTAGATTTAGTACCTTCTGCAGAGACGCCAAAAGAGGAATTATATGAGCAATTGATGCAGTTCTTCTTCGAAATTAAAAATCCACAAATTTCTCGCATTACTAGACATATATTAAAAGAAAACCAAGATGAAGTTATGACGTTCCCAGCAGCGACAAAAAATCACCATGATTATGCATCTGGTTTACTTGATCACGTTGTATCGATGTTGAAATTAGGTCGAGCGATAGCTGATTTATATCCGACTTTAAATAAGGACTTATTATATGCAGGTATTATTTTACATGATATCGGTAAGGTAGTTGAATTATCTGGACCAGTTGCAACATCATATACTGTCACAGGTAATATGCTAGGGCATATTTCGATTATGGTGACAGAAATTGCGAAAGCCGCAGATACACTTCAAATCGAAGGTGAAGAGGTCATGTTATTGCAACATATGGTATTATCTCATCACGGTAAAGAAGAATGGGGAAGCCCTAAAAAGCCAATGTTGCAAGAAGCGGAGATGCTTCACTACATCGATAATATCGATGCAAAAATGAATATGCTAAAACGTGCTCTAGGTAAAACAGTTCCAGGGGAATTTACAGAAAGACTATTCCCATTGGATAATCGTTCATTTTATAAACCAACAATAGACTAATAAAATAAAAAAGGACCTTTCAGCGATGCTGAGAGGTCCTTTTTACATACTAAAGAGTATTACTGTTAACAGTTACGGAACAGTCCATGGAATGGTTTATGACATGGCTTATTCATATTGCAGTGACCTGGTCTACCTGGATCACCTGGATCAACTACTACGTTTTCAGTAGATTGTGTGTAGTAATGACGTGGTACATTAACAATGTGTTTTCTGTTTACAGTAACTATTGGGTGGATAACTGGAACTTCTCTTTCAACATAGCAATCATTGAACTGATATTGAGTAGGGCATACGACCGGTTGTTGACCGTGATGGCAATGACCGTGACCGTGACCGTGACCGTGACCGAAACCATGGCAGTGGTGATGGTTGTGACGTTTCAAAGGAATCACCTCCGTTCTAACTTGTTAACTCTATAACATGCGACAAAGTAAAACATTAAGAGGACAGAGGCCCGTAAAAATAAAAAATACCTGACCCATCGTAATGGATCAAGTACTTTTATGTGGCTAATTATTTTTCTGTAGCAGTTTTTTCATCTAAAAATTGGCTTAGTGCGTCTTTTAGATCTTTGTCTTTAATCTTCACGTCAGCTTCTTTAATTAATTTAGTAGTTGTTTCAATGAATTTATTTTGAGCTGCTTCAGTTGCAGCAATTTTTTGTTTAATGTCATTTTTGCTTTCTTCTAATGAAGGAAGGTCTTTAACATCACGCTTGTCCTCTAATTTAATGATGTGATAGCCATGAGTAGATTTAACCGGTTCACTGATTTCGCCTTTTTTAAGAGCATATGAAGCGTCTGTAAATTCAGCAACCATTTTATCTGGACCGAACCAACCTAGTTCACCGCCAGCTTCTTTAGAACCTGGATCTGTAGAGTACTTTTTAGCAAGTTTAGCAAAATCTTCACCTTTATCTAGTTTAGATTTTACTTCTTTAGCTGTTTCTTCATCAGCAACTAAGATATGGCTTGCTTTTACTTCTGTTTTCATACGTTCGTAGTATGCTTCGATATCTTTTTCAGAAATATCCATAGCTTTTTCTTGTAATAAAAGAATACGGACGTAATCTTCTTTGAAATCTTTTTCTGTTAAGCCTTGAGCAGCAAGAGTTTGTTCGAAGCTTTCACCCATTGCTTCTTTTTGCTTTTTGAATTCTGCTTCTACTTCTTTATCAGTTATTTTGTATTTATCTTCTAAGACATTTTTAATAACTAATGTTTGAAGTGTTTGTGTACCAGCCGCGCTCTTCATTTCTTGGTACAGTTGTTCTTTAGTAATATTTCCTGCTTTTGATTCTGCTACTACTTCGTCACTTGAATTATTTCCACATGCAGCAAGAGCAAGAACAGATGCTGCTAGTGTAAGTGATAATACTGTTTTCTTCATCTTTAAAATCTCTCCCAACTTTAGTCACTTCTAACTAATGTATTTGTAACTATAACACAAAACGAAAAAAAAAGAAAAAGGTTCCATATTCATTTAGCCTAAAACCCCAAAACATATTTGCATAAGATAGCAAAGAGAAGGGAGGTGCGGGTAATGGGTAACGGTGGTGGATATTCTAATGGTTCAGGCTTTGCTTTACTTGTCGTGTTATTTATTTTGTTAATTATTGTTGGCGCAGCATTTATGTGCTAATTTTTAGGCAATAAGAAAGTCCATTTGCAGAGATGCGAATGGACTTTTTTATTTATTATGATCACTAAATTGAGGACAGAAGAACTAACTTAATGTTGATAGAACTTATTCAATAAGCTATTTTCAATGCTATAAAATGAATATTGTTTACACAGTAAACAGAATCTCCAAGTAAAATGAGATTAACAAAATAGTAATCAATACATTTATAGTTCGGTATATTTTTGGTTGTTTTTCTTCAGGAATTTCTTTTTGCGCACAAAGTGCATACGTCATCCGGTTGATTTGAAATAAATAAAACACCGAGAATAGGACGACAATGGCAATCATCAAGTCTTTTCCTCCCCTCTATCTACATCATAAGCATAACAAACAAAGAACAGAAATGACAAGTTAATCATCATTGGTTAGATGATGGAACTAAAATTTCAAACCCCTTATCTGTTTCTTCAATCAATGCCGTTTTAGGCGAATGTATAAGATGTTTAACATACAATAGATCAATTAAGCAAAGTCCACAGTGATAAGCCAACAAAATCGAAAAGTAATGTCTAAAGGGTGGAAACATTATCGCACCAATTATTAAAACTAAGTTCAGTAGAATAAATGGTACGAGCAATGCAAAAACATAACGACTTTTTAAAATGGGCTCATGGATACGCATCGACAATACAGGTAAAAAACTATATTGTTTCTCGATGGAAAAGCGCAAACTTTTACGATAACTAAATAATGGCATAAAATGTAGCAGCTTATGAGCAGGGTAAATCATAAAAAAGACAATTAAAAAGAGCGGGAATAAGTGATCTGATAACGGAGCTTCTTTAAATATATTTAAAACTATATAAAAAACAGAAAATACGCTAATGACGATTATAGTAGACAATAAAAAAATACGATCGTGGCCGTATTGTTTCTGTACATTAATTGTTTTCCAGCAATGCAAGGTTTAGCATCTCCAATTTCAATATATGATAATCTTCGAAACCTAACATTAATGCTTTTCATAGGGAAAATCAAGTCATTTTATATTAAAAAAAAGATAGCGTTTTCATACCTGAGTATTGAACGATTAGAGCAATACTCAGGTTGAACTCGTTTTGAATATTATTCAATTTTGCGTAATGAACCTTCAAAAATGTCCATGAAATCATCCCCGTAGATATTACGAATAATAGCCATAAGGTCTAATAATTCAGGGAATTTACCATACATTTCTTTTAAAGGAAGTGAACCTTCAAGAACACTATGCTTCGATTGGTTGTAATTTTCTGTCAATTCAACAAGTAATGACTTACCTTTTTCGGTGAGCTCAACATATGTATTTCGCTTATCGTCATTACGTTTAGAAAATGCAAGCAATCCACGCTCCTCCAAATTTTTAGAGAAATTAAATGCGGTTGATACGTGCATTACACCAAATTTTGCTATATCAGAAATCGATGCGCCTTCAAGATTAGAAGCAATCCATAATACATGGTGCTCATTGATATTCAAATCATATGGTTTAATCCATGCTTGCCAATCTTTTTCAGCAGCTTTCCAAAGGGCCTTCGATAGCTGGGCGATTCTTTGGCTGTAAAGCATAGCTTCACGAACCGTATATAAGTCTTCAGACATAGCTATCACCAACTTTCGCAATTTTCTAACATTATAACATTATTTGTAAATAATAAACAATCGTTTTCCAATATAAAATAGTACAAAAAATATATTTTTATATTAGTTTAATTATTTTTCTCAAAAAATATACTTTTATCGTATGATTTTATTCATTATTTTTTTTGTTTTTACGATTTTGGAATTCTGCTAGATGTTTTTCGATTTCTTCAACAGAGCTTTGTAAAGAAGCAATTTCTTGTTGTAGATTTTCTTGAATAGGCGCTGTCTCAGCTTGCCAAGAAGCAAAAGATTCTTTTGATTCTTCAATCACCTTTGGAATAGTTAGTTGCGCTTCATTTTTTATGTTCTCAATTGACCCTTTAATATCAGCAAGTCTATTTTGAAGATCCTCTTTAGTAGTTTGCAATGATGATCTAAATTCTTTACCTGATTGTGGTGTAGATAAAAGAACAGCTACCATACCACCGATTGCCCCAGTTGTTAAGCCGAGAAAAAATGTAGATGTTTTCATATTATCGTTTCTCCTTCCTACTTTAAACTATGTATATCCTTCTTTTACTATAATAAAACATGATATTCAATAAAAGAAATTTAAACAAAAATTATTTATTATTTATAGCTATTAAAAAGAAGGTCATTATCTATAGTATTGTAGATAGTGACCTTCTGAATTATATTATCTTTTATTTTGGTATTTAGGCATGTGTTAAAGATGTATTAAATTTAGAACGTTTAACCAAATTAATGATGATTGGGTAAATAATAATAAATGCTACGACGTTAATGGCAACAGCAGGTAGTACAACTGTTATGAATAATGCTGTAAATGGAATTTTCGCGCCAACAACTAGTATTGCAGAACCTAAGAAAACACTTCCTGAAATAATCGTACCTACACCAGCAAGAACAGCCGATACTGCAATTTTCTGAGCAAACTTTTGTAATAATACAACTGCTGCATAGAAAATAAATGCTGTTATTAATTTGTCGATAATATTCGGTACAAAACCAGCTGGGAATGTTGAAAATAGGCCTGAAATCACGCCTGTTGTTATCGCTAGTAAGAAAACTTCCTTAATACCAGGGAATAATAAGATGCCGATAAACATCATCGTTAGCATGAAGTCTGGCTTCATACCACCATTAATTCCTGGAATCACGACATATAATGCCGCACCTACACCAACTAAAAGTGCCATTAAAACTAAATTCTTCGTATTCATTTCTCATCTCTCCTATAGCTACACTGAGCTCAACTTTTGTTATTTCCTTCCGTATCCTCGTGATCGGAAGCGAAACTTATACATGATATTACAGGTAAATTATCGTGAAATCAATACTATTATATAATAGTAATAATAAGAGTGTTAATCCTATTTATTTAGATTAGCAATAATTTGTTCAGCTAAATCAGCTAAAATTACTGGCGTATATTCATCTGGTTTTGTAGTCCAAGTAGGTTTAAATCCATCTGTTTCATCATATCTTGGAATGAAGTGTAAATGATAGTGGAAGACAGTTTGTCCTGCCGCTTCACCGTTATTATTTACTAAGTTCATGCCAGCTGGGTTGAAGGTATCTTTGATAGCATTAGCAATTTTAGGTGCAACGGCAAAAAGATTCGAAGCTATTTCAGAAGACATTTCAAAAATGTTTGCCACATGTTCTTTAGGAATTAATAATGTATGACCTTTTGATAAAGGGCCAATATCCATAAAGGCATAGACAAATTCGTCTTCGTAAACTTTCGTACTAGGAATTGAACCATCGATAATTTTACAAAATAAACAATCGCTCATAAAAAAACACACCTTTCATCATTTTGCTTTTTATTTTACCATATTGGTAACTGCTAGATTGCGAAAATTTTGATAAACTGTAAGAAGAATAGGAGTGACGAGGAATGACAGTATTAGAATTACAATCCGTAACAGGTGGTTATACGAGAAAACCTGTTATTCATGATTTATCCTTTACAATTCAACCTGGAGAACTAGTCGGACTAATTGGACTGAATGGGGCAGGGAAAAGTACTACAATTAAACATATCATCGGATTAATGACTCAAAAAAGTGGAGACATTCTTCTAAATGGGATCACAATAAAGGAAAATATGGATCAATATCGTTCCTCATTTTCATATATTCCAGAAACGCCTGTTTTATATGATGAGTTAACTTTGAAAGAACATTTAGAATTAACAGCAATGGCATATGGTTTGGATGAACAAACATTAAAAGAACGCTCTGAACCATTATTAAAAGAATTCCGTATGGAAAAGCGATTAAACTGGTTCCCGTCTCATTTCTCAAAGGGGATGCGTCAAAAAGTGATGATTATGTGTGCATTCCTAGTTAATCCATCATTATATATTATTGATGAGCCATTTTTAGGACTTGATCCTTTAGGTATTCAATCATTATTAGATCATATGGATGAAAAGAAAAAAGACGGGGCATCTATATTGATGTCTACACATATTTTATCGACGGCTGAAAAACATTGTGATCGTATTTTATTGTTACATAATGGCCGACTTCGCGCACAAGGGACGATGAATGACTTACGCCAAGCATTCAATATGCCAGGTGCAACTTTGGACGACTTATACATCGCAATGACGAAGGAGCAAGAACATGAATAACTTGCATGATGTGTGGCGTACACGCTTCTTTCATTATATAAATGAAGTGCAAAAGTATATGAAGTATGTCTTGACGGGGCATATGGCAATCGTGCTTGTATTCATCATCGGTGCAGGTGGTTATCAATATAGTGAGTGGCTGAAAACCAACCCAGTAGATTTTCCTTCTATATTAGTAACTGCAATTGTATTAGGTTTTCTATTAGCATTTAGTAGTCCTACGACTTTAATCCGTGAGCCTGACCAAGTGTACTTATTGCCACTTGAGACAAAGCTTCCAATTTATTTTAAGAAGGCCTTGAATTGGACATTTTGGTCGCAGATTCTTGTCGTTGTTATACCTTTTATCATAGCTCTACCTATGCTAAAGCAAATAGGACAAGTATCTAGTGGAACGATTGGATTAACATTGGTTGTTGTTGTGTTCATGAAGTGGTGGAATGTACAAGTTGATTTTGCATTTCGTTGGGCTAATAGAGGACAAGCAGTATGGGGAGATCGTATTGTAAGAGTATTGATTTCTATTACTGTTCTAGCATCAGTATTATTAATGAATGTATGGATGATGATTATTGTTGCTATTCCAGTAATCTATTATGGTTTTATTTGGATGAAACAAAAGGCTATGCATCCCTTCCCTTATGAACATTTCGTAAAACTTGAGCAAAATCGTATGTTGCGTCTTTATCGCTTTGCTAATTATTTTACGGATGTACCGCACATACACGGTAGCATTAAAAGACGTCAGTGGTTGGATGCGCTATATAAAATGGTGCCGTTTAAGAAAGAAAATACACAAGCTTATTTGGTGTTTCGCACTTTCGTCCGTACAGATGACCATTTCTATTTATGGGTGCGCTTAACGGCAATAGCGGGAATAGGTGCTTTGATCATTAATATGCCTGTTGCTGCTGGCGTCTTTTTAGCAGCGCTTGCATTTGCGACGACAATTCAGTTGAAGCAAGCATTAATTTCTTCAACAGATTTCAGTATGTATATGTTATATCCATTACCTGCAGTTTATCGTAAACTAGCAGTTCATAAAATTGTTCGAGTAGTAAATATTGTACAAGCGATTATCGTGTTAATTTGTGGCATAGGTAACCCATTATTTTATGTTGGACCAGTGATTATGTTAATCGTTGGAGAGCTTACATTACGAATGACAAAATAAAGAAAATCCTGGGACAGTGAAAATGTCTCAGGATTTTTTTGTTATATATTTTGATAATCAAGTACTGCTGCACCTAACGTTTTAGCAGCAATCAACATTGCTTCTTCACGGAAATCGAATTTTGCATGATGATGAGCATATGCAGTTCCTTCAGGCATTGCACCTGTAAAGAAGAATACACCAGGTACCTTTTCTAGATAGTACGAAAAATCTTCCCCAACCATAAGTGGAGCACATTCAACTACTTCATTAACACCAGGAATATCCTTCGCAATGTCAAAAAGGAAAGCAGACTCTTTTTCATGATTGACAACAGCTGGATAGCCCCTAATATATTCAAATGTGTAGTCACAATCAGCTGCAAGGCAAGTCCCTTTTATAATACGTTCAATTTCAGCTTCCACTAAATCACGGACTTCAGGTAAAAATGTTCTTACTGTACCTGACATTTTAGCTTCTCCTGCGATAACATTAAAAGTGTCTCCAGCATGGAAAGAACCGATTGTTACTACTGCCGATTTAATAGGGTCTACTCGACGAGAGACGATATGCTGTAAATTTGTAACAAGTTGTGCACCAATTGTTACAGTATCAATCGTATCTTGTGGCATTGCACCATGTCCACCACGACCGTGTATAGAAATTTCGAAGCGATCAGCTGAAGCCATCATAGGACCTGAACGATGTTCAATAGTGCCAAACGGTGTTTGTGACCATAAATGTGTGCCGAATACAGCGTCAACTCCATCCAAGCATCCCGCTTCCACCATAGGTTTTGCTCCACCAGGCGCTATTTCTTCAGCATGTTGATGAATGATGACATATTCACCAGCTAGCTGATCGCGCATTTCATGAAGTGCTTTTGCAAGTTGTAATAATGTGGCTGTATGACCATCATGACCACAAGCATGCATAACACCAGCGACAGTTGATTTATAGGGAACATCGTTTAATTCTTGAATAGGAAGTGCATCAAAATCTGCTCGTAATGCAATTGTTTTACCAGGTATTGCTCCTTTAACTCGTGCAACAACCCCGTTGCCACCAACGTTCGCTTCATAAACAACGCCAAGTTGATCGTAAAATTTTTGTATATACTTAGCTGTTTCAGTCTCATTAAAAGAAACTTCAGGATACATATGTAAATGACGGCGAATTTGCACCATGTCTTTATAAGAAGCATCTAGTTTATCAAAAAGTTGTAGTTTCATCTGCTATACCTCACTCATAGTTAGTATTTTTGATTTGCTTTTATTATAACAAAAAAAGCCGAGCGCTTGACTCGACTTTAGTAATTAATCTTCAGTTTCTTCATTTTTTGCAGTGGTATAAGTTGTTACATACGCTTTACTTGTGAATATGTTGCGATTTTCAATACCTACTGCAGCAACTTGATTTTCAAAAGCGTCTTTATATGCTTTTGATACTTTCCAAGCTTCAAAGGAAGTTGGACCTGACCATTCGGTTAAGACAATATAAGTTTCGGAATTGATAGGTTTAAGTAAACGGTATGCTTTGAAACCAGGATCGGATTCAATAACATGCGAACGACTTAAAAAACGATGTTCAAATAGTGGTCGGCCTTCATCAGAAACAGGTAGGTGATTCATTACAAAGAAACCTTTGTCTTCTAATTCATTAATTGAATCGATTACCTCGTAGCTTCTAGGGGTTTGGAATACAGATTTTCCCTCCGTCTCATGTAGCAACATAGAGTTGCCAGAGCCATGTAATACAATCATTTTTTCGTTTGAGTATTTTTTTCGTAAGCTTTCCATAAACTCTGGAGTTCCAGATGTTAAATAAATATTCAATAATAACGCCTCCTATTTAATTTGTGTATTCTTAAATATAATTAGTTTCAGTGGCTAGTGCTTTCAGCATTCCCTTATTTAATATTTAGCCTTAGCTTATATTAATTAAACATTATAATGTGCACAATTAATAATTGTATGTTTGATATAGCGATAATAAGTAAAATATATTAAAAGAATTTGAGGTTTTCTAGATTGTCAGACATCTTTGTCGAAAAGATGTCACCAATACAAACATTTTCATGACAATTCGGGCGGAAAACTATACAATAACATGGGAAACGACTATAGTGAAAACGGATACGAAAGTCGAAACGAATAACTTTTTTAAATGAAGGGAATGAATCTATTCATGAGAAAGATTAACGATACGCTTTTACGCGCAGCACGTGGAGAGAGGACAGCCTATACGCCTGTTTGGTATATGCGTCAAGCAGGACGTTCGCAGCCTGAATACCGTAAGATTAAAGAAAAATACTCATTAGAGGAAATTACACATCAACCAGAATTGTGTGCTTATGTGACACATTTACCGGTACAAAATTATAATGTTGATGCAGCCATTTTATATAAAGATATCGTAACACCACTACCAGGTATGGGTGTTGATGTGAAGATTAAAGCAGGTATTGGTCCAGTGATTTCAAATCCAATTCGCTCTGTAAAGGATGTAGAAGCTTTACGCGAATTTAATCCTGAAGAACATGTACCATTCGTGCTTGATACAATAAAACTTTTAACTGAAGAACAATTAGATGTACCTTTAATCGGTTTTGCGGGCGCTCCATTTACACTTGCGAGCTATATGATTGAGGGTGGCCCTTCTAAAAGTTACAGCTTAACAAAATCATTTATGGTCTCTGAGCCACAAGCTTGGTTCATGTTAATGGACAAGTTAGCAGATATGATTATTGTGGATATTAAAGCGCAAGTTGGAGCAGGAGCTAAAGCATTCCAAATTTTCGACTCATGGGTTGGAGCATTAAGTAAGGAAGATTACCAAATCTTCATTAAACCAGTTATGACAAGAATTTTTACTGAGCTAAAAGAGTTAGATGTTCCGATGATTACATTCGGTGTAGGCGCTAGCCACTTAGCGATGGAATGGCATGATTTACCGGTTGATGTCGTCGGCTTAGATTGGCGTTTGCCGATTAAAGAAGCACGTGCTATGGGTATGACTAAACCAGTGCAAGGAAACTTAGATCCAACATTATTATTAGCTGATTGGTCTATTATTGAAGAACGTACAAAAGCAATTATTGACCAGGGCCTAGAAGTACCGGGTCATATTTTTAATCTAGGACACGGCGTTTTCCCTTCAGTAGATCCAGATGTTTTAAAACGTTTAACAACACTTATTCATGAGTACAGTGCAGAGCAAGTTAAAGTACGTTCTTAATAAGTAGTAAATAACTTTTGAGGTGAGATTACAATGAAAAAAACAATGGGCTTATTAGTTATGGCTTATGGTACACCTAACAACGAAGATGAAATTGAAGCATACTATACACATATTCGCCACGGTCGTAAACCTAGCGAAGAATTAATCGAAGATTTACGTAGTCGTTATCAAGCTATCGGTGGAATTTCCCCTCTTGCTGAAACAACTCGTAAACAAGCAGCGGCATTATGTGCTCGTTTAAATGAAGTTCAAGATGAAGTTGAGTACAAATTATATATTGGTCTAAAACATATTGCACCATTCGTAGAAGATGCAGTTGAAGCAATGCATAAAGACGGAATTACTGAAGCTGTTTCCATCGTACTTGCCCCTCACTTCTCAACATTCTCTATTAAATCGTACAATGGCCGTGCGAAAGAAAAAGCAGAAGAATTAGGTGGTTTAACAATCACTTCAGTTGAAAGCTGGTACAAAGAGCCGAAATTCATCCAATATTGGACAGAAAAAATCAACGAAGCGTTTTCTGACATGTCAGAAGAAGAACGTAAAACAGCTTGCCTAATTGTTTCTAACCACTCATTACCTGAGAAAATTGTTAAATTAGGTGACCCGTATGCGGACCAACTACATGAGACAGCTGAAATTCTTCAAAAAGAAACAGGGGTAGAACATATGGAAGTTGGCTGGCAAAGTGCTGGTCAAACGCCAGAGCCTTGGCTAGGACCAGATGTTCAAGATTTAACTCGCGAACTATACCATCAAAAAGGCTTCCGTTCATTTGTTTATACACCAGTAGGCTTTACTGCGGAGCATTTAGAAGTTTTGTATGATAATGATTATGAATGTCGTGTTGTTTGTGAAGAATTAGGCGCTAACTATCGTCGTCCTGCAATGCCAAACGATGATCCTTTATTCATCGATGCTATGGTTGATGTTATTAATAAATCGTTATCTCAAGCCTAATAGAAAGTGATGATTGATGTGACTGAACAAAAGCAAAGAGTAGCCGTTATCGGTGGTGGGATTTCAGGCTTAGCTGCTGCGTTCTATTTGCAACAAGAGGCTAAAGAGAAAAAACTTCCATTAGAAATAGTACTGATTGAATCTTCTCATCGTTTAGGTGGCAAGATTCAAACTGTACGTAAGGAAAATTTTATCATTGAACGTGGTCCAAACTCATTTATTGATAACAATAATAGTATGGCTAAATTAGTACAAGACTTAGGTATCGAAGAGCAGCTCATTAGAAGTGAAGCAGGTCAACCGTACATTACTGTCAATGAAAAACTATATCCAGTACCAGCAGGTTCAATTTTTGGGATTCCTACAAAGTTATCTTCATTTGTAGCTTCTGATATTGTGTCATGGAGCGGTAAAGTACGTGCTGCATGCGACCTATGGTTTCCTCGTTCTCGAATACAAGAAGATCAGCCATTAGGAAAATTTTTACGTAGAAGATTTGGTAAGGAAACTGTTGAAAATATTATTGAACCCCTTTTATTAGGTGTTTCTGCTGGAGATATAGAACAGCTTAGTTTACAAGCGACTTTTCCAGAACTAATTGAAATGGAAAAAGAATATAGAAGTTTAATGACTGGTATGAAAAAAGCACTTTCTGAGATCTCTCATGATGACTCGAAGGGCATTGAAGATCAGCGTCCATTCCAAACTTTTATAAATGGTCTTGAAACGTTGGTAGAGGCATTAGAAAGGCAACTTACAGATACAACTATTTTAAAAAGTGTCAAAGTTGAATCGATTGCAAAAGCAGCGCATCAAGTCATATTATCTTTGAATAATAAGTCCTCAATTACCGCAGACGCAGTAATTTTAGCTACACCACATCTTATAACTCAAAAAATGTTTGCCAAACAAGGTTTATTACAAGGATTGCAAGATATTCCACTAACAACTGTTGCTTCCGTATCGATGGCATTTCCCATTGATGCAATGAATGAAAGTTTTACTGGCACTGGACTCACTGTTGCGCGTAATAGCGATTTTTCAATTACATCTTGCTCATGGGCACATCGAAAATGGCCATCATTTGTTCCGGAGGGCTATGCTTTATTGGAAGTCTATGTAGGACGTCCAGGCGATGAAGCGATTGTGGATTTATCAGATGGTGAGATTGAAAAAATTGTCTTACAAGATTTAAATAGAGTAATCCCACTAAAAGGAAATCCGTTATTTACGGTTGTTTCAAGATGGAAAGAAGCTATGCCTCAGTATAAAGTTGGTCACGCTCAGCGTGTGGAATTAGCTAAACAAGAATTAAATGAACATTTTCCTACAATGAAGTTAGTAGGGAGTTCTTATGAAGGAACAAGCTTACCTAATTGTGTTGACCAGGCTAGAAGCGCAGTGGATGAGTTATTAATAAAGTTATTTGAATAATGGAGTCGTTCTTTTCGTTGGTTTAAAGATACCTACAGAAGAGCGATTTTTTTTGGTCTTTTTTATTAGAGGAGCCTTCCACATTTCCAATTTGTTCACAATTTACTTAGCTTTCTTTCATTATTATTTCACATTTATACAGTATGATGAAAAGGGGAGGGGATGGAGTTGAGAAAGCGTATTACGGTTATCCTATTATTTGTCTTATTACTCCTTTTTGGATGTGGAAAGGATGCATACCCAGCGATTCCAGCAGATTCTTCCTTTATCGCAGCAGTCAATATACAGCAGCCTTCAGTAACTTTTGTAAACAAAGATCTTAAGGTTTTTGCTACTTGGCAATTAGAGAAAGCGTACACAGGTGCTACTTTGATTGGTCAGCAATATTTACTGCTTTATGGTAATCAGCTAGAGAGTGCGGACGTTTATAATTTAAGTACCGGTGAAGTGGCGTATTCTATTGCAACTGGTGTTGGAGTAACGAATGCTATCTATGCACCAAATAAGAAAATACTCTACATATCAAATGGTAAAACGAACCGTGTTACGGCTTATACTAATCAAGGTGATCAAATTGCTGAGCAGAAGGTAGGTAATTATCCGATGTCGATGGTTACCCACGGACAAAATTTGTATGTAGTTAATTATAAAGATACAAAACTTTCTGTACTTGATGCAGAGTCTCTTGAAGTAAAAGATAAGTGGCAAATTCCAAAATCCTCTCACGGTATGATTATTTTAGAAAAAAGAAAAGAACTATGGCTTGGTGGACACGGTGCAGGTATGAAACCGAATACGACTGTCGATATTTTTGATATAAATAAGGGGCAGAAGGATCGGGAACTTTCACTACCAATGATGCCAATTGGTTTTGCGATTGACGATGACCGAATATATGTTGTCAGTCATGGGCAAAGTCAGTTATATGAAGTAAATGATGAAGGTCATGTATTGAGTGCACAAGAAATTGGTGCTAATCCATTTGCGGTGCAACTTTTTGAACAATATGTCGTAGTGGCAGGGTACGATGATCAAACTTTATACTTTATGAAAAATAATGATGTTACAAAGAAAGTAAAAGTTGATAAAGGACCGTTTCAATTGATTGTAAGGGAGATGAGCGAATGACATCCATTCTAATTGTAGATGATGAACAAGATATGAGGAATTTAATCCATATGATGTTAAAAAAGTCAGGATTTCAAACACTACAAGCTGAAAATGGCAACGTTGCTATAACCACCCTCGCTCAAGCGAAAGTCGATTTAGTATTGCTCGATGTTATGATGCCAGGTATAAATGGCTTTCAAGTATGCGAAGAAATTCGCAAAACATCGAATGTACCAATCATTTTCCTAACTGCAAAGGACGCAAATGAGGACAAGGTAAAAGGTTTAACGCTTGGTGCAGATGATTATATTGTAAAACCATTTACATCAACAGAACTAGTAGCCCGAATAATAGCCGTGTTACGTCGTACGGGAAATGCTCCAGTGGAGATGCAAGTAAAGCATTTATGTAAAGGAACAATTGATTTAGACGAGGTATCCAGAAAAGTATTTGTATCTGGAAAAGTAATTCCCCTGACTTTAAAAGAATTTGACTTACTACATTTATTTATGACGAATGAAAATACGGTTTATACTCGTGAACAATTATTAGTGAGTTTATGGGGTTTAGATTATGCAGGGGGAACAAGAACAGTAGATACGCATATTAAAACACTTCGATTAAAACTAGGGAAAGAAGCCGGTCAATTTATTCATACAGTATGGGGGCTAGGCTATCGTTTCGAGGTAAGAATATGAAAAAACTGTCCACGCGTATTTGGGCAATGATTTTAATCTTCTTAACACTAACGGTTCTTTTTATGTACATACTAACCCATTTTTTATATGAACGATTGTATGTTAAGGATGCGGAACAGTCGATGATTGAAGTTGGGGAGAAATTGGCGACGATTTATGAAGGTGGTAAAGTAACCGATGAATTAATCGCGCAAATTGATAATTACAACAACTACTCAAATGTCTCTGTATTTGCAGTTAAGAATCCACGTGAACTAAGTGCTTGTGTACCATTTGATATTGATTATAAAACATTGATTGGTGCAGAAGAGCGACAGCAACTTTTACAAGAACAAACTGTCACCAAGATGGGATATGAGGAGCGCTTCGATCGCCAAATTATTTCTGTTATTATTCCGCTGACAGATCAAAATCGTTTAGAAGGTATTATTTATTTATATTTCCCGTTAGCGAAAATATCAGAATTAGCATCTAAAGAAGTTATCTTTTTATTAGGAAGTGCGGCCGTATTTTTAATAATAGTAGGTTTTGGTATTTATAAAGGAATAGGTCATATTATGAAACCTCTTAATGCATTGCAAAATGCTGCAGAGAAAATGGCTGAAGGAAATTATGAAATGAGAGTCCAAGTTACATCAAAGGACGAAATAGGAAAGTTATCAAAAACCTTTAACAAAATGGCGACTGCTATTCAAGAAAATGATGAGTTACAAAAGAGTTTTTTAGCTACTGTATCACATGAATTACGAACACCTATAAGTTATGTGAAAGGATACGGAGAAGCTATTCAAGAAGGTTTAATTCCTGAACAAGAACAGCATGAAACGATTTCCTTAATCGTCCGAGAAGCTAATCGTATGGAAAAGCTGACAAATGAATTGTTACAATTATCACGAGCAACTAACTTATCTGAACCGATTGCGTTATTTCCGTTACCACTCGCAGAAACAATTCGTGAGGTAGTGTTATTAACGGAGCAACAAGCGCTTAAAAAGGACATGAAAGTGAATATAGATGTTAGTGAGGATATCATTGTTAATGCAGACGAAGAGAAATTAAAGCAAATTCTCATTAACTTGATTGAAAATGCAATACGTTATTCTAATAAGAATACATCAATAGAGATTACTGCAAAAACGAATGGACGCTTTGTAAACATTCAAATACAAGATCATGGTATCGGGATTCCAGCAGAGGATCTACCTCATGTAACAGAGAGGTTTTATAGAGTAAATAAAGCGAGAAGCCGTAGTGATGGCGGAAGTGGATTAGGTCTTTCAATCGTTGACCAGCTTGTTAAATTGCATGAAGGTACTTGGCAAATTGAAAGTGAGTTTAAAAAAGGAACAACAATTACAATACAAATACCAATGGTAGAGGAGTTTTAATAATGAAGAAATGGATGATGGGGTTATTAGTAATTACAGGTTTACTTGCAGGGTGTAATAATGATGACAAACAAGAAGACCATGCGTCAAATAATGAAGGAACAACAGTTGAAGTAAAAGTTGATATTTTAACACCAGAAAAAGTGGAAGCAAATAAAGAGATTGAATTAGCTGCACATGTAACACAAGGTGGAGAAGATGTAAACGATGCAGATGATGTGAAATTTGAAGTATGGGAATCTGGTATGCGTGAAGATGGACAAATGATTGAAAGTAAATTGGACAAAAAGGGTGAGTACAAAGCAGCTATCACTTTTGATCATGATGGAGTTTACTACATGTATGCTCACACAAATGCAAGAGGTCTACATGTTATGCCGAAACAAAAAATAATTGTGGGTAATCCAGATATGAGTAAAGTGAAAGAAGAATCAAATGACGGATCAAAAGGTATGGATCACAAGAATAAGCATGATGAAGAAGATGAAGAATCGTCTGATCATTCATCAAAATAAAATAGCTCGTTATTTTGTATGGAAAACACTTGCAACTTTCAATTGTTGCGTGTAGAATAAATGACCAGATGACTAAATTAGTTTTCTGGTCATTTTTATTCAAAATGAAAGTTGGTGAGAAACAAAATGGACCGCAGACAAGAAATACTTGAAGCGGCTTCGAAGTCATTTTCTCTTTTTGGGTATAAAGCTACAACAATGGATCAAGTAGCGAAAATCGCGAACGTCGGGAAAGGAACAATTTATACTTTTTTTAGTAATAAAGAAATCCTTTTTCAAGAGATTGTCGTGAAAATGATTCAAGAGATGAAAACGGCAGCGGACGAAGCAATCTCAGCAGAACAACCATTCCAACAAAATGCACATGCGGTGTTGATGAAAGTATTAGAGTTTCGAGAAGTACATCTTCTGTATGCAAAATTGATAGAAGAAGAAAAGGAACTTAGAACACCTGCTGTGAAACATGTACTTATTCGAATTGAACAAGAAATTGTTAACTTTGTTGGTGACAAAATTAAAACAGCCATTAGCAAAGGTGAAATTCGGGAATGTGAACCAGATCTAGTTGCATACTTATTATTAAAAGCGTATTTTGGTTTTGTTGCTGACTGGGGAGAAACGCATGATTTTGAACTGTCAGAAGAGAAAATAGCTTCACTGTTTCGAGATACCATTTTTCGAGGTCTCTTACCGTGAGACTCTTTTTTTGAATAAAAATGACTGATTGAGAGATTTAGTCACATAGTTTTGTAGGAGGAATGAAGAATGATTAAGGCAGAGTTTGCAAAAATTCTCCGCACGAAAAAAATGCTGATTGCTATTATTGCAGTTCTTTTCGTTCCTGTACTATATGCAGGTATGTTCCTATGGGCTTTCTGGGATCCATATGCACATTTACAGGATTTACCAGTCGCTCTTGTCAACAATGATGAAGGCGCTGAAATAGAAGGAAAAGAAATGCAATTAGGTAACGATTTGGTGGATAATTTACGTGATAGTAAAGAATTTAAATTTGTTGAAGTATCTAAAGCAAAAGGGGAAGAAGGATTAAAGAATCGCGATTATTATATTTTAATTGAAATTCCCGAAAACTTCTCAGAAAATGCTGGTACTTTATTAGAAGATAATCCTGAACAAATGAAAATAATTTATAGACCAAATGAAGGATACAACTTCTTAGGTGGACAAATTGGTAATACAGCAATGGAGCTTGTGCGTGCTGAAGTAAATAAAAAAGTTTCTGCTACTTATGCTGAAACACTATTTGATAATATTGCAAAATTAGGAGACGGTTTCGGCGAAGCAGCAGATGGTGCTGTAAAACTTGAAAAGGGCTCTAACAAATTAAAAGACGGTGCTAGTCAATTAAAAGACGGTATTGGCAGTGCAGCAGATGGTGCTACTCAATTAAATGATGGTGCTAAAACAGCAGCAAAAGGATCGTCAGATTTAAAAAATGGTATTGATTCAGCAGCAGATGGTGCAGGTACTTTAAACCAAGGTGCTTTATCATTAGCAAAAGGAACTGCAGATTTGAATGCAGGTATTCTATCTGCTAAAGACGGTTCAAACAAATTACAATCTGGTTCAACAGAATTGAAAAAAGGTACCGAAACTTTAGTGCAAGGTTTAGAAGGAAATACAGCAAATATTAATGCACTAAACGATGGTGCACAAAAAGTAAATACAGGTGTCGGCTCGTTAAGTGCAGGATTAGGTCAATTAGCACCAGGTGCACAAAATGTTTCTGCAGGAGTTACGAAACTGGTAGATAGTTTAGGTACTATGACTGCAAAAGTTCCAGCATTGCAACAGGGCGTAAAGGATACAAATGATGGAGCTGCTGGTTTAAGTGCAGGATCACAAGGTTTAGCAGCGGAAACAAAAGAGCTAGTTAATCAAATCAAGTCTATGAATATTTCTGAAGAACAAAAAAATACTTTACTTCAATCAGCAGGAAAGATTAATGCAACTGCTACTAAAGTGAGTGAAAATGCAGCTGCATTAAGTGAGGGAACAGCACAATTAAACAATCAAGTTTCAACTATGGAAATACCTACGTCTGATAAGGCAGTAGAATTAAAACAAGGTGCAGCATCAGTTGCAGCTGGTTTAGATAAAATGAATAAAACAGTTAGTGGAGAATTAGCTCCTGGTACAAAACAATTAGCAGCAGGAACTGATCAATTAGCATCTAATTGGAGTACATCAATTGCTGGCGCTAAAAAACTAGATGCTGGAGCAGGCCAATTACAAGTTGGCTTAACTGATCTGACTGGTGGTTTCAATAAATTACAATCAGGTTCAGCACAATTAGCTGATGGTTCATCACAACTTGCAAATGGTACTCAATCATTAACAAGTGGTATGAGTCAATTACAAGATGGTTCTAGTAAACTATCAACAGGTTTAGTAACATTAAGCGGTGGTACTACATCACTTATAACAGGCCTAGATAAATTACAAGATGGTTCAAGTCAATTAAAAGACGGAACATCTGAACTAAAAGATGGTACTAACACATTACAAGGAAAATTAAAAGAAGCGAATGACAAAGCCGCTGAAGTAAAAGCAACGCAAAAAACTTATGACATGGTCGGTGAACCAGTAGCGGTTGAGAAACAAGAAATTAACGCAGTACCTAACTACGGTACAGGTTTCGCGCCATACTTCTTAGCACTTGGTTTATTTGTAGGTGCGCTATTAATCACAATCGTCTTCCCATTAGTTGAACCAGCGATAAAACCAATTAACGGTGTTTCATGGTTTACTAGTAAAGTAGCTGTTTTGGCAGTCGTTGGATTAATTCAATCATTGACTGCAGTCGCGATAGTCGTTTGGGGTCTAAAACTTGAACCGGCTAATATGGGTGCTTTCATTTTAATGGCGATAGTTACAAGTTATACATTCCTATCATTAACTCAAATGTTAGTATCAATTTTCTCAGATCCAGGTCGTTTTGTAGCTATCTTAATTTTGATACTACAACTGACAACTAGTGCAGGTACATTCCCATTAGAATTAGTACCTAAACCACTACACATTTTTAATACGTTATTACCAATGACATACTCTGTTCAAGGATTTAAAGCTGCTATTTCTACTGGAGATATGAGCTTCTTCTGGACAAATGGAGGTATTCTATTAGGATTCATGGTTGTTTGTTTAGCCATTACTTTTGGATACTTTGCATTAATGTTTAAAAAACGTCATTCAAATACTGACGCAGTAACTGAATAATATTGAAAAAGGTTAAAGAGTGAAATATGCTCTTTAACCTTTTTTTGTAAAGCATTTTATGTAAAAAGAAAAAGCGAAGAGAGTGGTTCAGGCTCTCTTCGCTTTTTCAAAAGTAAGCGATTTAATATAGGTTCATCTCTAAGGTTCAATTAGTGATGAATGTGAGCTATCAATCGAATGGGGAATTCGAGTGATCAATAATTAACGATTAAAGAGAATTGCAATGTTCACAAGTGTTTGAATAGCACTCGCTTTGTTCTTCTATTTTTTCGCCGCATACAGTGCATTGTTTTGCGGGTAAATTTTTGAAAAATTCAACGATATTTTCTAACATTGTGTTCGCCTCCTAAGTAATCTGTTATATTACTGATTTGTTATTATGTATTGTATTATAACACAGACATTTATGTCAATACAAAAACCCAATTTTAAGTTAAAATAATTGTTGAGACACTAAAGAGGAGTGAAATGAATGTTTTTTATAGATAATAAAGGTATTACAGATCCACGCATTAACTTAGCCATTGAGGAGTATGCATTAAAAACGATGGATGTAGAGAAAGATTCTTTTTTACTGTTCTATATCAATCAACCCTCTATCATTATTGGTCGAAATCAAAATACAGTAGAAGAGATAAATACTGATTATGTTGAAGATAATGGTATCATCGTTGTACGTCGATTATCTGGTGGTGGTGCTGTGTATCATGATTTAGGAAATTTAAACTTCAGTTTCTTAACAAAAGATGACGGAGATAGCTTCCAAAACTTTAAAAAATTCACACAACCGGTAGTGGATGCGTTACAAAAAATGGGTATTAACTCTGAGTTATCAGGTCGTAATGATATTATGGCTGAAGGTCGTAAAATATCAGGTAACGCTCAATTCTCAACAAAAGGTCGTATGTTCAGTCATGGTACACTATTGTTTGATACAGAAATTGATGCAGTTGTTTCAGCTTTAAAAGTGAAAAAAGAGAAAATCGAATCAAAAGGAATCAAATCGATTCGATCACGTGTAGCGAATATTACAGAATTTATGAATGAAGCAATGACAGTAGAAGAATTCCGTTTGGAAATCTTAAAATCGATTTTCGGTGGCGAAGAGAATATACAATATTATGAACTAACTGATGAAGACTGGGCTAATATCTACAAGTTATCTGAAGAACGTTATCAACAATGGGATTGGAATTATGGTCAATCTCCAAAATTTAACGTACAACGTTCTCAACGATTCCCTTCAGGAAGTATTGATGTGCGTTTAGAAGTTAAAAAGGGAGTTATGGAAGAAGTACATATTTTCGGCGATTTCTTTGGCGTTGGTGATATGGCAGATGTAGAACAGGCATTAGTTGGGAAAAATTATGAACGCAATGTTATTGATGAAGCTCTAAATGCTATCGATGTACCAACGTACTTTGGTGGTGTTACGAAAGAACAATTTATACAATTGATATATTAATTAAATTTGACAGCATAATGTTAGAATTTGCGGTCAAGATGAAGGGGAGAGTGGAATGAATACTCATCGTATATTAATCGTAGAGGATGATTTGAAAATTGCTTCGTTACTTGCTGATACTTTGCGCAAATATCATTATGAAGTAAAAACTGTAGAGTCTTTTGATAGCATCCTTGAAGAATTTACGGCGTTCAATCCTCATCTTGTTTTGCTTGATATTAATTTACCTTCATATGATGGATATTATTGGTGTCGTCAGCTTAGACAGTTAACGACTTGTCCAATTATTTTCATATCAGCTCGTTCAGGCGAAATGGATCAAATTTTTGCGCTGGAAAATGGTGGAGATGACTTTATTACGAAACCGTTCCATTACGAAATCGTGCTAGCAAAAATAAAGAGTCATTTACGTCGATCATATGGGGAATATGCTACTAAGCAAGAAGAGAGAACTGTAAAACAAGGTCAGCTTCACTTGTTCTTGGAACGTATGGAATTGCATACGAAACAAGCTCAAATTCCGCTGCAGAAAAAAGAATGTGTAATTTTAGAATTGTTGATGGGACAAGCTCCAAAAGTTGTATCTCGAGAGCAATTGCTAGAAGAGCTGTGGGATGATCAAGCATTTGTAGATGAGAATACGTTGAATGTGAACATGACCCGTGTACGAAAGAAGTTGTCAGATTATGATGTTCAGTCGACGATTGAAACCGTTAGAGGCGCAGGTTATCGGTTTGTATTACATTCAGAGGAGTCTTAATGATGCCGAATGTCAGATTATTTCTGAAGGATAATATTACATTAGTCTTTTTTGAAGTGTTATTAGTGCTATTTATTTTAGTGTTATTTTGGTTAGATGGCTTAAGAAATGTGGATACGGCAGTGTATTCCATTGTGATTACTTTAATATTAACGTTCACATATTTAGCTACACGTTATATTATGCGGCAATCTTTTTATAAAAAGATATCTGTTAAACCAAAAGCAATGGAAGATGCATTACAAAAAAATGCAAAAACACCAGAGCATTTGCAAACAGAGGTTTTCATCCATACACTTTATAAAATATATCAACTAGAAGTACAGGCTTTATATGCTAAGCAAAATCGACATTTACAATTCATGAATCAATGGGTACATCAAATGAAAACACCTCTTGCTGTATTAGAATTACTCTTACAAGAAGAGGGTGAATTAGATAAGAAGAGTGTCCAAGAAGAAGTCGATCGTATGAAACGAAGTCTTGAGACTGTATTGATGAATGCGAGAATCGATACATTTGAAGAGGATATGAAAATTGAACAGGTTGAACTTCGTCAAATGGTTGTTGAGGCAGTTAATGAGCATAAACGGTTATTTATTGCGAATCGTGTTTATCCTGATATTGCAATAGATGAAAATCTTATGGTTCCTACTGATTCAAAATGGATGAAATTTATTATTGGTCAATTTATTACAAATGCAGTTAAATATACGTTTGAAGAGGGTAAAAAAATATATTTAGCCACGGAAGTTACGGAGAACCATATTGAACTGACAATTAGAGATGAAGGAATAGGTATACCTTCATCAGATTTGAAGCGTGTAACACGTCCATTTTTCACAGGTGAGAATGGACGTAAAACAGGTGAGTCGACGGGAATGGGTTTGTATTTAGCACAAGAGGTTTGTGATAAATTAGGACACCAGTTATTAATTGAATCTGAGGTAGGGAAAGGGACGAAGCTGAAGGTTTTGTTTCATCGTTCTTAGAGCGACCTTAGCATTTCATAGAAAGTGAGGCGGACTTGTGTCTATCTTGAAAATTGATGAAGTTACAAAAGTTTATGAAGGAAAAGTTACACATCGAGCGCTTAATCAACTGAGTTTTGAAGTAGAGAAGGGCGAGTTTTTGGCTGTTATGGGTCCTTCGGGTAGTGGCAAAACGACGTTGTTAAATGTTGTCTCAACGATAGATACACCTACTTCTGGTGAAATCACCGTAGATGGCATTAAGCCTCATGAGCTGAATAAGAACGAACTGGCTTATTTTCGACGTCGTCAACTTGGCTTCGTATTTCAAGATTTCAACTTATTACAGATGCTAACGGTTGAGGAGAATATGGTATTACCTTTGACTTTGGATAATATGGATGTTGAGCTAATGGAAGAGCGGGTGCAGAGTGTATCAAAACAGCTAGGCATTCAGTCTATTTTAGAAAAACGTCCTAATGAAATCTCGGGTGGGCAAGCTCAAAAGACGGCAATTGGACGAGCTCTTATTCATAAGCCATCTCTAATTTTAGCAGATGAACCAACTGGAAATTTAGATTCCAATTCCTCAAGAGATGTGTTAGAGCTGTTAGGACGCATAAATAAAAAAGAGGGTACGACAATCGTAATGGTGACGCATGATCCTATTGCAGCAAGTTATTGTGATCGTGTGTTATTTATTAAAGATGGTGAGTATTTCAATGAAATCTATAGAGATGATCACCGTCAGACATTTTTCCAAGGAATTTTGAATGTGCTCAGTCTATTGGGAGGTCATGTCGGTGACTTTTCGACAGTTCGCCTACCGTAATGTTATAAGGAATTACCGAGTTTATGCAGCATTTTTTATGTCGAGCGTATCATCCGTGATGGTGTTTTTTATTTACTCGATGCTCATGTTTCATCCGAAGGTAGAGGATGAGTTTCTAAGGGAAATTGCATTCCAAGGAATGTTTGTCGCAGAAGTCATATTAGTGTTATTTATGATGTTCTTCTTATTCTACTCAATGCGTGCATTTCTTCAGGCCCGTTCCAAGGAATTTGGTTTACTCATGCATCTTGGCATGGAAAAACGGCAGTTAAATAAGCTGGTATTACTAGAAACGATAATTATTGGAGTAACTTCAATTATTGTAGGAATTGTATTCGGTTATGCCTTTGCGAAATTCTTTTTTATGATTGTTCGCGAAATTTTACAAATCGATAGCCTTCCATTGTATTTTTCTTGGGAGCCATTTGCATTAACAATTGGGACGTTTACAAGTTTATTTGTAATTATTTCGTTTGTTAGCGTGATGTTCATACGAGATCGTGATGTTATCGATTTGCTAAAGGGTTACTGGCGCAATGAACAGACGGCCTCTTATTCGAAATGGCGAGCTATTTTAGGATTGTTGATATTAATTATTTCTTATGTGCTAGCTTCATTAACGACACAAGAACGTTTAATGGTTTTATCAGCAATATTACCTCCTTTAGCAAGTTTGGGGACATATTTGTTTTTCACGGATACACTACAGTGGCTGATGTCTTTTGTGCGTGCTCGAAAGAAAATGTATTGGCATAAGTATCGTTTAATAACCGTTTCTGAAGTGTCTATTATTATGCGAGAAAATGCGCGTATGTTTTTTATCTCTTGCATGGTTTCCACCTTGGCTTTTTTAGCTATGGGTACGCTTATCTCTATGTCGACATTTACGCATCAGTTTCATCGTCTAAATCCACTGGGCCTCGTCTATTCGAGTAAATTAGATAATCCTTATGAAGAAGCACATATTAATGGTTTGACGAAAGAATTAGAAGCAAAGGGACTGTCTTATCATTTAAATAAGTTTACGGTTAAACGTCAAACATCTTCTAATACTCAACAGCCGGTAAAAATTATTCGACAATCAGATATAAATAGACTGGCTCTAGTATTTGGTTATCCTGTTGTCAATTTGGATCAAGGGGAGGCCATCTTTTTAGCCTATTCCGAGAAGTCTTTAGAGGAATTAAGGAACAAGAAGGTAAGGACAGTTTTACAAGAAAATAGTATTCCACTTTACATCAATTCAGTTTATCCACGTGTTCTTTTTTCTCCTACTGAGCTTGGAACTAATGTCATTGTCATAAATGACGATGATTTCAATTTAATAGATGAGGCAATGGTTGGAGCAAATGCCGAACAGTCCACAAATCGCTTGTATGTATTTCATGTACCACAGTGGACAGCTACTAAGAATATTGGAGTAGAGTTAGATGCGATGGTGACAGATGCTTATCTAAATAATCATCAAGGTGAATTACCATTCTACTTTGAGAATTCCGGCTTAGACTATTCATTTATACGTTCGACTTTTGCACTGTTGCTTTTTATTGGTTTATTAGCAGCTTCTGTGTTTTTCTTAGCATCTGGTAGTTTTATTTACTTTAAATTATATACGGGTTTAGAGCGAGATAAGCAGCAATTTAATGCACTCAGGAGAATGGGGATTACGGAAAGGGAACTACGGAAAATTGTGAATAGACAATTGATACCACAGTTCTTTTTACCTTGGGGTCTAGCAATGTTGCACAGTACATTTGCATTTATGTCATTACAGGCATTTTGGATAGGTATTGCAGAGCTTTCGATATTAAGGGAAATATTAATCGTTTTAGCAGCTATCACTTGTGTTCAATTTTTCTATTTCTATTTAATTCGCTGGCGTTATTTATCCCATATTCGCTAACGCAAAATTACCTCTAATGCTATAGAACTATGCAAGTCTATCAATTACCCTTGGTGATTGGTAGGCTTTTTTTGATGGAAAAAAGGATCTAATTACTACTCTCTACTACATAACACTATAAATAGCTGTCTGTTGTTTTATTTTGTAAATTTCCGTATAATATAGTCAGAAATGAATGAACATTCATTCTGTTTTGACAAAGGGGAGATTAGTATATGAATTTAGTTTCGGCAGTTCATAAAACATCAAAAGAGCAGCCAGAAAAGATTGCGTATCATTTTATGGGGAAAGATACGAATTATGGGGAATTTGAAGAATCGGTTGCACGCTTTGCTTCAGCTTTAAAGGGATTAGGGGTAGGGAATGGGGATCATGTTGCATTATTACTTGGCAATACACCTCATTTTTTAATATCTTTATATGCAACAATGCGCGTAGGAGCAACTGTAATTCCGATTAATCCAATTTATACACCAGATGAGATTACGTATATTGTACGTAATGGAGATGCTAAAGTAGTTATTGCATTAGATGCTTTATTGCCATTAGTGAAAGTAGGAGTAACTGCCTTTCCAAATGTAGAAGCATTCATTGTATGTGAAACTGCTCCTGAAACGGCAGCCAAGTTGGCAGAGTTAGAGAGTCCTGTGAAAGAAAAAGTAAGATCATTTTCAATGTTGCTAGCTTCATCTTCAGCGGATTTTGAACCTACAGATTTAGATCCAGAAGATACAGCTATTATTTTGTATACTTCGGGAACGACAGGACAACCCAAGGGTGCAATGTTAACGCATAAAAACCTTTTTTCAAATGCGCGTGATGTAGCAGAATATTTGACTATTTCTCCCGAAGATCGTGTGATTACGGCATTACCGGTCTTTCATGTATTTGCCCTTACGGTAGTAGTGAATGCACCACTATTAAATGCGGCAACATTATTAATTGTACCTAGGTTCAGTCCGAAAGATGTATTTGAAATTGCAAGAGAGAAAAAAGCTACAGTTTTTGCGGGAGTACCAACAATGTACAATTTCTTATATCAATTCCCTGATGGTAATCCAGAAGATTTCTCTACAATTCGTTTAGCTATCTCTGGGGGTTCTTCTTTACCAGTAGCATTGCTACATAATTTTGAGGACAAGTTTAACGTGCGCATTTCCGAAGGCTATGGCTTATCTGAGGCATCACCAGTATCAAGTTTTAACCCACTTGATCGTGAGCGAAAACCTGGTTCAATTGGTACGAACATCGTCAATGTAGAAAATAAAGTATTCAACCAATTCGGTGAGGAAGTACCTGTTGGTGAAGTTGGTGAACTTGTTGTCAAAGGTCCTAATGTGATGAAAGGCTATTATAAAATGCCTGAAGAAACAGCAGCAACCCTTCGAGATGGCTGGTTATATACAGGTGATCTTGCGAAAATGGATGAGGAAGGTTACTTCTACATTGTTGATCGAAAGAAAGATATGATAATAGTAGGTGGCTATAACGTATATCCCCGTGAGGTGGAAGAAGTACTATATGCACACCCAGGTATAGTAGAAGCTGCAGTAATTGGTTTACCTGATCTCAATTTTGGTGAAGAAGTCTTTGCGTATGTGGTGTTAAAAGACAAGAATCTAACCATTGAAGATATCTATGAATATTGTAAAGAAAAGCTAGTGAAATATAAAATACCTAAGCAAATTGAAATTATTGAAGAGCTACCCAAAAATACGACGGGGAAAATTTTGCGTCGTTCTTTGAAAGAACATGCTCTAAATAAATAATAAAAAGGAGATGCTTAAACGGCATCTCCTTTTTTTACTTTTTATAAATTAATTGGTACATAATATAGACAAATAAAATCCATATCGGACCGACAATAAGCGCGATACGAGTATCTGGGAAGTATGCCATTAAAATCATGACTAGTGATAAAAAGGCAAGAGCTAAATATGGTCCGACTGGATACATAAATGCTTTATATTTTAGTTTAGATACTTGAGCTTTTGATAATGATTTCCGGAACTTTAATTGGGTAATTAAAATAATTGCCCATGTCCAGATGGCTCCGAAAGTAGATATACTAGTTACCCATACGAATACTTTTTCAGCGACAAAATAGTTCAGTGCCACACCGATTAGTAATACGAATGCAGATGCCATAATGGCTGCAGCTGGTACGCCACCTTTACTAATTTTCGCAAATACTTTTGGTGCTTGTTTTTGTTCAGCCAAATTAAAGAGCATACGGCCAGTACTGAAAATACCGCCATTACAGCTAGATAATGCGGCTGTTAAGACAACAAAGTTAATAATCCCTGCAGCATAACGTAAACCAATTTTATCAAACATTAAAACAAACGGACTACCCGTAGAGCCAACTTCGTTCCAAGGATAAATCGACATGATTACAAGTAATGCACCTACGTAGAATAATAAAATACGCCATAGTACAGTATCAATTGCTTTAGGTATAACTTTTTCTGGGTTTTTAGCTTCACCAGCAGTAATCCCGATCATTTCGATACCTAGATATGCGAACATTACTATTGGTAAGGACATGAAAACACCTTGTATTCCATTCGGGAAAAATCCTCCATGGCTCCATAAATTACTAAAGCCAACAGCAATACCACCATTGCCAATACCAAATAAAATAACACCTAAGCCAAGTACAATCATCGAAATAATCGCAAGGATTTTAATAAGTGCGAACCAAAATTCAAATTCACCATAAGCTTTCACAGCAATTAAATTAACCAAAACCATGACAACTAACGCTGCTAAAGCCCATAACCATTTCGGAGAATCTGGGAACCAAAGTTGCATATACACGCCAACTGCTGTAATTTCTGCCATACAAGTAACAATCCACAAGAACCAATAGTTCCAGCCGGTTATAAATCCAGCTAGAGGACCTAAATAATCTCTAGCGTAACGACTAAATGAACCGGCAAC
This sequence comes from Viridibacillus sp. FSL E2-0187, assembly GCF_038006425.1. Taxonomy (NCBI): domain Bacteria; kingdom Bacillati; phylum Bacillota; class Bacilli; order Caryophanales; family Caryophanaceae; genus Viridibacillus; species Viridibacillus sp. FSL E2-0187. Next base: position 288,430 of record NZ_JBBOVG010000001.1, read on the forward strand.
TGGATTGTTTACGGCCATTTCGCCAAGCGAACGCATAATAATGAAAATAACAGCGCCACCAAGTGCATAAGCAATTAAAATAGCAGGACCAGCTAATTTTATTGCTCCTGCAGAACCTAAAAATAGACCGACTCCTATAGCGGCACCGAGCGACATCAACGTAATGTGTCGTTGCTCCAACCCTCGTTGGAGCTCTGGTTTCTTGTTCATAATGTTAGACTCCTTCGATGCTAATGATAACTCCCCTATATTATCATAAAATTTAATGAATAAAAATCCACACGCCAGGGTAACAAGAAAAAATATGTAAACTCTTTGTCTTTATAAGTAATTTATGGTTACAATACATATATATGTTTGATTAATGCAAATATATTGATAATTTAAGAGTTTTCCATTTATAGGGAAGGGGAGTTTTTTCATGTCTAAACGTTTATTAAAAGCTGAGGATTTATATGTCTTGCACTCTATTACAAATCCACAATTATCTCCAAGTGGAGAAGAGGCAGTTTTTGTTCGTACAAGTATTGATGAAGAAAAAAACAAATATATAGCGCACTTATTCCACCTAGATATTACAAGTGGAGCAGTAACTCAGTGGTCATATGGAGAAGATCGCGTTTCATCTCCGACTTGGTCAGCAGATGGGCGGAATGTTGCATTTGTATCAAATCGTAATGAAAAAAATCAAATTTATATCATTTCGAAAAATGGTGGAGAGGCACGTCAGCTTACAACATTAGCAAATGGTGTTTCACAATTTCAATGGTCACCGTGCGGTCAGAGTATTTGGTTTAGTGGTCGACTTAAGGAAGGTAAAAACTTCGCAGATGTAGCTGAAAAAGAAGAGAAGAAAAAGCCTACTGCTTATATAGTAGAAGGTATGAAATATAAAGCTGATAGTATAGGGTTATTACCTCAAGATAGTTATAATCATATTGGGAAAATTGATGTAGCATCTGGTGATATTGAATTGTTTTCAGAAGGCAATCATAATTACAGTTTAGAAGCAGTATCACATGATGGTAAAAAGTTAGTTTTATCAGTGAATCGTGCAGAAAATAAAGACTTTGATTTCAGTCAGCAACTACTATTAGTTGATATTGAAACAAAGAAAGAAACGACCATTCTTAATGAAGAAGGCAATTATGGGGATGCATATTTTTCATATGATGATCGTTACATAGCGTTTTATGGTGGTAATCATTCATATAAAAACGCGACACACGGAGCAGTTTATATTTACGATACAGAAGAGCAGAATTATAGAAATCTAACCGAGGGTTTTGATGCACCAATAGGAGATCTTGCTGTAGCAGATCATCAGCAAGGAGCTACTGCACCTACTGTTGTATGGACGAAAGCGAACGATCTGTATTTCCAAGTGTCTACAATGGGAGATATACGATTATATTATGCAACATTGGACGGAGCAATTTATCCGGCAAGTCCAGAAAATGAACATGTCTATGGCTACGATATTGAGCGTGATGGTGCGTTCGCGCTGTTAGCAATTAGTAATCCTATAATGCCAGGTGAGCTTTTCAAATACGATGTAACAACAGGTGAAAGACAACAAATAACTCATTTCAATGATGCCTTTGTAAACGAGGTTGAACTAGTTCAACCTGAAGCAATTACTTATAAAAGTTCAGATGGATTTGATGTGTACGGTTGGTTGATGAAGCCAGCTCAGTATGAAGAAGGTAAAAAGTATCCATTAATCGTTGAAATTCATGGTGGACCGCATGCAATGTATGCAAATTCATTTTTCCATGAGATGCAGTTGATCGCAGCGCAAGGTTATGGTGTCCTTTATGTCAATCCAAGAGGAAGCCATGGATATAGCCAAGAGTTTGTAGATGCAGTACGTGGTGATTATGGTGGTGGTGATTATGCAGACATCATGGCTGGATTAGATGCGGTTATTGCGAATCAGGATTGGATTGATACAGATCGACTTGGTGTTACTGGCGGGAGCTACGGCGGCTTTATGACAAACTGGATAGTTGGTCATACAAATCGCTTTAAGGCAGCTGTAACGCAGCGCTCAATCTCTAACTGGATTAGTTTCTTTGGCGTATCAGATATTGGTTACTATTTCAGCGATTGGCAAATCGGTACGGATATGAAAGATGTAGAAAAGTTATGGCAACATTCACCTCTTAAATATGCAGAAAATGTGGAAACGCCTTTATTAATCTTGCATAGTGAAAAGGATTTCCGTTGTCCAATAGAACAAGCAGAGCAACTGTATATTACATTGAAGTCTATGGGCAAGGAAACTCAATTTGTGAGATTCCCAGATGCAGATCATAACTTATCTCGAACAGGCTTACCAAATTTACGTATTGAAAGACTTAATCAAATTACAGGTTGGTTTGAGAAATATTTATAATCTAAAAATTCTAAGGATGACAAGACTTCAAAGCAAGAATCTAGATGTAGTGAATTGTCTAAACTAAGTTGCTATAAGTACAATATTTAAAGGAATAAATAATCTCATAATGAGAGCATAATAAATATAAAAAGTTCCGCACAATTTGCGGAACTTTTTATATTTCAGAACGTTTATTAAAAGCATACATATTTATAAATCCGTGACAGTATAGTGAGAAAACAGTATGATAAACAAGTGAGAAAAAAAGATTGCGAGTGAATTGAATGATTGAACTAATACAGAATTTATTTAGCTTTATAATGCATATAGATCAACATCTCGTTGAAATAATTCAACAATTTGGCGTTTGGTCATATGGAATTATCTTTTCCATTGTTTTTGTAGAAACGGGTGTTGTAATATTCCCGTTCTTACCAGGTGATTCATTACTTTTTGCCAGCGGAGCATTTGCGGCACTTGGAGCATTTAATTTACCGATACTTCTTTTAGTGTTTTTCGTAGCAGCTGTGTTTGGAGATTCAGTAAACTATGAAATTGGACAAAAAGTAGGAACGGCTATTTCACCTAAGAGTTTTTTAGGTCGTATTATTAATCAAGACCGTATGCAAAAAGCACAGGACTTCTTTAATAAGCATGGTGGGAAAACGATTATCTTCGCCCGCTTTATGCCATTTATTCGAACGTTTATCCCATTTGTAGCAGGTGCTAGTAGAATGCATTATCGTCAATTTTTAATGTATAACATTATAGGTGCATTCTTATGGGTAGGTATTTGTACATTAGCAGGTTACTTCTTTGGTAATATCCCAATAGTTAAAGACAACTTCTCAAAAGTAATATTAATTATTATTTTCGTTTCAGTTTTACCAGCAATCATTGGTTTATTGAAATCAAGAGTAAAGAAATAAATAATAGCAGTAGAACACTTTAGTTATTGGCTAAAGTGTTTTTTTTTTATGAAAACCAATTAAAATAATAAGAATTGTTGGAATATTTAGTGAAAAAACATTTAGAAAGTGGTAATATTGATTTGATATAGAAAACTAATAGTAAAAGGAGTTTGATAGCATGGGGAAAATGAATGTTGAAAGCTTTAATTTAGATCATACAAAAGTTGTTGCACCTTTTGTCCGTTTAGCTGGTCTTAAAAAAGGTGTAAATGGTGATGAAGTTTATAAATATGATATTCGATTTAAACAACCAAACAAAGAGCATATGGAAATGCCTGCGTTACATTCAATAGAGCACTTAATGGCGGAGAACATTCGTAATCATACAGACCATGTTGTTGACCTTAGTCCAATGGGATGCCAAACGGGTTTCTATTTATCAATGATTAATCATGATAACTTTGATGAAGTACTAGATATTTTAGAAAAAACTTTTAATGACGTCTTGGTAGCAACTGAAGTACCAGCATGTAATGAAGTACAATGCGGTTGGGCTGCGAGCCATAGCTTAGAAGGTGCCAAGGAGCTGGCAGAAGAAATGCTAGCGAAACGTAATGAGTGGAAACAAATTTTCATAGAAGAATAAACAGATAAGAGGCTGCGAATATTAGCAGCCTCTTTTTTATTATCTTCCTGTAAAATTTGGTTTTCGCTTTTCAGAGAATGCATTGAGTGCTTCAATACGATCTTCAGTAGGGATGGTAATTTCATATGCTTTTCGCTCAATATGAAGACCTGTTTGTAAGTCTGTATTCATACCATGCTTGATAGCAAATTTTGCTTGTTGTAATGCAATTGGACCGTTAGCTAGCATCAACTCTGCGAATGCCACTGTTTTTGTAAGAAGATCTTCACGCTTTTCGATTTTGGTTAGTAGACCGTATGCTAATGCTTCTTCAGCCTGTAATCTTTTTGCAGTTAAAATCAATTCTAATGCTTTTGCTTCTCCTATGAGTCTAGGAAGTCGTTGAGTTCCACCAGCTCCGGGAATTATACCAAGGCTCGTTTCTGTTAGACCGAGTAAAACATCATCTGCAGCAAAACGGAAGTCACATGCTAATGCTAACTCGGTACCCCCACCGAAAGCATAGCCATTAATCATTGCAATAGTCGGTTGAGGTAAATTTTCAATAGCTGAAAAAACCTCACCAATCTTATAGAGGTTACGTTTTACACGTTGCTCAGTTAATGTTTTTCGTTCTTTCAAGTCAGCACCAACACTAAAAGCTTTATCACCAGCGCCTGTAAAGATGACCACACGAATATCGGGATTAATCCGAATAGATTCAACAATTTTTCCTAATTCAACTAGTAAATCATAATTGAATGCATTCATCGCTAGTGGTCTATTCAATGTAACAAAAGCCAAATGCTCCTGTTGTTTATAAATTAGTGTTTCCAATAAAAATTCCCCCTTATTGTGAAAAAATTACTCCCAATTAAACGATAGCATGTCTATGGTTTTTCGTCATCTTTGAATAAATATTTCCAGTTATTAAATGTTTAATATTATCCTCATATTTTCGATTAAAGGATAATTTTATTATGAAATGTGTATCTATATGAAATTAAAGGTAAAATGAAAGGTTTAAAGTAACGGGGTAAACTAAATACTTTAAGCAAAATTGCTGATATAATGAAATGGAAATAGATTTTAAAGGAGAAACCATATGGAAGTATTTATTGGTCGGCAACCTATATTTAATAAACAAAAGCAAGTTTTCGCATATGAATTATTATATAGAAACGGAGCAGTCATGAACGAGTTTCCGTCTATTGATTCGGATAAGGCAACTGTTGAAGTTTTGATCAATTCATTATTTTCAATTGGTTTTGATGAACTTACAAATGGTAAACCATGCTTTATAAATTTTACTGAAAACCTTTTAATGAGTAATATATTTGATCACTTACAACCTGATCAAGTAGTAATTGAAATTTTAGAAGATGTCCCCATCACAGCAAAATTGGTGAAGAGAATCAAAAAATTAAAAAGCCAAGGTTATAAAATTGCTCTTGATGATTTTGAATTGCAAAAAGATGTGACGCTATATAATGAATTATTTACATATACTGATTTTATTAAAGTAGATTTTCTTCTTACTTCAGAAGAGGAACGAAAAAAGATTGAGAATCGTGTTAGAAAAGACTTCCCTAATATTGTTTTGTTAGCTGAAAAGGTAGAGACACGATCACAATGTCACATAGCAAATGAAAATGGATATCAACTTTTTCAAGGTTATTTCTTCAAACAACCTCAAATTATCCGAGGTAATGATATCCCTGCCAATGTATTACAATATTATCGTGTAATTTCTTTATTACGCGGGAAAGATCCTGATATTGATGATATAACTAAGCAAATTGAACACGACGTTGCGATGTCATTTAAATTGTTGAAATTGATCAATTCATCTTCGAAACGTAGAAAGTCTAAAATTCGTTCAATTAAACAAGCTATATTATTATTGGGCTTAGCAGATTTACGTAAATGGATATATATTTTAGCGTATCGTGAATCGCAAAAAGATGCACAAGCTGATATGTATGATGAACTGATGAAGGCATCCTTATGTAGAGCTAAAATTTGTGAAATGTTAGCACGTTATAAATATAAAGAGAATTATTCCGAATACTTCTTAGTAGGAATGTTTTCATTAATCGATGCAATTTTGCAGAGATCTATGAACAATATATTATCACAACTTCCTTTGTCGGATATTATTATAGAAACGATTTTAGATGGTGAGACAGAGATGACGCCGTATCTACAAATGGCTATTGCTTTGGATAAGCTAAATTGGGATAAAGTTGCAAAGTTAGCTGTTGAGATAGGCATTAATGGAAAAGATTTATATGCAATATACCAAGAAGCAAATAAATGGTCAGATAATATTCTTTAATGTCTACTATAGATGGTGTGTTAAAAAAGTTTGCAATAGTAAAATGAAGACTAAAACAGTTGAATAAGCTTTTTATTTTGGGGAATGCTGAAATAGTGAAATTCACAAAGATGAAACAACTTGCTGTATACATTGATGTATATGTGTTTGCAGAGCTTTTTAATGGGTATACCTGTTAGTGTAAGGTTTTAAAAAATTCTATATTCGGTATAATTATTCTGTAAGCAATACAATGATTGAGGAGGTCTTCAAATGAAAAAAACTCTACTTGCTATTCTATTCGGTTCAGCCCTTGTGCTTGGTGCATGTGGTGGTGGTAATAAAGCAAAAGAAGAAACTACAAATGAAAAAACTGGTTCAGAAACAGCAGCTGTTGATGCACAACAAATTATTCAACAAAAATGTATTACTTGTCACGGTGAAAATCTTGAAGGACGAGGTAACTTCCCTAATATCTCAAAAATCGGTGCCACACTTTCCAAAAAAGAAATCTTAGATGTTATTAATAATGGTAAAAATGGAATGCCTGGTGGTCTCATTTCTGGTGACGATGCTGAGGCAGTAGCTAAATGGTTATCTGAACAAAAATAAGCTCTATATTAAAACTAGCTTTCTGAGGGGGAAGCTAGTTTTTTGTAGGTGGAACATACAGCAAGGATAAGAGCAACCCATAGGGAATATGGATTGCTTTTTTCTATTTGTAAATTTGGTTTATGGAAGAGGGGCATAGCTGAACGAACGCGCTCAGCTATTAAATTTATGTTAAAATATATTCCAAGTGTTGTTATTTTAAAGGGTAGGTTTATGGAAGGAAGTGTTAGTCTTGGATCAAGTATGTACGAAAGATGTTATTAAGATGTTTGACTTGAAGATTATCAGTGGTCATGAGGGAATTGGTCGACATATATTAACAAGTGATATTTCTAGACCAGGCCTTGAGATGGCAGGCTATTTTACGCATTATCCAGCTCAACGTGTTCAGCTATTAGGTAAAACAGAGCTGTCATTTTTTGATATGTTGCCAAGAGATGTACAGTTTGATCGAATGAACAAACTCTGTTCACAAGATACACCTGCCATTATTATTTCGCATGATATGGAAGTACCTGAAGCGTTATTTGTTGCTTCTAATGAGCACCATGTACCAGTATTATCAACAAAAATGGCAACAACTCGTTTCTCAAGTATGTTAACGAATTATCTTGAAAGTCAATTAGCCCCTACAACAGCTGTTCATGGTGTATTGGCTGATATATATGGAATCGGAGTTTTGATTACTGGGAAAAGTGGCGTAGGTAAAAGTGAGACTGCACTTGAACTTGTGAAAAAAGGGCACCGTCTTGTTGCGGATGACTGTGTAGAAATTCGTCAAGAAGGTGAAAATACATTAATAGGGAATGCACCTGCTTTAATACAGCATTTACTTGAAATTCGTGGCATAGGTATCATTGATATTATGACATTATTTGGAGCTAGTGCAGTTAGAAGTCATAAACGCATTTCACTTGTTATTGATTTAGAAGTATGGGATTCTGATAAAACCTATGATCGTTTAGGTTTAGAAGAAGAGACGATGAAAATTATTGATACGGAATTGACGAAGTTAACAATCCCAGTTAAACCAGGACGAAATTTATCTGTTATCATCGAAGTAGCAGCTATGAATTATCGCTTGAAAAAACTTGGGGTTAATGCAGCAGAAGAGTTTTCTAGAAGACTTGATAGTGTGATTGAGTCTAAAGGAAATTGATGTAGGCAAACTTCGTAATTTGGAAGGAGAAAAGTATGGATTCAATATTATTACAAATTAATCCAGTAGCACTTGAACTAGGACCAATTTCAATTAGATGGTACGGAGTTATTATTGCGACGGGTATTATTATTGCCTTTTTGATTGGGCAACGAGAAATGGTGAAGCGTGGGTTTCATAATGATTTTCTAACAGATTTATTGATTTGGGCAGTACCAATTTCTATTATCTGTGCCCGAATTTACTATGTGATATTTAAATGGGATTTCTATAGTGCAAACCCTGGTGAGATTATTCAGATTTGGCATGGTGGAATTGCTATACATGGTGCACTAATTGGTGCATTTATTACTACATATATTTTTGCTAAAAAGCATGGGGCTAGTTTTTGGAAAATCGCAGATGTATTAGCGCCAAGCTTAATAGTAGGTCAAATTATTGGTCGTTGGGGTAATTTTATGAACCAAGAGGCCTTTGGTGATGCTGTGACACGCGATTTCTTAGAAGGTCTGCATTTGCCAAATTGGATTATTGAGCAGATGAATGTGAACGGTATCTACCATCATCCTACTTTCTTATATGAATCATTATGGAATGTAGTTGGCCTCGTATTGTTATTAGCTTTACGAAAAGTGAACTTACGACGTGGTGAAATATTCTTAACTTATATTATTTGGTATTCATTTGGTCGTTTCTTTGTAGAAGGATTACGTACTGATAGTTTATTAATAGGTGATTTGCGCATGGCACAAATTGTATCGTTAATCGGTTTAGTAATAGGTGTAGCACTTTTCATCTATAGAAGAATGAAAGTAAAACCAGTTGTAAAGTATTTAGATAAGTAATATTGAAGAGTAGCGCAGTGAACGCTAATAGAGTATTAATGACCAGGCTGAAATCAGCTTGGTCATTAATGGTTATCATGCAGTTGATGAAACTATATACATTTTAGACGTTAGGAATCCCTATATCGTCGTTATTTTTATTCACATTATGACAGGGTTCGTTTTTCTCGTAGCTGTAATAATACTTTGACGAAGAACGGAAGAAAAGAAAGAAAAAGGAGCTGCATTCGTATGACAAATAGAAAAATTAAAGCACTATTATTCGACTTCGACGGTACTTTATTAGATACAAATGAGCTTATCATACAAACTTTTTTACATGTATTAGAGACTAAATTCCCCGGGAAATATAGCAGAGAAGACGTTTTGCCATTTTTAGGACCTTCTTTAAAAGATACATTTTCAACTGTCGATTTAGAGCGTGTAGATGAGCTAATACAAGATTATCGAAAATGGAATATTGCTCATCATGATGAGCTTGTAACAGAATTTGATGGTGTTTTAGAAACATTACTAACACTGAAAGAAGCGGGAATTCGACTTGCGATTGTTTCAACAAAACGACAAGAAATGCTAGCAAGAGGACTTCGTATTTTAAAAGCGGAAGGACTATTTGAAGTCATTATTGGTTCAGATGATGTGAAAAATGTGAAACCAGATCCAGAGCCAATTTTATTAGCACTTGAGAAGATGGGTCTACGGAAAGATGAAGTAATAATGATAGGCGATAATTCTCACGATATTGAAGGTGGTAAAAACGCTGGAGTAAAAACAGCGGGCGTTGCATGGTCATTGAAAGGTGAAGCATTCTTGGCACAATTCAAACCTGATTATATGCTACATCATTTGAGTGACTTATTAGAGATTGTTGGGGAAGTTTCCTATGAGGAGAACTGAGAGATATCCTGTTGAAGGTGCAAGTTCCCTTTGGCAAATTTATAAAACAGTTTCCTTTTGGAAGGTAGCAAAAACATTCATCGTTATTCAAATGGCGCGTTATACGCCATTTTTATCGATGAAAAACTGGCTGTATCGTACATTTTTGAAAATGAAAATAGGAGATAAGACGGCGTTTGCTTTAATGGTAATGCCAGATACGATGTTTCCTGAACGTATTCAAGTTGGAAGTAATACGATCATTGGCTATAATACGACAATTTTAGCGCATGAATATTTAATAGAAGAATATAGATTAGGCGATGTCATTATTGGAGATCGTGTAATGATTGGCGCAAATTCAACAATATTGCCTGGCGTTAACATTGGAGATGATGCAATTGTCTCTGCGGCAACATTAGTGAATAGAGATGTTCCAGCTGGCGCTTTTGTCGGAGGTAATCCAATGCAAATCATTTACACGAAGGAACAAATGGATATCAAAAAGTCAGTGAATTCCAAAAACTCATAAAGTTTGAATACTTTATGAGTTTTTTCTATTGACGGCATGTAAGAATTGAGATAAAATACTTTCATACATCATCACTCTATCACTCTAGTGAACTAAAGTAAATAGATTAGGAAGTGTCACTATGTCACCGATTCGAAAGTTTGAAAAGCCACTTGGAATGCGCGATACGTTTCCAAAGATTTTTGAAAAAAAAGAAGTTGTTAGACAGACCGGTAGAGATTTTCTACAAATGAGAGGCTTTGACTTTATAAAAACACCAACGCTTGAATATTACGATACAGTTGGTAAAGCCTCTGCAATTGTTGAGTCTTCTTTATTTAAGCTAGTAGATAGTCAAGGAAATACATTAGTACTTCGTCCAGATATGACAACACCAATCGCACGTGTAGCTTCATCGAAGTTATTAAAAGAAAAGATCCCACTACGTTTAGCTTATTTTGCGAATGTATTCCGCGCTCAAGAAACAGAAGGTGGACGCCCAGCAGAATTTGAACAAATGGGTGTTGAAATTATTGGAGATTCTTCTGTTTATGCGGATGCTGAAAGTTTATTGACTGTAATTGAACTTTTAAAGGCATTAGAAGTAAAACAATTTAAGTTAACAATCGGAAATGTTGGGATTCTAAATGCCATTTTATCTCAAAATGTCAGAACAGAAGAGCAATTCAAAGAATTATATAAATTGCTTGTGGAAAAGAATATTGTAGGTTTTGAAGAAGCGGTTAAGCTTTTTGAGCTGCCTCAGAAAAACAAACAAACATTATTAACTTTTATTGAAGAAGCGACAGATTTAAATAACATTAACCAAATTGATAAATATTTAATAGAAAAAGATGATTTTATATATATGGAAAGATTGCAAAAGATTTTAGCTATTTCCGAAGTAGAAAAGTACATTTATTTTGATTTCACATTAGCGAGTCATATGAATTACTACACTGGCATGCTATTTGAAGTATTTGCAACAGGAGCAGGTTTCCCATTAGGCAATGGAGGCCGCTACGATGGATTACTGGATGAATTTGGATCACAGGTTGGAGCAATTGGTTTTGGATTACGTGTTGATCAATTGTTGGAAGTCATGCCTTCACTTCAAAAGGATCAAGAAGAGGTGCTCGTATTATTTGCAGAGAATGAGTTCCCGTTAGCAGTAGCAAAGGCAGCTGCCCTTCGTAAAGAAGGCAAACGCACCACATTGCAATCGATTGAAGGTTTAGAGAATATAGCAGTGTTTGAGCAACTCTTTTCAAAAGTTGTACGTATCGGGCAAGGAGGAATCGAACATGACTGAATTGACAATCGCAATGCCTAAAGGGCGCATTTTCGAAGAAGCGTATGAAATGCTCATTCAAGCAGGTTTTGACCTGCCAGAAGATGTTGAAATATCACGTAAATTAATGATTGAAATTCCATCTGAAAAAATTCGCTTCATCCTAGCAAAACCAATGGACGTACCTACATATGTTGAACACGGTGTAGCTGATATTGGTATAGCAGGAAAAGATGTTCTGCTAGAACAAGGAAGAGCGGTACATGAATTACTCGATTTGAAAATTAGTAAATGTTATATCGCTTCTGCTGGATTACCAAATACAAAGTTAGATGATATTGCACCACGTATTGCGACGAAATATCCAACAGTTGCCTCTCACTATTACCGTGAAAAAGGAGAACAAGTTGAAATAATTGGACTGAACGGTTCGATTGAATTAGCTCCAATGATAGGACTTGCTGACCGTATTGTGGATATTGTTTCAACTGGTCAAACATTAAAAGTAAATGGGCTAGTTGAATATGAGCATATTACAGATGTATCATCTCGATTAATCGCTAACCCGGTAAGCTATCGTATGAAGAGTGAGCGTATTCAAGATCTCGTAAAACGTTTAAAAAAATGTGTGAAATGAGAGAAGGTTTAAACGATGAAGATTCAAGACTTAACAAATAATATATCCTTACAACGCCCATTGGAGAGCGGCAACGAGGAGCAATTACAAACAGTTAGAGAAGTACTTGCCAATGTTCGTCAAAATGGTGATGCTGCTGTCAAAAGGTATGGTGCAAAATGGGACGGTGTTTTTCTTAATGAATTGCGTGTGTCACCAGAAGAAATATCCGAAGCAGTTAGCAGTATGGATGCGCAGTTAATAGAAGATTTAAAAGAAGCTGCATTGAATATACGCGCATATCATGACAAACAAAAGCGCCAAGGTTATCGACTAAATCTTGAAAATGATTCTTGGCTAGGGCAACGTATTACAGCATTAGCGGCTGTTGGTCTTTATGTTCCAGGAGGTTCAGCTGCTTACCCATCATCTGTTTTAATGAATGTTATTCCAGCACAAGTAGCTGGTGTTGAGCGCATCGTTTTAGTATCACCTCCAGGAAAAGACGGTAAGCTACCAGCAGCTGTTTTAACTGCTGCATCCATATTAGGGATTACTGAGATTTATAAAATGGGAGGTGCACAGGCAATTGGTGCTCTTGCTTACGGTACAGAGTCTATTCAAGCAGTTGATAAAATTACAGGACCAGGTAATATTTTTGTTGCATTAGCAAAACGTGAAGTGTTTGGTGAAGTAGCCATTGATATGATTGCTGGACCAAGCGAAATTGCTATTATTGCAGATGAGAATGCATATGCAGATGAGATTGCAGCAGACTTATTATCTCAAGCCGAGCATGACCCTATGGCATGTGCGATTTTAGTTACAACGAGTGAAAGACTAGCTGAAGAAGTAGCGGAGGAAGTTGAAAATCAACTAACATTATTACCGCGAGAAGCAATTGCACGTAAGGCAATCGAAAACTTTGGCAGTATTTATATAGCTGAAACGCTCGCTGAAGCAGTGCAAGCAATCAATCAATTAGCACCAGAGCATTTAGAAATTGTTACGGACAATGCGGAAGCTATTGCTGAGCAAATTCGTAATGCGGGCGCTATATTTATCGGGCGTTATAGTTCAGAACCAGTAGGAGATTATTTTGCAGGTACAAATCACGTGTTACCAACAAATAGTACAGCGCGTTTTGCTAGTGGCTTGAATGTTGATGACTTTATAAAAAAAACAAGCGTTGTTTATTATACAAAAGAAACTTGGGCACAAAATTCGCCGAAAATAGCTAGACTTGCCAGATTAGAAGGATTAGAAGCTCATGCTAGAGCAGTGGAGTCTAGAGGGTGGGAAAAAGGAGACGAATCAAGTGGAAGCAACTAAAAAGCGTTTTGCCAAAATCGAACGAAAAACAAATGAAACTCAGATTGCTGTAGAAATTAATTTAGATGGTGAAGGGAAGTCTACTATTTCAACGGGTGTTCCTTTTATGGACCATATGTTAGATCTATTTATGAAACATGGTTTATTTGACGGATCTATTACTGCAAATGGTGATACATATATTGATGATCACCATACAACAGAAGATTTAGGGATTGTGTTAGGTCAAGCAATTAAAGAGGCGTTAGGTGATAAAAAAGGTATTAAGCGCTACGGTAACGCATTTGTGCCAATGGATGATGCATTAGCACAAGTTGTTATTGATTGTTCAAATCGTCCACACTTAGAATTCCGAGTAGATATCCCAACAGACAAAGTGGGTACATTTGATACGGAGTTAGTGCATGAATTTTTATGGAAATTTGCATTAGAAGCTCGTATGAATGTTCATGTCATTGTCCCTTATGGGCACAATGCTCATCATATTATCGAAGCAATCTTTAAAGCGTTGGCTAGAGCGATTGATGATGCGGTATCGATTGATCCACGTGTGAAAGGTGTACCTTCAACTAAGGGGCTGCTAACATGAAAATCGGCATAATCGATTATGGTATGGGGAATTTATTTAGCGTTGAACAGGCTATTAAACGTCTAGGATTTGAAGTTTTAGTATCTGCAGACAAAGAAGAGCTATTTGCAACAGATGCTCTTATTTTACCTGGGGTCGGTGCTTTTAAAGATGCTATGAAACGACTACAAGAAACGAATTTAGATTTATTAATAAATGAAGTAGAAAAAAGCAATAAACCCTTACTGGGTATTTGTTTAGGTATGCAATTATTATTTCAAGAAAGCTCAGAGAATGGCTGTGGAAAAGGGCTAGGTATTTTCAACGGGAAAATTGAGCGATTTGCTGGGATTAATGATGCTGGTGTTGCCTATCGAGTACCACATATGGGGTGGAACGAACTACAATTTGCTCAACATCCAGAATGGTTACAAAAAAATGAAATGACAGGTGATCATTTCGTTTATTTTGTTCATTCATACTTCGCAACTAATATAGATCAAGCGGAATTAGTTGCTTTTGCTCATTATGGCAATGAACAAGTGCCAGGTATTGTACAAAAAGGGTCTATTACAGGTATGCAATTTCACCCTGAAAAATCAAGTGAATTCGGTGTTCTATTATTGAAACAGTGGTTAGATGGTGTAAAAAAAGGAGTTGTAGTGTAATGAGTTCAATTCAAGTTTTCCCAGCAATCGATATGAGAGGTGGTAAATGCGTGCGCTTATTTAAAGGCGATTACGCACAAGAAACTGTGTACGCAGACTCTCCTTTTGAAATGGCAAAAAGCTTTGCAGAAGCAGGTGCAAGCTTTATACATATGGTCGATTTAGATGGTGCTAAAGATGGTGAACGTACACATGCAGCTGAAGTTTTACGCGTAGCAAAAGAATTACCGGTAAAAGTGCAAATAGGTGGGGGTATTCGTACTGAGGAGGATGTACGCTTCTATCTCGAAAATGGGGTTCATCGTGTGATTATTGGCAGTCTAGCCATTCGTGAACCGGAGCTTGTTGCAAGCTTTATAGAAGAGTTTGGTGCAGAACGCATAGTAATTGGACTAGATGCAAAGGACGGTATGGTAGCGACACATGGTTGGCTGGAGACATCTAATAAGTCTGCTATTGAAGTCGGGAAATATTTTGCTAAGGCAGGCGCAAAATATTTTGTTTTCACTGATATTGCAACAGATGGTACTTTAGCTGGTCCGAATATTCCAGCGAACGTGAAATTAGCTGAGGCAACAAATGCCGAGATTATTGTATCCGGTGGTATTAGTTCACTTGGAGATATTCAGCAAGTAAAAGAAGCTGCACAAAACTCATCAGTTGCAGGTGTGATTATTGGGAAAGCCCTTTATGCAGGTCGATTTACATTACCAGAGGCACTTAAGGAGGCGGAATAATGCTTACGAAACGAATTATTCCATGTCTTGATGTGAAGGAAGGACGCGTTGTAAAAGGCGTTCAATTCGTCTCATTACGAGATGCTGGTGATCCAGTAGAGCTTGCTAAATTTTATAATGAACAAGGGGCAGATGAGCTTGTTTTTTTAGATATTTCAGCTACGCATGAAGGTCGTGAAACGATGGTTGATGTCGTGCGACAAACAGCTTCTACTTTAGCGATTCCTTTTACTGTTGGAGGCGGCATTCGAACTCTTGAGGATATGAAACGATTACTCCGTGCTGGTGCAGATAAAGTATCGGTAAATTCTTCTGCTTTGCAACGTCCAGAACTTATTAAAGAAGGTTCTGATTACTTTGGAGCACAATGTATCGTTGTGGCAATCGATGCTAAGTGGAGTGAAGAAGACGGTACTTGGATGGTATATACGCACGGTGGGCGCAATAAAACAGATTGGCAAGCAGTGGCTTGGGCGAAAGAAGCAGTACGGCTTGGAGCAGGAGAATTATTAGTCACAAGTATGGATCAAGATGGAGAGAAAAGCGGCTTTGATTTACCGTTAACAAAAGCAATCCGTGAAGCTGTCAATGTACCAATTATTGCGAGTGGTGGGGCTGGAAACGCTGATCACTTTTATGATGTTTTACAACATGTAGATGCTGATGCTGCACTAGCGGCTTCTATATTTCACTATAAAGAAACAAGTGTCGCAGAAGTGAAAAATAAATTGCGACAAAAGGGAGTGTTCGTGAGATGATAGAAAATCTTCAATTTGACGAAAAAGGTTTGATTACTACAGTAGTACAAGATGCGCAAACGAAAGAAGTATTAACCGTTGCATACATGAACAAAGAATCTTTAGAAAAAACATTAGCGACAGGTCAAACGTGGTTTTATAGCCGTTCTCGTCAAGAACTTTGGCATAAAGGGGCCACAAGTGGTAACACACAAAATGTGATAGCAATTCGTGCTGACTGCGACAAAGACGCACTAGTTGTTGAGGTTTTACCAACAGGACCTGCGTGTCATAATGGTACGACAAGTTGCTTTACAGAGACCATAAAAGAGAAATCAGATAATGTGGGTTCTTTAGATATTATTACTGAGCTTCGTAGTGTTATTCAAAACCGCGAAAAGGAAATGCCAGAGGGTGCATATACAACTTATCTATTTAATGAAGGAATCGATAAAATTTGTAAAAAAGTCGGCGAGGAAGCAACAGAGGTTGTTATAGCTTCAAAAAACCGCGATGCCGAAGAGTTGAAATGGGAAACAGCAGATTTAATTTATCACTTATTGGTACTATTACAAGAACAAAAGTTGGATGTATTTGATGTTTTAGGGGTGCTTCAAAAGCGCCATGAGCAACATTAAATATGATATAATGAAGGATACTAGAGTATAAGGGACGTTTCTATACGTGCCTTATTTTTTTCGGAGGAATTTTTTTGGAGAAAAAACGTAAACTAAAACCGCGAGAAAATGTCGTATCTTTTATTCCAAATGGGGATTTTTATTATAATAAAGCATTACAAGCGTTAGATCGAGAGCAGTTTGAAAAGGCGCATAAATACTTACAAAGAGCAGCAGAACTTAGCCCTGAAGATTCACTTATACTTATGCAATATGGTGTCATTAAAATGGAGCTTGAACAGCATGATCATGCTTTAGAGCTATTGAGAAAAGCCCATTCTATTGATCCTGATGAACCGGAAATAGTATTGTTTTTAGCTGAAGTTTCTGCTCATCTAGGCATGTCAGATGAAGCGGGAAAATATGCAAAGCTTTATCTAGAGTTAGATCAACAAGGTGTTTATGCGGAAGAAGCGCTTGAAATTATTGATTTTTCTGAGCAAATGAAAGAGCAACCAACATCTGATGAACCGCAAGATTCAGAAGCTGTGTATTTACAAGAAAAAGCTCGCCGTATGATGGAAGAGGGAAATTTTAAAGAAGCTATTGAGCAATTTGAAGAGATTATTCAAGATAACCCAGATTTCTGGGCAGCCTATAATAATCTATCTCTTGCTTATTTTTATCTAGGAGAAGCTGAGCAAGCAAGAGCGTTATTGCATCAAGTGCTAAAAGGGAATTTTGGTAATTTACATGCCCTTTGTAATTTAACGGTCATGGCTTACTACGAAAAAAACAAAGAAGAATTGGAAGAGCTACTTGAGTTATTAGTAAAAATCCAACCATACTCGTTTGACCATCGTTATAAATTAGGGGCTACATTAGCTCTCGTTGGTCGTTATGAAGAAGCTTATAAATGGCTACGTAGTTTGCAAAAACGTGGATTTGAAGGCGATCCTGGATTTTACTTTTGGCTATCCCATGCAGCTTATTTCTCAGGTAGAAAAGCTGTTGGGAAAAGTGCTTGGAAAAAACTACTTGAAATCGATCCTGATAAAGATGGCTTTGAACCATGGGCACATGAAAGCCGTGTGACAAACCCAAATGCTATTGAGCAAAATCGTGAATTTATCGTTGAAAAACTTGAAAGTAAATACCGTAGTGATCGATTATTTGGTCTGTTTTTATTAGGTAAAACAATTCACAAGCAGGAAATTATTGCACATCCAGGTTGGATAGATGTTGATGAATATTCTTCGATGGAAAAGCTATTTCTAGCATATGCACTTGAGCATGAATTTGATGCACAGGATAAAAGTATTTTACCTTTTTTAAGAGCGATGGAAGCTTCAGATATTTTATATATGCAATCAATGCCTATCTCAATGCCTACCACATTTCTATTTCAAATGTGGTTCGTATTATGCGAAAGAGCGTTAGATGAAAATTATCAATTCAAGAATCCAAAGGCACTTGTAGCAGCAGCGGATTATATGTATAAATCCTCACGTACGAAAAGTGTTACTAAAAAGTCAGTTGCAGAAGCCTATGGGGTTACAACAACTACTTTAACGAAATATGTGAACGAATTAATACATTTTTTACCTGGATTCGATGCTTAAATGTCGAAACAGTAAGCAGAAATATTGAACGTACACCAGTTATCCTCTACCATGGATATTGAATATAATGAAATGCTTTATACAGATCTAGGAGGAACAGTTATGTCAGAAGAGAAAATTTATGATGTAGTTATTATCGGTGCAGGTCCAGCAGGAATGACTGCTGCAGTTTATACTTCACGTGGAAACCTATCTACATTAATGTTAGAACGCGGTATTCCAGGCGGACAAATGGCTAATACAGAAGAAGTTGAAAACTATCCAGGATTCGATTCTATTTTAGGACCTGAATTATCAACTAAAATGTTTGACCACGCGAAAAAATTCGGTGCTGAATACGCTTATGGCGATGTTACTGAAATAATCGATGGCGAAGAATTTAAAACAATTAAAGCAGGCTCTAAAGAATTTAAAACACGTGCCATCATTATTACAACTGGTGCTGAATACAAAAAAATGGGCGTACCTGGTGAAAAAGAACTTGGTGGGCGTGGCGTAAGTTATTGTGCAGTTTGTGACGGGGCATTCTTCAAAAATAAAAACCTAGTTGTTGTTGGTGGAGGGGACTCTGCTGTTGAAGAAGGAATTTACTTAACTCGCTTTGCGGAAAAAGTAACTATCGTTCACCGTCGTGATAAACTACGTGCTCAAAAAATCATTCAAGATCGTGCATTTGCTAACGATAAAATTGATTTCATTTGGAATAACACTGTTAAACAAGTGAACGAAGAAAATGGAAAAGTAGGTAGTGTAACACTTGTTTCTACGGTTGATGGTACAGAACAAGAATTTGCTGCTGATGGTGTATTCGTTTATATCGGTATGTTACCATTAACAAAACCATTTGAAGGTCTAGGTATCTTAAATGAAGCTGGTTATATCCCAACAAATGAAGAAATGGAAACATCTATTCCAGGTATCTTCGCTGCTGGTGACGTACGAGAAAAAACGTTAAGACAAATCGTAACGGCAACTGGTGATGGTAGTATCGCAGCTCAAGCAGTTCAACACTATGTTGAAATGTTAAAAGAAAAAATTAGTAATTAATTGCTGATTTTAACGTCTTCTTAACATAGCTGTAACTCATTTGCAATATAATAAAGGTATAGTTGTAAGTGCAATAACCCCCTATTAAGATAGATATATTGGTAAGGCTGTTTCGCGGTAATTTGCCGTTAGAAGCAGCCTCTTTTTTTATATAGAGGTTATATAGTTTCTTGGAAAAGGACTAGAATAGTGAAAACACGTGAAATCACTGTCCTTTCGTACATATTTTTGTACGCTAATGGTGTAACAATGTATAATAATGATTATAAGTTTACAATGATTTGGAGTGTCGTGTGTGCAGAGAATAGCAAATTTGATTGTTAGAAAAGATAACAAAGTTCTTTTACTAAAAAAACCACGACGAGGCTGGTATGTTGCGCCGGGTGGTAAAATAGAGAGTGGGGAGTCTATTTTTACAGCTGCTAACCGGGAATTCAGGGAAGAAACGGGGACAATCCCTTTAAACCCGCATTTAAAAGGTATATATACAATGGTGATAAAAAATGATCAAGATATTGTAAATGAGTGGATGCTCTTTACATTTGTAGCAGATGGCTTAGAAGGTACACCTTATGAAGATACAGTTGAAGGTGTCCTGGAATGGCATCCAATTGAAAGCTTGCACCATTTACCTATGGCTGAAGGAGATCGTACTAATTTATTGTTTGCTGTAAACGAAAAAGGCATGCAATATGGTACTTTTACTTATACAGAAGATTTTGAACTATTAAATGAAACAATTCAAATTTCAACTGAAGGAGATGGCATCAATGCCTAGCACTCAACCGGTTAACGAATTGATCATTATTACAGGGATGTCTGGCGCAGGAAAAACGGTCGTAATCCAAAGTTTTGAAGACTTAGGTTTTTACTGCATCGATAATTTACCACCTGCATTACTACCAACTTTCTTAACTCTAATGAAAGAGTCAAAAAAAGAATTTTCTCGTATTGCAGCTGTGATGGATTTGCGCGGTGGTGATTTCTTTTCATCATTAATTGATGCATTAGAGCAAATCGAGAAACAAGATTTAGTTGCAACAAAAATTTTGTTCTTAGATGCAGATAATGAAACTCTGGTGAGACGTTATAAAGAAACCCGCCGCTCACACCCACTTGCTCCTGCTGGTGGTTTGCCGCTAGAAGGGATCCATCATGAAAGAGAATTACTTGCTGAAGTGAAACAAAAAGCACAATTTATATATAATACATCAAGTATGAAACCTCGAGAGTTACGCGAACGAATAATTGCGCAATTTTCAGGTGTAAATTCTAGAAGGTTTACAGTCAATGTTATGTCATTCGGCTTTAAGCATGGCCTTCCAATTGACGCAGACTTAGTATTTGATGTACGTTTCTTACCGAATCCTTATTATGTGGAGAGTTTACGTCCTAAAACAGGATTAGAGAAGGACGTATCATCATATGTTCTAAAATATGATGAAGCACAGACATTAATAAAAAAACTAACGGATTTATTTGAATTTATGGTGCCTCTTTATAAAAAAGAGGGTAAAACACAACTCATTATTGCATTTGGTTGCACGGGGGGTCAGCATCGCTCTGTTACATTAGCCGAATATTTTGGTGATTATTTGAATAAAGATGTGCCAACGGTAATTACGCATCGCGATATTGCGAAAAGAAAGGGCTAATTCTATGGGGAAACGAAATACTCGTATCGTCATTCTCGGTGGAGGAACTGGATTATCAACTCTTTTACGAGGGTTGAAAAAGTTCCCGATTGATATAACTGCCATTGTGACGGTAGCGGATGATGGAGGAAGCTCGGGGAGATTAAGAGATGACTATGAAATACCGCCACCAGGTGATGTACGAAATGTCATCGCTGCACTATCTGAAGTCGAACCTCTGGTAGAAGAAATGTTCCAATATCGATTTTCAGCATCTGAAGATTTAAAGGGTCATTCTTTAGGCAACTTGATGTTAACCGCTCTAACTGAAATTACTGGCGATTTCTCGCATGCAATTCGAGAAATGAGTCGTGTCTTAAATGTGCACGGAAAAGTATTACCAGCAGCAAATCAAAGAATTACCCTTTTTGCTGAGCTAATTGATGGTACAATTGTTAAAGGTGAATCTAAAATTCCAACATTCAATACAGGCATCAAAAGAATTTTTTTATCGCCTGAGGATGTGAAACCGCTACCAGAATCTGTAAGTGCGATCAAGAAAGCGGATATTATTATTATAGGACCTGGAAGTTTATATACGAGTATTTTACCGAATCTGTTAGTAGATGATATTCAACAGGCCATTATTAGTGCTAAAGGGAAGAAAGTGTATATATGCAATCTCATGACGCAAGCAGGAGAAACACAAAACTTTGCAGCATCAGACCATGTAAAAGCATTATATGATCATGTAGGGCAACCTTTTATAGAAACTATATTAATTAATAGAGAAGAGGTACCAGCATCTGTAAGAGCGGCTTATAAAGAAGAAGAAGCAGAGCCGGTTTTTTTTGATGTTGGAGTATTAGAAAAAATGGGTATTCAAGTAGTGAAAAAAGAAATTGCTACTACTCATGATGGCGTTGTGCGTCATGAAGCCTCAAAGGTTGCTGAATGGTTAGTAGAGTATGCTCATTCTTTTAACAGTGACATAAAAATGATATAAAATCCGTTATTTTATATAAATTATGATAGAGAGGGGGATTAATATGTCATTTGCTTCAGAAACAAAAAAAGAATTAACGCAAGTTGAAGCAGGCGATACAGGCTTAAAAGCAGAATTATCTGCCCTCATCAGAATGAATGGCTCTCTGTCATTTGCAAACCGTCAACTTAGTCTTGATATTCAAACTGAAAATGCAGCAATCGCACGAAGAATCTATACAGTGATGAAGAGGTTCTATAGTTATAGAGTCGAGCTTCTTGTGCGAAAGAAAATGCGTTTAAAGAAGAATAATGTTTATATCTGCCGTGTGAGAGAAGGATCAAAAGAAATTTTAGAGGATTTAGAAATTGTGTCTGGGAACTTTTTGTTCAATCATACAATTTCAGAAGCTTTAGTCGATACAACAAGTAGTAAGCGTTCATATTTGAGAGGCGCATTTTTAGCTGGTGGCTCTGTCAATAATCCGGAAACTTCTGCGTATCATTTAGAAGTTTATTCGTTATATAAAGAGCATGGTGAGGCATTGGCCGATTTAATGAATAATTTTGATTTAAATGCTAAAACAATCGAAAGAAAAAAAGGATTTGTCACATACTTAAAAGAAGCTGAAAAAATTTCAGACTTTTTAAGTTTAGTAGGTGCACATCAAGCCATGATGAAATTTGAAGATGTGCGTATTGTACGTGATATGAGAAATAGCGTGAATCGACTTGTGAACTGTGAAACGGCCAATTTAAACAAAACGATTGGAGCAGCTGTTCGTCAAGTAGAAAATATCCGATATATCGATCATAGTATTGGAATTGATCAACTACCTGAGAAGCTTAGAGAGATTGCGCGATTACGTGTAGAATATCAAGAAGTGACTTTAAAAGAACTTGGTGAAATGGTATCAGCCGGTACTGTTAGTAAATCAGGTGTCAATCATCGCCTACGTAAAATTGATGATATTGCTGAATCATTGCGTAGAGGCGAAGCCGTTAAGCTTTAATGAAATGAAGATGCACGAATAATGAATATGTAAGTAATTATAGGAGGAGTAAAACGAATGGCAGAACAACAAGTAGAAGTAAAACTTAAATCAGGATTACAAGCAAGACAGGCAGCTTTGTTCGTACAAGAAGCAAATCGCTACTCTGCGGATGTATTTTTAACAAAAGATAATAAAAAAGTAAATGCTAAAAGTATTATGGGTATTATGAGTTTGGCTGTTGCAAAAGGGTCTACAGTTATTTTAACTGCAGATGGTGCTGATGAAGCACTTGCATTAGAAGGCCTAGTAAAACTAATTCAATCTGAGGATTAAATGAATAAAATATAAAAACCGCTATTCTCATCATACGAGAATAGCGGTTTTTTAGATATTTATTTAATTTCGTTACGTTCAAAAATTTGATCGATTAAACCATATTCTTTTGCACGCTCAGCTGTCATGAAGTTATCACGATCTGTGTCTTTTGCTATAACTTCGATTGGTTGACCTGTACGTTCAGATAAAATACTGTTTAGTTTTTCACGAAGGAATAAAATGCGTTTTGCAGCAATTTCAATTTCAGTCGCTTGACCTTGTGCACCACCAAGTGGTTGGTGAATCATAACTTCAGCATTCGGTAATGCAAAGCGTTTGCCTTTTTCACCAGCAGCAAGTAAGAAGGCACCCATAGATGCAGCCATACCGATACAAATTGTTTGTACATTTGGTTTGATGAATTGCATAGTATCATAGATTGCCATACCAGCTGTAATGCTACCACCAGGGCTGTTAATGTATATAGAGATATCTTTCTCTGGGTCTTCAGCTTCTAGGAATAAAAGTTGAGCAACAATAGCGTTTGCAACGTTGTCATCGATAGCGCTACCTAACATAATAATACGGTCTTTCAATAAGCGTGAGTAAATGTCATAAGCACGTTCACCGCGGTTTGTTTGTTCAATAACTGTAGGGATTAAGTTCATAAGAATATCCTCCTCAAAAGGTAAATTCAATTTTCCTGTATAAAAGCAATTTGCTTCTATTGTATCTTTATCATACACATTATGGTCAAGGAAGGTCAAATGATTCGAATCAAAATTCCTATGGTTGAATTGTTTTGGTTTCCTTTGTATAATAGAAAAGTCGCAATTGATGAATTGCCCTCGTAGTGTAATGGATAACACATAAGATTCCGGTTCTTAGGCTGGGGGTTCGATTCCCTCCGAGGGCGTATATAACTGCACTTCAAACATCTAGGTCGTTATTTAAATAGCGACCTAGATGTTTTTGTATGATGGGCTCCTGTAATGATAATATGCCCAAATCAATAGAATAATAAACTGTAATATAGAAATTAAAAGTCGCTTTTATATTGGAAAGCGACTTTTTGTGTTTAACTAATTACTATTTAATATGTCTAGGTTGTTATTTTGTTTTATAAATAGCCATAAAAGATTAGCAATTTCTTGGGCTTCTGCAGCATGTTTAGTACCTTTAAAGCTAGTGTTAAAGGGTGAAACAATTGCTTCAATTATATAGTATGGGATGGTTTCTTCCTGTAATGATTTAATAAGGCAGGTTGTATATTCTTTACCGGCTTGTAAATCATCTTCGATAAGACCTTCTAAAAATCCATTTAGTTGTTCAACTAAATATTCTTTCGTTACATATTTATGTTTGAAATTCTCATGTAAGTACTTTGCTAAATCGCAGCCTAGGAAATGCTCACCTTTCTCAATTTGAGCAGGTAAAATGGCGTCTAGCTGTTGAATGACATATTTTACAATCAGTACTGGGTCTAGAGAATCTTCACGAGTAATTTTCCAAATATGAAGCATGTGTTGTATCATACCGAAAGTTAGGATGGCAGCATCATAACAGTGTGGCTTTGATTCTTCTCCATAAATATCGACAATTCGTTTTGCGAGCCAATTTAATTCGTTTAGATGAAATCGCATTACTACTTCTTTAAGTTCTGGGTCACCTGAATGGAAAATCGATTCAAAGATAGGGATTAAATTTTGATCACGGTTTATTTGCATCAATACAGCAATTTGCTTAGCTAAAATGTTTTTATCTTTTGGATCCTGTCCTATAAGCATCTCGTGCTTGCGAACATCGGCTTCCTCGCGACCCTTTGCTATTATGGCGATTAAGCATTCGTTTTTTGAAGCAAAATAATTATAAAAAGTGCCTTTAGAAATATGCGATTCATCTAGAATGTCTTGGATGGAAGTATTTTGAAACCCTTTTTCGACGAAGAGCTTTTGAGAGGCAACGATAACTTGACGTTTACGATTGTTCATAAATTCACCTGTATTTTCAATTAGTGTACTATCATTCTAACTTGGAAACGCTTTAATATCAATGATTATAAAAAGGTGAAATTTTTTAGTTGAAAAAGTTGTACCATGAGTATAAAATAAATCAAGTAAACTTCTATATACGAAATATAATGAAAGTAGAGGATAATATATGAATAGTAACGCATTACAGAAAAAGCCACCTTACGCAATGATAGTAATCTTGTTTATAGGTGCTTTTGTTTCTTTTCTTAACAACACATTATTAAATGTGGCATTACCAACGATAATGAAGGAGTTTGATGTAGCGGCTTCTCAAGTTCAATGGTTATCAACAGGTTATATGCTTGTCGGAGGTATTCTAGTTCCAGCAAGTGCTTTCTTTATCACTCGATTTAAAAACCGTCATTTATTTATTACATCAATGACGTTGTTTTCTATAGGTACAGCGTTAGCTATATTCGCTCCAGAGTTCTGGGTACTTATTGCAGCTCGTATGATCCAAGCAGCGGGTGCAGCGGTATTAGGACCATTATTAATGAACGTTATGTTAACAAGTTTCCCAATTGAAAAACGTGGGTCTGTTATGGGTATCTTCGGTCTAGTAATGATTTCTGCTCCAGCTATCGGACCAACATTATCAGGATGGATTGTAGAGCACTATGATTGGCGTATGTTATTTGAAATCATCTTGCCTTTCGCAATTCTTGTATTATTGCTAGCAATCTTTAAACTAGGCAATGTAATGGAAACAAGAAAAGTAAGTCTAGATGTCTTTTCATTAATCTTGTCTACAATTGGATTTGGTTCTTTACTTTATGGCTTCAGTTCAGCTGGAGATAAAGGTTGGGATAGTCCAATCGTTTACGGTACAATTATTGTCGGTGTCTTAGGTGTTGCTGCATTTGTTATTAGACAGCTATTCTTAGAACAACCTTTACTAGATGTTAGAATCTACAAACACCCGATGTTTGCGCTATCTTCAGCGATTTCAATCGTTGTTTCTATGGCAATGTTCTCGGGTATGATTATTACACCAATTTATGTGCAAACAGTTCGTGGTATTTCGCCTTTAGATGCCGGATTATTAATGCTACCAGGTGCACTTGTAATGGGTATTATGTCACCAATTACAGGTAAGTTATTTGATAAATTTGGACCTAAAGCATTAGCTCTTACTGGGTTAACAATTACTACGATTGCAACTTACGAGTTAACAAAATTAACTGCTGATACGAGCTATGGTTACTTAATGTTTGCATATACAATTCGTATGTTCGGTATGTCTATGGTTATGATGCCGATTATGACAAATGGTTTAAACCAATTACCAATGAAGATGAATCCACATGGTACTGCCATGAATAATACGCTACAACAAGTTTCTGGCGCGATTGGTTCAGCTGTATTAATCACAATTATGACAAAGCATACAGCAACTCGTGCAAAAGAGATAGGTTTAGAAATGAAAGAAAAAATGGCTTCAGCTGCGCAATCGGGTAATGTACCAAGTGCTACAGAAATTGCTCAAATGAAAGCTCAAGTTGGTCAACAAGCGTTGATTGATGGTATTAATTTCTCATTCTTTGTAGCGATGTGTATTACGATAGTTGCGTTTATATTAGCACTATTCGTTAAACGTGTTAAGGTTGATGGAAAATCAATGAATCCAACTGAAAACACTCAAACTCAAGAACAAAAAGAAGAAGTTAAAGCATAATTAACAAAAGAAAAAGCCCAGTTATGACGTAAAGTCATAATTGGGCTTTTTTATTATTGTAGGCGGGTATTTGGAGCGGGGGCAAAAGCATTCAATAACTCTTGCATATCTTTTCCGTCTAATTGTGGAACTTGATAATATTTATGTTTGTTTTGATACAGAGATAATTCGTAAGCCATTTCGATACAGTTCGGTATTGAATCGGCTAGCACACGTCTTGTGACTGGGTTAGTTGTTTCGAGGGCAGTTGTTGCCTTACATGAAGCGAGTTGTTTATGCCCGCCTAGTAAGTAACCTGAAATCATTTCGTCATTCAGCTCAGAAGCATTGGACATTGGCTTTTTTGGTTGAGATGGTTCTAACCCGTAGATAAAATCATGGTTAAGCTTCATCTTATAGCTACCTGTCGGATGTGATGGATCACGTCCTCCTCTAAATGCCTCCACTGTAATATTGTACTCATCTAGGCTGAAGTTGTACTGGCGGTCTAAAATATCCAGTAATTCTGGGTCTTGTACGTGTGGACGCAAAAGTACGGCGTGATTAAGCATAGCAACTGTTTCAGATAATGTTTCGTGCATATCTAAAACTTCATGGCCACCATGGTTCATCATCGCCGACTGTGGTTTATACATATCACCGGATTCAGTTTGTCCAAATTGGTTATTAGTCAATTGTTTGGCCTCCTTAATGAAATAGCGTTTTTACCGCAATCGTAGTATGGAGTTAATGCAAAGCATTATACGGTAAAAATGAAACTTCCAAATGTTTGAAGCGTATAATAAGTCGTATGTTTTTTCATAACGAAGTAAGGGAAGAATAATTAAAAAATGAGGAGGTCATTCATTTGAAAAAGTTGGTCACACCCTTAATAATAATAGTCGTAATTATAGGTGTTTTAGCAATGATGATTGTACCGCGCTATAACAAGTTAGTGAATGCGGATGAGCAAGTGGATTCGAAGTATGCTCAAATTGAAAATCAATTACAAAGACGATTGGATTTAATACCTAATTTAGTTAATACAGTTAAAGGATATGCAAATCATGAAAAGGAGATTATGACGGACATCGCTGAATCTCGATCGAAATTAGCTGGGGCGAATACACCACAAGATCAAGCGATAGCAAATGATCAATTAACTGGTGCGTTAAATCGATTATTAGTTGTTGTAGAAAAGTATCCTGATTTAAAAGCAGATGCAAATTTCCGTCAACTGATGGATGAACTTTCTGGAACGGAAAATCGTATTGCTGTCGCGCGTGAGGATTATAATGAAGAAGTAAATAGTTATAATAAATTAAGAAGAGCATTTCCAGGGAACCTTATTGCAGGAATGTTCAATTTTGAGAAAAAAGAATATTTTAAAGCTAATCCTAATGCCAATGATGCTCCCGCAGTAGATTTTGGCGGAAATGATTCAAAATGAAAAAAATCACTCTTGTACTAGGTGTATTATTTACTGGGGTGTTCTTTTTTATAACTTCTGCAACGACTCAAGCCGCAACTTTACCCAAACCTGAGCAAGAAGGTTACGTGCAGGATTTCGCAAATGTTGTATCAAAAGACACAAAAGAAGAATTGAATGAGCTTTCCAAAAATCTAGAGCTTGCAACCGGTGCGCAAATTTATATTCTAACGGTAGATACTTTAGATGGTTTGGATGCAGCATCTTACGGTACAAAAATCGTGCGTTCATGGGGAATTGGTAGCGAAGAAAAAAATAATGGCGTGCTTATTTTAGCAAGTTTTGGTGACGCTGAAGGTGATCGGGATTTACATATTACTGTTGGTCAAGGTCTGGAAGGCGCATTACCTGATGCTAAAATCGGACGGATTTTAGATGAATATATGGTACCGAATTTAAAAGCCGGAAATTATGACGCAGCCTTTAGTTCTGCATATAAACTGATATATAATATCGTTGCAGAGGAATATAACTGGGATGGGACAGTAGATAATCCTGTAAAACCTGAAGAAGAAGGCTTATCGCCAATAACGATTGTTATCATCGTTATCCTTTTTTTGATCATATATAGTATTTTTTCAAAAGGTGGAGGTGGATCTGGTGGTTCACGAGGTCGCCGAAGACGTATGTATGATTATGGTGGCTGGGGGAGCTTTAATTCCGGTGGTCCTGGTAGAACTAGTGGCAGAAGTTTTGGAGGATTCAACGGTGGTGGAGGTTCATCAGCTGGTGGAGGAGCAGGGCGTAAATGGTAGATGAGGTGGTTTCGCAAAACATGCGGAACCATTTTTTATATTTGAGTTTTCGATTGGCATGGTCATCGCATAAACTTTATAATTGAGTTGGGGGTGTGAAGAAATGTCATTTCGCTTTGAGCAAACGCAAACGCAAATACAAAAGCTAGCATTAACGCAGGAAATGCGGCAATCACTAGATTTACTGCAATATTCTTCTGAAGAACTGCACGCTTTTCTACAAGAAAAACAAGTGGAAAATCCCTTTTTAAAAATAAAAATAAAATCATCAAAGAATCAGCAGGCTAAAGATTGGGTTGAATGGACGGCATCAGCAGAATCAGATTCAATTCAAAGTTCTATTATGGATCAGTTATTAAACGAATCCTTATCTCCTGAATGTAAAAAAGCTATCAACTGGTTAATTAATGATTTTGATGATTTTGGCTTCTTAACTAGTACAGATGAAGAATATTCTAAATGGCTTGGTCTAAATATTACGACTATAAAACAAGCTAGACAATACATATTACAGTGTGAACCAACTGGCATTGGCGCATGCTCAATGTCACAATGTTTATTATTACAAGCAGAAAAAGGGCAAATGGATGAAGTAGTTTGCAATATTTTATCTAGTTACTACACATTATTTATTGAGAAAAGGTGGCAGGAGTTAGGGCGTGTTTCCAATTATTCTTTAAAACAAATTCAACAAGCTGCGGATGCAATTGGTACGTTGAATCCATCACCTATAGATTATTTAAGAACACCTAAAACAGAATATATAATTTCAGAAGCAGACGTTTTTATGGAAAATGGTAAATTGTTAATTAGATATACAAAAGAAGCATTTCCTTCTGTAGAGTTAGATGAAGAGTATGTTAAGCAAATCCAAGGAGATCAAGAATCACTTGCTTATATTAATGGGATGAAGGAACAGGTACGTGTTATAGATAAACAATTATTACAAAGAAAAGAAACTCTGCGTCTCGTCATTCAAGAAATCGTTAAAAAGCAATCAGTATTTTTTTCAAAAGGATATGACGCCATTGTTCCATACACAATGACAGAATTAGCTACAAAGTTAGAGTTACATGAGTCGACGATTAGTAGGACAATTAAAGAAAAATATATTCATACTGCATTGGGTACATTACCATTACGTAGATTCTTTTCACAACGGTCAACGATGATTAAGGACGAAGATGTTTCTGTAGATCGTGTCAAAACACAGTTACAACAATTAATTCAAGCTGAAGATAAAACAAAGCCATTATCGGATCAAACAATAAAAAGTTTGCTCGAGCAGCAAGGTTTGGTATTATCAAGACGTGTCATAGCGAAGTACCGGGAGCAATTGGGTATACTTGCTTCGACGAAACGAAAAAGGTTTGAGTAATGAGGTGAGTAGATGAACATTAAATATTATAGTCGTCCGGGTTGTGGGCTTTGTGAAGAAGGGATAGAACTATTAAAGATAGTACAAGAAGATGTTGCATTTACAATAGAAGAAATTAATATTGAAACAGATGATGCGCTACATGAGAAATTTATGTTAATGATTCCGGTGGTTGAAAAGAACGGAGAAATTGTTCAATATGGATTACTTGATTATGTGACTTTATTAGAGGGATTAGCTATTGACGAGGGGTAGCTCCCCTCTTTTTTCTTAAAAAAAATAATTTATAATTCACTTTTTAGTTGCGAATTTTGAACTGCAATTGTATACTATGGGCATGAAATAAATTTTTTTACCCCATGTGGGACAAAATTATAACCAGTGGGATAGAAAATAACCCACCACTGATGGAGGACGTAATAATATGTATACATTATCGGAGGCACAATTAAAATTACTACCCGAAATGTCAGACATCCTTCAAATCAGATATCGACTTCTTCAAACGATTCAGATGATGGGTCCGATTGGCCGTAGAGCATTAGCTGAGCAATTATCAGTAACTGAGCGTGAAGTACGTAAGGAAACTGATTTGTTAAACGAGCAAGGATTAATATTTACAAGTCGTTTAGGTATGAGTATTTCGGATAGTGGGCATCATGTACTCAGTAAACTAAAATCTCTCGTGCATGAATGGTCAGGAATATCATCATTAGAAACTATACTCACAAGACAATTCAAAATTCAAAAAGTAATCATTGTACCTGGCAATAATGATGTTGAACCTTCTGTCAAAACTTTAATGGGGACGGAAGCTGCAAATGAGCTAGAACGTTTAGCGAATGGTAAGAAAACCGTAGCTGTCACTGGTGGAAGTACTGTCAGTGCAATTGCTGAAAGTTTAACTCCATCGAATAAATTTTCACAACTACAGTTTATAGCAGCTCGGGGCGGCATCGGTGAAGAAATGCAGCTACAAGCAAATACCATTGCATCCGTATTTGCAAGTAAAACAGGCGGTACTTATCGCACGTTATATTTACCGGAATATTTAAGTGAAAATGCTTATACTACAATGATGCAAGAACCTATTGTGAGAGAAATGATCGATTTATATGAACAGACTGATATTGTCATACATGGTATCGGTTCTGCAGAGGAGATGGCTGTTCGCAGACACTCATCACCTGAAGATTTAAAAGCATTACAAAGTTTTGGAGCAGTCGGTGAAGCTTTTGGTTATTATTTTGATGAAACGGGTAACGCAGTACATAGAATTCGTACTGTTGGTATCCAGCTGGAACAAGTTCATAAATGCCCGTCTATTTTAGCTGTAGCGGGAGGAACTTCGAAGGCTAAGGCAATTCTTTCGTATATTAAAAATCCTGCTGAGCAAACTATCCTTATAACGGATCTAGCAGCAGCAGAAGAAATGATTCAATTACTTAAGTAATTAAACAAATGGAGGAATAGAACATGACTTTAAAATTAGCGATTAACGGATTTGGACGTATTGGACGATTAGTATTTCGAAATGCAGTACAGCACGAGAATATTGAGGTAGTAGCAGTAAACGATTTAACAGATGCAGCAATGTTAGCTCATTTGTTAAAATATGATTCCGTACACGGTATTTTAGATGCAGAAGTATCTTCTGAAGGCGAATACCTAATTGTTAATGGTAAGAGAGTACGTGTTTATGCTGAAAAAGATCCAGCAGTTTTACCTTGGAAAGAACTTGGAGTCGATATTGTTATCGAATCTACAGGACATTTTGTTAAAACAGAATTAGCAAGTAAACACCTTGAAGCAGGTGCTAAAAAAGTTATCGTTTCTGCACCAGGTAAAGGTAATATGCCTACATTTGTTATGGGTGTAAACCATAAAGAATACAATGCTTCAGAGCATAACGTTGTTTCAAATGCATCTTGTACTACAAACTGCTTAGCACCATTAGCAAAAGTATTAGATGAGAAATTTGGCATTAAACGTGGAATGATGACTACAATCCACTCATATACAAATGACCAACGCATTTTAGACTTACCTCATTCTGATTATCGTCGTGCACGTGCAGCTGGTGAATCAATGATTCCAACAACAACAGGTGCTGCAGTGGCAGTTGCAAAAGTTTTACCTAACTTAAAAGGCAAATTGGACGGTATGGCAGTACGTGTACCAACTCCTAATGTTTCTTTAGTAGACTTAGTAGCTGAATTAGATAAATCAGTAACAGTAGAAGAAATCAATGCTGTACTAAAAGAAGCTTCAGAAAACGAACTAAAAGGTATTTTGAATTTCACAGATTTACCACTAGTTTCAATTGATTATAATGGTAATAAAGCATCATCTACAATTGATAGCCTATCAACAATGGTCCTTGAAGATAACCTTGTTAAAGTACTTTCTTGGTACGATAATGAGTCAGGATATTCTTCTCGTTGTATCGACTTAGCTCTTTACATGTACGATCAAGGTTTGTAATAGAAAAACCGTAGCCTTTATGAACCCGAGAGTTTATAATGTATTAGGGTAAAAGGAGAAGGGGTTACTCTTCTCCTTCTTTTGTTCCTAAAAGAGTAAGCGTTTGCCTACTAGTACTATTGGAATGAATTTTTCGAACGTATTGTCGAATTGCCTGTTGTATTATCAAAAAATTATAAATAAGATGCTTGTTTCACATAGTTGGAAAAGCAATTTTAACAATTGGAGGAGGCTCTCTTCATGTATCAGAAGAAGACGATGAATGATGTAGAAGTAAACGGAAAACGTGTATTTGTGCGCGTAGATTTTAATGTACCTATGGAAGATGGTAAAATCACCGACGACACTCGTATTAGAGCAGCACTTCCTACAATTTCTAACCTAGTTGAAAAAGGTGCTAAAGTAATTTTAGCTAGTCATCTTGGACGTCCAAAAGGTGAAGTGAAAGAAGAGTTACGTTTAACTGCAGTTGGTAAACATCTAGCTGAATTGCTAGGAAAACCTGTTACAAAATTAGACGAATCAATTGGTGAAACAGTAGAAAAAGCAGTAGCAGAAATGGAAAATGGTGACGTTGTATTACTTGAAAACGTTCGATTCCATGCTGGAGAAGAAAAGAATGATGCTGACCTTGCAGCAAGCTTTGCTAAATTAGCAGATGTTTTTGTGAATGATGCATTTGGAGCAGCTCACCGTGCACATGCAACGACTGCGGGCATCGCTGAATACATCCCAGCTGTTTCCGGCTTATTAATGGAGAAAGAGCTTGATGTATTAGGTAAAGCTTTATCTACTCCAGAACGTCCATTCACTGCTATTATTGGTGGAGCTAAAGTTAAAGATAAGATTGGTGTAATCGAAAACCTTTTAGAGAAAGTAGATAACTTAATTATTGGTGGCGGTCTATCATACACATTCTCTAAAGCACAAGGTTTTGATATCGGACAATCTTTATTAGAAGAAGATAAAATTGAGTTAGCGAAATCTTTCATCGAAAAAGCGCAAGCTAAAGGTGTGAAATTGCATATGCCTGTCGATGTAGTTGTTGCAGATACCTTCTCTAAAGACGCAAACACAAAAGTTGTTGATATCGATCAAATCCCTTCTGATTGGATGGGGCTTGATATTGGTCCTAAAACAACTGCAAATTATGCAGATGTCATTAAAAACTCTAAGTTAGTTATTTGGAATGGACCGATGGGTGTCTTTGAAATGGATGCTTTTGCGAACGGAACAAAAGGTGTGGCTCAAGCTATGGCTGAAACTGATGCCTACACTATTATTGGTGGTGGAGATTCAGCCGCAGCAGTGGAAAAATTCCATGTAGCAGATAAGATGGACCACATCTCAACAGGTGGCGGTGCATCACTAGAATTTATGGAAGGCAAAGCTTTACCAGGCGTTGTCGCATTAAACGATAAATAATGGAGGGTATTCACATGCGTAAACCAATTATTGCAGGTAACTGGAAAATGTTTAAACACTTAAGCGATGCTGTAGAATTTGTAGAGGCAGTAAAATCATCAATTCCAAACAAAGAAAAAGTGGACTCAGTTATTTGCGCTCCAGCTTTATTCTTGCCAACACTTGTCGAACAAGCTAAAGGCTCTAATTTAGCGATTGGTGCTCAAACAATGCACTTTGAAAAAGAAGGTGCCTTTACAGGTGAAGTAAGTCCTTCTCAACTATCAGACATTGCTGTTTCTTATGTGGTTTTAGGCCACTCTGAGCGCCGTGAGTATTATAACGAAACGGATGCAGCAGTTAACAAAAAAACTCAGGCAGCATTTGAATATAACTTAACTCCAATTGTATGTGTTGGTGAAACACTAGAAGAGCGTGAAGCTGGAAACACAGTTGCAAAAGTAGCTGGTCAAGTACGTGCAGCTCTTGAAGGTTTATCAACAGAGCAAGTAAAACAAACTGTTATTGCATACGAGCCAATTTGGGCAATCGGTACAGGTAAAACGGCAACTGCTGAAGATGCAAATGAAGTTTGTGGAGCGGTTCGTGCCACTGTTCAAGAAATTGCTGGTCCAGATGCTGCTGCAGCAATTCGCATTCAATATGGTGGAAGTGTGAAACCTGAAAATATTGTTGAATTGCTATCAATGGAGCACATTGACGGGGCTCTTGTAGGTGGAGCAAGCCTACAATCAGATTCTTATTTGAGACTTTTGGAGGCGGGCGCAAATGCCTAAAAAACCTGTAGCACTTATTATTTTAGACGGTTTAGGTTTACGTAGTGAAGTGTTTGGAAATGCTGTAGCACAAGCGAAAAAACCAACATTTGATCGTTTATGGAATACGTATCCACACTCGACTCTACTTGCTTCAGGTGAAGCAGTAGGGTTGCCAGATGGACAAATGGGTAACTCAGAGGTTGGCCATTTGAATATTGGTGCTGGACGTATTGTGTATCAAAGTTTAACGAGAATTCACAAGTCTATTAAAGATGGTGACTTCTTTGAAAATGATGCATTAGTGCAAGCAGTAAAACATGCAAAAGAGAATAATACGAAACTACATTTAATGGGCTTACTTTCTGATGGTGGTGTACATAGTCATTATGAGCACTTATTCGCACTGCTAAAGCTAGCTAAGAAACATGGTTTAGATGAAGTTTATATTCATGGTTTCTTAGATGGTCGCGACGTAGCACCAACATCAGCAGTTTCTTATATTGAAGAAACTGAACGTCAAATAGCTGAAATCGGTGTAGGGAAATTCGCATCAATTAGTGGTCGTTACTATGCAATGGATCGTGACAATCGTTGGGATCGTATAGAAAAAGTGTATCAAGCGCTTGTCGGCGCTAAAGGTGAAGAAGCAAATTCTGCAAAATCTGGTGTGCAAAATTCTTATGCAAAAGATATTACAGATGAATTTGTTGTACCTTTTGTCGTGAAAGAAAACGGCAAACCTGTTGCAACAATTGATTCAAATGATTCTGTCATTTTCTTCAACTTCCGTCCTGACCGAGCAATTGAACTTTCAAAAGCATTTACGAATCCTGCATTTAATGGGTTTGTATTAAGTGAAAGACATCCTAAAGACCTCGTATATGTAACGTTCAAGCATTATAGTGATGAAGTAAATGCGAAGGTTGCGTTTGAAAATGATAACTTGGTCAATACTATTGGCGAAGTAATAGCAAATGAAGGTTTAACTCAATTGCGTATTGCTGAAACTGAGAAATATCCTCATGTCACATTCTTTATGAGTGGAGGACGTGAAGAGAAATTCGCTGGTGAAGAGCGTATTTTGATAAACTCACCTAAAGTAGCGACATACGATTTAAAACCTGAAATGAGTGCTTATGAAGTAACTGATGCATTATTAGCAGCAATTGAATCTGATGCATTTGATGGCATTATTCTTAACTTTGCTAATCCTGATATGGTTGGACATAGCGGTATGCTAGAACCAACGATTAAGGCAATTGAAGTTGTTGATGAGTGTTTAGGTAAAATTGTTGATGCTATCATTGCAAAAGGTGGAGCAGCAATTGTAACTGCTGATCATGGGAATTCTGACGAAGTTACTACTTTGGAAGGTCAACCGATGACAGCTCATACAACGAACCCTGTTCCAGTAATCGTCACAAAAGAAAATATCGTTTTACGAGATGGTGGAATTTTAGCCGATTTGGCTCCAACCATGTTAAAATTACTTGGAGTGGAACAACCACTTGAAATGACAGGAAAACCATTATTTTAAAACTGAGGAGAGTTAAAACAATGCCAATTATTACAGACGTACAAGCTCGTGAAGTATTAGATTCACGCGGTAACCCAACAGTAGAAGTAGAAGTATTCACAGAAAGCGGTGCATTTGGTCGTGCAATCGTACCATCTGGTGCATCTACAGGGGAATATGAAGCAGTAGAATTGCGCGATGGCGAT
Organism: Viridibacillus sp. FSL E2-0187; assembly: GCF_038006425.1. NCBI lineage: Bacteria > Bacillati > Bacillota > Bacilli > Caryophanales > Caryophanaceae > Viridibacillus > Viridibacillus sp. FSL E2-0187. The sequence continues at coordinate 325,527 of NZ_JBBOVG010000001.1, forward strand.
AAAGGTCGCTACCTTGGAAAAGGTGTTTTAAAAGCAGTTGATAATGTAAATAACGTCATTGCACCTGAATTAATCGGTAACTATGCTGTACTTGATCAAGTATCAATTGATAACAGCATGATCGAATTAGATGGTACTGAAAACAAAGGAAAACTTGGAGCAAATGCTATTCTTGGTGTATCTTTAGCAGTTGCACATGCAGCAGCAGACTATTTAGGAGTTCCTCTTTATCAATATATCGGGGGAGTAAATGCAAAACAATTACCAGTACCGATGATGAACATCTTAAATGGTGGCGAACACGCTGATAACAACGTAGATATTCAAGAATTTATGGTAATGCCTGTAGGCGCTGAATCTTTCCGCCACGCATTACGTATGGGTACTGAAATCTTCCACAACTTAAAAGCTGTATTAAAAGAGTCTGGACATAATACTGCAGTAGGTGATGAAGGTGGCTTCGCGCCAAACCTTTCTTCTAACGAGGAAGCACTTGCTACAATTATGACAGCAATCGAACGTGCTGGTTACAAACCAGGCGAAGAAGTATTCTTAGCAATGGACGTTGCATCTTCTGAACTATTCAGTAAAGAAGACGGTAAATACCACTTAGTTGGTGAAGGCGTTGTTAAAACTTCTGAAGAGATGGTAGCATGGTACGAAGAAATGACTAATAAATATCCAATCATCTCTATTGAAGACGGCTTAGATGAAAATGACTGGGCTGGTCATAAATTATTAACAGAACGTATTGGCGAGAAAGTACAACTTGTTGGTGATGACTTATTCGTTACAAATACGAAAAAATTATCACGTGGTATCGAAGAAGGCGTTGGTAACTCAATCCTAATTAAAGTTAACCAAATCGGTACTTTAACAGAAACTTTAGATGCTATTGAAATGGCTAAACAAGCAGGCTACACAGCTGTTATCTCTCACCGTTCAGGTGAATCTGAAGATTCAACTATTGCTGACATAGCAGTAGCTGTAAATGCTGGCCAAATCAAAACAGGTGCACCTTCACGTACTGACCGTGTTGCGAAATATAACCAATTACTTCGCATCGAAGATCAACTAGACTCAACATCAAGATATAATGGCTTAAAATCTTTCTACAACTTAAAAAAATAAGTTAGAAATTTACTTAAGCTCTAAATAACAGAGAGCTATTTCACTGTCTCAATAAGGACAGTAGAAATAGCTCTATTTTTTCATTAGGTAGTCGTCAAAATTGTATGGAAATGTTAGAATATAACTTAAGCGCTAGTCTATTTACAGGCTACATAGCATGATTGAATTAGAACAACGTTGTCATTACGTACAGTTTTTGGTAAGATAAGACTGTTGTGATGTTTCGAATCAGGAGGTGGAACATATGCATACTGTGATTATGACACTATTAATCATTGTTTCTCTTGCATTAGTTGTCTTAGTATTATTACAATCAAGTAAAAGTGCAGGTCTTTCGGGAGCCATCTCTGGTGGAGCTGAGCAACTTTTTGGTAAGCAAAAAGCTCGAGGCATGGACCTTATTTTGCACCGCATTACGGTAGTATTATCAATTTTATTTTTTGTACTAGCTTTAGCTATTGCGAAATTTTAATGAGCGATATTTGAACCGCCTGACCACCATATGGTTAGGCGTTTTCTTTTATAAAAGCATATAATTAATAATAGAACACTTACATACATGAATTGTATTATTAATGGAGGTTTGCTTCATGGAAGTTTTAATGTCACAGCCTTTCTTTTTTAAAGCAGGTCCACGCGCAGTTTTACTGTTGCATGGCTTCACTGGGAATTCTTCTGATGTACGAATGCTTGGGAGGTTTTTAGAGAAAAAAGGCTATACTACGCTTGCTCCTCATTATAAAGGCCACGGTGTACCACCAGAGGAATTAATCCATACAAAACCATCAGATTGGTGGGAAGACGTTCTACAAGGATATAATACTTTAAAAGAAGCTGGTTATGAAGAAATTGCAGTTGCCGGTTTATCTTTAGGTGGTGTATTTTCACTGCGTTTAGGGTATACACTACCTATTAAGGGGATTGCGACAATGTGTGCACCAATGTCAATGCGCACTACGGATTTAATGTTCGAAGGTGTGTTGAAATATGCACGTGACTTTAAAAAATTTATTGGAAAAAAACCAGATGAAATCGAGCAAGAGATATCTGAGCTGAAGGAACAAGGGATGCCTTCACTTTCAGAATTACGAGAACTTGTTTATCAAGTTCGAGATCAGATTGATCTAATCTATGCTCCAATATTCGTTGCCCAAGGATTATTAGATGACGTGATTGACATAAATTCAGCACAAATCATTTATGATCAGGTGGAGTCCAATGATAAAGACATAAAATGGTATAAAGAGTCCGGGCACGTTATTACTCTTGACAAAGAGAAAAAACAATTACATGAAGATATATATGCTTTTTTAGAAAAACTCGATTGGCGAGAGTAGAAATGGCATTCTTCGCAAACGCTATTAGAAGGAGGGAAGAAAGATGAACAATCAAGAATTAACATTGCAAGAACGATTATTAACTTTCATGAAAGAAGAGCAATATAAACCGCTCACTGTTGCCGAATTCGAACAACAATTTGGTTTTAAAGATGCGGATGAATTTAAAGAACTAGTAAAAACACTAGTGAGAATGGAACAGCAAGGGCAGGTAGTGCGCTCTAATACGAATCGTTATGGTACACCAGATCGTATGAATTTGTTAAAAGGTCGCTTCATCGGTCATGCAAAAGGTTTTGGCTTTGTTGCACCAGAAGAAGCAGGAATGGATGATGTGTTCATACCGCCAGATGCTATAAATGGTGCATTAAATGGTGATACAGTATTAATCCGTGTATCTAAAACAACTTCTGGAGATCGACGAGAAGGTAAAATCATTCAGATCCTAGAAAGAGGAACAACGAAGGTTGTCGGCGTCTTTCAAGCAAATCGTGGTTTTGGCTTTGTAGTGCCAGATGATAAGAAATTATCAATCGATTTCTTTATCGCAAAAGGGGACACACTTGGCGCGATGGATGGTCATAAAGTAGTCATTGAAATTACTGGATGGCCTGATGATAATCGCTCAGCAACAGGAATTGTAACGCAAATTTTAGGTCATAAAAATGACCCAGGTGTCGATATCTTATCGATTATCCATAAACATGGTATCGCTATCGACTTCCCAAAAGAAGTGATAGATGCTGCATCAGCTATTCCTGATGAAGTAACTCAAGCAGATTTAGAAGGTCGTATCGATTTACGTGATCAAATGATTGTCACAATTGACGGTGAAACTGCAAAAGATTTAGATGATGCTGTTACTGTGACAAAAAATGATGATGGTACGTATAAGCTAGGCGTTCATATCGCTGACGTAAGCTACTACGTAACAGAAGGTTCAGATCTTGATGAAGAAGCGTATGATCGTGCTACTAGTGTGTATTTAACAGACCGCGTTATTCCGATGATTCCTCATCGACTATCAAACGGTATTTGTTCGTTAAATCCACAAGTTGACCGACTCACATTATCTTGTGAGATGACGATTAATGGTAGCGGTGAAGTAATAGGACACGAGATTTTCCAAAGTGTCATTAATACGACTGAGCGTATGACGTATACAGACGTTTATAAGATCTTAGAAGAAGATGACGAAGAATTAAAAGAACGTTATGCAGATCTTGTTCCTATGTTTAAGGATATGGGCGAATTAGCGCAAATTCTACGCAATAAGCGTATGGACCGCGGTGCTGTGGACTTTGACTTTAAAGAATCTCAAGTACTTGTAGATGAAAATGGTTGGCCTACAGATGTTGTATTACGTGAACGTACAGTTGCAGAGCGTCTGATCGAAGAGTTTATGCTAGCTGCAAATGAGACAGTTGCAGAACATTTTAAATGGATGGATGTACCTTTCATTTATCGTATTCACGAAGATCCTAAGCCAGAAAAACTTCAACGCTTCTTTGAATTTGTAACAAACTTTGGGTTAGTTATAAAAGGTACTGGTAACACAGTCCACCCACGTGCATTACAAGAGATTTTAGAATCAGTTGATGGATTACCTGAAGAACCTGTTATTTCGACTATGATGCTTCGTTCTATGCAACAAGCAAAATATAGTGCGGAATGTTTAGGTCACTTTGGTTTATCTACAGAGTTTTACACACACTTTACATCTCCAATCCGTCGTTACCCGGACTTAATTGTTCACAGATTAATCCGTACGTACTTAATTAACGGGGACGTTTCATCTGCTACAATTGCACATTGGAATGCTATAATGGATGAAATTGCACAGCATACATCTGAGCGCGAACGTCGTGCAGTCGATGCAGAGCGTGATACAGATGCACTGAAAAAAGCACAATTCATGGCTGATAAAATTGGTGATGAATTTGAAGGTATCATTAGTTCGATTACAAACTTTGGTATGTTCATCGAATTAGAAAACACAATTGAAGGTCTTGTTCATATTAGTAATATGACAGATGATTACTACCGTTTTGACGACCGTCAAATGGTGATGATTGGCGAACGTACCGGTCGCATTTTCCGTATTGGTGATGGTGTAGAAATTAAAGTTAAGGCTGTCAACGTTGAAGAATCAGCTGTTGATTTTGAAATCGTCGGTATGAAACGCGAATTTGGCCGTACTCGCAAAGAAGCACCACGTGTCATTCATGCGAAGAAAAAAGAGGGCACTAGAGGTGGCAGAGGAAAAGGCAGAAGCGAAAGTGCAAGCGGAAGCGGAACTCGAAAACCAAGTGGTGCAAAAGTGAATGGTAAAACACGCAAGGAAGAACGTAAAGCTTCCGGTAAAAGTGGTAGCCAAAAGAAAAAGTTCTACGAAGGTATTGCTAAAAAGAAAAAAGGCAGCAATGGTAAAAAGAAAAATAAAGAGAAGCGCTAGTCGCTTCTCCTCTATTTAATGAGGTGAATGATAATGGCTAAAGGGTCAGGAAAAGTTCTGGCACAAAATAAAAAGGCAGGACATGATTTCTTTATAGAGGAAACAATCGAAGCAGGAATGGTATTACAAGGAACTGAGATTAAGTCAATTCGTAACGGTAGAGTGCAATTGAGAGACTCGTATGTCCGCGTCAGTGGTAATGAAGCTTGGATTTCAAACATGCACGTTAGTCCATATGAACAAGGAAATCGTTTTAATCATGATCCATTACGTTCACGTAAATTATTGCTTCATAAAAGACAAATTGCTGAGCTGATTGGTAGAGTTAAACGTGACGGTTATACTATCGTACCGCTGAAAATGTACATAAAAGACGGTTATGCGAAATTATTAATCGGTGTCGGTAAAGGTAAGAAAAACTACGATAAACGTGATGACCTACGTAAAAAAGAAGCAAAACGTGATATGGAACGTACATTCAAGGCAAAAAATCAAATCTAATTGAGATGCTCAAACTTGAAGTTTCACCAATTTTGCCTTATAATTTATAAAGTAAACAAGCCAGTATAAATACTTTTTCTAAAAGTATTTCCGAACGTCCTTAAGACATTTATTGTCATAAGGACCCCTAAGGCATCTAACTACAAGTAGTAGAAATACCTTGTAGAGCCTATATTAAGGGGACGTTACGGATTCGACAGGGATGGTCTGAGCTTGAGTTGCGCGTCGGAGGTCTCGGCTTCGTCAACAACGGAAGTTATATAATAACTGGCAAACAACAAAACAACTTAGCTTTCGCAGCGTAAGCTGATGAAACTGCCTGTCTATTCTATCGCCCATGTAGCATAGTTCAGGCTCACTTATAGTGGGATACGGTTACTAGTGCCACTTGAGCTAGTAACAAGAGCTTCCCAAGTTAGCGCTCATGATGCCTGCTTGCTGGCTATTGAAGCGTGAATCCTAAATAGGCAAGATACACGCGTAGAAGCTTGAGTATTGGAGTTTCTGGACGCGGGTTCGACTCCCGCCGTCTCCATAGAGTGAAATCAAAGGATTTCAAAGAGTATTAAAAGCCTTGTATATCAAGGCTTTTTCTTTTTGCCAATATCGTAGAGTGGCATTTAAAATCAGCAAATGGCATTTAGTATGGCATTTAAAAGTCCATATATTTTACAAACTTTTGAATTGCTTCATCTTTAGCCTTTTTTGTTACGTGTGTGTAGATATCCATTGTTGTTTTAACGTCCGAATGACCTAATCGATCTTGAACTTCCTTTAAACTTGCACCTGCTTCAAATAATAGGCTACAGTGCGTATGTCGCAATTTGTGGGTACTTATTTGTTTAAGGTTATATTTCTTTTGAACTTGTAATATCCACTTTCTTGTTTTTGTTGGTTGCAAGAATTCATTGCGTTCATTGTTAAATACAAGTTGTTTAGGTTTTAAGGTGTTATAGCCTAAAACTAAATAATCTTGTTTTTGTTTTTTTTTCCAATCGTTTAATATATCCATTGTCTTTTTATCCATTTTGATAGTTCGAATGGAACTTTTTCTTTTCGTTGTTTTGATATAAAGACGATTATTTTCACCACGTGATAGGGCTGTATTGATGCGAATTTCGTTATCTTTGAAATTAATATTATTCCAGGTCAGTGCAAGTGCTTCTCCTTTACGCATTCCACTATACGCTAATAATCTGAATAGCGTATAAGCTTTGAAATTACTCTCCTTTTCAAAACACTCTAAGAATACCTTTAATTCTTCTCTTGTATAGAAATTTACCTCAGCGTCTTCTTCTAGAGGTTGTTCAATATTAACAGGCATTGTAACGAGTTTCATCGGATTACTTGTAATAACTCCTAAAGTAATTGCATAGTCTAAAATTTTTGAAGCGTATGCCTTGACCATACGGAACTTTTTTAGTTTATTGAACCATTCATTTACGTGTTTTTGACAAACTTGAACATTGATTTTATCAACTTTATAGTCACTCATAGCTGGCAAAATATGAGTTTTGAAAATACCCGTTGTTTTTACAAAAGTACTTTCTTGAACGGTGTTTTTATACTGTTCTATCCATAAATCGTACACATCTTGGTATGTGTCGGTTCTTTTTTTACCGAAGTCACCACGTTCTATTTCTAGTTGCAAGCGAGACAGGGCGAGTTGGGCTTGTTTTTTTGTACAAAAGCCGCTTCTGGTTGTCTTTAATCTTTTTCCAGTCAATGGATCTGTACCAATATAAATTTGAAACTTATAAAATTTTTTATTATTTTTGGTGTAACTTTGAATTGTTGCCATAAATATTCCTCCTATTTAGTCGCTTGCGGGGGCAAGTATTATAAAAGGAGTTATTAATTTTTATTTGAAAAAAATAAGCTTTAAAATTTGTAGGGTGCGTTCTTTTTCTTCAAGAGATAAGATTTTATTATTAACGCTTATATTTTCTAAAGAAAAAATATTTTCTAACTCAAAAGTCTTATTTAAGTATAAATCATCATGAATTTCTATTTGTTTGATAATTTCATTTATCTCAGCAAGAGTATATCTAATTTCTTTAATATTTAAAATTTCGTTATAGATATTATCATGAACTTTAGATATTTCTACAGATATATTGGCAAATTCTATAGATGATTTATCCTGATTTGATGAAGTCTGTTTAAGTATTTCCAAATCCTTTTTCAGTTTTTCTAAAACTTGTAATGATAATTCTAATTTTAAGCTTAGATTTTGAGTTTGTTCTATTAAATAGTTTGTATTTGAGCTTTCAATTAAATTCTTATACGAAGTATTACCTAAATTGGCAATGATGTGGAGTCTCTCAACTCCAGGTATACTTTTATCATTTTCCCATTTTGAGACAAGACTTTTATTTGCTCTATCTACTAATTCACCGAATTCTTCCATATTTAAGCCTAAACTTAAACGAATCTCCTTTATCCTTTTACCTAGTGTTGGACCCATATAAAACTCCTCCTCATATTAAATTTGTATTTTCGTATCAAATAGTGTCAAGAAATTCATTGACAGTGTCACGGTGTTTCATTTAACATAAAAGTGTCAAATAGTGTCATGAAATATAATTTTAGTTTCATGATATAGAATAGCATAATTCCTTATTTGATACAAAATTTATAGGTGGTGTAAAAATGAAACTAGAGCTAGATATTTTTGATGAATTAGAAAGCAAATTAAAGGAGTTGGTTATTACTGCTACAAGAAAAGCACTGGTTGAGGAGAAAAAGCAACCATTAACTAGAGAATGGATGTCTCTTAAAGAAGGTGCTACATATGCTGGAGTTAGCTACAACAGCTTCATGAAATTTCGAGCAATGGGATTAGTAATATGTGAAATTGATGGTATTAAAAGAGTGTCCAAAAAAGAGATTGATAATTTTTTACATAAAAATAGTTATTAACTATTGCGGGGGCAAGAGTAGAATATGAATAATAAATATGATAAATCTGAATTAACAGATGAAGAAAATAAATTTGTAAAAAAATTACAAGATGAATTAGACTTAGATTGGCAATCACAATTCATACGTTCAAAGAGAAATAAAACAATAATAAGTAATTCACAGAATGTAGAATTAATATTAACTAACGGAGAGTTAGAAGGTGCACTAGCTTTTGATGCTTTTAGATTAAAAAGTATTGTGCTTAAAGATTTACCATGGCGGAAAATACCTCCATATAAGACTTATGATCACTGGAATAGTACAGACGATGCAAGATTACAGCATTACTTAAACAAGAAGTACAACATAAAAGGTGATAGCTTAGTTAAGAATGCTTATATTGAAGTGACGATGAAAAATATTATACATCCAATAAAGGATTTAATTACATCTACAAAATGGGATGGCATTAAACGTGTTGAAGGGGTAATTATTGATTTTTTAGGTGCGGAGGACAGTAGCTATGTGAGAACTGTTTCTAAAATATTTTTTACTGCTGCTGTTACTCGCATCTATCAACCAGGGCATAAATATGATTACATGATCGTACTAGTGGGTGAACAGGGCATTCGAAAATCAAGTTTTGTCGAAGCAATTGCGCTTAATTGGTATTCAGCAGGTCCACCTGATTTTAAATCAAAGGAAGCTGCAGAAATTTTACAAAATGCATGGATTATTGAAATCCCTGAATTATCTGCTTTGAGAAAAAACGATATTGAACAAACAAAAGCATTTATATCTAAAACTTTAGATGAATATCGACCAGCCTATACAAAGTATGCAGAGATGTTTCCTCGCAAGTGTGTATTTATTGGTACAACCAATACATATGACTTTTTAACAGATACAACGGGTAATAGACGATTTTGGCCAATAGATTTAGATAAAAGCAAAATAAAATTAAATTTTAGCAAATTAGATTTTAACTATATAAGGCAATTATGGGCAGAGGCTTATTCATATTATTTAGATGGCGAAATATTAGCTTTGTCAGAAGAACTAGAAGCCGTTGCCCGAAAGGAACAAGAAAAGCACTTTTCAGTAGATCCAACAAAAGGGCTAATTGAGGAATATTTAAATATTCCATTACCTAATAATTGGTCAGATATCATACCTGATGAACGTTTTCTTTATTTTAAAAGGTATTTAAGTAATATTGATACTGAGAAAACTGAAGTTGAACAAGGTGTAGGGATTAAGGAGAAAGTTTCAGCGATAGAAATATGGGTGGAGTGTTTAGGAAAAAAGGAAAATCAAATTAATAACTTTGAATCAAAAAAAATCGGCGCTACGTTAACTGCACTGGGGTGGAAGACAGGCAATCAAAAGCGCGCACGATTTAAATATTATGGTCAGCAAAAAGTTTACTTTCGTAAGTAAGATTAGCTTATGACTAATATAATTCTACAGATTAACATAATAACTTGCTTTTAAATAGAAATAGATTTTTTAGAGTCTCATGAATCTCATTTTCTATTTTATTGAGACTCATGAGACTCATTTATTCGTGGTTTTAATTAAAAGGTTATTAAAAATGAATAAATCTAACCTTTTGTAATTTGAACTATGAACTTTACATGTAATTTGATACAATCAGTTTATAAAAATTTTATTTTCGTTTATTAGCAGACCACTTTTGGTTTTGCGATGATTTTACCACTTACAGCCTTTGGGCTGATCCTAATTGTAAAGGGACTATTATACCCTTTATTAACTACGATCAGCTATTAAGGCTTTTTTTCTGCCCTTTTTTAAGGGCAGTAAACCTTAATAGCAAAATTAATTGGAATTAAGGGTGGTGGAAATTGAAGAAACATGTATCTAAACATTAATAAACAGGTAGGGGGTTAGTATAAACAATTAAAAAAATAAAATTGAAAGGATGATGTCAATAAGATAATCAAATATGAAAAGAAAGGAGTGGATATTGCTTAAAATTTTGTTCAATTAAATAAAGACTGATGACATTTCATCACTGTAGGAGGCGTATACACGTGTCGCATATAAAGCGAATAGAAGCATATAACTGCTGGCTGATAGGCTTAAATTACAAACGCAGGTTACCTGATGTGTATAAGGTGACTAAACTTACAGAGTGAAAAATGCGTCACCTTATACACATCAGAGATAGTAATAGTATTTAACTGCGTTTGTAATTTTTTCTCTCTGGACTAATGGAAGGTGTGATCGTGTGGGTCATCAAGTTAAGAGTCGAGGTGGGAATCGACTCAAATATCAAATTGAGCAATGTATTAATTCAATAAATAAAGTGGGTGTATCGAAGAGAACCGCCAGGAAGAATGGTGGTTCTCAAATCCACTCATATAAGCAATTAAAAGAAGTTCTAAGTGTTAGCCAGAACTTTGGCAAATGGTTATTAGAGCAAGAAGTTAAGGATTTATTTAGATTAAAAAAAGTTCATTATCTGGAATATATAGATTATATGCAGCAAAAGGAAGTTTCATATGGACATTTGATTAACATTGAAACCAATTTAAGATTGTTGAATAAAGGGATGAAACATATTTCTATTGCTAAAGGCTACGGAATTAGAGTATGGATTCCTAAACAACGGATAATTGATACTTCTAATAGAGAAAATCCTGTTAATCGTTCTATTACAGATGAAAGAGCTAGTGAAGTATATGAAAGGCTTTCTAATAATGCAAAAATTGGTATGAATCTTCAAATGGCCTTTGGTTTACGATTAAAAGAGGCCTCTTCAACAACTAAAGCCTTTATTATTCAGCAAGGAAATGAAATTTTCTGGGCTGCTTCAGATGATTCACTTGCTGTTAACCCGGCTAAAGGTGTTACTAAAGGTGGCCGCGCTCGCAAAACACAATGTCGTCCCGATTATGAAGAAAGAATAAAGAAACTTCTAAGTGGAAAATCTGACTATGAATATTTGGTTCCTATTCATTATAATTCTCTAAAATCCGCCTATTATCGTGCTGGGCTCATTGAAGGATCGCATGGCTTAAGACATACCTATGCACGCTACATGCTTAATTTAGAATTTAAAAAGTATGGTATTGAGCTAGAAGGTAGACGTATGATGACACAAATGATAGAAAATAGGGCTGCAGGCTATCGTAAAGATCATTTGGTTTCTGCTGAACAAAGAGAATTGTATGATCTAACAAATAAAATTATGGATACTATTCATGGCTATTTAGGACATGGTAGTAATCGTACTGATTTGGCAGAGGTGTATCTTACTGAATAAAAAATTATTTTCCATTCACTTAGTTGCTATATTCACTAATTCTTTAGTAATGATATTAAAATGGCTTTGTTAAACAAGATTCAGGGGATATCTGAATTTCCAGTTATCTCTTGTTTGAACTTTTTGAACTGATCAGAAGTATTATTTTCCCAACCGAATTTTTTATGGAATAAAATATGCATCTCTTTAGTAAGGGCAATACCATAACCGTATTCATAATGAATTTTTCTAATCATGCTTGCTAGTAAAACCTGCTCTTCCTCAGTATAATCCCCTAAATTTGGGCGAATATCTAATTGCAATCTATCGAAAGTAAGGTCCATTAAAAAGCTAAAATTATGTGGATGATGGATTACTTCTGCAGGTTTGCCTGTAATAACACATCTATAATTCCAAACTTTCAAACTATCTCTTTTCCATTCTTTTGTTTGATCACGCAAGAAAAACTTTAATGTAGTTATTCCTCCTCTCCATTTATATGAGTTTTCACCACGGTTTCTATCTATAAAACAATTTTTACAACCTTGTACGTAACGAATACTATCGGGAGTACCTTCCAGTATATCTTCGGGATGTTGTTCACAATAATATTTTACTTTGGTCTTTGTATTTAAATATTCTTCTTCGATTGTTAAAAGAATAAAGCCCTTGGAATTAAACAGCTGTTGTATTTTTCTATAATCTAATCTCTGCTTCTTCCCACTTTCTTCATGACCACAAGAGCGACAGCCAATCTGATTTTTTATATTTGACCAAGACCCTTCCATAATTCCATTATCTGTATGATTATTACAAGAATAACTAAGTAGTTGTTCACTATTTTTATATGACTCTGATAAAAGTATTAATCCTCGCTTATTAAATTCGTTTTTTATAAATTCGTAACTATGTCTTTTTCTAGCCCCGATTTTTTCTGCTTCTTCAGGTTTTTGTGTGTAATGTTCTACACCGTATAATAATTTGTTTCCTTCCTTAGTCTTTTGGGGATGACATTTACTACACGTATCTTTTTTTACGGGGTTTTCATCTCTCGACCTTTTATAATTACCAAATTGTTTAGATATTTTTTTATTACAATAATCACATAATACCGTAACAGGTACATTTGACGACTTTGGGAGATCTTCTACTGGTACTTGGAATTTATCGCCCCAGGAAGTAAATTTGTATCCTTTTTTTACATAATGTGATTTAGTCTTATTTTGAACCCACTTCACCATTACATGAGTTGTTAGCAACAAATTTCATCACCTCTTTTAGAGGTATTACCAAAATATTTAGAAGCTATTCTGACTAATCTACATTCTTACCGTCAAAACTTAAAGGTTTTGACGGTTTTTATGCTTGCTGATAAAATAAGGATTAGTAGATGGTCAAAACTTACCATCATAATTGTGTCATGAAATTACCTTTAGGGGGATGAAAGAATGAAGTATGGCTATGCTCGTGTGAGTACAGTTCATCAGGATTTAGAAACACAAATTAATATGCTTGAAAAAGAGGGATGCGATAAAATCGTTACTGAAAAAATTTCAGGAACAAAGAACAGTCGTCCGAATTTCGATCAGCTTATAGTTGAATTGAATGAAGGGGATAGTTTAGTGGTTACTAAGGTAGACCGTTTTGCAAGGAATACGAGAAATGCATTAGATGTCATTCATGATTTATTTAATAGAGGTATTAAAGTACATATTTTAAATATGGGTATTATAGAAAACACACCTACAGGTAGGTTGATTTTTTCTATTTTTAGTGCTTTTGCAGAATTTGAAAGGGATATGATTGTAGAACGTACACAAGAAGGGAAACAATTAGCTAAACAGCGACCAGGGTTTAGAGAAGGACGCCCAAAGAAATTTTCAAGAAAACAAATTGAATTGGCTCTACAACAATTAGAAATACATTCTTATAAAGAAGTAACTGAAATGACAGGAATTTCTGAAAGTACTCTTCTTAGGGCTAAAAGAACTAAATTACTTTAAAGGTAATTTAGTTCTTCGCAACTTCTAATGAGGGTTCCATAAAAAAATACTTTCATTCTCGAAGAGAAGTTGCCTAAAGTAAAAAGGTTTACTTCAGCAAAATAAGGTATATTATATTTGTTGAATAGATTCTCTTTAAACAAAGTGGGGAAATATCAATTGGGTACCTAAGGTCAGGTGGCTGTGGCAAAGTAGCATGAAAAACACAAGCCTGCCAAATTTGATAAAAAGCAGCAACTTGAAAAAATACGTGCGGAGTATTTGAAAAAAAAAGCAAAAACAAACAGATAAATAATATGAATGAAAACGTAGGAAGCCTAAAATCTCCCTATGTTTTTCTTATTCGAAGTTCTTTTTTTCAATTGATGATAGAGTTTATTATTCTCCTAAATTTCAGATTCGGTGACAAAAAACTCGTCATCAGATATCCATTCTTCACTAATTGATTTTGACATTGAAACGACATAGCCATTATTCAAAATAATAACCTTGTAAACTGGGGTTTACCAGCTACAATTGAGGACAAGAATTACATGATTTGAACGGATTTTTCTGTTTTGATAAAAAGCGCAAAACTCATGTGTATCACTAGTTGGTGAGTGTACTGTATGATATTACTTCTAAGCCACCAGCTACTATTGAGTGGGAATAATCAAGTGACACTCTGTACACTGAAAAACGTTGATTTTATCCCGTTTAGGTAAAACTTATATGACTTTCTGAGACCAATATTCATTTGAATTGTCTCCAAGATTGTCGCCAAAAACTCTCGCCGAATGATTGTCGGCGAGAGTTTTTATTTAGGCTTCACCACGGTGGAATGGTGTATAATGTGGAGGTACAATTGTGTCATTAAAGTGGCAAGAACTAAAGGTGGAAGAAAAACTACAAACCTATCTAGAGTTGCTTCTATAATCAATGTATAAGAAGAAAAATTGGAGGTATACAAATGTCAAGTGCAACACAACGTGCCGAATTACAATCTCAAATCTGGAAAATAGCCAATGATGTCCGTGGCTCAGTAGATGGTTGGGATTTTAAACAATATGTTTTAGGAACGCTTTTTTATCGTTTCATTAGCGAGAACTTTTCTAGCTATATTGAAGCTGGAGACGAAAGTGTCAAGTATGCAGACCTTCCTGATGATATTATAACGAAAGAAATCAAAGAGGATGCCATTAAAACAAAAGGATATTTCATATATCCGAGTCAGCTGTTTGCTAATATTGCGAAAACCGCCAACACAAATGAAAGCTTGAATACAGATTTAGCTGCCATATTTTCTGCTATTGAAAGTTCAGCAAACGGTTATCCATCTGAACTAGATATTAGAGGATTATTTGCCGATTTTGATACGACAAGCAATAGATTAGGAAATACAGTGAAAGATAAAAACAGTCGTTTAGCTGCTGTTATTAAAGGCGTTGAAAGGCTTAATTTTGGTGATTTTGAAGATAGTCAAATTGACCTTTTTGGTGATGCCTATGAGTTTTTAATCTCTAATTATGCTGCCAATGCTGGTAAATCTGGAGGGGAATTTTTTACACCGCAGAGTGTGTCTAAGCTTATTGCTCAATTAGCAATCCACAAGCAAACAACCATTAATAAGATTTATGACCCTGCAGCTGGTTCAGGTTCATTGCTATTACAAGCAAAAAAACAGTTCGATGATCATATTATTGAAGATGGTTTTTATGGACAGGAGATTAACCATACAACTTATAACCTCGCTCGTATGAATATGTTTTTGCACAATATAAACTACGATAAATTTAATATTGCTTTAGGAAATACGCTATTAGACCCTTACTTTAGTGATGAAAAACCTTTTGATGCTATTGTATCTAATCCACCCTATTCCGTACATTGGATTGGCAGTGATGATCCAACACTTATTAATGATGAAAGATTTGCCCCTGCAGGCATATTAGCGCCAAAATCTAAAGCCGATTTTGCCTTTTTGCTTCATACGCTTAGTTATCTTTCAAGCAAAGGTCGGGCTGCTATCGTTTGCTTCCCTGGTATTTTTTATCGTGGTGGTGCAGAGCAAAAAATTAGAAAGTATCTGATTGATAATAACTTTGTTGAAACAGTTATTTCATTAGCACCTAACCTTTTTTATGGGACTTCAATAGCAGTTAATATCTTGGTTCTTTCTAAGCATAAAACCGATAATAAAACTCAATTTATTGATGCAAGTGGAGTAGATTTCTATAAAAAAGAAATGAATAATAACATACTTACAGATGAACATATTGAGGGGATAATGAAAATATTTGACAGTAAAGAAGTTATTAATTATGTTGCAGAATCTGTTGAATATGATGAAATCGTTAGAAAAAATTATAACCTATCTGTTAGCACCTATGTGGAAGCAAGAGACACTAGGGAAGTCATTGATATAAATGAGCTGAATGCAGAGATAAAAACGACTGTAGCAAAGATAGAACAACTTCGTGCTGAAATTGATGACATTATTGAGGTGCTTGAATCATGATTATGCCAAATTATATGGAGAAACTCCTTGAGGGGGGGCGGGTTGAGTGGAAAGCGTTAGGGGATGTTACATTACCAACTTCCAATATTAGATGGAGAGATACGAAGGGTACTTATCGGTATATTGATTTAACTTCAGTTAGTCGTGAAAAAAACACAATAATTGAGACAACTGAAATATCTGCCGAAAATGCACCAAGCAGAGCCAAAAAATTAGTTGTAAAAAATGATGTTATTTTTGCAACAACTCGTCCGACCCAACAAAGATTATGTATGATTACTGAAGAATTTTCTGGAGAAGTCGCAAGTACTGGTTATTGTATCTTAAGAGCCAAAAAAGATGAAGTTTTACCAAAATGGATTTATCATTGCATTACTTCATCGGATTTTAAAAATTATGTAGAAGAGAATCAAAGTGGTTCAGCATATCCAGCTATTTCTGATGCGAAGGTCAAAGAGTTCAAAATCCCAACCCCACCCCTTAAAGTACAAGAGGAAATCGTCCGTATCTTGGATGCCTTCACAGACCTTACAGCAGAGCTTATATCAGAGCTTACAGCACGTAAAAAGCAATATACATATTACCGTGATAAGTTATTGACTTTTGAAGATGGTGAAGTTGAGTGGAAAGTATTAGGAGAGGTTGCAAAAATATTCGATTCATTGCATCAAACACCACGATACTCAGATCATGGACTAAGCATGATAAGAGTTACTGATATTAAAGGCGGTTTCTTGAATTTAGAAGATACTTTAAAAGTTAGTGACGAAGTATTTAGTATATTCACAAAAAAATATCTACCTCAAAAATATGACTTAGTAATGTCTAGGGTAGGTTCATATGGAAATGTTAGTATTGTTCCATCGGATAGTGCTGTTTGCATGGGTCAAAATACTGTTGTAATTCATCCTTTGGTAAATGGTAAATATTTATATTATATTTTATTATCTAATGATGTACAAAGTTTTATTGAAAGAAACGTGGGAGGCGGCAGTCAAAAAACGCTCAGTCTAAAGTCAATTAAAGAAATACCTATTCCTATAGTAAATGAAACAGAACAAGCTCGCATCGTGTCTTTACTCGACAAATTCGACGCTTTGGCATCCTCAATTACCGAGGGATTACCTCGTGAAATAGAATTGCGTCAAAAGCAATACGAATATTACCGCAATATGCTTCTTAGCTTTCCAAAAGAGGAGGTAGAGGAGTAATATGGGTGTTTCACTAACTGATATTGCAAAGCAGTTAAGAGATAATAATAAAAAAGTTCAGCTGATTTATGCTTTTAATGGAACTGGTAAAACTAGACTTTCACGAGAATTCAAATTAGTTGCACCGAAAGTAGATGGTGATACGGAGCTAGAGGAATCAGAAGTAGGCAGTAAAAATATTCTTTATTATAATGCTTTTACGGAAGATTTATTTTATTGGGATAATGATTTAGAGTTTGATGCAAAACCAAAACTTAAAATCCATCCTAACTCATTTACAAATTGGATATATGAAGTGCAAGGACAAGATAGGAACATTATTACGAATTTTCAACATTATACTGACGAAAAATTAACTCCACATTTTAATGAAAAATATACTATTACAGATAAGGATGGGAATACTGTAACAGTAGGAGCTTTTACAGAAATAACTTTTTCGTATGAGCGTGGTAATGATGAGCGTTCAGATAATATTAAAATTTCAAAAGGAGAAGAGAGTAACTTTGTATGGTGTGTTTTTTATTCTCTACTTGAACAAGTTATTGATGTATTGAATGTAGCTGAACAAAGTGATAGAGAAACAAATCAGTTTGACCAGCTGGAATATGTATTTATAGATGACCCTGTAAGTTCATTAGATGATAATCACTTGATTGAGTTAGCTGTAAATCTAGCACAATTAATAAAAAAATCCAGTGAACCAAAGCTTAAATTTATTATAACCACACATAATCCTCTTTTTTATAATGTGCTGTGTAATGAATTTAACAATTCTAATAAAAGCACAGGTTACAAGAACAATAAACACTTTAAAAAGCACAGGTTAGAAAAGAAAGAAGAGGGCACTTATGAACTAATACCTCAGCCTAATGATTCGCCGTTTTCGTATCATCTTTTTCTAATAAATGAAATTGGCAAAGCTATTGAATCTGAGCAAATATACAAATATCATTTTAATTTTCTTCGAAATATTTTAGAGAAAACATCCACTTTTTTAGGCTATTCTGATTGGGGAGATTTGTTATTACCTGTTAAAGGAAATCGTGATGCATATGAAAAAAGGATTCTAAACTTATCCAGTCATTCAAAGCACTCAGCTGATGAAATTGTTGTGCTCACAGATGATGATAAAAATGTTTTGAGACATCTTATTAGTGAAATTAGTGAAATATATAGATTTAATAAAGAGAGTATTTAATAATTAAGGGGGGAAATTTAATGTGCGATTACAAACCTATCGCAGAATCGAACAACTTCATAGTTTTAGATAAATATAACAAGATGGATCAACAAGAGGTTGGCTATCAAACTGAAGCTGATTTAGAACGAGAGCTTATTCAAGATTTAGTGAATCAAGGTTATGAACACCTACCAAGTTTAACCACTCCTGAAAAGATGCTTGCTAATGTTCGGGTGCAACTGCAAAACCTTAATAATGTACAGTTTTCAGAAGCTGAATGGATTAGATTTTGTGAACAGTTTTTAGATAAACCTAGTGATAACCACATTGATAAAACCCGTAAAATTCATAACGATTATATTTATGACTTTGTTTTTGATGATGGGCATATTCAAAACATTTACCTAGTTGACAAAAAGAATATTCCTAACAATAAAGTGCAAGTAATTTCCCAATTTGAACAAAAAGGGACGCAAGCCAATAGATATGATGTTACCATTCTAGTTAATGGCTTACCTTTAGTACAAGTAGAGCTTAAAAAGCGTGGAATTGCCATTCGTGAAGCCTTTAATCAGGTTCATCGATATAGTAAAGAGAGCTTTAATTTGGAAAACTCCCTGTTTAAATATTTACAGGTTTTCGTGATTTCTAATGGGACAGATAGCCGTTATTTTGCTAATACGACTAAACGTGATAAGAATAGTTTTGATTTTACTATGAATTGGGCAAAATCGGATAATACCCTGATTAAAGATTTAAAAGATTTCACTGCTACATTTTTTCAGAAGAATACTTTATTGAATATACTACTGAAATACTCAGTTTTTGATGTGAGCGATAATTTGCTGATTATGCGTCCTTATCAAATTGCTGCCGCGGAAAGGATACTATGGAAAATTGAAAGTTCTTACCTAGCCAAAAATTGGAGAACTATTGAAAGTGGTGGATATATATGGCATACAACAGGTTCGGGAAAAACGCTTACGAGTTTTAAAGCAGCTCGTTTGGCTACTGAACTGGATTTTATAGATAAAGTTTTTTTTGTTGTAGATCGGAAAGACCTAGATTTTCAGACAATGAAAGAGTATCAGCGTTTTTCTCCTGATAGTGTTAATGGGTCAGAAAGTACCGCAGGATTAAAGCGTAACATTGAAAAAGACGATAATAAAATTATTGTGACTACGATTCAAAAACTGAATAACCTAATTAAAAGCGAAACAGAGCTACCTATATATAATAAACAAGTGGTATTTATTTTTGATGAAGCCCATCGTTCACAATTTGGTGAAGCTCAAAAAAATATTAAGAAAAAGTTTAAGAAGTTCTATCAATTCGGATTTACAGGTACGCCTATTTTTCCAGAAAATGCGTTAGGTTCTGAAACGACTGCTTCTGTCTTCGGTCGAGAGTTACATTCCTATGTAATTACTGATGCCATTAGAGATGAGAAAGTCTTAAAGTTCAAAGTAGATTATAATGATGTACGTCCTAAATTCAAAATGATTGAAAAAGAACAGGACGAAAAAAAGCTATCGGCAGCAGAAAATAAAGAGGCTTTACTGCATCCTGAACGAATTAAAGAAATT
The DNA here is from genome assembly GCF_038006425.1 of Viridibacillus sp. FSL E2-0187. Classification (NCBI taxonomy): domain Bacteria; kingdom Bacillati; phylum Bacillota; class Bacilli; order Caryophanales; family Caryophanaceae; genus Viridibacillus; species Viridibacillus sp. FSL E2-0187. The sequence continues at coordinate 345,603 of NZ_JBBOVG010000001.1, forward strand.
TCTCAATATATTCTTAATAATTTTAAAATAAAAACCCATCGTTTAAATGCGGGTGGAAGAGGATTTAATGCCATGTTTGCTGTAAGCAGTGTTGATGCAGCCAAACTCTACTATGAATCATTAAATAACTTACAAGAGGGAAGTAGTAAACCACTTAAGATTGCGACAATCTTCTCCTTTGCTGCTAATGAAGAGCAAAATGCTATAGGAGAAATTCTTGATGAAACGTTTGAACCTTCAGCAATGGATAGTAGTGCAAAAGAGTTTTTAAGTTTAGCCATTAAAGACTATAATGCCCTGTTTAAAACCAATTATGGCGTAGAAAGTAAGGAATTTCAAAATTATTATCGTGACCTTGCTAAACGAGTAAAAGGCAAAGAGATTGATTTGTTGATTGTTGTTGGAATGTTTTTAACTGGTTTTGATGCACCTACATTAAATACTTTATTTGTTGATAAAAATCTTAGATATCATGGTCTAATGCAAGCTTTTTCGAGAACAAATCGTATTTATGATTCAACCAAAACTTTTGGGAATATTGTTACTTTTAGAGATTTAGAACAAGCAACCATAGACGCCATTACTCTTTTTGGAGATAAAAACACTAAAAACGTTGTGTTGGAGAAAAGCTACAAGGAGTATATGGAAGGATTCACTGATGTGGCAACAGGTAAAGCCCGTCGTGGATATGCAGATGTAGTAAAAGAATTAAAGGAACGTTATCCTAATGTTGATGAGATTGTTACTGAAAGGGATAAGAAAGAATTTGCTAAACTTTTTGGGGAATATTTGCGTATTGAAAATATCCTACAGAACTATGATGAATTTTCAGGTTTAAAAGCTTTACAAACAGTAGATCTGACTGACCCTAAAGCTTTAGAAGATTTTAAGTCTACTCACTATGTAACGGATGAAGATATAGCTGTTATGCAAGAGATTCAAGTTTTAGAAGAAAGAGCTGTTCAAGATTATCGTTCTTCATATAATGATATTCGTGATTGGCTTCGCCGTGAAAAAACTGGAAAAGAGAAAGGAAATGCCTCTATTGATTGGGATGATGTTGTCTTTGAGGTAGATCTTTTAAAATCCCAAGAGATCAATTTAGATTACATTCTTGAACTTATTTTTGAGCATAACAAAAAGGTAAAAGATAAAGCAACATTGGTTGAAGAAGTTCGCCGCTTAATTCGATCAAGCGTAGGAAACCGTGCAAAAGAAAGCTTAGTAGTTGACTTTATCAACCAAGCTGATTTAGATAGTATTCAAGATAAAGCAAGTATTATTGATGCCTTCTTCTCATTTGCTCAAACTGAGCAAAAACGTGAAGCAGAAGAGTTGATTAATACTGAAAAACTTAATGATGAAGCTGCAAAAAGATATATTTTAACTTCATTAAAAAGAGAATATGCCAGTGAAAATGGAACGGAGCTTAATGAAATTCTTCCTAAAATGAGTCCTCTTAATCCTCACTATTTAACAAAAAAGCAGAGCGTTTTCCAGAAAATCTCTGCATTCGTAGATAAGTTTAAGGGAGTAGGTGGAAAGATTTAATAAATCTAAAATAAGGGTTAAAAACCAGAATATTTTAGTCTCGTTCTAAAGGAACAAAATTGCATTGGTGGTGGTGTAGAATTATTTCATTCTACATCATCACCTTTTTATTTTCCGCTAAAATTGTATTTGTTAATTACCTCAAGCTTTATCGTTTGCACTCTTTTTAATTCTGTGACATATGCAAAGGAAGATTATACCAACAACTTTAACGTATGTTCATCTAATGTCCATGGCTTACCTTTCATTTCTTTAGCTATCAAAGTCCCAAATTTCTTATAATCAGAAATAATTATATTGCGAGCCCTTAATCCCAAGGAATCTTCGTTCGGAACATATATTAGAAGAAGCCTAGTTAAATATGATACAAAATTATCTAATTTCTTATCTAGTTTCTTCAGAGAATCTCCTTCATGCATTATGAAATCTACAAACAAAATATGAAATTGTTTTCCGCACTTAAAATAAAGAAATTCAATTGCGTTTTTTTGTATGGATTCGTACTTCTCAAAAATATCATCTTCTTTAAGATTATAAAAATGAGAAGAAATACTTAATTGACTATTAGGAAATTCGGACATTTCTATTTCGCCAACCATAAACATTTGCCAATATGAGTGATATTCAGCATACGGAACATAGTCAAATAGCACTTTATTATATGTTTCTTTTAATTTGTCATCATCCCCATATAAAACATCAAGAAGAAGCTTCTCAAATAAGACATTAGATAAGTCACTATTTTCAAAATCTCCCCATAGTAATTTACGCTTATCTTTTTTAAATCCCAACACCTTTGTTAAATGTAATAAAAGTGAGTCCGAGATTAAATTTGGATTTTTCTTGGGATAGGCTTTCCCACCAGCAATATTTTTAATAATAGAAAGATCATATTTTGCGTATCAAAAACAATTGCGAAAGATTACTTTGCACGATGTTCAATTTTTTAGAACGTGGCTTTTGGATAAAAATGCGGCAGGGTATTCACAGTCTTATGCTTCGATGATCTTTGGAATGTTGAAGAAAATTCTTGAATTTGCTGTTACGCTCAATTATCTTGATAAGAATGTTGCTCGACAAGTGAAACCAATCCCAAAAGGAAAAACAGATGTGGCTTACTGGACGAAAGATGAGTTTGAAAAAGTCCTTTCAAAAATTTATATTGAAGACTTTTACGAGCACCTCTGTCTAGTTATATTGTGGCTCTACTACATGACTGGTGTTCGTGTGAATGAAGGAACAGCTCTCTGGTGGAATGATGTTGATTTTGAAAAGAAACAGCTACGTGTTCACCATATGTTGATTACCAAGAGTCGCAAGAACTACAACCGTAAGAACCATACGAAGACGGCTGATGGGAAGCGTGTACTTGCCTTAGATCATGATACGCTTGAAGTGTTGCGAGTTTGGAAAGAACGACAAGTACAACACGGAGATATGGATTTCATTTTCTCCTATGATGGCTTACCAATGATAAAATCAACGATTGCTCGAATTATTGCACGCTATGCAAAACTTGCAGGCGTTCCAGTAATACAGGCAAAAGGGTTACACCATTCCCACGTTAGTTTTCTCATCAATGAATTAAATGCTTCTGTCTTGAGTGTTTCAAAACGTCTAGGACATAGTTCACCAGAAATTACGCTGAAACACTATGCACATTTGTGGCGTGGTATTGATGACGGTGTTGCCGAATCTATGGCAGGCATTATCAAAATTAATACTGCTCCAAGTAAGCAGTTTGCTTTTGTTGGTAATCAAGCAGTGAAACAAATGTCTCCAAAACTGTCTCCAAAATAATAGAGATACTTTAGAAACATGATAACAACGGGCTTTTATAAGCCTAAATATCCCATTGAGTGGAAATAATTAAATAGCACCTAGAAAAAGCTTGGGGAGCCTTATTTAATAAGGTTTCTGCCAAGCTTTTTTGTTTGGTGATACCAGAATTGATACCAAACTTATTTTTTATAGAATTAATTAATCTAATTTATCTTGTCAATGTAATGTAAAACATTTAAAATTATAGTTAATATTACCTAAAATTATTGGGGAAAAGAATTGATATTACCAATAATGACTTACATCTTTAAAGGTGTTTTTTGATTTATGGCGAATATAATGAATATATAGACGGGATGAGGCGTAAACTGTGATTACGATAAAAAAAAGAATGATATTAAATAAGGATTTAGATAAAACTAATATGAACAGCATGCTTGAGGAAGTTTTGGATAGGGATAAAACTCCTTTATGTAGTGATTTGGAAATAGATTTCGAAAAAATAGGTTTTGTTGAGCCTGGTGGTATAGTTGCTTTACATAACATGATAGAATGGCTTAGTAGTAAGAAGGTTAAAGTAAGTTTCACTTATCCTATAGAAAATAAAGGAATTAAGGACCCGTTGAAGTATTTGGATGATTCGAATTTTTTTAGGAGACATTTAGGAAAGACAATCTATCCAAACTCATCTGTTAGGTCTACAACAATGTCATTACAAGATGTAACTTATAGTCAAAGTCATGCATGGCTAAAACATAAGTTTATACCGTGGTTAGCACAACAATTAGATGTGAAAAACTCTACTTTAGCTAACATTGAAATGTGTTTAGGTGAGATTTTTAACAATATTAACGACCATTCTATGGAGGAAATAGGTTGTATATATGCACAATATTATCCAAATAAACACTTGTTAACGTTTTGTATAGCTGATTTTGGTGTAGGTATACCGCATAATATAAGGAAGTTACATCCAGAACTTGGTGATGCTGATGCTTTAGAATTAGCAATCAAAGAAGGATTCACAACTAAAACTACTCCTAGAAATTTAGGGGCAGGTTTATATACATTAATAAGAAATGTCGTATTAAATTTAAAAGGTTCAGTTCATATAAATTCAGGGTATGGTTTATTAAATGTATTTGCTAATCGAAATGATATGGTTATTAAATCTCATGAAGCTTTTGGGTTCTATCCTGGAACTTTCTTAGAGTTTAATATAGATACTAAAGTTGTTAGAGAAGAAGATAAGGATAATGATGAAGAGGAGGAGTTCTTATGGTAATTACTGTTAGTGTATTAGATTATGTGGATAGCTGTTATTCAAATGATGACGGTGCGGTTGTATTCGAAATAATTGATTCATTATTAAATAAGAAGAATAAAGTAATTGTTTCATTTGAAGGAATCAATAGCATTACATCTAGCTTCACTAATACAGCATTTGTTGAGCTAATAAAAAAATATGATATGGATTTTGTTAAACAAAATTTGTCGTTTGTTAAATCTAATAAGGCGATCAATCAAATGATAAAATCCCGATTTGATTTTTTCTCAAATAACCTTCAATGTGTGTAGTTTATTGAAGGTAGATAAAATTATTTTATTTTTAAAAAAACAGCAGTTCCCATGAGTATGGAAATTGCTGTTTTTGATACGCTTTATTTAGAGTTGCTTTTTTATAATCATTTAAATTCCATCAGTTTTATATTCAAATGATTGATTACCTTGAAATTTAGTTTGTTTGTTATTAGAAGTTTGATAACTTATTGAGCCAGACATATTTTTTGCAATCTCAAAATTTACATTTGGATAGAGGTGTGAATATGTGCTTAGAGTTGTTTTTATATCCTCATGACCTAAACGATCTCTAATAATAAGAGGATTAGCATTGTACTCATTAATTAAAAATGAAGCGTGTGAATGTCGTAATCCTTTTGCTTGAATGGGCTTTACACCCGCTAGTTTTGCGTGTCTTTTAATAATCCTAGAAATAGTTGATTTCCAAGTAGGCCTACCATCGTATGAAAATACAAAATCAATTTCCCCGAATTCTTCTTGTCTAGCTTTCCAAGATTTTAAGATTTCTATCGTATCAGTGTCTAATGCAATTGTTCGCATGTTTAGGATAAAGCTTTTAAATTAAAAGAAAGGCCTAGCTATTAGTAAATTTTAGCGTGTGGAATCTAAAACTTTCTTACCCAAGACTGCGTTCCAAAACGAGGTGTACTTGATTCCAATCATAATTCCATACTCCTCGAAGAATCTTTCTCCTATTATGTCCCCATTGTTGTAAATGAAATTTTTCAAGTTCATTAGTACCTGGTACGCTTTAGCCATACCTGGGTGCTCATATTGAACATGCCAGCCTTAATCAAAATAAATATACCCTTCATTCTCTAAACTCCTAAGTTCAGTATTATCCTCTTGTCTTGAGCATCCATAATCATCTTTAAGATCATGATACAACACACTGGCAGCAAGCTGAGGTAATGGGTTCAATTCATCTGCAGCTTCCTCTACTAAACCTACAAATGCTTCCTATTCTTCCATTTTGGAGTTCACATACTCTTTAATTTCTTCAGCATCTTTCAAACTAATAATTTCCTCTTTTTTTAATTTGTTGGATATTAATGTCGATATCATTGTAAAGATTATAAAGAAATGTATTAAACTAACGGGGTTCGTTAGTTTAATAAGAATTAAGTGATATTATGAGTGAGGTCAGATTATAGTTATTCAATTAAAGGGAGCGTTTGCAGAATAAGGCTTATTAAAATGATCAAACTTTTTTAGAAAAAATCTAATACTTGTCAAAAAAAAGAGTAACTCCATTTTGATCAATCTTTATTCCAAAGCTACAGCATAAGCAGAAATTATAATTAAGCATGAAATAACGTCCACTATAATGTAAGGTGGGCGTTTGTCTTTTGGCAGGAATTCGTGAGATTGCTTCTAAAATAAAAGATGCTGATATGCCACGTGCGTTTAATAATTTTTTTAGAAAATTTGCCCCCACAACGCTAATTTAGTGAAATGGCATTTAGTTTGGCATTTAGCATATTTCCAAAACTGCTAAAAACCCTTATAAATGCTTGTTTAATAAGTTTTCTTAGATACAGTGGTTCGACTCCCGCCGTCTCCATATGAAAAACAAGAAAACCGTTGAGGAATCAACGGTTTTTGTTTTGAAAAAACTATTTGGATTGAAAAGAACTTTCAATGATTTGTTTCCTTTAATAAAATTTCACAACATCTTCAAATGGTAAGAATGTTCTTTCTCCTGGCTGTTCGTTTGGTTCACCAAATGGCATTTGTGCTACTAAACTCCATTCACTTGGGATATTCCAAGTTTGTTTTACTTCTTCATCAACAATTGGATTGTAATGCTGCAATGATGCACCGATACCTTCAGCAGAAAAAGCCAACCATGCTGCATACTGTAACATTGCACTTCCTTGATGAGACCAATATGGAAATTGATCTTTATACAATGGTGCATTCTTTTGCATATTTTTTACTGTTTCTTGGTTTTCAAAGAAGAGAACTGTACCTACACCATCGTGAAATCCTTGTAATCGCTCTACAGTTGCAGCAAAGTTCTCTTCTGGAACACGTGAGCGTAGAGTTTCTTTTACGATATCCCAAAACTTTTCATGTTCTGCATCCATCAATACAATGACACGTCCACTTTGCATGTTAAAAGAAGTTGGTGCATGTAAAGCAGTTTTTAATACTTCATTAATTTTTTCTTTTGTGATGTTTCCATTCTTTTTTACCTTACGAATAGAACGGCGGTTGATGATTACTTCTTTTAAATTTTTTGTAGTTACTGACATTTTAATTCCTCCAATTAAGTTTAAACTTAGGTTCTTCAAACGATTCAATCTGCTAAATAAAGTAATACTTAAAACGATTCATTACCATTTGAACCTATGTTTAGCAATACCCATCTATATCGCATTGCATGCCATCCAAATCATTTGATTTCAATTTTTTTAATTCTTTATCAATGACCATCTCTAATCTTTCTTTGCTAGCTAATCCTTGAATCACTTCATCACCAATAATAAACGTTGGTACAGCCATAATTTGTGCCTCTTCATATGCTTGTTTTAGAGCATCTTGATGAACTTCTCGATATGTTCTTGCTATTAAAGCGTCTTTGAAATCAACTGTGGACAGTTCAACTTCACCTGCTAGTTTTGTTAATACTTCTACATTTTCAATGTCTTGTTCCTCTTGGAAAAACGCAGTAAATACTCTATGGTGAAATTCATTTCCTTTTCCATGTTCTTTTGCGAATTGATATCCTTCGAATGCTAAGTAAGTATATGGGTGAGGGGAAACACGTGGTAAACGCATATCAACTCCTAATTTTTTTGCAGTAGGCAGAATAAAAGAATCCCATGAAGCTAATTTATCGGGTTCTTTCCATGGATCAATTTTGGGATGAGGACTTGGGCGTAATTCAAATGGCATCCATTCTACTTCTACATCTTTTTCCTTAACAATCTCATCTAAAGGACCCTTTCCTAAAAAACAAAATGGGCAAACAAAGTCCGAGTATACTTTTATATTTACAGTCATCTTATATTTCCTCGCTTTTTGATTATTAGAACATAATTGTAACTGATTAAGTTACAAGTTATCTAAAAAAATATGATGGATAAAGAATTATACACAGCAATTGACAAAAATACTAATTTTGAAATTCAACCTCCTACCTGTAATCATTATAGTTACAGGTTTAGTGAAAGTCAATTAATTGGTTATCTATTTGTTCTATTGAAACTTTTCTTATTGTGGAGAATATAAAAAAGTCCCCATTAGCAAGATTAAATAAAGCACAAAAAGAGAAAGCTGTAGCCACAATTAAAACCAATGAACAAGGAAGGTTAGGTGGCTACCGATGGAATTAGAGAAAAAACTATATTGTTACAACTGCAAGGAAGAGACCGTGTATCAAAAAAGACGTAATAATAATACGTATATGGAAAGTCATTGCAGAGAATGTGGTTGTTTTGAATGGCAAAATAGAGCCGTAGAAAGTGAAGTAAAGAAATGGGCAGAGTATAATTTAGAAAAAGGAATACCGAACTTTGAAGAAGTACAAAGAATTATTTAATCGAATAGCTTAAAACCAGGATATAACAGCCATTAAACTAGTTTTAACAAAAGGCATCGAGAAGTCAATTCTCGATGCCTTTTGTCATTTTTACAAGTATAAACAATAGGATAATTCATTCAATTAACCGTACTTTTCAATCAACTCCCACTATTAAGCTGCTCGCCATGTCTAAGTGATGAGCTTTATTTTTTCCATCACCTCAAAAATATCGTTTATAGTATGCTGTAATAGTTACATATTTCAGTTGATTGGAGCGGAGAGCGGCGACTCCAGCGGGAAAAGCGGGTTAGTCGAGACCCTGGACTGAGCGTAGCAAAGGAAGCGGCTCGGCCCCGCCCGCGGAAAGCGTCCGCACGTAGCGGAAATCAACGTTCTTATTCAATTGTATAGAGGGCTTAAAGTCCTTGTTTAATTGGAAGCGCTATTATAAAAATACTTATTGTCAATGGGTGAAAAAATACATACAATTAGACAGAACGGAGGTATTTCTACATGAAAAAAGCTTATTTAGCCAACGGTCTGTTCAGTTTAGGCAATCTATTTGTTAATGAACTTAATATCCAGAATGGTGAAATTGCTACTACGAAGCAAGAAGTAACCGAGGCTTTCAAAATGCATTACTCTCCATAATTTTAATGGTTATTTTCCTTATTATTCTTTCAAAATTACTAGGTTACCATTAAAAAGGAGTTTATTTAGATTATGTGGTTTTTATTTGCAATATTAACATGGCTCTCATGGGGAGCAGCGAACTTATTTTACAAAAAGGGCTCAGATTCAAATGACAAAAATAGTCATATTAAAATAACGATTATGGTTGGTCTTGTAATGGGGATTCACGCAACGGTCTATATGTTCGTGAAAGGTTTAGAATTCCATCCACAAGATATGTTAACGTATTTGCCCGTTTCAACATTGTACATTGTTTCAATGGTTTTCGGTTATATTGGTTTACGTTATTTAGAGTTATCCATTGCAGCACCAGTGCAAAATGCTTCAGGTGCGGTTACAACGATTTTATTATATATGTTCTTTCCACAAGAAGTTACTTGGATACATTTTGCAGGTATCATTGCTATTACAGCCGGCGTTATTTGGATTGCTGTTATTGAAAAACAACAGGACGATGCATTGTTACGTTCTCAAAAAGTTAAAATTGAACGTAAATATCAATTTGGATTTTTCGCATTGTTATTCCCGATTTTATACGCATTAATAGATGGGGTAGGAACTTTCGCTGACGGTATCTACTTAGATGAGTTAACAATTATGACTGAAGATGCAGCGCTACTAGCATATGAATATACATTCTTTATCGTAGCAGTTGTATGCTTTATCTATCTTCGCTTCTATAAAAAAGTGAAATTCAATGTATTTAAAGAGCGTGATCGCACATACGCAGCAGTTTTAGAAACGATTGGTCAGTTCTTCTATGTGTACGCAATTTCAGCCTATGCGTTTATTTCCGCGCCAATTATTTCATCATACTGTATTTTCTCAATTATACTATCGCGTATTTTCTTAAAAGAAAAACTAACAAAGAAACAATACTTCGTCATTGCCATTATTATGCTAGGAATTGTCATCCTTGGTCTTGCCGACGAATTATAATAGTTAAACGTCAATCGAAAAATCGATTGGCGTTTTTTTGTTATATTTAAAAATAAGATGAACTTTTTCCTTACTACTAGGTCTAATACATACAAAGCCCGAAACGAGGTGACAGGATGGAACCACAAGAGCTAGCGCAACAAGCGATTAAAGGAGACGACACTGCCTTTTTATCTATCATGCAGTTGTATAAGAATGATTTATACCGTACTGCCTATGCCTTTCTAAAGAACGAACATGATGCAATAGAAGCTGTTCAGGAAGTAACAGTCCGCGCCTATCAAAAAATACATACGCTAAAGGAACCAGCCTATACAAAGACGTGGCTCATCCGCATAATGATAAACTATTGTCAGGATCAAATAGCAAAGAACAAACGCTTTATTTCAACTGAAAAGCTACAAGAAATTGCAACAATGGATGACACAAGTTTCTTAGAATTAAATGAAGCAATGGCATCCTTATCTAAAAAAGACCAACAACTTATTACATTAAAATACTTACAAAATACGAAGATAAAAGACATTGCCGTACTTGAAAATATTCCAGAAGGCACTGTGAAATCGAGATTACATAAAGCATTGCGATCATTGCGGGCGTTTTGGTCAAAGGGAGGAGAGAATACAGATGTATGAAAAGGAAGAAGCTAAATTACATGACATGCAAAAGGATTTAGAGAAATTATCGATTCCTGAGGATGAGCTTACTCAAGCAATTCAGCAAGGGATGCAAATTGCAAAGTCTTCGGAACGCAAAAAGAAGCGCTCATTTAAACGCATTGCTTGGTCCATTTCAATTGCAGCACTTCTTTTTATCACACTTGTTACATCTATTCGAGTATCGCCAACCTTTGCCAAAACCGTTGCGAGTATTCCAGGATTGGAACGTCTAGTAGATTTAATCCAGTACGACAAAGGCCTTCAAGCAATAGTTGATAATGAATACTATGAAGCAATTGGTGTATCACAAACAAAAGATAATATTAAGGTTACGATTGATGGGGTCATTGTTGATGAGTCAGGTATGGTCATATTTTATACAACTGAATCACCTACTAAATTAAGTTCTGGAGATTATGGAATGATTGAAATTTTTCATAATGGAAAAAGTCTCGAAGGTTCAACAGAGTATGGTAATCCAGATCAAGAGGATAAAAAATATCGAACAGATGAAATAACTTTTACATTTGGTGAACAGCAAAAATATAGTTCTAAAGAGTTTGAACTGAAACTAAATTTAAGGAACGAGCAAAAAACGAGTTTTAGTATTCCGTTCACACTTAAAAAGGACATTCAAAAAGGAAAAGTGTTCACAATTAATAAGGAAATAATAATGGATGGACAAAAAATCATTATAGAAGACATTACTCTCTATCCATTACGTGTTGCTGTTAATATGACATTTGATCAGCGCAATACGATGAGAATATTAAATTTTGAGGATATCCGAATTGAAGATGAGCGTGGAGAAGTCTGGAGTAGTATTCGGAATGGCATTTCAAGTTTCGGCGGAAGTGATGATACTAATAGAACTTTCTTCTTACAAAGTAATTTCTTTAAACAGCCTAAGAATCTGTATTTAAAATTTGATAAAGTACAGGCATTACCTAAAAAAGATGCCTATATTATCGTAGACTTGAATAAAGAAAAAGTAATTAAAGGACCATATAAGGATAAGCTAGAAATCACTAATATCTCCAAACTTTCAATCGAGGCGAAAATGGAAGGAAAGCATGAAGATTTACCATATCAATTATTCTACGGGTTAAAAGACTTTGAAGGAAGAGAACTGGATACGAATTCATGGTCTGGGTGGGCAGATAATGATTCTGTTCATTGGCAGGTAGGAATTGAACCGCAAAAAATAGTCAATCCTGTAAAGGTATACTTCTCAGCTTATCCAAACTATCTTAAAGGAATCACATCCATCCAAATCAAATAAACAAAATGCCTAGCGCACTCATATAGAGAAGCTAGGTATTTTTCTATTAGGGAGCTATAACTGAGTATTATTCTTTCAATTAAACTCATTACTTATTATTGGAGTAATAAACTGCATAACTAGATAGATAAAAAAGAGTATAGCTAAGATAATTTTATATATTTTATTGGATTTATCATTTATAAATCTAATTCCTATTTTGCATGATAGTGCTAGTAACATTGCATTCAATCCAATATTAATAATCAGGAGAGAAGGATTAACTATTATACATAGGAAGTTTAGAATACAAAGAGCTGTCATAATTTTTTCATTTTTAATTAAATTGTTTTCATCGAAATATTTACTAGTTCTTAATTTGTACAATAAAAGTATTATAACGAAAAGTGAATAGAAGCTTATACTTATAATAATAATTCTTTGTCCCAAAAGCATAGTTATAAATCCTTTCTATTTTCGCTTACCAAAATCAATAACGATTGCACCAATGCATCGCCATGAATTTTAAATTACGTTTACATGTTCTGACCTGTCTTTGGGAACAATGATATTAAGGTAACCGTCTTTATACTTACAACCATAATCGATAGTATTCCAGCTCTTTGTCTTTTTCTCGATGGCATTATATTTTTCAGGCTAAACTGTAACGCCGCCATCAAACATCCTTTTGACTAGATAAGCTGTTGGTTTAGGCGAAAAGAGTACATAGAGTGTAAATAGTAATAGGAATCGTTGTGGAAACGAAAATGCCTGTCCGATGTTTCTTCAATAGAGTGACCGGTTTTCCTTCTATCAATCTGCATTCTATTATGGCATAATTTGTCGTGGGCTTCGGATGCTTTTCTATTGAAAATAGGATTTATAAATTTTTTGAGGTGAAACATAAATGTATAAGAGAAAACGACTTTTACAAGGAATACTTGTAATTTCAGCACTAGAGATGCTGTATTATTATTTTATAGGGAAACAATATCTTTTTATAAATGGTCTTGGAGATATGCCATACTATATTATTGGCGGTAATGCATTATTGTTTGTAGCTTACTTTATATTGGTTGAGAAAAGTAATATTAGAAAAAAGAATGCACTTATCATTATTGCATATGCACTTTTAATCATAGCTCCGTTCTATTTCCAAAAGCATGTACCGAGTTTTAATGTAGATGATGCAACGCAAATTATTTCGCGAACTGAGGGCGGGAAAGTTGTGAAGGACCGCAAATTTAGCGGGACAATTGTCGACTATTCTGGGCTAGAAGTATATATTATTACACTTGAAAAGGATAAAGAAGTTTCGCGTTATGCATTTGATCCGTATACTGAAAAATATTATTCATTTGCGGATTAGAAATGAGGTTTGAATATGGCAGAACATAGTTTTCATTTGACTGCAAATTGGCCAGGTGGTCGTAATGATGTCGGCACAATCGCATCAGGTCAATTACAAACAAAAGTATCTATTCCCACTGAAATGGACGGGCCAGGTATTGGCACAAATCCTGATGAGATGCTGTTAGGCGCTGCTGCGACTTGTTATATTATTACATTAGCTGCAATGCTTGAACGATCAAGTATCAATGTAGAGAGCCTATCGATGAAATCTGAAGGAATCGTTGATGTAACGAATGGCGTCTTTACGTATAAGAAGATTATTCACAAACCAGAAATCACCTTAGCAAGCGGCACAACGGTACGAGATGCTAGTTTAACGCAAAAGCTTGCAGAAAAAGCAGAAAAAACATGTATGATCAGTAAGGCAATTCAAGGGAATGTTGCACTTGAATTGCAAGTACACTTAAAAATAGAAGAGTAAGATGAGCTGCTAAGTATTCGTTAAAATCGATTACTTAGCAGTTTTTTTTGAATTAAAAACATATCACTTTTGTTTAGGCAAATCCCATGAGGTCTTTCACATGATGAGTATTTTCTTTTGTCGTCAGCATTTCAAGCAATAGGAATGCGACATCAAAAGCAGTACCTGGATTTGATGAAGTAATGATATGGCCATCTTGAACAATTCTCTCATTTTGTACATTTACGCCAAAATTCTTTAACTGTTCTTTTCTTATACTAGTTGGGTGAGCATAAGTTGTAGCTTTTCTATTTTTTAAAATGCCGCTTTTACCAAGTGCTAATGATGCTACACAAATACTAGCAATAGGCTTTTGTCTTGCATCAAAATGACGGATTATGTTGGAGAAGGATTCACTAAATGCATCGTCATAAAAGCCGGCCTCTTCAAATCCTCCTGGAATAGCTAATGCATCAAATTCATCTAATTGAATATCATGAATCGTTTTTTCAGGGACGACGTTAAAATTCCATGTGCAAGTTAATTTATCTCGAAGACCGACTGTCACAACCTCAGTCGAGCCGTCGCCTTCCCATTTGTTCCAGCCAAGCACATCTGTAAATACGCTTGCTTCTACGGCTTCAAAGCCATCTGCCAATAACAATAATATTTTTTTCATTTCTTAAATCCCTCCAATATCTTTATTTTAATTAAATGAAAAGTTATATTACATAAGCTGAAAAAGGATATATCTTTAAATGAATTTATATTATAAGGATTTTGAGTTATTCTATTTAATAAAAAAAGGTGAGTGGAAAAATGGATCAAATAGATAAAAAGATAGTAAGAGAATTACAGTTAAATGCCAAAATTTCTATGAAAGAATTAGCGGAAATCGTTCATTTATCTGCTCCTGCAGTAATTGAGCGTGTTCGAAAGTTAGAAGAACAGCAAATAATTGAGGGTTATCATGCAAGTGTTGCATTGAAAAAAATGCATCGTCCAATGCGTGCGATTATTTTGTTCGAGTCAAAGGACTGTAAAGCATTAGCGAACTTTTGTCATAATCATCCGGATGTACTTGAGTGTTACCGAGTGGCAGGAGAGATTAGCTATATAGTCAAAATAGCAACGCATTCTGTAGAGAGTTTAGAGCGATTTATAGATGACTCCATGCAATACGGCACACCGTCAACAAATATTGTGTTATCTTCGCATGAAAAGAAGGTAATAGAACCATTTATAGTGGAAGAGAAATTATAAAAGGAGTGTCATCGTAAGTAAAGTTTTCTTGTAGTTATTAAGCGTCTAGTAAAAAAAGGTACTAGTTAGTCTCTATCATAATCCTGTATAAAAAATAAAGAACCTTGATAAAAGTTTATTGTTATTCAGCAACTTTATCCTGCTAAAATACTACATTGATAGCAAGTGAGAAATTTTTACTTTTTTACAAAAAGTACTTAATTTTAGACTGGTTTTATGTAAAATGAATGTAGTGTATTAGGGAAATTTCATTTTTGGTTCGTCTTCTTAAAGTTGTACATAAATGGCGAAAAGCTTACTGGAATTTTCACGATGATAAAGAGGATGTGACTGTTGAATGATTACATTAGACGGAAAGAACTTATCATTGGCGGATTTAAAGGTCATTCTAAATGATAACGTCAAAGTTGAATTAGATAAAAATGCGATAGTGCTTGTTAAGAAAAGTCGTTTAGCTGTTGAGAAAATTGTACGTGAAGACCAAACTGTCTATGGTATCAATACAGGTTTCGGTAAATTTAGCGATGTGAAAATTGCAGAAGAAGATACGCGACATCTTCAACTCCATTTAATCCGTTCACATGCTTGTGGTATAGGTGCGCCTTTTGCTGAAGTCGTTTCTAGAGCAATGGTCGTTCTTCGCTTGAATGCACTGTTAAAAGGTTTTTCGGGCATTCGAATTGAGGTACTAGAACGTCTTGCATATATGGTAAATAATCGAATTCATCCAGTCATTCCGCAGCAAGGGTCACTTGGTGCATCAGGTGATTTGGCGCCATTATCACATTTAGCTTTAGTATTAATTGGTGAAGGGTTTGTTTGGCAGAAGAATGAGCAAGTGCCAGCGGCTGATGTTTGGCAAACTCATAATTTGGAACCGATTACATTAGAGGCGAAAGAGGGATTAGCACTAATAAATGGCACCCAAGCAATGACAGCTCAAGGCATTGTGAATTATTTAGCAGCAAGTCAATTGGCTTATGACAGCGAATGGATTGCGGCAATGACGATGGAGTCTTTATTTGGAATTGTCGATGCCTTTCATCCAGCGGTTCATGAGGCGCGTGGCTATAAGGAACAAGTAGACGTTGCAGAACGTATGCGTAATTGGTTAGATGGTAGTCAATTAGCGACTAAACAAGGGGAGAAAAGAGTACAAGATGCTTATTCTCTTCGTTGCATTCCGCAAATTCATGGGGCTAGCTGGCAAGTACTCAACTATGTGAAAGAGAAGCTTGAAATTGAAATAAATGCTGCTACGGATAATCCGCTTATTTTCGATGATGGTGGTACAGTCATTTCAGGTGGGAATTTCCACGGTCAACCAATCGCATTTGCTATGGATTTCTTGAAAATAGGTATGGCTGAATTAGCTAACGTTTCTGAACGTCGAATTGAACGTCTCGTAAATCCTCAGTTAAATGAGGGGTTACCGGCATTTTTGAGCCCCCAACCAGGTCTGCAATCTGGAGCAATGATATTGCAGTATGCAGCAGCAAGTCTTGTATCAGAAAATAAAACATTGGCGCATCCAGCATCCGTAGATTCAATTCCATCTTCAGCCAATCAAGAAGATCATGTCAGTATGGGAACAATAGGTTCAAGACATGCCTATCAAATAATCGAAAATGCTAGAAGGGTGTTAGCAATAGAAGCTATTTGTGCAGCGCAAGCAGTTGAATATAGAGGCGTAGAGAAAATGTCTAAAGCGCTTTATACTAAATGGCAAGAAGTGCGCGCAGTTGTACCTACTATCAATGAGGATCGAATTTTTAGCAAAGATGTAGAAAAGCTCGCTGAGTGGTTATCACCAATCAATCATTAAACAAACATAATAACGCGTCTAATTGTTAGCGGTTAACTGCTAATAATTGACGCGTTTTTTATATGAATCAGATGACACCATTAGGGCGATTTAAAGTGACTAAATGGGCATCTTCGTTTTCATGACCCTGTATTAAATCTATTAATATATTGGACCCAAGCGTGCTATAAACCGTGCCGTTCCCTCCATATCCTAGTAAATAGAAATGGTTGGGCTGATTAGGGTGCTCACCGATAAATGGTAAATTATCGATAGATTCACCGAAAGTAGCACCATACATATATTCAGCCTCTATTAGTTCGTCGGGGAATAGCTTTTGTAGCTCTTCCACTAATTTATCTGCGCGCTCGTGGACAATGTTTTCTGTTGAAGGTGCTTCAGGAGAATTCTCATCTAATCCACCGGCGATAATTCGATTATCAACAGTAGTACGAAGGTAAAGATAAGGGCGTTTTGTTTCCCAGATGAGTGCATGTTTATACCAATTGTTTAATGACTGCATTGGTTTTGTCACAATAGCATATGAACGATTTATCTCTGCACCTTGGCGTTTCCCAAATGGTAGTGGTTCATAACCAGTCGTATAAATAACTTTTTTAGCACATAGTTCCTCTTTCGATGTTTGAACAGTAATATTCCCTGTTTCTTCATCTTGGGTAGTATCTAAAACTTCAATTCCTTCCAGTAAATGTACTCCTGCTTCTTGCATCTTTTCTAATAACCCTATAACAAATTTATAAGGATTTATCTCTGCATCATTATGAGTAACGATTGCACTTGGTTTTTGAAAGGGCATATGATTTTTTATTTCTTTAGCTGTCCAAAACTCACAAGGAAAGCCATTAGAAGATAACGCCTCATATTCTTTTTGTAGTCTTGATACATCCTCTTGTGTACTTGCATAGTAAATACTCGGTCTACGTATAAAGTCCGCATGATCCTGTAAAGTAATAGAAATTTCTTCAAGTTGATCGATTGCTTGATAGCAAAGTTTATAAAAACGAATGGCATTTGCTTCACCAATTTGTTGTGCAAGCTCATGCAACATAATATCATTTGAAAATTGTAACAAACCTGTATTTGCAGCAGTACTACCTGTACCAAATGGTCTTTTATCAATTACCGCTACTTTTAAACCTTCCTTAGCAAGTGTATATGCAGTTAATGTACCTGACATACCACCACCAACAATAATAGCATCATAACAATCTGACTTTTCTACCGGTAGCACTTTAAAACGTTTGGCAACTGTTGTTGGCCAATATAAAGAACCTTCATGTATATGCACTTTTTAATACCCCCTTACAAAACTATTTATATTTACCCATAGAACGCACAACTTAATCATTCTATCTAGATATTTGTTATAATGAATGCTTAATAGATATTAAAGTGAACAGATTGAGAGGATATATATAATGAATGAGCAACCACATATTTTAGTAGTAGATGGAATGGCACTGTTATTCCGTTCGTTTTTTGCAACAGCCCCAATGAACCAGTTTTTTAGAAAAGCAGACGGTACACCGACAAATGGAGTACAAGGTTTTGCACGTCATGTTTTGACTGCACAATCGATGATGAAACCGACTCATTTGGCTATATGTTGGGATATGGGTGTACACACTTTCCGGAATGACCTATTTGATGGCTATAAAGCAAATCGTCCGAGTCCACCAGATGAATTGAAGCCACAATTTGATATGGCGAAGGAAGTATCAGAAATGATTGGCTGGAAAAACTTTGGTGAAGTAGGAATGGAAGCAGACGATACAATTGGTTCAATCGTTGAAAAATGGAAGAATGATGCGAAGATAACAGTTGTCAGTGGAGATAAGGATTTATTACAGTTATTAAATCCTTCAACTACGATTGCCTTAACGAAAAAAGGTTATACAGAATACAATGTTTATGATGTTCAACGTTTTGAGGAAGAATATGCAATTGCACCTGCATTATTTGCAGATGTTAAAGCATTTATGGGCGATTCAAGTGATGGTTACCCAGGTGTTAAAGGAATTGGCCCTAAAACTGCATTGAGCCTCATCCAAAAATATGGCTCAGTGGATGGCGTTTTAGCTGCGATTGATGAGCTTAAACCAGCACAGCGTTCGAAAATCACAGAATATGAAGAAATGTTAAAGCTGTCACATCAACTGGCGAAAATTCATACAGAAGTGCCTATACATGCAACAATTGATGATTTATCATTACCGTCACTAACGCAAGAGAAGCTTGATCAATTAACTATGGATGGTTATTCACTGATTTCACGTCATGCAAAATCATTATTCCCGAACGGGTAAAGGCGTCATCTTTACAAAGGTAAGCACCTTTTGATTGGCTTTATATGAGACCTCACGTATTTGACTATCACGATTTTGTCCACCATTATCATGGATAATGAGAATGACATCGTCCTCAACCTCTTCATAACCAATTAGCGGTACCCAGTGATAGGCGTATGTGGGCTTTAAGCAAAAGTGAAAAGAAAAATATTTATCAAACTTCATTGCAACCGGTCTTCCCGCGCGCAATTCAAACAAAGCATCATGTAAGCTACAGCTCTGAATAGACCAATTAGGCCCAACTATTTTCCGCATATTATGAATGAAGCGGTATTTAAAAAGGCCAATTGGTGTTGTTCCTAGCTGTTTATAAAGCTGATTGATGCTTTTTGTTTTTTCATCAGGTAATAGATAATCTAACATGACAGCAGCGGTTGTTGGTCCACATGCAGAATTCCGCCATTGCTTCAGCACATCATCGGTATGTTGGGATTGACCATTTACGGGTAACTGAATGCGCATATAATTCACCTCCATGAAAAGAATGTATGACTCAATACGAGATAGGATTCCGCTAAGAGATGCTTATAAGAAAAAATACAAACCTATCTCTAGTTACAATATTTGAAGCGGTAGTTTAATCATTAATATAACGATCATGGATATTTGTATGTAATTGTTAGAACTTTTCATGAATAGAATACATAGTATATTACAAATTGTATAAGAAAAAACGGATAGACATTAACTTGCTTTCCATTTTTGAACTTGCCAAGTACAATTGGCGAGTTTCTTTAAATTCACAACAGCAAAAGTAAGCATCTTCTGCATGGACACTTTTTAAGACCTCTTAAGGTTGGCCACCGCAACCTCAATTTTCCCCATAAGATGTTCTTGGGTACTAGTTGATACAAAGCAATCATTTCAATTTGATTTCTTTCGAGATTTTTTTATTTCCCATCATCTCTAAAGATTGGTTTATATTACATGTGTAGTTGATTGGAGCGGAGGTGGCGACTCCTGCGGGAAAAGCGGGACAGTCCAAGACCCTGCAGGAGAGTAGCGACGAAGCGACTTGGCGCCCGCCCGCGGAAAGCGTCCACCGTAGCGGAAATCAACGGTCCTATCTATTTATTTTTTAAAACAAAAAGACTGTAGACAAACTCGAAATTCTTCGAGTTGTCTACAGTCTATCCGTTAAAAATGTTACGCATTTGCCTTTTGTGCTTCTAAGAATTCAGTTACTTGAGCTGGTGATTTAGCATTTGCACTGTGAAGGTGCGCTAACTTTTCGCCTTCTTTGAAGATCAGTAAGCTAGGAATACCCATAACATCATACTTTTCAGCAAGTTCTGGAAGCTCATCGCGGTTCAATTCATACCAATCATATTGATTGTATTCTTCGATAATAGGGTCGATGAACATGTCCATACGTGTGCAATCAGGGCACCAGCCAGCGTGGAATTTTACGATAACAGGTTTTGCTGTTGAAGTAGTTTCAGTAAATTGTTCAATAGTTGTAATTGGTTTCATAAGTAAATCCCTCCTATAAAAATAGTGTACACGTTTTTTGGTGACGCTGAAAGCAACTTGTTTTAAAAAAGGTGATGATAGTATTTTTAAGGGATTAAAACAAAATTTAATCCATATATTTGTAAAATATGTGAATTTGATTATTGCGAAAAAACAGAAAATAGTCTAAACTAAGAAGCAGATAAGGAAGTTTTATTTTTTTTATTCTTAAAATGAATGAGCATTCATTCAAAAAGGGGAAAAGGGAGGATTTGCTCATGGCTTATCAAATAAAGAAAGCAGCTGTATTAGGTTCGGGGGTAATGGGTTCGGGGATCGCAGCCCATTTAGCAAACATTGGTATTCCAACAATTTTGCTTGATATCGTACCAAAGGAATTGACTAAAGAGGAAGAAGCAAAGGGGCTTACTTTAGATAGTTCGGTCGTACGTAATCGATTCGCAGATACAGCATTACAAAAGCTTTTGAAACAAAAACCAGCACCGTTAACTGCAAAGAAAAACTTAGCGTTATTATCAGTTGGGAACTTCGAGGATGATCTTGAAAAACTAAAAGATGTGGACTGGATTATAGAAGTTGTCGTTGAAAACTTAGCTATTAAAAAGAGTTTATATGAAAAAATTGATATAGTTCGTCAACCTGGCACAATTATTAGTTCTAATACATCTGGCATTAGTATTGATGCAATGGCTGAAGGTCTTTCAGAAGACTTCCAAAAGCATTTCCTAGGCACTCATTTCTTCAATCCACCACGCTATTTGAAACTGCTTGAAGTAATTCCGGCAAAGAATACTTGTCCTGATGTAGTGGCATTTATGAAGGAATTTGGAGAAGACAAACTAGGAAAAGGTGTCGTTCTAGCAAAAGACACACCAAACTTCATCGCTAATCGGATTGGTACATATGGCTTGCTTGTTACTTTACGTGAAATGCAAGAACGTGGTTATTCAGTTGGTGAAGTAGATTCTGTTACAGGACCTTTAATTGGCCGTCCAAAGTCAGCAACTCTTCGTACATTAGATGTTGTCGGCTTAGATACTTTCGTTCACGTCGCAAAAAACGTTTATGATCAAACAACGGGTGAAGAGCAACGAGTATTCGAAGTACCAGCTTATATTCAGAAGATGGTTGATAATGGCTGGTTTGGAGCCAAGTCAGGTCAAGGGTTCTTCATTAAAAAGGGAAAAGAGATATTAGAGTTAAATACAGATACATTTGAATATGAACCAGTAAAAAAACTCCGCACTCCTTCAATTGAAATGGCAAAGCAACAAAAAGGATTAAGAGCGAAAGTGAAGTTGTTAACATATGCTGATGACCGTACAGGAGAACTATTGTGGAATGTGCTAGCACCAACTTTACTTTACTCAGCGCAGTTACATGGTGAAATTGCCGATGATATTGTAGCAATCGATAACGCCATGAAATGGGGCTTCGGCTGGGCACAAGGACCATTTGAAATTTGGGATGCAATTGGTGTAAAGAAATCAGTTGAGAAGATGACTGCTGAAGGTAAAGAGATTCCTAGCTTCGTAAAAGGTTTACTAGCTAAAGGCTATGAAACTTTTTATAAAGAACTAGAGGAAGGATTAGCTTACTTCGACGGTGAAGATTACAAGCTAGTACCGGTTAATGAAAAAGCAATCGATTTAAAGCGCTATAAGAAAAAACACGGTGTTATTAAATCGAATTCAGGAGCTAGCTTAATCGATATGGGGGATGGCATTGCATTACTGGAATTCCATTCACAAGCAAATGCTATCGGTTTAGATGTTATACAAATGATTAATTATGCCATTGATGAGGTAGAAGCAAATTACAAAGGGCTTGTTATTGGTAACCAAGGGAAGAACTTCTGCGTTGGTGCCAACCTAGGAATGATTCTTATGGAAGCTCAAGATGACAACATTTTCGAATTAGACTTCACGATTCGTGGTTTCCAAAATGCGATGACGAAAATTAAGTACAGTTCAAAACCAGTAGTAGCAGCACCATTTGCAATGACACTTGGTGGCGGTTCTGAAGTTTGTTTACCAGCAGCTCATATTCAAGCAACAATGGAAACGTATATGGGTCTAGTGGAAGTAGGGGTAGGTCTAATTCCTGGCGGTGGTGGTAATAAAGAATTGTACTTAAAGCATTTAAAAGGATTACCAAATGGAGTACAAGTCGATTATCAAAATATCGCAAACAAAGTATTTGAATCTATCGCAATGGCGAAAGTTTCAACATCTGCTGAGGAAGGGAGAGAAAATAACTTCTTAAACTTTGCAGATGGTATTAGCGTTAACTCTGATCACCAACTATATGACGCCAAACAAGCAGCATTGGCATTATATGAGGGTGGTTATACAGCGCCAATTAGAACTAAGGTGCCGGTTGTAGGTGAAACTGGTTATGCAACATTATTATTAGGAGCACAAGGAATGTATCAATCAGGCTTCATTAGTGAGCATGATTTGAAAATAGCGAAAAAGCTTGCCTTTGTTTTAGCAGGTGGCAAAGTTCCATACGGCACATTAGTGGATGAACAATACTTACTAGATTTAGAGCGTGAAGCGTTCTTAAGCCTTGTAGCAGAGCCAAAATCACAAGCTAGAATGCAACATATGTTAGTGAAAGGTAAACCACTTCGCAACTAGTTTTAGAGAAGTGATTAAGGGGGAATCTACTATGCGTGAAGCTGTTATTGTAGCAGGTGCAAGAACACCTATTGGAAAAGCAAAAAAAGGATCTTTAGCAACTATTCGTCCTGATGATCTTGGAGCATTAGTTGTGAAAGAGACATTACAAAGAGCGGGTTATGAAGGGGACATAGATGATTTAATTCTTGGTTGCGCTATGCCAGAAGCAGAACAAGGGATGAATATTGCGCGTAATATAGGAGCGCTTGCTGGGCTACCTGATACAACGCCAGCTGTAACAGTTAATCGATTCTGTTCATCAGGTTTACAATCAATCGCTTATGCTGCAGAACGTATTATGCTTGGACATTCAAAGGCTATTATTGCAGGCGGTATTGAATCTATGAGTCTAGTACCAATGATGGGCAATGTGATTAGACCTAATGCGACTTTAGCGGAAACTGCGCCACAATATTATATGAGTATGGGGCATACAGCGGAAGAAGTAGCTAAGAAATATGATGTTAGTCGCGAGGATCAAGATGCCTTTTCTGTTCGTTCACATGAATTAGCCGCTAAAGCAATTCAAGAAGGTAAATTCGTCGATGAAATCGTGCCAGTGGAAGTCGTACAACGATACGTGGATGCGGGGAATAATTTGCAAGAGAGAAAATTCACATTTGACATGGATGAAGGTGTACGTGTTGGTACATCTCAAGAAACACTTGCGAAATTACGCCCAGCGTTTTCAGTAACTGGAAGTGTAACAGCAGGAAATGCTTCACAAACTTCAGATGGTGCAGCAGCAGTACTTGTTATGGACAGTGAAGAGGCTGAAGCACAAGGCTTAAAGCCGATGGCGAAATTTTTATCCTTTGCAGTAGGCGGGGTACCTCCTGAAATTATGGGGATTGGCCCAACAGTTGCTGTACCGAAGGCGCTGAAAATTGCGGGCCTATCTATCGAAGATATTGACCTATGGGAAATTAACGAAGCTTTTGCTTCACAATCAATTCAAGTGGTGCGTGAACTGGGCATCGACCTTGAAAAAGTCAATGTTAATGGTGGTGCAATTGCATTAGGGCATCCGCTTGGTGCTACAGGTTCCATCTTAACACTGAAATTAATTCATGAGTTAAAACGTCAAGGTAAAAAGTACGGTGTAGTAACAATGTGTATCGGTGGCGGTATGGGAGCTGCTGGCGTATTTGAAATTCTATAAATAACACACAAAAGGGGAGCGATTATTATGACAGAGAAATTAGCGAATATCATTAGAGGCGGTAGCTTTTTAACTGAAGATGTAGAACTTGATCGTGTATTTACGCCAGAAGATTTCACTGAAGAGCATAAAATGATTGCGAAAACGACAGAGGACTATGTGCAAAATGAAGTATTACCAGTCGTTGAAAACTTAGAAAATCATGAGTTTGACCATTCTGTACGATTATTGAAAAAAGCTGGTGAACTTGGTCTTTTAGCCGCAGATGTACCTGAAGAATATGAAGGATTAGGCTTAGACAAAGTAACATCGGCATTAATCGCTGAGAAAATGTCAGTAGCTGGCGGATTCTCTATTACACACGGTGCACATGTTGGAATTGGTTCATTACCAATCGTATTATTTGGTAATGAGGAGCAAAAACAACAGTACTTACCTAAGCTAGCATCTGGTGAGCTAATTGCAGCTTATGCATTAACGGAGCCAGGTTCTGGGTCGGATGCATTAGGTGCAAAAACAGTAGCAAAACTAAATGCAGAAGGCACACATTATGTATTAAACGGAGAAAAACAATGGATTACAAACGCTGGTTTTGCTGATGTATTCATCGTATATGCGAAAATTGATGGCGATAAATTCTCAGCATTCATAGTAGAACGCAATTATCCAGGTGTTTCTGTCGGTGCAGAAGAAAAGAAAATGGGGATTAAATCTTCTTCAACTCGAACACTAATTTTAGAAGATGTAAAAGTACCAGTTGAAAACCTACTTGGTGAAGTAGGGCGCGGTCACATTATTGCATTTAACATTTTGAACATCGGTCGTTACAAATTAGGTGTGGGATCAATTGGTGCATCAAAGCGTGCTCTTGAATTAGCGATTTCGTATACAAACCAACGTCAACAATTTAAAACACCTATTTCATCTTTCAATTTAACGAAAGAAAAACTATCAACAATGGCTTCAAAATTATATGCTACTGAAAGTTTAATCTACCGTACAGTAGGATACTTTGAAGATCGTATGGGTCAATTAAGTGAAGAAGAACAAAAAGACGGTAAAGCGATTGCAGCATCAATTGCAGAATATGCTATTGAATGTTCTATCAATAAAGTTTTTGGTTCTGAAACACTTGACTATATCGCTGATGAAGCAGTGCAATTACATGGTGGATATGGTTTCATGCAAGAGTATGAAGTAGAGCGCATTTACCGTGATTCACGTATTAATAGAATTTTTGAAGGAACAAACGAAATTAACCGTTTCATCATACCTGGCACGTTTATGAAAAAAGCAATGAAAGGTGAGTTACCTTTATTGCAACAAGCGCAGAGCCTACAACAAGAGCTTTTAATGCTAATGCCTGAAGAAATTGGTGATGAGCCATTAGCACAAGAAAAGCATCTTGTGAAAAATGCGAAAAAAATCGCTCTATTAGCAGCTGGTCTTGCTGCACAAAAATATGGCCCGAAATTAGATGCCGAACAAGAATTACTAGTGAACATTGCGAATATCGCTAACCAATTATTTGCAATGGAATCTACTGTGTTACGTACAGAAAAAGCTATTGCTCGTGATGGGTTAGACAAAGCAAGCCAAAAATTACTATATACTCAAATCTTCTGCCAAGAAGCATTTGAAGAAATCGAAAAAGAAGCAAAAGAAACAATCATTACAGCTGTAGACGGAGACAATGCTCGTATGATGTTATCTGCGCTTCGCAAACTTACTCGTAACAATCCTTACAATGTTATTGCGAAGAAACGTGAAGCATCAGTTAAACTAATTGCTGCTGAGAAATTTGTTGTCTAAAATAAGCTAGTTGAGAATCCGAACACAACTTTTGTGTTCGGATTTCTTGCTTGTATACTATACTCCCACTACAATAGAATTAAATAGTTTGGAAAAAGGAGCATGTATATGTCTATTTTATTCATTCAATATCCAAAATGTACAACTTGTCGTAAAGCAAAAGCATGGTTAGACGAAAATGGCGTAAAGTATACAGATAAGCACATCGTTGAAGAAACACCTTCTAAAGAGGAATTAAAACAGTATCTAGATGCTAGTGGTTTACCATTGAAGAAGTTTTTTAATACTTCAGGGATGAAGTATAGAGATCTACAATTGAAAGATCGACTGGCTGATATGTCGGAAGATGAGCAATTAGAATTGCTTGCTTCGGATGGTATGTTAATCAAGCGTCCAATCGTTACAGACGGTAAAAAAGTGACGTTAGGATTTAAAGAATCAGACTTTGAACAGACATGGAAATAACACAGACATATGCTTGTTTTTACAATGGAAATATGTCAAACTTAAAGTGAATATAATTACATATTTGGAGGGGTATTCATGAGCACACCAAAAGACTTACGCTATTCTGAAGAACATGAATGGGTAAAAACTGAAGACGGAAAAGTACGTATCGGTATTACACATTTCGCACAATCTGAACTAGGCGATATCGTTTTTGTTGAACTTCCACAGGTTGGCGACGAATTAGTAGCAGACGAACCATTCGGCAGTGTTGAATCTGTAAAAACTGTATCAGAACTTTACGCACCGATTTCTGGTAAAGTTGTTGAAATTAACGAAGAGCTTGAAGAAAGCCCAGAGTTCGTTAACGAATCTCCATACGATAAAGCATGGATGGTTGTAGTTGAACCAGCTGATAACGCTCAAGTTGATGCATTATTAACTGCAGAACAATACGAAGCAATTATCGAAGAATAAGATCTGAAAACGCCGTGCATTTGCTCGGCGTTTTTTTAAACTTGGTAAACGACAAAAAGTATTTGTTAGGAGGGTATATATGACTTTTAACAAACTGATTATCGTAGAAGGGCGCCAAGATAAGTTGCGAATCGCGCCAATATTAGCAGAGAACATTCCGATAATATGTACGAATGGAACAGTTAGTGCAAGCCGATTAGAAGAGATTTTGGCACCATATGATGACTGCGAAATGTATGCATTTTTTGATGCTGACTCATCGGGTGATAAGCTCCGTGCTCTTTTTAAAAGAGAGTTCCCAAATGCTCGTCACCTACACACCTCCTCTACTTATAAACAAGTAGAAGCTACTCCTAGAAGACATTTAGCTAGAATATTATTGGCGGCAAATTTTACAGTTCATAAAGAATATCTAATAGTATAGGAATGAAGAAGATGGAAGAATGGTCACGTGAACAATGGGAAGAAACTATGAAAACCTCCTCGCTTTCGGCTTTTTATTTGTATACACCATTATGTGGTACATGTGCAGTTGCGTCGAAGATGATGGAAGTAGTAGAGCATGTCGTTAGCGATATTCCTATTGGTAAAGCGAACTTGAATTATATACAAGATGTAGCGTTTGATTATGAAGTAGAAAGTGTTCCGTGTTTGATTATTTCGAAAAACGGGAAAATTCACGATAAAATTTATGCCTTTCAATCAGTACCTTTTTTGTTTGAAAAATTACGTCAAAACGATTGACGTTAAAGCAATAGCGTGATAAAGTAGCAAACATAACTAATTAAATATAGTCGTTACTCTTATTTAGAGAGGTGGAGGGAAGTGCCCAATGAAGCCCGGCAACCGTCATATTTATATGGCACGGTGCCAAATCACACAAAGTATTTACTTTGGAAGATGAGAGAACGGTTTTACGTATATAGCTTTGCGTTAAACCCTTCTGTTAATCTGCAGAAGGGTTTTTTTAGTTTCTAAGAGATGCCAGTAGAAAGTGCATACTTTTTAGTTTTAAAATAAAGGTGGTATGACAGTGATTCAGTTAGAAAATGTAATGAAAAAATATAAAACTGCTAACGGAGAGTTAACCGCTGTCAAAAATGTGAATTTATCTGTTGAAAACGGAGAAATATTCGGCATTATTGGATACAGCGGAGCGGGTAAGAGTACGCTCATTCGTTTATTAAATGGTTTGGAGCAACCGACAACAGGAAAAGTTGTTGTGAATGGTCAGGAAGTTTCGTCGATTAAAGGAAGTGCGTTACGTAATGCACGTCAAAAAATCAGTATGATTTTCCAACATTTCAATTTACTCTGGTCACGTACTGTTGAAGAGAATATTGCATTTCCATTAGAAATTGCAGGTTTATCTAAGGCGGAACGTCAGAAAAAGGTATTAGAACTTATTGAATTAGTCGGTTTAAAAGGCAGAGAAAAGGCATATCCTTCTCAATTATCAGGTGGTCAAAAGCAACGTGTAGGTATTGCTAGAGCACTGGCAAATAACCCAGAAGTATTGCTTTGTGATGAAGCTACTTCAGCACTTGATCCTGAAACTACGGATTCAATATTAGATTTATTAGTTGATATCAATGAAAAATTAGGCTTAACAATCGTACTTATCACACATGAAATGCATGTCATTCGTAAGATTTGTCATCGCGTGGCGGTAATGGAAGCTGGACAAGTTGTTGAAAATGGTGATGTCCTAGAAGTATTCCAATCACCACAAGCAGACGTTACAAAACGATTTGTATCTCAAATTACTGATACGAATGAACGTAAAGAATCAATTGAACAAATTATTGAAAACTACCCATCAGGAACACTTGTAAAATTAACGTTTGTAGGCTCTTCAACTGGCCAGCCAGTTATTTCACATTTAAGTCGTGAACTTAATTTAGACGTGAATATTGTCCATGGTAATATTTCGCAAACGAAAAGTGGACCATATGGTACGCTGATTATTCAGTTAGATGGCAATAATGATAATGTACAAAAAGCAGTCACATATATGAATGAACATGGAGTAAAAACGGAGGTGATCGAAAATGCTTAATGATCTCTTCCCGAATGTACAATGGGATAGAATGTGGGAAGCAACGATAGAAACACTGTATATGACAGGCGTTGCTACAGTTTTCACATTTATCATTGGTTTAGCTTTAGGTATTTTGCTGTTTTTGACAAGCCCTCAGCAATTATGGGCAAATAAATTAGTAAGTTGGTTAACAGGTTCGATCGTGAATATTTTCCGTTCGATTCCATTCATTATTTTAGTGATTCTATTAATACCATTTACGAAACTATTATTAGGCTCAATTCGAGGTCCCAATGCCGCATTACCAGCTTTAATTATTGGAGCAGCACCATTCTATGCGCGTATGGTTTTAATTGCGTTAAAAGAAATTGATAAAGGTGTCATCGAAGCGGCACGTTCAATGGGTGCAAAAACTTCTACGATTATCGGTAAAGTGTTAATCCCAGAATCATTACCCGCATTAGTTTCGGGTATTACTGTAACAGCTATCGCACTTGTTGGTTACACAGCAATGGCAGGTGTTATTGGGGCAGGCGGACTAGGGACATTAGCGTTTTTAGACGGTTTCCAAAGAAGTCAAAACGATGTAACTTTTGTTGCAACAATCCTTATTTTAGTAGTGGTATTTATTATTCAATTCGTCGGCGACCTTATTACGGCGAAAATTGATAAAAGATAATTTGGGCTTATACGGTATAACCGATCACATATAACTAAACAGTAAAAAGGAGCGTTAAGAACATGAAGAAACTTGTAGCAGGAATCCTTACAGGAGTATTAGCCCTAAGCTTAGCAGCTTGTGGTAAATCCGAAGAGAAATTAGTAATCGGTGCAGCTAATACACCACATGCAGAAATTTTAGAAAAAGCAGAGCCATTACTTGAAAAAGAAGGTATCAAGCTGAAAATCGAAAGATATCAAGATTTTGTTTTACCGAACAAAGATCTGGCGAATAAGGATTTAGATGCTAACTTTTTCCAACACATCCCTTACTTAGAACTTCAAAATAAGCAAAATGGATATGATTTTGTAAATGTTGGTGGAGTGCACGTCGAGCCAATCGGTATCTATTCTAAAAAATATAAAAAACTCGAAGATCTTCCAGAAGGCGCAACAATTCTTCTGAGTAATTCAGTTTCTGACCATGGTCGTATGTTATCTCTACTTGAAGCAAAAGGACTTATCACGTTAAAAGAAGGCGTAGATAAAACTGCAGCTGAAATTAAGGATATAACAAAGAACCCAAAAAACTTAAAATTCGATGCAAACACTGCACCTGAAATGCTTGTACAAATGTATAAAAATGACGAAGGTGACGCGGTATTAATCAACTCTAACTTCGCGATTGATGCAGGTATAAGCCCAGGAAAAGACGCAATTGCATTAGAAGATAAAGAATCAGATTACATTAATGTGATTGCTGTTCGTAAAGAAGATGAGAATAACGAGAAGATTAAAAAATTAGTTAAAGTGCTTCATTCAAAAGAAATGCAAGACTATATATTAAAAGAATGGAACGGGGATATTGTTCCTGTATCTGAATAAGAAACATTTGAAACACCCAAGCTTAATAAGCTTGGGTGTTTTTATATATTTATAAGTTAAATAACAATATTTAGGGAATTATACTACAGAAAGATTGTATGCCTTACAGTTACTTGATTAACACAACCTAATTAAAATAATCTGAAAATACTTAATATTCCGGATTATCATTGTGCTATTCACTTTAATAAGTGGGTGTGATAGAGTGTGCATATACTTTTAGAAAAGACATATGTATTTATCAGGAGGACAAATTATGAAGATCAAGTTTGGTTTATTACCACGAATCATTGTCGCGATTATATTGGCGGCTTTACTAGGGACTATCATGCCGAAAGACGGCGTTCGTATATTCGCAACCTTCAATGGTATATTCGGGAATTTCTTGAATTTCGTAGTACCATTATTAATCGTCGCATTTATTGCGCCGGGAATTGCACAATTAGGTAAAGGGTCTGGAAAGCTGTTAGGGTTAGCTACTTTCTTTGCTTACTTCTCTACTTTAATCGCTGGATTCTTTGCATTCTTTGTTGCTTCAAATGTTTTACCTAATTTAATTTCAACTTCTGGTAGTGAGCAATTTGCTAACCCAGAGAAATTTTTAGCGAAATCATTTGTAGTAATCGATATGCCACCATTGATGGACGTTATGACGGCACTATTATTAGCCTTCATCCTAGGGATTGGAATGGCATCTATCAATAGTGAATTTATGAAAAAGTTCTTTGATGAGTTTAATTTGATTATTGATAAAGTAATTTCGAAAGTTATTATTCCTTTATTACCTATTCATATTTTTGGTATTTTCTTAAATATGACTTTTGCTGGTCAAGTAGCAAAAATACTATCAGTTTTTGCATTAGTATTTTTATTAATTATTTTAATGCATTTATGTATCTTGGTATTACAATACGTAGTGGCAGGCGCTATTAATAAGAAAAACCCGTTCTACTTATTGAAGACGATGGCACCGGCATATTTCACAGCTCTTGGTACACAATCATCAGCTGCGACGATTCCGATTACATTAAAGCAAGCACGTAAGACAGGTGCTTCTGAGAGAGTAACAGGTTTCACTGTCCCACTATTTGCAACAATTCACTTATCAGGTAGTACAATTACATTAACAACATGTTCAATTGCTGTAATGATGTTAAATAATCATGCGTATTCATTAACTGAAATGATACCTTTCATCTTCATGTTAGGTATTGTAATGGTTGCAGCACCAGGTGTACCGGGTGGCGCAGTAATGGCTGCGACAGGAATTCTTCAATCAATGTTAGGTTTTGATGAAACTATGGTGGCGTTAATGATAGCTCTTTATCTCGCGCAAGATAGTTTTGGTACAGCTACAAACGTAACAGGTGACGGTGCACTTTCAATGATCGTTGACCGCTTCAGTAAAAAAGAAATTTCATAATAGTAATTTAGGCTTCTATATTGATCGGAAAAACAGTGCATTTCATATTTGAAATGCACTGTTTTTATGCGTTTGGGAGGGAAAGTGACAATTTAGTGGAGACCAGTAAGAATTGAACTAATTTTAAGGGGATAAATGTATAACTGAATTAGAAAGAACGTACAAATTTAGAAAAGAGATTTAATTTACTTGGTTTATGGAAGATTACCGACACTCAAGAATCGAGTACACTAGAGCAACGTTTTTTATAATCAATAGTAATTTGTTTTATTTCCATAAATGTTAAGGAGGAATAAAATGAAAATCGGATTAATCGGTGATAGTTTAACTGAAGGGCGTCCTGGCGTATCATTCGTTAACATTTTAAGAAGTAATTATCCAGATATTACATTTGTTAATCATGGCAAACCAGGGGAATCGACTAAAAGTTTGTTTGCTCGTCTAACTAAAACTACATTAGAAACCGATTATGATCTTTCTTTTCTTTGGATTGGAGTAAATGATGTTTATTCAAAATTGTTGAGCGTTCAAGCACAGCCTGTGGCAAAAGATCGCGAGGAATTCGAAGAATATTATAGAAAAGTTTTAGATTTCGTTTTAGCATCTGCTAATAAAGTAATTGTTGTTACTCCAGCATTAGTAGGTGAAGATGTTACAAGTACTTCTAATAAAGAGATTAAGGAATTATCTGTCCTAATTGAATCCATTAGTAGTGAACATGAAAATGTCAGTTGTCTTAATTTGCAATCTGTATTTGAGGGGTACATTGATAAAGTCTATAGTTCGGATTACATCAGTACGAAAGTGATGAGAGTTATGAAGGATGTTCTACTATATAAAAAAACATCTAGAATTGACGCATTATCAGAAAAAAGAGGACTTCATTTTACTTTGGACGGGGTTCATTTAAATAGTAAAGGTGCTCAAATTGTAGCAGACGCTTATTCATCTTTGATAGACCAATTAATAATTGACGAAAAAGAGGTACGCGATGGAGAACCTTATGAGGTCTAAAGAAATTGTCCATGCAAACGATGCTTACTTTTGCTGTTATGAATATAAAGAAGCTCGCCACTTAAACATGACGTCAGCTGAATAGTGGTTTCTTTGCACTTTGTGTATTTGATTCTTCATCATCTTCCATCATCTCAAAAATATTGTTTTATAGTAGACTTCAGTTGATTGGAGCGGAGAGCGGCGACTCCAGCGGGAAAAGCGGGATAGTCGAGACCCTGGACTGAGCAAAGTGAAGGAAGCGGCTCGGCCCCGTCCGCGGAAAGCGTCCGCACGCAGTGGAAATCAACGCTCTTACGGATTCTTCGAGTTTGTATAAAGTCTGAACGGCAGTGATTTTACTGCCGTTTTTATTTATGAAAAATATAACTTGTTAGTTCTAACCCTGAGCTAGGTAGAATTATTCTTCGTATAGTGAATCATAATGCGCCGAACTATTTAAATTGAGTCAACAAAGAGAAGAAGTTATTTACAAAATTTAAGAAAACTTTTTCAGAAGGAGCTAAATCACGATTAGTAGGAGAAATAATACCGACCGTTCTCGTAAACTCTGGTGAAACTAGCGGTAACTTTACAGTACGTCTAGGCGTGGAGTCATAAAAGGCACTTTCAGGTAACAAACTTATGCCGATCCCTGCAGCAACTAAACCTTTTAAAGCATCCATATCTTCACCCTCTGAAGTGATTTTTGGTGTGAAACCAACAGATTTACAAGCTTCAACTGCTACTTTATTGAGAATATAACCTTCGGGGAAAAGAACAAAATCTTCATTCCGTAAATCAGATAAATGAATGGACTCCTTTTGGGCTAAAGAATGAGTAGCAGGTAATAAGGCTGCAATATTCTCTGTAAATAAGATGGTCGTATTGATGGCATCGTCTTTTTGTGGAAGTGGGCCAAGGAACGCTAGGTTTAGTTCTCTGTTTTTCACTGCATTTATTAGATATCGATAAGAGCCTTGGCGCAGATGGAATGATACATTCGGGTGCTCCTTTTTAAATGCTGAAATAACAGTTGGCAACAAGAAGCTTGCTAAGCTCGTAGGGAAACCGATTTTGATCGTGCCTTTTTCTGGATCCAAGTATTCGTCGATTTGCTTTTTGGCAAAATCGATTGCTTGTAAGGCTGCAATGCTATGCTCGAGAAATATTTTACCAATTGGCGTCAGTTTGACATTTCGCCCAACCCGCTCAAACAGCTTTGTGCCGAGTTCTTCTTCTAAATTTGCTATTTGACGGCTTATCGCAGATTGAGCAACGTGTAAGTTTTCGGCAGCTTCAGAAATATGTTCAA
This sequence comes from Viridibacillus sp. FSL E2-0187, assembly GCF_038006425.1. Taxonomy (NCBI): domain Bacteria; kingdom Bacillati; phylum Bacillota; class Bacilli; order Caryophanales; family Caryophanaceae; genus Viridibacillus; species Viridibacillus sp. FSL E2-0187. The sequence continues at coordinate 380,219 of NZ_JBBOVG010000001.1, forward strand.
GCTCCGCAACCGCGACGAAATAGCGTAATTGGCGTAGTTCCATCGTATGTCATCTCCCATTCATCTAATTTATAGATTAATAATATATAAATTATATATTGTTTATATCAATTTGAAAAACTAAAATAAATTTAAGTCACTTTTTAAGTGAAGAGGGAGGGATTTACATGACATTTCATCAACTTCCAACAGCACAGGGATTATACTCCCCACAATTTGAGCATGATGCCTGTGGTATTGGTTTATATGCTCATCTAAAAGGTAAAGCCACTCATGACATCGTAATGAAGGGGTTAGAAATGCTGTGCCGTTTGGATCATCGTGCAGGGCGAGGTAGTGACGGCAAAACAGGTGATGGGGCTGGATTAATGGTCCAAATTCCGGATGCATTTTTCAGAGCGATTTGTACTGAGTGGGCTTTACCTGAACAAGGACGCTACGGCGTCGGGATGTTATTTTTTACTCAAGATCTCACTGAACGACAAGATATAGAGAATAAGATGAATGAATTGATTGCTGAGGAAGGCCAAGAGTTAATAGGCTGGAGAACAGTACCGATCAACATAGACCCTTTAAGTGACACTGCTAAGAAAACAGCACCAGTTGTACGCCAAGTGTTTATTAAAGCGGCTAATGTCAGTGATTCCCTCGCCTTCGAGCGTAAGTTGTATCTAGTTCGTAAGCAAACTGAGCACTGGGCAACAAAAAATGACAAGAAGTTTTATTGTGCAAGTTTTTCGAGCCAAACAATGGTTTTCAAAGGATTGCTGACACCTCAAGAAGTGCACGAATTTTACATGGATTTGCAAGATGAGCGGTTTGCATCAGCATTTTCATTAGTTCACTCACGTTATAGCACGAACACATTCCCGAGCTGGGAGCGTGCACATCCGAATCGCTACATTATTCACAACGGGGAAATTAATACATTACGTGGCAATATTAACTGGATGAAAGCACGTGAACAACAATTTGTCTCAGAAGCATTTGGGGATGATTTAGAAAAGCTTCTACCGATTGTTGACCAGAGCGGTAGTGATTCGTCAATGCTCGATAACGCTTTTGAGTTTTTCGTTTTAGCAGGGCGCACGCCGGCACATACAGCAATGATGATGATACCAGAACCTTGGACTGAGAATCCGCATATTTCAGAAGAGAAAAAAGCGTTTTATGCGTACCATAGCTGTTTAATGGAACCTTGGGATGGGCCAACAGCGATTTGCTTTACTGATGGTAAGCAAATAGGTGCGATTTTGGATCGTAACGGTTTACGACCAGCACGCTATTATGTCACAAAGGACGACTACATCATTTTCTCATCAGAAGTTGGTGTAGTTGATATAGAGGAAGAAAATATCGCTTATAAAGAACGTTTAAGCCCGGGGAAAATGTTGCTTGTTGATTTAGAACAAGGACGGATTATTTCAGATGAAGAGTTAAAATCAGATATTGCAGGGGAAAAGCCATATACACAATGGTTAGAAGAAAACCTTGTGACTGTGAAGACGAAAGAAGATCAACCTGAGGACATGATGGATTTACTTTTCCGTCAAAAGGTCAATGGTTACACTTATGAAGATATTCACAAATATATCGTACCAATGGTAGCTGAGGGGAAAGACCCCCTTGGCTCAATGGGGAATGATACACCGCTAGCGGTATTATCAGATCGTCCACAATCATTATTTAATTATTTTAAACAGCTTTTTGCGCAAGTGACAAATCCACCAATCGATTCGATTCGTGAGCATATTGTGACGTCTACAATGACGGTTTTAGGGGCAGAAGGTGACTTGCTACATCCAACAGAAAAAAATAGCAGTCGTATTTTCCTAGAAACGCCGGTTCTTACAAACAGTCAATTACAGCAATTAATAGTAAATGAAAATGAAAATTTCAAAAGTGCATTATTGCATCTTGATTTTTCAGAAGAATTAGAAAATGAATTGGCTAGGCTGACAAAAGATGCCGATAAAGCGATTGCTAAAGGTGCTCAACTACTCGTGTTATCAGACCGTCTTTTACATGCAGAAACACCGACTATACCAGTGTTACTAGCTGCTAGCTGTTTACATCAGTATTTGGTGAAAACAGGAAATCGTACAAAGGTAAGCATTATTATAGAATCTGCTGAAGTACGTGAAGTGCATCACTTTGCAACTTTAATCGGCTACGGGGTAGATGCGATTAATCCGTATTTAGCATTTGCTTCAATTTATCAAGCGATTAAAGATGGTCATCTGTCACAAACATATGATGAAGCTGTTGCCAAATATACAAAAGCTATTGCAGATGGTGTTGTTAAAGTTATGTCTAAAATGGGCATTTCAACAGTTCAGAGTTACCGTGGTGCTCAAGTTTTTGAAGCAGTGGGTATTAGTAAAGACGTTATTGCTAAATATTTCACAGGAACAGCTTCTCAATTAAGCGGAATTGATTTAGAAACAATCGGTAAAGAAGCGCTTCGTAAGCATGCTGAAGCAGTTCACTCTACTGAGCAAGTGTTGCAATCGGGCAGTGATTTTCAGTGGAGAAGTACGGGTGAACATCATGCCTTTAATCCGAAAACAATCCATACATTGCAATGGGCAGCACGTAAAGGGGATATCGGCCTTTACAGACAATATGCTGAAATGGCAAATGAAGAACGAATTGGTTTCTTACGTAATTTATTTACATTTAAAAAAGCACAACGCCGTATTCCAATAGAAGAGGTAGAATCAGTTGCATCAATAGTAAAACGCTTTAAAACAGGTGCTATGTCATTTGGGTCATTAAGTCAGGAAGCGCATGAAACATTAGCTATTGCGATGAACAGATTGGGCGGTAGAAGTAACAGTGGTGAAGGTGGGGAACACCCAAGTCGTTACGAAATAGATGCTAATGGGGATAATCGTCGAAGTGCAATTAAACAAATTGCTTCAGGTCGTTTCGGTGTGAAAAGCCATTACTTAGTGAATGCAGATGAATTGCAAATTAAAATGGCACAAGGGGCAAAGCCTGGTGAGGGTGGACAGTTACCTGGCAACAAAGTATACCCATGGGTAGCTGATGTTCGTGGTTCAACTACAGGTGTAGGATTAATATCACCCCCACCACACCATGACATCTACTCCATTGAAGATATGGCAGAATTGATTCATGATTTGAAAAATGCTAATCGTCATGCACGTATTAGTGTGAAACTTGTTTCAAAAGCTGGGGTTGGTACCATTGCTGCTGGTGTTGCGAAAGGTGCGGCAGACGTAATAGTTGTTAGTGGATATGACGGTGGTACAGGAGCTTCACCAAAAACGAGCATTAAGCATACCGGATTACCATGGGAGCTTGGTCTTGCAGAGGCGCATCAAACGCTGATGTTAAATGGTCTACGTGATCGCGTCATTTTAGAAACCGATGGTAAGTTGATGACAGGTAAAGATGTTGTGATGGCGGCTTTACTCGGAGCTGAAGAATATGGTTTTGCAACAGCTCCTTTAATCGTCCTAGGTTGTGTAATGATGAGAGCGTGTCACTTAGATACATGCCCAGTTGGGGTAGCTACTCAAAATCCTGAGTTAAGAGCGAAATTCATGGGAAATGCGGATCACGTCGTAAATTTTATGCAATTTGTTGCTGAAGAAGTACGAGAACATATGTCTATGCTCGGTTTTCGTTCAATGGATGAGATGATTGGTCGCACAGATGTTTTAGAAATTAGTGACCGAGCTATGAATCATTGGAAAGCAGGTCAATTAGATCTTTCAGCTTTATTGTATCAACCTAAAGGACCTCGTACTCAGCAAGTGATGCAAGATCATAAAATCGAAGAATCTCTTGATATGCGTGAAATTCTTGGTGCAGTTGAGGAAGCTATAATAGATGAAAGACCTATAAAGCTGCATTATCCGATTAAAAACACAGACCGAGTTGTAGGCACTATTATCGGAAGTGAAATTTCGAAACGTTATGGTGAAAGAGGTTTAGTTGACGAGACAATTTCACTTCAATTCACAGGTTCAGCTGGGCAAAGTTTCGGTGCATTTATTCCTAGAGGGATGTCTATGTATGTAAATGGCGATGCGAATGATTACTTCGGTAAAGGGTTATCAGGAGGTAAAGTGGTCGTTTCCGCACCAATAAAAGGCGATGTTGAGAAAAATGTCATTGCCGGAAACGTTTGTCTATACGGTGCTACGAGTGGTAAAGCATTTATCAATGGCCGAGCAGGAGAACGTTTTGCAGTCCGTAATAGTGGAGCGGATATCGTTGTTGAAGGAATAGGAGATCATGGTTGTGAGTACATGACTGGAGGTCATGTTGTTATTTTAGGTGATGTAGGTAAGAACTTTGGTGCGGGTATGTCCGGTGGTATCGCATACGTATTAGTAGAGGATGAAAAATCTTTCAAAGAAAAGTGCAACATGGAAATGATAGGCTTTGAGGATTTAGATAATGAGGAAGAAACTAAATTTGTCCGCGCGTTAATTGAGGAACATATTTTGAACACAGATAGTTCAAAAGCCAAAACAATCTTAACCGATTGGCCACAGTCTGTTGCTAGATTTATAAAAGTTGTTCCCGCAGACTATAAAAAAATGATTGATCGTATTAGGGATTTCAAGGCTGAAGGTTTATCTGCAGATGATGCAGAGATGAAAGCATTTTTAGCTACTTCTAAAAAAAAGGAAGTAGTGCTTTCCAATAAATAATCGAGGAGGGGTTCTAGATGGGGAAACCAACTGGGTTTATGGAATATAGTCGAGAAAAAGCAAAAGAACAACAACCACTAGAGCGCATTAAGAATTGGAAAGAATATGCTTCAAGATTAACCGATGAAGCTCTTCAAATCCAAGGTGCTAGATGTATGGATTGTGGGACACCTTTTTGTCATATGGGAATTGAGATTCGCGGTACAGCTGCAGGTTGTCCGATTAATAATGTCATCCCCGAGTGGAATGATTTAGTATACAAAGGTAAATGGAAGGAAGCATTAGAACGTTTATTGCTTACAAATAACTTCCCGGAATTCACAGGCCGCGTTTGCCCAGCTCCATGTGAAGGTTCTTGTACATTAGCAATTACAGACCCTGCAGTTGCAATTAAAAGCATTGAACGTACCATTATAGATAAAGGGTTCGAAAATGGCTGGATTCAACCACGTCTGCCTAAATTACGAACTGGGAAAAAAATTGCCGTCATTGGTTCAGGGCCAGCAGGACTTGCTGCAGCGGATCAATTAAACCAATCAGGGCACTCGGTTACTATTTACGAGCGAGCTGACCGAGCGGGTGGCTTACTTATGTATGGAATTCCGAATATGAAACTCGAAAAAGACGTTGTAGAACGCCGAATTCAATTATTAATGGAAGAAGGCATAGAGTTTGTCTTAAATACAGAAGTAGGTAAGGATATTACAGCTGAACAGTTAAAGGCCGAGTATGATGCAATCATCTTGTGTACTGGTGCAACTAAACAACGCGCTCTTCATATGGAAGGAAGCGAGTCAGAAGGGGTTCATTTAGCAATGGACTATTTAACTTCAACATCTAAGAGTTTACTGGATTCTAATTTTGCAGATGGTAAGTATATAAATACAAAAGGTAAGGATGTCATTGTTATTGGTGGTGGTGATACCGGTGCTGACTGTGTAGCTACAGCAATTCGTCAAAATTGCAATAGCGTCGTACAATTCGGTAAACATCCTCAGTTACCGGTCAATCGTGCTGCCGATAATTTATGGCCAACTGATCCTCATATTTATAAATTAGATTATGCCTATGCTGAAGCGGATGAAAAGTATGGTAAAGACCCGCGAGAATATTGCATCCAAACAAAGAAAATAGTGGCGGATAAAAAAGGTCGAGTGAAAGAATTACACACGATCCAAATGAATAAAGTTATTAATGATGAAGGTTACGCTTATTTTGAAGAAGTACCTGGTACTGAAAAGGTATGGCCTGCGCAACATGTATTCGTTGCAATCGGCTTTGAAGGTGTGGAGCACGCTTTACCAGAACAATTTGGTGTAAAAGTAACGAATAATAAAATTGCGTCAATAGGGAAAAAATATGCTACTAATGTTGATGGTGTTTTTACAGCAGGTGATGCACGTAAAGGTCAAAGTTTAATCGTATGGGCGATTAAAGAAGGCCGTGGTGTAGCGGAAAGTGTTAATGCATATTTAACAGAATACGCCGTTTTATAATTTGAGAATGACTAAAAAAGCCTGTTCAGCAGGCTTTTTTTTATGCGAAAAATAGCAATGTATCGGATTAAAATTAGTCAGTAAACAATAATATCTGTCGAATGAAAATATTAGAAAATACATAAATTCACAGAAAAATAAGGTTATCACTATACTGAGAGTGAAATCGATTCTCAATTAGAGTATCTGTATTGAAAATGAATTGATTTTTTAGAAATAGCAAAGAATTGCTAGAATACTTGATATAAAGCTAGTGGACATCTACTGTTTAAAGGGGAAATGAGAATAATTTTCAAAAGATTTGCAAGCCACTTCTTTTTAAGTTAAGATTAGAATGATATTAAATTAGAAATGGGAAACCATTCATTGAACTTTAAATGGAGGTAATGAAATGTCAACATTAGTAATCACAGATCTTCATGTCGAAATTGACGGAAAAGAGATTTTAAAGGGTGTAAATTTAACACTTAATACAAACGAAATCCATGCAATCATGGGTCCTAACGGTACGGGTAAATCTACTTTAGCTTCTGCTATTATGGGTCACCCAAAATATGAAGTAACTTCAGGTTCAATCATGCTAGATGGTGAAGACGTTCTTGAAATGGAAGTAGACGAACGCGCTAAAGCAGGTCTTTTCCTTGGTATGCAATACCCATCAGAAATTTCTGGTGTAACAAACGCTGACTTCTTACGTTCTGCTATTAACGCACGTCGTGAAGAAGGTGACGAAATTTCATTGATGAAATTCATTCGTGAATTAGATAAAAAAATGGAATTCCTTGAAATGGATTTAGATATGGCTCAACGCTACTTAAACGAAGGTTTCTCTGGCGGTGAGAAAAAACGTAACGAAATTCTACAATTAATGATGATCAAACCTAAATTCGCTATTTTAGATGAAATTGACTCTGGTCTTGATATCGATGCATTAAAAGTTGTTTCTAAAGGAATCAACGAAATGCGCGGCGAAGGCTTCGGCTGCTTAATGATCACTCACTACCAACGTTTACTTAACTACATCACTCCAGATAAAGTACACGTTATGATGCAAGGTAAAGTTGTAAAATCTGGTGGAGCTGAATTAGCTCATAAACTTGAAGCTGAAGGTTATGACTGGATTAAACAAGAATTAGGCATTGAAGACGAAGAAACTGCTGAACAAGAAGCATAAGAAGGGGGACGAGCAGAATGACGGTTGAAACAAAATTGGCGGTAACCGCTCAAGACGTACGCTCCTTCTCTGAAGCGAACAATGAACCAAGCTGGTTAACTGAGCTTCGTGAAAGTGCACTAGCGAACGTAGAAACGCTACCATTGCCAAAACCAGATAAAACTAATATTACAAAATGGAATTTCACAGAATTCCCAGCGCATGTTGTAGAAAGTACAACATATGCATCACTAGCTGAACTTCCTGAAGAAGTGAAGTCAATTGTAGATGTTGAAAACCAACATAACATCTATATCCAACACAATAATACACCTGCATACTTGGAGCTTTCAGAAGAGCTAAAAGCACAAGGTGTTATTATGACTGATATTATCACAGCAAGTCGCGAACATAGTGACCTAGTGAAAAAATATTATATGACAGAAGGCGTAAAAGCTGATGCTCACAAACTAGCTGCATTACATGCTGCATTAGTAAACGGTGGTGTCTTCGTTTATGTTCCAAAAAACGTCATCATTGAAGAACCTCTTCAAGTTGTGTTCTTACATGACAATGCAAAAGCTTCATTATTCAATCATGTATTAATTGTTGCTGAAGCAAACAGTTCAGTTACATATGTAGAAAACTATCTTTCTACTGTTGACGAAGCAACTGGACAAGCAAACATTATTGCAGAAGTTATCGTAAATGATAATGCAAAAGTGGTTTTCGGAGCGGTAGATGTACTTGCTAAAGGTTTAACGACTTATGTTAACCGCCGCGGTATTTTACACCGTGATGCAACTATTGAATGGGCTGCAGGTTTAATGAATGACTGCGATACAATCTCTGAAAATATTTCACATTTAATCGGTGACGGTTCAAATGCTGATAGTAAATCAGTAGTTGTTGGTCGCGGAAGTCAAAGTCAAAACTTCACAACTGAAGTTCGTCATTGGGGTAAAGCATCTACTGGTTACATCCTTACACACGGTGTAATGAAAGATTCTTCTCGTGCTATTTTCAATGGCATTGGCAAAATTGAGCACGGCGCTACTAAAGCAGATGCTGTTCAAGAATCACGTGTGTTAATGTTTAGCGAAGATGCTCGTGGTGACGCTAACCCAATTTTATTAATCGAAGAAGACGATGTAACTGCTGGACACGCAGCTTCTGTTGGACGCGTTGACCCAATTCAACTGTATTACTTAATGAGTCGCGGTATTGCGAAAAAAGAAGCTGAACGTTTAGTTATTCACGGATTCCTTGCGCCAGTTGTAAACAAATTGCCTATCGAGGGTGTTAAAAAGCAACTGACGGAGGTTATCGAAAGGAAAGTTCGCTAATGATCAAAGATGACATTCGAAGCTATTTCCCGATATTAAATCAAGAAATTAACGGGCACCCGCTTGTTTATCTTGATAGTGCTGCAACTTCTCAAAAGCCAATTCAAGTAATTGAAGCAATCAAAAATTATTACGAATTTGAAAATTCAAATGTTCACCGTGGTGTACACACACTTGGGAACAGAGCAACAGATTCTTATGAAGGTGCTCGTGAAAAAATTCGTAAATTTATCAATGCAAACTCGACTGAAGAAATCATCTTCACAAGAGGTACTACAACTGCACTAAATATAGTTGCACAAAGTTATGGTCGTACACATTTAGGTGAAGGCGATGAAATCGTCATCACTTATATGGAACACCATTCTAACTTAATCCCTTGGCAACAACTTGCGAAGGAAAAAGGCGCGACATTAAAATATATCGATTTAGAGTCAGATGGTACTTTATCATTAGAAAAAGTGCGCGCAACAATTACTGACAAAACAAAAATTGTCTCAATGGCATACGCTTCAAATGTCTTAGGTACGATCAACCCAATCAAAGAGATTACTGCAATTGCTCATGAGCATGGTGCTGTAATGGTCGTTGATGGGGCACAAGGTGTACCGCATTTTAAAACAGATGTGCAAGATTTAGATTGTGATTTCTTAGCATTCTCTGGGCACAAAATGTGCGGGCCAACTGGTATTGGTGTATTATATGGTAAAAAAGCGCTTCTCGAAAACATGGAGCCGGTTGAATTTGGTGGCGAGATGATCGATTTTGTAGGTCTTCATGAATCTACATGGAAGGAGCTACCTTGGAAATTTGAAGGTGGTACTCCAATCATTGCTGGAGCTATTGGGTTAGGTGCAGCTATTGATTTCCTTCAAGAAATCGGCATGGACACGATTGAAAAACACGAACATGATTTATCGCGTTATGCTATTCACCATATGCAAACAATTAAAGGTTTATCAATTTATGGACCACAAGATCCTGCAAAACGTTCAGGTCTTGTAACATTTAATTTAGATGATGTACATCCACATGATGTAGCGACTGTTCTAGATATGAATGGTATTGCTGTACGTGCTGGACATCATTGTGCACAGCCTCTGATGAAATGGTTACAATGTACTGCAACTGCACGTGCTAGCTTCTATATTTATAATAATGAGGAAGATATTGACCGTCTTGTTGCAGGGTTGCGCACTGCGAAGGAGTATTTTGCTGATGTCTTTGAATAATTTAGATCAACTTTACCGTTCAGTTATTATGGATCACTATAAAAAGCCAAGAAACAAAGGGGCTCTTGAAGGTAGTAATGTCACTATCGATATGAACAACCCTACTTGTGGCGACCGTATCCGTTTAACTTTACAAGTAAATAATGGCATCGTTGAGGATGCTAAATTTGATGGAGAAGGTTGTTCCATCTCAATGTCCTCTGCTTCCATGATGACTCAAACAGTCAAAGGGAAAACAGTTGAGGAAGCTCAAAACCTAGCACATATTTTCTCTGATATGATGCTTGGAAAAGAATATGACGATTCAATCGATTTAGGTGATGTAGAAGCACTTTCAGGTGTTTCGAAATTCCCAGCTCGTATTAAATGTGCAACTTTAGCTTGGAAAGCGATGGAAAAAGGCGTACAAAACGAATCTGAAAATAAATAAATTATTAATGAACTCTGAACGGAGGAGAAACGATGGCTAAAAAAATGCCTGAAATTGGCGATTACAAGTATGGATTCCATGACAAGGACGTATCTATTTTCCGTTCAAAACGTGGATTAACTGCTGATATCGTTAAAGAAATTTCTAAAATGAAAAATGAGCCTCAATGGATGTTAGATTTCCGTCTAAAATCACTTGAGATTTTCTATGAAAAACCAATGCCTCAATGGGGTGGCGATCTTTCTGAGTTAAACTTCGATGAGATTACGTATTATGTAAAACCTTCAGAAGCAACTCAAAAATCTTGGGATGAAGTACCAGCTGAAATCAAAGAAACATTTGATAAGCTTGGTATTCCTGAAGCAGAACAAAAATACCTTGCGGGTGTTTCTGCACAATATGAATCAGAAGTTGTTTACCATAACATGAAGGAAGAACTTGAAGACATGGGCGTTGTGTTTAAAGACACAGACTCAGCACTTCGTGAAAACGAAGAACTTTTCAGAGAGTACTTCGGTAAAACAATTCCACCACAAGACAACAAATTCTCTGCATTAAACTCAGCAGTATGGTCTGGTGGTTCGTTCATCTATGTACCAAAAGGTGTGAAACTTGAAACACCTCTACAAGCGTACTTCCGTATTAACTCTGAAAACATGGGTCAATTCGAGCGTACATTGATTATTGTTGATGAAGGCGCAAGTGTACACTACGTTGAAGGATGTACAGCTCCAGTTTATACAACAAGCTCTCTACACAGTGCTGTTGTAGAAATCATCATCAAAAAAGACGCATATTGCCGTTATACGACGATTCAAAACTGGGCTAACAATGTTTATAACCTAGTAACGAAACGTGCAGTGTGTGATGCTAATGCTACAATGGAATGGATTGATGGTAACATCGGTTCTAAATTAACAATGAAATACCCAGCATGTGTCCTTAAAGGTGAAGGTGCTCGTGGTATGACATTATCAATTGCTATTGCAGGTCGTGGACAAAACCAAGATACTGGTGCGAAAATGATTCACTTAGCACCAAACACATCTTCAACAATCGTATCAAAATCAATTTCTAAACATGGTGGTAACGTAACATATCGCGGTATTGTTCGCTTTGGTAAAAAAGCGATCAACGCTCGTGCAAATATCGAATGCGATACATTAATCATGGATAACGAATCGACTTCTGATACAATTCCATACAACGAAGTAATGAATGATCAAATCTCTTTAGAGCATGAAGCAAAAGTTTCAAAAGTTTCTGAAGAGCAATTGTTCTACTTAATGAGCCGTGGTGTTTCTGAGCAAGAAGCGACAGAAATGATCGTAATGGGCTTCATCGAGCCATTCACTAAGGAACTTCCAATGGAATATGCAGTAGAAATGAATAGACTTATCAAATTCGAAATGGAAGGCTCTATCGGTTAATCAGAGCTAACTTTTAAGCTTCGGTAACTCAATTTGGAATTCCAAATTGATGCCGAAGCTTTTTTTCATACAATTAGAGTGATTAATGCATAAGAAGGTAAGAGTGAATCTGTTCTAACACAGTAGAATGTTATGCTATCATAAACTAAACGTCTGTTAATGAGGGGATATGAGATGATACATATTGGTTTAACTGGATGGGGAGATCATCCAGATCTATATAGTCCGTTGTCTACAGCTCGTGATAAGTTATTTGATTACAGTGGACACTTTCCTGTTGTTGAAGTAGATACGTCATTTTATTCTATTCCGTCTGAAACTAATGTGAGAAAGTGGATTGCAGAAGTACCGGATCATTTTCAGTTTGTTGTAAAAGCTTATCAAGGCATGACAGGTCATTTGAGGCAGGATAATCCTTATGAAACTAAGGAAGATATGTTTGAGGCATTTAAAGACGCGATTATACCTTTTCAACAAGCAGGAAAGCTTGCTATGATTTTAGTACAGTTCCCGCCATGGTTTGACTGTCAAACAAAAAATGTTACTTATATTCGCTATGTGAAGCAACAATTAAAGAATTTCCCTGTAGCGATTGAGTTTCGAAATCGCACTTGGTATAGCGAAAAATTCATGGACGGTACATTGAATTTCTTACGTCAAGAGGGTTTAATACATACAGTTTGTGATGAGCCACAGGCAGGTGAAGGTTCAGTTCCACTAGTACCAAAAGCGACAAATGAACGTGTCCTTGTTCGGATTCATGGTCGTAATGTGCATGGTTGGCGCAATCCAGGAAATAATGAAGAATGGCGTAAAATTCGTTTCTTGTATAACTATAATGAAGAAGAATTAAAGGGATTACAAAAACATATTGTAGCGTTACAACAGCAGGCAAAAGATGTGTTTGTGTTGTTTAATAATAATTCCGGAAATGATGCAGCAAAAAATGCTAAACAACTAAAAAAAATGTTGGGCGTACAATATGAAGGATTATCTCCGAAACAATTAGATTTTTTTGAAGGAGAATCGTAATGGAATATATTTTAATTGCTGTAATTGGGTTATGTTCAGGGCTAATTGGCGCTTTAGTAGGTTTAGGTGGGGGTGTTATATTAGTACCAGCAACACTTTTCGTAGGTCTCACACTCGGTTTAATGCCGGATATAACACCACAAAAAGTAGTAGGTCTATCTGTAGTTATGATGATTTTCACTGGATTAGCATCTACATTATCATATATGAAATCGAAAACAGTTGACTATAAAAGTGGCGTAATTTTCTTTGCTGGGAGTGTTCCTGGGACGATTTTTGGTGCTTGGGTAAATAAAGGATTAGATTTGCCATCATTTAATTTATATTTTGGTATTTTATTAATTATAATAGCGACAATTTTAATTGTGAAAGATAAATTAAAACCAGTTAAATGGTTTGTTGAAAATGGGCAGAAGCGAACTTTTGTCGACCAAGAAGGTAAAAGTTTTGTTTATGGCTATCCTATTTGGTTTGCATTGTTATTAACTTTTGCAATTGGCTTTGCTTCAGGGTTATTTGGAATTGGTGGAGGATCAATGATTGTTCCTGCAATGATTTTGTTATTTTTATTCCCTCCCCATGTGGCTGTGGCAACATCCATGTTCATGGTGTTTTTATCGTCTATCGTTAACTCAGCTAGCCATATATATTTAGGGAATGTTCCATGGTTATATACGATTCCTGTCATTCCAGGGGCTTATATAGGGGCGAAATTTGGAGCAGCACTTAATAAGCGTATTAAATCAGATACATTAGTGCTCTTTTTACGAATAATTTTATTACTTCTCGGAATTCGTTCAATCATAGATGGACTAATCTGAATGTAAAGAGGGGATATTATGCTAGAAACAATCCATTTTTATCATACAAATGATGTCCATAGCCATTTTGAACATTGGCCTCGAACTCATGAATTTCTTATGACACGAAAGAAGTGGCATATAGATGCAGGTGATACTTGCTTTGTTCTTGATATAGGGGACTTTATGGATCGTTCGAATGTTTATACTGAGGCGACGTTGGGTAAAGGGAATGTGGAATTATTAAATGATGCAAATTATGATGCTGTAACGATTGGTAATAATGAAGGTATTACTTTATCGAATAGCGAATTGAATATGTTATATAAAGATGCGAAATTCGATGTCTTAGTAGCAAATTTGCACAATAATGATGGTGAGTTGCCTCATTGGGCAAAGCCTTATCAAATTTATAACACAACAGCTGGTGCAAAAGTAGGTATTATTGCGGCTACAGCACCATTTTATTCATTTTATGAGCAACTTGAATGGCAAGTATTAGAGCCACTCACAGTATTGAAAAAACAAGTAGATGAGTTACGTGATCAAGTGGATGTGCTTGTTTGTATGTCGCATCTAGGTTTGTCTGACGACATGTCATTAGCAGAACAATGCCCTGAAATCGATGTTATTTTCGGAGCTCATACGCATCATATTTTGCATGAAGGTAAAATAGTGAATGATGTGATGTTAACTGGTGGAGGAAAATTCGGATTATTTGTAGGGCATACTGAGATACTATTTGATACGGATATAAAAAAAGTTGTGAAGAAAAAAACGATGCTTCACAGAACGATAGATCTTGCATCTGTAGACAATGAGAAAGAGATAGTAGTAGGTCTTGAACGACGAGGGCGTAAACTACTTGATGTACCTGTATTTTATACAGACCGTTATTATAATAAGGAATGGTACCATCATTCAAATCTCTCACGATTATTTGCCCAGGCACTATTACAATTTTCAAATGCTGATTGTGCTTTGTTTAATGCAGGAATTTTCTTAAATGGACTTCCAAAAGGCAGAGTGACAGCTAATGATATACACAGTATGCTTCCACACCCAATCAACGCTTGTGTAATTGAGCTTACTGGTGAGCGTTTAAAAGAAGTGTATATTGAAGCACAAAATGTAGATTGGCCAAGAAGAGAAGTGAAGGGCTTAGGGTTTAGAGGTGTAGTGATGGGTAAGATGCTAAACTATCAATTTGAAGTGAACGATATGGGGCAGTTAGTAATAGAGGGACGTATAGCGGATTTGAAAAAAAGTTACAAGCTTGTGACTTTAGATATGTATACTTTTGGTTATTTCTTTCCCGATTTCAAAAATACACCAAAAACATACTTGTTACCTCAATTTTTACGTGATATTCTAATTCTGTATGGACTTGAATTTTTCAAAGGGGAAAATTCAGAAAGACCTGATTAAAGTTTTATATGAGTCAATATATAGAGAATAGATTATGTTTACGAATGGGGAAATAGTATGAGGCTGATTTCAACTAAAGTGTTGCAACCTGGAATGGTGATCGGCAGAACAATTTGGAATGAGGCTGGAAGACCTTTACTACATGAAGGGGTCGTAGCATCAAATCAAATAGCCGACCGACTTTTACAATTAAATGTTCAATATGTATATATTAACGATGAAATTTCTCATGATATTAATATAGTTGAAGCTGTGCCTATACACATAAGAAGAAAAGCTGTTGATAAAATTACAGATTCCTTCAAAATGTTGAAAAATCAAAAAAATGCAGATTTAACCTATTGTTTAGATCAACAGTCCAAACATTTCGGATGTATTATAGAGCAGTTACTTGAAAGTATTATAAATAGTGAAGAAATGATTACAGTTTTGAGTGACGCATTTATATATGATGAATATATCTATCAACACTCATTACAAGTGGCAATCTATTCTATTGCGATTGCTAGAGAGATGAAATATACATCAGATGAAATACGCCAAATTGGGATTGGTGCCATGTTACATGATGTTGGTAAAATGCTAATCCCACTTGAGATTTTAAATAAGCCTGGGCGCTTAACAAATGAAGAATACGATACAATGAAACTTCATGCAAAGTATGGCTTTGACTTATTAAGAAACTTACATACTATTTCTTTATTATCAGCACATTGTGCATTCCAACATCACGAACGACTTGATGGTAGCGGTTATCCACGTGGGTTGATTGATTTTGAAATTCACCCATATGCTAAAATTATTGCTGTCGCCGATGTATTTGATGCAGTGACTTCTAATCGCGTATATCGAAAGAAAATGTTGCCATCACATGGGATGGAAATAATTAAGCAAGGTATCGGTACATTATACGATGAGAAGGTTGTAAAAGCATTTCAAAAATGCATCGCCATATATCCGAACGGAACTGTCGTTTTACTTTCTGATGGTCGCCGAGGAATTGTCTCAAAACAAAATCATAAATTTACAGATAAACCTTGGGTTCGCATTTTTGAAGAGAATGGTGAAATATTGCCAGCAACATATGAATGTTGTTTGGAAGATGAACCAACTGCTTACATCCATCAGGTTGAGGTGGAATACCTCGTACATAATGAATAAATAATTCCCCTTAGTCATAGCTTATGATTAGGGGGAATTTTTTTGCGTTTACCAAAACAAAGACGTAGATTGTTAGTGCAAAAACGACAAAAACGCTCTCGACTATTACCAATTTTTATCTTAAGCTTTTTGGGGATGATTGCTCTCTTATTTTACTTAGTGAATGTAAGACTGATGCCAATATATTTGCGATATGCAGAAGTCCAAACGAATCGAATAGCATCTGAAGTTATTAGTAAGGCGATAAACTCAAGAACTGCAAATGTTCTTGATGTCAATGATATAATAGAAGAAGTACCAGGCGAAGATACTAAAATGACAAAGTTTAATTCAGAAATTATTAATCGTGTTATGGCGGAAACGTATACGCTAGTACAAGAGCATCTTGAAGATGCAGAATCAGGGAATTTAAGTAAATTGCCGAAATTCGATGATATTGAATATGACGCCAATGCAATGCAAGAAGATGGTGGAGTTGTCTTTTTTGTTCCAATTGGGCAGGCAACTAATATGCCTTTGTTAGGGAATTTAGGGCCTAAAATCCCTATTCGTTTTCATGTTATAGGCAAAATAAATACAAACGTAGAAACGGATATTGAGGAATTTGGTATTAATAATGCACTCGTGAAAGTACAAATTCACTTATCAGTAAATGTTCAAGTCATCGTTCCATTTGCTAGTAAATCAACCACAGTAGAGCAAAGAATTCCAGTTGCTATTGGTATGCTTAAGGGAACAGTACCTAATATTTATACGACAGGTGGAGGTACGCAACCATCAGTTGAGGTACCAATTAAAATGAACTAAGAGATAATTAATTTCCTTTTTCATTTCATTTAAATTAATATTTACTTAGTGCCGGGTATAGCGAAATATTTTGACAATATTAGTAATCGAAGGTTGTTTGAAACTATTTATTATGTTACATTGACAAAAGTACTACAATATATAAATAAGCCTTATGATGGGAGACGAATCTTCAATGACATCATGTAAACCAACTAAAGAAGAACATATAAGAAAACCGGATTGGCTAAAAATCAAACTAAATACTAACGACGACTATAAAGGCCTAAAGAAACTGATGCGAGAAAAGAACTTACATACAGTTTGTGAGGAAGCCAGATGCCCAAATATTCATGAATGCTGGGGTGAAAGACGTACAGCGACATTTATGATATTAGGAGCTGTATGTACACGCGCATGTCGCTTCTGTGCAGTAAAAACAGGTCTTCCAAATGAATTAGATACAGCAGAACCAGAACGCGTAGCGGATTCAGTTGAAATTATGAACTTAAAACATGTCGTTGTAACTGCAGTAGCACGTGATGACTTAAAAGACGGAGGAGCAGAAGTGTTTGCAGAAACTGTTCGTGCAATTCGTCGTAAAAACCCATTCACATCAATTGAAGTTTTACCTTCAGATATGGGTGGGATTGAAGAAAATTTACGCATATTAATGGATGCGAAACCTGATATTTTAAACCATAATATCGAGACAGTTAAACGCTTAACACCAAGAGTTCGTGCTCGAGCTAAATACGATCGCTCATTAGAATTTTTACGTCGTGCAAAAGAAATGCAACCTGAGATTCCAACAAAGTCATCTTTGATGTTGGGACTTGGAGAAACAGAAGAAGAAATAATTGAAGTAATGGACGATTTACGCGCAAATAATGTAGATATAATGACGATAGGTCAATATTTACAACCGTCAAAAAAACATTTACCTGTGAAAAAATATTATTCACCATTAGAATTCGGTAAACTGCGTAAAATTGCGATGAGTAAAGGATTCTCTCATTGTGAAGCTGGTCCACTGGTGCGTAGTAGCTATCATGCCGATGAACAAGTAAATGCAGCAGCGAAACAAAAACAACTGCTTGGCGAAGAAAAAAGCGCTATCACGAATAACTAACGGATGGTGGTAACATGGTCATTGCAGAACGAATGGCGTATGATGTATTAACGGACTATCGAGAGGGTTTCCAAGAAGAGGCTTTTCTTGGACGATTTAGCGATATTTTAACGAAGTATGACTATATTGTTGGTGATTGGGGCTATGGCCAATTACGTTTAAAAGGCTTTTTTGATGACAAAAATCAAAAGGCTTCTTTCGATACGAAAATAAGTACTTTACAAGATTATTTATACGAATATTGTAATTTTGGATGTGCTTATTTTGTACTAAAGAAAACGGGTAAAGCGCCGATTCCTGTAAAAGAAGCAGTGATTGAAGAGGTAGAATCTGAAACATTAGATGAGCCAGAGATCATTATCACTGAAGCAATTCAAGAAGAACAAAAAAACATCAATTCCGAGCTATAATAGCTGGAATTGATGTTTTTTTTTAGTATTTTTTTGATTTGAAATGGTTAAGTTAGAGTTATGAGGTAAGGGGTGTTATACAGCTTCAGGCGCTAGCGGCTCGGGTCGTTTCAGTCGGGCGCTCAAAGTCAAAGAGCGACTTTGGCTTCCACCTTCCAACGACCTCGCAGCTGGACGAGCGCCTTCAGCATTAAGGTATATCCAGCTTCAGGCGCTAGCTGCTCGGGCCGTTTCAGTCGGGCGCTCAAAGTCAAAGAGCGACTTTGGCTTCCGCCTTCCAACGACCTCGCAGTTGAACGAGCGCCTTCAGCATTAAGGTATATCCAGCTTCAGGCGCTAGCTGCTCGGGTCGTTTCAGTCGGGCGCTCAAAGTCAAAGAGCGACTTTGGCTTCCGCCTTCCAACGACCTCGCAGTTGAACGAGCGCCTTCAGCATTAAGGTATATCCAGCTTCAGGCGCTAGCTGCTCGGGTCGTTTCAGTCGGGCGCTCAAAGTCAAAGAGCGACTTTGGCTTCCGTCTTCCAACGACCTCGCAGCTGGACGAGCGCCTGAAGCATTAAGGTATATCCAGCTTCAGCGGCCAGCCCCTCGAGGTCACTTTAGTCTCTCGGTCAAAAGCTGAAGTGATGCTTTTGATTCGAGCCTTCCAATGCTTGTCGCCGTTGGACGAGCGCCTTCAGCATTTAGGGTTACCCAATTAATTCATGTAGGTATTCTCGTAGTTCTTGTGCTTCGTCTTCTGGACGGT
Source organism: Viridibacillus sp. FSL E2-0187 (assembly GCF_038006425.1). Taxonomy (NCBI): domain Bacteria; kingdom Bacillati; phylum Bacillota; class Bacilli; order Caryophanales; family Caryophanaceae; genus Viridibacillus; species Viridibacillus sp. FSL E2-0187. Next base: position 399,494 of record NZ_JBBOVG010000001.1, read on the forward strand.
TGTATACTTGTTCTAAGTATCCTGGCTCTTCTAGGTCGTCTGAGCCGAGAATAGCAAAGCGGCCGAGTTGCATATCTAAAACGAGCACTTTTCCAAAAAAGCGTCCGCTTTGTAAAATAGCTAAATCATAGCGTTGCGATTCGCCTGTGAAGCTAACGAAACGAGTCTTTGTATCTTCGACATCGTCGTATAAGAAAAATCTTTCCATTGCGTGTGCAACTCCTTCCGATTCTAAAGATATGGTACTATAGAAAGGAGTAGACTATCAACTTTTATAATTTGAATGGAGGAAGTACTTTGTATTTCGTTGATCGTAAAAAAATAATAAAAAATCTTGAATATATGAATTCATTAATAGTGGTTTTTGAAGGCCAAAAAGACTGGTTATCAGATGATATCCGTAAATTGGCTTTGGAGCGTATTGCGAATACATTAATCGAAGCGATAATTGATGTGGGTAATTCCATGATTGATGGTTTTATTATGCGTGATCCTGGAAGTTATGAAGATATAATTGATATTTTAGTCGATGAAAAAGTCATTACAGCTGAAATGGATCAGCCATTAAAAGAGTTAATTGGCTTACGACGTGCACTTGTGCGTGATATTTTAGAAGTAAATGATGAAGAGTTAGTAGTTGTATTAAATAATAATATGGATGCCATTAAAGCATTTGCACCAAAAGTAGAGCATTATCTAGTAAATGAGCTAGGTCCAGTTTCTGCATTCATTCCAGAGGTACAAAAATGAAAGCATACAAAGCCTATTGTTTCGATTTAGATGGGACTGTGTATAAGGGAACTGAGCCTATTCCTTCTGCTGTAGCTTTTATTCATGCATTACAAAAGAAAGGCATAGAACCTTTCTATATCACCAATAATGCACGTATGACGCAAAAACAATTACAGCAAAAACTATTGAAAATGGGGATATGTGCACCTGAAGCACATATTTTAACTTCAGCTATTGCAACTGCAAAATATATTAGCAATCACTATCCAGATGCAACAGTGCAAATGATAGGTGGAGATGGCTTAAGAGAAGCTCTACTTGCTGAAAATATTACGTTCACATCTGAACAACCGGATGTGTTAGTGCAAGGTATTGATCTGGAATTAAATTATTCTAAAATAGAAAATGCTTGCTATGCTATACAAAATGGTGCAGAATTTGTAGCGACAAATGGTGATATAAAATTTCCAAGTGAAAAAGGATTTGCACCAGGAAATGGATCAATTGCAGAGTTAATTCATAATGTGACAGGTGTGGAACCTACGTATATAGGGAAACCACATCCTCATATGCTAGCAATTTTACAGCAATTGAATGGGTTTGAAAAAGAGGATATGCTTATGATTGGTGATAATTATGATACGGATATATTAGCAGGAATTCGCTTTGGTATAGATACATTACACGTGAATACTGGAGTAACACCTACTGAATCTGTATTGAAAAAGGAAATCCAACCAACTTACTGCATTAATAGTTTACTCGATTGGCAATTGTAAAATAAAAGTCGCAAACTATGTCGTTAATTCACATAGCTTGCGACTTTTTTGGTTAAAATAAAGGATTCTCTTCAATAAATTCATAGATTTTTTTTGTTAATTCTTCCGGCGTTTCAGCTTCAACCATTTCGCCGTTTACAAGAGCGTATAAAGAATTAGAGCATTTCGTACAATAGCTTAAACAGCCATATTCTAAAACATCTATATTAGGATCCATTTCTAGCACTTCAAATGTATCTTGGGAGCCATTTGCTAAATTACTAACACAAAACTCAACAAGCGGATTCATGTGCGCTTCACCTCACTACTCGAAATGCTACTATTTTTTTTTTCATTCGTCAATTTTCGAGTCTATATTGTGAAACTTCTCACAATCGTTTATACTCTTAGTGGACAGTTTTGAAATGAAACGATATGTAATATTGTAAGAAGAAGGAGATTACTATGAGAAAATTAGTCTTATTAGGCGGTGGCTACGGTAATATGCGTATTCTTTTGCGTTTATTACCAAACAATTTACCAGAAGATGTACAAATCACTCTAGTAGACCGTGCACCATTCCATAGCTTGAAAACCGATTTTTATGCTTTAGCTGCAGGTACAACACCTGAGAAACATATTCGTGTAAGTTTCCCTGAAAATGAGCGGTTATCGATCGTTTATGGAGAAATTGAAAAAATTGATACAGTTAACAAAGCCGTACTATTAGAAGGTGGCAATAGTGTAGCGTATGATGATTTAGTGATTGGTCTAGGTTGTGAAGATAAATATCACGGTGTACCTGGTGCGGATGAATTTTCATACAGCATCCAGACAATGGCTAAATCACGTGAAGCTTATAACGCTCTTTGTGGCCTTCCATCTGGTTCTGTCGTAGGAATCGTAGGTGCAGGATTAAGTGGTATTGAATTAGCAAGTGAATTACGAGAGAGTCGCGCGGATCTTAAAATTAAATTATTTGATCGTGGCGCTCGTATTCTAAAAGATTTCCCAGAACGTTTAAGTAATTATGTTAAAAAGTGGTTCGATAATAATGATGTTGAAGTTATTGCGAACTCGAATATTACAAAAGTAGAACAACATATGCTACATAATCATGAAGAACAAATTCCAGTAGATGCAGTTGTTTGGACGGCGGGTATTCAACCAGTTAAGGTAGTCCGTGACTTAGGTCTAGAATCTGATCGAACTGGTCGAGTAGTTATAACACAATATATGAATATACCAAATGATGAACATGTCTATGTGGTTGGAGATTGCGCAGCCTCACAATTTGGTCCAAGTGCACAGTTAGCTGAAGAGCAAGCGGAACATATTGTTCGTATTTTAAAATTGCGTTGGAAAAATGAAGCTCTTCCGGAGAAAATGCCAGAAATTAAGCTAAAAGGCTTTATGGGCTCTTTAGGAAAGAAACAAGGTTTCGTTTATTTAGCAGATAAGACTGTAACAGGTCGTATTGCCCGCTTGATGAAATCAGGCTTGTTGTGGATGTACAAACGTCAAAACGGTTAAAAAAAGCTGTCTCACGTACAATGATAAAACATTATACAGTGAGACAGCTTTTTATTGTATTTATTTTTCAATCGGTTCAAAGCCTAATTTCTCTAGCTCCTTAAAAACAGGCTTTAACTGGATGTAGCCCTCGCCAATAATTTCATTATTAATTAATACTAATGGATAGAAAAACTCATCATCTTTTACTCGTTCTGCCCATTGATTACGGCGTTCATCCTCAATAGGATTTTCTATATCGATATATGTGATTTGATAAGGTTGTTCCGGATATTTACGATCAATAGCGGCTTGTAGCCACTCATAAGTATCTTTTGAAGACGGTGCATTAACACAGCTTGCACACATGATACTAGCCCCGTATATTTCGATTGCAATTGTTTGTACTGTCACTTACAATTCATCCTCTCGTTCATAATATTAAAATTTTTCCATATGTACTTACATATAAATATAAAGATAAACGGTAAGATTGTCACTTACAATATTAAACTATTAAAGATTATCTATTATTAAAGAACATCGGAATTGCTTAGTAGATAAAAAGGTGAAGGTAGAATAGTATTTTGGGAGTGGGTACTAATTAAAATATTGTTATACCATTAATTGAGCATTTTAATTACTTTCCTTTGTGTTCGTCTGATATTATAATAATTATAAGGAAAGGAGTCGATTGAATATGCAAGAACAAGTACAAGAAGTTTTAGATAAATTACGCCCATTCCTTCTTCGTGATGGAGGAGACTGTGAATTAGTTGATATAGAAGATGGTATCGTAAAATTACGTTTACTAGGCGCATGCGGAAGCTGCCCAAGTTCTACAATCACTTTAAAAGCAGGGATTGAACGCGCGTTATTAGAAGAAGTACCAGGTGTTATTGAGGTAGAACAAGTATTCTAAGCAACAACCGTATAGAGATAAAAAAGAGCCCTCTTTTAGAAGGCTCTTTTTTTATAGATAAGTTTAAATAATAAAAGGAATCATTAAGCTTCAGTACGTTCAGCCATTTCCTTTTCATGTCTCATGGTTTGCCATTGTTCTTTGGCCATTTCAATGATTTTTGTTTCATTTGAAGTACGTTGTTTTTCTATAACACGAGAGAAGTAGCGAATGGCCTCTTCTCTTTCTCCTAATCTTCTTGATAATTCGGCTATTATGTATATAACACGAACTTCCGACATGGAAGTACCGTTATAATCGCCATTGGAGAATGCGTCTATATATTGATTTCGTGCAATAAGCATAAATCGATTTTCTTGCTCTTTATTTTCAAGTGTACGATATAGCCAAGCTGTTCTTAATGCAAGTCCCGCTAATGTAATATGTTTTTCTTTTTTTATTTTTCCACAAACAAGTGCTAATTTATATGCTTGTAGTGCATCATCTATTGTTCGTTCTTTTTCAAATGAATGTTTTTTCCAATGTAAGCTGATTTTTTGATCAATCTCTTCTGATATGCTTGGTCCAAAATACTTTGTAAAGTCTTCTGTGAAAGAAAACCCGCAGTGCTCACAAACAAATGCATGATAAAATAGAGGGTTAACATCATTTTCGTATAACGGATGAAAATCACTTTCACTATTACTGACCTTAATAAATTTTGAGCGCACTTTAATTGTTTTAAATTTCTTTTTACAATGAATGCAGTCTATTTGCTTCTCGTAATAAGGTGAAATTTCCATAATGTAGTCCTCATTTCCTATGTCTATATATGAATCAATTATACCAGAATAAAGGTCTTTAGATGTGTCTATTTTTCGAGTATGAGATGTTTTACTCCAACATAAATTATTGTTATGATAGAAATATGAAAGAAGGTGACACAGATGACGCAAGTAATTGAAATTACTGAAGCTGCTGCTATCCATGTAAAAGAAATGATGCAGCACAATGAAGAAGAAGGCTCTTTTTTACGCATAGCTGTAAAAGGTGGTGGCTGTAGTGGTCTGTCATACGGTATGGGTTTTGAAAAAGAAAAAGCAGAAAATGATTTTATACAAGAAGAACATGGTTTACAAATTCTTGTTTCCAATGAAGATGCACCAATCTTAAAAGGAACTAAAATCGATTACAAAGAATCATTAATGGGTGGCGGATTTACGATTGATAATCCAAATGCTATCGCTTCATGTGGTTGTGGGACTTCGTTTAGAACAGCCAAAACAGAAGGTACTCCTGAAAGCTGTTAATTAAAAAAACTATATAAAAAACCTCCTCATTTTTTAAAAAATGAGGAGGTTTTTATTTATTCGTGGATACTTTATTTTTTTAAGGGAATAAATAAACTAATAGTTAGCATCAAATTAGTTGCGTATGAAAGAATATTATGTATGTAGGAATCATAATGATAAATTGACAAAAATTATTAAATTATACTAAAAGGAATAAAAAATAAAAAAACAACCCTGAAATAGTAACTTATTTCGCTCGTTTTTTCAACATTACTCTATTGAAATCAGTTAACAAAAGGTCTAATATAGTATGTAGGTATTTTGTCGAAAAATAGACACACTGATGGTGGAGATGAAGTATGTAAAATACTTCTTTTTTATTGGTCAGAGAATATAAAATTTAAAGGTGGTTTCGATTCTAGTGAATAGACCGAAAATATTAATATTGGGTGCAGGATATGGTGGCTTAACAACAGCTGTTAACTTGCAAAAGAAAATTGGTTCTAATGTAGCCGATATTACAATTGTAAACAAAAACTCATACCACTATGAGTCAACTTGGTTACACGAAGCTTCAGCAGGAACTCTATCTCCAGAGAAAGTACGTTATGACATTCAAAGTGTTTTAAATAACAAAGTTAACTTTGTTCAAGCAGCTGTTGAATCTATTGACGCTACAAATAAAAAAGTAATTACTGATGCAGGTGAAATGTCTTACGATTACCTAGTAGTAGGTCTTGGTTTCGAAGGTGAAACTTTCGGTATCGAAGGTTTAGATAAATTTGCATTCGGTATTTCTGATGTAAATGAAGCTCGTAAACTTCGCGATCATATTAATTCTCAATTCGCTGAGTGGGCATCACAAGCTCCTGCTGAAAAAGATGACACGTTATTAACAATCGTTGTTGGTGGTGCAGGGTTCACAGGTATCGAATTCCTTGGTGAATTAGCTAACCGTATTCCAGAGCTTTGCAAAGAATACGATGCACCTCAAGAAAAAGTACGCGTTATCTGTGTAGAAGCAGCTCCAACTGTATTACCTATGTTCTCTCGTGAATTAGTAGAATATGCTGTTGGTTACTTAACTAAAAAAGGTATCGAATTCTCAATCGGTACTCCAGTAGTTCAAGCTACTCCAGAAGGCGTAAAAATTAAAAAAGGCGAAGAAGAATTCGAATTCATCAAAGCTGGTACTGTAGTATGGGCTGCTGGTGTTCGTGGTTCTCGCATTGTTGAAGAATCAGATATCCCATCAAAACGTGCACGTGTTGCAGTTGACAAAGACTTACGTGTACCTGGATTCCCTGAAGTATTCATCGTTGGTGACTGTGCATTCTTAATGAACGAAGAAGCTGGTCGTCCTTACCCAACAACAGCTCAAATCGCTATGCAACAAGCAATTACAGTTGCTGAAAACCTTATTGCTTTAATCGAAGGCAAAGACACTAAAGAATTTGTACCAGCACTTAAAGGTACTGTATGTTCTCTTGGTGATTCTGACGCAATCGGTGAAGTATTCGGTAAAGAAATCACTGGTAAACCAGCTTCATTCATGAAAAAAGTAATCGATAACCGTGCACTTTACATGGTTGGTGGCGCTGGCTTAGTTCTTAAAAAAGGTAAATTCAACGTACTATAATTGTACCTTTCACGCTCCCTTCAGTTATTATAACTGTAGGGAGTTTTTTATTGGGAGGTAATGTCATTGGATAAACAAGACCGTATGAAAGTTTGGTTAGGTGTATCAGGTTTAGTAGAGAATAATAATGGTGAATGGCTTGTAGTGATGAAGCGTTATGGTGGTCTTGATGGCAAATGGTCATTACCTGCTGGTTTTGTACAGCCAGCTGAAACAGCAGATCAAGCTGTAATTAGAGAAATAAAAGAAGAAACAGGAATCGATGCTACCATACTAGGCTTAATTGGTTTACGGACAGGCGTAATAAAAAATGATATAAGTGATAATATGGCCGTTTTTCATTTAATAGTGAATGATCCTTTACAGCCAGTTGTTGCACAATTAGATGAATTATATGAAGCATGTTGGATGTCCCCATTAGCCTTAAAAGAGGACGAGCGTACGTCATTAATGATACTAGAGTTATTAAAAACAGAAATAAATGCTCGTAAAAGTGCTTTAGATAATTTAGAACCAGATAATATATTTGGTTATACCTCATATAAATTGTTTTTCTAGTAATATTTGAATTATGACAAAGCTTTGAAATTACTTACTAGTCGTTGAAAGCATTGTTCCAATCATGTACACTTATGAGAGGAAAAATGGAGGTTTCGAATATATGGCTGGTTCATTTTCAATTGTACAATTGGTATTATCAATGATATTATTCCTCGTTATGTTCTTTGGAATCGGATTCTTAATCAATATGTTACTCCGTGCTACTTGGTTCATGGCGATTGTCTACCCGATAGTTGTCATCTTCATTGTTGATGAAGTTGGTTTTTTCGATTATTTCTTTAAGCCAGGAACGGCATTTCCGGCATTAGGGGATAAACTAGTATCATTACAATTAGTTGATATTCTTATTCTAGCAAGTGGACTTGCAGGTGCTATTATTGCAGGTTTAGTAATGAAAGCATTACGAAAAAACGGCTATCGTATGTTCTAATTCGAACAATCGATACACAAAAAAGCAGTGTCACGATTTTAAATCGGACACTGCTTTTTTACATTTTAAAAGATTGTATAGATGATAACTGAAATGAGTATACCAGTTAAACTTCCAAAGAATACTTCGCTTGGTCTATGCCCTAATAGTGTTTTTAGTTCTTGTATTTTTTCTTCTTCATTTTTATTAATCCAGCCTTTTGCTTCATTGACAAAAACTTGGAAATCTTTACGCAGTTGATTTATAATGACTGCTTGTTGTCCTGCTTGATAACGTATACCAGTGGCATCAAACATAACGATAATAGCAAATACCGTGGAAGCGGCAAACAAGGGTGAATCCAAACCACTTTCAAAGCCAATAGCTGTTGTAAGGGCCGATACAGCCGCAGAATGTGAGCTTGGCATGCCACCAGTAGACGTGAAAAGTGACCAATCGATCTTCTTAGTTGCAATGAAATGAATAGGGATTTTAATAAATTGTGCAAAGATAATTGCAAAAAGTGAGGAGAGCAGGGGAATATTGTGAAGCAGCTCCACTAAATCAGCACCTTTCTAGCCGAAAATAAGTTAGTAATACTATAACATAGGACAGAACATTGAAAAAACTCTAAGGAAATTCGGAATCCGAACATTTCGTTTGGTGTAATATTTTTGATATAATAGAATGGATCATTTAGGAATGGAGGATTCAGATGAACATTAATAAAGAAGGTCAAACATTTCAATCGGCACAAGCAGAAATATTAATTGTTGGTGTATCTAAGAATCAAGAGCAATTAGAAGGATGGTTAGATTTTGTAGAAATCTTTGGCAATCCAATTACAGAATGGATTAAAGAGGGTGACATTGCTACAGGTCTAAAAAAATTAACGAAAATCCCAAGCTTTATACCATCAACTCAAGTGAAACGTATACTATTTGTTGGACTGGGAGACCGTAAAACGCTAAGCACAGATGAATTACGTGAATCATTCGGCTTAGTAGGAAAAGAACTACATAAACTAAATGCTAAAACAGTTACATTATGGGTAGATTCATTTGTAACCGCTGACATTGATTCGACAGAAGTATCAATTATTGCAGCTGAAGGTGCGGGTTTAGGTTATTATAACGTACAAAATTATAAAACGTCTTCAAATGCAATCGATGTAAAAATAGAAGAAGTTAGTTTCATTACGACAGCAGATATGCAAGAGATAGTGGCTGGTTTTGAAGTAGGACAAGTATATGCTAAAGCTGTAAATGAAGCACGTACTTTAGTGAATTTACCAGGTAATATATTAACTTCTGTAAAATTAGCAGATTATGCGGAAGAACTTGCTAAACAATACGATTTCGAAATCGAAATTTTAAACAAAGCTCAATTAGAAGAACTAGGAATGGGTGCTATTTTAGCTGTCAATAAAGGTTCAGTAGAAGAACCACGTGTTATTACGATAAAATACCAAGCAACAGATAAATGGGAAGATGTCATTGGTCTAGTTGGTAAAGGTGTAACATTTGATACGGGTGGCTATTCTATTAAAACTAAAACAGGACTAGTTGGTATGAAAGGTGATATGGGCGGAGCGGCCGCTGTACTTGGCGCAATGAGAATAATTGGCGAATTACGTCCAAACAAAAATGTCATAGCTGTTATTGGTTCAACAGATAATATGATCTCAGGTGAAGCTTTCAAACCGGATGATGTTATTACAACATATAGTGGAAAAACTGTAGAGATATTAAATACTGATGCGGAAGGTCGACTTGTATTAGCAGATGCTGTAACTTATGCAAAGCAACAAGGTGCAAACTACATCATTGATGTGGCAACATTAACAGGAGGCGTCATTACAGCTCTTGGTTACGATAAAACAGGTGTTTTAACTAATGATGAGACATTGTTTGAGAAATTTGTAGAAGCTTCTGTAGAAGCGGGAGAATTCGTATGGCAATTACCATTAACAGAAAACGATAAGAAACGAATTCGAAAAAGTGATGTAGCAGATTTAAATAACTCTCCAGGTTCTGACGGGCATATGATTTTCGGGGGTGGCTTTGTAGGTGAGTTTGTTGGTGATACACCTTGGATTCATCTAGATATAGCTGGAACATCAGATACTCGCAGTGCACATGATTTAGGTCCTAAAGGTGGTACAGGTGTAATGGTTCGTACCATTGCAACATTTGTCGAGCGTTTAGCAGAGGAAGATAAGTAATTAAATGGGCCAAGACCTAGCTGTACTTTACTAAGACACATAGTATAGAGCAGAAAGGAGGAGGCTTATGTTTCCATTTCGCGGCGGATTTTTCGGCGGACCATTTTTTGGAGGCTTTCTTGGTGGCTTAGTCGGATCATCCATTAGACCACGTCAACCTTATAATCGTTTTTATGGACCAAACTACGGACCGAACTTTGGGCCAAATTATGGACCAAATTACGGACCGAATTTTGGACCGAACTTCGGACCACAATGCGGACCACCGTTTGGACCTCCATGTGGTAGACCTTACTGGTAAAATAAAAAGCTTTTGTCCCTTTAATATGGAGACAAAAGCCTTTTTTCATTCTTTTTCTTTTATAGAAGCTTCTTTCATTTTGCGTTCATATTCTGGTTTTAATTCATCCTTCACAGTGCCTTTCCAAGCTTTTACACCTGAAAAGTATGCTGCACGTGCTATAACATGGCCACCAACAGGACCTGTGATGAACAAAAATAAGATACCGAGTAAAATACGAGGGTTAAAATGATCTTCTATTAACCAAAAGTGTAAGAACACGCCTATTAAAATACTCATAACACCTAATGTAGCACTCTTAGAAGCCGCATGAGACCGCGAATATACATCGGGTAGTCTTATTAGGCCGATCGCAGTAACCATGATAAATATAGCTCCAAAAGAGATTGTTAAGACGATTAATATATTAGCGAGAATTGTCACGTTCTATGATCTCTCCTTTTTCTATAAACTTAGAGAAAGCTACAGTACCGATAAAGGATAGAATCGCTAACAGTAAAATAATATCTAAATAGAAACTTGTTTTGATGAAAATGGAAAACAAACCAACTAGAGAAATGATAGATACACCTATTGAGTCAAGTGCTATCACACGATCTGGAACAGAAGGTCCTTTCACAAGGCGGTAAACTAATCCGATTAGTGATAGTGTTACAATGACAATAATAGCCCAAATAAAGTACGTCATGAACGACTCACCTCCAGTATGGCTTTTTCAAAGGAATTTTTGATAGAGTCAACTGCTGAATCAACATCGTCAATATCAATTGCATGAATGTAAAGTGTTTTCGAATCATCCGACACATGGACAACGATCGTGCCAGGAGTCAATGTTATTAAACTGGATAACAATGTGATTTCCCAGTCTTGTTCTAATTCAGTTTGCATAGCGAAAAATGCTGGACGCATCTCAAGCTTAGGTTTAATGATAACCATAAATACTTGGAAATTAGCGAGTATCAGCTCTTTCATAAACAGAACAATTAGTTTAATCACTGCCCAAAATCGACTAATATAAAGACGACTCGAGAAGAAATTTCGCATAATATAAATCATGATCATACCTAAGATGAAACCAACTACAAAGTTACTTGAAGCGAAGTTAGTAGACAAGAACATCCATATAAATGCGATAAAGAAGTTTAATAAGATTTGAAATGCCATCGTCATCTACTCCTTTAACACGGCATCTGTATACACAGATGGATTATTTAATATATTTCCTGCATCTTGCATAAATGGTGTAATCCATTCTGAACCAACGCCATAAAATACTGTCAGCACAACTAGAATAACGGTTGGGATAAACATCATTCGATAGTAACCTTTATCAACAGGTTGTAATGGACCTTTCTCTTTGCCCCAAAATGCATAGATGAAAATGCGAACTACGGATAGTAATACCACTAAGCTGGATAATAGAATCCATAAACTTCCCCATAGATTACCTGCTTCAAAACCTCCACGAACGATTAATAGTTTACCAATAAAACCGCTTAATGGTGGGATACCAGCAAGGCCAAATGCTGCGATTAAGTAAAACCAACCTAAAGCAGGGTGTGTTTTCATAAGACCGCCCATTTTCCTTAAATCTGAGGTGCCTGTAACAGCAATGATAATGCCGACTAAGAAGAATAGCGCGGCTTTAATTAGCATGTCATGGATTAAATAAAACATTGCGCCAGTTAACGAATTGTCATTCATTTGAGAGACCCCAAATAAAATAACACCGACAGCAATAATAATGTTATAAATAATGATTTTCTTCACATCGAAGTATGCTAAAGCGCCAATACAGCCAGCGAGAATCGTTAGTACCGACAAAATCATTAGTAGTTCATGCGTAAAGCCCGTATCATGTACGAAGAATAACGTATATGTACGAGTAATTGCATAAACGCCAACCTTTGTTAATAACGCTCCAAATAGTGCAAGCACAGGAATAGGAGGAGCGGCATATGAAGATGGTAACCAGAAAAACAGTGGGAAAATGGCTGCTTTTAAACCAAATACAATTAAGAATAAAACAGCAATAACGGTAATAATACCGGGCTGCTGAATGTCCGCAATTTTCACAGCAATATCAGCCATATTTAGCGTTCCTACAACCGAATATAGATAAGCTACTGTAATAACAAAAAGAGCAGATGAAATTACATTGACTAAAATATACTTAATGGACTCTCGTAATTGTGCCTTTTCGCCACCAAGAACGATTAACAGGTATGAAGACATTAACAACACTTCAAAGAAAACGAATAGGTTGAAAATATCACCTGTAGTAAAGGCACCGTTCACACCAGTCACCATAAATAAAATACCTGGGTAATAGAAGAACGATTCACGCTCTTTACCAATAGATGCAATGCTATACCATACAGTAAAGAAGGCAAGTATAACAGATGTTAAAACTAGCAATGCAGATACCATATCTGAAACCATTGTAATCCCGAATGGAACAGGCCAGTCCCCAAATGTTACAACTTGCGGACCTTCGTTTTTCACTTTAAATAATAAGAAAATAGCAGCAACTACTGCAATGGATAAACCTGTCATCGCTCCAATTCGTTGAAAACGAATATTTTTTGGTGCAAACATCAACAACATTCCAAAGAAGAACGGGATGATGATTGGCAACAATAGGAAATTACTCATCATCTTCATCAGTTCCTCTCATTAAATTCATATCATCTGTACCAAGCTCTTGATAAGCTCTATAAGCTAGTACTAAAAAGAAAGCAGTAACACCAAAGCTAATAACAATTGCTGTTAAGATTAATGCTTGTGGAATGGCATCAGCCATATTTGTAACGCCTTCTGATAAAACTGGAGGTGCGCTACCGCCTAAACCACCCATTGTTAAAATAAGTAGGTGAGCACCGTGGCTGAGAAGGCCAGTACCAATAATAATGCGAAGTAAACTTTTAGATAGCATTAAGTAGACAGCTGCCATGAATAGAAAACCAATGGCAATGGCCATAATGACTTCCATCAATCATCCCCTCCAATCGATTGAATGATTGTCAATGTTACACCAACAACTACTAGATAAACACCTGTATCAAAAAGCATTGCCGTATGCAATTCAGTATCACCAATTAATGGTAGATAGAAATGGTCGAAATAATGCTTGAAGAAAGGTTTACCCATAAACATACCTATTGAAGCAGTTCCAAGTGCTAAAACTAAACCACTTGCGGTCATAATTGTATAGTTGATCGGTAACAATTTTTGAACAGTTTTTATATCATAAACTAACAGTAAAAGTACGATGGCGCTTGAAGTAAGTAATCCTCCTACAAATCCACCACCAGGAGCAAAGTGACCAGCTAAAAAGACATGAATTGAAAAGAGAAAGATGATAAAAAATACGACATGTGAAGTCGTTTTTAAAATGACATCATTTGTTTTCACGCTCATTCTCCTTTCTACTTAGGCGGAGTTGAATCATACCTAAGATAGCCATACCAGCAATAGATAACACCGTAATTTCAAATAATGTATCGAATCCACGGTAGTCTACTAAGATTACGTTTACGATATTACCACCACCGGCTAATGTATTGACGGTTTCTTTGTAATACTCCGTAATAGAAGGTACAAGCTTTTGAGATTGTGCAGACAAAGCAACGAGTGTCACCATGACACCAACACCTAATGAGATGATAAAGTTGTTTAAGCGGAATCGAATTCGCTCTTCATGTCGACTAAGTTTCGGTAAATGGTAAAACGCAAGTAAGAACAATGCGACTGATACCGTTTCAATAACGAGTTGTGTTAAAGCTAAATCTGGTGCGTTAAAGATAACGAAGAACAAAGCTACCGAATAACCTACGGCTCCTAACGCAATGATGGCTGTTAAGCGTGATTTTGAGAACAAAACAGTCATAGTGCTAATAATCAGAACAAGAATTAAAATAATCTCATATACATGAATTGGTGCTGTACCTTCCATTGAGAAACTAAAAGCATCTTTTACAAATAAAGTACTAATAGTAATGACAACGATGAAAGAGAACATATAGACTAAGTAATTTCGAATTGAACCAGTCATATATAGTTTTGAAATGAAATTTAAATCTTTATCTAAGAATGTCATGAATCGGTCGTATAAACGATTTAGTGATAACCAATCTGGTACGATTTTGTATAACTTCTGCCATTTTGGAATCGTTAAGAAAAGCAAGAAGCCAACAACGAAAATACCGATTGTCATAAATAACTCAGTATTAAAGCCATGCCAAGCAGAGACATGAATTGGAATAGCACTAGCTGAGTCATATAAGAATGGCTGAATGGCTAAAACAGCTGGTTTTACAAAAACGTCTCCAATTATATTCGGGATAAAGAATATGATTACCACAAGTGAAGCTAAGATTATTGGTGAAATCAGCATACCAATAGGTGCTTCATGGGCTTTTTTCGGCAATAATTCTGGTTTATATTTACCCGTAAATGTTTTGAATACAAAATAGAAGCTATAAACGAATGTAAAGACGCTTGCTATCCAAGCGACGATAGGGAAGATAGTTCCCCATGTATCCATTGCAAAAAGATTAAAATCTTTTATGGCAAGCATAGATGTTAAGAACATTTCTTTGCTTAAAAATCCGTTAAATGGTGGAATACCAGCCATTGAGAAGCTGCCGATAGCTGCGACTGTAAAACTGATTGGCATAAGACTCATTAATCCACCGAGCTTGCGAATATCACGTGTACCTGTTTCATGATCCACGATACCAGCAATCATAAATAAACTACCTTTAAATGTTGCGTGATTTATAAGGTGAAAGATAGCTGCAAAGGCAGCAAATTTAAATACAGTATCCTGCGCTTGGTCAACATGGAATGCAACAGCTCCTGCACCAAGCAAAGACATAATTAGTCCTAATTGACTGACAGTTGAAAAAGCTAATATGCCTTTTAAATCTGTTTGCTTTACAGCAAAGAAAGAACCCCAGAATAATGTAAATAAACCGACTCCCATAACGAGCCAGACCCAAGTTTCAGAGCTAGCATAAATAGGTGTTAAACGTGCGACTAAATAGATGCCTGCTTTAACCATCGTCGCAGAGTGAAGATATGCACTTACTGGTGTAGGCGCTTCCATCGCATCAGGTAACCAAATGTAGAATGGGAACTGTGCAGACTTAGTAAATGCCCCTAAAAGAATAAGTACTAGCGATAGGGTGAACCAATCATGTGTAGCAAGTGTTGGAGCTTGTGCGATGAGTTCACGAATAGAGTACGTTCCACCCATGATAGATAAAAGAATGAATCCTCCTAGCATCATGAGGCCACCAAATACAGTAATCATCATCGATTTTAATGCGCCAAATCTAGAGCGATCACGGTCATACCAATAGCCAATCAATAAGAAGGAAGAAATAGAAGTTAACTCCCAAAATAGATATAAACTAATTAAATGGTCTGATTGTACAACGCCAAGCATGGCACTCATGAACATTAATAAATATACATAGAAATTATGTAATTGTTCACGTGTACGATCTAAGTAGAAGATAGAATATAGGACGACTAATGCGCCTATTCCCGTAATCAGAAGTGAAAATAACAGGCTTAAGCCATCAATATAGGAGATAAATGAGATATCAAGTGATGGAACCCAATTGACCTTTGAAACAATGGCTTCTCCATGCATCACCCGCGAAATATAAGAGGCATAAATGGCTGCTAACACAACTGGAACAATTAATACAAACCAGCCAGTATGGATTCCTCTTACCTTCTTAAAAAGCACAGGTATAAAGATTGCAGCAATAATTGGTATGAATATAAATAATACTTGTACCAAATAAATCCTCCTTCCAAAAAAATCTTATGTTGCAGTCAACAAATCATATTATAGCTCATTATACATACATTTGCATGGCTTAATCTTTGTTGTAGACCTTGATAGTATGGGTATTTATTCGATATTATAAATAGGAAGAAAATAATAAAATAATCGAGGAATTTAAATGAAAAACCCTTATGTTTATGGATATTTACCGCTGATTACGATCATACTATTTAGTTTAACGTTTGGATTGTATACAGTAACAGAATCCATTGAAGTCTTTAAATCTATAGGTGTCTACACAGGTATGCGCGAGTTTTTATCAGAAATACAGTTACGTGTATTTTTATTAATTGTTTTTGCACTTTGCTTTTTTATGTTGTTCTCTGCTTTAAAGTTGATTGGAGAGACAATTCATGAATTAGCAATGCTGTTTTTTTCAAAAGATATAGATGGTAAAACAGTCGCTGAAGCTCGGGGAGGAAATGTTATTTTCTTCTTTGGAGCCCTAGCTTCTGCTTTTGGCATTCAATCGTTCATATTATTAATGGTTATTTTCTTACTTACTGTTCTTACATACTTTATTTATGTCATTTATAAAATTAGTAATCATATGACGTTAGGTGCAACGATTGGTGTTTTAATATTTGATATTTTACTTTGGAGTATCTTAATAACTTTAATTGTTTATGTTATTTTTAAATTGTATAACGGTATTTTAGCGAGTTTACCAATCTAAATGTAGGGAACATAAAAAGCTGTCAGGGGGATAACTAACCCTCGACAGCTTTTTGTTTTATTGCATAATATTAGAGAATATACGATGATGAATTTTAGCATTTTCAAGCCAGTACATATTTCTTGGGCGATCAAATCCAATCCATACTGCAGAAGTATAGCGATCTGTTAAGCCTGCTAGCCAATAATCACGATAATCATTAGTAGTACCTGTTTTTGCACCAACATAGGGAGCGTTAATATGTATACCAACTCCTGTTCCATTTTGAACAACGTCCGCTAATAATGTACGCATATGCTGGATGGTACTAGGTGACCAAATTTGTTTTTGCTTTTGCTCCCATTTATATTGAAGCTTACCATCGCGACTTTGTACTTGACGAATGGCATGAACTGGCTCGTAATCCCCGTTAATAAAGCTAGTATAGGCATCAGCTAATTCTAATGTCGTAACACCATGCGTTAATCCACCTATAGCGGCAGGATAGATATGATCAGCATTTGATAATGAATTAAACTGAAATGGCTTCAAGAAGGAAAATGCTTTGTTTGCACCAATTTGATGAAACAAACGCATAGCAACAGTATTGTAACTATTTCGGAAACCTTGTTGAAGAGTTACATTGCCAATCACTTGCCCTCCATAGTTTTGAGGACAATAGGAGCCGATACAGAAAGGCTGACCACTCACAATCGTATTAGGAGTTGCTGAAGTGGTTTCAAAATAAGGTGCATAGTCAATTAAAGGCTTAAATGCAGAACCTGGCTGCCGCACACCCTGAAACGCTCGATTATAATCAAATTTTTCATACCCCTTCCCCCCATAAATACTAACAATTTCACGACTATTATTATCAATAACAACGGCTGCTGCTTGTAAATCTTGAGTATAGGAAATGGCTTGATCGATTGCATTCTGATCTGCTGTTTGCTTCATAGGAGATAGGGCAGTATCGATAATAAGACCATCATTTAGCAAAGTATTAACCCTTTTTGTCAGCTTTTTATTAATGCTTCTTTTTTCAGCAGTTGTTTTAGCCACTTTAAGTTGCTTTGCAAATCCTTCTTTGTCAGCGACTAATGATCGCAATTCACTTAATACGTACGTACTATAAGCAGGATAAAGTTGTTTTTTCTGCTTGATAGAGAGTGTTATTTTTTCTTTTTTAATTTTCTTTCCCTGTTTCGCTGTTAGAATGTCCTTATCCACTAGTTTATTGATTAGTCGTTCCTGTCTTTTCTTTGTATTATCAAAATGTTTGATAGGGTCATATAAAGAAGGGTTATTTGGAATGGCAGCTAAAAACGCCATCTCAGCTTTTGTTAGTTTATTTGCTGGACGTTGAAAGTAATAAGTTGATGCGCCACCAATACCATAAACGCCATTACTAAAGTACATTTCATTCAAATACATATTTAAAATTTCATCTTTAGAAGCTTTTCTTTCTAACTCATAAGAATAGAAGATTTCAAGTACTTTCCGTTCATAAGATTTTTCCTCTGATAAATAGCGCATACGAACAAGTTGTTGGGTGATGGTACTCCCACCTTGCGAAGATTCACCACTTGATGAGTTTGCAACAACGGCACGCGCAATGGCACTTAAGTCAAAACCAATATGTTCATAGAAATGCTCATCTTCACTATATAAAAATAGTTCTTGAACAAACTCTGGAATATCCGCAAGTTTCATCGGTTTGCGCCATTCCGTATATTCCTCTGAAAAGGTATCTTTATTTTGATCTCTTAAGACAGTTGGAATGAGTGAGTTTGTCTCATCTAACTGAATGGAAGATGTGAATTTTTTATCCAAAGTATTAGCTGTATTCTTCTCAATTGAAATTTGATCGAATAGAAAAAACAGTAGAGGAATACAGAGGATAATAATAAGACTACCAACTACTTTTCTCAATGATACCCCCCTCGATTTAATGTTTTTGTATGTATAATAAGGTTGATGAAATGAAAACGCTCATAAAAAAGAATAGCACATTTTATAAGAAGGCTGTAAAAAAAATATAGTATTTCCAGCCGTAATCTAATAAAAATATGCTATCCCAAATTACGATTCCAAAATGTCTTCTAAATGCTGTTTAGGATATTTACGTGTCCTTTTTAAAATAAAGAAAGCTATTAAAAATAATGAGCCTGTGACGTAGAAAACAGAAGAAATACCGATAAAGCCACTAACGATTCCTCCAAAGGTTGGACCAATAATATTCCCTAGGAAACGAAAGCTTGTATTATAGCCCATGACTTCACCTTGAATATCTATAGGTGCTTCGCGACGTATTAGAGCTGTAGTAGTAGGAATTAGTCCACCTACTGCAATACCGAATAACAGTCTCAGTCCCATCAATTGCCAAAGTGATGTCACAAACGCTTGTGGAATGATGAAAATAACAGCTATTGCTAAAAGAATTGTTAACACTTTTTCATATCCTATTTGGTCACCAAGTCGACCCCAGAACCTTGCGAATAATAAGTTTCCCACGCCTGCAGCACTAAAGGTCAGTCCAGCTAGAAAGGCAACTTGCCCACTAGTTGTTAAATCGGATACATAAAGAGAAAGTAAAGGCTGAATACTAAAATTTCCGATTTGAATAAGACTTGTAATCATCATGACGTTAAATAATAATCGATGATGGAATATGCCTTTTAATACTGCTATCCGAGAGTATACAATTGAATCTTTCTTTTTCACTTTTTGGATTTCACGGACACCGAATATGATAAGTATGGCGGCAGTTGCGATGGAAATCGATGTAATAATAAACGTATACTGAAAACCAAATTCATCTGCCAACAAACCACCGATAACCGGTCCAAAAAGTGTCCCCGTTACACTCCCCATTTGTAGAGTCCCTAGGGTTTTCCCTGCAACTTCTTTGGGTGTTTGTCTACTTATAAACGCAAGAGATGTCGGGATGAATCCCGTTACAATACCCATGAATAAGCGTAATAAGAAAAACTGTTCTACACTTTGTACATGTCCCATAAAGAAAATACTTATAGATATGCCAAAGCCATTAATAATTAAAATTGGTTTATAACCATACTTATCTGCAACTCGTCCCCAGATAGGTGACATTAGAAAAGCAGACACGAATGTGGCACCAAAGATTAAACCTGCCCATTTTTGGACATAACTTTCGGTGAAATTGCCCATTGTTTCAATGTATAATGAAAGAAAGGGCATAATCATAGTAGTTGTTCCTGCAACTAATAAGTTAGCAAACCAGATAATGATAAAATTGCGTTTTTGCTGTGGGTTCATATGAGCACTTTCTTTCGCTGTATTATTTGGTCTATTCGTAGTATATAGCATTATGAATTTTGTATGAAGCTCTTCAAATGTTAATGAGAGTTTTTAACTGAAAAATAGTGTAAATTATGATAGACTATGACGAGGTATCCAAGTAGTATACGCAACCTCAAAGTGTTGAAGTTATTAAGGTTGCGATGGTGGGATAAACCCACTTTAAAAATTACTTTTATTTTCCCCGTAACAAGGGTAACTAAACATTCAAGATTTTAAAGGAGAGTATATTATGTATCCACAATTAACAACTGAAGTACAAGCAAACGAAGCATTAGTAGAAATGAAAACGACTTTAGGTTCAATCAAGATTAAATTATTCCCAGAGCATGCACCTAAAACAGTTCAAAACTTTTTAACTCACGCTGAAAATGGTTATTATGACGGAATCATTTTCCACCGTATTATTAAAGACTTCATGATTCAAGGTGGAGACCCAACTGGTACAGGTATGGGTGGAGAAAGCATTTATGGATCAACTTTCGAAGATGAATTTTCAAATGACTTATTCAACATTCGTGGTGCTCTATCAATGGCTAACGCTGGTCCAGGTACAAACGGAAGCCAATTCTTCATTGTTCAAATGCCATCAGTTCCTGCTAACATGATCGGACAAATGAAAGATGCTGGCTATCCAGAAGAAATTATCGCTGCATATACAGAAAATGGCGGTACACCTTGGTTAGACCACAAACATACTGTATTCGGTCAAGTTGTAGAAGGTATGGACATCGTTGATAAAATGGCTGATGTAGAAAAAGATATGCGTGACAAACCACTTGAAGATATTTCAATTCAATCAATCGAAGTTCTTCAAAAATAATAATTGGAGTGTTCTCAGATGAAAACTTGGGTATTAAATGAGTTTCTCTATTTTCCTGAAGACAAATCGGAGTATCTTCCAGCAGCAATTGAATTAGCAATTATTTTAGTTCTATGTGTCGCTGTGTTTTTTACAGTTAAAAAAATGGCCAAAAAACAAGAGCTAAAAACAAAAATGCTAGAGGAAGAAATTCTTCAAAGTCGTCAACAAGACGTAAAACAAAACCAGTCGAATTAGATTCGACTGGTTTTTCTTTGCTTATTTAAATGCTTTTATAAAACGTTCAATGCCGTCCTGTACAGTTGCTCTTGAACAAGCCACATTCATACGAACGAATCCACGACCTGATTCCCCGTATTTAGAACCTGGATCTAAAGCAATTTTCCCAGTATGTAACAAGCGTTCCATCACTTCCTGTTCTTCTAAACCAGTATCACGGTAGTCAATCCATAACAAGTATGTACCTTGAGGTTTTGCGATTTTAATGCCAGGAACAGCAGCAGGAATCTGCTCGATAACAAGATCCATATTAGCTGACACATATGACAATAACTCAGTTAACCATTCTTCACCTTCAGTATATACGGCTTTCAGTGCATCAATAGCAAAGATGTTAGGTCCCATTTGACCATGCGAAGCAGCATTTTGTAAAAGTTTATCTCGCATAGAATCGTCAGATACAATCATCATAGCTACTTGTACACCTGCTAAGTTAAATGTTTTCGTTGGTGCCATACAAGTAATAACACGAGCAGCCTCTTCACCAGCAATTTTTGCGAGAGGGATATGCTTTTGACCATCAAATATTAAGTCCGCGTGAATTTCATCTGACAAAATCAGTACATCATGTTTTGCACAAATTCGAAGCATTTCTCGTAAATCATCCTCACTCCAGACGATTCCCCCTGGATTGTGTGGGTTACATAAAATGAATAACTTCACTGCTTCTTTTGCAGCACTTTTTTCAAATGCTTCAAAGTCTAGTAAATAATGACCTTCTTTTTCTACCATTACACATTCTTCCATCTCACGTTTTAACGCAATCGGAACATTAGTAAATGGAGGATAAACAGGCGGGGTGATTAAAATCTTGTCTTTAGGCTTTGTATAAGTTTCAACAATTGATGCAATAGCGGGGACAACACCACTATGATAGAGAACCCAATCCTTTTCAATGGTCCAATTATGGCGTTTTTCAACCCAATTGACGAACGTTCCTGTTGTCATATCATCTGCAACTGCATAACCTAGCACAGGGTGTTCTAAACGACCACGGATAGCATTGGTTACTACTTCAGGAGCAGCAAAATCCATATCTGCAATCCACATTGGTAAGATATCTGATGTATCTTCAATTTGGTAAATTGCCCCCATCATATCCCATTTTGTCGAATTTGTATCTCTTCTGTTTATCACTTGGTCAAATCTACTCAAGCATATCCCTCTTTTCTTTTTTTATATCTATGTTATCATAACCATTAAAGATGAAAAGTAATTAGGTGAAAAAATATGGAGAATATTGCAATGAATAGAAAGGCTGTACACATCCTTTCAGAGTGGGACCCTTTTGAAATAGAGAACTTCAAATATGATACAGAAGCGGCCGATGTCGTAGCGGAATTACAGCATATAGATGATCCAACTGTACTAGGTAAGAAAATTCAAGAAATTTACGAGCGAACATTCGAAAGATGGATTCCTATCGAAGAATGTATCGGAATTTCATATAAGCTATTAGCTGTAAAATTCGAAGCAAAATGCATCGTATAAAAAGAAAAAGCCTTATTGTTCGATAAAAATCGAGCAATAAGGCTTTTTTTCTTAATGAAATTGTAAACCGTCCGTTAAGTTAGACAACGGTACTTCTAATGCGTTTGAAAGTTTGAAAATTGTCTCTCTTGAAGGAATATCTTCTCCAGATTCATAGCGCCCTAGTTTCTCTGCACTAACACAAACTTGTAAAGATAATTCCTCGAGTGAAATATTACGTTCACCACGAAGTTGGCGAAGTTGAGTATGAAAATCTTGATTCATCATAATAAATAAAGCACTCCTTTCAAATCGTTTACAATAATAATAATTAAATTATAACACGGCTTGAGTGAAGGGATTTCTAACGTAAGTGACAGAAAAATGACGTTATCTAAAGAACACGCTTTGGATAAAGACAATAATAATTGCAATTGGAGCGACGAATTGAACAAGAATACGCCAAGTTTTGAATATCCAATCTTTTGTGTTCAATTCAGCAGCAGCGTCTGCTTTCGAAATTTTATAACCTGCGAAAATAGCGACAAGTAATGCACCTATTGGCATACCAATATTATTCGTAAGGAAATCAGCTGAATCAAAAATGGATAGACCGAAAATTTTAATCTCGGACAATACACCAAAAGATAACGCACTAGGAATACCAACAATGAAAATCCCAAAGCCGCATAGCCATGAATATTGCTTACGTTTATCATATTTTGGACCCATCGCTGTTGCTACAACAATTTCTAACATAGCAATTGCAGACGTCACTGTCGCAAATAATAATAAGATAAAGAAAATAATCATAAACAAAGAGCCGAAAGGAATTTGCTGGAATACAGCGGGGATAATAATAAACACTAGCCCTGGACCTTGATCGGGGGAGTAACCTAGCGCAAATACTGCTGGGAAGATTACTAAACCCGCTAACAGTGAAATACCGATATTCATCCCTGCAACATTTATTGCTGAGCTACCTATTTTCGTTTCTTTTGATAAGTAAGAAGCATATGTCAGCATAGCTGCAACCCCAACACTTAAGGAGAAGAATGCTTGTCCTAAAGCCATCAATAATGTTTTACCTGTGAAATATGACCAATCAGGTACGAACATAAATTTAATGCCCTCAATTGCACCATCTAATGTTAAAGAACGTATAACTAATACGATAAAGAAAATAAATAGTAATGGCATCATCCATTTACTTGCTTTTTCAATTCCATTTTTCACTCCACCCTGTACAATCCAGACAGTAAGGAATAAGAACACAGCTTGGGCAATGACAACTTCCCAAGGATTAGATGTTATAGAGGCAAAAAGCTCACCATAATAATCTTCACCACTACCAGATAATTCAAAAGAAATTGCACGAACAATATAACTTAATATCCACCCACCAACAACACTATAGAAGGATAAGATAATAGCAGAAAATATAAAACCTGCCCAACCAGTTAAAAACCAAAGTGTACCTGGAGCTTGTTTTTTAAATGAGGAAACAGCATCTGTTTGCCCACGTCGTCCAATCATAAATTCAGCCACTAATATTGGTAACCCAATAATTAATGTACATATAATAAATAGCAATATAAAAACACTACCGCCATTAGTACCAGCCATATACGGAAACTTCCAAATAGCCCCTAAACCGATGGCGCTACCAGCAGCCGCTAAAATAAATCCTATCTTCGACGCAAATTGATCCCTATTTGACACTTTTTATGTCCTCCTTTTAGTAAGGATTGTTTTATTCTACCTCAATCAATTAGAAAAAAGTATAGGATTTTGTGAAACAAAATTGAAAGTTCTATCGTATCACCAACAGTACAACAGAGAGTGAGGGGGGAACAATGCCAGATAAGGAGCTAATTGCCAAGGCGCAAAGTGGCGATTTAGAATCATATAACCTACTGATGCAATTTCATCATATAACAGTTGAAAAGTTTGCTTTTCAGTGTGGAGTTCATGTGCATGACATACCAGATGTCACCCAAGAAGTATTTATAAAGCTTTACCGTTTTTTACACCAATTTAATCACGAGAGATTCACAACCTGGTTGTATAAAATCACCTTAAATGCAACGCGTGATTATTATCGTAAGGAAACGCGCGAAGTGGCGAAGGAACATAGGTTGACACAAAAAAGTTCTAAACATACATATATGCCTTCAGCTGAAGAACGAATTCTAGTATTTGAAGAGGACCAGGAACTACATCAAGCCATTTTACAACTTGATGAAAAATACCGTCATCCTATCGTGCTCTTTTATTTTCATGAACTAACATACGAACAAATAGCAGATGTACTAAATATATCATTATCATCAGTTAAAACACGTCTTCTAAGGGCTAAAGAGCAGTTGAAAAGGGAGTTATCAAAGATCGGAGGTACCAATAATGGACGATAAACAATTTGAAGATCGTATGAAGCTATTGAAAAAATCCTATGACAAGGTGCCTTCGCAATTTCAGTTGGAAAAAATAGTAGGGCAAATTGAAAGTGAAAATCAAAAATTACAAGCTATAGAGCATATAAAAAAGCCAAGAAAAAATAGACAAAAACTAATTGTTTGGGCTATCAGTATAGCGAGTATTTTTATACTAAGTATTTTAGGATCTACCTACTTTTTTGAAAATGATAAACAACTGCAACAAGGAAGTGATGGACAATATACTTTCGCAGAAGTATTTGAAGACATTGAAAAAGATTATCCAGTGGCAAGAGAAAAGAATCGTAAGCTTTTGAAAATGAAGGAAAAAGATTATGCAGAAATAGGTTTTGTAAACTGGGCAGATACAAGGTATAACTTTTATAAAAAACTATCGAAAGATGAAGACAGGAAAATGCTTTATTCAGAAAATCAAAAAGATGAATATTATAAGGAAACTATGAGAAGTATTCAACTACCCCAACAATTGATATATACAACAATGGCTAATGAAAAAAAACTTACAGATACGGAAGCAAGGATATATATATCTGAATATTACGACCGTTCTACAGACCTTATTAATTACTACAATAATTTATTTATGGAGCATAGCGAAGATTTAGATTTTGTAAGAGAAGACGGTAATCTAGAGTGGAAGAGGCTATTCATGAATAAGGATAAACTTCCGCAAATATTGAAAAATGCTATCGATAGTGCAGAGATTCAAAATTTAGGTTTAAAAATCGTTTATAATAATGTGATTTTTGGTTTTAATTCAGATGTAACAACTGCGAAGTTGGAGGATAAAGTAACAGCTCGTCTACTAGATTATTTTACTATTTTGCATGGAAAACCATTTACTTATGGTGGCGATTTAGTTCATTCAATTGATGAAACGGTTTTTTTATTAAATATAATAGAAAAAACATGGAGTTTGGCGGACCAAGAATTATCTTTCTTTGATGAGTTAAAAGGTGATTACGCGAATGCGGTATACTCATTAGTAAAAGGTTCAAATAGTAACCCCGTTATGGATGCTACCGGTAAAGTGAATAAGGAATATCGAGATGCTTGGTTAAATTTATTAGAGAATGGTTCAAAATTTTCACCAACGCTATTTTATTTAAAGCCGATTGTGGATGAGTTTGAAGCTTCAAATTGGACTTCATCAAAGCATTGGGGAAACCTTCAATTTAGTGATATTGAGGATGCAGTCAATCATTCACTTCATGAGTCATTTATAAGTACTTCTGATGCAAATTATTCAGAGACAGAGAAAATGATAGGCACTGATTTTGAATCCCGTATCCATTCATACTATAAATTATTTTCAAAGACTCATAATCAGGCTGTATTAAAGGACGCCAAAGCAATTGAAGTTGTTGGATTATATTATTACAGTATGATGATGGATGATTATGATACCGTTTATGAGCTTTTCGTGAAAGGGGAGAAGTATGGAATACCGTCAAAGGATAAAGTTAGGGAGATGTCGTTCGATGAATATTTTGGAAAAGATACTCGTCTAAGTGAAATATTTGAGAAAATGACTTTTGTTCAGCTTAAAACGGTAAGAGATGAGGATGTGCAGGGTGTTACTCGCATTGTTAGGAAGAACGAAGATGAGATAGATTTATTAAATGTAAGTGAGTTCAGACTAATTAAAGAAGAAAATGGTTGGCGTCTCCCATTAAATCCAACAAAGTGATTTTTTGCCCGTACTATACCGCTATGTTATAATTTAACATGAATATAGTGTATATATAGCTACAGAAGGTAGGAAGGGCTTATGGCAGATAAATATGTAGTAGGAGATGTGTTAACTGGTAAGATAACAGGAATACAACCCTATGGTGCTTTCGTTGCTCTTGACGAAAATACCCAAGGACTTGTGCATATTTCTGAAATTACGTACGGCTTCGTAAAAAACATTGCAGATCTTTTATCGGTTGGTCAGGAAGTACAGGTAAAGGTACTTGAAATCGATGAAAATGCGAGCAAAATCAGCTTATCTATTCGTGCACTGCAGGAACGCCCCCCAATGAAACGCAAAGAAAACGCGCCGAGAAAATCTTTACAAGCGCGTGTTGACGAAAAAGATGCAGTTGGTTTCAATTCATTAAAAGAAAAGTTACAAGATTGGATCGACAAATCAGGTATAAAAGGTTAATTGAAAGAGGGTTCACATTAATGTGAACCCTCTTTTTATTTCTTCATTTTTCGAATACGATATTGTAAATTTTGTCTGCTCATGCCAAGTGCGTTAGCTGTTTTCGTGATATTTCCTTCATACATATTCAATGCTTTTTGCAAATAATATTCTTCTGCCTCACGTAAATATTCATCAAGCGGTAGTAGTTCCTTCGTATTTTGTACGACAAAATAGGATGCATCGTGTGAAGAGTCCCGTAATGCTTGTACCTTCCATTTAAAATGGAGTGGCAGCATTTCAAACGTGATCAATTCCTCTGTCGTTACCATTGAGACAATTTCCTCAAGTAGAATTTCTAATTCTTTTAAATTGCCTGGCCAATCGTATAGATGGAAAAGTTCATGGACCTCACTAGACAAGTCTTGAATGTTAGAACCGAAACGTTGACGATGGCGTTTCAGGAAGTTCTCTATAAATGGTTTAATATCTTCTCTTCTTGAATGTAATGGAGGCACATTAATCGTGACAGATGCGAAAAAGTAATAGAGTTCTTTTAACAGTTGACCTGAAGCAATTAAATCTATTGGATCTCCACCAATACTAGCGATAAACATATGGTTTTTCATATGGTTCTCTTCTAATAATTGTAATAACTTCTCCTGTAACGTTAAAGATAAAAATTCAATACGTTCGCAGAATATCGTGCAATTTTGAAGTGAATTCGTACTTTCATACAGTTTTTCTAAAATGGCTGTATCTGAGCGCTGACAGAAAATTGTGATGAAATGTTGATTCACAGGATCTAAATTATGATGGATGCCTTCAGCAATTAAATCTTTGCCAGTTCCAGACTCCCCGATTAAAAGTACAGGAAGTCTTGCTATTGCAGCTTTTTCGGCTGTTTGAATAACTACCTTCATTGGTAGAGAAACAGCTGTAATACTTGAAAAAGTAATAGGTTCTCCATAACGTCGTAGCGGTTGGTAAACAAGTTTTTCAAGTGTAGTAATATCACGAGCAAACTCAATGGCTCCAATTAGTGCATCATTTTCAAAAACAGGAAATGTATCATTAATCGTCGTAATTTCTTGACCATTATGATTCCAATAGGTTTGTTTTACATTGAGTACTTTTTCCCCGGTTTGTAGAACTTGAAGTAACGTACTTTCCTCTTGCTCAAATTGAAAGAGTTCTAAAATAGAACGGTCTATAACATCCTTCAAATTCAAACCTTCAATTTCTTTCATTTTATCGTTATAAATAATCGTTTGCCCTTGAGCATTTACTGCATGGATACCAACAGAAGCATGTTCTGTTGCATGACGGTAAAAGGGTGTTAAGTCGTTGTCAATTGGTTTCATATTTTATCACCTTGAAATTTTTTTATAATTTTAAATATTTTTTACTTGAAAAACGCAACAATCTTTTGCATTATTATAAGTGTAAACAATTTATAAATGCAAATATTTTTTGCACTTACATCACAAGGGAGGATTACAAATGATTCCGTACAAACATGAACCATTTACAGATTTCTCTAAAGAAGAGAACAACACAGCATATTTAGAGGCTTTAAAAAAGGTGGAAGGATATCTTGGGGAAGAATATCCGTTAATCATCGGTGGAGAACGTATTACAACGAATGATCAAATCATTTCATATAATCCAGCAAATAAAGAAGAAGTTATCGGTTCAGTTTCAAAGGCTAGCAAAGAATTAGCTGAGAAAGCGATGCAAGTAGCAGATGAAACTTTTCATACATGGAAGAAAGTAAAACCTGAAATTCGTGCAGATGTATTATTCAAAGCAGCAGCGATTATTCGTCGCCGTAAGCATGAGATTTCTGCGCTTTTAACAAAAGAAGCAGGTAAACCTTGGAATGAGGCTGATGCTGATACAGCAGAAGCAATCGACTTCTTAGAATATTACGGTCGACAAATGTTACGACTAAAAGACGGTCAACCAGTTGAAAGTCGCCCAGGTGAATTCAACCGTTATGACTATATTCCTTTAGGAGTAGGAGTAGTCATTTCACCGTGGAACTTCCCATTCGCAATTATGGCAGGAACAACAGTAGCTGCTGTAGTAACAGGGAATACAGTACTTTTAAAACCAGCATCTACTACTCCGGTAGTTGCTTATAAATTTGTAGAAATTCTTGAAGAAGCAGGATTACCAGCAGGTGTTGTTAACTACATTCCAGGCTCAGGGGCAGAAGTAGGAGACTATTTAGTAGATCATCCGAAAACGCGCTTTATTAGTTTTACTGGTTCTCGTGATGTGGGCTTACGTATTAACGAACGGGCTTCAAAATTAAATGAAGGTCAAATTTGGCTGAAACGTGTAATCGCTGAAATGGGCGGTAAAGATACGATTGTTGTTGATAAAGAAGCAGATTTAGAGCTTGCTGCACAATCAATCGTTAATTCAGCATTTGGCTTTAGCGGTCAAAAATGTTCAGCATGTTCAAGAGCTGTCATTGTAGAAGATGTTTACGAAGAAGTAATAACTCGTGTTGAAGAATTGACAAAAGGTTTATCAGTTGGAGACCCAACAGATTTATCAAACTTCACTGGACCAGTAATCGATGCTGCTGCATTCGAAAAAATTACTAGCTACATTGAAATTGGAAAAGAAGAAGGCCGAATTGTTGCTGGAGGCACTTCAGATAATTCAAAAGGATTCTTCGTAAATCCAACAGTAATTGTTGATGTGACTCCAGAAGCACGTGTGATGAAGGAAGAAATATTCGGGCCAGTAGTAGCTATAGCAAAAGCTAAAGATTTCGATGAAGCATTAGCTATTGCAAATAATACTGAATATGGTTTAACAGGTGCAGTCATTACAAAAAATCGTATGAATCAAGAAAAAGCACGCGAAGATTTCCATGTAGGGAATTTATACTTCAACCGCGGTTGTACAGGAGCAATCGTAGGTTACCAACCATTCGGAGGCTTTAACATGTCAGGAACTGATTCTAAAGCAGGCGGACCGGATTATTTGCAATTGCATATGCAAGCAAAAACAACTTCAGAGACACTTTAATTAGTCTGTATCACAAAGGATTTAATGAGAGAAACAAAAAGGCAGACTAAATTATATATGTCTGTCTTTTTATAAAATAATAGTGGACGTTAGAAAGCCTACGTTTATATTTTAGGGGGAAATATAATGACAAAGACACATGAGATTATTAAGCAAACAGAAACATTTGGTGCACCAAACTATTTGCCACTGCCAATCGTTATTTCAGAAGCAGAGGGAGTATGGGTAAAGGATCCAGAAGGAAATAAATTTATGGATATGCTTTCAGCTTATTCTGCTGTAAACCAAGGTCATCGCCATCCAAAAATCATTCAAGCATTAAAAGATCAAGCAGACCGTGTGACATTAACATCTCGTGCTTTCCATAGTGATCAACTTGGGCCATGGTATGAGTTAGTTTGCGAAGTAACTGGAAAAGAAATGGCGCTACCTATGAATACAGGTGCAGAAGCTGTAGAAACTGCATTTAAAGCAGCAAGACGTTGGGCTTACGATGTAAAAGGTGTAGCAGAGGGTCAAGCAGAAATCATAGCATGTAATGGGAACTTCCATGGTCGTACAATGACTGCGGTATCCCTGTCTTCAGAAGCCGAGTATAAAAGAGGTTTCGGACCAATGTTACCTGGTATTAAATTAGTAGATTACGGTGATTTAGATGCTTTAAAAGCAGCTATTACACCAAATACTGCTGCGTTTTTAGTTGAACCGATTCAGGGGGAAGCGGGTATTGTTATTCCGCCAGCAGGTTATTTAAAAGCAGCAAGAGATTTATGTCGTGAAAATAACGTATTATTTATCGCTGATGAAATCCAAGCAGGTTTAGCTCGTACAGGGAAAATGTTTGCATGTGAGTGGGAAGATGTAAATCCTGACATGTACATCTTAGGCAAAGCATTAGGTGGGGGAGTTTTCCCGATTTCATGTGTTGTCGCTAGTAAAGAGATTTTAGGCGTCTACAATCCAGGGTCACACGGTTCGACTTTTGGTGGTAATCCAATTGCATGTGCTGTTTCGATTGCAGCTTTAAATGTGCTAAAAGAAGAAAATCTTGCTGAACGTTCATTAGAGCTAGGAAATTATTTCATGGATGAGCTGAAGAAAATTGATAACGATGTGATAAAAGAAGTGAGAGGTCGCGGTTTATTCATTGGAATGGAGTTAAATGAATTAGCACGTCCATACTGTGAAAAGTTGATGACACTAGGTTTATTATGCAAAGAGACACATGATACAGTAATTCGTTTTGCACCACCTTTAATTATTTCTAAAGAAGAATTAGATTGGGCAATTGAAAAAATCAAAAAAGTCTTTACAAAATAAACTGAAATATATCCCACAATCACTGGAACTATGTTACAATGTTTGCGATATACAGTTAAAAAACATTATGAATAAAGAGGCGAGAAAATCAAATGGCAGAAAATCTTAACCTGTTTACATCAACACAGGCGGTTATTCACGAAGCTCTTCACAAGCTAGGCTACGATGAAGGAATGTATGAACTTTTAAAAGAGCCACTACGTATGCTAGAAGTACGAATTCCAATTAAAATGGATGATGGTAAAGTGAAAGTATTCACAGGCTACCGTGCACAACATAATGATGCAGTAGGTCCTACAAAAGGTGGCGTGCGCTTCCATCCGCAAGTTTCTGAAGATGAAGTTAAAGCGCTTTCAATGTGGATGACTTTAAAAGCAGGTATTGTTGATTTACCTTATGGCGGTGGTAAAGGTGGTATCATCTGTGATCCACGCCAGATGTCTATGGGGGAAATTGAAAGACTAAGTCGTGGCTATGTTCGTGCTATTAGCCAATTCGTTGGACCAACAAAAGATATTCCTGCTCCAGACGTTTTCACGAACTCACAAATCATGGCATGGATGATGGATGAATACAGTCGCATTGATGAATTCAACTCTCCAGGTTTCATCACAGGTAAACCAATTGTTTTAGGTGGTTCGCAAGGCCGTGACCGCGCAACTGCACAAGGTGTTACAATTGTGATTGAAGAAGCAGCTAAACGTCGTAATATTGACATTAAAGGTGCACGTGTCGTTATCCAAGGATTTGGTAACGCAGGTAGTTTCCTAGCTAAATTCATGAGTGATTTAGGTGCTAAAGTTATTGGTATCTCTGATGCTCACGGAGCTTTGCATGATCCAGAAGGTCTGGACATTGATTATTTACTAGATCGTCGTGACAGTTTTGGTACTGTTACAACTCTTTTTGAAAATACAATCTCTAATAAAGAACTACTTGAACTAGATTGCGATATTTTAGTTCCTGCTGCGATTGAAAATCAAATTACTGCGGACAATGCACATAATATACGTGCAAGTATTGTAGTAGAAGCAGCAAATGGCCCGACAACTTCAGAAGCGACTAAAATTTTAAATGACCGTGGCATTCTACTAGTACCAGACGTACTAGCAAGTGCTGGAGGCGTTACAGTTTCTTATTTTGAATGGGTTCAAAACAACCAAGGCTATTACTGGTCAGAAGAGGAAGTAAATGAAAAACTTCTTAAGAAAATGGTTGATGCATTTGATAATGTCTATACAGTTGCAACAACACGTGGTATCGATATGCGTTTAGCAGCTTATATGGTAGGTGTACGTAAAACTGCTGAGGCTTCTCGCTTCAGAGGTTGGGTATAAACGTTAAGCTAAAAAGTAACCCCCAAGAACATTAACGTGTTCTTGGGGGTTTTTTGCATATTGGATATTACATCGTACGCGCTACTTGAGGTTCTGAACGCTCTATTTCTTCTGATGGTCTAAAGAGTATCCACAAATTCACTAGACCAGCAATTCCTACGATAGTATAGATGATTCTTGATACCACACTAGCTTGTCCGCCAAAAAGACTTGCGACAACATCAAATTGAAATAAGCCAATAACACCCCAATTTAAAGCACCGATAATAGTGAAAAATAAGGCCGTTCTTTGTATAACGCTCATCATAACACCTCCTCTTATAGCTAGAGTGTGTTGTGACATCAAAAATCATACGAGTTTTTATTTAATAAAGTAAATGCTCTTACTGGGTAGTTCTAAACAATTCAATTGACCGCCAAAAACGGCGCCACCATCGATACCGATAATATTATTTTGGCCAAAATAAACATCATGATTATTTTCATTTTGGTGCAAAGTGGAGGTGGGGGTATGACCAAATACTACTGTTTTACTGCCGGTATAACCGTTATGAAATTCTTCTCGAATCCAAATAAGTGTTTCTTTATCCGTTTCGCTTACAGGGATATGAGGATCAATACCTGCATGCACGAAAATATAATCATCATCTTCTATATATGTATGTAAATTTTTTATGAATGCCAAATGCTCATCAAGCTTTTCAGATTGTAATTGTGGAACATTGAACTGCTCACCTTCACCTATTCCCTGTATCTCTTCTTCAGAAAACCCATAGCTAAGTAAGGTTTCTTTACCGCCACACCGTTCAGTCCAATGTTTCCAAGCGTATTCCGTTTGTTCTATAAATGCTTTTTGCATTAAATTTTCGTGATTACCAATTAAAACAATTGCTCCATTTTGCTGTAATTGCATGACTAAATCTAACACATTAGCTGAATCAGGTCCTCGATCAACATAATCGCCAAGTAAAACTAATCTGTCTTTATCTGGCGAATAATTTGTAAGAGTTAAAAGCTCTTGAAATTTTTTAAATTCACCATGTATATCGCTAATTAATATTGTTTTTTGCATTTTCATCACTCTTTTCAATTGATTAAGTATAAAGGGGAGCATGTTACTAAACGCGGTAACAATGCGTCCCGATCTCATCTTTTATTTCATATTATTTGGGTGATCGTCAATGTGATTCCAATTTGTAATACCATCATCTTCATCGAAGGCGATAGTCACCTTTGAAACTTTAGTTTGAGATAATAAAATCTTCATCAAGTGGTCCCGAATATCGTCAACCTCAGCAAAAGTGAGAGAAGGATCAATTTCAGCAAGGACCTCTACGTGTAAAAACTCGCCTTCTTTAACCACCTCTAACTTTTGGATATCGCGTACATTTTTATCTTCCCATAATAAATGTGCGATATGGTTTAGCATTTCTTCATCGGTTTCACCAATTACTCCACGAGCATTTTCTAAAAATATCACACCAACTACGTAGAACATCATAAGACCAATTAGAATTGAAGCAATACCTTCAACTTGTAAAAATCCAGTGAAATGCGCGATTATCACAGCTACAAAAGCTAAAACGCCACCTGAAGTTGCTACTAAATCTTCCATAAAGACAAGTTTCGTTGCAGGTTTTGCTCGGTTTAAATGGGTAAAGGCTTTAGGTAGGACAGAAAAGAAAGTAGCTGACTCATTTGATTCATGAAGAATTTCTTTCGCAGCTTTCATTAATACAACACCTTCTAATATAATGCCAATTGCTAAAACGCTTAAACTAATCCACATCCCATTCGAAGGAGCGGGGTGAGTAATTTGATGCCAGCCTTCTTTAATTGTTTCGTAAGATAATATTCCTACTATAAGAACAGCGCCTAAACACACTAAATTAACAACACGCCCAAAACCTTTTGGGAATTGTCGAGTAGGTGCTTTTTTAGATAAGGCAGAGCCGATAAAAACAAAGAATTGGTTGGCTGAGTCACCTAATGAGTGCATCATTTCTGCAAACATTGCAATGTTTCCTGTAAAGAAGAAAGCAACACCTTTTAATATACCTAAAAACAAATTGACTAAAGCCGCTAATAGCGAAGGTTTATTTCCTTTCTTTAATAAGCTCCATACATTACTCATAAAATGCCTCCTCTAAGACAGAATTTCAATTTCTATTTCTTCTATATTAGGTTGTTCGCGAATGCTGTTATATATTGAAATAGTATCTTTTTTTGGCAGAGCTGAAAAACGTAAATCGACTTCATGCTTAACTTCATTATTCTCTAGACGAATATCTTTAATACGCATATTATCTACATCCATATCATTCTTCCGTAAAAATAGTAATATATCATTGATATGTTGAATATCTTTAACGCCTATTTTCAAAGATACTTCACGCATACGAAGACGCTTAGGGCCAAATTTCATAAAAATAGGAGCAAGGACTTCTACACCAATCATCACAATAACGACAGCGATAATAGCTTGCGCATAAAAACCTGCACCAACAGCAATACCAATCCCTGCTGCACCCCAAATCATAGCTGCAGTTGTTAAGCCACTTATATTATCATTGCCTCTGCGTAAAATGACTCCAGCACCTAAAAAACCAACTCCACTGACGATTTGTGCAGCTAAGCGGAGCGGATCCATTGATACATTGATGCCTGGTACTGGTTTAGCATTATAAACTGATTCTATTGAAATGATTGTCAACAAACAGCTGAATGTAGCAATAACTAAACTTGTTTTCAATCCAACCGGTTTTCTTTTCAATTCTCTTTCAATACCGATGACTAAACTCAATGTAGCGGCAACAATCAATTTAATGAACATTTCATGGGTTAAACTGTTATCCAGTAAGAAGTTCATTGTAGTAGTCCTCCTTTATTTCATTTTCATTTTTCCGAACCTCATCCTGCTCGATTCTAATTTAGGATCATCTAGTATTCGTATTGTACACTATGTATATGGGGAATTTACTTTTTATAGAAATTGATACTCTTTGAAAAAACTAATACCGATCCATACATTGCTATTTTTATCAGTGGCAGTGTTATCCTAATTTTAGTCCTCACTACTTATGTTACGCTTGTAGTTCGTACAGATTACAGCTTCAAAAATTTTATCGAATGCTTTTTAGAGTTTATTTATTTCTTCAACATTTTCCATGGAATATTCCGATTAAAAAGAAGTGATTGGGTGTATTCGATTAATGCGGAAGTATTCATAGTGTTTCCATGCATTTTAAGCTATGGGTCACTAAGTTACACCTCTGTAGCAAGTTAAACAATAGGAAAGTAACTTTTCTATAAAGATAAACTTCATTCTGAAACGTAGTTATCCGATTGTATTGTAATGAAAGACTATGTACTAACTAAGGGAGGGGGCATGTAGTTCAGATTTTTGGAGATTTGCTTGCGTTGGGGCTTGTACATTTTCAACAGGGTATTTATTATTCGAGAAAGGTTTCGCCAAATGTTACATATGCAATGAATGTTTAGTCGAATGGTGTGATTACTTTATTTGTCTATCTTCTTATTAAAGGGGAATCATGTTGGCCGACTTCAATTGAGTAGTGTTACTTTGCTATATTAGTTATAGTACCCAATTTGTTAGGGCATAATCTTTTTTATGAGTTTTTATAATAGGTGAGTATGAAAGTGACTTCAATAGCGGGTTTATTTGAAACAATTAGCGCGGTAATTAAAAAGTACTTTGTATTTAATGACAAAACTAATGCACTTTCAAGTACTAAGTAACGTGATTGTAACAGCGTGTATTATGCTATATAAAATTAATGAAAAAAGATTATAAAGTTATTTTAAAAAAACTGTTGATTTTCAAAATAAGATGATGTATAGTAATAAATGTCGCTAAGACGTGCTACAAAATATGAATACAACATCTCAAAAAACTTTTTCAAAAAAGTATTTGACAAAGAAAACAGATGATGATAAGATATTGAAGTCGCTTATGAAACGGCAACAAAATGAACCTTGAAAACTGAACATGCAAGACGTTAATCAATAAATGTTTTTGGACATCAACTCTGTTGGTGGATCAAAACAAAAATAGATATCATCTTCGGATGATACGCTAGCAAAGCTAATGAGCTTTCAAACTACTTTTATGGAGAGTTTGATCCTGGCTCAGGACGAACGCTGGCGGCGTGCCTAATACATGCAAGTCGAGCGAATGATGAAGAAGCTTGCTTCTTCTGATTTAGCGGCGGACGGGTGAGTAACACGTGGGCAACCTACCTAGTAGATTGGGATAACTCCGGGAAACCGGGGCTAATACCGAATAATCCATTTTGTCACATGGCAAAATGCTGAAAGGCGGTTTCGGCTGTCACTACTAGATGGGCCCGCGGTGCATTAGCTAGTTGGTGGGGTAATGGCCTACCAAGGCAACGATGCATAGCCGACCTGAGAGGGTGATCGGCCACATTGGGACTGAGACACGGCCCAAACTCCTACGGGAGGCAGCAGTAGGGAATCTTCCACAATGGACGAAAGTCTGATGGAGCAACGCCGCGTGAGTGATGAAGGTTTTCGGATCGTAAAACTCTGTTGTAAGGGAAGAACAAGTACGTTAGTAACTGAACGTACCTTGACGGTACCTTATTAGAAAGCCACGGCTAACTACGTGCCAGCAGCCGCGGTAATACGTAGGTGGCAAGCGTTGTCCGGATTTATTGGGCGTAAAGCGCGCGCAGGTGGTTTCTTAAGTCTGATGTGAAAGCCCACGGCTCAACCGTGGAGGGTCATTGGAAACTGGGAGACTTGAGTGCAGAAGAGGAAAGTGGAATTCCAAGTGTAGCGGTGAAATGCGTAGAGATTTGGAGGAACACCAGTGGCGAAGGCGACTTTCTGGTCTGTAACTGACACTGAGGCGCGAAAGCGTGGGGAGCAAACAGGATTAGATACCCTGGTAGTCCACGCCGTAAACGATGAGTGCTAAGTGTTAGGGGGTTTCCGCCCCTTAGTGCTGCAGCTAACGCATTAAGCACTCCGCCTGGGGAGTACGGCCGCAAGGTTGAAACTCAAAGGAATTGACGGGGGCCCGCACAAGCGGTGGAGCATGTGGTTTAATTCGAAGCAACGCGAAGAACCTTACCAGGTCTTGACATCCCAATGACCGCTCTAGAGATAGAGTTTTCCCTTCGGGGACATTGGTGACAGGTGGTGCATGGTTGTCGTCAGCTCGTGTCGTGAGATGTTGGGTTAAGTCCCGCAACGAGCGCAACCCTTGATCTTAGTTGCCATCATTTAGTTGGGCACTCTAAGGTGACTGCCGGTGACAAACCGGAGGAAGGTGGGGATGACGTCAAATCATCATGCCCCTTATGACCTGGGCTACACACGTGCTACAATGGACGATACAAAGAGTCGCTAACTCGCGAGGGTATGCTAATCTCATAAAATCGTTCTCAGTTCGGATTGTAGGCTGCAACTCGCCTACATGAAGCCGGAATCGCTAGTAATCGTGGATCAGCATGCCACGGTGAATACGTTCCCGGGCCTTGTACACACCGCCCGTCACACCACGAGAGTTTGTAACACCCGAAGTCGGTGAGGTAACCTTTATGGGGCCAGCCGCCGAAGGTGGGATAGATGATTGGGGTGAAGTCGTAACAAGGTAGCCGTATCGGAAGGTGCGGCTGGATCACCTCCTTTCTAAGGATAATTACGGAAACAGATCTTGGATCTGTCGATTAACGTCTTGCGTTCAGTTTTGAAGGCTCATTGTAAAATGATCTTCAAAACCTTGTTCTTTGAAAACTGGATAAAACGACATTGAAGCAAATTAAGTAACACATTTTTTATTATTAAGTTTTTTAGGCTTAATAACTAACTTTTAGGTTAAGTTATTAAGGGCGCATGGCGGATGCCTTGGCACTAGGAGCCGAAGAAGGACGGCACTAACACCGATATGCTTCGGGGAGCTGTAAGTGAGCTTTGATCCGGAGATTTCCGAATGGGGGAACCCACTGTTCGTAATGGAGCAGTATCTTGACGTGAATACATAGCGTCTTGATGGCAGACCCAGGGAACTGAAACATCTAAGTACCTGGAGGAAGAGAAAGAAAAATCGATTCCCTGAGTAGCGGCGAGCGAAACGGGAATAGCCCAAACCAAGAGGCTTGCCTCTTGGGGTTGTAGGACACTCTATATGGAGTTACAAAGGAATGAGTTAAACGAAGCGGTCTGGAAAGGCCCGCCAGAGCAGGTAACAGCCCTGTAGTTGAAAGTTCATTCTCTCTTGAGTGTATCCTGAGTACGGCGGAACACGTGAAATTCCGTCGGAATCTGGGAGGACCATCTCCCAAGGCTAAATACTACCTAGTGACCGATAGTGAACCAGTACCGTGAGGGAAAGGTGAAAAGCACCCCGGAAGGGGAGTGAAATAGATCCTGAAACCATGTGCCTACAAGTAGTTAGAGCCCGTTAATGGGTGATAGCGTGCCTTTTGTAGAATGAACCGGCGAGTTACGATTACATGCGAGGTTAAGTTTTAGAAGACGGAGCCGTAGCGAAAGCGAGTCTGAATAGGGCGAATGAGTATGTGGTTGTAGACCCGAAACCAGGTGATCTACCCATGTCCAGGGTGAAGGTAAGGTAACACTTACTGGAGGCCCGAACCCACGTACGTTGAAAAGTGCGGGGATGAGGTGTGGGTAGCGGAGAAATTCCAATCGAACCTGGAGATAGCTGGTTCTCTCCGAAATAGCTTTAGGGCTAGCCTCGTGATAGAGAATCCTGGAGGTAGAGCACTGTTTGAACTAGGGGTCCATCCCGGATTACCGAATTCAGACAAACTCCGAATGCCAGTGATTTATGCACGGGAGTCAGACTGCGAGTGATAAGATCCGTAGTCAAAAGGGAAACAGCCCAGACCACCAGCTAAGGTCCCAAAGTAATTGTTAAGTGGAAAAGGATGTGACGTTGCTTAGACAACCAGGATGTTGGCTCAGAAGCAGCCATCATTTAAAGAGTGCGTAATAGCTCACTGGTCGAGTGACGCTGCGCCGAAAATGTATCGGGGCTAAACAATTCACCGAAGCTGTGGATGGACATCTTAGATGTCCGTGGTAGGAGAGCGTTCTAAGTGCTGTGAAGTCAGACCGGAAGGACTGGTGGAGCGCTTAGAAGTGAGAATGCCGGTATGAGTAGCGAAAGACGGGTGAGAATCCCGTCCACCGAATGACTAAGGTTTCCTGAGGAAGGCTCGTCCGCTCAGGGTTAGTCGGGACCTAAGCCGAGGCCGATAGGCGTAGGCGATGGACAACAGGTTGATATTCCTGTACCACCTATTTACCATTTGAGCAATGGGGGGACGCAGTAGGATAGGGTAAGCATGCTGTTGGTTATGCATGTTCAAGCAGTGAGGCGTGAAATGAGGCAAATCCCATTTCTATAACGTTGAGCTGTGATGACGAGGACGTATGTCCGGAGTTCCTGATTTCACACTGCCAAGAAAAGCCTCTAGCGAGGTAAAAGGTGCCCGTACCGCAAACCGACACAGGTAGTCGAGGAGAGAATCCTAAGGTGTGCGAGAGAACTCTCGTTAAGGAACTCGGCAAAATGACCCCGTAACTTCGGGAGAAGGGGTGCTCTAGTAGGGTGAAAGCCCGAGAGAGCCGCAGTGAATAGGCCCAGGCGACTGTTTAGCAAAAACACAGGTCTCTGCAAAACCGTAAGGTGACGTATAGGGGCTGACGCCTGCCCGGTGCTGGAAGGTTAAGAGGAGTGCTTAGCGCAAGCGAAGGTGCGAATTGAAGCCCCAGTAAACGGCGGCCGTAACTATAACGGTCCTAAGGTAGCGAAATTCCTTGTCGGGTAAGTTCCGACCCGCACGAAAGGCGTAACGATCTGGGCACTGTCTCAACGAGAGACTCGGTGAAATTATAGTACCTGTGAAGATGCAGGTTACCCGCGACAGGACGGAAAGACCCCGTGGAGCTTTACTGTAGCCTGATATTGAATTTTGATACATCTTGTACAGGATAGGTAGGAGCCAGAGATTCCGGAGCGCCAGCTTCGGAGGAGGCGTTGGTGGGATACTACCCTAGATGTATTGAACTTCTAACCCATGCCCCTTAGCGGGGTAGGAGACAGTGTCAGGCGGGCAGTTTGACTGGGGCGGTCGCCTCCTAAAGAGTAACGGAGGCGCCCAAAGGTTCCCTCAGAATGGTTGGAAATCATTCGTAGAGTGTAAAGGCATAAGGGAGCTTGACTGCGAGACCTACAAGTCGAGCAGGGTCGAAAGACGGGCTTAGTGATCCGGTGGTTCCGCATGGAAGGGCCATCGCTCAACGGATAAAAGCTACCCCGGGGATAACAGGCTTATCTCCCCCAAGAGTCCACATCGACGGGGAGGTTTGGCACCTCGATGTCGGCTCATCGCATCCTGGGGCTGTAGTCGGTCCCAAGGGTTGGGCTGTTCGCCCATTAAAGCGGTACGCGAGCTGGGTTCAGAACGTCGTGAGACAGTTCGGTCCCTATCCGTCGTGGGCGTAGGAAATTTGAGAGGAGCTGTCCTTAGTACGAGAGGACCGGGATGGACACACCGCTGGTGTACCAGTTGTTCTGCCAAGGGCATCGCTGGGTAGCTATGTGTGGACGGGATAAGTGCTGAAAGCATCTAAGCATGAAGCCCCCCTCAAGATGAGATTTCCCATTACGCAAGTAAGTAAGATCCCTCAAAGACGATGAGGTAGATAGGTTCGAGGTGGAAGTGTGGCGACATACGGAGCTGACGAATACTAATAGATCGAGGACTTAACCAAATTTTACTTAACTAACTTCAATGTAATTTATCCAGTTTTGAGAGAACAAGAAAAAAACTTTTCTAAAATAGCAAAAAACACTTGCTAAACTTTAAAAAAGATGTTATAATAATTCTTGTCCTTAAGAAAATAGTCTAGTGACGATAGCAAAGAGGTCACACCCGTTCCCATGCCGAACACGGAAGTTAAGCTCTTTAGCGCCGATGGTAGTTGGGGGTTTCCCCCTGTGAGAGTAGGACGTTGCTAGGCGAACAATATGGAGGATTAGCTCAGCTGGGAGAGCACCTGCCTTACAAGCAGGGGGTCGGCGGTTCGATCCCGTCATCCTCCACCA
Source organism: Viridibacillus sp. FSL E2-0187 (assembly GCF_038006425.1). NCBI lineage: Bacteria > Bacillati > Bacillota > Bacilli > Caryophanales > Caryophanaceae > Viridibacillus > Viridibacillus sp. FSL E2-0187. The sequence goes on from NZ_JBBOVG010000001.1 coordinate 441,671, forward strand.
TTATTTTAAATAAACAATGCCGGTGTAGCTCAGTTGGTAGAGCAACTGACTTGTAATCAGTAGGTCGAGGGTTCGACTCCTTTCGCCGGCACCATTCATTTCATATGAGCCATTAGCTCAGTTGGTAGAGCATCTGACTTTTAATCAGAGGGTCGTAGGTTCGAATCCTACATGGCTCACCATTTTTTAAAAAACATTATATGCGGGTGTGGCGGAACTGGCAGACGCACTAGACTTAGGATCTAGCGCCGCAAGGCGTGGGGGTTCGACTCCCTTCACCCGCACCATAATTTTTAAGTTTATCAGCATATTGCGGAAGTAGTTCAGTGGTAGAACACCACCTTGCCAAGGTGGGGGTCGCGAGTTCGAACCTCGTCTTCCGCTCCAAAATATGCCGGGGTGGCGGAACTGGCAGACGCACAGGACTTAAAATCCTGCGGTAGGTGACTACCGTACCGGTTCGATTCCGGTCCTCGGCACCATCTTTTAATATAATATAAGTGATATAAATGCGCCCGTAGCTCAATTGGATAGAGCGTCTGACTACGGATCAGAAGGTTGTGGATTCGACTTCTGCCGGGCGCGCCATTAACGGGAAGTAGCTCAGCTTGGTAGAGCACTTGGTTTGGGACCAAGGGGTCGCAGGTTCGAATCCTGTCTTCCCGACCATTAATACTTTCAACCCTATGGGGCCTTAGCTCAGCTGGGAGAGCGCCTGCCTTGCACGCAGGAGGTCAGCGGTTCGATCCCGCTAGGCTCCACCAATTTATTACTAAATTTAATACCATCATGGCGGCGTAGCTCAGCTGGCTAGAGCGTACGGTTCATACCCGTGAGGTCGGGGGTTCGATCCCCTCTGCCGCCATACTAACCAAACTAAAGGACCTTTAGCTCAGTTGGTTAGAGCAGACGGCTCATAACCGTCCGGTCGCAGGTTCGAGTCCTGCAAGGTCCACCATCTACACAACGTTATATTTTTTGGAGGAATACCCAAGTCTGGCTGAAGGGATCGGTCTTGAAAACCGACAGGCGGGTCATACCGCGCGGGGGTTCGAATCCCTCTTCCTCCTCCATTTTTTAAAAGTTAATTTCATAATATCATTATCGCGGGGTGGAGCAGTTCGGTAGCTCGTCGGGCTCATAACCCGAAGGTCACAGGTTCAAATCCTGTCCCCGCAACCAAATGGTCCGGTAGTTCAGTTGGTTAGAATGCCTGCCTGTCACGCAGGAGGTCGCGGGTTCGAGTCCCGTCCGGACCGCCATTTTTTAAAAATATTGTATTAATCATCATGGGTCAGTAGCTCAGTTGGTAGAGCATTAGATTGAAGCTCTAAGTGTCGGCGGTTCGATTCCGTCCTGACCCACCATGATGCGGGTGTAGTTTAGTGGTAAAACCACAGCCTTCCAAGCTGTTGTCGAGAGTTCGATTCTCTTCACCCGCTCCAATTTTATGGGCCTATAGCTCAGCTGGTTAGAGCGCACGCCTGATAAGCGTGAGGTCGATGGTTCGAGTCCATTTAGGCCCACCATTAAAATTATTCCGAAGTAGCTCAGTGGTAGAGCATCCGGCTGTTAACCGGACGGTCGTAGGTTCGAGTCCTACCTTCGGAGCCATATATGGGGAAGTACTCAAGTGGCTGAAGAGGCGCCCCTGCTAAGGGTGTAGGTCGCGTAAGCGGCGCGAGGGTTCAAATCCCTCCTTCTCCGCCATATAGGCCCCTTGGTCAAGCGGTTAAGACACCGCCCTTTCACGGCGGTAACACGGGTTCGAATCCCGTAGGGGTCATACTAAAAAACCATTAGAATCATATTTGATTCTAATGGTTTTTTTGCGTTTGAAAAGGCGTATTTTTAATGAGTTAAAGCAATTTTTGCAGATTATGAAAAAGAGTTCTTTATAATTAGGCAAGTTAAAAATCATCATAAATATATGAAGTAACATACTACGTAAAGGCTGTTTGCCGGTACTTAGATTTTTTAAATTATATCCTATTGACCTTAACGTTACGTCAAACTATATAGTAGAAACATGGAGGTGAAAAGAGATGGAAATGACGATTCAAAAACTTGCTCAGCTGTCAGGAGTTAGTTCTAGAACATTGCGTTATTATGATGATATTGGCTTGTTAAAACCTGCACGTGTAAATTCTTCAGGTTATCGTATTTATGGGCAAGAAGAGATTGATTTGTTACAGCAAATATTATTTTATCGTGAATTAGGCTTTAAGTTAGAAGTCATTAAAGAGATCATAACAGTCGAGAATTTTGACTATAAGAATGCCCTAATGGAGCATTATAAGGCATTAATGGAGAAACGCCAACAATTAGATGTCATGATAACAACGGTAACTAAAACAATCAGAGCTATGAATGGAGGAGTTCAAATGTCAAACGAAGAAAAGTTTGAAGGTTTAAAGGAAAAAATGATTTTAGATAATGAAAAAGAATATGGCGAAGAGATACGACAAAATTACGGAGATGCTACAGTTGATGCATCCAATAATAAAGTGCAACAAATGACTGAGCAGCAATATGAAAAAGTGCAAGCATTGGAGCAAGAAGTGATGAGTTTATTAAAACGAGCAATGGAAACTGGTCAAGCTGATAGTGATGTTGCTCAGCGTGCTGCCGAAGCACATAAGCGATGGTTAATGTATTATTGGCCAAAGTATAGCAAAGAAGCACATGCAGGACTTGCAGAAATGTATATAGCAGATGAACGTTTCACGAGCTATTATGATAAAGAGCAAACTGGTACAGCACAACTTTTAAGAGATGCTATATTAATCTATACTGGAATGAATAATTAGAGTACTGCAAAAGCAGTACTCTTTTTTATGTTTGATTTAAAAAATATAGGAAATAATAATAAATAGGTTATATTAATGGAGGAATAAAATGACGAACACAAAATATCAAAATTTAAAAAATCAAATGATACAAGAATTATTTGTGTTGCAGGGAAGAAAATATACACATGAGCCCCCAGATTCAACAGAGTTATCCAATTATGACAACCATCCTGCAGATCAAGCAACTGATTTAACAGATCAAGTAACAGAAATGGCGATTGGTGAACATAATGGACAACAAATTGAAAAACTTGAGGCTGCGTTGCGAGCTATTGATGATGGTTCTTATGGAAAATGTAGCGAATGTGGAGAAGACATTCCATTCGGTCGATTAGAGGCTATTCCAACAGCACTGACATGTGTCGAGCATGTACCAGAAAATAAGGTACCTACTGACAGACCTGTTGAGGAGGAACTATTAAATGCTTCAACAGAGCGACCTATACAGGATGATAGATCAATTGTTGATAATGAGGACAGTTTTCTAGAAGTAGAAGCATACGGTTCCTCAGATTCACCTAGCGATCAAATAGAATAAAGTAAAAATGGGACTGTGGAGATACAGTTCCATTTTTGTTGTGCTCAATATTAATGACAACCATGTGAAATTAGAAAATTATTTTATGAATTTTTCAGAAATTTATATTCATATTAAGTTTCCATAATCGTAAAATGGAAATATATAGATTTTAATGTATTTTGAAGGGGAGAATTACAGTTTCATCAAATGATTGAAATAAGGGGTGAAAATAGGGATGTGGAAAAGATATTCTTTATTACTTAGTGGAATTGGTGTTTCCTTTTTTGGAAATTGGATTTACATAATCGCGTTAAATGTCTTGGTTCTTGATATGACCAAATCAGCAGCAGCAGTTGCAGGTATTTATATTGTAGGTCCTGTTGCAAAGTTACTAACGAATTTCTTCGCCGGATCCATAATTGATAGGCAGAATAAGAGAAGGTTAATGATATTTTCTGATGTAATAAGAGGTTTACTTGTGCTACTTGTACCTTTTATGGGGTCGATTTGGATAATTTATACCATCATATTTGTTGCAAATATGGCCGGTTCCTTTTTTGGGCCCAGCTCTACTTTTTATATCACAAAATTTGTAAAGGAAACCGATCGACGACGATTTAATTCAATTATGAGTATGATGAATTCAGGTTCATTTTTAATCGGCCCTGCGCTTGCAGGTATACTAATTGTAACAGTTGGTACAACGATATGTGTTGTGATTAACGCAATAACATTCTTTTGTTGTGCTTTTTGTATTTACCTGTTACCAAATATCGAAGATAAAACAATATTAAAGCGTGAACCAATTACTATAAAAATGATGTTAGCAGATTGGCAAGTTGTTAAGTCATATATAAAACAAGATCATTATTTTATAAAAGTATATTTATTATTCCAAGTTGCTTTAATGATTGCTTTTTCTCTAGATTCACAAGAGGTGACATTTATTAAGCAAAACCTAGGATTATCTAATCAAATGTATGGAGTAATCGTTAGCATTACAGGGATAGGTTCAATTATTGGGGCATCAATATCAGCAATGTTGGTGAAAAAAATATCATTACAAATATACTTTGCCGTAGGTATGTTGATGACCACAGTTGGCTATTTATTATTTTACAGCTCTGTAGGGTTTTGGACAGCAACTGCAGCATTTATCTTTTTAGGGTTCTTTATGTCATTCTCCAACTCAGGATATGATACTTTCTATCAAAAAAATGTGCCAACAGAAATTATGGGGCGGTTTGGTAGTGTTACAGCAATGTTCTTGAGTATAATACAAATTTCATTTACTTTTATTATCGGTGCTCTAGCTGAATGGTTTTCTTTACAAATGGTAGCTGTAGGATTTTCGGCAATAGCAGTGCTACTATCGGTTATATTGTGTACACAAGTATTTCAAAAATCAAACAAGCGATATTATGCTGAAACATCGTAACCATGTATAATATGTGCAGTAAGATAGCTAATGGGGGTACAACATATGAATATTATCGATTTGCATTGTGATGTGTTATGGAAATTGTCCATAGCCGAAGAACCACTTAATTTTAGAAATGCACCACAATTACAAGCAAATTTAGAACGCTTAAAGCAAGGAAAAGTGAAGGTGCAATTTTTTGCGATTTTCGTAGATGAAGATATACCTCAAGGGAGAAAATACTTAGAGGCACTCCGCCAAATTGAATTATTCCAAACACAAGTGCTTGCTCCAAATCCGGAGATGGTACATATTACAGATTGGCATCAACTAGAAACGCTACAAGAAGGTGAAATTGGAGCGGTTTTAACATTAGAAGGTTGTGATGCCATCGGAGCCGATCTATTCAAATTACAGGCTATATTAGACGCAGGCGTGAAACTAGTTGGCCTCACTTGGAATAATGAGAATGCTGTTGCTTATGGTGCACAAAATGACCCTAATTTAGGTTTGAAAGATTTTGCAAAAGAGGTTGTGGCATTATTAAATGAACGTGACATACTCATAGATGTATCACATTTAAATATGCAAGGATTTTGGGATGTACTACCGATGGCTAAACATATTATTGCTAGTCACTCGAATGCACGTGCATTATGTGACCATCCTCGTAATTTAACGGATGAGCAGGCAAAGGCTCTTGTAGAACATGGTGGTCATATTCATCTTGTTTATTATCCAGAGTTCATTGTCAATCATACTGAATCTGCTACAATGCAGGCATTGATTCAACATTTTGTGCATTTAGCAAATGTAGTTGGTGTAGAGAATTTAGGGTTAGGATCAGATTTTGATGGCATTCACCAGTTTGTTGGGAATTTACAGAATGCATCTCAAACTCAAAATTTGTTAGAGAAATTGCAAGAACATTTTACTAAGGATGAAGTGAAAGGTATCGCGAGTAATAACTTCTTATCTTATGTGAAAAAAATATAAAATTAAGTATAAAAAAACGTCATGACCTAGGTTGTCATTACGTTTTTTTTGCAGTGAAGTTAATTCTTTGTTATTTTCACTAGTATTTGCTTATTTGTGCCGTAAATGATTAATTCGTAAGCATCTTTCTTTATCTGGGTTTTAGTGGATTCTAATGTGAAAAATTTCTTGAAAGTCTCTTTTAAATAAGTGATATTTTCCGACTTAGACTTGTCTAACCCCGTGTTTAAAGAAATATAGGTTTTTCCATTCTTTATTTGATAACTTACACCTTTCAGCATGTAATCACTTTTCCCAATAAGATTATCTGAAATAGTGCTAATAATTGGACTCCATCTATAATCTTGAAGTCTTTTCGATTTGTTATACAGTTTAAATTCAACTTTTTTAATTTTAAACTTTTCCTTCTTTAAAGCCTTTTCCACAGCTAGCTTTATAGTCTTTTTTCTTTTTTCAGTATTAGGTAATTCTATAATGAGGATTCCAGATTTTATATCGTTATATGCTATGCTAGGCGGTGTATCATATCCGAATTTTTTCATGGTTTTTGAAATGATAGGGAAGAGGTTAAGCATTTCTTTATGGATTTCTTCACTTTTAGATGGCAACTCATTAGGAGGAACGTTTTCGAATTTCTCAATTTTGATTTTATAATCGTCAGTATAGTGGGCTGCCAAAATTTCTTCAACTTTCTTTGTCACTATTGGATTTTCTTTTTCTAATTCTTCATTAGTGAGCTTGAGGGAAATAGTTATGGTATGAGGATGAGGTATTACTCCCACACTCATAACTACATAGTCTGAGCTGCTTAAAGTATCAAAAATTTCCCGTGCAACAGAAATCCCACCCATATCTAATTGAATGGGGGCTAACTTCTTTTCATTACTAGCCATTACAGGTGAATTGTTGGTATTACTTACAAAGAGGCATAAGAAAGCAATTGCAAGGCTTACAAGGATATGTGGCTTTTTCAATAGAATTCGTTTTATTTTCATAAATGCTGTCCCCAGTTGCTTGGCTTCTAAGTGTTTTCTCGTTGTGAAAACCCCTTTTCTTCATTTTTTAGTCATTTAATAATATTGATTTCAACCTTTCAAATCAACCTAAATGTTCATAAGTAAAATATATGTTAGTAGATAAAACCTCATGACATAATCTATCATGACGTTTATATTTTAGCTGTATTAGAATTTTTTAGTAAATTACTAGCGAAAATACATAGAAAATGCAATTGAACTTTGCAAATGAAGTGCCGAATTGCCAATAAAGATGTATGATAGTATAGGATATTTAAGTATGTACGAGTGGATTCCATTAATTGGTGGTATTCGTTGACGGAGGGAATTTTCATGAATCGGAAGTTGTCAGCAACAACCGGCGACCGAATTGAAACAGAGCAATCGACATTATATTTTCATATAGAAACAATAGAAGTAAGTCGATTGTCAGCGCTCGCCTTTTTTGAAGCGGGTGAGCAATCATTTGCTGGACAACGATTTTTTTGGCAAAATCGTGAAAAAACATTTACGCTTGCAGGTTTGGGTCATGCTCAAACAATTTCAAGCGATGCAAAAGAACATAGATTTGATGACGTAGAACAACAATGGAAAAAGCTAACGCAAAATGTTGTGAATGATGAAAACAATATTCAACCTATTTTGTTTGGTGGTTTTACATTTGATACGGAAAATGAAGTGTCAGGTGAATGGACAGGTTTTCCTGAAGCTTTTTTTGCTGTTGCAACATACCAACTTGTAGTGAAAAATGATCAAGCTTATGTGAGTATTCATTTGATCACTGATGAAGAGAATACGACAGAAGCGCTTAATGCCTTACGCAAAGAGCGTGATGAATTGATTCATACAGCGCAAGTAAAGGCGTTAAAAATATATGCCAAGCCACAAATTAAGAGCAGTTATGAGCCTTATAAAGAAGAATACTTGGAATCAATTAGCAAGGTGACGTCTTTAATACGCCAAAAAGAAGCAGATAAAGTTGTCATTGCACGCTCTCTCGCTTTGCAATTTGAAGAACAAGTAACATCTCCTAATGTGTTGTCACAAGTAATGATGGAGCAGCCAGACAGTTATCTATTTGGCCTAGAAGAACAAGGTAAATTGTTTTTCGGAGCATCACCTGAGCGTTTAGTAAAGGTTTCCGATAAATATGCTTACTCTTCATGTATTGCAGGTTCTATCAAACGAGGGAAAACGGCTGAAGAAGATGACTTGCTAGGACAAAGCTTATTAAATGATACGAAAAACCTTTCCGAGCATCAATATGTGGTGGATATGATTTTACAGACATTTAAAGAAAACTGTGCAAGTTATCAAATTCCAAATGCGCCTCAGTTGCTGAAAATTAGAGATATACAACATCTGTTTACACCAGTTGAAGGTCCATTGAAAGAAGGAGCGACTGTTTTACAATTAGTAAAAACATTACACCCAACACCGGCTTTAGGGGGCGTACCTCGTATGAAGGCAATGCAAGTAATACGAGAATATGAACCATTGAATCGCGGACTCTATGCAGCTCCAATTGGGTGGCTAGATGCTCAAGGTAACGGGGAATTTGCTGTAGCTATTCGTTCGGCTCTATTAGCTAAAGATCAAGCATTTTTATATGCTGGTGGTGGCATTGTAGCTGATTCACAACCAAGCAGTGAATACGATGAAACTTTAGTGAAATTCCGTCCGATGTTACGAGCTTTAGGAGGACAATTACATGAGTGAGAAAGAGACTTTAACGAGCTATGTTTATAAGCTCGTTGCGTCATTATATGAGGCAGGTGCACGAGATGTAGTTGTGAGTCCGGGCTCACGCTCAACTCCACTTGCTTATGCTTTTGCTTCTTCAAAGGAATTTAATTTATACCGTCAAGTAGATGAGCGTTCTGCAGCATTTTTGGCATTAGGTATTGCAAAGGCAAGTGTGAGACCGGTTGTGCTAGTTTGTACATCAGGAACAGCGGCAGCGAATTACTTCCCTGCAATTGTAGAAGCGAGCTATGCGCGTGTACCTTTGATCATATTAACGGCCGATCGTCCACATGAATTACGTGAAGTCGGAGCACCACAAGCAATCGATCAAGTGAATTTATACGGTAAGCAAGTAAAATGGTCAGTTGACTTCCCACTACCAGATACATCAACAGGGACAATGTCATTTATCGAACGTCATATAGTACGTGCGATGTCGATTGCGACGACTGCACCTGCTGGCCCTGTACAAATTAATGTACCTTTCCGTGAACCACTACTCATCAATTTCCAAGAGACATTACCAGTTGGAACATTTGTGGAAAGTTACGGAGCTGAATTACGTCCTTCGAAAAAGGCATTTAATACATTAGAGGCTGCAATTAACAAAGCTGAAAAAGGATTATTAATTTTCGGTGAGATGAGTCCTGGAGCGGACATAGAAGCTGTTTGGGATTTTATTCGAAAGGTGAAATGGCCAGTTCTTGTAGAGAGCCTATCTCATTTACGCTCGAATATTCCTGAAGATTGTATGGATTATATCATTGATCAGTATGATGCTATTTTGAAAAACGAGGCTTTTAAAAATTCTATGGCACCTGATACTATTATTCGCTTTGGTGCACAGCTAGTATCAAAACCTCTTTCATTATTTTTAACTTTGGTTAAACCAGATACATTTATAGTAATAGATGAGAATCCGATGTTCCGTGATTCTTTAGCAATTGCTACACATCACATACATGCCGGTGTCAGTGACTGGTTAGAAGATGTCACTGTTGAGTCAATAATCGATACTATTTATAGATCTAAATGGATTGCTGCAAATGATATTGCAACAAAGCATATTAAGCAGTATTTAGTAGAGCAATCTGATGAGGGTGCAATGGCAGCGACGCTATTTACAAATTTACCTGAAGCAAGTGATTTATTTGCTAGTAGTAGTATGCCAATCCGAGATGTAGATACATTTTTCAATAAAACGGTAAAAGATGTGAAAGTTTTTGCGAATCGCGGTGCAAATGGCATTGATGGTGTTGTGTCTACTGCTTTTGGTATGCAACTTGCAAGACAGCGTGAAACGTATTTATTGATTGGTGATTTAGCGTTTTTACATGATGTGAATGGATTAATTACGACACGATATCAAGCGTGTAATATGACGATCGTTGTGATGAATAATGATGGCGGTGGTATTTTCTCATATTTAGCACAAGCTACAGAAGAAGCACATTATGAAGAATTATTCGGAACACCTTCAGGACTTAACTTTAAAGAAATCGCAGTAATGTACGGAGCAGAATATCAAGCTGTAGAAACAAAAGAGGTATTTGTAGAAGTGTTACAAACACCAAAACAAAAACCGCTTCGTTTGATAGAAGTATTTACAAATCGTCAAGTAAATGTTGAGACACACCGTAAATTATGGGGAGCGATTGGTGAGGAGTTAGATGCAAAATGGCAAGCGTAATAATGACAATAAACGGCTTAAACGTGCATTATAAAATAATTAATCCGCGCGTCGAAAAAACCGTTGTATTATTACATGGCTTTACTGGCAGTTCTGCAACATGGGACAAAGTAAAAAGCTTAATGGGTGATCAAGTACGTATCATTGCAATTGATTTGATTGGTCATGGTTACACAGATAGCCCCAAAAACGTAGAGCATTATTCCATGGAGAAGCAAATTGCAGCCATACATGAATTGTTGGTACAACGTGGTATCAATAAATTCACGTTAGTAGGTTATTCTATGGGGGGACGCATCGCATTAGCGTATGCTTTGCAATATCCCGAATCAATTGAGCAACTTATTTTGGAAAGTGCTTCACCAGGTCTGCAAACGATTGAAGAACGCACTGTCAGAGTAAAAGCTGATAATACTCTAGCAGATCGTCTTGAAGAAGAAGGTATACAAGCATTTGTGGATTATTGGGAGAACATATCCTTATTCGATTCACAAAAAAACTTACCTCTAGACATTCAAGAGGAAATTCGTGCAGAGCGCTTATTGCAAAATGAAAGAGGTTTAGCAAACAGTTTAAGAGGCGTAGGTACAGGACAACAGAAATCATATTGGGATGAGTTGGCAGCCTTTACTAAACCTGTTGTTTTAGTAACAGGTGAGTTAGATAAGAAATTTTATCAAAAGGCTATCGACATGAAGAATTTATTCCAAAATTGTAAGCATGTAGTCGTACCAAAAGCTGGACATGCAATTCATGTGGAAAATCCTGAAACTTTTGCTACAATAATAGAGGAACAAATTTAAAAATTACAAGTAGGAGGATCATATATATGACTCGTCAATGGGTAACAGAGCGTACATACGAAGATATTAAGTATGAATCTTATAATGGTATCGCTAAAATTACAATTAATCGTCCGGAAGTGCGAAATGCATTCCGTCCAAAAACAACTTCAGAATTAATCGACGCATTTACACGTGCACGTGATAATGCAAATATCGGTGTAATTATTTTAACTGGTGAAGGCGACCAAGCTTTCTGCGCAGGCGGAGACCAAAAAGTTCGCGGAAACGGTGGCTATGTTGGAGATGACAACATTCCTCGTCTAAACGTATTAGACTTACAACATTTAATCCGTATCACGCCAAAACCTGTAGTAGCAATGGTTGCTGGTTACGCAATTGGTGGCGGACATGTGTTACACATCGTTTGTGATTTAACTATCGCAGCAGAAAACGCTCGCTTTGGACAAACTGGACCTAAAGTAGGTTCATTTGACGCTGGTTACGGTGCAGGTTACTTAGCACGTATCGTTGGCCATAAAAAAGCACGTGAAATTTGGTACCTATGCCGTCAATACGATGCACAAGAAGCATTGGATATGGGCTTAGTAAATACAGTTGTTCCTCTAGAAAGATTAGAAGACGAAACTGTTCAATGGTGTGAAGAAATGCTTTCTAAATCACCTACTGCATTACGCTTCCTAAAAGCATCATTCAACGCAGACACAGATGGTTTAGCAGGTCTTCAACAATTCGCTGGAGACGCAACTTTACTTTACTATACAACAGACGAAGCAAAAGAAGGTCGCGACGCATTCAAAGAGAAACGCGAACCAGACTTTGGCCAGTTCCCACGTTTCCCTTAATAGCTAAGGAAGACTGCCTAAGTTTGTCGTAACGGTTGCATGACCAACAAAATGCTCGTCCAGCTGCGAGCAGTTATCGCCTGAAGCTGGAACTGTCGAGTAAATACTTCAAGTAATTTTCACCTAATGACAGCTCAGAAAAGTTGTCATTGTAAGCTGTCCTCTAAGGGCAGCTTTTTTTATCAACATAATTAAGGCGGGGGTGAAAAAATGATACCAAACTGGCTTTTACAACGTAGCTTATTAACACCTGAGCGGATTGCACTTAGCTTTGAAGAAGAACAGTGGACTTTTAAAGAAGTGAATGATAAAGCACTTATTCTAGCTGGAAAATTAATTGCAAATGGCGTAAAGCGGCAATCTCGTGTAGCTATTTATGCACCATCCCATCCCAATATTATTTGGATGATGTATGCTTGTATGCATTTGCAATGTGAGATGGTGCTATTAAATTTACGATTAACAGAAAAGGAGCTAGCTTATCAAATTGATGATGCGGCAGTTAATTTTATTTTAGTAGCGGACTTACTAGTGGAGAAATTACCTGTTAATAATGTGCCAACATTGACTTTTAATGAAATTAATACAAGTCATCAGCGAGACTTCGTTCTTGCAGGTGAGTGGGATGATGATGACACGATGACAATCATGTATACATCTGGTACCACTGGCTATCCAAAAGGAGTTCGCCAAACGGTAGGGAATCACGTTTCAAGTGCTACTTCCTCCGTTTATAATATGGGTTTAGTAGAAGGTGATTGCTGGCTTTGTACAATGCCATTATTTCATATCAGTGGATTTTCCATGCTAGCTAAATCATTATTGCATGGTGTTGAAATTAAACTCTATCCTAAATTTAACGTTAAAGAAATAGTAAATGAATTAGTAGCAGGTACTGTAACAAGAATGTCAGTTGTATCTGTCACTTTAGAAAGAATTTTATCGGAGTTGGAAGCTAGAAATGTTAAAGTTTCTCCAAAGTTTTTAACAATGCTTGCTGGAGGCGGGCCGGTTCCAATCGATTATTTGAAGAGAGCGGAAGAACTTGGACTTAATGTTTCCCAAACATACGGTATGACAGAAACATCTTCTCAAACAGCAACTTTATCAAGTACAGATGCAATACGTAAATTAGGATCTGCGGGTAAAGCTCTCTTTTTCAATCAAATCCGTATTGATGGAGCAGAGAAAGCTTTTGATCAAGGTGAGATTTTAATTCGTGGTCCCCATGTAACACCTGGATATATAGGGAGGTTCGCGCATAAGTCTTCTCAGGAAAATGGCTGGTTACATTCAGGAGATATTGGCTATCTCGATGATGAAGGTTATTTGTATGTCGTTGATCGTCGTTCAGATTTAATCATTTCCGGTGGTGAAAATATTTATCCTGCGGAGATTGAAAATGTACTTGTTTCACATGAAGCGGTCCGTGAAGCTGGTGTATGTGGAGTAGAGGATGAAAAATGGGGGCAAGTACCTAATGCATTTGTTGTATTAAAAGAGAGAATAAGTGTAGATGAATTGTCGACGTTTTGCAGGGAACATTTAGCCAATTACAAAGTACCACATCAAATTTATTTCGTTAGTGAATTACCTCGCAATGGCTCAAATAAGTTATTGCGAAGAAAATTAAAAGAGTTATTAAACAAAGAATAAAATCAAGATTAAATTAATTAAACCATCTATGATGATTAATATCATAGATGGTTTAATTTTGTATAACAGCATTGATATTTAGTCGAATTCAGTAGCTTTTATATGTATTTTAATTGGTTTAAATGAATTAATTTCCATTGTGTTGTATAATTTTATTATTTGTGAGAGGAAGTTATAAATCATGACAAAAGATTTTCAGCAAATTGTTATTCCTGAGTCAGTTATTGGTGGTGTCACAATTTGTCCTTCATTCGAATTGCCATTTAATGAGGGAGCTGTAACTGGTATATACTCTGATGTAGAGCAAATAGGATATATTGTTCAACAACTCCAATACAACAATCAGATAAACCTTCACTTTAGAAAAGAAGGGTGCTACGAACGATTAACAGTAATGGAAAGCCTGAAGTTTGAAAGGGCTTTATATAATTCTAATGAAGTACTCGAGGATATTCTTAAAATTACTGGGTTAATGGATAAAAAAAGTGTAAAAATCAAGGATTTAAATGATGTACAAGTTCAAAGAGTACGGTTTGCCAAATTATTAATGCATGAACACCCTATACATATTTTAGAAGAGCCTTTTCAAAATCTAGATGTCGAAACTAAACGTATTGTTGATATTGTCATTACAGCATTAAAGGAAAAAGGATATATTGTATATTTATTGGCGAATAGTTTAGAAAATCTGCTGAGTTCATCAGAGCATCTATATCGTCTGGATTCAACAGGATTAGAACCATTGGATTTACAGGAAGAGAGAAAAGAAACCGAGAAAGCACTTGAACCAGAAAGTCAGCTGATTAAATTAGAGAAAATTCCTACCAAGCTAAATGACAAATTTATATTATTTAATCCACCTGAGATTGATTATATTGAGAGTGTAGATGGATTAGTGAATGTATATGTCAGTGGAGATGCGTTTCCATGTACTTTAACACTTAATGATCTCGAACAACGTCTAGTTCCATTCGGTTTCTTCCGTTGCCATCGCTCTTATATTGTTAATTTACAAAAGGTTAGAGAAATTGTGACATGGACTAAAAATAGCTATAGCTTAATTTTATCTGAAAACGAAAGAACGCATGTTCCTTTATCGAAAAGTAAGTTAGTAGAATTGAAGAAAATAGTCGGAATATAAATTATTTCTCAGGAAATAATCGGTCTCCATTCACCCATAATTTGATATCATTCACCATCATATAGCTCCATTCACCCGATATATAATGCGCAATCATAAAACCTCTTGTATTCTTAGGTCAAGATCGAATACAGGGGGAATATTAATGGAAAAAATAATTGAAGTAAGCCATTTGGAAAAGAGTTTTCAAAAGGAGCAGGCAATCCGAGATGTTTCTTTTGAAATTAAAAAAGGGGAAATATTCGGTTTCCTTGGGCCAAGTGGATCGGGGAAAACAACGACAATAAAAATATTAACTGGGCAACTTACTGCATCAGGTGGAGATGTACGCGTCTTTAATAATGATGCGAGAGCATTGCAACAACCAGCAGCACGTAGTCGATTTGGTATCTTAACAGATAATAGTGGTTTATATACGAGAATTTCAATTGAAGAAAACCTCTTACTATATAGTAGATTATATGATTTACCTGATTCATCAGTTGAAGAGGCGCTCAAGTTTGTTAACTTATATGAAGAACGTAAGAAACGTGTTAATACTTTATCAAAAGGAATGATCCAACGAGTTACATTAGCACGTGCTATTTTACACAAACCAGAATTGTTATTTTTAGATGAGCCGACCTCTGCGCTTGATCCAGTGAACACTAATCATATTTATGCTGGATTACGTAAATTGAATGAGATGGGAACGACAATTTTCTTAACGACGCATGATATGGCAGAAGCTGAGGTACTTTGTAATCGTGTAGCTTTTCTTGATAAAGGGACTATACGTGCAATTGGAGCACCTACCGACTTAAAACGCCAATTTGGAGATGACACATTAACAGTTGAACTATTAGATGGTAAGAAGGAAATAATTGGTAAAGGTTCGGAAGATGCAAAACAAATGTTTGAATGGATGCAAAATAATCAAGTAGAACGTATATCGACTAATGAACCAAGTCTAGGGGATATTTTCGTACAAGTAACGGGGAGGGAACTACTATGAATACATCAGTTAGAAGAATTCAAGCAATTTTAGTGAAAGACTACAAGGAGTTTTCGCGTAATTTAGCAGTATCATCAATGATTTTTTTACCGCTTATTTTAGCAGCTTTTTACTCTCGAGTGGGTGTTGATACAATTCAAGGGTACTTTATGTCGATTAACATTACATTTTCGATGGTAGCTACCTACGTCCAATGTTGCTTGATTGCTGAAGAGAAAGAGAAGAATACACTGAGGAGTTTAATGTTATCTCCAGCATCGACTTCTGAAATCCTAATTGGTAAAAGTACACTAACATTTATTTCTACTATGCTTATTGTAGGGGGATGTATGTATTTCTCAGGGTATATGCCAAGGAATTTTGTGGTGATGGCAATAGCACTAATGATATCAGCGGTATTTTATATAGCTGTCGGAACATTTTTAGGTCTTTTTGCTAAGTCTGTAATGGAATCGTCTGTTATTGTATTACCCGTACTAGCTATATTTTCATTAGGACCTATGGGAATGGCGTATATTGAAAATTATCCTATATTGAAAGTGATCGAATGGTTCCCAAGTGTTCAAATTATTCTTTTGGGAGAGCTACTTGAAAAAAGTTTTGCTTTAGGGGATTTAATTAAGCCATTTGCAGTGATTATTGGTTGGATTATTATAGCAGCTATTGCTACAGTGGTTACCTTTAAAAAACGAATGGTGGATTAATTGGATAAATATTTGGTGTTAAAGTGAAAATTAAAAACCCGTGCAATGAGCCATTATAAGGACTCTTTGTACGGGTTTAATTTTTGTTTAACTCATATTATTTTGATTCGTTTAAAGCCGTTTTTAATGTCTCGATATCTTTTTTCATTAAAGTAAAGTATGTTTCTTCGTTTTTAATGTCCTCATCTGTAAGAACACTTAAATTGTGAAGAGTAAGTGGTTCTGCACCAACTTCTTTTTGGATGACTTCAGCTAACTTAGAAGAAACATTTTGTTCAAACAGGATATAGTGAATATGATTCTCTTTTGCTTGATCGACAATCTTTGTTAATTCTTTTTGTGATGGTTCGTCTTGTGAATTCAATC
This sequence comes from Viridibacillus sp. FSL E2-0187, assembly GCF_038006425.1. Classification (NCBI taxonomy): domain Bacteria; kingdom Bacillati; phylum Bacillota; class Bacilli; order Caryophanales; family Caryophanaceae; genus Viridibacillus; species Viridibacillus sp. FSL E2-0187. The sequence goes on from NZ_JBBOVG010000001.1 coordinate 458,420, forward strand.
CAGCTACTGAGATTTGAGTTAATCCATATGTTCCAGCAATGTAACCAAATGCAGAGTGAGATACAAAGAATGTTTTAGACGGGGCATTATCTGCCATTTCTTTAAATTCTTTATCTAAATCTTGAAGCTCTGAGATTAAAGCTTTGTAATTCTGTTCAAATTCTTCTTTATGATTTGGTTGAGTTTTTACTAAAGCGTCTTTAATAGAAAGTGCTAAATCTTGGCTGATGATAGGTGAAAGCCATACATGGGGGTCAATATCACCATGTGCATGATCATGATCTTCTTCTTCAGCTTCATGTTCATGTGCAACACTTGTACTAACGTCTAGTTTTTCCTCGGATACATTAGCGGCAGTTTCAATAAATTCTACATTCTCATTTTTTAATGTTTTTTGGGCATTGTTAACAAAGCCTTCAAGACCTAAACCAACATAGAAAAATAAATCTGCGTCTGCTAAATTCATCATATCTTTTTGCGTTGGTTCAAAAGAATGTTCATTTGATCCAGGAGGGTAAATGGAATTAACTTCAACATGCTTACCACCAATACGTTCTGCGAAGTAAGTTAAAGGATAAACAGTAGTGTAAATAGATAGTACGTCTTTTTTGCTTTTTTCCTGATTTGCTTGGTCTTCTGCATTGCAGGCAACAGTAAATAAAGCGATTATAGCAATTAAAAATATAGATAGAGCCTTTTTCATATTAGCACCTCTTAAATAGTAATCATTACGATTTGTTTTTTGACATGTTTTATCATACAAGAGTTTATAAAAAAACACAATAAAAAAAGCCCCGAAACTAATCTTTTTTCGGAGGCCATTCTTCTGGTACAGGGTCATATCCACCTGGATGTAGCGGATTACAGCGTAAAATGCGACGGATAGCTAAGTAAGCGCCTTTAAAAGCACCGTGTTTTTCTATCGCTTCCAACCCATAATTTGAACATGTTGGGTAAAAGCGACATGATGGTGGAGTCAAAGGTGAAATCGCTTTTTGATAAATACGAATAAGGAATTTGAAAATATACTTCATTTACTTATCTTCTTTCTCGGCAGTATAAAAAGGCTGCGTTGGTTTAGGATCAATCGTTTTATGTGAATCTTTTTGGTTGTTTTTTGCGATATAGTAAATTAAATAACTTGCTAAAGCTACTGTCAAAATAACAACAGGCATTATGGCAATCCAAGCAATCGACATTTATTTCACCTCAATGATTTCTTCATGTTTATTTTACTTAAAATAGCGGTATATTAACAGTATAGTGCTTAAAACAGAAAGAGGAGTGTGAAAGTTTTATGTCAGCTTTACAAAATGAATTAAATCAACTAGTAGCTTCATGGTCGGTGCTTTATACAAAATTACATAACTACCATTGGTATGTGAAAGGACCATCTTTCTTTACGCTACATGAGAAATTTGAGGAATTGTACAATGAAGCAGCAACTCATTTAGATGAAATCGCAGAACGTATATTAACTTTAGGTGGACAACCCGTTGCAACATTAAAAGAACATTTGGAAATTTCCAATGTAAAAGAAGCGACTGGTAACGAATCAACAAATGAAATGGTTGAAGCTGTTATAAGTGATTTTGAAATCGTGATGAAATCCTTAAAATCAGGAATGGTTGAAGCGGCAAAAGAAGAGGATGATATGACGGAAGATTTATTAAATGCTACTTATCAAAGTCTTGATAAACATGTTTGGATGTTAAAAGCATTCTTAGGTTAACTGTTAATAATGCTAAGACCAGTAACGAAAAGTTACTGGTCTTTTTATGTGTCTTCATATAGGCTTTACATATCTAGCTATTATTTTCTGAATAAGAAAGGTGGATGTACGTTGAAAGTATTAGGATGTCTACATGCCCATTATTCCAATATACGATATATAGAAGAAGCGTTATCTGGAATGAATGTGGAATTACAGCATTTTGTTGATCCAGGGTTAATAAATCGCATCAATCACGATAATACATTTTCAATTGCAGAGGCAAAACGCAAAGTAATCGAGCAGGTTCAATGGATAGAGAACAGTGGTGTAGATGCGATTTTGATTACTTGTACGAATTATATTGCTTTATTGGATGAAAATTATCAAAGTATGAAACCAATAATTAAATTAGATGTACCTTTCTTCCAAGAAATTTGTGACTTATCAAAGCCGTTAAAAATTGTATTTACGAATCCAGCAAGAATATGATCAATATTTGCACGGTATACTAATTTATCTAGTATGCGAATATCTTTTCGAACATCTTCAAGTTCAGTATCTACTTCTGTAAGTAAACGTTTAGAAGGTTTTGGTTCTTCGCCTTTTTCCACTTGGACAAAAGCAACACGTTGTAATTCGGAGGATAGCTCATGTACTTTTTTTGTTAATATGCTTTTCAGTTTTACTGCTTCTGCTAATGTAATAGTACCCACTATAGAACCTCCTTAAATTTCAAATGATTGTTGATCTTTGAATAATAGACCAGTCGTGAAGTCGCCACCATGCACTTGTGAGAACATTTTACCTGCAGCTTCTAACAATGCATTACTATTTTCTATAGATAAAGATGGACGTAAATAGAATACTTGAAGTGCTTCAACAGTATTCTCCGTTACAGCTGTCCTTTTCGAATCAACAAAGGGGCTACCAAAGGGTCCTTTAGCATCTAAAGAGACGAGAATATTATGTAGCGAATTGAAACGGCCGTTTAATCCTTCGCAACAGTTGAAGGAACCATCAATCGCTTGAATCAATTTGCAAACAAAGATAGTAAATCATTAGACATTGAAGTACATATTATTGAAGGTGCATTCAAGTTAGTCATGGAAGGTCAACTAGAAGGGCACAATAGAATTGTAGCTAAAGAGTTAGAGATGTTGGTAAAAGACAGTACTCAAGCAATTGCAGTGGCTCAGTTATCAATGGTAGATGCAAGTAAACAAATAAATAGTGATATTCTTAACCCTCTTCGAACTCTTGTACCGGCAATTCAAAATACACTATAGTTTATAATGAATTAAATGTAGTGAATGGCTAGTAGGTATAGTTGTACCGTATTCACTAAAATAACCAAATCTTTATCGTCAAACTTATGATGATGAAAATTCTGCGAGAGACAAAGCTTCTAGTAAAGCGAAATCAATCGAAAGATAACTGAAGGGATAGATTGAAAATGAAAGTATCAAGAGCTTTAACGATTGCAGGATCAGCTGCACGTGGTGGAGCAGGGATTCAGGCGGATATCAAGACTTTTCAGGAGTTAGATGTCTTCGGGACATCAGCTATTACAGCTATTGTGGCAAAAAATCCTCACACAGGACAAGGGATTTTTCCGCAATCAGTTGAAGCGATTGAGGCACAAGTTCATACGATTTTAGAAGATATCGGTGCAGATGCAATTAAAACAGGAATGCTTTTCACACATGAAATAATAATTAATGTGGTTAGATGGATTCAACAATCTGGTGTGAAAAATATTGTTGTAGACCCGGTAATGATTGGGAAAATTGGTTCTGCATTATTAAAAGAAGATGCTATGGAAGCGATGCGAACGCAACTAATTCCTCTAGCAACGATCATCACACCGAATATGCCAGAAGCTTCTTATTTACTAGACGGTATGGAGCTGAATTCGATAGAAGATTTAAAAGTAGCAGCTAAGAAATTACATGAATTGGGACCACGATATGTACTTGTAAAGGGCGGTCGATTAGAGGGCCCGGCAATTGATGTCTTATTTGATGGTGAACAATTCTATTTATTGGAGTCGCCACGTTTCGATACAATTCATACAAATGGTGCAGGCTGTACATACTCCGCAGCTATCACTGCGGGTTTAGCAAAAGGTCAAACTGTACCAGAAGCTGTTATTGAGGCGAAAAAATTCATCTCAGCAGGTATCCGTCATTCATTTGGTTTTATACAAGGTGTAGGTCCTGCTTATCATGCGGCGTATGGCAAATATGGTGAAACAGACGTCACGGTTACAATTGAAAGTTCAGAGCTTTCTACGAATTAAGGTGAAAGATAGTTCTCTTGGACATGTAAATGTTTCAGGGGATATTTGCATCCATTTAATAATAACTTAGAATTTCCGATATTATTAAAGATAAGGGAGTGATACTAATGGATATTAACTCTATGATGTCAATGGACCTTGCTCAGCTTCAACAAACTGTACAAATGAGCGTTTTGCAAAATTCGATGAATATGCAAGCAACAGCAGCTGTACAGTTATTAGAAGCAATGCCAGAGCCTGCTCAAGCGGCTCATCCTTATAAAGGGGCAACTATTGACATTCAAGTTTGATTTACTTAAGCCGCGGACTCCAACTTTGTAGTGCGTGGTTTTTTAATGGGTTGAAAAAGTTCAAACAACGAGTCATAAAATTGAAAAATTTGACTACTATATGTTGGAAATATAAAATTAGAAAGTAATTATGTTTGAAACAATATGAAGTGAAAAGAGGAGTGTGCTAAATGGCTATTAATGTGTATCTTAATTTTAATGGGAATTGTCGCGAAGCAGCGGAGTTTTATGCAGAGGTTTTTAACACAGAGAAACCAGAAATTATGACTTTTGGTGATGCGCCACAAAACCCTGAATATACTCTACCAGAGGAGGCAAAAGATTTAGTCATGCATACTCGACTAAACATTCTTGGAAGTAATGTTATGTTTTCTGATGTTTTCCCTGGTTCTCCTTTTATATTAGGGAATAATGTTAGCCTAGCCGTTGTTAGTGACAATGAAGAACAACTTAAATCTGCTTTTGAAGCACTAAAAGTTGGCGGAAAAGTTGCTATGGAGCTACAAGAAACATTTTGGAGCAAATGCTATGGAAGTTTAAAGGACAAGTTTGGTATCGAATGGCAAATTAGCTATGAGGCTGAAGAAGCTTAATATATTTGGTGTTGGATATCAACTTTTCGCAGTATCAAAGCTTTAGTAAGATGAATGAAAAATATTGTATAAACAACAGCAACTGTTTGAATTTTAGAACAGTTGCTAGTTCTTAATAAAATATAATTTGGCACATTAATATAGTTTGTCTAAATAATATCAACTTTTTTGAAATAGTAGTTGAATATAAAGTCCCTCCTTTTCATACACCCCATTGAATAATTCATTTATATCTATAAAAAGAACCTTACTCGTTGCTATTAGTAGACAGAAATACTAATATTCTATCGAAAAATTACTTCAATAATTTTTATTTGTATTCAATGTAAATCCTTTTTTATATTACTTGCAAATAATATTATGAATATTTGCATTACACTATGGTAAGATGGTGATACAACTGAATAACGTGTAGAATTGGGTGCACTATTTACAATAAATAGCTGCTTAAAAGGGAAATCGGTTAGAATCCGATGCTGTCCCGCAACTGTATGTAGGAGCAAACTTTTAAATCCACTGTTAGAACTGTAATGGGAAGGAAAAAGTGAGTGATGATGACAAGCCAGGAGACCTGCCTAGTTTAGTACACACCAAAACCCTACGTGGATAGGAGGTGTTATGTGATAATGAATAGAAACCCTATTTATATGATCACTGTACGACAGCGTATTAGAGAAAGCGTTTGGACTAATGAGGATTTAGAAGTGATAAAAACTTCTGTTTCTAAATATAGAAACGTTTATTCTAGTACGTATTGTCGCAACAGGGAACATATTAATTAATCATAAAAACATCTTTTATTAATTGATAAAAGGTGTTTTTTTAATGAAGAGATAAGGGGAATATGAATGAATATTGAAGAGTTTAAATTACAGTTAAAATCGATGGTGATGCTTTCACAAGTTACAGATACAGTTTGTACTTTATTGCAGGCGAAAAACATGATTGAAAGCTCCATTGAAAATAGTGGAATTGAAAATATTGAAGAAGAATTAGGTAAACTAGAAAAGGCATATTCAAGTGTGTATAACGAACTGGTATATTACTCAAATGATTTGATTGAAGTTAGTATTGAAGAAGAGATGAAAGTGTAACTGATATTTATACTGATAACCAAATTTAACGGTTTGGTAATCATAAAAATATAAATATTGTTAAATTTAGAATATACTGAACAAATTAAAGTTTGTGTGTTATAGTAAGTGAACAATTAAATATCGTGTAGGCTAAGGTGCGCTATTTTAAATTGATAGTCGCTTAAAAGGGAAATCGGTTAGAATCCGATGCTGTCCCGCAACTGTATGTAGGAGCAAACTTTTAAATCCACTGTTAGATTTGTAATGGGAAGGAAAAGTAAGCGATGATGACAAGCCAGGAGACCTGCCTTAGTTTAGTACACACCAAAAAACCTACGCGGATAGGGGGTGTTAGAGAGATTTTTTCAAGGATTATTATATCCTAGTACGATAAGCGAATTTGAAAGGGAATAGTGTGTCTTCTTTTATTATTCCTGATTTTTTTCGGTATTTACTATTTTAAAAATCATCAACCACCTTTTAATGTTTTTCATTAGATGGTGGTTTTTTATTGAATTGGGGGATGGAAAGATGAAAAGTACAGTTATTGGATATCCATATATCGGGCCAAATCGTGAATGGAAAAAAACTATCGAAGCTTTTTGGTCAAAAGAAATAAGTGAACAACAATTCGAAGTACAGATGAAAGAGTATAGATTAGCAAATATTCAAGTTCAGCTAGATGCAAAGATTGACATAGTAACCGTAGGTGATTTTACATACTACGATCGCATGTTAGATTTAGCAGCAATGTTTGGAATTATTCCCGCACGTTATAAATGGAATTCAGATTTAGTATCTCTAGAAACTTACTACGCGATGGCACGTGGAAATCAATCTGCTCCTGCAAGTGAAATGACAAAGTGGTTTAATACGAATTATCACTATATTGTACCTGAGTATGAAGGACAAACTTTAAAATTATTGGACAATAAACCATTGCGCTATTATTTAGAAGCGAAGGAAAACTTTAATGCAGAGCTAAAGCCTACCATCATAGGCCCAGGGACATTTTATTTTTTAACAAAAGAAGTTGCTACGCTGAATAAGCCGTCATATTTACTTCAGTTAATCAATGTCTATAGTCAACTGTTGAGTGATCTTTCTGCAGCCGGTGCAAAATGGATTCAAATAGAAGAACCAATTCTATCAACTTCTTTATCTAAGGAAGATATGAAAATAATCTCAGAAATATATGAACAACTAAACCCTGATAATTACTCCAGCAATTTGCTATTACAAACATATTTTGAGTCAGCAGAATGGTATGAAGAATTGATTAAATTACCTGTAGCAGGCATCGGGCTAGACTTTGTACATGGTCTAGAAGAGAATATTTCTAATATCAAAAAATTTGGATTTCCAAATGATAAAGTTCTAGCAGCGGGTATTATTAATGGTCGTGACATTTGGATTACTCCTTTACAACAATCATTTAAATTGCTAATTGAATTAGAAAGTTTAGTTTCCCCCAATCATCTGTGGATTCAGCCGTCATGTAGCCTAATGCATGTGCCAGTAAGTCTAACAGCAGAAACGAAATTACCAAAAGAGCTATATGAAAACTTAGCATTTGCAAACGAAAAGTTACAAGAGTTAGCTATTTTGAAAAACGCTTTAACAAATAATCGTGATGCAAATCAAGTGGCTTTTGAACAAAATCGATTGACAAGAGAATTGCTAAATAGCAGTTCAGTACGTCAACAAGAAGAAGTACTGAAGAATATTAAAAGGTTGAGTGAAATTCAAATAACACGTCAATCAGCATATGCTATTCGAAAAGATCGTCAACAAAGGCTTTTACAACTACCAGACTTTCCTACAACAACAATTGGTAGCTTCCCACAAACAGCTGAAGTGAAGCGCAATCGTTCACAGCTTAAAAAAGGACTAATTGATAAGGAACAACATGATAATTTCATAAAAAATGAAATAAAAAAATGGATTGCGTACCAAGAAGAACTAGAACTTGATGTTTTAGTTCATGGTGAATTTGAAAGAACAGATATGGTTGAATACTTTGGAGAAAAGCTTGTAGGATTTGCATTTACAGAAAAAGCGTGGGTCGTTTCATATGGATCACGTTGCGTTAAACCACCAATTATTTATGGAGATGTTAGGTGGGAAAAACCAATGACGCTCGACGAAACAGTCTACGCACAATCGTTAACAACTAAACCTGTTAAAGGTATGTTGACCGGGCCTATTACGATTTTAAATTGGTCATTTGTTCGTGACGATGTTCCACGTAGTATAGTAGCTCAGCAAATTGCCTTAGCACTACGTAAGGAAATTGAAGCATTAGAGACTGCTGGTATTCGTATTATTCAAGTAGATGAACCTGCACTTAGAGAGGGTTTACCATTAAAAGCTTCAAAACATGATGCTTATTTGGATTGGTCCGTCGATGCTTTCAAATTAGCTACTTCAGGAGTTGAAGATGAGACACAAATTCATACGCATATGTGTTATTGTGAATTTAATGATTTTATTGAGCCAATTCGTGCACTTGATGCGGATGTTATTTCAATTGAAACATCGAAAAGTCATGGTGAAATTATTGAGGCTTTCAAAAATGCAACATATACAAATAGTATTGGTTTAGGTGTATACGATATTCATAGTCCAAGAGTTCCTGAAATAGATGAAATGGTAGCTGTAGTAACTGACAGTCTTGAAGTTCTCTTACCAGAACAGTGCTGGATTAATCCGGATTGTGGTTTAAAAACACGAAAAACCGATGAAACTTTAGCAGCACTTGAGATAATGGTAAACACTGCGAAATTGTTAAGAAAACGAAGTGTACAAAGTGTAAACTAAAAGAGCATCATTCAAGCTAATCCAATTTGTCAAAAAATAAAATTTGATATAAGTTGCTTGAGAAAGAAAATAAAAATTTTGAATCCGCCTTTACTTAAGATTAGTAGAGGCGGATTTTTACGTTTTATTCATACTACGTTTATCAGTGTAGAGCATTATAAAGAAATGCTTTTATAAAACATTGTATAAATTAGTTTTAGAAACCATACATAAACAACCTTTCTCTATTGATCAACAAATGAAAATTGCTATGTTTGATGGACGTCAAAGTATAATTGATATAGATTAGGTTATCCTATATTAAAAAAGAGGATGATATGATGAATAAACCCATTACGCTTTACGTTTCAATTGCAAATCAGCGTTACTATACTTCTCCTGACGAATCCCCATGGGAATTTAAACTTCAGATTGAACCTCAATATATAAAAATTTTTGACCAACTATTTAATCAAGCGGAATACTTTGATGGGAAGAGTATATGGAGAGCTCAATTACCTTACATTCCATACCATTTAGATCAGGAAAACGATGAAGTTGATCTACGTTTAAAGAAACTGTATGCACTTGTTCACGAATTTGGTGATACTGAAACGAAGCAACTAATCGAACAAATGCCATATTATAGTTGATTGAAAAACATACCTTCGTTACACTTAGAGCAATAGGGAGTGATCGAAGGTATGTTTACATTTACGGATTTAAACGGCAATGGTGTTGAATTATCTTTTAAGAAAAATGCTTTTAACATGGCGCCTAAGCATGTACTAGTCTTGGCTAAATATCATAAACAGTGGTTATTAACGGATCATCCAAAGCGGGGTCTTGAATTTCCAGGTGGTAAAGTAGAAGGAGAAGAGACGTTAGAACAAGCTGCAAAAAGGGAAGTATATGAAGAAACAGGTGCCATCATTCATGAGATCGAGTGGTTAGCAACATACTATGTTCATGATGAGTTTCCATTTAGTAAAGCAGTTTATGTGGCAAATGTCTTGGGAATTGATGACATTCAGCGGAAATTTGAAACGAATGGAGCTGTATTGCTATCAGATGAAGAGTTACATAATAGTGATCGACTAAGCTTCTACATGAAAGATGCAGGGATGAAAAAAATGTTGGAGAAGGTGAGTGAGCGTGAAGATAAATGGCTTCGTTGAAAGTCGTCGTGATTATCCGTCTCCAAATCCCAAAGTTCGTCTAACTGAAATTACATATTGGTCAGAAGGTTTACGAGTGAAAGGATTACTTGCAGAGCCAGTCGCAAAGGGTATTTATGAAGGACTACTCTATCTACGTGGTGGTATGCAAGGTATTGGTATGGTTCGACCTGCTCGTATTGCACAATTTGCATCGCAAGGATTAGTTGTTTTTGCGCCGTATTACCGCGGAAATCGTGGGGGAGAAGGTCGAGATGAATTTGGTGGAAATGACCGTTATGATGCAGTAAACGGTGTCGATGTATTAAAACAATATTGTCATACACATCGCATTCATATATTCGCATTTTCTAGAGGCGGTTTGATGGCGCTTTGGACTGGGATTTTGCGAGATGACATTACATCTATTGTGACTTGGGCAGGCGTTTCTAATCCTAAATTTACGTATGAAGAACGTATAGATATGCGCAGAATGATGAAAAGGGTAATAGGCGGATCACCTACTAAGATACCTGCGGCATATGAAGAGCGTTCACCAATTGCTGAGATAAAAAAATTAAATGCACCGGTATTAATTATTCATGGTAAAAAGGATGAAAACGTTGGATTGCATCATGCTTTATTGCTTGAAGAAAGCTTAAAGGCATTTAATAAGCATGTGGAAACATGGTATTTTAATGACTATACTCATTTTTTCCCTAGTGCAGTCAATCACAAAATGGTTAAGAGCGCATGCAATTGGATGAAACTCCAAAAGGGGTGAACTTATGCTAGGTTATGTAAAAATAACAGTCGACCAGGAAAAAGTAAAAGTTGATGCAAGTTTTGAGGAAACATATCCATTTTGGGTAATTCTTTGCGATGAATTCACAAAAGAGTGTGTAGATGTAGAAATTCAAAGTTGGCAAGAAGAACATGGGGTTATTGAAGAATTGGAAAAAATAGCAGATGTCTCTAAAGATGAAGGTCTTATAAAAATCCAAAGAATTCCCTTAAAAGATGATAATCGTGCATTTTTAAAAAATCATGCTGCTAATAAAGAGGGGAAATTAAAATGGTTCTCTATGCGCTATTATGATAACGATGGGAATGGCAGCATAGAGGTTAGGGATTACGGCTTTGAGGTGCGCTTTAATAAAGTTACAGGAGCATATTCTGAAGAAGTGATACAACAATTTGCTAATCCTCATACAGAGGCAGTATTTTATGATGTTGACGTTGAATAATATAACAAAAACATTCAGAATGTTCATATCCTGAGTGTTTTTTGTTTGACTATTATTTAAGATACTTCGCCCTGTTTTTTTTATAGTAAATGAAAATAAGGAAAAGAATGGTCTTTGTTGTGTTGCTTAGTCGTATTACGAAAAAGCAATATCATTTTTCTTAAGAGAATCGTTGCGCTTGATTCTTTTATTGGGCGTAAGTTTTGATTATGATAAATGCCTTTTGATCATTCTGCAATCGTTTTAAATCGATAGCGCGTAAACTCTTTATCATTCGCATACATTTTGAATACCCGCTACTTATCTATACATAACATATTTATCACCAACCATTTTATTTTAAAAAAGCTGATTTAACTCAGAAAAAAGACAGGTGTTTTTGAAAAGTTGACTATTTTTAAGATTGTATATTTAGCATTTAATTTATTTATTAGGAAGAATTGTTTTATGGATTCTTTATGAGCGTTATAAAGATAAAGAAGTAGAGGTTCTTACATTGCATCGTATTATTACAATTATTATAATTTTTATTGTTTTGAATATGGTGTTTGGGATAATAAATGCGTTTGTGTAATTTATTGGGGCTAAAATTAATTATAGGCTACTTTGTTGGAGCGGAGGTGGCGACTCCCACGGAAAGCGCCAACCGCAGTGGAAATCAACGGTCTTATCAATTTATATATATTATTAAAATAAAAGACCACTCGGAGAGTGGTCTTTTTGTTATGTTGGATGAATTAAGCGATAGGACCGCCATTTTTCACGATATCTTCTGATACAACACCGAATTTTTCGAAGTTTTCTCGGAACATGCCAGCAAGTGCAGAAGCTTTTTGATCATAAGCTTCTTTATCTTCCCAAGCGTTACGTGGATTTAATACTTCAGTAGGAACACCTTCAATAGCTACAGGCATTTCTAATCCGAAGATAGCATCTTTTTCAGTAAAGATGTTATTTAGTTTACCGTCGATTGCAGCGCGAACCATTGTACGAGTGTAAGAAAGTTTCATACGGTTACCAACGCCGTATTCGCCACCAGTCCAACCTGTGTTTACTAAGAAAACATTTACTTCGTGTTCGTCGATTTTATTACCTAACATTTCAGCGTAAACTGTTGCTGGAAGTGGTAAGAATGGAGAACCGAAGCATGTTGAGAATACTGGTTCAGGTGAAGTAACACCACGTTCAGTACCTGCTAGTTTAGATGTGAAACCACTTAAGAAGTGATACATTGCTTGCTCTTTTGATAACTTACTGATTGGAGGCAATACACCAAATGCATCTGCAGTTAAGAAGATGATTGTTTTAGGGTGGCCTGCAACAGATGGATCAACAATGTTTTCGATATTTTGGATTGGGTAAGCAACACGAGTATTTTCTGTAAGCGAAACATCATCGTAGTTAGGAATGCGTGTTTCTTCATCTACTACTACGTTTTCTAAAACAGTACCAAAACTGATAGCATTGTATATTTCAGGTTCTTTCTCTTTAGAAAGGTTAATAGTCTTAGCGTAGCAACCGCCTTCGATATTGAATACACCATTGTCAGACCAACCATGCTCATCATCACCGATTAGTTTACGATCTGCATCTGCTGATAAAGTTGTTTTACCAGTTCCAGATAAACCGAAGAATAATGCTACATCGCCTGCTTCACCAACGTTTGCTGAACAGTGCATTGAAAGAATACCTTGTTGTGGTAATAAGTAATTCATAATACTGAAAATCGATTTTTTCATTTCTCCAGCGTATTCAGTACCGCCAATAAGGATGATACGTTTTTCAAGGGAAACGATAATGAAAGTTTCTGAATCAGTACCGTCTACTGCTGGGTCCGCTTTGAAAGTTGGAGCAGAAACGATTGTGAAGTCAGCTTCATGAGTTTCTAATTCCTCTTCAGTAGGACGAATGAATAATTGATGTGCAAATAGGTTATGCCAAGCGTATTCATTCACTACACGAATAGCTAATCGAGATGCTGGGTCTGCACCTGCAAAACCTTTAAATACAAATAATTCTTCTTTTTCTTTTAAGTAGTTTATTACTTTAGTGTATAATGAGTCGAAGATATCCGACGAAATTGGTCTGTTTACTTTACCCCAATCAATTTTGTCTTTCGAACTATCTTCTTCAACCATATATTTATCTTTAGGAGAACGACCTGTATATTTTCCTGTGACTGCTCTGACTGCACCATCAACAGTTAGGATTGCCTCACCGCGTGAAGTAGCTTTTTCTGTTAATTGTGGTACTGAAAGTTGTTCAAGAATATTTTCACCTTTCAATAATTCCTTCAGTTCATTCGTAATTTCTACTGAATTCATCGTTTTACGTACCATCCTTTTTATATTATTCCTCTTATTAGAGGGGATTTATAATTCATTTCGGAAATTAGTATAACACATTTAGCTAAATAATCTATACTAATTACCATATAATTTCTATGAAAGTTGTACTTTTTTTTAGAAATAAAAAAGAAGTTGACAACTAAGCTATAATGTTCTAATATGAGAAATTGAACGGATACTCTTATCCCGAGCTGGTGGAGGGTCAGGCCCTATGAAACCCGGCAACCTGCATTGTGATTTTATGTGATGCGCTGGTGCTCAATCTGATGCAAGGATTTAATCCTTGAACGATAAGAGTGAAAGGTGCTTATGAATTATTCCCTTCCACTCATTAGTAATAATGGGGGGAAGGGTTTTTTTATTTAAAATAGACCAATTCCTAAATTTTTAATAAGTAATTGTAATTTATGCGGTTCTATTTATATATAGTGGCACTTTCTAGAATCCTCGTGTTAAAGGCAGCAACGGCTTGGCGTTCAATCCTACTGGAAAGAACTAACATGGGTAATGAGTACCGTATCATTTCCGAGGCAATCTCGCAGATAATAGGAGGAAACCAAATGACAAACCGTCGACTGTTTACATCAGAGAGTGTAACAGAAGGACATCCAGATAAAATTTGTGATCAAATTTCGGATGCCATTTTAGATGAAATCGTTTCAAAAGACCCGAATGCACGTGTAGCGTGTGAAACTACAGTAACAACGGGTCTTGTATTAGTAGCAGGAGAAATTACAACATCAACTTATGTTGATATTCCTAAAATCGTTCGTGAAACGGTAATGGAAATCGGCTATACACGTGGTAAATATGGCTTTGATGGCGAAAACGTAGCTGTTTTAACGGCAATTGGTGAGCAATCAGCTGATATCGCATTGGGCGTTGACCAAGCACTTGAAGCACGCGAAGGCTCAATGTCAGATGAAGATATAGAAGCAATTGGTGCAGGTGACCAAGGTTTAATGTTCGGATACGCATGTAACGAGACACCTGAGTTAATGCCTCTACCTATTAGCTTGGCACATAAATTAGCACGACGTTTAACTGAAGTTCGTAAAACAAAAGAGTTAGATTATTTACGTCCAGATGGTAAAACACAAGTAACAATCGAATATGATGAAAATAATCGTCCAGTTCGTGTGGATACAATTGTTATTTCAACTCAACATGATCCAGAGGTAACATTAGAGCAGATTAAAGAGGATTTACAAGCACGTGTAATTGCTCCAGTTGTACCTACTGAATTACTAGACGAAAAAACAAAATACTTCATCAACCCAACTGGTCGTTTTGTAATTGGTGGACCAAAAGGTGATGCAGGCTTAACGGGACGCAAAATTATCGTAGATACTTATGGTGGATATGCTCGTCATGGTGGCGGTGCTTTCTCTGGTAAGGATGCGACTAAGGTTGACCGTTCTGCAGCTTATGCAGCGCGTTATGTTGCAAAAAATATCGTAGCAGCTGAACTTGCTGAGCGTTGTGAAGTACAACTGGCTTATGCAATTGGTGTTGCACAACCAGTTTCAATTGCAATCGATACATTTGGTACTGGAAAAGTAAAAGAAGCAGATTTAGTTGAGTGGGTTCGTGAATTATTTGATTTACGCCCAGCAGGTATTATTAAAATGCTTGATCTACGTCGCCCAATCTACAAACAAACAGCTGCTTATGGTCATTTCGGCCGTACAGATTTGAATGTTCCTTGGGAAGCTACAGATAAAGCTGCCGTTTTAAAAGAAAAAGCGGGACTATAATTCAATCTAAAAAATCGCAATAACATAAAATATCCCGAGTTACACATTGATTATTTAAGTAATCATTGTAGTTCGGGATATTTTTATTTAATATAGAAGAAACTCATAGTAAGAGAATAAAAAACCTGAGAAATCGTTTAAAAAACGATACTCAGGCAACTTGATTGAACTATTTTTGAAGTGATTTATAGTATTGGCCTTTTTCGTAATACTCGTTGACAATACGGTCCATATCTTTTTTATCTTCCTCTGTTAACTCTCTAATAACTTTTGCAGGGCGTCCAAATGCTAAAGTGTTTGGGGGGATTTTCTTGCCTTGTGAAACGAGACTGCCTGCACCTATAAATGCACCTTCACCAATTTCAGCACCATCTAGGATAATTGAAGCCATCCCAACTAGAGCGCCTTTTTTTACAGTACAGCTATGTAATGTTACTTGATGTCCAATTGTCACGTCGTCTTCTAAGATTAGTGGATATGCAGGACTTTGATGTAAACAACATAAATCTTGTACATTTACTTTGCGTCCAATAATCGTAGGTGAAACATCTCCACGAATAACTGTATTGTAAAATATAGAAGAATCAGGTCCAATAGTAACATCGCCAGTAATAATTACGTTATCACCGATAAATACAGATGGGTCAATAGATGGTTTTTTGTCTCTAAATGGATAAATCATCGAAAAACGCCTCATTTCAAGTTATTATGTATTATTATCGTAACAAAAGGAAGCAATGAATGGAACTGAAATAGGCAGAATACGTTAATATATACATAGGAATTTATGAGGTGAGATAGTAATGTGGAAATGGGAAACGGAAGGCCAAGCAAGAGCTGTCGCTGTAATTATACATAGTGCATACGAACATCATCGTCGTTATGCATGGTTAATCGAAAATTTAAGAACGTCTGGTATACATGTTATTTCAGGAGATTTACCTGGACATGGAGAGGATAGTAGACATAAACGTGTGCACAGTGAAGAATTTAAAAGTTACGAAACATTCGTTAAACAACTAATGCAAGCAGCTTTAACATATAACTTACCTGTATTTGTAGTGGGACATGGTTTAGGAGCTATATTAGGAATCCATGTTGTTGAAAAATTCAAGTACGAATGTACGGGTGTGATAATAACGTCACCTTGGATGCATTTAAAACACCAACCATCAAAATTATCAAATGCTTTAACAGGTCTAAGTAAACTGACAGGCAATCTGAAAATCAATCATGAAATCAATATTAAACACTTAACGAGAAGCTATGAATTTTATAAAGAAGAAAAAGATGATATTTACTATAATGATGTCATTACTGTCAATTGGTACCGTGAACTTCATGGTTTCATGAAGGGAATATCACAACAAACGGTATTTCCAAATATCCCGATTTTATTAATGACTGGTGGCAATGATAAAATAGCGGATATTGCGTATAGTAAAAAATGGCTCGCGCAACAAAGTTTATCAGAGTATCAATATAAGGAATGGAAAGCCTGTTATCATGATTTGTTTCAAGAACCTGAACGTGAAGACATTTATGCCTATATGGAAAGTTTTATCTTTAATACATTAAAATCAGTTGGATATATTATTTAAACATTGACGGAATTTTACAGAATTCCGTCTTTTTTATTTGTAACCGATTTCAATTGTCATATAACACATAAGGTATATTCCCAATTTTATGGTTTTGATATATAATACATAACAATTGCTATTTTAATAGAATTAATTTTTCTTTTATTTGAAACTGGCAATATATATTATTCATGGAATAATTTATTATGATCAATGGGGGACAATAGATGGAAGCCATTATTACCAGTGTTTATGAGATTTTATGGGGACCGTGGATGATCTACGGTATTCTACTAGTCGGATTATTATTTACTATATTAACAAAAGGTGTACAAGTCCGTTTATTGAAAGACATGTTTAAACAAATTTTCAGTGGTAAAGAATCTGAAGCAGGTGTATCCTCTTTCCAAGCATTATCTATGGCGTTATCTGGTCGTGTTGGGACAGGTAATATTGCAGGTACTGCTACAGCAATTGCCTTTGGGGGACCGGGTGCAATTTTCTGGATGTGGGTAATTGCCTTCATCGGATCTGCAACCGCTTATGTAGAATCAACTTTAGCACAAATATATAAAGAAAAAAGAAACGGTGTTTATCGCGGTGGACCAGCATTTTATATCGAAAAAAGTACAGGGAAGCGTTGGTTAGGAATGATTTTTGCTGTAGCAGCAGTTGTTGCAATGGCATTTTTACAACCAACCGTGCAGTCAAATGCTATCGCTGACTCGATGTATACTGCATTTGGTATAAAACATTGGATTTCAGGTTTAGTAGTTTGTGTTATTTTAGGTGCCATTATTTTAGGTGGCGTAAAACGTATAGCTTCAGTAGCTTCTTTTATCGTACCGTTTATGGCGTTAGGATATCTTCTAGTTGCAGCCATTATTATTGTTATTAATATTGAGAAGGTACCTGAAGTATTTTCTTTAATTATTCGAAGTGCGTTTGGTCTAGACTCTACTTTTGGTGGGATGGTAGGTGCTGCAATAGCGTGGGGAGTAAAACGTGGTGTTTATGCAAGTGAAGCTGGACAAGGTACAGGGCCTCACCCAGCAGCTGCTGCTGAGGTATCTCATCCGGTAAAACAAGGTCTAGTACAAACAGCTTCGGTATACTTAGCTGTATTTTTAGTTTGTACGGCAACAGCATTTATGATCCTATTTTCAGGTATGTATAATGTCCAATTAGATGATGGTAAAGGTGAATATTTAGTTGAAAATGCTCCCGGTGTTATCGCAGGAACAGCTTATACTCAAGCAGCGGTCGACAGTGCATTCCCAGGTGCTGGGGTAGGTTCAGGCTTTGTTGCCATTGCATTATTCTTCTTTGCTTTTACAACGACAATGGCTTATTATTACATTGCTGAAACGAATATTGCTTATATGTTTGAAGGGAAGCGGCAGAAAGTTGGCATACGTGTCGTGCAAATTATTATTATTGCTACGACTTTCTATGGTGCCGTTCGAACATCGGACTTAGCTTGGGTTTTAGGTGACATTGGTCTAGGGCTAATGGTTTGGGTAAACATTATCGCGCTATTATTCTTGGTGAAACCGTCTATAATAGCATTAAAAGATTATGAAGAGCAGAAAAAGCAGGGGATTGATCCTCAATTTGATCCCGTTAAATTAGGTATTAAAAATGCTGATTTCTGGGAACAAAAAAATAAAGAAAGAAAATAAGCATTTAACTGATAAATGAATTGTTTTTTCGATAATGGAGTTTAATATCCATAAATGATATCAAGATCTTCACAATATAATAGGGCGTCTCTTAGTCTGTAAATGACTAAAGAGACGCCTTTTTTTGTTAAGGATTTTTGCTTTGCTATAAGTGGAGAAGAGAGTAATATTTTCTAATTGAGTGTACTGGGAAAATATTGATTTAATAATTAAAAGATAAAGCTCTATCCTTAAATAATAATGTATACCCTTCGGATTTTTCTGATATATAACACATATAATGGTTTACGGATTATGAAATTTAGTTATATATCAGAATGTAACATATATCCACTAATGATTTTTTATAAATTTTATATTCCTATCATTAAAAAGAAAATACGAAGTTTTAACTAAAAATTAAAAAAGGAGGAGAATAAGTGGAGAGTTTCGTTTCGCTTCTGAATGACTTTTTATGGGGACCGTGGATGATTTATGGCATACTCGCAGTAGGTTTACTTTTCTCAATCATTACACGATTTTTACAAGTTCGATTGATAAAAGACATGTGTGTTCTTATGTTTAAAGGAGAAAAGTCAAAAAAAGGTATTTCTTCATTCCAAGCTATGTCGATTGCGCTATCTGGTCGTGTAGGAACAGGTAATATTGCAGGTACAGCTACAGCTATTGCATTTGGCGGACCGGGTGCAGTGTTTTGGATGTGGGCTATCGCTTTTATTGGAGCCGCTACAGCTTACGTTGAATCGACACTCGCTCAGATTTACAAGGAAGAAAAAGATGATCAATATCGTGGTGGTCCAGCTTTCTATATTGAAAAAGGCTTGGGGAAGAAAAGCTTTGGTATAGTTTTTGCCGTTATTGCATTAATCGCAATGGCAGTTTTAATGCCTGGCGTACAAACTAATGCAATTGCAGGGGCAATGGAAAGTGCTTTTGGTATTAAAATGTGGATTTCCGGACTTATCATCGTTGTTTTATTAGCAATTATTATTATTGGTGGTATTAAATCAATTGCAAAAGTAGCCCAATATGTTGTACCGTTTATGGCTATTGCCTATATTTTAATGGCCCTTGTGATTATTTTAATGAATATTTCTGAAGTACCTGCAGTATTTAAATTAATCTTTGCAAATGCCTTTGCTCTGGATTCAACCTTTGGGGGGATCATTGGAGCTGCAATCGCCTGGGGAGTAAAACGTGGTATTTACTCAAATGAAGCTGGTCAAGGTACAGGAGCCCATCCCGCAGCAGCAGCAGAAGTATCCCATCCAGCCAAACAAGGTATCGTGCAAGCGGCTTCCGTTTACATTGATACGTTATTAGTTTGTTCAGCAACAGCATTCATGATTTTATTTACAGGGACTTTTAATGTTTATGATGAAGCGAATGCAACATTCCTTCATCAAGGTGACTTTGGTAAAGGGATTGTAGCGTCTAATATTGAAGCTGGTGCGGCGTATACACAATACGCAGTGGACTCTGCTTTACCAGGATTCGGTTCAGAATTTGTAGCCATTGCTTTATTCTTCTTTGCTTTTACAACTGTAATGGCATATTACTATATAGCAGAAACAAATATCTCGTATCTATTTAAAGGAAAGGCAGAAAAGTTATGGATTTGGGTAATGAAATTTGTTTTCTTGGCTGCCGTATTCTATGGGACAGTAAAAACTTCTACTATAGCATGGGCACTAGGTGATGTAGGATTAGGGTTAATGGTTTGGGTAAATGTCATAGGTATACTATTTATTATGAAGCCAGCTTTACTTGCATTAAAAGACTATGAAGCCCAGAAGAAACAAGGAAAAGACCCTGTGTTTAATCCAGAACAATTAGGTATTAAAAATGCAGACTTCTGGGTTAACTACAATAAAAATAAAAAATCAGAGTAACATTCTAAGTACTAAGGGTATTCCATTTACCCTTAGTACTTTTTATTGGTGTTATTTTATATGTTTCGGTACTCTTTAGCTAGGAGGCGATTTTTTGGACATTCGATTAAGTATATTAGACCAGTCACCCATCTCTGAAGGTTCCAATGCTGTCGAGGCATTGCGACAAACAACTGTTTTAGCACAAAAAGCAGAGGAATGGGGATATTCAAGGTTCTGGGTTTCAGAACATCATGACACAACAACTTTAGCGGGTTCATCGCCTGAAATACTAATATCTCATTTAGCGTCAGCAACTAAGAGTATTCGCATTGGATCAGGTGGTGTGATGCTACCACATTACTCAGCATATAAAGTTGCAGAGAATTTTAAGTTATTAGAAGCCTTATACCCAGGGCGTATAGATGCAGGAATGGGGAGAGCACCAGGTGGAATGCCACGTGCAACTCATGCTTTACATGATGGGAATTTTCGTGATGTCAATCAGTTCCCTAACCAGATTGATGATTTACTTATGTATTTGCATGATGCAGTACCAGAAGGTCATCAATTCCAAGGTTTAAAAGCAACACCGACGACCAATAGCGCTCCACCTGTTTGGATGCTTGGTTCAAGTGCTAATTCAGCATATTTAGCTGCGGAAAAAGGCTTGCCATATATGTTCGCTCAATTTATTAATGGTGATGGAGGCCCTTCTTATGCTAAGGCATATAGAGATCGCTTTAGACCATCTCAATATTTGCAACAGCCAAAGCAAGCAGTAGCTGTCTTTGTAGTTTGTGCAGAGACTGAAGAAGATGCAAAGAGAATTGCATCTTCAAAGGAGCTGACTATGCTTCGTTTAGTACAAGGTAAGCCATCTGCTGGAACACCTTCTATTGAAACAGCTATGAATTATCCATATACCATCTATGATCTGCAAAGTATTGAGGAATTCCGTAAAAGATTAGTTGTGGGAAATCCTCAACAAGTAAAAGAACAAATTGAAAACTTAGCAGAAGTATACCAAGCAGAAGAAGTGATGCTAGTAACGATTGCTTATAATTTTGAAGACAAATTAAAATCCTTTGAACTAATTGCAAAGGAAATACTATAAAAATAACCTCTACTTAGCAAATTTAGCTATGTAGAGGTTATTTTTTTAACTAGAAATTTTATCTGGTTCATTAGAAGGGTGGTTGCTATATTGTGAAAGTGCTTCTTCTTCTATCGGAATACGTATAAGCATCATCCCGTAATTAAGAAACGTAAAAATAATAGCAGTGAAATATGCCTGGAAAATAAGAGGTATAATGGCGATTTCAAGAGCGACAATGGCGTAATTTGGATGAGGCATCCATTTATACGGTCCTTGTTTTACTAGTTTGGCTCCGGGTAAAATAATGATTTTCGTATTCCAAAATCGACCAAGTGATTGAATAGCCCAAACACGTGCAAATTGTAGCGTTATGAAGGCTATTAGTAGATAAGGCCATAGTGGGCTCAGTGGAGGTTTGAGCCATAAGTATTCAAAGAGTAGGCTGCATAAAAAGAGAGTATGCATTATCACCATGAGTGGGTAGTGTCCCTGACCAGCCTCAATAGCTCCTTGTCTTTTTTGGTAGCGCTCATTTGACCTTGCAACCATTAATTCTCCTAAGCGTTGTAAACAAATTAGTATGAAGACGATAGAAAATAGCAAGTCATCACTTCCATTCTAAGAGTAATAGTTCTCCGCTAAAACCCGGTCCTAAAGCGGCCATTAAGCCAATATCTCCTTTATTAGCATACTCTGTCATTGTCTTTTCTAATACATATAAAACAGTAGGAGAAGACATATTGCCATGGTCTTGTAATATGGTTTTACTTGGTATAAGTAATTGCGAATCTATTCGTAAAGCAGTTTCATAAGCGGTTAATACTTTTTTTCCACCAGGATGTGCTACAAAATGATGGAGGTTTGAGAGCTCTGTTTTGTTAGCTTGTAAAAATTCATCTACAAAAGGGGCAAGCCAATTTTCAATAACGCTAGGAATACTTTTGGCGAATATAACATGAAATCCTGTATTTTCAACAGCCCATCCCATGACATCCTCTGAGTTTGGAAGCCATTTGGAAGCAGTAGCTTTAATAGCGGGTAGTGGCTGGCGAGCAGTAGCCATGACAGCATCCCCACAAACGAGCGCACAAGCGACACCATCTCCGAAAAGGGATGTGCCTATAAGGTTACTTTTAGTTAAATCATTCGCTTGGAAAGTAAGGCTACAAAGCTCAACACATAGAACTAAAACTTTTGAAGCGGGGTGGGCAATACAGAAGTCATTAGCCCGACTAATTCCGGCGGCACCACCGCCACAACCTAGTCCCCAAATAGGAATTCGTACAACATGTTCAGAAAAAGGGAGTTTGTTCATAATTCGAGCATCAATACTTGGTGTTGAAATGCCAGTACTAGAGATAAATACAATGGCATCAATATCCTTCGTACTGACCCCACCAGCTTTTTCTAAACAGTTCTCAATAGCGGTAACGCCAAAAGAGACAGCGTGTTCAATATAAAGTCGGTTACGTTCGGCGAAATCGTGATCTTGTTTATACCAATCAATTGGCATAGTAAGATGGCGATTAAGAATTTCACCATTTTCAAAAACACGTAAATAGCGCTCTAGTTGAGTTATTTTTTGTGAGAAAAGAGTGCGAACAAAATGCTCAGCCTGAGTTTGTACTAATGTATATGGTGGGTTATATGTACTAACTGCATGAATTTTTGGCATACTGATTCTCCTTATAAAAATAGAATATTATCAGTATCACTATGTGCAATGGCTTTTATTCAAGTATTTTTTTGTAGGAGAATAAGGTGAAAGGTATAAAAAAGACTTCCATCACCTGTATGAACGGTAATAGAAGTCTTGTATTGTTGTAATTCTTTTATGGTAAGTCCTTCATTTTCTCTAGAGCAATGATAAATGGAGGGTCATTTTTTTGGTTGATAAATTCATAACGTAAAACATGAACGTATTTCTGTGGTAAGTCACTAACATAAGCTAATAATTTATCGCGTTCATCCTTGCCGCCTTCATGGCCATGGTAAACAACGAGAATAATCATACCGCCTACATGTAATAGGTCTAATAAGTCAGAGATTGCTTCGATTGTTGTACCAGGCTTTGTGACAATCGAGTGTTCGCTACCAGGTAAATAACCGAGATTGAAAATAGCTGCTTTAATAGGCTCTGATACATAGTGTTTAACGTTTTGATGGCCATCTAAAATAACTGTAGCTTGTTTGTCTAATTGGTTTTCCTCAAGGCGTAATTTTGTCGCGTCAACTGCTTGCTGCTGAACATCAAAAGCATAGACATGTCCTGTAGTGCCTACAAGCTCTGCTAGAAAGGCTGTATCATGTCCATTTCCAGCTGTCGCATCAACCACAGAATCACCAGCTACTACTGTATCTGCTAGTAAATCTTTAGTGTATTGTAAAACGCGCTGGAGCTTCATTTAGATGGCACTTCCGCATTATAAAACTTACCTTGCCAGCTACCTCGTCTTTCAAGTTCAGCATCAATCCCATTTAATACTTCCCACTTGTTAACACTCCACATTGGGCCAATCATTAAGTCGATTGGTCCATCACCTGTAATTCGATGCACGATCATGTCAGGCGGGATGATTTCTAGTTGGTCAGCTACCAGCTTAATATATTCATCCTTATCCAGAAATTCAAGGATGCCTTTTTCATATTGTTTAACCATCGGTGTACCTTTTAATAAATGAAGTAGATGGATCTTGATCCCTTGTACGTCAAGATTAGCGACAGCTCGTGCAGTCTCCATCATCATTTCATTTGTTTCAAGAGGTAACCCGTTAATGATATGACTACATACTCGTATATTGTGCTTACGTAATTTTTCGACGCCTTCAACATAAGTCGCGAAATCATGTGCACGATTAATCATTGTTGCTGTTTTTTCATGGACTGTTTGTAAACCTAGTTCTACCCATAAATAAGTTCTTTCATTAAGTTCAGCTAAATATTCAACAACATCATCAGGCAAGCAATCAGGTCGAGTAGCAATACTAATCCCCATAACACCTTCTTGAGCTAAAGCCGCCTCGAATTTCTCTTTCAAGATTGGTAATGGGGCATGTGTATTTGTATACGCTTGGAAATAGGCCATCGTTTTGCCGTTTTTCCATTTTTGCTCCATCTTATGTTTGATTTTTTCGAATTGAACTGGAATTGGATCTACGCGATCACCAGCGAAGTCACCTGAGCCGGCTGCACTACAAAATGTACAACCACCAAATGCTACAGTGCCGTCACGGTTTGGACAGTCAAAGCCTGCATCCAAAGCTACTTTATATACTTTGTGACCAAACTCATTACGTAAATATCGATTCCATGTATAATAACGTTTCCCATCAGAAGGGAACGGAAATAAATTTTCAGTCATGCGTTTTCACTCCTCTAACGAACTATTTTAACATGGGAATGGCCAATTCATCGAATCATTTTATTTCAAGTGAAAAAAAATAATAGAAAAAAGCTTTATGGGGTTGTTGAAATAATGGAAATGAAATAAGATTATTTAGTTATACGAAATAATGGGGGTAAGGGGATGCCAAAAAGTGTCTGGCTATTAATAATTGGTATGCTTGTAAATGTTACAGGTAGTTCATTTTTATGGCCTTTAAATACAATTTATATGCATGATCATCTAGGGCAATCTCTCTCTGTTGCAGGGCTTGTGTTAATGGCAAATGCTGCTGCAGGTGTTGTTGGAAACTTACTAGGTGGTTATTTATTTGATCGTTATGGCGGTTATAAGGCGATCATGTTTGGAATTATTGTGACAATTTTAGGTCTAATCTGCTTAACAATTTGGCATGGTTGGCCTCATTACGTGTGGTTTTTAACGCTTATCGGTTTTAGTGGTGGGGTTGTATTCCCAAGTATGTTCGCAATGGTAGGTACTGCTTGGCCAGAAGGAGGGCGACGTGGATTTAATGCCATTTACTTAGCTCAAAACTTAGGTGTAGCGATTGGTCCAGCTCTTGCAGGAGTTGTAGCGTCTTATAGCTTTGACTATTTATTTAGTGCGAATTTGCTAATGTACGTAGTGTTCTTTTTCATTGCCTTTTTTGGTTTCCGGTCCATGGGGGAACAATCAATGGGGCCAACATCTGTTGTGAGTGAAAGTAAGCGCGTGAAAGATAAATCTTCTTTTATCGCACTATTAATAATATCATCCGGTTTCCTATTCAGTTGGATTGCCTATTCACAATGGACGACAACAATTTCATCTTATACACAAGATTTAGGTATTTCATTGAAGCAATATAGTTTGCTTTGGACTGTAAATGGCTTATTGATTGTAATCGGTCAACCACTGATTAATCCGATTGTAAAAAAATTGGAACATCTTATGAAAGCGCAACTAGTGTTAGGGATTTCCATCTATATCGTATCCTTTATTGTAGTGAGCTTTGCAGAATCATTCCAAATGTTCATGGTCGCAATTATCATTTTGACTTTTGGAGAAATGTTCGTATGGCCAGCAATTCCTACAATTGCTAGCACGTTAGCACCCAAAGGACGAGATGGATTTTATCAAGGGGTTGTAAATAGTGCTGCGATGATAGGTCGAATGGTCGGACCCTTTATAGGTGGTGTGCTGGCTGATCAATTAGGTATGCATATTATGTTCATTGTTTTAACAATTTTCCTTGCGATTGCTATAGTACCTTATGTCATGTATGATCGACCGCTAAAAGAGAAAAAAACTGAGAGTCTTTGAGATTCTCAGTTTTTTATTTGCATAAAATACTACATAAATATATATATTTGCTAGAATTTGAATATTTGTTACTTGTTTGAGAAAATGAAAGAGGGAGAAATTTCAAGTGAAGAAAGGGGTAGTGAAGATGAAGCCTATTTATACTTCTGCAAGTGAAGCGATTGCTGATATTCAAGATGGTATGACACTTATGGTGGGTGGATTTGGCTTAGTTGGTATTCCAGAGCAACTCATTCTAGCTCTAGTTGAAAAAGAAGTGAAAGACCTAACCATCATTTCTAACAATTGTGGCATTGATGATTGGGGACTTGGATTACTGCTACATAAAAAACAAATAAAGAAAATGATAGGTTCTTATGTAGGAGAGAATAAGGAATTCGAGCGTCAAGTACTATCAGGTGAAATTGAGGTAGAACTGACACCACAAGGTACACTAGCCGAGAAAATTCGTGCAGGTGGAGCAGGGATTCCAGCATTTTATACGCCGGCGGGAGTGGGGACTCCTATTGCAGAAGGAAAGGAAACACGCATATTCGATGGTAAGGAATATGTCTTAGAGGAAGCTTTGCATGCAGACTTTTCATTAATAAGAGCAGCTAAGGCAGATAGTTTTGGTAATTTAATTTATAACAAAACAGCACAAAACTTTAATCCAATCATGGCTGCAGCTGGAAGATTTACGATTGCTGAAATAGAGGAACTAGTGGAGCCGGGTGACATTGACCCTAACCAAGTGCAGACGCCAAGCATTTATGTACAAGGCCTATTTCAGGCGAAACAAGAAAAAAGAATTGAACGCTTAATGATTCGTTCTTAAAGAAAGGGGACTTTGAGATATGAATGTAAGAGAAATAATTGCACGTCGTGCGGAACAGGAAATTGCTGACGGGAATTATGTCAATTTAGGAATTGGTATGCCAACATTAGTGGCTAATTATATAGCTTCAAATAAAGAGGTAATTTTACAATCAGAAAATGGATTATTAGGAATAGGACCATATCCGACAGAGGATGAGGTAGATCCTGATTTGATTAATGCAGGGAAAGAAACGGTCACAACTATTCCTGGCTCTGCTTTTTTTAGCAATGCTGAATCATTTGCGATGATCCGCGGTGGCCATATTGATGTAGCCATTTTAGGTGGAATGGAAGTATCTGAAACAGGTGACTTAGCCAATTGGATGATTCCAGGGAAAATGATTAAAGGTATGGGCGGAGCAATGGACTTAGTACATGGTGCAAAGAAAATTATTGTAATAATGGAGCATGTAGCAAAGGATGGCTCTGCTAAGATTAAAAAGACTTGTGAGCTACCGTTAACAGGAAAATCCGTTGTCGACAAAATCATTACGGATCGTGCTGTCATTGATGTAACACCTACAGGACTGGTATTAAGAGAAGTATTTGAAGGGTATACAGTAGAAGAAGTTGTTGCAGTTACTGGTGCCGATTTAAATGTAGAAAATGTGCAGGAAAATGTAGTTGTTAGATAAGTGATATTCTATAAAAAAAGAAAGGCATAAGTAGGATATGTCTTTCTTTTTTTACATTAAAATAACACTTGTATTTTATTGATATCCTTTTCTTCACGTATAAATAGGGTAGAAATCGAACCTTTTACATATTATAAAGAAAACTTCGATCCGAACATCATAACCCTTTTATTTCCAAAGTTTTTAAATTGCTTGTCATTTTGGCTCAATTCGATTAGAATTAGATTCAATATAACAAGACTATGATAAGGAATAGTAAATTTATTTGATTTTCAAGAGAGCTAGCGGGTGGTGTAAGCTAGTAAATGGATAAATTGAACTCGCCTTGGAGTCTGCAATGGTGAATACAAGTGTAACCAAAGCCGTTTTCCGCGTTAAGGAATCAAGTTGAGTGTAATACACTAATTTGGGTGGTACCGCGGGAACCTTTTTAAGCTCTCGTCCCTTGTTCTAGGGACGGGAGTTTTTATTTTGTCTAAAGTATAGGAATATTATGACAATATAAATGGCGAAACTTGTTTTATTATTTTAAGGAGGAGAAATCATTGAATTTCAATCATCAAGAGATCGAAAAGAAATGGCAATCATATTGGGCAGAACATAATACATTTAAAACTGTCAATGACGAATCAAAGCCAAAATTTTATGCACTAGATATGTTCCCTTATCCATCGGGATCGGGTTTACATGTTGGACACCCTGAAGGATATACAGCAACAGATATTTTAAGTCGTTTCAAACGTATGCAAGGCTATAATGTTCTTCACCCAATCGGTTGGGATGCATTCGGACTACCTGCTGAACAATACGCTTTAGACACGGGTAATGATCCTGCTGAATTTACAGCAAAAAATATTGCGACATTTAAACGTCAAATTCAAGAACTTGGCTTCTCGTATGACTGGGATCGAGAAATCAATACAACAGATCCAAGCTACTATAAATGGACTCAATGGATTTTCGTTCAACTATACAAAAAAGGTTTAGCTTATATTGATGAGGTAGCTGTTAACTGGTGCCCAGCACTTGGTACAGTACTTGCTAATGAAGAAGTAATTGATGGTAAATCAGAACGTGGTGGACACCCTGTTGAACGCCGTCCTATGAAACAGTGGATGCTGAAAATTACTGCTTATGCTGACCGTTTAGTCGACGATTTAGAAGAAGTAGATTGGCCTGAAAATATTAAAGATATGCAACGTCACTGGATTGGGCGCTCTGAAGGTGCAGAAGTGGCATTCACAGTAGATGGTACAAATCAATCGTTCCGTGTATTTACAACACGCCCTGACACATTATTTGGTGCTACTTATGCAGTACTTGCTCCTGAACATAAACTAGTAGCTGAAATTACAACAGATGCACAAAAAGCATCAGTTGAAGCATATCTAGATGAAGTGAAAATGAAATCTGATCTTGAACGTACTGATCTTGCAAAAGAAAAAACAGGTGTCTTCACAGGCGCTTATGCAGTGAATCCAATTAATGGTGAGAAAATGCCGATTTGGATCGCTGACTATGTACTTGCAACATATGGTACAGGTGCAATCATGGCTGTTCCTGCTCACGATGAACGTGACTACGAATTTGCAAAACAATTCGATTTACCAATCGTTGAAGTTGTAGCGGGTGGAGATATCGAAAAAGAAGCATATGCTGGAGAAGGTAAACATGTTAACTCTGGATTCCTTGATGGTTTAGGCAAAGAAGAAGCGATTGCTAAAGCGATTGAATGGTTAGAAGAAAAAGGCGTAGGTGAAAAGAAAATTTCTTATCGTTTACGTGATTGGTTATTTAGCCGTCAACGTTATTGGGGAGAGCCAATCCCAGTTATTCATTGGGAAGATGGCGAAGTAACAACGCTTGATGAATCAGAGCTACCACTTATTTTACCTAAAACTGATGATATCCGCCCAAGTGGAACTGGAGAATCACCTCTTGCGAATATTGAAGAATGGGTAAATGTAGTTGACCCTGTAACAGGTAAAAAAGGTCGTCGAGAAACAAACACTATGCCACAATGGGCTGGTTCTAGTTGGTACTTCCTACGTTATATTGATCCAACAAATGATGAGATGCTTGCGGATCCAGAATTATTAAAACGCTGGTTACCAGTTGATATTTACATTGGTGGTCAAGAGCACGCTGTTCTGCATTTACTATATGCTCGTTTCTGGCATAAAGTATTGTACGATCTAGGTGTTGTACCAACTAAAGAGCCTTTCCAAAAATTATTCAACCAAGGGATGATTTTAGGAGAAGGTAATGAAAAAATGTCTAAATCAAAAGGGAATGTAGTAAACCCTGACGATATTATTGCGAGCCACGGTGCAGATACACTTCGACTTTACGAAATGTTCATGGGCCCGCTTGAAGCATCTATTCCATGGTCTGAAAATGGCCTTGATGGAGCACGACGCTTCTTAGATCGTATCTGGCGTCTATTTATCAATGAAGATGGATCACTATCAGATAAAATCCAAGCTTCAAATGATACTACTTTAGAAAAAGTGTATAACCAAACAGTGAAAAAAGTAACTGAAAACTACGAACATATCCGTTTCAACACGGCTATTTCACAAATGATGGTATTCATCAATGATTGCTACAAAGCAGATGTCGTGCCAACAGCTTATGCTGAAGGCTTCGTTAAAATGTTAGCGCCAATTGCTCCTCACATTGCAGAAGAGTTATGGGCGAAATTTGGTAAAGCAGAAACATTAACGTACGCTGCATGGCCAACATTTGATGAATCGAAATTAACTGACGATGAAATCGAAGTAGTAGTGCAAGTAAACGGTAAAGTAAAAACCAAAATTTTAGTAGCAAAAGACGCATCTCGCGAAGACCTACAAGAAATTGCATTAGCAGATGAAAAAATTGCTGAACAAATTGCGGATAAAGAAATTAAGAAAATTATCGCTGTTCCTGGGAAACTTGTGAATATTGTAGCGATTTAAGCTTCATCACATAATACTTCTGCTGTTTAGCAGACTAACCACATCTTCTCTTTAATATGAGAGAAGATGTGGTTTTTTCATTTTTTAATAGCGCAAGGAATACTAGGGTTTCATATTTAGTACGCACAAAAATACACAGTTTCAATTTTGAGGAATTGAAACTGTGCACTATAAATTGATTATTTTAAAAATCCCTTTTAATAGAACTTTTGCCTAAACCCATAAAAAAGTCAATGAAATAAGCAACAGCGATTAAAATATGAATAGTCCATCCAAGGATAGGAATCCACGTCAGTAAAGTTAAGATAATCGCTAAAATCGGTACAACTTTTGAGTGACCAGTCACAAAGCGCAGAACAAGAACGATTACATGAATAACGAGCGCAGTCGTTAAAGCTGAATATCCAGAACCAATCATAATAGCTCCACCTAAAATAGGTATAGCTAATAATAATTCATATAAAAAAGCAATAATAGTTGGGATTATGAACATATACAAGACCTCCTGATTAGATATGATACCCTATATACGTTTGAAAACAACAATAGTTGCAAAGATAATTAATTTTAAAATTAAAGACATGGAAAATTAGTGAATAAAGATAAATAAGTATAAATGTTAAGGTTATTTTCCAAACATTTCTAAGGGTTTTTTAAAAAATACGTTAAAGCAGAACAAATCACTTTAGAAAGTTAAAATGGTTAAAATGTGGTTTATGATCAAATAAGCCTCAACGTAATTGGTGTATATTGTAAGCAACCTATACTTCCCCTATAATCGAAATATGGAATGCGGAAAGGATGTTGGAAATGAGTATAAATCCCAATGTGGCTGAAGTTGCTTCTCTCCTTGGAGAAACCTCAAGAGCAACAATTCTTACAAGTTTAATGGATGGGCGTTATCATACAGCGAGTGAATTAGCTTATATGGCTGCTGTAACACCTCAAACAGCGAGCTTTCACCTTGCAAAATTAGTAGAAGGTAATTTAGTGAAAGTAGAGAAACAGGGACGTCATCGTTATTATCAACTGGAGAATGAAGAAGTCGCACGTATTTTGGAATCTTTTCTTGCCATTTCGCCACCTCCTGAAGTTCGTTCATTAAAACAATCTAGCCAAGTAAAATTACTTCAGGAAGCTAGAACTTGCTATGACCATTTAGCTGGTAAATTAGGCATAAACTTAACCCAATCAATGTTGAATTCAGGATATCTAAAAAAAGAAGAGAGAGAATTTTTAGTTACTCCTAAAGGAGAACAATTCTTTACTGAATTCGGCATTGATTTAGATAAATTAAAAATAAAACGCCGTTCATTTTCACATGCTTGTTTAGATTGGAGTGAGCGTCAACATCATCTTGCAGGTGCTTTAGGACATGGACTTATGACACACCTTTTTGATTTAGGATGGATTGTTAGAGTGCCATCTATACGTGCTGTAAAAATTACAGACAAAGGAAAAGTAGGTTTCAAACAAAATTTTAATATAAATATGTAATGTTGAAATGAAAAACCCTCGCCAAATTATATTAGGAGAGGGTTTTTTGATTGAACAACAGCTATTCATTTACTTTTATAGTACTTTGAACTAGATTGTTTTTTTGCTTGAAATTACTATTTACTAAATAAATACCAATAATTATAAATAGACCACCAACTATAAGAGAAGGGTATAACGGTTCATCTAATAATAACCAGCCAGTCAGTACACCAAAAAAAGGTGCTAAAAATAAAAAGGCACTCGTTTTCCCCGGATCACCTTTTTGTAAAAGATAAAACCAGACAGCAAATTGAACAATGGATGACATAATGCTTAGCCATAATAAAATGAATATTGAATTACTATTTAGAATAAAAAATGACTCTTCAAGAGTAAAGCTACCAAGTAATAATATTAATCCACCAAACAGCATCTGATAGGCGGATAACACCCAGTTATCAAAAAATGCTCCCCACTTTTTAGCTAATAATGTGGCCATCGCCCAAAATACAGCAGATAGAATGCCAAAAAGAATACCGATCTTAAATTCAATTTGTGCTCCCATCGTAATACTTACTCCTACTAAACCGAAAAGAACGCCAATCCATTGATAATATTTATAGCGTATTTGAGAAAAGATGGTGCCGAATACTACGACGAGTAATGGGTTTGTGAAAGTGAGAATTGAGGATTCACTAGCCGTAATCGTTCGTAAACTTAAAAAGATACAGCCCATAACGCCAGCTGTTTGCAAACTACCTATTATCAGCAACTTTACCCAACTTTCCTTTGAAGTTGGATGAGGTCTTTTTAAAATAATCACGATTATTGCCATGATGATTCCGGCAAGTGTAAAGCGTAATGCTGCTAATAACAGTGGCGATGAATAAGGTAAACCAATTTTAACTACTGCAAAAGAAGAACCCATTAAAAATGTCGTTAAAAGTATCAGCGGTATAAATTTGAAAGTATTCATATTCAATCTCCCTACATATTATAATGACTAATCTATAGCTAGTATAAACGCTGAATAATTCAACTGTTATCGAAGTATGGAATGCAAAAGTATAAGATAAACATATAGTGATAAATAACTAGATAAGATGAGTGATCTTATTATAGTTGGAGATTTTTTTAGCTAAAGAAAAATTTCACTAATGTTTGAAAGGGGAATGAAGTTTGATATATCCATACTATTAAACATTTCTTTAAAAAAGAATTATAATAATAGTAGTTTAACAATATAGGAGAGATAAATTTAATGGAATCACAATTTCCGAAGGTTCTTCGGTTTTTTACATTGCTTTGGGTAGTCACAGCGATTGGGCTATTTGCTGGTGTATTCGTTCCCGTATCACTAGTAATGCCTATTAGTATCGCAACGGTTGTTTTACTGTTAATCGTTATGTTTAGTCGTGCTGCAAGAAAAGCGAGCAAATCGATCTCGATCCTATTTGCTTTCTTAACAGGTGTGACATTATATAGCTTGCTCCAATTTTACATCGGTGCTTTAGGTGGAAGTCTAGTACTAGTTATCTTCGGTACAACGGCGGCAATCTTCATCGTAGCAGGTATTATTGGTTATAATACTAAACGCAATTTAGGTAACTGGGGCAAATTTTTGTTTATCGTATTAATCGGTGTCATCATTTTTTCTATCATTACGATTTTTGTCGGTTTTAGCGATATTGTAATGGTCTTTGCAAGTGCAATTGGTGTATTGCTGTTTGTAAGTTATACGTTGTACGATATGAATCAAATTGCTCGAAGTTATATTAGTGATGAAGAAGTGCCACTCGTTGCATTAAATCTATACTTAGACTTTATCAACCTATTTACGGAACTACTAAAACTCATTTATCATTTGAAAAACATACTAGATCGAGATTAACTGATAAAAAGATAGGGAAAGCATGAATGAGATGCTTTCCCTGTCTTTTTTTATGGAGAATAATACAAATTAACTGAGTAATTTATTTTAAAATGTAATATAAGGTTTATTAAATTATCCATTTATTTGATAAGAAATTGTACTTCTTGTCCTTTTAAACTATTTTTAATTATATTAATATAATAAAGTTGTGCATAAAAGTTTAGGCAATTAAAGCAACAGAAGGGAAGTAAGTACGATGTATAAGAAGATATTTTCATGTTTGATTGCAATCATCTTTATGGTAGGAACGCTGTCCACAACGGGATTTGCGGCGACTAATGTTAAATTTAAAGACGTTTCAAAAACTCATTCAAACAAAAAAGCAATTGAGTATGTAGTTTCAAAAAAAATAATGACGGGGTATAAAGGTAGCAAATTTAAACCGTCTAGTTATGTAACACGCGAAGATGCGGCGAAAGCAATTGTTAAAGCTTTAAAACTTTCTACAAAGAACCGTCCTAATCCGAAATTTACAGATTTAAAAAAATCGAGTAAGGCATATCCATATGCTGCAACTTTAGTGGACGAAAAAATTTGGAAGAAATCAAAAAAATTCAATCCAAAAGGTAAAATAACGAAGATTGAAATGGCAACAATGTTAACAAAGGCATTTAAATTAAAATCCGTAAAAAACCTGTCGTATTCAGATGTATCTAAGAAAAATAAAGCTTATAAAGATGTACAAGCATTTGTTACTACCGGTGTCGGTAAACGAAAATCATCAACAAAATTTGGTGCAAATGATTTAGTTAAACGAGGAGCATTTTCTCAATACATATACAATGGGATTCTTTATAAAAAAGGTAAATTAAAATCACCATATAAAAAAGAACCTGTAAAGAAACCTGAACCAAAACCTGAACCTGTAACTTTTAGCGAACAAGTAGTTAATCTTGTGAATGTAGAAAGAAAAAAAGTAGGAGTAGAACCACTTAAAATAGACAAAAGACTAGAGAAAACTGCTACTCTTAAATCAGAAGACATGCGTAATCTTCAATACCTTAGCCACACTAGTCCAACATACGGTTCTCCGTTTGATATGATGCGTAACTACGGCATCAGTTATTACTATGCAGGTGAAAATATTGCGGCTGGCCAAATATCGCCAAAAGATGTTATGAATTCTTGGATGAATAGCCCAGGTCATAAAGCAAACATGCTAAATAGCCGTTTTACTCATATTGGAGTAGGTTATGCCAATGGTGGCCCTTATAAACATTACTGGACACAGCAGTTTATTCAAGTAAGGTAGTAAATGATAAGTGTTTTTATAAAAAAGCGAGGAGAAAAACATTACGTTTTCTCCTTGCTTTTTATTATTTGGACTTAAGAATATTTCTTGACTTATAAAAAATATTTTTATTGCCTCTTTTATTAATGCCAATAGAAATAAGATAGGTTAATCGGTAGTATGCTAGAAATAGATTATTCAAATACTTATATTATATTTTTTTATCTTTTCGTAAAGCCACGTGCGACTGATACCTAATATTCTACTTGCTTTTGCTTTGTTTCCATTTGTTTCTTTAAGTGCAGCAAGTATGAGTTCTTTTTCTTTATGATCAATAGCATTCCAATATGGCTTATTATTAAGTTCCTCTGAATATGCTAGAAGTGTATTTGTTTGATCTATTCTTATATTTTCAGTTGATGTGAAAATATTAGCGTTAGCATTGAACGATTCTGGAAGGTGTTGAGCATCTATATATCCATCACTTGTTAGATTTGCTGCCCTTTCTAAAATATTATGTAGCTCACGAACATTACCTGGCCAGTTATAGTTTAATAACTTTGTTAATGCAGAATGAGTGATTCCTTTTAAATGAAATCCTGAAAGTTTTAGTTTTGAAATAATGGATTCTGCAATGTCAGGTATATCTTCAATTCGTTCTCGTAAAGGTGGGATGTTAATCCTCATTATATTTAAACGATAATATAAATCTTCTCTGAATTTCCCCTCTTTAATAAGTGTTTCAAGGTTTTGATTTGTTGCAGCAATAATTTTAGTTTGGAGTTTAATAATACGATTGCTCCCTATTGGTTCAAACTCCTTTTCTTGTAAAACTCGTAATAGTTTTGATTGAAGTGAAAGAGGCATATCACCGATTTCATCTAAAAATAATGTTCCATTTTGAGCCATTTCAAATTTGCCCTTTTTCCCACCCTTTTTTGCACCAGTAAACGAGCCCTCAGCATAACCGAAGAATTCTGATTCCATTAACTCTGGAGGAATTGCTGCACAGTTCACTTGAATAAACATACCAGTTTGAGAAGAAGAGGCATGGATTCCATGTGCAAATAATTCTTTTCCGGTGCCACTTTCCCCTAAAAGTAAAACCGTTGATAAACTATTAGAAGCAGCTAAGGCTTCATTTTTTATCCGTTTAATATTGGAAGATTCCCCAATAATATTAGCAAAAGAGTATTTTGTTCCTTTAAGTTCATTCAATTCTTTTTGATAGTAAGTGACTTGTTGTTCCAAGTTATTTACCTTTTTAATAGCTTCTTGCAAATGCTTTAAACCACGGTATGTAATTTTACAAATTGCTCCAATAATTTCTTCATTGTTTTTTATAGGTAAAATTGTAATAAGACATTGTGTCTTACCAATTAATTTTGCAACATTCGTTATTCTGACACCTGTTTGTAAAGCTTCATCTAACCCTAAATCAGGGTACATGTTCGAAATGGATTTCCCTAAAAGTTCATTACTTTGAACATTATATAACTCACAAAAGCCATTATTGACCATTGTTATTTCTGCCTTTTGATCAACTAAAATAATGCCATCATAAGCTAGTTCAATAACGCTTCGTAACTTTTCCTCCCATTCTTTAGAAAAACGCAGTTCATTGGCTATTTTTTCGATATTAGTCCAATCATCCATAATGACCATAGAACCAACTAGTTTGTTTTTTTCTATCAATGGATAACTCTGTACGACAAGGCTATGGCCATTTAGTTGCATCTTCTTTTTCATTATTTGTTCTTTATGATGCAATATCCCAGTTAATAGATTAGTAATCTCCCCGAGTCCGTTTAATTCAGTGAATATATGTTGTTTATTGGGTAATAATTGAAGGATTTTTTCTGCTACAGGATTTATGGCGTTAACCTTAAACTTAGTATCAACAGAAAATAATCCGAAATTTAAGTTTTCGAATAGTAATGATTGTTGGGTTTGCAATCGATCATATACGAGGTCGTATGCAAATAATATTTGTGATGTAGAAAGAATGCCAATAGGTTGCATTTGTCGATTTACAACAGGTGCATGTCCAATCTGATGATTAAGTAGTAATTTTCGAGTTTCATTAATATCTTGATCTGGATATAAGAAAATGGGATTAAAATTAATAAAAGATGAAATAGGGTACTGAAATGAATAACCTTCCGCTAGTATTTGAATAATTTTATTTTTTGTTAGTAAACCTATTAATCTTTTATCATCGTTAACTACCGGAATAATTTGCGAATTTATTTTAGCGAAAATTTCTAATGTCTCTTGAATTGTGTAATTTACTGTACAAGTAGGCGAATCTTTCATCATGACATCCTCGACACGCATTTATAAAATTCCTCCACTCATTAAGTTTACTGATAATTAAAAATATTATAACAAATAGGTGTACAGTTTACACTTATTTGTTAACACTCTCCACTTATTAACGGAAATGTGTTCACGATTATGGACATATATATTTTGGAAATCACCTAATATTCAAGGGTATCAATGAAAAATAAAGTTGGCATGGGTCTTGCTTATATAGAGTAAAGCTAAAGTTTTATCGGAAGAACTTAAATTCTTCATATGATTCAAGATAAAGAAGACAGGGAAATATTACGATCACATTAACAACATACAATCAACATGGAAAAGGCGTACTAATGGCCAAGGTGGCTGACATCATCAAAGTGTAAAGGAGATATATATATGGCAATCAGTGAGATGCATCAAGCAGATGAGTTGTTGTTATTTCGTAAATCCATTCAATCTATAGCAAAGAAATTAATTGAACCGGAATATAGTAACTGGGAAGAAAATGGGAACATCCCTCGTGATCTTTGGAAAAAGCTTGGAGATGAAGGGTTGTTATGTATAGATATTCCAGAAAGGTACGGTGGGTCAGGAGCGCCTTTCTCTTATTCTGTAACAGTTATCGATGAGTTGAATCGACTAGGTTATGCAGCAATTGCGGTTAATTTATCGGTTCATTCTAATATAATTGCTCAATACATATTGAGCTCTGGAAATGAAGAACAAAAAAATTACTATCTACCGAAAATGGCTACCGGTGAACTTGTCGGTGCAATTGCAATGACTGAGCCCGGAGCAGGAAGTGATCTCCAAGGAATTCAAACAATAGCCCAGTTTGATGAAGATCAATTAACTTATGTAATAAATGGTTCAAAAACATTTGTTAGTAATGGTCAACTTTGTGACTTTGTGATTGTTGTTGCTAAAACGGACTTGAAAGTACCTGCATCAAAAGGAACAACATTATTTATAGTAGATTTAGCCACCCCAGGTATAAGCAGAGGGAAAAACCTTCAAAAAATCGGATTACATGCATGCGATACTTCTGAAATGTTTTTAGAGGATGTATTAGTACCTGATAACGCAATTTTAGGCGAATTGAACAGAGGGTTTATTACATTAATGAAGGAGCTTCCTAGGGAAAGACTAACAATCGCAATTGGTGCACAAGGAGCATTAGAAGGAGTATTAGATTTAACGATTGCATATGTAAATGAACGCGCAGCATTTGGAAAACCAATTAGCCAATTTCAAAATACTAGATTTCGCATTGCAGAAATGAAGACAGAAGCAAGGGTGAATCGCTCGTTTGTTAATGAATGTCTGTATTTAATAGAAAGAGGAGACCTTGATACTGAAACAGCAAGTATGGCTAAACTAACATGCACTGAAGCGCAAGGGAAAATCGTAGATGGTTGCCTACAATTATTCGGAGGGTATGGGTACATGCAGGAATATCCAATTTCTAGAGCTTTCGTGGATGCTAGAATTCAAAGGATTTTTGGAGGTACCTCTGAAATTATGAAAGAAATTATTAGTAGAGGTATTTTTGGAAAGCAAGAGTAGCAAGGGGGATGGATA
Organism: Viridibacillus sp. FSL E2-0187; assembly: GCF_038006425.1. NCBI lineage: Bacteria > Bacillati > Bacillota > Bacilli > Caryophanales > Caryophanaceae > Viridibacillus > Viridibacillus sp. FSL E2-0187. The sequence continues at coordinate 497,624 of NZ_JBBOVG010000001.1, forward strand.
ATGAGCATTTTAAAAGGATTGAAAATACTAGATTTTTCAACCTTGTTGCCTGGACCGTATGCCACTATGATGTTCGCTGATATGGGAGCGGAAGTAATCCGGGTGGAGTCTCAGGCGAGAGTCGATCTGATTAGAGTGATGCCACCTTTTGATAAAGAGGGACTGTCTGCTGCGCACTGTTATTTGAATCGCTCGAAACGCTCGTTGACATTGAATTTGAAGCATGAAGCATCAGTGGAAATCATTAAAACGTTAGTGGACGAATACGATATCGTTATTGAACAATTTAGGCCAGGTGTTATGGAGCGTTTAGGTCTTGACTATGAATCACTAAAGAAGGTGAACCCTAAACTCATTTACTGCTCGCTGACAGGATACGGTCAAACAGGGCCTTACCGGAATCGACCGGGGCATGATAATAACTATTTGTCAGTAGCTGGTGTAATGGACTACTCGCGGCGTAAAGGAGAAGCTCCTACAACGATGGGTATCCAAATTGCAGATATTGCGGGAGGGTCATTACATTCAGTTATCGGCATATTGGCAGCAGTTGTTCATCGTGAGAAGACGGGGGAAGGGCAATACATCGATATAAGCATGACTGATGCTGCTTTCTCTCTGAATGCAGTTTATGGCTCAGGATATCTCGCTGGAGGAATAGAACCGCAGCCAGAAGAAATGCAGTTAAATGGTGGCACATTTTATGATTTTTATGAAACGAAAGACGGTCGATATTTTTCCGTGGGGAGCATTGAGCCGCCTTTTAAAAAAATACTTTGTGATGCTCTAGGGAAATCTGAATTATTCGGAATAGGAATGAGTGAAAAGGCCGCGGATCAAGAAATGTTTAAGAAAGAAATTAAAGCAGTTTTTTTAACAAAGAATTATGAAGAATGGCTGGCCGTGTTTGATGGAGATTTAGAAGGATGCGTGGAACCGGTATTAACGTTTGCCGAAGCGTGTGATCATCCGCAACTTCAAGCAAGGGGAATGATAGTAGATGTCCCTAAAGTGAATGGAGCCAGTCAAAAACAAATGGCTACTCCAATAAAATTTTCATCAGCTAAACCAATTTATCAGCATGTAGGTACAGCTATCGGTGAAAATACAACAGATATTTTAGTAGGACAAGGATATAGTATACATCAAATTAGAGAATGGAAAGAACAAGGCGTATTTAAATAAAGGAGGACAACTTACAATGAGCAATCAACCAATTATTTATGAAAAACGTAATCAAACAGCATGGATTTATTTAAACCGTCCAGACGAAATGAATGCAATAGGAAAAGCTTTATTGCTTGCTTTGAAAGAGGCAATTGTCCAAGCGGAGAATGATGATGATGTCCGTGTTGTTGTACTTTCAGGCAAGGGGAAAGCATTTTGTGCAGGAGCAAATTTAAAGGAACTTTTGGAAGACCTTGAGGTGAAGTATCAAAAGGAACCTGGCTTATTAGATTTAAGTGAAGAGCTTTTTGGGAAGTTAGAAAAGTTGAGTAAACCTTTAATTGCCGCATTAAATGGTATTACTTTGGCGGGCGGTTTAGAGCTTGCGATGACGGCCGATTTTGTTATTGCGTCTGAAAAAGCGAAAATCGGGGATGCTCATGCTAATTTCGGAGTGTTGCCTGGAGCAGGTGGTGCTGTGAAGTTGCCACGGAAAATTGGTGTTAACCGTGCAAAGTACTTACTGTTCACTGGCGAATTTATTAGTGCAGCCGAAATGAAGGAATACGGATTTGTCCAAGAAGTAGTTAGTCTAGAGGAATTAGAAAAGACTGTACAAGCAATTGCAGACAAGATTTCAGAAAAAAGTCCTTTGGTCCTCCGCAAGATGAAACAACTTGTAACGGATGGATTGGAGCAACCTGTTGAAATAGCATTGAAACAAGAATTGTTATCGTTGAAGGCGCATACAAAATCATACGATATGGCAGAAGGATTAGCAGCTTTCACAGAAAAAAGAAAACCAGTTTTTGAAGGGTATTAACCTTAATCATTAGTAGTTCAAACTATTACTTTATAAAAAGAATACTAGTGGTGAAAACCACAAATTTTGATCAATAAAAGAAATGGAGTGGAGAACATGAATATAAAAGGTAAAGTAGCAATTGTTACAGGTGGAGCTTCAGGTTTAGGACTTGGTACGGTGACAAGTTTAGTAGAGAGAGGAGCAAAAGTAGTCATTTTTGATTTGAATGAAGAAAAAGCACAACTGGCATGTGAGCAATTGGGTGAAAACGTTGTTTACGCACTTGTAAATGTTACGGACGATGCATCTGTACAGGTTGGAATCGAGAAAGTGATGGAGACATTTGGAGCAGTGCATATTTGTGTGAACTGCGCTGGTGTCGGAACACCTCAAAAGACATTGGGCCGTTCGGGAGCAATGCCTTTAGAAAACTTTAAACAAGTGATAGATATCAACTTAAATGGGACGTTTAATGTATTGAGATTGGCAGCGACAGAAATGGCGAAAAATGAACCTCTTACAGATGCTGGCGAGCGTGGAATTATTATCAACACGGCGTCAGTAGCTGCTTTTGATGGTCAAATGGGGCAAGCGGCTTATGGTGCAAGTAAAGCTGGAGTTGCAGGAATGACTTTGCCAGTTGCACGTGATCTATCTTCTTTTGGCATTCGAATTAATACGATTGCGCCAGGTTTGTTCCGTACACCAATGGCAGAGACTTTGTCAGAAAAAGTGGTTGAGAAATTGGAAAGCATGGTCGAGTTTCCCAAACGTCTTGGAAAACCGACTGAATACGCATCATTGGTACTATTCATGATAGAAAATGAGTATATAAACGGGGAAGTGATACGTCTAGATGGTGGAATTCGGATGTCTCCACGTTAAGGAATGGTTCATTAGAAACGAAGCGGACGGCATTACTTTATATCAAAATGTCTAAATAAATTTCTGAATGTTCAATTAAATAGCAATGGAGGAATGGATGGATGAACATTGTAAAAATTTTAGCGCAAAATGCAGTAAGACACCCGGAAAAAATGGCAGTTGTTTATGAAGACCGTTCATATACGTATGGCGAGTTTAATGAAATTGTGAACCGATTTGCCAACGGTTTACTTAACTTAGGAGTGAACAAGGGAGAAAAAGTGGCTCTTATGATGAAAAACTCCGATTTCTTCGCTATTTCTTATTATGCATGCGCCAAAATAGGTGCAGTCATTGTGCCGATGAATTTTCGGTTAGTTGAAAGAGAAACGAATTACATCTTGAATCAATCTGATAGTGTCCTTGTCATTTGCGATCAAGACTATGAAGAGTTAATTCAAGCATCTAAAAATGGCATTCCTGCTATCCGCCAAGTGATTACTGTTGAAACGCCAAGCATTGAAGGAAACTTGTCAATTGAAGCTATCTTATCTAAGGATACTTCTGAGCCATCTATTGAAATTAATGGTACGGACGACCTTCATATTTTGTATACCTCAGGAACTACGGGGAATCCAAAGGGTGCACTATTTGACCATCAACGTGTGACAAATGTAAATGTGGGGATGATTGGAACGTTTGGTTACAACGCACAGGAAAAATTTATTCATATTGCGCCGTTATATCATGCGGCGCAGCTAGTAATATGTTTAACAAGTAGTTTTTTCGTAGGTGGGTTTAACGTGATACACCGAGAATTTAACCCTGCAGCTATATTTAGAGATATTGAGAAATATAAAATCACGAACTTTTTCGCTGTTCCAACAATGTATAAATTAATGCTTGAATATGCGGATAAAGATCAATATGATGTTTCATCTATTAAGCGTTTTTCTTATGGTGCAGCACCTATGTCTGCTGAACAAGTCAATCAATGTATCAAATTTTTCAAAACGCATAATTTTTACAGCTTATGTGGATTAACAGAAGGAGGTCCTACAGGTGTTTTCTTATCTCCGGAGGAACATAAGACAAAAGTTGGGTCAGCTGGTAAGGACGGCTTGTTGTTAACGGAAGTGAAAGTCGTTGCACCTAATGGGCTTGAAACAAAGGCAGGTGAAGTTGGAGAACTTATTCTTAAAGGTAGTACGATTATGAAAGAATATTATAAAAAGCCTAAGGAAACGGCAAGTACTTTAAGAGATGGTTGGTTATACACTGGAGATTTAGGAGTAAAAGATGACGAAGGATACATTTCTATAGTTGATAGAAGTAAAGACATGATTATTTCAGGTGGAGAAAATGTCTACTCTGTTGAGGTTGAGAACGTGTTAAGCGCACACCCACAAATTGCAGATATCGCAATCATTGGAACACCTGATCCGCAGTGGGGAGAAGTCGTGACGGCGGTTATTGTACAAAAAAATGGAGAGACGATAGATCTTGTAGAGTTGGAAGCTTATTGTAGAAAGAATTTATCGGGCTATAAAATTCCAAGAAAAGTGCTATTTGAAAACGAATTGCCTCGCAATACTTCTGGGAAATTGATGAAGTTTCAACTGCGAGAGACAGTTAAAAGTAATTAATGAATAAATAACTAACTATATAAATTGAGTATAGGCGCATATCAAGTGGCAGCCGGAGCGGGTTTGAAGAGAGTCTTTTTTTCAACAATTAGACGTTAAAAAACTTATACCGAGGTGAAAGATAATGATTCTAACAAAAAGTCTACTTAGTACGGTTAGAAATTGTCCAGAGAAACTGGCAGTTGTCGACGGGCATCATCGATATAGTTATAAGGAATTAGAGGGGCGGACTGCGAAACTGAAAGAATCGCTAAAAAAATTTGGCGTGAAAAAAGGAGAGCGTATCGCCTTACTCCTGCTGAACGATTTTCGCTATCTTGAATTGATATACGGTATAACAGCAATGGGCGGAATCGTTGTGCCACTGAATACGCGCTTTAGTTTAGAAGAGAACGCCTATGTGCTAAATGATGCAGGGGTAGAGATTTTATACGTCAACAAAGAATTTTTACCTATCGTTGACGAGCTGAAAAAGCGAGTATCTGGTATCAAACATGTAATTTTGGCTGAAAATCGAGATGCCCCGGAGCTAAATGAGTACTCAGATATACATTCGTATGAGGCCTTGCTTGATGGGGAGTCCGTAGAAGAGCTTGTCTACGAAGACGTACAGGAAGAGGATGTAGCTGGTTTGTTCTATACAGGAGGGACAACTGGGCGCTCCAAAGGCGTCATGTTAACACATAAAAATTTGCTGACAAATGCACTTCATGTTGCTTTGAATTTCGAATATATGGAAAGTGATATTTATCTGCATGCTGCACCTATGTTCCATCTTGCGGACCAAGCATCTACTTTTGCGGTAACGTTAGCTGGAGGGGCACACACAGTGGTGCGCCAGTTTACACCGAAAGATGTATTGCATGTCATCGAAAAAGAACAGGTGACAGCTGTTATGTTAGTGCCCACGATGGTTAATATGCTACTTCATTCAGCAGATTTTGAGAAATATGACACAACTTCACTTAGGTTAATGTTATACGGTGCTTCACCTATGGCTACGGGACTACTAAAAAAAACCATGACAATGTTGCCTGACGCGCAGTTGTTTCAGGCATATGGCATGACCGAAGCATCTCCGGTTCTGACTCTCTTGAAGCCGAAAGATCATATTATTAATGGGACGAAGGAAGAGGAAAAGCGGCTTGCTTCATGTGGGAAACCTGTTCAGTTCATCGAAATGAAGGTAGTGGATGAGGAAGGTAATGAGGTACCAATTGGTCAAGTGGGCGAATTTATCGCAAGGGGTCCTAATGTCATGAAGGGCTATTGGAATTTGCCTGAGGAAACGGCGCAAGCTCTTCGGAATGGATGGTTTTTTACTGGAGACATGGGATATAAAGAAGAAAAAGGGTTTTTCTATGTAGTTGACCGAGCAAAAGACATGATTATTACGGGTGGAGAAAATGTGTATTCAGTGGAAGTTGAGCAAGCACTATCAAGCCACCCCGCTGTATTAGAATGCGCGGTATTTGGTGTTCCTCACGAGCAGTGGGGAGAAGTTGTCAGAGCTGCTGTTGTATTAAAACAGGATACTGCTGCGTCAGAAGAGGAGATTCTTACTTCCATTCGTCCGATAGTTTCAAATTATAAAGTACCAAAATCGATTGAATTTCTATCGGAGCTGCCAAAAAGCGGAGCAGGTAAAATATTGAAGCGCGTGATACGTGAAGAATATTTAAATCAAAAAACTACAACATGACTCAGTATGAAAAATTTAGCCATAGCATTAGACCTCGTTAAAGGAGGGGAATTTGGTGTCTACAGTTATCACTAGATCTAAAGATGGCGTTTATGAAATTGAGTTAAATCGGCCAGATCAGTTAAATGCAGTAAATTATGAATTAGTATCGGATTTAGCCGCAGCGGTAACGGAGGCAAAAAATGATCAGAATATACGAGCAGTCTTACTATATGGAAACGGAAGGGGTTTCTGTTCGGGCGGTGATTTGAAAGATTTTGGAATCGACACCACTGATGCAGTTGCAGTTAAAGAGTTTTTGCAAAAAGGGCATGAGGCAATTACGGGTATTTATAATATGGAAAAGCCTGTTGTTGCAGCGATTCATGGTCCGGCAGTTGGAGCAGGGTGCAATATTGCTTTTTGCTGTGATTTGATCGTTGCGGATGAAAGTGCCATATTTTCAGAGATTTTCGCAAAAGTAGGAGCAATCCCTGATATGGGGGGATTATATTTCCTTCCGCAAAAGATTGGCATGCATAAAGCCGCGGAATTAGTATTCACGGGCAAAAAAGTAACGGCCCTTGAAGCGCTGGAATGTGGCTTGATTAACGAAGTTGTTCCAGATGGAACAGCTGTGAAAAAAGGTAGAGCACTTGCAGTTTCATTGGCAAAAGGACCGACAAAGTCATTTGGTATTGCTAAAAGAATTATGCACCAAGCTACACACGCATCCTTGGAAAGTGTTCTAGAAATGGAAGCGTATGGCCAATCTATTGTATTTCAAACTAGAGATTTCACAGAAGGAAGAGCAGCTTTTGTAGAGAAGCGAAAAGCTGAGTTTCTTGGATATTAATTAATTGAAGGGGTGGGATTAAAATGACAGAAGTGGTAATTGTAGAAGGAGTACGAACAGCAGTAGGGAGAAGAAAAGGAATGCTTTCTGGCTATAGATCAGACGAGCTAGCCGCAGTTGTACTTGATGAACTTGTAAAACGTACAGGTGTAAATAAGGCTGAAGTCGATGATGTTATTTTAGGATGTGTAACACAATCAGGAGAACAAGCTGGTAATATTGCGCGAACAGCAGCACTAATTGCGGGGTTCCCAATTCATGTGCCGGGTGTCACGATTGATAGACAATGTGGATCTAGTCAACAAGCAGTCCATTTTGCTTCACAAGCTATTGCTTCAGGGGACATGGATATCGTCATTGCTGGAGGAGTAGAAAGTATGACAAGAGAACCTATGTTTTCGAACATTAGAGAAGCAAAACCAAGTGAAAAATTAACTGCAAAATACGAGATTATTAATCAAGGATTGTCCTCGGAACGAATGGTCGAAAAGTGGAATTTAACACGTGAGGAGCTTGATCAATATTCATCAGAAAGCCATACAAAAGCATTTGAGGCAATCGAAAATGGGCATTTTACAAAAGAAATTGTTCCAGTAGATGTTCAATTAGAAAAAGGGGATACAATGAGCTTCGCGATTGATGAAGGACCTCGTGAAGGGTCTACTGTGGAAGTTTTAGGTGAGTTGAAGACAGTTTTTGATGAAAATGGAACGATCACTGCAGGTAATGCAAGTCAGATGAGTGATGGAGCTTCGGCTGTTCTTCTAATGTCGCGTGAAAAAGCAGATGCGCTTGGTTTGAAACCGAAAGTCCGTATCGTTGCTAGAAGTGTTACAGGATCAGATCCAACACTAATGTTAACAGGACCAATTGAGGCAACTAAGAAAGTGCTTTTAAAAGCAGGACTTACTATAGATGAAATAGACACATATGAAGTCAATGAAGCATTTGCGCAAGTTCCATTAGTTTGGCTGAAAGAGGTAGGTGCCAACCCTGAAAAGTTAAATCCTGATGGTGGGGCAATTGCACTTGGTCATCCATTAGGAGCTACTGGAACGAAGCTTTTAGTGACTTTGATGAATCGATTAGAACGTACAGGTGGCCGCTACGGATTACTTTCCATTTGTGAAGGAATGGGTATGGCAAATGCCACTATTATTGAACGTATAGAGTAAGGAGGAATACTTATGACGAGATATAGATTTGAAACAGAAGAGCATGAGATGTTCAGGGAATCGCTGCGTAAGTTTCTACAAAAAGAAGCTACACCTTTTTATGATACCTGGGAAAAAAATCGAATAATTCCAATTGCATTTTGGAAGAGTCTTGCTGAGATGGGCTTCCTATGTCCCCAAGTTGAAGAGAAATATGGTGGTCTTGGTTTAGATTTTAGTTTTAATGTTATTATTTCAGAAGAGTTAGAACGTGTAGGAACTAGTTTAGTAGGAGTTGGCCTACATAATGATATTGTTGTTCCGTATATTGAGTCATTTGCTTCACAGGAACAGAAGAAACGGTGGTTGCCGAATTGTGTGACGGGCGATACTATTACAGCGATTGCAATGACAGAGCCAGGAACTGGATCAGACTTAGCAAATATTCAAACGACAGCTACTCGAGAAGGTGATTACTATGTGTTGAACGGTCAAAAGACGTTTATAACAAATGGCATTAATGGCAATCTATTTGTCGTAGCTGTTAAAACAAATCCGCAAGCGGAACCAAAGCATAGAGGTGTTAGCTTAATCGTTGTTGAAGATGGTATGCCTGGTTTTACTAAAGGGCGCAAATTAGATAAAGTCGGTCTGCATGCACAAGACACAGCTGAATTATTTTTTGAAGATTGTAGAGTCCCTGTGAGTAATTTATTAGGTGAAGAAGGGCGAGGTTTTAGTTATCTAATGGAAAAACTGCAGCAAGAAAGGTTAGTAGTTGCTATTTCAACTCAAATAGCTGCAGAAGATATGTTGGAGACAACGTTGGAGTATATAAAATCACGCAAAGCTTTTGGAAAATCAATATCATCTTTCCAAAATACACAATTTAAAATTGCAGAGATTGCGACAAAAATTGAACTTGGAAAAACATTCCTTGAGTCTCTAATTGAAGATCATATAGCTGGTAAAGATATTGTTACAAAAGTGTCAATGGCGAAATATTGGCTGACAGAATCTACAAGGCAAATCTCCAGTGAGTGTATGCAATTACATGGCGGATATGGCTATATGGAAGAATATAAGATTGCTAGAAGATATAGAGATATACCTGTCGCGTCTATATACGCAGGAACAAATGAAATCATGAAAGTAATCATTGCCAAAAATTTAGGTTTATAAAGTCGATACTTATTTTTATCTATAATAAAAGCAATTCATAAAAAATCCTTATAAATAACATAAAAAGCCATTATTTCGATTTCACGAAATAATGGCTTTAATAATGAAATGAAAGAATTAAAAATTGGAGCTAGTTCGTAAATTGAGCAGCACTCATACCAGCAATTCGCCCAGTTACAAGTGCAGAAGTAATATTATAACCACCTGTATAACCGTGGACATCTAAAATTTCACCACAGAAATAAAGACCGAGTTTCTTTTTAGAAGCCATTGTTTTAGGCTCAATCTCTTTTACTGAAACTCCGCCACCAGTTACGAAAGCTTTTTCTAATGGTTGTGTACCATTCACAGTCATTTCAAATGCGACCAACTCTTTTGCAAATAAACGTGTTTTCTCTGCAGCAAGGTCAGCACCAATCGATTGTGCGTCAAGGCCAGCACGCTCTAGAAGGAATAATAGCCATCGCTCAAGTACAATACCTTTCCACACGTTTTTTAATGCTTTTTTAGGCTCATCTTTTGCTAGTTTAAAGAGCATTTGGAATGCAGATTCTTCGTTGTAATCCATTAATGATTGAATGCGAATAGTTACTGGGTTACCACCGTTTTTCTTCATTTCTTTTACAACGAATTGGCTACAGCGTAAAATGGCAGGTCCACTTAAACCAAAGTGGGTAAATAGCATGTCCATTTGATGTGTTACTAGTGGTTTACCTTTTTTGTTTAGGACAGAAACAGCTACATCACGTAATGCTAATCCTTGTAGTTCGCGAAGGCGGATGAAGTTTTCGTTAGATAATAGGGGAACTTCAGTTGGATAGAGATCTGTTACAGTATGGCCGGCCTTCTCAGCCCAGGGATAGCCATCTCCTGTCGAGCCTGTTTGTGGTACAGCTTTACCACCAACTGCAACTACGACGGCATTTGACCGTATTTCTTCGCCATTTGATAAACGCACACCTAGAATTTTGTCATCATCCATTAATAATTTACTAACGGTTGTACTTAATCGAACATCTACTTTTAAGCGGTGTAATTCATTAATCATAGCGTCTACAACGTCTTGTGCACGATTGGAGACAGGGAACATACGCCCATGATCTTCTTCTTTTAGAGCGACGCCTAAGCCTTCAAAAAAGGCAATGATATCTTCATTGTTATAAACAGTAAACGGACTATATAAGAATCGACCATTTCCTGGAATATGTTTGACGATTTCTTCAACAGGTAGACGATTTGTGACATTACAGCGACCGCCTCCTGAGATAGCTAATTTCTTACCTAATTTTGTTCCTTTTTCAAGCAGTAATACTTTCTTTCTTTCAGTTCCAGCAGCGATTGCAGCCATTAGGCCCGAGGGACCCCCACCGATTATTATGACGTCATACATATATGTGAACTCACTTTCTTTTTTTATTTATTATACATGATTTAAATAAACTATTTGAGTAATTGTTCTTTGAGTTGTAAACTATCATTTAGGTTCATTAGATTTACGAAGAATGGAAGGGTTGTATGTCATCATTAATGAAAAGCACTGCCATTTTGACCATTGGCATGTTTTTATCGAAAGTACTTGGCCTCGTTTACGTATTCCCGTTTTACGCCATCATAGGGCAAGAAAATGTTGCGTTATATTCGTATGCCTACATTCCATATACAATAATGCTGTCGGTGGCGATTTCAGGCGCACCAATTGCAGTTTCAAAATTTGTATCGAAATACAATAGTATAGGTGATTATGAGTCAGGGCGAAAACTTGTGAAGTCTGGATTACTCATCATGACAATCACTGGTTTTTTATCCTTTTTAGTCCTTTATTTATTAGCAACGCCGATTGCACATTTAGTTATTAAAGATGAAGAGCAAGTTTTTTCTGTTGCTCAAATAGCATCAGTTATTCGCTGGGTTAGTTTCGCGCTTATTGTCGTACCATTTATGAGTTTAGTTCGTGGTTTTTTCCAAGGTTATGACCATATGAAACCAACTGCAATTTCACAATTGATTGAGCAAATTGTTCGTATTATTGCGCTATTAATAGGATCTTTTTTAATTGTGAAAGTATTTGGAGGATTAGCAGAAACAGCTATTTCATTTGCGGTGTTCTCAGCATTTATCGGAGCACTGGGAGGACTATTGATTCTCTATTATTATTGGAAACGATTAAAACCTGAGTTTGATTTGAAGCTTTCTCAAAGTGTTTCTTCTGGTAAGTTATCGTATAAAGAAATTTATTCCGAAGTCATTCGTTATTCCATTCCATTTGTATTTGTTGGGGTGGCAAACCCACTATTCCAGTTAGTTGATATGTTGACATTTAATACAGCTATGGGGAACATTGGTTTATCGAGTGTAACGGATTTATATTTGAGTATGCTGAATTTTACAACGCATAAAATTGTTATTATTCCAGTCATGCTTGCAACAGGGTTTTCAATGGCTTTAATTCCAACAATTACAAAGTATTTCATAAACAGAGAGCATACACAACTTATTCAAGCGATGGATAAAACGTATCAAATTTTATTATTTGTCACTTTACCAGCTGTAGTTGGAATCTCGATACTGTCTAAAGATATTTATCATTTGTTATATTCAAATGATGCAATGGGAGCGAGTATTTTAGCAGCATACGCACCAGTAGCTATTTTATTTGCTTTTTTCCAAGTGACAGCAGCCCTATTACAAGGAATCGATTATCAAAAGTGGATTGTCTTCAGTTTATTAACAGGGATTTTAGTAAAACTTATCGTCAATATACCACTAATTGAAGCATTCCAAGCAAAAGGCGCAATCATTGCGACTGCGATTGGCTATACAGTATCAATCGCCATCAATATGGTCGTCCTGAAAAAAGCGTTAAATTACAAATCATTTGTTGTTATTAGACGCTCAATCTTAATTACTATTTTAACTGCCATAATGGCTGCTACTGTTATCATCGTCCATAAACTATTATTGTTAATGGGTGTGGCAGAAACAAAATGGCAAGCACTACTATACTTAACGATTTGTGCAACTGTAGGAGTCGTCGTATACGGATATTGTTCTCTAAGAGTTGGCTTAGCCCAAAAACTATTAGGAGAACGAATTACAAGAATTTCACGCAAGCTTGGCATGTAGGAGGAAAAAATGCGCTTAGATAAATTACTATCAAATATGGGCTACGGCTCGCGTAAAGAAGTTAAACAATTGCTGAAAATGAAAGCAGTAACTGTTGATGGCGAAGTAGCAAAAGATGTATCAAAACATGTAGACCCTGTAAAACAAAATGTGTCAGTACTTGGTGAGCGTGTGCATTATCAAGAGTTCATTTACTTAATGATGCACAAGCCACCGGGTGTAATTTCAGCAACAGAAGACTTGCATGATCAGACAGTTATCGACTTACTAGATCCTTTTCATGCACATTTTGAACCGTTCCCTGTAGGGCGTTTAGATAAAGATACAGAAGGTTTACTGTTAATCACAAATGACGGTGGATTGACACATAATTTACTGTCACCGAAAAAGCATGTTCCGAAAGTGTACTATGCGCAAATCGATGGTGAAGTAACAGAAGCTGATATTGAAGCATTTTCTAGAGGAGTAATGTTAGAAGATGGCTATATGACAAAGCCTGGTGAACTAGTTATTTTAAATGCTGGTCCTACATCTGAAATTGAATTGACGATTTCAGAAGGGAAATTCCATCAGGTGAAGCGTATGTTTGAGTCGGTTGGAAAAAAGGTGACGTATTTAAAACGTTTATCAATGGGGTCATTAAAATTAGATGAGCAATTAGAACTTGGTGAATACCGCGAGTTAACTGAGGAAGAATTAAATAGCTTAAAATCCTAAAACAAAAAGAATGACCAAGCGACGCAGCATGGTCATTCTTTTTTTACATGTAATAAAATTAAAAGTAGTTTTGAAAAGACGTTTTTGCAATCAGCATGATAAATCTTAATAAAGGCAAATGTTAACGTCTTGTTCAACGAAAAGCGTGAGATCTAACTCGTCGAATGGTTCTATGATGTCATTTTCACTTTTTTACGCGTCGTTGTCCAGTTACCTCGACTTGGGCTTTCTACCAAGTCATTAAAGGCTAACACATTCAAATCTCTTTGAATGGTGCGAGGAGTAATGCCGAATTCATCGACTAAATCTTGTGTAGTTACAGTCCCATTGCTAAGAATGTACATATACACATCTTTAATTCGATTGAGCATCCGATCAGTAGTTGGTTTCAAAGTTGAACCACTCCTTCATCTTAATTCTCATGGCAAAGACTAGCGGACGATAATATATGCGATGTATTTCAGGCTTTTTTTCTTTTGCCTTAGACATCCCCTTCTCTTAGTTGATCGTCAGAATGTGATTGTCTGACAATTCGATTATAACGAAAAATCTTATACTTTTCCAACGTTTTGTTTGGATTTACAAAGTTGTAACAGTATGTTCATAGTCATTTACGAATTATTTTATGGTTTAAATGGTAAAATGTTCGTGTTTTTCCTAAGTCTATGTTATTTCTATCTTCGAAGTAAGTAACCGTGTAAAATGGATTTATGAAAAGTGTAAGGAGGAATAAATTTGAATTGGTTAAAACAAGCTCAAGAAAGACAAGATGAATTGATTAAAGAATTGCAGGAATTAGTACAAATAGAAAGTGTTTTAGATGAAACAACAATTACAGCAGAAGCACCTTTTGGTGAAGGTCCATTAAAAGCTATGAAATGGCTATTACAAAAAGGTGAAGAGCAAGGGTTGAAGACAAAGAATATCGATAATATGGCAGGGCATATTGAAATGGGACAAGGTGAAGAACTAGTCGGAATCCTTTGTCATGTTGATGTAGTACCTGCAGGGAGTGATTGGAAACATCCTCCGTTTGGTGGTGTTGTAGAGGATGGCAAATTATTTGGACGAGGGGCAATTGATGACAAAGGACCAACAATGGCTGCTTGGCTTGCTATGAAAATGGTGAAGGATGCTGGGGTTCAACTAGATCGTCGAGTACGATTAATTATCGGTTCTGATGAAGAAACTGGATTTCGTTGTGTAACTCGCTATTTTGAAAAAGAAGAAATGCCTACTTTAGGATTTGCTCCAGATGCTGATTTTCCAATTATTAATGCTGAAAAAGGAATAGCTGTATTAGTATTTAGCCAACTGCAAAAAATAGCTGAAAACGAACAATTAATTTCTTTCAAAGCAGGTCATCGTACGAATATGGTACCTGATAATGCAACAGCCGAAATTCATAATGTATCTGCTGATTTTGAAGCAGCATTTCAAGCATATTTACAACAAGAGAGCTTACATGGGGCGATTGAAAAAGTATCTGAAGTGTTTAATGTTTCTATTAAGGGGAAATCTGCTCACGCAATGGAGCCAAATGATGGTGTGAATGCAGCGGTAAAATTAGCGGCATTCTTGAATACACAATTAACCACTTCAGGATCAAAAGAGTTTGTACAGTTTATAGTAACTGCATTTGGTGAAGAAACGCGTGGCCATGCTCTAGGACTAGATTTCCATGATGATATGTCTGGAGATACTACACTGAACGCAGGGGTAGTATCATTCGAAGCTGGGAAAGGTGGAGAAGTGCAAGTAAGTTTGCGCTATTCTGTCACATATCCATATAATGAAAAAATAACTGCAGCTCAACAACAGCTTGCTAAAAATGGCTTTGCATTAGATATAGCAGAAAACTCAGCTCCTCATTATGTAGATGAAAAAGAAGAGTTAATCCAGAAACTAATTAAAGTTTATGAGCGTAATACTGGGGAAAAAGCCGAGTTATTATCCATTGGTGGTGGTACTTACGCACGTGAATTAAAAACAGGTGTAGCTTTTGGTATGCTATTTCCAGGTGAGCCTGATATCGCGCACCAGGCAGATGAATTTGTGGTAGTTGAAAACTTAGTGAAGGCTGCTGCTATTTATGCAGATGCCATTGTCGAACTTGCAACGAAGTAAGATTTACCTTTTTTGAAATGGAAAAGTATAGTACACTAAATATTAACCCCCTTTCCAATATTCGGATGGGGGTTTATTATATATTATACTCAACATAAAGGAGATTTTAGATCAATGCTTAATGTTAAGAGAATAAGTATTTTATTTGGAGCAACAGTTCTATTTTTCAGTCTACTATTATACATATCTACAGATGCAGCAAATGCAGAGGATAAGCCTGTATACACAGTTACTCCTTTATCAGACCCCATCAATGAAAATTATATGAATTATTCCACATTTACTAGTGAAACGATGCAATATTATATGTTACGTTCATATCTAGAAAAACTAGAAAGTACGGGTGGCGGAACACTGATTTTGAATGAAGGTACATATACAGTTACAAACGCACTTTATGTACCATCAAATGTAACGATTGAATTTGAAGATGGTGTTAGAATAATAAAAGGAACAGATACGGGTTCTAGCATGAAACCAGCCAAGTCAATATTCCAATTTGTAAGACCTTCTAAAGCTAAAGAAGATGATGCATTTGGCAAATTTAAAGGGGAAAAAAATATTTCCTTAATTGGTCATGGAGAAGTAACGATTGATATGGATTATGACCTTTCTGCTATCTCGATTATTATGGGGCATAACCAAAACATAGTTGTAGATAATATTACATTTTTAAATATGTACTCGGGACATTTTATTGAGATGGATGCTTCAAAAAACGTAGTTGTGAAAAACTGTACATTTGACGGCTCTAGAAACTATATGGGCTATAATAAAGAAGCCATCAACATTGATACACCAGATGCGAAAACAAGCGGTTGGAGCCAAATTTGGAGTAAATTTGACGCACAACCAAATTTCAATGTAGTTATAGAAAACAATAAATTTAATCTACTTGACCGAGCAATTGGAACACATAAGTATTCAGGCGGAAAATACCATGATCGTATTATTATTCGAAACAATGAAATTTCCAATACACGTTCAGATGCAATCCGTGTGATGAACTGGTCAAACTCAGTTATTGAAAATAATACAATCACAAATGTAAATGAAGGTAATTTACGTGGTATTTTAGCAAGTGGTGCGGTAAATCCTACTTTCCAAAATAATGTGTTTACTAAAGTAAGCCGTGCGATGCAATTTATTGTTTGGCAGAATAATGGACCAGGGGAAGAATATGAAACTATTTTCAATGATTTAAGTGAAGCGAATAAAAAAGCATTAGCTATGAACAATGGACAGAACATGAAAGAAGATTTTATCCGAATATCTAATGAAGAATTTAAAAATTACTTAAAACCAGAAAAAGTATATCTAAAAAAATAATAGCTCTAATTAAATTTCAGCCCTAAAAGTGCAATGAAGTATATTTACTCATTGCGCTTTTTTTGTGATTGTGATAAAAATGAGGCAGATAACTAAGAGTAAAATTAGTGTAGAAACAACTTGAGGAGATGCTTGAATGACAACAATGCTTTGGAATGATCGTTTGGTAAAAGAGGAAGAAATCAAACTTTCTATAGAAGACCGTGGCTATCAATTTGGTGATGGCGTCTATGAAGTGATAAAAATTTATAATGGCTCAATGTTCACAGTAACTGAGCATATTGACCGTTTTTATGAAAGTGCTGAAAAAATTAATATAGTGATTCCATATACAAAAGATGTTCTTCATAAAATGGTCTACGATTTGATTGAAGCCAACGAAATTGTTAATGGCTATGTTTATTTTCAAATTACTCGTGGTTCTTCACCTCGTGCACATGCATTCCCAACGCCTACGCCTGAACCAGTCTTCATCGCTTATACAATGAAAGGTGAGCGTTCAATTGAGAAGTATGAAAAGGGTGTAAAAGCTAAATTTGTAGAAGATATACGTTGGTTACGTTGTGATATTAAAAGTTTAAACTTACTAGGTAATGTGTTAGCAAAAGAAGCTGCACAACAAGCAGGTTACTACGAAGCAATCCAACATCGTGGTGAAATTGTAACTGAAGGTTCTTCTTCAAATATGTATGGTATAAAAGATGGTGTACTTTATACACATCCAACTAACAATTTAATCCTAAATGGGATTACAAGAAGAGTTATAATGTCTCTTTGTGAAGAAATTGGTTTATC
Source organism: Viridibacillus sp. FSL E2-0187 (assembly GCF_038006425.1). Taxonomy (NCBI): domain Bacteria; kingdom Bacillati; phylum Bacillota; class Bacilli; order Caryophanales; family Caryophanaceae; genus Viridibacillus; species Viridibacillus sp. FSL E2-0187. The sequence continues at coordinate 515,070 of NZ_JBBOVG010000001.1, forward strand.
TGTTAAAGAAGAAGCATTCACAACAGGGCAAGCAATAGACATGGATGAATTCTTTATGTCTTCAACAAGCTCTGAAATTACGCCTATTATTCAAATTGATGACAACATTATAGGTAATGGGAAACCAGGTGAATGGACTAGAAAATTACAAGCTGCCTTTGATGCACGTGTACAACAGCTAGGGTCCTTATAATTTTACAAAATATAGAGATAGAGGGGGCGAAATCAACGCCTTCTCTATTTTTTTTTCTTTACGTCATGTAGAATGGATAGATAAAGCAGTAGAAATAACCCTACTTTTGAACGAATTTATTTTAGAAGGGACGCTTATAATGGCACAATTAGTTAAGCTACAAGATTATATTTCACGCTATCAAATTAATTTAAAACGCTATCCATCGCAATTTGTACGATTAAAACAGATTCAATGGGAACGTATGAAAAAGGAATGGGAAACTGGTGCTGAGATAGAGCAATGGGAGCATGAGTCTGAAGAATTAGAAAAAAAGCAACGTAATCCATTTTTTAAAAAGGTATTGTCTTTCTCTCTTAAAAAGAAAGATGAAGATTTAGGGCAAGAGGAACTTGAGCATAATGACGAATTATTAGATGAAGCTAGTCTAAGTCATAGTGTAACAGATGAGGAAGAAATGCCTGAAGAAATAATGACTTTGGATTTTGAACCAAATATACTTTATCGACCACAAACGGCTGAAGAATTAAAACGAATGTATGTTGATCAGCTATTTCACTTTCAATTAAAATGGGCTAGTTCAACTTTAAGAGAAAAATCGTATGTTGAACCAAAATACCAACGTGATTCGTTATTACGAACATTGACTCAAAACCTTCCAGATAGTTATTTGTTATTCTACTATCCTATTCTACAATTGAAAAAAGCACCTATTGAGATGGGGGTTATTTTATTAACTCCAACAAGTTGTCTGTGTATTCAAGTTCTTGAAGAGGAAGAACGAGCTTCATTTATCGGTAGTGGAGATCGCTTTTGGTTGAAAAAAGTAGGTACAACAGACAAAAAAGTATTAAGTCCATTGATTAGTTTAAATCGTATGGAATCTATATTGAAACAATTGTTTACAAATGACCAAATTGATATACCAATCCATAAAATTGTCTTATCACGTAATGGCTATATCGACTATCCGGGTTCGGCATATGGGGTCCAGTTTATCGATAAACGCAAATTTCCAGAATGGTTTTCACATTTAAAAAAGAACCCATCTCCTATGAAGCATATGCAGTTTAAAGCTGCGCAGTCGATATTAAATACAGTGCAAACAACATCATTCCATCGTACGAATTGGGATACAAAGATTGAGGAAAAGGATATGGATCAGTGAAAGTAGTCTTTATTATTAATGAAAAAGCGGGAAATGGAGCTGCTAAGAGGAAATGGAACTATCTAGAAAAGTCCTTGCAAATCCCGTATCAAATAGAGTTTACAGCATACCCGGGTCATGCAACCGAAATTGCAAAACGATATGCTAATTCAGCGATAGTGCAATCAGAAAAGTATTTATTGATAGCGATTGGTGGAGATGGAACAGTTCATGAAGTTGTACAAGGCATTCTAGAGAGTGAAGAAATATGTATTGGTGCAATTGGAGCAGGTTCTGGGAACGACTTTGGAAGAGGATATGAGACATTTAACACAGCAGCAGAAATAGAAGCGTATGTTGAGCAACGTAGTGAAGGTCAATTAATGGATATCGGTACTATGCAAAGAAATGGCGATACATATTATTTTGTTAATAACGCAGGAATTGGCATCGACGCATATATAGCCAAAGAGGCGAATGAATCGAAGCTTAAACAATACTTTAATATCCTTCGTTTGGGGAAACTGACATATATTTATTTTTTACTTAAGGCATTACTAAATTTTAAAACATTTTCGGCTAAAGTTGTACATAATGGACAAGAAAAAGTTTTTGAAAAAGTATGGCTTGTTGTAGCCAGTAATCAGCCATACTTTGGTGGTGGAATGAAAGTCTCGCCATATTCTATCCCAAATGATCACCATATCGAATTGACCGTTGTTTATGAAATCTCTCGTTTAAAATTATTGTTTCTGTTTAGTACTGTATTTTTTGGTAAACATACTGGATTAAAAGCAGTTCAGCAGTATTCTGCTAAAGAATTCAAAGTGGAAATCTATAACGAGGTTAAGGCTCATACAGATGGAGAGTTTGCTGGTAGGACTAAGGAATATGAGTCGATTCACTTTGGCGTAATCCACAAAGCTTGGCAATTGGCAAGAAAGTCTTCTTGACGAATGGTAAGCTTTCTTTAATAATGAGTAGTTGAACAGTAGAAATAACAGAAATGAGGAAAACAATTGAGACTTCGACATAAACCATGGGCTGAAGAATTTATTGCTAGTCACCCAGACATCGTCGTTCCAAATCCTGAAGAACAAAAAGGTAAATGGAATGAAGTATTTCAAAACGACAATCCATTGCATATTGAAGTAGGAACGGGTAAAGGACAATTTATCACTGGTATGGCGCTTGCTAATCCAGAGATTAACTATATCGGTATTGAGCTTTTTGACAGTGTTATCGTAAAGGCGGTTGAAAAAGTACAAGCTGCTGGTCAGCCATCTAATTTACGATTATTAAAAGTAAACGGTTCGGATTTAGAAAAGTTTTTTGAGAAAAATGATGTTGACCGTTTATACTTAAACTTCTCTGATCCATGGCCAAAAACACGTCACGCAAAAAGAAGATTAACACACGCTGGTTTCTTAAGTATTTATGAGAATATCTTACCTGATTTCGGTGAAGTCCACTTTAAAACTGATAACCGAGGCCTATTTGAATACTCTTTAGTGAGTATGTCACAGTATGGTATGAAACTTGTTTATGTTTCTTTAGACTTACACAAAGAAATGCCTGAAGATAATATTATGACTGAATATGAAGAGAAATTCTCTGCAAAAGGTCAACCTATTTATCGCGTGGAAGCACAATTCCAATTACCAGAAGAAAAATAATGAATTTTGAAAATGCAGGAGCTTTTATAAAGCTCCTGCATTTTTTTGTTTGTGGAAATGGAACAGGATAGAAAAAATAGAACAACTTTTTTGTACATGTTACAATTTACTTGGGGGAATATTCATTTTGTATAAAAATAGAAATGTTTGTACCTAAATTTTTTTACAAGGGGGAAAAGGAAATGGATCAATTTAATTTTCATGATATGACATTAACATGGCTCAAAGGGGGAACCACTTTTTTAGATGGTGGAGCAATGTTTGGAGTAGTGCCAAAGCCACTTTGGTCACGCAAGTATCCAGTCAATGATAATAACCAAATTGAACTACCGACAGATCCAATTCTTATTCAGTATCAAGGTAAGAATATGTTAGTCGATACAGGTGTTGGAAACAATAAGTTTACTGAAAAGCAGTTGCGAAATTTCGGTGTGACAGAGCAATCATATATCGATGATGGCTTAGTCGAAATGGGATTACTATCTGAAGACATCGATTATATACTTATGACACATTTACATTTTGACCATGCTTGTGGTCTAACAAAATGGGAACAGGACAAGCTGGTACCAACTTTCCCGAATGCTAAAATCTTTGTTTCACAAGTTGAATGGGATGAAATGCGCGAACCAAATATTCGTTCAGCTAATACGTATTGGAAAGAAAATTGGGAGCCTGTGCAACATTTAGTAGCACCTTTCACTGATAAATTAGACGTATTACCTGGAGTTGAAATGATTCATACAGGTGGACATAGTAATGGGCATAGTATTATCAAGTTAACGCAAAATGGTGAGACTATTCTACATATGGCGGACATTATGCCAACACATGCTCACCAAAACCCACTATGGGTACTTGCTTACGATGACTATCCAATGACATCAGTTTTCGCGAAAGAAAAGTTAATGAAGGAAGCATTAGAAAAAGGCTATTGGTTTAGCTTCTATCATGATGCACATTATCGTCTCATTAAGTGGAATGAGGCAGGTAAAGAAGTAATCGGAGAATTGAAACGTACAAGAGAAGAGATGAAAGAAGAGACTGTCCTTAAAGGATAATTCTTTTCCTGTTCATTATATTGGGTATCTCTGAGCTGGGAGGTTGGCTCATGAGATGCCTTTTTTTTGTGCATAGGAGAGTGGTCAACTACGGAAGAGAAAATTATGTTTGTATATTACAGGCTTAAGTATGAAAAAAACTCCTCTATAACGAGGAGTTTTAAAAGAACGTAAGAATTAAACACGTACTAAGTCAATAATCGAGCCTGTTTTAGCATCAGCAGCGAATTCGAAACTTTGCGTTTCTCCATTATGAACGCGAGAAATACCGCCTTTATACACTGGGATTTCGATGTTTTCCTTTTTGAATACTTCTGGTTCCATGAAAATCCATGACCCATCGATAGGACCTTCCTGTTTAAATAAGTTTTTAATGTCAGACAATACTGAGTTAGCTGGTTTATTTGGATAAATTTTTTCGCTAGCTTCTTTAATTACATAAGCTGCAGCCAGTCCTGTTGCAACGCCAAGTAGGAAATCACGTAATTTCATAGATCATTGCCTCCCTAAATTTCATATGAAGCTAGTGTACCACATCCATTATATGGAGTGAAAATGTGAGGGTGGCACTTTTGGGGATACTATTTTAAATTGAGGGGTGTTTTATACATGCTGGCCACACTGTTAGTTGAATGTTTCGCCTTCCACATTACGGTATGTCTAGTTGCAGGCGCAAGCTACTTTCGGCGTTTCGGCCGGGCGCACAAAGTCAAAAAGCGACTTTGGCTTCCGCCCTCCAACGCGAAGTGTAGCTGAACGAGCGCCTTCCACATTTCGGTGCCCGAAATAAAATGCTAGTATTAAAAGTAGTTTTTGGATAAAATAAAAGATATAGTGGCTCATTAAAGGAGGCTTTTCAATTGAATCAAGAAACTTTAGATATGTTTAAAACATTAACTGAATTACCGGGGGCACCGGGTGATGAACGTGCCGTACGCGCTTTTATGCGACAAGAGTTATCTAAGTATGCTGATGAGATTGTGCAAGACAATTTAGGTGGCATTTTCGGATTAAAAAAAGGTGACGAAAATGGTCCGCGTATTCTAGTTGCAGGTCATATGGATGAAGTTGCTTTTATGGTGACTTCAATTACTGAAAATGGCATGCTTCGTTTCCAACCTCTAGGTGGATGGTGGAATCAAGTAATGCTTGCGCAACGTGTTGAAGTATATGCAACAAATGGTGCAATACCAGGTGTAATTGCTTCTGTTCCAAAACATTTATTAACACCAGAAATGCAGTCAAAACCAATGGAAATTAGCAACATGTTAATTGATGTAGGTGCTGACGATAAAGCAGATGCAGAAAAGATGGGCATCATTCCAGGGCAATCAATTATTCCAGTTTGTCCATTTACACCGATGGCAAACCCGAAAAAAATTATGGCAAAAGCATGGGATAATCGTTATGGCTGTGGGCTTGCAATTGAACTATTAAAAGAACTGAAAGACGAAAAACTACCGAATACATTATACTCAGGCGCGAATGTAATGGAAGAGGTTGGACTACGTGGAGCTAAAGTATCAGCTAATTTGATTAAACCTGATCTTTTCTTTGCTTTAGATGCCAGCCCAGCTAATGATACTTCAGGTGATAAAACACAATTCGGTCAACTAGGTAAAGGTCCTTTACTTCGTATTTTAGACCGCACAATGATCACTCATAGAGGAATGCGTGAATACATTTTAGATACAGCTGAATCAAATAATATTCCATATCAATACTTCGTCTCACCAGGTGGTACAGATGCAGGAAATGTACATATTTCTAATGATGGTGTACCAAGTTCTGTTATCGGTATTTGCTCACGCTATATTCACACACATGCTTCAATCATTCATACGGATGATTTAGATGCAGCGAAGGAATTGATCGTGAAGCTTGTCAAAAATGCAGACCGTACAACGTTAGAAACAATCCGTGCAAACGGTTAATTTGTTATACTATTAAGGGGGTTCCGACAAGGGCCCTCTTTTTCTATACATAAATGATTAATTAAGGGAGTATGAAAATGCTAATAGCAATAGGAACAAAAAATAAAGCTAAGACAGGTGCTGTAGAAGCAGTTGTAAAACAATTTATAAATGAAGAATTAGTTTTCGAACATATTGAAGTTGTATCGGGCGTATCCGCACAACCGATGACAGATGCTGAAACAAGAGAAGGTGCAATTAATCGTGCAAAAAATACGCGTAATGTATCTAATGCAGATTTTTCATTTGGATTAGAAGGCGGAGTGAAGGAAATTGATGGGGCTATGTATGTTTGCAATTGGGGAGCCCTTGTATTAAAAGATGGACATGTCATTACAGCAGCAGGGGCTCAGATTCCATTGCCAGAAACAGTTGCAGAAGCTGTGAAAAGTGGCAGAGAGCTGGGTCCTGTAATGGATGAATATACTCAACAAAACGATATTCGACAACATTCTGGAGCAATTGGTATTTTCACTCAGGATTTAATTGATCGAAAAGAAATGTTTGAACATGTTATAAAATTGTTAATTGGGCAATACTTCTTCCAAAAAGCATGACTTTTCCCTCTTTATTAGCAGTTTAGTGGGAAGAGCACTAAAGTTGCATGGACTCTATAACATCTTTAAAATAGAATGGAGTTCAAGCAAGGATGGAGGATGGCATGTCACGATATACCATTGTATTGTTACTAATCATTTCTGTACTAGCAAGTCTAGTAGGTTGCGGACAAACTATTGAAGAACAGATGGATCAGGGAATGGAGAATGCAAAAAGTGTATTTAACGCCAAACCTGAGAAAAGTACAGAGCAAGCCAATAAAATCAATTTCTATCTACCTTCAGATTTTACAAAAGAAACTTCATCAGATGATACCAATATTATTTTATCTAAAGATGAAAATGCATTTGTTCTATTTATTAATCCTAATGAAAGTAATGATAGTGAAAGATTTTATAAAGCTTTGAAAGCTGATAAAACAGCTAATATAGTAAAAGAACAAACATTTAAAAAGAAGAACCGATTTGGATTTGCAAGTGTTATAAAGAAAGAAGACAAACAATATGAGATCATTGTAAGTAGTGGTGGTGTTAAATTGACGACCATTACAAATGGTGAAAATATCGATGAACTAATAGAACAAATGATGCAAATTGTTCGATCAGTGAAGATTACTAATAAGTGAGGTTAAGAACATGCAAAGTTTACAAACTATTGAACAATTTTCAGACTTAAAATCACAAGGAAAAACAGTCTTTCTATTTACAGCAGGCTGGTGTCCAGATTGTCATTTTATCGATCCGTTTATGCCAGAAATAGAAGAAAAATTCGAAGAGATTCAATTTGTTTCAGTTAATCGTGATGATTTTATCGATTTATGTGGAGACTTAAATATATTTGGTATACCTAGCTTCATCGCATTCGAAAATGGTGAAGAAAGTGGTCGATTTGTAAGTAAAGATCGTAAAACACAAATTGAAATTGAAGAGTTTTTAGAATCATTATAAGTCATTGGAGATAGTGAAATTAAAGCTATCTGATACGGTTCACAAAAAAGTGAACCGTTTGTTTATGTGAAAATAAAGGGAGTTGAAGCAGTTGAAATCTAAAGAGCTAGTCAAAAAGCTACAAGAACGATTGAGTGATACTCACTTTGAATGGCAATTTGATGAAAAACACAACAAAGTAAGATTAGATCATAAAGAGCTAGGTAAAGGGATGGATATATCTTTACCAGGTATCCTTTCTAAATATGAAACGAAAAAAGAACTTGCAATTGATGAAGTGATTTATACAATTCAAGAGACATTTTCAGCAATGGAAAAAGAGCATGCAGAAGGGTTTAAGAATCTAGATAATATTTTCCCAATCATTCGATCTACATCTTTTCCGAAAAAATCAAAAGATGGTCATGCTTTCGTAACAACTGATCACACAGCAGAAACACGTATTTATTATGCTCTTGATCTTGGCAATACGTATCGTCTAATTGATGTTGATATGTTGGACAAGCTAAATGTATCAGCAGAGCAAATAACAGAAGCTGCACGCTTTCAAATAAGAAAGCTGAATACGAAAGTTAAAAAAGACGTAGTAGCGGAAAATGTTTTCTATTTTTTAAATGAAAATGATGGTTATGATGCAAGTCGTATTTTAAATGATGCCTTTTTAAAGGAAATGCGTGGTAAGATTGAAGGGGATATGACTGTGTCAGTACCGCATCAAGACGTGCTAATCATAGGTGATATTCGTAATGAAGCAGGATATGATGTGTTAGCACAAATGACTATGCATTTCTTTACGGTAGGTACTGTACCAATTACATCACTATCATTTATATATGAAGATGGCGATTTAGAACCAATCTTTATATTAGCTAAAAACAGAGTGAAAAAGGAGCAAGAGAAAAAATGATCGTATCATACAACAAAGCTTATGTTGGAGACGTTTTACTAGTTCAATTATCGACAGAAGCAATCGTAAAAACTGTTTTAGAAAAGCACGGAGATTTAGTTCTTTTAAAAGAAGAATCTACTGGCGAAGTAAAAGGGTTTAACCTTTTTAATGCAAGTGAGTACATGCAAATTGAACAACAAGGTAACGTTGAAATTACGGAAGAGCTAGTAGCAGCAATTGATGCAGCTATCGTTAAAAATGGCGCAACACTAAACTTAGATGTTGACCTAACTCCGAAATTTGTCGTTGGTCTTGTTGAAGAAAAAGAAAAACACCCTAATGCAGATAAATTAAATATTTGTAAAGTAAATGTTGGAGATGAAACATTACAAATCGTATGTGGTGCTCCTAACGTAGAAGCAGGTCAAAAAGTAGTTGTTGCTAAAGTGGGAGCAGTTATGCCTTCAGGTATGTTAATCAAAGATGCTGAGCTACGTGGCGTTCCTTCTTCTGGAATGATTTGTTCAGCTCGCGAATTAGCAATACCAAACGCTCCACAAGTAAAAGGGATTTTAGTACTTGAGGATGATGCAGTTGCAGGTACACCTTTTCAAGCTTAAATAAATTAATGTTAAATCGACATACCGTATTATAGGTATGTCGATTTTTTTGTAACAAAAAAGAAATAATTATATTAATATACGAAATGAATTTGAGAAAAATGGTAATTTTCTAGTGCATTCTTTCGCTTCTCATTGCATACTTGGCGTTATTACTGATAAAATGAATGCAACGATTTGGAAAAGAGTGATTCTTATGAAATGGTTTAAAAATGTAGTTGCTCGTATTATGGGTGACGAAATAGAAGAATATGATAATGAAAAAAAGATTAATAATGACAGAATTGAAATACAAGATACATATGAAGAATATATAGAACAAGAATTTGAAACAGTACAACAAGAAGATTCTATTCCTGCATTTTTACGTAAAAGAGATGCTTTCCGTTTCCCGGTTATATCTGATTCAGAGCGCTCGCAAATGATACAGAAGGAAACTCCAAGCAAGCAAGCGCTACTACAATCGAATAAAAAGATCAAACCAAAGCCACAATCCGTTCAACCAGATCAATGGCAAGAACAACGACAAAGGCAAAAACAAGATCGTTTCCAACCATCTGCTCAAAATCAAACAACATCGCAAAATAGAAGGGCACCATTTGATAATCAGTTACAGCAATATCAGGAGCCAGCTCGTTTCGAAACACGAGAGCCGCGGAGACCAACAACGAAGAATCGTTATAACGAGGCGCCATCAAAACAAGAGCGTATTAATCCATTTAATCCAAAGCCAAATTATGATACTACTGCTCCTTATAGGGAACGACCAAGTTCTTCACTAGGTCGTAGATCAGTTGAGAGTGAAGCCGAAACTGTAACTACCACCAAGCCAGAGAATGTAAAAAAACAAAAATTCAAACCTACTAATGTACCTTCACCCGTTTATGGTTTTCAAAAGCCACCTGTACGTTCTATTCATGACCAACTAGAGGGCAATGAATCCAATGAACTAAAACAGACTGATGATCATTTAGAAGTAACGCAACAGGCTACCATAGAAGAAATGGAGTCACTACACATCACTGCTACAGAAGAAAGTGCTATTGTAGAAACAAAAGTAGAAGAAGCCCAAGCTATTGCAGAAACAGAAGTAGAAGAAGTACAAGCAGTTGCTGAAACAGAAGTAGAGGAAGTCCAAGCTACTGTAGAGACAGAAGTAGAGGAAGTCCAAGCTACTGTAGAGACAGAAGTAGAGGAAGTCCAAGCTACTGTAGAGACAGAAGTAGAGGAAGTCCAAGCTATTGCAGAAACAGAAGTAGAAGAAGTCCAAGCTATTGCAGAAACAGAAGTAGAAGAAGTCCAAGCTATTGCAGAAACAGAAGTAGAAGAAGTCCAAGCTATTGATGAGACAGAAGTAGAAGAAGTCCAAGCAGTTGCTGAAACAGAAGTAGAAGAAGTCCAAGCAGTTGCTGAAACAGAAGTAGAAGAAGTCCAAGCTATTGCAGAAACAGAAGTAGAAGAAGTCCAAGCTATTGCTAAAACAGAAGTAGAGCAAGCTCAAGTTATTACTGAAACAATTGTAATGGAAGAACAGTCGCTTGAAGTTGCTAATGAAGAGGGCTTAACTGAATCCGTTATAAAAATGGATGAAGTAAATGCTCAAGGTAGTGATAGTGAGGAAATTGGCATTGTTCATTATGTGGAAGAGCCAATTCAACAACCTGTTGAAATTAAAGAGCAGGATGAAGTTGAAGAACAAAATCTAGAAGTAAAATTAGTTGGGCAGGCACAAACTTCCATAGAGGAGATTACTATAGAAGAAAAACCTGCCATTGTCGAAGAACTTATTCGAAGAGCGGAAGAGCCTGAAGATGGTCTTTCAAGAACAGAAGAAGTAATTTTAGATGCATCTAATAAGTACACTGAAAATATAGAGCATATAAAGGAACCATCTTCAAAAGAGGAAGCGTACCAAGAGCCAGTAAAAAAAGACGAAAGTAAACTTCCTTTTAATGTTCTCATGTTAAAAACGGATAAAGAGAAATGGGCACTGAAAGAAGCTAAGACTAAGCAATTATTAAATACGAGTGTAGAAGAAACTGTACTTCCTTTGGTTGCAAAAGAGCAACCTGTTGGAACGATTATGACAGAGAAACCTGCACAAGAACCCATATTAGAGTCTTATAAGGTGTCTGATAATGAAGAAGTTGCGGCGACAACAGTTGCGCCAGTCATCGAACCAGAAATTGAAGAGCCTATGCCATCACGCATTAACGAAAACCTTGATGAATCTCTAAAATATTTAGAGTCACCAGAGGAAAAGACAGAGGATTTTGAATGGATGGATATGCAAGGTGAGAAACTAATTGAAGCACTCTCTTATTTTCAAGTAAAAGGAGAGATTGTTCAAATTGTGCAAGGACCTGCAGTAACGCAATTTGAAATTACGGTTGGTCATGGTACCAAGGTGAGTAAAATACGTAATTTAGCAGATGATTTGAAACTTGCTCTTGCTGCTAGGGACATACGTATTCAAGCGCCGATTCCAGGTAAGAGCTCAATCGGAATTGAAATTCCAAATCAAAAATCACGACCAGTGCGTATTTCTGAGATTGTTGGTGACCAGTTATTTATTGATTCAGATTCGCCACTTGAAGCGGCGTTGGGTTTAGATTTAACAGGAAAACCGGTAACGCTGGATCTTCGTAAAATGCCTCATGGATTAATTGCAGGGGCAACTGGATCTGGTAAATCTGTTTGTATTAACTCAATTTTGGTTAGTCTATTATTAAAAGCTAGCCCACAAGATGTTAAGCTGCTATTAATTGACCCTAAAATGGTGGAATTGGCTGCATTTAATCATATTCCTCATTTAGTGAGCCCGGTAATTACAGATGTCAAGGCAGCTACTGCAGCTTTAAAATGGGCTGTAGAGGAAATGGAAAGACGTTATCAGTTGTTTGCACATGTTGGCGCACGAGATATTACTCGATACAATGCCATGGTTGAAGAAGAACGAAAATTTTCATTGAAAATGCCATATTTAGTAATAGTCATCGATGAATTAGCAGATTTAATGATGATGGCTCCTACTGATGTGGAAGAGGCCATTTGTAGAATTGCTCAAAAAGCAAGAGCTTGTGGTATTCATTTAGTACTTGCAACTCAACGCCCATCTGTAGATGTTATTACAGGGCTAATAAAGTCTAATATTCCGACACGAATTGCATTCTCTGTATCATCTCAAATTGATTCACGTACAATATTAGATAGCCAAGGTGCGGAACGATTATTAGGTCGTGGTGATATGCTGTACTTAGGTAATGGAATGTCTGGGCCTATTCGTGTGCAAGGTACATTTGTAACGGATGAAGAAATAGAAGCTGTTACAGACTATATGCGATCACTAGGTGAACCGGAATATATTTTTGAACAAGAAGAATTGTTGAGAAAAGCTGAGGCAATTGAAGAACAAGATGAGTTATTTGAAGAGGCATGCCGCCATATTTGTGAGCAAGGTACAGTTTCGACATCTTCTTTACAACGAAAATTCCATATCGGTTATAATCGAGCAGCCAGATTAGTAGACATGATGGAAGCTCAAGGATTTATCTCAGAATCAAAAGGCACAAAACCACGTGATGTCTTCTTGAAAACACAAGATTTAGAGAATCTCTTTAATAACGGATATGAAGAAATGTAAATTATTTATGACTAATGTCTTATAACTTCTAAATAATAAAAGTGAAAGAGTGGGAATTATCGTTTATTTTAGAAGTGTAGTAATCCATGCTATAATGTAATATGTTTTAAAGATTTGATTAATCAAGGGTAAGGAAACTTTCCCGGGAGGTTTCAACATGACAGTTTATCATTTTACAGGAATTAAAGGATCAGGAATGAGTTCACTTGCACAAATTCTATTTGATTCAGGTGAGACGGTTCAAGGTTCCGATATCGAAACATACTTTTTTACAGAGGATCCTTTAAGAAAGCGCAATATCACTATCTTGCCTTTCGACGAGAACAACATTCAACCAGGAATGATTGTAATTGCGGGTAATGCTTTTACGGACGAGCACCCAGAGTTAGTAAAAGCCCGTGAAATCGGTGTAGAAGTAATTCGTTATCATACATTCCTTGGGGAATATTTAGAACAATATACATCAGTCGCTATTACAGGAGCCCATGGTAAAACTTCAACAACAGGTTTAATGTCTCATGTGTTAGAAGGAGACAAGCCGACTTCGTTTTTAATTGGTGATGGTACTGGTGGCGGGGCAGTAGGTGCTCAAAACTTCGTAATGGAAGCATGTGAATACCGCCGTCATTTCTTAGCGTATCATCCAGATTATGCAGTGATGACTAATATTGATTTTGATCACCCTGACTATTATAAAGATATAGACGATGTGTTTGATGCGTTTCAATCAATGGCATTACAAGTGAAAAAAGCTATTATTGCTTGCGGTGACGATGAACACTTACAAAAAATTCAAGCTAATGTACCAGTCGTATTTTACGGTTTTGGTTCTGAAAATGATTTTGAAGCGCGTAATGTAGAAAAAACAACTGAAGGCTCTACCTTTGATGTTTTCGTACGCAATGAATTCTATAGTAAATTCCATATTCCAATGTTTGGGGATCATAATGTACTAAATACACTTGCAGTTATTTCTTTATGTCATTATGAAGGAGTTCCAGCTGAAACGATTCAAGCTCGTCTAAGTACTTACGATGGTGTTAAACGTCGTTTTACTGAGACAGCAATTGGTGCACGTACATTAATTGACGATTATGCTCACCATCCTACAGAGATTAGAGCGACGATTCAATCTGCAAGACAAAAATACCCGAATCGCGAAGTTGTAGCTATTTTCCAACCACATACATTTACACGTACGCAAGCATTTTTACAAGATTTTGCGGATAGTTTAAGTGAAGCAGATAGTGTTTATCTTTGTGATATTTTCAGCTCTGCGCGTGAAAAATCAGGTGCTCTGTCTATACAAGATTTAGTAGATCTAATTGAAGGCAGTGAATTGTTGAAGATAGAAAATATTTCTTCTTTAATAGAGCATAAAGATTCTGTATTCTTGTTTATGGGTGCAGGAGATGTGCACAAATTCCAAGAAGCATTTGAAGCTCTTTTATTAGCAGAAAACGCATAATATAAGCGAAAATATAAAAAAAACAGTTTAACCTCTCTTAGAGGCTGAGCTGTTTTTTTAATGGAAAATTCTTTATTTTTGTAGTATAGTGATGATGATTAGCAGGATTTAGCAATGTTTTGTAGAATGTATTGTAATATGTAATGTTTAAATACATTCATTTTGTGGGAACTTAAATGTATATAGTAAGGAGGGTGTAAGATGATAGTTATTTTGTATATTGCAGCACTAGTCGCGGCTGTTGGGTTCCTTGTTTTATGTATTGGTTTAACAATGACATTAAATTCGTTGAAAACGACGTTAAATAATGTAGCGAATACGATGGCTGGAATTGAAGGTCAAATGCAAGGGATTACACGTGAGACAACAAGCTTGTTAGAAAAATCAAATAGTTTGGCAGAGGATATTCAGGATAAATCTCAACAACTGAATACCGTAGTACAAGCTGTTAAAGGTTTTGGCGATTCAGTAAATGGATTGAATAATTCAGTACAACAAGTAACATCTTCTATTTATTCAAATGTTTCAAAAAACAGTGATCAAATCGCTCAAGTTATTCAATGGAGTAACGCTTTTATGGGAATACGTGGTAAGATGAAAGAGCGTAAAGCAAACAATGAAACAGTTTCGGTGAGTACACCGGATGAAAATGGTAAGCGAAAAAGAAGAAAATAAGATTTTGGGAGGCGCTATGTATGTCAGAACAAAAACCGAATTACAATGATGTGAGAAATAATTATGATGTTTATGGTAACCAAGGCATTGAGGGTTCGGAAGTGAATGCTTACTTACCCCAACCTTATGAACATAAAACTGAATCTCTCTATGACGAATCAAACGTAAATGTAAAAGATTTTGTAATCGGCGCATTTGTAGGTGGTATTGTTGGGGCTGCTGCAGCGTTATTTTTAGCTCCTAAAACAGGTAAAGAATTGCGTGAAGATGTAGCAACACAAGCGAGCCAAATCAAAGTAAAAAGTATTGAGCTTTCTTCCACAGCAAAGGAGAAGTCTGCTCAAATTTCTAAAACGCTACAAGAACAATCAGGTCAATTAGTTGATAAAGTAAAATCAATCAAATCAAAAACAACTCAGCCATTGGATGATGGAACGGCTTCTTCTGAAGGTGAAGAGCCGATAGATATCATGGAAACAATGGAAAAAACGATTGCAGAATATGAAGCAGAGACTATTGAGCCTACGGCAGTAAGTTTAGCTCTTGAAGAAGCAGTAGAAGTAGTCGAGTCTGTTACAAAAGAAGCAAAAGCTGAAGCGTCAAAAAACAGATAATATAGTAATAAGTAAAAAGCCATCTCAAAGTTCGTTATTAGAACATTTGAGATAGCTTTTTTTTGTTATTTATAAGATTCTTGCTCTATTTTATTTAATGTAATAGAAAGTTGATCGCCACCGAAAATTTCTGCATCGAATTTTGAAGGTTTTTCATTACGTAATATTGAAAATGAGCCTTTGAAATCTATAGGTAATTGCCAATTGGAAAAACGGAATACATCTTGATAGATCCAGTTACTAGTATCTTTAGTGACAAATTGAATTTTTGCGCCATTTGGTATGACATCTGATTTATGAGCAATTTCTCCATTTATATAAACAGACATGCAAGTTTTAATCATTTCTAACGTTTCATCTTGGAATGTAACGACAATGCGGTCTTCTAATTGCATGTTAAGGCGCTTAGAGATTAGTTCAACTGTCGGCAATTCTGTCATTCTGATAGATAATCGATCATTGTTTTTCATAGCATAGTGTAGTTTTGTCGGAAGACTATTAAGTGATAAACTACTCGCGAATTCAGCTAAATTTACGGGCTTGTTATCAACATAGATTGTAAAAGGTGTTAATCGTTTTATAAGGGCTTGATTGTTAGTCCAATGTAAAATTTCTTCTATGGTATCGGCTGTTTTAATAGAAACAGTGTCCCGATCCTTTAATTGCGTATCCGAGGTTACTGTTTGACCATTTACCTCGATTTTCGGTTGTATTTCGTATGATAAATCTTGGATGTATACTTTTTTAACACCAGCATCATCTAATATATCTTTCACCGTAGCTTGAGCAGGTGCTCCGTTTTCGCCTTCTTTTAACTCGATGATATCACCATTTTGGATGAGGTGTTTGGTGTTTGCTTTATTACCATTGACGAAAATTTCAGTTGGGCTACCATGACCACCAGGTATAAAGATATCCTGATCGTTTACTTTAATTGAAAGAGCTAAACCTGGTTTACCATATAATTTTGTAGCTAAAACATTGGCTGCAAGTAATGCGTCTGAAACCGTCATCTCTTTTAATTCAAATAGACGAATGATTTGTTTATTTACTTCAACAGTCATATATTTTATCGGTGCTCGTTTTGCTGCAATGGCAATACCGATTGGTGTTACTAGCTCAGGAGAGGCAGGCACATGATCCTCCCTTGTGAGTTGTTGAATGGCATCGATTCCTCGAACTGCTACCCGGTTTTCTGGTAAATCTAAAACTCTACAAAGTTCCATTGGTAAATCCGGTGTTAAACTGCCACCACCAACTAGTAAAACAGCTTTTGGGGCAATTTGATTATTTAATCGTAAAATTTCAGTGCCAATTGCTGTAGCGAGTTGTACAACTGCTGGACGTAATTTTTCCATAATTTCAGAGCGAGGGTAAAACTGGTCGAAGCCTAATATATCTTGGATATTAATCGAATCTTGCGTAGCCATTTCTTTTTTTGCTTTTTCAGCAACAGGGAAGTCCAGTAAGTAATGGTCACTTAACGCCTCTGTAATTTCATCACCAGCAGTAGGTACCATTCCATAAGCTACAACTGTACTTTTATCTGTAATGGCGATATCCGACGTACCTGCACCTATATCCACTAGAGCGACATTTAAACGGCGCATTGAAGGAGGAATCAACGCATTGATGGCTGCTATTGGTTCAAGGGTCAATGCTTCCATCTCTAAATTAGCACGTTTAAGAGCCGCTAACAGCGATTCTACGACGACTCTTGGTAAGAATGTAGCAATTACCTCAACTGAGGCTTCCTCTCCTTGTTGGTCAATTAAACTGCCAATTTCTTCTTGGTCTAAACGGTAGTATAAAACTGAATAGCCAACACAATAATAATGACTAGTATTATTTTTTTCTTCTTTATTTTGTAATAGTTGTTGCTGTGCTTGTTGAACAGCAGCTAATTCTAAACGGCTGATATCTTCTTCAGTGAAAGCAAGACGGTTTTTTATATTAATCGTGACATCAGCTTGTTCAGTTTTTAAAGCTCGACCGGCAGCAGCGACACTTACTTTATGAAGAGGGCCGTGTTTCTCTTCAAGTTGAGTTTTAATTTTCTCTATTAAAGTAGCTACATGTAATACATTATGTATTTGACCATCTACCATGGCACGTTCCTTGTGTTCTTCAATCATTAAGTCGACAACGTGGAAATTCTCACCTTGTTCTTCTATAATTATTCCAACTACAGAGCGTGTACCTATATCTAATGCAAATAGCTTAGACATCGTGTTTTGCCACGTCCTTTCATGTGCATTTAAAGCAATATACTTCGTCGCGTTGAAGCGCTAAAGAAATATTGCGTGACTTTTTGAAAAACATTGATTATAATAGTCTTATTATCTAAAAATGTATCACAGTTTTCAGTCTACTGAAAGTACCTGATACGAGGAAGTGAGGAGAAACGCAATGAGTCATCAAAATTTAGATCAGTTACGTGACCGCGTAGACGCATTAAACCTTGAAATTTTAAGTTTAATTAACGAACGTGCAGAAGTCGTACAAGAAATTGGAAAAATTAAAGAAAAACAAGGTGTTAATCGTTATGATCCTCTTCGTGAGCGACATATGCTGAACCTATTGAAAGAAAATCATGAAGGTCCACTTAGTCAAGGTACGATTGAACATATTTTCAAAGAAATCTTTAAATCAGCATTAAAATTACAGGAAACAGATCATAAAAAAGAATTATTAGTATCTCGTAAACGTAAACCAGAGGATACAATTGTGAATATTAACGGAGAAGCAATTGGAACTGGAGAACCAACGTTCGTATTTGGTCCATGTGCGGTTGAATCATACGAGCAAGTAGCAGCAGTTGCTGCATCGATTCAATCAAAAGGTTTGAAAATGATTCGTGGCGGAGCGTACAAACCACGTACATCTCCATATGACTTCCAAGGTCTTGGTCTTGAAGGCTTGAAAATTTTAAAACAGATTTCAAAAGAATTCGGTTTAGCTGTAGTTTCTGAAATTGTTACACCATCACATTTGGATGAAGCATTAGATCATATCGATGTTATCCAAATCGGTGCACGTAATATGCAAAACTTCGAATTATTAAAAGCAGCAGGAGCGACAAATAAACCTGTACTTTTAAAACGTGGTTTAGCAGCAACAATTGATGAATTCATCAATGCAGCAGAATACATTATCTCAAAAGGTAATGATCAAATTATTCTTTGTGAACGTGGTATTCGCACATATGAAAAAGCGACACGTAACACATTAGATATTTCAGCTGTTCCAATTTTAAAACAAGAAACACATTTACCGGTATTTGTAGATGTAACGCATTCAACTGGTCGTCGCGATTTACTATTACCATGTGCTAAAGCAGCCATTGCTATTGGAGCAGATGGTGTCATGGCAGAAGTTCATCCAGATCCAGCAGTAGCATTATCGGATGCTCAACAACAAATGAGCATTCCACAATTCGATGAATTCTACGAAACAATACAAAAGTTCATGAAATCTTACGAAATACACGCATAATAGGGGGTGACGATTCGAATTACTAGAATCGTCACCTTTCTTTTGTTGAAAAATCTTTGCTAATTGTCGTATCATAAAAAGAAGAAAAGAAAAGGAGGTCATCAAGTGACCGTTACAATTTATGATGTTGCACGTGAAGCGAATGTTTCTATGGCGACAGTTTCACGTGTCGTCAACGGCAACCCAAACGTTAAGCCGTCAACTAGAAAAAAAGTTCTTGATGTAATTGAACGCTTAGAATATAGACCAAATGCGGTTGCTCGTGGCTTAGCAAGTAAAAAAACAACGACAGTAGGCGTTATCATTCCGGATATTTCCAATATTTTCTATGCTGAACTTGCAAGAGGTATTGAAGATATCGCGACAATGTATCGCTATAATATTATTTTATCCAATTCCGATCAACGTGAAGATAAGGAAGTTCAGTTATTAGATAATATGTATGGTAAGCAAGTTGATGGAATTGTTTTGATGAGCGAGCAAGTCACAGAAGAGCTATTAGATAAAATGGGACATTCCCCTGTACCCATTGTTTTAGCAGGTTCAATTGACCAAACACAAGAAATACCATCTGTAAATATTGATTATTTACAAGCGGCTTATGAGGCGGTAAACCGACTAATAGATAATGGCCATAAACGAATTGCTTTCGTGTCAGGACCATTTACTTCTACGATTAACCGAGAATATAAATTTGCTGGCTACAAGAGAGCATTAGAAGAAGCTGAAATTGAATTGGATGACAATCTTGTTATTGCCAATGAAGACTCTTATGATAGTGGTATCGAGGATTGGGCAGAGCTAAGCAAGCTTGAAAATGCACCAACAGCCTTCTTTGCTGGTAGTGATGAGCTAGCCATTGGAATTATCCATGGTGCACAAGATGCAGGTAAGAAAGTACCGGACGATATTGAAGTAATTAGTTTTGAAAACTCGAAGCTAGCACGAATGGTACGTCCTCAATTAACAAGTGTTGTCTTACCGCTGTATGATATAGGTGCGGTTTCAATGCGCCTATTAACTAAATTTATGAACAAAGAAACAGTGGAAGATGGAATTGTTATACTTCCACATCGTATTGAAGAACGAGATTCAGTGAAATAAATATTTCAATAAAAAAGGATTGCTCTAACATCGTGTAAAAGACGATAGGAGCGATCCTTTTTATATATGTTTAGTTTTGTATAGAACGAATCATGTACAATGCTTTTTCTAAAATTTGATGATTTTTTTCTGTGATTTCTACTTTTCTTGGAACTTCATTATACATATTACTTGGATCCATCCAAGTAGGGATTAGGGTGACTGGAGATTCGGGCTGCCATTTTTCTAACCAAGCAGATGGGAGTGGCCCATCAGGAGTTTTTTGATCAGTCATTTCTGTCCAAATAAGCGACCATGCCCTGGGGACTACTCGCCAAATATCATAGCCGCCCCCACCGACAGCAATCCAACGGCCGTCACAATATTCATGTGCTAGCTCATGAGCGATCCTTGGGATTTCTTTATAAATCTTCATAGAACCATACAGATGAGTTAAGGGATCAAAATAATGTGCATCTGCACCATTTTGTGTCAAAATCACATCCGGTTTAAAATGCGCGACTATTTCTCTAAAGGCTGTTTCATAGATGTCCAAAAATGATTCATCTTCTGTGAAAGCATCAATCGGTAAATTGAAAGAAGTACCATGACCCTCACCAGTTCCTCTTTCTGTAACGTTCCCAGTGCCAGGGAAAAGATAACGACCTGTTTCGTGAATAGAAATAGTACACACATCTGGATCGTCGTAGAAGCTCCATTGAACACCATCACCATGATGTGCATCTGTATCGATATAGAGTACTCTGGCATTATATTTTTGTTGCATATACTTGATGGCTACAGTGCTGTCATTATAAATACAAAACCCCGAAGCTCGACCTTTAAAGCCGTGATGAAGTCCACCACCTAAATTAGCAGCATGCTTAGCCTTTCCTTGCATCACATAATCACATGCGGTTAGGGTGCCACCAACGATATGAGCACTCGCTTCATGCATAAATGGAAAGATGGGAGTATCCTCTGTACCGATGCCGTACTGTTCACCCTGTTCATTTGTTATTTCACCGCGACCAGCTTTTTTTACTATATCCATATACTTTGAATCGTGACCGAGAAGAATTTCTTCATCTGTTGCGATACGTGGCTCAACAATATCTACTTTATTTAAGGCACCAAGCTCATTTAGTAAATCGACTGTTAAAGTTAGTCTTTTTTGATTAAAAGGATGAGTGTCTGAAAATTTATATCCAAGTTGGTTATCTGAGTAAATGAATACGGCGTTCTTGTCTACAGTTTCATGCCCGGCATATTTGGCCATAGCACATCAAACCCTTCTTTTCGTAAGTCCTCAATGATGGAAAGAGGATTCATGATTTTTACTCGTATAGATAGTATTTTCATCTCATCAAACTCTTTATCTGGATATACTAAGACACTTAATACACTCGCGTGGTGCTTATGGAATATTTTTGTTACTTCAAATAATATGCCTACGATATCTGGTACACGAATTTCAATATGAGAGCTCGGTTTATTTGCACCAGTTAACTCAATATAGTTATACAGTAAGTCTGTTCCTGTTACGATTCCTACTAATTTACCACCGCTTATGATAGGTAAACAACCAATACGATGTTCATAAAAAATGATGGCGATCTCTTCGACGAAATCAAGTGGATGACCGACAATAATATTCTTTGTCATAATATTTTCTAATGGTTGGTCATAGATACCTTCGTCTGGTATTTTGAGCAGGGAAGACGGAAGCGCGTTTTTTATATCCCGTTCTGTCACCAGGCCAATAACTTCATTCGCTTCATTTGTAATAGGTAAATGACGAATCTGTTCTTTTTTAAGTAGCTGAACGGCCTCCTTAATAGTGTTGGACGGTTTTAAGGAGAACACAGTTGTATTCATGATTTCTTCAACAATCATAGACAAAATCCCCTTTGTTTAGTTGTTTAGTACATGAAACGGCTTTTAAAACGTAGCTGATCAAACCTTTGAATTGATTCACTATCAACTCTACTACCAATACGTGCCATTAGGCAATTCGCAGGGTGCGAAGAGATTTCTGGTTCATCTGTGGCGAAATTCTCCAGACCTCCCGCGTTCATCATTTTCTCCATGATTTTACGATACTCCCAAACATTTAGTCCGGTTCTTTTTAAATCCCAGTGCCAATAATATTCGGTTGTAATAACGATATAGTCCTCCATTGCATCATCCATCATTGATACGCGAAGTATTTGTTTGCCTACACCTGTTCCGCGAAATTCTGGTATGACTTCGATTGCTCCAAGCTCAATTAAATTCTCCATTTTCCCTTCTGACCAACGTTCTAATGGATCAGGGTATAAAAAGGTTGCATAACCGACGATGGTATCCTCATTACGTGCAATAATAATACGCCCTTCAGGTAATTTGGCTATTCCAATTAACGCTTTAAATTGTTGTTTAGCAACCCGAAAGGCTGTTAAATCCTCATGGAATTTTAGTTTTTCTAATTGCTCAGGTGGGATAGGACCTTCAACTACAATTTGACCTGATTTAGTTTCCATATTAACGCCGTAATAAGTTTTAATAAATTCCATTATTTCACCACCTTGCTAAGATATTGTATTTCAATTATACATGAATGAAAAAGAGAATAATCACATAAATGAGAAAATTATATGTCTAGTGTCGAAAGTTTGTGGGGTGATATAAGGTGTAATTAATAAGGTTTAGATGTAATTAATTGATATAAGAAAAGAGCATTCTACAAATGTGTAGAATGCTCTTTGAGAAGGATTAATTGTTGTTACTAGTACCATTGTTTTCAGTACTAGTATCTTTGTCTTTATCAGTACTTGGGTCCTTGTCTTTGTCTTTATCTTTGTCTTTGTCTTTGTCTTTGTCTTTGTCTTTATCTTGCTCTGTTGTATTATCTTTGTCGGGTTTATTATTATCTGTATTAGGTTTCTGGTTCTTATCTTTGTCTTTGTCAGTATTTCCATTTGAACTTGAAGAGTTG
Organism: Viridibacillus sp. FSL E2-0187; assembly: GCF_038006425.1. NCBI lineage: Bacteria > Bacillati > Bacillota > Bacilli > Caryophanales > Caryophanaceae > Viridibacillus > Viridibacillus sp. FSL E2-0187. The sequence continues at coordinate 538,089 of NZ_JBBOVG010000001.1, forward strand.
TTATTTTGCTGTTTATCTTTCTCTTTATTCTTCTCTTTATCCTTGTCTTTCTCGTCATCAGGTTTGTTTGCAGCATCTAATTTTTCTTTCTCTTTTGTTGATAGAATACTTGCAGGATCCCCACCAAAGGTACCTAACATACGAGAGATAAAGTCAGGATTTAAGCCACCACTTGAGTTGAAACTATCATCTGGACTAGTAGGTAGCATCACTTGAGAGTTAAATAAATCTGTACGTGAGAACCCTGCTTTTGAACATGCAGATGATAATGCTCGTCCAGATAAACCACAGAATGTCTGACTAACTACACCAGGAGGAGCAGTGAAGCGTTTGCCAGATGCTGTAGCTAATTTTGGATTAGAATCATAAACAGAATTCATCAGTCTAGCCCATAACATATTTATACGAGTACTTGGTTGTAAGTAAGTTTCATTGTATTGATAAAGTGTCTGTGGTGTATCGTAACCCATCCATACACCTAATGAAATATCAGGGTTATATCCAACCAACCAAACATCGTTATAGAATTGTGATGTACCTGTTTTAGCAGCGAAGTCGGCACTAAATTTCAGGCCAGCATTTGCTGTTGTACCAGTTCCTTGTTTCAATACATCACGCATCATATCCGTAATGATATATGAAGTTTGTGGACTGTATACTTGTTTTGCTTTAGATTTGTGTTTATATACAGTTTTGCCGTCTGAATCAACAATTTTAGAAATCATATAACCATCCACGAATTTACCTCCATTTGCAAATGTTGCAAATGCATTCGTATTTTCTTCCACAGTTACACCATATTTTAGCGCGCCGATAGAAGTTGCGTAGTTCGTATAATCATCCGCATCTAAACTTGAGAAGCCATTTTTGGCAAGTAAATCAGCAGGTCTACGGTTCATGATTTGGCTGTACAGTCTGATTGCAGGTAAGTTCTGTGAGTCTTTTAAAGCTTCACGTGCCGAAATAATACCACGGTTATCACTTTCAGTATAGTTTGATGGAGACCATCCATTGAAGTTGAATTTCACATCGACTACAGGACTACCTGCCCCGATTACACCATATTCAATCGCTGGTGCATATACTAGAAGTGGCTTCATAGTAGAACCATTTGAACGTTTAGCTTGAGTAGCATGGTTTATTTCTTCTAATTTAAAGTCGCGACCACCGATAAAGCTTAAAATTTTACCTGTTTTGTTTTCCATGACAACACTACCAACTTGTACAGGTACATCAACTTGTTTACTTTTTCCAGTCTCTGAATCTGTAACAGTCTTTTTAAATGTAGCACCGTAATAGGCAAAGTTATCTTTTACATTTTGCATATTGTCATACATTTTCTTATCGATCGTAGAGTAAATCTTGTAACCTTTTGATCGCAATTCACGATCTGCTAAGATTGTATATTTTTCTTTTAATTTCTTTTCATTTTTTAATCGTTTTGGATCTAATCCATCTTTTTTAGCTAAAATAGTAGCCATTATATCTTTCGCACGGTTTTCAATTTCATATGTTACATATGGATATTTTTCTTCTGGGCGAAGTTCCGGCTTACGGAAATCTTTTTTAATATTGTATTTCAGTGCTTTTTTATACTGCTTGTCAGTAATATAGCCTGTTTCATGCATACGATATAAAACTGTTTTCATACGGTTAATACCAAGTGCTAATGAATCTTTATCTTTAAGCTTTCCTTGTTGTGTAAATGGTGTATATGCATAAGGTGATTGTGGAATACCTGCGATATAGGCAGCTTGAGCAAGGTTAAGTTCATTTGCTTTTTTATTGAAAATACCTTCAGCAGCTGTTTCGATTCCGGCAATATTACGACCAGATGCATTTCTACCATAAGGAATAATATTTAAATAAGCTTCTAAAATCTCGTCTTTGTCCATGAATTTCTCAAGTCGCATTGCGAGTAATAATTCTTTCGCTTTTCGCTCGTAAGAAACTTCATTCGTTAAAATTTGGTTTTTAATTAATTGCTGCGTTAACGTGGAACCACCTGTTTGAGTCGAGGAGTTCGTTACATCTTGTAACAATCCACGGAAAACTGCTTTTGGCACAATACCTTCATGCTCATAGAAGTATTCATCCTCTGTAGCTAGTACAGCATTAATTACATTTGGCGAGACCTTATCTAGAGTAGTTTCGCGTCGTTCTAAGTCCGAACGCATTTTACCTAAATATTTTCCACCTGCGAAGTAGAGATCACTCGTTTCATCATAAGTTAAAATGTCGCTGCGCATTTCAGCTTTTGCTCGCAGAGGCTCTTCTTTTACGAGGGAAGCAAAATATCCAGCGCCAATAGACCCTACAAATACAAAACCTAAAACTGCTAATGTGATAAATAATAAACATAAATTCCAGATTACGCTTGATGTTATGCGTAGTGTTTTCATCCATCTCATAGAAGTCATTTCTTGAATACGATTGTCTATTTTTTCAACCCATTTTTTAAATTGTTCTATCACTAAATCGACCTCCTAAAATCTCGTTAATTATACCATAATTGATTTATGACTAATAATATTTATTGACAATGAATCTAAATGAAGTACAATAGTCATTAATAGTTTTTCGAGCGTTGAAAAGTGCGCAGTAGTGAACATATTCCCTGTATAGAGAGCTAGCGGTTGGTGAAAGCTAGTCATAATATGGACACGAATTACACATTTGGAGCGAGAACGTAAGCGTCGCGTTAAGACGTATGAGCCGGAAGAATCATTTTTTCTTCAAGCTGGGTGGTACCGCGTTAAATTGTGATTAACGTCCCTGCATATTTATATGCAGGGACTTTTTTTATTTATATTAGGAGGTAAGGAATATGACAAATCTATTATTGGAAGATTTACAGTGGCGTGGCCTACTGTACCAACAAACAGATGCTGAAGGTATGGAAAAATTATTAAATGAGGAATCTGTTTCTTTGTATTGTGGTGTTGACCCAACTGCAGATAGCATGCATATCGGACATATCGTACCACTACTTACTTTAAGAAGATTCCAAATGGCAGGTCACCAACCAATTCTATTAATCGGTGGCGCTACTGGTATGATTGGTGATCCATCAGGTCGTTCTGAAGAACGCCAATTACAAACGGTTGAACAGGTTGAGAAAAACGTTCAAGGAATTAAAAAACAATTAGAGCGCATTTTCGATTTCAATTCAGATAACGGTGCAAAACTTGCAAATAACCGCGACTGGATTGGCTCAATGAATACGATTGAATTCCTACGTGACTACGGTAAATTAATCAATGTAAACTACATGCTAGGTAAAGATACAATTTCATCTCGCCTAGATACTGGTCTTTCATTTACTGAATTTGCTTACACAATTATTCAAGGTATTGACTTTAACCACTTATACGACAACTTCAATTGCCGTATTCAAGTCGGTGGATCTGACCAGTGGGGAAATATTACAACTGGCCTAGAAGTGATTCGTAAAACACATGAAGAAGAAACAAAAGCATTTGGTATCACAATTCCACTTGTAACAAAAGCTGATGGCACAAAATTCGGTAAAACAGCAGGCGGAGCAGTTTGGTTAGACGCGGAAAAAACATCACCATACGAGTTCTACCAATTCTGGATCAATGCAGCTGACTCTGATGTCGTGAAATACTTGAAAATCTTCACATTCCTATCTCGTGAAGAAATCGAAGCATTAGAAACTGCTGTAGAAACTGAGCCACATCTACGTAAAGCACAAAAAGCATTAGCTGCTGAAATGACAAAATTAATTCATGGTGCAGAAGGCTTAGAGCAAGCAATTCGTATTACAGAAGCACTATTCTCAGGTGACTTAAAAGCACTTTCAGTAGAAGAAATGAAAGTAGCATTTAGTGGCGTACCTTCGGTTGAAATCGCTAAAGAAGATCAGAACATTGTCGACCTAATCGTCGAAGCTAAAATTTCATCTTCAAAACGTCAAGCCCGTGAGGACGTAACAAACGGAGCTATCTCTATCAATGGCGAAAAAATCACTGATTTAGCATACACTGTAGACGCCAAAGACCGCCTAGAAGATGCATTTGCAATCGTAAGAAGAGGTAAAAAGAAATACCACATGGTACAGTTCAATTAAATGCTGAAGGCGTTCGTTTTAAGGAACGTAACCTAAGTGCGCGGCGTCCTGCCGCAACGGTTACGTGACCCACATCCTGTGGGCCTTCGACAAGCACTGGTACTTTCGAAACAAAAGCATCACCACAGCTTTTGTCCGAGAAAGTGGAAGTGACCTCGAGAGTCTAGCGCCTGAAGCTGGATAAGCTACTTAAGGAAGGCATCCTAAGTACGCGACGTCCTGTCGCAACGGTTGCATGACTAACATCCTGTTAGCCCAAGGCGCTCGTTTCAAAGGAACGTAACCTAAGTACGCGGCGTCCTGCCGTAACGGTTACGTGACCTACATCCTGTGGGCCTAAGCTATTAGTTATTCTTCCATTAAGACTATTGCTCACTTTAAAGTGAGCAGTAGTCTTTTTTTGAATCTATGAAAGAAGTATAGAACTAATAAATATTATGATTATTAAAGAAAACTTATCTATACATAGAATAGGCTCTTTTGTAAGAAAATAACCCTATTTTATCGTAAAATATTGAAATAAAAAAAGACTTCCCACTTAATGTGAGAAGTCTTCTACTTTTATTAAATTCAGCTTATTTTTCAATTATCCATTCAGGTAACGTGAGATTTTCATACTCTTTGGGATGTATTAAGGTTGCTAATTTCAAAGCACCTTCTAGTAACCTAGGAGAAGGACGGCAATAGAGCCATTCCTCCATTACATGAAGGCGATCTAATTTTATAGCAGACATTTCTGATGCACCAGGTCTTTTCAGAAGGTGCCCAGGTTTAATTCGGTGGTGTTGAACACCTACCCATGCTAAAAATACATAATCAGGATTTCTTTTTAATACATCATTCCAATCGGTCTGTACACTAGCTAATTCAACATCAGCAAAGAGGTTTACACCACCCGCAATTTCGCTTACTTCAGTCAGCCAGTTAATACCACCTGGTGTGAAAATGGGGTTTGGCCACCATTCCCAATATAATGAAGGTTTGATCTCACAACTTTCACCGATTTTCTTCATACTAGCAACAAAGCTCTCAAATTCAGCAGCTCTTACCTCAGCATGTTCGAGTACGCCACATGCTTTACCTAGTATACGTAAATCGTCAGCAATTTCTTGCAGACTATTAGGATTTAGTACGAGATGTGGAATTTTACGACGCTCGAGTTCCTCAATATTCTTCTCCATCCCAGGAACGCTAAGTGAAGCAATGACGAGCTCGGGCTCCATGCTTTCAAGCAAATCCATATTAATAGAAAGATCTGGACCAAGACGTGGTAAATGCTGAATAGAAGAGGGCCAATCAGAAAAGTCATCGATAGCAATTAACTGATGCTCAAGTTGTAAGTAGGTGAGTAGCTCAGTATTACTAGGGCAAATTGATATGATTTTCATTTATAAAGACCTCCTTTTAAATAAAAAATAGCCATTCGTTAAGTGTAATTATAACATAACGAATGGCTATTTTTGGCTATAGCTGAAAATGAGATTAGATTATGACCAGCGATTCATGCCACCTTTAACATTATAAACAGAAGTGAAGCCTGCTTTTGAAAGAATACTAGCAGCACGAGCGCTTCGCATACCACTTTGGCAGATAACGATGATTTCCCTGTTGGCATCAAGCTTGTTTACTTTGCTAGGTAGTTGATCTAATGGGATATTTTGAAATTGTACAATATGATGGGTTTTATATTCACCAGGTGTACGGACATCGATAAGTTGCTTTGATTTGTCATCTAGCATGTTTTTTAAATCATTTGTAGAAATATTTTTTACACCTTTTGCTGTTTTGGTGCGTAAGTACATAAAAACAGCGATTGCAAGTAGTAGGATAATCCATTCCATTATTGTAATTCTCCGTTTCTATTAGTTGTTATTAGTTGCTGGATAATTTTCATAGCATAATTCGGATCATAACCAAGTATCCAATTACCATTAATATTTGTTTGGGGTACGCCGAGGCGACCAGTTGCAGCCATTAGCTCTTGCACAATTTCAGGTTTTTCTTGAATGTTTACTTCTTTATAGAGAATGTTTTGTTCGTTTAGAAAATTTTTCATTAATACGCAGTAACCACAATTTGCGGCTGAATAAACGGTCACATCCAATGTCATGCCGTTATTGCCTCCTTTTGAAAGTTTATCCTATATACCCCTGTAGGTATTTTTAATATACTATGGAGGGTATGAGTTTTCAACTAATTTGTTTTGTAACATCTTTACTTGACACAATACCATTAGGGGTATAATATCTAATACTGTTACACGATATGCTTGAATTGAGGTGACGATAATATGGAGTATAATGATCAAATTAAGAATCGTTTGAAACGAATAGAAGGCCAGTTAAAAGGTGTTATTCGTATGATTGAAGAAGAAAAAGAATGTAAAGATGTCATCACACAGTTATCTGCCTCTCGCTCAGCAATTGATCGCGCGATTGGGCTTATTGTAAGTACTAATTTAGTGCGTTGCATGGAAGATGAAAATGAGCTTAAAGGGAAAGATAAAGAAACATTAATTAAAGAAGCTGTAGATCTATTAGTGAAGAGCCGATAATCGTCTCTTCCTTATTTTCAATATTATATATACCCAGAGGGGTAAAGGAGATAATAAAATGAAATCAATTTCAGTAGAAGAAGTACAACAACTATTAGAATCGGGTAAAGAATTGAATTTGATTGATGTTCGTGAAGTGGATGAAGTAGCTGCAGGTATAATTCCAACAGCCATCAATATCCCTTTAGGTTTAATCGAATTTCGTATGAATGAATTAGATAAATCAAAAGAGTACATAATGGTTTGTCGTTCAGGTGGTCGGAGTGGCAACGCAACAATGTTTTTAGAAAATCAAGGCTTTAATGTAGCTAATATGGATGGTGGCATGTTGGCTTGGGCTGGCGAAGTTGAATAAATTACAGTCATAAGAATCGTATAAAAGAGTATGCATTTCGCATACTCTTTTTATATGGAAAAATATTGGGGTGTGAAGATACTTTATTGGACGATATGATTCTTGAGTGGAATCAGAATCGTTAAACTGATTTTCGCTCTTTAAGGATTATTGAGAAAGAAGTTGAAAGAATCGCATAGTCATCCTTATGTTGCATTTCTCATATTTACCATAAATGAATTTTTAGGGAGAATATACCTATATTATCTTTGGTATGATTTTAACAGAATACTAGAAGGGGAGAATTGTAAATGAATGAATTACAAGAAACAAAGCAGCAAGAAGTGTTACATCCATTTTTCTCTATTTGGTTACAACCAAAAAAAACGGCCAGATATATACTTGATCATAAAGGATTAGGTTACGCCATCATATTCATATTGCTCGGAGGGATGGCTGGTGTACTTTTCAGTGCAATGGATGCGGAATCTTTAGATATTCCAACCTGGGGTATATTATTGATTTGTTTAATTGGTGGACCATTTATTGGATTGTTTTCATCTGCTATTGGGGCAGCGGTATTCTTACTAATAGGTAAATTGTTTAAAGGAAAGGCAACTTACAAAGAGATGTTCAAAGTAATGGGGTTATCCTCGATTCCTCATATTTGGTTAGCACCCATTTTATTATTATGGATGGCATTTTCTCCAGAAACATTTTTTCGGATGGATAGCGATTATCTTGAAGTGAAGAACCTTTTAGTAACACTAATTTCGAGTCTAGTCTCGTTTTGTGTCACTATATGGGCTTTTGTTATTAACGTGGGGGTAATTGCAGAGACGCATCGTTTTTCTAATTGGCGTGCATTTTTCACGATTTTCATTCCAGGCTTCGTTGTTTTTGTCATTTTACTTATTATTATTATTATTTTTACGTTCTCAATTATGGGGTAAATGTAGAGCGGTGATTAGTAAATAACCTAGTTCTTATCCATTTGAGGCTAAATGAACATCCAAATAATTCTTTGGATGTTCATTAGCCTCTTTTATATACTTTTTTTATAAGTAGCTTGAAAAAGAATTAATTTTTAGTTAGTGGAGAATATATAATAAAAAAACCTTGTACCCGTTGAAATAACGAGTACAAGGTTTTGGAAAGAACAAAGATTAACGAGAGTAGTACTCTACGATATAAGCTTCGTTGATTTCAGCTGATAATTCGCTGCGTTCTGGAAGACGTACAAAAGTACCTTCTTTTTTATCTGCATCGAATGATAGGTATTCTGGTACGAAGTTGTTTACTTCGATTGCTTCATTAACAACATCAAGGTTTTGAGATTTTTCACGAAGAGAAATCACTTGACCTGGTTTTACGCGGAATGAAGGGATATCAACGCGTTTACCATCAACCAAAATGTGGCCGTGGTTTACTAATTGACGAGATCCACGACGAGTGCGTGAAAGACCTAAACGGTAAACTAAGTTATCAAGGCGAGTTTCAAGAAGAATCATGAAGTTTTCACCGTGGATACCTTGCATTTTACCAGCTTTGTCAAATAGAGTACGGAATTGACGTTCGTTCATACCATACATATGACGAAGTTTTTGTTTTTCTTGTAATTGTAAACCGTATTCTGATAATTTTTTACGTTGGTTAGGACCGTGTTGTCCTGGTGCGTAAGGGCGTTTTTCGATTTCTTTACCTGTGCCGCTTAGTGAAATACCAAGGCGACGAGACAGTTTCCATGATGGACCTGTATAACGAGACATAGAGAGTCTCCTCCTTTAATTGGTTTTATTTTGTTGTAAAATAAAAACCAGATGTATCCAGAATTATTGACATTTTATTTTCATGCAACTTCGCCCATGCAGCCAAAGGGTTACGTGTTACACCATCCATTTCTGGAGGAACAAAATGAAGCAATAAAACCATACAACTGCTGCGTTTATTTTACACAAAGACCATTGTAACTTTTACATAGTAATGTGTCAAGGTAAATGAGAGAGTGTAGAATAGATAAAACAAGTAGTTAAAGGATAAAACAAGGAGCTTTGATACGATTTCTCGAATTCAAGAAGTTTTTTCCAAAAGGCTATAGTTGAAAAGACTTATTTTATGTATAATAGAATTAGACAAGATCATATATAGCATGTTTTGAAGGAAAAGGTGATTGCATGGCAGATTATCAACAAACAATGCAAAATGTAAAATGTCAGATCCTAGACTTGTGGATGGATTTAATAGATGAAAAACTTAATAGTAGTGAATATTTTGAACTATTAAAAGGAATCCTATTACAATACTTCGGTATTTCAAAAAGTGAATACTTACATTTAGACAAAGATACCTTCTATCCTGTCTCAATTGATGCAGCACATGAGAATATAACGCAAGGTATTCCAAGTAAATTATTAGAGCAGCATCTTCATCAAGAGTATCCATTCCCAAGCGCATTTGTTGATATTTTGAAAAAGAAATATGATTTTGCCGATGATGTGATAGTTTTACGGGAAGTTAATCAGAAACCGTTTGGCATTATCATTGTGCAAGAAACTGCGGATTGGAAAAAGTTTGCGAAGACAAAGTATATTCATGATTTTGAAATGCTACTCTCGCGTGTAATTCAGTTAATACAAAAAAATATTAGAGCCACATATGAACAAAAGATGAATATTGAATTAGTTAGAATGACAAGTATTTTCCATTCATCTATGGATATTGATCGAATTCTGAAAGCACTTCTTCATGGTGTCAGAAGTGCTCTCCCGAAGTTTGAATCGAAACTTATTTTATCAAACGATCAAGATCGTCATTTAACTGTTGATACGCATACATTTGATTATATGTCTGAGCGTTCTTCAACTATAGAAGCCTTTGTTTCAGGAGATATGAAAATTGAACAGGCCGAAGACATAGAATGGTGTGTATTAAATGCACCAATAAAGGGCCGTCAAGGTATTTATGGAGTGCTGCAAATTTTCGCACCGCTAAATTACGTTTTTGGTAAACAAGAGAAAGACCTCATTATGCATATAGCTGAAACTTCAGGGAATGCATTAGAAAATGCAAAACTATATCATCAATCACATCGTTTAGTATCAGATCTCCAACTTATAAATGAAACGTCGCACCGTTTAAATATGAAATTGAATCAAGAAGAAATGTTATTGTTTCTAGCAAAACAGTTAACAAAGTCGTTTAATCCGGATGAAATTTGCTTTGTTTTAAAAGAAAATGATGTATATCAAGTAACAACAGAGAGTACGGCCTTTTTCTTTGAAAATGAATCAAAGCCATATTTGAAATATGTAAGTGATCATTTTGATAAATCGACAGATCCATTATTTATAGCAGATTTCAGCAACTTAATAGCTGATAGAGTCTCGCTTATGTCGATGATGGCTATACCTATTATTATTCGAGAAAAAGTACATGGTTTTAGTATCGTCTTACATAATAAGCCGTATTTCTTTTCGTTTGATAGTTTTAAATTAATGCAATCTTTAATACGACATTCTTCATTGGCGATTTCGAATACAATTTTACGTGATCAACTTCAAGAAATGGTCGATCGAGATCATTTAACTAAATTATTTGCTAGAAAATATTTGGATCGATATGTTGAAGTTTCGATGGATAAGGATGAAGGTGGTGTCTTTATTCTATTAGATATTGATAATTTTAAAATGATCAATGATACATATGGACACCAAAAAGGTGATGCGATTTTAGTAACGATAGCGCAACATTTGGTAGACACGGTGGAGGGGCAAGGGATTTGTGCTAGATGGGGTGGCGAAGAAATTGCTATCTATTTACCTAACCAAACATTATTGGCATCAATTGATTTAGTTGATAAGATTGTTACATCTGTTCCTGAGGTAACAACACCATCTGTAACTGTTTCTTCAGGTGTAGCTGCTTGGCAAAAAAATCTTAATCACAATTTTCATAACGTTTTTCAAAATGCGGATATTGCATTATATGAAGCGAAAAATAACGGCAAAAATCAATTTCGTTTGTTTGAAATGGATGATGTTACAAATTAAGGTGTTAAAAAAGAGTTACGCTCAATACGATTGTGGGCGTAACTCTTTTGGTATTTTAGAATGAAAGATGTTTCGTTAATACTTGTGCAAAGTGTTCGATGCCTTTACGATCATCATCTGAAAAGCGATTTTGAATAGGGCTATCGATATCAAGTACACCAAAAAGTTTACCCTCAATGATGATTGGAACGACAATTTCTGATTGAGAAGCTGCATCACAGGCAATATGACCCGGAAATGCATGAACATCTTCAACGACGATTGTTTCCTGTTTCGCTGCTGCAGTTCCACAAACTCCACGTCCAATTGTGATATGGACACAGGCAGGTAAACCTTGGAATGGTCCTAATAATAATTCTTCGTTTTTATGTAAGTAAAATCCACACCAGTTAATGGTGTCTAAAAATTGATTTAATAATGCTGAGGCATTGCTTAAATTAGCAATAGTATCTGTTTCGCCTTCTAATAATGCATCTAACTGCTTTGCTAAAAGTGCATATTGTTCTTCTGAGTTGCCACTATAAGAGGATTGTGTAAACATTTTATCTCTCCATTCTAAATTATCTTAAAGGGAAAATTTTATCATAATGTTGATGTAAATCCGTAACTTGATGAGCGTCAGAGCCAAAAACAAGCGGAATCTGTAAAGCTTCAGCAAGTTTAACATATTGTAATGGAGGATAAGGTTCTTTACAATCCTTTTTTGACAAGCCTGCTCCATTGACATCTAGTGCATAGTCATTGAGGGCCATCAGTTGTAATATCTCTTCAATTTGTTTGTGGTCATCTATTTTTTGTTGATGTGCTAATTGGAATTTATGAACGAGTGTCGGGTGACCGATTCGTTTTGGTTTGTATGGTCCTAAATCAGAAGAAATAGATTCTTTAACTGTTTCATAATATAGACTGTAAACTTCTTTTACTGTTCCAACTGCTTCTGCAAATTCCAGGAATTTCTCACTTGAATAGTCAATACATGTATAAGTATTGTTATGTTTTAAAAAGTGAACTGATAAAATAGCATCGTCCAACTGTGGACCGATATCATTTAAAAAGTCTCTTGTTTGTCTTTCATAACCGGTAATAAAATCGACTTCTAAACCAATACGAATCCGAATTTTTGATGCATATTGTTTTTTTAATTCTTTTAACTTTTCTATATATGGATATAAATTTTCAATTACCATACCACTATCTTGCATAGGCGTTGGATCAGTAAAGCCATTAGGGAGAGGTGCGTGTTCAGTAAATGTAATGTCGGTAAATCCTAAATTGATTGATTTTTTTATGTATTTTTCAAAATCATCCGTGGTTCCGTGAGGGCAAAAAGGTGAGTGAATGTGAGCATCTCGTTTCATGAAATATTCCTCCAACTTGTATAATATAGTGATATGGTAGATATTTTTTTAAAATACGTTGTAAACGGTAAACAAATTCACCGAAAACATGGTAATATTAAGGTTAATTAATTGGCTGAAATAGTGATTTAGGAACAGGGGGTCTTACGATGCAGTATATCATTCCCGTTATAATCGTACTATGTATTATAGTAGCATTCATTTTCATTTTGCGTCGAAAACATAATAAAGAAATTCAGAGGTTGGATCAGAAAAAACTTCAAATTCAAAACAAACCTGTTTTGGAAGAGTTAACAAAAGTGAAAGCTCTGAACATGAATGGTCAAACAGAAGAGATGTTTGAGCGCTGGCGCAATAAATGGACGGAGCTTATGGACGTTGAAATGCCTAAAATCGACGTGCTATTATTTGATGCTGAAGAACTTGTGGATAAATTCCAATTTGGCAAAGCGACTGACATTGAAAAAGAAATTGAATCTCGTATTAATGAGTACGATCAAGAGATGATCCAAATTTTAAAAGAACTTGGTGAATTGATCGGTAGTGAAGAGAAAAACAGAATTGAGATTGAACAGCTGAAGGATCAGTATCGTTCAGCTAGAAAAACGTTGTTAGCTCATCAATATTCATATGGTCCTGCTGCAGGTCCATTAGAAAAACGTCTGGAGACATTTAATCCGAAATTCGAGGAATATGAAGTACTGACAGAATCAGGTAACTATTTACAAGCAAGAGAAATTGTTATTACGTTAGATGAAGAAGGTCAACATATTTTCAAATTGATAAATGAAATTCCAGCGTTATTAACGGATATTCAGCACAAGATTCCATCTCATATTCATGAACTACGTAATGGTCAACGAGAAATGGAAGAGCAATCATTCTTCTTAAAACATTTAGAACTGAATGGAAAGTTAGATGTAATGGAAGAAAGCATTGATGAATTTAAACAACAAATTGCGGATTTGAACATAACTTCAGTTCAGCATCGAGTAAATGAAATTAAAGATGAAATTGATTCATTTTATGATGCATTAGAAAAAGAAGTGATGGCTAAGAGATTTGTTGATGAAAACTTTGAACAAATTGGTGCACGATTAGAAAATGTTATTGTATCAATCGATGAAACAGCAAAAGAGGCAGAAGAAGTTCAAAAAGGATATCATTTATCAGAAAAAGATGCTGCACTTCCTACAAATTGTAAACAACAATTGATGTCAGTTCGTCAGCGATATGAATTACTATCTATTCAAGTAAAAGAAGAGCAATCTGCCTATTCTAGCTTACAAGAGGAGTTAAAGGGAGTTAAAGAAGAAACAGAACGTTTATTTGAAGAGCAAGATCGATTTGCTGATCGTTTAAAGAGTTTAAGAATTGATGAAAATAAAGCAAGAGCTACACTTGGAAACCTCAAGCAGTTATTGCATGAAACAGATCGTATGTTAAATAAGGCGAATATTCCAGGGATTCCAGAAGAAATGGATATCCGATTGGAAGAAGCAGAGGAACAGTTATTTATAGTTGTTCAAAGCTTAAAAGAAGTTCCGTTAAATATGGTAGCCGTACATAAGAATTTGGATACCGCTGAAAAATGTATTCAAGATGTACATAATACAGCAACAGAAATGCTTGAAAACGTATTATTAATTGAACGAATTATTCAATATGGTAACCGTTATCGTGCGTCTAATCCAACAATGCACCAACGATTATTAGAGGCTGAGCAGGCATTCCGAGAATTCCGATATGCAAAAGCGCTAGAAAATGCTGCAACAGCCGTAGAAGCAGCCGAACCAGGTGCTATGAAAAAAATTCAAGTACTTGCCAAAGACGACAATTGACGTTCATAATAAGAGAAGCATAAAGCCACCGCACGGTAGAGTGCAGGTGGCTTTCTTTTGGAAGGAAGGTTACACAATTGATTTATCTTGATCATAGCGCGACGACTAAACCAGATTCATCCGTAATGCAAACTTTTATACAAGCGAATGAACGATATTATGCCAATCCAGCTTCCCTTCATCAAATGGGTACAGAAGCCAATACATTATTAATGAAAGCAAGAGAGCAAATCGCTCAAATTCTGAAAACAGAGCCTGAGCATATAATTTTCACGTCAGGTGGAACAGAATCAAATAACTTTGCTATTAAAGGCCTTGCTAGAGCAAACCAGCATCGTGGAAAGCATATTCTAATCTCCGCTATCGAACATCCATCTGTCATCGAAAGTGCTCGTCATTTAACAAATGAAGGCTTTGAACTAGAATTTATTGGCGTCGATAAAAGTGGAAGCGTCAAACTATCTGACCTGCAAAGCAAAATTCGTAAAGATACAGTGCTAGTTAGTATTATGCATGTAAATAATGAGATGGGCTCTATTCAACCAATTTCGGAAATGGCGAAGATCATACGTTCAAATAGCCGTGCATTTTTCCATGTGGATGCAGTACAAAGCTTCGGGAAATTGCCGGTGCAATTTCAAGGAGATAATGGTCCAGATGCTTTAACCATTTCAGGTCATAAAATAAATGGCTTAAAAGGAACAGGCTTATTAGCTTTTTCTAAGCGCATTAAAATTCAACCGATACTACATGGTGGTGGACAAGAATTAGGTTACCGTAGTGGAACTGTTGCAGTACCTCAAAATGTTGCTTTAGCAAAAGCCATGCGCCTAGCTGTGGAGCAAATGACAGAGAATACACCGAAATTTGAAAAGTGGCGAGAGGATTTACATGCCTTTTTCAATAAATTTTATCATGTCCATGTTATTTCAAATAATGGTGGTGCACCACATATTATAAGTTGCAGTGTAAGAGGCTTAAAAGGTGAAGTTGTTGTCAATGCATTGCAAAGTGAAGGTTTTATCGTTTCAACATCTAGTGCGTGTTCCTCAAAAGATTCAAGTATTAGTCATGTTATAGAAGCTCTTCAAATAGAAGAAAGTTTCGAAAAAGGTGTTATTCGTATAAGTCTTGGCAATGGCTTAACAAATTCAGATATAGAACAATTTAAAGTAGTATTTGCGAAAATGATGAAACAATTAAAAGGAGAGACAATTCAACTATGAAATGGCATGAAATACTAATACGTTACGGTGAATTAACGACAAAAGGACGTAACCGAAAACAATTTATAACACGATTAAGAGAAAACTTACGCTTCTCATTTGCAGACATACCAGATATGAAAATTCGTGCAGAACGAGATCGTATGTATATTAGCAGTGATAAAGATGAAGATATGGATGAACTAATTAAACGATTACCAACAGTTTTTGGCATACATTCTTTTAGTCCAGTTGCAAAATGCGAACCGACTTTGGATGCAATGAAAGAACTTGCGATTAATATTATGAAATCAATCGATACAGATGGCAAAACGTTCAAAGTAAATGCAAAACGTTCAGATAAAAGATTTCCATTAGATACTTATGAATTACAACTTGAAATGGGTGGACATGTTTTAAGTAATATTCCGAATTTACATGTTCAAATGAAAGAACCTGAAATCGAACTTCGTATTGAAGTACGTGAACATGCAGTATATATGATGGTAGAAGTCATTCCTGGTGCTGGTGGTTTACCAGTCGGTGCAAACGGAAAAGCATTGCTATTATTATCTGGAGGTATCGACAGTCCAGTTGCAGGCTATTATATGATGAAACGCGGAGTGCGAATTGAGGCAATTCATTTCTTCAGCCCACCATATACAAGTGATCGTTCACTTGAAAAAGTTAAAGATTTAGCCGAAAGAATGAGTCGCTTCGGTGCGAATGTGCGTCTTCATATCATTCCATTTACTGAAATTCAACAAGTAATCCAACAACAAGTGCCAGAAAACGTAACTATGACTTCAACACGTCGTATGATGATGAAAATTTCAGATGCAGTACGTGAAGAAATCGGTGCTACAGCAATTGTGACTGGTGAAAACTTAGGGCAAGTAGCGAGCCAGACTTTAGAAAGCTTAGCTGCTATTAATGAAGTAACTTCAACGCCTATTTTACGCCCATTAATCACATACGATAAATTAGAAATTATCGACGTAGCAAGAAAAATTTACACATATGATATTTCAATACGTCCATATGAGGACTGCTGTACGGTATTTACACCAGCAAGTCCAAAAACAAAACCGAAATTAGAGAAAGTTGTGTATTATGAAAGCTTTACTGACTTCGATGAAATGATTAAAAAAGCGGTGCAAAACCGCGAAATTCATACATTCCCTAAGCAGAAGCAAGATGAATTTGCAGATTTACTCTAAAAGAAGAAAGAATTTCCTGTAATTTGCCCGTATGAAATCCCTCCTTCAGCGCATTCTATATTCACAAGGAGGTGATACACATGGCAAATTCAAATTCAAATCCACTTGAAGTAGCAGGTGCTAAACAAGCGATCGACCAAATGAAATACGAAATCGCACAAGAATTCGGAGTGCAACTTGGTCCAGACGCATCATCGCGTGCTAACGGTTCCGTTGGCGGAGAAATCACTAAGCGATTAGTGCAAATGGCTGAACAACAATTAAAAGGTTACAACAAATAATCAAATGATAATCAAATGATTATGTAACCAAAGGAGAAGCCGGTGGCAGATTTGTCATCGGCTTCTTTTTGTGTTAGTTTTGTTACCTAGTACTAAGACTTGATGATACATACGAGTTGTATGAAGTTAGAATTTTCTGTATAATGTAAATGTTCTTAATATGAGCATCTTAAGGGGGAGTTTTTCATGAAACGCGAAGATTTGCTTGCGCCAGAAGACTATAATTTAGTTGAGGAATTTGAAAAGTATATACATGATGAGGCAAGGAAAGCCATTGTTTATGAAAACGAAAACGGTAATACAGATGAAATCACTTATGCTGGCTTAATAAAAAAGGCAAATAAAGTGGCGAATGTATTTACTAACAACGGCTTAAAAAAAGGTGATGTAATCCTTATTATGGTGCCTCGCTTAATCGAAGCGTATGTTACTTACGTGGCTGCACTGAAAGCTGGGTTAGTTGTCATTCCTAGTTCCGAAATGTTACGTGCAAAGGATATCGATTATCGCCTTGTACATAGTGAAGCCAAAGCCATCGTTTCTTATGAGCCATATATTGAACAATTTGATGAAGTGAAACATTTAGAAGGCTTAAAACTTTTTGTTATTGGCCAAGCGCATAAACCTTGGATTGAAATTATTCAAGAAGCGGAAACAACATCTGAACAATTTGAAATGGCACCAACAAAAAATACAGATATGGCGTTTTTATCATATACAAGTGGTACAACGGGGAATCCTAAAGGTGTTGTCCATACGCACGGTTGGGCATACGCACATTTAAAAACAGCTGCAGCTCATTGGCTTGGAATTGAAGATGGCGATCTAGTATGGGCAACGGCAAGTCCTGGTTGGCAAAAATGGATTTGGAGCCCGTTTCTATCGGTATTAGGAAGTGGAGCTACTGGCTTTGTTTATAATGGCAAATTCGAGGCAACAAAATACCTGCAACTATTAGAAAAATATAAAGTAAATGCATTATGCTGTACGCCAACTGAATATCGTATTATGGCAAAAGTGGACGGTTTAGGAGAATATAACCTATCAGCATTACACAGTGCCGTTTCTGCAGGTGAACCGTTAAATCGCGAGGTAATCGATGTCTTTGCGAGACTATTTGGTTTAGAAGTCCGTGATGGCTATGGACAAACAGAAAATACATTATTAGTTGGCACGATGAAAGGTATGGAAGCAAGACCAGGTTCAATGGGGAAACCAACACCAGGTAATATCGTTGATGTTGTTGATGAATATGGTAAACCATGCCAGGCTGGAGAAGTTGGCGATATCGCTGTTCATGTATCAACTCCTGCCCTGTTTAAAGAGTATTTAAAAGATCCAGAAAGAACGAGCATGCAATTCCGTGGTGATTATTACATTACGGGAGATCAAGCCAAAAAGGATGAAGATGGATACTTCTGGTTTGAAGGGCGTTCTGACGATATTATTATTAGTTCTGGATATACAATTGGACCATTTGAAGTAGAGGATGCTTTAGTAAAACACCCTGCTGTACAAGAATGTGCAGTGATTGCAAGCCCAGATGAGATACGCGGTAATATCGTAAAAGCTTTTGTAGTTTTAAAAAATAAAGAAGATAATGTTTCAACTACACTTATTCAAGAGTTACAAGATCATGTGAAACAGCTAACAGCTCCTTATAAATATCCGAGAGCAATTGAATTTATAGATGAATTACCGAAAACTACTTCGGGTAAAATCCGTCGTGTGGAATTAAGAAATCTAGAATTAAATAAAGCGTAATGGTTGTAAAATAGAAGGTCTATTGTCACTGCAAAATAGCAGTGGAATGGGCCTTCTTTTTTATGTTACGTTTACTTTCATACACTAAAGTCATATAATTATAGCGGTAATCTATAAATTGAATATAGAATGAGGTGTTACTATGCAGGAAGAAAAGAAAGGTATACTTTCTGCCTTAGGAGCTTATATAATATGGGGTATCTTTCCACTTTATTGGAAAGGATTACAGCATGTTGCAAGCGAAGAGGTTTTAGCAGGACGAGTAATTTGGTCATTTATTTTAACATTAATATTTGTGGTTATCTTGAAGCAAGGGAAAATGTTATTAGTGGATTTTAAACAGTTATGGCAGCATCCAAAATCATTTTGGTTACTCGTTACTGCGGCTTATTTAATTTCACTCAATTGGTTTTTATACATATGGGCTGTTAATAATAATCATATCGTTGAGTCAAGCTTAGGTTACTATATGAATCCGTTAGTATCTGTCTTACTAGGGATATTCTTTTTAAAAGAAAAACTATCTAAAGCACAAGTCATGTCTTTCATAATTGCTGCAATTGGCGTTTTAATATTAGTTATTTCATATGGTCAGATTCCTTGGCTGTCATTCGGTTTAGCATTGACGTTTGGTGTTTATGGTTTACTAAAAAAGAAAGTACTAGTAGATGCGACTAGGGGACTAGTTTTAGAGACATTCTTTATATTACCTGTTGCCGTGGCATATTATGTTTATGTTTATTTCCACGGAAATATTTCATTTTTACATACGGATATAAAAACAGATGTACTTATTATTGGAACTGGTATTGTAACTGCGGTGCCATTAATATTATTTGCTACTGGAGCGCAGAAGATTCCATTATATTTAGTTGGATTTATTCAATATGTATCACCAACTATAATGTTATTTTTAGGTGTAATTGTTTATGGGGAATCATTTAGTGGAATAGATTTATTATCATTTTCATTCATTTGGGTAGC
The DNA here is from genome assembly GCF_038006425.1 of Viridibacillus sp. FSL E2-0187. NCBI lineage: Bacteria > Bacillati > Bacillota > Bacilli > Caryophanales > Caryophanaceae > Viridibacillus > Viridibacillus sp. FSL E2-0187. The sequence continues at coordinate 557,772 of NZ_JBBOVG010000001.1, forward strand.
ATTAATATTATTTTCAATTACTAAAATTATAGAGGTGAGAAAATCTAAAAATTAGTAATTTGGAAAAAATCGAAACATTTAGCAGTTTGGTTCGTAAGTTAATAGAAGGTAAAAGGAGGAAAAGAGAAGATGAATACAAAAAGGTGGATCGCTTTAGGAGCAGCTGCTTTCTTATTAGTTGCTTCAATTGGTGTAAATACAGTATTGAAGATTGCAACGACAGATTTTACATCAAAATTCGATAACGTACTTAATATGTCAGGTGGCACTACATACAGTGAACTACCAATCGAATCAGGTGACTTAAACAAGCGAATTGCTGTTTTATCCGTAAACGGTACAATTCAAGATAATGGAGGTTCTGGTTCTTTACTAGGTGGAGCTGCAAGCTATAATCATCAGTTTTTTATGAATCAATTAGAGTCGATTATAGATGATAAAACTGTTAAAGGTGTAGTATTAAAAGTGAACTCACCAGGTGGTACTGTTATTGAATCGAAACAAATTTATGACAAGATTAAAGAACTTCAACAGAAACGTAATATTCCATTATATGTATCTATGGGATCGATGGCTGCCTCAGGTGGTTATTATATTTCAGCACCAGCAGATAAAATCTTTTTAGATGAAGAGACGATGACTGGATCAATTGGTGTAATCATGCAAGGCTTGAATTATGGTAAATTGGCAGAAAAATACGGAATTGAATTTCAAACAATCAAAACAGGTAAGTACAAAGATATTATGAGTGCTACACGTGAAATGACTTCTGATGAGCGCGCTATGTTACAAGAAATGATTAATGATTCTTATGAACGTTTTGTTGATGTTATTGAAGATGGCCGTGGCATGAGTGAAAAAGATGTTAAGAAAGTTGCTGATGGTCGAATTTTAAATGGTACACAGGCTATTAAAGCTGGCTTAGCTGATGAAGTTGGCTATGCAGAAGATACGATTGAAGCGATGAAAAAGGATCATAAACTAGAAGGTGCTGAAGTTTTTGAATATGCTACTTCAGAAGATTGGACTTCACTATTCTCTGTGAAAATGAATAATCTATTTGGCGCTTCTGCTGAAACACAAGCAATTAGTAAAATTCTTTCTAACTACAATTCTGCACCGCGTATGATGTATATGTACGGTGATGAGTAAGGGGCGATGAAAATTGACGGAATTTGTTGAGGTACACACGATTAGTCAAAAGCCGGTACAGGTTAGAAAAATAGAAGAATATCAGTTAAAACCAGCAGGATTTTGGGTAAGGTTTTGGGCTTATTTATTGGATTTAGCTATCATTAGTGCAATTTCTGGCTTAACAGTCAATCCGATTGTGACTATACTTGGAATCAATACTGACAACGCGCCGTGGTATGCGCCGGTCACAATTGTTTCTAGTGTTATTTTCTATTTATATTTTGTTATTATGACGAAGTTTTTGAATCAAACGGTAGGGAAAATGGTCTTTGGACTGAAAGTAGTTCATGTAAAAGAGCAAAAGCTAAAGTGGGGTACGGTAATTTTCCGGGAATGGATTGGGCGTTTCTTTTCTGCTACTTTACCGGTCATCTATTGGATGGTAGCTTTTACACCAAATAAAAAAGGATTACATGATTATATTGCAGATACAATTGTAGTTCATGAAAATACTTATGAAAAACATGATAAGATGGTACGAGTAGAACATAAAGAACCGACTGTTGCTGAATCAAAAGAAGAGGAAAATCTATCAGTTGATAAAGAAGCAGTCGATTCTGAGGTTTCTCAGTTGCAAGAGCCTAAAAGATTCGAGTAAGATTAAATACAAGGAGGCGTTGAAATGGTACAAGTAACATTTAAAAATAACCCTGTAACATTAGTAGGTAACGAAGTAAAAGTAGGTGATCAAGCACCTGATTTTACAGTGCTAGCTCCAGATCTTTCTGAAAAAACATTACAAGATTATGAAGGTAAAATTCGTCTAATAAGTGTAGTACCTTCAATTGACACAGGTGTATGTGATGCACAAACACGTCGTTTCAATGAAGCTGCTTCTGAATTAGGTGAAGATGTAGCCATTTTAACAATTTCATGTGACTTACCATTCGCTCAAAAACGCTGGTGCGGTGCGAACGGTATTGAAAATGTTTATACATTATCAGATCACCGTAATATGTCATTCGGTGATGCTTATGGTGTACATATGAAAGAACTTCGCTTATTAGCGCGTTCTGTATTCGTTGTAGACCAAGCTGGAAAAGTTGTTTATGCAGAGTATGTATCTGAAGGTACAAACCACCCAGATTATGAAGGTGCATTAGTAGCTGTTAAAGAACTAGCAAAATAAGAATTCTAATGATTAAAACAACATGAAACCCACTCTGCCTTTTATGAGTGGGTTTCACGTTTGAAGGAGTAAATATGGAAACAATAGAAAAACTCTTTTCTTTTATTAATGACAATGCTCAGAAAATAGAGAAAGAACAAGAATTATCCTATTTAGATAGTGTTTTAGAAGTATTGAATGCATGGTTAGATGGCGATAATGTACCGGCTGGTAAAGTGGCTTCAAAAGAAGATATTCGTAAGGCAATTCAACTGGCTATTTTAAAAGGGATGCGTGAAAATGCACAACCTAATCACCAAATGACTCCAGATGCATTGGGGTTATTAGTTGGTTATTTCGTGGAACAATTTATGGATAGTCAAGAGAAGGATGGTGCTAAAATCAAACTTCTAGATCCAGCAGTTGGTACGGGGAATTTACTATTAACCGTAATGAATTTACTACAAGACCGAGCAGATGGGGTTGGAGTAGAAATTGACGAGCTACTAATTCAATTAGCGGCAGCAGCTGCAGATTTAACAGAGCAGCCAGTTTCACTTTTCCGTCAAGATGCATTGCAAAATTTAATGATTGATCCAGCGGATGCAGTAGTCTGTGATTTACCAGTAGGCTATTATCCAAATGATGAAGTAGCAAAAGAATTTGAATTAAAGGCTACTGAAGGCATGATATATGCGCATCACTTATTTATCGAGCAGTCATTGAAATATTCGAAGGATGGCGGATATCTATTCTTCTTAGTACCTGAGAATATTTTTGAATCAGAACAAGCGCAAGGTTTGTATAAATATTTGCAAAAAACAGCATGGATTCAAGCAGTAATTCAATTACCGAGTTCACTTTTTTCAAATAAAGCACATTCGAAGAGTCTATTTATCTTACAAAAGAAAAGTGCTGATGGAAAACCTGTGAAGGAAGTATTACTTGCTAAAGTACCTAGTATGACGAATAAGCAAGCGCTAGAAATGTTCTTTACAAAAGTACAAATTTGGAAAAAAGAGCAGAAATAATACGAAAAAAAGAGGCCCTAATGTTTATTAGGAGCCTCTTTTTATTTAATAATTATTTAGCATCAGATTCTGGTGTACGTACTACAAGTACATCACATTTAGCAGAGCGAACGATGTTTTCAGAAACACTACCGATTAGGAAGCGTTCAACAGCATTTAAACCTGTTGCACCACAGATGATTAAATCTACTTCGTATTTTTTAGAAATTTCTTTAGTAATAATTGTTTTTGGGGAACCGTATTCGATTAAAACTTTAACATTTTCTACACCAGCTGTTTCAGCCTCTTTTTTATAGCCAGCAAGCAACTCTTGAGCAAAAGTTTGAGCACGTTCAGCAATTGAGCGGTCATATGCTTCAACAGCAGCAAATGAACGAGTGTCGATCACGTTTACTAAATTTAACGTTGCATTGTTACGTTTAGCAATTCCAACTGCTTTTTCGAATGCCCATTTTGCTTCAGCGGAACCGTCTACAGCTACGATGATATTGTTATAAGATAATGTCATATGTAATTCCTCCTTTTAATTTAATATTATTATACCACCCAATAGAAACAAATAAACACCATAATATTGAAGTATATGTGAAAGCTTTCCAACTAAAGTGTGAACAATTGCGTGGAAATGTTGAATTTCAAATAAGACTTATATTGAGAGAATAATAAAAAAATATAATTTTCTAAATTTATACACAAATGAGTGTTAAAATCTGTTAGAATGAACATGTTTTTAAATAGAGTTACTTGTTCATTTTATTAATACAACAAGAGCTAATAGCTTTTCACAATTAGGAGGATGGATTATGAAGATTGGTATTCCAAAAGAGATTAAAAATAATGAAAACCGTGTTGCTATGACACCTGCTGGAGTGGTCAACTTAACAGTTTTCGGACATGAAGTATTCATCGAAAAGGGAGCCGGTCTAGGGTCTGGTTTTGGAGATGAAGATTATGTAGCTGCTGGGGCACATATTGTAGGGACAGCTGAAGAAGCTTGGTCTCAAGAAATGGTGATGAAGGTAAAGGAACCAGTTGCATCTGAATATGGTTATTTCCATGAAGGACTTATTCTGTTTACTTATTTACACTTAGCACCAGAGCCAGAATTGACTCAAGCATTGCTTGATAAAAAAGTAGTAGGGATTGCTTATGAAACAGTGCAACTTCCAAATAGATCATTGCCTTTATTAACACCGATGAGTGAAGTTGCAGGACGTATGGCAACTCAAATCGGTGCTCAGTATCTTGAGAAAATGGAAGGCGGTAAAGGTATTCTTCTAGGTGGAGTACCAGGAGTGACACGTGGTAAAGTTACTATCATTGGTGGAGGAATGGCTGGTGCAAACGCAGCACAAATTGCTATTGGTATGGGGGCTGATGTAACAATTATCGATCTAAGCCCTGAACGTTTACGCGTACTAGATGACCAATTTGGTCGTGATGTTCAAACTCTTATTTCAAACCCATTCAATATTGCCGAGTCTGTAAAAAATTCAGATTTAGTAATTGGAGCAGTACTTATTCCAGGTGCAAAAGCGCCTAAGCTTGTAACAGAAGAAATGATCAAATCAATGTCTCCTGGTTCTGTAGTAGTGGATATTGCAATTGACCAAGGTGGTATTTTCGAAACTTCTGATCGTATTACTACCCATGATAATCCTACTTATGTGAAACACGGAGTAGTACATTATGCAGTAGCAAATATGCCTGGTGCTGTACCACGTACTTCAACAATGGCTCTTACAAACAATACTGTTCCTTACGCTTTGCAAATTGCTAACAAAGGCTATCAACAAGCTTGCTTAGACAATGAAGCATTGAAAAAAGGATTAAATACTTTAGATGGTCATGTCACTTTTGCAGCAGTTGCAGAAGCATTAAACCATCCTTATGTAGATGCAAATACATTATTAAGATAATGAAAGTAAAAGTCACTTAGTAATTTTACTAAGTGACTTTTTGTATAGAAAAGGACTACTCAATAGAGGGTAGTCCTTTCTGTTATTAAAGAATGATTAATTCTTTTGGATATTTAGTTAGAACTTCCACGCCATCTTTTGTTACATATACATCGTCTTCGATACGGACGCCAGTAACATCGTCTTTGTAAATACCAGGTTCGATTGTAAATACCATACCTTCTTGAAGAGGCATTTCGTTAGCTCCGTGAACAGATGGGAATTCATGTACAGAAATGCCCAAACCGTGACCTAAACGGTGAGTGAAATATTCACCGTAACCAGCATCAGTAATAACGTCACGAGAAATCTTATCTAAATCCATCGCACGAACACCAGGTTTAACAGCTGCAATAGCAGATTCGTTGGCATTGCGAACAGTTTCATAAATTTCTTTTTGAGCAGATGTTGGCTCACCAAATGACACTGTACGTGTAATATCTGAGCAATAGCCGTTATAGACAACACCAAGATCAAATAAGATGAAATCACCTTTTTCAATTTTACGTTCACCAGGATTACCGTGTGGAGAAGCAGTTTTCTTACCACTTAAAACCATTGTATCGAAAGACATATATACGCCTTTTTTCTTCATAGCTAGTTCAATGGCAGATAATATTTCAAGTTCAGTCTTACCTTCAGCAATTTCACTGCAACCTACTTCAATAGCATAATCCGCTAGAGCAGCTGCTTGTCGCAAGTTTTCAAGTTCCTCTTCGGATTTCACTAGACGCATGTTATTTAATTGGTCATCAAAGCCAACAAATTTTGTAGTAGGGAAGAAGTCATTAAGTGCTTCTAATCGCTCAACGGTTAAATGTGATTTTTCGATTGCAATATTTTGTAATGAAAGTCCACGTGCTTCTGCTGCTTGATGTAATAGTGCCCATGCATTCTCGGTGTCTTCATGACCAACTACTTCATGTGACCAGCCTGCAGCTTTAGCATCAGGTACTTCCATTTTAGGGCAAATTAAAAATGGTTCCGCATCTTGGAAAATCATTACTCCAAGTAGTCTTTCGTGTGGATTACTTTTAAATCCAGATACATAAAACACATTATCAGGTGTTGTCACAAATGCAGCGTCAATACTTTGTTCTTTTAAATAGTTTGAAATAGTTTGTATTTTACTCATTATTAATCCCCCTTGGATTGATTTAATAGACCATGGCTAAAGAAAGCCTGAGGTACTATGTTATTAGAATACCAAAAAAGAAGGAGAAAACGTATTGATAACGAATATTTTTTAGTAAGTCGAAATATTAGGAGGATTTAATTATGAAAGTTTCATATCACGGGCATTCAATTGTGAAAATTCAGGTGAATGGTTATACAATTTTAATCGATCCTTTTATTAATGGTAACAAATTAACGGATCTAAAAGTGGAAGACCAAAAGCCAGATGTGATTTTATTGACGCACGGACATAATGACCATGTCGGGGATACGGTGGAGATTGCAAAAGCGGCTGATGCTTTAGTAGTGGCACCTGATGAGTTAGCAAGTTATTTGTCCTGGCAAGGCGTTAAAACTCATCCACTACATATAGGGGGCTCTTATGTATTTGATTTTGGCAAAGTTAAATTAACACAAGCATTCCATGGCTCGTCTTATACGACAGAGAATCGTGAAATTATTTATACAGGTATGCCATCTGGTATTTTATTTTTTGCAGAGGGTAAGACAGTTTATCATGCAGGTGATACAGCGTTGTTTAGCGATATGAAATTAATAGGCGAGCGCCATCCAATTGATATAGCGTTTTTACCAATTGGAGATAACTTTACAATGGGACCAGAAGATGCAGCGTGTGCAGTATCTTATTTAAAACCGAAAGTTGTTGTTCCAGTGCATTATAATACATTCCCGCTTATCGAACAGGATCCGCAGGACTTTGCAGAAATGGTGTCGATTACTGAAGTGAAAGTATTAAATCCGGGAGAAGAACTGGAGATTTGATTAAAAAACCTGAAAGAATATGTCTTTATTGGTTTTTCAACTAATGAATATGACCAGAATGTGGTACACTTAAGCAACAATGATGTTGGAAAATAGGTGATTTTATGGCTACAAAACATGAGAAGATTCTTCAATATATAGAATCACTTCCTGTAGGGGATAAAATTTCTGTGCGACAAATCGCAAAGGATATATCCGTGAGTGAAGGGACTGCTTATCGTGCAATTAAAGAAGCAGAAACAAGAAGACTCGTAAGTACGATTGAGCGTGTTGGAACGATTCGAATTGAGAAGAAGAAAAAAGAGAATATTGAAAGACTTACTTTTGCTGAAATCGTTAATATAGTGGATGGACAAGTATTAGGCGGTAAAGATGGTTTGCATAAAACACTGACGAAATTTGTTATCGGTGCGATGAAGCTTGAGGACATGATGCGTTATACCGATGCAGGTTGTCTTTTAATTGTTGGAAACCGAGGTCGTACGCATGAAAACGCCCTAAAAGAAGGTGCGGCTGTTTTAATAACAGGCGGCTTTGATACGGCGGAAGAAACGAAAAAGCTTGCTGACCAGTTAGAATTACCAATTATCTCGACTAGTTATGATACTTTTACTGTAGCAACAATGATTAACCGTGCAATTTATGACCAATTGATTAAAAAAGAGATATTGTTAATTGAAGATATTTTTGTCTCAATGAAAGATACTGCTTTCTTAAAGTCGACGGATACGGTTCGCGAGTATCATTTATTAAATGCTTCAACGACTCATGGGGGATTTCCAGTAGTGGATAAGCATCATAAAATTGTTGGCATAGTGACCTCACGTGATGTGATTGGTAAACAAGACGATGATCCTATTGATCGATTAATGACACGTAATCCTATTACGGTGTCGATGAAAACCAGTGTCGCAACGGCAGGGCATCGAATGATTTGGGAAGGCATTGATTTACTACCAGTAGTCAATGATCAAGGATTATTACAAGGTGTGATTAGCCGTCAGGATGTCTTAAAAGCGTTACAAATGGCTCAAAGGCAGCCCCAACATGGAGAAACAATAGATGACCTAGTAAAAAATGAGATTAAAATGGCAAGAGACGATGAGGAAACTACAGTAGAATTTACCGTAACACCTCAAATGACAAACCAATTTGGTGCTATTTCATACGGTGCATTTACTACCTTGCTAGTAGAAGCGGGTTCTATTGCACTTAAAAAATTTAAGCGCGGTGAAAGTGTCGTAGAGAATATGACAATTTACCATATGAAACCGGTTCAAATGGAGACATCATTAGTCGTAAAACCACGCATTTTGGATATGAGTCGTAAATTTGTGAAAATGGATTTCGAAGTTTATAGTGAAGCTATGTTAGTTGGTAAAGCGATGATGACCTTCCAATTATTAGAGCGCTAAATGTATTGAATTCGACAAAAAAGTGATGCACAGTACTGTGCATCACTTTTTATTCAAACGATATTCTTCTTCAACAAATTGTCCATAGTGGCGAACTCGTTTATTATAATTAAATGCAGTAAATAGGCCGAAAAGAATTAAAACTGCACATACAATATACGTTAAAGTGGTGTGGTACATAATTATTTGGTTGACACCAAAAATAACTAATAAGCCACCTAAAGCTACACCAGCACGACTCGAATACCATTTTTTTCGAATAGGTAAATCAGAACGGAATTGTTTTGTTTTAAGATAAAAATAAAAAACCACTGTAATAGCAATTAAAATTGCTAGAACAACATTCAAAATATTAGACATGGTGTTCCTCCTATAAAAGCAAAGCTGATTCTAGTTTAACGATAAATACAGGAAAAAGCGAGTAGAAAAACAAAGGGAACTTGTTATATAGAGAGACTATGAGAGATTAAATTATTCTATATATATCCTTTTATAAAATCTAATATGCTAACCTTTGTACAGTCGGGATTTAGGGGTTCACAATCATTTAAAGGAGAATCATAATGAAACGACAAATTATTGACACAATTAAACAATATGACACAATTATTATTCATCGTCATGTTAGACCAGATCCAGACGCATACGGTTCACAAATGGGTCTACAAGCTATTTTACAAGCGACTTATCCGGAAAAAACAGTATATACAACAGGTGAGCATGAGGAATCCCTTTCATTTCTAGGAGAGCCTCAAGTTGTTGCTGATAAAGAGTTTGAAAATGCTCTTGTCATTGTTACTGACACAGCTAATACAGAGCGTGTCGACGATCAACGCTACAAACAAGGGAAGTTTTTAATTAAAATAGACCATCATCCAAATGATGATGCTTATGGTGATATGCTTTGGGTCAATACAAATGCAAGCTCATGTAGTGAGATGATCTATGATCTATTCACCGAGGGTAGAAAAGTAGCGGATTGGAAAATGGATAGTAAAGCGGCTCGTTTCTTATTTGCGGGTATCGTTGGTGATACTGGGCGCTTTATCTATCCAAGTACAACAGAAACGACATTTAACACTGTTGGAGAATTAATTAAATATAATTTTGATCGTACAGAATTATTTGATGGTATGTATGAATTGAGCCGAGAATTGCTTCATATGCAAGGTTATATATTCCAAAATTTTGTGATGGATGATAATGGTGCAGCTTATATTAAATTAACAATTAAAGTTTTAGAGCTATTTGGCGTATCCGCTTCCGATACTTCTCTTTTAGTAGGGTCATTAGGTAATGTTAAAGGGATTAAGGCGTGGGTGATTTTTGTAGAAGAGGCAGATCAAATTCGTGTTCGCTTACGTTCAAAAGGACCAATTATTAATACTCTTGCAAAACAATATAATGGTGGGGGCCACCCAATGGCATCTGGCGCAACTATTTATAATTGGGAAGAATCAGAAGAGGTTATCTCGAAATTAAAAGAACTTTGTGCAAAATACTAACTATCGAAAGGAAGAGATGAAGTTGCAAAATGTATATCCACAAATTGTGACGGCTGCGGATATGTTAAAAAGTACGATTCGCATTGATGAGCTCATTTCTTTCTTACAGCAAGAACATGCGAAGGCAGCAGCAATCGTCAATTCTAAATTGTACGGCTTGTTGCCTTTTTGGCGTGCATTAAAAAAAGCTGAGATTCATCCAGTTGTTGGTTTAACCGTTCGTGTACAATTTGGCGAACAGCAAGTACGATCAGTCGTTTTATATGCGGCGACACAGCAAGGTTATCAACATTTACTGAAAGTAACTTCTGCTATGTCTATTCGTGATGGAGAAGTATTACCGTTACGCTGGCTTGAGGGGTACCAAGAGGGCTGCATACTGATGATACCTATGACCTCACCGGACTGGACAACTGAAGGTTCGTTTGAAGATGTACAAGCTCTACAAGCTATTTTTGGTAAGGGTAGATTATATGTTGGGATTGATAGACCTGGTGGTTTGAAATCTGATATAGAACAGGACATTATTAGCTATTGCCACGAACAAGAATTACCTATTTGTGCGACTCAATTATGTACATTTATGCGTGAGGAACATGCTTTTTCTTTTGAAGTAGCTAAAGCTATTGAACAAGGGATGAAGATGAACATTAGTGATCAATTGACCGCACGCGAGCGCCAACAGTTTGTACCTCATAACAGCCAATGGCAGGATTGGTTTGCAGATTATCCTGAGTGGCTTTTGTCTGCCGAGGAAATGTTACTTAGCTGTCAGGTTGATCTAGCATTCGACAAATTTTTGATGCCTAAGTTTCCAACACCAAAAAGTGAGACAGCTTTTTCTTTACTTGAAGCAAATAGCTTAAGAGGACTACAAGAACGGGTACCAAATGCCAGTACAGATTATATTGAAAGATTGCATTATGAATTAGGAATCATTCAAGAAATGGGCTATGCAGATTACTTTTTAATCGTTTCGGACTATATTCAATACGCGAAAAGTAAGCAAATTTTAACGGGACCAGGTCGTGGTTCGTCAGCAAGTTCGCTTGTTGCTTATACATTACGAATTACAGATGTTGATCCACTACAATATGGTTTATTATTCGAACGGTTCTTAAATCCAGAGCGAATTACTATGCCAGATATTGACGTTGATTTTGCAGATCATCGTCGACAAGAAGTGATTCAGTATGTTGCTGATAAGTATGGAAAAACATATACATCACAAATCATTACATTCGGTACGCTAACTGCTAAAGCAGTTGCTAGAGATGTAGCACGTGTATTCGGATTTACGAGTGAAGAGATGTCGACAATTTCCTCGCTTATTCCTAATAAGGTAGGTACCACATTAAAAGGAGCCTTAGCAGAATCTGCTGCATTACGTGATTGGATTGCTACTTCAGATATACGTCAAAAATGGATTGAAGTTGCATTGAATTTAGAGGGATTGCCTCGAAATGCATCGACGCATGCAGCGGGTGTGGTACTTTCTCCAGAGCCTTTAGTAAATATCGTCCCTATTGAGCCGGGGAACGACGGGCTCTATATCACGCAATGGCCGATGCAAGAAGTAGAATCTATCGGCTTATTGAAAATGGATTTTCTTGGTTTGCGCAATTTAACCATTTTAGAGCGTATCCGTTCAATGATTTACTATGATACACGGAAATTTCTTGATTTCGAAAAAATTCCATTACATGATCCCTCGACTTTCAAGTTGTTGCAACAAGGCGATACAACAGGTGTTTTCCAATTAGAATCTGATGGTATGCGCCAAGCATTACGTGACATAAGGCCAACTGTTTTTCAGGACATCGTGGCAGTCAATGCATTGTATCGTCCAGGTCCAATGGATTTTATTCCTGTTTATAGTAAAAGGAAGCACGGTGGCGAGGCTGTAATCATGCCACATCCAGTACTTGAACCTATTTTAAGAGAGACGTATGGTGTCATTGTGTACCAGGAACAAATCATGCAAATTGCTTCAGTGATGGCAGGATTTACGATGGGAGAAGCAGATATTTTACGTCGAGCAGTTAGTAAAAAGAAGAAGGAAATATTAGATGCCGAACAACAACATTTCGTAAAAAATGCTGTAGCAAAAGGGTTTACTGAGCAAGTATCGGTGGAAGTTTACGATTTAATTGTTCGTTTTGCAAATTACGGGTTTCCAAAAAGTCATGCCGTCGCATATAGTGTCATTTCTTATCATATGGCGTATTTAAAAGCGAATTTTCCTGCGTATTTTTACGCTGCACTTTTGACAAGTACCATAGGAAATCAAGATCGTCTTATGCGCTTATTGCAAGAGGTTAAACAAAAAGGAATAACCGTGTTGCCACCATCTATTCATCATAGCGGTCGCACATTTAGAGTGGAGAATGGTGCTATTCGTTTTGCGCTTTCTGCAATAAAAGGTGTACCACAATCATTTTTAACAAAACTTTTAAGTTTACGTAAAAACGGTCATTCCAACTGGGCTGATTTATTTGACTTTGCGCTTGATATGACAGGTGTTCATTTTACTAGAAAAGCATTAGAGCCATTAATAAAGGCTGGAGCGCTAGATGACTTTGGGCGAGATCGTGGGCAACTTTTAGCTTCTATTGAAGCAGTTGTCAAGCATGCGAATTTATATCGACCAAATGATGAAGAGAGTTTATTAAGCGATGGCGATTTTTTATTTGGTAAACCAAAATATGCAGACGCAAGCTTGATGCCAGAGAAGCTATTGTTGCAATATGAAAAAGAGGTGCTTGGATTTTATATGTCAGAGCACCCAATTTTGAAATTAAAGAAAGAATTGCAACTAGATTCCATGTCTGCTGCGGATATTTTACAAATTCAAGGTCGAAAATATGCGAAAATGCTCGGAATCGTTTCAGGGATTAAGCAAATTCGTACGAAAAAAGGCGAACAAATGGCGTTTATTGACCTTGAAGATGAATCTGGCATGCTTTCAATAACTATCTTTCCTCGTGAATATAGCCAGATTCAAGAATGGTTACAAGAGGAACAGATTGTTTTGGCAGAAGGTTTTGTAGAGCTACGTAACGGTAAGGCGCAAATGATTGTAAAGAAATTAATAACGGAACTAACTGAAAAATAGATTAAACGACTAAAACTGTGTGATTTTTGCGCAGTTTTTTATTTTTACTTTACTCTTCGAAAGATTTTATGTATGCTATTATAAAAAGTGGTCAGACCACTTTTTTACAACTTATATTGTCCAAGGAGAAATTCGATGAGTGCAGAAAAACCAACTTCTAAAATGTTTATACAAATTGTCAGTGAACTACGAGCTTTAATACGTGATGAAAATATTCCGGCAGGTGGTAAAATTCCATCAGAGCGTGTACTAGCTGAGCGTTTGAATGTTGGAAGGTCATCTGTAAGAGAAGCACTACGCAGTTTAGAGCTACTTGGACTCATTGAAACGCGTAGAGGCGAAGGGACATTCTTAACCGATTTTCGAAATCATAAATTAGTAGAAGTATTGTCTACCTTCATTTTGCAAGAAGGAACAGATTTAGAAAATGTGAATGAAACACGAAAAATTCTTGAACGTGATGCAATTCGTATCGTGTCTTCTAATGAAACATTACGAAAGTTACCAGTATGGGAAAGTTTATTGCGTAATCTTGAAACTGAAGGTGTAATTGCGCGCGAAGATGTTATAAGGGAAATCGTTATCACATCAGAAAATCGCCTTGTACTGAAAATGTGGATTCTGTTAAAGCAATATGGAAAAGAGATGTATAGTGGACTTTCTACCGAGCATGAACAGCCTATGTTACAAGCATTTATAAGTGAATTAATGATAGGAAATACTGCTGAAGCAATAAGCTGGTTTGAAAAATGGACCGAGTTGCTACATAAGGGGAGAGATATTTTATGAGTATAAAAGATTTATTTAAAACCAATAAAATAAAAAATAAAGCGCGTATTTCTGTAAAGCGTGAGGAACATGATGTGCCAGAAGGAATCATGACAAAATGCCCTGATTGTCGTCATGTGGAGTTAACAAAGGATTTAATGAAAGGATTAAAAGTTTGTTCAAAGTGTGACCATCATTACAAAATGACAGCACAAGAGCGTGTTGAAATTTTCTTTGATGAAGGTACATTTAAATCATTGGACGATCATTTAGTTTCTATTAATCCATTAGAGTTTCCTAGCTATATAGAAAAAATTCAATCAGATATAAAGAAAACAGGATTAAATGAAGCAGTATTAACAGGTATCGGTGAGTTAGATGGCGAACAAATCGTTGTAGCGATTATGGATTCACATTTCCGTATGGGTTCAATGGGTTCCGTAGTAGGTGAGAAGATTACTCGTGCAATTGAAAAGGCCACTGAACTAAGTGCGCCATTTATCATTTTCACAGCTAGCGGTGGAGCTCGTATGCAAGAAGGTGTGTTATCTCTTATGCAAATGGCTAAAACAAGTGTTGCCTTACAACGCCATAGTGCAGAAGGACATTTATTTATTTCAATCATGACACACCCGACAACTGGTGGTGTTTCTGCAAGTTTTGCTTCTCTTGGGGATATTAATTTAGCTGAGCCAAAAGCATTGATTGGTTTTGCAGGGCGTCGTGTTATTGAACAGACAGTTCGTGAAAAATTACCGGAAGATTTCCAAACTGCGGAATTTTTATTGGCGCATGGTCAGTTAGATGCAGTGGTAAATCGTAAAGATATGCGCAAAACGGTTTCAACAATTGTTAAGCTTCATGTAAAGGAGGCGCAATAATTATGGTGAAATACTTACCGTTCGAAGCACCACTAATGCAGCTTCGTGAGAAAATAAATGAGTTAAAAGAATTCACTGCTAATGCAGATGTTGATATGTCGAAAGAAATTAGTCAACTTGAGGACCGTTTTAGTAAATTAGCTAAAGAAATTTATGATAATATCCAACCTTGGGACCGAGTGCAAATTGCTAGACATCCTGAGCGTCCAACGACAAAAGATTATATAAATGCTATTTTTGATGATTTCATCGAGTTTCATGGTGATCGAAACTTTGGTGATGATGAAGCGATTATCGGAGGTATAGCCTCTTTTGAAGGACGACCAATTACAATTATTGGCCATCAAAGAGGGAAGGATACAAAAGAGAATATTCGACGTAACTTCGGAATGCCGCATCCGGAGGGCTATAGAAAGGCTCTACGCCTAATGAAGCAAGCTGAGAAATTTTCAAGACCAATCATATGTATGATTGATACAAAGGGTGCGTATCCTGGTAAAGCGGCAGAACAACGTGGGCAAAGTGAAGCTATAGCGCGCAATCTATTCGAAATGGCGGGGTTAAAAGTTCCAGTCATCAGTATAGTTATAGGTGAAGGTGGTAGTGGTGGTGCACTTGCTCTTTGTGTAGCTAACCAAATTCACATGTTAGAAAATGCAACTTTGTCTGTTATTTCACCAGAAGGAGCTGCTTCGATTTTATGGAAGGATGCGACTTTAGCACAAAAAGCTGCAGAAGCTATGCGTATTACTGCACCGAACTTAAAGGAAATGGAAATTATAGATGAAATTATTCCTGAAGTGTTAGGTGGAGCACATAATGATGTAGTGCAACAAGCGCTTAATATGAAGACGGTTATTAGTGATTCATTAGAAAAACTAAAAAATATACCAGCCGATGAACTAATTGAAAATCGTTATAATAAATTTAGAGCTATTGGAGTATACACTGAATAGTAAGAAATCGTTATAATAAATTTTGAGCTATTGGGGTATAACTACATTGAATAGTAACAATTAAATATAAGAGAGGGCTGAATCTGTATCAATATCAATTAATTAGATACATGAAACAGCCTATTTCTTTCGACGCAATACTGACACAGAATACTATTTCGTGTTAATGTCTTAATAGTGACGCTTGTAGGAGGAATGAATCATATGAAAAAAATTGGTGTTTTAACAAGTGGTGGAGATGCACCAGGCATGAATGCAGCTGTCCGCGCAGTTGTCAGGAAAGCTTTATATCATGATTTAGAAGTTGCAGGTATTTACTATGGCTATCAAGGACTGATAGATGGACAAATTGAAAGTTTAGATCGCGGTTCTGTAGGGGATATTATTCAACGTGGAGGTACGAAATTACATTCTGCACGTTGTCTAGAATTCAAAACAGAAGAAGGACAACTCAAAGCGATTGAACAGTTGAAAAAGCATGGTATCGAAGGGTTAGTTGTTATCGGTGGAGACGGTTCTTATCAAGGGGCTTTGGCGTTAACGAAGCGTGGCTTCCCTTGTGTAGGTGTGCCGGGAACAATTGATAATGATATTCCGGGAACAGATTATACAATAGGCTTTGATACAGCTTTGAATACTGTAATAGATTGTATTGATAAAATTCGTGATACAGCAACATCTCATGAACGCACATTTATCATTGAAGTAATGGGTCGCGATGCAGGCGACTTGGCTTTATGGGCTGGTCTAGCTGGTGGTGCTGAAACGATTTTGATTCCTGAAGTACAACATGATTTAGACGAACTTGTCACACGTTTAGAACAAGGTTATGACAGAGGGAAAAAGCACAGCATTATTATAGTTGCTGAAGGGGTTATGTCAGCGAGTGATCTGGCAAAAAAACTTTCAGAAAAAGATATTGAAACAAGAGTTTCAGTTTTGGGTCATATCCAACGTGGTGGATCGCCGACAGCGCGTGACCGTGTACTAGCAAGTACTTTCGCTGCGAGAGCAGTAGAATTATTAATTGAGAATCGCGGTGGTCTTGCAGTTGGCATGAGAAACCATGTGGTGGTAGACTATGACTTAGAAGAGGCATTTAAGAAAGAACGTAATACAGACTTGTCAATGTACACTTTATCAAAAGAATTATCGATTTAATTAAATTGGAGTGGTCGAACAGATGAGAAAAACAAAAATTGTATGTACTATTGGTCCCGCTAGTGAATCGCAAGAAATTTTAGTGCAATTAATTGAAGCAGGTATGAACGTAGCTCGTTTGAATTTTTCGCATGGTAGTCATGAAGAACACGCAGCAAGAATTGAGAGCATTCGTGAAGCAGCGAAAAAGACTGGACAAGTTGTGGCTATTTTACTTGATACAAAAGGTCCTGAAATTCGTACGCATTCAATGGAAGATGGCGCTGTAGAATTAGTAACAGGTCAAACAATTGATGTTTCCATGACAGAAGTACTTGGCAATAAAGAAATTTTCTCTATTACGTACGAAAAACTTATCGATGATGTTGAAGAAGGTTCAACCATTTTATTAGACGATGGTCTAATTGAATTACGTGTAACTGGTAAAGATACCGAGGCTGGATTAATTCATACTGTAGTTGAAAATGCAGGCGTACTTAAAAATAAAAAAGGCGTGAATGTACCAGGCGTTTCAGTACAATTACCAGGTATTACGGAAAAGGATGCACAAGATATTCTATTTGGTATCGAACAAGGTGTAGACTTTATCGCTGCTTCATTTGTACGTCGTTCATCAGATGTATTAGAAATCCGTGAGTTGCTAGAAAATAATAATGGTGGACATATCCAAATTATTCCGAAAATCGAGAATCAAGAAGGTGTCGATAATATCGATGAAATCATTCAAGTTTCTGACGGTTTAATGGTTGCTCGTGGTGACCTTGGAGTTGAAATTCCAGCAGAAGAAGTACCTATTGTTCAAAAAAATCTTATCCAAAAATGTAACACAGTAGGAAAACCAGTTATTACAGCAACACAAATGCTGGATTCAATGCAGCGTAACCCTCGTCCTACTCGAGCTGAAGCAAGTGACGTAGCGAATGCAATATTAGATGGTACAGATGCAATCATGCTTTCTGGTGAAACAGCAGCTGGACTTTATCCGGTAGAATCTGTAAAAACGATGTATAAAATTGCTAATCGTATAGAGGATTCATTGGATCACCGTGCGATCGTTAGTAAACGTAGCCGTGAGAAAGGTGCTAGCATGACTGAGGCGATTAGCCAAGCGGTTGCTTACACTTCACTTAACTTACAAGTTTCAGCTATTTTAGCACCAACTGAAAGTGGCCATACTGCACGTATGATCGCTAAATATCGTCCAGGTGTACCGATTATTTCAGTTACATCATCAGAACAAACATGTCGTAAACTTGCTCTTGTATGGGGTGTATTCCCTATCGTTGGACCAAAAGTAAGTTCAACGGATGAAATTTTAGAGCTAACTGTTCAAGAAAGTTTGAACAAAGGCTATGTTCACCACGGTGATTTAGTTGTTATTACAGCTGGTGTGCCAGTAGGTGAAGCGGGTACTACTAACTTGATGAAAGTTCATGTAATTGGCGATATGCTTACTAAAGGTCAAGGAATTGGTAAATCTGCTGCTATAGGTAAAGCTTTAGTTGTCAGAAATGCTGAGCAAGCACTGGCGCAAGATACTGAAGGTAAAATTATTGTAACGATTGGTTCTGATCGTGATATGATGCCAGCTATCTCTAAATGTGCAGGGTTAATTACTGAAGAAGGTGGATTAACAAGTCATGCTGCAGTTGTTGGCTTAAGTTTAGGGATTCCTGTTATTGTGGGTGTGAAAGACGCTACAACAATGATTAGCGATGGACAAGAGTTATCAATTGATGCAGTATCTGGAGTTATCTACTACGGACGTTCAAGTATTTTGTAATAAATAAATAAAAAAACAACCTCAGCGCATTTGAGCTGAGGTTGTTTTTTAAAAAGAGGTGAATAAATTGCGTAAAATTCTATTATTTCTTTTGTTGATTCCTATAATTGAAATTGCGGTTGTATTAGTATCCGGAAAATTAATTGGTGCCATGTATACGCTAGTCTTAATTATTGTCACAGGTATATTAGGAATCTATTTAGCTAAAACGCAAGGAGTTAAAGCTTTTAAGGATATTCAACAAGCGATACAAAATGGACAACCACCAGGTAATGCCATGATTAATGGTTTACTTATATTTATTGGTGGATTGTTTTTAGTCTTGCCAGGTTTTGTATCTGATATTATTGGTCTTCTTCTGGTCTTTGGCCCTACAAGAAATCTCTTTAAACCAATTCTTTATTATTGGTTACGAAAAAAGATGAAAAACGGTCAAGTTATTTTGATTCAAAAATAGGATGGTTTCTTAATTTTACAGCAAGTAATAATAAGAATGGACTAATTAAAATACCTGCGATGCCAAAGAGTAATAAACTAATGGCACTTATCATAAACGCGTGAACGGAACGGATATGTAATGTTGACGCCCACATATACGATTCAGCGAATTGTCTTGAGAGCTGAATTACCGCATAGAGAATCAATAAATATATGCAAAGCAATTGATTACCTGTTACAAAAAAATATATACTCATTGGAATTAGGAAGATACCAATTCCTAAAAAGGGAAGGCTATCTGCTACAGAGATGAGTAATGCTTTTCCAACGGGAAATGAAAAACCAAGTACCATTAAGCCTACGGATAAAAGAGCGAATGTCAGGAGTAATAAACGTAATTCTACTGACAGAAAATAACCGAATAGTTGAGAAGCTTCTTCATAAACACGTTGAATAGGTTTTCTAAAGCGAGCAGGTAAATAGATAAAAAACCATAATCTATTCCTGCTTGTTTCATATAAAGCAAAATACAAGGCTACTAGATAAAAAGTAAAATTAATTAGATTCTGAAAGGTGGATTGCACAATATTTACGAGCGATTCCATAGCCATATCTACTAGGGAAACAAATTTCTCTTGCAGATTAGTGAGTAGCATGGATTGCATATCAGAGAAGAACTCAACTTGCGTAATTATACGTTTAATCTCTGGTAAAGTTTCGATTAAAACAGAAGTTAAAAATAGTATAGTTGCTACGAAAATGGATAAAATAATAGCTTCAGTAGTTAATGCTGCTAGCCATCTAGGTAGTCTTAATGTTGAGTTTAAATACTTTAGTAATGGATATGCGAAATAAGCCGTTAAAATAGCAAGTGCTAAAGGTAAAACTAACCAAGATAACACTAATAGTAGAGCAATTAGTACGGATAATTGGATTCGATACACGGTAGTTTTTTTGATTTTTTCTTGTAACAAAACATCATCCTTTAAAAAATATGATTTTTCCATCCTAGTTAATGTTATTTTTTTTCTACAAAATACAATGTTTCTGTCTAAATTTAGATTTTTGGACGAAATATGGCCTTTTCATTCACAAAGCCGTCAAAATTTATTATAATAGCAATGTAAGCGATTTACTTATAGGTTCATATCGAAAAAATATAGGTTGCATTTATGTAATTTTGTGAATGTTATCTAATACATTTGGAGAAGGAGCGATATATTATGACAGCAACACGCGGATTAGAAGGTGTCGTAGCAGCAGAGACTAAAATCAGTTCTATAATTGATGATACTCTTACATATGTTGGCTACAATATTGATGACTTAGCAGACAATGCATCTTTTGAAGAGGTAGTTTACTTACTATGGCACACACGTCTTCCTAAAGCAGACGAATTAGCTGAATTGAAACAACAATTAGCTGACAATATGGAAGTGCCACAAGCGGTATTAGATCACTTTAAAACTTATGACATCAAATCTGTTCACCCAATGGCTGCATTACGCACAGCAGTTTCTTTACTAGCTTTATATGATGAAGATGCTGAGGATATGTCTGACGAAGCAAACTATCGTAAAGCAATCAAATTGCAAGCTAGAATTTCTACTGTTGTAACTGCGTTCTCTCGTATTCGCGCAGGTTTAGAACCAGTAGCACCTAAAAAAGAGTTAAGCTACGCTGCAAACTTCCTTTATATGTTATCTGGTAAAGAACCAGAAGCAATCGCTGTTGAAGCATTCAACAAAGCATTAGTATTACATGCTGACCACGAATTAAATGCATCTACATTTACTGCTCGTGTATGTGTAGCTACATTATCTGATGTATATTCAGGTGTTACAGCTGCAATTGGCGCACTTAAAGGACCTTTACATGGCGGCGCTAACGAACAAGTAATGAAAATGCTTTCTGAAATTGGTTCAGTTGATAAAGTTGAAGATTATATCAACGATAAATTAGCTAATAAAGTTAAAATCATGGGCTTCGGACACCGCGTATACCGCAAAGGTGATCCACGTGCTCCACACTTAAAAGTTATGTCTGAAAAGTTAACTAAATTAACTGGTCAACCTGAATATTACGAAATGTCAGTGAAAATCCATGAAATGGTGACTGGACAAAAAAATCTACCACCAAACGTAGATTTCTATTCAGCATCTGTATACCACTCTTTAGGTATCGATCACGATTTATTCACTCCAATCTTCGCAGTTTCACGCGTATCTGGATGGGTAGCTCACATTTTCGAACAATATGCTAACAATCGTTTAATTCGTCCACGTGCAGAGTATGTTGGACCAGGAATGCAAAAATATGTACCTGTAAACGAAAGATAATTGGTATAATAAAAAAGTCGAGGGCGGCGCTAGGTTTTGGCACCAGCCCTTTGATTATGAATATTAGGAGGCAACAAGTTCATGTCTAACGGTAAAATCGTAGTTGAAAATGGCGTACTAAAAGTACCAAACAATCCAATCATCCCATTCATCGAAGGTGACGGAATCGGTCCAGATATTTGGGCAGCAGCATCACGCGTAATCGATGCAGCAGTAAAACAAGCTTACAATGGCGAAAAATCTATCGAGTGGAAAGAAGTACTTGCTGGACAAAAAGCATTTGACCAAACTGGCGAATGGTTACCACAAGCAACTCTTGATGCTATCAATGAATACTTAATCGCAATTAAAGGACCTCTTACTACACCAATCGGTGGCGGTATCCGTTCTCTAAACGTAGCATTACGTCAACAACTTGACCTTTATGTTTGTTTACGTCCTGTACGTTACTTCGAAGGTGTTCCTTCTCCAGTTAAACGTCCTGAAGATACTGATATGGTTATTTTCCGTGAAAACACAGAAGATATCTATGCTGGTATTGAATATGCTGAAGGTTCAGATGAAGTTAAAAAACTTATCAACTTCCTTCAAACTGAAATGGGCGTTAACAAAATCCGTTTCCCAGAAACTTCAGGTATCGGTATTAAACCAGTATCTAAAGAAGGTACTCAACGTTTAGTTCGCGCTGCTATTAACTATGCAATTAATGAAAAACGCGAATCTTTAACTTTAGTTCACAAAGGTAACATCATGAAGTTCACTGAAGGTGGATTCAAAACTTGGGGCTACGAATTAGCTGAAACTGAATTTGCTGACCAAACATTCACTTGGAACCAATATGATGCAATCAAAGAAGCTGAAGGCGCTGAAGCTGCTGATAAAGCACAAGCAGAAGCACTTGCTGCTGGTAAAATCTTAGTAAAAGATTCGATTGCTGATATCTTCTTACAACAAATCTTAACTCGTCCAAAAGAGTTTGATGTTGTAGCTACTATGAACTTAAACGGTGACTATATCTCTGACGCATTAGCTGCTCAAGTTGGTGGTATCGGTATCGCTCCAGGAGCTAACATCAACTATGTTAGTGGACATGCGATCTTCGAAGCTACTCACGGTACAGCACCAAAATATGCTGGACAAGATAAAGTAAACCCATCTTCAGTATTACTTTCTGGCGTTCTTATGCTTGAACACCTAGGCTGGAAAGAAGCTGCAGATTTAGTAACTGCATCAGTAGAAAAAACAATTGCTTCTAAAGTTGTAACTTATGACTTTGCTCGTCTAATGGACGGCGCTACAGAAGTTAAATGTTCTGCATTTGCTGACGAATTAATTAAAAACCTGTAATATTAGACTAGATGAATGAGGGGATTGGGGATTTTTTCCCCTTTTCCCTCTTTATATTTATTATCAAAGGAGTGTATTCGAATGACTTTGAAACGTAGTAAAATTTCTGTAATTGGTGGGGGCTTCACTGGCGCTACATCTGCTTTTTTAGTTGCACAAAAGGAACTTGGTGACGTTGTATTAGTAGATATTCCACAAGCTGAAAATCCAACAAAAGGTAAAGCTCTTGACATGTTCGAAGCTTCTCCAGTACAAGGTTTTGACGCACGTGTAAAGGGTACTTCTGATTATGCTGATACTGCTGATTCTGACGTAGTAATCATTACTGCTGGAGTTGCTCGTAAACCAGGAATGAGCCGCGATGATTTAGTTCTGATCAATCAAAGCGTTATGAAAGCAGTAACAAAAGAAATTGTAAAATACTCTCCAGAAGCAACAATCATCGTATTAACAAACCCAGTTGATGCAATGACTTACACAGTTTACAAAGAATCTGGTTTCCCTAAAAACCGCGTTATCGGTCAATCGGGTGTTCTTGATTCAGCTCGTTTCCGTGCATTCATCGCAGAAGAGTTAAACATCTCAGTTAAAGATATTACTGGTGTTGTTCTTGGTGGTCATGGTGACACTATGGTCCCGCTTACTCGCTACTCATTCGCTGGTGGTATTCCACTAGAAAAACTAATCGCTCCTGAGCGTTTAGAAGAAATCGTTACTCGTACACGTAACGGTGGTGCTGAAATAGTAAACCTTCTTGGTAACGGTTCTGCTTACTATGCTCCAGCTGCAGCGTTAGTTGAAATGACTGAAGCAATAATTAAAGACCAACGTCGTGTATTACCATCAATCGCTTACTTAGAAGGCGAATATGGTTACAATGATATTTACCTTGGTGTACCAACTATTCTTGGTGTTAACGGTATCGAAAGAATTATTGAATTAGATTTAACAACTGAAGAAAAAGAGGCTTTAGATAACTCTGCAGAAGCAGTTAAAAACGTTATGAAAGTTCTTGCTTAATATACTTTATTAACGAGCAGGTTGTTACCTACTCGTTTTTTTTTTTTGATATAAAAAAATTCAGATTATATAATATATGTATGCAATCATACTGTCTTTTTTTACTGATTATTGATACTATTGAAATACCAAATTATTTAAGGGGGAATATTGTGTTACTTGGCAAGAAGAGAAAGTTAGGTAGAAAAATTCAAGAGTTGTCTGTTGGCGAGTCATTACAGCTAACAGAGAAAATCGAAGATAAAGACTTACTATTATATCTCGGCTTAACCAATGACAGTAATCCTCTATACATACAACATGACTTTACCTCACAGACTAGTTTTCAAAAACCTGTAGTACCTACAATCATGTTGAATGGTGTAGTAACATCAGCTATTTCAAAATATATTCCGGGTCCTGGTTCTTATATTACTTCGCAACAATTTGAATATCCGCAACCAGTATATCATTATGATACGATTCATATTTTACTTGAAGTAACCGCAGTGAATATAGAGCTTAATGAAGTAACTGTGAATATTGAAGGACGTAATGATGAAGGCTTGCTAGTTATGCAAGGTAAAGTGACAGTAAATCCGCCGAATCGTGAACAAGATGATTCTGTAAACAAGAAAGAAGAAATCTAGTAGCAAAGGTTTGAAATGGGGGTTTCAAATCAATTGCGGGGGAAAAAACATGACATATAAAATACTTGTAGTAGAAGATGAAATTTCAATTGCAACATTATTACAATACAATCTCCAACAGGCAGGATATGAAGTAGTAGTTGCAAACGATGGGAAAGATGGCTTACACAAAGCGATTTTGGAAAAGCCAGATTTAATTTTATTAGACTTAATGTTACCTAAAATGGACGGCATGGAAGTTTGTAAAGAACTACGCATTAAGAAAATCAATACACCAATTATTATGTTAACAGCAAAAGACGATGAGTTCGATAAAGTACTTGGTCTTGAGCTTGGAGCAGATGATTATATGACAAAGCCATTCAGTCCGCGTGAAGTAATGGCTAGGGTTAAAGCGGTATTACGCCGTTCTAAAGTGGCAGAAGTAGTGAAGGAAGAAGAAGAGCATGTTGAACAAACCTATTCATTTGGACAACTGCAAGTATTACCTGATCGATTTGAAGCTTTCTTAGGAGAGGAAGTGTTAGAATTCACTCCAAAAGAATTTGAACTTCTTGTCTATTTATTAGAAAATAAAAATCGTGTGTTAACTCGCGATCAGCTATTAAGTGCTGTATGGAATTATGATTTTGCAGGAGATACGCGGATTGTTGATGTACACATTAGTCACTTACGTGAACAAATTGAAGAAAATAGTCGGAAACCAAAATTCATTAAAACAATAAGAGGTTTAGGCTATAAATTTGAGGAGCCGAAGCTATGATGAAAACTCTTAAAATTAGGTTGCTCATTGCTTTTGGATTTCTGTATGGTACAGCGTTAGCTGGTCTTGGTTTTATACTAGGCCAGCTTTTTCCTGTATATGTAGAGGATTCTATACGCTCTAATTCCATTCGATCACATGAAAATATTTTACGTGCAATAGAAAAGCAAAGTATTGATTTAACTGGAGATCAAGAACAGGCTATAATAAATGCCCTGCCGCTTGATTTTGGCGGAAATGAATTATCGGATATAAGAATTCGTCTATGGATTATGCTTATTGTCACTTTGATAATAACCTTTATACTACTTATGGTTATTACTTCGCGCTTAATAAAGAATTTGGCTCAACCTATAGATAATGTAACAAATACAGCGTTAGAGTTGGCAAAAGGAAATTATCGTGCAAGGGCATATGAAAATGTAGAATCACCAACGATACAACTAAGTAATGCGGTTAATGTACTTGCTCGTAACTTGCAAGATATTATGATGATTCGCGAGATGGAGCAAGAACGTCTAAAAACGCTGATAGAAAATATGGGTAGTGCACTAATAATGATTGGTAAGGAAGGGCATGTATCTATTGTTAATAAAGTGTTTTTGGAGTTATTCGATGTGCCTCATGATACAGTTTATAAACAGGTTTTCCGCGAATTAGGATTACCGAATGAATTAGAGCAATTTGTTGATCACGTCTTTATGACAGAAATAACATATCGTAAACAAATGCAAATAGAAATCCAACAAGAATTCCACCATATGGAAGTATATGGTGCGCCGGTAATAGGAGAACACGGTCACTGGCTGGGAATTGTAATTATCATGCACGATATTTCGGAATTGAAAAAACTTGAGCAAATACGCAAGGATTTTGTAGCAAACGTATCGCATGAATTACGTACCCCTATCACATCGATAAAAGGTTTTTCAGAAACATTATTAGACGGTGCTTACAAAGACCAAGGTACATTATTATCCTTCTTAGAAATTATTAATAAAGAGAGTAATCGCCTGCAGATGCTTATTTTAGATTTGCTTGAGTTATCGAAAATTGAAAAGCATGGTTTTACTGTCAATATTGAGCGTACAAGTCTAAAGGATATAATTGTAAGGGCGACTGAAATGACAGTGCCGCGTCTTGAGGAAAAAAACATATCTTTCGAAGCGGAAATTGAGCAGGATGTTGTAGTTGAAGGTGATGAAAACCGATTAATTCAGGTAGTGATGAATTTAATGACAAATGCAACTACTTACTCACCAGAGAATACGAAAATTAAAGTAAAATTATATGAACAAAATAAAAGTGGTGTCATTGAAATAATCGATGAGGGAATTGGAATTGAAAAACCTGAAATCCCAAGAATTTTTGAACGTTTCTACCGTGTCGACCGAGCACGTAGTCGTAATTCTGGTGGAACAGGTCTTGGTCTTGCAATTGTGAAGCATCTAATAGAGGCGCACCACGGTAAAATTCAAGTGGAGAGTGAAGTTGGTAAAGGAACGACAATGCGTGTTATTTTGCCGGAAAAACAACCAAATTAACACAACGTTTACAATTTATATATATACTCTTCATAATCCTTTGTTAATATAATATTCGAAGCCCCCTTCAACCAGTGTTTTTGGAAGCGAGAATCTAGGTTATCCTAGATTCTTTTTTAGAATTTAAAGAGCAGAATATAGTAAATATATAATACGAACATTTTTTCGTATTTTCATCAGTCGTCATTTTCCTTTCTACTTACACGCGTGGTAAGATAGAAGGAGGAGACGGCTTTTTGACGTTTAGGAAAAAAGAAATTCCGTGCATAATAACATATAAAGCAAACAGCTCAAAATAGAGAAAATGTAAGAGGAGAGTGTATATATGACAAAGGAAAAGCTACTACTTTTAGATGGCAATAGCTTAGCTTATCGAGCATTTTTTGCATTACCATTATTAACAAATGATAGCGGTATTCACACAAATGCCGTTTATGGCTTTACTACGATGTTACAGAAAATATTAGAAGAGGAGAAACCAACAAAAATGCTTGTTGCATTTGATGCTGGTAAAACGACGTTCCGTCATTCTACATACGGAGAATATAAAGGTGGGCGTCAGAAAACACCACCTGAATTATCAGAGCAATTCCCGTATTTACGTAAATTATTAGATGCGTATCGTATTAAACAATATGAACTGGAAATGTACGAAGCAGATGATATTATCGGCACTTTAAGTAAAAAAGCTGAAGAACAAAAGCTACAAGTAATCGTTGTTAGTGGAGATAAAGACTTAACGCAGCTTGCATCTGATAATACAACTGTCTATATTACGCGTAAAGGTATGACGGATATTGAAAAATATACACCGGATCATATTCAAGAAAAATATGGCTTAACGCCAGAGCAAATTATCGATATGAAAGGTCTAATGGGTGATGCATCAGATAATATACCTGGTGTACCTGGTGTCGGTGAAAAAACAGCCATCAAATTATTAAAACAATATCCAACAATCGAAGAACTATATGAAAATGTAGAACAAGTAAGTGGAGCAAAGTTAAAAGAAAAACTTACGACCAATGAAGAGCAAGCGAAAATGAGCAAACAATTAGCGACGATTGATTGTCAATCACCTATTACTATTACACTTGATGACTTAGTGTACGATGGTCCAAATGTAGATGAGTTGTTTTCTTTATGGCAAGATTTATCATTTAAATCATTAATTGAAAAAAGTGAATTTCAATCAGAAGCAACAACAACAAAGGAACTAACTTTCTCTATATTAGAAGATGTATCAGCAGAGCAGTTACAAGATGCAATGGCTGTACATATTGAACTTGCTGATGAGCACTATCATACTTGCGACAGATTTGGTATTGCATTAGTGGATGATAAGCAAGCATATTATATTCCTTACGACAAAGCAATGGCATCAGTATTATTAAAAGAGTGGTTAGAAGATGCTTCAAAGAAGAAGTATATGGTCGATTCAAAAGCCGCACAAGCCGCATTATTACGTGATGGTATTAAATTAGCAGGAGTAGAATTCGATATGCTCTTAGCGGCATATATTGTGAATCCCGCTATACCTTCTGATGATGTTGCAACGATTTCAAGAGAATTTGGTTATACTGATGTATTATCCAATGACAATGTATATGGTAAAGGTGCAAAGAAAGCCACTCCGGCAATAGAATCTGTGGCGGAGCATGCTTGTCGTAAAGCTAATGCCGTATTCATTTTGCAGCCGAAATTAGAACAACTTCTTCGAGAAAATGAACAATTTGAGCTGTATAAACAATTAGAATTACCACTTGCTTCCATATTGAGTGAAATGGAAAGCGAAGGTATCACAGTAGATCGTGAACGACTTGTTGAAATGGGGCATGATTTAACAACGAAACTAAAAACAATTGAAGAAGATATTTATTCAATTGCTGGTCAAGCCTTCAACATAAATTCACCGAAACAACTTGGGGTTATTTTGTTCGAAAAATTGGGATTACCTGTGATTAAGAAAACAAAGACAGGTTATTCAACAGCAGCGGATGTATTAGAAAAACTAGAGCCAGAACATGAAATTATTCGTCATATTTTACAGTACCGTCAGCTTGGAAAGTTGCAATCAACCTATATTGAAGGATTATTAAAAGAAATTCACGAAGAAGATCAAAAAATTCATACAAGATTCCAGCAAGCATTAACATCAACTGGGCGCTTAAGTTCTACAGATCCGAATTTGCAAAATATTCCTGTAAGACTTGAAGAGGGTCGTAAAATCCGCCAAGCATTTGTTCCTTCAAATCCAGAATGGCTTCTTTTTGCAGCCGATTATTCACAAATTGAGTTACGTGTATTGGCTCATATGTGTGGTGATGAAAACTTAATCAATGCTTTCCAAAATGGTTCAGATATTCATACAAATACAGCGATGAATGTATTCCACGTATCTGAAGAGGAAGTAACATCGGATATGCGTCGAGCAGCAAAAGCAGTTAACTTTGGAATTGTTTATGGAATTAGTGATTACGGTCTATCTCAAAACTTAGATATTACACGTAAAGAAGCCGCAGATTTTATTGAACGTTATTTTGCTAGCTTCCCGGGTGTACAAGACTATATGAAAACTATCGTGGAAGAAGCGAAGGAAAAAGGATATGTGACAACTATTTTAAATCGTCGTCGCTATTTGCCAGACCTGAAAAGTTCAAACTTCAATTTACGTAGTTTTGCTGAGCGTACTGCTATGAATACGCCAATTCAAGGTAGTGCAGCCGATATTATAAAAAAAGCAATGATAGATATGGCAATGGCGTTAAAAGAGCAAAATTTACAAACAAAAATGCTTCTCCAAGTGCACGATGAGTTAATTTTCGAAGCACCAAAAGAGGAAATTCCTATTCTTGAAAAATTAGTTCCAGAAGTAATGGGGAAAGCATTCGAACTCAATGTACCACTTAGAGCCGATTTTGCATTTGGTCCAACTTGGTATGATACAAAATAAAGGAGTGATCGCATGCCGGAATTACCAGAAGTAGAAGGTGTGGTGCGTTCATTACAACCGGTCGTTACAGGTAAAACGATTTATCATGTGACGATTTCAGAGGTTATTAAACAAGCGATTGAAGGAATGACTATTAAAAGCATTGAACGTCGCTCTAAATATATATTTTTCCACTTGGAGAAAGAAGGGAACCCATATTTGCTCGTCAACCATTTAGGGATGACGGGCGCATGGTTCCATGTATCGCAACTTAGTGATATTACAGAAGAGAAATTTCTAAAGCATGCGCATATATTAATCCAATTTGATGATCACAACTGGCTTGTCTATTCGGATATTCGCCGTTTTGGTGAAATGCGCTTTTTACATGAGCTAGAAGAGCATCCACCACTTCTTGAAATGGCTCCTGAACCTTTTTCAGATGAAGCGCTATCTCATTTTCTTGAGAAAGTAAATCTAACGAAGTATGCAAATAAGGCGGTTAAAGAAGTCATTATGGATGGACATGTGATTGCAGGTTGCGGGAATATATATGCAACAGAAGCGCTGTTTAAAATGAATATTCATCCTGCACGTAAATTGTCACGAATCAGTAAGGAACGTAAAATTGAACTTTTTAAGACAATTGTTCATATTTTGCAAGAAAGTATTGATGTTGGTGGTTCGACCATTTCGGATTACCGAAATATTAATGGTGAAGCGGGTAGTATGCAACATCGATTGAAAATGTATGGGAAAAAGACTTGTCCGACTTGTAATGGTGATACTAAACAAAAGATAATTGGTGGCAGAAACTCAGTTTATTGCCCAAATTGCCAACATTAAAGGTGTGATATAGATGATTATTGGATTAACTGGAAGTATTGCGAGTGGTAAAAGTACAGTAGCAGAAATGTTAAAAGAGTTAAATTTGCCTATTATTGATGCTGATTTAGTAGCGCGTGTTGTAGTTGAACCTGGAACAGAAACGCTAAAACAAATAGTGGAAGCATTTGGCGAAGAAGTGCTGCTGGATGATGGTACACTTAATCGTCCTAAACTAGGGGATATTATCTTCCATGAACCTGCAGCACGTAAAACGTTAAATGATATTATTCATCCGGCTATTCGCCAAGAAATGCTTCGTCAACGTGATGAGTTACTAGAAAATGGTGCAAAAGATATTGTAATGGATATCCCATTATTATTTGAAAGTCGCCTTCAACATTTCGTTGAGAAGATTTTAGTTGTATCTGTCACAGAAGAAACACAATTAAAGCGTTTAATGGAACGAAATAATTTATCTGAAAAAGATGCTAAGGCCAGAATTAGTTCTCAACTTCCGTTATCAGAAAAGGAAAAAGGTGCTGATGCAGTAATATATAATAATAAATCGCTCGAATCAACGAGAGAGCAATTGCATAAAATATTAATTAAGTGGAATGTACTTAAATAATGCATTTTAGAAAAATCAGAATTCACTAACTTTTAAATGTTCATCATAATAGGTTTTACTTTCTCTAAAATGTGTTATACTAATTTTCGAATTAATAAAATAAGTATAACGCAATTACAGGAGGATATTATTCATGACAGTTTCTATTGCTATTAACGGATTTGGCCGTATTGGCCGCATGGTGTTCCGTCAAGCGATACTTCAAGATGATTTAAATATTGTTGCAATTAATGCTAGTTACCCGGCTGAAACGTTAGCACATTTGATTAAGTATGACACAAATCACGGAAGATTTGATGGGGATGTTCAATTTGAAGAAAAAGCCCTAATCATAAATGGTAAACGTGTCGAACTTATTAGTGAACGTGATCCTTTGAACTTACCTTGGAAAGAAATGAATGTTGATATCGTTATCGAAGCAACAGGTAAATTCAATGCTCGTGAAAAAGCAGCATTGCATCTAGAAGCAGGAGCTAAAAAAGTTATTTTAACAGCACCTGGGAAAAATGAAGATGTAACAATTGTAATGGGTGTTAATGACGAAAAATTAGACCTTACAAAACATGATGTAATATCAAACGCAAGTTGTACTACAAACTGTCTTGCGCCAGTTGCAAAAGTATTAAATGATACTTTTGGCATCGACAACGGTTTAATGACAACTGTGCATTCATATACAAATGATCAAAAAAATATTGATAACCCACATAAAGACTTACGTCGTGCTCGTGCTTGTGCGGCTTCAATTATCCCTACTTCTACAGGAGCTGCCAAAGCTCTAACCCTAGTATTACCAGAACTAGAAGGCAAGTTACATGGTATGGCACTTCGTGTTCCAACACCAAATGTTTCATTAGTAGATTTAGTGGTAGATTTAAACAAAGATGTTACGGTTGAAGAAGTGAATGAAGCGTTCAAAGCTGCATCAGTTGGTTCACTAAAAGGAATCTTAGACTTCACAATGGAACCATTGGTATCAGTAGATTTTAATACAAACCCAGCATCAGCTACAATCGATGGCCTAACTACAATGGTAATCGGTAGTCGTAAAGTGAAGGTGCTTGCTTGGTACGATAACGAGTGGGGTTATTCAACACGTGTCGTAGATTTAACGAAAAAAGTTGCAGCTGCTCTTATGGCTTCTGTAAACGCTTAATTTTAATATAATATGGCCCTTTCTAGTAGTGTACTAGAAAGGGTTTTTTAGTTTAAGAATAGAAAAAAACATCAAGTAACTGTGAACATATGTCTGTTTTTTCTGTTAGTATCGACCTTATATTGGCTGAAAACAGTATTTTTATCATACATCTGAGAATTTCCACTGCATTTTTTCGATTTTTTAAAGCATTATTTGATATAATAGATAAACTAAAATGTTTTGCAATCAGGAGAGAAAAAATATGAAATGTCCAGCATGTCAGTTTAATGGAACAAAGGTAATTGATTCAAGACCAGTAGATGACAATAAAGCAATCCGTAGACGCCGAGAATGTGAATCGTGTGCATATCGTTTTACTACGTTTGAAAAAGTAGAAGAAATGCCGTTGATCGTCGTGAAAAAAGACGGCTCACGTGAGGAATTTAGCCGTGAAAAAGTTTTGCGAGGTCTTATCCGAGCGTGTGAAAAGCGTCCAGTAGCCCTTAATCAATTAGAGGAATTAGTATTTGCTATAGAACAAGATCTACGTAGAATCGGTAACTCAGAAGTGAAAACAGAAGATGTCGGGGAAATGATTATGGATCGACTTGCGAAAATTGACGAAGTATCTTATGTAAGGTTTGCTTCTGTATATCGTCAATTTAAAGATATCAATGTCTTTATTGATGAATTAAAAGAATTAATAGAAAGACAATCCGATGACAAATAAATGCGATATGGAGGACGGTGATCGTGGTGCATTTATATAAAGAACTACAGCCCGTTGATCGATTGTCCATTCGAATGCCATTTCCCGTATCTAGTTACGATCGCCAGCTTATTACGTTGCTATACCAGCCGTTAATAGGTGCTGAACCCATTAGCTTGTACTTTATGCTTTGGGCTGAAGGGGAAAGTACGACTGAAGCTGAATTATCACATTACCATTTAATGAACTCACTTGATATGCCGATCGCAAAGATTTTCGAGTCGCGCATCGCATTAGAAGCTATTGGTTTAATGCGTACTTGGCGTAAAGATTCCGAGGATGTACGCTCATTTATGTACGACGTGATGCCTCCTTTAGAAGCATCAGCTTTTTTTAATGATCCCTTATTATCCATGTTTTTATTTAGCAAAATTGGTGAACAAGCCTATAGACAATTGCGCCAACGATTCGTTCAGAAGGGTCCATCAAATGATGGCTATCAGGAAGTGTCAAGAACATTTACAGATGTTTATCGTCCTGTGCAGCATCATTTACCATCCTTTGAGAATGAGCAGACAGTAAAGGAAAAAGAGAAACCTAAAGAACTACCATTTAACTACGAGGATTTCGACTTTTCTTTACTTAGAGCTGGATTGTCAGAACAACTTGTACCATCTTCAGCTCTTACTGCTGAAGCGAATGCAACAATTGCAAAGTTAGCTTTTTTATATCATTTAACACCGTTAGATATGCAAAAAGTTGTTATGCTTGCGCTAGATGATCATATGACTTTAACGGAGTCAAGATTAAAGAAATCGGCAGCTGATTATTACAAATTGACTGTTTCAACAGAACCACCTGCTATGCAACAAGCGTTCCAAACAGCAGTTAATGAAGCAGAGAAAAAGAATACAAAAGAACAAGCTTTGCAGACGAAGGAAGAGTTATTGATTCATTACCTAGAAACAACTGCTCCAATTGATGTCTTGCGTGATATCGCAGATGGGAAAGAACCAATTCCTGCAGACATTCAGCTTGCTCAAAATCTTGTCCTGCAATATCAAATGCCAATTGGTGTTGTAAATGCATTACTTCAGTATGTTCTTTTACGTACCGACATGAAGCTAACTAAAAACTATGTCGAAAAGATTGCCTCACATTGGATTCGAAAAGGTGTGAAAACGACGAAAGAAGCAATGGACTTAGCGCGTAAAGAGCATAAGCAGTATATGGAATGGAAAACAGCTGAGCAAAAACCTGCAACGAAAAAACGCTACAGCGGTGGGCGAGAAGAAAAAGTACCTGACTGGTTTAAGAAAAATAAAGAAAAGAAACCTCAGAATGAAGATACTGTAACAGAAACTTCAAAAGAAGTAGTTAAGAATGAGACTGATTTTGAAGAAGAAAGACGTAAAATTCTAGAAAAACTAGGAATAGAAGAAGGGCAGGTGGATTCACATGGAACCGATTAATAATCAACTTAGAAAAGTGATGGATTCACAAACTTTTCAAGAACGATACGAGCAAATGAAGCGAGAAATTCTTGAAAATAAAGGTGTCCAGCAATTTCTAGCTGACAATGATCAAGAAGTAAATAAAGATATGGTAGACCGTGGTCTCGTTAAACTATATGAATATACAGGTCAACAACATGATTGTGATTCATGCCCATCCGTTGTGAAATGTCAAAATGCATTAAAGGGATTTATCCCGAAGTTGACTATTATCCGCGAATCAATAGAAGTTGAGTATACACCGTGCCAACAAAAACGCATGGATGATGAGCGTCGTAAAGCGGCCTCTATGATTTCGAGTATGCATATGCCAAAAGACGTGTTAAGAGCAACAATCAAAGATTTAATGATTGATGACCATTCACGTGTAAATATCGCCAATAGAGCAGCAGATTTCGTTCGTGAATTTAAAGAAACGGGTGAACTTCCTCAAAAAGGTTTTTATTTATACGGTGAATTTGGTGTCGGTAAATCTTTTGTATTAGGGGCTATTGCCAATGAATTGGCGACTTTACAAATCAAATCGGTTGTAGTATTTGTTCCTGAATTTTTACGTGAAATGAAAGGTTCAATCCAAGATCAATCTTTACAAGAGAAAATCGATTTTGTGAAAAAGGCACCTGTGTTAATGCTAGATGATTTAGGAGCAGAAACGTTGTCGAGTTGGACACGTGACGAAATTTTAGGAACGATCTTTCATTATCGAATGGCTGAGCAATTGCCGACATTTATCACATCGAATCTTGGTTATGATGAATTAGAAGACCATTTAGCTTATAACCAAAAAGGTGATCGTGATATGTTAAAAGCTTCACGAATTATGGAGCGTATTAAAGCAGTGACGACGCCAATTCGAATGAGTGGGCAAAACCGAAGAGATCAGAAATAGTTACATCTTTTTGAAGGACTTTTTTTCCTACTTGATTTTAAACTTAATCGAGCGTATACTTTCAGTCATAATATAAAAAAATGCTTTGAAAAGGACAACAATTTTTTGTACGACTTTTAGAGAGAGAAGCCTAGGCTGGAAGCTTCTTAGTACGGCAAATCATTTACCCCCTTGGAGCAGCGACAGTGAATGTACTAGTAATTGTCGACGGTAACGGCCCGTTAGCCGATCGAGAGCTTCGTCTATACCTGCATTCTTTTAAGTGCGGGCAGTAGAAGGAAGAAGGGTGGAACCACGAGAATACAGCCTCGTCCCTTTTGGGATGGGGCTTTTTTGCGTTTTTATCTAAATGCTGAAGTGGCCTGTTTTAAGGAAAGCAGTCTAAATACGCCACGTCTTGTGGCAACGACTACGAATCCTGCAACATGCGGACCTATACCTCTCGTAAGGCTAAAATAAATAAAATTAAAAGGAGATTACAAAATGGCAGACATGATTAATTTAAAATTCCCAGATGGCGCAGTAAAGGAATTTGCAAAAGGTACAACAACTGAAGAAATTGCACAATCAATTAGCCCGGGACTTCGTAAAAAAGCAATCGTTGGTAAATTCAACGGACATTTAGTAGATTTAACAACACCTTTAGAAGAAGACGGTGACATTGCAATCGTAACACCTTCTGATGCTGAGGCATTAGAAGTAATGCGTCACTCTACAGCCCACCTTTTAGCGCAAGCTGTTAAGCGTTTGTTCCCAGGTGTAAAACTTGGAGTAGGTCCAGTAATTGAAGGTGGTTTCTACTACGATATCGACTCACCAGAACCAATTACTGCAGATGATCTTCCGAAAATAGAAAAAGAAATGAAGAAAATCGTTTCTGAAAACATCGTCATCACTCGCCAAGACATTTCACGTGCTGAAGCAATCGAACGCTTCACTGCAATTGATGATGAATATAAATTAGAGCTTATCGAAGCTATTCCTGCAGATGAGCAAGTGTCAATCTATGAACAAGGCGATTTCTTTGACCTTTGCCGAGGTGTACACGTACCATCTACAGGTAAAATTAAAGAATTTAAATTGTTATCAATCGCTGGTGCATACTGGAGAGGTAACTCAGATAACAAAATGCTACAACGTATTTACGGAACAGCCTTCTTTACAAAAGATGATTTAAAAGCGCATCTTCAGATGTTAGAAGAAGCAAAAGAGCGTGATCACCGTAAAATTGGTAAAGAACTTGAATTATTCACATCATCTCAAAAAGTCGGTCAAGGCTTACCATTATGGTTGCCAAACGGTGCAACAATCCGTCGCACAATTGAACGTTATATCGTAGACAAAGAAATATCACTTGGTTACAAACATGTATACACTCCGGTTTTAGGTTCTAAAGAACTTTATGAAACTTCAGGTCACTGGGCACACTATCAAGATGATATGTTCCCACCAATGGAAGTGGATAACGAAACATTTGTTTTACGCCCAATGAACTGTCCACACCATATGATGGTTTACAAATCGTCAATGCACTCTTACCGTAACCTACCATTACGTATCGCTGAACTTGGTACAATGCACCGTTACGAAATGTCTGGTGCTGTATCAGGACTTCAACGTGTCCGTGGTATGACTCTAAATGATGCGCATATTTTCGTTCGACCAGATCAAATTAAAGAAGAATTTAAACGCGTAGTAGAATTAGTACTTGGTGTTTATAAAGACTTCGATTTAAATGATTACTCATTCCGTCTGTCATACCGTGACCCAGCTGATACTGAAAAATACTTCGATGATGATGCAATGTGGGAAAAAGCACAAGGCATGCTAAAAGAAGCAATGGATGAGCTAGGCCTAGACTACTTCGAAGCAGAAGGCGAAGCAGCATTTTATGGTCCAAAACTTGATGTACAAGTAAAAACTGCAATTGGTAAAGAAGAGACTTTATCAACAGTTCAACTTGACTTCTTATTACCAGAACGCTTCGACCTAAGCTATGTTGGTGAAGATGGTAAACCACATCGTCCAGTTGTTATCCACCGTGGTGTTGTATCAACAATGGAACGTTTTGTTGCTTTCTTAATTGAAGAATATAAAGGTGCATTCCCAACTTGGTTAGCGCCAGTACAAGTAGAAATCATCCCTGTATCAAACGAAGTTCACTTTGACTATGCAAAACAAGTAGAAGAAAAACTTCAAGCAGCAGGCTTCCGTGTTGAAATGGATGATCGTGAAGAAAAACTTGGCTACAAAATCCGTGAAGCACAAATGAAGAAAATTCCTTACATGCTTGTATTAGGTGATAAAGAACTAGAAGCAGGTAGTGTAAACGTACGTCGCTATGGCTCTCAAGATTCAGAAAGCATTGCGATTGAAGATTTCTTAGCGAATTTAAAAGCTGACGTTTCTTTTGAATAAGTAATATCTAAAAAGGTGACTGGACATTAATGTCCAGTCACCTTTTTGTATGCTCTTAATCCTACGAAATATCATCTGCTATTTTCTGATAAAACCTTTGCTTTGGGTTACGTTATTTCCTCTTTTAAATACAAAATATGTCAAAATTAGAAGTTGAGAATACTTGATGTATAGATGATACTAGAAAAGTAGTTATTGCAAGTAATTACAAACCATTTGAGTCTGAGGAGGAATTTATCCATGGGTGTACAAAGCGAATTTAATATGCCGTCTATTAATTTATTTGGAGCTGGGACAATTCAAGAAGTAGGTAGTCGTTTAAAGGGCTACAACGTAAAAAAAGCACTTCTTGTAACTGATGAAGGATTACACAAATTAGGTTTATCCGAAACATTAGCAACAATTATTCGTGACGCTGGTGTGGATGTAGCAATTTTCCCTAAAGTCGTACCAAACCCAACGGATATTAATGTAGCAGAAGGATTGGAAGTATACCAAAACGAACGCTGTGATGCGATTGTGTCATTAGGTGGCGGAAGTGCACATGATGCGGCTAAAGGCATTGGTATTGTAGCAACTAATGGTGGTAAAATTTCGGATTATGAAGGTGTTAATTTATCAAGTAACCCTTTACCAACATTTATTGCTGTTAATACAACTGCTGGAACGGCAAGCGAAATGACGAAGTTCACCATTATTACTGACACTACAAGAAAAGTGAAAATGGCGATTGTCGATAAGCATGTTACTGCACTGGCATCGATTAATGATCCCGAGTTAATGGTTGGTATGCCTCCACAATTAACTGCGGCTACTGGTCTTGATGCACTAACACATGCGATTGAATCCTTTGTATCAACTTCAGCTACACCAATTACAGATGCATGTGCAGTGAAGACGATGCAGTTAGTAGTAGAATATTTACCACGTGCTGTAGCAAACGGTGAAGACATGGAAGCTCGTGAACAAATGGTTTATGCACAATTTTTAGCAGGTATGGCATTTAACAATGGCTTACTTGGCTATGTTCACGCGATTGCACACCAATTCGGAGGTTTCTATGATCTACCGCACGGTGTTTGTAATGCGATTTTACTGCCACATGTATGTCGTTTCAACCTAGTGGCAAAAGTAGACCGTTTTGCGGAAATTGCTAAACACTTAGGAGAAAACGTAGAAGGCTTAAGCCAACGTGATGCAGCAGATCTTGCTATTGCTGCGATTGAGCGTTTATCAAAAGACTTAGGTATTCCAGCTGGTTTTGCGGAACTTGGTGCGAAGGATGAGGACATCGAAACATTAGCAAAAAATGCAATGTTAGATGTTTGCGCCGCATCGAATCCACGTAAACCAACATTAGACCAAGTCCAAGAAATTATTCGTAATGCATGCAAATTCCCAGTTAAAGAACAGGTTTTAGTGAATAGTTAATATGAGTTAATTTAAAGTATTTACGCTAATTTAAGCGTAAATACTTTTTCTTTTGAAAAACGTCGAGTAAAATCATTGACATTAGCGAATAGACATGATAAATTTAGAAAGGTTAATGAATACAAAGTTTGTGGTTGAAGAAGAGGCTGCCCGCTTCTCACCTGTTTGACTCATCAGATGATGTTTACAGGTTACATGATAGAACGGATCACGCATTTAGGCGTGTACATATATCGGCGGGCGGACATTTCGACTATGTCCGCTCGTTTTTTTGTGGACATCGAAATATTCGTACCGGTCATCGGGCAACTAGCCCAAACCATGTATTCGCGACACTATTTGGAGGTGGATTGTTATTAGCAAAGACATGTATGTAAACGAAGGTATTCGCGCACGTGAACTTCGTGTTATCGATCATAACGGTGATCAGCTAGGAGTTAAGACACGTAACGAAGCTTTGGAGATTGCCGAACGCGCCAATCTGGATCTTGTCCTTGTGGCTCCTCAGGCCAAACCGCCAGTCGCTCGTATTATGGACCATGGTAAATTTAAATTCGAGCAACAAAAGAAAGATCGTGAAGTACGTAAGAATCAAAAAGTTATCGTGATGAAAGAGGTTCGTTTGAGCCCAACTATTGATGAACACGATTTCCAAACGAAACTACGTAACGCGATCAAGTTCCTTGAAAAAGGAGACAAAGTTAAAGCATCTATTCGATTCAAAGGTCGTGCAATTACGCACAAAGAAATTGGCCAACGTGTATTAGATCGCTTTGCTGTGGCTTGTGCTGAAGTATCTACGATTGAATCAAAACCGAAGATGGAAGGCCGTAGCATGTTCTTAGTTTTACAACCAAAGAACGAAAAAGAGTAATTTTATAGTTACACGAACAGTTTAGGAGGAATTCGACATGCCAAAAATGAAAACTCACCGTGGTGCTGCGAAACGTTTTAAAAGAACGGGTACTGGTAAATTAAAACGTGACCGCGCATTTGGTAGCCACTTATTCGCGAACAAATCAACTAAAGCGAAACGTCACCTACGTAAAGGTCAATTAGTTTCTTCAGGAGACTACAAACGTATCAAGTCTCTACTTGCTTACATGAAATAATTCGATTCGAAAACATACAAATTCATAATATATGAATAGCAGGAGGTAATCACTATGCCACGCGTAAAAGGCGGTACAGTAACGCGCAAGCGTCGTAAAAAAGTTTTAAAATTAGCTAAAGGGTACTACGGTTCTAAACATACTCTTTATAAAGTAGCTAACCAAGCAGTAATGAAATCAGGTCAATATGCATATCGTGACCGTCGTCAAAAGAAACGTGATTTCCGTAAATTATGGATCACACGTATCAATGCAGCAGCTCGTGTAAACGGTCTTTCATACAGCCGTTTAATGCACGG
Source organism: Viridibacillus sp. FSL E2-0187 (assembly GCF_038006425.1). NCBI lineage: Bacteria > Bacillati > Bacillota > Bacilli > Caryophanales > Caryophanaceae > Viridibacillus > Viridibacillus sp. FSL E2-0187. Next base: position 598,584 of record NZ_JBBOVG010000001.1, read on the forward strand.
TTTAAAACTTGCTGAAATCGAAGTTAACCGTAAAATGTTAGCTGATTTAGCAGTAACTGATGCACAAGCATTCGCTCAATTAGCAGATGCTGCTAAACAAGCAATCGCAAAATAATTCATGCTTTCTAGCATGGTTTATTAAAACTCATGAATCTATGATTCATGAGTTTTTTTGTTAGAGAAATTATATATAAGTATAGCATGTGCAATTATATGTGTTTTTTACAAATAAAAAAGAGATAATCTTTAATCATTTTTGATTAAGAGATTATCTCTTTTTATCTTTTATCGGGAAATAAAAGTGCAGCCAATTCATCTTTTGAATGTAGAAAATCATCTAATGTATATTCATCAAGAACTGCTATATATGCATGTAATGCTTTGTTGAGGGCACCCTTTAAACTACAGACAGGTGAAATAATACAGCCCACCGATTCTGGATTAAAGCAATCTACAAGGTAGAAGTCCTCCTCGGTTTGTCGGACTAATTTTCCTATGACAATATCTTTTGGTTTTAAAGCTAACCTAATACCGCCACCTCTACCTCGAACAGTTTCAATGTAACCTAATTTTCCGAGTTCGTGCGTAACCTTCATCAAATGGTTTTTAGAAATACCATAAGCATCTGAAATTTCTTTAATTGTAGAGAGATCCTCAATATTTCTCGCGCCAAGATACAATAAGACGCGTAGAGAATAATCCGTATACAAAGTCAAACGCATTTGATTCACCACCATTTCTTTTTACATTATAACATGGCATTGAATTGTGTCTAAAAATTTAAAAGATGTATTTTAAATGTGTCTTTTGTGTTAAAGATGTATTTTAGATATTGCTTTAAAATGAAAATAGGCGTAAATTATAGACAGTTAAGAAAAGGAGTGTTTTATATGTTATCTAAATCAACTATGGAAATTGTAAAATCAACAGCACCAGTATTGGAAGTTCATGGTAAGGCCATTACAACGGTGTTTTACCGTAATTTATTTGAAGCACATCCTGAACTATTGAATATATTTAATCATGCAAATCAAGCTAAAGGGCGTCAACAAACTGCTTTAGCAAATACTGTTTATGCAGCAGCAGTGCATATTGAAAACTTAGAAGCCATTTTACCCGTTGTAAAACAAATTGCTCATAAACATCGTAGTTTAGGCATAAAAGCAGAGCATTATCCAATTGTCGGAGAGTTTTTATTAAAAGCTATTAAAGAAGTTCTTGGTGATGCAGCAACAGATGAAATTATCCAAGCATGGGGCGAAGCATACGGCGTAATTGCTGATGCATTTATCCAAACAGAAGAAGCAATGTATAAAGAAGTAGAAGCTCAAGAAGGCGGCTGGCGCTACTTTAAAGAATTCGTGGTAGCGAAAAAAGTACTGGAAAACGAAAAAATCGTTTCATTTTACTTAAAACCAGCTGATGGTAAAAAGTTACCTGAATACAAACCAGGTCAATATATTACTGTGCAAATTGAAATCCCAGGAGAACGATACTTGCATAACCGTCAATATAGCTTATCACAAGCACCTGGTGAAGATGCATACCGAATTTCAGTTAAACGTGAAGATGAAGGACATCCAAATGGAGTCGTATCAGTTTATTTACATGAACAGCTTAAAGAGGGAGATACATTACAAGTAAGTGCTCCAGCTGGTGATTTCCAATTAGATATGACTTCAAAGGCACCTGTTGCATTCATTAGTGGTGGTGTTGGTATTACACCATTAATGAGTATGTTTGAAACGCTTGCAACTACAGATGCTATTCGTAAGACGGCATTTATCCATTGTGCGCGCTCAGAAAATTACCATGCATTTGGACAAGAAATTGATGCTGTATTAGCAAAAATGCCAAATGCTAAATATTTCAAATTGAATTCTGATGAACCAAATGGTATTATAAATCGTGAATTTATACAACAACATGTAGCTGAAGGTAGTAACGTTTATGTATGTGGTCCAGTTAACTTTATGGAAGCAGTCATCAATGATTTATATGCATTAGGCTTCACAGAATCACAAGTACATTTTGAATTTTTCGGACCAGCAATGCAATTAGAATTAAAAGCATAGAACGTCAAACGCCATTAGTAGTGTAAAAACTTCTAGTGGCGTTTTATTGTGAAAAAACAAAAAAATATTAAAAAAGTCATATGAATTAAACTTTAATGAAAAAATAATTGTGATTTATAGGTCTAAAGTTTTTTTAGAATAATAATTCCGATTGTATTGAACTAGTAAAAGAAATAAAATTCGTCTTAATAGTGGATGTTAGAAAACGTTTGAATTTGTTAAACTCATAGAGTTCAAAGTCAAGAAACATAGTAGAATGACTTTAGAAGAAAGGGTAAGGGGATTTAAACATTGAAAATGAAAAAGTTTTTACTTGTACTTGTTTGCATGACAGTAATTTGTTCTTTTAGTATAACAACATTTGCAGAGGACAATTTAGCGCCAGCTAATCCAGATAGTACTACTGAATGGGACAAAGAAGAAAAAGCGCCTTATAAGATGAATGCTAGAGTGCAATCTAATGAGCCAGTCATTGCGGATATTTCGAAATGGCAAAATTCAATTGATTGGGCAACAGCTAGTAAAGTACTAGATTTAGCGATTATTCGTACTCAATATGGTAGTGGTTTGGAAGATACATATCATAAAATATATGAAGCAGGGGCATTGCAATACGGTGTGCCATTCGGTGTATATTCATATAGTTTAGCAAAATCTACTGCTGCAGCGAGAGTTGAAGCAAATACTTTTTATGACCGTGCCAATAAAAACGCTAAGTTTTATGTAATTGATATTGAAGAAACAACAACGGATGGAGAAAGTGTACGTGATATTATCAATGCTTATGTAGCAGAATTACGTAAAAAAACAAATAAGAAAATTGGCGTTTACATTGCTCATCACTTATACGATCAATTAAATATCGATACATCAAAATTTGATTTTGTGTGGATTCCTAGATACAACACTACTAATACACCACCGGATTATGAGTATCACTTATGGCAATATACGGACCAAGGAAAAGTGCGTGGAATTAATACAAATGTCGATTTAAATAGATTGAATCCAAATGTGTCATTAGATTTCTTTACAAAAGATAGTAGTGATAATAATAAGCCTATTGATCTATCAAATTACTACACTAAGAACCCTAAAAAAGTTGCGATAAGAAAAAAAGTGAACCAATACAACAATAAAAATTTCACTTCTTCACGAAAAACCGGTTCACTAAGCAAAAACACAATTGTTGAAGTAAAAGGCATGGATTACTCGAGTAATGGAATACCAAGATTGGTGTTAGCTAATGGAATGTATATTACAGCTAGTAAAAGTTATGTCGCAAAATTGATTTCGAATATTGACGATTATTATACAGCTGTACCAAAGAATGTCGTTATAAAGAAAGCAGTGAGGAGTTATAGTAGTACAAGCTTTACCTCTTCTAAACAAGTTTCTACGTTAAATAAAGATAAGATTGTTAGTATTGCGGATATTGATTATACAACGGGTGGTACACCACGTTTGAAGACTACGTCGGGAACATATATAACTGCAAATAAAAATTATGTATTAAAAACGACAGCGAACATTTCGAACTATATTACTGTTAAACCTAGTAAAGTAAAAACAGTAAAGAAAATTTATCAATATAAAAGTACTTCTTTAACTTCTGCAAATAGAGATATAGCAATAGCAAAAGGGAAAACATTAAATGTATCCGCTATTGTCTATACAAAAGGTGGTACGCCAAGATTAAAATTATCAAATGGCTATTATATAACTGCAAATAAAAGTTATGTGCAGTAACAGTAGGTAGGAGAAAACAGAACAAAGGAGGAGAATTCTATTTTCTTTCATTGTTTTTTGTTTGTGAAATATAACAGTTGCAAACTGTTATGATATATAACTGTAAGAGGAACTTAAAGTTTGTAAAGGAAATGATTTGAAGTTGTGTTCAATTTGTTATATAGACTTTGTTATGCTTAAGTAGGCTATTACTAGATTGTTTCAACTATTAAAATAGCAAAAAATACATAGGGAGCTATATGAATATGAAAAAACTACGTTATATGACAGCGCTATTATGTTTAGTTGCTGTGAGTTTTTTTGCCGTGCAAATTACTTCGGCAGATGAACTAGGACCTGCTAATCCAGATAGCAAAACAAAATGGGAAACCGAAACTGAAGTGAAGGTTAATTCCAATATGAGATTACGTTCTGCAGAGCCGGTTATTGCAGACATTTCTAAATGGCAAGGGACTATTGATTGGGCAACGGCAAGTAAGAATTTAGATCTTGTTATTATTCGCACACAGTACGGTTCAATCTTAGAAGATATTAAGCATAAGGAATATGAAGCTGGTGCTCTCAAATACGGTGTACCTTTTGGCGTATACTCATATAGCCTAGCAGAATCTTCTGCAGATGCGAAAGCAGAGGCAAATTCTTTTTACAACCGCGCAAGTAAAGATGCGAATTTCTATGTATTAGATGTTGAAGAAAATACAAGTACATCTGGCGAAAGTATGCGAACAATTATCAATGCATACGTGAAACAACTACGAACTAAAACAGATAAAAAGATAGGTGTATACATTGCGCACCATTTATATGAAGATTTAAATATTGATACATCGAAATTTGATTTTGTATGGATACCCCGTTACAACAATACGAATACTCCCCCAGCTTATAATTATAACTTATGGCAATATACAGATAAGGGAATCGTACCTGGTATTTCAACTTATGTAGATTTAAATCGTTTAAACCCAAACACACCACTACATTTCTTTACTGAAGAAGCTGATGCTGAAACAGCGGGTGAAGATGAGTATTATACTACTAACCCTAAAAAAGTAGTTATTAAGAAAACAGTTTACCAATACAGTTCGCCAAGTTTTTCTACTGGGAGTAAAGGAGCGGCATTAAAAAAGAATTCAATAGTGTCAGTTTCAGGAATCGTGAATTCTGCAAATGGAACACCACGATTAAAATTAACAAACGGTCAATATATCTCGGCGAATAAAAAATTTGTATTAAAAGTAACAAGTAAAATTGATCAATACTATACAACGGTACCGAAAAATATTGTTGTGAAAAAAGGGTTAAATGCATATAAGAGTGTAAATCTTACAACTAGTAATAAAATTTCAGGTGTCAAAAAAAATACTATCTTAACCATTAAAGATATCGAATATACGAAGAATGGCACACCGAGATTAAAAACGACATCAGGCTCGTATATCACTGCGAATAAAGATTATGTATTAAAATTACCAACTAACTACTATGAATACTGGACAAGTAATCCTGGCCAAGTTAAAATTGCCAAGAAAGTCTACCAATATAAAGGTACTTCTTTTACTGCAGCTAATAGAGGGAAAGCAATTGCAGTAGGATCTACTGTTAAAGTAAGTAGTATTGCATATGGGGAAAATGGAACACCACGATTAAAATTATCGAATGGTTATTATATTACAGCGAAGAAAACTTATGTAAAAGCAAAATAATTAGTATAGTATTCGTATAAGTATATATAATTGTAATAATCAGTAAAAACACACAGCAATTAGACTGTGTGTTTTTTATAATAAAATATCTCTCTGGAAGGAGAATAAGATGAGTGCAATTATACTTTATTGGATACTATTAATGTCTTCAATTGGCTTTATTTTAATGGGGTATGATAAGAGGAAGGCTATTAACCATGAATGGCGTATTAGAGAAAGGACGTTATGGCTTGTTGCGCTTTTTGGAGGAGGAATAGGTTCGTATATAGGGATGCGCATTTTCCGTCATAAAACGCAACATACTTCCTTTGTCTTTGGTTTACCGGCAATCGCGGTTGTATATGCAGTTATTTCATTAGCTATTTATCAATGAAAAAGTACCATCATAAAAAGAAGATGCCTTTCCGAATGTAGATAAACTCGAAGAAATTCGAGTTTATCTATAGTTTTTTTGTCTAATTATCATTTTCCTAACTTCAAAAGATTTGTTTATATTACATGTTTAGTTGATTGGAGCGGAGGTGGCGATTTCCTAAAATGGTATAAAAGAGGATCTACAATAACCAAAATATATAAAAAACAAAAGGCATCGAGAAGACTATTCTCGATGCTTTTTGTCATTTTTTCGTTCTTTTTTTGGTTTAAACAATAAAATTATTCACTTCAATTAACCATACTCTTCAAGTAATTTCACAATATTAAGCTGCTTGCCATGTCCAAGTGGCGAGCTTTTATAGATTCATGGCAGCAAAAGTAATCGTCGCTTGCATGGGCAATTTTTTTAGACCTCGTAAGGTTGTCCATCACCTCAAAAAATTATAGTAGACTGTAGTATTTACATTTTCAGTTGATTGGAGCGGAGTGCGGCGACTCCAGCGGGAAAAGCGGGATAGTCGAGACCCTGGACTGAGGGCAGCTAAGGAAGCGGCTCGGCCCCGCCCGCGGAAAGCGTCCGCACGCAGCGGAAATCAAAGGTAGTATTCATCTATATTTATTGTAAAAGAAAAAAGACTGTAGGCAAACTCGAAATTTCTTCGAGTTTGTTTACAGTCTGGAGTACCGTCTAAAAAAGACGGTACTTTTTTACTTCATCAATTGTTCAATTGGATTTTTCCAGCTAATTGTTGCGTTTGGGTAGTGGAGAAGGATTTCACTTTCTAAAAATAGAATATCATCTTTCTTTAATCCTCGAAGTTCCATTTCATTTTTCGTATCAATGAAAATGGATACCACTTCCAATGTGTCGTTAGCTGTTCCTAGATATTTTTCCCCTTCAAACATAGCGCCTTTATAAGATATAAAAAAGTTCTTTCGTGCATTTTTGGAATCGTCATAGAAGTAATAACCTCTACGTTGCACCGCATCATCAAATTTTCGCTTTGGATTAAAAAAGTAGCGAATAACTTTATACATGACATATAAAATGAGCACGACTAATAAAACACGAATGAGAACAAACATCTACAGTTCCCCCTTGTACAAACATTATCCTTTCCTATACGATGAAGGAGATTGAAAAGTTTCAAAAATGTTAGGAGAATTATAATGAATTTACAAAAACTTTTTGCGATGCAGCAACAACTGGATACATTTATTGAAGAAACACAACAAATTACAAAAGATGTATTCCGTGAAAAAGGGTTAGCATTACTTGTTGAGTTGGGTGAACTTGCAAATGAAACACGATGCTTTAAATTTTGGAGCACAAAGGGACCATCAGAGAGTTTGGTAATTTTAGAGGAGTTCGTGGATTCTATTCATTTTTTATTGTCATTAGGTATTATGAAAGGTTTCGATGATTTAGAAGAGTGGCCAATAGCTAACCGCGAAGGAGACTTGACGGATCTCTTCATCCAGACAGAAGGGGCGGTTTTAAACTTCATCCTTAAGCCGGAGAGAGCTCAATATAAAGAAGCGTGGGTATTATACGGTGCACTGGCAAATGCACTAGATTTTACAGCCGAAGATATCGTTCGAGCGTATATATCGAAAAACGAAAAAAATTATGAGCGTCAACGTAACGGATACTAAAATATTTTTTGAAAATTGTCTATTGTTACATTATAATAGTTAAAGATTCGAATATTTAGGAGGTCGAAATAATGCAACAATTGGATGAGACTTTAACAATGTTGAAAGAACTAACTGACGCACGTGCAGCTTCAGGTAACGAGCGTGAAGCGCGCGAGGTAATGAAAAAGTACATTGCTCCTTTCGCAGACAGAATGGATAGTGATAATTTAGGTGGAGTAATCGCTGAAAAAGTGGGCGATGCAAACGGACCTAAAGTTATGATAGCTGGCCATTTAGATGAGGTTGGCTTCATGGTCACTCAAATTGACGATAAAGGCTTCTTAAAATTCCAAACAATAGGTGGCTGGTGGTCACAAGTAATGCTAGCACAACGAGTGCAAGTCATTACACGAAAAGGTGAAACGATTATTGGGGTAATTGGTTCTAAACCACCGCATATTTTACCGGCAGAGGTACGCAACAAACCTTTCCAAATTACAGATATGTTCATCGATGTCGGCGCTACTTCTAAAGATGAGGCAGAAGGATGGGGTATCTTACCTGGTGATATGGTCGTACCTTATTTTGAGTTTACAGTAATGAAAAACGAAAAACATTTACTTGCTAAAGCATGGGATAACCGTATCGGCTGTGCGATAGCAATTGAAGTATTAAAAGGGCTAAAAGATGAAAAACATCCAAACATCGTTTACGGATGTGGTGTTGTCCAAGAAGAGGTTGGTTTACGTGGAGCTAAAGTAGCGACGCATAAAATTCAACCTGATATCGGTTTTGCAGTTGATGTAGGTATTGCTGGTGACACACCAGGAATTACATCAAAAGAATCAACAAGTAAGATTGGTGCCGGTCCACAAATTATTATTTATGATGCATCGATGATTGCACATAAAGGTATACGTGATCTTGTGGTGGATACTGCAAATGAAAATGGTATCCCGTTCCAATATGAAGCCATTCCAGGAGGCGGTACAGACGCAGGTGCAATTCACATAACTGCTAATGGTGTACCATCTTTATCAATCGGTATTGCAACGCGCTATATTCATTCACATGCAGGTATTTTACATCGTGATGACTTTGAAAACACAGTTAAATTAATCATTGAAGTAATTAAGAAACTAGACCGTGATACAGTGAATAAAATTATCTTTGAATAAGATGTAAATTAAACTCCTTTGCTCACATGAGTAAAGGAGTTTAATTTTTTTGAAAAAACATAAAAATACATTTGATTTAATATTTATGCATATGTATAATGGTCATTAACAATAAAAACAAAAGGGAGCGGATCATATATGAAACTTTTAGAATTAGTGCAGTTAAAATTAGTAGAAAGCTTAAAAGGCAAAGATTTAATTTCGCTTGTAGATTATACAAGTGAGGAAGTACAAGGCTTACTGGACTTATCCATTCAATTGAAAACAATAACTAAAGAGGGCAAATGTCCACCATTATTAGAGGGGAAAACGCTAGGAATGATTTTCGAAAAGCATTCTACTCGTACGCGTATTTCATTTGAAGTAGGTATGAATCAACTGGGTGGTAAAGGTATGTTCATGCATGCTCGCGATTTACAAATCGGACGTGGTGAGTCTATTTATGATACAGGGCATGTATTATCCGGTTATTTAGATGGTATTATGATTCGCGCAAACTCACATGAGATGGTAAAAGAACTGGCTGAACACGCATCTATTCCTGTTATTAACGGTTTAACAGACCTTGCTCATCCATGCCAAGCACTTGCAGACCTTGAAACAATTGCAGAAGAAAAAGGTTATGTGAAGGGTTTAAAGCTTGCGTATATTGGTGATGGAAACAACGTAGCGCATTCATTAGTAGTAGCGGCTGCACATGTAGGAATGGATGTTGTTGTAGCAACACCTAAAGAATATGAACCAAGTGAAGCGGTCATGAAAAAAGCAACTGAAATTGCTGCTTCAAATGGTAGTACGGTTTCATTCACTTATGATCCAGCTGAAGCAGCGAAGGATGCTGATGTCATTTATACAGATGTGTGGACTTCAATGGGGCAAGAAGAGGAAACTGCAAAACGTTTAGCAGACTTTAAAGACTACCAAATTAACGATGCATTAGTAGCGAATGCGAAATCGGATTATATGTTCTTACACTGCTTGCCAGCACACCGTGAAGAGGAAGTAGCGACATCTGTTATAGATGGACCAAATTCATTTATCTTTGAACAAGCAGAAAATCGTCTTCATGCTCAAAAGGCTGTATTGGCTTCGGTTTTAGGATAATTATTCAATTCGAAATATATAATAGTTAAAGAACGCAATTTTGTTATCAAAATTAAGGATAGGTAAGGCAAAAGAGTATTTGCCTTACCTATCTTTTTTTGTTTTTTGATGAGTTAAGAGAGTACATCAAAAAATATAGTATTTTGTAACATTCGCGTAACAGACTTGGCTTAGTCTAATTCAAAATAGCTTTGCAGGGATGGAAAAAATTTCAAGTGTGGAAAGCATTTAAATACTATTAACTCTGCATGGACCTTGATTAGAAGCTGTTTAATCTAAGGTAGAATGGTAGTGTAAAAATGAAAAGGTTAATTTTTATCATAATAAAATGCGTAATAATATTAAGTATAGTTGTAGCGGGAATCGTTACATATTCATTTGAAATAGAACCAAAACGTCTTGTTACAAAGGAATATGAACTCGAACTTACGTCAGGAGGAGAGAGTGCGCTAAAGGTAGTACAATTTTCAGATGTGCATTTAGGACCTAATTATTCACTAGAGCAACTTGAGAAGCTTGTAGAAAAAATTAACGGACTTCAACCTGATGTAATAGCTTTTACAGGAGATTTAATGGATGTACCTTCTCAATTTGAAGATAGGTCAAAAATAAGTGCAATATTGGGTAAACTACGTAGTAAATATGGAAACTATGCAGTATGGGGAAACCATGACCGTGGAGGTGGTGGAGTTAGGTTTTATGAAGATATAATGAATGCATCTGGATTTAAGTTACTAACAAATGAAAGTAGTACAATAGAGCTTGAAAATGGACAAGTAATAAATATTATAGGGTTGGATGAAGCAATGCTTGGAAATCCTGATATTCAAAAAGCTTATTCAGGTATTAATAGTCAGGGTACGAATCTCCTTATACTACACCAACCTGATCTTATAGAAGATGTGGGGTATGACAATATTGATATAGCACTTGCTGGGCATAGTCATGGTGGACAAGTTGATGTGCCATTGATTGGCCCCATATATACGCCCCCGCTTGCAGAGAAATACACTAAAGGATTATATCAGCTAGAAAATAATAAGTACCTATATGTCAATAGTGGGATTGGAACTACGAGGATTCCAGTTCGATTTTGGAACCCTGCAGAAATATCGGTGTTTAATATAACTATATGAAGTGATTTTAAAAGAAAAAGCGTCAAATAATATTCCTATTCTCTGGATTAGGAATTATTTGGCGCTTCCCTTTATATCCAAAATCGGAAAGGAGAGCAGAAAATGAATATTCTAATTGCTGACGATGAACAGCATATGGTTAAAATACTTTCAGCTTATTTAAAAGATGAAGGCTTCAATATTCTAGAGGCAAGAGATGGCCAGGAAGCATTGGAGATTTTTGAAACTACTAAGGTTGAATTAGCAATTTTAGATTGGATGATGCCTAAAATTGATGGAATAGAGGCATGCAAATATATTAAAGAAAACAGTCAAACAAAAGTTCTAATACTAACAGCAAAAAGTCAAAATGAAGACGAATTACACGCTTTACATGGTGGAGCAGATGAATACATAAAGAAACCATTTGATCCAAGAATATTAATATTAAGAGTAAAAAAGCTATTGAATATGAGTGAAGAAATAAAAGTGAAAGATATTCTGATCAAAGAGAGTGAAAAGAAAGCATATAAACATAATGAACCTATCCAACTAACAAAGATAGAATATGATTTATTGCTTTTCTTCATAAAAAATAAAGGCATGATTTTATCAAGGGATAAGTTGATTGATTTAGTTTGGGGCTTGGATTATGAGGGAGATCATAGAACTGTAGATACTCATATCAGAAGATTAAGAACTAAAATTGGAGATGACCTAATTAAAACCTATAGAGGCATTGGATACTGCCTGGAGGTGCAAGAAGATTAAAATTAAAAATAAATTTTCCATTGGTATATCATCAGTAGTAATTTGCATCTATATATTCTCGATACTAGCAAATATATTTTTGGTAGACAGATATTACATTCATGAGCAAAGAAAGGTTTTGGATAAAGCTGCTAGCGATATACTCAAGGAGCCTAAGAAAAACCTTTTAAATGATTTGGGAAAGTTAGAAGAGAAATACGCTATTACTATTGTCTATTCAGAAGCAAGTGGAAGTTTGGATCAAATTAATGAAAGAATAATTTTTGAGTTTGAAAAGAAAAAGATAAAGCTAAACAAATTTTGGCTTACTGAACAGACGTTGGATAAGTTGCAGGAAAAAAGCGTAAATAAGATATACGACCAAGGAGTAAGTAAATATAAAGTTTTGACTAAATTTATGAAAATAGATAATTATATAATCGCTATTGGATTACCTTTGCCGCATATGGAAGATACAATTTCCATAGTAAATAGATTTAATATTGTTTTGATGTCCATTTCCGTCATTTTAATTGTCTTTCTAGTAGTGATGATATCAAACAAAATCACAAGACCATTAGAATCTTTGAAAAATTTATCTCAAGATATAGCCAATTTAAATTTTAGGAAAGAAGAGATAATGACAAATGATGAAGTAGGAGAACTAGCAAAAAGTATAAACATAATGAGTGGGAAATTAGAAAAAGCGCACGAAGAAATTAATGGTCAAAATAAGCGTTTGAAAGAACTAATGGCAGATATATCGCATGAGTTGAAAACACCACTATCATTAGTGAAAGTATACGAACAAGGAATATCGGATGGTCTGGATGACGGCACTTACAGGGATACCATTGAAGAACAGATTGAAAAAATGAATGTTCTAATAGAGAAGCTATTGTTCTGGACAGCACTAGAGAATAGCACATTAAACAAATCTACTTTTGATATAGGTAAAAGAATTATTGAGATGACAAATAAGTACAAGCTGATCCTACAAGAATACGATATTAACTTATCTTTAAATATAGATGTGAGCAAAGAATATTTAATTCAAGCTGAAAAAGAAGATATGGATATTGTACTCGATAATTTAATTACGAATGCTATTAAATATTCTTATGACAAGAATATTGAAATTACTTTAAAGAAAGACAATGATGCCGTGAAAATTACGATTGTTAACGGTATAGGTGATATGAATGAAAATGACTTAGAAAATATTTGGAGACCCTTCTATGTACTAGAAAAATCAAGAAGTAAGGAGCTTTCTGGAACAGGATTGGGTTTACCTATTATCAAGACCATTTTGGATAATCACAATGTGGATTATGGATTTGAATTAAAAAATAATAAGTTAGAGTTTTTTGTCACATTCGTGTAACAAGCCCAAGATAGTCTAAGACTAGGAGGTGCGAGACATGAAAAAAATATTATCTATCATGTTAATTGTAGTCTTTGCTACTAGTGTTCTTACGGGATGTGTTGGCAAAGAAAAAAAGCCTAACAAAGAGATCAATACGCAAATGGATAATTTAGATTTTAACTTTAATGTAGATCCGGAAACCTTTAAGCTTGAGGTGGAATCCAATGGAACTAAGGAAAAGGCATCAGAACCATTGGAGAAGATGAAAGTTTCAAATTTAATAGATGATAAAGATAACATTAGCTGGACCTATGCAGAACAGGGTCTTGATATTGATATCGAAAAGAAAGATAAGTATGTAGATGTAACCATCAAGTCTAGTAAAGATGAAGAAAATTCGTTTTCTTGGCCGAAAGTGAAAGGTAATGGATACCTACTCCCATTAAATCAAGGGAAGTACATTCCAAGTGATGATTCAGTTTGGAAAGACTATCTAAATGAAGAAAAAATGAAATTGATTGAGTCTTTCTCCATGCAATTTTTTGCGGTTGATAAAGATGAATATTCGTTAGTATATATTATTAAAAATCCCTACAATAATGAAATTGCTTTTAATACAAAGAAAAATATAGAGTTTACTTTTAATCATGAGTTTCCATCTATCAATAAAAAGAAGGAATATGGTTTTAGAATATATTTAACAAAAAAAGATCCAGTACATGTTGCCAAAACTTATAAAAATTATTTGATTGAGCAAGGCGACTTTAAATCTTTAAAGGAAAAGGCTGAAGAAAATAAGAATATTGAAAAACTATATGGTGCTCCTCATGTTTATTATTGGGACAGAACTGTAATTTCAGAAGAAAATATACAATGGCCAGGATTGAGAAGTAGTTTCCCTGAAAAGTTGAAATTATGGATTCAGGAATTATTAACTACTAAAGTTGAAGATGGAACAGAGCTTGCAGCTGCGTTTGATGATTTAAATGCTTACGATTACGTAGACAAATATACTAAAAATAGAATAGTAAAAAGCTTAAGTGCTGTCATGCAACTTAAAGAATTTTATAATCCGGAAGTATTTACTAAAGAGGATAAAGAAATTCAAAAGCTAATAAATAAGAAAATAGATAAGTTAAATCCAGTAGAATTGATTGAACTTAATAAAAGATTGTTAAAAAGTGAGCTTGGAAACGTAGTGGACCCAATAGAAAAGTGGGCAGATGCAAATACTGTAGATGTCATAAAGGATATGAAGCATTCAGGGTTAGCAAATTTGTGGATAGGTTTAGACGACTGGCAAGAAGGTTTTATTAAACCAGAGTTAGTAAAAGAAGCAGAAAAACAGGGGTATTTAATCGGTACTTACGATTCGTATCATTCAATCCATGAACCGGGTAAAGAACAGTGGGAAACGGCTAAGTATAATGATACTTCACTTTTTGATAATGCAACCGTCACTAAAAAAGATGGAAGTAAAATTGAAGGATTCCAAGGTGTAGGTAGAAAGTTGAATCCGACATTAGCAATGCCGAGTGTGAAAGAAAGAGTAACATCAATTATAAATACTGGTTTACCATTTAACTCATGGTTTTTAGATACAGACGGTACAGGAGAAATCTTTGATGACTACTCACCAGAACATACTACTACTGAAGCAGAAGATGTTCAAGCTCGAATTAAGAGAATGGAATATCTACAAAAAGAATGGGGAATGGTAGTTGGAACTGAGGGAGGCAATGATTTTGCTAACAAAACCATTGCTTTTGCGCATGGAATAGAAACCCCTTCATTTTCTTGGATGGATGAAGATATGAGTAAAAATAAAGAGAGTAATTATTATGTAGGAAGATACTATTCAAGTACTGGTGGAGTTCCGGAGCTATTTTCTAAGCAAATACCAGTAAAGGATAAGTACAAGAAATTATTTTTGGATTCAAACTACACTATCCCGTTATATAAGTTAGTTTACAATGATTCTGTAATCACGACTTATTGGTGGGGATGGGGTACTCTAAAAATAGCAGATGAAATTGAAAATAGAATGCTGTATGAAATACTTTACAATGTCCCTCCTCTTTATCACATTGATAAATACGAGTGGGAAAAGTACAAAACAACAATAATAAACCACTCAAAAGTGTGGTCAAATTTCAGCAAAAAAGCAATAAAGGAAGAAATGACAGATTATAAAATTCTTTCAGATGACAGATTAGTTCAAATGACTGAATATGGTAAAGATTTAAGTGTAGTGGCAAATTTCTCTGAAGATGAATTTACTGTTCAAGGCGAGAAAGTACCTGCGAAATCAGTGTTAATCGTTGATGGGAATAGTAAAACCATTTATACACCAAAGAAGTAATCGTAAAATAGATCTACTGTAACTAATCGTTTTAAGATAAAGACTATTCTTGCTAAAAAATAGTTAATCCCCACCTGAAAAATAAACAGGTGGGGATTATTTTGATTTCAGACAAGAAGACTTATCTCATTTTATGCTTTTTGTGTAACAGTGGAAGTAGCCTTCTCAACCTCAACATTATCTACAGGACGTTTTGACCAATACGTTGCAAGGATTGGTCCGGAGATATTATGCCATACAGCTCCGAATGTACTTGGTAAAGCAGCAAGGGGACCAAAGTGTGCTGCGGCAAGTGCTACACCTAATCCAGAGTTTTGCATACCTACTTCAATAGAAATAGCTCGTTGATCTTGTAAAGAAAGGCCACATAATTTCCCTGCATAGTAACCTAATAATAAGCCTGCTCCATTGTGTAAAAATACAGCAAAGAATACTAACAAACCAGCAGAAGCAATTTTATCTTGGTTTCCTGAAACTACAGCCGACACTATGATAATGATAGCGAAAACGGAAATTAAAGGCACAATTGATATACTTTTATCAACGACGGTTGGCAAGAATTTACGAACAAGTATACCAAGGGCGATTGGAACGATAATAACTTGGATAATAGACATAAACATAGATTTCGCATCTACAGGCATCCATTGACCAGCTAATAACAATAATAATAATGGTGTTAAAATAGGTGCGAGTAATGTAGATACAGAAGTCATTGTAATAGATAGGGGCACGTTTCCTTTTGCTAAATACACCATAACGTTAGAAGCAGTACCACCGGGAACAGAACCTAGTAATACAAGACCCGCAGCTAATTCTGAAGGTAATTGCAAAATATAAGCGATTGCAAGTGCTGTTAAAGGCATAATCGTAAACTGAGCGATTATTCCGATCAATACAGGCAATGGCTTTGTAAGAACTAATTTAAAATCACTAGCCTTCAGTGTAAGTCCCATCCCAAACATAACCACTCCAAGTAATATCGTAATATATTGACCTAATCCTAAAAAAGGTGTAGGTGCTACATAAGCTATTACAGCAATAAGCATTACCCAGACAGCAAAATATTTTCCGATAAATGCGCTAAATGTTTCAAGAGCTTTCATTTGTACAACATCCCTTTCCTTATCTCGATGATAAATTTCCAAAATAGGATTAATATAATTATTAAAAGTAAGCATTGCAATACAATAATTTAAATATAAATATTATTCTGAAAATTTATAATAATATTTTTATTATAAAGGTGATTAAGTATATTACAAGAGAATTTTAAAAAAACTAGTAAAAACCCCGCTTCTACTATTAATAGGAGCGGGGTATCGTATTTTAATACTTATTCTTCTATTCGAATAATCTTACCTGGATTCAAAATGTTCTTTGGATCAAGTGAGATTTTAATAGCTTTCATAATATTATATGATTCGCCATGTTCTTTAGCTTGGTATTTTTGTTTCCCGATTCCAACCCCGTGTTCTCCAGTACAAGTACCGTTGCGATCTAATGCAAATTGTACAATAGCTTCATTAAAAGCATCAGCTCTCTTAACTTCCTCCGCATCTTTCATATCAATCATAACTATAGCGTGGAAATTACCATCGCCGACATGACCTAATACCCCACCTGGAAGGTTAGCTGCATTTAGTTGCTCACGTGCAAAATGAACAGCATCTGCTAAGTCTGAAATGGCAACACAAACATCTGTTACCATCTGTTTTTTTCCTGGGTAACCATGTGTATAAGCATAAGCTAAGTTATGACGAGCATCCCACAGTTTTGTACGAGCAGTATTATCCGTTTCGAACTGTACTTCTACACAACCGTGATCCTCCATAATTTCACGTGTAAATATCACATCTTGAGCTAAACCGGCTTCATTACCGTGGAATTCGATAAATAGAGTTGGCTTTTCAGGATAATCAGTGTCGCTGTAATGATTTACTTGGCGGATAGATTCCTCGTCGACTAATTCAACTCGAGCAATCGGAATACCGACTTGTAATACAGAAGTAACAGCAGCAATGGCATCTTCAACCGTAGGGAAGACAGCGCGAGCAGCCGTTTCAAATTCAGGAATACCATAAACCTTTAATGTAAGTTCCGTGAAGCAGCCAAGAGTGCCCTCAGATCCGACAAATAAACCATTTAAATGATAACCAGATGATGATTTTGCAGCTAAATTACCAGTGTGAATAATTCTACCATCTGCTAAAACAACTTCTAAGTCACGTACTTGGTCGCGCATTACGCCATATCGTACAGCAGTTGTACCACTCGCATTTGTAGCAGCCATACCACCTAAAGTAGCGTCGGCACCAGGGTCAACAGAGAAAAAGAGGCCGTGTTTTTTTAGTTCTTTATTTAACTGCATTCTTGTCACACCAGGTTGTACTTTTACGAGTAAATCGTCTTGTCGAATTTCTAAAATTTTATCCATTAAAGAAAAGTCAATTGTAATACCGTTTTCGTAAGGAATAACGTGGCCTTCTAAGCTAGAACCTCTTCCAAAAGGTACTATAGGAACTACTAGCTCGTTTGCCAGTTTCATAATTTCACTTACTTGCTCTTTCGTTTTAGGGAAAACAACAATGTCTGGAAGGGAAGCCACATGATATGATTCGTCTTGACCGTGTAGCTCTCTCACTGTCTCGTTAACGGAAACTTGATCTCCATCTAGGAATTGCTTTAAAGCTTCTACAATGCTATCAACTACTACTGTCATTTCAATTCGCCTCACTTTATAATTTTGAACAATCCGAAATGTTCTTATTTTCGGATAATTAATAATGTAATAGAATTTATTATAATATGGTCACGATATTACGCAAGACAAAAAATGGATAGAGCTATTCTATTTAATTGTTAGTTTGAAATAGCTGAATTTCATAAACTGAAGATTACAATTATGTTACAGTATATGTCGAAATATTGTTTTTTATATTACAGAAGTATAGACTGGAGAATAGTCAAGTTAAAAAACATAGCAAAAAAACCATAATATTACATAGAAAAGTAGATGATAATTAATGAAGAAGATATTCAAAAATGTTTTAGCAATAACCGTTTTAGCGGCTGCTCTATTACAAGTATCCCCTTCTTACGCTAGTCCTTCAAATGACTCAGCTCCAACAAAAGCTGAACAAAAAGCCTTGAAACTTGAACAAAAAATCCAAAAGATTGATAACAGTATTATTGAGGCAATGGACAAGGTTGATCGACTAAACAAGAAAATTAATAACTCAAACGAGAAAATTACTCAAACAAAAAAAGACATTAAACAAACGCAAACAGAATATGAATTCCGTAAAACATTATATGAAGAACGATTAAGAGATATCCAAGGTGAAAGCAAGAGTGCATTTATGTTATATGCAGATGTCTTACTATCATCTGATGGTATGTCTGATTTTATCGACCGTACAACAGCCGTAACTCAAATTTTAAATAGTGATCAATCATTAATGACAGAGCTAAATGAAAAAGAAGATAAGCTAATCACTTCAAAAACAGCTCTTGATAAAATTAATAAAGAATTGAAAGAAGATAAAAAAGATTTAGCTAAAGAAATGAAACAAATCAAAAAAGATAAAAAGAAAATTGTATCTAAATTAAAAGCAACGAAAAAAACAATTAAAGAAGAAAAAGCGGCTAAAAAAGCTGCAAAGGCTGCTCAAAAACGTGCAGAGAAAGCAGTAAGAGAAGCAGTAAAAACAGCATCAAATGACGATGAAAAATCAGTGAGTTTATCACCAGTAGTGAATATCACAAAAACATCAAACAAAAATGATGTTCTAAATTTAACAAATCAAAAACCTTCAGGCGGAGATGCATCGGGCCTAATTGGTTATGCGAAGAATTTCCTTGGTGTACCGTATGTATGGGGTGGTACTTCACCATCAGGCTTTGATTGTTCAGGTTTAATGCAATATGTTTACCGTTCTGAAGGCATTAGTCTTCCAAGAACGTCTAGTCAACAACAAAATGCAGGTACTCGTATTTCACCAAATGATGTCCAACCTGGTGACTTAGTGTTCTTTGGTAGCCCTGCATACCACGTTGGTATGTATATCGGGAATGGCCAATGGTTACATGCGCCACAAACTGGTGATGTAGTGAAAATCGCATCATACAATCCATCTAGTTTTTCGAGTGCAGCACGCGTAAGATAATTAAAAATGAAATAGATAATCATTCTATTTTCAATAATGTGTAAAAAGCTGAACTAAGTAATTTTATTAGTTCAGCTTTTTTATATATAGATAGTTAGGATTTCATTTGCTAGGAAAAAGATAAGGATCAAAATGATTATTAACTAAATGGGAATAGCATTGTCTCTAAAATGAAAAACTGCCCAAGCGAAGTTAAAATCGTTTGGACAGTTTTTTTATTAGGCCATTGCTTTGGATAAATCTTGCATAAAGTTTTGTCGTTTTTGTTGATCTGCATGGTTCCACCATGCCTCTAGAAAGACGCCAAGTCCAGGGAGTAAATGCTCCTCACCGCGTTTAATTGCATCTTCAACAACATTCTCCAGTTCGTCGGCGCTTTGACCTTGAACATTAGCTTTAACGGCTTGTCGTATTTGAAAATTCATACTTCATCCCTCCTATTTTCATTTTTGCCGTTAGGCTCGATAGTTATACATTCATTTGTTAAAATTAGAATGGTTGATATTATTTACTATTGGGAATTTTGAATAAATATTACATACTAAGGGGTTGTTTTATCATGAGAGCATTTGTTTTTGAAAAAGGATCTTTAAAAGTAACTGAATTACCTAAACCACAAGCTGGAGCTTTAGAAGCAGTCGTTGCGATTAAAGCTGCAGGCTTAAATCGTCGAGATTTGTATACACCTGGACGTCTAGGAAATGATAGTGAGGCGCTTATATTAGGTTCTGATGCAGCCGGTGTTATAGAGGCAATAGGTGAGGGTGTGACAGATTGGCAAGTAGGAGATGAAGTCATTATTAATCCTTCATTGCGTTGGTATGAAAATTCTGATGTCCCTCCTGCTGATTTTGATATTTTAAGCTTCCCTGACAACGGAACATTCGCGGAGAAAATTGCAATTTCAGTCGAACAACTTGAGCGGAAGCCAGCACATCTTTCATTTGAAGAGGCTTCTGTAATTGGTATTTCGCCATTAACAGGTTATCGTGCCTTATTTACAAAAGGGCAAATAGAAGCAGGCCAAACAATATTTATTCCAGGAGCAGGTAGCGGTGTTGCAACATTTTTAATCCAAATGGCTAAAAATGTTGGAGCTAGAGTCATAGTCTCATCTCGTAGTGAAGAAAAACGAAATGCAGCGCTTGAACTCGGTGCTGATATTGCGATTGATACGCATGCTGACTGGGTAGAATTATTAAAAGAGGAACAAATCGATGTTGTTATTGAAAGTGTTGGACGCGCTACTTTTAATCGCTCTTTGGATGTTTTAAAAAAGGGTGGTAAAATAGTATTGTTCGGTGCAACAACAGAAGACGTTGTCGATTTTGACTTACGAAAATTTTTCTATGGACAATATACATTGTATGGGACTACAATGGGAAGTCGCGAGGAATTCCGTGCATGCCTTGAGCATTTGGCGGAATTTAACACGCATCCAGTGATGGACCGAACTTTCTCATTAGATGAAGCGGAACAAGCGCTTGAATATTTAAAAGAAAATCATCAGTTTGGCAAAATAACAATAACGATTTAAAAACTAAAGGCGGTATACATTTTATGAAAAGAATAGAATCACCACAAAATTCACTAGTGAAGTATTGGAAAAAGCTAGTGACAACTAGAAAAGAACGTGAACGCTCTGGCGAATTTATCGTTGAAGGTTTCCATTTAGTTGAAGAAGCAATTAAAAACAATGGTGAGGTACTAACAATTATCGTCCGTGAAGGTGTGGACATTCCACATACATGGAATATGGATGACATTTTTGTTGTAGAAGTAACACAAGCAATTGCAAAAGAATTGTCTGAAACAGAGCACCCTCAAGGGATCTTCGCACAATGTAAACAACGTGAGGTAACAGAGGAAGAACAAGCTGGCTGGACAAAATTATTATTAATTGATGCAGTTCAAGATCCGGGCAATGTGGGTACAATGATTCGTACGGCAGATGCAGCTGGTATTGATGCAGTTATTCTTGGTAAAGGCTCAGCTGATGCTTTCAATCCAAAAACAGTACGCTCTGCTCAAGGCTCGCATTTCCATATTCCTGTTGTAAAAGGGGATCTTGGAGACTGGATTGATAATTTACAAGACAGATTAATCCCAGTTATCGGGACAGCTCTTGATAATGCAGTAGTCTATTCGGAAGTGAAAAAAGGCGATAAATTTGCACTTATTATGGGCAATGAAGGCAATGGTATTCACCCAGACTTACTTGCAAAAACAGATGCCAATGTTATCATTCCGATTTTAGGGCAAGCTGAATCTTTAAATGTAGCAGTAGCTTCTGGTATTTTGTTATATAACTTCGCAGTTTCGGCAAAGTAACCTTGAAGAAAACAATTTAGTTGCGTATAATGAATATTATTGCATACAATAATTAAAAATAATTTAAATGCTTCGATCGGAAAAAGTATATGTTTCTACACTTTTTAGGGAGTGCTCGCCAAAGACTGCAAGCGTGCATAAAGTTGTGTTACATGGAAGTTCACTCCGTTAGCAGCCACCGGGACCAGCAATTGCTGTAAAGGTAGGCCGGTTTAGAGCCGTTATGTCAATGAAGTGATTGTACTTAAGTACAATAACTAGGGTGGTACCGCGAACTATGTCCTCGTCCCTTTTTAGGGGGCGAGTTTTTTTGTGCAGATTTTTTTACAGTCTACATGAAAAGACGGTTTGCGTGTTTAGTAAAAACAATCAATCTGTTTTTACTATTCGATATTGGAAGGAGGAATTTAAATGGCAATGGAAGAACAATTAAATCAGCTAAAGGAAGAAGCTTTAGCGAAAATTGCAGCGGTATCGAACTCTAAAGAGTTGAATGATGTGCGTGTTGCTTATTTAGGTAAAAAAGGTCCGATCACGGATTTATTAAAAGGGATGGGTAAACTTCCTG
Source organism: Viridibacillus sp. FSL E2-0187 (assembly GCF_038006425.1). Taxonomy (NCBI): domain Bacteria; kingdom Bacillati; phylum Bacillota; class Bacilli; order Caryophanales; family Caryophanaceae; genus Viridibacillus; species Viridibacillus sp. FSL E2-0187. The sequence goes on from NZ_JBBOVG010000001.1 coordinate 621,070, forward strand.
CAGAGGAACGTCCTAAAATGGGTGCTCTAGTAAACGTTGTACGTCAAGAAGTGACTGAGGTGCTTGAAGCACGTGCTCAATTACTGGAAGAAAAAGCGGTTCAGGAACAACTAGAAAAAGAGTCAATTGACGTGACTTTACCAGGACGTCCAATAAAAGTTGGTAGTAAACATCCGCTAACAAAGGTTGTTGAAGAAATTGAAGACTTATTCATCAGCATGGGATATGAAATTGCGGAAGGACCAGAAGTTGAAAAAGACTATTATAACTTCGAAGCATTAAACCTACCAAAAGGTCACCCTGCTCGTGATATGCAAGATACATTCTATATTTCTGAAGAGATTTTACTTCGTACACAGACTTCTCCAGTACAAGCTCGTACTATGGAAGAAAAACAAGGTGCTTCTGTGAAAATTATCTGTCCGGGTAAAGTATTCCGTCGTGACAATGATGATGCTACACATTCGCATCAGTTCAATCAAATCGAAGGACTTGTAATAAGCGAGAACATTACAATGAGCGATTTAAAAGGTACTTTGGATCTTTTTGCGAAAAAAATGTTTGGCCAAGAACGTGAAATTCGTTTACGCCCAAGTTTCTTCCCATTCACTGAGCCTTCAGTAGAAATGGATATCTCTTGTTTCAAATGTGGTGGATCTGGCTGTAGTTTATGTAAACAAACAGGTTGGATTGAAATTTTAGGTGCCGGTATGGTGCATCCAAACGTTCTTGAGATGGCTGGATACGATCCTAAAAAAGTTTCAGGCTTCGCATTTGGTATGGGGCAAGAACGTATTGCAATGTTGAAATATGGGGTGGACGATATCCGTCATTTCTATACAAATGACATCCGATTCTTATCACAATTCCACCGCACAGAAGAGTAAGGAGGGGTAAACATGCTAGTATCGTTAAAATGGTTAGAACAATATGTTGATTTACAAGGCCTAGAGCCAGCAGTTTTAGCAGAAAAAATTACACGTTCTGGGATTGAAGTGGACGGCGTTGCAAACCTAGCTGAAGGTATGAAAAAGCTAATGGTTGGCGAAGTGAAAGAAAAAGTAAAACACCCAGAAGCGGATAAATTAAATATTTGCCAAGTAGACTTTGGTGAAGAAGAATTATCACAAATCGTATGTGGTGCTCCAAACGTAGCAGTTGGTCAAAAAGTGATCGTTGCTCGACCAGGTGCACATTTACCGGGTGGAAAAATCAAAAAAGCCAAACTTCGTGGTGAAGTATCAAACGGTATGATTTGTTCATTACAAGAGCTTGGTATCGAAGGTAAATTAGTACCAAAAGCTTATAGTGATGGTATTTTCGTATTACCTGCAGAAACACCAGTAGGGGCAGATCCACTTGAAGTGCTTGGCCGATATGACACAGTGCTTGAACTTGGTTTAACACCAAATCGTTCAGATGCTATGAGTATGTTAGGTGTAGCTTATGAAGTAGGAGCAATCCTTTCTGAGGATGTCAAATTACCAGAAATAGATTATACAGAATCAGCTGAAAAAGCTTCTGATTATTTAAAACTTCGAGTAGATGCACCGGTAGAAAACCCTATGTACGTAGCAAAAGTCGTGAAAAACGTTAAAGTCGCTGAGTCTCCATTATGGTTACAACAGCGTTTAATGGCGGCTGGCGTACGTCCGCATAACAATGTTGTCGATGTCACTAACTACATCTTAATGGAATATGGTCAACCGCTTCACGCATTTGACTATGACCGTTTAGGAACAGGGGAAATCGTAGTTCGTTTAGCTAATGAAGGCGAAAAAATAACGACTCTTGATGATAAAGAACGTACATTAAATGCAAATAATCTTGTTATTACTAATGGTAAAGAGCCAGTAGCTGTAGCTGGAGTTATGGGCGGATTAAACTCAGAAGTGCATGATGGGACAACGACTGTTGTTATTGAATCAGCATACTTTGAAGGTTTATCAGTACGCTACACATCAAAAGATTTAGGTTTACGTAGTGATGCAAGTGCCCGTTTTGAAAAAGGTCTTGATCCGAACCGTGTTATTCCTGCAGCGGAACGTGCAGCGAAATTATTAGCAGAACTAGCTGGTGGGGAAGTATTAGCTGGCTCAGTCATGTTTGATGAATTAGATAAAACACCTTCAAAAGTAATCGTTTCTCCTGACTTTATCAATGCTCGTCTTGGTATGAAGATTTCTTTAGATGATATGGAGTCAATTTTAAAAAGATTAAAATTTGATGTTGAAACTGCGAATGGCATGCTCTATGTTGATGCACCAACTCGCCGTCAAGATATTAAAATTGAGGAAGATATCGTCGAAGAAATTGCACGAATTTATGGTTACGATGAAATTCCAACAACACTTCCTGTAAGTGAAACAACACCTGGTGGTTTAACACCTTATCAAGCAAAACGTCGTATTGTACGTGCTTATTTAGAAGGTGCAGGTCTTCACCAAGCGATTACTTACTCATTAACATCTGATGTACTTTCACAAAAATTTGCATTAGAAACAGCGCCTGTTACAAAACTGTTAATGCCAATGAGTGAAGAACGCAGCACATTACGTCAAAGCTTAATCCCACATTTAGTGGAAGCAGCGTCTTATAATGTCGCACGTTCAGCAGACTTAGTAGCACTTTATGAAGTAGATTCTGTATTCTTAGGTTTAACTGAAGAAAATCTTCCACATGAAGAAGAACATGTAGCTGCAGTTATCACAGGTAAATGGTTAGATCATGCTTGGCAAGGTGAACATAAACAAGTGGATTTCTTCGTATTAAAAGGAATCGTTGAGGGTCTATTTGATCGCCTAGGTTTAACAGAAGCAGTAACATTTGAACGCGCTACTGTAGATGGTTTACACCCAGGACGTACGGCTAACGTATTATTAAAGGGCAACCGTATTGGTTTAATCGCGCAATTGCACCCAACTGAACAAAAAGCAAATGGATTAAAAGAAACATACGTAATGGAAATGAACTTAGCAGCTATTTTAGAAGCGTCTACTGAAGCACTAGTTTACGTTCCGGTTCCACGTTTCCCTTCGATGTCTCGTGATATCGCTTTAGTTGTTGATAGAAGCGTAGCGGCAGCGGATCTTGAAACAATTATCCGTCAAGCAGGTGGCACATTATTGAAAGATGTTCGTGTCTTCGATTTATATGAAGGAGACAAAATGGAAGAAGGTAAAAAATCAGTTGCATTCTCACTACAGTACTTCGAACCTGAGCGTACTTTAACAGATGAAGAAGTAGTAGCAGCACATGACGAAGTGTTAAAAGCATTAGCAGAAGCAAATGCGCAAATTCGTTAATAAATTGATTTTCATACTAATACCTGACCAGACGTTATGTCTTGGTTAGGTATTTTTTTATTATCCTTTTCATGGAAGAAGTTATCTGTTATACTTATTGTATAACAAAGAAGAGGTGAACAAGATGAGTTCATTATTAATGATGCTTTTACCGATTATAATCATTCAGTTTATTTTATTGATCGTTGCTTTAATAGACTTAGTGAAAATCCCGCAAACAAATGGTCCAAAATGGCTGTGGGCTATAGCTATAGTTTGTGTAAGCATAATAGGACCGATTATTTACTTTATCTTCGGGAGAAAACAAGTATGAGTCAGTTATTACAAGTTTCAGCGTTGCAAAAGAATTATGGACAGCAAGAAGTGATTAAAAATATATCTTTTGAGTTAACACAAGGAACAGCAACGGCTTTAATTGGACCAAATGGAGCAGGTAAAACAACTATATTATCAATGCTTGCTGGGCTATTAAAACCAACAAATGGGCAAATTCAATTCGACGGAATAGTAGGGGACCCGAGAGCTGCGATTGGGTTTTTACCACAATATCCACAGTTCAATTCTTGGCTAACTGCGAGTGAATTTTTAATAATGGCAGCCAGATTAAGTGGATTGACTGCTCAAACTGCGAAGGAAGAGTCAGAGAAAATGCTTCAATTCGTTGGATTAAAAGATGCAGCAAATAAGAAGATTGGTACGTTCTCTGGTGGTATGAAACAAAGATTGGGTCTAGCACAAGCCATTATACATAAACCCAAACTCCTCTTATTGGATGAGCCAGTATCAGCTCTTGATCCAGCAGGTCGCTTAGATATGATGAATTTGATGAAGTCGTTACAACAAGAAATGACAATTTTGTATTCAACACATATTTTGAATGATGCTGAGCAAATGACGGATCAGCTATTATTCTTGAAAGCTGGTAAATTAGTTGAGCAAGGTTCATTACAAGATGTCAAAGCAAAATATGAACATCGTCAAATTGTAGTGGAGTTTAAAGTAGTAGAAGAGGCTGCTCAATTTGTTCGAAATAGCGCATTCAGTGCAGATCAACAAGGTAACAATGTAATTTTACAGACAGATGATATGCAACAAGTTATTCAGGAGTTAGCGAAGGAGACCTTTGCAATCCGGAAAGTTGAGCAGCAATCTGCTAGCTTGGAGGAAATCTTCATGAAGGTGGCAAAACTATGATGCAATGGCGTGTACTTTTACAAAAAGAATGGCGTGATCATGTACGTAGCTTGAAGATATTATGGATTCCTCTTGTATTTGTATTATATGGTGTTATGCAGCCGGTAACACTATATTATATGGAAGATATTATGAAGGCTGTTGGCAATATGCCTGAGGGATTTGATATGGGTATAGCAGATGTGACATCAGTTGAAGTAATAGCTTCTACAGTCGGACAATTCCATCTTATTGTTGCACTTATTTTTGTTTTAAGCTTTATGGGGATTATTAGTAAAGAAAGAAAAAATCGTACAGCTGCACTACTATATGTACGACCAATATCTTTTTCTTCGTATTACTTCAGTAAGTGGTCTGGAGCAACAATTGTTGCACTCGTTAGTACAATAATAGGCTTATTAGCGAGTTACTATTATACAGTGATTTTCTATAATGAAGTAGACGCTTGGCGGATAGCAGCCCTCATTGGCACGTATAGTCTATGGATATTGTTCGTCGTGACGGTAACAGTCACAGCGAGTGCATTATTCTCTACGGGTGTTGCGGGTACTCTAGCAATTCTTCTGACGTATTTTCTACAGTTAATCGATAGCATTATCGGACAGTTCTGGACAGTGTCTCCTTGGAAATTGGGCACATACGCAGTAACGTGGCTTGGGTCAAAACCAGATAGTAGTGATTTTTGGTTATCAGTCGTCGTGACGGTTGTTGCCATAATAGTGTTAATGTTTGTTGGAGTATTTGGAGCAAGAAAGAATATGGAAAATATAAAAATATAAAAAAACAAGCTATTCCTTCTCTTGATGAAAGAGAGGAATAGCTTGTTTTATTTGGAGCGTTTTTTAGCGGCAATGGCATGCGCTTTTTGAGTATTTGCAAAATGCCATTTCGTCATAGATTTTAATGTCGCTTCGCCTTTTGATAATAAAATACGTGCGGCCATTTCATCTACCTTATTACTAGCTCCCTTTTGAAGATCAAAGCCAACTAAATCGCCGAGGCGGTCCATTTCTTTTAAGAAGGCATATCGTGCTAGAATAGAGGCAGCAGCTACTGAAACATGTAATTGTTCTGCTTTAGTAGCAAATAGTACATTCTCTTTGACGATGATTTTTTCATTTTTTAGGTGGTTGTAGTAAATGCCACGTTCCGCAAATTGGTCAATCAAAATATGTGCTGGTTTTTCTGGTGCAATTTTGCCGAGCACGTTATGAAGTGCCTGGTTGTGCATCATTGCTTTGATTTTCCCTTGAGACCAGCCTCTAGCTTGAATTGTGTTATATTTGTCGTTTCGTACAGTTAGAATGCTATGAGGTAGTGCTCGCATTAAGTCAGGCGCGATTTGTCTCATAAAATCATCCGTTAGCATTTTAGAGTCTTTAACACCGAGCTCACGAACGAGTGCTATTTTATCAGCAGATACATATACGGCTGCTACCGTTACTGGGCCGAAGTAATCGCCTGTTCCTGTTTCATCAGAACCCATTACAGAGAGTTGTTCAAAATTGGAAGGCAACTTATCACCCTTTGATGACGTCTTTTTAGTCGTAGGATCATTAGGTTTCCCCCATCTACTAGACTCCCGTTCGGCTCCGTTACCTTGAAACATCACCTTGCCAGATTTATATGAAGTGATAGAAGTATCTCCTAACTTCGCAGCAAATATGACTCCTGGCGCATTGCGTTCTACTCTAGATGAGGCATAATAAGAAGCAAGTTCTCCTTGCTTTTCGGTTGTTAAAACAATTACAATATTAGACATTTTATAGTCCTTTCTACTCTCGTTATTCACATGATAAACAATTTCATGGTATGATTAGAAATAGGATTTTAAGGAGGGGCAGCTGTGTCAGAGCAACAAAAAAATCGAATTTCAGTTGATATATATGGTCAAACATATACTATGCTTGGTACAGAGTCAACAACACATATGCGTTTAGTCGCGTCCACAGTTGACAATACTATGAGAGAGATTAAATCGGCAAACCCGAGCCTTGACAGTACAAAACTGGCCGTCCTTACAGCTGTAAATTCAGTAAATGATAGTTTGAAATTAAAAGAGCAACTTGTATTATTAGAAGAAGAACTGAAAAAACTAAAGGATTGAAGTAAATGATCGATATACTTATAATTATTTTATTAATTGCCGGCATTATCACTGGCGGAAGAAGAGGTTTAGTAGTCCAGTTGATACATATCATTGGATTTTTAATCGCGATGATTGTCGCTTACGTTTATTATAAACCTTTAGCTGAGAAATTTGTGCTGTGGATTCCGTATCCAGCAGTTGACGGGAATACGAAGTTAACTTATGCGATGGAACAATTAGATCTTAGTCAAACATTTTATCAGCTACTGGCTTTTGCACTTATTTTCTTTGTCGTCAAATTTGCAATGCAAATTGTAGCATCTATTTTTGATTTCTTAAAATATGTGCCTATTATAGGTCCGTTCAATCGCTTTTTTGGCGGAATACTAGGATTTATAGAAGCTTATATATTAGTATTTATTTTACTTTATATTTTAGCATTGTTACCATTAGATAATATCCAAAAGTATGTGGATAGTTCAGTCCTAACAAAATTAATGCTCGAATATACACCGATTATTTCGAACATGTTCAAAAATATGTGGTTTGTCTACATGAAATAACTGCTCTCAACTGAGAGCAGTTTTTTCACGAATAAGGAGGTCATTTTTTGAATAAAAAAACTATCATTCGTACATTTGAAAAAATAGCCTTGTATTTAGAATTACAAGGTGTTAATCCATTTAAAATTTCAGCATTTAGAAAAGCTGCAGCAGCACTAGAAGCAGACACAAGAAGCCTAAGTGAAATTGAAGATATTACTGCGATAAAAGGTATCGGTAAGGGAACAGCTGCAGTTATAGAAGATCTACTGGCAACGGGCGAATCTTCTGTATTAAAAGAACTTGAAGAGGAAGTACCTAAAGGATTACCACCATTATTAAAATTACCGGGTCTTGGTGGAAAGAAAATTGCTAAGTTATATCAAGAGTTAGGTGTAGATTCAGCAGAGGCACTAAAAGCAGCTTGTGAAGAAGGTAAAGTGTCTGCTCTTGCTGGGTTTGGCAAGAAAACTGAAGAAAAGATATTAAAAGAACTAGAGGCATTTGGCACACGATCTGAGCGACTACCTATTTGGCAACTAGATAAAGTTGTACAGGAAATTGAAGTTATTTTAAGTGGAATTGCTGAAGTGCAACAGTTTTCGGTTGCAGGTAGCTTTAGAAGAGTAAAGGAGTCGAGCAAGGACGTCGATTTCATCATAGCAACAGCAAACCGAGAAGCTGTCAAAGAACAACTTTTAGGATCACTTGTTATTTCAGAGACCATTGCAGCGGGGGATACTAAAATCTCAGTAACTTTGGACGCAGAAGAGCCCGTTAGCGTTGACTTCCGTCTAGTGACACAAGATGAATACGCAACAGCACTTCATCATTTTACTGGGTCAAAAGAACATAATGTAAGAATGCGTCAATTGGCAAAAGATCTTGGTAAGAAAATAAGTGAATACGGTGTAGAGCAGGCGGATGGATCTATAACAACATTTACTTCTGAGACTGAATTTTTTGCTCATTTCGATTTACCGTTTATCCCACCTAGTATACGAGTAGGTAACAAAGAATTTGACCGTTTAGATGAGATTAAGGAACTTGTTCAATTAGAAGATATTCGCTCTGATTTGCATATGCATACAACATGGTCTGATGGTGCTTATGCAGTACATGAAATGGGTGAAGCTCTCATAGCTAGAGGTTATGAATATGGGGTTATTACGGACCACTCACAATATTTAAAAGTCGCAAATGGTTTAACACCTGAACGTTTAATCGAACAGCGTAAAGAGATTTGGGCATTCAATGAAAAGCATCCAGATTTCCGTTTGCTAGCAGGAACTGAGATGGATATTTTACCTGATGGCTCTCTTGATTTTGAAGATGATGTGTTAAAGGAATTAGACTTTGTCATTGCGTCTATTCACTCTAGCTTTTCACAGCCTCAAGAGAAAATTATGGATAGGCTACATAATGCGCTAAAAAACCCATATGTTCATATGATTGCCCATCCCACTGGCCGTATTATTGGTGACCGCGAAGGCTATAATCCAGATATCCCACAATTGATTGAATGGGCTAAAGAATATGGTAAAATTTTAGAGTTAAATGCAAACCCATATCGCCTTGATTTATGTGAAGAACATTTAGAAATGGCGGCAGCTGCTGGGGTGCCAATTGCAATAAACACGGATGCACATGCCATTGATCAACTTCGTTTTATGGAAGTTGGAACGAAATACGCTCAAAAAGCGTGGTTAAAGAAAAATAATATCGTGAATACGTGGTCATTAGAAGATTTTGTCCACTTTATACAGAAGAAATGAAGGGGAGGTGTTTTGAATGATAGCAGAACGCGCATTGAAAACACTAGAATTTGATAAAGTACGTGCTCAAGTAGCTTCATATTGTACATGCTCTTTAGGGAAAACTGTGATCGATGAGCTTGTCCCTGAAACTGATCTTGAAAAAGTATTACAACTATTAGATGAAATGGATGAAGGTTTATCAATTCTACGCGTTAAAGGTAATGTACCGATGGGCGGTATTTTCGACGTCCGTCCGCATGCTAGACGTGCGCAAATTGGTGGTGTCCTTAGTCCAGTTGAATTGATGGAGATTTCGAGCACAATTCGTGCAAGTCGTATACTACGTCAGTTTATTGAAGGAATTGAAATAGAAGAGGATATACAAATCCCATACTTCATTCAGAAAAAAGAAAGCATGCCAACATTGACAGGCTTACAGCATGAGATTAATGCTTGTATCGATGAGAACGGTGCTATTCTAGACTCTGCTAGCTCTGAGCTTCGTTCAATTCGTCAGCAATTGCGAGCACAAGAAGGTCGTGTGCGTGAAAAATTAGCGAGTTTAACACGTGGTACTAATGCAACAAAAATGCTATCTGATGCGATTGTAACAATTCGTAATGATCGTTTTGTTATTCCAGTAAAATCAGAATATCGTAGTCATTACGGTGGTGTTGTGCACGATCAATCTTCATCTGGTCAAACACTATATATTGAACCGGATGCTGTCGTACAAGCGAATAACGAAATCCATCAATTAAAATCAAAAGAACAAGTTGAAATCGCACGCATTTTATTAATGTTATCTTTAAAAGTACAAGAGGTAGCACATGACATCTTTATCACTGTGCAACTACTTGGTGAAATAGACGTCATTTTGGCAAAAGCAAAATACGGACAAGCCAATAAATGTTCGAAGCCGATTATGAATAGCGATGGATATATAAAATTAGGTAAAGCGCGTCATCCTTTACTACCAATTGAAGAAGCAGTAGCAAATGATATTGAATTTGGTAAAGACTTCACTTCAATCGTAATTACTGGACCTAACACAGGTGGTAAAACGGTTACGTTAAAAACAGTGGGGCTATGTACATTAATGGCGCAGTCTGGTATTCCAGTACCAGCCCTTGATGGTTCTCATCTTGCGGTATTTGATCAGTTATTTGCTGATATTGGTGATGAACAATCTATTGAGCAAAGCTTGAGTACATTTTCATCACATATGGTGAATATTGTTGATATTTTAAATCAATTCGACGATCGTTCACTCATTCTTTTTGATGAGCTAGGTGCAGGGACTGACCCACAAGAAGGTGCAGCACTTGCCATTTCAATTTTAGATGAAGTACATGGTCGCGGAGCACGAGTAATGGCAACAACTCACTATCCTGAGTTAAAAGCATATGGCTATAATCGTCCAGGTGTTGTCAATGCAAGTGTGGAATTTGATGTGGAGACGCTTAGCCCGACTTATCGTCTACTTATAGGAGTTCCAGGTCGTAGTAATGCCTTTGAAATTTCGACTCGTCTTGGTTTACCAGATTCTATTATTGATCGTGCTAAAACATTCACTGGTACTGATCGTCATGAAGTTGAATCAATGATTGCGTCTTTAGAAGAAAGTCGACGTCAATCAGAAGAAGATGCAGAAAGAACGCTTGAATTACGCAAGCAAGCAGAAGCACTTCAAGCAGAGTTAGATGAAAAATTAAAAGCCTATGAAGCTAAAAAAGAAGTATTAGAACAAAAAGCAAAAGACAAAGCACGTAAAATTGTGGATGAAGCTAAAAAAGAAGCAGAAGAGGTTATTTCAGAACTTCATAAAATGCGCTTAAATGCAAACAAGATTGTTAAAGAGCATGAAATCATAGATGCACGTAAACGTTTAGAAAAAGCCGCACCGGAAAATAAAGTACTGAAAAAACAACAGCAATTGAAAGCGCGCGCTCAAGAATTATCTAAGGGTGACGAAGTAAAAGTACTGAGTTACGGTCAAAAAGGTGTGTTACTTGAAAAAGTATCAAATTCTGAATGGGTTGTGCAAATTGGAATATTGAAGATGAAGCTTGATGAATCAGATTTAGAGTACGTGAAACCTGAAAAAGACAAGCAAACTGTAAATGTTTCAAGCGTTCGAAATCGAGACTCTAATGTTAAGTTGGAATTAGATCTACGCGGAGAACGTTATGAAGATGCGATTGTTCGTACGGAAAAATATATTGATGATGCATTACTGTCAAATTATCAACGCGTCTCAATTATTCACGGTAAAGGAACTGGAGCTTTGCGCCAAGGAATTCAAGCTTTATTAAAGAGACATCCACGAGTAAAATCCTATCGTTTTGGCGAAGCAGGAGAAGGCGGCTATGGTGTGACAGTAGCCGAGCTAAAATAAACCTTTTAAAGTAATCAAAGATAGAGAAAAAATTTGACATTGAAAAGGGGATATTTATGTTATTAAATGGATTTTGGCAATATCCTGTTGTCGAGGCTGCTGGTAATTTCAGTGTTGTTGTCCTTTGCTTAATCCTATCAATGGTGATATTTGAAATCGTAACAAAATACAAAAATTGGGTAGAAATAAAAAGAGGTAATGTAGCCGTTGCACTTGCAACAGGCGGGAAGATATTAGGGGTGTGTAATATTTTCCGTTATTCCATTGAGAAGCATAACTCACTCGCAGAAATGATGGGATGGGGATTGTTTGGTTTTATTTTACTAATTTTTGCATACGTATTATTTGAATTCATGACACCGACATTTAAGGTAGATGAAGAAATTGAAAAGGATAATCGATCAGTTGGTTTTATTTCGTTTACAATTTCAGTAGGTCTGTCATTTGTTATTGGTGCAAGTATTTCTTAGGAGAGAGTATATGGAAACTTTATCGAAAGTACTAATTGGCGTATGTATTGCGTTTGTTTTAGTAGGAATTGTCTATTTAGTAATGAATTAATTTTGAAGTCCTTTATAGGGCTTCTTTTTTTATTTGATCAATTGATACTGGAGGACTAGCAAACAATTTTTTCGATAAAAACAAACTTATAAAGTATAAAGATATAAAAAAATGTTAAATAGTGTATATAATTGATACTACTTTTATGGTGATAGAGATATAATATTAATAGTTTAGAAAAAAATGTATGGGAGTATTTGTTTTTTAGAAGTAATTTCTCAAACATATGAGGGGGCAAAATGAATTTGTATAATAAAAAAACATCTATAAGTCTAACGAAATTTACATTCATATCTATAGGGATTCTGTTAACTTCAAGTATCAGTTCATTCGAAACACCAATATCACCAAAAAAGGTTGAGGCAGCTACCGTAAAATCATATACAGTAACTGCGAATGTGAATTTACGATCTAAAGCCTCGACAAAAGGGAAAATTCTATTAACAATACCAAAAGGAAAATCTGTTTCATACATTTCTAAAACCGGCAGTTGGTATAAAGTGAAATTCGGTAAAGAAATTGGCTATATTAATACAAGCTATATTAAAGTAACAACTAAAACGACTGCAATCTCCACTTTCGCTGCAACAAATTATCAAACAAAAGAAAAGGTGAATTTACGGTCTAGTAACTCTACAAAAGGGAAAGTTCTATTATCGATTCCTAAAGGAAAGACAGTGAAAGCTACCGCGAAATCTGGAGCATGGTATAAAGTAATGTACGGAGGCAAAACTGGTTGGGTAAGTAGTTCGTATGTGAAAGAGTATGATGCTTATAAAGAGACTACAACTACTTATTTCCTAGTAAAGAAAACGGCTTCACTTCGTATAACGCCCAGCACCAAAAAAGCACAAGTATACTCAATTCCAACAAATAATATCTTCAAATCTACGCAATCAGTAGTGAATAGTAAGGGTGAAACTTGGTATCGTATATCGTACAAAGGCAAGAATTATTTTGTGCAATCTACTGTAGTTAGTAAAGTAACACCAACGCAAATGACAAGTACGGATTATAAAGCTAATTCAACCACGTCTTTATTTGCAGAAGCGGGAGTTTCGCATACTATACTAACTAGCATTCCAAAAGGTGCAAAAGTGACTTCGACGGATCGAGTTGGCAATTGGTATAAAGTAACTTACGAAGGTGAGACAGGGTATATAGACAGTACTAAATTTAGTGTCGATAAACCAATTGTAGATACGGCACCGGATGATACAGAAGACGATACTCCTACATTACCAGACGGTTCATCAATTAGTCAGATGACTATTTATAATATTGAAGATTTAAAATTACTCAAAACAAATTCTGCATCATCAGATTTGTTAAAAGTGATTCCTGCAAATACAAAGCTGACGACAACTTTTAAAGCAAGTAATGGATGGTATCAAGTGAGTTATGAAGGTTTTACAGGTTTTGTATCTGGCGCTTCTTTAATAGATGAAACAACGAAGGCCAGAATTGCTAGTCTAGAATCCAATCCAAATAGCTATCTGTTTATGGATCTTCGTACTAAGTCGTCTGTGAAAGCAGATCAAATCAATACGTATATTGCTGGTAAAACGATTGGGAAAACAAGTGTGTTAACTGGAAAAGGACAAGCGATTATTGATGCTGCCAATAAGTATGGCGTAAACGCTCTATATTTTGCAGCACATGCAATTCATGAGAGTGGATTTGGAGTTTCTGACATTTCACTTGGAAGAAATAACTTATTCGGCTTTGGAGCATATGATATCACCCCGTTCATAGGTGCTGTAAAATTTGATTCCATCGACAACAATTTGGAATTTATTGCGCAATCAATGAAGGCTACTTATTTAAATCCTGCCAATTGGAAATACAATAGTGGGGCCTATTTAGGATACTCCGTTAAAAACGTTAATGGAGCTCGCATTGATTCCTTAAGTAAGGGGATGAATTTTTATTATGCAAGTGATACTAATTGGGGAAATGCAATTGCCAATCATATGAACGGAATCTTGGCATATGCTAAAGAAGGAGCAATTTCAAAAGTACCTAATACAGTTGTTCCTTCTGCTCCTAAGTATCCGGAGCTTAAAGATGTGTTCCCAACTGGAACGTTAGCAATTGCGAATAGTAATTTGAATGTATACAGTGAAAAAGGAAATACAAATAGTGTTGCAGCAACTATTCCAAAGGGTGAGTCTTTCAATTTGCTAGAAAAGCATAATGATTATTGGCTAACAGTATCCTATAAAGGGAAAAAGTATTATACAAATGTTGTTAGTTTCAGTGCTTACAATAAACATTTTACTGCGAAGAACTTAGCGCGTGTTAATACTTCTTCAGCTAATGGAATAGCATTAAATGTACGCTCAGAAGCAAATGCATCCAGTTCTAAAGTTGCTGAATTAGCAAATTATCAATTTGTTGAACTGGAAATAGATGAAGATAATAAGCCAATTATGAGTGGTACTTGGTATAAAGTAAAATTACCAAATGGAAAACAAGGCTATGCATCCGGTACCTATTTAGTTCGAGAATTAAATAAATAAGTATATATTTTAAAATATAAAAATTTGACTTCGATAAAAAATTGAAGTCATTTTTTTATCTGGTAATGGTGAACTTTATTGTTTTTGTATGATTAGCTTATTTAAGTGAATGATAATCGGTAAGATTTTTATTGCTCCCAATAGAAGGGATAAGGTTATTTCCAATAAATTGATATTAAATTTGAAAGCGTTACCACTTTTATTTTATACTGAATTATAGGAGTATTCTTATAATTTTATAACAAAGGGGGAATGGAGCATGACTGAACAGATTTGGCTGTCAAATTATCCGAATAATATTCCAACAACTTTGGAATATGAAGCAATTCCTTTGCAAGAGTATTTGACAAGAGCGAGCAGCAAGACACCTTCCAAAGTTGCGATTCATTTTATGGGGAAGGACGTTACGTACAAAGAGTTGTATGAGAGCTCATTAAAGTTCGCCAATTATTTAGTATCCATTGGTATTGAGAAAGGTGATCGCGTAGCCATTATGCTACCAAACTGTCCTCAAGGCGTTATAGGTTATTTTGGGGTGCTATATGCCGGAGGAATTGTCGTTCAAACAAACCCGCTTTATACAGAAAGAGAAATTGAATACCAGATGAAAGATTCTGGCGCAAAAGTAATTTTATCTTTAGATATTTTATATCCGCGTATCGCAAAGGTTATGAAGGACACACATTTAGAACATGTCATTATTACAGCGATTAAGGATTACTTACCTTTCCCGAAAAATTTAGTGTATCCATTTATTCAAAAGAAGCAATATGGCTTTAAGGTTACAGTTGAGCATAGTGGTAGCAATCATTTATTTACAGAAATTATGAGAGTAAGCACGACTGAACCAATCGCTTTAGATTTTAACATTGAAGAGGACATTGCATTATTGCAATATACAGGCGGTACAACCGGTTATCCTAAAGGAGTTATGTTAACGCATAAAAACTTAATTGCGAACGTACAAATGTGTAGTGTATGGATGTCTGAGTGTATACCAGGTGAAGAAGTAATTATGGGTGTACTGCCATTTTTCCATGTATACGGAATGACTACGGTATTATTATTGTCGGTTATGCGCGGAGACAAAATGGTACTATTACCGAAATTTGATGTTGAAACAACGTTAAAAACGATACAAAAACAAAAAACAACGCTTTTCCCAGGTGCGCCTACCCTCTATATTGGTTTATTAAATCATCCAGATATAGCGAAATATAACTTATCTTCTATCAAGGCGTGCATGAGTGGTTCGGCACCATTGCCAATTGAAGTACAAGAGAAATTCGAAAAGATTACCGGCGGCAAGCTTGTAGAAGGATACGGTTTAACAGAAACATCACCTGTAACACACTGTAACTTTATTTGGCATAATGAACGTGTAAAAGGTTCTGTCGGCGTTCCTTGGCCGAACACAGACGCAGCTATTCTCCAAGTAGATTCAACAGAGCCACTACCGATTGGCGAGATTGGTGAAATTGCTGTGAAAGGACCTCAAGTGATGAAAGGATACTGGAACCGTCCGGAAGACACAGAAATGGCGATGCGCGATGGCTGGTTTTTAACTGGAGATTTAGGCTATATGGATGACAAAGGCTACTTTTATGTTGTTGATCGGAAAAAGGATATTATCATTGCGGGTGGATTCAATATTTATCCTAGAGAAATAGAGGAAGTATTATATGAGCATGAAGCCGTACAGGAATGTGTAGCACTCGGTGTACCTGATCCATATCGCGGTGAAACAGTTAAAGCCTTCATCGTATTAAAAGAAGGCATGAAAGTGACGGAAGAAGAATTCAATAAGTATTGCAGAGAAAACTTGGCAGCATTTAAAGTGCCGCGTATTTATGAATTCCGCGATGAATTACCAAAAACAGCTGTTGGAAAAATACTTCGCCGTACTTTACAAGATGAAGATAAAGAAAGAATACAGAAAATTATGTGAAAATAATGACAAGTCGGCTTGACAAGTGTAAAATGAAATTATAAGATGAAAATATGAATGAATAGTCATTCATATTTTCATTTTTTATATGGTGGTGATCGTATTGAAGAAAGATAAACCGAAGTATAGACAAATTATCGATGCGGCCGTTATTGTAATTGCGGAAAATGGTTATCACCATGCACAAGTTTCCAAGATTGCTAAACAGGCAGGCGTCGCTGATGGAACAATCTATTTATACTTTAAAAACAAAGAAGACATATTAATTTCAGTATTTAAGGAAAAAATGTCTGTGTTTGTAGAAAATTTACAGTGTATAATTAGAGATGGAAAGTCATCGTCTGAAAAGTTAAATGCGATGATTGAGAATCATTTCCGGGTACTAGCAGGAGATCATCATTTGGCTACAGTTACTCAATTAGAGCTTCGTCAGTCTAATAAAGATGTTCGTCTCAAAATTAATACGATATTAAGAGAGTATTTAATATTACTTGATGAAATATTAGTAGAAGGTATGGAGACGAAAGAATTCAATCCAGAGATGGATCTACGACTTGCTCGTCAGCTCATTTTTGGAACGATTGATGAAGTAACAACATCGTGGGTCATGAATGATCATAAATATGATTTAACTGCGCTAGCACCAAAAGTACAACATTTAATACTCAATGGAATAAAAGCATAGGCAATTGTAAAAATCAATTGGTTGAATTGGTAGTAGCCAATCCATTGCTTCGATTCAACTAGGAAACTACTTACATAGCCAAATGCAAAGGGGGAAATGGGAGTATGGAATTTTTACGTTGGACAGTTGAAGATGGGGTTGCAATTGCAACGATTCAGCGCCCACCTGCTAATGCTTTATCGCGGGGTCTAATTTTAGAAGTAAATGAACTTTTAACTGCTGTAGAGCACGATGATTCAGTCCGAGTCATTGTATTGCATGGAGAGGGAAGATTCTTCTCAGCAGGTGCAGATATTAAAGAATTTACAGATGTTACATCAGGTGCTGAATTTGTAAAATTATCTGCTAATGGACAAGATGTTTTTGAACGTTTAGAGAAATTCTCTAAGCCAGTTATTGCTGGAATTCATGGCGCTGCTTTAGGTGGGGGACTTGAGCTAGCGATGAGCTGTCATTTCCGCTATGTGACTGAAAACGCGAAATTAGGATTACCTGAATTACAATTAGGGTTAATTCCTGGTTTTGGTGGTACACAGCGTTTACCTCGATATGTTGGGGTAGCAAAAGCAGCAGAAATGATGTTCACTAGTGATCCAATATCAGGAACTGAGGCTGTCAAGTGGGGCTTAGCAAATGCTGCCTTCTCTGATGAGGAGTTACTACCTCAAACGATTGCGACAGCGAAACGTATTGCGAAGAAAAGCTCAGTTGCTCTAAAAGCTGCGATTGATATGATGCAATATGCTAAACATACTTCATTCTATGAAGGCATTGAAGCTGAGGCAAAAGCTTTTGGAACCGTTTTCATGTCTGGGGATGCCAAAGAAGGTATCCAAGCATTCATCGAAAAACGTGAACCAACTTTCACAGGAAAATAAAAATAGTATTAGGAGGTTAGTTGAATGAACATTTTTGTATTAGTAAAACGTACTTTTGACACAGAAGAAAAGATTGTTGTAACTGGTGGGGCAATCCAAGAAGATGGAGCTGAATTCATCATCAACCCATACGATGAATACGCAATCGA
The DNA here is from genome assembly GCF_038006425.1 of Viridibacillus sp. FSL E2-0187. Classification (NCBI taxonomy): domain Bacteria; kingdom Bacillati; phylum Bacillota; class Bacilli; order Caryophanales; family Caryophanaceae; genus Viridibacillus; species Viridibacillus sp. FSL E2-0187. The sequence continues at coordinate 639,098 of NZ_JBBOVG010000001.1, forward strand.
AGAAGCTATTCAAGTTCGTGATGCACAAGGCGGCGAAGTAACAGTTGTTACTCTCGGCGGAGAAGATGCAGAAAAACAACTCCGTACAGCTTTAGCAATGGGAGCTGATAAAGCAGTCTTAATCAACACTGAAGATGATTTAGATGAGCTTGATCAATTCTCAGCAGCATATATTTTAGCTGAATACTTAAAAGATAAAGATGCAGACCTTATTTTAGGTGGTAACGTTGCTATTGATGGTGGCTCAGGTCAAGTAGGTCCACGTGTTGCAGAATTACTAGGTATTAACTATGTAACAACAATTACTAAACTTGAAATCGATGGCAAAACAGCGAAAATCGTTCGTGACGTAGAAGGGGATTCAGAAGTTCTTGAAGCAGAATTACCACTTCTAGTGACAGCACAACAAGGTTTAAACGAACCTCGTTACCCATCTTTACCTGGTATTATGAAAGCGAAGAAAAAGCCTCTTGAAGAGCTAGAATTAGATGATTTAGATATTGACGAAGATGATGTTCAAGCAAAAACTACAACAGTTGAAATTTACTTACCAGCTCAAAAAGTAGCTGGACGTGTATTAGAAGGCGATTTATCTGATCAAGTGAAAGAGCTTGTTAGTCTATTACATTCAGAAGCGAAAGTCGTTTAAGCTGATTTTAAATTGTATGGGAGGGACATAACATGTCTAAAAAAGTATTAGTATTAGGTGAAGTACGCGAAGGAAGCTTAAGAAATGTATCATTCGAAGCTATTGCAGCTGCAAAAAAAGTGTCTGGTAGCGGAGAAGTTGTTGGCGTTCTAATCGGAGACGCTGTAGCGAATCTTGCCCAGGAACTTATTCAAAACGGTGCAGACCGTGTAGTGACTGTTGAACACCCACATTTAAAACAGTATACTTCTGACGGCTTTAGCCAAGCATTTATGGCAGTTACTGAGCAAGAGCAACCAGAAGCAATCGTTTTCGGTCATACTGCTCTAGGTAAAGATCTTTCTCCAAAACTAGCTAGTAAATTACAAAGTGGTTTAGTATCAGATGTTACAGATATTGAAGGGGAAGATGATGCAGTAGTTTTCATCCGTCCAATCTATTCTGGTAAAGCATTTGAAAAAGTGCAAGTGAAAGAAGGACTTGTGTTTGCGACAATCCGTCCAAATAACATTGCTCCTCTAGCAAAAGATGAATCTCGTTCAGGTGATGTGTCTTCAATTACTGTAGATATTACGAATCTACGTACTATTATTAAAGAAGTTGTTCGCAAATCAACAGAGGGCGTTGATTTATCAGAAGCGAAAGTAGTAGTAGCTGGTGGTCGTGGTGTGAAAAGCGAAGACGGTTTTGCGCCATTAAAAGAGCTTGCTAATGTACTAGGTGGCGCTGTCGGTGCTTCACGTGGAGCGTGTGATGCTGATTACTGCGATTATTCATTGCAAATTGGTCAAACTGGTAAAGTTGTTACACCGGATCTTTATATCGCTGCTGGTATTTCAGGAGCAATTCAACATTTAGCTGGTATGTCTAACTCAAAAGTAATCGTTGCGATCAACAAAGATCCAGAAGCGAATATCTTTAAAGTAGCTGACTACGGTATCGTTGGAGATCTTTTTGAAGTTATCCCGATGCTTACAGAAGAGTTCAAAAAATTATTAGTAAACGCATAAATAATTGCTTCTAAACCCTGTAAACGGTCATACTATTTACAGGGTTTTCTTTATCCAAGCATCCATACTAACGTGTGATAGACGTATTTTACTATCGTTATTGCAAAATAATGCTGTTATAAGCATAACAGTCGCTAGTGTTTTTCATCCATGCTATACTACCGTTATACGTAAGTTGAAGGAGGATATTTAATATGGCAATCGTACACGCAACAGATGAAAGCTTTTCACATGATATCGCAGAAGGTTTAGTACTAGTTGACTTTTGGGCAACTTGGTGCGGACCTTGTAAAATGATCGCTCCTGTTTTAGAAGAACTAGATTCTGAATTAAATGGTGCAGCTAAAATTGTTAAAGTTGATGTAGACCAAAACCAAGAAACAGCAAGCAAGTTCGGCATTATGTCAATTCCAACTCTTTTATTATTCAAAGACGGAGAGCCAGTTGATAAAACTGTTGGTTTCCAACCGAAAGAAGCATTAGCTGAATTCATTCAAAAACACGCTTAATCTTTGAAAAAATGAATATCAAACCGGGTTCCTACAATGGTTCCCGGTTTTTTTTACAATTATATAGAGATTAAAACTATTTTGTATAGAATTTAGATGCAGTGCCTAGCCCTCGAGCTCAAAAACTCATTTGATATGGAGGTTAAAGAGCAACCTATATGTCAATTCGTCTATGATTATCGGAACTGGCTAAGGTGCCCGCACTTTTCTAAGAAGGTGATAAGATGAACGAATTACTAAAGCAAAAGTTAGCCATTTTACCTGACCAACCTGGTTGTTATTTGATGAAGGATCGTCAAGGTACAATTATTTATGTCGGCAAAGCTAAAGTATTAAAAAATCGCGTACGTTCTTATTTCACAGGCAGCCACGATGGTAAAACGCAACGTCTTGTTAGTGAAATAGAAGACTTCGAATACATCGTGACATCTTCGGATTTAGAGGCGTTTATCTTAGAATTAAACCTCATTAAAACACATGATCCGAAATACAACATTATGCTGAAGGATGACAAGACGTACCCATATATTAAAATAACGAACGAGAAGCATCCTCGACTTCTTATAGTCCGCAAAGTAAAAAAAGATAATGGTAAATACTTTGGACCTTATCCAAATAGCTTTGCTGCAAATGAAACGAAAAAATTACTTGATCGTCTATATCCGCTAAGGAAATGTACAAATTTACCGAATCGAGTTTGCTTATATTATCATTTAGGACAATGTCTAGCTCCTTGTGTAAAAGAAGTTGAGAAAGACCAATATCAAGAGATAATTCAAGATATTACGAGTTTTCTCAATGGCGGCTACGGGGAAGTTAAAGAAGAATTAAATACAAAAATGCTCGATGCAGCTGAAAAATTAGAGTTCGAACGAGCAAAAGAATATCGAGATCAAATTACCCATATTGAAACTGTCATGGAACGCCAGAAGATTACGCTTACTGATTTAACTAATCGTGATGTTTTTGGTTATGCAGTTGATAAAGGTTGGATGTGTATCCAAGTATTCTTTGTACGACAAGGAAAGTTGATTGAAAGAGATGTTTCGTTATTCCCGATTTATAGAGACCCTGAGGAAGAATTCTTAACATTTGTGGGACGCTTTTATGAACAGGCAGAACATATCAAGCCGAAGGAAATCTTTATACCTACGAATATTGAAGGAGACCTTCTAGCTACAGTCCTTGATGTAAAAGTGACAATTCCTCAAAGGGGAAAGAAAAAAGAACTTGTTGATTTAGCGAGTAAAAATGCTCAAATTGCTATCTCTGAGAAGTTCCAGTTACTTGAGCGTCAAGAAAAAAGGACAATAGGTGCCTGCGAAGAATTGGGAAATGCGATGAATATTGCGATACCGCTTCGCATAGAATCATTTGATAACTCTCATATTTTCGGTGCGGATGCCGTTTCAGCAATGGTAGTTTTTATTGACGGTAAGGCGAGCAAAAAGGATTATCGAAAATATAAAATTCAGGTTGCTGCAAAGCATGACGATTACGGTGCAATGCGAGAAGTTATTCGCCGAAGATATACTCGAGTATTAAGAGATGGCTTGCCTTTACCCGATTTAATCGTTATTGATGGTGGGAAAGGACAAATGGAAGTGGCAAGAGAAATCTTAGAAGATGAGCTTGGTTTAGATATTCCTATTGCAGGTTTAGCAAAAGATGATAAACACCAAACTTCTCAATTGCTGTACGGCTCGCCGCCAGAAATTATTCCATTGAAGAGAACGAGTGAAGCATTTTATCTTTTACAAAGAATTCAAGATGAAGTTCACCGTTTTGCTATTACCTTTCATCGCCAATTACATGAGAAGAATGCCATTACATCTGTTCTTGATGAAATTGAAGGGATTGGTCCAAAACGAAAGCAACAGCTTCTCAAACAATTTGGATCCGTGAAAAAAATTCGTGAGGCAACATATGAAGAATTAATTGCTGCGAATGTACCAAAAAAACTAGCTCAAACCATATTTACTCATTTTTCTGAAAAATAAATTGTAGTAATCTGAAAATTATGTTAAGGTAACATTACTATTATAAATAATCACTATTTAGTGATGATAGAGGCGCGGATTTCAAGAGTAATTAGCAAGAGGATGAGTAGATCCTATGACTGCTGATGAAAGGGGAGGCCGCCGAAGTGGTAAATTGACTATTTCCAATTTATTACTGGTTCTACATTTAACAAGTGTAGAATTGTCAGATCCGTTTCGGTTCTGGAGGGCTATCTCACATGAATGTTCTTTTGAACGTGCATGCTATGAGGCGGCTTTTCACACGGAAACGTGTGAAAGGCTGCTTTTTTCATAAGATGTAATTGTGAATACGGTCGTCATAACAAATAAGGGAGAGGTTATGGGTGAGTTGTTTAGTTTTCAAATTTGGTGGTACATCAGTTGCAACGATTGAACGCGTATTGCATGTGGCAAAGCGCATTCAGAAAGAGAAAGAAAAGGGCTATGACATTGTCGTAGTTGTTTCAGCAATGGGCAAAACGACGGATAAGCTAGTAGAGATGGCACATGAAATTATGCCAAATCCATCGAAACGAGAAATGGATACGCTCTTAACAACAGGTGAGCAGGTGACTATCTCATTATTATCGATGGCATTGCAAAATTTAGGGCTATCAGCACAGTCCTTCACAGGTTGGCAAGCTGGAATCTTAACTGAAGGAATTCCAAGTGATTCTCGCATTGTTGAAATCCAATCTGAAAATGTGCGAAAAGCATTGGATAAAGGCCAGGTTGCGGTAGTTGCAGGTTTCCAAGGGGTTGATAGTAATAACAATATTACAACTTTAGGTCGCGGAGGATCAGATACGACAGCAGTTGCTTTAGCTGCAGCATTAGGTGCCGAGCGCTGTGATATTTATACAGATGTTGATGGTGTTTACACTTCAGATCCACGTTATGTTCCAAAAGCTCGCAAACTACAAGAACTGTCATATGATGAAATGTTAGAATTAGCAAATTTAGGAGCAGGTGTCTTACATCCACGTGCCGTAGAGTTTGCAAAAAACTACAATATCCCATTAGAAGTTCGCTCTAGTTATGTAGAAGATGAAGGGACAATTATGAAGGAGGAAGTTGAAGTGGAAAAAGATTTAGTTGTACGTGGAGTAGCGTTTATGTCAGATATTGTTCGTGTAACGGTAGGTTACGAGGGGAATTATAAAGGTTCTTTAGTCAATATTTTCACAGTTTTAGCTGATAATCATATTAACGTTGATATTATCGTCCAAACTATACTAGAAGGGGTAGAGCCTTCGGTATCATTTACTATTACAAAAGAGAATTTAGCAGATACCGCTAGAGTATTAGAAGCAAATAAATCTAAAATTGGTTATTGTCACGTAAATTACGAAGAGGATGTTGCTAAAGTATCGATTGTAGGTTCTGGTATGGTATCTAATCCTGGCGTAGCCGCAAAAATGTTCGATCGATTACATAAAGAAAACATTACATTAAAAATGGTAAGTACTTCTGAAATTAAAATTTCTGTTGTCATCCCACAAGAATCGATGTTATTGACTGCAAACGCATTACACGATGAATTTGAATTGGCAGCTAGTCTAGCGATCCAAGTTTAATTATATAAAATAATAAGAAGCTGACTAGCCATCTTGAATAGATATTTAGTCAGCTTCTTTCTATAGTTTGTCTTTTAGATCCCATTTAACATGGAATCGTACAAGCCCACGTTTTGCTTTCTTTTCGTCGTAGCATTCTGTTAAGAAACCACTGATTTTCTCTTGTTGAGCTGCTAGGAAACCACTTTCAAGACGGAAGCAACGTTTATCAAATTGCATAGCCTCAGGATCTCCAGTGAGAGTGTAAAACGTTTCATCTTTCGATTGTTTTTCTATAGAAAGCTCTCCCCATCCTGCTTCTTGGAAAAATGAAACAGCTTCTTCCATGCTGTATAAAGGAAACTTGCGGGCTAACTCTTTGCCGCACCAATATAGGATATCTTCCTCGTTTTTTCCAAGAACAGACGAGAGAACGTGATCTCTGATTAGTTCGTAACCAAATAATGGGAAGTGTTGAGTGTTAGTAGATGACATGATTGGCCTTCTTTCAATTAATTTTGTCTAATTTTTGTCAGAGTTAGAGAATAGCGTTTTCTGGTAGAATATTTATGTGTTTACGAGAAAAAAGAGTGATTTAAAGGTACCTAGAAATAGTGCTAGTTACCTTGACGCTCTGCCATGATGAGAGTACAATGAACTTGTCATAATATTGTACCATGATGAAATATGCAGTCAATGGATACCGCGTTGGAAAGCGTTGGTAGTTGTTTGTCTGTCTATTTTCAGTATTAAGGGGGGTAACAGTTTTGTCGAAAGATCGAGAGTTTTATTGGCGTCGACTGCATTCACTTCTTGGAATTATTCCAGTTGGACTGTTCTTGACGCAACACTTGTTTATTAACTTTACAGCAACAAACGGTGCAGAATCATTTAACGCAGCAAGTGAATTTATGGGGAGTCTCCCATTCTTATGGGCTCTAGAATGGATTGTAATTTACATTCCATTAATGTTCCATGCTTTTTATGGTGTGTACATAGCCTTCACTGCACAACCAAACACTAAACGTTTTGGCACTTTCCGTAACTGGATGTTCGTATTACAACGTTTCACAGGAGTATTCCTAGTTGTATTTATCGCTTGGCATATTTTCCAAACTCGTATCCAAAAAGCACTTGGAACTGAAGTTGATTACAACATGATGGCAGATGTTCTATCTAATCCTTGGATGGTAGCATTCTATATCGCTGGTATTATTTCAGCAACTTTCCACTTAGCTAACGGTATTTGGGCATTCTTAGTAAGTTGGGGAATTACTCAATCTCCAAAATCTCAAAAAATCGCAACATATGTTACTATTTTAATTTTCTTAGTGTTATCTGTAGTCGGCGTATCGGCTTTACTTGCATTCGTATAAGGCAGTGCACTTAAAATCATGTAAGCGCTTGATTACTAATTGAAAGAGGAGTGAGAAATATCATGGCTAAAAGCAAATTGATAGTCGTTGGCGGCGGTCTTGCTGGTTTAATGGCTACTATGAAAGCAGCCGAAATGGGCACAGAAGTTGAATTATTCTCATTAGTACCAGTAAAACGCTCACACTCTGTTTGTGCACAGGGCGGAATCAACGGTGCTGTTAATACAAAAGGTGAAGGGGATTCTCCATGGGTCCACTTTGATGATACAGTTTACGGTGGGGACTTCTTAGCGAACCAACCACCAGTAAAAGCAATGGCTGATGCGGCACCAGGAATCATCCATTTATTTGACCGTATGGGTGTTATGTTTAACCGTACACCAGAAGGTTTATTAGATTTCCGTCGTTTCGGTGGTACATTAATGCACCGTACAGCATTTGCTGGTGCGACAACTGGACAACAACTTCTATACGCTCTAGACGAACAAGTTCGTAAATGGGAAGTAGAAGGCTTAGTAACGAAATACGAAGGTTGGGAATTCTTAGGACTAGTTCTTGATGACGAAGGAGTATGTAAAGGGATTAAAGCACAAAACCTTACAACTCACGAAATCAAAGCATTCCGTTCTGACGCAGTGATCATGGCAAGTGGTGGTCCTGGTATTATCTTCGGTAAATCAACAAACTCAATGATTAACACTGGTTCTGCAGCATCTATCGTTTACCAACAAGGTGCTAAATACGCGAACGGTGAGTTCATCCAAATTCACCCTACAGCAATTCCTGGCGACGATAAACTTCGTCTAATGTCAGAATCTGCACGTGGTGAAGGTGGCCGTATTTGGACTTACAAAGACGGTAAACCTTGGTACTTCTTAGAAGAAAAATATCCTGCATACGGTAACTTAGTACCGCGTGATATTGCAACACGTGAAATTTTTGACGTTTGTATTAACCAAAAACTTGGTGTCAACGGTGAAAACGTTGTTTATCTTGATCTTTCTCACAAAGATCCACATGAACTTGACATTAAACTTGGTGGTATCATTGAAATCTACCAAAAATTCGTAGGTGATGATCCACATAAAGTACCAATGAAAATCTTCCCAGCAGTTCACTATTCAATGGGTGGTCTATGGGTAGATTACGATCAACATACAACTATTCCAGGTCTATTTGCTGCAGGTGAATGTGATTACTCTCAACACGGTGGTAACCGTCTAGGAGCTAACTCATTACTATCAGCTATCTACGGTGGTAGTATTGCAGGACCAAACGCTGTTAACTACATCAAAGGTCTTGAAAAACATGTAGATGATCTTCCTTCTTCAATTTACGATTCCGCAGTTGCTGAAGAACAGCAAAAATGGGATGATACATTGAAATTAGACGGTAACGAAAATGCATACCTACTTCACAAAGAACTTGGTGAATGGATGACAGCTAACGCTACTGTTGTACGTTTCAACGATAAATTAAGAGCAACAGATAATAAAATCATGGAATTACAAGAACGCTATAACAACATCAACATTAACGATACTGCTAAATGGAGTAACCAAGGTGTACAATTCACTCGTCAGTTGAAAAACATGATGGCTCTTGCTCGTGTTATTACTTTAGGTGCGCTAAATCGTGATGAAAGTCGTGGAGCACACTATAAACCAGACTTCCCAGAACGTGATGATGAAAACTTCTTGAAAACTACTATAGCGGAATTCACTCCTTCTACTGAGCCTAAATTAAGCTACGAAGAAGTTGATGTTTCGTTAATTCCACCACGTAAACGTGACTATTCTGCAAAGAAAGGGGATAAATAATCATGGGACAAGCAGTTGAAACGAAATATATTAGTGTAGAAATTGAACGTCAAGATACAACGGATTCACAACCATATTGGGAAAAATTCAACGTACCTTACCGTCATGGTATGAACGTAATTTCTATATTAATGGAAATTCAACGTAATCCAGTAACTGCTGATGGTAAAAATACATCTCCAGTTTCATGGGACATGAACTGCCTTGAAGAAGTTTGTGGTGCATGTTCAATGGTTATTAACGGTCGTCCTCGTCAATCATGTTCAGCGTTAGTTGACCAACTAGAACAACCTATTAAATTACAACCAATGAGCACTTTCCCTGTCGTTCGTGACCTACAAATCGACCGTAGCCGCATGTTTGATTCACTTAAAAAAGTTAAAGCATGGGTTCCAATCGATGGTTCTTATGATCTTGGTGAAGGTCCACGTATGCCAGAACGCAAACGTGAATGGGCTTATGAATTATCTAAATGTATGACTTGTGGTGTTTGTCTTGAAGCATGTCCTAACGTGAATACTCATTCTGATTTCATGGGACCAGCTCCACTTTCACAAGTGCGTTTATTTAATGCTCACCCAACAGGTGCAATGAACAAAGACGAACGTCTAGCAGCTATCATGGGCGAAGGCGGTCTTGCTAACTGTGGTAACTCTCAAAACTGTGTAGTTGCATGTCCAAAAGGTATTCCTTTGACTACTTCTATCGCATCTTTGAACCGTGCTACTACAGTACAAATGTTCAAAAACTTCTTTGGTTCTGACCATATGGTGGACTAATCTATTATTGAAAAGTAACAGATTAGAAACTTTTAAAACAGCTTCACACTTTTGTGTGAAGCTGTTTTTGTGTTATCAATAAAATATTTATCCGTGTTTGTCGTTGGAATTTTCTGTTATAATTAAATGAATAACTGTTCATTTTTCAAAGGGGGAAATATCATGCAATCATCATACATTAATAATATGGAAGAATGGAAAAAGGGGTTTTCATTTTCAGTACCTGTGCAAGTAAGGTTTTCAGAGACTGATATGTTTGGACATATGAATAATACAGTACCAATCACATATTTTGAATATGCTCGAATTGAATTTCTAAAGCATCTTGGTTTAATGGGAAAATGGACGCAAGGAGATGAAGGAGCTATTCCTGTTGTGGCAGATATTCAATGCGATTATGTGAAGCAAGTGTACTTTGAAGAGCAATTGAGTATTTTTGTAAAAATAGAGAATATCGGCAACTCATCATTAGATCTACATTATTTAGCAATCAATAATATGGAAGAGATATGCTTTACAGGACGTGGAACAATTGTGCAAATGAGCCGCCAAACTGGAAAGTCTATACAGTGGAATGAAACGCAATTACAAAGTGTTCAAGCATAAAATTTGAATAGCCGTCACCGCTTTGCTACTTCCGACATACGCTACATGGAAGAGGGGATTGGAGGGCCGCGTGTGATGAGTCATTCACATCATCGTTCATTGCTAACAAAGCGTGAACGGGAAATTTTTCAATTACTAGTAAAAGACTTTTCGACAAAGGAAATAGCCACACAACTTCACATAAGTGAAAAAACTGTGCGCAATCATATTTCCAATACTATCCAGAAACTCGGTGTGTCAGGCCGTGCACAAGCGATGATTGAGCTTCTTCGACTAGGAGAATTGTCTTTAGGATGATTGTGCTCTTGCCATTTTCGTCAAAACACTTCACAATAAAGGGATAAGTAATCCTTTTGAGGAGTGAAGGTTCACATGACAAATCAAGATCCAAAGTCCACACATGATGCTGAACAAGTAGCATTTTTGGAAAAAGAGCTTCGACATATTTCGGCATTAATTAAGCAGAAAGGTCGAGAAATATTAAGTAACTATACAATTACACCTCCGCAATTCATTGCGTTACAATGGCTGCATGAGATTGGTGACATGACAATTGGAGATTTATCAAATAAAATGTATTTAGCGTTTAGCACGACAACTGATTTAGTCGATCGCATGGAAAAAAATGCGCTTGTTAAACGTATACGTGACAATGAGGATCGTCGAGTTGTTCGAATCCATCTATTAGAAGAAGGCGAACGTATAATTGAAGAAGTGATTGTAAAACGTCAAAAATACTTAAACGACATCGTAACAGATTTTAGTGAAACAGAAGTACTAGAATTATCAAGATTACTACACAAACTATATAACGAAATGAACCAGGATTGAGGCGGTTAACGTGAATGCTCCCATCGGAGTGATTGATTCAGGTGTTGGTGGACTAACCGTTGTAAAAGAAATGCTACGATTACTACCGAACGAATCCATATATTATATTGGTGATACTGCAAGATGCCCGTATGGACCACGTTCACAAGAACAAGTGAGAACCTTTACATGGCAAATGGCGGACGCATTGTCAAAAATGAATATTAAAATGCTTGTCATTGCTTGCAATACCGCAACTGCAGTTGCTTTAGAAAGCTTGCAAAAGAAATGTCCGTTCCCAGTTATCGGTGTTATTAATGCAGGTGCTAGAGCGGCGATTAAAGCGACGAAAAGCCATGACATTGTAGTCCTTGGTACAGAGGGCACAGTGAAGAGTGGTGCATATGATGAGGCGCTCTATTCACTTTCTTCATCTAGTAGAGTAACATCACTAGCCTGCCCGTCATTTGTTCCTTTAGTGGAAAGTGGCGAGTACGAAGGGGAATTTGCTGACCAGTTAGTAAAAGAAAGTTTACAACCATTACATCAAACAAGTTTTGATACGGTTATTTTAGGCTGTACACATTATCCACTTATTCAGCGGAATATTGAACAGACAGTAGGTGAACATGTTCATGTTGTCTCTTCAGCAGAAGAAACAGCTAAGGACGTCCAAGATCTACTGAGTTATCATCATATCGCAAGAATGGAACAATTAGCACCAGAGCACCGTTTCTTTACGACGGGCTCTGTGCCGATGTTCCAATTAATTGCGAACAAATGGCTACCACTTCAGAAGATACAAGTGAAAAGAATTACTTTAAAAAAGTAATAGCGTAAATAATATAGTAAAAGCCCGAAATGATGGACATTTCGGGGTTTTACTATGAATAAAAACAACATAATTGGAGGTACATCATGACAAGAAATGATGGACGTAAAAAAGACGAGCTAAGACCGATTCAAATGGACAAGGACTATTTAATGCACCCAGAAGGCTCTGTTTTAATAACAGTAGGGAATACGAAAGTTATTTGTAATGCAACGATTGAAGAAAAAGTACCACCATTTATGCGAGGTGAAGGAAAAGGTTGGGTAACAGCAGAGTATTCAATGTTACCAAGAGCAACTGAATCACGAACTCGTCGAGAAGCATCAGCTGGTAAAATCGGCGGTCGTACAATGGAAATCCAACGTTTAATTGGACGAGCTTTACGTGCGGTTGTGGATTTGGAAAAACTTGGGGAAAGAACAATTTGGGTCGACTGTGATGTTATTCAAGCAGATGGAGGCACTCGTACGGCTTCTATAACAGGTGCCTTTGTGGCAATGGCAGATGCAGTAGCGAAACTACAAGACGCAGGTAAAATTACGCACTACCCATTAAAAGATTTCTTAGCAGCAACAAGTGTAGGTATCGCAGCTGAAGAGGGCGCTATTTTAGATTTAAATTATCTTGAAGACTCGGCAGCAGAAGTGGATATGAATATTGTTCAAACAGGTAAAGGACAATTTGTAGAGCTACAAGGTACTGGTGAAGAATCTACATTTACTCGTGAACAATTAAATGAGCTTTTAGCATTAGGTGAATTAGGCGTTCAACAATTAATCAGTTCTCAAAAAGAAGTGTTAGGTGAAGTAGCACTACGCATTGAACGTAATATGGAGGCAGTAAAATGAAACAAGTCGTAATCGCAACAAAAAATAAAGGGAAAGCGAAGGATTTTGAAGCAATTTTCGGTCCTTTAGGCTTTGAAGTCGTAACATTATTTGATGTAGCACCTGATTTAGAAATCGAAGAAACAGGGACAACTTTCGAAGAGAACGCCATTTTAAAAGCTGAAACAGTAGCTAACTTACTTGGTAAAATCGTCATTGCTGATGATAGTGGCCTACAAATTGATGCATTAAACGGTGAACCAGGTGTGTACTCAGCGCGTTATGCAGGTGATCATGATGATGAGGCAAATATGCAAAAAGCATTGAAAAACCTTGAAGGTGTAAAAGAAGAAGATCGTACTGCACGTTTTTGTTGTGCACTAGCTATTGCTGGACCAAATCAAGAAACAACAACTGTTTTTGGTACTTGCGAAGGTTTGATTTTAACAGAAAAACGCGGTACAAATGGTTTCGGTTATGACCCAATCTTCTTTGTACCACAACTTAACAAAGCTATGGCAGAGTTAACACCTGCTGAAAAAGGAGCCATTTCCCATCGAGGTAATGCCATTCGTTTATTAGCGGATCAATTGCCAACTTGGGTATCAGAAGTGGAGTGATAAATGATGAGAATTCTAGTAATGAGTGACACCCACAGTGACGCTGCCGTTATAGAACAAGTCGTTTCAAATGTTCAGGATATCGATGCTGTGTTCCATTGCGGCGATAGTGAACTATCTTTTAATGCTGATGAATTACGTAATATGTACAAAGTAAGAGGGAATTGCGATTACGATAAGCAATTTCCAGAAGACGTCATTGAAGAAATAGATGGACAAAAAATCTATATGACACACGGCCATTTATACAACGTCAAACTGACTCTATTACCACTTTCATATCGTGCGGCAGAAGTAGGTGCTAACCTCGTGTTATTTGGCCACTCACACGTGCTAGGAGCGGAGTTAATAGATGATACGTTGTTTGTTAACCCAGGAAGCCTTCGCATGCCTAGAGGTCGTATAGAAAAGAGCTATGCAATCATCGATTTTGACGGTACACAGTGGCAAGTTACATTCAAAACAGAAACAAATGAAACCATTACACAAAAGAATTTTTCTATACTAAAAAAATAATGTTGACACTTTCAAATATCTGATATATACTAAGTATTGTCTTTCCCGTTGGAACGCGGGATTGCACATTTGTCTCAGTAGCTCAGCTGGATAGAGCAGCGCCCTTCTAAGGCGTCGGTCGGGGGTTCGAATCCCTCCTGGGACGTAATAATATACACTATGTACGTTGGTATAACAGTGTATATAAACATTAGGGATCAGGTCAGGGCTTCGGTCATTGAATCTGAATCCCTTTTTTGTTCCCACAATATTTTATGTATATGAACTAGATTATCTTCCGATTTATTTGAATAGGTTAGAAGTTTATATAAAGTCGCTAGACACGTCTTAAGGTTAGATTCAATTGAAAAGAGCCAAGCTCATTTTTTATTATTTTCATTGCTGAATGAATATAGGGTATACTTTTATAGTCCTATAATTTGCAGATAAAGTAGGAACTTAAAATTAATTGAAAGTTTTATTGGAGGTTTATTATGAATTACATAATCAGTAACAAACAAGTATTTGAACAGGCACAGCTACGTCCGGTTTCAGACGTTCAATTTAGTGAAGAAGAACTTCAAAACGGTATGAAGCTAGCTGTTTCTAAGGTTGATGAGACTCTCTCTTTGTATTTAGTAGATATAGATGGACAAAAGAAATTCGATGTTCGTTGGGATGATTCCTCAGAACTTTTCAACGGCTGGTATTCTGCTTGGGACAATTTCTCTTGGTGCCTTAATATAGTTAATAGTGAAAAATGATTGATTAAATAATATCGACTAAAAATGAATAAGAAAGAGGAGAAGGATTACTGTATTATAAGTAATTCTTCTCCTCTTTTTCTATCTTCTTTCGCTTCACCCAAAAAGGTGTACCTTTTTGAGATGGCTAAAAGATATATGTAATATGTTCAGAAAGGTAGCTATTTCTTTCTTTTTTCAATTCTTGTTGGATATCTATACTTAATTCTTCATGTCCCTCTTTTGAAGAAGTTCGTCCATTTTTAACTTCCCATTAAATAACGCATCTATCCACAAAGTTGAGGCACCAATTGCACCCGAAAAACTTCCGAGGTTTGAAGTAGTAATTTCAAGATTCCGGGTATTTGTATATAGTGATTTTTGGTTAACGGCATCTTCTAAAGGTTGAATAATAAATTCGTTCCCAATAGAGACTTCGCCTGTCAAGATAATTTGCTGAGGATTAAAAAGATTTACTAATGTAGAAATTCCAATCCCTAGATAGTGTCCTGCTTCTTTCAGTGCCTGTTTAGACAAATCATCGCCAATAGTTGCTGCTCTAAAAATATGTTCTAAGGTTATTGAATCAGGGTGATTATTTGTTAATTCTAATAATATGCTATCAAATCCCTGGTTAATCTTTTTTCGTACCCCATTTAATATTGCTGACTCGCTTGCTACGGTTTCGAGACAGCCGTAGTTTCCACAAGAACATTTAAGTCCGTCTCCAATTACAGTTATATGACCAATTTGTCCACCTCCATAGTCTGCTCCGTGAAAGAGATTACCGGAGATCATAATCCCAGTTCCAATCCCATAATCTACATTCATAACAATAAAGGAATTTTGATCGACCCCTTTACCAAACCAACGTTCAGCAAGAGCGAGAACATTACAGTCACTATCTACAAGAACAGGTAAGTTTAATTTTTTTTCTAGGATTTCGGAAATAGGTACGTCACGCCAACCGAGGTGAGGCGGATAGATAGCAATCCCGTTAAATGGGTCGACAATCCCGTGCATTCCAACCCCGACCCCAATTATTTTATTTTTTTTGATTTTTGACTTTTTTATGATGTCTTCAACTAAAAGTCTTACTTCTTCAAGTACATGGTCGGAATCGATATTATTACCGAATGGTTTTGTGAGACTATTTTTTACTTGTCCATTCAAGTTTATAATAACTATTTTAATGGATTCAGAATGAATCGTAATACCAATTATGTAGAAAGCATTAAAGTTTAGTTGGTACATAACGGGAAAGCGACCACGTTTTATCGGTGTTTGGCCAAGTGTATTTATTAGGTCATAACTTTCAAGTTCTGAAAGGATACTTGTAATTGATGGAACTGTTAGCTTCGTGATTTTGGATAACTCTGTTTTAGATAATACCTCTTTTTCTTTTAGCATCCTAAGGACCAATGAAGAGTTCGTTTGACGCATCATATCTCTATCAAACTTTTGATTATTTGACAATAGAATCACACTTTCCTTATTTATATTTTATAATTCAATTTTCGCATAGCGAAATCAGTAAATACAGTAATAGTAACTCTATAATACTACAAATAAATACAATTGGATAAATGCAATTATTATTGACTTTATAAAGTGAACTTAGTAAAGTATATATTAATTACTGAATAGTCTGATTTTTCCGTAATTTGATTTTCGTGGTTTGTTGCTGTTGTAGACTATTCTTTTTTGAAATCAAGGAATAAATTTCTTTTGCATTGTGTCTTACAAGTAGCTAAGACATGAGCGCTCTTCCCAGTGATTACTCACTTCTTTATATGAGTTTATTTGGATATTCATAGGCGTATACAGTGGTTGAGTCAGTAATTATCACATTGTCAATGGATGCAATTTTAATACTTTTACAATGTTTTTGTAGAGAGAGTAGCTAAAGGTTCAGTGAAATAATACTTATTTGAAAGTAGGAGAAACTATGAAATTAGAAGATTACGTAGTGATTGTAACGGGGGCTGGTCAAGGTATGGGCCAAGGAATTGCACAAGAGTTTGCAAAAGAAGGAGCAACTGTTGTGATTGCTGAACTAAATGTTGCAAATGGTAAGGCAGTTGAAGCCGCAATTAATAATGCAGGTGGGAAGGCGCATTTCATTAAAACAGATGTAGCTGATGAAGGAAATATTGAAAATATGGTAAATGAAGTAATTGGTCGCTACGGAAAGATAGACACATTAGTAAATAATGCCGGGGTTACGTTATTTAAACCATTGCAAGATATCACTACAGAAGATTGGGATACTGTAATAAATATTGATTTAAAAGGAACTTTTCTTTGTTGTAAATATGTTTCAAAATACATGATGCAAAAAAATAGAGGATCAATAATAAATATTTCCTCTAACCATTCAATTTCAACTTTACCTGATACTGAAGTTTATGCTGCGGCTAAAGCAGGGGTAAACGGAATGAGTAGGAGTATGTCTTTAAGTTTAGGGAAATACGGAATTCGAGTAAATACGATATGTCCTGGTTTTACTGATACACCACATCATCAAAAGTGGCTAAGTAACCATGAGGACCCAATAGAGGTTAATGAGTACGTACTTTCGCTTCATGCAACACCAAGAATCTCTACTCCCTATGATATTGGTAGATTGGCTGTTTATCTTGCTTCGGATGAAGCTGAAATGGTAACAGGTTCTGATCTTGTAATAGATGGGGGAGTCACCTCGAGATTGTATAATTCTTAAATAAATAAATCATGTTCATTTTAAATGTGAGGAGGCAAGTGAATGGAAAATAAGGCGATGTTGGTTTTAGATTCTCAATCGGCACTTGGGGAAGGACCTCATTGGGATCACAAAAAAAATATATTATATTGGGTAGATATTATAGGGGCGAAATTACATATCCATGACCCGGAAAAAAATGATAATCATACAATTCAATTTGATCAATTTATTAGCGCGGTAGTCCCGGAGCAACCGGGGCAATTAATATTGGCCATGCAACATGGGCTATATAGGTATAACATTGCTTTGAATCGGCTAACTAAAATATGTAATCCCGAAGAAGATAAAGTAAGTAATCGCTTTAATGACGGGAAATGTGATTCAAAGGGACGCTTTTGGGCTGGGACAATGGATTTGGATGGTAAAAAGGATTGTGGTTCATTATATCGATTTGATACAGACGGGAGGATCACAAAGGTTTTATCACCAGTTAGTATTTCTAACGGTATCGCATGGAGCCCAGATAAAAAATTTATGTACTTTATTGATACTCCTACTAATAAAGTATCTACCTATAATTATGAAGAAACTACGGGGAATATTTCATATCATGGAACTGGTGCGGAAATTCCTGTGGAAATGGGAAGTCCTGATGGAATGACGATAGATGCGGAGGGAATGATTTGGGTAGCACATTGGGGAGGGGCGATGGTTTCTCGCTGGGATCCCTATAGTAGTAAGCTTTTAGATACGATACAAATAGCCGCTAAGAATGTAACGTCCTGTACGTTTGGTGGTGAAAATTTGGATGAATTATTTATAACGACTGCAAGGGATGGTCTTAATGAGGATGATCTTGCTGCCTATCCTCAATCAGGAGGGCTATTTAAAGTGAAGACTAGTGTAAAAGGGTTGCCAGCAAATCATTATGGTAGTCAGTAAACCTAGATGAGGTGAAAAAATGGATGTTGTTAGTATAGGAGAAACGATGGTATCGTTTACGCCGAATACAAATGGACAAATGAGATATGCTAAACAATTTTCAAAAAGAGTTGCAGGTGCGGAGACTAACACACTGATTGGTTTAGCAAAGTTAGGACATCAGACAGGTTGGATAAGTAACGTTGGAAATGATGAATTTGGATTAGCTATTCTTTCGTCTATTCGTGGAGAGGGGGTAGATACTTCCCAAGTTAATATATCCCTTAATTCACCAACAGGTTTGCTCTTTAAAGAATATTTAAATGAAGAGCATATACAAGTTCATTATTACCGAAATTATTCAGCAGCAAGTAAATTAACTCCAAATGATGTAAGCGAAGAATATATTGCTAAATCAAAATATCTTTATATTACTGGTATTACACCAGCCCTGAGTGAGTCATGCAAAGAGACCATTTTTTATTCGATTAATATCGCAAAACAACATAATGTGCCTGTCGTATTTGATCCAAACTTGCGTACAAAGCTATGGGATGAGGTTATTGCAAAAAAAACACTGTTAGCAATTGCAGAGAAATCTAATATCATTTTACCAGGCCTACAAGAGGGTAAATTCTTATTTAATGAAAGTAGCCCTCAAAAAATTGCCCAGTCCTTTCATAATCTTGGTGCAGAGAAGGTTGTTATTAAGCTTGGAGAAAAAGGTGCTTATTATTCTACTGGTAGCGAAAGTGAATATGTACCCGCATTCCATATTAAAAAAGTAGTGGATCCCGTTGGTGCAGGGGATGGATTTGCGGCAGGGTTTATTTCAGGGCTTCTTGACGAGTTGCCAATAAGTGAGGCAGTTGCTAGGGCTTGTATAATTGGAGCGGTTGTAACCACTGTAAGTGGTGATATTGAAGGTTTACTAGATCGAGAGGGTTTAGCAAAATTTACTCAATCTTTTAGTTCAGATGATGTTTTACGTTGATTAGCAAACGAGGAAAAAATTAAGGAGAATACATTATGAATATTTTATCATCAATTCAAGAACAAAAGATCGTAACTATTATTCGAAATGTTCCCCCTAGAGACATATTAAAAGTTGTAAGTGCATTGAGTGAAGGTGGAATAAGTGTAATAGAAATAACATTAAACTCACCAAATGCACTATCAATGATTAGTGAAGTAACGGCCCAATTCGGGGACAAAGTTATAGTTGGTGCAGGTACAGTACTTGATTCGGAGTCTGCTCGTGCTGCAATTCTAGCAGGTGCAAAGTTTATTGTGTCCCCAACTGTAGATGAAGAGACAATTAAAATGACCAAAAGATATGGTGCAATCAGTATCCCTGGGGCATTCACACCAACAGAAATCCTAAAGGCTTATGAAGCGGGAGGCGATATAATTAAAGTTTTCCCGGCATCTTTAGGCACTAGTTATATTAAAAATATTCTTGCACCTCTTCCGCAAATACCATTATTACCGACCGGTGGTATAGATGAAACTAATATTAATCAATTTATTAAAGCTGGCGCGATTGGTTGTGGAATCGGATCATCCCTTGTTAATGCTGATGAAAAAATTAATGAAGAATATTTAACGCAACTAACTAAAAAAGCAAAACGATTGCTCATTGAGGCAAATAAGGGGTAAATAAAGCTTTATAAAAGAAGGGAGTACGAAAATTGAAAATCACCAAAATGGAATGCTTTGTAGTTCCTCCTCGTTGGTTATTCCTAAAAATTGAAACTGACTCAGGTATAGTTGGTTGGGGTGAACCAGTGGTTGAAGGAAGAGCTAGGACAGTGAAAGCTGCCGTAGAAGAGTTAAGTGAATATCTTATAGGAAAAGACCCAATGAGAATAGAAGATCATTGGCAAATGTTGTATCGATCTGGTTTTTATCGTGGTGGACCTATTTTAATGAGTGCGATTGCAGGGATCGATCAAGCATTATGGGATATTAAAGGGAAATATTTCAATGCGCCAATTCATCAATTGTTAGGCGGTGCTTGTAGAGAGTCTGTCCGTGTATACTCCTGGATAGGTGGAGATAGACCGGCTGATGTAGGGATACAAGCTAAGGAAAAGAAGGATGCTGGGTTTACTGCGATTAAAATGAATGGGACAGAAGAACTGCAGTATCTAGATTCTCATAAAAAAATTGATGACCTTATCGAGAGAGTTTCATCTGTGCGTGAAGCAGTTGGAAATGATTTTGGGATTGCAATTGATTTTCATGGTCGCATTCATAAACCATTAGCTAAGTCTATCATTAAGGAACTAGAAGTATTTCGGCCAATGTTTATTGAGGAACCTGTACTTGCGGAGAATAACGAAGCATTACGTGAAATTGCGCATGCTACAACAATACCAATTGCTACAGGTGAGCGTATGTATTCGCGTTGGGATTTTAAGAAGATATTATCTGATGGATATGTTGATATTATTCAGCCCGACCTCTCTCATGCAGGCGGTATAACAGAGTGCAAAAAGATTTTTGCAATGGCTGAAGCATATGATGTTGCTGTTGCACCACATTGTCCACTTGGTCCAATAGCACTTTCAGCATGCCTACAAGTTGATGCAACGGCTCATAATGTTGTTATTCAAGAACAAAGTCTGGGTATTCACTATAATCAGGGTAGTGATTTAATGGATTATCTTCGCGATTCTTCAGTTTTTGAGTATAAGGATGGTTATGTAGATAATCTAACTGGCCCGGGGCTTGGTATCGAAATAGATGAGGATTATGTCCGTCAAAAAGCTGAAGTTGGTCATAACTGGAGAAATCCGGTTTGGAGGCATCAAGATGGAACTATAGCAGAATGGTAGTTTGAGCATCGTGATTATTTTTTGAATACTTAGAAAAATGACGTTATTAACAACGTCATTTTTCAGCCGTATCCATAAGCCTTCAATAAGATAGAGAGGATTGATAATATGGTGGAAAATGACTTTGAAGAAGTTATAAGGACATGTGAGCAAGTAATTGATGTAACAGATTTTGGGGCTGACCCCACAGGTGTACTAGATAGCACAGAGGCCATTTGGCATGCATTTGAATCAGCGAAAAATATGACAGGTCAAGTTGTGATCAATTTCCCATATGGAACCTATCAACTTCAAAAAGCAACTGCACAAAGAAGAGAATTCCATACATCGAACACAAATAGTATCCAATACCCATTAAAGTATATAGCGCTATTATTGGAGGAGCAAAATCAGGTTATCATCAATGGAAACAAGTCTCTTTTCATGATTCATGGAGACTGTATGGCAATTGCGGTTGTACGCTCTAAAAATATATATCTGCATAATTTCTCATGGGATTTTGCTGATCCTACAACTATTGAAATGACTGTTAATGATATTGGAGAAATTAATGGTGAGCAATACACTGATTTTTATGTTCCTGCTTGTTTTACATTTTCAGTAGATAAAAATGAGAAAGATGTAACATGGTATAGTGCGATTAATCCTAGCAATGGGGAGTACTATTGGACCGATAAGAATCACAAAGATGCATGGACACTTGTCGCGTATCATCCTGATAGAAACTTAACAAGACGTTATTCACTGAATTTAGGTCCATTTTCAGAAGAACGAAAAAAGGTTATTAAGCAGAGTGATACGATAATTCGTATTTTTTATGGCGATAGAAGACCATTCTTACATAAACAAGGTCTTGTTTTCGAGTTTTGCTCAACTCCAAGAAGGGAGACAGCAGGAGCATTTATCTGGGAAAGCAAAGACACATCTATTTCTAAAGTAAATGTACACTATATGCACGCATTTGGTTGGTTAACTCAAATGTCACATAATGTTACTTATATAGATTGTACATTTAAAACAAGGAAAGAGAGTGAACGTTTTACATCAAGTTATGCTGATTTAATCCATGTATCTGGGGCTAGCGGGCATATTCATATCGAAGGTTGTACGTTTAATCATGCACACGATGACCCAATCAATGTTCACGGAACCTTTACTCGAGTTGAGGAGAAAATTGATGATTATACACTGCGGTTAGCTTATATACAAAGTCAGCAGGGGGGATTCCCTCAGTATTATGTTGGAAATCATGTTGTATTTTATCGTAGAGACACATTGACAACTGGATCTGATGAGGGAGAAAAATATGAAGTTGTTGCCGTTACACATCCAGGACAACATGGAAATGACTTGCGTTCAATGACTGTTACGTTTGATAAACCAATTCCCGATGAATTATTAGAGAAAAGTAATAATGAACCGTTGTTTGTTGCTGAAAATATTACCTTCACACCATCGGTACACATTAAAAATAATCACTTTGAAACAATTTCAACTAGAGGAATTCTATGTACAACAAGAAAAAAGGTTGTTATTGAACATAATACATTTAAGCATATGGCAATGGACTCAATATATTTATCGAACGATTCGGAATTTTGGTATGAGTCAGGTCCGATTACCGATATTACAATACAATCGAATACATTTTATGTTGCTAAAGTTGGGAATGCACAGTGGAGAAATGCCGCGATACGAATAGACCCAATTACAATGGGAAATAATATCCCCCCATATACAAATGCTATACACAAAAATATTAAGATTAAAGACAATGATTTTTATATTGAAGAGGAATCAGTTCTTGTAGCAAAAAGTGTTGATGGGCTATCTTTTACAAATAACAATATTTATTCCTATCGACCTGAAGTAAATCCATTACTACCCGAAACAATTGTTGGTGAGGAAATAAAAGAAGAGAAACATGTAAAAACATTCGAATTGATTGGCTGTCAAAATGTCAAAATAGTAAATAATGAGTTTGAAGAAAATTATAATACATCGCTTTCATTCTCAAAAATGCCGATGGGCAATATTAAAGAAAACGTCATAAAAAATAGAGTAAGTAGACTGATACATTGATATGAGACACATCACTAGTATTACGTGATTTTTAACACATTTTTCAGTCTCTATATTCGATTTATTATTCGAAAAAAATAATTATTCTGATTGAGGTAGCGTCAGCCTATTTGTTGTTTTATGCAAATAGGCATGTTTGCCAACTTTACAAAGGTACTTCGTTAAAGGCGTTATGATAGGCAGACTAAAAAACTAAAAGACTAAAAGACTAAAAAACTAAAAAACTAAAAGACTAAACGGGGGAGAATGATTTGAAGAGAAGATATTTTTCAAGTGTAGCAGCTACATTATTGTTAACAGCGGGTATTTTGGGGGCTTGTTCGAGTGAGGAAGGGACTACTGAAAAAAGTGCTAATGCCGATAAGGTAAATGCAACAGGGATGCCAATTGTGGACGAAAAGATTCAAGTAGATGGATTTGCGGCAAAGTTCTTTGCTTCACAAGACTGGAACAAACTTATGCTTTGGGAAGAATATGAGAAAATATCGAACATTGAAGTAAATTGGAACACTGTACAAACAGAAGGATTGGTAGAGAAACGCAACTTGATGCTTGCATCGGGCGATTATCCTGAGTTTTTCTTTGCTTCAGCTGTACCGAAAACAGATTTGATCAAATACGGAGAACAGGGTGTATTCTTGCCATTAAATGACTATATCGATAAATACGCACCGAATTTCAAAAAAATACTTGAAGAGTATCCTTCAGTGAAACAAGGTGTTACGATGGCGGATGGTCATATCTATGGTTTCCCTGCAATTTATGATCCAGAGTACGATGTTTTACGTGCCGACACACCGTGGATCAGGAAGGATTGGCTCGATAAATTAAATCTAAAGGAGCCAGAAACGCCAGATGAATTATACAAAGTGTTGAAAGCGTTTAAAGAACAAGATCCGAATGGTAATGGCAAAGCAGATGAGCTTGGATGGGGAACCGGCTGGGGTATTAACACAATGATAGGCTATTTGCGTGGAACATATGGCTTGAACAAACAAGGAAATATGAATATTAACTTAGACTTTAAAGAAGGTACTGAAGAGTTTCGTTTTATTCCAACTACTGATGAGTATAAGGAATTAATAACATTCTTGCACAAGCTATATAAGGAAGAGCTAATTAATAAAGATGTGTTCTCAACCGAACCACATGTATTTGCTGCCGAAGAATCGAAAGGGAATTTTGGTATGCTGAGTGCTGTTAACCCGCTAGAAACACAAAAACTTAAAGGGTATATTGGTGTACCGGTTCTTGAAGGTCCTACGGGGGAACGTGTTATTAACGATATGTCCAATGGACTCGGTAATCTTGGGATGTTCGTCTTGACGGATAAAGCAAAGAATCCTGAAGCAATGGTCCGCTGGATGGATCATTTCTATGGGGATGAAGGTAGTAAAATGTTCTTCATGGGCTTCGAGGGAGTCACATATGAAGAAGATGCGGAAGGAAACTTAAAGTATTTACCAGAAATCATTAATAATCAGAAAGGCTTAAATCAAGATCAAGCTATTAGTCAATACCTAACTTGGCCTGGTGGCTATTATCCGGGGATTGTTAAAGAAAAATACTTCCCGGTAATAGAAAGTACATTTGAAAATTCTGCGAAAGCAAAACCTTACTTTATGAAAGATGAAGACATTATTCCAGGGCTCAACTATACACTGGACGAAAACGACAAGGTTAGTGCAATTATGACAGATGTTCAAACATATGTTGATGAAATGACTGCTGCTTTCATTACAGGGAAACAAGACTTTGGCAAGTGGGAAGACTATAAGAAAACGCTTGAAAAGATGGGATTACAATCGTATCTTGAGACTGCTCAAGGAGCATACGACCGTATGCAAAAACAAAAATAAAAATAAGAGTAAAACTCATACGAAGATATTACTTCGTATGAGTTTTACTTTTTAGAAAAGGATATTTTATGAAATTGAATAATTATTTTAAAAATATGAATATTTACAATATAATAATATTTCGTTAATAATATCAATAAATTACGATGCTATACTCAAATAGCTATCTGAAAGGGTGGTAATAGTTTATTATATTGGAGGATGAAATTCTTTGCATAAAATCACAAAGCAAGTAATATCAACTGCCCTAGCATTTTCTATTGTGGGTGGAGTGGGCGGTAATCTGTATTCTGCTGCAGAAAAACCAATTTCAACTACTGTCAGTAAGGTAACTATCTCATTTAATGGGAATGCTAAAAGTTCGAAAGGGTTTACTTGGTATACATCCCTAACTTCAAAAAACACTGATTTACAAGTAGTTAAAAAAACAGGGAAGAAGCCAAACTTTAAAAAAGCTCTGACATTTAAAGGAACGAAGACTATCTCTTCAAATTCTAAGAAAGAATATGTACATAAAGCAAAAGCGACTGGTCTTAAGGCTGATACCGAATACTATTTCCGTGTCGGAGATGCTTCTAAGAGTAGTTGGAGCGAAGTGGGTACATTTGAAACAGCGCCAAGTAAAGGTGCATTTACGTTTATTGACTTAGCTGATACGCAAGCCAAAACAGAAGAGGAAGCCATTCTATCTGCTGAAACAATTTCAAAAGCCATGGATAAGGTTCCAAATGCCGAGTTCATTGTTCACAATGGAGACTTGCTGGATGACGGCGTTAAAGAGGAACAGTGGGATTGGCTATTAGGACACTCACGGAAAAGCCTGTTAAATACGACATTGGTTCCATCAGCCGGAAATCATGAAGATGAAAATTATGCTTTTATTGACCACTTTAATCTTGATACACCTAAAAAATCAGCAACTAAAACAGGTGCTTATTATTCATATGATTATAGTAACGCTCACTTTGTTGTACTTAATAGTAATGAAGACTCTGAAAAATACGCTAACTTTTCAGAAAAACAAGTGGAATGGTTGAAAAAAGATGTAAAAGTAGCAAAAGCAAATGGTGCTAAATGGATTATTGTTAATATTCACAAAGGGCCGTACACAACATCTAACCATGCAACTGATGATGATATTATGGGTCCAAATGGTGTGAGAAATCAGATTGCACCACTTATGGCGAAACTTGATATCGACTTTGTTCTTCAAGGCCATGACCATATTTATGCACGAACAAAACCGATCAATAGTAAAGGGACAGTTTCAAAAATCCAAAAAATTAGTGAAACTAAAAAGGGACAAAAAATTGAGTATACTGTAAATCCAGATGGTTCAATTTATTTAATTCCTGCAACTGCTGGACCAAAAGTATATTACAAAAATCAAGATCCTGTGCTTGGAAATGCATTTTATAAACTGTTTGAAGTAGCAGATGAAAATCATGCAGCAATCTATGGCCCAGATCCAGACAACAATGACCGTCCAGCCCGCAGTCAAATTCAAAACTTCGTCGGCATCACTATTGATAAAAATAAGCTGACTGCCGTAAGTTATGAAATCGATCAAAATAAGAATAAAGCTAAACCTTATATTATTGATCAATTTGGTATTATTAAGAAATAATGAAAAAAGTTATGGTGAGGAAATAAAAAGTAAAATATACTTATATGTCCTTTACTGATACGCGAATAATTATCAAACGTGTAGAATTTAGTAAAATCCAACTTATACAAAAAAGGGAGATCTCCAAGGTCTCCCTTTTTCATTGTTCAGCACCAGTATTTTTGAAAACTGCTTGGATATGAAAAACAAGTAACAACATTAAGCTATGCGCCAATCTCAGTAGAACACAAAGATGCGATTCACAAGTTGTGAAAATTTACTTAAAACGGTTTTGTTTACATATTTTCAATCGTTCTGTGACGAAAAAGATGTTTGAATTTATAATAAAGTTGTTTAAAAGTAAAAAAAAGAGCTCAAAATTCAAATTAATGTTAAAGTTAGAAAGACTAATTTAAAAGTGAGTA
The DNA here is from genome assembly GCF_038006425.1 of Viridibacillus sp. FSL E2-0187. Classification (NCBI taxonomy): domain Bacteria; kingdom Bacillati; phylum Bacillota; class Bacilli; order Caryophanales; family Caryophanaceae; genus Viridibacillus; species Viridibacillus sp. FSL E2-0187. The sequence goes on from NZ_JBBOVG010000001.1 coordinate 666,188, forward strand.
GGCGAAAAAATGATAGAAGTAAAAACATCTCCATTAAGTGATGGAGAATTCAATAGAGGGGTATTTGCTACATGCGATATCCAAAAAGGAGAGCTATTACATGAGGCACCTGTAATTTCTTATCCAAACGAACAGCATCAATACATTGAGCAAACTATACTCGCTGATTACGCTTTTGAGTATGGAATAGGACAATCTGCTATCCTTCTTGGATATGGAATGTTGTTTAATCATTCTTATGAACCTAATGCAATGTATGAGATTAACTTTAAAAATCACACATTTGATTTCTTTGCTTATACAGATATAAAAGCGGGAGATGAAATTCTTATTAATTATAATGGCGACGTTGATGACAAAGATCAGCTGTGGTTTAATGAGGAATAAAAAGTTGTAGTGAAGGTTATTGACGATGTGTCTTTCGATATGAACCAACTTTATACTTGAGAAATTTAATAACCATCTATCAGATTAACTGATAGATGGTTATTGTGTTTTTAGGAACAAAATGAATCAACTTTAAAGTTTATCGTCAAACTAACTGCCAGTTAACTTTAGTACATATCTCCATAAACTCTCGTAATTTACGTGTTTTTATATAAAAGCTGTTATTCTTGATTGTTAAAAAATTTAGTAGTTTATGACAGTGAAAGAGAGTTAAAACATACTGTTATCAAGGAGAGACTTGTTGCAAGTTTATATTTGGAATTCAACTTATTAATTAAGAATATACTGTTGATAAATAATAAGTTTGCTTTTGCACTAGACAAATGTGATTTTATATTATATAATAAATGTAATAAGATCGATTGCAAGAATACAACTAATTCACATATTACAAAGAGTAATCGTGTTTTGTTTGATACTTTTTGTAATATGTGAATTTTTTCTTTTTTGAAGAAATATGATATTATTTAATACAATTAATGGAGGTCATTTAAATGACACAACAAGGTACAGTAAAATGGTTTAACGCAGAAAAAGGTTTCGGTTTCATCGAAGTAGAAGGCGGAAACGACGTATTCGCTCACTTCTCAGCTATCCAAGGTGAAGGTTTCAAATCACTTGACGAAGGTCAAAAAGTTGAATTTTCAGTAGAAGATGGCCAACGTGGACCACAAGCTACAAACATCGTAAAACTTTAATTTTAATGATGTAACTAAAAAAGAGGTATCCTTTCATTAGGATACCTCTTTTTGTGTGTGAAGTTTATAAAATTGTAATTTAGATACTCCGATTGATATCCCCTTCAACGACAACGATATAGAAGTAGGTGTATTCACATAGAGATAGTTGTTTTCGATTATCTCGTTATAAAAAGTTACTATTGAATTTCTTTCATTTATTTTTTATTTAAGATTAATCTTCAGCATCTTCTTGGAATTCATCTTCATCGTCCGAATTAGGGCCGCCCAAGAAATAGTACAATAGAGCCATGAAGACTATTCCGCCTACCATATTCCCTAGTGTTACAGGAATGAGGTTATGGAGAGCCTTGCCAATTGAAATTGCATCAGGATGATCTAATACTAGAGCTATCGAGAATGTACTCATATTCGCGATAGAATGTTCATATCCCGAAATGAAGAAGCCAAATACCAAAAAGATCATTGTAAATAGCTTAGGACCGTCGCCTTTTAATGCCATCGGTACGTAGAAAGCTAAACAAACTAGCCAGTTACAAAGAACCGCACGGAAGAAAAGTTCTGAAGTTGGAGTATTCATTTTTCCTTCAACTACACTCATTAAGAAGCCATTTACTTCATGTGAAGCAAATAAACCTGTTAAGGAGATTAATCCAGCGAAAAAAAGCGCGCCAATAATATTACCACTATATGAAGAAATCCACATTTGAATGACTTTTTTCCATGGCATATTGCCACGAAGAGCAGTGAAGGTAAAATAAAATGTATTTCCCGTAAATAAGTCACCACCAGCATAAGCAATTAGAACGATGGCTATACCAAATGTTAAAGCAGCAATTGGATAAGCTACTGGAGAATGTTCAGCATAGAATAAGTTCCCTGTTTTAAATGCGACGATTACACCGAATCCGATAAATGCACTTGCAAGCATCGCCCGTAATAGATATTTTATAATGCTTTGATCAAATACTTTTTGTTTTTTGAGTGCCAATTTCTCGACATTACGTAGAGCTTTATGTTCCATAATTCCTCCTATTAGCTTGTGTTACTGTTAATGTAATCAAAGATAAAACTCAACATGTAACACATTGATATAATATCGTTAAGCTAAGTTTACAAAAATAGAAACTTCCATTTGAATTCATTAATTTGAAGTAAAGGGCCAATTGGATTCGGTAAAAGTCATAAAAACTACAACAAATAGAAAAGGGTTTCGGCATGATGACATGCCGAAACCTTTTTCTTTACAACACGAACAGCTTATCAATTATGATAAGCCGTTTTCTATGTTGGTATTCGTTCCTAAACGATTCGGCAAGATCAGATGTAATATAACTATACATATGGGATGCGCTGGTGAATCTCCAGGCGTATATTTTAATATATAAAAACCGCTAAAATCAATAAGATATTTTTGGAAATTGCTATTTTTATTGTTGAAAAATATTCAATACCTACATTTGATTTTTTAAAGAGTTAATAAAAAGATTTTAAGGATATAAATATTCTCTTTTTGTTTTAAGAGAATTATGGAGATATAGAAACCTGGTATTATTTACCTCGTATATTTTACAACCAATTTCTAGTAAGAAAAAGAATAATAATAAGTTTAATCATTATATTAAAATAATATAAACTTCACTTTAAAGGTTAATAATTAACATAAAATCAATGGAATATTACAATATTAGGTATATATAAAACAAATATTCCAAAAAAAAAATTATATTTGGTGAATATTTATTTTCTAAGTATAATGTTATAATGCTGAGGGAGATACTTTACATATCAGATTTATTTTGATAGTATTCGTAGTGGAAAATTTGAAAAGAATGACTTAAATTGATTTATTTCATTTATATTTAGTTCTTATTTTAACTAAAAAAATTTCAAATATGTAGGAGGATAAATATGAACTTTGTTTTTTTAGTTACAGGTTTACTGTTCGTATTTGTATTGGGTTATATATTCAGTTATAACCGTAAAAATATACGGATACGTCCAATTGCTATGATGTTAATAGCGCAATTAGTGCTAAGTTTCTTTATTCTTAACACAACTATTGGTTTGAGTATTATTAGTGCTATATCAAAACTATTTGATACATTAATGGGCTATGGTGTTGAAGGTGTAAACTTTGTATTTGGTGGAATGGAAAATGAGCCAGGAGCTGTATTTTTCTTAAACGTACTGCTACCAATTGTTTTCATCTCTGTCCTTATTGGAATATTGAATTTCATTAAGGTTCTCCCGTTCTTTATCAAATATGTAGGTATGGGTATGAGTAAACTAAATGGTATGGGTAAGTTAGAAAACTATGTAGCTGTATCATCTGCTTTGTTTGGACAATCAGAGGTATTTTTAACTACAAAAGAGCAACTAAATAAGATTTCTAAACGACGTTTATATACGTTGTGTACTTCTGCGATGAGTGCTGTAAGCGTTTCCGTAATCGGCGCATACATGACAATGTTAGAACCTAAATACGTAGTAGTAGGGATAATCGTCAATATTTTCTCAGCATTGATTGTTGCGAATTTATTGAATCCATATGAGTTAAAACCAGAAGAAGATTATACAGTAATCAACGATGAAGCTGAGCATAAAGAAAAAGAATCTTTCTTCCAAATGATTAGTGAAGCCATTATGGATGGTTTTAAAGTAGCGGTTATTGTTGGTGCAATGTTGATTGGATTTATTGCTTTAATGGCAATGATTAACAATCTATTTGACCTTATATTCCATATTTCGTTCCAAGAAATCCTTGGTTATGTGTTTGCTCCAATTGCTTTCATCATGGGTATTCCTTGGTCTGAAGCTGTTGCAGCAGGTGGTATTATGGCGACTAAACTTGTAACGAACGAATTCGTAGCGATTCTAAGTTTCCAAGATATTGCTGCAAACTTATCGGCTAAAACAGAAGCTATTGTATCTGTATTCTTAATAAGTTTTGCAAACTTTAGTTCAATCGGGATTATTACAGGTGCCGTTAAAGCGCTAAATGATAAACGAGGATCAGAAGTTGCATCATTTGGTCTGAAATTACTCTTCGGATCAACGCTTGCATCTATCTTATCAGCTACATTAGTTGGTATATTTATGTAATTAGTTTTGATAAATACGTTTGCAAATTTGCAACCGCTTTAATGGCAAGTTCGAACGTATTAAAAGTCCAGCCAGTGTTTACTGGTTGGACTTTTTTTGTTCTGAATTTAGATAATCATGATTTGTTTTTTATTCTATGTAAAAAAAGGGCTGTAAGCGTTTGGGACTAACGTTTACAGTTTTTTTTGTTGTTAAAAATATATCCGAATAAGAAAGGAAATTAAACTGTATCATAAAAGTTTTACACAAACTCGATTGGCTTTTTTATATAAACCTTTAGCTAATATTTAATCTCTTAATGACAAAATAACGAAAATATTTTTACATACCGTAAAAGAGAAAGTCATTAAGTTAATAGCATTGACATAGATTACGTATATCACTGTAAAGAAATAATAGTTTATCAAAAGTAAGTATAGTACGAAGAAATAGAGAATTATAGTTGTTTGTGGTAACCATATGTAAGCAATAAAAGATGAAATAAGAAATGGGGTAATCGAATGGGTAAGGTCGTTAAAATTGGGGCAGGACAAGGTTTTTATGGTGATGCTTTAGAGCCTGCTGTTTACATTGCTGAGCACAGTGATGTCCAATATATTTGTTTTGATACATTAGCTGAATTGACATTGGCTATATTACAAAAAGATCGGCAAAAAGATCCGACTAAAGGTTATACCCGTGATATAACGAAAACTATGAAAAATTTAATTCCCTATATAAAAAAGAAAGGGATTAAATTGATTACAAATGCTGGAGGAATTAATCCAAAGGGAGCCAAAGATGAAATTATTAGAGTTGCGAAAGAGTTAAATATTACAGGTCTGAAAATTGCTACAGTTACCGGGGACGATATCCATGACAGGATAGATGAATTACAAAGCAAAGGAATTTTACTGAGTAATGGCGATACCGGGGAACAGATTGAAGCGGTGAAGGATAAGCTGCTATTTGCAAATGTTTATTTGGGAGCACAAGGGATTGCTGAAGCCCTAAGACAAGGAGCAGATATCGTTTTAACAGGAAGAACATCAGATACCGCTCAGTTTTTAGGACCACTTATTTATGAATTTGGATGGGGAAAAGAAGAATGGAATAAGTTGGCCTCAGGAATATTAGTTGGTCATCTCTTGGAATGTTCTGGACAAGTGTCAGGCGGCAACTTTAGTGGAGATTGGCACAACATTGAAGGATTTGAGAACATCGGATACCCAATTGCTGAAGTAAATGAAGATGGATCTTTTGTCGTTACAAAAACGAAAGGTTCTGGTGGGAGAATAAGTATCGATACGATTAAGGAACAATTTTTATATGAAATTCACGATCCATCTGCTTACATTACACCGGATGTTATTGCAGATTTTACAACAGCAGAATTTGAAGAAATAGAAAATGACAGAGTATTAATAACGGGAGTTACAGGCAAACCAGCACCAGAAACACTTAAAGCTTTAATGGGATACCCAAATGGGTTTTTAGGACAGGGGATGATTGGTTACTCGTGGCCACAAGCACTGTCGAAAGCAAGGAAGGCTGAAGAAATAATTAGATTGCAAATTAAAAAGTTAGGAATTAAAACAGAGGACATTCACGCAGAATATCTTGGTTACAATTCTTTACACGGGCCTTTAGCTCATGAAGTGGATGAAGATCTGATTAATGAAGTATTTTTACGAATGATTATTAAAACTGAAACAAAAAAAGAGGCTTCAAAATTGGCAAGATTGTTCCCGCCATTAGCATTGAGTGGGCCTCCATTTGTTGGCACGGTTACGGGTTTATCTCCAACACGGGAACTATTAGCACTGTGGCCCACGTTCATACCCCGCGAGTTAATCGAAGAAAACATAAAAGTAGAAATAAATGAGGTGAACGAATATGTCTAAAGTGAAATTAAGAGATATTGCACAGTGCCGTTCAGGTGATAAAGGTAATGCATCAGACCTTAGTTTATTTGCTCCAAATGAAGAAGTGTATGAAATTCTTAAACAACAAGTTACAGCTGAAAAAGTTAAGAAACATTTTACTGGCTTAGTAAAAGGTGAAGTGTATCGATATGAAGTTCCTAATGTATTCGCGTTGAAGTTTTTATGTAAAGAGGCATTAGGAGGGGGAGCACCTTCATCTTTAAGATTAGATAATTTAGGGAAATGTTTTGGATCTAATCTACTTCGGATGGAAATTGAGGTAGAAGATGAGGTACTAACAATTATTGGTGAAGCACGCCAAGGAATATGATCTTTTTAATAGATGAAAGATTTAACAATATTATTAATTGGGAGTGTTGAAAATGCGCAGTGACAATCAAAAGTATTATACAGAAAAAGAACGTATCTTAAAAGGTGGAAAAGAGATATACCATGAACGTAATGAAAAAAGCGGGAAAATGTTTGTTCGAGATCGTTTGCAAAGACTATTTGACCCAAACTCAATTATTGAAGATGGTGTATTTGCAAATAATGATGATCCGTCATTACCTGCAGATGGCTGCGTAACTGGTATTGGTGAAATTAACGGAAGAATGGTTTGTTTTTTAGCAGCAGATTCTACAGTGAAAGCTGGTTCGTGGGGGCCAAAGTCAGTGGAAAAGAATATTCGCATTCAAGAAAAAGCTGCAGTTTTAAAAATCCCTATTCTATACCTTATTGACTCGGCGGGAGCAAGGATTACTGAACAAATTGACGTGTTTCCAGGTAGAAGACATGGTGGGAAGATATTCTACAATCAAATTCAATTATCAGGCGTAGTTCCGCAAGTTGCCATTCTTTTTGGACCTTCTCCAGCAGGTGCAGCGTATGTTCCAGCATTTTCAGATTTGGTCATTATGGTTGAAGGGAATTCTAGTGCCTATTTAGGATCTCCCAGAATGGTTGAAATGGCAATTGGAGAAAAAACAACGATGGACAACATGGGTGGAGCAAGAATGCATTGTGCAGTAAGCGGATTAGGTGATGTCCTTGTTGAAAGCGAGGAAGAGGCTATTGATGTTTGTAAACGTTATTTAGAATATATGCCTCAAAATTGGCAAGAAAGCGCGCCTCTTCAAGCTGTAAAAGAACCAGTTAAAGGGAGGGCGATTGAAGATATTATCCCATTAAACCAAAACACTCCATTTGATATGTACGAGTTAATTGAGCAAATTATTGACGAAGGTAGTTGGTTCGAATACAAGAAACTATTTGCACCAGAATTAATAACAGGATTTGCTCGGCTAAATGGAGAGATTAAAGGGATTATAGCAAACCAATCAAAGGTTAAGGGAGGAACATTATTTGTAGATTCTCCCGATAAAGCAGCTAGATTTACGATGATTTGTAATGCATATAACATTCCCTTACTATATTTGTCCGATGTGCCGGGATATATGATTGGTTCAAAAGTTGAGCGGAGTGGAATCATTCGTCATGGTGCGAAAATGATCTCAGCATTGTCGCAAGCAACTGTTCCGATTATTTCGGTAGTTGTTCGCAAATGTTATGGTGCAGGGCTATATGCAATGGCAGGTCCAGCGTTCGGCTCTGATGCAGTACTTGCCTTACCAAGTGCTCAAATTGCAGTTATGGGTCCTGAAGCTGCGATTAATGCGGTTTATTACAATAAAATTCAAGAAAAACCTGAAGAAGAGCGCCAAGCTTATATCAATGAAAAGAAGGAAGAATATATTGCAGATATTGATATTTATAGACTCGCATCAGAACTAGTAATTGATGATTTGGTTGGATTTGATGATCTGAGAAATAATCTGATTCGTCGTTTTAACCAATATAGAACAAAAGATGTGAAAAAGTACGATAAACGAAATGCTATAGCTCCAGTTTAACTATCTACTAAAAAGAGGTGGAGAAATGAGTTATGAAACTATTTTATATGAAGTGAATGAAAATATAGCGAAAATCACTATGAATCTACCGGAAATAAGGAATCCTTTATGTAACCAATTAACGAAAGAATTAATACAAGCCATTCGTATGGCTGATGAAGACAAAGAAGTGTACGCAATAATATTAACTGGGGCTGGAAAAGCATTTTCAGCAGGTGGTAATTTAAATGAGTTTAAAGAGAATTTCGAAAAAACAGTTCCGCAGCTTCACAAGGAAGGTCTAGACAGTACAGAACTTTTTAAACTCGGTGCAAAAGTTAAAACGCCTGTCATTGCCTCTGTTAACGGTTCTGCTCTCGGTGGAGGAACCGGTCTGGTCGCTATGGCACATATTGCGATTGCATCAGATCAAGCGAAATTAGGATTAACTGAATTAAGACTAGGAATTATTCCATATGTGATTTTGCCTTGGGTAAGGCGCGCAGTTGGAAATCGACGCGTTATGGAGTTGATGTTAACAGCTGAAATTATTGACGCCAAAAAGGCAAAAGAATATGAACTCGTGCATAAAGTAGTCCCACATGAACAATTGGAAGAGGAAACATGGGCATTAGCTAAAACTGTTGCCTCACATAGTCCTTTAGCTGTCGGTTTAGGTTTGGAAGCCTATTATAATACTGAACAAATGGATTTCATGAAGTCGTTTGATTATTTATCGACTTTGAGAATCGTGTCCTTTCAAAGTGAGGATTTAAAAGAAGGTGCATCAGCCTTCTTAGAAAAAAGAAAACCTGAATGGGTAGGAAAATAAGGAGGAGATTTTAATGGAAATACTATCACCAATGGGTGGAAGCGTATGGAAAATAGAAGTTAGTGAAGGAGATACAGTAGCTGTGGGGGATGTCGTTGTAATTTTAGAATCAATGAAAATGGAAATTCCAATCGAAGCAACAGAGGCAGGTATCGTAAAAGAAATTAAGGTGGCAGAAGGTGATTTCGTTCAAGAAGAAGCAGTAGTTATTCTAATTGGGGATTAGTTAATGTCGATAATTACTTACTTGGAATATTTCCGTTTTTAGTGGAACACTTTCGCAATCAATATTGCTTTGCACATAGTGTACCTCATTAGTTTTACTTGACGACAGATGAAAGTCAGGGAGAAGGCAAAAAAAGACATCTTGCAAAGTAGCCGTTTGTTTTCTCCGTTGTTGAGCTTACATCTATCAACGGTAATAATCATGGAATATTCTTAGTACCAAGTCAGTTATTGAATTTCGAAAAGAGATACTAGTGTGGATCATTCTAGTACTTAAAAAGTGGAGGTTTGAATATGGCATATGAACCTTATTTTACAGAAGAGCACGAACAGCTCCGAAAAACTATCCGTAAATTCGTAGACAAAGAGGTTAAACCATTTGTTGAAGAATGGGAAGCAGCGGGAGAATTTCCAATAGAAATATTAAAAAGAATGGGTGATCTTGGTTTCCTTGGACTGCGCTATTCGGAAGAGGTTGGTGGACAAGGTGGAGATTATTTTACTGGTATCGTATTTGCAGAGGAACTTGCTAAATGCGGCTGTGGAGGATTCCCAATGGCTATCTCCGTTCAAACAGACATGGCGACACCTCCAATTGACCAATTTGGAAATGCAGATCAGAAAGAACGATTTTTAAAACCTGCGATAAAAGGAGACAAGCTTGCTGCGATAGGTATAACGGAGCCAAATCATGGTTCAGATGTTGCATCTATCGAGACAAGGGCCAGAAAGGAAGGCAACGAGTGGATAATAAATGGTTCTAAAATGTTTATTACGAATGGTACACGTGCCGATTTTGTTACGCTCGTCACAAGAACTTCAGATGAACCGGGCTATAAAGGAATCAGTTTGTTTCTAGTGGATCTTGACAGTCCTGGTGTATCTGTTAGCAGGAAACTAGAAAAGGTTGGTATGCGTTCATCAGATACTGCAGAACTGATATTTGACAATGTTAGAGTACCTGAAGCGAACTTACTTGGAGAAGAAGGAAAGGGCTTTTCCTATATTATGTGGGAACTACAAGGAGAACGCATGATTTCTGCTGCAGGATCAATTGGGATGGCTGAATATGCTTATGATTTAGCTTATCAATATGCAAAATCGAGAAGCCAGTTTAAGCAACCAATCGCTAATTTCCAAGTGATTGCCCATCTGCTCGCAGAAATGAAAACGGAAATTGAAGTGTGTAGGGAATTGACATATGCAACTGCATATCGTTTTGCAAAGGGTGAAGTACCTAGTAAAGAAATATCAATGTCAAAACTTGCTGCGGCACAAATGGCACATTGGGTAGCCGATAGAGCACTACAAATATTCGGTGGAAATGGTTATATGTCAGAATACCCTATTCAACGCATTTGGCGCGATACAAGGCTTCATCGTATTGGGGCAGGAGCAGATGAAATCATGAAAGAAATCATTTCAAAACAAATTGGACTGTAAACCAGAGAAAAGGGAGTGAGAAAATGACCCACTGGATGTTTAACGAAGAGCATAATATGTTTCGTAATACAATAAGAAAATTTGTAGAAAAAGAAGTTGTTCCATTTGTTGATGAATGGGAAGTAGCTGGAGAAGTTCCCAGAAGCATGTTTAAAAGACTTGGGCAATTAGGGTACTTGGGGACTAAGTTTCCAGTAGAGTACGGAGGAGCAGGATCCGATCTTATTATGGATGCTATTTTTAATGAAGAACTAACAAAGTGCGGATCGGGTGGAATTGGCGCTTCGATTGTTGCACATATCGGTATTGCTTTAACTCCTATTTGGCGCTTTGGTAATCATGACCAAAAGATAAAATACTTAAAACCTGGAATTGAAGGGAAAAAAATTGCCGCATTGGGTATTACCGAACCGAATGCTGGAAGTGATGTATCTTCAATTACCACGAGAGCAGTAGATAAAGGCGATCATTACCTCTTAAATGGCACAAAAACTTTTATCACAAATGGAGTTAACGCTGACTATGTAATCGTTGCTGCAAAAACTGCTGATGGTCCAGGGCACCGCAATATGAGTTTATTAATTGTAGAAACTGATTGGGCTGGTTTTTCTGTTGGAAAGAAACTTGATAAATTGGGCTGGCACGGATCTGATACGGGCGAATTGTATTTCGAAAATGTAAAAGTACCTAAGGAGAATGTGGTTGGTACAGTGAATGAAGGATTTAAATATGTAATGATCAATTTCCAGTGGGAAAGATTAACGTTGGCTCTCACTAGTATCGCACTAGCCGAAAAGGCACTAGAAGAAACTATTCAATACAGTAAAGAACGAATACAATTTGGTGGACCACTAAGCCAATTTCAAGTCCTTCGACATAAGATGGTAGATATGGCTGTTGAAATTGAAAAAGCAAGACATATTACGTATCGGGCGATATATCAATATGAAAGAGGCAACGATGTAACAACAGAAGCAACTATGGCAAAAGCATATTCGGCGGAAATGGTAAGTAGAGTATGTGACCAAGCTCTTCAAATTCACGGTGGAAACGGTTATATGATGGAGTATCCTGTTCAACGTTATTGGCGTGATGCACGTATCCAATCTATCGGTGGGGGAACAACGCAAATCATGAATGAAATATTAACGAAAAAACTTCAAATCACTATGAATTAATAGAGTGGAGGAAATGAAGATGTTGGAAGAAGTTTCAGTAGTTAACCGTGTGGCAATCGGAGATATCATTCGTAGAGCAGCAAGTCGTTATCAAGATGATACAGCGCTTGTGGAAGGTGATAAAAAACTTACTTATCAAGAGTTTGATTATGCTAGCAATTACTTCGCAAATTATTTAATTGAAAGCGGTTACGTAAAAGGGGATGCGATTGCAACTATTTGTGGTAATTCCATTGAACATACAATAGCCATGTTTGGTATTCAAAAGGCAGGTCTTATTTGGGTACCAGTTAATCCGGGTCTTTCTATTTCAGAAAAAAAGTATATTTTAAATAAAGTTGACGCAAAGCTGACGATTATTGATTATGATTTTTTGCAAGCCGATCATTCTCATTTGGATATAAAGAACTTCCTTGTTGCCAATAATCAAGGTCAAGGAAGTGAAAAGTCTTTTGCGGAAACGCTAATTGGACAATCTCACCAAGAACCGAATGTCGATATTCAAGACCGTGATGTAGCGCAAATTATGTTTACAAGCGGTACAACAGGCAATCCAAAAGGTGTTTGCATCAGCCATTTAAGCGTGTATTTTGCAAGTCTAAGTAACATTATAGATATAGGAATAGAGAGAAACGAAGTGTTATTAGCAGTCATGCCAATGTTTCATTGTGCTCAGCATACTTTTTTAACGTCATTCTTAACAATTGGAGCCAAAGTCGTAATTGTTAAGAAGTTTGAACCAGAGAATTTTATGCAGTTGATTACGAAAGAGAAAGGTACGTTTTTATTTGCACTACCAATGATGTACAGGGCGATTATCCATCATCCTAATCGCAATAAGTATAATTTGAAATCATTAAAGACCTGTCTCTATGCAATGGCACCAATGGACCAAAATACACTGAAAAAAGGTATTAATGAACTTGAAGCTGATTTTTTGCTTGGTACAGGTCAAACGGAGATGTATCCAGCAACAATGTTGTTTAAACCGGAACAGCAGCTAAAAAGATTCGGTTCCTATTGGGGAACGACGGCAATTCTAAATGATACAGCAGTGATGGATGACGATGGCAATATATTAACAAAGGGACAATTAGGAGAAATTGTACATCGCGGTCCCAATGTTATGAACGGTTATTTAGATAACAATGAGGCAACAAAAGAAACGCGTTTGTTCGGTTGGCATCATACTGGTGATTTGGGATATTGGGATGACGATGGACAAATGGTGTTCGTTGATCGTAAAAAAGACATGATTAAAACAGGCGGAGAAAATGTAGCTTCAATTAAAATCGAACAAACACTATTAAACTATGAAAAAATTGAGAATGTAGTTGTCGTCGGACTTCCTCATGAAAGATGGATTGAAGCTGTAACTGCCTTTGTTTGTCCTAAAGACGGAAGTGATGTGACTGAAGAAGAAATAATTGTTTATTGTAAACAGCATCTTGGTGGTTTTCAAGTTCCGAAAAAAGTTGTGTTTGTAAAAGATTTCCCGATGACAACTACAGGGAAAATTCAAAAGCAGAAACTACGTAAACAGTATGAAGGGTTATTTATAGATGTAAATCTGATGCAGTAATAATAGAAAGGAGCGGTATACGATTTATGATAAATGGCATCGGTTCTTGGCTTGTTAAGCATAGTAATTGTAGAGCGGATAAGACTGCAATCATCTACAAAGACAAACGATTTACTTATAAGAAATTGAATGACAGAGTAAATCGATTGGCAAATTCCCTTGTGAATCTTGGCGTAAGAAAAGGTGATCGAGTTAATGCATTGTTGTTTAACAGAAATGAATTAATGGAAGCCATGTTTGCTTGTGCAAAAATAGGGGCAATCTTTGTGCCGATTAATTTCCGTTTAAGTGTCGATGAAGTGGAATATGTAGTTCATGATTCAGGTGGTATTATTTTCATTTATGATGAGCGGCTTGAAGCAATTGTGAATGGGCTGAAATCAAGGACAACGCAAATACATTCTTTTATTCGCGTTGGAGATGATCATACTGAAAATGATTTAGATTATGAACAACTTCTTATTCAAGCAAAGAACGAGGAGACAGAATATGAAGTAGGTCTTGAAGATGCTCACATGATGATGTATACATCTGGAACGACTGGAAGGCCAAAAGGTGCAGTCTTAACACATGGTAATACACAATGGAATGCTATTAATTGTATCAACAGCTTACCGATTGATGAAGATATGATCACGTTAGGAGTGGCACCATTGTTTCATATCGGTGGGATGAATATCTTTACAACACCCACTTTGTACAGAGGTGGTACGGTAGTATTGCAGGATAAATTTGATCCGCAATCCACGTTAGAAATCGTTGAACAAGAAAAAATAACATCATTGTTTCTTGTGCCAGCAATGTGGCTTGCAATTACCCAATTTCCAACGTTCGATCAATATGATTTAAGTTCATTGAAATTTAATTTATCAGGTGGGGCCCCTTGTCCACTCACAATCATTGAATTTTTCCAGAGAAGAGGCATTCCATTCTTCGAAGGTTTCGGTTTGACAGAAACAGCTCCTGTAGTCGCCGTACTTGATAGTCGTAATAGTCTGAGGAAAAATGGTTCTGTAGGAAAGCCTCCAATTCATACTGAAATAAAAATTGTAGATATAAATGATAAAGAGGTATCGGTTGGGCAAGTAGGGGAGTTAGTTGTAAAAGGGCCCAATAACTTTATCGAATATTGGAATAAACCGAGGGCAACTAGAGAAGCAATTCGAAACGGATGGTTTTACACTGGAGACCTTGCAAAACAGGATGAAGAAGGATTTCTTTATATCGTAGATCGTATGAAAGATATGATAATTACTGGAGGAGAAAACGTCTATCCTATTGAGGTTGAGCAAGTATTATTCCGCCATCCAAATATAAAAGAGGTAGCTATTGTAGGTTATCCAGATGAAAAATGGGGAGAGTCCGTAAAAGCGGTTATTGCATTGAAGAACAAGGATGAACATATGAGCCTTCTAGATGTTCGAGGTTTTTGCGAAGGAAAGCTAGCCCAATTTAAAATTCCAAAGCAAATGGAATTTGTTGATGAACTGCCTAGAAATGCAACAGGAAAGGTATTGAAAACATCTTTACGCATTAACAAATCTGAAAATTCTGTAATTTAAGGAGTTGGTAACAATGTTTAATAAAAAATTTGAACACTTTGAAGTTAATGAAACATGGAGGTCCAGAGGTCGTACGATTACGGAGTCGGATATCGTAATGTTTTCTGCATTTAGTGGAGATTGGTACCCACTTCATACAGATAAGGAGTATGCGGAAAAGAATACTCCATTTAAACAAAGGATTGCACATGGAATGCTTGTTTTATCAGTCGCAACTGGACTTCAGGTAATGGATCCAGACGTTATAGTTGCTTTTTACGGAATCGAAAATCTTCGTTTTATTCATCCAACATTTATAAATGACACGATTCATGTAGAACTTGAAGTAACGGATTTACTAGACAAAGGAAATGGTACGGGTGTAGTTACATTTAATCAACAAATTGTTAAACAAACAGGAGAGCCTGTGACGACCGGAGTGTTAAAAGTACTTGTCAATAAAGGGGAATGAAAAAGAGAAAAAGGATGTGGTCAAATGGCAATTGACACAGAAACATACGATTGGATTTCAATTGTTGACAAACTCAATAATTATTTGAAATTGAAAACAGTACCAATTGGCATGAAAATGTTTGAGAAAAAAGAGGAAATGGAAGCAATACCAAAAATTAGAAGACCGAATGCTGTATACACTGCAGATCAAGTTGTAGCACAAGCAGCAAGATTAGGTTGGACTGTAGGAATAACAGCAAAGGATTTAGTTATGCCACAATGCAGTGCTGTCCTTGGTTTACATCCCCGTGATGAGCAATGGTTAGCCGGGAAAGAGATGGCTGGAGTTTGGTTTGAAAATCAGAAAGACTCCGCTGCTCATCAAGATGCAATGACCCTCAATCCATATGGCAAATATGAAGCGATGGCGGTATCACCTCTTGTCTCGAACAGATTGAGCCCTCCGGATATTTGTCTGATCTATGCAACACCTGGGCAGATGATTCTCTTTATCAACGGATTACAATGGAAGAATTATAAAAAGCTGGAGTGGGGAGTTGTTGGGGAATCTTCCTGCGCTGACTCATGGGGAAGAGCGCTTGCTACAGGCGAACCAAGCTTGTCAATTCCATGTTTTGCAGAACGTCGTTATGGTGGTGTACTAGACGATGAATTATTAATAGCGCTAGCACCTAAAGATTTAGTAAAAGCTTTAGAAGGATTAGAAAGGTTAAGTAAAAATGGTTTACGATACCCCGTTCCACAATACGGAATTCAAATGGATGCTCGTAGTGGGCTGGAAGCGAGTTATGGCAAACAAAAATAATGTGTAAGTTTAAGAAGAATAAAGCGAAAAATGAATATAAAAGATAGCCTCATATGAAAATCGTCTATTGTGGCTGTCAATGAAAGTGATGGGGTTTGTAATATAAGGGCTAAAAGATTGTTAAAAGAGCCCTTATTTTTTATTGACTTCATGAGTAGATATTATACGTTTTTTCGAATAAAAAGACCTAATAACTAATTGGGGAGGTTTATGATGGGAACGATAAATGATGCATTGCAAAAAGTAGTAAATATATATCCTGATAACATATTTTTATATGAAGGATCGAAAAGTCTAACCTATAAGCAATTGAATGAAGTGACGGATCGTTTGGCCTCGGCTTTTTTAGAGGAGGGATTAGAAAGGGGGGATCATATTGGGGGTCCTTGCTTTAAATCAAATGGAATGGCTCATTTCGTATTTTGCAGCAGCTAAGATAGGTGTCGGTGTAGTCGCGTTAAGTGTTCGCTATCGGGACACCGAATTGGAATATATGTTGAATCATTCTGAAGTAAAAGCAATCGTATCTATTGATAAAATTCCAGGTTTTAATTTTGCTGAATTTTTCTTCGAATTTCAAACGAAGGTCCCAACTGTCGAAAAGTATATCTTTATCGGTGAGGGGTTTGAAGGTAGTTTATCCTTTTCAGAATTAATAACAAGAAAAGTAGTCAACGATAAATTGAGTGCTCATATAAAGGCAGTTAGCCCGGAAGATCTTGCAGTCATGATTTATACTTCTGGAACAACAGGCAAGCCAAAAGGAGCTATGATTACTCATCGCAGTATTTTAGCTTCAGCTCGTGCTCAAGTTAATCATTTTCAAATAACGGAAGAAGATGTAACCATTCAAAGTCTGCCACTTAATCATGTTGGGGGCATTACATGTCAAGTTACCGTTACATTGATAAGTATGGGAATGGCAGTGTTAATCCCAGAATTTCGACCGGAAAATGTGTTAACAGCAATACAGCAGCATAAAGCCACTTTATTTGGTGGGGTTCCAACAATGTATCTAATGTTATTTTCCCTACATGGTTTTTCAAAGTATGATTTGAATTCATTGAAGATTTGTTTTATAGGCGGTTCGAATGTTGAACCCGCGCTATGTCAAAAAATAACGACGTCTATGCCAAATGCAAAATTGGTGAGTCTATACGGATTAAGTGAGAGTTCAGGGGCTTGTATATTATCTAGAGCAAGCGATTCTATTGAAAAAGTTCAAAATACACTTGGTGTCTTAATTGGAGACTTCATATCAAAAGTTGTGGATGGTAAAAGACAAGAAGTAGGGATTGGCGAAATGGGAGAGTTGTTAGTGAAAGGAGAGTGTGTCGCAAAAGGATATTATCGGGATGAAGAAAATACCAAAGAAACTTTTTCAGAAGATGGTTGGCTATTCACAGGGGATCTTGTAACTGCTGATAAGGAAGGCTATATCAGCTTTAAAGGAAGAAAAAAAGAACTTTATATTCAAGGTGGATTTAATGTGCTTCCAGCTGAAATTGAAAATGTTTTAACGACTCATCCAGATATTTCTATTGCAGCTGGCATTGGGGTCCCTGATCCGTTTTATGGTGAGGTTGGGAGGTTTTATATAGTTCCAGCAACGGGGAAACAATTGAAGGAGTCAGAAGTGTTGGCGTATTGCCATGAACACCTCGCAGATTACAAAGTGCCGAAGCAACTAGTATTTGTAAATGAAGTACCGATGACACCAGCTGGGAAAATTCAAAAATCAAAACTAAGAGAAGCATATTTACGATCGCATTGAAGTCCGGGTTAATAACAAACTATCATTTTTGTTGAGTATTTTGCATAAAATAAAACTATATGAAGTAACTAGAAAGGGGTTATGTCATTCGTGTTTAAAAAAGTATTGATTGCAAATCGTGGTGAGATTGCGGCACGGGTCATACGGACATGTAAGGAAATGGGAATTGAAACAGTAGCAGTATATTCAGAAGCAGATGAGGATTCTCTTCATGTTAAAGCTGCTGATGAATCTTATTTAATTGGTCCTCCGCGTGTAAATGAAAGTTATTTAAATATCGATAGAATCATAGATATTGCTCAAGCTTCAGGAGCCGAAGCGGTTCATCCAGGTTATGGACTACTTTCCGAAAATGCAAGTTTTGTAAAACGATGTGAAGAAGCTGGACTAGTATTTATCGGACCAGAATCAGATGTAATTGCAAAAATGGGTAGTAAAATCGAGTCAAGAAAAATGATGAATCGAGTAGGGATTCCAATTGTTCCTGGCATTGACTATCCTTTGAAAAACATTGAGGAAGCCATTACCGTAGCTGAGGAAATTGGTTATCCGATCATGCTAAAAGCTTCAGCTGGTGGCGGAGGTATCGGTATGCAAATCGTAAAAGAGCCAAAGGAATTGGAGAAAGCATTTGAAGGTAACCAAAAGAGGGCAACAAACTACTTTGGAGACGGAGCAATGTTTATTGAAAAGTATGTAGCAAATCCAAGACATATTGAAATTCAGGTACTTGCTGACAATAAGCAAAATACAGTTTATCTGTGGGAAAGGGAATGTTCGATTCAACGTCGTCATCAAAAAGTTCTTGAAGAAGCACCATCTTCATTTTTAGATGAAGAAACAAGAGCGAAAATGGGAGAAGCGGCTGTAAGAGCTGCGAAGTCAATCGGATACAGCAATGCAGGAACAATTGAATTTTTGGTGGATGAAGAAAAGAATTACTATTTTCTTGAGATGAACACAAGATTGCAAGTGGAGCATCCCGTCACAGAGGAGATAACGGGGTTAGATCTTGTGAAAGAACAACTAAATATTGCATTTGGTAAAGAACTTTCATTTACACAATCTGATATTACTAGGGTAGGTCATGCAATAGAAGTGAGGATTTATGCAGAAGATCCTAAAACTTTTTTCCCGTCTCCTGGTAAGATTACTAATTTGGAGCTGCCTGAAGGAGAAAATATCCGTCATGAACTTGCTGTAAATAATCTATCAACAGTCACTCCTTTTTATGATCCTATGATTGCTAAGCTAATTGTAAAAGGCAGTACAAGAGAAAAGGCTATTGATGAAATGAAAAAGGCACTTGATGAATATATTGTAGAAGGAATAAAAACAAATATTCCTATGCTAAAAAATGTGATAAAACATGAAGCGTTTTTGAATGGTGATACGACGATAAATTTTGTTGAAAAGCACTTATAATTAATTGTTTTCTTATAAAAGTACGAGGAGGGGTTGGAATATGTCTTTTTCCGATAAGCTCATATACACGTTACTAGTTCTTGTCAGCATAACATTTATTGGGGCAATTACAGGTTCGTGGCGATTCATTCTATATCCATATTTAATCGTAATTGGCATTGCTATTTTATTTGGTTTGTTGAAAAGTATAAAACAAAATCCACGTAAAATATGGATTCCAGTATCCGTTTCAGTCTTATATATCATTTTATATGTTTCGCTAGATATTATGACGATTAATACACCTACGGGGGGGAGCTCCTATCTATTAGGACTGACTCCAAGTATGGCTTTGTATATCCTTGCGATTTGGCCATTAGCTAATATTATATGTTTACTTTATGCATGGACTTTTACCAATGTAGAAAAGTTAAGTAATTAAATTTATTAGTGAGCTAACTAACTAAACTAATAATAAGGGGTGGGATTAGTGGACAGCACAATTATTGTAATAGCAGTTATATATCTAATAATTTGTATTTTGATTGGGGTCTGGGCTACTGGAAAGACCAAAACGACTAGTGACTTTTTAATAGCAGGTAAAAACCTAGGTATGTTCGTTATGGCAATTGCTGCATTTTCTTCTATACAAAGTGGTTTTGGGATGTTAGGAGGGACAGGGTTAACATTCTCAGGTGGAATGGGATTCCTAGCTGGGGTTGGAATTGCTGCACCTTTAGGCTTTGCATTAACTTGGTTTTTGGTTGGTAAAAGAATGTGGAAGATTGGAGAACTAGGAGAAATATACACTCTTGGTGATGTAGTAGAGAGAAGATTTAATAGTAAAGCTGTAAGGGGATGGATAGGGCTAGCAGTTACCCTCGGAGTTATTGGGTATCTTGGAACACAAGTTCAAGCGATGGGTATTATTATGCATACAATATTTGGAGTATCTCCAATGGTTGGTGCCTTGATAGGACTGGCCATTCTAGGATTCTACTGTGTAGGTGGAGGAATTCTTGCTGGAGTATACACAGATCTATTTCAAGGCATCATTATGGTTGTTGTTTCCGTTCTTGTCTTCTTCATGGCACTTAATGTAGGTGGAGGTGTTCAGAGTATTACTGAGAATTTACAAAGCTCTGATCCATTGTTGGCTTCTCCATTTGGAACCTTTTCAATGGTTTCCATAGCATGCTGGATCTTCTTATTTAGTTTAGGTGCAGCTGGCCAACCTCATTTTATTACAAAGTTCTTAATGATAAAGGATCAAAAACAATTGAAATGGGGAGCATTCACTGCAGGATTCGCCTATACACTTAGTACTTTATTAGTTATTGGTATTGGTTTATCTGCTCGCTCTCTCTATATTAAAGGGAAATTTCCTGAGCTATCCTCGCCGGACGATGCGTTGACAGTATTTATTACGCACTTTACAAGCCCGGTGGTGGGTGGCTTAGTAATTGCAGGATTACTTGCAGCAATAATGTCCACTGGCTCTAGCTTTGTTACTCTAGGAGCTTCAGGCCTAACAAGAGATATACCGAAGGCATTTAATATAAAAGTAAAAAATGAGTTGCTATGGAATAGAATCGCGGTTGTTGGGTTACTTGTTATTTCTACTCTATTCTCTTTCTATATGGATACATTGGTAGCATTATTAGGTGTGTTTGGCTGGGGAACTTTCGCGTCTGCAATTTTTCCAACTGTAGTATTGGGGCTGATTTGGAAAAAGGCGACTAAATATGGTGCGATATCTAGCATAATTGTTGGATTGGTATTAAATTTCGCATTAGAACTCTGTGCGAAATATGGGATTGTCATACTCCCTCCAGGGGTAATCGTTGGTGCCGTGGCATTTTCTGTTTCAATTATTGTATTTATCATCGTTTCGCTAATAACTCAAAAGTCCAATGTGAAATTAGATAAAGAATTACTCGATGCTATGGAAGGCTGATTGATTAGGAGGGGATTTAGTAGATGAATGTTGGCTATTTAGTAAGCAGAGTTGAAAATAGAATTCAAACAATAGCTCCTGAAAAAGTAGCATTAAAATTAGAGTCCAATGCAACATGGACATATGATGAGCTGAATCGGATTTCGAATCAATATGCACATGCACTACGACAAATGGGTATTGTAAAAGGGGACAGGGTGGGCATTCTTTTATATAACTGCCTTGAATATTTTGCTCTGTACTTTGCAGTAGCAAAGTTAGGTGCAATAGCAGTTCGAATAAACTTTAGATTATCAAGTGAAGAGTTTGAATATATTTTGAATGATTCAGGAACTAAAATCCTTTGTTTTCATTCAAGTCTTACAGACAAAATTGAACCTATCAAAAAATCAGTAAAAGTAAAAGAATTTGTTTGCCTTGAAAACGATAATATTTCAACTGCAAAGTGGGCAAGTAGTTGGACAGTATTAGAGAATGGTAGTCCTTCAGAAATAGTAGATATAGATATTGATAAATCTGATCCAGTCATGTTGATGTACACTTCAGGCACTACTGGTCGACCTAAAGGTGCTCTATGGTCACATGAAAATACGCTATGGTTTGCCAACATGCAAATACTCAAATGGGGACTTAACGAACAATCAGTCGCAATGTCTACCGGCCCACTCTATCATGTTGGAGCGATGGAAGATATTTCGTTATCCGTTTTATTGATGGGTGGCACTGTCATATTAACAAATAGTGGGGGATTTGATATTGAAAGAGTATTGTCTACTATTGAAGGAGAAAAAGTAACCGATATTTTACTTTTCCCCTTTATGGTATATGACATGCTGAATGTACAACATTTATCTACTTATGATTTTACAAACTTGAAGCGGATTTTCTCTGGGGGAGACCCTGTTGTACCATGGGCTATCGAACAATTACATAGCCTATTTCCAGATATCGATTTTGTTCAAGTTTATGGGCTTACAGAAGGGACACCTGTTGCTGCGTCATTAGATCCAAAAGATGCGAAATTAAAAGGATATTCAGTAGGGAAGCCAATGCCGTTCACTGAAATTAAAATTGTAAATGATCAAGGAAATGTTTTGAGTCATGGAACAGTAGGAGAAGTTTGTATTAAGAGTCCAGCAGTGTCAATGGGATATTGGGGAAAGCCGGAAGAGACAGCTAGCACGTTTATAAACGGATGGTGTCATACCGGAGATTTAGGATATTTGGACGAAGATGGCTATTTAACGATATCTGGTCGTAAAAAAGATATGATTCGTAGCGGTGGCGAAAACGTATATGCAGTAGAGGTTGAGGATGTACTAATTCGGCATACTGCTATACGTGATGTAGCTGTAATTGGTATTCCTGATCCAAAATACATTGAGGCAGTATGCGCGATCATCGTATTACATCAAGACGAGGTAGTAAGCGAAAAAGAAATTCTAGCATTTATAGATGATAAAATTGCTCGTTATAAAAAACCAAAACAAATTTTAATTGTAGATGAGCTTCCGAGAACACCTTCTGGAAAAATTCAAAAGTTTAAATTGAGAGAACAATTTACTTGAAAGTCAGATGGGTATGCTGAAATTCATTTCAATTTATTTAATGCTAATTTCAATGGAATCTAGCCAGATGTATATAAAGGTTTAGCTTAAGAGTAATGGAGGATTGTTTTTTCTGGAATTTGTATTAATAGAAATCCTCCATTCTTTTTGTTTAGGTAACAGGGAAAGGGGATGAAAAGTTGTGTATCATATAAATCAATTATTAGATTACCATGCTAATCATACACCAAATAAAGAGTATTTATATACGAGCAGCAAGGCTCTAACCTATCAAAATCTATATGAGCGCGTAAACGCTTTAGCTTTCTCATTTAACTTACTTGGTGTTACTAAAGGTGACAGAGTTGCATTGTATCTTCGAAATAAGCCGGAATTTCTATATACTTGGCTAGCTCTAAATCGAATAGGTGCAATTATGGTACCCATCAACACTTCTTTATTAAAAAAAGAGGTTTCTTTTATATTAAACGATAGTGAAGTGGTTGGATTAGTTGGAGAAGAGGATGTTATTAAGGATGTCTTAGATCCAGCTGTATCAGAATGTCAGTCCATACGATTTACGATTACTACGGGTGTATCTAGAAATGGTTGGATTTCTATGGACAGTCTATTGTTCAAAACAGGTCGTGTGGTATATGAAATACCTGACGAAAACGACTTGGCTGCTATTCTGTATACGTCAGGAACTACAGGTAATCCAAAGGGAGTCATGTGCCCACATAGATATTACTTTTATTTGGCAAAGTCCACAGTTGAGGCAGTGAAGTTTACGGAAACAGATCTGCTGTTAACCTACTTACCGCTCTTTCATATGAACGCTCAAATACTAACAGTAACAGCATCCCTCATTTCAGGTTCGAGTATAGTTCTTTTAGATAGATTTCAACCAAACTTGTTTTGGCAAGAGGTAGACAAGTTTAAAGCAACCGTTTTTTATTATTTAGGTTCAATTTTACCATCACTATTAAAATTGCCCGTGTCTAGAGAGGAAAAGCATAATACGCTTCGATTAGCTGTGGGTGCACAGGCAGACCCCAAAAAGATAGAAGAATATGAAAACAGATGGGGTTTGGAAATGATTGAGTTGTTCGGCATGACAGAAGGTGCCGGAACAATTAACCGTGTCGGTAATCGTAAAATTGGTTCATGTGGAAAAACATTCGAAAACCATGAAATCATGATTGTGGATGATTCAGGGAGCCCTCAATTGCCGCTCGAGTCAGGGGAAATCATTTTTACTGGTCCATCACTGACACTTGGGTACTGGAATAATACAGAGGAAACCAAAAAGGCCTATCGTAATGGATGGATGTATTCAGGTGATATAGGATATATGGATGCGGATGGGTATTTGTTTTTTCTAGACAGAAAAAAAGATATTATCCGACGCAATGGTGAAAATATATCTTCGGCTGAAATAGAACAAGTCTTATTAACACATCCTGATGTAATGGAAGTAGCTGCTATCCCAATTCTTGATGACCATTGTGGTGAAGAAATTAAAGTTTTTATTGTCACAAAACCTGGATTACATTTACAACCAGAAAAAATAATCGAGTGGTGTGAATCTATTATGGCAAAATATAAAATCCCACGTTACATTGAATTTCGAGAAAGCCTACCTAAAACAGCAACTCAAAAAATTCAGAAGTCATTGTTGAAAAATGAAAATAATGATTTCCGTTTAAATACATGGGATCGACGAAATAAAATCACTGAATGAAGCGGAGGAATAATTAGAGTGGAACCTGTCTTATTTGAGAAAAAAGGTGCTAAAGCATATATTACGTTTAACAGACCTGAAGCGATGAATTCAATGACACCAGAGGGATTTCAATTACTTGCAGAATACTTTAAAGAGGCTCAGGCAGACGAAGATATTCGAGTCATAATTTTAACAGGCGCGGGTGATAAAGCTTTTTGCTCTGGTGCAGACTTAAAAAAGACTATTCCTCTTGTATCTGAAGGGAAACTCGATTTCCAGCTATTAAACGAAGCTGTTTTAAAAAATGTGCCAATCTGGAAGCCCATCATTGCTGCCGTTAACGGTTATTGTTTAGCTGGTGGTACTGAAATTTTACAGGCGACAGATATTCGTATTG
This sequence comes from Viridibacillus sp. FSL E2-0187, assembly GCF_038006425.1. Lineage (NCBI taxonomy): Bacteria > Bacillati > Bacillota > Bacilli > Caryophanales > Caryophanaceae > Viridibacillus > Viridibacillus sp. FSL E2-0187. The sequence continues at coordinate 691,119 of NZ_JBBOVG010000001.1, forward strand.
CTAGTGACAATGCAATATTTGGTTTACCTGAACCAAAATGGTCGATTATGGCAGCTGCAGGTTCACTCGTACGCTTAGCTAGACAAATCCCTTATTGCCAAGCTATGGAAATTTTATTAACAGGTGAACAACTAACAGCGGAGAAAGCTGAAAAAATCGGTCTTATAAATAAAGTGGTTCCAAAAGAAGAATTAATGAATGAAGTGGAAAGATATGCTGATATTATATGTCAGAACGGCCCTCTAGCAATTCAAAACACAAAAAAGGCAGTAATTCAGTTGTTGAATTTACCTATAGAAGAAGCATTCGAAAAAGAAGCCTCTTATGCCAAAGCAGTTTTCGAAAGTTCTGATGCTAAAGAAGGCGTTACGGCATTCGCTGAAAAAAGGGAACCCCAATTTAAAGGGTCATGATAATAAAATCTACCTCTTCAACCTTGAAGGCTATAAACGTAGAAGTATATTACTACGGAAAAATGTTTCAGAAATAACCATCTGAAGCATTTTTTGTTCGTCTTTTATTTTACTAGCTGGGTATTATAAGTAAGAATTAAATGAAAGAATCTTCAAGTTATACCATCTGGTGTGTTTTATATATAATGGAGATAATACTCAAATAGGGGGACTGAAAATGACACAATATCAATCAAGAGCAGATGTGAAGGTTGAAGAAACATGGGATCTCCAACATATTTACCCGAATATGGAGGAATGGGAGCAAGATTTTCAATCAGTTCTGAAAGATACAGAAAAATTAAAGCAATTTGATGGGAACATCAATAATGCGCAGTCACTTTACGATTATTTAACTTTAAGTGAGGTGCTTGGCTCTAAGTATAGGAAGTTATATGCATATGCAATGCTTCAATTAGACTTAGACACAAGAGTACCAACATCACAAGCTTTGGTGGATCGCTGTAGTCAATTAGGGCAAAAAATAAGTAGTGCCACTTCATTTTTTATGCCGTTTTTATTAAGTCTTGAGGAAGATAAACTGAAATCCTACATACAAGAGGTTGAGGGGCTACGCTATTTCGAAGATGATTTATTAGAGTCATATCGATATAAGGCACATGTACTGAATAAAGATCAAGAAGCGATTTTATCTCAGCTTGGAGAAGCGCTTTCTTCCCCGCAAAAGACGTTTGGTATGATTAATAATGCCGATATCAAGTTTGGTACCGTTACAAACGATGAGGGACAGAGTGTTGAACTTACCCGTGGAATGTACAGCAAATTGATGGAAGACTCAAATCGCGATAAACGAAAAGAAGCATATAAAGCGTATTATCAGCCATATGTGCAAATGCAAAATACGATTGCCAGTACATTATCATCAGCTATTAAAAACAATGTGACACTAGCCAAAACAAGGAATTATCCATCAGCCCTTGAGAAGTCGTTGTTCTCAGATGAAGTACCGATCGAAGTTTATGAGAATCTAATTGCAGCTACAAAAGCAAACATTCAGCCAATGTATGACTATGTAAAACTACGTAAACAAATTTTAGGTGTCGATGAGCTGCGTGCTTATGATTTAAGCGTACCGCTCGTTCAAGAGGCGAAAGAGGAAATTTCCTATGATGAAGCATTTTCAATTATGCTAGAAGCACTTAAGCCTCTTGGTGACGATTATGTATCTACTCTTGCTGATTTCAAGAAAAATCGCTATTACGATGTAAGGGAAACACCTGGAAAACGTTCGGGAGCTTATAATATGGGTTTATACAGTGTACACCCATTTGTTCTTCTCAATCATCGAGATGATTTAAATAGCTTATTCACGCTTGCTCATGAATCTGGGCATGCGATGCATTCTTATTATAGTTCAAAATATCAACCACAAATCAGTGCGGGATACTCTATTTTCGTTGCAGAGGTTGCTTCAACTGTTAATGAAATTCTATTGATTCGCTACCTATTAAAAACAACTACCGATGAAAATAAGAAGAAATACCTTTTAAATCATTTTATTGATAGTTTTAAAGGTACGTTTTTCACACAGGTCATGTTTGGTGAATTCGAAAAAATCACCCATGAGAAAGCTGAAAATGATGAACCATTAAATGCTGAAGCTTTCAGTACCGTTTATGAAAAGATTTTCCGTGAATACAATGGCGAGGATCTTGTTTTTGAAGAAGAGGTGAAGTACGGTTGGTCACGTATTCCACATTTCTATCGTCCTTTCTATGTATACAAATATGCGACAGGATATGCATCTGCAATCGATATTGCAGATAGAATCTTATCTGGTGAAGAGGGCACTCTTGAAAACTACTTGAACTTCCTAAAAAGCGGTAGTTCCGAGTACCCGCTTGAATTATTGAAAAAAACAGGCGTGGATCTCACAAAACCAGAACCAATTGAAAATGCTTTAAAGATCTTTAGTGAGCTTGTTGAGGAATTCGGTGGATTTTTTCAACAAAAATAGATGTGTCATAAATGAAATAGAAAGTCTTTAATTAGAGAACAGTTACATTAACTTGTAGCTGTTCTTTTTTTGTTTATTATTTTAAAAGAAGTTGAAAGCGGCATTAAATTCTATTTCAGTAATAAGTAACGTTTCCATGTCACAATCCGAAGATTACCCCCCTTTTTCCAAAAGATAACTCCTTACAATGAATATTCAGAAAATATAAAATTGAATAAATGGAAGGCGGTGGTGAATTTTATGGGAGAAACAGTATTGGAATTGAGAGGGATTACAAAAAAGTTCCCTGGTGTCACTGCGCTAAACAATGTCTCATTTGTGTTGGAAAAAGGGCAAATTCATGCTCTGATGGGAGAGAATGGTGCAGGGAAATCGACCTTCATTAAAGTAATTACAGGCGTACATAAACCAGATGAAGGTGAAATGATCCTAGATGGAAAGATAGTTTCTTTTGCAAATCCTAATGAGGCAAAGGCAGCAGGAATTGCCGCCATTTATCAACACGTAACGAATTATCCAGATTTGAATGTTACAGAAAATATCTTCATGGGGCATGAGAAAGTAAGTCCAACTACTAAGCGTTTACTATGGAAAGAAATGCACGAAGAAGCTAAGAAAATATTACAGTCTTTAGGTTCCTCTATAAATCCGAAGCAAGATATGGGGACACTGAGTGTAGCTCAACAGCAAATTGTTGAGATTGCGAAGGCAATATCGACGAATGCAAGAATCATCATTATGGATGAACCGACAGCGGCATTGACGGCACGCGAGAGTGAAGAGTTATACCGTATTGCTGAAGATTTACGTGACAGAGGAACAGCTATCATTTTCATTTCGCATCGTTTTGAAGATATGTATCGATTGGCATCACAGGTAACCGTATTGCGTGATGCAAATTACATTGGATCTTGGGCGGTAAATGATATTTCGAATGACAACTTAATTGTCGCTATGGTGGGACGCGAAATCAATCAAGTATTTCCAAGTAAAACACATGGCATTGGCGAGGAAATCTTTCGTGTAGAAAGTTTAGGGAAGGTTGGCTATTTTGCAGACGTTTCCTTTACGTTACGGAAAGGTGAAATACTTGGTTTAACAGGCTTAGTTGGTGCAGGAAGAACAGAATTGTGTGAAACATTATTTGGTATCGAAAAATATGATAGCGGTTTCATTTATCTACATGGTAAGGAAATAAAGTTTAAAAATCCAAAAGACGCGATGAAGCAAGGAATTGGTTACTTACCAGAGGACCGCCAGAAGCAAGGTCTCATTCTTCCTTGGGGCATTGGTAGAAATATTACATTACCAACATTGGAGAGCTTTACTAAAGGTGGATGGCTTCATGAAAAAACTGAATCACTTAAAGCAAAAGAGCTAGCAGAGAAACTAAATGTGAAAGCACAAAGCGTATTTGATCTTGTCAGTTCCCTATCTGGTGGTAATCAGCAGAAAGTATCAGTAGCAAAATTATTAATGACAGATTTAGATATTATCATTTTAGATGAGCCAACAAAGGGTGTAGATATTGGTGCGAAATCAGCTATATACGAAATTATTAACGAGTTGGCCCATCAAGGTTATGGCGTAATATTAGTTTCTTCTGAAATGCCTGAAGTAATTGGTCTAAGTGATCGTGTAGCCGTAATGCGAGAAGGACGTATGGTGAAGATAATGGACCCCCATGAAATATCACAAGAATCAATTCTTGCTGCGGCAATGGGTGAGATGCCACAAGGAGGTGAAACAATTTGTCTACCAGTATGATGGATGAGACATTGCCAACTAATACAGAGAAAAAAGAATCGAAGTTAGCAAAGATAGGGCAATTCCGAGAAATTGGACTTCTTGTTTTCATTGTTATTTTAGTAATTGCTGTACAGCTTCGAAATAGTAGTTTTTTAACGTTAGAGAATATTAGTGATATGGCAACGAATACAGCGATATTATCAATTCTCGCAGTTGGTATGATGCTAGTTCTTGTAACAAGAGGAATTGATCTTTCCATAGGTGCCACTTTAGCTTTGTCAGGCATGATTGTGGCACAGTTTGTGAGTAATCATCCAGGTACATCTCCAATAGTAGCTATTTTAATGGGAATTGGCATAGGTATTGTTTGTGGGCTTGTAATAGGTGGATTAGTGTCCTATTTAGGCGTGTTACCGATTATTGCGACTTTGGCAATGATGAATATATTCAGAGGGCTTACGTATATGGTGAGCGATGGTAAGTGGATTAGCTCTTATCAAATGCCCGAAAGTTTTGTTGGTATTGCGACGAGCAAGTTGTTAGGTGTTAATACGTTAATCATTGTTGCATTAATTGTCTATGCATTTGCGATTTACTTTATAGGACACACACGTACAGGTAGACAAATTTATGCGGTCGGTAGTAATCCTGAATCAGCTAAGGTTACTGGGATTAGTGAGAAGAAAGTCTTCATTATCGTTTATACATTAATGGGCGGATTATCGGGCCTAAGTGGTGTCCTTTGGGTGTCAAAATTTGCTTCTGCACAAGGCGATACAGCTACTGGCTATGAGCTAAGTGTAATAGCGGCTTGTATTTTAGGTGGTGTCAGTATTGCTGGGGGAGCAGGGAAATTAAGTGGAGTCATTTTAGGCGCATTTTTAATCGGTATTTTAAATAATGCATTGCCACTTTTGAATGTATCTCCATTTTGGCAAAAAGGCATAGAAGGTTCGATTATTTTAGCAGCCGTTTTACTTAATGTTATGGTGAAACGCGGTGTAGAGCGGAATAATTTGTTGAAGAGGAGGGTGTAATTTATGGCGTCTAAATTGGAAGAAACCTATGTTCATAGAAAACTTGAGGCACATAAGCCCTTTTCGACGAAGCAATTTTTTCTACAGTGGGAATGGTTACTTGTATTAATTTTAATAGGTGTAATGGCACTGAATACATTGCTATCACCCTACTTTTTAAATGTAACGAGTTTAAGAGATGCGACGATGATCTTTTTAGATAAGTCCTTCATCGTGTTTCCAATGGCTTTCATTATGATTATGCGGGAGATTGATATTTCGGTCGGATCGACGGTGGCTTTGTCTTCTGTCGTGATGGCAACTGCTTATAATGTGCTCGGAATGCCGATGGAAGTAGCAGTTATCATTTGTCTTTTGGTTGGTACCCTATGCGGATTGTTGAACGGATTATTAATAACGAAATTCCCTGAGTTGTCAGCAGTTATTGTTACGCTAGCGACAATGATTTTATATCGAGGAATTGCCTATATTATTTTGGAAGATCAGGCATCCGGAAATTTTCCTGAATGGTTTGGCTTCTTTGGATGGGGTTATATATTCGGAGTTCCATTTATCTTAATCGTATTTGTAATTATTGCTGTCCTGTTCGGTTTATTACTCCATAAAACGTCTTTTGGCCGTAGAGTATTTGCGATTGGTCATAATGATGTAGCTAGCAAATTTTCAGGTGTAAATGTCAATCGTACAAAGTTAATTGTTTATACATTAGCGGGGGTGATGGCCGCACTAACAGCGGTTTTCTTAGCATCACGAATGGGCAGTACTCGGCCAAATATTGCAAATGGCTATGAGCTCGATGTTATAGCGATGGCCGCACTTGGTGGTATTAGTACGGCTGGAGGAAAAGGGAGATTAATCGGGACAGTTATTGCCATCTTTATCATTGGTTATTTACAATATGGACTTGGATTAATCAATATCCCTTCTCAAACTTTAATGATTATTATTGGGGCATTATTATTATTCGCAGTTATAGTGCCAAAGGTCAAAGAAATGCGTAAATAAAGGGAATCATGTTTTATCACATACAAAAATTTAAAGGGGTGCTCTTATGAAGAAGTTGTTCATGTTAATCGTGACATCGGTACTGCTACTTGGTGTTTTAGCTGCATGTAGCCAAGGGAGTAGTTCAGGAGATAGTCAGAAGCCAAGCAAGGAAAAAGAAGATGACGGTGGTCAAAAGAAATATGCATTTATTTTTAAAAATACAGGAAATCCTTACGGCGAGAAAATGATGGACGGTTTTGAAGAGGCGATTAAGGAGTTAGATGGCGAGGCTATTTTACGTGCACCAGATCAGCCTACAGCAGAAGCGCAAATTCAAATTATTGAGCAACTTATTACTCAAAAAGTAGATTCTATTACGATTACAGGAAATGACCCAGATGCATTGCAACCAGCTCTAACAAAAGCAATGGATGCAGGAATTAAAGTTATTTCAGTTGACTCAGCAGTTAATGCTAAGAGTCGTATTACACATGTCAACCAAGCGGATCCAGAAGCAATTGGACGTGTACAAATTGAAGCAATTTCGGAAATGATTGGTGGCAAAGGTCAAATTGCTATTTTAAGTGCAACTTCTCAAGCAACAAACCAAAATTTATGGATTGAATACATGCAAAAAGAGCTTGAAAAAGATGAGTACAAAGATATTGAGTTAGTAAAAGTGGCATATGGTGACGACTTACGTGATAAAAGTGTTTCAGAAACAGAAGCATTGTTAAAAACGTATCCAAAACTTAAAGGAATTATTGCACCAACTACTGTTGGTATTGCAGCAGCAGGCAAAGTTTTAACGGATAAAGGCTTAAAAGGAAAAGTGATGTTAACAGGCTTAGGATTGCCAAGTGAGATGGCAAGCTATATTGAAAGTGGCGTTTGTCCTTGGATGTATCTATGGAATCCAATTGATGTAGGCTATGCTGCCGGTTATACAGCTTCAGCTTTAATTAAAGGGGATATTGAAGGGAAAGTCGGAGATAAATTTGAAGCAGGTCGTACAGGTGCAAAAGAAGTTGTTGAGGACGGCGATGGTACTCAAATTATGTTAGGCGAACCATTCAAATTTGAGAAGAGCAATATTGAAGAGTGGAAAGAAGTTTACTAATCAGAAATTGTCCTCAGTCCTGAAGTAGACTGAGGATATTTTTCTTCAATGAAAAGACATAGCAGGAGGTAATAACATGATACACAATACATGGGTGCAAGAGGATTAGAAGAGTTGGTGTACCGCGTCGATAGCGGAGTACCAGCAGCCTTTACGCGATAACACCTTTTGGAAATGGGAGTGAAGGTCATGACACAAATTGCGATTGATATTGGTGCTTCAAGTGGGCGTTTTGTTGTTGGGACTTTACAAAATGGCCAGTTACAAATAGAAGAAATTCACCGCTTCTCGAATGGTTTTAAAGAAGTAGATGGTCGGTCTTTATGGAATGTGGACCATTTACTGCAGGAAATATTAGTGGGGCTTGAGAAGGTGAAAAAACGTGGCTTTCATAATGTGACAGTGGGGATAGATACATGGGCTGTGGATTATGTGCTAGTAGGCGAGGACGGTGATCGTTTGCAAGAGGCGTATTGTTATAGAGACCGCCGTACAGCCAATACGATGCAGAAAATAGAGTCCCATTTAGCTCTAGAGGATATTTATTTGAAAACGGGTATTCAGCTACAGCACTTTAATACATTTTATCAACTATATGAAGAGGATCAGAAATTACTGCAACAAACAAAATATGTTCTATTAATACCAGATTATTTAGCGTATAGGCTGACAGGTGTAGCGGCTCTTGAGATGACGAATGCATCAACAATGCAGCTGCTAAGTCCAGAAAGTCGTGATTTTGATGAAAATTTATTAAAGATTATAGGATTAGAAAAATTACAATTTGCACCTTTTATTGAGCCGGGGCAAGTGATTGGGGAATTACAGCAAGATCAATTTCCTACGTATGATCTACCGGAGTGTAAGTTTGTTGCTGTAGCTTCACATGATACGGCTTCTGCTATTGCAGGGACACCTGGAGAAAAAGAACAATGGGCCTACTTGAGTAGCGGTACTTGGTCATTACTAGGTGTAGAAAAAAAGGAACCAATTATAAATTTACAAGCTTATCAAGATAACTATACGAATGAGTGGGGTGTTTCTAATACGTATCGTTTTTTGAAAAATATTATGGGCATGTGGGTTTTGCAGGAAATCATACGGAATTACCCAGGGCAATATTCTGTTGAACAAGTTATTAAGGAAGCGACCAAAGTATCTCCGTACTTACAATATATTAATTTTAATGAAGAGCGTTTTTTAAACCCGCTTAATATGATCAAGGAAATTAAGCTGTATTGTCAGGAAACAGAGCAACCAATTCCACATACGATTGGTGAACTAGCTGTATGTGTATTTTCTAATTTATCGATTATTTATGCTATCGAAATGGACCATTTAAAGGCAATTACACATGAACGAATCGACAAGCTACATATTGTTGGTGGTGGCTCCAAAAATGATTTACTCAATCAAATGACCGCTAACTTAAGTGGTGTAACTATTTATGCAGGACCATCTGAGGCGACAGCTATTGGTAATTTACTCATTCAAATGATTGCACAAGGGACCTTGAACTCAATAGCAGAGGGAAGAGAGCTAGTTCGAGCATCTTTTACAATTCAAAAGTTTGAGCCACAAGCAGTAGATGCAAAAGATATTATCAACAACTTTACTGCGGTAACTACAAAGGAGAGATGACGTGTATGATTCGTAAGGCGTCGAAAATGTTTCTCTATAAAGATTGTTATGAGGAATATAAAAAGAGACATGATGAGCTGTGGGATGACTTGAAGATGGAATTGAAAGCACACGGTGCACAGAATTATTCCATTTTTTTAGATGAAGAAACGGGACTTTTATTTGCTTATGTTGAAATTGAGAGTGAAGAGAAGTGGGCTACTATGGCTGACACGAAGATTTGCCAAAAGTGGTGGACCTATATGGAGCCTTTAATGGAAACAAATGAAGACCTAAGTCCAGTAGCGGTAGATTTAAAGTCTGTATTTTATTTAGCATAAATCCATTTTCATAGGGAGGTATTTTAATGACTGTTGAACAGAGTTATGCTTTAGCAAAAGAAGCTTACGGTAAATGGGATGTTGATACGGATGCTGCACTAGAAATATTACAAACTATTCCTGTCTCGATTCATTGCTGGCAAGGTGATGATATCGGTGGCTTTGAAGTGAATAAAAGTGAGTTATCAGGTGGTATTGATGTCACAGGGAATTATCCTGGAAAGGCGCGTACGCCAGAGGAATTACGCGCAGATTTAGAGATGGCTATGTCTTTAATTCCAGGTCGCCATCGTGTGAATTTACATGCCCTTTATGCAGAAACGAATGGGCAGGTTGTCGACCGTGATGAACTAGAACCAGTGCATTTCAAAAATTGGGTAGAGTGGGCTAAAAAGCAGCGAATTGGTCTAGATTTTAATCCTACGCTATTCTCACACCCGAAAGCGGAAGATGGCTTAACATTAGCAAGCCCAGATGCAACAGTTCGTGAATTCTGGATTGAACATTGTATGAAGTGCCGCAAAATAGCGGAGTATTTCGGTAAAGCTTTAGGAACGCCTTCCTTGATGAATATATGGATTCCAGACGGTTACAAAGATATCCCAGCAGACCGGCTGACGCCTAGAAAACGTCTAAAGGAATCATTAGATGCTATTTATGCGGAGGAGATAAGCGAAAAATATTTAATTGATGCAGTGGAAAGTAAAGTGTTTGGGATTGGCTCAGAATCTTATGTAGTTGGATCGCATGAATTTTATATGGGCTATGCATTAACAAATAAAAAGACTTATCTGATGGATACTGGACACTATCATCCAACCGAAACAGTATCCAATAAAATTTCGTCCATGCTTCTATTTTCAGACAAATTAGCATTGCATGTATCAAGACCTGTTCGATGGGATAGTGATCACGTCGTTATTTTAGATGATGAACTAAAAGAAATAGCAATTGAAATTGTACGTAATGATGCACTCGATAAAGTTGCTATTGGATTAGATTTCTTTGATGCGAGTATTAACCGAGTTGCTGCTTGGACAATTGGAACACGAAATATGATAAAGGCGCTACTATATGCATTATTAATGCCGCATGATTTATTGAAACGTTATCAAGAAGAGGGGAATTATACCGCTCGATTAGCATTATTAGAAGAATTTAAAACATATCCATTTGGTGCAGTATGGGATCGATATTGTGTGAAGATGAATGTACCAGTTGGTGAAAAATGGCTTGCAGAAGTTGAAAAATATGAGCGTGAGGAATTATTCAAACGCACTTCAGAAGTTTTAACAGTAGATTAAGTACTATATATTTTTATGAATGCAAGGCAACTAGTTGCTTTCGACTAGTTGCTTTTTCTGGCGTTATTAACAAATAGCAAGCTGTCTCTCAGGATTAAAACCAACTGGTGAGACAGCTCCATTTAATTAACTATATGACATTAAATTCAGTCCCCATCAGCTGTGCCATTTTCGTGAATACACCAGCATTATGCCCTATTGCCATTGCACAATGATGTGTAGGTGCTTCTTTAAAGAGAGCATCAAAATATTCATCCGGATGTAGAGAAAATTTAACCGGTGTTTGCGTGTTCCCTATGGTCATAATTCGACCATCTGTAGATCTTGCTTCACTAATGATCCATTTTAAGCGGCCTTCTACAGTTTGCGTTAAATAAAGTAAAGTGATTGGCCCGGTTTTCACTTTAGCCTCTACAGAAATGCCACTCCCTTGCTTCCCATGATAAACGCCCATTCCACGAAGCGCAGGTTTCCCTTCAGCTATGTCGATGTGGAAAGGTCCATCATGTCCAAAAAGGATTGTGCCTTCTTTATAATCTGTTACAACAATTTCACAAAAACTACCTCCAACACCAATTGTATCGCATACTTTCATGGCAACAGCAGTTTTTAAATCACCTTCACCCGCGCAAGAAATACCGTTAGCTGTTAATAGAGAGTGGCCTAAAATAAAGTCGCTTTGCAGCTGTTCATAGGCATTTCCGGGAGCTCCATGATAATAGTAAGCAAGAGCATCAAGTCCACGCTCTTCCACCAATTTTTGTTGTGTGGCAGCTACGCTATAGGCTTGTGCAAGTTGTTCTTTACTTGGCTTTTTAGCGAGTTTTTCAGAAGGAGAATCTTCTGCAATGTTAAACATATCTTGTGTGATTTGCTCGATTTCAGCAACATCAGAAGTTGTCACATATTCTTGTAAAGCTTGTAAATCACACATTTCAAGTACTTCAATATGAATACCTGTTTGTGCTTGGAGCATCGTGAAATCACTATAAAGGTCAAGCATTCCACTATATGTGTTACCTAAAAAACCAAAAGTAGCCTGCTGTAAATTACGCTTAATTCTTGCTGCTTGTACCCATTCATTAATAGTTTTCCATGCTTTTTCAGCTTCGGGCATGTGTGAGGTATTTTCGTCAGATTTTGTGCAGACTGGTGTTTCCGAAAGTCCTAGTAAACCATTAATTACATTATATGAAATATTCGCCCGATGCAGGGCATTAGCGAATTCAGGTACGGGACATGCGCCGCAGTTTGCGAGCCACTCAGCTGTATTCGTTTCATCATAATTGAGCTGTGGACTTGGTTGTAAATTCAATAATATTACTTTTGCTGAGCAATTTTGGTGAACAGGTAATACTGTAGCGCTTGTCGCATACGTTGCAGCGTGAACAAAAATAATATCTACTTGTTGTTCAGTAAACCAATCACCTGCTTTACGGGCTTTTAGAACAGTATCAACTAGACCGAAATTTGATACATCACAAGATTTGGCTAAATTGATTTCGATAAAGCGATTATAAGTAAGTAATCGTTCGCGTAAGCCAGGGAATTGAGCCCAATAAGCCTCCAATCCAGTAGAATATAGGCCGATTCGTGGTTTCTTATATTGAACACGTTTCATATTTGTTTCCTCCTTGTAAAAACTGTATGATTATTGAAAATCATACTAATATCCAAAACTAGATGCATTAGAGTATATTGGCTTTTTATATGATTATCTTGACGAGCGGGGGAGCGGCATGAAATTGTGGCAGCAATATACGGACAATTGGTCTGAGGATTCTATTTGGATTACTGATAGTCCTTCTATTAAAGCGAAAGAGCATTTAAACACACTACATGAGTTTGGCTATTTTAAAACATATGCGCCTTATTTCACAGAGAGAAGTGGGCTTGATTTATATTTAATAGTATTAACTATAGAAGGGGAGGGTTTCCTGCAATACAAGGAAAATACATATACATTACATAAAGGAAGCTTGTTTTTAATACATTGTCGAGAGTATCAAAAATATTGGACAGCAGCTAAAGGGACATGGAATTTCCTTTGGATGCATGTAAATGGAGCAGCTGTTGCTTCTTATTTCAATCTACTAAAAGAGTCTGACGGTCTAGTTGTAAAGGTTAAGTCACTAGATTTCTTTGAACAGATAATGTGGTCAATAAAGCCACTATTAAACCAACATCAGTTTTATTATGAAGTCGAAATATCACAACGAATTCAGCATATTTTGGGAGAACAATTGAAACTTTCGCTGTATCAGCCTGAGAATAAAGAAGCGATGCCAACATATGTGATTGAACTACAGGATATTTTAACGACAGACTTTGAACGAAAATGGACGCTTGACCAACTGGCAAGGCGTGTAGCTGTAAACAAGTATCAAATGGCTAAACAGTTTAAAAAATATGTAGGTCTATCACCAAATGAGTTTTTAATCGTCCAACGAATGAAAGCCGCGAAATATAAATTAAGAATTGGCAATGACGCTATTTCTCAAATTGCTCGAGATGTAGGGATAGAGGATGTTAGTCATTTTATAGAGTTATTTAAAAAACGCGAGGGTATTACCCCTTTAAATTATCGGAAGATTTGGTCTTTTAATCTATTTGAAGAGTAGGTGATTATATGTATAAAAGTTGGTTCTTAATAATTTTTTATGTAATCGCTACCATTTCCTTGGTGATTGGATGTACAAGTCCAGAAAAATACCATGTATTGTATGAAGCCGATAAGGTTAAACAGGAACAAACGCAAAAAAAACCTAAGACTAAAAAACATTACCGTATTGCTTATATACCGAAAGTAGGCAATATACCATATTTTGAATCTGTTTATGAAGGCGTCAAAGAAGCAGCTGAACAATTAGAAATTGAGATAGTATATGAGGGACCATTAAAAGCAGAAGCGGAACTACAACGTGAAATTGTGGAGAAAATGATGGATAAGAAAGTGGATGCCATTGCAGTCTCAGTTATTGATAGTAAAAGTTTATCTTCAGTATTGAAGAAGGCTAAAAAGCGAGGCATCAAGATTGTGACATGGGATGCTGATAGCCAACAAGAAGCAAGGAATCTATTTGTGGATATGGTTGATTCTGAAATTCTTGGTCGGCATTTAATGGACCAGTTAGCACTTCATACAGGAGAAGACGGAGAGTTTGCGATAATGACAGGCTCTTTTTCAGCGATTAACCATAATTCGTGGGTCAAATGGATTCAAGCACAATGGCAACAATATTATCCAAATATGAAGGTGGTAGAGGTCGTCGCGACTAATGATGATCCGGAAATTGCGTATGAAGCAGCAAAGACATTATTAAAAAAGTATCCAAATTTAAAGGGGATTATCGGCAATTCTTCTGTTGGACCTCCAGCTGCAGCACAGGCTGTGAAAGAACAAAAAAAGGTTGGACAGGTGGCAGTAGTTGGTTTATCGACACCGAATTTAATGCGGAATTATTTATTGGATGGTTCAGCACAGACAGTTACTTTATGGAGTCCGAAAAAGTTGGGTTATTTAATGATTATTTTAACCGAGAAAATACTTGCTGGAGAGCCTATTAATGATTATGAAGTTATTCCAGGTGTAGGCATTGTACGTTTCTATAATAATGAACAACGAATTGTTATGGGGGAAGCTATTGATTTCACGAAGGAGAATGTAAATCAATATGACTTTTAAGCGAGGGCAATTTAAAAATTATACGTTAAAAACGAAATTATTATTGACCTATATTATTATTACTATTATTCCAACTGCTTTATTAGGATACGTGGCTTATAGTCAATACGTATTATCAGTTGAAAGACAAGTAGGTACATATATTCCAAGGTTATTAAACCAAGCTAATAATAATATGGAGCGACAAATTGAACAGTATTTTGATGAAATGAATCAAATAAATAACAACAAAGAAGTAATGAATATTTTGAGGAAATCCACTTATCAAAATGTATCAAATATGAAACAGGATGAACATTTAGTTGAAAATTATTTGGCAAGTTCTTTTATGCAAGGTAGTCGGGAGCATGTTATTGGTGTGTTTGTTTCTTCAAAGGATCGTCTGTTTCAAAATTCACGCCTTTCATATGACTCTGGATTCTCAACAAGTAAGTCTATCGGATTATACGGAAATTCATATAAATTAATAGGGGAGGAAAGGGTGTTTTTTCCACACGAAACCTCTCTTTTCTTCAAAGAGCGTAAACCATTTGTGCTCCTAGTAAAACAAATTATTGACTATGAAAACAGGCACAATTTAGGCACAGTATTTGTGGCACTTGATTTAGCCTTTATCGAGCAAACAATAAGTACTGTCGATGAGCAAGATGATGCGAAAATGTGGATGGTAGATAATCAAGGCTATATTATTTATCATTCCATGCCGTCTTTTATCGGCACTCTTGATAAGGATAAGGTAGATTATCCAATAGCAAATGGTAGTTTTCAATCAGACCAAACATTATATAGTAGCGCCAATAGTGTTAAAAACCGTTGGACCTTTATGCATGCAATTCCAGTGAGCCACTTAACGGAAGAGTCCGATTTTGTACGTAATATAACAATCATAGCATTCTTTATTATTGTAGTATTGGCAATTGGTAGTTCGATCGTTCTTGCGTGGGGTGTAGCCAAACCAATTCAACGTTTAGCGGGTGAGATGAAGCGAGCGGAAAAAGGAGATTTTGATATCCAGCTTACAAATGAGTCGAATGATGAAGTAGGTATGCTTTCCAAGGCATTTTCGAAAATGCTACGAGAAATTGAAGAATTAATAAATGAAAAATATGAAATTGAATTGAAGCAGAAGGAAGCAGAGCTATACGCACTTCAGTCGCAGATCAATCCGCATTTTATGTACAATACACTAGAAAATATAGCTATTATGGTGGAAGAGGATGAAAAGACGAGCGTGGTAGAGATGGTCACAAATTTAGGTCGCATGTTGCACTATTCATTGGGCAATAAAGATCAATTCGTTCCCTTGTGCTTAGAACTACAACATATACAAGATTATTTAGTGATTCAGAAAGCTCGCTTTGAAGAAACATTAGCATATTCGGTCGTAGCTGCTCATACATTGCACGACAAAATGACACCAAAATTTATCCTCCAGCCACTTATTGAAAATGCATTTGAGCATGCATATCTACCCGGACAGACGTTAGAAATCAATGTTACGGTTACAGAAGAGGATAGCGTGATGCAGCTTGTCATTCAAGACAATGGTAAAGGTATTAGTTCTGAAAAATTAGCTTTAATCAAACAGCAGCTAACTGACAATCAGATGTTTAAAAAGGATGACAGCTTTGGCTTATCCAATGTAAACGGTAGACTTGTGCTCCATTTTGGTAATGAGTATCATCTACGTATTCAAAGTGAAGAAGGCATCGGCACTAAAATTTTCATGCGTATACCTATACTAGATAGAGGAAGTGTTCACAATCATGACAGAGAAAATTAAAGTCATCGTTGTTGACGATGAAAGTCGTCTAAGAAGGGGCATTGAAAAACTAATTAGAAGTAACGGTGAAGAGTGGGAAATTGTTGGCTCATATGCAACGGGGCAGAGTTGTCTCGATGATGTTGTAAAACTTGACCTTCCTTTTGATGTGTTGTTTACCGATGTGAAAATGCCTTTGATGAGTGGCTTGGAATTGCTAACTCGTTTAAATGAAAGGGTCTCAAAATCCTATTATGCAGTGATCATTAGCGGTTACGATGATTTTGAATTTATACAAAAAGCAATGCGTGAAGGGGCACTTGACTATTTATTAAAACCGATTGATAGGTTGGAAATGCAAGTGTGTCTGGATAAAATTAAAGCTAAATTTCATAAAAATGAAGTGCTCGCTGAACCTGAGTCGAAGAATATATCTATAGAAATTGCGACCCAGTGGATTCATGAGCATTTACATGAACCGTTAACGATTGAGAAAATAGCAGGTAAGGTTTTTATGAACGCCACCTATTTTAGTGAATACTTCAAACGAAAAACTGGTGAAACCGTCTTGGATTACATAACTAAAAAACGAATGGAAAAGGCGATCACCTTACTCAAAACAACAAATATGAAAATATATGAAATATCACTTGCTACAGGCTACACAGATACAAAATACTTTAGTAAATTATTTAAAAAGCATTACGGTATGTTACCCTCGCAAATTCGTCATGGAGAGTAGGCGGAATATGATGCGTTATATCGTTAATTAATTCCAAATAGCTAAAGAAACGAAGGTGTATAGCAAAATAACCAATTGCGCGTGCGAGACAAATGCAAATTACAAAAATAGGTATTTTAATATATTTTGCAACAATAAAACAAAGTCACTTTTAATGAAGTGGCTTTGTTTTATTGTTACATAACTTTGGTTTGTTCAATGATGCCAAGCAATGTTTATAGAACATGACCAGCAATATCGTATTTATGTTTATTTTGAAGGATTATCATTAGTATAAGGTTCTTATATACTCGCGTCCTTTCCAATAGTTCATTTTTTCTTCATTTTGTATATCTTTATTTACTACAAATTCAGCAAGACTAGCTTTTTCTACATTGTTAAATTTTGTAAGTAAACCGTTTGCTCCATTTCCTTTAGCTTCATCATCGAGGCCAAGAATACCCTCTTTATTTTCATCATTTTCAACAATTTTATATTTCACTTCTAGTACTCCCTTCCGACTAACCTGATTCACCAGGCGATTTTAAGAGTTCAGTTAAGCAAAGCTTTTTCGTCGATATATTTGCAGGTTAAATCAATATTTGACAGTTTGTATTAGCTAAATATTCCGACGCTAAAAGTTGATTTATCCTCTAAACTACTCTATTTCTCACGCCTTAAACGAATAATAACAGTCATGCTTACTTAAATCCTGTCCATCTATGCTTTGTTTAAACACATTTTGTAATTGCGATAAAAATAAATATACTTTTTGCAATGAAAATTTTCAGAACAAATAAATTGAAGAAAATGCTGCTTTAAAGCAAAGTGAAATGGAATCAATCGTGTAAGGAAAAAAGATTGATCAGAATATAGGAGAACTATTTTTCTGCTCAATTATTAAAAAAGGAAACATATGTTCTTTTTGTGGTTAAAAAAAATCCTTTTCAATATTCAAAGGATCAAAAAATATACGATAGCCATTATAAATGGTCGATAAGCCATAACGTTGTCGATATCTATCTATAGCGCAATATAAGTATTGTGGGGTTATTTCTAGGTACGTGCAAATGTCCTCTTCAGTTCTTTGATCAGCAACATAGCATTCAATAAGCTTGTCTAAGGAAACGATCTTTTCATAACCCCATCTTCTTGCTGTAAGTTCTAATTTTTGGTTACTAACACTTTCTAAATTCGTAATGTCTCCGTAAGTTGTTTCATAATGCCCAATCTCTTCTGCTAAAACACAGTGTTTTTCGTAAAGGCTTAATCGTTTATTTATTATGATTTGATGGTCTATATAAAGACCAGATAATCCCTTTGGCATTAATAAAGATTCTTTGAATGTTAAGTGCTTATATTGAGACATAAGTGCTTCGTATAACATAAATTCACCTCATTTGTTACGTTGCGATTTTATAAAGTCTATGTAGTTTTTAATAACCTCAATTTCTTCCTCTGTTACATTATCATCTATATGGGCTGCTATAGTTTCAATCGTTTTTTCTTTTAGGGATAATTCCTTTGTAGTTGAAAATGAAGGATCAATTCTTGATTTTTCAACATTTAAGGCAGTAGCCATTTTCTCTACATTGCTAATATTAATGAGCGTTTTACAATTTAAATAATCAGAAAGCGTACTTTTTGATATACCAGATAACTCACTAAGTTTGATTTGATTTAAATTGTTCATTTTAAGTAGCTCTTTAATATTCTTGGCAATCTCCTTTTTGAGAGGTAAATCCCTGTCAAACATATTATTTCCTCCAATCACCTAAAATAGTTAAATTAATCATAATCGAATATAACGTTATACGCAACGAAAAATCCGGAAATAATCGGAAAAATAATGAAAAATTAGAAATTAATCGTTTTACAATCCGGAAAAATTCGGATAATATACAACTAATAGAAATAGTGAATTGAAAGAAGCATACTAACCGAACCTTGTTGGAATAATAGATGGAGCTACTCAATTCGTAATTGGCAACTTTTCATTAACTCTTGTAACTAATACATTTGGGAGGTAGTAGTATGAAGCGATTTAATCATTTAGCAAATATGGATTTTATTGAAAAAGAGATACAAGGAGAAGAGGATGAAATAATTCATCACAAAGGAAAGTTACTATGCAAAGTATCTCGAAAAGCTAAAGTTGGCGACTATGTTCGTTTCCATAATCTACACCATTCATATGAATTTAAAGAAAAAACGATAAACGGAAAATTGTATAAAGTGTTCAAGCAAGGTGGATACGAAGATGGAGGCGTGTATTTTGATGAGGAGGGCAATGAAAGAGATGTCCTTGGTTGGGAGATAGATCCGATTCCAGATGTATTTGAAGTATGTGGTGTTTATGATCGTGCTCCATATAATGCTTCTGAAACTGCTCATAATGAACAAGAAACGTTAACCATAAATAACGTGCAGGCGATTGTAAACAGAGTACAACAACTTCAAGTTGATAAGGGAGTCTATCGACATCAGATAATTAATTATTATTTTGGATTTGAATGTGCGAGTATACAATTAACTGAAGATGCTTTTCTGTCTATTTTTACGAGCTACACACATGAAAATTACGATGGACAATATACGAAATTAAGAGCTTTGATGAATGGGATTGAATTTTTTTGCTTGAAAGAAAAACAGCCCTAAACGATTTTTCAAATCAGAAAGGAGAAATTTTATTATTTGCGTAAAGTTTTTCTACGTGGAGAAAAAGAGAAGAAATATTTCTTCTCTTTTTTTATTGATGATTTTAAGGGTGGCTCTACATAGCAAATGACAAACAGGAGCAGAGAGGCTTGTCTTGATGAAAGAGAATTTAATTATGCCTATTACTTGGAAGTACACAATGCATGTGTAAAAACTTGTAATGAGTTTTATTTGAGCCAAGCAATTTTAAGAATTATTGAGGAAGGATCTAATTGAATTCTACTAGCAAGACCCTTACCTCTATTGAAAAAAGATTAGCGTGTCATAAAGGTAGAATGAATTAATTGTTTCACTTTTTTCTAAGGTCCATTTTTGACATTTGATATGTTAAAAGATCAATTTGCTTTTGCATCTCTTCTAACTGTCTTGATTGTTCTTTAAGCAAATGTGACTGTTTTTTACTCAATCTTTGTTCTTCTTCTAATTCTTGCAACTCTGCCAATGCCGCAATAGTTAATATTGCCTCACCTAGTGTTGTAATAGCAGCACCGATTACATGAAGTTTGGCGGGCTGATTTTCTGGTGATTCAAAACCTTTTTCAAAGTGTTGTTTGCGATTACGATTAGGATTATTTTCTTTCATTGTCATGCCTCCCCTTGGCTATTTTATGTTTTTTAAACAAGTCATGAAACTCGTCCATGGATTGTTTATGGAAATGAGGAACTTTAAATTGAGAAATAATGAAAGGAAATAAACCCTGTAATGAATAATTAATTTTTAGGTATTATTAACCAATTATGAGAAAAATTAAAATAAGTATTTGATTTAGAACGTTTGTTCGTATATTATTGAGTTGTAAGTACTTACTAATAACAAACAAAGGGGATGTTAGTATGGTGAAAATCTTTATTGATCCAGGACACGGTGGGAGCGATCCAGGGGCTATAGGGAACGGAATTCAGGAAAAGGACATTACGCTAAAAATTGGGACAAAGATTAGAGACATTCTTACAGCGGAATATAATAATGTATCGATTTTAATGTCTCGCACAGGTGACTCGTTTCCAAGTCTGACGGATCGTACGAATGCAGCAAATGCATGGGGAGCTGATTTCTTCCTCTCAGTGCATATTAACGCTGGCGGTGGAACTGGCTTTGAAAGTTATGTGTATCCAGGGGTTGGGGCACCCTCTACAACGTATCAAAATAATATTCACTCAGAAATTATGCAAGTGAATCAGTTAACGGACCGTGGTAAAAAACAATCCGATCTGCATGTTTTACGCGAATCGAATATGCCTGCACTATTAACTGAGAATGGATTTATCGATACTGTAAGTGATGCTACAAAGATGAAAAATGATACGTGGATTGCAAATGTAGCTCGTGGGCATGTGAATGGTTTAGTTAAATGCTTCAATCTACCGAAGAAGGACTCTGCGACTTATCATACGGTTGTTTCAGGTGACACGGTGTATTCATTGAGCGTAAAATACGGTAGTACAGTTGATCAAATCAAAACGTGGAATAATCTTAATAGCAACTATACGATTTATTTAGGACAAGTATTAAGAGTGAAATAGCAAAAAAATATCATAAAAGCGCATCCGATTGGGTGTGCTTTTTACCTACTCAGGAAAGGTGGAGACTAAACATTGGAGAAAACCGTAGAAGTCGATCATCTTTTATATAATCATGAGGGGCGTATAAAACAGTTAGAAGTGAATGACTTAGACAAAGAAAAACGTTTGCGTGCAGTGGAGCAGTCTTATTTGAAATTAGAAAATACGATACTACAAGAAAATCGAGATACACGTCTGCTATTTCAAAATACTATTCAAAATCAGTGGGATCTTATTAAATCTCGTGATGCAGCAGTTGAAAATGATAAAAATCGAAATTACGATTTAGAAAAGAGTAATTTAGAAAGACGAACGGAATTGGCTATAAAGTTACTTGGTACGGGAGGATTACTGTATTTATGTATTCAATTACTCTTTGAATGGATATCTAAATGATGTATTTTATGATGCTCCCTGCTTTTGCAGTGAGCATTTTTATTTATAAAAAAATACTACATAATTCTTAAAGAAATTTTCCTTTGCTCAGAAATTCAAATAATCTTTTAGTGTAGCAACGACACTAACATGTAGCTCTCCCTATTTTGAATTAATTCTTTTAAAGTTTGGAAGCTGGGTACGATTAAATAACTCAAACATATATTGTATATAAGGTTTAGATGAAACAATATTCGTGCGTGATATTAATAAATGAAGGAGGACGATCTTTTGACAGCAAGCAAACCTAACATTCTGCTGGGAAGTCCTGTTCGTCAGAGTCCTAAAGTACTAAATGAATTTTTATCAGCAGTTTCTAATTTGCGAAAAGATCAATTTAATTTAGATGTTTTTTTTCTTGAGAATAACGAGGATTTACTCTCAACCAACTTACTTATAGAATTTCAAGAGCAAAATAACAACATACGAATTGAACATGCTGAGGTTTCGGATGTGTATGCTCGTAACGACCATACACATTATTGGAATGAGCAACTTATATGGAAAGTAGCAGATTATAAGAATCAGATAATTGATATCGCTATTAATGAAAATTATGATTATTTATTTTTAGTTGATTCAGATTTAATTCTTCACCCAGATACGATTGACTGGCTACTAAAAGCAGATAAGGATATTATTTCGGAAATTTTCTGGACGAAATGGCAACCAGAGGCACATGCACAACCTCAAGTGTGGGTATCAAATGAATATACGCAATTCGAGCAACAACGAGGAGAGTATTTGACAGAGGAAGAAAAATCAGCCCGATATATGCACTTCCTCACAAAATTAAGAATACCTGGAGTTTACGAAGTTGGCGGGCTAGGGGCTTGCACTTTAATCAGTCGAAAAGCTCTTCTTGCAGGAGTGAATTTTAAACAGATAAAAAATCTCTCATTCTGGGGAGAAGATCGACATTTTTGTATTCGAGCTGGTGCACTAGGATTATCCATGCATGTGGATACACATGTCCCACCTTTGCATTTGTATCGCGAATCAGATTTGGAGCAAGTAGAAGTTTATAAAAAAAGTTGGGAAACACCTAGTAATCAAGTTGAGGTCATAACTAAGGGGAAGCCAAAACTAACGCTTTCTATGGTAGTGAAAAATGAAAGTGGTCGTTATCTCAAACAGGCACTTGAATCGCATCGGAAGTTTATCGATGAAGCTGTTATAATTGACGACGGTAGCACTGATGATACTGTAGCTGTGTGTTTAGAAGTTTTAAAGGACATTCCTGTTCGAATGGTAAAAAACGTAGAATCAAAATTCGGAAATGAAGTTGAACTTAGAAAACAGCAATGGGAGGAGACAATTAGTACGAATCCCGATTGGATTTTGAATCTAGATGCTGATGAAATTTTTGAGGATAAGTTCGCTGAGGAAGTGCATAAACTGCTGGAGCAGAATGAATTCGATCTTTATAGTTTTCGGTTATATGACTTCTGGAAGTTGACTCATTATAGAGAAGATGAATATTGGCAGGCACATCTATATTATCGACCTTTTTTACTTAGATACCGTAAAGGCTTTGATTATACTTGGAAAGAAACCCCTCAACATTGTGGTCGTTATCCTCAAAACATATTCAATTTGCCTAACAGTATTAGCCAGTTACGTTTAAAGCATTTAGGGTGGGCAAATGAGCAAGAGCGTTTGCAAAAATTTGAGCGCTATAAAACTTTGGATCCTGGAGCTAAGTATGGTGACATTAGGCAATACACCTCAATATTAGATGAAAACCCTAATTTGATTGAGTGGCAAGAATAATCAATTTAGAATAAGTAATTATTGAAGATTGCCGATTTGAAATGCAAAATGTAATTCAATTATAAATGGATTTTTAGATGTTCAAACACACCTCTAGTTGGTGTGTTTTTATTTAGTCATTTTTTATGGTTATTATAAAAGTAGTGAACTGCTTGAACCGTGGAGAAAAGTGAGAATTGACAGAGAAAATAAAGCATATACTAGTGAACCAATACGAAATTCACAAAACTTTAAGCTAGTAGAAAAGGGGGATAAATATGCAAAGCAGGCTTTCTTTATTTGTGAAAGTATTCATGCTTATGGTTAGTTTTTTATTATTTGGCCAGACGATTGATGCTGGTACTCAGGATTTAAATCTATTAAGAGAAGATATTGAAAAGATTGTAAAGGAACAGCTTGACGGAGCAGAAGTGAGTATTTCCGTGCGGCAAAAGAATTCTGGGCGTTTAATCTACTCATACAAAGGTGGTCAAGCAATCAAACCAGCATCAAATATGAAATTGTTGACCTCGGCAGCAGCATTAGATGTACTTGGAAATAATTATCGGTTTAAAACGCAACTGTTTACGAACGGTAAGATTTCAAATGGTTTGTTAAAGGGGGATCTGTACATAAAGGGTGAAGGGGACCCGACTTTAATGAAAGAAGATTTGGAGCAGTTTGCAGGGAAATTGAAAGCTAAAGGTATTCATACTGTGGAGGGCGATTTATTCGGGGATGATACATGGTTTGATAGTGAATTACTAACGCCGGGTATTGTATGGGATGATGAACCGTATTATTACGCTGCTCCTATAACGGCATTAACAACTTCGCCCAATACTGACTATGATACGGGGACTGTTATCGTAGATGTGTCTACAGGGTCAGTTGATACTCCACCTACCATTAAAGTCACACCTTATATTGGTGAAATGGAAATCATAAATAAAGCAAAGACAGTCAAAGAAACTGATGTGAACACATTAGATATTACGAGACTATACAAATCCAATCAAATTGTCGTTAGTGGAAATTTACCAATAGGTAAAACGGGGCGAGAGTGGATTACAGTAAAAAATCCGACCATACACACATTATCTTTGTTTCAATCAGTTTTAGAAGAAGCAGGCATCCAATTTATAAGTGGTCATACGCTTAAAGTAATGAAGACTCCTAAAAAAGCTACTTTGCTTGTTGAAAAAAGATCAATGCCATTAAAAGATATTATGATTCCATATATGAAACTTAGTAATAATGGGATTGCCGATATTTTAGTGAAAACGATGGGGCAAGTTGAAAGGCATGATGGGAGCACCAAAGCTGGTTTAAAAGTTGTAAAATCGTACGGCAAATCATTAAAACTTAATATGAAATCATGGGACTTTGAAGATGGTTCAGGTATGTCCCATAAGAATAGTGTAACTAGCAATGCTTTAACGGATATGCTTTACAAAGTTCAAAAAGAGAAAAGCTGGTACCAAACGTATTATACTAGTTTACCTGTAGCGGCAAATGCTGAACGAATGATAGGAGGTTCGTTGCGTAATCGTTTTAAAGACCCATTAACAGCTGGGAAAGTTATAGCAAAAACAGGGTCTCTCAATGCAGTCAATACATTAAGTGGATATGTGCAAGCAGATAGCGGTGAGTGGTACATTTTTAGCGTCCTTGTACAAAATAAAGAAGACACAATTCCAGTTATTGATAAAATAGTAACTACTATGGCAAAAGAATTGTAATAAAAGCACCTTCTAAAGCAGTTTTTAATCCTTTAGAAGGTTTTTTGTATTTTATTTTTATCTAGTTTTACTACTAATGAAAAAAACACGTGCATAGAGTATGGATGAGGTGGTTTTTTGAAAAATAATAACGATAAGATGGATAAGAAAGAACAGCAACTTCAACAGTTTGTCCGTGAAAACAAAGGGAAAATCATGACTTCAAATGAAGGTGTGAAAATCTCCAATGATGAAGACTCTTTAAAAGCGGGGGACCGAGGTCCGACGCTAATTGAAGATTTTCTTTTCCGTGAAAAGATGGCTCATTTTGATCGAGAGCGCATTCCGGAAAGAGTTGTGCATGCACGTGGATACGGAGCGTATGGTGAATTTGAATTGTATGAGTCACTTGAAGAATTAACAATGGCTAAATTCCTTAATGATCCTGCTGTCAAAACGCCATTATTTATACGCTTTTCACAAGTGGCAGGTTCTAAAGGGGTAAATGAAACGAATCGAGATGTCCGTGGTTTTGCTACGAAATTTTATACTGAAGAAGGTAATTTTGATTTAGTCGGCAACAATATTCCTGTGTTTTTCATTCAGGATAGTATTAAGTTCCCTGATCTAATCCACGCGGTTAAACCAGAGCCTAATAATGAAATTCCTCAAGGGCAAACAGCGCATGATACATTCTGGGATTTCATAGCAAATAATCAGGAGTCAGCTCATATGGCAATGTGGATTATGAGTGATAGAACCATTCCAAGAAGTTTCCGAATGATGCAAGGCTTTGGTGTACACACATTCCGATTCGTAAATAAGCATGGAAAATCCCGTTTTGTGAAATTTCATATAAAGCCAGTACTTGGCTTACGGTCACTCATTTGGGATGAGGCGCAGAAATTAGGTGGGGCAGATGCAGATTACCATAGAAGAGATTTATGGGAAAATATAGAACATGGTAATTATGCAGAATATGAACTTGGTATTCAAGTGTTGGAAGAAGCAGATGAATTTAAATTTGACTTTGATATATTAGACTCTACTAAATTATGGCCAGAAGAAGATATACCAGTTAGAATGATTGGGAAAATTACGTTGAATCGAAATGTTGATAATGTATTTGCTGAAACTGAGCAAGTCGCATTGCATCCCGGAAATATTGTGCGTGGTATTGATTTTACGAATGATCCACTTCTTCAAGGTCGACTATTTTCTTATTCGGATACACAGTTGTATCGCGTAGGTACGAATCATCAAGAGTTGCCGATTAATCGTCCGGTTTGTCCTTTTCATAATAATCAGCGTGATGGTGCTTCTCGCTATATCATCGACAAAGATCGAATAGCTTACCATAAAAACTCATTAGCAGATAATACACCTTACACAGTGCCAGGTTCAAAAGGTGGTTTTGTCACTTATCCTTCTTTAGTAGATGGAAGAAAAGTGAGAGAAACAGCGGAAAGTTTCGAAGATCACTTCTCACAAGCACGTATGTTTTGGAATAGTATGACGCCTGTGGAAAAAGAGCATATTATGCAAGCTTTTAGCTTTGAATTAGGTAAGGTACAAAGTGTCTCTGTAAGACAACAAGTTGTGAATATGCTAGGACATATTAGTACAGAGTTAGCGACGGTTGTTGCTACTGCATTAGGCATAGAGGTTCCGAAAGTACCAGAATCCCAAGTGAAAAAGTCATCACCAGCTTTAAGTCTATTTAATACGAAACTTTCACCAAAAACGCTAAAAGTAGGAGTTATTTTAGAGAGTGGGTTCAACGGTAGAGAAACAAATTATTTATTAGAGCAGTGGAAAAAAGTTGGACTTCAACCAGTCATTGTTCATGACGAATTAGGCGTAGTGAAAGGTACTGACGGTGTAGAATTAAAAGTAGATCAAAGTTTTTTAACTGGTTCACCTTTACTTTATGATGGTTTGTATGTAGGAGTAAGTACAAATGCAAATGAAAACACCCAATGGAAAACAAAGTCATTTGTAATAGATACGTATAATCATTTCAAACCAATTGGTGCTTCAGAAGCGGCTGCGCCAATTTTAGAGTCGCTAGGAATTTTAGGGAAGCCGGGTGTATTAGTAGATCAAAATCCGCAAACCTTCTCTAAGGAATTTATAGAAGCGATGACCATTCAACGTTTCTGGCAACGCGTATGAAATGAATAGGAAAGAATTCCAGGGAACCCTCAATTTAAAGGGTTCTTCTTTTTTGTATGGGCATTTGTCACGCCTTTTTGTTAATTGCATAAAATACGATGAAACGAATTATTTAATGAAAAGAGGTTTTTGATCAATGTCTATTTCTTACATGGATTTTACACAACCGAATGTAGAATTCTTTTTTGATTTAAATAAAAACAGATTATTTACGCGTAATAATGAAAATTTTATTAATAGTTTAGGTAGAAATAATTTAAATACGCTAGGTAATGTATCGCTTTTTGATATATTTTTAAGTAAAGATCGTATTATTGAACCGCATTATCATCAAAATGCTTCGGAGTTAGTATATTGTATTTCAGGATCAGCCGTTGTTTCTTTGATTAATCCATTTACTAATAAAGTTTCACATCTACCTATTACCCCAGGCCAAGTTGCGAACATTCCTCAAGGCTGGTGGCATTGGGAAATAGCAACCAAAGAAAAAACGCATTTGCTTGCGATTTTCGATGCACCGTATCCAGAATCTATATTAGGGTCAGACCTCCTTACAAAAACACCTACAGAAGTACTTGCTTATGCTTATTGTTTAGAGCCAAATCAATTGAAGAAAACACTTGCACCTTTAAATAACGAAACAATACTTATTGGTCCAACTGACAATTGTTTAAATCCGCCAAAGAATACCAACATAGAACAGCCTAGTGTTCCTATGACAAACTATCATCCTTATTATACCGCTGTACAGAATCCTTATTATTATGGAGGTGGGCATTGATCATACTTTGCATGTTGTTCGTGTATAAGGTTAGGGATTTTTTAATAAACATAAGGGATAAAGGACAAAATCGAAAGAAATTGAAATTCACAAGGTCGGTAAGTAAGGTGCCTTTATGCTTTTTTTAGAAGCTTTTTATAATAAATTTCATCCGCCTAATGAAAAGACAAAAGGACCGTCATCCAAGTGGATAACGGTCCTATTTTTATTTGAATAGATTAATGGTAGTGATTATGATTGGTATTGCAAAGACATCTATTAAAAATGCACCAACGATTGGTACGATTAAAAATGCTTTACGAGATGGACCAAAACGGTTTACAACAGCAGACATATTGGCCATGGCATTTGGTGTTGCACCTAATCCGTGTCCAGCAAAACCTGCAACCATAACAGCAGCGTCGTAGTTTTTTCCAAGGATGCGGAATAACACGAAGATACTAAATACGACGATAAATAATACTTGAACAAAGACGATCGCAAATAATGGTAATGCTAAATCTGCAATTTCCCAAAGTTTAATACTCATTAATGCCATTGATAGGAAGACTCCTAATGCCACATCACCGATTAAGTTGACACTCTTCATATGTACAGAGTGTGGTTTTATTTTGTCTAATACATTTCGTACAATGACAGCAGCAAACATAGCGCCAACATACCCAGGAAGTACAAACCCTGTAGCTTCTGAGAATAGTGTCCCCAGATATGTACCTACTGCCATACAGAATGTAATGATAAACACTTGGAATAAAAAAGATTCAGAAGTAATTGGATAGTCATCATCCTCATGGCTAGCAACTTCCTCTTCTTCTGCAGGTTTCAAGTCGTGTTTAGTGATTAAATATTTTACAATCGGACCACCTATTAGGCCACCTGCTACAAGACCGCATGTTGCAGCAGCAGCGCCAATAGTCATTGCTGAGGAAATTCCTAGATCCTCTAATGTTTGTCCGAACGCAGCAGCAGAACCATGGCCACCTTCCATTGATACAGCTCCAGCCATCATGCCGATTAAAGGATCGATGCCAAATAATGATGCAAGTGAGACACCGATTACATTTTGCATAAGCGCTAAAAAGCCACAAGCAAGCCAATAAACGATTAAAATCTTCCCGCCTAGCTTTACTAATTTAAAACTAGCACCTAAACCAACTGTCGTGAAAAAAGTAATCATAAATAAACTTTGTAAAGAAGTATCTAGTGAAATCTCTAAAGTGCCTGTTGCTTGTAAAATAGTTGCAATTGCTGCGAAAATTAAGCCCCCAACAACAGGTGCAGGTATACAAAAACGCTGTAAAATACCTATTTTTTTAATGAGGAAACTACCTAAAGTTAATAGAGCAACCGCTAAAAATACGGTTGTAATTTGATTGATTTCTAACATCTACCATACCCCTTTTTAAAAGAAACTATCGCTTCGTTGACGAAATACGCCCCTAATTTTGTCGTTCTTCCTCCTTCGTCTAACGATGGATTTACTTCACAAATATCAAATGACAACGTTTTGTCATGACTTGTTACAAATTGAATAATAGAGCGTACAATTTGTGGAGATAAGCCAAACGGAGAAGGTGCACTAACTCCAGGTGCAAATGCAGCGTTCAATACATCTGTACATAGTGTTAGCAACACTGCGTCATGGTTATCGATAAATTCTTGTATCTCGCTCTTATAAAGTTGAGATGTATCAGTAATTAACTCATCTTCATAAATGTAATGGACACCAAGTTCATCTGCTTTTTCGAATAATTCCATTGTATTGCCATAACGTTGAATACCAAGTACAAAATAGCTAGCATTCGTATCTTGTTCTAAAATTTGTCGGAACATCGTACCAGATGATGGCTCAATTTCATATGAGCGCAAGTCAAAATGAGCATCAATATTGATTATGCCGAGTTTTTTCTCGGGCCCAATCGCTTCTCTAATGCCTAAATAATGGCCATATAGAGTTTCGTGACCTCCTCCGAGCACGATACACTTAGATTTTGAATTCAAAATATTAGTGACAGCTTTCCCTAATTCAATTTGAGCTTCTTCAAGATGCGTATCTTTACATGCAATATTGCCAGCATCCTGTAATTTATTTTCAGTAGGCAGTACCCAAGGCAAACTTGATAATGAGGATCTAATAGCATTAGGAGCAGCAGCTGCGCCAAGACGACCTTGATTTCTTCTTACGCCTTCTTCGCATTCAAAGCCAATAATAGTTGAAGTGGGAGTTGTACATTCCTCAATTTCTTGAATATTAATTGGTTCTACTACTTGATGGTATCGAAAACTCACTCTGTTTGTCTGATGGTCTATACGTCCTTGCCATTGTTCTTTAGTAATCTTTGTGTACATATATTTCACCTCAACGTTTAGAATAATTAAAATTGATTGTAAATTCATTATATATTTCATTAATTATAATTTCTAATATATAATTATTATAAAATAATAGTTAAAAACTATAAGTGGAGAGAGATAATAAGTATGGATTTAAAACGATTATATTATTTCATCACAATTGTTAATAATAAAAGTTATTCAAAAGCAGCTGAAAAACTACACATTTCGCAACCTTCCTTAAGTAATGCAGTAAAAAAACTAGAACATGAAGTTGGAGCACCTTTACTTGAAAGAAGTACTCGGAAATTTGTATTAACGGATGCCGGTGAATTGCTATATACGAGAGCTACTATTATGTTATCTCAAATGGATATCATGAATAAAGAAATGAAGGAAGTAATAGCTGGAGGAAAAGGTGAAATTGTACTGGGTATTATTGAATCACTTAAGACTTGGTTGCCTAATTTGATCCATACCTATAAACAAAGCTATCCGGCAATGGTATTTAAGCTTTTTGACGTGCTAAGTGTTGAGCATGTTAAACACTCTCTTCAAACATATAAATCACATGCAATCATAACGAATCAACTGATTTATGATGAAGATATAGAATCGATCCCACTTTATCGGGAACAATTAGTAGCTGTGTTGCCTCAAGGACATTCACTAACAAAAAAAGCTAGTTTGAGCTTAGCTGATTTAGAGCAGGAATCATTTATTGTTAGTACAGAAGGTTTTCAAACACGAATAGATATTATAAATGCCTTCAAAGTTGCGCAATTAAAGTTAAACATTCAATTTGAGATAGAGCGTTTTGAAACAGCAGTTTCATTAGTGAGAAATAATTTAGGGGTTACAATTGTCCCTGAAAATTATGTTATGGAACCAATTGATAAGACTGTTGTTAAAAGGCCTATTGACCATCCTTCCCTTGAAAGAACGGTTTATCTAGCATATATGAAAAATCGGCACCTGCCAGTAGCGATACAACTCTTTTTACAGTCAGTCAAGCAGCATTTTGCAACCGATTAATCCTAGATAGTATACCTTTGAAAAAGTGGCAGATTATCTAGCATGGAAGACGGTTATAATGTGAGAAAGTCGCTTTTTTACTCAGTATAGGCAGAGTTTCTACCTATATAAAGATTGGAAGTAAAATTCCTTTTATTGATCTTGTCGTTTCAATCCTTCACTAAGCTAGTATGGAATATGGGTATGTAAAATGTTTTTGTGTATATGCAAGATATGATAAAATAGAGTGGGAGAGTGAGCACACTTGCGAAAAAAACGACACAATATTCTAAAACAAGATAATGTCATTGTGTTTCCTGGAGCTATAGATAAACTAATAGCTGATGGGCATCACTTTGCAGAACATTATCAATATGACTTAGCTGTGCAAGCTCTTAGTGAAGCATTGCAGTATACTGAAGGCGATGAAAGTACGCTTAGTGTATATGCTTTCTCCTTATATGAAATACGAAATTTTGAAAAAGCGAAAGAGGCATGTGAGAAATTACTCGCTATAGGTCCTCATAAATACATAGAAGCGATGGAGTTATATCTCACTGTCTGTATGGAATTGAAAGAATTCAATCAGGTAGAAGAATTAATCAGATCGTTACTGGAAGAACAAGTCATTCCTGAGGAATCAATTCCAAAGTTTATTCGCTTGCAAGAACTTAATGCTCGTATAGCAGAGAATCTAATTCAGACAGATGAGCCGGTTATCGATTTTAAGTTTGATAGTACTGAGTTACAACTAAATCATTTTTTCTCTTTATCTTATATGAAACAGTTTCAATTATTGCAGAGTATTCGACAGGTTAATATCCGTCATATAAAAGAGGAAATAG
Organism: Viridibacillus sp. FSL E2-0187; assembly: GCF_038006425.1. NCBI lineage: Bacteria > Bacillati > Bacillota > Bacilli > Caryophanales > Caryophanaceae > Viridibacillus > Viridibacillus sp. FSL E2-0187. The sequence goes on from NZ_JBBOVG010000001.1 coordinate 723,213, forward strand.
TAGCCATTATCGAAGATGACCGAATCCATCCTTTACTTCAAAGTGAGGCATTGTTATTGCTAGTAAATCAACAAGTTGATACAACAGTGAATGTTACAAAATTCAATGTTCAGTGTACGGTTAATCCATCTGAGTTAGCAGAACCATCTGCCTTACCAGTTACAAAAGCAGTCTTGTCAGTGGTAGAAGATGAGCTACAGCAAGAACCTTCGGCATTAGATATGGTACAATATTTAATACATCGACATATTGTCGTAACTTATCCATTTGAATGGTTCGATTATGAAGCTAGGGAAATAGCGGATGGCTACGTAGATTTTGTACATGCAATGTTCGGAGAAGTAAAGGAAACTGATTATGACTTGATGGACTTTTTCCACAAGCTTGAGCAACTTTCTGAACTGCCTGACGTATGAAATAAGTTGAAAGTATAGCTATCTATGATATACTAAAATGGTTGTCAAAATCGTAAAACGAATGAATTGTCTAACATTTGAAATTATTTTTGGAGGTAGAATAAATGTCAGTAAAATGGGAAAAACAAGAAGGTAATACTGGATTATTAACAGTAGAAGTATCTGCTGAAAAAGTAAATGAAGCTTTAGATCAAGCTTTCAAAAAAGTAGTAAAACAAATTAACGTACCGGGCTTCCGTAAAGGTAAAATGCCTCGTCAAATGTTCGAACAACGCTTTGGTGTTGAATCATTATACCAAGATGCATTAGAAATCTTAGTAAATGGTAACTACCCATTAGCTCTTGATGAAGCTGGAGTAGAACCAGTTGATCAACCAGAAATCGACTTCGAAGCAATCAATAAAAACGAAGCGTTCACATTCACAGCGAAAGTAACTGTTCGCCCAGAAGTAACTCTTGGTGACTATAAAGGTCTAGAAGTGACTAAACAAGATTCTGCTGTAACTGATGAAGAAATTGAAGCTCAATTAAAAGAGCAACAAGAACGTCTAGCTGAGCTAGTTGTTAAAGAAGATCAAGAAATCGTAACTGGCGATACTGCAGTAATCGATTTCGAAGGTTTCGTTGATGGCGAAGCATTCGAAGGCGGAAAAGGCGACAACTACTCACTTGAAATCGGTTCTGGTTCATTCATCCCAGGATTCGAAGAACAATTAGTAGGTGCAAAATCTGGCGAAGCTAAAGAAGTTGAAGTAACTTTCCCAGAAGAGTACCATGCAGCTGAGTTAGCTGGTAAAAAAGCTACTTTCAAAGTAACTATTAACGAAGTAAAAGGTAAAGAACTTCCTGAGCTAAACGATGATCTTGCAAAAGAAATCGATAGCGAAGTTGAAGGTTTAGATGCTCTACGCACTAAACTAAAAGAAAAAACTGCAGCTGAAAAAGCTACTGCTTCTGAAACAGCTTTACGTGATGAACTAGTAGAAAAAGCAGCAACTAACGCTTCAATGGATATTCCAGAAGCTATGATTAACACTGAAATTGATCGTATGATGCAAGAATTCACTCAACGCCTTCAAATGCAAGGTATGAATCTTGATCTTTACTACCAATTCTCAGGTCAAGACGAAGCAGCTCTTCGTGGACAAATGAAAACTGACGCTGAAAGCCGCGTTCGTGTATCATTAGTATTAGAAGCAATTGCTGAAGCAGAAAAAATCGAAGTAACTGAAGAAGATTTAACTGCTGAATTAGAAAAAATGTCTGCACAATTCGGTATGGATGCAGAGCAAATTAAAACTGCTTTAGGTGGTACTCATGTTCTAGAACACGATATCAAAATCCAAAAAACAGTTGAGTTCTTAGCTGATAACGCAAAAATTACTGAGTAATATTTAAATAGCACCATGATTTGATAGGACAAGGTACGTGATTTTTAGCGTACCTTGTTTTATCACATACATAATTAGCACTTTGAATACATAGAGAGAATAAGAGAGCAAAGTGTTACAAGTTATACAAAATCATTATATTTGATAATGTTAACGTAATCTTGTAACATTATTGTTTGAATAGGGGTGAAATAATTGTTCAAATTTAATGACGAAAAAGGCAACTTAAAATGCTCATTCTGTGGTAAACCACAAGAACAAGTTCGTAAACTGGTTGCAGGACCAGGTGTATATATTTGTGATGAATGTATAGAGTTGTGTTCTGAAATCGTAGTTGAAGAACTAGGTACAGAAGAAGAAGTGGAACTAAAAGATATTCCGAAACCGAAAGAGATTCTTGCAATTTTGGATGATTATGTCATCGGTCAAGAGCGTGCAAAAAAAGCCCTATCTGTTGCAGTATATAATCACTATAAACGTGTAAACTCAAACAGTGTAATTGACGATGTAGAACTTTCAAAATCAAATATCGTTTTAATCGGACCAACTGGTAGTGGTAAAACATTACTAGCCCAAACGTTAGCGCGTATTATTGATGTACCGTTTGCTATTGCGGATGCTACATCTTTAACTGAAGCTGGTTATGTGGGTGAGGATGTTGAGAATATTCTACTTAAACTAATTCAATCAGCAGATTATGATATCGAACGTGCTGAAAAAGGGATTATTTATATTGATGAAATCGATAAAGTAGCCCGTAAATCAGAAAACCCATCGATTACACGTGATGTATCTGGTGAAGGTGTACAACAAGCGCTTCTGAAAATTTTAGAAGGCACAGTTGCTAGTGTTCCTCCACAAGGTGGACGTAAACACCCGCATCAAGAATTTATCCAAATCGATACAACTAATATCTTATTCATTGTTGGTGGAGCATTCGACGGAATTGAATCTATCATTAAGCGTCGTTTAGGCCAAAAAGTAATTGGCTTCGGTTCGAATGGTAAGAAAGACGAACCTGAAGATAATAACTTGATGAAGTATTTAATCCCAGAAGATCTATTGAAATTTGGTTTAATTCCTGAATTTATTGGTCGTCTTCCGGTATTAGCAAGTCTAGAACAGCTAGATGCTGAAACGCTTGTTCAAATTTTAACTGAGCCTAAAAACGCGCTTTCTAAACAATATCAAAAAATGCTAGCTCTTGATGATGTTGAACTTGAGTTCAATCAAGATGCATTATTGGAAATTGCTAAGGAAGCAATCGAACGCAAAACAGGTGCTCGTGGTTTACGATCAATTATTGAAAACATTATGTTAGATGTTATGTTTGAACTACCTTCTCGCGATGATATTGCAAAATGTATCATTACGAAAGAAACGATTACAGAAAAAGCTCGTCCAAAACTTCTTCTTGAAGATGGAACTGAGTTAAAATCAGACAGCGAAAAAACATCTGCTTAATAACTGATTGAAAAGCTGGCTTCGAAAAAGTGCCAAACAGCACTACTCGAATGCTGGCTTTTTTTAAAATAAAATTCAGTCGATAACAATTATGAAGAGTGAAAATGAAATGGTAATCATTTCTGTAATTAATAATGTTTGATTTGCGGGTAAATCGGACAAAATCTAATGGAGGTGATCACCCGCATGACTGAAGTTAAAAGAACGAAAGATATCCCATTATTGCCTTTAAGAGGTTTACTCGTTTATCCCACAATGGTATTACATATCGATGTAGGTCGTGAGCGCTCTGTAGCAGCTCTTGAACATGCAATGTTGGAAGATAATCTTATCTTCTTAGTCACTCAAAAAGAGATGAGCATTGAAAATCCTACGCCGGATGACTTATATACAGTCGGTACAGTCGCATATGTAAAACAAATGCTAAAGTTACCAAATGGAACAATTCGTGTACTAGTTGAAGGGCTAAATCGTGCGAAAGTCGTTGATTATCGCGATGGAGAAGAATTTGCAGTTGTAGAAATAGAAAACTTCGAAGATTCAAAAACTGTGGATGCTGAAACAGAAGCCTTAATGCGCACACTTCTTACTTATTTTGAAAAGTACTCAAAAGCTTCGAGTAAAGTAACTACAGAAACATATGATACTGTTGCTGATATTGAAGAACCAGGACGCTTTGCAGATATGGTTGCTTCTTATTTGCCGTTAAAAATTACTGGTAAACAAGAGATTCTTAAAATCATCGACGTAAAAGAGCGTTTGGAAATATTAATTCAACGTTTACATGATGAGCAGGAAGTATTGAATCTTGAGAAAAAGATTAGCTCTAAAGTAAAACGTGCTATGGAAAAAGCGCAAAAGGAATTCTATTTACGTGAACAAATGAAGGCAATCCAAACTGAACTTGGTGATCGTGAAGGCAAAACAGGTGAAGTATCTGAGCTGAAAAAGAAAATCCAAGAATCAGGAATGCCTGAAGCTATATTAAAAGTGGCTTATAAAGAATTGGATCGATACGAAAAATTGCCTGCAGCAGCAGCTGAAAGTGGCGTCATTCGTAGTTATATTGATTGGCTAGTAGCATTACCATGGAAAGAAAAGACTGAAGACAGACATGATATTAAAATGGCAGAAAAAGTTTTAAATCGTGATCATGAAGGACTTGATAAAGTAAAGGAACGTATTCTTGAATATTTATCAGTTCGACAATTAAAACAGTCTTTACGTGGTCCTATACTATGTTTGGCAGGACCTCCTGGAGTAGGTAAAACTTCTCTGGCAAAATCGATTGCTGAAGCTTTAAATCGTAAATTTGTCCGTATTTCACTTGGTGGTGTACGTGATGAGTCTGAAATTCGAGGACACAGAAGAACTTACGTGGGTGCAATGCCAGGACGTATCATACAAGGTATGAAAAAGGCCGGTACAGTAAACCCAGTATTTTTACTTGATGAAATCGATAAGATGTCGAATGATTTCCGAGGAGATCCTTCTGCTGCTATGCTTGAAGTATTAGATCCAGAACAAAACAATTCATTTAGTGATCATTACATTGAAGAAACATATGATTTATCAAATGTATTATTTGTTGCGACAGCAAATGATTTAAGTACGATTCCTGGACCATTGCTTGACCGTATGGAAATCATTACAATCGCTGGTTATACAGAGCAAGAAAAGCATGAAATTTCGAAAAAACATCTTATTCCGAAACAACTGAAAGAGCATGGTTTATCAAAGGCACAATTGCAAATTCGTGATGATGCTATTATTGATTTAATTCGATATTATACACGCGAAGCAGGTGTTCGAGGATTAGAACGTCAAATTGCAACTTTATGCCGTAAAGCAGCGATGCAAATTGTCGCGGGTGATAAAAAACGTGTGGTAATGGCGGCTAAGAATCTTGAAGATATTCTTGGAAAACATCGTTTCCATTACGGACAAGCTGAAACAGAAAATCAAATAGGTGTGGCAACTGGATTAGCGTATACAACAGTTGGTGGCGATACTTTACAGATTGAAGTTTCGTTAACTCCTGGTAAAGGCAAATTGCAGTTAACTGGTAAGCTTGGAGACGTGATGAAGGAATCTGCTCAAACGGCCTTATCTTATGTCCGTTCAAAATCAGAGGATCTGAATATTGACCCAGAATTCTTCGATAAACATGATATTCACATTCACGTGCCTGAAGGTGCCGTACCAAAAGATGGTCCATCAGCGGGGATTACAATGGTTACAGCTATTACATCTGCAATTACGAAACGTCCAATCCGACGAGAAGTAGGTATGACAGGTGAAGTGACGTTGCGTGGACGAGTATTACCAATTGGTGGTTTGAAAGAAAAAACGTTAGGGGCGCATCGTGCAGGCTTAACGACAATTATTTTACCGAAAGACAATGAACGCGATATTGATGATATACCAGATAGTGTTCGTGAACAGCTTTCATTTAAGATAGTGTCAAACGCAGATGAAGTACTGGAAATAGCGTTAGACGGAGGAGAAATATGAAAGTTAATAATGTAGAAATGGTCATTAGTGCAGTACGACCAGCACAATATCCAGAAGATGGTCTGCCAGAGTTCGCTTTGGCAGGACGATCAAATGTAGGGAAGTCATCTTTTATCAATCGAATGATTGGGCGTAAAAGTATGGCACGTATTTCATCTAAACCAGGGAAAACGCAAACACTGAATTTTTATAAAATTGAAGAGCAATTGTTCTTTGTGGATGTTCCAGGTTATGGTTATGCGAAAGTTTCAAAATCTGAGCGTGAAGCTTGGGGACGAATGATTGAACAATATTTCACAAGTCGTTCATTATTAAAAGCGGTTGTGTTAATTATAGATATTCGTCATAAACCTACAGTTGATGACTGTATGATGTATGATTTCTTGAAGCATTACAATATTCCATGTATCGTTGTTGCAACGAAAGCTGATAAGATTGTAAAAGGTAAATGGGAAAAGCATAAAAAAGTGGTGAAAGACGAATTGGATATGGATCCAAATGATCCACTTATTTTATTTTCTTCTGAAAAAAGCATGGGCATGGACCAAGCTTGGGCAGAAATCGAAAAAAGAATGTAACAGTTTCATAGGGAGAGCGCGAGCGATAGTTGCTTGCGCTCTTTTGTTATGTCTTGAATAGTTATGTGCTTGTTTGGGAAAAATAATATATGAAGCAATATGGTTGTTGTTCGACAAATTTTTTGATACACTTACATTATAATAATTATAAATAAGGCGAGTACTATTATCATTCATATGCCGTTCACAATTAAAACTAGCCGTGACTGACATTTATGCTATAATAGAAATCGTGAATTAGATGAACGTGAGAGGTGTATGATTTCATGCATACCATCGTAGTAGGCTTGAATTATAAGACAGCTCCAGTAGAGATTCGTGAAAAATTCTCATTTATTGAGAGTGAAATACCGAATGCTATGAGAGCTCTTCAAAGTGAAAAAAGCATATTAGAGAACGTAATTGTATCTACATGTAACCGAACAGAAGTGTATGCTGTAGTCGATCAATTGCATACTGGACGTCACTATATAAAACAATTCCTGGCAAATTGGTTTAAAGTTCCTGTTGAAACTTTTTCTGCACATTTATATATTCGTGAAGATGAACAATCGATGGAGCATTTATTCCGTGTTACTGCTGGGATAGATTCTATGGTACTTGGAGAAACACAAATTCTTGGACAAGTGCGTAATAGCTTCTTAAATGGACAAGAAATCGGTGCAACAGGTACGGTTTACAATAAACTGTTTAAGCAAGCGATTACATTCGCAAAACGCGCGCATGGTGAAACAGCTATCGGCGAAAATGCAGTGTCTGTTTCTTATGCAGCAGTGGAACTTGCTAAGAAAATCTTCGGATCATTACAACAAAAACATGTTGCTATTTTAGGCGCAGGTAAAATGGGTGAATTGGCGACTCAAAATTTGTATGGTAGTGGTGTTGGTAAAGTAACTGTGATTAACCGAACATTTGAAAAAGCTGAGTTACTTGCTTCTAAGTTTGAAGGAACAGCAAAGTCAATGCAAGAGCTCCAATGTACACTTCTTGAAGCTGATATTTTAATCAGTTCAACTGGTGCGACAGACTATGTTATTGATTTTGAATTAATGCAATTTGTTGAACGTTTAAGAAAAGGGAAACCATTATTTATGGTAGATATCGCTGTACCGCGTGACTTAGATCCACGTATTGGTGATTTACCAAATGTCTTCCTATATGATATTGATGACTTACAAGGCATAGTTGAGGCAAACCTTGCTGAGCGTGAACGTGCTGCTAAGCAAATTTCGTCAATGATTGACACTGAAATTCATGAATTCCAAGACTGGTTATCAACACTTGGTGTAGTACCTGTAATTGCCGCGCTTCGTAAAAAAGCAGCAACAATTCAAGAGGAAACAATGCAAAGTATTGAAAACAAAATGCCTGATTTAACGGATCGTGAGAAAAAGGTGTTAAGTAAGCATACGAAATCAATTATTAATCAATTATTAAAAGAACCAATTCTGCAAGTTAAGGAAATGGCTAGTTCAACAAAAGCAAATGAACAATTACAGCTATTCCAACAAATCTTCGGAATTGAAAATGATGTGCAAGATGAAGTGAAAAGGCACCAATTAGAAGAAAAAAATCGAATGCAAAAAATAGCAGAAGAAGCACAATCTTCTAGTCCTGGATTATCATATTAATGAAATTTGTTTAGGAGGCGTTTTCGTATCTGTATGGTAAACTAATAGATGCGAATTCGTCTTTTTTTTCGCGATAAAGTTAAAAATAAAGGAGTAAGTTATGGCTGATTTGACGATGACAAGACTACATGAAGCGATGGTCGTCTTATATGCAATCAGTCTTGTATTCTATTTTATAGATTATTTAAATAAGGATGCAAAAGCTCACCGTGTTGCATTTTGGCTACTCTCCATCGTATGGATTTTACAATCAGTATTTTTAATAATGTATATAGTGGAGACGCATCGTTTCCCTATATTATCGTTGTTTGAAGGAATCTATTTTTACGCTTGGTTATTAATAACCATTTCGATCCTTTTACATTGCGTATATCGAGTAGATTTACCAGTATTCTTCATCAACGTAATTGGATTCATCTTCATGACGATTCATACATTTGCACCATCGCAAATTGCACAGTCGCCAGTAGGTGAAGCACTTAGCTCTGAGCTTTTATTTATCCATATTACGTTTGCAATACTTTCGTATGTGGCATTCTCACTATCGTTTGTTTTTTCGACATTATATTTGATTTTATATAATGTATTAAAGAAAAAGAAATGGACGAAGCAATGGACGAGACTTCCATCATTACAGCAAACTGAGCAAGGAATGACGGCTTCATTATTAACGGGTATACCGTTATTATTAATAAGTTTAATTTTAGGCCTACAATGGGCATATTTAACATTAGATAACATATCTGTATTTGATGTGAAAATTGTTGGTTCATTTGTTTCGTTGTTAATTTATTGTTTCATCATTTATGGAAATCGAAAAGGGAAATTACATTCGACAGGTTATGCGTGGGCTCATGTGTATGCATTTCTGTTTGTAATCATCAATTTCTTTTTAGGAAGTAAATTGTCTGATTTTCATCTTTGGTATTAATAGAAAGGTTGGATTATTGTGAGAAAAATAGTAGTAGGTTCAAGAAGAAGTAAACTTGCTTTAACGCAAACTAATTGGTTTATCAATCAAATGAAACAGGCGGGTGCTCCGTTTGAATTTGAAGTCAAAGAAATCGTGACTAAAGGTGACCAAATTTTAGATGTCCAACTTTCTAAAGTCGGCGGTAAAGGACTATTTGTAAAAGAAATCGAACAAGAACTTTTTGATAAAGGAATTGATTTTGCTGTCCACAGTATGAAGGACATGCCAGCAGTTTTACCAGAGGGGCTTGTAATCGGCTGTATCCCTCCACGTGAAGATGCACGTGATGCTTTTATTTCAAAAGGTCATGTGAAATTTGCGGATCTACCAAAAGGTGCTGTTGTTGGAACGAGTAGTTTACGCCGCAGTGCACAATTATTGGCCCAACGTCCAGATATCGAAATCAAATGGATTCGTGGAAACGTAGATACACGTTTAGCGAAACTTGAAACGGGCGAATATGATGCAATTATTTTAGCTGCAGCCGGTCTTAAACGACTAGGTTGGAGTCAAGATGTCGTAACAGAATACTTATCTGCTGAAATGTGTATCCCTGCTGTTGGGCAAGGTTCACTAGGTATTGAGTGTCGTAGTGATGATGCTGAATTATTAGCGGAGCTTGCTAAATTAACAGACAAAGCAACTTGGGAAGAAGCACATGCAGAGCGCGCATATCTTGCAGCAATGGATGGTGGTTGCCAAGTACCAATCGCAGGTTACGCAAAATTTGATGGAAAACAAATTGAACTAACTGGTTTAGTAGCAGCTCCAGATGCGTCTATTATTTATAAAGAAACGGTGACAATGGAAGATGCTAAAGCAGCTGGTGAAGAAGTTGCTCGTATTTTAACAGAGCAAGGAGCCTTTGATTTAATTCAAAAAGTAAAGGCTGAGCAAGATGCTAAATGATTTATCTCTTAGTGGAGAAAAAATCGTATTAACAGGCACACATGTTACAGCATCCGTGAAAAAGCAAATTGAACAATTAGGCGGTCAGGCTATACACCTACCGCTTATTACTGTTAATGAGGTTAAAAGTGACATGGACCGACAACAACTTGAAAAAAGTAAGCTGTATGATTGGCTTATTTTCACTAGTCAAAATGCGGTCCTTGCTTTTAAAAGCAAAATACAGCGTTTTCATTTCCAGGTATCTGATTGGTCATGTAAGGTGGCTGCTGTTGGTATAAAAACAGCCGAAGCTCTTGAGGACATAGGTTTTGAGATTAATTTTATGCCTTCAACGTTCAGTGCAGATGTATTTGTACAAGAGTTCCCTACAATTGCGGGGGATAATGTATCCTGTCAATTTTTTAAGGGCTCGATGGCAAAGGATACTATAGTAAAAGGTTTATCTTGTCATGTCGATGAATGGACTGTTTATGAAACGGTTCAAACGACGGAACATACTACAGAACTGCTAACACTGTTAAAAGAATCGACAAATGTAAGTATTGCCTTTGCAAGTCCATCAGCAGTAGAGGTTTTTTCTGAGCATGTAGCAAAGGTAATCGGTTGGCATTCATTTAAGGTTCTTTCCATAGGACATATCACAGAGCGAGCGCTAATTAAAGCGGGAGCTAAAGTTGATATAATGCCACCCACCTATACAATGAAAGCACTGATTCAAGAGTTAGCTAATAGAAAGGAACATCTAAAATGAAAGATTTAACATTTAAAAGACATAGACGTTTACGTCAATCCGCTACAATGCGTTCAATGGTAAAAGAAACATATTTGCATAAAGAAGATTTCATCTATCCTATTTTCGTCATGGATGGCGAAAATATAAAAAATGAAGTATCTTCGATGCCAGGCGTTTTCCAATTTTCAATTGATCGGTTAGCTGAGGAAATGGATGAAGTAGTATCACTAGGTATACCTTCAGTTATTCTTTTTGGCTTGCCTGCAGAAAAAGACGAAGTAGGTACTCAAGCTTTCCATAATCACGGTATTGTTCAAGAAGCAACTCGTTTTGTGAAAAAGAATTACCCAGAAATCGTGGTTATAGCAGACACATGTCTATGTGAATTTACTTCTCATGGTCATTGTGGGGTTGTGAATGACAAAGAACAAATTTTAAATGATCCTTCACTAGATTTATTAGCAAAAACAGCAGTTTCACAAGCAGAAGCGGGAGCAGATATTATTGCCCCATCTAATATGATGGACGGTTTTGTAGCAGCGATTCGTAAAGGCTTGGATGATGCTGGATTTGAAGATGTTCCAATCATGTCTTATGCAGTGAAATACGCTTCAGCATATTACGGACCATTCCGTGATGCGGCAGATGGCGCACCTAAATTTGGTGATCGTAAAACATATCAAATGGATCCTGCAAATCGTATGGAAGCAATGCGTGAAGCTACTTCAGACGTAGAAGAAGGAGCAGATTTCTTAATCGTTAAACCAGCATTGGCTTACTTAGATATTGTACGCGATGTACGTAATAACTACGATTTACCTGTTGTTGCTTACAATGTAAGTGGAGAATATGCGATGGTCAAAGCGGCATCTATTAATGGTTGGATTGACGAGAAACAAACGGTTTTAGAAACACTACTAGGTATGAAACGCGCAGGAGCAGACTTAATCATTACTTATCACGCAAAAGATGCAGTTCGTTGGATGGAGGGAAAATAATTCATGACACGTTCATATGAAAAATCAAAACAAGCTTTTAAAGAAGCGGTAAACTTAATGCCAGGTGGCGTAAACAGTCCAGTTCGTGCATTTAAAGCAGTTGATATGGACCCGATTTTCATGGCTAGTGGTAAAGGGGCAATCATTACGGATATCGATGGTAATGATTATATTGACTATGTATTATCATGGGGTCCACTAATTATTGGTCACACGCATCCTGATGTTGTAGCTGCAATTCAAAAAGTAGCTGAAACAGGAACAAGCTTCGGTGCTTCTTCACTAGTAGAAAATGAACTAGCAAAAGTAGTGATAGATCGTATTCCTTCAATCGAAATGATTCGTATGGTTTCTTCTGGTACGGAAGCAACAATGAGTGCAATCCGTGCTGCACGTGGCTTTACAGGAAGAGATAAAATTTTGAAGTTCGAAGGTAGCTATCATGGACATGGAGATAGTTTATTGATTAAAGCTGGCTCAGGTGTAGCAACACTTGGTTTACCAGACAGTCCTGGAGTACCAATGGGCATTGCTCAAAACACATTAACTGTTCCGTATAATGATTTAGAATCAGCTAACCTTGTCTTCGAAAAATTCGGTGAAGAAATTGCTGCAGTAATCGTTGAACCGGTTTGCGGTAATATGGGTGTAGTTCCTCCGTTACCAGGATTCCTTGAAGGATTACGTGAACTAACAACTAATGCTGGCTCCCTATTAATCTTTGATGAAGTAATGACTGGTTTCCGTGTAGGGTATCATAGTGCTCAAGGTCACTACGGTGTAACACCAGATTTAACTTGTCTTGGTAAAGTAATCGGTGGTGGACTACCTGTAGGTGCATTCGGTGGTAAGCGTGAGATTATGGAGAAAATTGCTCCAGCAGGTCCAATCTATCAAGCGGGTACATTATCAGGTAACCCACTTGCAATGTCTGCTGGTTTAGCAACAATTAGTCATTTAAAACCTGAAACATATGATTACTTCACAAAACTAGGTGATCAATTAGAAACAGGTTTCCGAGAAGCTGCAGAAATGTATAATATCCCTCACACAGTAAATCGAGCAGGTTCAATGATTGGCTATTTCTTAACTAATGAGAATGTTATTAACTTTGAAACAGCTAAAACTTCTGATTTACAATTGTTTGCTGAATACTACGGTTTAATGGCGAATGAAGGAATCTTCTTGCCGCCGTCACAATTTGAAGGTGTATTTGTTTCTACAGAGCACACTGAAGAACATATTGCAAAGACAGTTCAAGCTTTCCAAAAAGTATTTAAACAACTTGCACGCTAATATAGGAAAAAGGCTTTCTCTATTACGAGAAGGCCTTTTTTTATGCATGTAAATACATTGATACTGTACGTAATATAGTTAATCTTTATCTTAGAGCATCAATGAATCTAATGGACCTGACCAACAAACGAATAACTACAATCGATTAATCTATGGACATAACACAATGCATAATCACAATACTATCAAGCATATATTCTATTAGATATATGAAGGAGGTCAAGCTATGCAACATATTTCCTGGGAAATCGCAGAAGGATTTAACTTTCCTGAAAGTTTTGGTAAACCGCAAGATACGTCGAATGTGAAAATTACACCTCGTTGGACACAAGAAGAGTCAGGTGAATCAGTATTTTTAACAGGTATTTATCATATTTCTGCTAATGTAGCATTTGCAGAAGGAGAAACACCACATCATGGGACTTCAACTTGGACAACAATAGAGGATTTAGACATGCAAGGAGAATCGGGTTATTTTGAATATGCTGTGCCGTTACATGTAAATTTGCCGCGAGATCGAGTGAATAAAGACGTTCCTGTAGAAATAAAAGTAGACTATATTACGACAACATTCCAAGATGATGGTAGTTGTCATTTTAGCTGGCAGGCGACATGTAATTATGAGGAGCCGCAAGTTGCTACTGCACAATTAGAAGCAGAAGTAGTAGAAAGTTCAACTACTACTACTGCCGAGGCAAGTGCTCAAGAGGAACCAGAATCTGATGCGTTCTTATGGGATTTAGAAGAAGCATATACAATTAAAACGTATAACTTAAAGGAAATCCGTAAACAATAAGTACCACAATAAGGCTAATACCAGAAGTAAAATAATGTCCCATGTTGTTGGGACGATGATAACACGAATACCTTGGAAGCAACAAATAGGAACGATAATACTTCTACAGTAAAATCTTGTTTTCCGTAGCCAAGGTGGTAGAAAATAAGGGTTATATTTTCGACGTGACATGAAATGTGGTCCTCCTTTCTAAAAAACTTGAAAATGCATCTTTTTTCCGATACAATAAGGTCATCTTAATATAGATGCATAGATAGGGAAGAGTAGAATGTCTTGTGTTTGCCAAAGAGAGGAAACGTTAGGTGCGAGTTTCCGCTTACACACATTTGAAGGTCGCCCTGGAGCAGTTTCTGTGAACCTGATAAAGCTAGCAGAAGCCGGTTAGAAGCCGTTATACAATGAAGTGTCAGCACGTTTTTTTGTGTTGAAATAAAGGTGGTACCGCGAATTCAACTCCTTCGTCCTTTTTAGGCGATAGGAGTTTTTTATTTGCAAAAAACTACAAAATACTTCGTTGTTAACAAAACATAAAAAGGAGGTCGTCAAATTGACAGAACAACAAACGACATCAATGCCAACGAAATATGATCCACAGTCGATCGAACAAGGACGTTATGAATGGTGGCTAAAAGGAGAATTCTTTAAAGCACAACCTGAAAGTGGCAAAGAGCCATATTCAATCGTAATTCCACCACCAAACGTAACAGGTAAACTACACTTAGGGCATGCTTGGGATACAACATTACAAGATATCCTAATTCGTATGAAACGTATGCAAGGATACGATGCGCTTTGGTTACCAGGTATGGACCATGCGGGTATTGCAACACAAGCAAAGGTAGAAGCGAAACTTCGTGAAGAAGGTATTACTCGTTATGACTTAGGCCGTGAAAAGTTCGTTGAAAAAACATGGGAATGGAAAGAAGAGTATGCAGGTCATATTCGTCAGCAATGGTCGAAAATGGGTCTAGCGCTAGATTATTCTCGTGAACGATTCACATTAGATGCAGGACTTTCTGATGCAGTAAAAGAAGTATTCGTAAAACTATACGAAAAAGGATTAATTTACCGCGGTGAATATATCATTAACTGGGATCCTGCAACTAAAACAGCGTTATCAGATATCGAAGTTATATACAAAGACATTCCAGGGGCTTTTTATCACTTCAAATATCCATTAACTGATGGAACTGGAGCAATTGAAATTGCAACTACACGCCCTGAAACAATGCTAGGTGATACTGCAATCGCTGTTCACCCTAAAGATGAACGTTACCAACATCTAATCGGTAAAACAGTGACATTACCAATCGTAGGTCGCGAAATTCCAATCATTGCAGATGAGTACGTTGAAATGGAATTTGGTACGGGTGTTGTGAAAATTACACCAGCTCATGACCCGAATGACTTTGAAGTAGGTAACCGCCATGACTTACCACGTATTCTTGTAATGAATGAAGACGGTTCAATGAATGATAATGCTGGAAAATATAAAGGTATGGATCGCTTTGAATGCCGTAAAGCAATTGTTAAAGACTTACAAGACATGGGTGTTTGCTTCAAAATCGAAGATCATATGCACTCAGTAGGGCACTCAGAACGTTCTGGTGCGGTTGTTGAGCCGTATCTTTCAACACAATGGTTCGTTAAAATGCAACCACTTGCAGATGCATCATTAGAACTTCAAAAAGATGAAGAAGGCAAAGTAAACTTTGTACCTGCACGTTTTGAAAATACGTATTCTCGTTGGATGGAGAATATCCGTGATTGGTGTATTTCTCGCCAACTTTGGTGGGGCCACCGAATTCCAGCTTGGTACCATAAAGAAACAGGCGAAATTTACGTAGGTACAGATGCTCCAGCTGATGCTGAAAACTGGAATCAAGATACGGATGTATTAGATACTTGGTTCTCATCTGCATTATGGCCGTTTTCAACAATGGGCTGGCCAGATGAAGAAAACGAAGAATTTAAACGTTACTACCCAACTAATACATTAGTAACTGGTTATGATATTATATTCTTCTGGGTTTCTCGTATGATTTTCCAAGGTATTGAATTTACTGGAACACGTCCATTTGAAGATGTATTAATTCACGGATTAGTTCGTGATGAGCAAGGGCGCAAAATGTCTAAATCTCTAGGTAACGGCGTTGATCCAATGGATGTTATCGAAAAATACGGCGCTGACTCATTACGTTACTTCTTAGCAACTGGTTCTTCTCCAGGTCAAGATTTACGTTACTCAAATGAAAAAGTAGAAGCTGTTTGGAACTTCTCAAACAAAATTTGGAATGCTTCGCGCTTTGCTTTGATGAACATGGAAGGCATGACTTATGATGAAATCGATTTAACTGGTAAAAAATCAGTAGCAGATCAATGGATTCTAACTCGTCTGAACGAAACAATCGAACAAGTAACAACTTTAGCTGAGAAATTTGAATTTGGTGAAGTAGGTCGTCAATTATACAACTTCATCTGGGATGATTTCTGTGACTGGTACATCGAAATGGCGAAATTGCCATTATATGGTGAAGACGAAGCAGCGAAGAAAACAACGCGCTCTGTACTAGCATATGTTTTAGATAATACAATGCGCCTGTTACATCCATTTATGCCATTTATCACAGAAGAAATTTGGCAAAACCTTCCGCATAAAGGCGAATCAATTACAGTAGCTGCTTGGCCAACAGTTGATGAAACTTTAACTTCACAAGCACAATCGGATAACATGAAATTACTAATGGATATTATCCGTGCTGTTCGTAACATTCGTGCTGAAGTACAAACGCCAATGAGCAAAAAAGTACCTTTATATGTTTCGGCTAAAGATGCTGTAACACTTGCTGTTTTGGAAGATAACAAAGCATATCTAGAAAAATTCTGTAACCCAGAGCCATTAACACTTGGTGAAGACATTGAAGCTCCTGGTCAATGCATGTCAGCTGTTGTATCTGGTGCAGAATTATTCTTACCTCTTGAAGGATTAATCGATGTAGCGGCTGAAATTGAGCGCCTATCGAATGAACTTGAGAAATGGGATAAAGAAGTGAAACGTGTTCAAGGTAAACTGAACAATGAGCGTTTCGTATCTAAAGCTCCAGATGATGTTGTAGCTGCTGAGCGTGCTAAAGAAGCAGACTATATTGAAAAATATGCAACAGTAGAGAAACGTATTAACGAATTGAAAAATATGTAATCAAAAAAATCGCTCAAGTGTTATACTTGAGCGATTTTTTCTGTTATAAAAACGAAATGAAATTTGATAAATAATTACAATTTAAATCCAGGCGGATATAAGTTGAAAGATATTTTAGTTCAATTGATATTAATCTTACTAGAAAAAGTCAAGCGGTAATTATAACCAGAATGTAATGTAGTTATTGTTCTTTATAATGGCTTATAATAAGAAGGTAAATGATTAAATAACAAGCACAATATACATACCAGGAGTGTTGAATAGTGTTTACAAATATAGAACAGTGCGTCGAGTTTTTAACCTCATTAAAAAAGGGTAGTAGTACATCGATTCCATTAGAAGTCGTTAATTCATTATTACAAGAATTTGGCAACCCCCAACATACTTTTAAAACAATTCATTTAGCAGGTTCAAACGGCAAAGGCTCTACTTTAAACGCATTAAAGGAAATATTAAAATACAGCCAAGTAGAAAAAGTAGGCTGCTTTGTTTCTCCACATTTAGAGCGCATAAATGAGCGTATTACAATTAGCGACAAGCAAATTACGGATGAGCAATTCCTCTTATACGTCAATAAAGTGTTTGCTGCAATAGATGAAAAGGACGGAGTATACCCTAGTTTTTTTGAAATTATGACGATTGTCGCTTTCCTCTATTTTGCAGATGAAAAAGTAGATGTTGCTCTAATAGAAACAGGTATTGGTGGCAAATTAGATTCAACTAATGTGATTGATCCCATCATTTCAATAATTACAACGATTTCTTTAGAACATACAGCGATTTTAGGTGATACCTATGACAAAATTGCTTATCAAAAGGGTGGCATTATTAAAGAAAATAGACCCGTAGTGACAACGGTAGAGAATAGAGATGCACTAGAAGTTCTTCGGAAAATAGCGGATGAGAAACATGCACCTATAGCTATTTTCAATGAGGATTTTACGGCAACAAAAGTCGCTCAAAAGGAACATATGCAGGTGTTTAATTATTCTACACGTGATTACGTCATAAAAGATGTTGAATTACTTATGGCAGGACCCCATCAAATTAACAATGCTTCATTAGCTATTACAACGGCATTATTGTTAAAAGATGCTGGATACTTTGACATTACAGAAGAAGCTATTCGAAAAGCTTTAAAAGAAGCAAAATGGGCGGGGCGCTTTGAAGAGTATGATCATCTTATTGTAATTGATGGAGCGCATAATCCCGAAGGTACAGAAGCATTAATTGCCACATTAAAAGCGAAATATCCGACAAGTGAATACGATTTTATCTATGCAGCACTACAGGATAAAGATCATCTAAAAAGTATTAAGATGATGGCGGAAGTAGCATCCTCTATGACATTTACGCAAATAACTATGCCTAATGCTGCATCAGCTGAAGAATTAGCAGCATTATCACAGCACCACCATACTTATTATGATACAGAGTGGGAACGCGTAGTGAAGCGAGCAATTGAGAAAAAAGAGGACGAGCATGTATTAGTCATAACAGGTTCTCTTTATTTTATTTCTGAAGTACGTGCTTTTTTAAGCAATAAAGTGAAGCAGTAAATGAGGTGCCGACATGATTCCGAAATTAGATTACTATAAAGAAAAGTGGGGTGTCCGTAGTGATGCCTCGATTAAACCAGGGTTAACAGCAATTACCGAAGCATTACAATTAGTAGGGAATCCACAAGAAAACTTATCAGTAGTCCATGTGGCGGGTACAAATGGCAAAGGCTCAACGATTACTTTTATAGAACATATAAGTAAGGCTCATGGACTGTCGACCGCTACATTCATGTCTCCGTGTATTGAAGATGTACATGATCAAATTCAGCTAGATGAACAACCAATCACACCAGAAGAAATGGATGCTGTTTTTAAAATCATGGCAGATGCAGGATTAGATGGAAAGCTAACAGACTTCGAATTGTTAACAGTGGCAGCCTTTTTAGCTTTCGAGCGCTTTGCACCTAATATTACGATTATTGAATGTGGTATGGGTGGGCGTTTTGATAGTACGAATGTTGTAAAGCCAATCGTGTCTGTTGTACCTAGTATTGCTTTAGAGCATACAAATTTTTTAGGCTCGACTATAGAAAGTATAGCAATGCATAAATCAGGCATTATTAAAGAAGGAAAGCCTGTAGTGACGGGTGTGCTACCAATTGAAGCGATGAAAATATTTACACAAGAAGCGGAAAAACTTCGCTCACCATTACTTGTTTACAATGAAAATTTCACCGTTATAGAGGAAAACTCGAAGGAAATATATATGGCTAATGATGTACGAATTCCGAACTTAACACGTTCAATGCCGGGGCTGCATCAACGTAGTAATATGGCGCTAGCAATTACAGCATTTAATATTTTTGCACAAGTAAATGGAGTGAAAACAAATGTCGAGGCATTCCGAAATGGGGTTCAAAGTGCTCAGCTAGCATGTCGTTTTGAACTACTTGCACCGAAGCTTTATATTGACGGGGCGCATAACCCAGCGAGTGCTAAAAGTTTAGTAGATGCGATTCAAGAGCAATTTCCAAATGAACCTATTCATTTTATAGTTGGTATGCTTGGGGACAAAGATATACGAGGGGTATTAGCAGAATTAGAAAAAGTAGGTACTACCTTTACCTTTGTAGATGTAGCAAATGATCGAGCGATGGCTGCTAATGAGATTATGAAAATGAGTAATACGGTAAATAAATCGACAACATATGACATTTTAACTACTGTTCAACAAAAGTTGCTGTTAAATGAAGTAATTATCATGACTGGTTCCTTATATTTGTTAGCAAAATGGCGAAAAATATTGCATGAAACATTTAATTGAATTTCATTAAATGGATGACTTTGGTAAAGTGATTTGCTATAATTGCTTAAAAGTAGGCATAAATGCTCACGATTAGAGGTGTGAGAAGTGAATTTATCACTAAAGTTTAAATGGACCGTATTTGCAGTATGGTTGGCAACAGTACCAATCAGTTTATATGTGGTATACCACTATTTCCCTCCACCAACGTATATTGACTGGTCTGAGTTAATAGGCTTTATAGTATTGGCAATCATAACAGCCATTTTCCCTTTTGTTATAAACGGGGTCCCTTTATTTTTTATGCAATGGGTAAACTTAGCGGTTTTTTTGAAATATGGTTTATTTATAGAGTTGATTGTATTCCAAATTGCACTCATTCCATTTTTATACCGTGCTAAGTTACTTAAGTTAAGTCTCTACCGCATTCCATGGAATTCGATTATGTTTTTCCTCGTATCTTTCATCAGTGGTTTATTTTTTATCATAATTGGTGGAGAATTTGGTTCGCTTAGCATCACTCATATTGTCTTATTCGGAATGGTGTATTTATTTATGAATACATTTGTGAATCATGTGTTACTGAAATTGAGTTTAATCGTTATGAAGAAAAGAGCTCCATTTCTAACGAAAGATGATTATTGGGATTATAATAGTATGCTATTTACTTTTCCTATGGGGTTAACACTATATCTACTGTCGGAATATGTGGGGCCAATATCATTTGTTTTACTAGGGTTGCCATTTCTAATAGTGACTCAAATTTTAAGAATGTATAGTACATCAGAAAGAGTAAATGAATACTTATCGTTGGCTGCGCATTTTGGTCATCAATTAGGGGATCGATTAACGAGTGATGAAGTTGTAGACTTATTTATGGCTAAAACTATTGAAATCATGCCTGTAGATCATGCTTACATTATCGATATTGTTAATGGTCAGCTACAATTCCTTAGATCACATGAAAATGGAGTAGCTACAACGGTTAATATCTCTCATGAAAATATTTTGAAAACGCCTATCAAAGAAATAATGAACACAGAGGAAACGATTGTTTACAATCAACAGTCAGAATGGATAGATATGGGGATAGGTTTTTTGCCTTTTGCTACACAAAGTATAGTAATAATGCCAATCTCAAGAAATCAAAAAATGGTAGGGGTTTTCTTATTAGCTTCTAATAAGAAAAAATTCTTTGAAGAATATAAAATTAGTATATTGGACATTCTCTGTTCTTATTTTGCTGTTTCCGTGGAGCGATCGCGGTATATTGAGGCGACATTAAACAAAAGTGAACGCTGTGGTTTAACAGGGTTATATAATTACAGGTATTTCGAAGAACAACTTACAATTAAAATGCAAGAATTAATGGACGGTGAAATACGTCAGCTATCGTTAATCATGCTCGATATTGATCATTTCAAACTTATAAATGATACTTATGGTCATCAAAGTGGTAATAGCATTTTATGTGACTTTGCTCGTACTTTAGAGGAAAAAGTGGAAGGTAAAGGGTTATTAGCTAGATTTGGCGGTGAGGAATTCGTTATTTTACTTCCGAATGTGTCTAAAGGTGAGGCACTCAACTTAGCCGAAGATATTCGTATGAATGTACAACTTAAGTTATTTGAAATTGAATCAGATTTGAGTTTGAATCATATAAAAGAACATGTCACAATCACGACAAGTGTTGGTGTTTCAACTGCTCCTGAAGATTGTGATAAACCAATGGCACTAATACGAAATGCTGATAGGGCTTTGTATGTAGGAGCTAAACAAAAAGGACGTAATCGCGTAGCGGAGTATCTAAAGACATAAACAATAGCTAAGAGAATCCTAGAATTCTCTTAGCTATTGCAACATATAATGATTAGCAGAATACATATTAGTTAAATATTTTTACTTATGAATGCCTGCAATACTATTAATATACTGTTGAAAATGAGCAAAGAAAACGTGGATTAAAAATGAGAGGATGTACTTAAAATCAATCAATTAGAATTTTTAAACAAAGATCCTGGGAGTAGACAGTTTGAAAAGGTTCTTCGTGCACTCCGGAATATTGAACAGCTAACAATCACGAAAGTTGATAGTATTGTAATCAAAAATGATGTGACCATTTCATTAACTAATTTGTATGGACAAGAATTAGTAGAAGGAACAATGAAGCATAGTAGTGAATCAATAACCACAGATGAAACATTATCATCTAACCGTTCATCAGTTAACCAACAAGTAGAAGAAATTCAATATGCAACTCCCGTATGTTCTAATTCATCTGTAACTTCCTCACTTAAGCCTGAATGTATAACATTTGATGTAATGCTAGTCTCTCCAAATTATGACGATGTTTATGACTTTATAAAAGAAGTAGAAAGATTAGATCGTATCGTCCGTATAGATAAAGTGAACTTTTCAGTACCAAACGGAGAAGTAGTTTCAAATGGTTTAAAAGAAACCATTCAAACGACATTACAGTTAACGACTTTTTATTGTAGGGATAAGTCGTATTAGAATCTGGGATATAAGTAATTGAGTTGGTTAAGGGATACTTTTGCTAACTTTTTAAAAAGAGATGATTTTTTAGAATTATTATAGTTTCGCTTGTATTTGAATATAGTTATTATAATTTATTTATTTTTTAAAAGTTTGTTCTAATCGAAGTATTTTTCTGTGTTTGTACCACAGCATAATGTTTAATCTTGCGTTTTATGTCTAACGTTAAATTGATTAAGACTGTTTCTCTGATATACCTGCTTATCGTATCTCGATAGCTTTCTTTTTCACTTCGTACGGATAACTTAATACTGTTCACATAAAAAAAGCAACTTCTATTTGAATTTAAGGTAAATGTACCCTAATTCAATCGAAGATGCTTTTTTTATTGTCTAAATAATGTATTGATAATGATACATAGTAGTAAAATATTACTCTTCCAATAAATCATCATTAGAAGTTATCTTATTTACTTTATCAGGTTGACTAGTAATAGTTTCACCTAAAGAGTTATCATCGTTTAATGCAGATGGATGAGTAATTTTAGCGCCCCCGCTCATGTCAAAAGTATTGCAAATAACAGAACCTATAATATCGAAGCCTGCTCCCATATTAATACTTGCAAGTGGTGCTAGAATATATTGATTAGTGACGACATTGGCTCCTCCGTCCATTAGTATCGAAGAACCGCCAGATAAAATATCACCTCTTATTGAAGCACCGCTACCTATGTGTAAATTAGCCTGTTTTGCATAAAGTGATCCGTATAATGTAGCGGCTCCATTGAATAATACTAAATCGGGCCCTTGATAGTATATAGTAGCCTGTTTTGTATTTTTTGAAGCTGTAAGTATATAACCCGAAAAGTCGGATATTTTATTCTTAACATATATAGATGCAGTCCCTTTATCTTGAATCTGTATTTTTCCAGGACTACTCAATTGTAATTCACTAGTATTAATAGTTAATGGTGTATTTCCGCTATTTAAATCTCCTTTAATAGATAATTTATTATTAATAACAAGGTGGACCCTTCCTGAATTTTCGATATCAAAGATTTTTGAAGAGTGGATATTCATATCATTGGCGTAGATAGTTAGGGAACCATTTCCTTTAATACTTAACTTAGATTGAATATCAAGTGTACCATCAATATAAAGATTTATGTCTGAGTTACCAATATCAATTGTAAATCCACTATTACTTGTTGTTATGTTAACATTAGCGAAGTGTTGATCTTTATGAATAGGGTATACATAATTATTGTAATACCAATTAGGTTCTAAATTTTTATCTTTAATTAAATAATAACGGTTTGTATATTCTACTGCATATTTATCTTCTTGATATCCAGGTATATTACTATTTGTATTAATTATAAATTTATCATCTGGGAAAATTGGTAATTCAGGTAAAGGTACATTTTGTACTAACAGTTTTTCTAATAGATCCCTATTGTGTAATGTGGCATAAGTTAAACAATCATTTTTAGATTTTGGTTTTAAACAAATTTCCGCTCCGCTGTTAGTCATCTTTAGCGAATTTTCTCCTGCTGTAGCAACTTGTCCAAAAATACTACCATTACTCATAAATAAACTACCTGTTGTATGGACAGCAAACTTGGAAATATAGTTTCCGTTGTTTCCGGGGTCGACATCTAATGAAACAGTAAAGTTTTGAGATAAAGTTCGTTTTTTATTGCTAGCAATTTTACCTGTGGATGTAATTTTATACTTTAATTCCTTATTACTTATGTTTTTAATTGAAACTGTTACAAAAGCCTCAGGAGCATTATCTCCGTTCTTTTCAAAATCAAGGAATGTTGTATTTGATAATGGGATTTTGAGTTGTACTTCTTTTAAAAATTCCTTTTCAAAATCAAATTTATCTCTTTCAGATTGCGTCTCGCCACGTTTTATTTCAGTAGAAAGAGAAAGGTATTTCGTTTTAGTATCTTCAAAAGCCGTATTTACAATTTGATTCAATTGTTCTCTTCGCTGTACTAACCCCGCCTCTGCAATATAGTACGTAGCTTGGTCAACTCGTTCTTTGTCTGAAAGCTTCATCGTGTTTGCGGTTGTGGTCAATAGTCCAAGGCCAAGTACTGAGATGACGACTAATACCATTAAAACAATGAGCAGAGTATAGCCATTTTCATTTTTTATTAGTTGATTATCTCTGAATTGTTTCCTCACTAGCTCCCACTCCTAACGACTATTTTTGTTTCTACTTTTTTTTCATCCAGATTTTCAATGATGATATGCCAAGCACTATCTTCTTTTTTGACACTAAAGCTTTTAATCTGAGAAGCAAAGGGTTCAGCATTTTTTGTGATACTTTCTGTACTTTCATCGAATTTATATTCTACGTTTTTTATTTTTATTCCATCATTAATAGAGCTAATATCAGTTGTTTTTCTCATTTCTTTTGTAATGACTTTTAAGACATATGAAACCTCATTAAGCTGTTGATTTTTATTTAATTGTTTGTCGTATTGTTTAGAACTGGACAATTGAACGTTGAATATTAAAGTAGCAACTATAGCAGTTAAGACAATCGTAGCAAGTATTTCTACTAATGACACACCTTTTTCGTTATTTACTATTTTCATCATTGTTTACCTCACTTCCATACGAATACATTTTCCATTTGTGCTTTCGGAGTAATCTCTTTGTTTTCATAGACAGTAATAATGATGTTCGTTAAGTTAGGTGCATTTGTGTTATTTTTAAGCTTTAATTTAATAGTATTTGTAGCTTCTGTTTTAATGAATTCGCTCCCATTACCTTCAAGTGTATAGCCTAAACTTTTAATGGCTTCTTCCCGATTGCTCTCCTTTTTACTCACTGCATAAGCTTTTTCCATTTCTGATTGTGCGATATATGTCGCATCTACAATATTTTCTGAGTTTTTCCCCGTTTTTGCTGTTTGGATAAAGAAGGTAAAAAAGGATGTTAGTAGAATTACTAATATAACGAAAGATGCCAAGACTTCAATAAGTGTGAATCCTTTTTCGTTTGAACGTATCTGCTTATAGAATTTCATCATTTTTAAAACCTCTTTCGTATGATTGATGGAATATATTTTTCAACAGTATGAGGTGATAAATAAAATAAAATATTAATAGAGAAGTAATATGTAAATATGAATGGTTCAAATAACCTGTTTTTAGGATTGAACTATATACTTATATCATACCTTCTTATATGATATATAGCATATGTTTTTAGTTGTAATATGTAAAATTAATTTTTAGTTGTGATAAAAGTCGTATCTTTTTGGATAATTTTTATTTATAATCTATTCTATAGTTATGGGAAATAAGTATATATAAAAATATCTATAATAGGAGAATTAGAATATGAGGTTTTTCACGAAAATAACAATAATTACCCTTTTAGTATTCGGTTTTCTTGTTTCGTTTGAATATAAAGGGGATAACGCATTAGCAGCTCCTAAGGGCTCTACTATAGGGAATGTTTCTATAGAGAATTTGTCTAAGGAAGATATGAAAAAAAAGTTAAATGCAGCTATTGATACATGGCAAGGTGGAGAAATATTGATAACGGTTGGGGAAAAAGAGATTTTATTGACTGGAGAAGATTTTCAATTCGATATAGATGCTTCTATTAAGCAATATGAACTTAGTATAGAGAAACCGTGGTATGCGTTTTGGGAAAAGAAAAGTATTGTACATGAGTCTTTAATTGTAGAAGCAAATTCTACTTTAAAAGAGAAAGTTGAAAACCAAACAAATCTAAAAGATGCAAATTTAATTACTCAAATTATTGAAGCTGCGTCTTATTTGAAGAGTTCACCAATTAAGGTTGAAGTGAACGATATATCAATCGATCATGCTGAACGAATTTCCTTTGAAACGATAGTTTTAAGAGATAGTCAAATCGCAGAAATTTCGAAAATTTTTGATCAATTAAATGGGTATTTAATTGAGCCAGAAAATGAAGTCTCATTTAATGGACTAATAGCTAATGCCTCTAACAATGAAAGTGCAATGACGATTGCAGCATCAGCTTTGCATAGTGCAGTAGTGCAAAGTAGCTTCGAAATATTGGAAAGGCATCAAGCCAACGAAATTCCAAGTTATGTGTATCCTGGGTATGAAGCTGTTGTTAATCCAATATTTAAAAGAGATTTTCGATTTGTATCCCATAGTAAAGTACCGGCGAAAATTGTTGCTACAGTAAAATCAGGTGAATTAAAAATTGAACTATATTCACTAAGAGGCAATCCAAAAGTGTCCGTCTTTGAAGAGGATAAAAAGATTGTTAAACCCCGTACTATTTATCGATATTCTTCTTATTTAGAAGAAGGAGAAAGAGAGATAGCTCAACAATCAGAGGCAGGTCTACAACTATTAATTTTTCGCACAGTCACTATTGATAATGGAAATGAAAAGACAGAATTAATCAGTCAAAATTACTATGCTCCACAAAATGAAATCATTGAGCTGTCATCAAAACAAACAGCGGTTGATTTGAATACTACAAGCGAAGAAGAAGTTTCAGAAGAATGTAATGTGGATGATACCTCAGATGTCTGTAAACCTACAACTACTAAACGAAAAAAAGCAACTAAAAGTAAAAATGGTAGTCCTGTTCCTGAAGGAAGCTACTATACCGAAACAGGAGATATTGTTACACCTAGTACTAAATAAGGTGGCGAAGAGGTGAGGGGAAAATGAGTAGAGTAAAAAGAAAAAGACTCGGGGATTTATTAGTAGAAGCTAACGCAATTACTCAGGAGCAGTTAGATTATGCTCTAAAAAGTAGAAGTGTAAATGAGAGACTCGGAGATTTTCTAATTAGAGAAAATTTACTAACTGAGCAACTTTTAATTGAAGTACTAGAATTCCAATTAGGCGTACCTCATATTAGTATTAGTCAATATGCAATTGAACCGGAACTCATTCAACTAGTACCAAAAGAGTTAGCTAAACGTGCGTTATTAATGCCTTTGACGCGTGAAAAGAATAAGTTACTCATTGCTATGGCTGATCCTATGGATTATTTCGCTATTGAAGAAGTTCGTATGGTGACGGGCTGCCAAATAGAAACGAGTATTGCGACGAAGGATGATTTATATCGTTCTATTTCTAAATACTATGATCTACAGGAAACAATGGATGCTGCGTTGAATGATTTTATCCCATTAGAAAAAGATGAAGAAACAGAAATTTTTGATGACGATTCTCCTATTGTTAAGTTAGTTAACCAAATTATCTCGAATGCTGTTGTTCAAAGAGCTAGTGATATTCACTTTGACCCTCATGAAACAGAACTGCGTATTCGGTTACGTATTGATGGTGTATTAAAAACTGAGCGTTCCCTTCCAAAACATATGCAAAATATGATTATCGCTCGTATTAAGATAATGGGGAATTTGAATATTACAGAAAATCGCTTACCCCAGGATGGGCGAATAAAGGCGAATATCAATCTTCATCCAATTGATATTCGATTATCTACGTTACCAACAATTTATGGAGAAAAAGTTGTTATGCGCGTATTGGATTTGAATAACTCACACGGAGATATTCAAAAACTGGGTTTTTCAGATAATAACTTAGTACATTTTAAAGATATAATTTCTAAACCGAATGGAATTGTACTTATTACAGGTCCAACTGGTTCCGGTAAATCTTCTACATTATCTGCGACATTGCATCATCTAAATGGTGAAGATGTCAATATCGTGACAGTTGAGGATCCAGTTGAATATCAAATGGATGGTGTAAATCAAATTCAAGTTCGTGAAGAAATAGGATTGACGTTTGCTACTGGCCTAAGATCTATTTTACGTCAAGATCCAGACATCGTCATGATAGGTGAAATTCGAGATTTAGAAACAGCGCAAATAGCGACTCGTGCATCCTTAACCGGTCACTTAGTACTAAGTACATTACATACGAATAGTGCTGTTGAATCTATCTCTAGATTGATTGATATGGGAATTGAGCCGTTTTTAATTTCATCTTCAGTTGTCGGAGTTGTGGCACAGCGTCTTGTTAGAAGAGTCTGTCGAGATTGTGTTGAGGATCATGACTTATCTTTACAAGAACAGGAGATTTTTTTGAAACATAATGTACATGTTGAAAGAGTAAAGCGTGGTAAAGGATGTCCTTCATGTAATAAGACGGGATATAGAGGGCGACTTGCAATTCATGAAATACTCGTAGTTGATGATTATATAAAAGAATTGATACTAGATAAAGCAGGGATTGCAACGATTAAAAAGGAAATGTATAACAAAGGCTATCGAACATTATTAGAAGATGGACTGTTAAAGGTGGCAGAGGGTGTAACAACGACAGAAGAAATATTACGTGTAGCAACTGATAATTAGGATGTGAGGAAATGGCGAAATCTATTTTAGAATTACTAACTTATGCGGATGATAATGACGCTTCGGATTTACATGTAACTGTAGGTGTTCCTCCGCATTATCGTATTAACGGTCAATTGCAGCCGTATGGAGAAGATAATCTGACACCTGATGAATTAGAGTTGATGATTAAAGAAATTCTTCCACCGCATCGTCAGGAGGAGTATGAAATAAAAGGTGAAGTTGATTTCAACTACTCACTCCCAGGAAGATGTCGTTTCCGTATGAACGCCTATCATCAGCGTAATAGCTGCACATTAGCAGCACGTAAAATTACATCTGAAATTCCAACAATTGAACAATTAGGTATGCCGGAAGTATTGAAAAATTTATGTAGTAAACCCCAAGGGCTCATACTTGTAACAGGACCAACAGGCTCAGGTAAATCTACAACTCTAGCTGCAATGATTGACTATATTAACACAAATAATGCGAAACATATTATTACGCTAGAAGATCCGATTGAATATTTGCATAAACATAAAAAGTCGATTGTAAATCAAAGAGAAGTAGGTACTGATACGAATAGTTTTGCAAACGGTTTGCGAGCAGCTCTTCGTCAAGATCCAGACATTATTCTAGTAGGAGAAATGCGTGATCACGAAACGATTTCAACAGCAATTACAGCTGCTGAAACAGGACATTTAGTTATGGCGACATTGCATACAAGTAGTGCACCTACGACAATTGACCGAATTATCGACGTCTTCCCACCTCATCAGCAAAGTCAAATTCGTATTCAGCTAGCGAATGTGTTACAAGGTATTATTTCACAGCGTCTATTTAAACGAATAGACAAGCCAGGTAGAGTAGCAGCAACAGAAATTTTAGTACATACTCCATCTGTTTCTAATTTAATACGAAACGATAAGGTGCATCAAATTCCGAATATTATGCAAACAAATCGAGCGCTTGGCATGCATACGATTGATAGTTCTATTCAACAGCTTTTAACGAAGAAAATAATAGATTTTGAAATCGCCAAAACGTATTTGAATGCAGGTGAATTTGGATGACAGTATATCGCTATAGTGGTCGGTCATCAAAGGGGTCTGCAGAGAAAGGGATTATTGAAGCTGGCTCCAAGCAATTAGCCGTGAAAAAATTACGAGAACAAGGCATTAACCCTCGACAAATTGAAGAGTCCAAAAGTATTTTGCACAAGGATTTATCGCTTGGTAATGGAGTGAAAAATGAGGACTTTGTTATTTATTGTCGTCAATTTGCGACGCTAATCCGTGCAGGTATATCGATCGTAGAAGCAACACGGATATTAAGTGCGCAAACGTCTAGTAAGACGCTTAAAAAAGCTTTGAATGGAGTGGAGGAGGATATTCGCTCCGGTATTGCTTTTTCTGCTTCAGCGGCGAAATATCCAAAGGTCTTCCCGACGCTCTTTATCAATATGATGAAGGCTGGGGAAGCGACAGGTAATTTAGATGACACATTAGAACGAATGGCTTTTAGCTATGAGAAATCTTTTAAGTTACAGAAGAAAATTCAATCGGCTATGACTTATCCGGTTGTGTTAGTCATCTTAATCGTTTTGGTGGCCGTTTTTATGCTGCTATGGCTTGTCCCGAGATTTACAGCGTCCTTTGCTAGTTTTGGCGCTGAACTACCAGCCATTACATTGATTGTCCTAGCATTTAGCGATGCTTTAAAAAAATTCTGGTGGCTATTTTTACTCGTAACTATAGTTGCAATCGGAGGATTTGCTTTTCTATTTAAGAATAATGAAAAATTTAAATTTATGACGCACTATGTCCTATTGAAAATGCCGATTTTCGGAAAAGTACTGCAAAAATCGGCAATTGCTCGTATGACTAGAACGTTATCAACCTTATTTAGTAGCTCTGTACCTATATTAAGTGCTTTAGCCATAGTTGAGAAAATTATCGGTAACCCTGTTATAGAAGAAGTGATTAGCGAATCTAAAAGTTCATTAGAAAAAGGAAGTCCACTAGCGCAGCCATTAGAGAAAAGCTGGGTATTTCCGCCACTCGTAACGCAAATGGTTGCTATCGGAGAGCAAACGGGTTCCCTAGATTATATGTTAGAAAAAATTGCGGAGTTTTACGAAGATGACGTGGATCGCACAGTCGATTCGTTGAAGTCTTTAATAGAACCATTAATGATTTTACTTCTAGCAGCTATTGTTGGATTTATCGTAGCAGCCATTATGCTACCGATGTTTAGTTTATATGAACAAATCTAATAGAAATTAATTGAAAGGAGGTGAAAGGGAAAATGACACCTGAGCAAGTACAACTAACTTCTAAGGATCAACTTACATATACAGAAAAAGGAGGTTTTATCATGAATAAGATCAAAAAAATGATGAAAAATGA
This sequence comes from Viridibacillus sp. FSL E2-0187, assembly GCF_038006425.1. Classification (NCBI taxonomy): domain Bacteria; kingdom Bacillati; phylum Bacillota; class Bacilli; order Caryophanales; family Caryophanaceae; genus Viridibacillus; species Viridibacillus sp. FSL E2-0187. The sequence goes on from NZ_JBBOVG010000001.1 coordinate 754,168, forward strand.
AAGAGGTATGACTTTAATCGAGCTTTTAGCTGTAATCGTTATTATCGCTATTATCGCATTAATCGCTATTCCTGCGATTGGGAATATTATTAATAACTCTCATGATAAAGCGATTTTAGCTGATGCTTCAAGTATTATTTCAGGAGCGAAAATTGCAATAGCAGATGGTGAATGTCCAGAAGATACATGCTCGGCAGAAGTATTGGAAAATTTCGTAACTAAACCCGGTGTGAAGTTAGAGGATGTAAGTGTAAAGTTTGAAAAAAATGAATACACTTTAACTTATAGTGAATTAGGTAATATGAAAGGGAAATTAGAAGGAAAGGTTAAGTCACCGATTACAAGCGATGAACTAGCAAAAATAATGAAAAATAATAATGTGAAAGATGAAGGAGAGTAGTGAAAATTTACAGCAGCCCCAGCTGCTGTATTCCCTTTAATCTTTCGTTGAAGAAAGCCATAGCACTTCAAATGTACTCTTGGCTTTCTCCACCGAAGTATTAAAGCTTTTCGATGTGGGAGGTACTCTGATGATATTTAAGAAGAAAAAGCGACAGCTGTCACTTATATATAATGATTATGCAATGCATATGTTAGCAGTCAGTTCAAATGATTTAGCGCAGTCTACAATAGAAGGAATTCCTTTAGATGAAGGTATTGTGGTGGATGGTGTCATTGAGGATGAGCTTTCTTTTTTTGAGATACTAAAGGAGCAAGTAAAAAAATATGGTCTTAAAGGCCAAAATGTACGCTTTTTTGTGCCAGATAGTACAGTTATGATGAAGGTAATTGATCATCCGCAGGAATTAAAGGAAGAAGAAGCGATTAAAGAATATGTAGAGATGGAGCTAGGACGTTCAATTCACCTACCATTTGAAGATGCGCTTATAGATATTTATGATGCACAGGCTGGGGATGGCAAGGCGACTTTATTTGCTACGAGTGCAGATGAGATTCAGAAGTTGACGGGGCTATTAGATGATTCTGGCTTAACGCCTGTTGTAGCAGATATTAAAGCGATTTCTAATCTGCGTTTGCTGGAGATAGTTATGCCGAATATACATAAAAGCATTACGCTAATCACGGATTGGTCTATTAATGAGCTCTCATTAACAATTTATTCGCAAGGGGAAGTCGAATTTTTACGTTATCAAACGATTAATACAGAGCGTAGTAAATGGTACCCTAAACAAACGGAAGATGCCTTTGTCTATGCCTACAGTGATGATGTGATGAACTATAAAACAGCATTAATGGAGCCGTTATCAGAAATTGATCGTATTTTAAACTTTTATCACTACTCTTTAAATAAAGGCGAAAAAAGCGTAGGGAATATTGTTGTTATAGGAGATTCTCCTGAGTTGCCTTATATAATTGATATGCTAGAAAGTCAATTAAATTTGCCTATACATACTTTAAAAGATTCGGTGATTACTAGTAAGTTTCCTAACTTTAAGGCATCTCAATCAAGTTTAATTGGTTTAGCCTTAAAGGAGGTAGAGTAGGTTATGATTCCAGATATTAATCTCTTACCTAAGATAGAAAGAAAAAAGACGCATAGTCTATTTTTATGGTTATTTATAGCTGTCGTTTGTTTATTACTTATTGCTATTGGGGTAAAATATTTCTCTTTAAAAAGTGAGATTGAAACCTTGACCTCAGAGCAACAAAGTTTATCAACAGAAATTAATAGTTATAAAGGACAAATCGCTAATATTCAGAAGCAATCACAAGGTACTCTTGCTCAATCTGTACAATTTGTTGAATCGATTTCATACCCAGTTACACCTATAATTGATAGTTTAGAAGGTCATCTTGAATCGTACGAAAAGCTTACCGACATTAAGTACGGTGCTGAAGGTATTGCAGTGACAATCGATTTTGAAACACTTAACGATGTATCTCTATATGTTCAAAAATTATTAATGGATCATTTATATACTGATGTCCAAATTGAAAAAGTAACGGCTTTTAAACCAGAAAAAAACGAGTATAATAATGCCGATTTAGATGAAGATTTAGTCCCCCGCTATACAGCAGAGTTTAAATTGGCTATTAGTAATTCAGATTTACTTGCGGAGGTAGGGCGTCCATGAATTCTTTAGGGAGTAATAAGAAATCAGCTTATATTCTAATCGGAATACTTGTTATCACAATCTTATGTGCTATCTTTTATTATGCTGTGTATCCAAAAATGGAGGAAAGTAATTCATTGAAATATCAAATTGCGGATATGAGGAAAGAGGCAGCCACTCTAGATGAACAACTTGACTTAATAAAGGACGAACAAAAAGCCAACGAGAAAAGTATGAGTGAACTTAAAACGAAAGTACCGTTAGATCGTGATTTGAGTAATGTGATTAATGCTATTGAACAAGTGGAATTAGTAAGCGAAACAAATGTACTTGACGTTACATTTAATAATTATGATGAGGCTGTGAAAGAAACAATCGAAACGAACGATACCTCAACTAATAAGGAACCACAAAATCAAGGAAATAGTGATAATGTAAACGGTAATGATGAGAAAGAAACGTCGGTTACCCCGATTTCACCGATTGCATCTAGTAGTCTACCAGAAGCACTAAAACTAATAACGATGACGCTATCGATTAGTGCAAAGGATAAAAAAGGAATAAGAGCTTTTTTTAAGGAAGTCGAAGTATTGCCTCGTATTATGCGTATTGACTCTGTAGAGTACGAGATACCAAATACAGATGTACAAAATTCAGAGGTAGAAGAAGCGCTTCAAGCAACCGTACAACTCACAGTATTCTATTATGAGGGTTCAGTAGAAGAATAAACTTTAATAAGAGGGATATACATGATAATTGTTTATGCACTATTCTTTTTTATATTTGGTCTAGTTTTTGGTTCGTTTTTTAATGTCGTTGGGTTAAGAGTACCTAAGGGAGAGTCTATTGTTCGCCCACCTTCACATTGTACAAATTGTCAAAGGCAGTTAACAGCTAAGGACTTAGTGCCTGTTTTATCCTTTTTGTTTTTGAAGGGGAAATGTAGAAATTGCGATGCAAAACTTCATTGGGTATACCCGTTGATGGAATTTTTGACAGGTTTTTTATTTACATTGGCATATTTAGAATTGGGGTTAAAACCTGAATTAATTATTGCACTATTATTTATTTCCCTATTAATCATTATTACAGTTTCAGATATTGCGTATATGCTGATTCCTAATAAGGTTTTATTATTTTTTGGGGCGCTCTTAGTGGTTGGACGTATTTTCATCCAGTCAGAGCCATGGTGGGACAGTGTTGTTGGAGCATTTGGTGGATTTTTAATATTATTACTCGTTGCTATCCTGTCGAAAGGTGGTATAGGGGGAGGGGATATTAAATTATTTTTCATCATTGGACTAGTACTTGGTATTTTTTCGACATTACTTGCGTTATTTTTGGCTGCTGTTATTGGTTTAGTAACAGGTGTTGTACTATTAATCTACCGAAAGCAAGGGCGTAAAACTCCAATTCCTTTCGGTCCGTCGATTGCAGTGGCAAGTATTATTGCTTATTTCTATGGTGAACAAATTCTCGAATGGTATATGAATTTGTTATTTTAACAAGATAAATTTTGTAGACAGGACGACAGGAGTCTTGTCTTTTTTTATGGTTATCATGCTACGGTTAATAGAGGGGTGATGACATGAAATTTGAATCCAGAAATAATAAAAAAATGCTGCTCTTGTCTATGGTGCATGGTGTGATTATTGGTGTGGCAGGAGTATTTCTATTTTTCATTGCATTGCATTTTTTTGATGGACAGGCAGATAAGCAAGTTACTAACGATAAGAAAACTGCAACAAAAACGACAACAACTGCTAAGGCTGATGACAAAGCATATACCTTTTATGCTCAACAGTATGGTGTTTTTTCAAGTGAGCAATCCGCAACGGAATTTTTAGGTACTAATCCAAAACTATATACGAGTGCTATTGTTTCATTTGGAGGTCAATATTTTGTATGGTCTGCTGTTGGAACGAAGGAAAAGGAAATTAAAGAAAGAGTAGATAAAGATTCATTCGTAAAAAAGATTAGCTTTAGCGGTGCTAAATGTGAAAGTCCAGCACTTGTCGAAATGCCCAAAGTACTGAGTGCATCAAAAGTGTCAAAGTTTACTTTTGAAGGCTCTAAGAAAAAGATTGATCCACCTTCTAATTGGACTTCGAACATTGAAGCGGTATCAAAGGTTTCAGACGATATTTTAGTAATCAGATTACAGTTAATTAGCCACTATACAGCACAGAACAAATGTCTCAAGATTGGGTTTTAAGGTGTTAAAACCCATCAAATCTTAGTTTTAACACTTTTGAAAAAAATGTCATTTCGATTATGATGTCAAAAAAGGAGGGAATTGAAATGACTTTAAATCCGATAACGACTATTATTCTAGTGAGCCCAAAAGGCAATGCTGAAGATATTTTTGCTCGTATTAAAATACCTTATGAGGTTGAGTATCATCATGTAGCCATTGATTATCCTTCAACTACATCACCTTTAGATTTTACTGTTTACTGCTCTTTTGTGACTTTGTGGCGTCAATTTATGGTAGAGCGTAATAAGGTATATATTTCGACGAAAAGAACCGTTAGCATTGATGGTGAAATTATTAGCCCCCCTACTACTAGACAGGCTGCATATCGTTATTTAGCTAAACTATCAAATCGTCAACATATTGTAACGACAGCGATTGCAGTTAGATATCTTGGACAGGTAACAATGGTTGTAGTTGAGTCCAAAGTAACGATGAAAAAATTATCTCAAAAAATAATTGAATATTATGTTGAAACCGGGGAACCTTTTGAGCATGATATTGGTTATAATATACAAGGATTAGGGGCAAATATAACGGAATCTATTGAGGGGGATTTTGATAATGTCGCTGGATTACCAATTGACGCTTTGCAAGAGCATCTAATTAGCAAAAAGATTCTCGTTGTAAAGGAAGGGGAGATAGTCGATGTCTACTGACACTATTAAACCAATGATGATCCGTGATGTGCATCAAGATGACCGTCCTAGGGAACGCTTAAAGAGACAAGGAGCAGAGAGTTTATCGAACCAGGAGCTTATCGCAATATTATTAAGGACAGGAACGAAGGAAGAATCTGTTTTACATATTGCAAATCGAGTTTTAACTTCTTTCGAACAGCTTCACGAATTAAAGCATGCAGCCATTGAAGAAATCACGTCTGTAAAAGGAATTGGAGAGGCAAAAGCGATTCAACTACTAGCTGCTATTGAACTTGGTAGAAGAATGTCGCAACAGCGAATAGAAGATCGCTATACTATCCGGTCTCCTCAAGATGCGGCTACATACTTAATGGCTGATATGACTGCTTTACTACAAGAGCATTTCGTAGTGTTGTTTTTGAATGTTAAAAACCAAATTATTCATAAGCAAACGATCTTCATTGGTAGTTTAAATGCTAGTATCGTTCACCCACGTGAAATTTTTCGTGAAGCTGTTAAACGCTCTGCTGCTTCGCTTGTTTGTGCGCATAATCATCCCTCAGGCAACCCCGCTCCTTCACCAGAAGATATTGAAGTTACAAAAAGAATCCAGGAAGCCGGCTATATAATAGGTATAGAGCTTTTAGACCATGTCATAATTGGGGACCACCAATTTATAAGTTTAAAGGAGAAAGGGTACATGTAACACTGTAATTTTTCATTCCTTTCCGTTATAATAAAACTTATGATTTTATGACAGCTAAGAAAGTTATGGCTATAGAGAAAGGAAGAACATAATAGTGTTTGGATTAGGTGGGAAAGATGTCGGGATTGACCTCGGCACAGCAAATACATTGGTATTTATTAAAGGAAAAGGAATCGTACTCAGAGAGCCTTCTGTAGTTGCGAAAAATACAAAAACAGGTGAAATCGTAGCAGTAGGTAACGATGCAAAAAATATGATTGGACGTACTCCAGGTTCAATCGTAGCAATCCGCCCAATGAAAGATGGCGTTATAGCTGATTTTGATATTACTACTACTATGATTCAATATTATTTACGTGAGGCTATGAAATCTTCAGGTGGTAACTGGAAGAAGCCGAATGTGATGATTTGTGTACCTTATGGTATTACATCTGTTGAACAACGTGCTGTAATAGATGCATCTCGTCAAGCAGGCGCGAAAGATGCTTTCACAATTGAAGAACCATTTGCAGCAGCAATTGGTGCTAACTTACCAGTTTGGGAACCAACAGGTAGTATGGTTGTTGATATCGGCGGTGGTACTACTGAAGTTGCTGTTATCTCATTAGGTGGTATCGTGACAAGTGAATCTGTACGTGTTGCGGGTGATGCAATGGATCAAGCCATTACAGCTTATATTCGTAAATCATATAATTTAACAATTGGTGAACGTACTTCAGAATCTATTAAAATGGAAATTGGTTCTGCTAGCACTGAAGGTCCTGAAGAGCGTATGGAAATCCGCGGACGTGATTTAGTAACTGGTTTACCAAAAACAATTGAAATTTCTTCTATCGAAATTGCTGAAGCATTACGTGAATCTATCGCTGCTATTATCGATGGCGTTAAGAAAACATTAGAGCAAACTCCTCCAGAGCTTTCTGCTGATGTTATGGAACGCGGAATTGTATTAACTGGTGGTGGAGCACTACTGAAAAGCTTAGATAAAGTTATCAGTAGCGAAACTAATATGCCAGTATTTATTGCTGAAAACCCGCTAGATTGTGTTGCAATTGGTACTGGTATGGCGTTAGATCATATCGATTTAGTACGTCGTCAACAAACGAAAGGTTAAGGAGGTTTAGGCAATGCCACAGTTTTTCTCGAATAAGCGATTAATTTTGCTGCTTGTCGGCGTAATTTTCCTCGTGGCATTGATTAGCTTCTCCTTACGCGATCGTCAAAACGCCTCGCTTCCTGAACAAATTATTAAAGATACAGTCGGTTTTGGACAATCTCTAGTGTCCAAACCGGCTCACTACATAACAGGAATCTTTAATAATGTCGATGCATTATTAAACACGTATGATGAAAACAAAAGATTAAAATCGCGTTTGGAAGAATTTGCAGTACTGCAGGGCGAAGTCAATGATTTGAAGATTGAAAATGACAAGCTACGAGCTATAATTGACAAAAAAGAGGATTTGAAGAAATTTAATCCAATTCAAGCAACTGTTATTGCACGAAATCCTGATCAATGGGAAGAAAAATTGATTTTGGACCAAGGTACTATGGATGGAATTAAAGTCAACATGGCTGTAAGAACATCAGAAGGTTTAATTGGTAAAATCGTGCAAACGACACCGTATACATCAGAAGTAGAGTTATTGACTACCAATAATCCTAATTATCGTGTATCAGCAGTTGTTGCAAATAAAAAACAAGTATTTGGCCTAATAGAAGGTTTTGATGGGAAACGTAACGAATTAATACTAAAACGTATTGACTCTAGTTTAAAAGTGAAAAAAGGCGATAAAGTTATGACATCTGGTTTAGGTGGTATTTTCCCGAAAGGTATTCTAATTGGGGAAGTAACAAAAGTTACTACGGATGATTATGGTTTAACAAAACTTGCTTATGTGAAACCAGCTGCTAACTTTTCAATGCTTGATCATGTTATTATTGCGAAAAGAGAATCTATTAATATTGATGGTTCTGATGGTAATAGTACAAACAATGACGAAACAAATAAGACTACTACTAACACGACTGGGGATGGAGAATGATGGTACGTTTTCTAATTCCTCTAGTCGCTGTTGTTTTGTTCTTTTTGGAAACTGAATTCGCCCTATTTTCACCGATTGAGTGGAAGGGTGAGTTAGTTTATTTAGTGCCGAGATTTTTAATATTATATTTGATATTTCTTTCGATTTACTACAATCGAAAACGAGCTATGCTATATGGATTAATTTTTGGGCTCTTGTATGATATCTTCTACATTGATATTATTGGATTATATTCATTTTTGTACCCATTTATTTGTTTTATAGCAGGTTCTACAGTAAAATATATCCATCAGCATTTATTTGTAACAACAACATTATCGTTACTATTAGTCGCGTTATTAGAGATTATCTTACATCAATTTTTCTTAATAATTTCATTCACGACTATTCCATTTTCAGAATTTTTAAATCAGCGTTTAATACCAACAATGATTGCGAACTCAATTTTCCTAATCATGCTTGGTTGGACGTTTAGATATTTAATACAAGCGCGCGTATTGCAAAAAGCAAATCAATCCATTTTATAAAAAAATCGTGAGGTGACGCATTTGTCGACAAAGCAGCTAGTCTATATTAAAGGTACGAAGGATGGACTTGTGCTTCGATTAGACGATCAATGCGCTTACTCAGAGTTAATCGATGAACTTAAGCGTAAGGTGTCCGAAGAAGGTATGGAAGGTCAAGCTGAAGTACAGATTCAATTAGGAAATCGTTATTGTGATGAAGAACAATTGAAAGAAATTTTGCATATTGTTCAGCAATCCGAGCATTTAAAAGTTTCAAAGATTAAGAGCGATGTAATTTCTGTTGAAGAAAGTAATCGTAGAGTGGTAGAAAGCAGATCAGCTACTTATGTTGGTATCGTACGATCGGGACAAACGATTCGTGCTGAAGGTGACTTAGTAGTTGTTGGAGATGTTAATCCTAACGCTAAAGTTGAAGCAGGCGGTAGTATTTTCGTCTTAGGACGTTTAAAAGGAATTGCTCATGCAGGTGCAAAAGGTAACCGTGAAGCAGTTATAGCAGCGTCTTGGCTTGAAGCAACCCATCTACTGATTGCTGACTTAATGGAACTTATGACAAATGAATTAGCCGTTTTGTCTGAAACACCTGAAATGGAATGTGCGTATATACATTCAAATGGTCATATTACGATTGACCGCTTGCAAGATTTGCGTTTATTTAGACCAAATCTGTCAACGTTTAAAGGAGGAAGCTAATGTGGGAGAAGCAATTGTAATAACTTCTGGTAAGGGAGGCGTTGGTAAAACAACGACTACTGCAAATCTAGGAACTGCATTGGCCCTTCAAGGAAAAAAAGTATGCTTAGTTGATACAGACATCGGTTTACGCAACCTTGATGTTATCCTTGGATTAGAAAACCGCATTATTTACGATTTAGTAGATGCTATTGAAGGTCGATGTAAAATTCACCAAGCGCTTGTAAAAGATAAACGCTTTGATGAATTATTATTTTTATTGCCTGCTGCTCAAACAACAGATAAGACAGCCGTAACACCACAACAAATGAAACAGTTAATTGGTGAATTAAAAAGAGACTATGATTTTGTGTTAATTGACTGTCCGGCTGGAATTGAACAAGGTTATAAAAACGCTGTTGCGGGTGCAGATAAAGCAATAGTTGTCACAACACCTGAGATTTCAGCGGTGCGTGATGCAGATCGTATTATTGGTCTGTTAGAACAAGAAGAAATAGAACCGCCTAAATTAATTATTAATCGGATTCGTCCACATTTAATGAATCGCGGCGATACATTAGATGTGAACGAAATTACTACACACTTATCAATTGATTTGGTAGGAATTATTCCAGATGATGAGAATGTGATTAGCTCATCCAATAAAGGTGAGCCGATTGTGATGGAGCCGACTACACAAGCGGCTTTAGCATATCGCAACATCGTACGACGAATCCTTGGTGAATCAGTTCCGCTTATGACTTTAGAAGGTGAGAGTAAAGGTGTATTCGCTAAACTCAAATCATTATTTTCTAAATAAGTTATGTGGATTCTCGTCCTTACTGGACAAGCTCTAAATCCGTAAAATATTGTTCTCGATTAGTTAGACTACTCCGCATTTAAAATGTGTAGAGTAGTCTTTTTATTTTAGGGGAATATGGAAGGAGAGCTTGAATTTCAGTTATAGTACAAAAGAGTATTTATAACTTACTTTATTTTTCTCTCCAAATAAAGTATATATAGCGTGTAAATGAATGAAGTACCTACTCTTCTCATATATTGCAATAAAGAATACTATGAGGTGAAGAGTTTGAAGAATAAATTGAAGTGGATTTTGGCATTCCTCATTACATTAAGTGTTGTCATGATTTCAGTACTTGAAAAAAATGGCACGATGCAGACGAATATTAAGCAAATTACGAGTACTGGTGAAGATTTTGTGGTGCTACGAAATTGGACAAAGGGTTTACTTGATCCGGATGGTAAACAAAATGATTCAATTACTGTAACAGCTCCTTTATATGAGGGAGAGCTAGCTACATTTTCCACTTTACAGCCGTTCTCGAACGGTACTTTACTGTCTTATAAAGAGAATATTAGTATCCGTGCTAAACAAGACGGACTTGTTATTTTCACTGGCCATACGCAATCACTTGGAAAGACGATGACGGTCATTTATGAGAATGGAGAAAATGTTACGTATGGTTTTTTAGATGAATTGACAATATTACCGTATACCTCAGTTAAGGAGGGAGAAACAATTTCAAATTTAACGTCGGGGCGTCTTTATTTACAAGTTGAGAATAAGGGGACTATGCTTGATTCAACTGCGATAAAAGAGTGGTTGAAGTGAGGGGGAAAATAAAAGTACTAAAATTCCGCATACATCCCACGATGATACCGATAATAATTATATTGTTGTTGTCAGGTAATGTAGCTCACTATGCCATGATTCTCGGCTCGTTGCTTTGGCATGAATGCGGTCATTTAATAGCTGCTAGCAAATATAAGCTCATCATTAAAGACTGTACGATTATGCCTTATGGAGGGGAAATAAGACTTGCGAAAACACAGTTGATTCGTAAAAAGCATAGGTTAGTAGTAGCAGCTGCTGGACCGATTGCTACTTTTTTTCTCCTGATTTTAGCTCTATTCATGCCAGGGGCGATAAAAGAACCGCTGGTATACATACAATTCTTTATTTTACTTATTAACCTATTGCCAATTTGGCCTTTAGACGGTGGTCGTCTAATCGAAATCTTATTAAGCGGAAAACAGCCTTTATATGAAATACATGAGTTTTTTTTAAAGTATTCAATTATTACATGTTTAGCGGTTTTACTGTGCTGTATTTTATTATTACCAAAGTCCGCATTTTTGCTTTTTTTATTTGTATTTATATTATTTCAAAATATAAAAGAATGGAGATATCGTAAATATACTAAAGCATTTGAAAAGTATGCGTTGAATATATTGACGTAATAGTTTCTATGTGGTAGTATTTTAATGTTATTGTTTGTAGCACCCGTGCTACTACAACCGCGCTGAAAAGGTTTTAAGTATCTTTCGGGATCACCTGATTGAGGGCGAGTCTGAGTTATAAGAGGAGGTGCAGATATGTACGCAATTATCGAAACTGGTGGTAAACAAATCAAAGTTGAAGCTGGCCAAGAAATCTACGTTGAGAAATTAAACGCAGAAGATGGTGAAGTGGTTACTTTTGACAAAGTTTTATTCGTAGGTGGCGAAGCGGTTAAAGTTGGTGCTCCATTCGTGGAAGGCGCTACTGTAACAGCTAAAGTTGAAAAACACGGTCGTCAAAAGAAAATCGTTGTTTTCAAACTTAAAGCTAAGAAAAACTACCGTCGTAAACAAGGTCACCGTCAACCTTATACTAAATTAGTAGTTGAAGCTATCAACGCTTAATAGTGAGGTGATTAAATGATCCAAGTAACGATTAATCACGATGAAAAAAGACATGTATCTTCATTTGAAATGAAAGGTCACGCAGATTTTGATGAATCAGGGAAAGATTTAGTATGTGCAGGCGCATCAGCAATTGCTTTTGGCACTGTTAATGCCATGTACCAACTATTAAATGTTGAACCTACTATTCAGCAAGAGGGTGAAGGTGGATATCTCCACGTCACTTTGCCAGCCGATTTAGATGAAGAATTAGACAGTCGCTTACAATTAGTTGTTCAAACAATGGTTGCACAGTTGTATACAATTGTGCAAAGTTACGGACAATATATTCAGATATCATATTCCCAAATGTAGGAGGTGGAACAGATGATGTTATTAACTTTAGATCTTCAGTTTTTCGCTTCGAAAAAAGGGGTAGGTTCTACTAAGAACGGTCGTGACTCTGAGTCAAAACGCCTTGGAGCTAAACGTGCTGATGGTCAATTCGTTTCTGGTGGATCAATTCTTTACCGTCAACGCGGTACTAAAATTTATCCAGGTGAAAACGTTGGCCGCGGTGGAGACGATACACTTTTCGCAAAAGTTGACGGCGTAGTTAAATTTGAACGCTACGGTCGCGACAAGAAAAAAGTAAGTGTATACCCTGTCGCTCAAGAAGCTTAATTTCAAAAGCTAAGGACTGCATTTATTGCAGTCCTTTTTTAAATGAATAAGCAAGTATATAACTTTTAATCATGTCCAGGCATTCGCGTCACCTTTGAGCTTGTTTCAAATCTCCAAGTGAAAGTAAGCAAGGCACTTTTATTTCGAGCTTTCTAACGCTTGTCGGAGGTGAACGGGAACGATTGCACTTTTATTATTCACTGGTAAAAAGTATGTTTTTAGTAACCAGTTCCTGTTCTAAATCGGCTTTCGCTCAAGTTAGCGGAAGCCTTGTTTTTCTAATGCGAGAAAAACCGATGAAAAATTGGTATACTGAAGACTGAACATCTTATTGGAGGAGTGTGTACAATGACTGAAAAGCCTCTCACCGTAAATGAAGTGCTACGCTTTGCACACCATGATTTTTTAAATCAGCTTCAACTAATAAAGATTAATTTGGACATGGGACGTGTAGAGGAGTCGAAAGAAGTAATTTCTGGAGTGGCCGAACAATGTCGTATCTTTTTCAATATTAATCAATTAGGATTACCAAAAACGATTGAATGGTTTCACACATTGAAATGGCGATATCCGTCCTATCAAGTAACTATTCAAAGTAACGTTGATTCTGAGGTGGATATAGCATTAGATGGACCGATCAAAGATCATTTAGAGCGGACTGTCTCCTATGTATATTCTTCATTAAACCCATATATAGAGCAAAATCTATCACTTCACATCAACTCAACGCAAGAACAATTAGAAATTTCATTTCATTTAAAAGGCTCATGGGATATTGAGCCATTCAAAGAAAAAATAGAGCATCAATCTATAATGATTAAAAATAATCATTTTACAAATGAAGATTGGTGTTATTGCATAGAAGCAAGCAAGGAGGGTATTTAAATGTTTGTAGATCACGTTAAAGTGTTTGTTAAAGGTGGAGACGGCGGAGATGGTATGGTTGCTTTCCGTCGCGAAAAATTTATACCAAATGGTGGCCCAGCAGGCGGTGATGGTGGTAATGGTGGAGACTTGATCTTTATCGTTGAAGAAGGATTACGTACATTAATGGATTTCCGTTATAAACGTAATTTTAAAGCAGAACGCGGTAATCATGGTATGAGTAAAAACCAACATGGTAAAAATGCGGAAGATTATTATGTAAAAGTGCCACCAGGTACAATCGTAACTTCTGAAGAAGATGGTAGAGTTATCGCTGATTTAGTAGAACATGGTCAAACAGCCGTTATCGCCCGTGGTGGACGTGGTGGACGAGGAAACTCTCGATTTGCTACACCGTCAAATCCTGCGCCAGAACTTTCTGAAAAAGGCGAGCCAGGACAAGAACTTAATGTTATATTAGAGTTAAAGGTATTAGCTGATGTAGGTTTAGTCGGTTTCCCAAGTGTAGGTAAATCAACATTACTGTCAGTTGTTACTGCAGCAAAACCGAAAATTGGTGCGTATCATTTCACAACAATTGTGCCGAACTTAGGTATGGTTGAAACAGAGGACGGCCGTAGTTTCGCTATGGCAGATTTACCAGGATTAATCGAAGGAGCTCACCAAGGTGTGGGATTAGGACATCAATTCCTACGTCATATTGAACGTACGCGCGTAATCGTACATGTGATTGATATGTCTGGTATGGAAGGTCGCGATCCTTACGATGACTACTTAACGATTAACAAAGAATTAGAACAATATAATCTACGTTTAACAGAGCGTCCACAAATTATTGTTGCCAATAAAATGGACATGCCTGATGCGGAAGAAAACTTACAAGCGTTCCGTGAAAAAGTTGGAGAAGATGCGAGAATATTCCCGATTTCTGCTGTTTCACGTAAAGGATTGAAAGAATTACTATTCGCTGTAGCGGACTTATTAGAAGTAACACCTGAATTTGCATTGAACGATGTGGAAGAAGAAGAAACGGACGCAACTGTTTTATACAAACATGAATCACAAGGTCCAGACTTCGAAATTTCACGTGACGATGATGGTTCTTACGTATTAAGTGGCTCTTCAATCGAAAGATTATTCAAAATGACTGACTTTAGTCGTGAAGATTCAATTCGACGCTTTGCTCGTCAATTACGCGGTATGGGCGTTGACGAAGCATTAAGAGAACGTGGCGCTGAAAACGGCGATATTGTTCGTTTACTTGAATTCGAATTTGAATTTATAGAGTAAGTATTTAGGGGGGAAAGAGATGAAAAATGTAGCAGATCAACGCTATTATTTAGTACGCGAAGATGTTCTAACAGATGCCATGCAAAAGACACTTGATGCGAAGTATTTATTACAAACAGGTGCCGTTTCATCAATATGGGATGCTGTTAAGCAGGTAGATTTATCTCGTAGTGCATTTTATAAATACCGAGATGCTGTTTTCCCCTTCCACTCTATCGTTCAAGAACGTATTTTAACTGTTTTTTTACAGTTAGAAGACCGTAAAGGAACATTAGCACGTCTATTATCAACTGTCACAGATACACATTGTAATATCTTAACTATTCATCAAACGATTCCGATACAAGGAAGAGCGAACGTGACATTATCATTAGATGTGACAGCAATGGATATAGAGTTAGATGATTTAATACAGCAACTAAAAAAATTAGATTTTGTAGAGTCAGCAGAGGTAATTAGTTCAGGAGCATTATAAGGGGGCTTTTTTGAATTGACATCAAAAGAGTGGGAAAATAGAGTGGCTTATTTAGGCCCAGCAGGCACGTTTACGTATTTAGCTACGCAAGAGTTATTTCCAAACGAATGGCTTATTCCTTACAAAACAATTCCAGAGTGCATTGAAGCGGTAGCATCCAGTCAAGTGGATTTAGCAGTAGTACCTGTAGAAAATGCGCTTGAGGGATCTGTACCGTTAACGATTGACTATTTATATCATGAAGCGGATTTATATGTAGTTGGAGAAGTTTTATCTCCAATCGCACAACATTTAATGGTAAATCCAAAATATGCTGATCATTGGGAAGGCATTGAGGGTATATATTCACACCCTCATGCACTTGCTCAATGTCATAAATATTTGTACTACAGATTTAGAGGGACTCCGTTAAATCCAACGACATCGACGGCAGCGGCAGCACAGTATATAGCTGAAAACCCCGATCAATGTATTGCTGCAATTGGTAACAGTTCAGCTGCAGAAACTTATGGTTTAAACATTGTCCAAGATAATATTCATGATTTCCATTTTAATCATACACGCTTTTTCGTTCTATCTAGAACCAATCAACGGATTGAAAGGGAACATCGTGATGAACAAATAAAAACAACGGTAATGATTACATTACCTAATGACCGTTCAGGAGCATTACATCAAGTGCTATCCGTATTTGCATGGCGTCAAATCAACTTAAGTAAAATCGAGTCAAGACCGTTAAAAACAGGTTTAGGCGACTATTTCTTTATCGTTGACGTACTAGAAGATGAAAATGCACCAATGATGAGAGGTGCGATGGATGAGCTATCTGCATTAGGATGCTCAGTAAAATCACTCGGCACTTATTATACATACCAAAATAGTCATGACTGATAAATGAGAAAAAACTCTTAGCACCTTTGCTAAGAGTTTTTTTGTATGCTGTAATTAATTTGTCGTAATTAAAAAGCCTTTCGATTGTAATTGCTGTATGGCAAAATCTATTTTTTCTTCAGTGGAAGCAGAAATAAGATGGATATGAACTCCTTCTGTTAACTCTAATAGAAGATTCGATTTCGTATCGGCTAGCTTTTGCATAAATTGTTGAACGTCATGACGACTAGAGACCATGATGGAAGCAGTAATCTCTCCATATACGGCATGTTCCACAGTAACGTTTTTCACTGTGACTCCGGCATCGACAAATATATTTAATTCTTCTTCTGTATCGGCAGATGTATGACGACATGCAATCTGGCGTTCACAGCGGGTTTTATCTTCATTAGAAGTAAAAAGTACATATCCTTGGCTTGTTGCCATAATCGGTACGTTACGTGCTTTTAATAAGGCCATATCACTGACAATTACTTGTCTCGAAACACTGGTGCGTTTAGCAAGTTCAGTACCTGTAATTGGTTGTCCTTCTTGCTTAAGCATGTCCAAAAGCATTGCTCTTCGTTCTTCACCTAATAATTTTTTCATCTAAATCACCTCGAATACAAGCATAAATTGCCCTTCTCAACTCATAGTGTAACATGAAAGGCACTCACTGAAATATAAAATCGGGTGACCAATTGTGAAAGCTTTTCATATGATATGAAGACGGAAGGAGGAAAAAAATGCGCACTCATACGGTCCAAAAAGGCGATACTCTATGGAAAATCGCAAGACAGTATGGCATTTCTTTTGAAGATTTGAAACGCTTAAATGCTCATTTGGCGAATCCGGATTATATCGTACCGGGTATGGAAATTTTCTTGCCTGCTGTACCAAAAAAAGAAGCGCCGAATCACTCACATAAGGAGCACCCAGTAAAAGAAGCACCAATACATCAGCCAGTAAAAGAAGCACCGATACACCATCCGGTGAAAGAGGCACCGATACACCATCCGGTGAAAGAGGCACCGATACACCATCCGGTGAAGGAAGCACCAAAACATTATCCTGTAAAAGAAGCACCAAAACATGTACCAGTAAAAGAAGCACCAAAACATGTACCAGTAAAAGAAGCACCTATTGTAGAGCCGGCACCAATTCCACATGTGCATCCACATGTACAACAACGTCCAGTCAAAACACGTATAGAGTTTGTTGAACAACATGAAGAGGAAATAATTATTCAACCGTTACATGAAAAAAAACCAACACAACCTATACAAACAAGCCCATCAGGGGAGTTGCCACCAAGTGCACCACCACCAAGTGCACCACCACCAATTCCGCCAATGGGAATGCAACCATGTCCACCAGAAATGCCATCAATGGGGATGCAACCATGTCCACCAGAAATGCCGTCATGGCCACCAATGGGGATGCAATCGTGTCCGCCATCAGAAATGCCACAGTGGGGAGGTGCAGCACCAATGCCGATGCCGATGCCAATGCCAATGCCAATGCCGAATTGGCAAAATCAACAGCCTTGGCCACCAATGGGGATGCAACCAAGTCCACCAATGGGAATGCAGCCAAGTCCACCAATGGGGATGCAACCAAGTCCACCAATGGGGATGCAACCAAGTCCACCAATGGGAATGCAACCAAGTCCGCCGATGGGGATGCAGCCAAGTCCACCAACAGGCTGGCAAATGCCTGAATCAACTAGAGATTGTGGGTTTGACGAGTCTCCATTTATAGGACATCATCATGGTCCTCTACAACCAATGGAGCCGCAATGGCAACAACCAATGCAACCTGAATGGCAGCAACCAATGCAGCCACAGTGGCAACAACCGATGCAACCGCAGTGGCCTGTTCAAGGACAGCAATGGCAGCAACCTGAAATGATGATGCCAAGTATGCCAATGCAATTCTATCCGATGCCAATGCCGATGCCGATGCCAATGCCAATGCCAAATTGGAATCCTTCTTCATGCAGTTGTCAGCAACCACAACCGTACCCACAGCCAAGAACTTCTGTAGATTATAATTGATGTGAATCAAAGCGGTATTTTCAGGAGGGTTAAGCCAAACGTTTGGCAATGGACTATTAATGGGCATAATTATTCGATTAAACGCTACGCGAATAAAGGGACGGCTGACAAGGTTCGTATTGTTCATCAACAATTAAAAAAGGCAAGTTTTCCGAATATATTACCGGTTATTGCAAGTGATGATCCTACTGCTATTGTGCAACCGTGGGCATCTAATGTGCGAGCAGTAAAATTTAATCGTATAGAAGAACGTACAAAAACGTTAGATTTATTATATAAATTACATGCAACAAATAGTGACATTAATTGGTCTGAGTTCGGAGTGTTTTTGCCACAATATGATTTACAGTTGAAATGGCAGGATCGTTTGTCAAAATTCAAAGCTAAGAAAGAACAAATAGCCCGGTTTTTGGGTGAACCGGCTGTTGATCAGCTTATTATATATGCGGAACAAGCGTTAAAAAGTATGCAACCAGTAAAAAATAAAAAGCCAACAATTCTCCATGGAGATGTTGTGCATCATAATTTTTTAATGACGGAGAAAGGCAAGGTGTATTTGATTGATTTTGATTTAGCAGCAGTTGGTCATGCTGAAGATGAAATCATCATGTGGATGCATCGTGTACTTCCTCATGTCGATTATAATCTGCCTAAACTTTTAGAGGAGCAGCCACTTTTGCAGGGATTTCCGAAAGAGCACTTACTGGCGATTCGTTATCCTAATGAGCTGTTAAGAGAATGGCTGTATGTTGATGTCATTGCTACACAGCGCAAAGCGGCTTTCGTCGAAGAACTTGTGGCATTTACAAAGGTCGCGCTCTCATCTTGGCCAAAATTATGGTATGATAGTGGAAGTGTGAAATAGAATAGGTGTTTGTCTTTTTTGGGATAAGAAAATGACAAATAAAGCTTCAGATAGGTCGTTTAGGCGATCTATCTTTTTCTACTGCTATTTGGACAAAGGTCTGACATCCTAATGTAACAAATAATATGCTATAATCATAGCGTTGAATATAAGGGGAATTGCCATGTATGACTACATAATTGGACAAGTAACAAGAGTTACTCCAGAATATATTGTCATGGAGCAGCAAGGAATCGGCTGGCAATTATATACGCCAAATCCGTTTGCGTTTCATGTTCAAAAGGAATCACTGCAAGTCTATACGCATCATCACGTAAGAGAAGATGCACATCTATTATTTGCTTTTAAATCATTAGAGCAACGTGAACTATTCCGTAAACTGATACAAGTATCAGGTATTGGACCTAAAGGAGCAATGGCCATTTTAGCAAGTGGCAACCCATCTCAAGTTATTCAAGCAATTGAACAAGAAGATGAAGTTTTCCTTGTAAAGTTCCCAGGTGTTGGAAAGAAAACCGCTCGCCAAATGATTCTAGATTTAAAAGGGAAACTAGATGTACTACTTGAAAATGTTGAATTACCAAGTGGAGAAGATGAATTGCCACTATTCGGAGTAAATCCGAATAAGCATGAATTAGAGGAAGCATTACTAGCGTTAACGGCTTTAGGATATTCGGAGCGTGAGTTAACGAAAATTCGACCACAACTTGATGAAGATCATCAACTTTCATCAACTGAAGCATATATGAAGAAAGCCTTACAACTATTATTAAAACAAAAATAAAAGAAAGGAGGAATAGTTATGGACGAGCGCGTTGTATCGAGTGAAGTATCTAATTTTGATGAACAATTTGAACAATCACTAAGACCTCAAAATTTGGTTCAATATATTGGTCAGCAAAAAGTAAAAGACAATTTGAAGATATTTATCGAAGCAGCGAGAATGCGGGAAGAAAGTTTGGATCATGTGCTTTTATACGGGCCTCCAGGGCTCGGTAAAACAACTTTAGCGGCTGTGATTGCTAATGAGATGAATGTTCAAATTCGCATGACGAGCGGACCAGCTATAGAGCGTCCAGGAGATTTAGCTGCAATCGTTAGTTCTTTAGAACCGGGAGATGTCTTATTTATCGATGAAATTCATCGTCTCCCCCGAGCGATTGAGGAAGTACTGTACCCCGCAATGGAAGACTTTTGTTTAGATATTGTCGTGGGGAAAGGTCCTGCAGCGCGCTCTGTTCGACTTGACTTACCTCCTTTTACATTAGTAGGAGCAACTACAAGAGCAGGAGCACTATCAGCTCCCCTTCGGGATCGTTTCGGCGTGTTGTTGCGACTGGAATATTATGACGAGCTTTCATTAACAGAAATTGTTTGTAGAAGTGCTGTGCTTTTTGATGTGAACATTGATAAAATAGCAGCAAGAGAAATAGCTCGTCGGTCACGTGGTACACCACGTGTCGCAAACCGATTACTAAAAAGAGTTAGAGACTATGCACAAGTTATTGGAGACGGAAACATTACACTAGAAATGGCACAAGCTGCACTAGAGTTGTTACAAGTCGATCCGTTAGGTTTAGATCATATCGATCACAAATTAATTTCTACAATGATTGAACGTTTCCGAGGCGGCCCTGTTGGTTTAGATACGATTGCAGCAAGTATTGGTGAAGAATCAATGACAATTGAAGATGTCTACGAGCCCTATTTAATGCAGATTGGTTTCATACAGCGAACACCAAGAGGGCGTATAGCAACTACACTAGCTTATGAGCATTTTGGCTATCCATTGCCATCACAAACATAAAACAAAAGGAAGTTAACAATGAAATTAGAAGACTTTGATTTTGAACTACCAGAAGAGTTAATTGCACAAACACCACTAGAAGACCGCACTTCAAGCCGTTTAATGATAGTAGATAGTGATTCAGGTGAAGTGACACATCATACTTTCCGTGATATTATCGAAGAACTACACGAAGGTGATTGCCTTGTCTTAAATGATACACGTGTATTACCTGCACGCTTAATGGGTGTAAAGGAAGAAACAGGCGCGCATGTTGAAATATTACTATTAAAACAAACGTCAAATGAAGATGAATGGGAAACGCTAGTGAAACCTGCAAAACGTGTGAAAGTAGGAACTGAAATTACTTTCGGTGAAGGTCTGCTAAAAGCGACGTGTACAGGTGAGTTAGATCATGGTGGAAGACTATTTAAATTCAACTACGAAGGAATCTTCTATGAAATTTTAGACCAACTTGGAGAAATGCCTCTACCACCATATATTCGTGAAAAATTAGATGATCAAGATCGTTATCAAACTGTTTTTGCGAAGGAACGTGGTTCAGCAGCGGCTCCTACAGCAGGTCTACACTTCACAACAGACTTATTAGATGAAATTCGTGCAAAAGGTGTTAAAGTTGCTTTCTTAACATTGCATGTAGGATTAGGAACATTCCGTCCTGTTAATGTTGAGACAATAGAAACACATGCAATGCACTCTGAATTTTATAATCTAACTGAAGAAACAGCAGCTATTATTAATGATACAAAACTTAATGGTGGTCGTGTAATTGCAGTAGGAACAACATCTACTCGTACACTTGAAACTATAGCAGAACGCCATGATGGTAAGATTGTAGCTGATAGTGGTTGGACTTCAATCTTCATTTACCCGGGTTTTGAATACAAAGCAATTGATGGTTTAATCACAAACTTCCATTTGCCAAAATCAACGCTAGTTATGTTAGTGAGTGCATTAACAACCCGTGAAATAATATTAAATGCTTACAATATCGCTGTACAAGAACGCTATCGCTTCTTTAGCTTTGGCGACGCGATGTTTATCCGCCCAAAAGCACAGAAAGGAAATTAATCAATGTCTCAAGCAATCAGATATGAGCTAATTAAAACAGATAAGCAAACAGGCGCACGCCTTGGTATCGTGCATACTCCGCACGGTTCATTCGAGACACCAGCATTTATGCCAGTAGGTACTCAAGCTTCTGTTAAAACAATGTCTCCAGAAGAAGTAAAAGATATGGGAGCAGGAATTATTTTAAGTAACACGTACCATCTATGGCTTCGTCCAGGTCACGATATTGTTCGTGAAGCAGGAGGTCTCCATAAATTTATGAACTGGGATCGTCCAATTTTAACGGATTCGGGTGGCTTCCAAGTATTTAGCTTAAGTCATATTCGTAAAATTGAAGAAGAAGGCGTTCATTTCCGTAATCACTTAAATGGTGATAAACTATTCTTAAGTCCTGAAAAAGCGATGGAGATTCAAAATGCACTTGGTGCAGATATTATGATGGCATTTGATGAATGTCCTCCGTTCCCAGCTACTTTTGAATATATGAAAGCGAGCGTGGAACGTACATCTCGCTGGGCAGAACGTTGTCTAGAAGCTCATGCCCGTCCACATGACCAAGGTCTCTTTGGTATTGTCCAGGGTGGAGAATTTGAAGAGTTACGTAAGCAATCTGCAAAGGATCTTGTATCAATGGATTTCCCAGGCTATGCTATCGGTGGCCTATCTGTAGGGGAACCAAAAGATATCATGAACCGTATGCTTGAATATACAACCCCGTTATTACCAGCAGAAAAACCACGTTATTTAATGGGAGTAGGTTCTCCTGACTCATTAATCGATGGTGCAATTCGCGGTATTGACATGTTTGACTGTGTATTACCAACACGTATTGCTCGTAATGGTACATGCATGACAAGCGAAGGTCGTTTAGTGATCAAAAATGCGAAATTCGCAAGAGACTTTGGTCCACTTGATCCGAACTGTGATTGCTATACTTGTCGCAATTATTCACGTGCGTATATTCGTCACTTGTTGAAAGCGGAAGAAACATTTGGAATCCGATTAACTTCTTATCATAATTTATATTTCTTACAAGATTTAATGAGAAACGTAAGACAAGCGATTCGTGAAGATCGACTTGGTGATTTCCGAGAAGAGTTTTTTGAAGCATATGGTTTCAACAAACCAAATGCAAAAAATTTCTGATTCTTGTATACTATTGAAAGATATAGAAAGGGGGATTTTATTCAATGGAAATTTTATCAGGTATTGGCCCGATTATTCTTATGTTTGGTGTGATGTATTTACTATTAATCCGTCCAGCACAAAAACAACGTAAGAAAACATCTCAAATGCAAAATAGTTTATCACGTGGCAATCAAATCGTGACAATCGGTGGATTGCACGGTGAAGTTGACGCGGTTGACGATACAACAGTTGTAATCAAAGTTGCTGATGGCACAAAACTACGTTTCGAGCGCGCGGCAGTAGGTCGCATTGTTGAAGATGCAACTAACTAATTAAATGCGTTCAAAAAGGCTATTCCACACTTATGTTGTGGCGTAGTCTTTTTTTTGTGGAAATATTTGAAGAAAGTATTTATCAGGAAGTTATCAGATAGTTTAATAAAAACTTTGAACAATTATATTTTTAAAATATGTAGACAATAGTTTAAAAAGTAGTGTGTTTTAAATCAATGTTTTTGTATAAATTGTTCAATCTTACACATTCTATTTTAAAAAAAGGAGTCGTGTATGAACGATTTATTAATTATCGCATTTCGTACCGTCTTTTTATATTTTGTTATTTTGATTATTTTTCGACTCATGGGAAAACGAGAAGTTGGCGAACTAAGTATGATTGATCTCGTCATATTCGTACTCATCGCTGAAGTTGCAGCATTTGCTATAGATGATCCGCAACGTAAGTTATTTGAATCAGTTCTGCCGATGATTATGCTGCTCGTTATCCAAGTTGTTTTGTCATTTATAACTTTAAAAAATAAAAAGATTCGTGATTTAATTGATGGCGATCCGGTTACGATTATTCGAGATGGCGTCATTATGGAAAGTGAAATGAGGAAACAACGTTATAATCTAAATGATTTATTCCAACAGTTAAGAGAACAGCAGGTAGGATCTGTTCAGCAAGTTGCCTACGCTTTTTTAGAACCATCTGGAAACCTTTCTGTATTTGTGAAAGCTGAAGAACCACCCGTACTACCATATATTATTGATGGGGAGGTACAAAATCATAACCTCGAGTTAACACAAAGAACGGAAGAATGGTTAAGGGAAAAACTATTAGAACAAGGTATCACTGACATTACAGAAATATTTTATTGCTGTTTTGAGGAGAATGAATTGCACGTACAAAAAAAGGAAGCGGCATCATAGCCGTTTCCTAATTGTTCTTGTTAAATACATAAAATCACGCCATCTAATTTGATTAAATAGTATCAAAAGTACAGAAAGTATACCTAAGGTTATAGCGCTATTCCAGATAACAGAAAGACCTGCAGTAGGTATAAGCATGGTTCGTAATACGACTACGAAAATGAATATGCCATATGGGACGACAAATAATCGGAAGCCCGTATGCAAATATTTCTTCTGACGAATAGTTGCGATATGTAAAAAGGATGTGACGAGAACACCGAAACCAATCGCAATGACCGCACCTTTTTCTTGTAAACCGGACTGAGAAGCGAGAACAAACATGATAAACAATTTACCTATACCACCATATACAGCATTCATCATAGCAGCATTCGCCTCATCTACAGCCTGTAGAATCGAATTTAGTGGACTTTGAATATAATAAAAGAAAAAGACAGGTGATAATAATTTTACATAGCCACGATTTTCTTGCAGGTGAAAAAGTTTCATCGCAAGTTCATCACCGTGAATGAAAAAGTATGTAGCCGCAAAACAGCCTACAAGCGTCGATAATCGAAGTGAAATTTGGACACGATCTTTTAATAACCTGTGATTGCCACGAGCAACAGCATCACTTACAGCAGGTATAAGCACAACTGATAGAGCAAATGGTACAAAAGCTGGGAATAATAATAATGGAACAAGCACACCAGAAATGACCCCGTATAATTTTGTCGCAACAACAGTTGTCATACCTGCTAATGTTAGCGCCTTTAAAAAGATAATGGGCTCTAAAAACCATGTGAATGTACCAAAGATTTTACTACCAGTTGAAGGAAGAGCTACTTTTAATATTGGATTTGGTGGATAATACTCTTTTGATGGCTGTAGAACACCTGAACGCTTTACTTTTCGATAATGCCAATACAGATAGAGGAAAGCGACGGCTTCAGCAATTGCTGTAATGACCATAGCAAACCCTGCAGTTAGAGCTGGTTCTTCTACATTTACGCCATAAGGTAATAAAAAAGTAATAAGAATAATACGGATAACTTGTTCCATTGTTTGAGACCAAGCCGTTTCTGCAATGCGTGCTAGTCCTTGAAAGAAAGATTTGAGCAGTGCGGATGCGGCGGCAACTGGAACCGTTGCCAAGCCAACATATAAAATAAGCATGGTCTGTCCGTCATGAAGTAAATTGTTGGACAAATACGGAATAAATAGCATTATCAAAGGAAATAAGATAATACCTGCTAGAAAGGTCAATAAAGTAGCTGTTCTCATTACAGCACTTAATTGCTCTTTCTTTTTTTTCGCGTGCAGTTCAGCGATAATTTTCGCTACAGCAATTGGAATGCCGAGTTGGATTAGGGATAAGAAGAAAATAAAAGCCGGATATGCCGCCATATATGTGCCGACAGCCTCTTCGCCCGCAACCCTCATAAATTGCATTCGATACAAGAAACCCAAGAGCTTAGATAAGAACACAGCACCCATTAATAAAAAAGTGCCATGAAAAAAAGAAGTCAATACTATCCCTTCCTTCTCAATTCAAGAAAATTCGTATACAATTATCCTATGCAAGAACAGAAGCGGATAAAACTACCATAAAGGAAGTGAAATGATGGCGATCGAGTACGAGGCTTTATTTCAAAAGTTTTTACCAGCTTTAATTAGTAAAAGAAATGAATTTATCATGCAAGGTTTTAGAACGGTAACAGTAGAGGACATATGGGATGTATGTGTAAAAAAGAAATGGCGTAAGCGCAATATTCAGACATTGCGTCCTTATGAAATGGTTGAGGGTTTATTTTCTCTTACTACTGCACAATATATGACCTATACTCAAATTGAAGAATCAAAGACATCTAATTGGTTCTCGGAATTAAATCAAGATGAATTACAACTGCTATTGCATGGGAATGGTAGTGAAGAACCTTAAAGAAAATTTTTATTTAAATAAAAAAAGGGTCAATTTGACAGTGGGGTCCACCTGTTTCATAATAGACCTGTTAAGTTTTAAAATTTGATGTTGTTCGAATGAAACAAATTTTTTTACTAAAAAACATTTTACAGTACTTTTTATATTAGGTTTCATAGGTTATGAGCATTTAGTCTCGAAGTTTTTACAAGCTTTATGAATAAATTCGTGTCATAATATAGATTATTAAGTAAAATGTTTTATAAGTCATACCGCTGTATTTGTTTGAGGAGGAAGTTTGAATGAAATTAAGAAGCCGTATCGTTGCTTTTTTACTACTAGTAGTTGTTTTAGGTGCAACGATGAGTACGACTGTTCAAGGAGTCTTGAACAATATTAAACTAGGCCTTGATTTACAAGGTGGTTTTGAAGTTCTTTATCAAGTAGAGCCTTTAAATGGTGGTTCGGATATTACAGAAGATGATGTGAAGGATACTGCACAAGCATTATCACGACGTGTAAATGCACTTGGTGTTAGTGAACCGAGCATTCAAATTGAAGGGAAAGACCGTATCCGAGTTCAGTTAGCAGGTGTTGAAGATCAAGAATCTGCTCGCGAACTACTTTCAACAGAGGCCAATTTAACATTCCGTGATGTTAACGATAACATTTTGTTAGACGGAAATGATTTGAAACAAGGCGGTGCATCTGGTTCCTTTGACGATAAGAATCGTCCTATTGTTACCTTGAAATTAAAAGATCCAGCAAAATTTGCTGAAGTAACAGGGAAAATTGCGGCAATGGGAGAACCAAATAACTTATTAGTCATTTGGTTAGACTTTGAAGAAGGTAAAGACTCCTACGCAGAAGAAGTTAAAAAGGCAAAACCTAAATTTGTTTCTGCCCCAGGAGTATCTCAAGTCATCAATTCATCAGACGTTCAAATTTCAGGCGCATTTACTGTTCAGGAAACAAAAGATTTATCTGGTATTTTAAATGCAGGTGCATTACCTGTTAAATTAGTTGAGAAGTATTCAACTTCAGTAGGAGCACAATTCGGTGATCAAGCGCTGAAAAGTACGATTTTTGCAAGTCTAGTTGGTATTGGGTTAATCTTTATCTTTATGCTTGTATATTATCGTCTACCAGGATTGGTAGCGAATTTAACATTAGTTATTTTCACATTTTTAGTACTTGTTATCTTTGATTGGATTAATGCGGTTCTTACGCTACCAGGTATCGCAGCAATTGTACTTGGGGTAGGTATGGCTGTAGATGCCAATATCTTAATGTACGAGCGTATTCGTGAGGAATTACGAGTTGGTAAGTCCATAAAGGCAGCATTTAACTCAGGTTCGAAATCTTCATTCTCAGCTATTTTCGATGCCAATATTACAACGCTTCTTGCAGCAGCTGTATTATTTTACTTCGGGACAAGCTCAGTTAAAGGTTTCGCAACAACATTAATGATCAGTATTTTAGTCAGCTTTATCACAGCTGTTTGGGGAACTCGTATTTTACTAGGCTTACTAGTAAATAGCGGATACTTCGATGGAAAAACAGCTTGGTTTGGCGTAAGTAAAAAGAAAGTACACAAAATTGAAGAAGGCATAGATACATTAGATTTAACAACACGCTTTGATAAATTGGATTTTGTTCATAATCGTAAAAAATACTATGCAGCTTCGATAATCTTCATTATTGTTGGGTTTACAGTTTTAGGAATATTCAAGCTTAACTTAGGAATTGATTTCTCAAGTGGTACTCGTGTGGAAGTTAAAGCT
Source organism: Viridibacillus sp. FSL E2-0187 (assembly GCF_038006425.1). Classification (NCBI taxonomy): domain Bacteria; kingdom Bacillati; phylum Bacillota; class Bacilli; order Caryophanales; family Caryophanaceae; genus Viridibacillus; species Viridibacillus sp. FSL E2-0187. Next base: position 781,800 of record NZ_JBBOVG010000001.1, read on the forward strand.
GAGCAACAGTTAACGAAAGAAGAAGTTTCTGATACTATCGCCAAACTTGGATTTGATTCAGAGGATATCGTAATTTCTGGTGAAAACAAAGACATTGGTGTTATTCGATATAAAGAAGACTTTTCAAAAGATGAAGTTAAAAAAGTGAAAGCTGAATTTAAAAAAGAATTTGGTCACGAACCAAGTATTAGCACAGTATCTTCAACAGTAGGAAAAGAGTTAGTAAAAAATGCAATCAAAGCATTATCAATTGCAGCTCTTGGCATCATCATTTATGTTGCTTTCCGTTTCGAATGGCGCATGGGTGTCGGCGCGATTATATCATTATTGCATGACGTATTCTTTATGGTCGCGTTATTTAGTTTCTTCCGTCTAGAAGTGGATATTACGTTTATCGCTGCTGTATTAACTATCGTTGGTTATTCAATAAACGATACAATTGTAACGTTTGACCGTATTCGTGAAAACTTACATCGTGTTGGTAAAATTAAAGATTCAGAAGACCTTGCCAACATTGTTAATAAATCACTTCGTCAAACTTTAGGACGATCTGTAAATACAGTATTAACAGTAATTATTGTTGTAGTTGCATTATTGTTCTTAGGTGCACCTTCAATCCAAAACTTCTCGATTGCATTACTAATCGGGTTAATTACGGGTATGTATTCGTCAATCTTTATCGCTGCTCAAGTTTGGTACTCGTTGAAAAAACGCCAAATGAAAAAGCAAGGTAATTTAGACGTTGGTAAAAAGAAAAAACAATGGGGCACTGACGAACCAGTTGTATAATTAAGTACGAAAATGATCAGCTCACTGAAACTACTCTGCACTTTTAAAGTGTAGAGTAGTTTTTTGTGGCTTTAGAGCATTAGTCAAAGTTTGTTTTATCAGTATTGAAAGTGAACAAATGGATAGGTAAGGGCATGTAAACTAAAACTTTTTATAACGACTAACCTTCAAGCTGGATTGTCTAAAGGTTTTTTTCGTAAGTTAAATTAGGTATAATGAAACGCGTGAGGAAGTGACGTAAATGGTAATGACAACAAAAAGATGGCGAATAGAAAGACCAGATGAAATGCTTGTAAAGACATTTCAAAAAGAACTAGGTATACCTGCAATATCAGCGAAAATATTAGCTGCACGTGGTTTTGATACAATCGAATCTGCACGTGCTTTTTTAAATATTGATCATCAATCTACAAATGATCCATTCCTAATGTATGGGATGCAGCAAGCGGTCGATCGTATTCATCAAGCAATCAACAATGATGAAAAAATACTTGTTTATGGTGATTATGATGCTGATGGTATTACGAGTACAGCTGTAATGATGACAGTTTTGAGAGACTTAGGTGCGAATGTAGAGCATAAAATTCCTAATCGATTTACAGATGGGTATGGACCGAGCGAACGATTATTCCGAGAAGCTCATGAGCAAAATTTTAAGTTAATTATCACTGTTGATAATGGTATTTCAGGCAATCATGAAGTACAAGTGGCAAAAGAGCTTGGTATGGATGTCATTGTGACAGATCACCATGAAATTGGAGACGAATTGCCACCGGCTGATGTCATCATTCACCCGAGACATCCAGAGGGGGAGTATCCTTTTGGTGAGCTTGCTGGTGTTGGTGTAGCATTTAAAGTGGCGCATGCTTTATACGGTGAATTTCCAAAACATCTGCTTGAGTTTGTAGCGATTGGAACAATAGCTGATTTAGTGCCTTTATTAGAAGAGAACCGTTATTTAGTAAAGCAAGGTATTCTAGCCCTACAGAAATCAACAAGACCTTCGATAAAGGCATTATGTACAGTAGCAGGTACAAAGCAAAATGACATTACTGAAGAGACAATTGGTTTTGGATTTGGACCAAGATTAAATGCATTAGGACGACTTGGTGACGCCAATCCTGGTGTAGATTTCTTACTTGAAGAAGATGAGGCAAGTGCAGCGACAATGGCGAGCCTTTTAAATGATAAAAACAAAGAGCGCCAAGGGATTGTTTCTGATATTACTGAGCAAGCTGTTGCTATGGTTGAAAATATCGATGAAATCCGGAATTCACAAGTACTTGTTATAGCTGAAGAAGGCTGGAATCCAGGAGTAGTAGGAATTGTAGCTTCAAGACTTGTTGAAAAATATTATAAGCCGACAATCATCTTATGCATTGATATTGAAAAAGGGATAGCAAAAGGTTCAGCACGTAGTATTGAAGGCTTTAATATGTATAAAGAACTTGCGAAGAATCGTGATATTTTACCAGCGTTCGGAGGACATCCAATGGCAGCTGGTATGACACTAGCAATGGAAGATGTAGATGAATTACGTGAACGACTAGATATACAAGCAAGAGAATGTTTGACTGAAGAAGACCTAATTCCTATTCTTCAAGTAGATATTCCTCTGAAAATAGATGAGATTGATACGGATTCAATTGCAGAAGTTAGAGAATTAGCCCCGTTTGGGATGGGTTTTCCAAAACCTATGTATGGTATTGAAGATGAACATATTCAATCGATGCGAAAAATTGGTGCCAATGAAGATCATTTGAAAATGGAAATTGGTCAACCGGATGCTACCATTGATGCAGTAGGCTTTCATAAAGGATATCTTGCAGATGAGCTTACTTATGGCATTAACGTTTCTTTTGCAGGTGATTTACAAATCAATGAATGGAATGGCAGAAAGAAGCCACAGTTTATGATTTCAGACGTACGTACGGATGAATGGCAGCTATTCGACTTACGTGGAATAAGACAAGTTGCTAGATGGTTGCAAACGGTACCGGTAGAGGAATCTACATTTATAGCATTTAAGCCTGATACAATGCAATATTATGAATCTTTAATTCCGAAAAAAATTATGCCGTATAGTGAAGAGTTATCACTAGAAGATGTTAGCCCTTTTGTCGTCTTATTAGATATGCCACAAGATGTGCAAATGTTAGAGGACCTATTAACAAATGTAAAACCGACTCGAATTTATGCTCACTTTTATATTCCAGATTCGCATTATTTTGATGGTATGCCAACGCGTGAACAGTTTGGTTGGTACTATACGTTTTTGAATAAACGACGGGAATTCCATTTGAGACAGCATTTGAATGATTTAGCTAAGCATAAAGGTTGGAGTCGTGATATGTTAATTTTCATGACCCAGGTGTTTTTTGAACTTGGATTTGTTACAATAGAAAACGGACTTGCAAAAATTGTAGAAGGTGCTCCTAAAAAACAATTATCAAGTGCCAACGTTTATAAAACACGCGCACAACAAATGGATTTGGAACAGACATTGTTGTATGCACCATATAAAGATTTAAGACAGTGGTTTGATGCGAGATTATCCGCTCAAACAGTTTCTGAGGAGGAACAGTAATGGATTTAAAACAATATGTAACTATCGTTGAAGACTGGCCAAAAGAGGGCATTTCTTTCAAAGATATTACGACAATCATGGATAATGGAAAGGCATATAAATACGCAACAGATCAAATAGTGGAATATGCTAAAGAAGTAGGCGCTGAATTAATCGTTGGCCCTGAAGCACGTGGGTTCATTACAGGATGCCCTGTTGCTTATGCTTTAGAAATCGGTTTTGCACCTGTTCGCAAACCAGGTAAATTACCTCGTGAAGTAATTAGTGCTGATTACGGTTTAGAATATGGTAAAGACACATTAACGATGCACAAAGATGCTGTTAAACCTGGTCAAAAAGTTTTAATCGTGGATGATTTACTTGCAACTGGTGGAACTGTAGAAGCTGCTATCCAGCTTATTGAAGAATTAGGCGGAGAAGTAGTAGGTTGTGCATTCTTAATTGAATTAGAAGAGCTAAACGGCCGTGATAAGATTAAAGGCCATGATATATTCACATTAATGAAATACTAATAAATTGACCTCTTTGTTTTTAACAAAGGGGTTTTTTATCATATAATTAGAGTTATTATGATCGCCAACTGCTTTTGACGCGAATAGCCTTTACAACAAGGCTGTTTTTTTTATACAATTAAAGTTAAATCTAATCGGAAAATTTATGGAATAGGGTGGCTAACATGGCGAAGGATCAAGTGATGACAGTAGAAGACGTTTTTGCAACTCTTTCTTCTTATATGAATACCGAACATGTTGCTTTTGTACAAAAAGCATATGAGGTTGCGAGAGAAGCGCATAAAGAACAGTTTCGAAGCTCGGGGGAGCCTTATATTTTACATCCCATTCAAGTAGCAGGTATTTTAGCCGAACTTCAAATGGATCCAGAAACAGTATCAGCAGGCTTTCTACATGACGTTGTAGAAGATACGCCCGTAACACGTGAAGATCTTGTAGAAGCGTTTAGTGAAGATGTTGCTATGCTTGTGGATGGTGTTACAAAGCTAGGTAAGATTAAATATAAATCGAAAGCAGAACAGCAGGCTGAAAATCATCGTAAAATGTTTGTCGCAATGGCGCAAGATATCCGTGTAATTTTAATTAAATTAGCGGATCGCTTACATAATATGCGTACATTAAAGCATTTACCTGTTGAAAAGCAACGACGTATCGCAAAGGAAACGCTTGAAATTTTCGCTCCATTAGCTCATCGCTTAGGGATATCAGCTATTAAATGGGAGTTAGAAGATACTGCACTTCGTTATTTAAATCCACAGCAATATTACCGAATCGTTAACTTGATGAAGAAAAAACGTGTAGAGCGTGAAGCTTATTTATCATCTGTTATGGGAGAAATCCATACACAGTTAGATGATATTGAAATTAAGGCTGATCTATCAGGGCGACCAAAACATATATACAGCATTTACCGTAAAATGGTTATGCAAAATAAGCAATTTAGTGAAATATATGATTTACTTGCTGTACGTGTGATCGTGGATAGTATAAAAGACTGTTATGCTGTTTTAGGTATAGTGCATACTCTTTGGAAGCCAATGCCTGGCCGCTTTAAAGACTATATCGCAATGCCAAAACAAAACTTATATCAATCGTTGCATACGACAGTAATAGGACCTTACGGTGACCCATTAGAGGTGCAAATTCGTACGATGGACATGCATAATATTGCAGAATACGGGGTTGCTGCACACTGGGCTTATAAGGAAGGCAAGAATATCGATATGAGTAATTCGAATATCGATAGCAAACTAACATGGTTCCGGGAAATTTTAGAGTTCCAAAACGAGTCTTCTGATGCAGAAGAATTTATGGAATCATTAAAATTTGATTTATTCTCTGATATGGTCTATGTTTTTTCTCCAAAAGGGGATGTCATGGAATTACCTGCAGGATCTGTACCGATTGACTTTGCATATCGCGTACACTCTGAAATAGGAAATAAAACTATCGGTTCAAAAGTAAATGGTAAAATGGTACCGCTTGATACACCTTTAAAAACGGGTGATATTATTGAAATCATGACATCCAAGCAATCATTTGGTCCAAGTCGTGATTGGCTAAAAATTGCACAATCTTCACAAGCTAAGCATAAAATCAAACAGTTCTTTAAAAAGCAACTGCGTGAAGATAATGTTGTAAAAGGTCGCGAATTAATTGAAAAAGAAATTAAAGAGCAAAACTTTGATCCTAAGGAAGTCTTAACTCCTGAAAACTTTAAACGCGTATGTGAAAAGATGAATTTTGCCAGTGAAGACGATTTAGTTGCAGCAGTAGGCTTTAATGGTATGACGGCACAACAAGTTGTAAATCGTCTTGCGGAAAAAATTCGTAAACAGCGCGATCATGAAGAAGCGTTAGTGAAAATCAATAAAGAAATGAATTCGCCTGAAAAGAGAAAAGCTACTGAGTCAGGTGTCGTCGTAAAAGGATTAGAAAATCTTCTGATTCGTCTTTCACGTTGCTGTAGCCCAGTACCAGGTGATGATATTGTTGGTTTTATCACAAAAGGTCGAGGTGTTTCAGTTCACCGTGCAGATTGCCCAAATGTTCAATCGAATGAAGAACAAGAACGCTTAATAGATGTTGAATGGGACTCTGCTTTTGCTGACGAGAAAAAAGAATATTCTGTGGATATCGAAGTGTCAGGCTATGATCGTCCGGGCTTACTGAATGAAGTGATGCAGGTAGTGAATGAAGCTAAAACGAATATTAGTGCTGTGAGTGGTAGAGCTGATAGAGACAAATTAGCAACTATTAACTTAACAATTCGTATTCGTGATATTGCTCATTTATATAAAGTTGTAGATCGTATTAAACAAATTCCAGATATTTATTCTGTACAACGTGTGACAAACTAAGATAGGAGTTTTCATTTTGAAAGTAATACTGCAACGTAGTAAAAAAGCAACTGTCACTGTAGATGGACAAGTTACAGGCGCCATTGAGCAAGGATATGTATTGTTAGTTGGACTTACACATGGTGATACAAAGGCCGATGCTGACTATATCGCAAATAAAATTGTGAAAATGCGTCTATGGGAAGATGCTGATGGTAAAATGAATCATTCTATTTTAGATCACGGCGGAGCTATTTTATCCGTATCGCAATTTACTTTGTATGCTGATATACGTAAAGGAAATCGCCCTAGCTTTATTGAAGCTGCACGACCTGAGGAAGCAGAGCCTTTATGGGAGTGTTTCAATGAAACACTTCGTAACTTAGGTTTACATGTTGAGACAGGGGTTTTTGGTGCCATGATGGATGTCCAATTAACAAACGATGGACCAGTTACGATCATTATTGAATCAAAATAATATTGATACACTATCGACTATTCATTTATGAATAAACGGATGAAAGATACCTATCTTACTATTTAGAAAGTAATAAAACCTCGGATTCTCTCATACAATTTTGTATGGAAGCATCTGAGGTTTTTTGATTTAATGGATTAGTTTAATCTTGATTTAAAAAAACAGCCTTACTCTAGTTTTGTTAAAAACGAATAAGACTGTTCGTAATTGAAAATAGTTATTGCGTTTGGAAGTAATTATTGATACCTTGAGCAATGCTTCTGCTGACATTATTTTGGTGAGTAGCATTGATTAGTTTACTACGATCCTCAACATTTGAAATAAAGCCGACTTCTAAAAGAATTGAAGGAACAGATGCCATTCTATTTACATAAAAGACATTCGTTTTAACGCCCCTATTAGTACTCCCCATTGTAGGTTGATAAGCGCTATGAACAGCATTTGCTAGTTGTCTGCTTCTTGTTGGATATGGATTACCAGAAGCGGCGTAATATGTTTCAGTTCCTTTTGCAGTAGCACTTGCAGAGTTCATGTGTATACTAACGAAAATATCTGCTTTTTTCGATTTCGCCACATCTACCCGACATTGTAAATCTATTGTTTTATTAGTAGATGAAGAGCAAGCTGAGAATTGACCACGTGTTGTATATACGGTATAGCCCATACTCTCAAGATGACTCTTTGTCTTTAAAGTAAAAGCGTATGTGAGTGCGGCTTCATTGTATCCTCCGCCACCTGAACCAGGATCTGAACCGCCGTGTCCAGCATCTAATACAATCTTTTTATTCGATACTGCAGGTGGATTTGTAGCTGGATTTGATAATGTTACATAACTATTCGATGTATTATTTGAAATCCAACCTTTTTTGCCAGTAGCATACATTACTTCAACCCATTCATTTGATGGATAAGTAGCATATTGCAGCACTGTATAGTAATCTCCGGCAGAGGCTTCAGACAATATATCTCCTTTTGTACTCGGTTTTGAACGGATATTCAAGTAACCAGATTGTATAACGATATATTCTGTTTTTGAAGGTTTAGTATATACGACATTGTCTTCAGGTGTATCAGTTGGTTCCTCAGGTGTTGGATTTTCTGGCTCAGAAGGATCCGGTGTCGGTTCTACATCTGTATCTTCATCTACATCTGGTTTGTTAGGGTTTGATGTTTGTGACGTATGTTTTTTTGAACTAATCTTCCCATATGCTGACTTGGAAGAAACCCAACCTTTTTTAGTAGTCGTATATTGAATTTGAACCCATGTACCAGATTCTTTTAAAATTTTAAATTCATTACCTTTTCTTACATTACCAATAATAGCAGTTGTTGCTGATGAAGAAGCTTTTTCACGTACGTTTAAATTAGCAATTGTTATGTAGTAATATTTGCCGACATTACTAGCAGAAGTAGTTGTATTAGAAGAAGTAGTTGATTTAAACGTTACATAGCTTTTAGAAACCCAGCCTGTATATTTGGAAGTTTTAATCTTCACCCAACCACTTTTTTCGTCTAATACAGTTCCTTTTGTGCCTTTTGCTAATTTACCAAGACTTTTATAGCTAGTTGCAGCACCGGAACGAATATTTAAATTACTAACATTTGTCGTTACTGTTTTCGATGTAGCGGCAGTATTAACGTTTGTTGTTACTTTAGATAAGTATTGTGAAGAAACCCAACCTGTTTTCCCGCTATATTTTACTTTAATCCAAGAGCCTTTTGATGAGATTTTTGTTAATTTTGTGCTTTTTGGAATTAACGTAAGTTTTTTTGTACTTGTACTAGGACCTTCACGTAAAGTAAGTTGACTAGCCGTTACTTTATATGATATTGAAGAAGATGCCTCCGTATGTATAGGTTGGTAAAAATATGAGCATATAAGCGTGGTACAGAGCAAAAAAATACTAAACATTTTAACTAATTTTGTTTTCATGCTAATCCTCCTTTTTATCTATTGTAAAAGGAAATGACATGACAAATCTATAGTTTTTCAAAATAGTTGACATATTTGTTTATAGTGGGTAAGATATTTAGTAATCTGAATTTATTTAAAATCACCTATGACCGAGCAAGTAACTATATTTTTAAGGCTGATAAGAGAGGAAAAGACGTGGCTGAAATCTTTTCTACAGTACAATATAGTGAATAACACTCGAGAGGTTTTTCTTCGAAAGGCATTTGCTTATTAGGAGAAAACGGAATCGGCCGTTATCCGACATGAGAGGATTTAGTTATACTAAATCAACTAGGGTGGAACCGCGGAAGCTTATACAGCTCTCGTCCCTTGCATTTATTGCAAGGGACGAGGGCTTTTTTAGTTTCATCATAGAAAATCGTGAGATAAAGAGCAGCGTTTGTCCATAGTTAATCTGAATTTTTGAAAGGAGTTAATGTGATGAATTATAAAGTACCTAGAGGCACTCAAGATATTTTACCTGGACAGTCAGAAAAATGGCAAAAGGTTGAGGAAATTATTCGTCAACTTTGCCAAGTATATAGATATCAAGAAATTCGCACTCCAATTTTCGAGCAGACGGAATTATTCCAACGTAGTGTTGGTGATACGACTGATATTGTGCAAAAAGAAATGTACACATTTAAAGATAGAGGAGATCGTTCTTTAACGCTTCGTCCAGAAGGTACAGCAGCGGTTGTACGCTCTTACGTTGAACACAAAATGTTCGGTCAACCTGATCAACCAGTAAAATTATCCTACATTGGTCCAATGTTCCGCTATGAACGCCAACAAGCTGGGCGTTACCGCCAATTCGTCCAATTCGGAGTAGAAGCAATTGGTAGTAAAGATCCTGCTATTGATGCTGAAGTAATTGCACTTGCAATGGATGTGTATGAAACAGCTGGTTTAAAAAACTTAAAATTAGTGATTAACTCTTTAGGTGATGCAGATGTTCGTGCAGCTCACCGTGATGCATTAATCAAACATTTCGAACCACATATTGGTGATTTCTGTTCAGATTGTCAAAATCGTCTAGAAAAAAATCCATTACGCATTTTAGATTGTAAAGTGGATCGCGAAAATCCCTTAATGGCTACTGCACCAGCACTAACAGATTACTTAAATGAGGAATCTGCAGCTTATTTCGAAGCTGTTAAAAAATACTTAGATGTTTTAGGCATTACCTATGTAGTAGATCCAAACTTAGTACGTGGCTTGGATTATTATAACCACACAACTTTTGAAATTATGAGTACAGCAACGGACCTAGGTGCAATTACTACTTTATGTGGTGGTGGTCGCTATAACGGTTTAGTTGAACAAATCGGTGGACCAGAATCACCTGGTATTGGCTTTGCAATGAGTATCGAACGTTTATTGCTTGCACTTGAAGCAGAAGGACGTTCACTAGATACAGACAATGCACTTGATATGTATATCGTTGCAATGGACGAACAAGCGAAGTTAAAAGCAGTTGAATTAGCAAGTTCATTTAGAGCAAAAGGTATTTCAACTGAGCTTGATTATGCGAGTCGCAAAGTGAAAGCTCAGATGAAATCAGCAGATCGTTTAGATGCTAAATGGGTCATCGTACTTGGTGAGTCAGAATTAGAAGAACAAGCTGCTAATGTGAAAAACATGGAATTGGGTAGCCAAGAAAAAGTGCTATTTCATGACTTAGTGAATTATTTAACAAAACATAAGGTACAATAATTGGAGGAAATAATCATGGCAAAAAGAACACATGAATGTGGTATTTTACGTGGCGCTCATGAAGGCGAACGCGTTGTATTAAAAGGATGGGTACAACGTCGTCGCGATTTCGGCGGATTAATTTTCGTTGACCTACGTGACCGTACAGGACTTGTACAAATCGTTTTCAATCCTGAAAATTCTCAAGAAGCATTAGATATTGCAGATTCTCTTCGTAACGAATTCGTTGTAGAAGTAGAAGGTGCTGTAGCATTACGTGAACCGGACATGATCAATCCAAACATGGAAACTGGTATGGTTGAAGTATTAATCGATCAAATAACAATTATAAACAAAGCTAAAACACCACCTTTTGCAATTGAAGATCGTACTGAAGTAAACGAAGATCTTCGTTTAAAATACCGTTACTTAGACTTACGTCGTCCAGTAATGTTTGATACATTCAAACTTCGCTCTGACGTGACAAAAGTAATCCGTAACTTCTTACAAGATGAAGGTTTCTTAGAAGTTGAAACACCAATCTTAACGAAGTCAACTCCAGAAGGGGCACGTGACTACTTAGTTCCTTCACGTGTACATGAAGGTGAATTTTATGCTTTACCACAATCACCACAGTTATTTAAACAATTATTAATGGTTGGAGGAATTGAGCGCTACTTCCAAATCGCTCGCTGCTTCCGTGATGAAGATCTACGTGCTGACCGTCAACCTGAATTCACTCAAATTGATATGGAAATGAGTTTCATGTCACAAGATGAAATCATCGAATTAAACGAAAAATTAATTCAAAAAGTTATGAAAGAAGTAAAAGGAATTGATATTCCGGCTCCATTCCAACGTATGACTTATAAAGATGCAATGTCACGCTACGGCTCTGATAAGCCTGATGTTCGTTTTGACTTAGAACTTATTGAACTTAGCGATGTTGTTGCAGGTTGTAACTTCAAAGTATTTGCAAGTACTGTTGAAAACGGAGGCCAAGTAAAAGGTCTTAATATCAAAGGTGCGAACGACAAATACTCTCGTAAAGATCTTGATGAACTAACAAAATTTGTTGGTCGTTACGGTGCGAAAGGTCTTGCGTGGATTAAAGTAACTGAAGAAGGATTAACTGGTCCAATCGGTAAATTCTTTGATGATGAATTTGGTGAAAAACTTGTTGAACGTATGCAAGCTGAACCAGGTGATACTTTAGTGTTCGTAGCTGATAAAAAATCAGTTGTTGCTGATTCATTAGGTGCTTTACGTAAAAAACTAGGAAAAGACCTTGGCTTAATTGATGAATCTCGTTTTGCATTCCTATGGATTACAGAGTGGCCATTACTTGAATACAGCGAAGATGATGACCGTTACTATGCGGCACATCACCCATTCACTCGTCCATTCGATGAAGATCTTGAAAAAATGGATACTGAACCAGGTGCAGTTAAAGCACAAGCGTACGATATCGTATTAAATGGTTACGAACTTGGTGGCGGATCATTACGTATTCACGAAAAAGATTTACAAGAAAAAATGTTCAAAACACTTGGTTTCACTGATGAAGAAGCGAAAGAACAATTTGGTTTCTTAATGAATGCATTTGAGTATGGTACGCCTCCTCACGGTGGATTAGCATTCGGTCTTGACCGCTTTATTATGTTACTAGCTGGTCGTGACAACTTACGTGATACAATTGCATTCCCTAAAACTGCAAGTGCAAGTTGCGTCTTAACTAATGCGCCAAGTGCAGTATCATTAGCACAATTAGATGAGTTAAATATCCGCACAAAAACATTGGCAGACGAGAAGTAAATCTTTTGAATTGTCAGAATTAATGTGGTAATATGTATTTAAAGCGAATCCTGATGTGTTCGTTATAAGCTTATCAGTTTTGACCGAACATTTTATCGTTGGGAGTTCACATTTTGGGATGGCGAACATGCCTGTCATGGGACGTTTAAAATTTCGAAGAGAACACCCACCTGCTTATTGCGGGTTCAAAACGACTAGATTTTAAGACGGCACAATCGGGATTCGTTAATTATTAAATCACCCCCTCTCAATGAAAATTGAGAGGGTTTTTATTTTACGTCAATACATTATTTTTTTGATTTAAATGCTATAAAATTGATTTTAATCTAAAATTCAAAGACATTTTTCAGTACATTTGAATTGTTTTTACAAAAACTATATCAAAGAATGAAATTGATAAATTTTCATTACTATCGGTATAATATTGGTAAAATAAACATTTTTTTATTTTTCTATTGGCTTCCTTAGAAATAATGGGTTAAAGTGTAAGTAAATAAAGTGAAATGAGAAGGTGAATTAATGGAAACGAGCAATCACATAAAAACAGCATTAAAGGTTGAAACGATTATTGATTTAGATGCCTTATATGATCGAGCATTTAATGTACTAAAAGAGGCGTTAGATAACGGTTCTGAAAATTTTGGTTTGGCTACAGGTGGAACAATGCTTCCTCTTTATGAGCGTATTCGTAATAGTGATCTTGATTTCACTCAGTGTGAAAGTGTTAACTTAGACGAGTATGTCGGTCTTCCGAAAACACATCCTGAAAGTTATATATCCTTTATGAAACAACAGCTCTTCAATGAAAAGCCTTTTAAAAAATCTAATTTACCTAATGGAGAAGCATTAGATCCTCATGAAGAAGCTGCTTGTTATGAATCGCTTTTACAAAAAATGAAGTTAAATTTCCAATTACTTGGGATTGGAGAAAATGGGCATATAGGTTTTAATGAGCCTGGCACACCGTTTGATAGTGAAACGCATGTTGTTGAACTTGAAGAATCGACTAGAATAGCAAATGCAAGATTTTTTAATTCTTTAGATGAAGTACCTACTAAAGCAATTACAATGGGCATTTCTTCAATCATGCGTGCAGAACAAATATTATTAATTGCTGTTGGGGAGAAGAAACGTACTGCTTTAGAAGCGTTGTTAAGAGGGGAAGTAACAGAAGATGTACCAGTAACAATCTTGAAAAAGCATCCGAATGTTATCGTATTAACTGACTTAGTAATCTAAATAGAATGTTTGAATGAAGCTTTCAAGTGAATAGGTGTTGTTTCCTATAGGTTCTTGAAAGTTTTTTGTATAACGAAGATGAAAAAAGTGTAGATAAGAGTAGTAAATATTCCTGGAAGAGAATATGTTTTAAATATAAGAGAATCATTTTGACGAATGATGTATGGGGCAACTTATTATTTTAGAGCTTGAATTGAGAAAAGAAGATAATAAACTTATTGATACAACTTCAAGTAGATTGATTGTTCTGTTTATTCAATAAATTAGAGAAATTAAGAACTTTTGCTTTTCATTTATATGCAAACGTTTTATAATTGGTATAGACAACTATACCATGTAGATCTTTAGGAGAAACTAAGTAAGGTTTTAATGAGAGTTCCTCAATGAAAATGGGTAAATCTTCAAAGTTCTTAATCCAATCTAGGCTTTTATATTGATAGATTTTCTCTATTGGAAATACTTTCAGATAGAATCATAGAAAAAATGAACAAAATACGCATTGAAATACTTCAATAGTTATATCGGATATCTGAAATCTCATAAAAATTAAAATTACTAATAAATAAAGTGGGGTTTATGACAAGACGCTTTATAAATAGCTAGCTGAGGTAAGATAGGATACTGAAAATCAGAAAGACGAGATGATTTTAATTAGGAGAGAGTGCACATGAGTGAAACAATTCTAATTTCAAATGTAACAATTGTTAACTACGACCAAGAGGCGTTTGTAGGTGATCTTTACCTAGAAAAAGGTAAAATCACGAAAGTTGGTAAGGGATTAAGTATTCAAGCACAGCATACTATTGATGGAACTTCTAAAGGATGGATTGTTTTCCCTGGATATATTGATATGCATATACACGGATCAGCTGGTTTTGACGCCATGGATGCAACTGAAGAAGCAATGCGAGGTATTGCTCGTTCGTTACCTAAAGAGGGGACGACAAGTTTTCTTGCAACGACTATGACGCAGTCAGTTGATGCCATTGAAGAAACTTTAAAGAATGCTGCTACTTATAAAGGGTCTTTAGATGAAGCGGAAATGTTAGGGATACATGTTGAAGGTCCATACATATCAAAGGAAAGAGCCGGGGCACAACCGATACAATATATTATTGAACCTTCTATTCAACAGTTTCACCACTGGCAAGAACTTAGTGCAGGTCGCATAAAACAAGTTACGGTGGCTCCTGAAGTAAATAATGGTTTTGAATTTATCGAGGAAATTAGTAAAGAAGGAATTGTTGTATCATTAGGTCATACAGATGCTATATCTGATGAAATAGAGCGTGCCGTTGGGCTCGGTGCAAAACAAGCAACTCACTTATATAATCAAATGCGTCCTTTCCATCATCGAGAACCAGGTGTTGTTGGTGATGTATTACTAGAAGATGATTTGAAGGTAGAAATTATAGCAGATTTCATCCATAGTCACCCAAAATCTGTTAAATTTGCTTATCGTTTAAAAGGGGCATCTCGAATTATATTGATTACTGATGCCATGAGGGCAAAAGGGCTGGATTACGGTGTTTATGATTTAGGTGGCCAAGATGTACATGTAACTGAAACGGGTGCACATTTATCCGAAGGGACGTTAGCTGGAAGTGTACTAACAATGGAACAAGCTGTGAAAAATATACATGCCGTCACGCAATGTACATTACAGGAGTTAGTAGCTATGTCTTCCAACAATGCTGCTAATCAGCTTGAATTACCTTGCAAAGGGTATATAGGTAACGGGATGGATGCGGATCTAGTTATATTAGATGAAGATTTAAATGTACAAAAGACTATCTGTCGCGGTAAAGTTGTTTATGAAAAAGAATAACAAGCTGTAGTTTGGTAGGGGCTACATGAAAGGTGGAGAAATGCTTGTTAGATAAAAATTCACCAGTTCCAATGTATATACAAATTGAAGAATTTTTAAAAGGAAAAATTTTCGAAGAGGAATATAAGGTAGGTGAGAATATTCCTTCTGAAAGAGAGTTTTCTGAACAGTTAGGTGTAAGTCGTATGACTGTAAGGCATGCCATCACGAATTTAGTAAACAGTGGCTTACTTTACCGAGAAAAAGGACGTGGTACATACGTAGCAAATCCAAAATTAGAGCAACCATTAAGTGGATTGACTAGTTTCACAGAAGATATGCGTTCAAGAGGATATGAGCCAAGCAATAAACTTATTCGTTTTGAGAAAATTATACCTCCAGTTGATATTGCAAAGGCATTGCAAATGAAAACGGGAGATGAAGTATTTTCCGTTGTTCGAATTCGTAACGCAGATCAGCTACCAATGGCTATTGAACGAACATATATACCAGTAGAAATCATTCCAGATTTGGATAAGAGTATGGTTCTGGGTTCGTTATACTCTCTAATAGAAGAAAGACATCATCAAAAGATTGGTCATGCTTCGCAGTTAATGGAAGCAGCACTAGTAACTAAAGAAGATAGTAAACTACTGAATATTGAGCAACCATCAGCTGTATTAATTATTGAACGAAAAAGTTATTTAAGTACTGGAATACCGTTTGAATTAGTGCGTAGTACATATCGCGCAGATCGCTATAAATTTATTAGTGAAATACAGAGGTGATAATATGCATCAATATTTTCAAGAGGTTCAACAATTATTAAATGTAATAGTAGAAGAAGAACAATCAAATATGACAAAAGCAGCCGAATTGATAGCTGAGCGTATCCAAAACGGAGGTATTTTACAACTATTCGGTTGTGGACATTCTCATATTCTAGCACAAGAAGCTTTTTACCGTGCTGGTGGTTTAGTACCAGTACGTCCTATATTCATTGAGTCATTGATGTTACATAAGGGTGCACTAACCTCTTCTGCTAATGAGAAAGATCCTAACTTCGTTTCGCAACATCGTCATCAATTTGAGTTCAATCCAAATGATGTATTATTAATTGTTTCCACGTCAGGAAGAAATGTTGTGCCTATTGATGTTGCATTATTAGCAAAAGAGGCTGGGGTGCGTGTTATTTCATTACAGTCACTTCATTATAAAGAGCAAGTTTCAAAACATAGTACAGGAAAACGCCTAGAAGATACGGCAGACTTCGTATTAGATACACATATCCCAATAGGTGATGGGTTATTGTGGAAAGATAGCGTGCAGTATGGTCCTGCATCTACGACAATCGGTTCGGCTATCTTGAATACGACACTTTCTCAAGTGATTGAAATATTAGCTAATGAAGGTGTCGAGCCGCCTGTATTTGAAAGTGCAAATTTAGATGGTAGTAAAGAAAAAAATGATTGTATGATAGCGAAGTATAGTAGACGAATAAACTTCGAATAAATATTAGTATGGGGGAGATTAATATGGAAAAAACTTATAAAATCACTAGTTCAGTAGGATTACATGCACGTCCATCAACAGTATTGGTTGCAGGTGTTACACCATTTGCATCAGATATACAGCTTGAGTACAAAGGAAAAACAGTCAATTTAAAATCTATTTTAGGTGTTATGTCATTAGGTGTTCCAACCGGTGAAGTTGTTACTATTAAAGCAGAAGGTTCAGATGCAGAAGCGGCAATCGCAAAAGTTTCAGAATTAATGATTTCAGAAGGCTTAGGACAAGAATGTTAGAGATTAAAGGTATTGCTGTCTCGAATGGAATAGCCATTGCGAATGCGTACTGCTTAGTAGAACCGGATCTAACCTTTGACAAATTGACTATTACTGATATAGAAGCAGAAAAATTAAGGTTTAAAGAAATTGTTTCTAAAACGAAAATTGAACTCGAAGCAATTCGTGAAGCTGCGGAAAAGAAATTTGGTCACGATAAAGCAGAAATTTTCTCTGCGCATTTATTAGTGCTGCAAGATCCAGAGATGTTAAATGCAATTAATATTCAGATAAGTGAAGGTGTAAATGCTGAATTTGCATTGCAAGAAACCTCAAATATGTTTATCGAGTTATTTGAATCTATGGACAATGAATATATGCAAGAACGTGCAGCTGATATTCGTGATGTAGCAAAGCGTTTATTAGCAAATTTATTGGGCATTGAATTACCCGATTATAGTCGTTTATCAAAGGATGTTATTATTGTTGCTGATGATTTAACACCATCTATGACTGCACAGCTTGATAAAACGCATGTGAAAGGCTTTGTGACAAATATCGGGGGACGTACATCTCATTCGGCTATTTTAGCAAGAACAATGGAGATACCGGCTGTTGTAGGGACAAAACTGGCAACAACAGATATCCCACACGGAGCTAAGATAATAATAGATGGTACAAAAGGAACAGTATTATTAGATGCTACAGAAGAAATAGTTGCTGAGTATTTATTAGCTCAAGAAGAGCAAGCAGCAGAGAGTGCAATGTTCCAGCAATTTGTAACAGCAGAAAGTATAAGTGCTGATGGACATCATGTAGAATTAGCGGGCAATATTGGTAAGCCGGAGGATGTAGACAATATTTTAGCTAACGGCGGTGATGGCATTGGCTTATTCCGTACTGAATTTTTATATATGGATCGTCAAGAATTGCCATCAGAAGAAGAACAATTTACCGCTTATAAAACAGTACTTGAAAAAATGGGCCAAAAACCGACAGTTGTTAGAACGTTAGATATAGGTGGAGATAAAGAGTTACCGTATTTGAAATTAGAGCCAGAGATGAATCCTTTCTTAGGGCATAGAGCTATAAGACTTTGTTTGGAACAACAAGATATTTTCCGGACACAGTTACGTGCACTTCTCCGTGCAAGTGTCCATGGTAATTTGAAAATTATGTTCCCTATGATTGCAACACTTGATGAATTCCGTAAAGCAAAAGCTTTATTGGAGGAAGAGAAAGAGAAGTTATTTAGTGAAGGAATTGAAGTTTCAAGTGATATTGAAATTGGCATGATGGTAGAAATCCCTTCAGCTGCGCTTATTGCAGATTTATTTGCTAAAGAAGCAGATTTCCTTTCTATTGGTACAAATGATTTAATCCAATACACTTTAGCTGCAGATCGTATGAATGAAAAAGTTTCTTATTTATACCAACCATTCCATCCGGCCATTTTACGTCTTGTAAAGATGGTCATTGATGCGGGCCATGCGAATGGAAAATGGGTAGGTATGTGTGGAGAAATGGCCGGAGATGAAATAGCTATACCTATTTTACTCGCTTTAGGTTTAGATGAATTTTCAATGAGTGCCTCTTCTATTCTACGTGCGCGTGCTCATATTTCGGACCTTTCAAAAGGAGAATTAATGCAACATTTAGATAAAATACTTTCACTTTCAACTTCAATGGAAGTAGAACAATATATGCAAAAATTATTAAACATGAACTATTAATTTGGCTATTACAAGAAGTCAATTTCTTATTCGCCAATAGAATGTCGGCAACCCCTGAAGATTGGAATTGTCGACATTTTTTATACGAAAAATGTCAATAAAACAATATTAATTCTCAAAATTAGAAGATATAACATAGTTGTGGTCTTAAGGAGGAAAAGCCGATGATTCAATTGGTACCACTAGAAGATAGTGAACAAGTTCATCGTTTACGAGATTATAGTTTTTCGAATAAATATATTGGAGAAAAAAGAAATGATTTTCAATATTGGGTAGAATATAGTACAACAATTGGAGCATATGATGGAAGAAAATTAGTTGGTCAATTGCTTGTGCTCCCATTGAATATGACGATTCACCAAATCTCATACAAAATGGGAGGTATTGGGTTCGTATGTACTTATCCAGAGTATCGAAATAGAGGGATTATGAAAAAATTGATGATTCGTGCTTTAGAAGAAATGAGAGAAAATGGTCAATGTATTTCTGTGTTAGCTCCATTTTCTGTCTCCTTTTATCGTTATTTCGGCTGGGAATTATTTTTTGATAAGCTGAATTATTCAATACCTAGTGAAGCCTTCCCTAATTTCGGTAATCAGTTAGATGTTGTAAAACGATTTAGTTTTGAATGGCTTGATGAACAGCTTTTTGATGAGGTAAGTACTTTTTATAATGACAATGCAGAGATAATGAATGGCTCTATGAAACGTGATGCAGCTTGGTGGAAAAGAATTCAGCGTAGAGAGCCCGACAGTCATTTTGCCGCTTATTATAAAGACGATGAAATTCAAGGTTTTGTACGTTATCAAATTCAGAATCTCACTTTTATTATTAAAGACTTTGTCGTAAAGGATCATGTTGCTGAGAAAGCGATTTGGCGTTATATCTCGTCTCATAGTGCAAGTGTTTATCACATTACTGGTAATACTGCAGGAACAAGTCATTTCGGATTTCACTTTAACCAGCCACAATTCAAGAAAGAGCTTGTCCAAGATTGTATGGTGAGAATTGTGGATGTTGAAGCATTTTTAAAAGAATACAATTGGGCAGAATTAACGGAAAACCTTTATTTACGTATTCAGGATCCGTTTGCCCAGTGGAATGAGAAGTTGTACTGTATTAATCGAGAAGGTCAAACAAAAGTAATTGAAACGGATAGCGTAGCTAATGGTCAAATCCTATCTTTGTCGATTAATATTTTTTCTGCTCTAATAGTTGGATATTTAAGTGTTACAGAAACAATGCTCTACGCGGAGCATCAACTTGATGATTCAGCCTTAAAGCTTTGGAACAAAGCGTTAAGAACAGAAAAACCGTCATTTTATGAATATTTTTAATGTCTTTTTATAAGAATTAATAGTTAATCAAAAAAATTTTGAAAAAAACTTTGGACTATACCAGTTGTTAGAAAAATCAGTAAATTCAAGCTGCTTATGAATATGCCAATAAAAAAATGCGAAAAAAAGGAAAATAAAGCGCGTTTAAGGTATTGTGGTATAGACCAATTTCTGCTATTCTCAATTTAGGAGTTAAATTACAAAAAAGGGGTGCTCTTCATGAAGAATATTATGCTAGTTTGTGTGGCAGGTATGAGTACTAGTTTACTAGTAACTAAAATGCAAAAAGCTGCTGAGGGACAAAATTTAGCTGCTGATATTTTCGCAATTTCAGAAAGTGAAGTTGATTCTACATTAGCAAATAAAAATATCGATGTCTTATTATTGGGACCTCAAGTACGCTATTTAAAGGGACCATTTGAAGCGAAATATAAAGCTAAAAACTTCCCAATTGAAGTGATCAATATGAGTGATTATGGCATGATGGACGGCGAAAAAGTGTTGCAACACGCACTGAATTTAATTGGATAATCAAGGAGGTTTAAGGTCATGCAAGAAACAGATTTATTACAGTCAATTATGGGGCTGATATTGCACAGCGGTAATGTAAAAAGTGATTGTATGGAAGCGATTCAACTTGCTAAACAAGGAAATGTAAGCGCTGCTAAAGAGAAAATTACATTAGCTAATAAATCTTTAGTAGAAGCACATCATTCTCAAACAGCGTTATTAACACAAGAAGCTAGAGGAGAAAAAGTAGAGGTTTCTATCATGTTAGTCCATGCACAGGATCACTTGATGAACGCTATTACTTTTAAAGATTTAGCAATTGAAATTATTGATTTATATGACCGTCTACAAGGGGCTTAACATCAGGTTTGATGTTTACCATATAAATAATCTATAACACAAGGGAGTGTGGAGAGGGATGTTTCGTTTTTTAGAGGAGAAGTTCGTTCCAGTAGCAGCAAGGGTTGGGAACCAGAGACATTTAGTTGCAATTCGTGACGGCTTTATTACAATCATGCCACTGACAATTATCGGTTCGTTAGCGGTATTATTCAATGGTTTACCAATTAAAGCATATCAAAAATTAATGGACTCTATTTGGGATCATGGAACGTGGACGCAATGGGGCGGCAATATGTGGAATGCTACATTTGCTATTATGTCTTTGCTTCTTGCTTTTACAGTTTCATACCACTTAGCTAAGAGCTATGGTAAAGATGGATTAACTGCAGGGGTAATCAGTTTATCTTGTTATATGACTTTCGGAACATTCGGTGAAGGCGGCTTAAGTGGATTAACCACCGGGACCGGGGGGATATTCGTCGCATTAATAGTTTCTCTTTTATCTTCAGAACTATTTTCAAGGTTATCAGGTAACAAACGTTTATTGATTAAAATGCCAGATGGTGTTCCACCTGCAGTTTCAAAATCTTTTGCAGCTTTATTACCTGCTATCATTACAATTGCATCATTTGCGTTGGTAAGAACAGTTATTTCAACAAGCTTTGATATTCCAGATATTATATCTTCATTCTATACAACGATTCAAGAACCATTTATGGGTCTGACAAATACATGGGCTGCAGGTTTGCTATTAGCTTTCGTACCTGTATTCTTATGGTCATTCGGTATTCATGGGGCGAACATTATCGAACCATTCATGCAAACTATTAATCTTCCAGCTATTGCTGAAAACCTTAAAGCAATAAATGCCGGTGAAACTGCACCGTATATTATTAACAAGCCATTCTTTGATGCTTTCGTTAATATGGGTGGATCGGGAACAACAATTGCTTTAGTAATCGCTATAATTCTTTTTGCTAGAAAGAATAAGCAATATAGTACGGTAGGTAGAATAGGTGCAGCACCAGCATTATTTAATATTAATGAGCCTTTAATGTTCGGTCTACCTATTATTTTAAATCCAATTTTAGTTATTCCATTTATTGTTACTCCAATGGTCAATGTAACAATTGCCTATTTCGCAACAAAATGGGGCTTCGTACCAGCTGCGACAATTGCAACACCTTGGACAACGCCACCAATTATTAATGGCTGGTTAGCAACACAATCATGGACGGGTGGATTACTAAGTGTAGTATTAATAACAATCTCAGTATGTATTTATCTACCTTTTGTAATGATGTCATCAAAAGCAGCTAAATTAGATAATACAGAAGGCACACAAGCAACTAAACCAAATCAATCAGTAGTGATGAAAAAAGAAGAAGCAGAAAAAGTAGAAGTTTAATTGATGGTAAGCGGAGGTATTCAAATGAGAAGATTAGGAATTTCAATTTATCCTCAACATAGCACGTTAGAGGAAATGCAAAACTATATCCAACTAGCGCATGATCATGGTTTTAGTCGGATATTCACTTGTCTAATGTCTATGAAAAATAATGAGGAAAAAGAAAAGTTACAACAAATCAATCAATTTGCGCAACAGCTTGGCTTTGATATTTCCGCTGACATCGCTCCTCAAGTCTTTGAGGAATTAGGCTTAACTTATAGAGATATCGCATTCTTAAAAGAACAATATCACTTAGCCGCTTTACGCTTAGATATGGGATTCTCTGGACAGGAGGAAGCGTTCATGTCATTGGACGCTTCAAACTTAAAAGTCGAACTTAATATTAGTAACGGTACAAAATATGTAGAAAATATTTTGTCTTATCAACCAAACCGTGAAAATATTATTGGCTGCCATAATTTCTATCCAAGAAAGTATACAGGTCTTTCGAGAGAGCATTTTATTAATTCTTCAAAGTTATTCAAAGATAATCATATTCGTACTGCGGCGATGATTTCTTCGAATCATGCGCAATATGGACCTTGGGAAGAAACACCGTACGGCTTACCTACATTGGAAGAGCACCGCGGTTTACCTATCACAGTTCAAGCGAAAGATCTTTGGCATACTGGCTTAATTGATGATTTGATCATTGGGAATATGTATGCAACTGAAGAAGAGCTACAAGCATTAGGAAAGCTGAATCGCCAAAAATTAGAACTTGATATTGTGCCATCTGCTGAAAATTCAGAGGTAGAAAATAAAATCATCTTTGAAGAGCCTCACTTTAACCGTGGCGATGTCTCTGAATATGTGATTCGCAGTACACAATCTCGTGTCAAATACAAATCGGAGCAATTCCAACCACATGATGTATTTGATATTAAAACAGGAGATGTCACGATAGATAATGACGAGGATATCCGTTACAAAGGTGAGTTACAATTAGTGCTAAAGGATATACCGAATTCAGGAAGTACGAATATTGTAGCCAAAGTGGTACCAGAAGAAATTTATTTACTTGAGAAAATTCGACCATGGGAATCTTTTGGATTTAATATGGTAGAGAAAAAAAGTTAGAATGAGTAAAAGGGTTGAGTGCTATGAATCTATAGTTCTCAATCCTTTTTACTTATCTAAGATGAAGTAAGTAGCTAGGGGGATGAAGATGTTTGTATTAGCGATTGATGGCGGCGGCACCAAAACATGTGCTGTTATTAGTGACGAAGGCGGACATATCCATGCAATGGTAACAGTCGGTAAAAGTAATCCAACAACAATGAGTCAAAAAGAATTTGAACAGGTAATCGATCAAGTATTAATAATATTAAAATCACAAAATCCAACAGCCTTTGCGCAAATTGCAAGCTGTTTTGCAGGTATGGCTGGGGTGAAAGAAAAACAATATGATCCAATTCTAATGGATGCTTTACATAGACACTTACCAAAAGAGGTGACGATTGAGATAGCAAATGATGCGATTAATGCGTTGTATGCTGGTACTTTAGGATCTGAAGGAATTGTGCAAATAGCAGGAACCGGAGCTATTACATTAGGATTAGATGATCAACACTACATTGTACGTACATCCGGTTGGGGATATTTGTTTGATGATGAAGGAAGCGGCTATGATGTAGGGGTACAGGCTTTAAAAGCTGTATTTAAAGCTTATGATGGTAGAGGATATCAAACTAATCTAACAGCGAGGTTGTGCCAGCACTTTCAAGTAGACGCGGTTCCTCAAATAATTGACCAAGTCTACGGTGAAGGCCATCCAAGAGCTGTTATTTCTCCACTTAGTATGTATGTGAGTGAAGAAGCTCTAAAAGGAGATATAGTAGCTCGCATCATTATTCAAAAGGCATGTGAAAAATACTTCCAATCTATTAAAGCATGTTTAGATCAAATGACTTGGTCTAAAGATAAGATTCCTGTTGTGTTGGCAGGTGGAGTATTCTCGAATGTTGAACTTTTCATACCGATACTCCAAAAATTGGCGCAAAAAGAAGTTGTAGAAATTCAGTTTTATCCTTCTCTTATGCCTCCCATTGGAGGAGCAGTTGTAGGTGGGATGAAAAAATGTGGACAATACATAGATCCGTGTTTTGTCGAGACATTTAATGAACAAATCTTGAAATCTAGTAGTGAAGTTTAAGTATTATTTCTCCCGTAAATTGGCTAGTACTCTCTAGCATCGAATTTACGGGATTTGTTTGTTATAAGATTATTTGTCTTAGAATGTATCTAAATTCAAAGCTCCTATAAAAATTACTTACATCAATCCTTGCAATCATCTAACTTTTTGTATATATTTTTCACGATACCTATTTTCTTACTAATAGGATAGGATTACTTACAAAATTTAAATTAAACGGAGTGAAAGCTATATGTTACATCAATTTTCACGTAATGAATTAGCCATTGGAACAGATGGAATAGATAAACTAAAAAATACTACTGTAGCAATTTTAGGAATTGGCGGTGTTGGATCGTTTGCTGCTGAAGCTTGTGCAAGAAGTGGTGTTGGTCGCATCATCTTAGTAGATAAAGACGATGTAGATATTACGAACATTAACCGTCAACTAGTAGCTTATATGTCGACAATCGGTCGCTCAAAATCAGCTGTTATGAAAGAGCGAATTGCTGATATTAATCCTGATTGTGAAGTCATAGATTTGCATATGTTCTACACAGAAGAAACGTATGAAAAGTTCTTTAGTTATGAACCAGATTATGTGATTGATGCTTCGGATACAGTTATATATAAAATTCACATTATGAAAGAATGCTTAAAACGTGGCGTAAAAATAATTGCAAGTATGGGTGCAGCAAATAAAATGGATCCAACACGCTTCCAAATTGCTGATATTTCAAAAACACATACCGATCCATTAGCTAAGGTAATTCGTGTGAAATTGCGTAAAGAAGGTATTAAAAAAGGAATACCTGTAATCTTCTCTGATGAGAGCCCGATTGTCGTTCGTCCAGATGTTGTACAAACAGTCGGTAAACCGGAAGCAGAAATTCGCAAAGCGCAATTGCCGCCATCATCAAATGCGTTCGTGCCATCTTCAGTTGGATTAATCGCTGCTAGCTGGGTAGTACGAGATATTTTGAGTGATATTGAGATTAAAACGGTGAGAGATTAATTTAGCTCGTTAAATGAAATGATAGCAAATAGTTAACTATCATCAAATTAATAAAGTTCGCTATTAAGGTTAATAGAAGTTTTGAGTTGAAATTTATAAACTTTATTTGAATATAGAGAATTTAAAATGCAAAAGCTATGAGCTTTTGCATTTTTTTATTAAAAGGAATTAACATTAATAAATGGATAAAATTGTTTAAAATTCAATTGAAAAGTATATCGTCTGCTGATATACTTTATATATCGGCTTGCGATGTAATTGCTGTTGATGTAAAGAGGTGATTTTATATGCAACAACATGGACCTTTAACAGAAGGTGTGTATTATATTTTGCTGGCGCTATATGAACCAAGGCATGGATATGGAATTATGCAACTGGTAGAATCATTGAGCAAGGGGCGTGTACAGCTTGGCCCAGGAACTTTATATGGAGCGCTTAAGTCCTTGGTTGAGAGAGGTTGGATTCAAACTGTTGAGGCTGAAGAGTCAACCAGAAAGAAACAATATATGATTACTGCACAAGGAAAAGGCGAAGTGGAAGCCGAAATAGTCAGGATGAAAGAATTAATAATGAATGGAGAATTGATGATAAAAGGAGGGATTGAATAGGTGAAGGGCGCATATAATTGTTTTTGGGACTTCGAAAAGGAAGAGAAATGGTTAAATGAACAATCTAAGAAAGGTCTACAACTAAAAAAAGTAAATTATTTTCGATATACATTTGAAGAGGATGCAACCGTAAATTATAACTATAAGTTAGAAAAACTGAAAGATAAAACAAATCGTCAAGAAAATAAAGAGTATATCGAGTTTTTACAAGATAGTGGCATAGAGCATGTAGATACTTATTTTGGATGGGTCTATTTAAGAAAAGATGCAAGTGAAGAACCTTTTGAACTTTATACTGATACGGCATCTAAAATGTCTCATTATCATCGAATTATCGCAATTCCAAGCGCCATTATCGTATTCAATGTACTAGTATTTTTCATTAATCTTTTCTTGGGTAAAGAATCAAATGTTGCGGATTTTATTTCCGGTATTAATTTGGGTATGGCAGTTACCTTATTTACTTTTATTCTATATACATTTAATAAAATTAGGAAACTAAAGAAATCTCAGATATTGTTTCATATTTGAATATGAAGCAATATTTGAGATTGTTAGAAGATGTTATTTATTAAAAACACAATGTAAATGCATTCAGAAAAGGAGACTTTCAATGGCATTAGTAATTCAAGAAGTTACAAAGAGATATCAGAATTTTGTGGCGGTGGATAATCTTTCTTTTACAATTGAAAAAGGAGAGATTTTCGGTCTGATTGGTCAAAACGGTGCAGGGAAAACGACGACTTTCCGTATGATTTTAGATTTGCAAGAAACAACATCTGGAACGATTTCTTGGAATGGGAAGTCAATACACGCGATAGACCGTGATTTACTCGGTTATTTACCAGAGGAACGCGGAATTTTCCCAACTATGACAGTGGAAGATCAGTTATATTTCTTTGGGGAATTAAGAGGACGCAAGAAAAAAGAGTTAAAAGAAGATGTGAATTATTGGATTGAACGTTTTGAGTTAGAGGAAAAGCGTAAGGCAAAAGCAGAGACACTTTCGAAAGGGAATCAACAGAAAGTTCAGCTTATCGCAAGTTTCATACATAAGCCTGAGTTTTTAATTCTAGATGAACCGTTTAGTGGATTAGATCCTGTGAACAAGGATTTATTGAAAGAAGCTATTTTATTTTTAAGGGAAAACGGTACTACCATTCTATTTTCAAGTCATCAAATGGAAAACGTAGAAGAGTTGTGTGATCATTTGTGCTTGTTAAAACGAGGCGTATCATTGTTTTCTGGTAGTTTGTTAGATTTAAAGAAACAATATGGTAAAACAAAGTTAACAGTGAGAACAGATATGACTATAGACGAACTTACGGCTTTACCAGGGGTAAAAGATGTAGCAATTGGCAAAGAACAATACACGCTTACATTAGAGGATGAATCATAT
Organism: Viridibacillus sp. FSL E2-0187; assembly: GCF_038006425.1. Lineage (NCBI taxonomy): Bacteria > Bacillati > Bacillota > Bacilli > Caryophanales > Caryophanaceae > Viridibacillus > Viridibacillus sp. FSL E2-0187. Next base: position 809,327 of record NZ_JBBOVG010000001.1, read on the forward strand.
GCAAAAGGAATCTTCGATCTCGTATCAAAAGGTGGTTACATTGAAAAATTCAGCCTGGATTATTTATCATTGGATGAAATTTTCAAAGATAAGGTAGGTGGCGGCAATGTCTAAGTTTTGGATATTAGTAAAGCAACTTTATAAGCAAAAGATTAAAGCGAAGTCATTTATTTTCTCTATTCTATTATATTTAGTTGTCATTAGTTGCGTGATGTTCTGGTCGGATATTAAAGAAGCCCTGTTTTCGGAAGAGCCTTTACAAGTTGCAGTTTTAAATGATACGGATGCGGATTTCAAAGCGCTTTTTACTTCCAGTGCAGATGTTGAATTTTCATTCCCAAAAGAGGATGAAAGCAAAGTTGAGAAAAAGGTGAAAGATGGAGATTTAGATGCTGCGATTTTCATTCAAGATAAGGCTGGATCATTAGTAGCTGAAATCGCAACATTTAATCCGCTTAAATTTAATGATCAGCAAAGCTTATCGGCTAGTATCCAATATGCAGGGAAGCTTTATGAAGTGCAACAGCTCAATTTAACAGCAGAGCAGGCAGATAAGATTTTACAATCTGAGACGACGATTACAACGAAAAACTTGAATGAAGAAGCTGCTGGTGGTAAAAGCGAAGATGAGAAGTCTGCGGGTATAGGCGCATCAATGATAGTTGGATTCATCATTTATGGGTTTGTCATGTCATTCTTATCGATGATTACGACGGATGTAGCTTCTGAGAAAGGGTCACGTGTGCTAGAAGTGCTTCTTGCGAGTATTAAACCAGTAACACACTTCTTGGCAAAATTAACAGGTACATTTTTACTTGCGGTAACGCAAATTGTTATTTTATTTGCAGTGCAATCGTTGCTATTTATATTAGTAGATGGCGGTGAAAAATGGGATACAGTAATTGAAGTAATTAATAGTCTGTCAGCTGGATATGTGGCATATGTACTGGCGTTTTTAATATTAACCATATTATTATTCCTAATTATGGGTGCCCTACTTGGTTCGCTTGTGTCAAAAGTAGAAGAGTCAGGTCAAGCGATGATGCCTGCAATGATGGTTGGTGTTGGTGGATTTTACGTCCTTTTATCAGGAATGTATAGTCCAGACACAATATTAGTAAAAGTGTGTTCTTATATTCCGTTTACTTCAGGAATGGTAATGCCGCTTCGTATAGGTGCAACCGATATTGCAGCTTCAGAGCCAATGATTTCACTAGGTATACTTATTGTGACTGTAGTATTGTTATTCATGCTAAGTCTATCATTCTACAAACGAAGTGTATTAACTTATAGCACGGGTGGTATTATCCAAAAAATTAAAACAGTATTAAAAGTTACGACATAATCAAATGCTAATAAGCTTAGATATTATACACGAGCAAAAATAATCTATAGGAGTTACCCCCTTATACTTTAATTACTAAGTAAGGGGGTTCCTTTGTTTAAATAACTATATCTGCATTTTTAATTGGATTTTCTGTATTCAGGTAATGTTCTTCTCCTAACCAGTATCTCCTTTTATATTTTAAAAGTATTGCTTGTTTATCCCCGATATAAGAATCCCGATTTAAAACTCTTTCATACCTTAATTCGCGAGGGCAATCTAAAAATATAGTATAGTCATAAAACTCTCGCCATTCTTTTCTTTGAAGAAATATACCTTCTATAAGAATGATACTAGCAACTGCAACAGAAATTTGTTTAGCTGAGATGGTATCGGTAGATTTATCATAGTACGGTAAAGTTATGTTCTTTTTATTGCACTTTAATCCTTCGAATAAACTTGTAGTTAACATCTTAATGTCCCATTGTAAGTAGTAATATTCATACCATTCCTCGTGTCCTGTTTCGTATCTTTTATGTTTTTTCTCAATATGATCATCAATATGTATAATGACTACTGAGCTGTTATTATTATTCAATTCCTGCTCAATTTTTTTTACTAATGTGGTTTTACCTGCGCCACTTAAACCGTCAATTGCGACTATTAAGGGACGTTCTTTAAATGTGCGTGTAGCAAATTGAAGTAATATTTTTTCTGCTAATTCTTTAATGTCCATCTATTTCATCCGCCTTTGTCTGAGTGTTTATTAAAAAGAGGTGTTCTCTAGTTTTTTAAGAAAGCTCCTTCAGTTTTATTATAATTTATTCTATTAATAAGACGATTTCCCTGCTTAAAAAAACTACCTAGTTAATTGGACGTGAAAATAGCAAACATAAATTTAGAAAGCTTGGCTTCAACAACAAAAGGGTTACCTTACAAGTACTAGACATGTAGGTAACCCTTTAAGCTATTTTTTAAATGATTTCAACTTATCATAAATCCCTGCCATGCGTTTTTCCTCGCCAGCAATAATAGGCTTATAATATTCGGTGCCGACAAGTTCTTCAGGTAAATATTCTTGGTCGACCCAGCCACCAAAAGTGCCGATAGGTGTGTTATGTGGATATTGATAACCTTCTACACCTAATGTTTTTGCACCTGCGTAATGAGCATCTCGTAAATGCATTGGAATGTCTCCTGTTTTCCCTGCTCGAATATCAGCGATGGCAGCATCAATTGCCGATATTGCAGAATTTGATTTGGATGCTAAACACATCTCGATCACGGCTTGAGCTAATGGAATACGTGCTTCAGGTAATCCAAGGCGCTCAGCTGCTTGTACAGCAGATAGAACATGTCCTCCTACTTCAGGATTTGCAAGACCAATATCTTCATAGCCCATAACGAGTAATCTACGAGAAACAGCTACTAAGTCTCCATTTTCTAAACAATGCGCTAAATAGTAGAGTGCGGCGTTCGTATCACTACCTCTTACTGATTTTTGTAAAGCCGATAATAGATTATAAAAATGAGAACCTTTTTTATCTCCGAAAACTCCGATACGTTCTGCTAGATTTTTGACTGTATCATCCTGTACAATCGTTTCATTATTCACTTCATCAGAAGCGTAATAAATGGACTCTAACAATGTTAATGCTTTTCGCGCATCACCGTGAGCTGCAACTACTATTTTGTCACGTTGTGAATCGCTTAATCTTATTGTATAACGACCAAGTCCACGTTCTTTATCTTCTAGAGCGCGTAACACAAGTGCGTCAATATCTTCATAAGTTAATCTTTTTAGCTGCTTAATCTCGCCGCAGCGTGAGCGAATGGCAGGGTTCACATCATGAAATGGATTTTCAGTTGTGGCACCTATTAATACAATAGATCCATTTTCAACGTGGGGTAACAATGTGTCTTGTTGTAATTTATTGAAACGATGGATTTCATCTAAAAACAGTAACACTTTACCTGTTAACTGTGCTTCTGCTACTACGTCTTCAACATCTTTCTTTCCTGCGCGTGTTGCATTGAGAGCAAAGAATGGCAGATGGGAAGTACCTGCGATAGCATAGGCAATCGACGTTTTCCCGATTCCGGGTTCACCGTATAGTAATATGGAAGGGACATGCCCGTTTGAAATCATTTTATATAGTGTAGTATTTTTTCCTATAATGGTTTGTTGACCAACGACTTCATCTAAGTTACGTGGTCGCATGCGGAATGCGAGTGGTTCATTTGGCAAAGTGATTGCCTCCTCTCGTACATTTGTTCTATTTTTATGCTTGTAACATTTATGATAAAGCATTCCCGAGTAGAATGGAAGGAAATATGCTATACTTTAACGTATAAATGTAAGCTACTATATAGAGGTGTATACTTTGAAAATCTCAACTAAAGGCCGTTATGGTCTAACAATTATGATTGAATTAGCCAAACAATACGGGCAAGGTCCAATTCCTTTGCGACAAATTGCAGCAGATAATGATTTGTCAGAAGCTTATTTGGAACAGCTTGTTTCTCCCCTTAGAAACTCAGGTTTAGTGAAGAGTGTTCGTGGGGCTTATGGTGGCTATATGTTATCAAAACCACCGCATTTAATTTCAGCAGCTGATGTTATTCGTGTACTTGAAGGACCGATTCAACCAGTTGAAGGAATTGAAAATGAAGCCCCACCTCAACGACAGCTATGGATGGGGATTCGTGATGCAGTGAAGAATGTATTAGATACAACTTCATTAGAAGATTTAGCTGCTTATAAAGAACAAGATTCTGATGAAGGCTATATGTTTTATATTTAATGAATTAATCTCATTGCTTCTTATTAAGGGATGAATCAGTAAGTATAAATAATTCAGTGGGTATTAACCCGAGTTGAATAAAGTTAAAGCCTTGGGCAAACAACCTCGTTCTAAATCGGGATAGATTTTTTCGACGAAAGCAAATCGTCGGAAATAAACCGCCCAAGGCGAATTTGATAGGAGTTTTTTACGATGAAAGAAATTTATCTAGACCATGCAGCCACTTCTCCAATGCATCCAGAAGTTATTGAGAAAATGACTGAGCTTATGGGTTCTGTTTACGGTAATGCATCTAGTATTCATAGTATTGGACGTCATGCAAGAAAATATTTGGACGATGCCAAAATGGTACTTGCACAATCAATCGGTGCTAAAGACCAAGAAATCATTATGACAAGTGGTGGTTCTGAAGCAGATAATTTAGCTATTTTCGGTACGGCATATGCACGCCGCAATGAAGGTCGTCATATTATTACGTCTCAAATCGAACATCATGCAGTATTGCATACGTGTGAGCGTCTTGAAAAACAAGGCTTTAAAGTAACGTATTTACCTGTCAATGCACAGGGTGTCGTTTCTGTCCAAGATGTCCAACAGGCATTAACTGATGATACGATCTTAGTAACAATTATGTATGGTAATAATGAAGTAGGATCGATTCAGCCGATTAAAGAAATCGGATCACTATTAAAAAATCACAAAGCAACATTCCATACAGATGCAGTTCAAGCTTATGGTATAGAGAAATTTAACGTGGAAGATCTACAAGTAGATTTACTTTCGGTTTCTGCTCATAAATTGAACGGACCAAAAGGAATAGGTTTCCTATATCAACGTGAAAATACACCATTACAATCCACCTTGCTTGGTGGAGAACAAGAGCGTAAACGTCGAGCAGGAACTGAGAATATTCCTGCGATTTGTGCGTTTGCAGAAGCAGTACGAATTGCACAAGCAAATTTTGAAGTGAAACAGCAGGAATTTGTTAGCTTTCAAGAATTATTTTTAAATACATTAGATAAAGCTAAAATTTCTTATCATGTAAATGGTGATAGAGCTAACTCTTTACCACATGTATTGAATATTAGTTTTACAGGTATGGATGTAGAATCCTTCCTCGTAAATTTAGATATGGCAGGTATCGCAGCTTCAAGTGGTTCTGCATGTACGGCTGGATTAATAGATCCATCACATGTGTTGGTTGCAATGTACGGAAAAGGTGCACCAGAACTGCGCAATTCAATTCGTTTTAGCTTCGGACTTGGGCTCTCTTTAGAGGATGTTCAAGTAGCTGCTGATAAAACAGTTGAAATTGTTGAGCGCTTAGCGAAATAAAAGAAAAAAGGTGAATGTTATGAACGCAACAAAAGACCCCTCAAAAACACGCGTTGTTGTCGGCATGTCTGGAGGAGTCGATTCTTCAGTTGCTGCGTATTTATTGAAAAAACAAGGCTATGATGTAATTGGCATCTTCATGAAAAACTGGGATGATACAGACGAATTTGGTGTTTGTACGGCAACTGAAGATTATGATGATGTTATTAAAGTATGTAACCAAATCGGAATCCCTTATTATGCAGTAAACTTTGAAAAGCAATATTGGGATAAAGTTTTTACTTACTTCTTAGATGAATACAAAGCAGGACGTACACCAAATCCTGATGTAATGTGTAACAAAGAAATCAAATTCAAAGCATTCCTTGAACACGCATTAAAACTAGGTGCTGACTATTTAGCAACGGGTCACTACGCACAAGTGGCAGAGCGTGATGGTGAGACAGTCATGTTACGTGGAAAAGATAATAATAAAGATCAAACGTACTTCTTGAACCAACTTTCACAGGAACAACTTTCAAAAGTAATGTTCCCAATTGGGCATTTAGAGAAACCAAAAGTACGTGAAATTGCACTGGAAGCTGGATTAGCAACTGCTACAAAAAAAGATTCAACAGGTATTTGCTTCATCGGAGAACGTAATTTCAAACAATTCTTAAGCCAATACTTACCTGCGCAACCAGGCAATATGGAAACAATGGATGGCAAGGTTATGGGTAAACACGACGGTTTAATGTACTACACAATTGGACAACGTCACGGCTTAGGTATTGGTGGCGACGGTGAACCTTGGTTTGTACTTGGTAAAGATTTAGAAAAAAACGTGTTATTAGTCGGACAAAACTTCCATAATGATAAACTGTATTCTCATAGCTTAACAGCAGTGAAATTAGGTTTTACTTCAAATAAACCAAAACAAGAGAAATTTAGTTGTACAGCTAAATTCCGTTATCGCCAAGAAGATACTCCGGTAGAGGTTGAAATGTTGGGTGATGATAAAGTGCGTGTTACTTTTGAAGAACCAATACGTGCTATCACACCAGGACAATCTGTCGTATTTTATGATGGTGACGAATGTTTAGGTGGCGCAACAATCGATGAAGTCTTTAAAGACGGTAAAAAATTAACGTATGTAGGTTAATAGGAGTGGAAATAGTGGATTTTAATGAACAAGGTATAAAGGCTATTCAAGAAAAGCGTTACGAAGACGCTGTTAAAGCTTTTACACAAGCAATAGAGGAAGAACCGAATAATACAGTAGGTTACATTAACTTTGGTAACCTACTAGCTTCTATGGATGAAACTGAAAGAGCAGAGCGTTTCTTTCAAAAAGCAATTACTTTAGATGAAAAAGCAGCGACAGCATATTACGGATTAGCCAATTTATATTATAATAGCGAGCGTTTTATGGAAGCTGCTAAATTATATGAAATTGCTATTCGCCTAGGTATTGAAGGTGAAGATGCATTTTATATGCTTGGAAAGAGCTTTGAACGTGCTGGTGAAACAAAATTAGCGTTACCTTATTTACAAAGAGCTGCAGAGTTAGCTCCTGAAGACGTACAAGTTCGTCTAGCATACGGAATTTTACTTTGCTCATTAGAAATGTTTGATGTAGCACAAAAAGAATTACAATATGTGATCGACCAAGACTGGAATAATGCAGATGCCCACTATAACTTAGGTGTACTTTATGCAGTATCAACTGAGCGTACAGAAGATGCTTTGTATCATTTAAAACAAGCATTTACATTACAACCTGAGTTTGAACAAGCGCGTTATATCCACGATATGATTGCTATGAAGCAACAATAAAAAGGAGGGGACAGCGTTGACTGAAAATGTATCAGTGTTTCAAGAAGAACAGCTATTTATAGTCGGTCGGCCTGTCGTCTCTATCTTCCATAATCCTCAGAATTTATTTTCCATCATTAAGTTGAAAATCCAAGAAACGAATACGACATATCAAGAAAAAGAAATTATCGTGACAGGCTTTTTTCCATCTGTCGTTCAAGAAACGTTGTATCGTTTTACTGGACAATTGAAACAGCATCCTAAATACGGCATACAATTTCAAGCTAATACTTTTGTTAAAGAGATTCCTGGTACTGAACAAGGTGTCGTACATTACTTGTCGAGTGATTTATTCCCAGGGATAGGTCATAAAACGGCTGAGACAATCGTTAAAAAGCTAGGGAAAGACGCCATTAAAATTATTATTAATAATCCGGATGCACTTGATGAAATTCCAAGGCTTACAGAAGATAAAAAAGAGACATTACGCTCCGTACTAGAGCAAAATCTAGGATTGGATCGTATTATGATCCAATTAAATGATTGGGGCTTTGGCCCACAACTAGCAGTGCGTATATACCAAATGTATGAAAATGAAACAATCCAACTTTTAACAGAGAATCCTTACAGACTTATTGAAGAAGTTGAAGGTGTAGGTTTTCAACGTGCCGATGAATTAGGAGCTAAACTACATATTACAGGGGACCATCCAGATCGTATTAAAGCTGCTGTGTTACACCTATTAAATGCAGGTGCTCTGTCAGAGGGGCATGTATATATGGAAGCGAAGGATATTCTGCCACAAGCGAAAAGCCTACTTGAAATGAGTCAGGCATATGAAATTCCTTTTGAGGCGATTTCAAAAGCCTGTATCGAGCTTCGCGAGGACAGTAAAATTTGTGGTGAAGAAACACGCCTCTATATGCCGTCTTTGTATTTTTCTGAGATTGGTATTGCTTCTAAAATTACAGAGTTAGTTCAAAAAAATGCTGAACAATCCGCGTTCCCTACATCTGAAATCCGAAAATTTATCGGTGATGCTGAGGAACGTTTTGGTGTTTCATATGCAGAAACGCAAGTGGACGCCATTGAGAAGGCTATTAACTCAGCAGTTATGATTTTAACAGGTGGCCCTGGTACAGGGAAAACGACTGTAGTTAGAGGGATTGTAGACGTTTATGCAGAGCTTCATGGCCTAACTTTAAATCCAAAAGACTATATTGAAAAAGACGAGCCTTTTCCGATTGTATTAGTGGCGCCGACAGGAAGAGCAGCTAAGCGTCTTAGCGAATCAACTGAATTACCAGCAATGACTATTCACCGTTTGCTTGGCTTCACTGGACAAGAAAAGGAAGAGGAAACGGAGAAGGAAGTTGGAGGAAGGCTCATCATTGTCGACGAAATGTCGATGGTTGATACATGGCTCGCTCATCAGTTGTTGAAATCGTTAAATGACGATTGCCAAGTTATTTTTGTTGGTGACCAAGATCAATTGCCGCCAGTAGGTCCTGGACAAGTGCTAAAAGATTTACTTGCTTCTAAAGCAATTCCAACTGTTGAGTTAACTGATGTATATAGACAAGCAGATGGCTCATCAATTATTGAACTTGCCCATCAAATGAAAAAAGGCGAAATGCCGCAAAACATGCTTGCAAAAACATCCGATCGTTCTTTTATTCAAGCTAGCTCCGACCAAGTAGCAGATGTTATCAAACAAGTCGTATCAAGTGCTGTTAAGAAAGGCTTCTCCATTCATGATGTGCAAATTTTAGCACCTATGTATAGAGGACCTGCAGGCATTGATGCTATTAATAAAATGATTCAGGAACTTGTTAATCCGAAGAAAACTGAAAAGAGTAAGGAAATAACATTTGGTGATGTGACGTATCGTATTGGTGATAAAATTTTACAGCTTGTCAATCAACCGAATAGCAATGTCTTTAACGGTGATATGGGAGAAGTAATTAGTATTATCAAAGCTAATGAGACAATTGAGAAACAAGACTTACTTGTAGCTTCATATGATGGCATTGAAGTAACATATCAACGCGGTGATTTGAATCAGATCACACTTGCTTACTGTTGTTCAATTCATAAATCACAAGGTAGTGAATTCCAAACAGTTATTATGCCAGTAGTACGTGGTTATTCTAAAATGTTACGTAAAAACTTGTTGTATACAGGAATTACGAGGGCAAAAAACTTCCTCATTCTTTGTGGTGAAATTGATGTGTTTAAGTATGGTATGCTAAGAACGGATGATCTTCAAAGAAACACTACTTTAGCACAACGTCTTCAAATAGAAGAAGTTCTAGAGGCGGTTAAAGATTCTGTTGAGCCAGAATTGGCGCAAGTGTCAGAAACAACTAATTCAACAAATGTCGAGCCACAAGAAGAGCAACTATCGTTGGAATCACAGTCCTTGAATACTGATAATTATTTAGATATTCATCCTTTAATCGGCATGAAAGGTATAAGTCCTTATGATTTTCTTGAAGAAGAGATTTGACAGATACAAAGACCTTTTTTAAAATAAGATTGAGTCGATATTTGAAAACAATCGTATTTTCGAATATTTGTAACTAACAATATATATATCGTTTAAAACTACGAAGGATATAAGTACATTATGCAATGTGCACAGAAAGAGGTTCCTAGGCTGCAAGAACCTTCACAAATCATTTTGGAAAGCTCATCCTGAGTACAGCTAATCCCTGTCGTTTGCCGCGTTAAGGCTTAATGAAGAGACAATAGATTCAAGACCGGTCTATTGTAACTAGGGTGGTACCGCGAATTTTCAACCTTCGTCCCTTTTATAGTGGATGAAGGTTTTTTATTGTCTAAAGGAGGAATAAGCAAATGAAAACTGCAGCAGAAATTCGTCGTAAATATATTGAGTTCTTTGAAGAGAAAGGACATAAACAAGAGCCAAGTGCTCCACTTGTACCTATTAATGACCCATCATTATTATGGATCAACTCAGGTGTAGCAACATTAAAAAAATACTTTGATGGTCGTGTTATACCTGACAATCCTCGTATAGTAAATGCACAAAAGTCTATCCGTACAAACGATATCGAAAACGTAGGTAAAACAGCTCGTCACCATACATTCTTCGAAATGTTAGGGAACTTCTCAATCGGTGATTACTTCAAAAAAGAAGCTATTCACTACGCTTGGGAGTTCTTAACAGATGAAAAATGGATGGGCTTTGAACCTGAAAAACTTTCAATTACTATTCACCCTGAAGATACTGAAGCATATACAATCTGGAAAGATGAAATCGGGGTTCCTGAGGAGCGCTTAATTCGTCTTGAAGGAAACTTCTGGGATATCGGAGAAGGTCCAAGTGGTCCAAACTCAGAAATCTTCTATGACCGTGGTGAATCATACGGTGCAGACGAATCAGATCCTGAACTATATCCAGGTGGAGAAAATGAGCGTTACTTAGAAATTTGGAATCTTGTTTTCTCAGAGTTCAACCATAATCCTGATGGCACATACACGCCGCTGCCAAAACAAAATATTGATACTGGTATGGGTCTAGAACGTATGGCTTCTGTTGTGCAAAATGTACCAACAAACTTTGATACGGATTTATTTATGCCAATTATCGAGCATACTGAACGTATTTCTGGTGAAAAATATCACGTTGATGTAAACAAAGATGAAGCGTTTAAAGTAATCGCTGACCATATTCGTACTGTGGCATTTGCTATAGGTGATGGGGCACTTCCATCAAACGAAGGACGTGGCTATGTATTACGCCGTTTACTACGCCGTGCCGTACGTTACGCAAAACAATTAGGTATTGAGAAACCATTTATGTATGATTTAGTACCAACTGTTGGCGAAATTATGGTGGACTTCTATCCAGAAGTAAAAGAAAAACAAGATTTTATCCAACGTGTTATTAAAAATGAAGAAGTTCGTTTCCATGAAACATTAGACGGTGGTTTAGCTATTTTCAATGAAGTAGTTGAAACGCAAAAAGCAGCAAACTCAACTATCGTGCCAGGTAAAGATGCTTTCCGCCTTTACGATACTTATGGTTTCCCTGTTGAATTAACTGAAGAATATGCTGAAGAAGTAAATATGACTGTAGACCACGAAGGTTTTGAAAAAGAGATGGAAGCACAACGTAACCGTGCTCGTGCAGCTCGTCAAGACGTCGATTCAATGCATGTTCAATCTGAAGTATTGGCTAATCTAAACCAAGAAAGTACATTTGTCGGTTATGAAACATTAACAACACATACAAAAGTAGTTGCAATCGTAGCAAATGGACAAGAAGTGAAAGAAGCTTCTGAAGGTGAAGAAGTTTTAGTTATTCTTTCGGAAACGCCATTTTATGCAGAGTCAGGTGGTCAAATTGCAGACCATGGTACAATCTCAAATGACTCATTCACTGCGTCAATTAAAGATGTACAGAAGTCGCCGAACGGTCAAAACTTGCATACAGTTATTATAGAAACTGGAGAAATGCATATTGAAGATGAAGTTCATGCAATTGTGGATCGCGATGCTCGCAATCAAACGATTAAAAATCACACAGCGACTCACCTATTACAACGTGCATTAAAAGACACATTAGGAGATCATGTAAACCAAGCAGGTTCTTATGTAGGACCAGATCGTTTACGATTTGACTTCTCTCATTTCGGTCAAGTAACAAAAGAAGAGTTAGAAACAATTGAACAAATTGTGAACGAAAAAATTTGGGACGATATCGCCGTTATTATTGAAAACAAAGCAATCGATGAAGCAAAAGCAATGGGTGCAATGGCTTTATTCGGAGAGAAATATGGTGATGTAGTTCGTGTTGTACAAGTTGGCGACTATTCATTAGAACTTTGTGGTGGTATTCACGTAGACCGTACTTCACAAATTGGTTTCTTTAAAATTGTTTCTGAGAGCGGAATTGGAGCAGGTACTCGTCGTCTTGAAGCTGTTACAGGTAAAGCAGCTTTCGTTGCAGCAAAAGAAGAGCAACATATTCTGGAGCAAGCAGCAGCACTATTAAAAGCTAATCCAAAAGATTTAGTTGCACGTGTTGAAGGTTTACAACATGATTATAAAGAACAACAACGCGAAAATGCTGCACTATCTTCTAAAATTGCAAACGCTCAAGCATCAAATATTTTATCTGCAGCTAAAGAAATTGGTGAAGTCACAGTTCTTGCTACTAAAGTAGAAGCAAAAGACAACAATCAATTACGTCAATTAATGGATGACCTAAAAGAAAAAATGAAGAATAGTATCATTGTTTTAGGTGCAACTGAAGGCGATAAAGTAATGCTTATCGCAGGTGTTACAAAAGACATAGCTGGTGGGAACTATCACGCTGGAAATATCGTTAAACAAGTAGCTGAACAATGCGGTGGTAAAGGTGGCGGTCGCCCAGATATGGCGATGGCTGGAGCAAAAGATGGCTCTAAACTTGCAGAAGCGCTTGAATCTGTTTATGATTATGTAAAATCTATTTAAAAGGTAGCTCTAATACGTTATACTTACTATGAATAGAAGATTTTTTATACTTTCAAAAACTTAAAGTGAGGTGCTGAGCATGAGTTCGTTCGATCAAACGATGAAATTTAATTTTCCCGAAGAATCTATGGAACAAGAAGTAAAGCAAACTATGCTTCATGTTCATGCGGCACTAGAAGAAAAAGGGTATAATCCGATTAATCAGATTGTTGGTTATCTGCTGTCAGGTGATCCGGCATATATTCCTCGTCATCAAGAGGCTCGTAACAAAATTCGCAAGCTTGAGCGTGACGAAATACTAGAGGAACTTGTGAAGTTCTACATTAAAAAGAATAACGAGGCATAATGATGAGAATAATGGGTTTAGATGTTGGTTCTAAAACAGTTGGAGTAGCAATTAGTGATGCACTAGGATGGACTGCTCAAGGAATTGAAACTGTAAAAATCGACGAAGAAAACGATGAATTTGGTATGGACCGAATTCGTGAACTTGTCCAATCATATGGAGTAACGGAATTCGTTGTTGGATTCCCCAAAAATATGAACAATACTGTTGGCCCTAGGGGAGAAGCTTCTCAACGCTATAAAGAGCTATTAGAGGAGACCTTCTCATTAAAGGTAACATTATGGGATGAGCGTCTAACGACGATGGCTGCGGAGCGCTTGCTAATTGAAGCAGATGTCCGCCGCAAAGATCGAAAAAAAGTTATTGATAAGATGGCTGCGGTTATGATCCTTCAAGGATTTTTAGACCGAAAACAATTATGAGGTGAATATATTATGACAAACGAACAAGAACAAGAACAACGCAATATCACAGTGGTAGATGAAGAGGGCAACGAACAATTATGTGAAGTACTTCATACATTTGACTCAGAAGAATTCGGTAAATCTTACGTACTTTACTACGTAATTGGTACTGAAGATGAAGAAGGCGAAGTAGAAATCTTTGCATCAGCATTCACTCCTTCTGAAGATGGTCAAGACGGTGAATTAGCACCAATCGAAACAGAAGCTGAATGGGATTTAATCGAGCGAGTTGTAAATGAGCTTGATGAAGATATCGACGCTGAATAATTTTTAATTTAAACAAGAGGTGAAAAGCATGTCAAATGAACAAGAACACGATCATAAACATATTCATCTAATCGATGAAGAAGGCAACGAACACACATATGCCGTGCTGTATGAATTCTCAGTAGATGCTACTGAACAATCATACGTTCTTTATTATGAAGAGGGCGTTGCAGAGGGCGAACAAGTAGAAGTTTTCGCTGCTAAAACTATATTATCAGAAGACGGTGAACTTGAATCGATTGAAGAAATCGAAACAGATGAAGAGTGGGATATGGTAGAAGAAGTATTGAACACGCTTGACGCTGAATTCGGTGAAGAGTAATCTGTAAGCCTTTATGAAAGCGGAATGGTTTTTTCATTCCGCTTTTTCTTTATGATAATAGTTTAAATAAGTAATAGGAGGACAGCTAGTGGACCAGGAATCTCAAAAAAAAGCAATGTTAGAGAAAATGAAAGAACACAAAAAGGAAGTAAAAACCGTTCGGAAGATTGTTTTCATTGTTGCTTTAATCGTTATTGTTGTTACAGCCTTAATTGGTACGAGCGTGTATTTTTATGTTTCTAGTGCATTAAAACCTGTTGATCCTGATTCTAACAAGTCAGTGAAGGTTGAGGTGCCAATAGGCTCTACGGTCGATTCTATCGCTACCACTCTTGAGAAAAAGAACATTATTAAAGATGCTAAAGTTTTTAAATACTACACAAAATTTAAAAATGAATCAGAGTTCCAAGCGGGCTCTTATAAATTAACAAAATCAATGACAATTGATGAAATTATTCAAAGTTTGAAAACAGGTAAGGTCTATCGTCAACCAGCTTTCTCTCTCATCATTCCAGAAGGTTTGACTCTAGACCAAATTGGCAATCGCGTTGCTAAAAGTACGAAGTATTCTTCAGATGAATTTATGAAGCTTGTAACAAGCAAATCTTTTGTTAAGAAGATGAGAGCTAAATATCCAGAACTGATTACGAAAAAAGTAAGTAATAAAAATATTCGTTATGCACTAGAGGGTTATTTATATCCAGCAACCTATGCCTTTTTTGAGGAAGAACCTTCTTTAGAAGAAATTGTAGATCAAATGATTGCTCAAACAAATACAGTTGTAACGCAATATAGTGACCAGTTAAAAGAAAAAGGTATGTCTGTTCATGAATTTTTAACATTTGCCTCATTACTTGAACGTGAAGCTACTGCTAAAACTGACCGAGAAACAATTGCAAGTGTTTTCAATAACCGACTTGAAGCGGATATGCCGTTACAAACAGACCCGACAGTTTTATATGCATTAGGTGAGCATAAAGACCGTGTCTTATATAAAGACTTAGAGGTAGATCATCCTTATAACACTTATAAAGTGAAAGGTTTACCACCTGGACCGATAGCCAATGCAGGTAAAGAATCATTAGATGCGGCAATTAGCCCAGCTGAAACACCATACTTGTATTTCTTAGCGGATAAAAATGGTATCAATCATTTTGCTGAAAAGTACGAAGAACATCTAAAGAATGTTGACAAATATATTAAGTAACAAACTGTAGAAGAAAAGCACCACTCGCTTTTCTTCTATTTTCATGATAATATAAAGTGTATTTTTGATACTTAAGGAGCTATGAAAGTATGAACATTTCGGATTCATATATTCAATCCTTCATCCAACCAAGATCAGAATTGCTAATGGAGATGGAACGCTTCGCTGAAGAGAACCATGTACCAATTATGCAATTACCTGCAATCGAGATATTGCTTCAAATGCTGCGTATACAACAGCCATCATCTATTTTAGAAATAGGGTCAGCCATTGGCTATTCCGCTATTCGTATGGCAGAGACATTACCACAATGCCAGGTTGTGACGATTGAACGTGATGCCCTACGCATTCAACATGCAAAACAATTTATCGCACAATCGGTTGCTAAAGAGAATATTGAGTTACTTGAAGGGGATGCGTTAGAAGTGGATGTGGAAAGTAATCATCCAACTTTTGATGCTGTTTTTATTGATGCGGCAAAAGGTCAGTATCAACGCTTTTTCGACAAATATAGTCCCCTAGTTCGTTCTGGCGGTATACTATATATCGATAATATGTACATGCATGGCCTATCAGATTTAGATATGAAGGAAGTACCAAGAAGAAAAAGAACAATGATCCGTAACCTACATCATTTTGCAGACTGGATTATTAATCATCCTGATTACAAATCCACATTCTTCCCAGTAGGGGACGGTTTATTGATATGTATAAAGAGGTGACCATTCATGAAGAAACCTGAATTACTCGTTACACCACAATCTGTTGAGCATGTTGAAGCACTCATCCAAGCTGGAGCGGATGCTTTTTTAATAGGTGAACAACAATTCGGTCTACGTTTAGCAGGTGAATTTTCAATAGAACAAGTAGCTGCAGCAACTGAGAAAATTCATGCAGCAGGTAAAAAAGTCTATGTAGCGATGAATGCTATTTTCCATAATGACAGAGTAGATGAACTTGCACCGTATATGCGAAAATTAGCGGAAATTGGTGTAGATGCAATCGTTTTCGGTGATCCTGCTATGATTATTGCACGACGTGAAGCAGAAGTGACGATTCCACTACATTGGAGTCCGGAAACTATTGCAACAAACTGGTTCCAAGCTGACTATTGGGGTAAACGTGGAGCAACGCGTACAGTTTTAGCTCGAGAGTTAAGCATGGATGAAGTAATTGAAATTAAAGAAAACACAAAATTTGAAATCGAAGTACAAGTTCATGGTATGACTTGTATGTTCCAATCAAAACGTTCTTTACTGGGTAACTATTTCTTATATCAAGATAAAGCGATGGAAGTTGAAAACCGTAAAGAAAATCGTAATATGTTCTTACATGATGACGAACGTAATAATAAATATCCAATTTATGAAGATTTAAATGGTACACACATTTTCAGTCCGAATGATTTGTGTATTATTGATGAATTAGATGAGTTATTTGAAGCGGGAATTGATTCATTTAAAATTGAAGGTGTACTGCAATCACCTGAATATGTTGTTACTGTGACAGAATGTTACCGTAAGGCAATCGATGCTTATGCGGAATCAGCTGACAGCTATTTCGATATTAAAAATGACTTATTAGCAAAAATTGAAGAAATTCAACCAGCAATTCGTCCATTAGATACTGGATTCTACTTTAAGGAAACAGTCTATTAAGAAAGGAGAGGTTCACTTTGACAATCATACAAAATGATCGTATCAGCGAAATCATTGATGGCAAAAGAGTCATCGTGCGAAAACCTGAATTATTGGCACCAGCAGGTAGCTTAGAGAAATTAAAAATAGCTGTACACTACGGTGCAGATGCTGTTTTCATCGGCGGACGCGAATTTGGTTTGCGTTCAAATGCGGGCAACTTCTCCATTGACGAAATGCGTGAAGGTGTTGAATTTGCAAAAAAATACGGCGCTAAAATTTATGTCACAACAAATATCTTTGCGCATAATGAGAACATGGACGGTCTTGAAGAATACTTACGTGACCTAGAATCAGCAGGTATTACGGGTATTATCGTGGCAGATCCGCTTATTATTGAAACATGTCGTGAAGTAGCACCGAAGATTGAGATTCATTTAAGTACACAGCAATCTCTATCCAACTGGAAAGCAGTACAGTATTGGAAAGAAGAAGGTTTACACCGAGTTGTATTAGCTCGTGAAACAAGTGCTGAGGAAATCAAGCTAATGAAAGAAAAAGTGGATATCGAAATCGAGTCTTTCGTTCATGGTGCGATGTGTATCGCCTATAGTGGACGTTGTGTGTTATCTAACCATATGACAGCACGTGATTCTAACCGTGGTGGTTGTTGTCAATCATGCCGTTGGGATTATGATTTATATGAAGTAGAAGATGGCGTTGAAAAACCATTGTTTACTGAAAATGATGAAGCATTTGCTATGAGTCCAAAAGACTTAAAACTAATCGAATCTATTCCGAAAATTATTGAGCTTGGAATCGATTCATTAAAAGTAGAAGGTCGTATGAAGTCCATTCATTACGTAGCAACAGTTGTGAGCGTATATCGTAAAGTAATGGATGCATACTGTGCAGACCCAGATAACTTCAAAATCGATAAAGCTTGGTTAGAGGAACTAGATAAATGTGCTAATCGTGAAACAGCTTCATCTTTCTTTGAAGGAGAGCCAAGTTACGAGCAACAAATGTTTGGAGAGCATGGTAAACAAACGAAATATGATTTCGTCGGTATGGTGCTTGATTATGATAAAGAAACAAAAATGGTTACATTGCAACAACGTAACTTCTTCAAACCAGGTGATGAAGTGGAATTTTTCGGTCCTGAAATTGAAAATTTTCGAGTAACACTAGATGAAGTTTGGGATGAGGATGGCAATGCACTAGACGCAGCACGTCATCCGTTACAAATTGTTCGCTTTAAATGTGAACAAGAATTATTCCCACATAATATGATGCGTAAGGAGACCCGATAATGAGTAAAAAACGTCCTGTTGTAATTGGGATTGCCGGTGGTTCGGGTTCAGGGAAAACGAGTGTTACACATGCTATTCATGATGTATTTAAAGAACACTCTGTTGTTGTTATTGAACAAGACTATTATTATAAAGACCAAAGTCATTTAGAGTTTGAACAACGTTTATCTACAAACTATGATCATCCTAATGCCTTTGATACAGATTTATTAATTGAAGATGTCAAACGTCTATTAAATAGACAAGCTATAGAAAAACCAGTGTATGACTATGCACTACATACACGTGCAAAAGAAACAATTCATATCGAACCACAAGATGTAATTATTTTAGAAGGAATTTTAGTTTTAGAAGATGAGCGTCTACGAGATTTAATGGATATAAAATTATTTGTGGATACTGATTCCGACTTGCGTATTATTCGTCGAATAGTTCGTGATATTAATGAACGTGGCCGCTCAATTGATTCTGTAGTTGACCAATACTTATCTGTTGTCCGTCCAATGCACAATCAATTCATTGAACCAACGAAGCGATATGCTGATATTATCATCCCTGAGGGTGGTCAAAATGAAGTAGCAATCGATTTAATGGTTACAAAAATTAAAACAATTCTTGAATCTGAAACTATTGTGTAATATGATATTTATGGATTGGCAATATTTTCATAAAAACTATGTCGCATTCTTTTCATAGAAGCGGCATAGTATTTTTATTAAGTAGTGAATTATCTAAGGAGTGAAATACTTTGTCAAATGAAAAACAATACCCAATGACAGCGGCGGGTAAACAGAAATTACAAGATGAATTAGAGTACTTAATCTCAACGAAACGTAAAGAAGTAGTAGAGCGTATTAAAATAGCTCGCAGTTTCGGCGACCTTTCTGAAAACTCTGAGTATGATGCAGCGAAGGATGAGCAAGGATTTGTTGAAGGTCGTATCACGATTCTTGAAGCAATGATTCGTAATGCTGTTATTATCACAGAAGACCAACAGAGTAATGATTTTGTAGCAATTGGTAAAACGGTTACATTTTTAGAGCTTCCAGATGGCGATGAAGAAACTTACACTATCGTAGGTTCTGCAGAAGCAGACCCAATCGAAGGTCTTATCTCTAATGACTCACCAATCGCTAAAGGTCTTCTAGGCCGTAAAGTCGGAGAAGAGTTAAAAGTTACTACTCCTGGTGGAGACATGGACGTACGTATCATCACAATAAAATAAAATGATTATGCAAAAAGGCTTATTCTAAATGGATAAGCTTTTTTTGTTTGGGACAATGAAACAATTCGTGTTACGATATAGGAGAGATTTTACACAGGGGGAATCAAAATGGCTGAGACGAAACGTCGATACAACCCACAACCTAATCGACCACAAGATAAAAAGAAAAAAATGGATAAAGTATTAAATGGACTAATAGGTGTCGTTGTACTACTTATACTTGTAGTAGCGACTATGATTATACTAGGTGACAAATCGGATGACAAAGACACTGCAAAAGAGACGGATAAAATGCAGCAAGAGAAACCTGTTATTAAACAACCTGCAGAAGAAGAGGAAGATGAGTCAGACGAACCGGAAGAACCAACTGACACGGAAGACAATGACGAAGAGAATGATAATGTAGATGATAATAATGTAGATGATTCTACTAGTACTGAAGAAGATACAGAGAGTAATAACTCAGTAGATCAAACACAAACAGATAGTAATACTTCTACAGATAACAACTCAAATTCATCAGAAGATAAAACAAATAGCTCAACAGCGAAAAAAGAAGATTCGGATGATCCAATTGTCAAAGAAGTCATCAAAGACTCTAACTGGAAACCAACTGCTACAGCTCAAAAGGAATCTGGTGCACAGCATAATTCTAGTTACGATTCTAATTCAACAGACTGGAAAGAGAAGGTAGCTACGCTTGCTTCAACAACCGGTTTAAATGAAGATGAAATGATTGTTTGGTATCTTAAAAATGGTGGAAGTCCTGATACAGCAATAGGGACTGTTTCATCAAAAGATAAAAAAGATAAGTACCGTGTTTATATGAAATGGGTAAAGAATAAAGGCTGGAAACCAACAAAAATGGAAGTACTTAATACTTTACCAAACACAAATTAATAATCTCTTTTAAGAAATTGAAAAGGCGTCCAACCTCACTCTTGACGGATGGACGCCTTTTGTTTTATGTTTAGAGAAGTGTCGAAAAAAAGAAAGGCGGAGAATTATGAAAATCGCAGTTATTGGTGCAATGGAAGAAGAAGTAGAACTTCTACGTGCAACACTTGAAAATACAACTTCAACAACAATCGCAAACAGTGAATATACAACAGGTACATATAAAGGGCATGAGGTTATTTTACTTAAAAGTGGAATTGGTAAAGTCAATGCAGGGATGTCTACGACAATTCTATTGCATCAATTCAAACCTGATGTTGTAATTAACACAGGTTCAGCAGGTGGCTTTGATGAGAACTTAGAAGTTGGAGCTGTTGTCATCTCTGATGAAGTACGACATCATGATGTAGATGCTACTATCTTCGGTTATGAAATGGGTCAAGTACCACAAATGCCTGCTGCTTTTAAATCAGATGAGAAACTGCGCAAAGTTGCTGAGGAAGCCGTATCGGAGCTTGGAGAGCATCAATTTGCAACAGGGCTTATTTCAACAGGCGATTCATTTATGAACGATCCTGAACGTGTAGCGCTTGTTAGAAGCCATTTCCCGCAAATGAAGGCAGCTGAAATGGAAGCGGCAGCAGTAGCGCAAGTGTGTCATCAATTCGGTACACCATTCGTTGTTATTCGAGCTTTATCTGATATTGCAGGTAAAGAATCGAATATTAGTTTTGAGGAATTTTTACCAGTGGCTGCAAAACATTCAACTGAAATCGTATTACGCGTTATTGAAAAGCTTTAATGTTCACAATTACGCCTACTATTTGACAGAAGTTGTTCATATATCATCAAATCTAAAGAACATCCTAATGGTAAAATAGTTGTAGGGATGCTACACATTAATCTAGGGATGTTAGGGGGATTTGGCATGGTATTTTTAATGGCAGGAGCAATGGCGATTACGGCGATTGCTAGTTTAATTATTACAGCTGAAACAACTGACTAACTAAAATAACTTGTAAGCTCTCTCTGAGATGCCTCTCAGAGGGAGTTTTTTTCATGTTTAAAATATTGATAGAGTTTAATCAATGCACGTTTTTCAATACGAGAAACGTAACTTCTAGAAATACTTAGTTTTTTTGCAATTTCTTTTTGAGTCAAAGGTTCAAACGTGCCTAATCCATAGCGATTTTGAATGATTTCTAGTTCCCGTTCATCCAATTTATCGAGATGTCTATATAAATGCTGTTCCTCCTCTTGTTGTTCAATCTGTACATCAGTTGGTCGTTCATCACTTTGTAGTAAGTCTGTTATTTCTAATGCGTTACCGTCTTTATCAGTACCTATTGGTTCATATAAAGAAACATCTTTTTGTACTTTTTTCTGAGCTCTTAAGAACATCAGTATTTCATTTTCAATACAGCGTGCGGCATAAGTAGCTAAGCGTGTTTTCTTATCTGGTGTAAAGCTACTAACAGCTTTCATTAAACCAATAGTTCCGATGGAAATGTAATCATCAAGTTGCTCGTGTTTCGGATGAAATTTTTTCACGACATGGGCGACAAGACGCATGTTTCTTTCGACAAGTTCAAGTTTCGCTTGTTCATCACCTGCTAAATAGCGCTCCAAACAAAGGGCCTCTTCTTCCTTTGAAAATGGTTGAGGGAACGCCTGACCTTTCAAGTAGCCGACAAGTGTGGGTATTTCCATCCAAAATTGGATGATGGCAGTTAATAAAGTACTCATTTCAGACATCCTTTCTGTCATCGTTCATCAATATATGACAGCATGTGGTTGTCTAAGTACGTAAAAAAGCGCCCAATTTAATTGGACGCTTTAGAAATTGCTTTAAACTTTTTTTAAAGAAAAAGTACTTATCATTAAAATAGATAAAATCGGGAACAAAAACATGTAAAATACCGTTGAAAGTATAGAGATAAAAAAGAATGAGGCAGTTAAGATAGCACCTGCAGCTGTAATAGGCAGGCCAGTGAAAAAGCCATTCGATTCTGTAATGTTGAAACGGGCTAGTCTAAATGCACCGCAAGCCATATACATGACAGTCACTACCATTCCGACTGTGCCAAATTGGCTCACTACCACTTCGTACATTAATAACGCAGGGGCAACGCCGAATGATATAATATCACTCATTGAGTCAAGTTGTTTACCTAATGCCGATTCCTGGTTATATTTTCGTGCTACTTTTCCATCGTAGCGATCTAGCAGGGCAGCTATAAAAATAAATAACACACTGTATTCGTATGATTCATTGATGGTAGCCATAATTGACGCACCACCAAAAGATAGGTTTCCAATAGTGATTAAGTTTGCTAAATGTGATTTCATTTTTTTAACTGTGGTATCCACCATGTGAAGTAAAAACAATGGACAACACTCCTTTGTTATTCAGTATTAGAACATTATACTTCTTTTATAAGTTTCCGTAAATCTTTTTCGAAATGGAGGACAATGCATGATGAAAGAAAAACTTTATCAAAAAGCAATTGAACTAACGAATGGTAAATGGTCTTCGGTGCTATTAAAACGCTTTACCACATCGGCTATAAGTAAGAAGATAATACCGTCCTATATAGATATATACGATATTGAAACGGACGAGGTTTCAAAAAATATGCAATCTTTTACGAGTTTACATGATTTCTTCACACGTAAGCTCGTGTCAGAAGCAAGACCAATTGATCATAATCCAGAAATGTATGTAAGTCCTGTTGATGCAAAAATTGAATCGTTTGGGACGATAGAAAATAATACATCGTTTTTTGTAAAAGGGAAAACCTATGATTTAGTTGACCTTTTAGGTAAGGAAGAGCATGCGAAAACATTCGAAAATGGCCAATATATTGTTTTTTATTTAAGTCCTAGAGATTATCACCGTATTCATAGTCCGATTGATGGGAAAGTTGTTCGCCAATATACACTGGGAGCGAAGTCATATCCAGTTAACGGCACTGGTCTTACATATGGTAATAAGCCGATTTCAGGCAATTATCGTAGTGTTACAGAGCTAAAAACGAATAATGGCGCGCATTGTGAAGTGATAAAAGTTGGCGCAATGTTCGTAAATTCTATTCAATTGACGAATACGTCGGACACTTGGGAAAAGGGAGAGGAAGTTGGTTATTTCACTTTCGGTTCGACAGTTGTCATGATATTTGAAAAGAATCGTGCTGCATTCCTTGAAAATGTTGTGAAAGATGGACGGATTCGTGTGGGAGAAGCGTTCGCACATATGTTATAATCGATAAAGTGAATTAAAGAGAATACGTCTAGTTTAGTGAGTAAACACTAAATAACGTTGACTATGATAGATAAGGGGAACATGATTTGTATAACTTTTTAATGCCAAAAGAATTTGTCACATCTATTTACGAAATTACACCTGACAAACTAAAGCAACTTGGTGTTCGCGGAATTATTACAGATTTGGATAATACACTTGTCGAATGGGATCGTCCAGATGCGACAGAAAAGCTAATCGAATGGTTGAAAACAATTCGTGAAGCAGGTATTCAAGTAATGATCGTTTCAAATAACAAAGAGCTTCGTGTAAAAGCATTTGCAGATCCGTTAGAGCTACCATATATCTTTAATGCTCGTAAGCCTATGGGTAATGCGTTTAAGCGAGCTTTAAAAAGACTGAATATGCAGCACCATGAAGTTGTCATGGTAGGCGATCAAATGCTGACTGATGTCCTTGGTGGAAATCGTCTTCGCATACACACTATTCTTGTGAAGCCAGTTGCACTTTCTGATGGCTTTGTCACACGCTTTAATCGCATGGTCGAAAGACGTGTCTTTAATTATTTGAAAAAACATGGTGTCAAAACTTGGGAGGAATAAATAAATGAATGAAATGCCAAATTGTATCGGCTGTGGAACAATTATTCAAACAGACGATTCAAAAGCGCCAGGTTATGCACCGGCTTCATCTCTTGAAAAAGAAAGTATCATCTGTCAACGATGCTTCCGTTTGAAAAATTATAATGAATTACAACCGGTAGCATTAACGGATGATGATTTCTTACGTATTTTAAACGGTTTAGGCCAACAAAATGGCTTAATCGTTAAAATTGTTGATATTTTTGATTTCAATGGAAGCTGGTTACCGGGCTTACACCGTTTTGTAGGTAATAACCCTGTATTATTAATTGCCAACAAAGCCGATTTATTACCAAAGTCAGTGAAAAAACAAAAAGTTGTTAACTGGCTAAAGCAAGAGGCGAAGAAATTAGGATTAAAACCAATTGACGTTATGCTTGTGAGTGCACATAAAGGAATGGGCATGCAAGAAGCAATGGCTGCTATCGATGAATATCGTCGTGGACAAGATGTATATGTAGTTGGTTGTACGAATGTTGGTAAATCAACTTTTATCAACCGTATTATTAAGCAAGCAACAGGTGAAAAAGAAGTGATTACGACATCTTATTTCCCTGGAACAACTTTAGATATGATTGAAATTCCTTTAGAGGATGGTAAAGCAATCTTTGATACTCCTGGAATTATTAATCATCATCAAATGGCACATTATTTAGATCCGTCTGAACTTAAATATATTATGCCGAAAAAAGAAATAAAACCAAAAGTATTCCAATTAAATGAAGGCCAGACATTATTTGTTGGTGCATTAGCACGTTTTGATTTCATACAAGGTGCTCGTGCTGCATTCACTGTTCATATTGCAAATGATTTACAGATTCATCGTACAAAATTAGAAAAAGCAGATGACTTATATGAAACCCATAGAGGTGAGTTATTAGCTCCACCTTCTGAAAAGTATATCGATCAATTGCCAGAGTTAGTGCGTTATGAATTCTCTATTAAAGAAGCGAAAACAGATATCGTCTTTTCTGGTTTAGGTTGGATTACCGTTCAAAATGCTAATGTTGTCATTGCAGCATATGCTCCTAAAGGTGTGGAAGTTCAAATTCGTCCATCTCTTATTTAGGAGGATTTTGATATGAAAAAATGGTTTGCAGTTATTGGAGATCCTATCGAACATTCGATGTCTCCAGCAATGCACAATCAATGGTTCTTAGAAGAAAATTTAGATGCAGCTTATTTACCAATCCATGTGTTACCCGAGCAATTAGAAGATGCTATAAAGTCTTTGGGAATGCTTGGAGCTAGTGGGTGGAATGTGACAATTCCGCATAAAACTGCGATTATCCCATTTCTAGATGAGCTTGATACAATGGCGAAAAAAATGGGTGCTGTGAATACGGTTGTTCGACAAGCGGATGGCAAATTAAAAGGCTATAATACAGATGGTCTAGGCTTTGTACGTTCACTGGAAGAAGCAATTGGCGACACGCACCGTGATGGCCGGGTGCTCTTAATTGGAGCTGGTGGTGCAGCGAGAGGTATTGCCTTTGCGCTGCAACACACTGGTTATCAAACGATTACGATTGCCAACCGCACTGTAGCGAATGCAGAACAAATCTGTCAGGAGTTAAGTAGTAGTGCAAATGCAATTACACTAAAGGAAGCAGAAGCAACTTTAGGTGATTATGATATTTTAATTCAAACAACACCAGCTGGTCTGAAAAATGGTTCATTACAACTGCCATTTGAACTAGATCAGCTCTCAACTAAAGCAATTGTGGCGGATATTGTGTATAATCCTTTAATGACGCCTTTTTTACAGGCGGCAGAACAACGCGGGGCAAACGTGGTGACAGGATTAGGAATGTTCGTTCATCAAGGTGCTTTAGCATTTAATCATTGGTTAGGACAGTTCCCGAATACGACTTCTATGAAAGAGTCGTTAACGGAGCAATTAGGAGGAAATAATGTTAACAGGTAAACAAAAACGTTTTTTACGTGCGGAAGCACATCATTTAAATCCAATTTTCCAAGTAGGTAAAGGCGGAGTGAATGACGCATTAATTAAACATATTAAAGAAGCAATTGAAGTACGCGAATTAATGAAAGTTCGTATTTTAGATAACTGTGAAGAAGATAAGCATGAAGTAGCAGAAGCATTAGCTAAAGGTGCTCGTGCAGAACTTGTGCAATTAATTGGATTAACAGTTGTATTATATAAAGAATCTCGCGATAACAAACGTATTGAATTACCAAAATCTAAATAAGGATTTGGTTTTATGCGACGAATTGGTTTATTAGGTGGTACGTTTAATCCACCTCATAATGGACATTTAATAATGGCAAATGAAGTATATGATGCACTTGGGCTAGATGAAGTAAGATTCATGCCTAATGCTATACCACCTCATAAGCAAACGACTAACGATGCCACGGCTGAAGACCGTCTGAAAATGACGGAGCTTTCTATTGCTTCATATGAGCACTTTAAACTTGAGCCTTTTGAGATAGAGAGTGGTGGCATTTCATATACGTATGAAACAATGAGGAAGCTAACTGCAAGTGAACCTGACTGTGAATTTTATTTTATAATCGGTGGCGATATGATAGATATGCTTGATCACTGGTATAAAATTGATGAACTGCTTAAGCTTGTGAAGTTCGTTGGTGTTAAACGTCCTCATTCGAAAGCAGAAACAACATACCCTGTGCAAATAATAGATGCGCCACTTATTGAGTTATCATCAACTATAATTCGTGAGCGTGTGAAGACAAATCGCACAATTACTTTTTTAGTACCAACAGAAGTTGAGCAGTATATACGAGAGGAAGGGTTATATGGAGCGCGATGAATTATTATTAGCGATGAAAGACCGTATGCCCGAAAAACGTTATATCCATACAATTGGTGTTACTGAAACGGCAATTACATTGGCAGAACGCTTTGGGAACGATCCGAAAAAAGCTGAAACGGCAGCAATTCTTCATGATTCATGCAAGTATGCTGATCGAGATTGGATGAAATCGAAAATTATCGATAAAGAGATGGATCCGACTCTATTAAAATACCATCATGAACTTTGGCATGCACCAATGGGAGCTTATGTTGCGAAAAAAGAATTTAATATAGAAGATCAAGACATTTTAAACGCCATCTCCTACCATACAACAGGACGTAAAGGAATGAGCGATTTAGAGAAGATTGTCTATATTGCAGATATGATAGAACCAAATCGTCGATATCCTGGTGTAGAAGACTTACGCGCTGCTGCAAAAGGTGACGATTTAAACGAAGTGATGATTGCGTGTATACGTCATTCCATCATGTTTTTAATAAACAAAAATCAGCCGGTATATCCGGATTCATTCAAATGTTATAACGATTTGATGTTAAAGAGAGGACAAGTGAAAGAATGACTAAAACTTTACTACAACTTGCATATAAAGCGGCAGACGACAAACGTGCGGAGGATATCGTCGTAATGAATATGCAAGGAATTTCACCATTAGCAGATCATTTTATCGTTTGTCATGCCAATTCTGACCGTCAAGTGCAAGCAATTGCACGTGAAATGGTAGATGTAGCACATAAAGAAGGCTATGAAGTAAAACGTTTAGAAGGTTTTGACGCAGCTCGCTGGATATTAGTAGATATGGGTGATGTTGTGGCACACGTATTCCACCGCGATGAACGTACTTTTTATAACTTGGAACGCTTATGGGGAGATGCTCCATTCGTCAATGTTGATGAGCTATGAGTAGTTACCAGCGTTTTGCCGAAGTATACGATACATTAATGACAGATATCCCTTACGATCAGTATGTAGATTGGGTAGTGAAACATGCGCCAAGTACAACAGCACCTAAATTATTGGATGTTGGTTGTGGTACTGGCATAATGGCTGCAAAATTTGCACGACAAGGATATATTGTTAGTGGTGTTGATTTATCGGAAGAAATGCTAGCGATTGCAAGTGAACGCTTTATGAAAAAACAACTTGCTATACCACTGTTTTGTCAATCAATGGACGAGCTAGATGGCTTTTCTGATTTAAATGTTGTCACAATTCCGATTGATTCTCTAAACTATTTAGAGGATGAAGAGGCTGTAGTGGCTACATTTGAACGCATTTATGCGGCACTTTGTGATGGTGGTCATTTATTCTTTGATGTTCATTCATTATTCAAAATGGATGCTATTTTCTTAGACGGTCCATTTACGTATGATGACGGAGAAATAACTTATATTTGGGATACAGAGGCTGGGGAAGCCCCGCATTCAGTACACCATGATATGACGTTTTATGTACAAGCAAATGAGCAACTTTTCGAACGATTTGAAGAGTACCATTACCAGCGTACATTCCCTGCTGAGCAATATGTTAAATGGCTTAATGACGCTGGATTTTCTAATGTGTCAATTACAGCAGATTATACGGAAGAAGCTCCAGATGCAGAATCTGAACGAATATTCTTCCATGCTGTGAAATAAACTCTTTTCAATTACAAAAAAATATTATAATATGGAATTAGCTTCGTATGTTATGCCTTCTGAAAAGAAAGGATGGTGCGGACTAATTCCTACTTTTTTGAAGCAGTATGGCAAAAAGTATCTCCTCCCAGGGATCTTAATTTTGTCGTGCTTTTTTTATTTCTACTTCTCCCAAAACCAGTCGGACACTCCCCAAACCGACATTTTCGAAACAATCCCAGAAAAAACAAAAACGGAAGAACCATCAAATACAGAGCAACAAGAGTCACAAAACATTATTGCAGATACATCTATTATTGTGGATGTCAAAGGTGCTGTCAAAAACCCTGGTGTCTACTCATTATCTGCAGACAGTAGGGTGATTGATGCGATTTTACTTGCTGGAGGCTATTCAAAAAATGCCGATTCAGTAAGTATCAACCATGCCCAGAGGTTGCAAGATGAAATGGTTATTTATGTACCCAAAATAGGTGAGGAGCCTTCGGAAGTACAAGCGATTGCTAGTGTTCAACAATCGACATCAATTCCATCTACTCAATCAGGTAATGTAAGTCAAACTAGTAGTCAGTCAGATAAGGTCAATTTAAATACGGCTGATGAAGCAGCACTTATGACTTTAAACGGAGTCGGCCCTTCAAAGGCAAAAGCGATTTTAAGTTATCGTGATGAAAGCGGTCCTTTTAAAACGATAGAAGATTTAAAAAATGTCACAGGAATTGGCGATAAAACGTTCGAAAATTTACGCGACTTTATTACTGTTCAATAAATGGTCCATTGACGGTTCTAGTTGGTTATGGCTAAATTTATAGTAGAACGACTTATTCAGGAGGCATTCATATGGAGCGTATTACTTGGGATCAATTTTTCATGGCACAAAGCCATTTATTAGCATTAAGAAGTACATGTACAAGGTTAGCAGTTGGTGCGACAATTGTGCGTGATAAACGTATTATTGCAGGGGGCTATAACGGTTCGATTTCTGGAGATGATCATTGTATCGACAAAGGATGTTACGTTGTGGATAACCATTGTGTTCGTACAGTGCATGCAGAGACAAACGCATTATTGCAATGTGCAAAATATGGCACATCAACAAATGGGGCAGATTTATATGTGACGCATTTCCCTTGTCTCCCTTGTACAAAATCTATTATTCAATCAGGGATTAATAATTTATATTACGCAACGGATTACAAAAACAACGAATATGCTATTGAATTGTTTAAGCAAGCTGGCGTTAATGTGGTACATGTTCCTTTTGATGATCGTAAGATTGACTTCTTAAGCAATGAAAAAATGGCACTGTACGTCGAACTATTAAATAAGTTACGTGACAGCGGTGCTTCAAATGAGGAATTGGCACCTTTTGAAGAGAAGGTGAAAGAGCTATTTGGTTTACAAATATCCGACATAAAATAATCTACTTTGCTTTGCCGATTCTATTAGCAACGATAGCTGCTCATGAATCGGTAAAGTTACTATTTATACTAATCCCCTATAGTGTTTGTCTATATTTTAAAAAAGAAAAGATAGCCATAATACTATGTATCATTGTTGTTACTCTCTCCTCTTATAGTTATTTCTCACATATTTTATCTGCAAGACTTACCCCTATTCCGAACGAATTAAATATTACTTGGACCGATCAATATAAGGTGAATGGACAAAAGCTAAGAGGCTTTGCAATATTACCAAATGGTCAAAAAGTATATATTATTTTCACTCTCCAATCAGAACAGCAAAAGAAGAAATTTGAAGAGCAATCATTAAGTGGTACAGTTTTTCAAGTTTCAGGAGAATTAGTTGAACCTTCGATGCCTGCACATCGTTACGCTTTTTCTATGGCAAAATATATTGAAAGCAATAGTGCGCAAGGAATTTTTGAAGTTAAGAGTTTTCGATTTGTGAAAAAAGAAAATACACTCTCTACATTTTTCGCAGAGCAAAGGTTTAAAGTGAAAAAACATATAGAAAATACATTTCCGGAAAGTTTAGTAGCTGAAGCACAGTCGCTTTTAATTGGTGAACGTGAAAATGTCGATATGGATGTTGAGCGGGCGTATCAGAAACTTGGAATAACACATCTATTTGCTATCTCAGGCTTGCACGTTGGGCTCGTTTCGATGCTTGTGTATGAATTATTACTAAGGTTGCGTATACGCAGAGAACATGCGACATGGGTTCTTATTATAGCGTTACCTATTTATGCTTGCTTAGCAGGTGGTGCGCCGTCTGTTTGGCGGGCGGTGTCGGTCGTAGAGCTTGTAATGCTAAGTAGAGTTGTTTCGAATCGTTTAGCAATTGATGATGCACTAGCATTGAGCTTTATTGGGTTTGTGCTATTGCAACCAAGTGTAGTATTTCAAATAGGTTTTCAGTTATCTTATTTGGCGACTCTCTCGCTATTATTTTCGGGGCATATATTTTCTTTAGCGAAAAATACTTGGCAACAATCCTTTGCGATTACCTTCGTTTGCCAGCTACTCGTCTATCCATTGCTTTTATATCATTTCTTTGAAATCAGCTTATCATCATTCATTGCAAATATTTTTTTTGTCCCGTTATTTTCATTTGTCGTGCTGCCAGTAAATTTATTATTATTACTGCTAACATATATGGCAAATCCTTTAGCTCGCCTTTGTTTTGTCATTTATGAACCTGCTCGTGAGTTATTGTCAGAGGTTATTATGTGGTTACAGGCTATCCCATATCAAATGTGGGCTCCTGGAAGACCCTCTTTCTGGCTCTTACTTTTAGCATTTGTTAGTGTCGTCACAGTATTAATACAGTTAGAACAGAGGAGGCATTTGTTTCTTATTACTTTGACACTTTTATTTCCTGCATTTTTAATTCATGAAAGTCCTTCTTGGCATAGGGATTTAAAAATTATATTTTTAAGCGTTGGACAAGGAGACTGTACCATAATTGAATTACCGTTTCGTAAGAAAATTTATGTCATAGACACTGGGGGAGTACTGAGGTTTGATCAGGAGGCGTGGAAGGAGTCTAGGAAGCCTTATGAGGTTGGGAGAGGGATTGTTGTTCCTTATTTAAAAGGAAGTGGTATACGGGCTGTAGATACGCTTATATTAACACATGCTGATGCAGACCATGCTGAAGGTGCTGAAGAAGTTATGGAAGAAATTCGAGTAAAGGCGATTCATGTCTCCCCAAATTCTTGGCAAAAATCAGTTATGAAAGATGTTGTAGACATTGCACAAAAGGAGCGTATTTCAATTCATGAGCAAATGGCAGGGAGAAGTTGGGTGCAAGGAGACACTACATTAATTTATTTATCTCCAAATGATTTGATTTATGAAGGCAATGACGATTCTCTTGTCTTATTGTTACAACATTCAAGTTTTCAAGCTTTGTTCACAGGTGATTTAGAACAATCGGGGGAAATGGCCTTGATAGATAATTATTCAGATTCTATTACAGATATGGACATTTTGAAAGTGGGGCATCATGGCAGCAAGACGTCTTCAACTGAACCATTCTTAAAATTAGTACAGCCCCGTTTATCAATAATTTCTAGTGGGTTAAATAATCGCTACGGTCATCCGAATAAGGATGTTGTTGCGAGGTTTGAAGAGATGAAGTTACCAACTTTAAATACGGCAGAAGTGGGGACAATTGAAGTAACGGTTACCAAGAATGGATTTATAGTTTTTAAAACAATAGATCTGCACAAACAGAAAAAGACATTATCAAATTGATAATGTCTTTTTAACTGTATCTTATAGAGCTGCGTAATCGATGACAGTCGCAATGATGAAAATAAGTGCGAAAAATACGAATGATACGCCAAAACCTACTCCTGAGTCGATTGCGTCGTTACGCTTTGATTGAACGTTTTCTTCAAATGGATTCATTGCTACCCCTCCTAATTCTCATTAATTATACGGTATGCCTATTAAAAAAGCTATATTGAAAAGGTAAAAATAGATGCCTGCACCAGAATGACACAATTTGTTCAAACTCACAAAATGAGAAAATTACGGTATACTATAACCAATGTCAATTAGAGGTGAGACTATGTTTTCAACATTATGGAAAAGTATAAAAAAGGGAGATTTACAGCCAGTCTATTTACTTGCAGGCGTAGAGTCTTATTTTATAGATGAAACAATTAGGCGTATTAAAACGAAACTTGATGAAGATGGAGATATTGAAACAATCACTATTGATTTGGATGAACAACCAGTTGATTATGTGATAGATGAATCTGATACGATCCCATTCTTCTCAAGTCAAAAACTAATCATTGCAAAAAATGCATCGTTCTTAAAAGCAACAGAAAAGGGTAAAGAGAAAATTGACCATGATTTAAAACGCTTAGAAAAATGGCTAGATCATCCGTCAGATACATCGATTACAATTTTCATTGCACCTTATGAAAAACTTGATGAGCGTAAAAAAGTAACGAAGTTAATGAAAGATAGAGCGGTTTATATGCTTGCTGAAACACCAAAAGAAAATGATTTAATGGTTTGGGTGCAAAATGAAGTAAGTCAGCAACAAAAAACAATCGACCAAGATGCTATTAGTAAATTAATCGAGCTAGTAGGTATGGACATGCTTCATTTACAGTCAGAGATAGAAAAGTTGAGCTTATATTTAGGTGATGAAAATACAATTACACAAGCTCTAGTCGAGGAAATGGTTGCGAAAACGCTTGAGCAAGATGCTTTTAAGATGCTCAATGCTTATTTACACAGAGATGTTTCTAGTGCTTTAACGATTTACCATGATCTTATTCGTCAAAAACAAGAGCCAATTGCGCTAGTAGCTTTACTTGCATCCCAGATTCGTTTAATGTCGAATGTATATTATTTACTGAAAAAGGGATATCATTCGCAACAAATTGCAAAACAACTAAAGGTGAATCCTTATCGAGTTAAACGAATAGTTGAAGAGCGTCGAAAAATTTCAGAGGATAGTTTGCTAAAAGCATTATTTGGATTAAGTGAAGTTGATTATCAGTTAAAAACAATGAGTGGTAGAAGAGAGCGTTATTTAGAATTATTTATGATGAGACCAATATAAGAGGAAGCATTCTCTGTTGTTAGTGTTAAAGACTGTATAGAAATTTAAATTTCTATACAGTCTTTTTATATTGATATATAACGTAATAGATAAGACCGTTGATTACCGCTACAGTGGACGCATTCCGCGGGCGGGCGCCAAGTCGCTTCGTCGCTACGCTCCTGCAGGGTCTTGGACTGTACCGCTTTTCCCGCAGGAGTCGCCACCTCCGCTCCATTCAACTACACATGTAATACAAAACAAATCTTCATTGGATTGTTAAATAAGTCTTAATTGCTATTTTCTTTAAAAAGAATAAATCATTAAATTTTATAAGAACTTTTTTGCTAAATAATCCTTATGTACCTAATATAGCTGTTACTGCAATACTCCATACAATCAAAAGAAATGATGTTGTAAGCCAAAATGTATTCGTAGCAGTTTTTTCATCTCTCTTTATTTTTTTTAGGATTGCCACGAGATTTATACAAAAAATAATGCTTAAAATTGGAGTTAAGTAAAAACTAATGAAGATAAATGTTATATCCATGCACAACACCTTCTTTCCAAATAAGTCCCTAAAACCGTACAAAGTACCTTTTGGTAATGAATTATAGTTTTTATTATAACGATATTTCCTTATATTGAAAGATTTTAAAAAAATGGTTAATTAGAGTTTATTTGAATAAAATAATGTGAAGGTGATTGAATGAATCCAAATAGCAACAAATAGTGTTGAAGAGATTTCGGTATACTAATACGAAATCACTTTATGTAGCCAAGTTGTACGGAGTTGTTCTTTTTCGTTAACAACAATTTGCTTTAATGTAATTCTTATAAAATATTTAAATTTTAAACACAAAAAAAGACTAGAGAAATATCTCTAGTCCCTTTGAATCCATTATGGATTAAGCTTTTTTCATTAAACGAGCTTTTTGACGAGAAGCTGCGTTTTTGTGGATTAAGCCTTTAGATGCTGCTTTATCTAATGATTTAACAGCTACGCTTAAAAGTTCTTTTGCGTTATCTTCTTTAGCAACTAAAGCAGTTTCAGCTTTTTTCACAGCAGTACGCATAGCAGATTTCACTTGCGAATTTTGTGCATTAACTTTTGCGTTAGTTTTTACGCGTTTGATAGCAGATTTAATATTTGGCATTAACTTTCACCTCCTAAAAAGGATCGAGATGAGTAAATTCTCAACTGTTTCAAGTGTCTATACAACAGTCATCATTTTAGCAAATCACAGTATAAAAATCAAGCATCAAATGCAAAGAATATTTACTTGACAGTTAGAGCAAAATAAAAAGTGAGGTGATTAGTTTGGAAAACAATAAATGGTATCGTACAGATTTAGTAGATGAGACGGAAGAATTTATTAATCATAAGACCGCAGAAGAGCGGGAAACATTACGCGAATCCACAGGTATTAAGGTATTAGAGGAAGAGCGTGGACGAGTTAAAATTACACGTGTAGATGTTGATTCGAGTGGCGCAGAAGAAATAGGAAAGAAAGAAGGGACTTATTTTACTTTTACCGTTCCGACATTAACGCCAGATGATGAGGAAGGGTTCAAGCAACTAGGTGAAGTTTTAGCAGAGGAATTGACAACACTTCATCCTTTTATTAAAGATAACAAGGACGGCAAAGTACTTATCATCGGACTAGGGAATAAGACGATTACACCCGATGCAGTAGGGCCGTTAGCTATTGATGAGCTACAAAATAGTGCCACATCGATTCAAGAGCGTTGTATTATTTATGCACCCGGCGTAACAGGGCAGACTGGCTATGAAACGAGTTCCTTTATAAAAGCATTAGCTGAGCAAATAAAACCTGCACTAGTTATTGTTGTAGATGCACTTGCTACAAGAGCAAGTAACCGACTTTGTAAAACCATTCAAATGACAGATACGG
The DNA here is from genome assembly GCF_038006425.1 of Viridibacillus sp. FSL E2-0187. NCBI lineage: Bacteria > Bacillati > Bacillota > Bacilli > Caryophanales > Caryophanaceae > Viridibacillus > Viridibacillus sp. FSL E2-0187. The sequence goes on from NZ_JBBOVG010000001.1 coordinate 845,034, forward strand.
GAATTCATCCTGGATCTGGTGTAGGTAATATGCGTAAAGAAATTTCAAAAGAAACAATTGGTTGTCCTGTAACTGCAATAGGCCTACCTACTGTTGTCGATGGACCAGTACTTATCGCAGATGCTGTCGATACACTTTTCCAATCTATTGCAGCCAAAATACAGGAAAAAAATAGCCCATCCTCCGCTTTGTCCGTAACACCATGGAGACCATCAGACACGTCAAAAGTAGATTTAGAAGTGATTAAACCAATTTTTGGTGAATGGTCGACTTGGCCTAAAGAAGAACGTCTACAGCTATTTGAAGAGTCTCTCGTAGGGCACGACCGATTATTCGTAACACCGAAAAACATAGATGAGTGGGTACACAACTATGCATACCTGATTTCTGATACGTTAACGGAATGGATTGAAAGTACGTAGAATGTTCTAATTAGCTCTCCTCCTCCATACATTGATAGGAGGAGGGGGATGTTATATGCGACGGAAAATGCAAATGTGGATTGGTCTTCTATGCTTTTTCTTTATGCTTCCAATTATTACTGTGAAGTTACCAATCTGGCCACAGCAAGAGGCAACAACAACATCATCAAAACAAGATACGAAAATAGTCTATGCCGCCAATACTGCCACTGAAAAAAATGCTTTGATAAATAATAAGGACGCTTCATTTAAAACACTAATATATTTCACACATTCCCATGAAGCTTACTATCCTATTTTGAAAAGCCAGAAACAGAAAATAACAGCCTATCATAATGCAACTAATGTTTTGCAACTAGGTTCAGTCATTGAAGCTCATTTTAAACAAAATGATCTCTCAACTGATATTTTACAAGTTGATACGATGACAGAAATGCAGAAGAAAAATATATCATTATATAAAGCGTATGATGCTGTAAGGCCATATGTGAAAAAACAATTAGATAAAAAAGAATATGATTTGGTGTTAGATTTCCATCGTGATTCAGCAAATAAAAAAGCTACAACCACTACCTTTGATGGCGAAAAATACGCACGTATCGCTATTGTTCTTGGTGCTGAAAATAAACAATACAAATTTAATGAAGCCTACGCGGACCAATTATCTGCGCAATTAAATCAACTAGTTCCTAATATCTCTAGAGGTGTTATGAAAAAAGAAGGTTCAGGTGTAAATGGTATATATAACCAAGACCTTTCGAAAAACCTACTAGTCGTTGAATTAGGTGGAGTAGATAATACAGAAGACGAATTAAACCGTACCATTGCCATTTTAGCAAGAGCAATTTCGGAAGCATTTTCAAATCAAACTTCATCATAATATTGCATAAAATAGCTGTTCACTGCTATAATTCAAAATAGTTTATATAGGAGTGGACACGCATGAACAGAGAAGAACGTTTGAAACGACAAGAAAATATTAGAAATTTCTCCATTATTGCTCATATTGACCACGGGAAATCAACATTAGCAGACCGTATATTGGAAACTACAAAAAGTTTAACTTCCCGTGAGATGAAAAATCAGCTTCTAGATTCTATGGATTTAGAAAGAGAACGTGGCATTACCATCAAATTAAATGCAGTTCAATTACATTATCAAGCTAGAGATGGAGAGATTTATACATTCCATTTAATCGATACCCCTGGACACGTCGATTTCACATACGAAGTATCTCGTAGTCTTGCAGCTTGTGAAGGTGCTATTTTAGTTGTCGATGCAGCTCAAGGTATTGAAGCACAGACACTTGCGAACGTATATTTAGCTTTAGACAATGATCTTGAAATTCTTCCTGTTATTAATAAAATTGATTTACCTTCAGCAGATCCAGAACGCGTACGTCAAGAAGTAGAAGATGTCATCGGTTTAGATGCATCTGAAGCAGTACTTGCTTCTGCTAAAGCAGGTATCGGAATTGAAGATATTTTAGAACAAATTGTTGAAAAAGTACCAGCGCCTACAGGTGATCCAGATGCACCTCTTAAAGCTTTAATTTTCGATTCTTTATATGATTCATATCGTGGGGTAATTACTTACATCCGAGTTGTAGAAGGAACAGTTAGAGCAGGCGATAAAATTCGTATGATGGCAACTGGAAAAGAATTTGAAGTTGTTGAAGTGGGTGTATCAACACCTAAGCCAACACTATGCAAAGAATTAACTGTTGGTGATGTGGGTTTCTTAACAGCATCTATCAAAAACGTAGGGGATACACGCGTAGGGGATACAATTACTTTAGCAAACAACCCTGCTACAGAACCTTTAGCTGGTTACCGTAAGTTAAATCCTATGGTTTACTGTGGTTTATATCCAATCGATACGGCTAAGTACAATGATCTTAGAGATGCATTAGAAAAGCTAGAGCTAAACGACTCAGCATTACAATATGAACCTGAAACATCACAAGCTTTAGGCTTCGGATTCCGATGCGGTTTCTTAGGTTTACTTCATATGGAAATCATTCAAGAGCGTATTGAACGTGAATTCAAAATCGATCTGATCACTACTGCACCTAGCGTAATCTACCATGTGCAGATGACAGACGGTTCTGAAGTTCAAGTGGACAATCCGTCAATGATGCCAGATCCACAAAAAATCGACCGTATTGAAGAACCATATGTAAAAGCAACAATTATGGTACCTAACGATTATGTTGGAGCTGTTATGGAAATTTGCCAACGCAAACGTGGTAATTTCATGACAATGGATTACATTGATTCTACTCGTGTAAGTATTTACTATGAGATTCCACTTTCTGAAATCGTTTATGATTTCTTTGACCAATTAAAATCAAGTACGAAAGGCTATGCTTCATTTGATTACGAATTAATAGGCTATCAACCATCTAAATTGATGAAAATGGATATCCTTTTAAATGGTGAACAAGTCGATGCACTAAGCTTTATTGTACACAACGATTTTGCATATGAACGTGGTAAAGTCATCGTTGAAAAACTAAAAAATCTTATTCCACGTCAACAATTTGAAGTGCCAATTCAAGCTGCAATCGGTCAAAAAATTGTGGCGCGATCAACTATTAAAGCGATGCGTAAAAACGTTTTAGCTAAATGTTACGGTGGCGATATCTCTCGTAAACGTAAACTTTTAGATAAACAAAAAGAAGGTAAAAAACGCATGAAGCAAGTAGGTTCAGTTGAAGTACCCCAAGAAGCATTCATGGCTGTACTTAAAATGGACGATGACACGCCTAAAAAATAATATTAATTTATCAGTATGATAAATGAACATAACTAAGCGGTTGTGCGTATGGAGGTTTTAATCCACCATATTGCCACCGCTTTTTTTTATTTAAAACAGAACCTAAGATATTTTTTCATTAATAACGTTTTATAGGTTTAATGAAAATATAAAAGGGTAAATAAATAATGAGGGGATAAATTAAATATAATCTGATCAATTTTCGACATTATTCGCTAAAAAGTGAGATTTGAGGTATCCAAAATACAAAAGTTTTGATAAGCTTAGTAAACACTATAAATATAGTGGAATTAGGGATTAATAAATGTAAGGAGTGAGTTCAAATCGAACATCGTGATGGAAACGACCGTTTGGATCGCTTAATGGCAACGTTAGAAGCTGAACTTTTGGCTTTTGAGACTCAAGTGGCTCATATGCAAGAGAAGTTGAATGAACTTAAACGAGTGGGACCAAATATACAGCAAGAGCTTATTGAATATAAAAAAGCAGTGTAGAGAAGTTACAGTGGGTATTATTATCGCTGTAACTTTTTTTTATGTTTAAAGTGATGTTATTCATTGTTTTGCGTTTCAGCTTAAATACTATAGAATGAAGCTACGTGTTTAAAGAGTGAAATCACAAAAAAATAGATAATTTTCGACAAGAAAGAAGGAATCAGATTGGCCAGAGGCGTTTATATACACATTCCATTTTGCCATCAAATTTGCAATTATTGCGATTTTAATAAAGTATTTTTCAAAAACCAGCCTGTCGATGAATATATAGAAGCATTAGGTATGGAAATGAAATTATGGACTGAAAACAAAGAAGCTTTCAATCATATTGAAACAATATTTTTAGGCGGAGGAACACCAACATCATTATCACCAGCTCAACTTTCACGCCTTTTATCGTTGATCAAGATGTACATCCCAATGGAACATGTAAAAGAATTTACATCAGAGGCAAATCCTGATGAATTAACAAAAGAAAAATTAGAAGTACTTTTTAATGGTGGTGTAAATCGATTAAGTCTAGGTGTACAAGCGTTTCAACCAGAATTATTAAAAAAACTAGGGCGTACTCATTCCAATGATGACGTTTTTGAAACAATCGAGGAAGCGAAAAAAGTTGGTTTCAAGAACATCAGTATTGATTTAATGTACGGACTACCTGGTCAAACGATGGATGAATGGAAAGAAACATTAAAAATTGCTTTTGACTTAAATCTACCGCATTACTCAGCCTATTCGCTTATTGTAGAATCTAAAACGATTTTTTATAACTTGATGAACAAAGGGAAATTGAGTTTGCCGGGTGAAGATCAAGAGGCAGATATGTATGAAGAATTGATGCAACAAATGGAAACACACGGCTGGCATCAATACGAAATAAGTAATTTCGCCAAAGAAGGGCATTCTTCTATTCATAATCGTATTTATTGGGACAATGATGAATACGCAGGTTTTGGTGCAGGAGCTCATGGATATGTCAATGGCACTCGTTACTCAAATCATGCACCATTAAAAAAATATATCAGTACATTAGAAGCTGGTGAAAGACCCATACTAAAAACGCATGAAGTAACACAAAGTGAAAAAATAGAGGAAGAACTTTTTTTGGGTTTACGTAAAACAGCAGGAATTTCAAAATCTCATTTTGAAGAGAAGTTTGGCTGTACGATTGAAAGTGTATATAGTGAAAAACTGCAATTGCTTGTTTCAGCAGGTCTTATTTCAAATGATGAAGAGGCTGTAAAGTTAACGAAAAAAGGACGTTTTGTAGGAAATGAAGTTTTTGAAGAATTTTTACTATAAACACATGCGTTTCCGTTGACATAAAATAATAGATTTGATAAGTTAAATATAGTATTAGCACTCTTCTTAAGTGAGTGCTAACAGAGGTGATGATCATGCTAACAAATCGGCAGTTACAAGTATTGCAAGTAATCGTAGATGACTTCATTATGTCAGCTCAACCAGTTGGCTCTCGACAAATCTCGAAGAAGGAAGGCATTACTTTTAGTCCAGCAACCATTCGTAATGAAATGGCGGATTTAGAAGAACTAGGCTACCTAGAAAAAACGCATACTTCATCGGGGCGAGTACCGTCTGAAAAAGGTTACAGATTTTATGTGGATCACTTGCTAAAACCTCAAATAATTACAACAAACGAGATTCACAAAATCCAATCTGTTTTCCAAGATCGGATTATGGAAACTGAACAAGTCATTCGCAAGTCAGCTACGATATTATCTGAATTGACGTCTTACACATCTATATTATTAGGACCAGATGTGCAGTTGCATAAAGTGAAACGATTTTCAATTGTACCTTTAACAGCTGATTCTGCAGTCGCTATTATCGTTACTGATAATGGACATGTGGAAAATCGCATTTTCTCATTACCGTCGGATTTTTCCCCGTCGGATATTGAGAAGGTCGTCAATATTTTAAATGAACGACTGATTGGCGTTCCGTTAGAGCAACTACAAATGAAGCTCGAACTTGAAACGGCAGCGGTTATAAAACAACATCTTGGTACGTATGACGGATTACTTTCGTCATTAATAGACGTGACAGCACATCAATCAGAAGGTAAAATTTTCTATGGTGGCAAAACGAATATGTTCAACCAACCTGAGTTTCATGACATAAACAAAGTACGAATGCTTATGGAACTAATGGAAAAAACTACTCAAATCCAATCCATTTTCCCGATGAACCAATCAGGGATTCAAATCCGTATTGGTTCTGAAAATAATCATTTGGCGATGGAAGATTGCAGTGTAATCACAGCATCTTACTCGGTTGGTGAGGGACAAAGGGGTTCAATAGCAATTATCGGACCTACAAGGATGGATTATCGACGTGTCGTTGCATTACTCGACTTTATGAGTGGCGATTTAACGCGCCAGCTGACACAAAAACCGAGGTAGAGAGCGACATTATAGGAGGATGAAAAGTGTCTAAAGCAAATGAATTTAAAGAGCAAGCAGTAGAAGAGAACACAGTTGTAGAAGAACAACTAAATGAGCAAGAAGAAAACGTAGTAGACGCTGAAGCTGTAGAAGCTACACCTGAACTAACAGTTGAGGAGCAACATCAAGCAGAAATCACAGCTCTAGAGCAAAAGCTTGATGAATCAGAAAGTCGTTTCCTGCGATTACGTGCTGACTATGACAATTTAAAACGTCGCACACAAACTGAACGCATAGCTCAAGAAAAGTATCGTGCGCAAAATTTGTTAACGGATTTACTTCCGGTATTAGACAATTTCGAACGAGCTTTACAAGTTGAGGCAACAACGGAAGATGCCGAATCCATGAAAAAAGGGATTGAAATGGTATACCGTTCACTAATAGAAGCAACAACAAAAGAAGGCTTAGAACCTGTAGCATCTGAAGGCGAAGCGTTTGATCCAAACATTCACCACGCAGTTATGCAAGAACAAGATGATTCTAAAGAACAAGGAATCGTTTTACAAGAGCTACAAAAGGGGTATAAGTTGAAAGACCGTATATTACGACCAGCAATGGTTAAAGTTAATGAATAAAGAAATATTGAGACGAAAAAATGAAAAATGAATCAAATCTAGGAGGACTATGAAATGAGCAAAATTATCGGTATTGACTTAGGTACTACAAACTCATGTGTATCAGTATTAGAAGGTGGCGAACCAATCGTTATCGCTAACAAAGAAGGCGCACGTACTACACCATCAGTTGTAGCATTCAAAAACGGCGAACGCCAAGTTGGTGAAGTTGCAAAACGTCAATCAATTACAAACCCAAACACAATCATGTCTATTAAACGTCATATGGGTACTGACTACAAAGTAAATGTAGAAGGTACAGAATATACTCCTCAACAAGTATCAGCAATGATCTTACAACATTTAAAAGACTTCGCTGAAGACTATTTAGGTGAAAAAGTAACACAAGCTGTAATTACAGTTCCTGCTTACTTCAACGATGCACAACGTCAAGCAACAAAAGACGCTGGTAAAATTGCTGGTCTTGAAGTTGAACGTATTATCAACGAACCAACAGCAGCAGCACTTGCTTACGGCTTAGAAAAAACAGATGTAGATCAAACTGTTTTAGTATTTGACCTTGGTGGTGGTACATTCGACGTATCAATCCTTGAACTAGGTGATGGAGTATTTGAAGTAAAAGCAACAGCTGGTGATAACGCTCTTGGTGGAGATGACTTTGACCAAAAAATCATCGATTTCTTAGTTGCTGAATTCAAAAAAGAAAACGGTATTGATTTAGCTAAAGATAAAATGGCGTTACAACGTTTAAAAGACGCTGCTGAAAAAGCGAAAAAAGAATTATCAGGAGTAACTACAACTCAAATTTCACTACCATTCATCACTGCTGGTGAAGCTGGTCCATTACACTTAGAAGTTTCTCTATCTCGTGCAAAATTCAATGAAATTACTGCTGACTTAGTAGAACGTACAATGATCCCAACTCGTCAAGCATTAAAAGACGCTGGATTATCGGCTTCAGAAATCGATCAAGTAATCCTTGTTGGTGGTTCAACACGTATTCCTGCAGTACAAGAAGCAGTTAAAAAAGAAACAGGTAAAGAGCCGCATAAAGGTGTAAATCCTGATGAAGTAGTAGCTATGGGTGCTGCAGTACAAGGTGGCGTATTAACTGGTGATGTAAAAGACGTTGTACTTCTTGACGTAACTCCACTATCACTTGGTATCGAAACAATGGGTGGCGTGTTCACTAAATTAATCGATCGTAATACAACAATCCCAACTTCAAAATCACAAACTTTCTCAACAGCTGCAGATAACCAACCTGCTGTAGATATTCACGTATTACAAGGTGAACGTCCAATGGCTGCTGATAACAAAACTTTAGGTCGCTTCCAACTTTCAGATATCCCTGCTGCACCACGTGGCATTCCTCAAATCGAAGTAACATTCGATATTGATAAAAACGGTATCGTAAACGTTAAAGCTAAAGACTTAGGAACTCAAAAAGAACAAACAATTACTATCCAATCTGATAGCTCACTATCTGACGAGGATATCGAACGCATGGTAAAAGAAGCTGAATTACATGCTGAAGAAGATAAAAAACGTAAAGAAGAAGCTGAACTTCGCAATGAAGCAGATCAACTTGTTTTCCAAGTAGATAAAACAATCTCTGACCTTGGTGAACAAATTACTGAAGATGAGAAAAAATCAGTAGAAGATGCTAAAGAAGAGCTAACAAAAGCAATTGAACTTGGCGAAATCGAAGGCATCAAAACTTCTAAAGAAAAATTAGAAGGAATTCTTCAACCACTTGTGATGAAAGTATATGAGCAAGCAGCTCAACAACAACAAGCAGCACAAGGCGAACAAGGCCCAACAGCTGATAAAAAAGATGACGGTGTAGTTGATGCAGACTTCACTGAAGTTGACGATAACAAATAATGCTAAAAATAGAGCGCATCTTTAATGGCGCTTGAACAGTGTATATTAAATGTATGCATTGTTGTTTTGAAAGAAGCCAAAGACCGCCTCGGGCTTTGGCTTTTTTCAATGTTTTTTGTCATTTGTTCTTTCCATGTTACAATATATTTTATGCAAACGGAGCGGAGTGTGAAAAATGAATAAACGTGATTATTATGAAGTCTTAGGTCTTCAAAAATCAGCGTCAAAAGACGAAATTAAAAAAGCTTATCGTAAATTATCTAAACAATATCACCCTGACTTGAATAAAGAGGCTGGGGCAGAAGAAAAATTTAAAGAAATTGCAGAAGCTTATGAAGTGTTAAGTGATGACCAGAAAAAAGCACGCTATGACCAGTTCGGACATCAAGATCCAAACCAAGGATTTGGTGGAAGTGGTTTCGGTGGCGGAGATGGCTTCGGTTTCGAAGACATTTTTAGTTCATTCTTTGGCGGTGGTGGCGGAAGCCGTCGTCGTGATCCAAATGCACCAACAAAAGGTGATGATCTACAATATCGCATGACAATTAGTTTTGAAGAAGCGGTATTTGGTAAAGAAACTGAAATTGAAATCCCTCGTGACGAAACTTGTGAAACTTGTCATGGATCTGGTGCAAAACCAGGTACATCAAAAGATACATGTTCTCACTGTAATGGCCAAGGTCAGATAAATGAGACAGTTTCAACACCATTTGGCCAAATGGTAAACCGTCGTACTTGTGGTTACTGTAAAGGTTCTGGTCAAATTATCAAAGATAAATGTTCAACATGTCACGGTGCAGGTACAGTTAAAAAACGTAAAAAAATCAAAGTTACGATTCCAGCAGGTGTTGATGATGGTCAACAATTGCGCGTAAGTGGTCAAGGTGAAGCGGGTACTAACGGTGGGCCAGCAGGTGACCTTTACATCGTATTCCATGTTCGTGCACATGATAAATTTGAACGTGACGGCGATGATATTTATTTAGAATTACCAATTACATTCGCTCAAGCGGCACTTGGTGATGATATTGAAGTACCAACAGTTCATGGTAAAGTGAAGATGAAGATTCCTACAGGTACTCAATCTGGTGACAGATTCCGCTTAAAAGGAAAAGGTGTTAAAAACGTTCATGGTTATGGTACTGGCGATCAACATGTAATCGTAAGCGTAGTTACGCCGAAGAAATTAACTGAAAAACAAAAACAATTATTGCGCGAATTTGCTAGTATTTCTGGAGACATCCCAGAAGAGCAAGGTAGCACTTTGTTTGATAAAATTAAAAACAAATTTAAAGGTGAATAAGGGAGTTGGCTACAAGTGAAATGGTCGGAGCTATCCATCCATACAACGAGTGAAGCGGTTGAAGCAATTTCGAATATTCTACACGAAGCTGGAGCAAGTGGTGTCGTGATAGAGGATTCAGAGGATTATGGTAAAGAACGTGCAGATCAATTTGGTGAGATTTACGCTTTAAATCCAAAAGATTTTCCTAAGGATGGTGTCATTGTAAAAGCTTATTTAGCTGAAACAAGCTTTTTAGGTGAAACTGTTGAAGAAATTAAAGTTGCCATCAATAATCTGGTAAACTATGACATTAATATTGGTCACAACAAAGTGACAATCAATGAAGTGAATGAGGAAGATTGGGCAACTGCATGGAAAAAGTATTATCATCCGGTGAAAATTTCAAACCGTTTCACAATTGTACCAACTTGGGAAGATTATGAACCTGTAAATAGTGATGAGCTAATCATTGAACTTGATCCTGGTATGGCTTTCGGTACTGGAACTCACCCTACAACTGTATTATGTTTACAAGCATTAGAAAAAACAATAAAAGATACGGATTCAGTAGTAGATGTTGGTACTGGTTCTGGTGTTTTAGCCATCGGAGCAGCATTACTTGGAGCAAAGCATGTTCATGCACTTGATTTAGATGAAGTAGCGGTACGCTCTGCAATTGAAAATGTTCAGCTAAATAAGGTTGAAGACTCTATTGATGTTATGCAAGGAAATCTTTTAGATACTGTAAAAGAACCTGCAGACGTGGTAGTTGCGAATATCTTAGCTGAAGTAATTATGACTTTCACAGATGATGCCTATACAATTGTTAAACCAGGCGGCCTATTTATTACTTCAGGAATAATTGAACCGAAGAAAGACGATGTGAAAGCATCTCTTGTAAAAGCAGGCTTTATTATTGAAGAAGTAATGATGATGGAAGATTGGGTAGCAATTATTTCACGAAAATCAGTAAATTGATGGAGTGTTACTATGCAACGATATTTTATAAACGAATCCTTTGATAATCAATTGGCCATAATTAGTGGTGAAGATGCGCATCATATAACAAAAGTGATGCGTATGCGTGTAGGCGATGAAATCATTGTAGTTCATAATGGTGAAGCGACAATCAGTCGTATTTTGGACTTTACTGAAGATGGCGTTCAAGTAGAAAAAACAGACAATGTAATGCCTTCACCTGAGCTACCTATTAAAGTGACGATCGCTTGTGGCTTACCAAAGGGTGATAAACTCGATTTAATTGTTCAAAAGTCAACTGAGTTGGGTATGTATGCATTGCTTCCTTTTGAAGCTGAACGATCAATCGTCAAATGGGATGGGAAAAAAGGTAAAAAGAAGCAAGAGCGCTTACAGAAAATTGCGAAGGAAGCAGCGGAGCAATCGCATCGTACGCATATCCCGACAATTGAAGAGCCAGTGAGCTTCTCACAATTACTAAAAAAAGTACCGGAATTTGATGCTGTCTTTTTAGCAGATGAAGAGGATGCAAAGCAACTAGAACGAACTCGGTTTGCTGATCAATTAAAAAAAGTGTATGATTATAAGTCAATCCTTGTCATATTTGGTCCTGAAGGCGGTATTTCTCGTAAAGAGGCTACCGCTTTACAAGGATTAGGATGTCAATGTATTTCACTAGGACCAAGAATTTTACGTGCGGAAACGGCACCACTGTATGTTCTTTCCGCAATTTCTTATGAATTTGAATGAAAGAGGTGACGAGCCTTGTCTTCAGTGGCTTTTCATACATTAGGATGTAAAGTGAATCACTATGAAACAGAGGCAATTTGGCAACTGTTTAAAGATGAAGGTTATGAACGCAAAGAATTTGACCATCAGGCAGATGTCTATGTAATTAATACTTGTACAGTTACGAATACAGGAGATAAGAAAAGTCGCCAAGTTATTCGTCGTGCAATAAGACAAAACCCTGATGCCGTTATTTGCGTAACAGGATGTTATGCTCAAACTTCTCCAGCAGAAATTATGGCAATTCCCGGTGTAGATATTGTAGTTGGGACGCAAGACCGTACGAAAATGATTGGATATATTGAACAATACAAAAATGAACGTCAGCCTATCAATGCTGTACGTAACATTATGAAAAACCGAGTATATGAAGAGCTAGACGTTCCTTATTTCACTGACCGCACTCGTGCGTCATTGAAAATCCAAGAGGGATGTAATAACTTCTGTACATTCTGTATAATCCCATGGGCACGTGGTCTAATGCGTTCTCGTGATCCACAAGAAGTAGTGCATCAAGCACAACAACTTGTAGATGCTGGTTATTTAGAAATCGTTTTAACAGGTATCCATACAGGTGGTTACGGACAAGATTTAAAAGATTATAATCTGGCGCAACTATTGCGTGACTTAGAACAGAATGTTAAAGGCTTAAAACGTTTGCGTATAAGCTCGATCGAAGCAAGTCAATTAACCGATGAAGTGATAGAAGTTTTACGAGATTCTAATATCGTCGTAAATCATTTACATATCCCAATCCAATCGGGTTCTGACACTGTTCTTAAACGCATGCGACGCAAATATACGATGGAATTCTTCGGTGAGCGTTTAGACCGTTTACGTGAAGTATTACCACATTTAGCAGTTACTTCAGATGTAATAGTCGGTTTTCCTGGTGAGACAGAAGAAGAATTTATGGAAACATATAACTTCATCAATCATCACAAATTCGCTGAACTGCATGTTTTCCCATACTCTAAACGTACTGGAACACCAGCAGCCCGTATGGAAGATCAGGTAGACGAAGAAGTGAAAAATGATCGTGTACATCGCTTAATAACACTAAATGATCAACTAGCCAAAGAATATGCTTCTCAATTTGAAAATGAAGTATTAGAAATTATTCCTGAAGAACGCATCAAAGAAGGAAAAGATGCAGGTCTTTACGCTGGTTATTCAGATAACTATTTAAAAGTTATCTTTGAGGGCAATGAAGACATGATTGGTAAATTAGTAAAAGTGAAAGTAACAAAAGCTGGTTACCCGTCTTCTGAAGGTCAATTTGTACGTGTTTTAGAAGAAGTACAAGCAAACTAAACTAGATAATTGATTACAAATTCATAAACCCATAAACCCCTAAAACGGAATGTAATTTCGTTTTAGGGGTTTTACTTTTGAGAATAGTAACTGAATATGAGTCTATCGTTTAGTAATCTTTCGAAAAGTAGTAAAGTTTTACTAGTAAAAACTAAAAATAAAAAACGCATATTGTTTTAATTATGAATATTATAGTGTTAAAATACATATTGTTAGGTTATAATATAACGATAAATTACTAGTATGGTAGGCTTTTAATAGTACATACTTAAATTTTCGCTTATTACAGGAGGAATTTTTCATGAAACGTGTAGAAGGTAAAGTAGCTCTTATCACAGGTGGAGCATCAGGAATTGGTTTATCAGCAGCAACATTAATGGCTAAAGAAGGCGCAAAAGTAGTTATTGCTGACTTTAATATAGAAGGTGCAAAAGAACTTGCAGCTGCTTTAGTAAAAGAAGGATATGAAGCATCTGCAGTATTCCTAGACGCAGGTAATGCAAAATCAGTAGAAGAAGCAGTAGATTTCACTGTTGAGCAATACGGTACAATTACAGTACTATTTAATAATGTTGGTGGAACGAATATTCATAAGGATTTAGATGTTGTAAATATTGACCTTGATGAATGGGATCGTTTAGTTAACCTGAACTTAAAATCAGTATTACTTGGTAGCCGTTACGCTATTCCTCATATGCAAAAAGCAGGTGGAGGTTCTATTATCAACACAGCTTCAATGGCTGCATATGCTAGTGACCAAATCCGTACAGCTTATGGCGCTACTAAAGCAGGCGTTGTTAATATGACTAAATATATTGCAACTCAGTATGGTAAAGACAAAATTCGTTGTAACGCTATTGCACCAGGTCTTATTTTAACTCCAGCTGCAAAAAATAATATGCCAGCTGATTTATTAGATATCTATACAAAATTTCATGCACTACCATATCACGGTGAAGCAGACGATATCGGCCATGCAGTAGTATACTTAGCTTCTGATGAATCTAAATTCATGACTGGTCAAACACTTCAAATTGAAGGTGGGCATTATATTGCAAACCCAACAATCGAAGATCAAAATGCTTGGGTAGCTTCACAAAAATAATTTTAACATAGGGGATGTTAAAATAAGTAAGGTTACTTTCTGTACTTTTACTAAATTTTAAACGATATAGTATAAAACTGTATTTGTGGAGATAATATATATAATGATTAAAAAAGTCATGCCATTTAATATAATGGCATGGCTTTTTTGTAACAAAATCAATTGATTTATAGCAGTTGGTCAATGTTACACATAACAGTGGAAAGAAAACTATAAACCGTGGTAAAATAAAGAGGTACGTACATCTATTAAATAAAAGGAGTTTTCATTCATGACTAAAGACTACGCGTTATTAATTGACCATACACTATTAAAGCCTGAAGCGACTAAAGAACAAATCGCAACACTTTGTCAAGAAGCTAAAAAATATGACTTTGCTTCGGTTTGTGTCAATCCAACATGGGTGGCAGATGCAGCAAAACATCTTGAAGGCGCTAAATCAGTTGTTTGTACTGTTATTGGTTTCCCATTAGGAGCTCAAACAAGCGCTACAAAAGCATTTGAAACAAAAGATGCTATTGCAAATGGTGCTAGTGAAATCGATATGGTAATTAATATAGGTGCCCTTAAATCAGGTCAACTTGATGTTGTTAAATCTGATATTCAAGCTGTTGTTGATGCAGCTAACGGTACTTTAGTAAAAGTTATCATCGAAACTTGCTTGCTAACAGACGAGGAAAAAGTAGTTGCTTGCCAACTATCTAAAGAAGCAGGCGCTGATTTTGTGAAAACTTCTACTGGATTTTCAACTGGTGGAGCAACTGCAGCTGATATAGCACTAATGCGCAAAACTGTTGGACCAGAAATGGGTGTAAAGGCTTCAGGTGGTGTTCGCAGTCTGGAAGATCTAGAAGCTATGGTTGAAGCTGGGGCTACTAGAATCGGTGCAAGCTCTGGTGTAAAAATTATGAACGGATTAAAATCAGATTCTGAATATTAATTCGAGCATGAGTATTGACCAATTTGTATCAATAAGGTATAATTTTTTAGTACACAGCGTTAACATATTTGATTATGGTAATGTTCGTATTTGATGTGTGTTCGGAGGGAGGGAAAGAGAGATGTCAAAAACTGTCGTTAGAAAAAACGAATCGCTTGAAGATGCTCTTCGCCGCTTCAAACGTACTGTTTCTAAAAGTGGTACAATTCAAGAGGTTAGAAAACGCGAATTCTATGAAAAACCTAGCGTAAAACGCAAAAAGAAATCAGAAGCTGCACGTAAACGTAAGTGGTAATTTAATTTCCTAGACAATCCCTACGTTCAAAACACGCAACATCATGATTGATTTAAATTGCAAATGACCTAAACCGAGAAATCCTTGTGATTTCTCGGTTTATTTTTGTGCATTTTTTTACAGTTTAATCCTGTTAAGTAGTTATTAAAGTGAAGAAATAATCGTGAAAATAGCTGTGCACTTTAATTGTTAGTTTAGCGAGAATTATTAAAGAAACTAAATGAGATATACATGATATCTAGCATTGAGATTCAAATTAAAACTATAGGAACATGTAAATCACATTAAGTAAATATATTAAAGGGTCTTGAATGTGTTGTAACTACATTTAAGACTCTTTTTTTGTTAATTTCATATTTTTTTATTTTTTGTTTGAATTATTTAAAATATTTGGTATTATCAAATAAAACAAAAAAATAAAACATAAACAAAGGAGAAACCACATGTTAAAACATATAAAACCCTGTATTTCACCTGAACTTTTAAAAGTTTTGATGGAAATGGGGCATAGTGATGAATTAGTTCTAGCGGATGGAAATTTTCCAGCAGCCTCACATAATGAAAAAATAGTGCGATTAGATGGAAATGACATACCCTCCATTTTGGAAGGGATATTGTTCTTAATGCCATTAGACACATATGTTGAAAATCCGATTTGCTTGATGATGCATGGTGAAGAAGTTGAACGTCCAAAAATTTGGAAGGAATACGAAGAACTTGTAACAAAAAGTAAGAATGTCTTTAAAGCAGAATATTTATCAAGGGAATCATTTTATGAACGAGCGAAGACAGCTTATGCAATTGTGACTACAAGTGAAAAAGCATTATATGCCAATATCATATTAAAAAAAGGTGTCATTGTTGAAGGATAGGAGTGTTGATTATGTTAGTGCCTGAAAGACATAAAAAAATTGTTCAAATTATTAATGATAAGAAAAACGTAAGAGTAAATGAATTAAGTAAGCTATTTGCTGTGACAGAGGAAACGATTCGCCGAGATCTAGAGAAGCTTGAAGCGAAAAACAAACTTCAGCGGACACATGGCGGTGCGGTTGCCATGGATGATTCAGATGATGATGAAATTCCCTTTAATGATCGTCAAGTATTGAATAGAAACGAGAAAATGGACGTTGCCAAAGTAGCGGTGTCTTATATTGATGATCAGGATATTATTTTTTTAGATGCAAGTACAACAGCGCTATATTTAGCGAAGCTGCTTCCGAATATGGAACTTACCGTACTTACAAATTCTTTATTAGTTGCAAGTGAATTAGCAAGCAGATCCAAAATTCAAGTCATCATGACAGGTGGTACTTTATCGAAGACGTCGTTATCATTAGTAGGACCAACAGCTGTCCGTTCGATTGAACATTTCTATGTAGATAAAGTGTTTTTCTCATGCAAAGGTTTCCATAAGGACTGGGGCATTAGTGATTCGAATGAGCAACAGGCAAATGTGAAACGAGAGATGATTAAAATGTCCGAGCAAGTTATTTTATTACTCGATTTTTCTAAAATAAATCAAAAATCCTTTGCTTATATCGAAGATAAATCAGTTCTGGATTGCCTAATTGTAGATCAAAGAGCAGATGTAGACTATTTACAAACTATTGTAGACGAACGCACAAAAATAATTGTTGGATAAAATATTTTCTGAATATTCATTATTCTTGTTGATTTTGAATAAATTGTCTCTTATAATCAACATAAACAAAGAAAAACAAATACAAATACAAAATAAAAGGGGTGAATGAATGAGTAAGCTGTTGGATATGCAGAATATTTCAAAGAGCTTTCCAGGAGTTAAAGCTCTTTCGAATGTATCACTTGATTTACATCATGGTGAAGTTTTGGCTTTAGTCGGAGAAAATGGTGCTGGAAAGTCAACACTGATGAAAATTTTAACAGGGATATATGAAAAAGATGATGGTGAAGTTTTTTTAGAAGGTCAGAAAATTAATGTTACATCTACAAAGCAAGCACAGGAATTAGGAATTTCGATTATTCATCAAGAACTAAATTTAATGAAAGATTTATCTATCGCTGAAAATATTTTTATCGGTCGAGAACCAAGAGGGTTATTAAACTTCTTTATAAAAGATCAAGAATTACATAATAAAACGAGAGAATTATTTAATCGGCTCTCCTTAGATTTGAATGGAAAAACGAAAGTGAAGGACTTAACAGTTGCAAAGCAGCAAATGGTCGAAATAGCAAAAGCGCTGTCATTCGATTCAAAAATCTTAATTATGGATGAGCCCACTACTGCATTAACAGATGCAGAAATAGATGTACTATTTGATATCATTGCTAATTTAAAAGCCAATGGTGTTGGGATTATTTATATATCGCATAGGATGGATGAATTAAAACGAATCTCAGATCGCATTACGATTATGCGAGATGGGGAGTATATCGCGACGCTTAATACGAAGGAAACTGAAATGAGTAAAGTGATTCAATTGATGGTAGGAAGAGAGCTTTATATTGAATCAAAACCAACCGTTTCAGATAGTAATAGAGATACTGTTCTAGAATTAAAGAATATAAGTACTAATACAAATTTAAAGGATATTTCCTTTGAACTCAAAAAAGGGGAAATTCTTGGTTTTGCAGGATTAATGGGTGCGGGCAGAACAGAAGTGGCTAATGCTATTTTCGGAGTTGATAAGATACGAGCTGGGGAAATTATTTTACATGGTAAAAAGGTGCAAATAACATCACCTAGTCGCGCAGTTAAACAAGGTATTGGTTATTTATCTGAAGATCGGAAGCATTTAGGTCTCGTTGTCGATATGGATGTTAAGACCAATATTGTAATGTCTTCGATAAATGATTATCAGACACTGGGCTTTGTTAATGATCAAAATATTGCAAAGGTATCAGAGGAGTATGTCGAGCGCTTAAAAGTGAAAACGCCTTCAATAAATCAACAGATAAAGTTTTTATCTGGGGGGAATCAGCAAAAAGTTGTAATTGCAAAATGGCTACTACGTGATTGTGATATTTTAATTTTTGATGAACCAACAAGAGGTATTGATGTTGGAGCAAAGGGTGAGATTTATAAATTACTAGATGAGCTTGCGGAAAAAGGAAAATCTATTATTATGATTTCTTCTGAGTTACCAGAAGTATTGAGAATGAGTCATCGTATTGTCGTTATGTCGGAAGGCAGAATTACGGGGATTTTAAATTCAGAGGAAGCGAACCAAGAGAAAATCATGGAGTTAGCTACAGCATACCGTGAAGGTTAAGGAGGGATAATATGAAAGCGGATACAATAGATCAAATAACAGTGACAAAGAAAAAGAATAAGGGAATTCCATCCAATACATTACAACAAGTTCTAGCTTTTAGCAGTTTAGTAGTATTGGTTATTTTTTTCTCGTTTGCGTCATCCAGTTTCATGCAATGGAGTAATATTGTGGGTATTTTGTTATCTACGGCAGTTATAGGGATATTAGCTCTTGGTGCAACATTTGTCATTATTACAGGAGGAATTGACTTATCTGTCGGAACTGTCATGACCTTGTCATCTGTGATTACAGGTATAATCATCGTCAATTCGGATCTGCCAATTGTAGTCGGTGTCATTGGTGGTATTTTAACAGGTGCACTTTGTGGTTTGCTGTGTGGTATCGCCATTACTAAATTAAAGATACCACCATTTGTTGCAACATTGGCGATGATGATGATAGCGAAAGGATTAGCGTTAGTTATATCAAAGGCTGCGCCAATCTATTTTACAGATAAGCCTATCTTTACAAAAATTGCTTTAGGTTCAATTATTCCAGGTGTCAATATTCCAAATGCTGTATTAATATTCTTTGTCCTTGGTATTATTGCAGCAATTATCTTATCTAAAACTATATTGGGGCGTTTTAATTTAGCCATTGGTAGTAATGAGGATGCAACAAAGCTTTCTGGCGTGAATGTAGATTACTGGAAAATGACGATTTATACACTAGCGGGTGCTTTTACAGGTATCGCAGGCGTGTTAATGGCATCACGATTAAATTCTGCTCAACCTGCATTAGGTCAAGGGTATGAATTAGAAGCAATTGCTGCTGTTGTAATTGGCGGTACTTCGCTTAGTGGAGGAAAAGGAACTATTATCGGAACTATTATTGGTGCATTAATTATGAGTGTCTTGACTAATGGTTTACGAGTATTATCAATTCCACAAGAATGGCAAACAGTAGTTATTGGTTTTGTTATTATCTTAGCTGTATACATGGATATTTTAAGAAGAGGGAAAGGCTAAATGTGATATGAGGTCGTTCTAGACTTGATATATATTAAACAAAGGGGGCAAAGAAATGAAAAAGAAATCGATTTTTCTAGGCGGATTATTAGCAGTATCGATGTTACTTGGTGCATGTAATGATAAAGAGGGAGCGACAAGTGAAGGTGAAAAAGAACAAGTAAGCTCTGATAAACCTTATGTAGCGATTGTATCAAAAGGTTTCCAACACCAATTTTGGCAAGCTGTAAAACAGGGTGCTGAAAAGGCTGCAGATGAGTTTGATGTGAAAATTACATTTGAAGGTCCCGAAACTGAAGCGCAAGTTGATAAACAAATTGAAATGTTACGTGCAGTTTTAGATAAAAAACCTGCTGCTATAGGTTTTGCGGCATTGGATTCTAAAGCATCAGTGCCGTTATTAGATGAAGCTAAGGAAAAAAATATTCCGATTGTTGCTTTTGACTCAGGTGTGGAAAGTGAAATACCTGTTGCAACTGCATCGACGGACAACAAAGCAGCTGCAGCTTTAGCTGCTGATAAGATGGCCGAGTTTATAGGTGGCAAAGGGAAAATTGCATTAATAGTACAAGATCAAACTTCATTAACAGGTAAAGGTCGTAGAGATGGCTTTAAAGAGCAAATCGAAAGTAAATATCCAGATATTAAAATTGTTGATATTCAATATGGTGATGGTGATCATTTGAAATCAACTGACTTGGCAAAAGCTATTATGCAAGCGCATCCGGATTTAAAAGGCATTTTCGGCTCTAATGAAGGTTCTGCAATTGGTGTAGTAAATGCAGTACAAGAGATGAATAAAGTAGGCAAAATTGTCGTTGTTGGTTTTGACTCAGGTAAACAGCAAATTGATGCGATTAAGAGTGGATTAATGGCAGGAGCTGTAACTCAAAATCCAGTTGGTATTGGATATGAAACTGTTAAAGCTGCAGTAGCCTCTATTAAAGGCGAGAGTGTTGAAAAATCAATCGATACTGGTTTCTATTGGTACGACAAAGATAATATTGACACGGATGAAATTAAAGCAGCGATTTATGAATGATGTATTAGTTTTCTCTTAATAAACTACTTTTCATTAATTAGTTAAAAGTCTAAAAGGGCTGAAAAAACAGCCCTTTTCTAAAGGGGGCATACAATTGACGATTAGATGGGGCATTTTAAGTGCAGCGAATATTGCTAAAAACTTTGTTATGCCAGCAATAGAAGATGCAGGTGGAGATATTCTTGCAATCGCAAGCCGTAGTCAAGATTTAACTGAAATCCAAGAAAAATTTCAGATTCCTTATACGCTAAATGATTACGAACAACTCCTTGAGATGGACGAAATTGATGCTGTCTATATTGCATTACCAAATAGTTTGCATTTCAAATGGATTGTCAAAGCAATTGAGTATGGCAAGCATGTATTATGCGAAAAGCCAATAGTATTGTCACTGGAAGAACTTCAAACAATTCAACGAAAAAGTATCGAGAAAGAAGTAAAAGTAATGGAAGCTTTTATGTATCGTTTCCATCCACAAATTCTAGAAACAAAAAAATTATTAGAAGAAGGCGCAATAGGCGAAGTATTAACCATTCGAAGTCAATTTCATTTTACATTAGAAAATTGGACAGATGATATTCGTGTAAATCCCAATCTTGGTGGCGGCGCTTTGTATGATATCGGCTGTTATTGTATAAATGTTCAACAATTTTTACTTGGTAAAAAGATAGTTACATACCATGTACAGCAAGGGCGGAAGAGCAATGTGGATGTCCATTTAACAATTCAAGTGCAATATGAAGATGGCATTCTTGGACTAATCGATTGTAGTTTTTTAGGTGAGTTTTCACAATCAGTCGATCTAATTGGGACAGCAGGTAGTCTCAGATTACCCTTTGCCTTTCGTACAGATTTAAATCAGGATTTTGGAGTTATTCAATTGGTTCAAAACGGGCAACTAAGCTCGCAACATATTGAGGGGAATGCCTATAAAAACCAAATTGAGCATTTCCATCAAAGCATTGAGCATAGGGAGTTTCAGCCCTATTCTTTTGATTCCATGCTAGAACAAGTAACGATTCTAGAAAAGTTCCAAACAACATTAAAAAAGGAGGGCGTGATTGGATGACTAGTGTAATTCAAGATTTACAAAAGTATGCAAATGAATTGGTTCAGAGTGGTTTAGTAGTTGGTGCAGGAGGCAATTTAAGTATGAGAGATGGGGAGTATATGTATATTTCTCCTAGTGGTTATGACTTAAAAGAAATAGCAGATGAAGAATGGGTTAAGGTTCATATTGAGTCAGGTGAAATCGAGGGAGATTTGCGCCCTTCATCTGAAGTTTTAATGCATTTGACATGCTTTAGAGAAAATCATGAGATTCAAGCAGTTCTTCATGCACATCCAACTTACTCAGTTGGCGTATCCTCAGCAGGACAAAACATTCCACCACTCTTTCCAGATTTCCCTGCCATGGTGAAAAAGGTTGGTTATATCGATTATATCATTCCAACTACTCATGAATTGGCTGAGAAAGTATCTGACCTTGTTATGGATCATGATGTGATGATTATGAGGAATCATGGTGTACTAACTGTCGGGAAAACAATGAAGGAAGCGTATTTTTTCATGCAACTAACAGAGGAATCGGCCAAAGTATTTACTATTAGTACGATTTTTGGCGGTCCTAGAATTTTAACAGACGAAGAATGCTTGGCGTTAAGAAATCTTTCTTCAGAGAAATATCGCTCGAAATTACTTCGAGAGTAGAGGTGATTGATTGTGACTACAGTTCTTGCTTATGACTTAGGTGCCTCAAGTGGAAGATTAATAGCTGGAAAATTTAATGGTAATACGATTTCCATTAAGGAGATTCACAGATTTAACAATAAGCCAAAAATAGTTCAAGGCCATTATTATTGGGATTATCCTGCGCTTATAAAGGAATTAAAGACAGGATTGCAAAAGGTTGATTTTCCAGCTGCTTCAGTTGGTATCGATACATGGGGTGTCGATATAGGCTTACTAAATAACGAATATGCGCTGTTATCATTGCCCTTTTCATATAGAGATACACATTCTGAACCACAGCTTCAGAAGTTGAAACAACTAATAGATCCTTTTGAGTTATTTAAAAAAACAGGAAATGAAATCTCCGCTATTAATACCCTATTTCAACTTATGGCTATTTACGAAAAATCCCCAAACTATAGGGAACTTTGTAAGTCTATCTTGATGATGCCTAATTTATTGTTGTACGGATTATCGAATGTGGCGTTAAACGAGTATTCTATCTCCTCTACGTCACAGTTAGTGAATCATGAAAGCAAACAATGGGATGAAGGACTTATGCAACTGGTTTTTCAACAACAACTACCTTTAGAATCTATTGAAATGCCGCATCAAATGATAGGAAATGTATTAGATTTTCCATCAATAAAAATGGCTTTAGTACCAGGTCATGATACAGCTTGTGCTTTATCAGCATTGCCAATAAACCGTCAAAATGCTGTTTTCATGAGTATTGGTACTTGGTGCTTAGTTGGCAAAGAAGTCGACAAACCGATAGTTAGTTTAGCTGCCTTTGAAGCAGGATTTACCAATGAGGGTACGAGTGAAGGTGCAATTCGTTTTCAAAAGAATGCAATGGGTTTCTGGATTTTACAAAAGTTGCGTGAGGAATGGAGCGCATCAGGATTGAAAGTATCGTATGACATTGAGCGTCAAGGATTTTTAGAAGCAACGGCTTTTAAAACAATTATCGATCCAGAAGATCCTCTTTTCTTTAATCCTAAATCTATGACCTTAGCAATCGAAACGTATTGTGCGAAAACAGCCCAATCGACACCAAGTACAATTGGAGAATATGTACGTTGCTTTACTGAAAGTGTAGCGATTAGTTATGCAAAAGTGATTAAAAACATAGAGCAATTATCAAATCAACCTACATCGGAAATCTATATTGGCGGAGGTGGAGCTCAAAACGAAACACTATGTCAATTGATTGCCAATGCAACAGGAAAGGTTGTATTGATTGGGCCCATTGAAGCAAGTTCAATTGGTAATGGTCTATCACAGTTAAGAGCTTTAGGAGAATTAAATTCAATAGAAGAAGGAAGAAATCTTGTCTCATGCTCATTTCATCCGGATGAATTTATACCACAGGATCAAGCACGCTGGCAGGAAATACTAGAACAATATAAAACTTTCATTTAGGAGGTAATTGAAATGATGAGCAACAGATATATTGGGGATTTACCTAAGATTGGCATTCGACCAGCAATTGATGGACGAAGAAGAGGGGTAAGGGAATCACTTGAGGAAACGACAATGGGTATGGCTAAAGCTGTAGCAAAGTTTCTAAGTGAAAACTTATCTTACTATAATGGGCAACCAGTAGAATGCGTCATCGCAGATAGCTGTATTGGAGGCGTCGCAGAGGCAGCGAGAGCAGCAGAAAAGTTTAAAAAAGAAGGTGTAGGTATATCGATTACTGTCACGCCATGTTGGTGTTATGGCAGTGAAACAATGGATATGGATCCACATCTGCCAAAAGCTGTTTGGGGTTTTAATGGAACTGAAAGACCCGGAGCAGTGTATCTAGCGGCAGTCTTAGCTGCATACAATCAAAAAGGGCTACCGGCGTATGGCATATACGGTGAAGACGTACAGGATGCAGGAGATTCAGAGATTCCTAAAGATGTACAACAAAAATTATTGAAATTTACAAAGGCAGCGATTGTAGTTGCAACATTAAAAGGAAAATCTTATTTAGCAATGGGATCTGTGTCTATGGGAATTGCCGGAAGTATAGTAAAAGATGATTTCTTCCAAGAGTATTTAGGTATGCGTAACGAATACATTGATATGAGTGAGTTTGTTAGAAGGCTAGATTTAAATATTTTTGACGAAGAAGAATATGATAGAGCTTATAAATGGGTTAAGGAAAAATTCATTTTCGGTCAAGATAATAATAAAGAAGAGTTTAAGCGTACAGATGAACAGTTAGCAAAGGATTTAGAAACGTCAATAAAAATGACATTAATCACGAAAGATTTAATGGTTGGTAATGACAAAATTGCAGTAAAAGGTTGGGAAGAAGAAGCTTTAGGTAGAAATGCATTAATAGCAGGTTTCCAAGGGCAACGACAATGGACCGATCATTTCCCTAACGGTGATTTTATGGAAACGATATTAAACTCGTCGTTTGATTGGAACGGTAAGCGAGCGCCTTATCTTCTTGCAACAGAAAATGATAGTTTGAACGGAGTTACGATGGCTTTGGGGCATTTATTGACGAATACGGCACAAGTATTTGCAGATGTTCGGACGTATTGGAGTCCTTCTGCAGTCAAACGTGTGACAGGTAAAGAGCCTGTTGGAAAAGCGGCAAATGGTTTTATACATCTGATTAACTCAGGTTCAGCGGCACTCGATGGAACTGGACATCAACAAATTGATGGCAAGCCGGCGATTAAACCTTTCTGGGAAGTAACGGATGAAGAAATCGAACAATGTATACAAAATACAAAGTGGAGACCAGCTTCAACAGAATATTTCCGAGGTGGTGGTTACTCGACTGACTTTACAACAAAGGGTGAAATGCCTGTAACGATTGCACGATTAAATTATGTCAAAGGACTTGGACCGGTGTTGCAACTAGCAGAAGGGCATACTGTTGAACTCGAAGAAGATATGCATGATACGCTAGATCTCCGTACAGATCCAACTTGGCCAACGACTTGGTTTGTACCAAATATTACAGGTGAAGGTGCGTTCACAGATGTGTATTCAGTAATGAATAATTGGGGTGCAAACCATTGTGTTTTAACATACGGCCATATAGGTGCCGAGTTCATCACATTAGCATCAATGCTTCGTATTCCAGTCAACATGCACAATGTAGCCAATGATAAATTATTTAGACCAAGTGCTTGGAATATGTTTGGTACGCAAGAAAGTGAACAAGCAGATTTTAGAGCATGTCAAAATTTTGGACCTCTTTATAAATAAAGGAGGAGCTAAAGATGAACTATGTAATTGGCATAGATTTTGGTTCAGAATCGGGTAGAGCTGTCTTAGTGGATAGTGAAAATGGAGACATTATTAAAGTAGCTGAAATGTCTTATCCAAATGGGGTTTTGACGAAATCATTAAATGGCAAACCCCTTAAAGTTAACATGGTGCTACAACAGCCGAAGGACTATTTAGAAGTATTAACGACTACTGTACGGAGTTTACTGGAAGAAACGAAAGTCGATTCTAACAATATTAAAGGAATGGGCGTCGCTTTTACGAGCTGTACTTGTTTACCAGTGGATCAGCAATTATCTCCATTATGTAGCAAGGAAATGTATGTTGATCAACCGCATGCTTATGCAAAGTTGTGGAAGAGTCATAGTGCGGAGAAAGAGGCACAATTTATAACGGAGAAGCTGGCAGACCATCTTTATCTTGATAAATATGGCGGAGTCATTTCTTCTGAGTGGTTACTTCCTAAGTTATTGGAAATTTTAAATGATACACCTTCACTTTTTGAGAATATGGATTATTTTTTAGAAGCTGGAGATTGGATTGTTTCACTATTAACGGGGAACGTATCTAGAAGTACATGTTCTGCAGGTTATAAAGGACTTTGGCAAAAAAAAGATGGGTATTTAGAAAAAGAAATACTTCAATCTATTCATCCGTGCTTAGGAGACGTCTACACTCGTCAACTAAAAGGCGAAGTTAT
Source organism: Viridibacillus sp. FSL E2-0187 (assembly GCF_038006425.1). NCBI lineage: Bacteria > Bacillati > Bacillota > Bacilli > Caryophanales > Caryophanaceae > Viridibacillus > Viridibacillus sp. FSL E2-0187. The sequence continues at coordinate 871,341 of NZ_JBBOVG010000001.1, forward strand.
CCCAGTAGGCAGCTCTGCAGGAACGTTAACACCTTATTTTGCTAAATTACTTGGGTTATCAGAAGATACAGCTGTTGGTGCAAGTATTATAGATGCACATGCGGCAGTCCCTGGAGCAGGCATCTATAAACCTGGAATTCTCCAAATCGTAATGGGGACATCAAGTTGCCATTTACTATTAAGCGAACAAGAGATTACTATACCAGGTATCTCAGGAGTTGTGAAAGATGGTATTCTCCCTGGTTTATATGCATATGAGGCAGGGCAAGTAGCAGTTGGTGATATTTTTGCGAGTTTTATAAAACACCAAGTACCAGCATATTATACTCAGGAATCCAAGGAGCGAAATTCAACTCTTTTTCAACTGTTAAACGAAAAGGCTGAAGCCCTTGAAGCTGGTGAAACAGGGATGGTAGCACTTGATTGGCATAATGGAAATCGTACTCCATATGTTAATTCGAATTTTTCAGGTGTATTCGTGGGTGAAACATTACAAACAGAAGCTCATGAGAAATACCGTACCTTACTTGAAGCAACAGCTTTTGGTACAAAAGTGATTGTCGATTTATTTGAAGAAAAAAATATAGATATACATCAAATAGTTGTAACTGGTGGGATTCCAAAAAAGAATCCATTCCTTATGCAAATATACGCAGATGTCTTACAAAAGGAAATCTTAGTTGTTGATCACAACCAAATACCGGCTCTAGGAGCGGCTATCTTAGGTGCTGCTGCAGTCAATGACAAACCCAATGAAAAAGATGCTCTCAATAGTGCAATCCAAAAGATAGGTTTTAAGGATTATATACAATATTCACCGAATAAAAAAAATGAAGAGATCTACAACAAACTATATGGCATATATAGAAACCTTAGCCATTATTTTAGCAGCAATGGGGATCTTTTAACTTTACACACATTAAAGACTGGGAGGGAAATGAAAAATGGTGCAAAATTTATGGAATCAATTAAATAGACCTGCTGTCAATAAGGTTGAGGAATTAACATACCGATCCAATTTACTAGGAAGCGATCGACGCGTATGTAACTGGGGTGGAGGAAATACTTCCTTTAAAACAACGGCAAAAGATTTTAAAGGCGAGGAAGTAGAAGTCATGTGGGTAAAAGGGAGTGGGTCTGACCTAGCCACTATGGGTGATCATAACTTCACAGCGTTAAAACTTACAGATATGCAACAACTAATAGAACGTGATGCAATGACAGATGAAGAAATGGTAGCGTACTTAGAGCATTGTATGCTGTCTAAAAAGCAGCCAAGACCTTCTATTGAAACACTCTTACATGCCTTTTTACCATTTAAGCACATTGACCATACACATCCAGATGCAATCATTAGCATATGCTGTGCTCCGAATGGTAAAGAGATAGCTAAATCGATATTTGGAGATAGCTTTGTTTGGGTGCCTTATTTAAGACCAGGATTTTTGTTGTCAAAAATGATTGCTGAAGGCGTGCAAAACAACCCAAATGCTGAACTTGTTTTAATGGAAAAGCATGGTCTAGTTGTATGGGGAAATACCGCGGAAGAAAGCTACACAAGAACAATTGATGTAATTAATAAAGCAGAAGCTTATATCGATTCAATTGCTGCCACACAGGAGCCATTTGGAGGGCAACTTATAGAGCCTATAGAAGCGGAAACTAGACAGCGATTATTAAGCAAGGTTTTACCTGGTGTACGTGGAGTGGCTTCAAAATATGAAAAAGTGATTACAAGCATCGATCAATCTGAAGAGGTCCTTACTTTTATCAATAGTCGGAAAATTGAAACTTTATCTAGTGTAGGAGCAGCTTGCCCAGACCATTTAGTACATACGAAGCGTGTACCGTTATTTATTGAATGGGATGGTAATGAAGATACATTAGAGATGGTAATTCAAGAGAAAATTAAGGCTTATCAATCTGAATATGAGGCATATTTTAACCGCTTTGCAAATGAAGATGATAAAATGTTTAATCCTTCTCCCAGAGTTATTTTGATTCGTGGGCTTGGGATGATCACAACAGGGAAAGATATACAAGCTGCCGAGTTAAGCCAGGCTTTGTATCATCGTGCCATTTCAGTGATGAAAGGGGCAGATGCTATTGGTGGATTTACTTCGCTATCAGATGAAGAATCATTTGCAGTTGAGTATTGGCCATTAGAACTTTATAAACTGAGTTTAGCACCAGCGGAAGCCGAGTTTTCAAGACACGTGGCCTTAATTACAGGAGGAGCAGGGGGTATTGGTAGTGCTACATGCCGATTACTTGCTTCTCAAGGCGCACATATCGTAATTGCTGATTTAAATAAAGAAGGTGCTGAAAAAGTGGCCGCTGAATTGAATCAGAAATACGGGGAAGGACGTGCGTTTTCGGTAGTGATGGATGTTACGGACGAAGCGCAAATAAAAGAAGCTTTCGAACAAACTGTTTTGAAGTATGGAGGCGTAGACATTCTTGTGAATAATGCTGGATTAGCAACTTCTAGTCCATTAGAGGAAACAACTTTACAAGAATGGAACCTTAATATGAATGTATTAGGAACGGGATATTTCTTAGTTTCCCGAGAGGCGTTTACAATTATGAAAAAACAGCTACTAGGTGGCAGCATGATTTTTATTGGCTCTAAAAACTCAGTCTATGCAGGTAAAAATGTTTCAGCGTATAGTTCGGTAAAAGCGTTAGAAGTGCATTTAGCTCGCTGTATAGCAGCAGAAGGTGGCGACTTTGGTATTCGTGCCAATTCAGTATTACCAGATGCTGTTCTGCAAGGATCTGCAATTTGGGGATCGAAGTGGCGTGAGGAACGTGCAGCGGCATACAACATTCATCCAGATGAGCTAGAAAATCATTATAAAGATCGCACAGTATTAAAAGAAAATATTTATCCAATCGATATTGCTGAAGCAATTGCCTTTTTCGCATCGAAGAAAGCGGCAAAAACAACAGGATGTATGGTCACTGTTGATGGGGGAGTAGCTGCAGCATTCACTAGATAATAAAATAAAAGCTAGTTCATTCAAAAAAGAATGTGCTAGCTTTTTCATTTTTTTATGTTTTTATTGATATGCTTTACAAGCAATCGTGAGGCTATTTGTGATTTAATTATAGACATCATACAAGATATGTAGGTGAAGTTATGCATTATATTTGGACTGTATTACAACTCTTAATAGTTGGTTTAATTATCTATTTTGTCAGTGGTCGTTTGATCGGTACGAAATTAAATTTTATGAAGCGTGTTTTATCAGCAGTATTTAGTTTGACTTTCACAACGTTTGTTTATTGGTATTCGTATTTACGGCATACCGAGTATAAAAATGAAGACATGATGCAAGCAGTAACAAATGTCAGTACACTGGTGTGGATCGGCAGCATGTTATTAATCGCAATGTTATTTTATTTAATCTTAGAACTTTTTGACCCTATTCAACTAGGAGCGAAGGGTGAAAGATTAACAGGGCAAAAAAATATCGTCACAAGATTTCGCAGCAAATTTCATAGACAAAAGAGGCTCGTTGAGGTATTTCAAATAGCTTTTAAACATGGTATAGGTAAAGCGCTTAAGTATAAGCGTACGTACGAAAATGATCGCTATTTAGCTATAGCATTGCGTAATATGCTAGAAGAATGCGGTGGTATTTTTATTAAATTCGGTCAGGTGTTATCAGCACGCAAAGATATTTTTCCTGCTGTTTTTATAGAAGAGTTATCTACGTTACAGCAGAACGTTAAACCAATGACATCTGAGCAAGTAGAAAAGAGGTTGGAACAAGATTTAACAAAGCCGATGTCGGAAGTATTTCGGAGTTTTAATATGCAGCCTATTGCTTCGGGCTCCATAGGGCAAGTACATAAGGCTGTCTTGAGAGAGAATGGCAAAGAGGTTGTCGTAAAATTACTAAGACCTAATATAACTTCGGTTATGCAAAAAGACTTAAATATTTTATTACACTTTTCAAATTGGCTAGTTGAAGAGTCAACTTGGGCTGAAAATTTGGGTTTTCATCAGCTGGCGACTGGCTTTGCTAATAGTTTACTTGAAGAGATTAATTTTGAAATGGAAGTTCGCAATATGGAACAAGTTTCGAATGCACTCTCTAAAAGCAAAAACAAAGTCAAAATTCCACATGTTTATAAAGAATATAGCAACGAGTATTTACTCGTCTTGGAGTACATACATGGTGTCAGTATATATAACTATCAACAAAATTTTGAAAATACAAATGAAAAAAAGCATGAATTACTTAGTTCAATTTATGATAGCTTTTTAGAACAGCTGCTAGTAGCAGGAGTATTTCATGCAGATCCTCATCCAGGAAATATATTTGTCATGAATAATGGTAAGGCAGCATTTTTAGATTTTGGAGCTGTCGGTAGACTAGGGCCGATGCAACAAAAGGGGTTAAGGACGCTATTTATTGGTATAGAGCGGAATGATCCAAAAATTGTGTTAGAAGGCTTGAAGGATTTACTTGTGGATACGAACGGAATGGATGAAGAGGGATTATTACAAGCATTAAGTCAGCTACTTATACAATTACAATATTTAGATAAAGTATCCACTGAGGAACTTGTACAAACGTTATTTACTATTATTCAGCATTATGAGTTGAAGCTTTATCCAATGGTAGGTGTAGCATTACGCGCGTTAATCACTTTAGAAGGTACACTTAATGGAGTAGATCCTACTTTTGATTTATTCTCAGAAGCAAAGCGTTTTACAGCAAAGAATAAAAGAGCCTTTGTGACGATTTCAAGTCCTACAGAGCTAAAAAGCCACTTACAACAAGAGCTGATTATGATGTTGCCAATGCTCAAACAGATGCCTAAAAAAATTGACCATATTACAACAAGGTTAGAAAAAGGTGAGATGAAGGTCAAGCTAGATATGTTCTCTGGTAAGGAGAATGCTTTGTTTATCTCGCAATGGTTCTCACTTTTCATCTTATTAATGGTAGGCATTACGTTTGGGATTATTTCAGTTGCACTTTTAGCCATTTCACAATTTATAAATACTGCGTATGCAGTTTATTTAAATACAGTGTCTTTTTTAGGTTTATTTTTAAGTGCAGTGTTACTTGTTAGATTGTCTGTTCAAGCAATTAGAAATTCAAAGCGCGCATTATAAGAAGTGTGTTATCCACCTTCAATTTAAAGGTGGATATTAAATTAAAAAAAATTGAAACCTTTTAGTAGTTCAACCGTAGATTAATTAGGCATACTTCATAGTAGAAAGGTGGGGTGAAGTTGCAGCAATCTAAAAAGGTTAGCTTATTATTTTTGATGCTTATGTCATTCATGCTACTTTTGCCACTAGCTTCTGTTTTCGCTAAATCAGAAGTGTATCATGTGCCAGTGGAAAAAGAAGTTGAGAAAGGCTTATATGCTTTCTTGCAAAGAGCTTTTAAAGAAGCTGAAGAAAGTGGTGCCAAGGCAATTGTTTTAGATATTCATACGCCAGGTGGTTTTGTCAATGCAGCGGGCGATATTGCAAAGCTCATGGATGAAACACCAGTTAGAACAATTGCATTTATAAATAAAGATGCCCATTCAGCAGGCGCATTTATAGCATTGCATGCCGATGAAATTTATATGGTGCCTAATGGTACAATTGGGGCTGCGGCAGTTATTGATTCTGATGGTAATATGGCCGGTCAAAAAGCCAACAGTGCTTGGCTGGCTCAAATGCAAGCAGCGGCAGAAACCTCGAATCGCAACCCTAAATATGCACTAGCAATGGCAGATTTATCCTATGCCTTACCAGAATTTAGAGCGGCAGAAGGGAATTTACTAACACTAACTGCTAATGAAGCGTTAAAAGTTGGGTATTCTGAAGGGACTGTTTCGTCGTTTCAAGAACTTCTTGAGAAGATAGATTTAGATGGTGCGGAAATTGTGAATGTAAATGAATCCTTTGCAGAGCAAATCGCACGGTTTATTACTAATCCCATTATTGTCCCTATACTTTTATCAATCGCTAGTTTAGGATTAGTAATAGAGTTATATTCACCTGGCTTTGGTGTAGCGGGAACTATGAGTATAATAGCCATCATTCTATTTTTCTTTGGTCATCTAGTTGCTGGATTTGCAGGATATGAATCCATCATATTAGTGATTGTCGGGATTATACTAATAGTGGCTGAATTTTTCTTGCCTGGTGGTATTAGTGGTATTATTGGATTTGGCGCAATTGTTTTAAGTCTATTATTAGCTGGTGCTAATGTGACCTACATGGCTTATTCAATTCTTATGGCTCTGTTAGTAGCAGTAATAGGAATGGTGATTATAATGAAATTTTTCGGTAAAAAAATGACATTGCTAAACAAAATGGTGTTAAAAGACGCAACTGATACAGAGAGTGGTTATGTATCAAACAAGAATCGTCTAGAGCTTCTTGGAAAAGAGGCTATAACTTCAACACCTCTAAGACCCTCTGGCGCAATTATGCTAGATGGTGAAAGAATCGATGTCGTCTCTGAAGGCGGTTACATTGATGCAAGAAAAACGGTTATAATTATTAAAGTTGAAGGTCCTCGAATCGTAGTAAGAGAGGTACTCTAAACTAAAGGAGGAAGTTTTAAATGGGTGCATTAACAGGTAGTGCAATTACAGCTATTATCGCTATTGTAGTCGTATTTATAGCATTAGCAGTTCTATTTACATTTGTCCCTGTGGCATTGTGGATTTCTGCATTAGCAGCTGGAGTAAGAGTTAGTATTTTCACATTAATTGGTATGCGTTTACGTCGAGTTATTCCATCACGCATCGTCAATCCATTAATTAAAGCGCATAAAGCAGGATTACCAGTAACAATTAATCAACTAGAAAGTCATTATCTTGCAGGTGGTAACGTAGACCGTGTTGTTAATGCGTTAATCGCAGCACACCGTGCAAATATCGAGTTAACTTTTGAACGCTGTGCAGCAATCGATCTTGCAGGTCGTGACGTATTAGAAGCTGTTCAAATGTCGGTTAACCCGAAAGTTATTGAAACACCATTTATCGCGGGTGTAGCAATGAATGGTATTGAAGTTAAAGCGAAAGCCCGTATTACAGTACGTGCTAATATTGAACGTTTAGTTGGTGGTGCCGGTGAAGAAACAATCGTTGCCCGTGTAGGTGAAGGTATTGTTAGTACAATCGGTAGCTCTAAAAACCATTCAACAGTATTAGAAAATCCAGATTCAATTTCTCAAACTGTATTATCAAAAGGTCTAGACTCTGGTACAGCTTTTGAAATTCTATCGATCGATATTGCAGACGTTGATGTCGGCAAAAATATCGGCGCAGAACTTCAAATTGAGCAAGCGCAAGCTGACAAAAATATCGCACAAGCAAAAGCTGAAGAACGTCGTGCAATGGCTGTAGCCAATGAACAAGAAATGGTTGCAAAAGTGCAAGAGATGAAAGCGAAAGTAGTGGAAGCAGAAGCTGAGGTTCCATTAGCTATGGCAGAAGCACTTCGTACCGGTAATATCGGTATTATGGATTATATGAACTACAAAAACGTGCAGGCTGACACAAGCATGCGTGATTCAATTAGTAAAATTAATCAAGATTCACATGATAACACCAATGACAATCAATAAGTAATCGTCAACCTTTAGGAGGGAGGCACTTCCATTGGAAGCAATCATCCTGGTCATAGTATCCGCTATCATAAGTGCTTTTTTAAAGGGCAAAAAGTCAGAGGATAAGCAAGCACCAAATAAGGGGCCTGTTCAAAAACCGCAAAATTCAGAACACCGTAAACCGATGCCACAAAGAACAGGTCAAACACGTAGTTTAGAAGATTATGCGAAAGAAGTTTTCCGTGATCTTGAAAACAAATTTGGTGAACAACCGAAAGCTGAAGTTGAAAAAGCGAAAGAAATTATCGAAGAAAAAGTTGCACCTATTTTGGAGCAAAGCAGTCTGTCAGAGGGAACACGTAGTTTTGAAAGCTCAAGATCGACCCGTCCTGCCATGTCTCGCGGAGCAGAAATTCAGAAAAAAGTGAAACAAACTGATAATAAAACGTTTAATTTTCCACAAACAAAAAATCAATTAGCGCAATCAATTATTATGGCCGAAATATTAGGTCCACCAAAATCGAAACGCTAATACATGACCCCCGCTCTCTTTGCATATGCTATAGAGAAGGGGGTTTTTGTATGTCGAAACGGCTATTTCAGCTACTGCCTCTTATCGAAATTGAAAACTTCCAAACGATCCAGTTAAGAGGAAAAATTACAATTCAAAAGATTTCTGAAAAGCAAGTGGAATTTTTGCACGAAGAGTTTATCATTCAAATCGAAGCGAAAGAGCTGCAAATCCAAGTGCTAAAGGACGAGCTGGTAGCTTTGAAATTGAATCAATTAGAAAAAATGACAATAGAAAAATGGCAGGAGAGTTAATTTGCAAAGGCATGGATGGAATAATCGTAAACTGGAGTTAGAAGTGACGCAAAATGATCGCTTACCTGGATTTTTAAGGGCATTAGCAAAGGCGAACATTCCTCTTAAGAAAGTGAAAACAACAAAAAATTATGTAACATTCCAAACAACTCGTAAACATTTATCGATGATTCGTAAACTCAGACGTAAGCATCATATGAGAATTACAATAGACTGGTTAGACGAGGAAGTTATTTTACGTAATGAATGGATCGTGCATGTAGGGTTATTATTGCTATTTCTCGTCCCATTATGCGCTTCACAATTTATTTGGTCTGTCGATATCGATGCATCCACTCCAGAGCAGGAGGAAGAGCTGCAAAAGAGTTTATATATATTGCAAATTTCACCGCCATTTTTAAAGCGTAAGTTACCTGATGAAACAGTGATTAGACAGCAAATTTTACAGGATCAGCGAGAATTATCTTGGGTGCATATTAATCAGCAAGGAAGTCATCTCACCTTTTCATCAATCCCTTCGCCTAAGCTAGATACTGAAATTGAAAAAAAAGAACAACCGAGCCACTTAATAGCTAAAAAGAGTGGTGTTATAACGCATTTTAATTTAACGAAAGGTGAACGCGTTGTAGAGGAAAATAAGGCCGTTTATGCGGGTGATTTGCTCGTCACCGGTATATTGAAACAAGGTGAGAAAGAAATCGTCTACGGGGCTGAAGGAGAGGTATTTGCGGACTACTGGATTGAGGCGTCGTTTTCAGTACCAAAAAAGGTTGAATATGAGGTATCAGGAGAACGGCATTATGAGTTGAAGTGGAAAAAGGATAAGAAAAAAAAGGACGGTGACTGGCAAACAGTAAAACTACCTAAATGGTTAGCCAAGTATGTTGACTTATCTGTCACACAGCAAGGTATAACAAGAGAGCTTGTTTTAGATGAGCAATCGGTTGAAAAGGTACTGTTACCACTACTCCATCAAAAATATGTCAATGAATTGCCACCTAAAACTGTTATGAAGCGGGAAAAACTTTTGCAGGTTGCTATTGATAATGATACAGTAAAAGGGAAAGTATTGTTTTTGGTAAATGAAAACATTGCAGTTAAACAAGCGATTTATCAAGGAGATTGAGCATGCTAGAACAACAACCAACCCAATTAAACGTGCAAGATCCTAACGAAGCGGTAATGCTTTTAGGTATATCAGATGTAAATATGAAATTGATTGAAACGGCTTTTAATGTGCAAATCATTACGCGTGGCGAAACAATTCATATTGTCGGTAATGAAAGCCAAAAAGACGATGCAACGAAATTATTAGAACAATTATTAAAAGTTATTCGTAAGGGAATCAATATCAATCAACGCGATGTTGCTACAGCAGTTGAAATGGCTAAAAACGGTACAATTGAGTATTTTGCAGAACTCTATGATGAAGTCATAGCCCGAAATACAAAAGGTAAAATGATTCGGGCCAAAACGATAGGTCAACGCGAATATATTCAAGCTATTAGACACCGAGATTTAACTTTTTGTATTGGGCCTGCAGGAACTGGGAAAACGTATTTAGCTGTAGTAATGGCAACACAAGCACTAAAAAACGGCAATGTAAAACGAATTATTTTAACACGTCCTGCAGTAGAAGCTGGAGAAAGTCTAGGTTTCTTACCAGGAGATTTAAAGGAAAAGGTCGACCCGTATTTACGTCCTTTATATGATGCACTGCATGATATTTTAGGAGCAGAACAAACGACACGACTAATTGACCGAGGCACGATTGAAATTGCGCCACTTGCCTATATGCGTGGACGTACGTTAGATGATGCCTTCGTTATATTAGACGAAGCTCAAAATACAACTAAAGCACAAATGAAGATGTTTTTAACACGTCTTGGTTTTGGATCGAAAATGGTTATAACAGGCGATAAAACTCAAATTGACCTACCGAAAGGTGCAATATCAGGGTTAACAAATGCTGAACAAACTTTACAAAATGTGAAGGATATCCATTTTCAAATTCTTGAACAAGCGGATGTAGTTCGTCATCCACTTGTAGCAAAAATTATACAAGCTTATGAAGAAGAGCAATAGTGTGTTAGATGCGCAATACTCATTATATGGGTGTTGCGTTTTATTTTTATATAAATGTTTTCGTGTCGATTTTGTGTTGATAATATTAATTATTTATATACTTAATATTATTTATATCGAAATCCGTTATATTTTTTGTGAAAAAAATGTCAATTGTTGATATGATAGTCTATAGATAGGAGGTGTCTGTATGGATGCTTTTTTAAAAAAGCTAATACAGTACTTTCGTTTTCCGGTATTACTTGCCGTCATATTAACTATCACGGGCATTTTGCAATTTTCACTGATGCTTGGGAATGTGAGGGGCGAACATTTCGACTTAAAACTATTTCAATTATCGCCGGATACGATACGTTCGATGAAGACAGTAGAGGACACAGTAAAAACTGAGGAAGATAGAGAACAAGCTGCTAGCAGTGTAAAGCCTGTCTTTCATTATTCTGAAGAGATTGCTAAAAATCGTGCATCAATGATTAAGTCCATTTTTGACTATGTTTTAGAAGTGAAAACGTCAATTGAAGAAGGAAAAACTAAAAAAGAAAAAGAAGCTGTTATGCAAGATCGTGTAGCAGAACTACGAGAAAAATTAATCGCATTAAAAACAGATGGTCAAGGACTCAGATTTACTGATCAAGAATTGACAGCATTACTAGAACAAGATAATGACTCTTTACGTGTAACGCGTGATGAGTTAACGGAACTTGTGAAAAAGCAGCTGTCTGAACCTATTCGAACTGATCATGTAGCAGAGGTAAAGGCGAAAATTGATAAAGAAATTCGAGAAAAACCTGAGTTTCCAGATGAAATTCGTGCAACACTTGTATCAATAGGACGTTTCTCTATTACAGAAACGGAAACTGAAAATCCAGATTTAACAAAAGAACAAATTGAACAAGCTAAGGCTAATGTGGATCCAACACGCATTTTACAAGGTCAAATTATTGTACAAGAAGGACAAGTGATTGATCGAGATGTGTACCGAGAATTAGAGTTAACGGGAATGCTTGCTGATCATACTTCCACTAAACCTATTATGGGTTTATTGTTACTCATTTCTTTACAAATGACATTCTTCTATGCAATTTTCCGTAATTGGAAAGCGGATAAAATGATTAAAGTCCGCGATTTAATCATTACAGTAACAATATATTTACTATCCATTGTCGTGATGGAATTACTGAGTCTCATTAAAAATGAGTTCGAAGTGATGATAGGGTTTCTTTACCCAGTTGCGATGGCCCCAATGCTTATTAGATTACTAGTTAATGAGCGTATCGCAATTATTATAACAATTATGACAGGAGTTGCAGCAGGCGTTATTTTCCAAGAGGGTTACGCTACTGTCATTCAAATGGAAGTATCTTTATATATTATCTTTGGTGGATTAAGTAGCTTGTTTTTCAGTAAAGGAATTGAAAAACGTTCACGTATTTTACAAACAAGTATGGGTATTGCCTTAGTAAATGCAACTTTCATTGGGTTTTATTTACTATTAACTCAATCTACATATGGTATGACGGAACTAGCGTATTATTTAGTCGCTTCCATCGTTTCAGCATTATTGTCAGGTGCACTTACATTAGGGTTATTACCGTTTATCGAATCTGCTTTTGGAATTCTTTCATCCTTTAGATTAATAGAATTATCAAGTCCAAATCATCCTTTATTAAAGAAGATTTTAGTAGAAACACCTGGTACTTATCATCACAGTGTAATGGTAGCAAACTTAGCTGATGCTGCCTGTGAAGCTATTGGAGCGGATGGCTTGCTTGCAAGAGTAGGTTGCTATTATCATGATATTGGAAAGACAAAAAGGCCGGGATTCTTTGTTGAAAATCAAATGGGAGCAATCAATCCTCATGATAGCTTGCCAGCAGAAACGAGTCGAGATATTATTATCGCGCATGCTGAAGACGGGGCTAAGATGTTAGAAGCTTATAAAATGCCCAAAGAAATTATAGACATTGCAAGACAACATCATGGGACAAGTCTTTTGAAATTCTTTTATTATAAAGAGAAGGAAAAAAATCCAGCCGTAATTGAATCTAATTATCGTTACCCTGGACCGAAGCCACAAACGAAAGAAGTTGCTATAATAAGTGTAGCGGACAGTGTAGAGGCTGCTGTTCGTTCAATGAAAGAACCAACTGCTGAGAAAATTCAAAAGCTGGTTCATGCCATTGCACAAGACAAATTACAGGATGGACAATTTGATGAATGCGATCTTTCCGTCCGGGAATTAAAAAAGATTGAAGCAGTTTTTTGTGAAACGCTAAATGGTATCTTCCATTCACGTATCGAATATCCGAAGCCAAAATAAGCCTAGGAGGCAACTATATGAGTTTAAACATTGATTTTTTAGATGAAACATCAAAAGTAAAGGATTCTGATATCGAGTTAGTAGAAAAATTACTACAACATGCTGCGACAGTTGAAAATATTGAAGATGAAACAGAATTATCTGTGACGTTTGTAACGAATGAAGCGATACATGAAATTAACCGTCAATATCGCCAAAAAGATGCACCAACAGATGTCATTTCCTTTGCCCTTGAAGAGATGGGAGAAGGAGAAGTGGAAATTATTGCTGAAGGTATGCCACGTATTTTAGGCGATATTATAATTTCAATCGATCGTACAAAAGAACAAGCAGATGAATACGGACATTCATTTGAACGAGAATTAGGCTTTTTAGCTGTACATGGTTTTTTACATTTACTAGGTTACGACCATATGGTGCCTGAAGATGAAAAAGTAATGTTTGGCAAACAAGATAAAATTCTTGAATCTTACGGCTTAAGCCGTGATGCTAATGAACGTCAGTAAATTTTTGAAATCATTTCAATATGCATTTCAAGGGATATTGTATGCATTTAGAGAACAGAACTTCCGTTTCCATTTGTTAGCGGCAATTATAGTTATTAGTGCGGGTTTGCTTACTGGATTGTCGCAAACGGAGTGGCTAGTAATTATTATTGTCATTGCTATAATGCTAACCCTTGAAATGATTAATACTGCAATTGAGAGAGTAGTGGACCTTGCTTCATCGGAGATACACCCTCTTGCCAAACAGTCAAAAGATTTGGCAGCAGGTGCCGTACTTGTATTTGCTTGTGCAAGTGCTATAATCGGAATACTCATCTTTTTGCCTAAGTGGATGAATTATTTTACATGAGGTGATTCTAATGGACAAACATCAATTAATGGAAGAGTCAAAAATAGGACGCGAAAATGCCCATGTCCCTTATTCAAAATTTAAAGTCGGTGCATCTCTACTAACAAAAGACGGCAAAGTTTACCGTGGATGCAATATTGAAAATGCGAGTTACAGTATGACAAACTGTGCAGAACGTACTGCCATTTTCAAGGCTGTTTCAGAAGGCGAAAAAGAATTTACTGCGCTAGCTGTTGTTGCGGATACAGAAGGGCCATGTTCACCATGTGGAGCATGTCGCCAAGTAATTGCTGAATTTTGCGCACCAGATATGCCAGTTTACTTAACAAATTTAAAAGGCGATGTTCAAGAGACAACAGTTCGTGAACTTTTACCAGGTGCCTTTACACCGGAGGATTTAAGGAATGCAGGAAAATAATCAATTTAAATCAGGCTTTATTTCAATAATTGGTAGACCAAACGTAGGGAAATCAACGTTTCTAAATCGTGTTATCGGTCAGAAAATCGCCATTATGAGTGATAAACCACAAACAACACGAAACAAAGTACAAGGTGTTTTAACACAAGATGCTAGCCAAATGGTTTTCATCGATACACCAGGGATTCATAAACCAAAACATAAATTGGGAGAATTCATGTTAAAAGTGTCTAAAAACACTTTGCGAGAAGTTGATGTCATTATGTTCATGGTCAACGCAACTCAAAAGTTAGGTAAGGGAGATCAGTTCATTTTAGAAATGCTTGAAGGCAATCAGACACCTGTCTTCTTAGTAATCAATAAAATTGATCAAGTGCACCCTGATAACTTATTGCACACAATTGAAGATTATAAAGCTGAATATGATTTTGCTGAGATTATTCCAATTTCTGCTCTTGATGGTAATAACGTTGATCGTTTGCTTGAAACAATCGAAAATTATTTACCTGAAGGACCTCAATATTACCCAGCTGACCAAGTAACAGACCACCCTGAGCGCTTCATTATTTCTGAATTAGTACGTGAAAAAGTACTGCACTTAACACGTGAAGAGATTCCACATTCAATCGCAGTACAAGTGGACAAAATTGCAAAAGATGAAGACAAAGATATGATTCGTGTAATGGCTACAATTATTGTAGAACGTGATTCACAAAAGGGGATTGTCATCGGTAAACGAGGTGCCCTATTGAAAGAAGTTGGAATCCGCGCACGTAAAGACATTGAGATGCTTTTGGGCAGTAAAGTGTACTTAGAACTTTGGGTCAAAGTACAAAAAGACTGGCGTAACAAATCTTCTCAATTACGTGACTTTGGTTTCAGAGAAGACGAATATTAAGTTAGGGATGTGAAGACAATTGCTGAATAAATGGGAAGGCATTGTCTTAAAAACACAACCATATGGCGAGACCAATAAAATTGTCACGTTTATGACGCGAGAAGCTGGAAAGGTAACGGCTATGGCTCGTGGTGCGAAAAAACCATCTAGCCGCTTAGCCTCAGTTACGCAACCATTCACATATGGTTCCTTTTTAATTCAACAAGGACGTGGTATGGGCACTGTGCAACAAGGTGAACCTCTAGAATCGATGCGTCATATTCGTGAAGATATTGTAGCGACCGCTTATGCAAGTTATGCAGTTGAACTTGTCGATCGTTTAATTGAATCGGAAAAAGCGGAGCCTTATGCTTTTGAAGTGTTAGTGCAAGCATTACGTGCCATTGAAGAAGGTTACGACCCTGAAGCAATCGCATTGTTTGTGGAGTGGAAAATGCTACCTTTTACAGGTGTGCAGCCAATATTGCATGAATGTGCAAGTTGTAGTGCAGTTGATGGAGAATTCGCTTTTTCATTTACACAAGGTGGCTTCCTTTGTCATCGATGCTTCCACCAAGATCCGTATATCATACGCCTAACACCAACTCAGTTAAAACTTATTCGAATGTTTTATAGTGTACCTATTGAAAAAATAGGGAAACTGACACTAAAAAAAGAAACAAAAAAGTTTATAAAGAAAATTAGTACAACGATTTATGAAGAACAAACAGGCATGCGCTTAAAGTCAAAATCATTTATTGAGCAACTTGAAAGAGCACCTCAATTATTCGGAGCTAATTTCGAATCTAAAAAAGAAGCATCCGAAGAAGCAGAAAACCCACAAGCTGACGAAAATTAGTCAGTTTGTGGGTTTTTGTTTTCTTAGTATAATAATTTCATAACTTAATTGATCAGCAAAATAACAACAGATTGAGATAGTGCAATAATCAATTTTGATTGTCTTCCATTGGTCAGATATCAGATATCTAGCTTCAGGAGTCAGTCCTTCCAGGTCACTGTAGTCTCTAAGTCAAAGGTAATAGCGCTTTTGACCGAGAGACTGCCAGTGCTTGTCGGGCAGCTTAAACATTTAGAATTAAAATTCTAAATGTTTAGCGATATAAGCTTTAACATCTGCAATCGGCATACGAACTTGTTCCATTGAGTCACGGTGACGCACTGTTACTTGGCCATCTTCTACTGAGTCAAAGTCGTATGTGATACAGAATGGTGTACCAATTTCATCTTGACGACGGTAGCGTTTACCGATTGATTGAGATTCGTCATAATCCACTGGGAATTCTTTACGAAGATCAGCCCAAACATCATTAGCTTGCTCTGCTAATTTTTTTGAAAGTGGTAATACAGCTGCTTTGAAAGGTGCTAAAGCAGGGTGGAAGCGAAGAACTGTACGTTTGTCGTCGTTCTCTAATTCTTCCTCGTCAAATGCATCACATAAGAATGCTAGAGTTACACGGTCTGCTCCTAATGATGGTTCGATGCAATATGGTACATAGCGTTCATTTGTCAGTGGATCGATATAAGTGAAATCTTCACCTGAATGTTCCATATGACGTTTTAAATCGAAGTCTGTACGAGATGCTACGCCCCAAAGTTCGCCCCAACCGAATGGGAATTGGAATTCGATATCTGTTGTAGCATTTGAGTAGTGAGAAAGTTCATCGTCTGCGTGATCACGTAGGCGCATGCTGCTTTCAGACATACTTAAGTTTAATAACCAGTTTTTACAGAAGTCTTTCCAGTAAGCGTGCCACTCTAATTCAGTTCCTGGTTTACAGAAGAATTCAAGTTCCATTTGTTCGAATTCACGTGTACGGAAAGTGAAGTTCCCTGGAGTGATTTCGTTACGGAAAGATTTACCTACTTGTGCAATACCAAATGGTGTACGTTTACGCATTGAACGTTGAACGTTTTTGAAGTTCACGAAAATACCTTGTGCTGTTTCAGGACGTAGGAAAATTTCGTTTGTTGAAGATTCAGTTACGCCTTGGAAAGTTTTGAACATTAAGTTGAATTGGCGGATTTCTGTAAAATCTTGCTCGCCGCAATCTGGGCATTTTACATCATATTCACTCATTACTTCAGCCATTTTATCTAATGGTAAACCATCTACGATAATTTCTTGACCTTGTGCTAATGCTGCATCTTCGATTAATTTATCTGCACGGTGGCGAGATTTACATTTTTTACAGTCTACCATTGGGTCATTGAAGTTACCAACGTGACCAGATGCTACCCAAGTTTTTGGATTCATTAGAATAGCTGCGTCAAGACCAACATTATATTGTGATTCTTGAACGAATTTTTTCCACCATGCTTTTTTTACGTTGTTTTTTAGTTCTACACCAAGTGGGCCATAATCCCAAGTGTTTGCTAATCCACCGTAGATTTCAGATCCTGGGAATACGAATCCACGATGTTTTGCTAAGCTGACGATATTTTCCATTGATTTTGCCATGAAAATCCCTCCAAAAAGTAATTGAAAATAAGAAAGCACCCGTCTCCGGGCACAATGCCCGGGGACGAGTGCGTAATGACCCGCGGTTCCACCCCGATTGACTAAGAATAAACTTAGTCCTCTTTAAAAAAGTTAGCTCCCGGCTGCCGTTTCTCATTTCCTGTAGGCTTTCACTTTCCCTACTCGCTATGTTTTGAAATGATACTTATTTTCCGTTCATCGCCTATATGATTTGAACACATTGTAACATGCGTTTCTTTTCTTAGCAATATACAGTGAAATAGTATATAATTATTAAGTATTGAGTATAACACTTTTTGAGGCGGTGAGTCCAATAGAACTCAACAAACGTCAGGAAGAGATCTTAGAAATTGTTAAAGGTAACGGTCCTATAACGGGAGAACAAATTGCTGAGCGTCTTTCACTGACTAGAGCAACACTAAGACCAGATCTAGCCATACTTACAATGGCAGGTTATTTAGATGCTAGACCACGTGTTGGTTATTTTTATTCTGGTAAAAAGACAGGTCAAGCTGTTATAGATAGCATGATGAATATGAAAGTGAAAGATTTTCAATCAATTCCAGTTGTAGTATCTGAGAATATTTCAGTATATGATGCCATTTGTCAGATGTTTCTAGAAGACGTTGGAACACTTTTTGTTGTAGACAAAAACGCTTACTTAACAGGTGTCCTATCAAGGAAAGATTTGCTTCGCACAAGTATTGGAAATCAGGACTTAAATCATATCCCAGTGCATATTATAATGACTAGAATGCCTAATATTGCATTTTGTATGAAGTCAGATGGATTGATTCAAGCTGCTCAAAAGCTTATTGAAAGACAAATTGATGCGCTACCTGTCGTCCTTGAACATCCTGATGGCTACGAAGTCATAGGTCGGCTAACAAAAACAAATATTACGCGAGCATTTTTATCGCTTGCGGATAACCATGATTTGTGAGGTGATGCATTCAATGAATAAATTAGCAGTATTTATCGTTTCTGATTCAGTTGGTGAGACAGGAGAACTTGTCACGAAAGCTGCAATCAGTCAATTCAGACCAGGTATGCAAGATACATTTTTGAAGCGATTCCCTCATGTGGAGAGTTTGGAACAGTTAAATGAAATCGTTCATTTAGCTACTGAACAAGGTGCTATAATCGTCTATACACTTGTAAAAGAAGAGATGCGCTCTTATATACAACACTTAAGTGATAACATGATTGTTCCAGCAATTGATTTGATGGGACCACTAATGGGGAAATTGGAAGAAACTTTAAAAATAGAGCCTGTAGAAGAGCCTGGGTTAGTAAGAAAATTAGATGATGATTATTTTAAAAAGATTGAAGCAATTGAATTTGCAGTTAAATACGATGATGGCCGAGACCCTAGAGGCTTATTACTAGCAGATATCGTGTTAGTAGGAGTTTCACGTACTTCAAAAACACCATTATCGCAGTATTTAGCTCATAAGCGTTTTAAAGTTGCAAACGTACCACTTGTTCCTGAAGTTGAACCACCAGAAGAATTATTTTTAGTGGATTCTCAAAAATGCTTTGGGCTTGTAATTTCACCTGAAAAGTTGAATAATATAAGAAAAGAGCGTTTGATTGCACTTGGGTTAAACGACGGTGCGAATTACGCTAAACTTGATCGAATCAATGAAGAAATCGTACATTTCCGAAAAGTTGTCGATCGAATTGGTTGTCATGTCATTGATGTGACGAACCGTGCAGTTGAAGAAACTGCAAATGATATTCTACATCGCATTCAATTATCGAAACAATGATATAAGTATGTTAACCGCCCCGTTCTTGGGGAGGTTTTTTTGTGTGTTTTACAAAAAAGTGATAGATTTTTCAGACAAAATGTTTTATAATAAAAAATTGTGGTAAAAATGTATATAAGCATTTTTACCTTTCCATAATAAAATATAAATTTTTATGTCGAAATATGCAGGACTTTCATATGATTATCTCGAATTCAGTTATTAGCAAGTAAAGATGGTGATGGAATGGCTCAAAGAATACCTGAAGAGATTATTGAACAAATTCGTTCTCAGGCAGATATAGTTGATGTCATCAACGATTATGTGCAATTGACGAAGCGAGGCAGAAACTGGTTTGGTTTATGTCCATTTCATGGTGAATCGACACCTTCTTTTTCTGTATCTACAGATAAACAAATATTCCATTGCTTTGGTTGCGGAGCTGGAGGGAACGCTATTACATTCTTGATGGATATCGATCATATTCCATTCCAAGAGGCGGTCGCTAAGCTAGGTGATCGTGTGGGCGTTCATGTAGAGGTATCAACTTCTGAGGAACAAACGCACCCTATTTCTAAAGAAGAAGGGCGGATGAAAGAAGCTCATGCTTTTGCTGCTGAGTATTATCAGCATCTCCTCCTTAATACGGAGGAAGGGGAAAAAGCTCTTATATATTTGCAACAAAGAGGATTTACGAAGGAACTTATCGAATCTTATGGAATTGGCTGGTCCTTACCTCATTGGGATTCATTGACTCAACTGTTAAAACGAAAGGGTTTCGAATTAGCAGAAATGGAACAATGTGGACTCATTATTCAAAAGGAAGATGGCTCAGGATGGTTTGATCGCTTCCGGGAAAGAATAATGTTTCCGATCAAAGATGAAAGTGGGAGAATAATCGCTTTCTCAGGACGGATAATAGACAATACTGGAGAAGACGCCAAGTATTTGAATAGTCCAGAATCACCAATTTTCCATAAAGGGCAAGTCCTTTATAATTTGGATCAAGCTCGACCGGTTATTCGTAAAGAGAGAAAGATCGTATTATTTGAAGGCTTTATGGATGTTCTGTCAGGTAAAAAGGCAAATGTTCATAATTCTGTTGCTACAATGGGAACAGCACTTACGATGCAACATTTGAACAAGATAAAACGTCTAGCTGAACGTATCATTGTTTGTTATGACGGAGATAAAGCCGGCTGGGAGGCTGCAAAGCGAGCTGCGGAAATGTTACACGCAGAAAAGATGAAAGTAGATGTGGCAGTACTCCCAACAGGACTTGATCCGGATGACTATATAAAGCAGTTTGGAGAAGAATCTTTTAAATCTAAGATTATTGAAGAACCACTCAGTTATATAGCATTTATGCTAATGTATGCACGCAGAAATAAAAACTTCCAATTTAATAATGATATATTGCAGTATGTGGATGAAGCCTTGAACTATTTAGTTGGAGGAATCTCACCAATTGAGAAAGAATTATATGTAAAGCAAATATCAACAGAAACGAATATTTCAGAAGACACGCTAAATATGCAACTGCGTCAAAAGGAAGGACAGCTTGCCCAAAACTCAAAAAGGCAAGAGCAGCAGCAACAGTCCCCTGCGCCGCAAATGAAGCTCCCTAAAAAGAAAATCACAGCGATAGATCGTGCTGAAAGATTACTTCTAGCACATATGTTACATAACATTGACGTTGTTGATCGTGTACGATTAGCGGAGCAAGAACCATTTGTTAGAGATGACTATTTAGCGGTCTATGTACATCTCATAGGTTTCTATGAAAACCATCAGAAAGCAGATTATCAGCGATTTGCTGAAGTTCTAGAAGATAGTGAATTACGAAAAATTGCAATGGAAGCAGCTTTAGCGGATCGTGATCCAGAGCATCTCGAAGAAGAGATCGCGGATTGCTTGAAACAAGTTCAAAAGTATAAAATTGAGCAGCAAATTCAAGATAAGAATCACGCATTAAAAGAAGCGGAGAAAATGCATGATTTCGGAAGTGCATTAAAGCTTTCACAAGAAGTAATTGATTTAAGAAAATCGTTATCGGCAATGTGATGCGGATTCGGTTGTTGAAGGAGGAAACACCTATGGCAGACAAGTCTAAAAATATTAAACCAGTAGTTGAACATGAACATACTCTAGAAGAAGCAAAAAAACATTTAGTAGATTCAGGTAAAAAGAATGGTGAATTAACTTACCTAGAGATTGCAGACAAACTACAATCCTACGAAATGGAAGCAGACCAAGTTGAAGAATTTATCGAGCAATTAGAATCAAAAGGTATTGAACTTGGTGGTAAAGACGGTGATGAGGAAAATCTTGATCGTCTATTAAAAGGCAGTGCAGCTGAAGAGACGTTTGACTTAAATGATTTAAGCGTACCTCCAGGTGTTAAAATTAATGACCCTGTAAGAATGTACCTAAAAGAAATTGGCCGCGTAGATTTATTAAGTGCTAAAGAAGAAATCGCACTTGCTGAACGTATTGAGCAAGGTGATGACGAAGCACGTAAGAGATTAGCTGAAGCCAACTTACGACTTGTAGTAAGTATCGCGAAACGCTATGTTGGTCGTGGTATGTTATTCCTTGATTTAATACAAGAAGGTAATATGGGGCTTATTAAAGCAGTTGAAAAATTTGACTATCGCAAAGGATTCAAATTTAGTACTTATGCAACTTGGTGGATTCGCCAAGCCATTACACGTGCAATTGCTGACCAAGCGAGAACAATTCGTATTCCAGTACACATGGTTGAAACAATTAATAAATTAATTCGTGTACAACGTCAACTTTTACAAGACTTAGGTCGTGAACCATCTCCTGAAGAAATCGGTGAAGAGATGGATTTAACTCCTGAAAAAGTTCGTGAAATCTTGAAAATTGCACAAGAACCAGTTTCTCTAGAAACGCCAATTGGTGAAGAAGATGATTCACACTTAGGAGACTTTATCGAAGACTCAGAAGCACAATCACCATCTGATCATGCAGCGTATGAATTACTAAAAGAACAATTAGAAGATGTACTTGATACATTAACTGATCGTGAAGAAAATGTGTTACGTTTACGTTTTGGTTTAGACGATGGACGTACGCGTACACTTGAAGAAGTAGGGAAAGTATTTGGCGTTACACGTGAACGTATTCGTCAAATCGAAGCGAAGGCACTAAGAAAATTGCGCCATCCATCTCGAAGCAAACGTTTAAAAGATTTCTTAGAATAGTCCTTAAGGCACTCCTTTACAGGGGTGCCTTTTTTATATAAATAAGGTAAAATTATGGATGAAATTGGTTTTTTAGTTGGGGGACTACTAGATGAAGAATCAACGAAAAGAAACAATCCTAAATGAAATCTTATTTTGGAAAGAAAATAACTTATTACCAGAACATTATTGTGATTTTTTATCCACCTTATATGCAGAAGGGGAAGAACTAGCTACAACTGAACTCGAAATTAGCTCAAAAAATGCTATTCTTTCAAAAGAGCGCTCAAAGAAACAATGGATAATGACCTTATTAGGTGTAAGTACAATCTCCCTACTCATATTGTTATTTCTAATAAGCGTGAAATTTGTCGTTTTTCCCATTATTATCGTATCTATTACAATCGTTGGTTTACTATTTTATGTTTTTAAGTTTGCAACACAAAAAGATATTTTAACCACACTTGCATATACTGCTGCTGCCCTCCTATTACTCGGAATTTCTGTTAGAGTTATGGAAATCTATTTACCCGATAATCCACTAGCGATGCATATTGCAATTATAGCGAATTGTATCTTATGGTTAATTTCCGGTATATGGATGAAACTCATCTACTTTATGATTTCAGGAGCGGGTGGATTATTAATTATTTTTACATACATACTTTTCTTCTAAAATTTTCATATTTTCTCGTTAAATGCGTTTTATTCTATGAATATACAATTTGTTTCTGTATAATCTAATGTGAAAGCGTATTCACAAAGGGGAGTGATTGTATGAATTTTGATCTTACATCAGAACAGCAAATGATTCGAAAAACAATGAGGGAGTTTGCTGATGAAGTTGTAGCACCAGGAGCAATTGAACGCGATCGCACGAAAGCTTTTCCAAAGGAGATTTTCAAACAGCTTGCCGACATGGGGATGATGGGCTTGCCGTTTGAAGAAGAATACGGAGGAGCAGGAGCAGACACAACGAGTTTTGCTATTGTGACTGAAGAATTGAGCCGGGCATGTGCCTCTACAGGTATTACATATTCTGCTCATATTTCACTAGGAGGAGCTCCACTGCACTTATTTGGTACAAAAGAACAAAAGGAAAAATATTTAACACCTATTTGTACCGGCGAATCATTTGGGGCATTCGGATTAACAGAACCGAACGCTGGATCTGATGCTGGGGGTACCGAAACACAAGCAAAAGAAGATGGGCAAGATTTTGTGATTAATGGTAGCAAAGTGTATATTACAAATGCTAGCTATGCCAAACATCTAGCATTAACAGCTATCACAGATATAAAAGATGGTAAAAAAGAAATTAGTGCTATTATTGTTCCGACCAATGCAGAAGGTTTTACAGTTTTAGATCGTTACGAAAAAATGGGCTTAAATGCATCCAATACAACAGAACTAATTCTTGAAAATGTACGTGTGCCACAAGAAAATTTACTTGGTAAAAAGGGAAATGGCTTTCGTCAATTTCTTGTCACATTAGATGGTGGACGAATTGGTATTGCAGCTATGGCGGTCGGTATTGCACAAGCTGCTTTCGAGCGAGCGCTCAGTTACTCAAAAGAACGCAAGCAATTCGGCCAAACATTATCATCTTTCCAAGTAACACAATTTAAACTTGCAGATATGGCAATGAAAATAGAATTGGCAAGAAATATGGTATACAAAGCATCTTGGTTAAAAGACGAAGGTAAACCTTTTACGAAAGAGGCAGCAATGGCAAAATTATATGCGTCAGAAATAGCTATGGAAATTGCTGATCAAGCCATTCAAATTCACGGCGGCTACGGCTACATGAAAGAATATGAAGTGGAGCGCTATATGAGGGATGCAAAATTGCTAGAAATTGGAGAAGGAACCTCTGAAGTACAAAGAATGGTAATTGCTCGTCAAATTGGATGTTAATGTGACGAATATGGCAAATTTGTCACATTACGCCGAAAAACTCCCCAATAGGCCTTTTAGTTTTCAATAGAATGAAGTACAATATTAATTGTTGACTGATTCTATTTATTTAGAAATAAAACTGAACTTATGAGGAGTGTTAATTGATGAAAAAGAATCCGATTATTCCGTATATCCTAATTATGGCTTTTGGTATCGGTTTGATTTTCTTCATGTCTCTTGATGGAGCAGACAAAAAAGAAGAAATCGCAAAAGGCGATGAAACTAAAACTGAAGAATCTGCTAAAGGTGAAGAAGCAGCAGGTGAATTTGATCCTGAAGCATTCGCTGCTAGTAAATGTATCTCTTGCCACGGTGAAAACCTAGAAGGCAGCATGGGACCAAACCTACACGGTACAGGTTTATCAGCTGATGAGGCTAAAGATATTCTTCAAAATGGTAAAGGCGGCATGCCTGGTGGTTTAGTACCAGCAGATAACCTTGACGCTATGGCTAAATATATCGCTGATTTGAAATAATTAAATCACTATATATGCAAGAGCCCTTATTCTCCTTAGAGGATAAGGGTTTTTCTATGCAAAAATGCATATTTTCGTTACAATACAACATGAAAGGAGGCTTCTGCCATGAATGCACAAAAATTATCAAAACGACTGGAAACAGTTGCAAAATTCGTTCCACAAGACGCTATTGTAGCAGATATTGGTAGTGATCATGCTTAT
Organism: Viridibacillus sp. FSL E2-0187; assembly: GCF_038006425.1. NCBI lineage: Bacteria > Bacillati > Bacillota > Bacilli > Caryophanales > Caryophanaceae > Viridibacillus > Viridibacillus sp. FSL E2-0187. The sequence continues at coordinate 896,397 of NZ_JBBOVG010000001.1, forward strand.
TTACCTTGCTATCTCGTACATAACAATATCGCAAAGAGCGCTATTGCTGGCGAAGTAGTAAAGGGGCCTTATGATTCAGCATGCCACGAAGTCCAAAAAGAACAACTAACAAATAAAATTACTGTAAGACTTGCAGACGGCCTTGCAGCTATTGAACCAGGGGACGGCGTTACTGCCATTACAATTGCAGGTATGGGTGGACCACTAATTACGTCCATTTTAGAAAAGCATCCCTTGGCATTAGAAGGGGTCGAGCGCCTAATTCTACAGCCAAATATACACGCAAAAGTCATCCGTGAATGGGCATTACAAAATAGTTGGAAAATTATCGATGAGGTAATCCTATTAGAGGACGAAAAAATTTATGAAATCCTTGTATTAGAACGAGGAGAGATGAATTTAAGTGAACTTGAAAAGCTATTAGGTCCAGTATTAAAACAACAACACTCTGACGTCTTCCATAGTAAATGGACAAGAGAAGTTGAACAATGGGGACACGTTCGCGAAGCCTTACAAAAAGCTGAGCAAACACCTGAAATCTTAGCAAAATCAGCTGAGTTAGCACACCTAATTGAAGCAGTTGGGGAGGTACTGAAACGATGAAAAAAACCAATGGTCAAGAAATCATTCAGCTGTTCGAAAGTTGGTCTCCAAAAAAATTAGCTGCAATGGACAATGATCCAATCGGTCTTCACGTTGGTAACCTAAACAAACCTGTTACAAAAGTATTAGTAACACTTGATGTCAACGATGTAGTTGTAGATGAAGCTATTGCAGCTGGCTGTGAACTGATCATCGCTCATCACCCACCTATTTTCCGAAAGCTCTCAACTCTCCGAACTGATACACCACAAGGACAGCTTTTCGAAAAATTAATCAAAAATGATATTGCAGTTTATGCCGCTCACACAAATTTGGATGTTGCTGAAGGCGGTGTAAACGATTTACTTGCTGAAGCGTTGGGCTTACAAAATTATGAGGTACTAGTACCGACATATAGTGAAGAAATGTTTAAGTTGGCAGTCTTTGTGCCAGTCGAACATGCAGATCAACTTCGCGAGACACTTGCTAAAGCTGGAGCAGGACAAATTGGAAACTACGACTCATGTAGCTACACAATGCAAGGAGAAGGACGTTTCCGAGCACTTTCAGGGGCAACTCCTTTCACCGGTGAAGTAGGGGAATTACACGTCGAACAAGAAGTGAAAATCGAAGCCGTTGTTCCGAAGTCTATAAAAAGTAAAGTACTTCGCGCGATGCTAAATAGCCATCCTTATGAAGAACCAGCCTATGATGTCATTCAACTAGATACAACAGCAAAAGAAATGGGACTTGGTCGTATAGGTAAACTACCATCATCTATGACACTTAAACAATTTGCTGAGCATGTGAAAGAATCTTTACAAGTTCCTGCTGTTCGAGTAGTAGGAGATCTTTCATCGACTGTTTCGAAAATAGCTGTACTTGGTGGAGATGGTAACAAATATATCCACACAGCTAAACGTGCAGGAGCAGATGTTTATGTAACGGGTGACATGTATTTCCATGTTGCACAAGATGCAGAAGCAATAGGGCTTCAAATTGTAGACCCCGGCCATCATGTAGAAAGCGTTATGAAGGTAGGCGTAGCCAATAAAATGCAAAACCTATGCCAACTACAAAAACTAAACTGTGAATTTATCCCATCTAAAATCTCGACAGAACCATTCCAATTCGTTTGATTTAATATTAAAAATGAATAAAAACTCCTGCCAAAATAGATTTGGCAGGAGTTTTTTATTACGTGGGTTTAGAGGTGAGTGTAGGGGGAGATTACCTGAGAAGCGCCAAAAAGGATGCGAGTAGCGCCAAAGCCCGTGAGTAGCGCTAAAGCCTGTGAGTAGCGCCAAAGCCGAAGTGAGTAGCGCCAAAGTCAACGCGAGAAGCGCTAAAGCCGAAGTGAGTAGCGCTAAAGCTCAAGCGAGTAACGCTAAAGTCAACGCGAGAAGCGCTAAAGCCGAAGTGAGAAGCGCCAAAACCCGCATAAATCCCCACGACCCACCCAATAAAAAAGCCCCTGATGCAATCTTTCAACATCAGGGGCAATTCATAATTATTTCGAAGTCGGATATGGTTCGATTTTCACAACCGGCTTTGGCGTTTTAATTTTAGGTAAGATTTTATCAAGTGTGACAGAGCGTTCCATATTATGAGTCTCTGGATTCGCAGGGTCGTATTGGTCTAAGAAATTGATTACTTCCTTAACGATTGGTGTTGGTGTAGAGGCTCCAGCTGTAACACCTACAGTATTAACACCTTCTAACCACTCTAATTTCAATTCAGAAAGGTCAGCGATACGATAAGATCTTGTATGTGCAATTTCTTCAGAAACTTGAGTTAGACGGTTAGAGTTATTACTTTTTGGATCTCCAACTACAATTAATAAATCTGTTGCACCAGCTTGCTTAGCAACAGCTTCTTGGCGAACTTGAGTTGCTAGACAAATTTCTTTGTGCACTTCGATATTTGGGAATTTTTCTTCCAAACGCTTCATTAAATGCGCAACATCCCATTGACTCATTGTCGTTTGGTTTGTTACAAGTAATTTTTCGCGATTTAATTGCAATTGATCGATATCTTCAATAGATTGCACTAAATGTACATGATCAGGAGCAACACCAATAGCACCTTCTGGCTCTGGATGTCCTTTTTTTCCAATATAAATAATGTCATAGCCTTCTTGTGATTTTTCGGCTATTAAGTCATGTGTTACAGTTACGTCAGGGCATGTGGCATCAATTGACACTAAGCCTTTTTGACGTGCAATTTCACGAATTTCAGGCGATACGCCGTGAGCTGTGAAAATGACTGTTCCTTTATCAACTTTTTCTAAAATGTCTTTACGGTTTTCACCATCAAGAGTAATAATTCCATCTTTTTCAAATGCGTCCGTTACATGTTTATTATGAACGATCATTCCGAGAATATAGATAGGTCTAGGTAATGATTTGTCTAATGCAGCGTTGCGCGCGATGACCATGGCATCTACAACACCATAGCAATATCCTCGTGGCGTGATTTTAGTTACTTGCATAATCCGAACTCCCTTCATTGCTCGTTAAATACCATTATAACGGACAGCACACCTTTATACAAAGAATCGGTTACGATTTACGGTATAAATGGTGGTTGGAATATACGAGGTGTGGAAGGTCTAGGCGTTCTAGGTATGGATGTTCTAGGTTCTTGCGTAGTATCGCTATCAAGATCTAAGTCACTATCTGAAAAGAGTGATTCCCGGCTAGTCGTAGCCCCTCCTGTACTAGCCGCGGCTGCCCCGACTCCAGCTACATCAGATGAGGGAATTGATTTAAAGCCTTTGTATAATCTATAAAGTGCAGGTAAGTTTTGGAACATTGGCGACATTTGCTTGAAAATAGGAGTGAATTGTTGTGCTGTGGACATAAATTTATCAGCAGTTGCCAAATATTGATCCATTTTCGCCAAACCGCCGACAGCCCCAGCTGCGTTTGCAACACCGGCAGCCCCAGGCCCAGCAGCAGCCGCAGCGGCTCTACCGAACATGCCAGCAGCCCCAGGCCCAGCAGCAGAAGCGGCCCTACCGAACATGCCAGCAGCTCCAGGCCCAGCAGAAGCCGCAGCTCTACCGAACATACCGGCAGCTCCAGGCCCAGCAGCAGCAGCACCCCCACCAAACATGTTAGCAGCGCCCTGGGCTGCGCCACCTAATGAACCCCCAGATTGCGATAAACCTTGCGCAAATGGATAAAATGATGAATAGCGCATTAATGATCTCCTTTCTCCTTGAAATTTGCACATTTTTGTCAAGAACCACCATAAATTTTTAAAAATAATGGTCACCTTGAATTGACGTACGTACTATTAATAGATATCATATGCAAATGGTCTACTAAATGTACGAATCATGTTACAATAAGGTAAGTAAGTTAGGAGGGACAATTATGTCCAAATATACAGATTACAATTTTCAACCTTTTTTGCAAGATGCAATTAAGAAATTAGGTTTCACAGAACCAACACCTATCCAAAAGGAAATAATTCCTTTGGTATTAAAAGGGAAGAGTGCTATCGGTCAAGCGCATACAGGTACAGGGAAAACACATAGTTTCCTTATTCCAATCGTAGAGCGAATCCGTGCAGATAAAGAGGAAGTGCAAGCGGTAATTGCTGCACCTACTCGTGAGCTTGCAACACAAATTTATGCAGAGTTGCAAAAACTAATCGAAGAAACATCGATCCAAGCCAAATTGTTCATCGGGGGTACAGACAAACAACGCTCAATCGATAAACTAAAAACACAACCGCAAATTGTTGTCGGTACACCAGGACGAATCCGTGATTTAGTTGATGAAAAAGCTTTGTTAGTATATACGGCGCCAATGCTTGTGGTAGATGAAGCAGACCTTGCATTCGACATGGGCTTCATCGAGGATATCGATAAATTTGCTTCTCAAATGCCTGAAACTCTTGAAATGTTCGTATTCTCAGCAACAGTGCCTGAGAAATTACAACCATTCTTGAAAAAATATATGTCATCACCAGTCCATATTAAAATGGATGATAAAAAACCTGTAGCGGAAAATTTAGATTTCTATTTAGTATCAACTCGTAGTAAATCAAAAAACAGCCGTTTACTTGAAGTGATGAAAACAATCAACCCTTATTTAGCTATTATATTCACTAACACACGTTCACAAGCGAACTATGTTGCTGATTTCTTAGCAAATAATGGGGTCAAAGCTGGACGTATTCACGGAGACCTATCACCACGTGATCGTAAAAAAGTGATGAAACAAGTACGGGACTTGGAATTCCAATACATCGTTGCAACAGACCTTGCTGCACGTGGAATTGATATTCCAGGAGTCAGCCATGTTATTAACTACGAATTACCTTCGGATTTAGAATTCTTCATTCACCGTGTAGGTCGTACAGCTCGTGCTGGTAACAAAGGAACGGCTATCACAATTTTCGAACCTTCAGAAGAAGATGCAATTGCACGCGTTGAGAAAATGGGTATTCCATTCCAACCAAAAGACATTAAAAACGGTGAACTAATTGACATGAAAGAACGTCATGCACGTCAAAACCGTGAGAAAAAAGAAAACGAAATTGATAAAAAAGCGAAAGCTCTTGTCCGTAAACCTAAGAAGGTTAAACCTGGCTATAAACGTAATATGAAATGGGAAATGGATAAAGTTAAAAAACGTGAACGTCGTTTGAAAAACCGTCAGAAATAGTAAGGAGGTCCACAGACCATGCTTATTGGCTCACACGTATCTATGAGCGGCAAAAAAATGCTGCTAGCTTCAAGTGAAGAAGCAGCTTCCTACGGAGCATCCACTTTCATGATCTATACTGGTGCTCCTCAAAACACACGTAGAAAACCAATTGAAGAGTTGAATATTGATGCAGGATTATTGCATATGAAGGAACATGGCCTTTCGAATATTGTTGTCCATGCACCTTATATTATCAATATTGCCAATACAACAAAACCTGAAGTATTTGCACTGGGAGTCGACTTCTTACAAAAAGAAATTGAACGAACAGCTGCTATCGGTGCAAAACAAATTGTTTTACATCCAGGTGCACATGTTGGTGCAGGTACTGAAGTTGGTATAGCAAGAATCATTGAAGGACTTAATGAAGTTCTATCACAAGATTATCCAGTACAAATCGCTCTTGAAACGATGGCTGGTAAAGGCTCTGAATGTGGTCGCACTTTTGAAGAGCTTGCTCAGATTTTCGATGGTGTAAAAAACAACGAACGTCTGTCTGTATGCTTTGACACATGTCACACACATGATGCAGGCTATGATATTATTAATGATTTTGATGGAGTTCTAGAAAACTTTGATAAAACGATTGGTATCGATCGTATCAAAGTGCTCCATATCAATGATAGTAAAAATGTTTGCGGGGCAGCAAAGGACCGTCACGAAAATATTGGCTTTGGTCATATTGGCTTTGACGCCTTAAATCGCATTGTGCATCATGAAGCATTCCAAGATGTACCGAAAATTTTAGAAACACCATTTGTTGGTGCAGATGCAAAAAATAAAAAAGCACCATACAAATATGAAATTGAAATGTTCCGTAACCAAACTTTTATGCCCGAAAAAATCGATGCATTAAGAGGGGAATAATTTAAATGATTAAGACTTCTCGCCAAAAAAGGTGAGAAGTCTTTTTTGTGTTGTTTCATGAAGTTGTCAAAATTTTAGCGGCCAAACTGTTTTAGTAAATCTGCTGTTTTTTGTTTGCCAATGGCTTTTTCAATATCCCGCATTACTTGATCAGGTATCCCCATTAGCACCCATTGAATGGAAAAGGACGATAATAGTGGGCGCAACTTTTGAATTTCTTTTTTCGATAATGGAATCTTGTAATTTTTTGCATAGAGGGCGAGCTCCTCATCCGATTTGCCTTGGAATTCCTGTATTAATGACATATAATCCATACTTTCACCCTTTCAAGTATTCGTTCTTTACAAAGTTCTATCTTTCACTTATACTAATTCTTTGTAAATCGTAATGATTCTGAATTAGAAAGAAGCGAAGAATATGGCGCAAGTGCCTTTAATCGAACTTAAAAATGTTTCATTTCAATATGACTATACGCAGGTGTTATCAAATATTTCTTTAAAAGTGGAGCAAGGCGATTTTCTCGCATTACTCGGACCAAATGGCTCGGGGAAATCAACAATGTTAAAACTGATCTTAGGATTGATGAAACCAACTTCCGGTCAAATTGAATTATTTGGACAGCCGGCAAACACATTTAAAAAACGAGAGTTGATTGGTTATGTTTCTCAAAAATCAAACTCATTTAACTCTGGCTTCCCAGCAACAGTTAAGGAAGTTGTTGCAAGTGGCTTAACAAAGAAAATTGGTCTATTTAAACGCCACTTAGCTGATCAAAATGAAAAAGTGATGCAAGCATTACGAGATGTCGGTATGGATGGCTTTGCGAATAGGAATATCGGTGAGTTGTCAGGCGGGCAACAGCAGCGTGTCTTTATAGCGAGAGCGCTTGTCGCAGAGCCGAAGTTATTAATCTTAGATGAACCGACAGTCGGGATTGACCACGAAAATGTGCAGTCCTTTTATGATATGCTTGCAAATTTAAATGAGCACCATAAAATGACGATGATTTTAGTAACACATGATGTCGATACTGTTTCGAATCGCATAAGTCATGTTGCTTGTTTAAATCAAACAATCCATTTCCATGGCTTCAAGAACGATTATGATTCTTTATCAGACGATCAATTGAATGCTTGGTATGGTCACGCAGTCCGTAAAATTCACCATACCAAAGAGGAGAAGACGCAATGATTTCATCTATATTACATTATGAATTTTTACAAAATGCATTCTTATCTGGCATTATTATAGGAATCATTGCTCCGCTACTTGGCGTTTTCATCGTTGTTAGAAGATTATCGTTAATTGCGGATGCTCTAAGCCATGTAACCCTTGCAGGGATAGCGGGTAGCCTATATTTAAGCCAAACTTTTACAGGGCTAGCGTTACTTAATCCGCTTTATTTAGGGATTGTGGCATCTGTCAGTGGATCAGTACTTATTGAACGATTACGTCGCTTATATAAGCATTATGAGGAATTAGCAATACCAATTATAATGTCTGGTGGGATAGGGATTAGTGCAATTTTTATCTCTCTTGCGAAAGGTTTTAGTACCGATTTATTTAGTTATTTATTTGGTTCGGTATCAGCTGTTAGTAGACAAGATTTATTTATTGTCGTAGTAATAGCATTGCTAGTGATAGCGTTTATTTATTTATTTTATAAAGAATTATTCGTTTTATCATTTGATGATGAATATGCAAAAGCGAGTGGTTTGCCTGCGAAATGGATTCACTTATTATTTATGATTGTTACAGCTCTAGTTATTGCTGCTAGTATGAGAATTGTTGGGATTTTACTAGTTTCATCATTAATGACGTTACCAGTTGCAGCAAGTATTCGTATTGCTAAAGGCTTTAAACAAGCGATCTTATATGCGATTATTTTCGGTGAAACGGCTGTTATTGCAGGTCTTGTATCTGCTTTTTACTTAGACCTAGCACCTGGTGGAACAATTGTTGTAATCTCTATTTTGATTTTGTTAGTCGTTATTGTGGGTAAGAAGATTGCAATGAGCGTACGCGCTTAATTTACAAGGAGGAGTTTGGGTATGAATATTTCTAGAGCTTGGGAAATTTTAAAAGAGAATGGCTATAAAAAAACGGATAAACGAGAGCAAATTTTAGATATGTTCGCGGCTACTGAAAAATATTTAACCGCACGTGACCTATTGCTTGTTATGAAAAAAGATTATCCAGGTATGAGTTACGACACAATCTATCGTAATCTTGCTACATTCGTCCAATTAGGAATTCTTGAAGAAACTGAACTTTCCAGCGAGCGTCACTTCCGCATGCAATGTGAAACGGAACATCATCATCACCATTTCATTTGTATGGCGTGTGGTAACATCAAAGAAATTCATCTCTGCCCAATGGACCTCCTGCAAGAACAATTACCATCATACGAAATTGATGATCACAAATTTGAAATCTACGGCAAATGTCCAGACTGTAAAAATTGCGAGCAATCACAAAGTATAAGTAAATAAAAACAAGCATCTTTCACAAAGGGAAGATGCTTGTTTTGTTATGAAGAGGACTTATCTTTCACATGCAATGCCATCCTTATCACGGTCTTTAGATTCATTGGCCGCATAAAGTTTAGCAGATACTGTAGGTTTATATTTAGTTTTACCGCCTTTGTTTTTTACTTTTTTATTTTTGGCAATACCGCCCTTGTATACTTTGTTAAGTTCAGTACAGTTTTTAAATTTTTTAGCAGCGGCGTCTGTTTCTAATGGGGGAACAGATAATCCAAGTAGTAGTGTTGATGCGAATGTTGCAAGAATAATTTTTTTCATTACATTGCCTCCATAGTGTAAATGTTGTAAATAGAACATTACTTACCTTATCATATATTTCCATAGAAAAACTGGAAAATTATTAAGACTTAAAAATAGTGAGAAGGGGTAGAAGTGTATTATAGTGGAATGTATGACAGAATGAACGGGTGATTGAAGATGAAAAAAAGTACTTTCTTTGGATTAATTGCGTCTGTTTTAGTTTTTGCTATTTTTAGCTTTGGTATATATACACTCATTGCTAAAATAACAGATACATCAGCTATTCAAATTGACGAAGTGGAAGTCATTGATGGACAAACTTTGCATATAAAAGGAGACTTTACAAATAGCAACAAAAAGTACGCGGGTTATACTTTTGATATTATTGAAGATAAATTTTATTTGAAAATGAAAACCGTGCAGTTAGGTGGTAAATCGGGTGGTTTTGACTTTGAAATAAAGGATTCAAATTTAGCGAATGTAAAAGCAGTCTATTTGCAAGGAGCTAAAAGAGAAGATCGAGTATTACTTTGGAAGCCGAAAAAAGAAGAATAAACTTGATTGGCGATATAAACAAATAAAGCCCTTTACCTTCTACTAATTAAGGTTAGTAAGGGTAGAGGGCTTTTGATGCTTTCTATCATGGATTTCTGAATGGAAAATCTATTATAAAATCGAGTTCTATTTCTACTACATCTAAAAGAGGTAACGAAATAATGACTAAAAGTGAAAGTATGGTACAGTTTGCAAGGATTTTCTTATTAGTAAGTATATGTTTTTGCTTAAAAAAGCTGAATATATATTGGATCAAAAATAGGAAAATAAAAATATTTGTAAACGTATTGATATTACTTTGCCAAATAGACAATGTACTCCTCTCCTTTAACTTCCTACTTAAAAGAAGATATTAAATTTGACCAACTGGTTCATTCTTTTTAGGTTCTTTAGCAGGGACTTTCTCAACTTTTTCTATTGAACTCGTTCTTTTAATAAAGAAAGCTAGAATGACAGCTATTATTGCAACAACTGCAGAAACTAAAAATGCATCATTAATACCTTCAATGGTTGCTTGTGCCATAATTTGTTGTTTCATTTGTGCTAATACTTCATTTGTTGGAGGAGCAGATAATTTACTAATTGCTACATCCAATAGTTCTTTGCCGTGAGTAACCGAGCGATTGGACATAATTGTTACTAGTAGAGAACCACCTACTGCGCCAGAAACTTGCTGTAATGTACTATTCATAGCCGTACCATGAGGCGTAAATTTTGCGGGTAACTGATTTAAACCATTTGTCATTACTGGCATCATTACCATTGAAATACCAAACATACGCACTGTATATAAAAGAACTAAATGTGAATATTCTGTTGTAGCAGTCAGCTGACTGAAGAAGTAAGTAGTAACAACTGTAATAGTTAAACCAACGATTGCTAATATTTTTGCTCCGAATTTATCGAATAATCTACCCGTAATAGGAGACATAATCCCCATCACAATTGCTCCCGGTAACATTAGTAAACCTGAATCCAATGGAGAAATGCCACGAATATTTTGTAAATAAATAGGCATTAATAACATAGCTGAAAACATAGCCATATTTAGTGTGAAAGAAATGAGAGACGAAAGTGCGAACATAGGATATTTATAAACTCTTAAATCAAGCATAGGTTCGCTTAATTTGAATTGGCGGTAAATAAAGAAAATAAGTGAAATGACCCCAATTGCAAGTGAAATTATTACGAATGAATCATCCCAGCCATTATTACCTGCTGAACTGAAGCCGTATAAAATACCACCAAATCCTAATGTAGAGAAAACAAGAGATAAAAAGTCTAATGTCGCAGTTACTTTCTCTTTTGTATCATGTAATTTGAAGAATGCTAAAATAAATACTAAAATTGAAATAGGAGCGATGAAGAAGAATAGTGTTGGCCATTCATAATGTTGAATAATCCACCCAGACAAAGTAGGGCCGATTGCAGGTGCAAAAATCATTACTAACCCGAACATCCCCATTGCTGTACCACGTTTTTCGGGAGGGAATGTTGTAAACATGACATTCATTAAAAGTGGCATTATAATTGCTGCACCTGAAGCTTGAATCATTCTTGCTGTTAATAAAACAGGGAATACAGGAGCGAATCCACCAATTAGAGTACCAATTGAGAATAATGCTATTGCTATTAAAAATAATCTTCTAGCAGTATATTTTTTTATTAAAAAGGCAGTAGTAGGAACCATAATTCCGTTCACTAACATGTACCCTGTTGATAACCATTGAACAGTTGCTGCGCTTACGTCAAAATCTTTCATGATCGAAGGCAGGGCAATGTTTAATAATGTGTTACTCAGTAACGCTACGAATGCACCTGTCATTAAAATAATTAACAGACCATACGAAGGTTTTGTTTGTGTGTCTTGCATGTCGAAAACAACTCCTTTTATACTTTAAAACATTTTTGTACCATCAGTATAAAAATGAACTAATGGTTTGTAGATATTTATAATACATCCATTGCTATTATTAATCAAGATAAAAATATACCGCCAGTCCAAAAGTGTACCAGGTGTTTATTGTGGTAAGATATATTTATGAGGAATAAAGGTTGATTTTAAAGGAGTATATATATGAATAAACGAAAAAAGCATGTTATAGAAAAAACACATGAATTATTTATAGAAAAAGGTTATCATGCTACTTCGATACAAGAAATATTAGATCACAGTGGTATTTCTAAAGGATCTTTTTATAATTATTTCCCTTCGAAAGCGGATCTTTTTAAAGCTGTATTTAAATTAGTCATAGCTGAAGTAAAAGAGAAGATGGACAAATTACTGATTGGTGAAGATATCTCTGATGTTGATGTATTTGTAGAACAAGTGGTTTTAATGATGGGGGCCAATCGACAAAATAAATTACAACAACTTTTAGATGGTGTAATTGTTTCGAATGATCCGGAATTAATAAAATTTATTAAGGATTTTAAATTTAAGTTCTTAAAATGGGTACATGGACGCTTCCTAAACATACTTCCAGTGGAAAAACAAGCGTACTCATTTGACTGTGCCATTATTTATGTGGGGATTATTCAAAACTTCCGTCAGACAAGTAAAATGTTAGGTGAGAGAATTTCAGATAAGGAAATTGCTAAGTATGGCATGGACCGTATGATGAATATTTTAGAAGATATAAGTAGAGAAGGAATTCGTTTATTCACTCCAGAGCATGTAAATAATCTATTTCCAGAAGGAGATAATGAGGACTCTTTCGATAATGAATTATCCTTCACAACACTAGGGTTAAGGAAAGAAATCGAAAAAATATTCGTTAACGATGGATCAAGACGAGAAACGTATTTAAAACTTTTATATTTTATACAAGAAGAATTGATGAATAAAGAAGAGCCACGGGCATTCCTAATTGAAAGTGCATTATCTACATTAAATAATTGCGCTGAAATTAATTCAACACCTCATTTTACAAAGTTTTATAGAATATTAATTAAAATGGATTACAAAGTAATTGAATAAAAAATAAGGTAGTAAAAGCAGCTGCTCTTACTACCTTATTTAATGTCAAAATACCAAAATACCAAAATACCAAAGTACCGAAACGATTATGAAACAAATTACGCCAACTGCTAAACTATATGTACTTATTTTCATCCTATGAGCACGATCTTCTGGTGTAATATTTTAAACGGTTAGTCGGTTCGGTTCTCCCGTTTGCCATGCACCTATTACTAGGTCAGCAATGAGAATTGCTATAATTCCAATAGTGAAAAGATGTTAATCATTAAATCATCCCTCTACATAACTTAGTTTACGATACTCATTGAAGAGTTGTTTAAATATTTTAGAATTATAGTTTATTCTCTATTTACAATATAGTGAAGTATAGTTACTATTAAAGTAGTAACGTGTTTTTTTATCTTGTAGTAGAAAGTTAGGGAGATGTTTTACATGATGGATTTGGACTTGTATACACTTTTATTGTTAATTGCATTTGGTTTTTTAGCAGCATTTATTGATTCGGTTGTTGGTGGGGGTGGTTTGATTTCTATTCCTGCATTAATGTTTACTGGATTATCACCATCTACAGCGATAGCAACGAATAAGTTAGCAGGTTCTATGGGATCGCTTACTAGCACTATTTCATTTTTTCGTTCGGGAAAAATTGATTTTAGAATAGTCGGTAAATACTTCCCGCTTGTATTCTTTGGCTCGATGTTAGGTGCATGGTTTGTACATTTTATATCGCCAGAAGTACTGAAACCACTTGTGTTAATACTCTTAATTGCTGTAGCAACATATACCATCTTCAAAAAAAACTGGGGTCAAAAGTCGACTTATGTGAAATTAGATAAGAAGAAGGCATTAATATTTATTGCTATAATGACAATAATCGGTTTTTACGATGGCTTTTTAGGACCGGGGACTGGCTCATTTTTCATCTTTGCATTTTTAATGATTGGTTTTGATTTTTTACAAGCTGCGGGTAGTGCGAAGTTTTTGAATTTTGCTAGTAATATTGCGGCACTTATAATGTTCTTATTTCTAGGAGCTGTTAATTTTTCTTACGGCATTCCGATGGGGCTTGCGATGATTGTCGGAGCAATTGTTGGCTCGAAATTTGCTATTAAAAAAGGTGCAAGTTATGTACGTGTATTATTCATTTTTGTTACGGTAATTTTAATCCTTAAAAACGTATTAGATTACTTACATATTTTATAAAAAATGACCTTCGCAAAATAATATGCGAAGGTCATTTTCTGATTACATTGAAAAAAATTGTTCTCTCTCAGTTGCAATCCATTTCTCTACTGCATCGTTTTGTTTTTTTACTAGACGATTGACGAGAATATCATGCCATATATAGTTTTCTAACAAATAAATATGGACTGGGTCGTCGGTATAAAAGGCAGTCTCCCTTTCTGAAATTGATGGACCATAAATCATTTCTTTACCATCAATAGACAAGATAAACCACTTTTGATGACCGATATTCTCCGTATAAGAAGTTATACGGTGATAATCTAAACCTTGTAAGGGGTGTTCAATTTCAAAGACAATCCCTTTTAATCCACATTTCTCTGAAGTTGCTTGTAAATCAGTTAGTAGCTCTTCATACATATCTCCCCAAAATGAAATCACCGCTTTTTTCTCTGCTTTTTTCAGTAAAGTACGACAGAAGGAAAGAATATGATCGGCACCTTTTAATGTTGCTACACGATTATCTGGTGTCAGTTCTGTTTTTTCAAGTTCTTTTAACGACTCGCTAATAGATTCAAAATTAGTATGCCAATTCGATTGCATCGATTCTAAAAAGACATCAACAGGGAGCGGAGAATATTGCGCTGCTTCATTAATTTCTTCTTTCAAGACAAGCCCTTGTTTTTCAAGCCCATTTAAAATTTCATATATGCGTGCACGTGGTATACCTGAGTCTTTGCTTACTTGATAAGCACTGGCAGAGCCAAGTCGCACTAATGCCAAATATGCTTTGGCTTCATATTGGTTAAAGCCAAGCAATTGCATTTTTTGTATTATGTCTTGCACAAGACCACCTCAGTACATTCGTCATTCTGTTACTATCATATCAAATAGTTCGTAGACTTGCCTGCCCTAGCTTGATTAGGGGGGTATCACAATGGAGGGGATAAAGTTAATATTTCGTAGAGCTTCATCTAAGTAATACAATCAGTCGTCTTAACACAGATTACCCTTGCATTCTATTTTGATGGTAAAAAAAGTAAATTTAAATATCGAGTTGTTAGTATAAAATAATAATGACATAGGTCATTTAAATTCAAAATTAAAATAACCTGTTTAGAGTTTTTTTCCGGAATACTTCGACATGGTTAAAATATAATAGGGAATGAGGACTTTCTGTAATGTCCTTCTTTTAATTTATCCGATAAAAAAATTGAAGATCATGTTTATTGACTGTAGACTTATGAAGTAGAGGATGTGATGATGACTTGAGAAAGGTAAATTGGTACCTATCGATTTTCAGTTTAATATTGATATTGGCCTTAACAAGTAGTAGTGATAGGGTTTTGGAAGTATCAGCTGCAAAAGATGCAGTCACTGTTTCCTCTGTTAAAGGTCTTAAAACAGCTGTGTCTAGGGCTATGCACAATTATGACGGAAAGTTAACTATCTCTTATAAGGGCAATATTACGCCAAAAATGGATCAAATAAATGGAGTAGTGGAACAACTTTTAGCTGCTGATGATTATCTCTCAGGTAGTTTTAAAGAGAGTAATATTCATTATCAATATAATTCAAGTTCAGCTATTATAAACTATACGTTTTCTTATCATACGTCGAAGAATCAAGAGCAGTATGTAGATGCACAAGTAAAACGTTTTATAAATGAAGAGATATCTGAAAAGATGAGTGATTTTGACAAAGTAAAAGCGATTAATAATTATATCGTGTTAAATACAAAATATGGGTCGGATACTAAAGCAAGCGCTCACTCAGCTTATGCTGTTTTCAAAGAAGGAAAAGCGGTTTGCCAAGGCTATACATTAGCGGCTTATAAATTATATCAAGCAGCAGGAATCGATGTAAGATATGTAGTAGGGTATGTCGATAAAGTTGCGCATTCATGGAATTTAGTGAAAGTAGATGGTAAGTGGTATCATGTTGATTCTACTTTCAATGACCCTACACCGGATCGTGCAGGTAAAGTAAGTAGCAAATATTTCTTGTTATCTGATTCAGCATTGGCGGAAGATCACAGATGGGTAACTAAGGATTATCAAAAGGCTTCTGATACAACATATAATTTTATAAGAGATACCGACGATTTTGTGAAGTCTGGAGACAAGGTTTACTATACAAAGGTAGATGGTAGCAGAGGTATTTATATAAGAGATACAAAGACAGGGAACGAAAAAAAACTAACAAATACAAATGCAAAATACTTAGTGAAAGCGGAAGATTGGTTGTATTTTAGTAACAAAGATAAAATGGGTTACTTAACAAGAATTCATATGGATGGTTCGAAGCAAACGAAGATTAATGAGCAAGAATCGAGTGATTTAAAAGTACTTGATCAAATGCTCTATTATACAAATGGTGGGAAAGAGCAAATTCTTAATTTGGAGGAAATTGTAGAAGAAGATCAGAAAAAGGATTCCGGCAATCTATTTTCTTATATTGAACAATTTTTCTTTCAACTATTTCCTGGGAAATTGCACGAATAATACGAAATAATGATTGAAATAATAAAAAAAGGAAGAATTCTTAATCGACATCAGATTAAGAATTCTTCCTTTTTATTTACCTATGATTTGAAAAATAAAATGAAACCATTTAAAGTTATAACCGTATATAGTATTAAGCCGTATAAGTTAAATGATATACGGAGCAATTCTTTACATAACAAGGTGAATTTGTGACAGAGGTAATAGCCCAATAGTAAATTTATTAGTGGGGATACAATTTAATTTGATTGAAAGAAATTATTACTAACATTCTTGATGTTTGTTATATAATTACAAATATAAGAAGTTTAAATTTTATGATGATTTCATTTTCAAATTAAGGCTGAAATATGTGAGGATTTTTTAAAAATAGGGAGTGAATGACTATGGGCATTAATTTACAAAAAGGTCAAAGAGTCGATTTAACAAAGGGTAAAGCGGATTTAAATCGCGTAATGGTTGGTTTAGGCTGGGACCCAGTTAGCCAAGGGAAAAGCGGCGGTCTATTAGGCGGACTATTTGGTGGCGGAGGTAGCGGTAGTAATGTTGACTGTGACGCCTCTGTATTAATGTTAAAAGACGGTCATTTAAAAGATGGTCAAGATGTCGTTTATTTCGGCAAATTAAAAAGTAAATGTGGATCTGTTCAACACTCAGGAGATAATTTAACAGGTGATGGCGACGGCGATGATGAAGTCATTACAATCGATTTAAAAGCTGTGCCAGCAGATTACGATAAACTTGTGTTTGTTGTTAATATTTATGACTGTGTAAAACGCAAACAACATTTTGGGATGATTCAAAATGCATATATTCGTGTGTTTGAACCTAATACTGGAAATGAATTGATTCGTTATAATTTATCTGATAACTATGCTAATTTAACAACATTAGTAACAGGTGAGATTTACCGCCATAACGGTGAGTGGAAATTTGGTGCCATTGGTGATGGTACAACAGATGCTAAATTAGGCGAAGTTTGTAATCGATTTCAGTAAAATAAAACATTAAAACTTAGGAGGAATTTCAAATGGCTTCAATTTCGTTACAAAAAGGACAAAAAGTAGATTTAACAAAAACAAACCCAGGTTTATCTAATCTAATCGTAGGATTAGGATGGGATACAAACAAGTATGATGGCGGCGGAGATTTTGACTTAGATTCTTCAGTATTTTTATTAGGTGCTAACGGTAAAGTGACTGCTCCAGAAGATTTTGTATTCTATAACAATACAAAAGGTGCTGGCGGTGCTGTTGAGCATTCTGGCGATAATTTAACAGGTGCTGGAGAAGGCGATGATGAAACGTCAAAAGTATCATTAAACCAAATCCCAGCATCTATCGAAAGAATTGCGTTTACAGTTACAATTCACGATGCTGAAGCTCGTCGTCAAAACTTCGGTATGGTATCAAATGCATTTATTCGTGTAGTGAATGCCGATACAAATGAAGAAATCGTACGTTACGATTTAGGAGAAGATTTCAGTATTGAAACAGCGGTTGTTGTTGGTGAAATCTATCGTCACGGTGCAGAGTGGAAATTCAATGCGATTGGTGCAGGATACCAAGGCGGATTAACAGCACTTTGTAATGATTACGGTTTAGATGTGAACTAAACTTCTATAAATTTTAACTTAGAAAGGGTGTCTAGTGTATGGCTATTCAGCTAAGTAAAGGACAACGAATCGATTTAACAAAAAATGATCCTAGTTTAAAAAATATAGGAATCGGATTAGGTTGGGATGTAAAGCAGTTTGATGGCGGACAAGACTTTGATCTGGATGCATCTGTGTTTTTATTAGATGCATCTGGAAAATGCCGTAACGAACAAGATTTTATTTTTTATAACAACCTAGTTAGTGCAGATCAATCTGTTACACATACAGGAGATAATCGTACGGGTGCAGGTGATGGTGACGATGAGAAAATTCTAGTGGATTTAAGTAAAATCTCACCTCAAATCGATAAAATCGTAGTAACTGTTACAATTCATGAAGCCGACACTCGTCGTCAAAACTTTGGACAAGTATTAAATGCGTATGTTCGTTTATTAAATGAAGATTCGCAAAGTGAAGTACTGCGATATGATTTAGGTGAAGACTTCAGTATTGAAACAGCTGTAGTATTCTGTGAATTATACCGTCATAATAATGATTGGAAATTTGCAGCAGTAGGTTCAGGTTACCAAGGTGGCTTAGGAGCTTTAGTAAACGCATATGGACTACAATAAGTTCTGCTAATCGACATACAATTTAATATGTTTTTAACGGAGGAAGTCACTTGGAAATAATCAACGAAATATTGGGTACATACGCTCAATTCTTCAACTGGGAAATGTGGGGGGAAGTATTAAAAAGCCCTGAAGCATGGGGTTTAATCGGCTCTCTAGTTGTAATGGAGGGCTTATTATCCGCAGATAATGCACTTGTATTAGCTGTACTAGTAAAGCATTTGCCTCCAGAACAAAGAAAAAAAGCACTTCTTTATGGAATGTTCGGTGCTTACATTTTCCGATTTTTATTTATAGGAATTGGTGTTTACCTTGTTAAATTCTCAATTGTTAAAGTTCTAGGTGCCTTGTATTTAGGCTGGATCGTCTATTCTCACTTCAAAAATAAAGGTGGAGAAGATGACGAAGCAAAAGAGTTTAAAAAGGAAAGCTGGACTGTACGTGTGTTTGGATTATTCTGGGCAACGGTCATTTCAGTAGAGTTAATGGATATTGCATTCTCTGTTGACTCGATTTTAGCTGCTTTTGCGATTTCTGACCAAGTATGGGTCTTATTATTAGGCGGTATTCTTGGAATAATAATGATGAGAACAATTGCTGGTGTATTCCTTACATTAATCGAAAAAGTTCCAGAGATGGAGACGACAGCCTTTGTATTAATCGCTATTATTGCGATTAAAATGTTTGCGGGTGTATTCGGTTTCCACATGGAGAATACAACTTTCTTCCTTATTTTAATTGTTGCTTTCTTAGGTACTTTCATTGTACATTTCAGAAATAAGAAAAAGCTTGAAAATATGTAACACTAAGCATGAAGGCGTTCTATTAGTCGACTAATTTTTGACTCATAGAATGCCTTTTTCTATTAATTTGTAAGGCCATTTTAAATCGTTGGAGAGAACAATATGAGACATTTTGAAAATATGTTAGATACAATTTTCTATAGAGCACCCGAACATTTTACGAAATGGGACAATCCACAAGAGTTAGCTTACTCATTAGGTGCAACCTTATATATGCCAGGCACGTTACCGAAGTTAGACGAGGTAATTCAAAATCGTAAATACAATGATTTAACCTCTCTTGTAATAGATTTAGAGGATGCTGTTGGTGATCATGATGTTGAAGAAGCAGAAAGATTAGTTGTAATGGCTTTGGATAGACTTTATGAAAAGTATGTACATGATAGTTCTACAATAGAGAATATCCCTCTTGTTTTTATTAGAGTAAGAGAGCCTCAGCAATTGCGTCGCTTAATGCAAGAAATGGGACATAAACAAGTGGTTTTAACGGGATATGTTTTCCCAAAGTTTTCTGTTGAAGTAGGACAAGAATTTTTTTCTTTATTAGCTAAAGCGAAGCAGCAATATAATCTAAGAATTTACGGTATGCCGATACTAGAAACACCAGATATTATTTACAAGGAACAACGATTAGAGAAATTGCTAGAGATTAAGCAGTTATTAGATCAGTATCGTGAGCTCGTATTAAACGTGCGCATTGGTGCAACAGATTTCTGTGGTATATATGGTATTCGTCGAAGTGCAGATTCGACGATTTATGATGTTTCAATAATCCGAGATTGTATGGCTGACATCGTCAATGTGTTTAAGAGACAACCAGATGCTTATGTAATTTCTGGACCTGTATGGGAATACTTTAGTCACGAGCGGGTCCTAAAACCATCGTTAAGGCAAACCCCATTTATTAAAAACGGTGCTGTTAGTGAGCGTCAGGCAATTTTAGATAAATATATAGATGGTTTAGTAAAAGAGGTATTGTTAGATAAACAAAATGGAATAGTAGGAAAGACGATTATCCATCCATCACATATTCGATATGTTCATGCGCTTTACGCTGTGACACATGAAGAATATATGGATGCACTTAGTATCAAGAAGCATAATGACGGCTCTAAAGGAGTCCTGAAGAGTCAATATGCTAATAAGATGAATGAGATGAAACCACATAGTTTTTGGGCAGAAGAAATTCTTATGAGAGCAAAGTTCTTTGGTGTATTAAATGAATCGGCTGATTTTGCAACATTTTTATTAAGTATGGATGGTGAATAAATTGATGAAAAATCAATATGAACAACGACTACCGATTTTAGGTGACTATGAAATTACTGTAACATTAGATAACAATCCATATCATTTTAACATAGAGGATTTATTTCAAATGGCAACGCGTATTAATAAAAAGAGAGGTTTTCTTTTTGTCAGTAAAGTACTTGGGAAGCATTTGGCAGTGGAACCTCAAATGCCGTTATTAGTAGGTACATTACTAAGTATGCGTTATATGGAAGAGACTTATGGTGAAATGCATGATTTAGAAAATCTAGTAGCTCGTGCTTTACGTCGTGAAGTAGATGTACAAGAAACGTTTGAGCAGGTAACAAAACTGCCGGTAAACTTACCACATCAGACACTTTTTATCGGTTTTGCTGAAACTGCAACAGCATTAGGACATGCCGTTTTCCGTAACTTTAATTCAAATGCCACTTATATTCATACGACACGAGAATTGATTAATGAGCTTGAGACGATTATCTGTTTTGAAGAAGAGCACTCACATGCAACAAGTCATCGTGTTTATTCAACAAATGAAGCGGTTTTTGAGCAAGCACAACGAATTGTTTTAGTCGATGATGAAATGACGACTGGTAATACAGTGATTAATATTATTAAGACGTTAAATGAACGTTTTCCGCATATTAAGTATTACACGGTTATGGCTATTTTAGATTGGCGTCCACAGGAAAAACAGGACATTTTTGATCAGTTAGAAAAAGAGTGGGGCATCACTATACAGTTTATATCCATTGTGCAAGGTCACTTTGAGCTACACGGGGCACCGGAATTAGTGGAACAGAAGCTAGAAAATGCAAAACAAAACAAAGCGCGTATTCAAGTACTAGATACCAAATCAAATAATATACTTCCATATACATCTACAGACGGGCGAAAAAGAGTGAATAATGCGCCTTATTTACAAGGTACGGGTCGATTTAGCTTAACAGCTGAAATGCATCATGAGCTTGATGGACAATTACAGCAAATAGCAGAACAGCTTAATACGTTACGTACATCAGGTCCAGCTCTTGTAGTAGGAACCGGAGAATTTATGTATATTCCGATGCGAGTAGCATCACTTATGGGGTCAGATGTATATTTCCAATCATCGACACGTAGTCCAATTTATCCTTCATTAGATGAGGGGTATACTATTTCGCAAAAATGGTCATTTGATAGTCCAGAAAATAATGGAGTTGTGAATTTCTTATATAATTT
Organism: Viridibacillus sp. FSL E2-0187; assembly: GCF_038006425.1. Classification (NCBI taxonomy): domain Bacteria; kingdom Bacillati; phylum Bacillota; class Bacilli; order Caryophanales; family Caryophanaceae; genus Viridibacillus; species Viridibacillus sp. FSL E2-0187. The sequence continues at coordinate 918,096 of NZ_JBBOVG010000001.1, forward strand.
AGATACCTATCCATACACTGAACTTTTCCTTGTAGTAGAAAGAATAGCAAACAAAGCTGCATTAACTGAGCTAATAGAACAACTGGAAACCGTGAATATAGAGCGAATATATATCCTCGTGATGAGCTATGGGGAGGAAACTGAATGACTAACGTAAAATATATACCAGATCCAATGGGCAGCTATCAATCGGATGACTGTGTCTTTTTATTGCGTGATTTAAGTACGGAATCACTTGAAATGAGTAATGAGGAGCGTGAACGACTAATTCAATCAGGGACACATTATTCAGAAATGTTACCGATTGAATATCAGCCTTCTAAAGAGTATTTAAACTTATTTCATCAAACGTTAGAAGAATATGCAAAGCGTATTGCTATTGCAGTAGGTGTTGTAGCTGAGCAAATAAAAATGCAAAAAAGCCTTGGAAATTTAGTGCTTGTTAGTTTAGCAAGAGCGGGTACCCCTATTGGTGTATTAATTAAGCGTTACTTGCAAGAACATTATAATGAGAATATCCCGCACTATTCGATTTCAATTATTCGTGGGAAAGGTTTCGATGAGACAGCGATCAGCTATATTTTAGAAAAGCACCCTGATGCTAATATTCAGTTTATCGATGGTTGGACAGGCAAAGGGGCAATCACAAAAGAGCTAGATCAATCATGTGTGATTTATAATGAAAAGCATGGAACTCAAATTGATAGCGACTTAGCCGTTCTAGCAGATCCAGGTCATTGTTCTTCATTATACGGGACAAGAGAGGACTTTTTGATTCCATCTGCTTGTTTAAACTCTACAGTTTCAGGGCTGGTTAGTCGTACTATTTTAAATGAAAATCTTTTAGCAAAAGGGGATTTTCATGGGGCGAAATTCTATGAAGAGTTTAGAAGCGACGATGTTTCCAATCTATATGTTGATAAAATATCGGCATATTTTCAGCATATAGCTGATGAAGTACAAAGTATTCTGGTAGAGCGTCTGTTGGAAGATACAACACCTACATGGCTTGGGATGAAAGCTGTTGAAACTATTCAAAAAGAAATGGAAATACCTGATGCCAATCTCATAAAGCCTGGAATCGGAGAAACAACTAGGGTATTGCTGCGTCGTGTACCATGGAAAATTCTGATTAACCCCACATGTATTGATGATTTAGAACATGTATTATTATTAGCAAAAGATAAAAACATTCCAATTGAAGAATACCCTAATATGTCCTATTCTTGTTGTGGACTCATTAAAAGAGTATAGAGGAGTTAATATGAAGATACTATTTACATCTGATTTAGATCGTACACTCATTTATTCAAATCACATGATGTCACTTTATCCTACTACCAGATTGAAAACTGCAGTTGAACGTAAAGGTGATGTAGAGACAAGTTGGATGTGTGACGAAACGATGGAGTTACTAAAAGAAGTAAGAGAAAAGACCTTATTTGTTCCAGTTACTACGCGTGCAAGACATCAATATGAACGGATTCATGCCATACAAGAATTACACCCGCTTGTTGCGGTTACAAGTAATGGGGGTACTATATTAGAGAATGGTAAACCGGATCTCGTATGGGCAAAGCAATTAAGGCAATCCATTGAAGACTCTTCGGTGCCAGATGAACAAATGCTACGAATTATGAAAGATATAAAGTATGCTGATTGGATGGAGCGATCTTTATATATTGATGACTTATTTTATGTCAATCACGTTCATCTAGAAAATATCCAAGTGGATGCTTTGCAACAACTAAAAGAGGAATTACATGAACTTGGATGGCATTTACTGTTACAAAAGAAAAAGCTCTATATGCTTCCTAATGTACTAACGAAAGAAGCAGCTGTTTCGTATATCAAGAATAAATATAGCTTTGACTATCATTTTGCAGCTGGTGACTCTATATTGGACTATAATATGCTAGCAATGGCAGACCGCTCTTACACACCACTTCACGGCGATATGAAGGATAAAGAGCCGAAAAAACTAATGCAAACTCACTACTCAAAAGAAAATGGTACAGCCTTCACGAAAGAGCTATTACAAGATGTTCTAGAGCATGTGAATCGTGTTACACTATAAGAGAAAATGAAATGCTATAAGTTCAAACACACTCTTTAAGGAAGGAGGAGTTTGTATGCGTAATATGCAAATTGAGCCTATATTACATAAGGATACAACAGATTGGCAAGCTCAGTTTTTGGCGTCTAGCAAAGATAGAGCGCTTTATGATTTGGATGATTCCAAATTTCGTTTTAGTCGAATTGCTGTACGTGTATTGGGTGTTCCTGTAGAAGAAGATGATTATTTTAATGCGCTATTTGATATGGCGAAAAATGACTCAGTTCATGTATTGAGCGAAGAATTAGATAAATACATCGATCCAAAGGACTTTCAAGCCGTGCAAGCAATCTTAAAGGCACATCAGGAGACGCCTAAAGGTTTGTCTATTAATCGTTTAGTAGCGATGATGTATGGGCATCAACTAATCCCACAACATCCAAATGCTTTTATAAATAAGCATTTACAGTTAACTATGATTAATATCATTGAATTATTTAAAGAACAGCAAGCAGCAGGTTTACTATCAAATGAGTTTAGACGATTTTTAATCGATATGATTAAATGGCTTAAAAACCATTGGGCAAAATGGTCACAGACATTAGATATCGGAGATGAATTTCCTAAAGTAGTTTGGTACGGAGAGTTGACCATTAGCCAGCGCTACTTTTTATTGTTATTAATGGAGCTTGGATGCGATGTATTAGTTTTTTCTCCTACCGGGGCAGATGAGTTTTCTGCAATAGATCCAGAGGAGCAGTTGTCAGTTGTCTATCGTTATGCAACGACGACAACATTGCAACCATTTCCAGATAAATTACGCGAACGACAAGCAACTGTTGGTTATCGCTCAAGTAAACATTTTGATAAGTTAATGCATGACCAACAATCTGGTGTTTATAAACCATGGCAGTTCAAAGAACACTTACCACGTTCTATTACATTGCGTACGACATATGATGATATTTTCATTTATGGCAATGAAAAAGCGATGGTACGACCAGAGTTCAAAGTTGTCGGAGAGCAAATATATATTCCGGTTATTTTTGCGAAAATTGCTGGTATTTCAGCGGATCGTGAAGAATATTGGGAGAATATGCACAAGCTAATAAAAGGTCCGAATGGCCAATTTGTTAAAGCATTTCCATATATGAAAACTAGTAAAGCAAATTTCCAATTCCATTACAATCATTGTTTGGAGAATAATGAATTATCACCTGCGAAAATGATGACAAGTGATTGGTGGCAATATGGTCAATTACAGGAATCCATTCAGAAGGCAATTGCACATACGATTAAAGATTGCTGTGAAAACCCTTCACTTCTGCCACTTGCACATGAGAAGGAAATAGATCTTCAACTCTTTATGTTTAAAACAGCAACAATGATTCCAATTGAACTGTTACGTTTACTGCAGAACTTTGACTATTCACAGGAAATTCCTCGACTTGTTTTATATCATTCTCAAATGGACGGGGAACTATCGCGAGAAGATGCAGCATTACTAGTCTTTTTAAACCGATTTGGTGTAGATATTATTTTATATAATCCGACCGGTAAATTAGATATAGAATTGTATATGGAAAAAGATGTATTCGACATTCATTTACTTGAACATATGGTTTTTGACCAACCTTATCAAGAGCCAAAAGCAAAACCAAATTCAATAATAAAAAAATTTATCCATAAGTTTTTATAGCTTATGAGCAGGGAGTGTCCAAATGTCTGATTTAGTTGCCATTGAAAAAGATGGATTAAACGAACAAACAGCAAATGAAATGAAATTGCAATTACGTCAAGAACCTGAAGTCCAAAAAATCGTGAAGATGATAGATATTAGAAATCAAATCGATTTATTATCTTTAGGTAAAGAACCAGCAATCAAACTGTCACGTTTCTCTGACCGAATTCTAGATACAATGACCGTATCTAAATTAGATCAATCAAGTGAATTGTTGAACCAATTAGAAAAGTTAATGAATAAGTTCGACAAAAATGAGTTAACAAAAGAGCCAGGGATGCTAGATAAAATTTTCAAACGTGCTAAGCAAAAAGTAGAAGCTCTTTTCAGTAAGTACAATACGCTTGGTAAAGAAATTGAAAAAATCCATGCACAGTTTATGATTATTGAAGAGGAATTGAAAAGTAATAACCGCGATTTGGAAGGGCTATATCAAGAGGATATAGAATATTACTTCGAGTTAGAGAAGTATATTGTTGCAGCAGAAATGAAGCTAGACGAAGTAAAAACGTCGTTAATTCCTGAGTGTGAAGCACGTGTAAGTGGTGGAAACCAAATGGCGCGTATTGAGCTTGAAAACTTAAGAACAGTACAGGAATTATTAGAGCGTAAAGTAGATGACCTAGAAAAAGCGCGTATGGTAGCGGTTATCGCAGCACCACAAATCAAAACAATGCAACGTGGAAATAATGACCTAATTGCTAAGATTAACAGTGCTTTTGTAACAACAATTCCAGTTTTCAAAATGGGTATTATTAATGCAGTCAATGCACGCCGTCAAAAGTTACATGCAGACTCTTTAAATGCATTTGAAGATCGTGCAAACCAAATGCTACAAGATGTAACAAGTGACATCATGCAACAAAGCGTAGATATCGCTCGCCGTTCTGGTAGCTCGAGCATCAAAATGGAAACGATTGAGAACATGTGGGATACCATTGTTACAGGTATTGACGAATATAAAGCAGTTAAGCAAGAACAAGCAGTTCAGCGTGTAGAAGACAAAAAACGTCTAGAAGCTATACGTGAAGATGCTAAGCGCGTTCTATCTAACGGATAAAAGTGAAAAAATGACAAAAAGCATTTCCGAAGAGATCGATATCTCAGTGGAAATGCTTTTTATTTTCCGGGAAATATTCAGTGCACTATTCGTCAAAATTTTTATAATAGCCGATTTTTATGTTAGAAATTCATTATATACGCTAATCGAATAATTAGAAGTATTAAAAAGAAACTTACTTAACTAAATAGTACGAGTATCCTTTTTATTTGGGGAATTTTGCACCTGATTGCACTTCCACTTCATTTGTATTTTTGAACATATAGCCACTATACGACATTTTAATCGCATGAATCAGCCCAATAAGCATCATATTCGATAATAGTGAACTACCTCCATAACTTAGGAACGGTAAGGTGACACCAGTAACGGGTAATAACCCAATCGTCATCCCGATGTTTTGGAAAATTTGGAAGGTTAATAAGCCGATAATTCCCGCCGAAATTAGGAAAGTAAATTGCTGTTTAGCATGAAGGGCATGGAAAACCATACGGTATAATAATAAGAAAAATAAAACAATAACGATAGAAGCACCGATAAATCCTGTTTCCTCAGCTATCGTAGAAAATATGAAATCCGTATGTTTTTCAGGTACATACACATTATTTTGTAAATAACCTTTTCCGCTAAGTAAACCTGAGCCAATAGCTAATAGACCTAGCTTTGTTTGGTAGGCTGAATCACTAAATTCAAAAGGATGAAGCCAGCCGTTAATACGAGATATTTGGTGCGGAGACAAACTAGTTAGAATTTTGTCGGTGAAAAATTGATTGAACCAAATATAAATAATGATTATTGTACTGATTAAAACTGTTGGAATAATCGTAATGACTGCCAGTAGTTGTTTTTTAATACCGGAAAAATAAATCATGGGTATAAGCATGGCCATATATAGCATAAGCATGCCTGTATCCGGCTGTTTGTACACGATGAGCATCGGTGGAATACTAATAATAGCAATTTTCGTTAATAACCATAAATCCGTAAAGTATGTTTGAACTTGTTCTTTTTTATAATGACTTTCAATGAGCTTTGCGACGACAAGTAAAAGTGCGAACTTAAGAAACTCGGAAGGCTGGAAAGTGCCTAAAAATTTTATATGATACCAAGATTTTGCCTCATTGATCGGTCGAGCAATACTTTCAGGAGCAAAAATAAGTGCGATTAATAGGAAGACAATCACGCCATAAAAGGGCCATGATATTTTCTTCAATTGTTCAAAATCTAATCGAGAAACAGCATACATAATTACAAAGCCAATACAATAAAAAGTAATTTGCTTTACTATAAATGCATCACCATATTGTCCGAAATTAGTACTACTTGAGTATATAAATAAGCAGCTAATCAATGCGAGCAATAAGAGATATATATTAATTTGTCGATCCATTTGAATTTTCATTTGTGCTACTCCTAACCCATTCGATATGTAAATAGTAACGGTTATTGAATAAGAAGGTTCCAAAATTTTTTATTTATGTAAATATAACTAAAAAGATTAGAACTTAAGTAAAGCTATCTTGTATCCTTAAAATATCGTTCAAACGTATAAACTAACATTAACGAATGTTAATTTTGCCAAACATGTTACAAGTTATGGGTATTTATGACAGATTATTTTCTCCATAGTATAATGATTGGAAAGTGGTCAGTTGCTTTTTAGCGACGTAGAAGGGAAGAGATTACTTGAATTCGTGGAAATTACTGTTATTGATAGTGTTGACGTTATTGGTTGTCAGTGCTTGTGGAGAAGAGGATAAAACGACCAAAACAAAAGAAATAAAAATACCAGATATTGAAGAGTATCAATCCATATATGCACAAGGAGTTAACGAGGAAGGAGTCGGAACAGACGATACTAGAAAGACAATTACAAATCAACAAACAATCCACACATTTATTGAAAAAGTAAATCTAATGGAAGTGATTAAACCGAAATCAGAAGAGGAAGCTGAAAATATGAAAGAGCTGGATAATCAGGGCAATTATATTATTGCGTTATCCAAATCAAAAGATATCAATGGAAAATCATACAAAATGTATTTTATGAAAGATGGAACGGTATTCTTTCAAGATCCTGTGAAATCAGAAATGACATACATATCAGCACAGCAGAATAACGCTCTTTATGAAGAGGTAAGTGAGTTATTAGATATTCAATTTTAATTATGAAATAAAAAAGCTAGTACGCAATTTACGTACTAGCTTTTATTCTATTAAATTCCAAATTCCTTCTTAATCCAGTGATTTGCCTCTTGCCAGTTACTTACACGTATCACGCCATTTGGAATGGGTTCGCGGTTATAAGGGGCATCGAATAATAACACAGGAATGTCTAATTCCTCGTGAAGTTGAACGGCATTTGCATGCTTGTCCTCGAAAAAGGCATGTACATCGTATTCACGAGCTTTAATTGCTTTATTGACAGGCCCAACAATATCAATTTTGTCATAAGGTACATTGAATTGTTTAAACCATTCATAAGTGACATCTGTTGAATTGTCCTCGCGGGCTGTAATGTAATAAAGCTCAACATCTTTTTGCCAAGCAGATAAAATCGCTTGTGCATCCTGTTGAATAGGTGAAGCCATATAAATTTCTGGCTCATTTTCTCTAAACCACTTGAAAAATTCAGTACTATCAACAGGGAACGCAGCAGTTAAGTCATATTGCGTTATATCAGATAACGCTAAATTGACATTGAAGGCTTTGTTGATATGAGGCAAAAGTGATTCTGGAGTCGTAACAGTACCGTCAATATCGATACCAAAACGGTAGTTTTTCTTCATTTCATTGCCCCCTGTATACTATGCTTTTGCGTTCTCAGCTTTTTCAGCATCTCTTTTTTTATAATATTCTTCAGCTAGTTTATCGATTTCGATTTTCAGCTCTTCAACCATCGTTTCTTCAGGTACTTTACGAACAGTTTTACCTTTCATAAATAGTAAACCTTCTCCGCGAGCACCAGCGATACCGATATCGGCTTCACGAGCTTCACCAGGACCATTTACTGCACAACCTAAAACAGAAACTTTAAGTGGTGCTTTAATTGTTTGAAGATATTCTTCTACTTCATTGGCAATTGAAATTAAGTCAATTTCAATACGGCCACAAGTTGGGCATGAAATAAGTGTCGGAATGTCAGAAGCTAAACCGAATGTTTTTAATAGTTCACGTGCTACTTTTATTTCTTCAACAGGGTCGGCACTTAATGAAATACGCATTGTATTCCCGATACCCATGCTTAATATTGCGCCTAAACCAGCTGCTGATTTAATCGTACCAGAGAATAATGTACCTGATTCAGTAATACCTAAGTGAAGTGGATAGTCAAATGCACGAGATGCTTTTTCATATGCTTCAATTGCTAGGTTTACATCAGATGCTTTCATAGAAACGATAATATCATGGAAATCTAAGTCTTCTAAGATTTTAATATGGTGTAGGGCACTTTCAACCATACCATCTGCAGTAGGGTAGCCATATTTTTCAAGGATTTTACGTTCTAATGAACCAGCGTTTACACCGATACGAATCGGTACACCTTTTGCTTTAGCTGCATTTACAACAGCTTCTACTTTTTCTTTACGTCCAATGTTACCAGGGTTAATACGAATTTTATCAACACCAGCGTCGATTGCTTTTAAGGCTAATTTGTAGTCAAAGTGAATATCCGCAACTAGTGGGATATGGATACGTTTCTTGATCTCAGCTAATGCATCAGCTGCGCGTTCGTCTGGGCAAGCGACACGAACGATTTGACAGCCAGCTTCTTCTAAGCGAAGAATTTCTGCCACAGTTGCTTCAACATCATGTGTTTTAGTCGTTGTCATACTTTGTATAATTACTTCATTGCTTCCGCCAATTGTTAAGTCACCTACGCGAACTTTACGCGTTTTCGTACGGTGAACGATTTCATTCATGAAAACTCTCTCCTTCATAGGCTCAAAAATAGAGCCTTCACTGTACACTATTTTAGCAGTGTTCCAAAGAAAATGACAAGGAAGAAACATTAATTGTTTAATTTGTACATGAATGAGCATTTTTTGTACTGAATGGTAGCTGAATCGATTCACCAGGCTTAAAGGATTGTTTGAGTAAATGTGGATTTAGTTCATAAAAAAGCTCCAAGCGTTCTGAGAAGCTCATCGAACTTTCAGATGGATAAAGCGCGAATAGTGATTGTAGGTTATCACCGGGTATTGTACGAACCGTGATTGTTTTAATATCTGGAACATCAACACAAGTTTCTTCAACAACAGGCTCTTTATAAAAAGCTGCTAGCGGGATTGTCCCCTCTAGAAGATCGATTTTCAAGATAAAAGCAATAAATAGAATACCAAGTGCAGAAAAGAATATTTTCAAAAAAATCTCCCCCTTCGTTCAATATATGAACAAGAGAGAGATTCATTCGTAGCATTTCTATTATTTTTTTATTTTTGGGTATTTCGTTATCGCACTAGCGATATAAGCTATGATAATTACCATAGAAATGAGGGTCATAACTGTACCGTTTAAAGAAGTGAAAGATAGTAAAGTTGTTAGAATAGTAGAAAGAGTTGTAGCGAGTGCAGTTGTACGCCAAATATGACGATATTCACCTCGATGTCCCATCATCTTCAATAATATAGATCCTATAAAGCCATAAATACTTATTCGTAGAAAAGTTAAAAAAGTAGAGATGGTGAATAAGAAGACGAAAGCAAACGGATAAATTAACCATTTAATATCATCTAAGTACTCTTTTAGACCTTCAAGCTGTGACGTATCAACGCTTGAACCGACACCTGTTAGGAATTGGATAAAAGAAACCACAGTGATAAAAGTGATTAATATAAAGACGTATTGAATCAATTTACCGATCGGTAGCATTCGATATGCAGCTAGTTTTTTTGGATGTAATATACTGTCTAGAAATAATTGATAATGTTTAATTTTCATAATATGATATGCTCCTTCTATGGTATTTTACCATGAGTTAGTAACACTTAGTAATTGTCGGCATTGTGAACAATTACACTATATTGAAGTCACTATATTAAACGAATGTAAATTTTTTATAGAATAACTTACAATTTGATTACATTTTCTTCATAATGAAGCTTAGGTTAATAGTAATGCAGGGAGTTGACAGCAGGTGAGTCTGAATTGGCAAGAAATGCTTTTCCAGTTCTTTGGGGGATTAGGACTATTTTTATTTTCTATTAAATATATGGGTGATGGCTTACAAAAATCAGCAGGAGATCGCCTTCGTGATATATTAGATCGCTATACCACAAATCCAATGATGGGCGTATTAGTCGGCATTTTAGTAACAGTACTTATTCAATCGAGCTCTGGTACAACGGTCATTATAGTTGGACTTGTAAGCGCAGGTTTTATGACGCTACGTCAAGCTATAGGCGTTATTATGGGCGCGAATATAGGAACGACTTTCACTGCATTTGTTATTGGCTTCGATATTGGACAATTTGCGTATCTAGTCTTAGCTATTGGTGCGTTTCTGCTATTTTTCTTTAAGAAAAATAGTATCCAAAATATCGGACAAATAATCTTTGGTCTTGGAGGATTATTTGTTGGCCTGGAACTTATGAGTAATGGTATGAAACCTTTACAGGAGTTACCAATATTTATTGATATGGCATTACGTATTAGTGAAAATTCTATACTGGGTGTTATTTTAGGTGCATTGGTAACATTAATCATTCAGAGCTCCAGTGCCACTATAGGTATTTTACAAAGTTTGTACGGGGAAGGATTAATGCCGCTTCATGGTGCGTTGCCGATTTTATTTGGTGATAATATCGGAACGACATTAACGGCTGTATTAGCATCAATTGGTGCATCAGTAGCCGCCCGTCGAGTAGCAGCGATGCATGTATTATTCAATGTCATTGGAACAATTATTTTCCTATTAATTTTACCACAATTTACACTTTATATAGAATGGTTAGCAGGTGTCGCAGGATTAGAACCTAAAATGCAGATTGCATTTGCACACGGATCTTTTAATGTAGTAAATACAATGATTCAATTACCATTAATAGGTGTGTGGGCATATATTGTGACTAAGCTCATACCTGGTGAGGATTCTGTTATTGAATATAAACCAAGAAGTTTAGATCTTCATTTTATTGAAGCATCACCTGCTATTGCAATTGGACAAGCGAAGGAAGAAGTTTTACGCATGGGTGAATATAGTATTCGAGGTCTAGAAGAAACATTCGAATATTTGAAATCAAATGATAAAAAGAATGCTACAAACGTTTTACAATATGAAGAAGCAATTAATAGTTTAGATCAGAAAATCACTGATTATTTAGTGAAAGTTTCTGCACAACCATTGTCAGATACAGATTCTACTAGACATCATATTTTACTAGAAAATGTCCGTGATATTGAGAGAATTGGAGATCATTTCGAGAATATCGTAGAGTTAATAGACTACAAAACCGTAAATGGGGTACAGTTGAGTGAACCGGCTATAAACGATTTATGTGAAATGTTTACCTTAACAATTGAAACAGTTCAAAAGGCTATTTTATCATTGGATACAACTAACCATGGATTGGCGATTGAAGTGACGAAAAAAGAAGAGCTCATTGATCAAATGGAGCGAACTTTTAGAAAGAAACATATTCATCGATTAAATCTTGGCCAATGCTCGGCACATTCTGGTATCGTATTTACTGATATCGTTAGTAACTTAGAACGTATAGGCGATCACGCTGTTAATATCGCGGAAGCTATCTTACAAAAACATTAAGGAGGGAATTTATGGATATAATTGCTTGGATACTTATTATTTTAAGTTTTATTATTGCGTTTGTTGGGCTTATATATCCGATTATTCCGTCAGTACTATTTATATTGCTAGGGTTTATCCTATATGGAGTATTTTATAGCTTTGGAGATTTACCTTGGTGGTTTTGGGTAATCCAAATTCTGTTCGTAGCTTTATTATTTGGAGCAGATACATTAGCAAATGCTTTTGGTGTAAAAAAATTTGGTGGTTCAAACGCGGGAATGTGGGGGAGTACAATTGGTCTATTAATCGGGCCATTTGTTATTCCTATCGCAGGCATATTGCTAGGGCCTTTTTTGGGAGCAGTGCTAGCAGAGTTAATCGTTAATAGAAGTAGTGTAAAACAAGCCATTCGAACTGGAATCGGTTCACTCGTTGGATTCTTAACCTCTATTATTACGAAGGGAATCATCCAAATAATAATGATTGTTATTTTTGTTATCGTGATATAAATTGTTCGATAATTTAATAGATTTTCAGTCAAAAGGCTGAAATCCTTTGTTTTAGTGAATAATGTTTGAATGAAAGCTCTTATTTTGATAATCTAAGAATGTAATTAATACTTATTAATCCTGAGGAGGAAAATTAATCATGGCTTTTGAATTACCAAAATTACCTTATGCATATGACGCATTAGAACCACATATCGACGCAACTACAATGGAAATTCACCACACTAAACATCACAATACTTATGTTCAAGGAATTAACGCTGCTCTAGAAGGCAAATCAGAATTCGAAGGGAAAACAGTAGAAGAAATTATTGCTAATTTAGATGCTGTTCCTGAAGAAATTCGTACTGCTGTACGCAACCACGGTGGCGGTCACTCTAACCACTCATTATTCTGGGAATCTTTAGCTGCAAATGCAGGTGGAGCTCCAACTGGCGAATTAGCAGCTGCAATTGATGCTAAATTCGGTAGCTTTGACGCTTTCAAAGAACAATTCGATAATGCTGCTAAAACTCGCTTCGGTTCAGGCTGGGCTTGGTTATCAGTTGCTAACGGAGAATTAGAAATCTCTTCAACTCCAAACCAAGATTCACCAATCATGGAAGGTAAAACTCCATTATTAGGTCTTGATGTTTGGGAACACGCTTACTACTTAAACTACCAAAACCGTCGTCCTGACTACATTGGTGCTTTCTGGAATGTAGTAAACTGGGAGAAAGTTGCAGAACGTTTCGCAGCTGCAAAATAATCTATTTTAAATGCAACAAAGCACGTACCTTTGACGTCAAAAAGGTGCGTGCTTTTTTTATGGTTAAAGAATACATAAGGTGACCCAGGAAGTTTGTAATTTGTACTTTTATTAACTTTTTCCAAAAATAGAGCACTTCATTAATTTAGTGCAAAATCGAAAGCAATTAGCCTGTTTTTCGACATGACTACGGTGTGTTTTTGTGCTGAAAATGATATACTACTAATTGTGAATTAAGCGGAAGGGGGGACATTGCATGCGCAAAAAAAATCCATCTAAAAAGAAACGTGCAGCTAGTGTCAAAGCAAAACAGCGTGCAAATCTTTCGTTTCGAATGAATGTACTTTTCTTTTCAATTTTCCTTTTGTTTTCTATGTTAATTTTGCGTTTAGGATATATGCAAATCGTTAAAGGTGAAGAATATGTGAGAGAATTAGCGCAAACTGAAGAAGTAACGGTAAATTCTAGCGTACCTCGTGGCCGAATATATGATAGACAAGGCCGTGTTTTAGTTGATAATGAACCAAAGAATGCGATTACTTATACAAAATTACAGTCGACAACAACGAAAGATATGTTGGATGTTGCAAATAATCTAGCAAAACTCATTAAAATGGATACGAAACCCATCACAGATCGAGATAAAAGAGATTATTGGATAACTCTGAACAAAGAAAAGGCGTACGCAAAAGTAAGTAAGAAAGAACAGCAAGACATTAATAATGATTCAGATCTAGAACAGAAAGAAAAACAGGCAAAGCTAGATCAATTAGTACGCGATCGAATTACTAATGATGAATTAAGAGAATTAACAAAAAAAGATTTACAAGTGTTAGCTATTTATCGATTAATGGCAGCAGGTTATTATTTATCACCGCAAATTATTAAGAGTGATAATGTAACAAATAAAGAATTTGCTATTGTATCGGAAAATTTATCTGAGCTACCTGGTGTAAATACTACAACAGATTGGGCTCGTGTGAAAAAATCTTCTTTAAGTATTTTAGGTTCAACGACAACGCCAAGGGAAGGTATTCCAAAAAATTTGGTAGACTATTATTTGGCGCGTGATTATTCTCGAAATGATCGTGTAGGTAAAAGTTATATTGAACAACAGTATGAAGAGATATTACAAGGCCAAAAAGCCGTTGTCAAAAATGCGACAAACGGCAAAGGACAAGTTGTAGATACAGAAACAACTTCTGAAGGATCACCAGGAAAAGAATTAATGCTTACTATTGATAGTGAATTACAAGAAAGCGTTGATAAAATTGTTGAGGAGCAATTGCTATTTGCAAAAGCTCAAGGGGCTTCATCATTACTAGATCGTGCATTTCTTGTCATGATGAATCCAAATACAGGTGAAGTTTTATCGATGGTTGGTAAGAAACTCGAGACAGATGAAAATGGTAAAATGACTGTAGATGATTATGCCATTGGTAATTTTACATCGGCTTATGAAGTAGGTTCTGTTGTGAAACCAGCAACACTTTTAACGGGATATTCTCAAAATGCTATCAAAGTGGGCGAGCCGATGCTTGATACCCCTATTAATATCGCAGGTACAATAAAATCATCTGTTTTCAATCGAAGTGGTGCAATTATGTTGAATGATTTAACTGCATTAGAACGTTCATCCAATGTTTATATGTTTAGAACGGCCTTTCGTATTGCGGGAGTTAACTATGTACCAGGAGCAGGTTTAGCTGTTAAACAAGAAGACTTTACTAAAATTCGTAATTCTTATGCACAATTTGGTTTAGGTGTGAAAACGGGTATTGACTTACCAGGCGAATTTGAAGGTGTGAAAGGGACTGAAACTCTGTCAGGTAAACTACTTGACTTAGTAATTGGTCAGTATGATACATTTACACCAATGCAGTTAGCACAATATGTATCTACAATCGCGAATGGTGGAACACGTATACAGCCTCACTTAGCGAAAGAAATCAGAGAACCATCAGTTGATGGCAAAACTTTAGGACCAGTTGTAGAAGAATTCGCTCCTAAAGTATTAAATACAATTGACAATTCGAAAGTAGAAATTAATCAGGTAAAAGAAGGTATGAGACGGGTATACTTTGGTAGCCAAGGTTCAGGGGCTGGTTACTTCCGTGATGCAAAATTTACGGCTGCAGGTAAGACAGGTACTGCTCAATCGGTTTATTATGGACCGAAGAAAAGTGCTTATGGTACCGCAACTTTGTCTGTTTCACATATAGGCTTTGCACCATATGAAAATCCTGAGATTGCATATGCAGTATTAGTACCATGGATTTCTACGAATGAAAATCAGTATGTGGCTATCAATAACATCATTGCTCGCAAAGCTGTAGACAAATACTTTGAACTCCAAAAGAAAAACATGAAAAAAGAAAAACAAAAAGTAGGAGAAAAAATTCAAAAGCCTATTACAAAAGAGCAGATTGATGAAGATGATGCTCAAAAAATGGATGCTCAATAAAATGACTTTCTTCTATTAAAATAGTTAAATGCCTCACATTGTACAAAATACATTGTGAGGCGTTTTTTTGTTTACATTATTACAAAAAACGACAGCGATTTACAAAGCATTTACAATACCTTTATATATCCTTACATTACGTTTATATGTTCTCAACATGTCTACTTTATAGTTAACAGTGTAGTAAACAAACACAAAAACCTTAGGGGGAACAAACAGATGAAAAACTGGAAGTACTTCATGGCGACATCAATTGTAGGCTCGGCACTTTTGTTAGGAGCATGTGGCAGTGACACAGAAGAAGGTAGTAAAACGTCAAACAGCGGTGCATCTAGCCAAGAAACAAATGCGGGTGCAAGTGAGCAACTAGAAGGAAAAATCGCAGGAGACGGTTCTTCAACTGTAGCGCCAATCATGGAAGCAATCGTAGAGGAATATACAGCTGTTCAACCTAAAGTACAAGTTTCAGTAGGTGTCTCTGGAACTGGTGGAGGATTTGAAAAATTCATAGCAGGTGAGACGGCGTTTTCTAACGCATCTCGTGAAATTAAAGAAGAAGAGGCTGCTAAGTTAAAAGAAGCAGGCATTGACTATACAGAAATGAAAATTGGTTATGATGGTTTATCTATCGTAGTAAATAAAGAGAATGATTGGATAGAAGATTTAACTGTAGAACAATTAAAACAAATTTGGACTGAAGATGGTAAAGAAAAGAAATGGTCTGATATCGATCCATCTTGGCCAAAAGAGAAAATCGTTTACTACTCTCCTGGTACTGACTCAGGAACATATGACTACTTCGATGAAGTCATTTTAGACGGTAAAGATTTAGCGAAAAAAGCAACTCTATCAGAAGATGATAACGTACTAGTACAAGGTGTTGAAGGAGATAAAAACGCTATTGGATTCTTCGGTTATGCCTACTACTTAGCAAATAAAGATAATCTTAAAATTGTTAAAGTCGGCGGAATTGAGCCAACAAATGAAACAATTAAATCAGGTGAATATTCACCTCTCTCTAGACCACTATTCATCTACGTGAAGAATAGAGAAGTAAAAGAAAATGCAGCATTCTATAACTTTATGAAATACGCTCTTGAAAATGCTGGTGATATGGCAGAAGCTGTAGGCTATGTTAGAACACCGGATGAAGATTACAAAAAAGACTTAGATGCTTTAGAAGGCTTGAAATAATCACTGGCTAGGGGAGCGAGTAGCAAAACGCTACCTGCTCCCTTTTTACTGAAGGGGGACTTCAACTTGGCTGTAAAAGAATCGACGGATAAGCTGTCTGTTCAGGATTTAATTGCACAATCACGTGGTAAGGGATCTAAAAAGATAGTAGAAAAAGTAATGCCAATCTTACTGTTTACCACTGCTTTAATATCGGTATTAACAACGTTTGGAATAGTCTTCACACTTATTTTTGAAACATTTGAATTCTTTAAGGAAGTACCTATCATTGACTTCTTATTTGGTACGGAATGGCTACCATTCTCAAGCAGGGAGCCGATGTACGGAATTTTACCGCTAATTTTAGGAACGCTAAAGGTAACAGTTATTGCAGTTTTAGTAGCAGTTCCACTGGGTATTGCAGCAGCAATATACCTTAGTGAATATGCAAGTGATCGTACACGACGTATGATCAAGCCAGTTCTAGAAGTATTAGCAGGTATTCCGACAATTGTTTATGGATTCTTTGCACTGACATTCGTCACTCCTATGTTACAAGAATTGATTCCAGGGTTGAAAATCTTTAATGCACTGAGTCCAGGAATTGTCGTAGGAATCATGATATTACCGATGATTGCTTCGCTTTCTGAAGATGCAATGACTTCTGTACCAAATGCAATGCGAGAAGGTGCTTTGGCACTTGGTTCAACAAAACTGGAAGTAGCGATCAAAATTGTGTTACCAGCAGCTTTATCTGGAATATTAGCTTCGGTAGTACTTGCGGTATCACGTGCAATTGGTGAAACAATGATTGTATCTCTTGCTGGAGGAGCGACACCAACATTTGACTTTAGCGTTACGGATTCAATCCAAACGATGACGGCATATATTGTACAAGTTTCAACAGGTGATGCTGGGTATGGAACAACTATTTACTACTCAATTTACTCAGTTGGATTTACATTATTCATCTTCACATTGCTGATGAATTTACTCGCACATTTCATTTCAAAACGCTTTAGGGAGGAATATTGATGGTGAAATATGTTGATCATACGCAAGTCGTGAAGCGCATGAATGGACGACTAGTTGTAAATAAGCTGTTGAGAACAGTCTTCCTATTAGCAACACTTTTTGCCTTAGCAACTCTTGGTATATTAGTTTACCGTATGTTTGATCAAGGTTGGGGTTATTTATCGGTAGACTTTATATCAAACTTTGCTTCTAGATTCCCAGAAAAAGCAGGGATTAAAGCTGCACTTGTTGGTTCCATCTTTTTAATGCTAGTTGTGGCACCAGTTTCCCTGTTTCTTGGGGTAGGAACGGCAATTTATTTAGAAGAGTATGCGAAGCAAAATAAAATAAACGCCTTCATCCGCATGAATATCTCTAATTTAGCAGGAGTTCCTTCTATAGTATTTGGATTACTTGGTTTAACGATATTCGTTCGTTCACTAGCTTTAGGGAAAAGTGTACTAGCGGCAGGACTTACAATGAGTTTGCTGATCTTACCTGTTATTATAGTGGCTGCACAAGAAGCAATTCGTTCTGTACCGAAAGAATTAAGGGAAGCATCATACGGTATGGGAGCAACAAAATGGCAAACGATTTTAAAAGTTGTTTTACCATCAGCGGTGCCTGGGATCCTAACAGGAAGTATTTTAGCACTGTCGCGAGCTATAGGTGAAACTGCACCGCTTGTTGTATTAGGAATTCCAGTGATTGTACATTTCTTACCAGATGGCATTTTGAGCGAATTCACAGCTTTACCGATGCAAATCTTTGACTGGGCAAAACGCCCGCAAGAGGAATTTCAATATGTTGCAGCGGCAGGGATTCTAGTGTTGATGACATTCTTGGTTATCTTAAACTCAATTGCCGTCTTAATTCGAAATAAATTTCAGCGTCGTTATTAAAAACTAGGGGGCTTCAATGATGGTTAAACTTCCAGTAAATGAAGTATATGAAACAAAAGGACAAAAATTAAAAGTAATTTCAAACGAAGACAAACGAACAGTGTATCACTCTAAAAACTTGAACTTATGGTACGGTGAACATCATGCCTTAAAAGATATAAATCTTGAGATGAAAGAAAATGAAGTAACGGCTATTATTGGTCCATCTGGTTGTGGTAAATCGACGTATATTAAAACATTAAATCGAATGGTCGAGCTAATCCCATCTGTTCGTACAGAAGGTGAAATTTTATACCGTGAGCGTAATATTCTAAATAACAAATACCAAGTTGAAGAATTGCGTACTAAAGTCGGTATGGTATTTCAAAAACCAAACCCGTTCCCAAAATCTATTTACGACAATATCGCTTATGGTCCACGTATTCATGGTATTAAAAATAAGAAAATCCTCGATGAAATTGTGGAAAAAAGTTTACGTGGAGCAGCGATATGGGATGAGGTTAAAGATCGCCTAAACCAAAATGCATATGGTTTATCAGGTGGACAGCAACAGCGGATTTGTATCGCTAGATGCCTTGCCATTGAACCAGATGTCATTTTAATGGATGAGCCAACTTCAGCATTAGATCCGATTTCTACATTAAAAGTTGAAGAGTTAGTACAGGAATTAAAAGAAAACTATTCGATTATTATTGTGACGCATAATATGCAACAAGCAGCACGTATTTCTGATAAAACGGCATTTTTCCTAAATGGAGAAGTGATAGAGTATGCGGCTACGAACCATATCTTCTCTACACCAACTGATAAAAGAACAGAAGATTATATTTCCGGTCGATTCGGTTAAGGAGGAATAGAAAGATGACGGTTCGTGAAAAATTTGATAATGATTTAAAGCGAGTGCAGGGGCTAATGTTAGATTTATGCCATATGTCAATTCATGCATTAGAGAAATCAGTTGAGGCTCTTTTTAACCAAGATATTGATGCGGCACTATTATTAATAGATCAAGATCGTTTTATCAATAGGTTAGAAGAACATTTAAATGATGAAGTCATTTTATTGATTGCCAAGCAACAACCCGTTGCGACGGACTTACGTCGCTTAATCGTCATGATTAAGGCTGCCTCAGATATGGAGAGAATTGGGGATTATGCTGTAAATATCGCCAAAGAGACGATTCGTCTTGGTGAAACGAAAGTTGTCTATCCTACGGAGAAAATTGCACAAATGCGGGATCAAGCAATCGCTATGTTAAAAAATATGGTACAGGCATTTATAGAAGAAGATATGAATAAAGCCAAGGAAATTGCGCTTTTAGATGATCAAATTGATGCTTTATATGGAGAAGCGATTGTTGAAATTTTAAATACGCCGACCGAAAATATGAAAGATATTGGCCAAGTGGCGCAATTATCTTTTGTTTGTCGCTATTTAGAGCGTTCGGCAGATCATGCCACCAATTTAGCTGAGTTGTTATTTTACCTAGTGAAGGGTAAGCATTATGAGTTGAATCAATAACAATTCCATATTAGAAAGCAAGCTGACTAATTAGCCAGCTTGCTTTTTGTTGTCCAAATTGCATGACAGATGCAATAATAATGATCTGTTTTTAACTTTTCAGAGTTTAAATGAAAAAACGTCCATTGAGTACTCTAAATACTCAATGGACGTTTAAGTTTTTTAGAACTAAATGATCTGAGTGCATTTCAATTATTTACTACGTGTAATTTTCTTAACAATTTCAGCGGTAGTCATTTTGACATTTAAATCGTAAGTACCAATTTGAAGACTAGATGCTTTGTCATTTTTGATGACGTAAAGCTCGAAGTCACCAGCGTCTTTAATTATACCGGCTTTCTCAAGAGCTGAACTTACTTCTGAAGTACCCATTCCCTTTTTTATAACAAGTGTAAACGACTTAACAGTTTTTTTAGCTGAAGTATTTACAGCTACAGTATTATTTTTTAATGCGCTGTAGTCCGTTTGTATTTTAGCAAGCTGCTCTTTTGCTTCAGCAGCTTCCTTGTTGATTGCTTCTAGTTCGGATTTTTTGATAAGAACCGTACCTCTAGGAACATTTATATTCGCAGCTTCTGTGTCAGTGTCACTTGTTATAAAATCCACGAAGGTAAAGCTAGCACCTGCTAGAAAAAGAGCGATACCAAATGCTCGGATGGATGATTTTCTCATACGCGGCTGCCTCCACTTTGAAGGACTTCTTGTACCTGCTCCATTGATAGCGAAGAGCGTTTACTAATTTCAGGGATAGTATAGCCCTGCTTATGTAGCGTTTGCACTTGACTAATGATGATTTTGTGAATACCTTTAGTGGATGTAGCTACGGGAGATGCTGCTTTTTTAGGTTTTCCTATTAATTTGGGCTCTAATAATAATTCTTCCTCAATCACTTTTAAGCGACGCTTAAGTTGATGCGTTTCCTGATAAAAATTAAGCGAAAGTTCTTCAACATCGCCCTCGATTTGTGTCGAATGATCTTTGATGAAAAACGAAACAATTATTACGATAATCCCGACAATCATTAATATAGATGATAATTCCAAAATCTTTCACCTCAATAGGTTTAAATAGTTGTGATACCATTTTATCATAAAGTAGGACATAATACTCCTGCTCTTCAAACAGTATCCCACGTTTAGCCACGTATTAGACGAAATTTCCAGAAGAAATGACAGTAGATTTTTTCCGAAGTTATGATATAATAAGTTAGTCGTATAAATCATGCTCACTAAAGACATTTTATTCTTGATATAGAGTGGGAGGGGTAAAGATGCGCGTTAATATTACATTAGCTTGCACTGAATGTGGCGAACGTAACTACATTTCTAAGAAAAACAAGCGTAACAATCCAGAACGTCTTGAATTGAAAAAATATTGCTCTCGTGATAAGAAGAACACTCTTCACCGTGAAACGAAGTAATAACTGTTGCCAAAACCACGAGTGGTTTTGGCTTTTTCCGTTCTTTGGACTAAAAGGAGTGAACCCCTTGGATAAAAAAACACTACGTCAAGATATGAGAGTACAGCTTGCTCAAATGTCAAAAGCGCAATATGATGCATACTCACTGCAAATTCACGAACAACTATTAAGAGAATCTTCTATTAAAAAGGCAAATGTGATTGGTTTAACTATATCAGCCTTTCCAGAAGTGAATACAATACCATTAATTGAAAAACTCTGGTCACAAGGCAAACGAGTAGCGGTCCCTAAATGCGAACCTAAAACACGTGCTATGATATTCTATGAAATTACATCATTCGATCAATTAGAAACGGTCTATATGCAACTGAAAGAACCAATTCCTACTTTAACAAAAGAAGTACCAAAGGAAGAAATCGATTGTTTGATAGTTCCTGGTGTTGTATTTGATCGGTTTGGTTATCGCGTAGGCTTTGGTGGCGGCTACTATGATCGTTATTTAGTCAGTTATAACGGAGAGCGCATTACCTTAGCATTTGAAGTACAACTCATACATAAAGTACCGACAGATCAATATGATTTACCGGTTCATAAAATAATTACAGAGACAAGCGTGATTAATTGTCTCGAATATCGAAAGGAGTCACAATCAGTCGATGAAAACAGTATATGATGTGATGCAATTTTTGAAACGCTTTGGTACATTTATTTATACAAAAGATCGTGTTGCGGATTTAGAACTGATGGAGGATGAAATAAGAGAACTTTATTCCTCACATCTAATAGACATACAGGATTACCAAATGGCTTTGATGATCCTACGCCAAGAAATTTCGAAAGAAAAACGGAATAGACAATAAATGTAAAGGAGTGGTAGAATTTATTTTCTACTACTTTTTTTAAAGATTAATGAAACTTTTACATGACTCATCCGTCTAATAAAGAGTCTGTAATAAAAACGGAAGATTGATTATATAATATGTGATGTAACATTTTTGTTGCGTTGTTGTAAAAAAAGGATTATGATATATTTTGTTTCTTTCATATATGAAACTAAAATTGTAAAGAACGAAAGAAAGTAGGAGGATGTTAGGAATGAATTTTAAAAAAGCACCTAAACATTCAATTTTGGCTTTAGCAATACTAGCCACTTGGATCAAGACTTATATAACATATCAAACAGCGTTTGATATGAAAATTGAAAATACAATGCAACAACTGATTCTGTTTATCAACCCACTTAGCTTTTTGCTATTTATTTATGGGTTGTCGTTATTCTTTAAAACAGCAAAAGCACGTAATCGCTATATAATTATCACAAATATTATACTAGCAATTGTTTTATATGCTAACGTTGCTGTATACCGCTTCTTCGATGATTTTATAACTTTACCGATGCTGTTCCAAACAAGTAACTTCGGTGACCTAGGAAACTCTGCATTATCTTCTATGTACTTTACAGATGTTTTCTACTTTACAGACGTTATTTTGTTAATACTAGCAGTTAAATTTTTACCTGCTGCAAAAGAAATTTTCGTAGTTAAACCGAAAATGCGTCGTACGTATTTTGTGTTATCTTGTGCAATGTTATTCTTAAACCTTGGTTTAGCTGAAACAGAACGTCCACAGTTATTAACACGTAGCTTTGACCGTGAAATTTTAGTGAAGAATATTGGTACTTACAATTACCATCTATATGATATTTACATTCAATCAAAATCACATGCTCAACGTGCATTAGCTGATGGTAGTGAATTAACAGAAGTTACGAACTACGTAAAATCTAATCCAGCTAAAGCTGACGATAAAATGTTTGGTGTTGCAAAAGACCGTAACGTTATTGTAATCTCGCTTGAATCAACTCAGGACTTTGTCATTAATAATGAAATGAATGGTCAAGAAATTACGCCGTTTTTAAACTCTTTAACAAAAGATAAAGACACATTCTACTTCGATAATTTCTATCACCAAACTGGTCTTGGAAAAACATCGGATGCTGAATTTATTGTTGAAAACTCATTATTCGGAACAGGTCGAGGAGCTGTCTTCTTCACAAACAGTGGAAACACATACAATTCGATGGCTGAACGTTTAAATGGTGAAGGCTACTATACTTCAGTACTACACTCAAATAATAAGAGTTTCTGGAACCGTGATATGATGTATCATGCATTTGATATCAAGAAATTCTATGATATTGATTCATTCGATGTAAATGATGAAAACTCAGTTAACTGGGGATTAAAAGATATTCCGTTTATGGAACAATCAGTAGATATTATGAAAACAATGCCACAACCATTCTATACACGTATGTTATCTTTAACAAACCACTATCCATTTACTTCTGATGAAGAGGATCAATTCATTGAGCCTTATACATCTGGAGATGGTACAGTGAATCGATATTTCCAAACAGTCCGTTATACAGACGAAGCTATTAAAAAGCTGTTTGCTGATTTAAAAGAAAAAGGTTTATATGATAATTCTATCATTGTAATGTATGGTGACCATTATGGTATTTCAGAAAACCATAACAAAGCAATGGAACAATATTTAGGTAAAGAAATCACACCATTTGAAACAGCGAAGCTTCAACAAGTACCATTCTTCGTGCATATTCCTAACTCAGGTGTAGGTAAAGTAATGCATGAAGTATCAGGTCAATTGGATATTCGCCCAACACTATTACACTTATTAGGTGTTGATACATCTAATGACTTACAATTAGGTGCAGACTTATTCTCTAAAGACCATGAAGACTTCGTTACATTCCGTGATGGTCGTTTCGTTACTGATAAACTAGTTTATGCTGGTGAAGTTTGTTACGATAACGAAACAGGTGAGAAAACGGATCAAGCAAAATGTGAACCGTTTATTGAAAGAGCAAATAAAAAGCTAGAATACTCTGACCAAATTATTAACGGTGATTTACTCCGCTTTTATGATGAAAAAACCGGAGCTCTAAAATCAAATTCAGAAGAAACTAAATAAATCCTTTTGAAAACCTACATGAATCTATTCATGTAGGTTTTTTTGTGGAAATCCATAATTTTCTACTTATAACGAAACCTTTTTAGTTTATAATCGTATAATAGATGTGGGTGAAGAGGAGGCACAATATGAAAAAGTTTATAATGTATCTAGTCCTCGCTTGTGCCATTTTCCTAGTTGGGTGTAATAAAGAAGCTTCACTACCAAATTTAGATGCGGATTCAAATAACCCTAAAGCGGTTGAACAAAAAAGGGTTGCAACAGAAGTTCTTGATTATTCTATGAAGACAGAAGATTTACATAGTATTGTTGGGTTTCTATCTGAAACAACAATTTTATATGTTGCTTATGAATCAGACAGTTTCCACCTAGTAACTTACAATTTAATAACAGGTGAAAAAGAGAAGATTTATTCAGAAAAGGACCAAATTATTCAAGTAATGATCCATCCTTCTAAAAAGCAAATTATAGTTCAATCTTCCGAACACTCCTCATCTGCAACGGTTAAGATGATTTCGCTAAAAGGTAAAATTCTTCATAGTGTCGATATTCAATCATCGGAGTTATCAATTATGTGGAATCCTAATAACCCTCAATTAGTCGCCTTCACAGCATTCCAGGGGGATTTTTCGTACCAATGTTATGTATTTGATGGTGAACAAGAAAAGTTGCATAAGATTAATCCTAGTAATCCATTTTTAGTTTGGCAGTCAGAAGATATTTTACTATATAACCGTTGGACAGCTCGTCAGCTTAATGGTGGTAAAATAGTAGAATTGAATTGGAAGACTGGCCGGGAACAACAAACTGATTTAAAAAAAGTTGTCTATTTGGATGCAGAGAAGGATGCTAGATTAACAGTTCAAATTGATTTCGAAACAGAACAGTTTTCTTATTTATTAAAAAACAAAAATAAGGAAATCACTTGGCAAGCACCTGCATTAAGTAATTATTCCCAATGGTTTGTTCCGGATTTAGTTTGGTTAGAGGATCAATCAGTGATTGCGATCATACCAACTGAAGGTGGTTTGTTGGATAATTATTCAGGTAAATTTAAGTTGATGAAAATTTCAGAAGAAAAAGTAGAAGAATTAATAACGCTAGATGAGTATACAATGATTAGTTGCTCTCCAAAAGGCTCACTTTGTTTATATGGCAATGATTTAGAGCAAGTTATGTCGTTTGAACCTTACAAAAAGAAAAAATGGTTAACCCTTGAATAGAAGACAAAAAAAAGCTGTGGTATAAAAACCACAGCTTTTGTTGTCCCACTTTGTATTAGTGAAGAGATGGTGGGAACCCTTGATTTAAGATAGTCATAAATACGAACCATCCGAACACTGCAAATGTAGCAAAGTTAAAAGCAATTCCTAGAACGCTTTTTTCTTTAAGAGACTGTACAGTGCCAACTAGACCTAGAATTGCGACTAGGCCAAAAATAACCATTAATAAGTTCAATATAGACACTCCTTTCGACATCCGAAAATGAATGCCGCAAACAATATTCCTCTTCTATTGTAAAGCTAATTAGTACTTTTGTCGAGATTAAAAAGTGACGGATATTTGAACGAAGGCTGTTATCATATATGTGCCATTTTATGAAGGAATCTGTATAATATAGTGGAGGTGAATAGAATGTTAAATATTCGAACATATACATTAGGACCAGTTCAAACAAATTGCTATATTATTTCAAATAAAAAGAAAGAATGTCTTGTGATTGATCCGGGTAGTGAAGGTGAGAGACTTGTACAGCAATTAAGAGCATTAAATTTGCGTCCATTAGCTATTTTGTTAACACATGCTCATTTTGATCATATTGGAGCAGTAGATGCAGTAAGAGATGCTTTTAAAGTACCTGTTTATTTACATAAGGCAGAAACAGATTGGCTAATTGATCCAATGAAAAATGGCTCTGGCCGATATGCGGAATTACCAAATATAACAACACGTCCCGCAGATCATGTGATTGATCAACCACAAAAATTAACTATAGGACCTTTTGAATTTGAGATTGTACACACTCCAGGTCATTCTCCTGGTAGTGTTTCATTTATATTCAAAGATGAAGGATTTGCGATAGTTGGAGATACTCTCTTCCAAGGTAGTGTAGGTCGCACAGATTTAGTAGGTGGTAATGAAAAACTATTATTAAAATCCATCCATGATAAGCTCTTATCACTAGATGAGAATCTAATCATTTACCCAGGTCATGGAGACGCGACTACTGTTGGAACTGAAATGGAGCAAAATCCGTTTTTGAATGGGTTTTTGTAAAATTTAAGGTTAAAAATAAAGAAAAACCGACTAGTGAGTGAAATCTTACTAGTCGATTTTTTTTATGTATTTTGATAGAGAACATATTAGCTTAGATCATGTTTACTTTTATTTTTTCTGGAATCATAACAACTTCGGTTGATAGATTAACTGGTATAAAGGTTGGGTCAATGCATTCATCCCAATAGTCTAAATGCTTTTTATCAATCCAATGTGTAGAGTCCTCTACAGCATTGCCACCTGTTTCTTGTACAGCATACCAATATAAATACTCCTCATTATTCCAAACTTCACGGAAGATTGTTTCAACGTACATTTTTTCACCTTCCAATGTAACAAGAACATCCTTCATGTTATCATTTAAAAACTTTAACCATTCCGTAACTTTTTCCGATTTCCCTTGTTGAACTCGATATCTCGTGCATTCAATTTCTAGCATAAATCATTCCTCCATTCGTTTTTTGACACAATAATAATTTACTAATATTACAAACAAAAGTAATATATGTTTAATTATAGATAAACAAAATGGTAAATACAACCATATTTTGTATGAGGTTTGGTAGAGATAGCTTATGTGGATTTAAATTATTGGAAATAGATAGATGGTTGAAAAACACTTTCGGAAGTTAAGGAGAGGAATAGTGTGAATGATACAAACTTGTTTATGAAGTGATGATTACTGTAGAAAATGTTCATGTAGCATTTTATAAGTATAGGATCACTTATAAAGCGAGAGAATATTATCGAATATAAAGACGTGAATATTCTGCTAAATTAAAAAGGGGTGAGTTAGTGCAACAAACAACGGAGTTAGCACAACAAACAACGGAGTTAGCGCAACAAACAGCCGTGATAGCGCAACAAACCTCAAAGATAGCACAACAAACAAATTTAAACACAAAAAAAAGAGGCTATGGAGGCCTCTTAAATAGAAGATATAAATCTTCTTCATCTAGGGGATGTTTCTCACCATATAGAATGGAGAGGGTTAAAGTTAAGCTACAGTTACAATTATAACAATCATTAATAAGGTGTCAATAGTGGAAAATGCACAAAATAAAAAAGACAGTTTTGGACTGTCTTTTTTATTTACTATTAATGTCCTCCGCCTGCAACGTGAATGAATGTAGTATAGTACGTGAAGCCTGCGAAGAAAACTGTTAAGTAAGCACCGAAGATGTACATATACATACGTTCCGTTAGGTTTAAGTATCCTAATAGAAGGAAAAACCCTGTATTAGCTAAGAATAATAGCGAAACTTCTGTCATATCACCTAAATAAAACATAACTGCGAAAATCCCTGTCCAGAAGCCCATTACTTTATACATATTATCCATATATGATTCCCTCCTTTTGCGACGACACAATAATCTCTTATCCATTATAAATGATTTGAAACCAACATGTAAACCGCTACTTAGGTTAACTTTGTGACAAAGCAGTGTAAAAAATCAAATATCAATTCGATAAGTGCAGTATTTACAGCTTTCAATCATGCTATCAATTTGAGCAAATTCTTGTACATCAAATAGGTGTTCAAATTGGCCTTTTAAGAATGATTCATGCAAATCACAAACGAGTGATGCGTGTTTTTCAATCTGACTATGGAAAGGGCAATTATAAACAGCAAAGCGGATTGTTTTTCCTTCTGGCTTATCGAGAATTACAGGTACATAACCAATTAATGAGGATGCTTCTGTAATTATTTCTACACGTTCATCAAATGAAAGGAGCGCTTTATCCCATTGACGATTAGATAAGATTGATTGAATTTGTTCGACACCTTTTTTGTAGCAAATCTTTTTACCAATAGTATTGGCATCTTCACCAAGTTCTATAATGATTTCTAGAACCCAACTTAATAATTCTTCATAATTTCGTTGAGGGAAGGTTAGAGCAATGCCGTTAGTAACGGCTTTGTATTTTCTTCCAGGTCGGCCGCCTTTTCCTGTCTTTTCATATTCAGACGTAATTACATCAATTTCGTTTAATTTAGTTAAATGAAGTCGTGCTACGTTTGGGTGAATTTTGAATTTGTCAGCAATGTTTTGGACTGAGAAAGAATCTTTTTCTTGTAACATATATTGATAAATTGAAAATCTTGTTTCATCTGCTAGTGTACTTGTGATTTTTAATGGATGTAACATGAAAAGGTTCCACCTCCTGTATATTTATCTATATTATAAAACAATATAAAATATCTATCAGTATAAAAACTGATATATTTAAAAAAATAAGTAGAATAATGTAAAAAAGTGAAAGATTACTAGTCTTTTTTCATTGAAAATCTATTTTTAGATAGTGAAAATGTTTCAAAATTATATTATATGCATTTTCAACAAAGCATAATATTAATTTACACAATTGTATATATTTTCTTGTTTTTGCGGTGTATAATTTCGCTAACGGATAAGGAGCGGTCGTTATTCGTCGTGGTAGAAAGGGGGCAATATGTCATTTACTGAGACAGTTGTGGAGCAAAAAAGTGAGCATCTATTGTTGAAGGCAATACATTTTGGCGCATCTGACTTACATTTAATGCCTAGTGAAAACGACTATTTACTATACTTTCGAAAATATGGGCAGCTCGTGTCTGCTGGACAACTTCCCCCAGAATTGGGTGATCGGATGATTTCCTATTTTAAATTCCTCTCCTCTTTAGATATTAGTGATAAGCGTAGACCTCAAAGTGGTTCATTTCAGCAGGTTTTAAATGAACAGCCAATTGCTTTTCGCGTATCCACTTTACCTTCCATTTTCATGAAAGAGAGCTTGGTCATTCGCATAATGTTGCAGGATCATGCTATTCCAATTTCTTCTCTATGTTTATTCGCTGAATCGGCTAAGCATTTATTGCAATTAGTGAAAAAGAGACAAGGCATCTTATTTTTCACCGGCCCAACTGGATGCGGCAAATCTACATCATTATATTCCCTTATACATTATTGCTCTAATGAACTAAAAAAGCACGTCATATCCTTAGAGGATCCAGTGGAAAATAGTCAATCCAATTTATTGCAAATTCAAGTAAATGAAAGAGCCGGTGTTACATACGCAACCGGACTAAAAGCAATTTTAAGACATTCCCCAGATATTATTATGATTGGAGAAATACGTGATCAAGAAACGGCTAAAATTGCAATTGAAGCTGCATTAACAGGGCATCTTGTATTAACTACTATACATTCAATGGATTCAATCGGCTGTTTATTCCGTTTACTAGATTTGGGCGTCTCCTTAGAAGAGTTAAGGCAATCAGTAATTGGGGTCGTAGCACAGCGATTAGTAAAGAAAGCAAATTCTCAAGATGAAGATAGATTATCGGCCATTTATGAGATATTAGCAGAAAAAAATCTAGCAGAAGCCATAGAGCACGTGAAGAGTGATGAAAAATTCATATTGCCACTAGAACTCTCTTTAGAAGGGCAGATGAAAAAAGGGGTGAGTTCGGGTGCAATTACAGCACAACCTTCACCGATTTAGTAAAACTTTACCCAAGGTGAAAGATAGGGCAAGCTTTTTGAAAAAGATGAGTGTATTGCTAACGGAAGGCTATACATTTCGGGATGCATTATCAATGTTACTACCCCATCATGTTGAAGAATTATCAGAAGTGGAATTTTTGGTTGAAGAAAAATTTCGAAGTGGTTCTCATATGAGTGAAATCCTACAATTGCTTGGCTATCAGAAAAGCTATTTAATGACAATTCATGTGGCTGAGCAACAAGGAAGAGTTGTAAGAGCCCTTGAATCTATAGCAAGTCAAATGATAACGAAAGAAGAAACGCAAAAAAGACTACAAAAGCTAATGGCCTATCCTGCGATTTTGTTTGTCTTTTTAGTTCTGCTCTTTTTTGGATTTCGGACCTACTTTTTACCCAATATGTCTTCAATGATGCTTTCTAGAGAAGGTGATGCAAGTGTATCTAAATTAACACTATCCTCTTTTTTCTTGCATATTCCAGATGCCTTGATCATTGCAGCCTGTGGGAGTATCTTATTTGCTTTTGTGGTTTGGAAGAATATTAGCAAGAAAGAAGTTGGGCACCAAATGAAATTGTATTTGAAAATTCCAGTTCTATGTCGATGGTTTCGTCTGCAATTGACACGCCAATTTGCTTATGAGTTGGGTGGGCTTTTAGAAAGTGGTCTTTCAATGCAAGAAAGTTTAATTATTTTACAGCAACAAGAGTTACAACCTTTTATGGCGAAAATAGCAGGTGAAATACGTGAACGAGTTATTTTTGGTGATTCGCTTTCTACTGCGGTAAATCATATGAAGGTTTTTCAAAAAGGATTTAATGGACATATACTTCATGGCGAGGAAGGTGGCAATCTAGGTAGAGAACTTCAAATCTATAGTGATTTTTTGACGGATAAAACCGAAGCGAATATGACTAGAGTGCTAGCTATTATTCAACCTTTACTTTTTTGTATTATCGCAGTTTGTATCCTTGGCGCTTATTTAGCTATTTTATTACCAATGTATGAAATGATGGAAATGGTTTAAGAGAGGAGAACCAACATGGAATTATTGAAACAACAGAAAGGTTTTACTTTAATTGAAATGCTAATTGTTTTGTTTATTATTACAGTGTTGATTTTGATTGCAATACCAAATGTAACAAAGCATTTTAGTACAGTAGATGATAAAGGGTGTAAAGCATATGTCACTATGGTACAAGGACAAGTTGAAGCGTATCGTATTGACGAAAAAAAGTATCCAACATCGATTGAAATGTTGGAGGACACAAAGTATTTAAAGCAAGATACAAATGCATGTGCAGGAAAAAAGATTCAAATTTCTGATGGAGAAGTTTCTACAATAGATGAGTAATAAAGAAGCCGGCTTTACGTTCGTTGAATTGTTATTAGTACTAACGGTTACGATGATAATTTGTTCTATAAGCTTGGCATTAGGCAAAGCAAAGTTGGATGAACGAATGGTGAATCAGTTTTTATATCAATTAATGCTAGAT
The DNA here is from genome assembly GCF_038006425.1 of Viridibacillus sp. FSL E2-0187. Classification (NCBI taxonomy): domain Bacteria; kingdom Bacillati; phylum Bacillota; class Bacilli; order Caryophanales; family Caryophanaceae; genus Viridibacillus; species Viridibacillus sp. FSL E2-0187. Next base: position 949,706 of record NZ_JBBOVG010000001.1, read on the forward strand.
ATAGAGCAGGTGCAAAGTGAATCGATTGGTAGCGGGATATTTTCATATCTAGAATTTATCGACGACGGAAAGAAATACAAAGCATATACGTGGGACGGGGAAGGTGATTCTCCAATTAATGCAAGACGTAATTTTTTTACACGCGAACTACCAGAGGGAGTTACGTATAGTTACAGCAGTCCATTACGTCAGATTAAAATTGATCCGCAAGGTACATTCTCAAGTTTTGGTACATTGATTTTTATAACGCCAACTGGGAATAAATCACTAATTATAAACATTGTTAAAGGAAGGATGAAAATTGTGGAATGACAAAGGGAATGCATTACCAGAAACATTATTAACATTAGTTATTATTTTGACGATATTCGGAACCCTCTTACCCGCATTACAAATGATGAAAGGTACTTTAAGTGATAAGAAGATGGCGATGTACGCCGCTGAAACAGCTTACCAAGCTTCTCAACGTGTCGAGCAGGGGGAGCAACTTCAAGGTAGTCGAACAATAGAAAGTGTTAACTATCGATGGCATTTCATGAATAATGAAATATGCGTATTTTATGAAAACTTAAAAGGACAACAGCAGAAATGTATTCGGCCATAAAACGTCTAATAGAAAATCACTCTGGTTATACATTAGCGGATGCCCTTTTGCAATTGATGGTCCTTCTGCTGTTTTCGCAGTTGTTTATGTTCTTCTATCCTTGGTATGAAGAGTCAAATAGAACTTTTCATCAACGACAGGAAATTGAATGGGAGCTATTTACGTATGATTTGCAATCGTATTTGTTGGATATAAAAACAATTGGCTTAGGTGCAAATGCTAATTTACACATTAGAAAGGATGATCGAAGTTTTTCTATCAATAGGTCGAGTGCTGTAGTACGTATGCAAAAAGAAGGGCAAGGAAATGAGCCAATGCTGATGAATGTTTATGAAATACAGTTTTACATTGATGCAAATCGTACAACTTTAACAACAAAAGTATTGTTTACAAATGGCTTAAGGAAGGAGAAAGATTTTGTTATCACGTATGTTAAACAGTGAAAAAGGAATGCTTCTTCCAGTAGCGATGATTCTATTGTTTTTTTGTACGAGTTACCTTTTGAGCACTGTGATGTCTTATGAATCTCATTTTCGAACGTATAATTCATTGGAATCAGCGTATGTTCGTGCTACTATAAATAAAATACAAGAAATTGAAAATAGCACAGAGTAACAGTCGTCGTTGATGAGAAGGTGAGAAAATGAGAAAAGTATATTTAGTAGGGTTTATGGGTTGTGGTAAAAGCGCAATTGGTAGACGTTTAAGCTACTATCTAAAAATGCCCTACTATGATATGGACCAAGAAATTGTTAGAAGAGAGAAAATGACGATTCCTGAAATATTTGAAAAATATGGAGAAGAGCACTTTCGTCAACTGGAGACGGATTTTTTACAGAATTTCCGAGATGAGTTTTGCATCATTTCAACAGGTGGTGGTGTAGCGATGAATCCTCAAAATCGTAAAATAATGCGTCAAACGGGACTAGTCCTTTTTTTAGATGCGACATTTTCAGATATTTGGAAGAGAATCCATAAAGATAAGAACCGTCCAATTGTCCAACGTTCAACAAAGCAAGAATTAGAAGATTTATTTTATAAACGCCGGAAATTTTATAGAGAAGCTACACATATCACAATTCGGACAGAAAACCGTTCACTAAAACAGATTGTTGAATATACAGCTTTTCAAATAAAACGTCTAAAAGGCGAATGAAATATGTAATCAATCTATTTAATGTTCGTCTATAAAGTATTTTACAAAAGTTATTGCATGATACCCCTATTCAATGTTAGGATATAGACGAGACGTATTGTTATAGAACAATGACATAGAAATACTACCAAGATTCCATCTTGGGCGGATGATTGTACGGGGAGAGAACGTCTGGAGACGTCGCCGAAGGAGCAAATAACAAAAGTTATGAATCTCTCAGGCAAAAAGACTCGTACGGGACGCAACTCTGGAGAGAGCTGTATTGATTACAGCCACCAAAGAGGACAGCCGTAATGGTAAAACTTTCAGGTGCATGGACAGAGAATCCTTATTATAGGATTTCTCTGTCCATTTTTTTATGTCCTAAACAAATGAGGAGGAAGATTAGTGGCAAATGAATTAAAAAGAACGCCTTTATTCGAAGAGTATTCGAAGTATGGTGGGAAAACAATTGATTTTGGTGGTTGGGAATTGCCTGTTCAATTTTCTTCTATTAAAGCCGAGCATGAAGCAGTTCGCACAAAAGCTGGACTATTTGATGTATCTCATATGGGTGAAATCTTCGTTGAAGGTTCAGAAAGTTTAGCTTACTTGCAAAAGCTTGTTACTAATGATGTATCGAAAATTGCCATTAACCAAACACAGTATACTGCGATGTGCTATGAAAATGGTGGCGTTGTAGATGACTTACTCATTTATAAATTAGCAGAAGATCGATATTTATTAATCGTTAATGCGTCGAATATTGAAAAAGACTTTGAGTGGATGAAGACGTTAGTTTCAGGTGATGTGAAGTTAACAAATGCATCTAATGAATACGGTCAATTAGCATTACAAGGTCCACTAGCAGAAAAAGTATTACAAACATTAACTGAAACGCCTTTACAAGACATTAGACCTTTCCGTTTAGAGCAAAATGTATCGATTGCGGGTTATGACACGATTACTTCTCGTACTGGTTACACAGGTGAAGACGGCTTTGAAATTTATGCAGCACCAGAAGCTATCATTGCTTTGTGGGGCAAAATCTTAACAGCAGGAGAAGCTGATGGTGTAGTACCATGTGGTTTAGGTTCACGTGATACATTACGTTTTGAGTCTTGCTTACCGCTATACGGTCAAGAATTATCAAAAGATATTTCACCACTTGAAGCGGGTATTAATTTCGTTGTGAAATTAAATAAAGAAGTAGATTTCGTTGGGAAATCGGCATTACAAGCTCAAAAAGAAAATGGCGTACCACGTAAGAGTATTGGTATCGAAATGATTGATAAAGGTATTCCACGTCACGGTTACCCAGTGTTTAAAGGGGATACTCAAATTGGTGAAGTAACAACTGGTACACAATCACCATTAACGAAACGTAATATCGGTTTAGCATTAATCGATAGTGAGTATGCGGAGCTTGGTCAAGAACTTGAGATTGAAATCCGTAACCGTCGCTTAAAAGTGGTTACTACTGCAACACCATTTTATAAACGCCAAAAATAATTTTCATGAAGAGAGGGTTTTTTCGAATGAAGCATCGGTACTTACCTATGACTGAGCAAGATCAAAAAGAAATGCTAAATGTAATTGGCGTCTCTAATGTTGATGAATTATTCTCAGACATCCCAGATAAAGTTCGTTTTAAAGGAAACTACAACATTAAACCTGCAAAATCTGAATCAGCATTGTTAAAAGAGTTAGCACAACTTTCTAAACAAAATGCAAATAGCGATGATTATGCATCATTCTTAGGTGCTGGAGTTTATGATCACTATAAACCAGTTATTGTTGACCACGTTATTTCACGTTCAGAATTCTATACAGCTTATACACCTTACCAACCTGAAATTTCACAAGGTGAATTACAAGCTATTTTCGAATTCCAAACAATGATTGCAGAATTAACAGGCATGGATTTAGCAAACTCATCTATGTATGATGGTGGGACAGCTCTTGCTGAAGCTGGTATGCTTGCAGCAGCACATACTCGTCGTAAAAAGCTATTAGTTTCTGGTGCGGTTCATCCAGTTTCACATGATGTAGTTAAAACATATGCTCTTGGTCAATCGATTGAAGTAGTAAATGTTCCTTTAAAAGATGGTGTCACTGATCTTGATGCGTTAAAAGAATTAATCGATGCAGATACAGCTGCTGTGATGGTTCAATATCCAAACTTCTACGGTCAAGTAGAGAACGTACAAGCAATTGCGAACTTAATCCACGACGCAAAAGGCTTATGTATCGTATCTTCTAACCCATTAGCACTTGGTATTCTAACACCTCCAGGTAAAATGGGTGCGGATATTACTGTCGGGGATGCTCAACCATTCGGTATTCCAGAAAGCTTTGGCGGACCACACTGTGGTTACTTCGCTGTTACAAAAAAATTAATGCGTAAAGTACCTGGCCGTTTAATTGGTGAAACAATTGATGATGAAGGTCGTCGTGGTTATGTATTAACTTTACAAGCACGTGAGCAACATATTCGTCGTGAAAAAGCGACTTCAAATATTTGTTCAAACCAAGCGTTAAATGCACTTGCAGCTTCAGTTGCAATGACAGCTCTAGGTAAAAAAGGTGTGCAAGAAATTGCTACTCAAAATATTTTAAAAACACACTATGCTAAAGAAGCTTTTGAAAAAGCAGGTTTCACTGTAGCTTATAAAGGTGCACATTTCAACGAGATCGTTGTGAAGTGTAATACATCTGTTTCTACTATTAATAAGGGACTTTTTGAAAAAGGCATTATTGGCGGCTTTGATTTAGGTAAAGTAGATGCAGAACTAGAAAACCATGCACTAATCGCTGTTACTGAACAACGTACAAAAGAAGAAATCGATGCACTTGTGCAAGAAATGGGGGCTCTCCATGCATAACGACAATCAACCACTTATTTTTGAACTTTCAACAGAAGGTCGCGTAGGCTATAGTTTATCAGAGCTTGATGTACCGACAGTAGATTTAGCTGCTATCTTACCAAGTGAATTTATTCGTACAGAAGAAGCGGAACTTCCTGAAGTATCAGAACTTGATATTATGCGTCATTATACTGCGCTATCTCGCCGTAACCACGGTGTAGATTCAGGTTTCTACCCACTTGGTTCATGTACAATGAAATATAACCCGAAAATTAATGAATCAGTTGCACGTTTTGCAGGTTTTGCTAATATTCACCCATTACAAGATGAGTCTACTGTGCAAGGTGCACTTGAGTTAATGTATGATTTACAAGAGCACTTAATCGAGATCACTGGTATGGACGAAGTAACGCTTCAACCAGCTGCTGGTGCACATGGTGAATGGACTGCATTAATGATGATTCGTGCATTCCACGAAGCAAACGGTGACTTCCAACGTACGAAAGTACTTGTGCCAGACTCTGCTCACGGTACTAACCCGGCATCAGCAACAGTTGCAGGTTTTGATACAGTAACTGTGAAGTCTGATGAAAATGGTCTTGTAGATTTAGAAGACTTACGTCGCCTAGTTGGGGATGATACAGCAGCGCTTATGTTGACTAACCCAAATACATTAGGTCTTTTTGAAGAACATATTCTAGATATCGCTGAAATCGTGCATTCGGTTGGCGGTAAAGTGTATTATGATGGTGCAAACTTAAATGCGGTTATGTCTAAAGCACGTCCTGGTGATATGGGCTTTGACTGCGTTCACTTAAACTTACACAAAACTTTCACTGGTCCTCACGGTGGTGGTGGTCCTGGTTCAGGTCCAGTTGGCGTAAAAGCAGACTTGATTCCATACCTTCCAAAACCAGTATTAGTGAAAACAGAAGAAGGCTATCACTTCGATTACGACCGTCCACAATCAATTGGTCGTGTGAAGCCATTCTACGGTAACTTTGGTATTAATGTTCGTGCATATACTTATATCCGTTCAATGGGTCCAGATGGTCTTAAAGCAGTAACTGAAAATGCAGTAATTAATGCAAACTATATGATGAGAAGATTAGAGCCTTACTTTGATCTACCATATAACCGTCATTGTAAGCATGAGTTTGTATTAAGTGGAAGCCGCCAGAAAAAACTGGGCGCCCGTACACTTGATATGGCAAAACGACTGTTAGACTTTGGCTACCATCCACCAACAACTTACTTCCCATTAAATGTGGAAGAAGGTTTAATGATTGAACCAACTGAAACAGAATCAAAAGAAACGTTAGACGCTTTCTGTGACGCAATGATTCAAATTGCTAAAGAAGTAGAAGAAACACCAGAAGTAGTACAAAATGCACCACATACAACTGTTATTGGCCGTCTGGATGAAACAAGAGCAGCTCGTAACCCAGTGTTACGATACGAAAGAGAAACTGTAGAAGTATAATATATTCGTATATTGAAAACCTCTAGCACTTTGCTAGGGGTTTTCTCATGATTTGTATATAAATAGCTTAATGAAAAGATCATGTTAGTTATGGAAAAAATCGCTTGGACATAGACAGATGACTTTAAAATTGCTATGCTAACATAAATGCAGTATGAATCAATGTGTGAAAAAAGGGGAGTTTTCATGGCTTACTTTAAAAGTATCAATGATACAACTAATGATCAAAATGACTTACTAAAATCCTTAAAAGAGGATTATCAAGAATATACGGTTGACGAATTAATTTCTGAATTGTACATAAAGCAACAAAAAGAACAAAGTACGTTAATCTATTTCACTCCAGATGCGCATACAAAGGCGCTAATGGAATACGAAAAGAAAATCATTTATGATTTGCTACATAAACATGGTTTAACAAATCTACAAATTTTACAAGAAATCAATAAGCAAAAAACTGTTATAGATTAAAACAGTAAGATTAGAATTCAAACCTGTTTACTGCATATGAAACCTCTTATATTAAGTAATGCAATATAATTATCTCATTACTAATATAGGAGGACTTGACATGAGATAATAGATTAAAAGAATTAGATACTTAGGTATAGTTAGGCAAAAAGCCAAGATGAAAGTCTAAACAATCAAATAGAATTTTTTCAAAGAATCATTGTGAATGTATTTATTATTAGAAATCAAGTGGGAGTATAGTTGATAGCGTAGCATCTAATAGAGCAGTATTTAAGGTGAAAGAACTATTAGGTAAAGGTGAAAATGCCCCACTAGTATGCAATACTAAAAGGATTTTGACTGTAGGGGGAAGCACCTAATGTCTATCAATAAAATAGATGAATATTGGCATAAATATGCTAAAGAAAATGATTTAGATATGACGACTCCAGAGTCATGGATGTTTGGAGATGGCTCCAAAGAAATGGCGGATGATTTAGGGAGTCTAGTTGTGAATGGTATCAAAACAGCAACATGTGCTGCGCATTGTGTATATGAACTTGAAAAAGAAGCAATTCAAAAAGTTGGACAGTATGATATTGTATTAGATGGTAACAATGAACCTCTAGCAATTATAAAATATACAAAAATCGAATTGGTGAAAATGAATGAAGTAACAAGTGATTTTGCAAAGGCTGAAGGTGAAGGAGATTTATCCTATGATTATTGGTATCGGGAGCATGTGAAATTTTTCACTTGGGAGCTCAATCAGTATGATCTTACCTTTAACTCAGACCTAGTGCTTGTTTGTCAAACGTTTAAGGTAATGGATGTTTATCAAAATTATTAAATGCTATTCTAAAAAATACTCTCCCAGAGATTGACTCGACCAATCTCTAGGAGGGTATTTTTTTAGAACCCTATATTTACTTCATTTCTTTCCCATTCATTACGGAATGCCTTTTTACGTTGTTTTTGTAAATCTTTAATGCATTTCTCGTAATCGAGTTTTTTATCATAATGCCAATTTAGAGCGACGGACATATATAATTCATTAAGCTGTGACATAGAAAGTTCTTTTGAAAGTTTAGCAGCATCCATTAGCTCGTCTTCTGTGAATATATGCTGAATATCTAATTTGCGTAAATATGTTGCACGTATTTCAGTTGTAGGATTCATAATCTCATAAGCTCGATCAAATCTTCCTGCACGGTTGATTAATGCAGGGTCGATGCGATCAGGATAATTGGTCGTACCAATTAAAAAAATACCTTCACGTGATTGTGCACCATCGAGTGTATTTAAAAATAAAGAACGTGTATATTCGGGCATAGAGTCAATATCTTCAATAACAAGTATTGCAGGAGCTAAACTTGTTACCATACGGAAGACCTCTTCAATGGATTCACTTGATGTATGCTCAGTAATTTGCCAATAGACAACAGGAGCTGTTACAGAACCTGTAATGGACTTTACAAGCGTAGTCTTTCCGTTTCCTGGTGAGCCATATAATAAGATCCCTCTTTTATAAGGAAGGCCATAATGTTTAAAGAAATTGCCACCTTCTTTAAAAAATTCATCAATTGAACGGAAAATCTCTTGCTTAAGTGAAGGTTCTAAGAATACATCATCTCGAGTGATTTGCTTTCCTTCACCGTAACTTCGCCGTTTAATACCATCATGAACATCAACTAAGTATGTAACGGTTTCCATTAGCATTTGACGTAACTGTTCTTGAACAGCTTCGATAAAATTCATCATTTTTTCCGCACTTGTTGTAAAATAGAAAAACTCTGGCCATTCTGAATCGGAGCGGAATACAGGAATTTGTGTAATAGCTACTTCATAATCAGGGAAGTAGATTAAAGAATTACTAAATGTCTTGATTGATTTTAATTGATTATCTAATTGATCTTCCGAGACAGAATTTAAGACAATACTAGGTAACGCGGCATATATATGACTCAAATTTTCATAGTGGATTAATTCCTTTTCCATCATTTCTAACAAATGATGATGAAATTGTGAATTATTTAGTTCGACAGTCACACCACGAAAATTAGAAGGGTGATATTCATTTAGTTTTTTTGAGATGCGTTCAAAGACCGCGGATACATCGGCGTAGTTAGGGATGTCTTGTCTCAAATCTTCGTGAAAAGTATATAAGAATTTTGGCATTATATTCTCCTTTATGGGCGTTCTTTATTTATAAATAACACATATTTAAATAAGAAAAAAGAGAGCCATTTCTGTTGAAAATAGAAATGACTCTTTTTATTTGCAACGCAATCAAATTATTTCACTTTGATTTTGCCTGTCCAATTTTTGTACCCACCTTGTAATTGGAATACTTGATCGTAGCCTTTTTTCTTTAATAACATAGCAGCACGTGCACTACGTCCTGCATTTTGGCAATACAAGTAAACAGGTTTGTCTGGGCGAATTTCTTTATAGCGTTGACGAAGTTGTGAGGTTGGAACGTTACGAGCACCTAGAATATGACCACCGTCAAATTCTTTTGGCTCACGCACATCTATTAATTGCGCTTTACGATAACCTTCAATAAATTCTTCTTGTGTTAATGTTGTAACTGCTTTTTTGAAACGAAGAGCGTTCACTAAAGCGTATACAATCACCACAAATAAAACAATTGCTAATGTATATAACCAACTCAAATCGTCTTACCCCTTTCTATCTACAGTAATATTATAAAAGAACATGTAGCGATAGTCCAATGAGTTTGTTAAAATAGATAAGTTGATTATAAGGAGGAGACCAAATGAAAACAACATGGTATTTTATTAATTCGGGTCCTTGTAGCCCTGCATTCAATATGGCATTAGATGAAGCACTCCTACATTGGCATAGTAAAGGTTTAATTCCACCAGTAATACGATTTTACGAATGGAATCCAGCAACACTTTCTATTGGTTATTTTCAACGTGCAGAAAAAGATATTGATTTTGAACAATTACATAAATTAAATGTGGGTTTTGTGCGCCGTCCGACTGGCGGTCGTGCAGTCTTACATGAACATGAACTAACATATAGCATCATTGTAAATGAAGACTACCCAGACATGCCTAAAACGGTGACGGAAGCTTATAGAGTATTAAGTGAAGGCTTATTGCTAGGATTCCGAAACTTAGGGTTAGATGCGTATTTTTCTATCCCTGATTCAGAAGAAAAGCGAGCAGATTTAAAAACTCCGAAGAGCGCAGTTTGTTTTGATGCACCAAGTTGGTATGAACTAGTAGTAGAAGGTAAGAAGGTAGCAGGTAGTGCACAAACGCGACAAGAAGGTGTCATTTTACAACATGGAGCGATATTAATCGATCTAGATGATGAAAAATTGATTTCTCTTTTTAAATTTCCTTCGGAAGCTTCAAAAGAGCGTATGCGCAAACATTTACCACAAAAAGCGGTAGCTATTAATCAGTTAGCCCAAAAACCTGTCGATGTTGAAACATGTATATCAGCTTTCCGTAAAGGATTTGAGGACGGATTAGACATAGAACTTGTACCTTACACGTTAACGAAGGAACAAATGGATTTTGTTAATAATTTAGCAAAAACTCGCTATGAAAGTGATGAATGGAATTTTAGAAAATAGTAGTCTTTTTGACTTATTTTAGTTTTGTGAAAATCGAAAAATCGCTTCCAATGTTGTTAAATCAACATTTTGCTCAAAATCACCTTATTTGCTTTTCTTATCAATATATAGTATCGTAATGTCTTGGATAAACACTATATATAGTATTTAAAGCACGATCTAAATAGGGAGGCGAATGATAATGGTACTTGCTTCACAGCATCATAATCAGACGATTAATGTACAACAATTAAATAATGATATTCAACAATTTCCACAAGTTCATGCCATCACAGAGGACATGCATATAACACATAAAGGTGTGTCTCGATTAGTCATGATAGACCGTTATTCTTTTAAAGATACAGAAAAGAAAACGCTAAAAGTAGGGGATTTTGTTGTTTTAACGGTCAAAGCTGACCCTAAATTCCCAGCACGTGGTCTTGGTTATATCGTTTCAATTAATACAGAAAAGAAAACAGCAGAAGTGCTGATTGAAGCAGATTATAGAAGTGCTATTGATGATGATTCTGAACAACAAACAGGAATTGTCACACGTTCTTTAGACGTTATTGAGAAGCCTCTTGAAGTCTTTTACGAACAAATTGCAAAACGTAATGCTACTGGCCTAGCAGCTGTTGAAAAAACAGAAGAGAAACGCCAAGAATGGTATGAAAAATTCTACGAGCAATTAGTGAAGTTAAACTTTATTCCAGCGGGACGTGTTATATACGGAGCAGGCGCAGGAACAGATGTTACTTACTTTAACTGTTACGTAATGCCATTTGTAGCAGACTCTCGTGAAGGCATTAGTGATCACCGTAAACAAGTAATGGAAATTATGAGTCGCGGTGGTGGTGTAGGTACTAATGGTTCTACATTACGTCCACGAAACACGCTTGCTCGTGGTGTAAATGGTAAATCATCAGGTTCTGTTTCATGGTTAGATGATATTGCTAAGCTTACTCATCTTGTTGAACAAGGTGGATCACGTCGTGGTGCACAAATGATTATGTTAGCAGATTGGCACCCAGATATTATTGAATTTATTATTTCAAAAATGCAAAATCCACGTATTTTACGTTTCTTAATCGAAAATACAACGGACGAAACAATCCAACGTCTAGCAAAAGAAAAACTAAAATTCAAACCTTTAACGCAGCAAGAAGAAGCGATGTATCAAGGTATTATTAATTATAAAACGATCCCTGGTGTCGGTGGCTTTAATGAAGCAATTATTCGTGATGCTGAAACGAAATTACGTGACGGCGGAACATACAGCGTGCATAACGCTGAATTCCTAACTGGTGCGAATATTTCTGTAACAATCACAAATGAATTCATGGAAGCTGTAGAAGCTGATGCTGAATTTGACTTACGATTCCCAGCAGTTGAATCATATAATGCTGAAGAAATGAAAATTTATAACGATACATGGCATGAAGTTGGCGATGTTCGTGAATGGGCTGAAATGGGACATGCTGTACGCACTTACCGTAAAGTAAAAGCACGTGAACTTTGGAACTTGATCAATATCTGTGCAACTTACTCAGCAGAACCAGGTATTTTCTTCATCGATAACGCAAACGACATGACAAATGCAAAAGCTTACGGTCAGAAAGTTGTAGCAACAAACCCATGTGGCGAGCAACCACTTGCACCATATTCAGTTTGTAACTTGGCAGCTGTAAACTTAGCGCAATTTGCTCAAAAAGATACGAAAACAGTGGACTTTGAAGCATTAAAAGAAACTGTTCGTGTCGGAGTACGTATGCAAGATAATGTAATCGATGCTACACCATATTTCCTTGAAGACAACAAAGTACAAGCATTAGGCGAACGCCGTGTTGGACTAGGTGTTATGGGAATGGCTGATCTACTTATCTACTGTGAAAAAGAATACGGCTCTGAAGAAGGTAACATCCTTGTTGATGAAATCTTCAAGACGATTGCGACAACAGCTTACGAAGCATCTACTGAACTTGCTAAAGAACGAGGTAGTTTCCCATTCTTAACAGGAGAAACAGAAGCTGAAACATTAGCGCTTCGCAAACGCTTTACTGAAACTGGCTTCATGCAAAAAATGCCTGAGCATATCCGTGAAGCAGTACTTGAAGGCGGTATTCGTAACTCGCACCTACTAACTGTAGCTCCTACAGGTTCTACAGGAACAATGGTTGGCGTTTCTACTGGATTAGAACCATACTTCTCATTTACTTACTACCGCAGTGGTCGTCTTGGTAAATTCATTGAAGTAAAAGCTGATATTGTACAAGAATATTTAGCTGCTAACCCAGATGCAGATGAAGCAAACCTTCCTGAATGGTTTGTAACTGCTATGGAATTAGCTCCTGAAGCACACGCAGATGTACAATGTATTATCCAACGCTGGATTGATAGCTCAATCTCTAAAACAGTAAACGCACCACGTGGTTACACTGTAGATCAAGTTCAAAAAGTGTATGAACGCTTATACAACGGTGGTGCTAAAGGTGGTACGGTTTATGTTGATGGTAGCCGTGATTCACAAGTACTAACTCTAAAAGCAGAAGAAAACGTTATGGATGAGGACACTCTACAAGAAGAACAAGTGACTGAAAAACGTCCAGTTGTTTTAATCGATACAATTCAAGACTTACGTTCAACAAACGTAACAATCGGCTCTGAAGTCGGTAACACATGCCCAGTATGTCGCAAAGGAACAGTCGAAGAACTAGGCGGTTGTAACACATGCACTAACTGTGGTGCACAACTTAAATGTGGTCTTTAAGATACTGACTTCTAGCTACTAACGAGCGCAAAGACGGTTATCAAAAATAAAACCATAACAACAATTAAGGACTCCCCATTCATCAATAGATGAAGAGGGAGTCCTTTTCATTCGAGTCAGGTAAAGTTTTATGAATAGTTCTAGTAATACCATGACAATAAACTACTTAAGATTGTTAAAATAAAGCTGATAATTAGTGAGATTGAGTTTAGAAAAAAGAAGAAAGTAAATACTATTTCTATAGTATTAGAAGAATTTTATACATGAATATTTCCGTGGTAGAATAAAGGCGTTGCTTTATGTGAAATTACAATAACTCTTAAGAGGACATACTAATAAATTTGCAGAAATCAGGAGGGGTAATATGAATATATTATGGGATTTTGATGGTACTTTATTTGATACATATCCAGCGTATACAGAAAATTTATATCAAGTACTGAATGGTACAGTCGTACGCGAAGATATTTATCGTGAATTGAAGATATCTGCAACACATGCATTTAAGCATTTTAAATTATCAGATGAACAAATAAAAGAAGTTAAAAAGCTTAATTTAAAGATACCACCAAGTAGTATAAAGCCGTTTCCTAATGTTGAGAAAATTTTACGATTTGCAAACAAAAATGTAATTATGACACATAAGGAGCGAAAGCCGGTTTTGGATATTCTCCAATACTACGGTTTTGAAAAATATTTCATTGAAATTATCACTGTTGATAATGGCTATCCACGCAAGCCTGATCCGACTTCTTATCAATATTTACATGATAAATATAATTTAGATCTAGCGATCGGAGATAGGGAACTCGATTTAATCCCTGCGAAGAAAATAGGGATGATGGGTTGTATGTATGGGGGAGATTGTGAAGCGGCAGACTTTCAAATAAATGATTATAATGATTTTTTTAAAGAAGTAAAATTAAACAAATAAACGTATTTGTTTATTCCCCACCTATGTGAACATTCATGATAAAATGAAGACAATTTGTTAGGAGTGATCATGTGGGTAATAAAATTGCGGGTATTTTCTTCCCGGCGTTTGCGATGCTAGGTGTTATCGCAATGACTTTGACAGGAGCTTTTGGAAATGACGAAACAAACAAATTCTATTTCCTACTTAGCTTAGTCCTTATTTTTCCTTTAACTTTTTTAGTGCAGGGAATTTCATGTGCTTTAAATAATATTAATCCTTGGATTGCATTAGCAGTTTCTTATATTGCTTTTATCATTATCCTCTTTACTGTATTAAACAGCTCTGCATGGGGATATGGTTTCTATTTTCTTGTGTTTTGGGTAATTGGTTACTTTGGAGCAAAAGGAATTCAAAAGCTTCGTGCTAGTAAAAACAAATAAATCTGTGCAAATTCTGCACAGATTTATTTAGTTACTATAGGCATTTGCACAAACTTCTTCACTATGTTTCGCCTTTTTAAAGGAGCGTATAACTAACGGATTCTCTTTGCAAAATTGAATGATTGCTTTATTTTCTTTATGTAGTCCGTAATAATAAGTAATTTGCGGTTCATCTTTAAATCGTAATTGAAATAGGCCACGATAATAATCTTTGTGTACTACTTGTTTAGGTTCTATGTAACCAGATTCATCGGGAACTAACATATCTTCAGTAATGTCGTTTCCTTCCATATGTTTTTTCATATGATATTGAACTAAAAGCATCGTATAAGGATTGCCGTTTTTAATAATATAAATTAACAAAAAAGATAGACTACTAATAAATATAAAAACAGCAGAAATAACAAAAAGTCTTTTCTTCAATCAAAAGAACCTCCTTTATTAAAATATACCAATTAAATCCATTTGTGTAAAATGTCATTTTTTCAACAAAAGAAAAACGTAGGAGAGCTCACTGAGCCCTTCTACGTTTCTATTAGTTTAATGTGATATTTTTAGGGTCTTTCTCGATTTCTAATAATTTATTAAATGAAGCGATAGCGACTTCTACTTGATCGTCTTTGGGTTCTTTTGTTGTAAGTAATTGAAGCCATAAACCAGGATAACCTAAGTAGCGCAGTACTGGTATATTCCGACAAGCATTAGTCCATTGTAATACTTCAAAAGCCACTCCAAGTACAACTGGGATTAATAAGATTCGATCGACAATACGTAGCCAGAACGGATCTGTTGGTACTAGGAAGTAGATGAACATACCTACGATAACTGTAAATAACATAAAACTACTACCACATCTGTAGTGTAAACGTGATTGCGCTTGTACATTTTCTACTGTTAAAGGGAGACCGTTTTCATAACAGTTTATGACCTTATGTTCAGAGCCGTGGTACTGGAAAACACGTTTAATAAGTGGAGTCAGTGATACAAAATAAATATAACCGAGTAGTAATACTAGTTTGAAACCACTCTCTAACAAAATTTGTGCGGCTTTTCCAGGAAACCATGTATGGAAAAGTTGTGCCAAGAATACAGGAATCAATGTGAAAATAAATTTACCGAAAAGGAATGAGAGTACGCCAATTGCAGCAACTCCTAAAATCATTTGGAGTTTCGAGCCCTCTTCAGCAGATTCTTCGACTTCTTCGCCTGGATTGACATCATAGCGATCACCTGCAAATTGCAAATGCTTGGAGCCGTTTGCAGCTGATTCAATAATAGCAACTATCCCTCTAATAAATGGAATCTTCTTCAGCCTTTGAAGCGCTGGCTTTTTTTCTTTTTTAACATAGAAATACTCTATTGAGTCATCATTACGGCGAATAGCGGATACAGTATGTTCTTTACCGCCCATCATTACGCCCTCAATCAAAGCTTGTCCCCCGTAAATAGGAGTCTGAGGTTGATCCTTCACTTGTCCACCGCTCTCTTTTTGTATATTCAACTGTTCTTATTGTACTAAAAATTATAAAAAAGCTCTAGGAAAAGAATAGCTTTTGAAAATGAGGCAATGCTTGTAAAAAAGGAGTGTTGTGTTTTGAAAATTCATGTCTTGTTTTGGACATCCATTGTAAGTGCAGTGTCATTTACTGTTTGTCTACGATTGCTACAACTATTTTCAATCATTCATTGGAGTCCAATCGGTTGGTCTAAGCATTGGCATCTGTTTAGTGGACATACGCCATTATTTAAATGGACCACATTAGCGGTTATGATGTTCGTTTTAGCCATAGTAATTTACTTTCTAAGTGAACTTTGTATTGCTATTCGCGCAGATATAGCGGCGATGGCATTGAGTATTATTCTGCTGTTTGTATTACAGTGGTGGATGTTTGGTACGGTAGAGTTAAAAAAAGTATCAATCCCAATCTTCGTCATAATTGCTATGCACTTGCGTTTTATAGTAGAAACTGCAATGTTCCATAAAAAAGCAGAAAGTTTAGACACCCGAAGTAAAATGCCTTATAATACTGATGTGGTAAAATAAATTCATCAAAATGGGAGGGGGAGAGATATGAAGTACTTATGTTTAAATGGGCCTAATTTAAATCGATTAGGTAAGAGGGAGCCAGGAATATATGGTTCGGAAACTCTTCAAGATATAGATAAAGCCCTTCAAAAGCTAGCAGGTGAGTTTGGTGCCACAATTGAGTTAAAGCAGTCTAATCATGAAGGCCAGTTGATCGACTGGATTCATGACGCTGAAGACGATGAAATTGCTGGCATTGTCTTTAATCCAGGTGCATATACACATACAAGTGTTGCGATACGTGATGCTATCGCTTCTGTAAATGTACCTGTCATAGAGGTACATATCTCGAATATACATAAACGTGAAGAATTCCGACATCACTCTTATTTAGCACCAGAGTGTTTAGGACAAATTTCTGGATTAGGGACTAAGGGATACCAACTTGCATTACGCATGTTTTTAGAACAATAATAGGGGGAATTGATTATTATGGAAAAACTAAAAAAATTAAGAGCAGCATTACAAGAACAAGGGCTCGATGGAATACTTATTACAAATGATTATAATCGTCGTTATATGACTGATTTTACTGGAACATCAGGGGTAGCTATTGTTTCACAAAATGATGCAGTTTTTATTACAGATTTCCGTTACACTGAACAAGCTGAGAAACAAGTACAAAATTATCGAATTGTACAACACCAAGCTACAATCATTGAAGAAATTGCTACTCAAGTACAAGAGATGGGTATTAAAACATTAGGATTTGAGAAAGAAGACGTTAGTTATAGCACTTTTGAAGTATATTCGAAACATCTAAAAACCGATTTAGTAGGGGTTTCAGGTTTAGTAGAAAAAATCCGCTTGATTAAGACTGAGCAAGAGATTAATATAATAAAGGTCGCTTGTGAAATAGCGGATGCGGCATTCGAGCATATACTAACATTTATTAAAGCTGGCAAAACAGAATTAGAAGTATCAAATGAATTGGAATTCTTCATGCGAAAACAAGGAGCAACATCATCTTCTTTTGATACAATTGTTGCATCAGGTGTACGCTCGGCATTGCCACATGGCGTTGCAACTGATAAAATAATAGAAAATGGTGATTTTGTCACTTTAGATTTTGGTGCGCTCTATAATGGCTATATCTCTGATACAACACGTACAGTTGCAGTTGGAGAGCCTTCAGATCAATTGAAGGAAATTTACAACATTGTATTAAATGCTGAATTACTTGGATTAGAGCAGTTTAAACCAGGTATGACAGGTATTGAAGCTGATGCAGTAACACGTGATTATATTAAAGCACATGGATATGGTGAGGCATTTGGCCATTCAACAGGTCATGGAATTGGTTTAGAAGTACATGAAGGTCCTGGATTATCGTTCCGTTCACCTACTGTATTAGAACCAGGTATGGTCGTGACATGTGAACCGGGTATTTATCTACCAGGTATCGGTGGTGTCCGTATTGAGGACGATACATTAATCACAGAGACAGGTAATGAAAAACTAACTCATTCCACAAAAGAACTAATCATTTTATAAAGTAATATTGGAGGAACATTCATGATTTCAGTAAACGATTTTCGTACAGGCCTAACAATCGTAGTAGACGGTGGACTTTTCCGTGTACTTGATTTCCAACACGTAAAACCAGGTAAAGGGGCAGCTTTTGTACGATCAAAACTTCGTAACCTACGTAACGGTTCAGTAATGGAAAAAACTTTCCGTGCAGGTGAAAAAGTAGAAAAAGCTCAAATTGACAATAACAAAATGCAATATCTATATGCTTCAGGTGATAATCATGTGTTCATGAACACTGAAACTTATGACCAAATTGAAATAAATGAAAGTCAACTTAAAGACGAATTGAAATTCTTATTAGAAAACATGGAAGTTTCAATTATGTCTTACGAAGGAGAAATCCTTGGTGTTGATCTTCCAAATACAGTTGTTCTAGAAGTAGTTGATACTGAACCAGGTATTAAAGGTGATACGGCTTCAGGCGGCTCTAAACCAGCAACACTTCAAACTGGATTAGTTGTACAAGTACCATTCTTTGTTAATGTTGGTGACAAATTAGTTATTAACACTGAAGAAGGCACTTACGTTTCTCGTGGATAATTAATTCATTCTTTATAAACGACCCCTATAGCTTATGCTATAGGGGTCGTTTTTTTAAAAATCCGATGTTTGTATGATTGGAAATCATAACTCACTCTAACATTGCATAGATTAGATTATACAAGAGGAGGGGCAGCTACGGAACTTCAAGACATTCTACGCATCGCCGGTATTGGACTTGTGATTGCGCTTTTACATATCTTCTTTGAGCAAACCGGTAAAAAGGAATTTTCTTTTTTTCTTTATTTTCTAGCCTACATGTATATCGCAGCGGAATTGCTACATTTTTTACGTTTGTTCTTTGATGAAATTCTCACCTTCTTCCAATGGTTAACGGCTACCTGAACTTATGACGATATTATTTTACGCTGTGATTATGCTTATTCTTTTAATGTTCATTCAAATGGCAATTCCTACTCTGCATCGTGTCTTTTATACGGTGTTTTTTTTCTTATTAATGAGCTTTTTAATTATGCGTTTATTCATCCCGTTTCTTCAAAGGTTATTGCATGCATTTCCAGTTGAAATCCCTTATTTATCGCTCATTCTAGGCAGTGCATTTATATATTTCGTTTCAACGGCCGTGTCACAACATTTAAGCGACCAGGATTATGAATCACTTGCCTTTTTATCACATACAGCGGTAAAGCTTGTTATTTTATCTCTTTGGTTAAAAGAGATAATTGAATTATTTTCAATTTGGCAACGTTTGATAGAACCGTAGTAGATGAAGGTTGTCATTTTTATGGACAAACTCAATTTAATAGAAGAAGAAATTTTTGGATAAACGTCAAAAAAAGACAGGAGGGCAAGATTGGACTGGTTACAGGAGATTTTGGTCGCCCCCTTCAAGGACACGTTATTTACTCTCGTTTCATTACTTTTTTACGGAATACTCTTTTTAATATTAAACTTTATAATGCCTCAATTTAAAGAGTGGACAAGGATTTTCTTTTTTATCGCTATACTTACTACGACATTAAAGCCAGTTTATCAATCATTTACTATGATGCAGGCATTATCTGAGAATATGATTGCATTCTTTAGTGCCCTATATCCAATATTAATGTCTGCGATGGCCATCTCAGCAGGCGCTATGTCATTAATGGCGTGGCATCCTATGCTATTACTACTCATTCAATTTGCTGTGTTTTTAACTGGGAGATGGTTAATCCCTCTGTTGACGGCATCTTTGATTTTTGATTTCCTATCTCGGTTCATGCCAGAAATATCTTTTGCACGAATGGCTGACTTTATACGCGTACTTGTATTAAGCGTCGTTTCTGCTACAGTCATGTGCTATTCGATGTTTCTAGTAATGAATAGTGTTGTGTCAGTATCTTTTACCGGAGCAGCACTCGGGCCATTGAAAAAAATGATCCAGCAAAACATTCCGTTTATAGGTTCTTTTATAACTGAGAGTTTAAGTACATTTAGAAAATATTCATCAACTACTGCAACGGTAACAAGTACAGGCTTAATGATAGGTATATTTACTGCTGCTATTATCCCGACATTAAAAATTTTAATGACAGGATTAAGTTTTCGTTTCCTGGCCGCATTGATGGAACCTTTCTCTGATAAAGATATTGCGAGTTTTTTAGATGATATAGGCAAAACACTATTTGTTTTATGTGCAGTATCTTTTATTATCGCATTTGCCTTCTTTTTTACAGCGATATTAGCCGTTATACTTCTGAAACTACAAATACAAGAAGGATAGGATTGGGGTTGTGGAAGCATTTTTACTTGGTTTAGTGGTCATTATATTCGTTGGAAAAATTGTAAGTTTACTACTGGAAGACCCGGAAGAGTGGGTTATTCTATTGAAAATAATCGTTGCAATATGGATTTTAAAGTTTGTTTTTAATTTTTGGCATTAGTATCTCATAGATTAGAGTTATGCTTCATACAATGATGTAGATAACAGGAAAGACGTGAAGAGGGGGATGACTAGCTCGGGCGGTGCAGAATATGAAAAAAACGTCAATTTACTATGTAGGAATATTGATGGCAATTGTCATCATTATTGTGGCCATGTTTTCATACAATAATGAAAATCCTATGAAAACATCGTCTAAAGGAGAAAATGTATCTACTAATGAAGCGGAACAACTAGCAGTCATTTTATCTAGGATTGACAAAGTTGGGAAAGTGGAGCTCTATTTTTATTCAGGTGGACAAACGGCACAAGATGTAAAAAAAGAATCTTCATCCTTAGAGAATTATTTCAGCTGGTCTAATACAACTGGACAAGAAAGCGGGCAAGTAACTGGAGTATTAGTTGTTGCGGAAGGAGCGAATGACATCGCTGTAAAGAATGAATTAGTAACTACGCTGACAAAAGTGCTGGAAATTCCGGCACACAGAATTGTTGTAATGCCTATGGAAAAGAGAGGGGAAATAAAATGAGAGTAAAAAAGAGAGCAGTTTGGTTTTTAACATTATTGAGTTTAGCAGCAGTCATTTCAGTGTACTATCTTATGAATCCAGCACAACCATTTAATGGTCTTAAAATCTTCTCAGATAGTACTTTAAATGGTACCGCAGTTGATGATATTGCTAAACTAACAGGCAATGATAAAACACCTGTTACAGCACAAAGTGACTTGTTTGAAGAAATGCGTATGGAGCTACTAAATGAACGTAGTCAATTGAAAGCAACTCTTACGCAAAAAATAGCTTCGGAAAAGTATACTGCTGAAGAAAAGAATGAAGCATTTAACGACATGGATGTTATTGTAAAGAAAGAATCTAATGAAGCGATGTTAGAATTGCTTATTAAAACTTTAGGATATTCAGATGCATTTGTACGAGCTGAAGATGATCAAATTCGTGTAACAGTACAGTCTGCTGAACTATCAAAATCAAAAGCAGATGAAATCGTATACACGGTTAAAAAAGAGGTACCTACAGCTGGTAAAATAGTAGTGGATTTTAAATCTGAGTCTTTTTAACGAAAAAATAACGATATTGTCTTGAATAATTCCTATTTTCAATTATCTATTTAAAAAAACCCCAAAACACGATAGAATAAGTAGTGTATTATATTTCACTAAAGGGGAGTAATTTATGTTGAAAATTCAGGAAATTCGAGAAATTATTAAATTAGTAGACTCATCTTCAATTGACGAGTTTGTTTATGAGGTAGCAGATACAAAAGTTAAACTTAAAAAACATAGTGGTGTGGCAGTTGTAACTGAAGCGCCAGTAGTTAAAGTAGCTCCAGTTGCAGCGCCAGCACCAATTGCGGCTCCAGCAGCACCAGTAGCAGCACCTGCAGTAGCTGAAGCAGTACAAGCAGCGCCAGCAGTTGATGCATCATTATATAAAATCACTTCACCAATGGTAGGAACTTTCTATCAAGCTCCAAACCCTGAATCACCAGCTTTCGTAAAAGTTGGAGATAAAGTAGGCGAAGAAGCAGTAGTATGTATCGTTGAAGCAATGAAGTTATTTAATGAAATCGAAGCAGAAGTTAGTGGCGAAATCGTTGAAATTCTTGTTAAAGACGGCGATTTAGTTGAATATGGTCAACCTCTGTTCCTAGTAAAAGAGAACTAAGGGAGGCCTATTTAAATGAAAAAAGTATTAATAGCAAACCGTGGCGAAATCGCGGTACGTATTATTCGCGCTTGTAAAGAATTAGATATTCAGTCTGTAGCAGTGTATTCAGAAGCAGATCGTGATGCACTTCACGTTCAATTAGCTGACGAAGCATATTGCATCGGACCAAAGCTATCTAGTGATAGTTATTTGAAAATTAGTAGTATACTAAGCGTTGCTCAAAAAACTGGCTGTGATGGGATTCACCCAGGATATGGCTTCTTAGCAGAGAATGCTAGTTTTGCAGAAGCATGTGAAGATGCGGGTATTACTTTCATTGGACCAACTTCAGATGCCATCAAAATGATGGGTATTAAAGATATAGCAAAAGACTCAATGATTAAAGCCGGAGTACCTACAGTTCCAGGTTCAGTTGGTATTGTTGCTGATGCAGCTGAAGCAGCCGAAGTTGCGAAAGGTATTGGTTACCCAGTAATCATTAAAGCAACTGCCGGTGGTGGTGGTAAAGGAATCCGTGTAGCACGCACTGAGGAAGAATTGATTAAAGGTGTTCAAATCACTCAAAAAGAAGCGGCTGCAGCATTCGGTAACCCTGGCGTTTACTTAGAAAAATTCATCGAGGATTTCCGTCACTGTGAAATCCAAATACTAGCGGACAACTATGGCAATACAATTCACCTAGGTGAACGTGATTGTACAGTTCAACGTCGTATGCAAAAACTTGTTGAAGAAGCTCCTTCTCCTGCACTTTCTGAGGAACGTCGTGCTGAGATGGGTGAGGCTGCAGTTAAAGCCGCGTTAGCTTGTGGATACCGAGGTGCTGGTACGGTAGAATTCATCTTTGACCACCATGAAGACAAGTTTTATTTCATGGAAATGAATACACGTATTCAAGTAGAGCATCCAGTAACTGAAATGATTACAGGTATTGATCTTGTTCAACAACAGCTTAAGATTGCTTCTGGCGAGAAATTAGTGTATAAACAAGAAGATGTGAAAGTGAATGGTTGGGCGATGGAATGTCGTATCAATGCTGAAAATCCATCTAAAAACTTTATGCCTTCACCGGGTAAAGTAGAAGATTATATAGCTCCTGGTGGTTACGGTGTCCGTATCGACTCGGCTATGTATCCAGGATATAGTATTCCTCCGTTCTACGATTCAATGGTTGCAAAATTGATTGTACATGCAGATACACGTGAAGAAGCAATTGCTAAGATGAAACGCGCATTAGGTGAATTCATTGTTGAAGGACCAGGCATTCAAACAACAATTCCTTTCCACGCTAAATTAATGGATCATGAAGTATTCAAAAAAGGTGATTTCAATACGAAATTCCTTGAAGAAAATGACGTCATGAATTCATAAGAAAGGGGCGAATTCTATGGCTGAAAAAGTTATACAATCATTACCTCAAAGCACTCCTGCTGGTAAGGAAGAGCTAGGTAAGATTGAAGTAGCGCCTGAAGTTATTGAAGTTATTGCAGGAATTGCTACTACAGAAGTGGAAGGAGTTTCTGGTACAAGAGGAAACTTCGCTACAGGCGTAGTAGAAAAATTCGGTAAAAAGGTTCATGGGAAAGGTATTAAAACCGAATGGACTGAAGCGGGCTTAATCGTAGATGTATATTGCTTCGTGCAATATGGTGCATCTGTTGCGAAAGTAGCGCAGCAAGTTCAAACCCAGATTCGTGAAGCTATCTTTAATATGACATCACTTGCAACGCAAGAGGTAAATGTACATATTACCGGCATTCAATTTGATCAAGTGAACGATGCAAAAACTGAATAATGTCAAAAACACCACTTCATTAGAAGTGGTGTTTTTGTTTTTGGTGAAAAATAATTGAGTTTTTTTAATTAATTAAGGAACTCCCTCAATTGATATTTAAAGAATTTATAAGAAAACTAGCAATTTAAACGGGTTAAGTTTAATACTCATAACTACTATATGATAATGAATCGTTTAGGAGCATATTCTTATACGGTAAAGAATGTATAGTAGAATAGTTAGTAAATTTAAAGGTAAAATATTTAGTGTAATACATTTTTACTAAATAAGAAAAAATACTGTTTCAGTAAAGTTCTAGTCATGCAATTTTTACGATATAAAAAATGATATTTTAATTCTCTATACAATAAATAGGTGATAAGTTTTAGGTTTTAATAACTAGTATAAGAATAATAAAATGGAACTTATTTAATGTAAAACAATACATATGATTCATGATGTTAGATAA
The DNA here is from genome assembly GCF_038006425.1 of Viridibacillus sp. FSL E2-0187. Taxonomy (NCBI): domain Bacteria; kingdom Bacillati; phylum Bacillota; class Bacilli; order Caryophanales; family Caryophanaceae; genus Viridibacillus; species Viridibacillus sp. FSL E2-0187. The sequence goes on from NZ_JBBOVG010000001.1 coordinate 973,929, forward strand.
TCTATCATGGTACTTTAGGTATATAAAAACTGAATAGGCAAACCTATAGAAATTTAGGGACGCAAAGCTAGAGGGGCTAAGGTTGAATAACTATGCCAGCCAGTTGCCAAGGAGTGCATTATACTTTTTGTTATGTTGGGTTTAATAAAAATGACTTAATCATTTTTACTTAGACGTAACAAAAGTTAGCTATTCTCTAAAGAGTAGCTTTTTTTAATGAACTTCTTAGGGTTTTATTCATCTGGAGGAGAAAGCATATGTCGAAGAAAATGTCTAAATTAATTGCGATTGCAACATCAACTGCGTTGTTAGCAAGTTATTCGGGGAGTGCCATGAATGTTTTAGCAGCACCAATTACGAGCGCTAATAAAACGGCAATAGAAAGCAAGATCAATGAGGCAAAAAATGCTACAGTTAGTAAATTCGATTTATATGGAAATAGTAATTTAAGTGAATATAATGAAGTCTTCAAAATGGAGAATACAAACATAAAATCGATAACAAACAACGGTGGAAATTATACGGGCTCTCCTATCAATAAAGCAATAGATGGAGATATGAATACACATTGGGAGACTGGAAGAGCGAATACTATACAGTTTACTAACGAGGTAGTATTCAATTTAAATGAATCGACTGAATTAAATAGAATCGTTTATGCGGCTAGACAAACCAGTGCTAAAGGTAAAGGGTTCGCGGAAGAGTTTGAAATTTATAGCTCTATTTCAGATGAAGGCGATGATTATACTTTAGTATCTCCTGGACAATATAAAGGTTCAACTGGTGATGTTGTTGAAATGCAATTTAAACCAACTGAATTCAAAAGAATTAAATTTGTGTTCAAAAAGGCCAATCAAGATTGGGCAAGTGCAGCAGAATTTAGTTTTTATAAAGAAGACCAAGTAAAAGATAATATGAAAAAACTATTTACTGATGAAAACCATAATAAAGTATCTGATGAGTTTAATACAGTAGAAAAGTTAGAAGCACTAGAAAAAAGGGTTCAATCTCACCCTTTATATGATGAATTTAAAGAAGATATAGAAGATGCATTAGTATTAATAAATGAATCAAACATAGAAGCAACTAAAGCTAAAACAAAACCTTTTGAGCATTATTCTAATGAGGAATATTCTAAGTTATTTAGAATGGATATTGAAAATATTAAGAGTATCCGCAATAATGCTGGTCAGTATCTTAGTCAAGTAATCGGGAATGCCGCCGATGGCAACCTAGATACTTACTGGGAAACAAATAGAAGTAATTCAAATGATTTCACAAATGAAGTAGAAGTTGAATTTAAAAAATCAGTAGAATTAAATAGAATCATGTATGGAGCAAGAAAATCTGATCGCAAAGGATTCGCTGAAGAGTTTGAAATCTATGCTTCTCAAACGTCTAAAGGAGATACATATCAACTAGTAACAACTGGTAAACATAATATGGTAGAAGGATTAGTTGAAGCTAAATTCGACGCTACTAAATTTAAAAGAGTTAAATTTAAGTTCAAGAAATCAAATCAAAACTGGGCAACTTTATCGGAATTAGCTTTCTATACTGAAGATGCCATTGAAGATAAGGTAAATAGTATTTTCACTGATGGAACAATGAGTAAGGTAGTGCCAGAATTCAATAGTGTAGATAAAATCAATGCATTAGAAAATGAAGCTAAAGCTCACCCGTTATATTCTATTCTAAAAGAACGATTAGATTTAGCTAAATCTATTGTAAAAGGTGAAGTACAAGTTAAAGGAACTATCGTTGAAGCAGAACAACGTGGAGATATGGTGAAACATGCAAATCAAAACTTGAAGTTTGGCTTTGGTAACAATCTACAGCCTACTGGCTTCGCTGCTCAACCAGGAGATAAGATTACTGTATATGTTGATGCAGATGCAACAGGACCATTACCTAAACTATCTATTGCTCAACAAGAAGGTTCATTTGCAAATTGGAGAAGAGATGTCGTTCTAGTACCAGGTAAAAATGAGATAACGGTACCTCAAGTTAATAAAGATAGCTGGTATAAAAATGATGTAACACCAGGTGGAAGTATTTACATTAATAATCCATATACAGAAGAACAACAAGCAAAAGCCCCAAAGATTCGATTTGAAGGAGCGGAAAAAATTCCTTTCGCAACGAAAAATACGAACGTAGAAGAATTCAAATCATTCTTGAAAGAATATAAGAAGAAAATGGATGAAGATATTGCGAAACATCCGAAAGTTGAAGACAGAGAAGTGCTAGATATTTTCGAATTTGTGAGTGATCACATTGTTTGGACAGGAACAGCAACAGGCGCGTACAAAACGTATATTGAACAAGGTTATAGCCCGTTAGAAACTATTGAGTCCTATAATACTCATATGGAAGAAATATTTAGATATTACGGATTGGATGCAAGCGATGAAAGTCATGACCCTAAGTTAATTAGAGATAATGTACGTCTTGCACAACCTTTTGGTTATATGTATGCATATACTGACCATATCGGTGTGCAAGGTGACGTTATGGCTAACCACTTAATTCCATTTGAAGTGAGAGGTCCATCATGGGGCTTAACACATGAGATAGGTCATAGAATGGATGTAAATGCTAGGTTATATGGAGAAACAACGAACAATATGTTACCACAATACATGTCTGGCTATTACGGAAAATTAGACAATAGAATACCATATGAAGCTAACATTTATAAGAATGTAATAAAAGAAAACTTAAAAGATTATAATGATCAAGGACTTTTCGAGAAGTTAGGTGTGTATTGGCAATTAGAAATGTATAGCCCTGGATATTGGGGGAAATTAAATAAACTTTATCGAGAAAGAGATGTAAAACTTACAGATGGAGAAAGCTCTAAACAACAATATTTGGTTGAATTTTCTTCTGAAGTATTGAAGTTGGATTTAAGTGAACATTTTGCTAGACATGGATTTGTCGTTAATGAAGAAACAAGACAGAAAACTGCCAAGTATAAGAAACCGAAAAAATCATGGTATTTAAATGACTCTGTAGTAGGCTATGAAGGAACAGGAATAGAGGACAAAAATGCTTCTGTTAAGATTAGTATTACTTCAAATGCTTCTGCTAAATCAAAAACGTTAAGTTTCAAAATGGATAAGAAATTTAAGAACGATTTCTTAGGTTATGAAATTTATAGAGACGGTGAATTAGTTGGATTTACTAGCTCTGATCAATTTGTAGACCAGAAATTAGACATGGACAAAAACTATACTTACAAAATTATTGGCTATGATAAGAAACTAAATAGTTTAAAACCAGTAGAGGTGAAGGCGAATCAGCCAACTCTGTCAGCTGAGGAACATGTAACTCTAAAATTACGCCAAGAGTTTGATCCAATGGATTACGTAAAAGCGGCTACATATCAAGGTGATGAGATAACAAAAGATGTAGTTGTAAAATCTAATAATGTCGATGTAACAAAAAAAGGGGAATATGAAATTGTATATGAAGTGAAGAATGCTGGGGCTACAGAAACAAAAACAACAAAATTTACTGTGGCAAGTGATTTCACATTCACCTCTGATATGGTTGCTAAATCAGCTAACATTGCATGGGGTGGATTAAAGAAAGATTTAGCTCCTGCAGGTGGGGTAATTACACTAGTTAGACAAGGTTTAGATGCTATTTATGCTAAAGGAATAGGCACACATGCAAATTCTGAAGTGGTTTATGACATCGATGGCAAAGGCTTTGACTTCTTCGAAAGTTATATAGGAATTGACCAAGCAATGAAAGGAAAATCTTCATCTGCAACATTTGAAGTATGGGTTGATGGCGAGAAGAAATTTGATAGTGATGTTTTCAAAATAGATACGGAACATGAATTTGTAAAGGTTCCTGTTACTGGTGCAAAAGAGATAAAACTAGTGACAACCGATGCCAAAAATAACGGTAATACAGCAGATCATACAGTATGGGCAGATGCTAAGTTCATAATTGATTCTAGTAAACCTACATTAACTGTATCTGAAGATTTCACAATGGTGAAGCTAAACAGCGACTTTGATATATTGAAAGATGTAAAAGCATTTGATACAGAAGATGGCAACTTAATCGAACAAGTGAAAGTGATACCTAAAGACTTTAATGTTAAGAAAACAGGAACGTACACTGTAGAGTACGCTGTCACTGATAGTGATGGTAATACAGTCACAATAACGAGAAAAATTTATGTATATAGTGATGCTGTATTCGCAAGTGATACAGAATGGAAGTCTGCACAAACTGCTTGGAAAACGGTAAACAAAGATATGGCCTCATCAGGAAGCGCTATTAAGTTACTCGTTAACGGAAAAAATAAAGAATTTGCCAAAGGTATTGGTACACATGCAAACTCTGAAATTGTTTACGATCTTGAAGGTAAAAACTATGATTATTTCGAAACACTAGTAGGTGTAGATAGAAATATCGTAGAAAATAAAAACTCAAGTGTTACATTTAAAGTTTTAGCAGATGGCAAAGAAGTCTATAACAGCGGTGTTATGAATTATAATACAGAAGCGAAATCAGTGAGTCTTCCAGTAAAAGGTGTTAAAGAGTTAACTCTTATTGCAAATGATTCTGGTAATGGAAATGAATCGGATCACGCCGATTTTGCAAATGCCAAGTTTTATATTTCAAATGGACTTCCACAACTAACAATCCCTAAATCGATTGCAACTAAAGTGGGGACTACTATTAATATTAACGAACAGTATACTGCGATAGATGCAGAAGATGGCGATTTAACAGCGGTTGTAAAAGTGACTGGAGCGGATCAAGTAAACTTTGATAGAGCTGGTAAGTATGAGCTAACTTATTCTGTTACTGATAGTGACGGCAACGAAATCACGAAAAAAAGAACAATCTCTGTAGTGAATATGGAAGATTATCATTACCTTTCAAATTTCGATTGGAAATCTACTCAAAACAGCTATACAGCTCCAAGGAAAGATATTTCAATCAGTAACAATACGTTACGATTAACTGGAGAAGATGGCAGTGTGAAATCATACGAGAAAGGTATTGGCGCACATTCTAATTCAACAATCGTCTATGATTTAACAGACAAAGATGCGGATTACTTCACTTCATTTGTAGGTGTAGACCGTCAAATGTTTGGTTCTGTCGGTTCTGTTGTATTCCAAGTATTTGTAGATGGTGAAAAACAATTCGACAGTGGCTTGATGAATTCTAGAGATCCTCAAAAGTTCATTGAATTGAATGTTAGCGGCGCTAAAGAATTAAAATTAGTCGTTAATGACGGTGGAAATGGTAATGGATCTGACCATGCTACATGGGGTGATGCTAAATTACATTTCGCAAATGCAGAAAGACTATTCACGAAAGATCTAGAAAAAGCGATTGAAGAGGCAAAAGAAATTAATAAAGAGGATTATACCGCTGAAAGTATGGAGCTTCTAAATACTACTATAACTCGAGCAGAAGAGGTTCTAGCAAATAAAAAATCAACTCAACAAGAAGTAGATGAAGCAATAGCTTCATTAAAAGCAGCTAAAGAAGGTTTAGTTGAAATAGATTTAACTCAAGTGATTACTATAAAGGATAAATATTTGAGTAATTCTATCAAGAAAACATTGGGGTTAACTGGAGATATTACACTTGGTGATATGTATAAACTAACAACATTAACAAGTGAATCAAGTAGAGCTAGATCTCTTGAAGGTTTAGAACATGCTAAAAACTTAGTAACGCTAAATATTGCAGGAAACGAAATTACAGATTTCTCTCCATTAAAAGGTTTAACTAAATTAGAAAACTTAATAGCTGATCCGCAATATGTTGAAGTAGGAGAATTAAAAGGGTCAGTAATTGAAGTAGATAATCTTGTTTCAGGAATAGATGGAAAGAAAGTGAAACCGCATTTAGCAGGGCTTAGAAACACTAAAACCTTTAAAGAAACGGAGATTGATGTAAGTAAGTGGGAGCAAAATCCTGAGAAGCTAATGATAGATATTTCTAAAGAGGATAAAGGAACCTACATGCTGACAGTAGCATATAAAGTAGAAGACAATCCTGTTTATTTAATTTATGTTATTGATAATAATTAGGTATAACATTTTCAGTTTAGAAATTTCACTAGAAAATAACGATGATAATTCATCTTGTCTATTGTGACTAGTTTGTAATTTAACATTGTGAAAAGGGGCTGTCCTAAAAGTCGAAGAAAATCGACTTTTAAGGGCAGCCCTATTTCTTTATTTAAGCTATATTAAATTACTCTGTTGGAGCCAAATGGATAGACCAAGTGTTCTTTTCATTGGAACGTTTAAGTAATCAGTATCTCATAATCAACTAGCAGGGGAGAATAGTTGAAGAAGGAAATCAAATTAATATAGTTTTTGTCCATCTACGTTTCATTGCAATGTAATCAATCTTTCTATCATTGGTTGTAAAGTAAACATCTCAATAGGGCTGTTACTTCCCGAAAATAGCGATATAAGCAAATAAAAAAACAGTAACACCGCTATAAAAGTGGTGTTACTGCTATATTTAACGTTATGTGACTAGTTATTTAGAACGTACTTGCTACTTTAGCAGCTTTTTCAAGCCCTGCGGCAATAATTTCTTCTGCTTTATCTGGGAATTGGTTGTGACCTTCAATCACTACTTTCTCTATATCTCTTACACCGAAAAAGCCCATCATACTTGCTACATATTTAACAGCCATTTCTAGTTCAGCCGCTGCTCCATTAGAATACACGCCGCCACTTGCATTTAATAATGCAATTTTCTTATCACTAAGAAGTCCTACCGGTCCTTCTGGCGTATATTTAAATGTTTTGCCTGCGCGATTTAAGTAATCAATATATGTGTGTAGTACAGCAGGAATTGTTAAGTTCCATAACGGGAAACCAAATACAACTTTATCAGCTGCAAGGAATTGGTCTAAATATTTATCAGCAACAGCTACTGCTGTTGCTTCCTTTTCAGTTAATTCCAGTCCTCTTCCAGCCTTAAATGTGCCGTTAATCATATCTACTCCTACATATGGCAATTCTTCATTGTATAAATCAAGTTCTACCACTGTCTCATTTGGATGAGATTCTTTATAGCTCGCTAAAAAAGCCTCATATAATTTCACGCTAACAGCTTGATTTGCTGGACGATTGTTTGCTTTTACGAATAAAACGGTTGTCATTCTTTTTTCCTCCTGTTGCTTCCTCTTACGTTGCTCATCTGTAGTGGAATGCTACTTGTTTAAATTTCTTAACGTATGTTTTCCTATTTTAAAATATCTTTTTAAAACTATACTCCATTTCTCCAGCCATAGCTTCAGGAGTATCACCAGTTTTTCTGAAATCATGTGTATAAATTAGTTCAAATGGACCGAAATTGACTTGCTTATAAAATTCATAACAAGGGAATCCATCATGTTCTCCTTGAATTTCGATACTACCATCTTTTTTTGCTTGTACAGTCAATAGGTAGTCGACAGGAGGAGCATAAATATTTAATGGATTGCTAGCACTTGCACTCATTTGAAATTTAACATCATCAGAACTCCATACAATATTAGTGCACAAAATACTTTCTGTACTAGCTTTCCCTGTTCTTTGATTAATAGAGTTATCAGGATTTGTAACTTTTTCTGTTGTTATACCAGTGTTTGCATATGAGAAAATTTCTTTCTTATAAAAATCTACAACTACTTCTTGTTCAACTCTTGAACGCATAGTGTTTACTGCATATGGTGTAAATTCACGTGAGTCACCTTCGAATTGGATTACTTTTCCTGTCTGAATATCCTTCTTAGGTTCAGTCCAAGACAATGGGATAAATACACTCGCTCGAATTTTTACAATATTAATCATATAGAACTCCCTTACAGAATCGATTTTTTGGAATGGCTAGTTATTTTTCACAATGAGTAATATAGTCAACTTGATTGACCATATTGTTCATAGTACAATGGTGTTTAAATAAAGTCAACTTAATTTACTATATTTAAGGAGTTTTTATATTTGAATAATCAATTATTTAGTAAATTCGATCTTACCTCACTTTTGTCATTATCCTTTAGCGCATCGATTAATGAACTACACGAGAGATTAAGTGAATTGGGATTTGGAGATTTCAAACCTGTACATGGTTTTATGTTTAAATGTATCATTCCTAATGGAGCTACGGGTGTAGAACTATCTGATTATTTAGGAATTACCAAGCAGGCTGTAAGTAAAATGGTGGATTATCTTGAGGAAAGTGGTTATGTTATACGTCAAACTCACCCCACTGATAAAAGAGGGAAAATTATTGTTTTGACTGAACGAGGTTGGTTAGTAGTGAAAGCAAAAGAAAAGATACTAACGGAGATTGAGGGACGCTGGAGTGAAAATATAGGGCATGAACGAATGCAAATGCTTAAAGAAGATTTATCTAAATTAATTTCCGAAGAAAATGAAGGGAAACTATCACCGTTCGTAAGACTTATTTGGTGAAGTTTGAGTCTGTAAAGGAGATTTTTAAGCCAGTTTAAGTACGTACTAATAGAGTAGCATCCCATTAATCCCTTGTTTATTCACCATTATTTCATATGAACTTAATTGGACCAGAAGGGGTTAAGCAGAGTGATCCTTTCTTATTAACTTTTTAAGCCCTATTTGGTACGATAGCTGTTATCGCATTCTATATAACTAAACGAAAAGAGAATATGATGCGTTTTGCATTTGTTGACATTCTTTTGTTTCTTACAAGCGGATTATTTACACTTTACCTTCCGATTGTACCGTCAAGTATTATTGCAGTCATAATAGTACTTTATATATTTTTATATTGGAGATATACAAAAGGCCATTCTCAAAAGTATATAATTAATTCTGAAACCTTATAAAGAATTGTTTACCCTCATAAAAAAAGCACCCAATAAGGGGGCTTTTTTTACATTAAAATGGCTAATGATACTTACTACCATTGGGAAAAAGTATTGAGTACAGTACCGATTAGTACTATGTCTTAGCTATTGAAGTATGTAGTGATGAATATGGAAGTATAAAGAGGAAAAGCTATTAAGCAATCGAGAAGAAATTTTTAGGAGACATATGTGATAAAATTAGAGAAAAGGTGGTATGAGATATGAAAATTCATAGAATAGATCATGTGGGTATAATCGTTAATGATCTTCCTGCCGCGAAAGAGTTTTTTCTTGACTTTGGCCTTGAAATGATAGGGGAAGGAAAAGTGGAAGGCGAGTGGGTGGAGCGGATGGAGCGGTTAATGGGGCTTCAAGACGTTAAAGAGGAAGTTGCAATGTTGCGTACGCCAAAAGGTGACGCAAATATAGAACTAGTAATGTTGCGAACGCCAGAAGGTGACGCAAATATAGAACTAGTAAAATTTCACACGCCATCAGATGAAAATGGCATACAGCGTCCTTTAGCAAATACTCTAGGTATCCGGCATATTGCCTTTGCTGTTGAAGATATTGAAGCCCTTGTTACCAAATTGACAAAGAAAGGCACAGAACTTATTGGTGAGATACAAAACTACGAAAACGCTTATAAGTTATGTTACGTTCGTGGGCCAGAAGGAATTATTTTGGAGCTGGCTGAGGAAATCAAATAAAATATCCAATCTTTTTATCAAAACAGCAAACTCGTTGATAAGAAAAGAAACCACTTAGATCAATCAAGGGTTGGTCCAATACTTTTACTCAAACTTTATTCAAAATCTACAAAGGTGTGGATTTAAAATAAAGTCATACTGTTTATAAAAAAGATGTACCGTATTTTATAAAGTTGCATCGTTACACCCCTTTGGATATGATTATGCAAAGGGGTGTTTTAATTGAAAAATAAATCTATTTCATTAAGAAATAAAACTCAAACTCATGCAAAGCCTTTAATTAGAAAAGCGATACTTTGCATGGGGAAAAACGTTTAATCGCTGGATAATATTTCTAATATTTTGGCTTTGCACCTTATTTATGTTAAATCGAAATAAGGAGCGAGCAAATTTGAATTATATAAATGCTACAAAAGTATTACCAAAAGAGCTATTGGCAGAAGTTCAAAAATATATACAAGGGGAAACTTTGTATATTCCAAAACAACAAACCGCTCGAAAAAAATGGGGTTCTGTTAGTGGTATACAAAAGCAACTGAATCATCGAAATCAAAACATTCGAGAAAACTTTGAGCATGGAATGAACATCCAAGAAATATCTGAAAAGTATTTTTTATCTGTTGAAACAATTAAAAAAATTGTTTATGCAAAAAAAGAAATAAAATAAATGATATGGCTAGTCTGCGGAATTATTAAAATAATACACCAGATAGCCTTTTTGTTTACTGAAAATCTGAAATATGATGTCTAATTACAAATCAGTATGGGTAAAAAGTATTGTTAGGTATTAAATGTTTCATTACTATTCTTTATCTATCTTTACTAATAATTATTATGTAATCTTAAAAACAAGTAATGCTTGTTCAGTGTTTGAATAAATAATTAATGGAGGAAGAAACATGAAGATATTAGAACTACCAATTGAATTTGAATTTAATGGACAAAAAAATTACATTTATCCTAGCTTAATTATATTAAATGATGAACTAACTTTGGTCGATACAGGGTATACAAATTTCTTATCTTTAATTGAAAATGAGATTGTAAAAAATGGATTTGAAATGAAAAACTTAAAGAATATAATTATTACTCACTATGATGATGATCATATAGGTTCTTTATATGATTTCAAAGAAAAGTATCCTTGGATCAACATTATAGCTAGTGAAATTGAATCAAAATACATTAGTGGTGAAATGAAGTCAGAGAGATTGATTCAAGCTGATGAAATGCTTAAGAGTATGCCAAATAACGAAGTAGAATTTGGTAAATGGTTTATACAACAATTAAAGAATTTGAAGCATGTTTCAATCGATGAAAAGGTACATGATGGTGATATGATTTTAGATAATAAATGTAGAATAGTAGCAACACCGGGGCATACTACAGGGCATATTTCATTGTATTTCCCCAGTTTGAATAGCGTAATTACAGGTGATGCAGCTGTTAATGAAAAACAAGAATTGATCATTGCAAATCCAAACTTTTGTCTAGATGTCGATAATGCACAGCAGTCTTTAAGAAAGATAAAAAATCTTAAAGCTGAAACTTACTATTGTTTTCATGGTGGGAAATGTTCTTTATAATAGGGGCTAAACGTAAAAGCTCTCGAATTAAACGATTTTATTATCTCTACACATAATTTACAACTTAAAATGCAAAGTTAAATACATATCGAATTGCACCGCAACTTGCGGTGTTTTTGGTTTGGAAATATAAAAAAGACTGTCATTTATACTGAGCTATGCTCTGTTTTTTTGTTTTAATCACTATATCCATATCCATATCCAATCAATTTAAATGATTTTAAATCAGCATAAATGGCTACCCCACCTAATGTCGGGCTCTTTTATCTTCTTCAATTAACGGAGCAGAATAGGTGAAGAAGCCATTAAAGGGGAATTTAATTGAGTAACAGGTAGCGAAAAATACACTTTTTTATAATGGTCTTACTACAAAAATGTCATTAATACTAATGCTCCTCGTGACGCCGTTCATGTGATAAACGGGTTGGTAATACCCCTATTAGAGCTCTTTATTCTAAAAAACTAAGACGCCATCCCAAATACATCGGATAGCGCCTTGATTTCGAATAGTTCTATTAAGGGTTCGTCGACCAAAGTCCAGCATGTTTCAATACAACACGTGGATGAAGTTTTAGTTGTGCAACCATTAAGTCTGCTAAATCTTCTGCTTGCATTACTTTCTCTGGATTGCCGTCTGTTAAGTTTAGTTCAACAGCCATATCTGTTGCCACAGTACTTGGAGTTAATGTTGTAACACGAATATTTTTCTTACGCACTTCAAGCATTAATGACTCACTTAGCCCAATAACTGCAGCTTTCGAAGCCGAGTAAGCACTTGTAATTGGTGCACCTTTTTGACCAGCTGTTGATGAGATATTAATGATGTCTCCTGTGTTGCGCTCTATCATTTCCGGTAATACCGCACGTGTTGTGTAATACACACCTTTTACGTTGACATCGATAATATTTGTCCATTCTTCAGGAGCTAGGTCCATGAAATTACCGAATTTTGAAATGCCTGCATTGTTTACTAAAATATCAATTGCACCAAGCTCACCACGAATTGACTCAACCGCTAAGGTGATTGATGCTAAATCAGCTACATTTGCCGTTGCGATTGCTACCTTTACATTATACTGTTTAAGTTCTTCTTCAACTTGTTGTAAATTTTCAAGTGTACGGCCAACAAGACCTATGTGAATTCCTTCTTTGGCAAAAGCTACTGCTGTTGCACGTCCAATTCCACGTCCTGCTCCTGTAATTAACGCTACTTTTCCTGCGATTGCTTGCATTTTTTTCTCTCCTTTAGATGAGATAGTTCTATTTCCAACGCACGTACAAGTGTTGCAATCCTTAAATATTATCGTTTAATATTAAATTATTAAATCAATGTTATTCGGGAATTCCAACTCATTACTTTGCATGTGTAAAAATTTAAGAATCAACTTAATGCTTCTACTAGGCTTTTTCCAAATTCTTTCGCACCATCTGGTCCATCGCCTGTAATAATATCATCATGCGCTACTACATGCTGTTCAACGTATTCAACGTTAAGGTTTTTTAATTCGTTCTTTTGTACATCTAGTGGGTAGCATGTTGCTTTTCGACCAGTAAGTAAACCTGTTTTGGCTACAGTTACAGCTCCAGCACAAATTCCTGTTACAAGAACATTTTGTTCATGAGCTTGTTTCAAGTAGCTTAGTAATTCTTGATTTCCCCATAAATAATCGTTCGTACCAGATCCCCCAATGACAGCGAGTGCATCATAATTTGTGGCTGAAACCTCAGAGAAGATCACTTCAGCATTTGTCTTGCCTTGATAGTCACCAGTTATTTCACCTTTTTTTGTGCTTGCAATGATTACTTCAATCCCTGCATGTTCTAATGCTTCTTTAGGTTGAAATAATTCATCTTCATTAAATCGTTCTGGTGGTATAATTAATAAAACTTTGTTATTCATAAATGTTTCCTCCTGAAATAGAAAAAGATTTTTTTAAGGACTGACTTCATTCTATCCCCGGTTATCTACATTGTGAAGAATGCACTTTTTTGTGCGTAGGTTACCAAACGGTTACTTATATAAGAAAAGGAGTTACACCCCATGTCAGATATTTTAAGAAAAGAGATTAAAGAGAGAATATTAAATCAAGATTATCATTGTGAAAAAGAACTTACTCTATCGATTATTAGTGGAAAATGGAAAGTTGTTATTTTGTGGCATTTAGGAGTAGAAGGGACACATCGTTTCAGCGAACTCCAAAGACTTTTCCCTAAAATATCCCATAAAATATTAACGAATCAATTACGTGAACTAATAGAAGATGGAATTGTTCATAGAGAAGTGTTTCCAGAAATTCCTCCGAAAGTTGAATATTCAATGACGGAACTCGGGATGACGTTATTACCGATCGTTGAGATGATGTATGAATGGGGAAAAAAACGCATAGATCAAATAAAACAAGAAAACAATTACCTTGAATAAGAAAAAACGAGATCATTTCCAATTAAATAAATTATCCTCGATGTTAGAAAAATAAACTAACGGGGAGCTTTAGTAAGAAGATCTTTGAGCTGTTCTGACAGCTCTTTTTCTTATTCAACTAATGGGGAGCTTTACTTGAAGATCATTAAGTTGCGTATGCAACTCTTTTTTCTTTATTGTACTAACGAGGCAGGATAGATCAATAAGAGAAGGGGAGTTTTTATGTCGCTTTTACACAAAATGCGTAGTCACTAAAAAATGAAAAGGTGTATCACCTAAGTGATTACACCTGTGAGATAAATTAATCCCAAACACGGACTCTTGGAACACTTGCTGTTCTTAAGTAATCTAGCAATTGGCCAGTATGGACTGATTCGTGATAGGCAACTCTTAGCAACATGTCGCCCAAGCTTCTTATGTAACCTGAATCAGAACGATCAATTTTAATGTTTGATAAATCTTCTTCAGAAAATGACTTAATCGTTTCTAAGAATTGATTTCTAAATGGTTCCGCAAACTTCAATTCCGCATTTACAGTGGAAAAAGGTTGTTTTTCGAAAGGAGAATCAAATACTGCCAGACTGCCTTGATTTTGGATAGCTAGATGGTAATAATGTTCACTTTCTAGAACATGCCTAATCATCTCTATACATGTCATTGCTTCGTCATCGGGTTTCCATTTTAGTTTTTCTTGGGGAATAGATGTCCAAACCTTAATACTTCTTCTTCGTACTTCGTTGAAATTTAAAAGAATTAAATCAATTGAGTTCATAATTTATTCTCCTTTAATTGGTATGCATTAAATATACACGAATAAACGTTCGAATAAAAGAAACCGATTTTGGTTAAAACATTACATCACAATTCGACCGTAATTTGCAATAGAAGAGAAGGTGCTTATTCAACTAACGGGGTGCTTTAGTAGAAGATCATTGATTTTTCCATACAGCTCTTTTATCTTGTTCAACTAAAGGAGCAGTTTAGTTACATAAGAGAAGCTATATTAATATAAATAACTTCATAGGAGTTTATAACAATGGTTGAAAGAGAACTGTTAAAATTGATCGAAAAAATGGCAGACAGAGGTTCTTATACTAGTAGTGAAGATTCACCTTCTTGGAATGCTTACAGAAAAGCAAGAGAAATAACAGATATTAGTGTTATTCCTTTTCTTAATAATTTATTAGAAAAAAGTAAGGATAGAGAAATCAGGGATGGTATTTATTTTATACTTGGTAAAATTGGTGAAAATACCGGCGATGAACGGGTAGTTGAAATTCTTTTAAAATGGCTTGAAAAAGAAACGGACAAATATACACTTTCAAGTGTCCTTGGAAGAATTTCAGAACAAAAAATTGTAAAAGAATGTTCAGCCATATTGAAATTTATTAAAGATGAGCGTTGGCTTGTCAGGCAAGATGCTATCCGAGCATTAAGAGGATGTAAGAGTTCTATTGCAGAGGAAGCACTCATTAAAATTATATCTGAGACAACAGATGAGTACGACTTAACCTATGCAAATTCTGTATTATTTGAGATTGGTACATATAAAGCTATTCCTCACCTTTTAAATTTGCTGGATCATACTAAAGGTGATGTTAAATGTTCGGCTTTATCGGCATTAAATGAAATAGGGGATGCTTCTTTGCTCCCGACTTATTTAGATGCTTTACAAGACCGTTCTGGTGCAGTTAAAGGATATGCCATGTTAGGTATCAATAGACATGGAAATGAAACTGCCATTAAACCTGTTATCGAGCGTATTAAGAATATGTTAAAAAGAAAAAGAAATGTCGTAAGTGATGACATAGTTTTAGCACTAGGATTTCTTATTCGATTTGAAGAAGGTAATGAGGAAATTCATAAGTTATTTGATTGGATAAAAACTAAAAAATGGGACTTCCTTTTTGAGTCAGAAAAGAAATGGATAACTGCAAATATTACCAAATTTTAGACGGAACCTTCTTCTACTAACTAGGTACATTAGTTGAAGATGAGCTACTAAAAATAATCAAACTTTTTATAAAATCGTATACTAAATTACCGGAAAAGAAAGCATTTTGATCAATCTTTGTTCAAAGTGCTTTCTTTAAATTTACTATAAAACAAGACTTTTAGAATTACTTTTAAACAAATTTTGTTTCTAAGCAAAATATTTCGTCTATTAATGAACCGTTATTTACCACTTGACGTTTGTCTTGCAAAATATTAATATGAAACAAACTTCATGTGAAGTAAACTTCACTTCAGAAGAATAAGTTGGTTAGGAGAGGAATGTTTGAAAAATCTATTCATACAGCGGTTTTTAGTCTCAACCTTGATAATTATAGTGGGAATCATTCAAATAATACTCGATACATCAGTAGGATTTAATTTTGGATATATCATAGTATTCCTAGGTGGAATAATTTTGTTGTACTCAATAATTTCTAACATTAAATCCCGAAAGAATGAATCACTAGAAAAAGAATTAGCGAAGGAATATGACGAAAGAGATGCTTTAATTGATGGAAAAGTTGCTCGCTTTTCCATGCATATTCTGATATCCGAAATTTTAATTCTTATGTTTTTAACTAACTTTGTGGTGATTCCAACAAATACTACATTATTAGTTGTCTTAATATCTTTAATAATTATTGAATTTGGGTCTAGAAAGTATTACAATCATTTCCTTTAATCAGGAGGATTTATGAAAAATAGAGTAAAAGAATTGCGAATAGAATACGGTATAACGCAACAAGAATTAGCTGATAAAGTAAGTGTATCTTCTAGAACAATCATCTCATTAGAAAAACAAAAGTATAATCCATCTGTGCTACTTGCATATAGAATAGCTTCAGTTTTTAATATATCAATAGAAGAAACTTTTGTTTTCGATGAGGATGACAAATAATACATTTCATAAAGATGCACATATTAAACAAACAACGGAGGAATAAAAATGCTTTTTATATTATTTATTTTTGGGATAGTTTTAGTAGTTTGGGGTATTTATCGTATGAAAACAGATGATGGCTTATTTGGGAAAAATCGAAAAAGTAAAAACATATTCAATTTATTTCTAATGGGAGAGGCTTCAGGATTAGGGCAATTTTTGAGTGGGATTCTGTGTATTGTTATAGGGATTATCGCATTTTTTGTGAAGTAATATTTTTGGGAATTGTGTAAATTTCACTGGTACTTTAGTAGAAGATAGTTGAGCTGTTCAGACAGCTCTTTTTTTATTTAACTTAAGGGGCAATAGTATTTCCTGATAGCATGTCGAAACTCAAGAAAGGTGAGGATGCGGAATAAACCGAATGAAATTGATGAATGGTATTATGGTACAGGCACTATTTTCCTTGTATGTATATGCTTTATTCAAAATCATTCTGTTCAAGTTGAACTCAATTAATTTCAGAGGAATCTAGGAACCGCGATTTTATCTTGAATCGGTTGTTAAAACCCTATTAACCTATGATTTATTTGCTAGATTAAATAAAGACATATTGCTTGTTGAATAGATTTTGAACAATTACACTTAAACTATCGGGTGCTTTAGTTTAAAATAAATGAACTGCATAGACGATGAATTTTTTATAATGAAATAGTTTAGTACTTATACCATAATGAATAAAAACAATAAGGGGGAACTAATATGACAAAGAGAAATAAGGAGTTGTCACTAGAACAACGTGAGGAACTACTTAGAACTTTGAAAGCCCGTTTTGAGAAAAACATGAACCGACATAAAGGTCTTGAATGGGCTAAAGTACAAGCTAAGCTTGAAGCTACTACTGAAAAACTGTGGTCGCTCAATGAAATGGAAGTTACTGGCGGTGAACCAGATGTTGTAAGCCATGATAACATGACGGGCGAATACATTTTTTATGATTGTTCAGTGGAAAGTCCTAAAGGTCGCAGAAGTGTTTGTTACGACCGTGAAGCACTGGAGTCAAGGAAAAACCACAAACCAGAAAATAATGCTATTGATATGGCAACTGCCATGGGTATTGAACTATTAACGGAAGAGGAATACCGCGAGCTACAAAAACTTGGGAATTTCGATTTGAAATCGTCAAGTTGGGTGCAAACACCTGCTAATATTAGAAAACTTGGTGGGGCAATCTTTTGTGATTATCGTTACGAAACTGTCTTTGTGTACCACAACGGAGCAGAATCCTACTATGCTGCAAGGGGCTTCCGTGGCTCGCTAAGAGTCTAAATTTTGCATAGACAGCTATATTTGAACTTGAGAACGATCGCCTGGGAAAAGGCTTTAATTTCATTCTTCACCTGTTGTGAACTTTAGTTAAATATTCGATTTATAAATATCAAAAAAAAAACAGAGTAGTATCTACACATTTCGTAGATTAACTCTGTTTGTATGTTGTAACAGCTGTATCTTTGTAAAAAAGATTAATCGTTTATAATAAAGTTTGGTAGAAATCACCTCTTTAGTTACTCTTTGAGGTGATTTTTTTGGATATTTATGTTAAAATTTCAAATGAATGCATTTAAACTAGCGGGGTAGGTTAGCTCAATAAGAGGTATATGACGTGGTATTATCGAAATAAGTTAGTGGTACAGTATAGTTGGACAAGTAGTTTCTTTAAAAATATTTAACATTACCTTTTATAAATTGGGGAAATTTAAGTGATTTACGTTATGGATTTAAGGAACATTGACTTCCTATTAGCTGCTTTAGTTAAATAAGTGAAATCATTTTAATTAAATTCTTACGATTTTGCAATAAAGCAATTAATTTCTTAAAACTAACAATTACTAGCTAAATATTTACCTACTAAAATACCACTAGCTGCTGCTTGTGATAATGAATTCGTAACTCCTGAACAATCTCCAATTACATATAATCCTTGAATATTTGTTTGAAAATTTCCGTCAGTTTCTATTATTGGTGAATAAAACTTTCCGTCCATACCATAAAGCAATGTATCCTCATCAATTGCTTCACCAATAAATTTTTCCAAATGGTTTAAAAATCCCTGCAAGATTTGAATATATAGTAAAGGAATTTCTTTAGTTAAGTCCCCAAATTCGGCTTTTAACGAAGGCTGAATTCGATTATTATACATTTTTTCTTTTGTTGTAGACTGTCCTTCCCTTAAATCTCCAAAACGTTGTACTACAATACGATCTGTACCTTTATTTATTTCACCGATAACCTTATGTGCATACATATTTGCTTCTTTAAGAGTAGAAAAATACGTTGGAGTGAACAAAGTAAAATTCAAGTTAGAAGTTCCATTCTCTTGCTCTCGAAAGTTTTGACCATCAGGCATGACTAAACCTTCTTGATATTTACGAATGATTCTTCCTTTAGGATTCATGCAATATGTACTTGAAATGATATCTTCATGTGCATAAGCAAGTTTTGTTTCAAATGTATCTTCCAAAATTAATCGTAGCTGTTGTTCTGCCATTTCAACTCTAATACCCAAATCCAACCGAGTTTTGCCTTGCTTAACTCCAAGGCTAGAACATTGTTTTTTTAACCAATCTGTTCCAGATCGTCCTGTTGCAAAAACTACTTGCTGAGATTGAATATCCCCTTGATTTGTAATTAAAGTAAAAGAATTATTATCTTTTTTTATATCTTGCACATCCACCTCAAATTTAATATCTATCTTGCTTAATAAAACCTTATAAATTTGTTGGAAAATTTTTGTTGAAAGTGCCGTACCTAGGTGCCTCACCTCAGTAGTTAACATCTGTAAGTTGCATAATTGGGCTCTTTTTGAGAGTTCTGTATTAGCTGTGGAATATTTTATAACCGAGTCTCCACCAAAACGGCATAAAATTTCGTCAACTTCATCCATTAATTGTAGAAGATTCTCTCTACCTACTTTTTGCTCTAATTCGCCGCCAAAATCACTTGTATAATTAAACTTTCCTTCTGATTTACCCAAACCAGCAAAACCAAAGTATTTCTCGCATACATTACAATTGCAGGTTTCGCCTCGATCTAAAGGACAATTCCTCTCCTCTAAAGATTTTCCTTTTTCAAGAATTAATATCTTTTGATTACTTTGAGACAAGGTATATGCTAAAAAAACACTACTTACACCTGAACCGATAACTGTAATATCATACATCCATTTACACCTTCTTTAATAAATAAGTAATAATTTCTATATGTGTATTTTACAATAAGTGAGTCGACACAAACAGAAAAAATACTTAAACTTCAACATAAACTTAAATACTTCTTCAACTAAAGGGGCAGGTTAGTTCAATATAGTTTTAAAGAAAAACACATTAAGTGTTCTCAATCTCATTTTGTATTTCCGGGAGGCTTACTGTGTTTGTATTTAATCAATTCAACTGGTAGATATTCTTTAGGAAGATCTTTCATTGTTTGACGAGATAATTCTACCTCAAAGTATAAAGTGTCAATTCCAAAGTTTTTTCCATTACTAAATGAAGGAACTAAGGTGATTTTCAAGACATATTAGTATTTTTCCAAACCTTTGTACTTTTTATTTCTTTTAAACGACCGTATCAATTTGTGAAGGTATTGCATAGCAGTTAAGATTGGTATCGGAATTTTTTCAAAAAAAATAGTTGACACCTCTGCTACTCAGTGATACTATGTACTTGTAATAAGTAATACTTAATAGCTTGATTTCTCCAAAAGTTGTTCAGTAAAAATTTACCTTAGTACTAAGTTATACTGAATATAAGTCAGACAAAATAGAGGTGGATCTGAATATGGAAAATTTAACAGAAATGCTGAAGGGTTCGCTGGAAGGCTGCGTGCTGGAAATCATCAGTCGCCATGAAACCTATGGCTACGAGATTACCCGACGTCTGAACGAGCTTGGGTTTACCGAAGTCGTGGAAGGGACGGTCTACACCATCCTCGTGCGTTTAGAAAAGAAGAAACTGGTGAGTATAGAAAAAAAACCATCAGATATGGGGCCGCCCCGTAAGTTTTACTCACTTAATGAGGCTGGTCGTCAAGAACTAGGGCTGTTTTGGGAGAAATGGGATTTTATATCATCGAAAATCAACGTTTTGAAGTCAACCTAGCTTCATAAGATATTCCGTCGGATATTTTTGGAGTGTCTTTTTCAGCTTTATAAAAAAGGAGGAAAAATAACATGATAGAAATGTTCAAAAAAATGATTGGTGACAAAAAAGAGTACAAGATGATGATGGCACGGGTTGAGGCTCTGCCAGAGGACTACCAGTTTGTGTTTAAGAAAATTCAAAACTACATGTGGAACTTCTCGGCGGGCGGTAGTGGGATGGATATGCTGCACATGCAGTATGAATTAATCGACTTGTTCGAAGCCGGTGCAGCGGACGGTAGACGAGTGCTGGAAATTACAGGGAACGACGTGGCATCCTTTGCTGACGAACTAGTGGCAAACGCTAAAACCTATATCGCCAAGTATCGTGAAGATTTGAACCAGAGTATCATGAAGCGATTGGGAAAAAATTAATTTCAATTGATAATAATGACTGAATAGCTGATTACAAATGTGAATTGCCACCCTCGCTATTCAGTTATATTTTCAACCAGGTACTAAGTTATACTTATTATCAGTCATACTAAGTAGGGTGGTATAGACAATCTAGCTCCGCAAGGAGCTTTTTATAAGGAGGAAAAATAACATGATAGAAATGTTTAAAAAAATGATTGGTGATAAAAAAGAGTACAAGATGATGATGGCACGGGTTGAGGCTCTGCCGGAAGACTACCAGTTTGTGTTTAAGAAAATTCAAAACTACATGTGGAATTTCTCGGCGGGCAACGGGATGGATATGCTGCAAATGCAGTATGAATTAATCGACTTGTTCGAAGCCGGTGCAGCGGAAGGCCGACAAGTGCTAGAAATCACTGGGGACAACGTGGCGTCCTTTGCCGACGAACTAGTGGCAAACGCTAAAACCTATATTGCCAAGTATCGTGAAGATCTGAACCATAGTATCATGAAGCGATTGGGGAAAAATTAATTTCAATTGATAATAATGACTGAATAGCTGATTACAAATGTGAATTGCCACCCTCGCTATTCAGTTATATTTTCAACCAGGTACTAAGTTATACTTATTATCAGTCATACAAAGTAGATGATTATAGGAAATCTAGATCCGTAAGGGGATTTTTATAAGGAGGAAAAAAGTATGAGCAATGCACCAATTTCCGTAAAAGGGTTAAAAAAATCCTTTAAAGACAAAGTAGTTTTAAAGGGGGTGGATTTTGAAGTGCAGCGTGGCGAAATTTTCGCACTGCTGGGATCAAATGGAGCAGGCAAGACGACGACGGTCAACATCCTCTCGACGCTGATGAAGCCCGATGGCGGCGAAGTAGGAATTTGCGGCGTTGACATCCAGCGTCAACCGGATCATGTTCGCGAGAGCATCAGCCTGACCGGGCAGTTCGCAGCTTTAGACGGAATGCTTACCGGGCGGGAAAACCTGATGATGATCGCCAAGTTGCGGGGAGTTCCCAATTCTGCTCAAGTCGCCGACAATATGCTTGCAAGATTCAGCCTGACCGATGCGGCCAACCTCCGGGCAGACAAATATTCCGGCGGGATGAAGCGCCGGCTTGACATCGCCATGAGCATGATCGGGACGCCAGCAGTCATTTTTCTAGACGAACCTACTACAGGGCTTGACCCCGAAGCGCGGATTGAAGTCTGGGATACCGTCAAGGAGCTTGCTAGCGGCGGCACGACCATCTTGCTGACGACCCAGTACCTGGAGGAAGCCGAACAACTTGCGGACCGTATCGCCATCCTGCATGGCGGAAAAATCATTACGACCGGTACCCTTACCGAACTAAAAGAGATGTTCCCGCCAGCCAAAGTAGAGTACATTGAAAAGCAGCCGACATTGGAGGAAATTTTCCTCGCGATCATCGGTAAAAAGGAGGGGATGTAAATGAAAAGCAAAACATGGGTTTTACTAGGGCGTTTAATGCGCAACATCATGCGCAGTCCAGATACGATTATCACGGTGGCGATTACGCCGATTATGATGATGATGCTGTTTGTTTACGTATTTGGCGGCGCCATAGAGACAGGCACTGATAACTATGTCAATTATTTATTGCCGGGAATCTTGCTGATGGCTATCGCCTCCGGTGGCGCTTACACTTCCGCGCGGATGTTTACGGATGTAAAGAGCGGGTTGATGGCGCGTTTCATTACCATGCCCATCAAGCGCTCTTCGGTATTGTGGGCTCACGTGTTGACCTCGCTTGTTTCCAATGCGATTTCTGTCGTGGTGGTTATCCTCGTCGCGCTCTTGATGGGCTTCCGTTCCAACGCTGATATCCTAGATTGGCTCGCGGTAACTGGGATACTCGGGCTGTTTACGCTAGCGCTGACATGGCTGGCGGTCATTCCCGGATTGACAGCGGGGTCTATGGAAGGGGCGACGGCCTACTCGTACCCGCTGATTTTCCTACCATTTATCAGTTCTGCCTTTGTCCCCACCGAAACCATGCCTAAACTTGTCCGTGCGTTCGCTGAGAACCAGCCCGTTACTTCAATCGTGAATGGGATTCGTGCTCTCTTGTATGAAGGGTCTGTTGGCAACGATATCTGGATTGCGCTTGCCTGGTGCGTCGGCATCATGGTCATCGCTTACATCTTCGCCAGTAAACAATTTAAACGCCAGTTAGGGTAAGTACACCACTACACCAATATAGGGTTAGCCATATAACAAGTAAATTAAAAGTCGGTTTCTTGGCGTACAGAAATCCGACTTTTTTGGCTTAATAATAAATGGTTCGCAGGAGTTGAAGAAGATTGTATAAAATGTTTTCAATCTATGGGATATGTTTATGAAAATACACAGCCTGTTGAAGATGGTTATTACTCTCTGATTCATTTTTAGAGTAATTTAATTCAACTAAACCAGATAATACTTTGTGAAGAATTATACTTAAACTAACGGGTGCTTTAGTTGAGGGTTTTTGAGCTGTTCAAACAGCTCTTTTTTTAAAAAACTAAAGTGGCGGGTTAGTAGAACATGAGGAAAAGGATGAGATTTAGTAACTTAAATATAAACCCTTATTTGGTAAAATTTGAAATCACCTTTGTTTCCTTGCGTATATATTAGAAAGGATGTTGAAACAGTCTTTTTATCACGGATTGTAAACATGAAAAAGAGGGGGAATAGAATTGAAAAAAATAGGATTATTGTTAATTGGTTTAATCTTTTTATTAGTAGCATGTTCAGAAGATGATATGACCTATGAAGCTAAGGCTAGTGACTTTGAAGGAGGGGGTTTTAATCGTAATAGCCAAATGATTGTTGTTATCGGTGAAGAACTAATCATTTCTGGTGAATATAATTCTGAAGGAAAACTGAAAACAACTATAGATAAAATATTAGAATCTGAAAATGAGGTTCTGGGAGTAAAGTATTATGAAAAAACATATAAGAATGTAAAAATCAAAATAAAAAAAGATAAGTATTATATTACTGCTGACAATGGTATATCATTAGAGTTTCAAAAAATTGGAGATCGAATTATAGTTGATGAAGAAGGTGCGGAATTTTATACCATGTTATATCCATAAAAATAAAATTCAATTGCAATTTATTTTTATGGTATATATCAAAAGTTTATCTAGTTACTTAAATGATAATACTAAAAGTACTTATTGAACTGGGGTGCTTTAGTAGAAGTTCTTTGAGCTGCCTAACCGGCTCTTTTTTTATTTAACAAAAAGGTCAGGTCAGATAAAGAAGATTTAATATGAAGAATGTTATTTTGTAGTAGATATATTAAAAGGGGGGATCATGTGTATCCAAGAGCAAATACTTTAGGGATAATAATACACAATAATAAAATTCTTTTAGAAGAACAAGAGGGAAAGCATTCAAAGGGAATAGGTACATATTATCGACCAATCGGTGGGACAATTGAACTTGGTGAGAAGTCTAGTGAAACTATTATAAGAGAATACAATGAAGAAATTGCAGTGGGCATAGAGATTAAACGCTATATTGCCTGTTTAGAAAACATCTATAGAATAGACGGAAATATAGGTCACGAAATAACTCAGATTTACTTAGTGGAATTTATAGACCAAACACTATATCAAAAAGAAAGTTTTAAAGTTGTAGAAGGGAGTAAAACTACATTCGCGAAATGGATTTCCTTAGAAGAAATTATTGATGGGAAAAAAATTCTTTATCCCAATGGTCTAATAGAGTTATTACAGAAAAATAGTTAACTTTCTTATTTAATTAACGAGATGCTTTAGTGAAATATCATTGGGGTGTTTTAGAAGCACATTTTGCTTATTTAACTAAATAAGCATGTTTATTAATTTTTTCCAAATACATACAACAGAACGTATATTCGTGTTACAATTTTATTGGTAATACTTTTGCAGGGGGGTAAATATGAAATTAAAAAATTACATCATCGAAGAACAAATGAAACATTATAATGTCCAAGGAATAAGTATTGCATTGATTGAGAACGGTCAAATTAGCGGAACAGAAAATTATGGTTTACTAGAGGTAGAAAGCGATAGAAAAGTAAATGAAAATACTATTTTTAGTTCGTGTTCCATTAGCAAGTTCTTAACAGGAATGATTGCTATAAAGCTAATAGAGGAAGGACTTCTTGATTTAGATGAGGATATAAATACAAGACTTGTATCGTGGAAAGTACCAGAAAATGAATTCACTAAAAATAAAAGCGTTACATTGAGAAATTTACTTAGTCATCAATCTGGAATTAAGGATCCTGAAGGTAGTTTTTCTGAACTAAATTCAAAAATAGAGGTTCCTTCGATGATTGATATATTAGAGGGGAAAACTTCTTATTGTAATCCTCCTATTAAAGTTCAGTGTGAACCAGAGAGTGAATTTCACTATTCAGATGCAGGTTTTTGTGTTGTTCAGCAACTAATTGAAGATGTTACTGAAAAGCCATTTTATCAAGTGGTGAATGAGTTAATATTTAAGCCATTAAGAATGAAGAATAGCCATTTAAATACAACAACAATGTTAGAGATGGATAAAAGAGAATTCTCTTGTGGTCATAATAAAAACGGTGAATTAGTAGATGGAAAGTATCCAATATATCCTTACCCAGCAGCTTCTGGCTTATGGACAACTTCTTTAGATTTAGCTCGATTAGTTCTTGAGCTACTGGATGCTCTAAAAGGTGAAAGTAAAATTGGCATTTCAGAAAGATTAGCAAAAGAAATGATAACACCTCAAAAAGGTAAGAGTTGGACTGGATTAGGTATGTTTCTTGAAGGCTCTGAAATAGAATCAGAAATCACATCACTCGGTTGGGGAGTAGGCTTTCAATGTATGATGGTAGCATTTTCACACATAGAAAAAGGAGCAGTTATCATGACGAATACAGAATTAGGTGTTCATCAAATGGAAGGAATTATAGGGGATATATATAAATCACTTATGGCATAGAAAGCGTTATTTTTAAGGGGGAGGAAAATGCAAATAGCTTTAGCGAATCCAACTCAGATATCTGAAGTTGTGTATTTCTTCAACGAAAATTTAGAGCGTAATAACAGTGCAGTTTATTCTGAAGAGTTTTTATGTCCTCTTGGAATTAAAGCAGCCATAAGAAGAAAGCAAATGATAGTGGCAACAGTAGAAGGTCAAGTGGTAGGAGCATTTCGGTTTTACCGAAAAAAAACACAAAACAAAATTTCTTTATATCAATTTGCGATAAGCGAGGTTTATCGAGGTCAAGGGTTGTTAAAAACGATGTTAAATACGATAAATGATTTACCTATAGCTGCACTATGTCCAACTGAATCCACTTTTAATGCATATTATTTTAAATCAGGTTGGAATTTACAAGAACAAAATGACGAGTTCAAAATCTGGATTTTTAGTAACCCAAATTAAGTTTTGTGAAATTCTTCTCTTAAAATAACGAGTGCGATTCTTTAATAGTGTAGTCGCTTTTCTAGGTGGAAGAACGCTCTTTTTACTAACCACTTTTTTAGAGAGACCTTCTACTAGAAGGTCTTTTAACTTTTATATAACATAAATTTATACCAACTTCCATTATTTGGTTTATAATATTGAAAAGGAGTTGTTCTTCTATTGAAT
The DNA here is from genome assembly GCF_038006425.1 of Viridibacillus sp. FSL E2-0187. Lineage (NCBI taxonomy): Bacteria > Bacillati > Bacillota > Bacilli > Caryophanales > Caryophanaceae > Viridibacillus > Viridibacillus sp. FSL E2-0187. The sequence continues at coordinate 1,000,596 of NZ_JBBOVG010000001.1, forward strand.
GTTAAAAATATAAGTACATCCATTTCTGAAGATATTATTATTACAAATTTGACAGGTTACATAACCCTTGCTGATGTAAACACATGGTTTAATTCATTTGAAAAAACGTGCTCTTCATTTATTAGGCAAGGAAGAAAATATAAGTTGTTAGTTAATCGTAAAGGTTATACTCCAGAACATTTTTCTGTACAAAAATTGTGGAAAGACAAATTTTTCTCTAATAATATATTAGAGAACACTATTGCAGTCGCATTTTTATTAGAAGAAGGAGATATTTTAATTCACCTTGAACAGTCTAATACTAAAGATAACGCAATGTTCTCAAGTAACTATGACCAATTAATTGACTGGCTTACTGAATATAAATAATGGATTTTTACTCCTAAGTTGCTAAAGGTTAACTGTTTTTAATTCATATTATGTGTCGACTCAAGAATATGTTATTGACTAACGAGTGCGTTAATCCAAGCAGGATTACGCACTTTTTTGTTGAACTTAATGTATTTACTAAGCAGTTTAGTTGAAGAAAATTTGTTGTAATTTGAGTATTACAAAAAGGAAAGGGTATTTCTATAGTCGATTAGTTAAACAAAAAGAAGTAGTTTTCGTTAAGGGTATTTGGAGTTGAAAATAATTAATTCAAAAAGTATTTGCGACTAATTCACTAATGCATTAATAAAACAAAATTCTTCTTAGTGGGATTAGCAAAATATAGTCATTATGATTAAGGTTACTAGGAGGTAAACTATGGGGGAAAAAGAATTTTATGTTTATCATATCGTTACCAGAAAAAAAATGAGTCAAGGGCAGATAATTAACTTCGACAAGAACCAAAAGAACACATTATTTCACTTCTTTTTTGAAAGAGAACAATTGAATTCTAAAGGTGAAGACTTCATTCAAATTTTACAGGATCATGATACAAATGAAGGCTTGTACTTGAATAAAGAAAATGCTCAAGTAGCTATAAATTATGTTGACCAAACAATCAGAGCTATTAGAGAAGCTATAGTAGAAATGGTTAGATTACAAGAATTTCCTGAATATCCTTCAAGGTTGTCTTGCTTATACGCTACGAAAAGCTATGAAGACGCATTGAAATGGAAATCGTTATTTGATTCTTACAATCGGAAAGTTTTGCAGATTGTTAAACTTCGAGTTATCGGAAATTATTTTGAGGGAGATGGAGACCTTTTACCAAAAACGGATGGGGTCCCGTTTTCCCGAAAAATTGAACAAGCTATAGAATATTGGAATGGTAATATGAAAAACGAACTACCAGAGCTTTTGATTAACGGGAAAATTGAAGTGGTAGAAGTTATTGAAGATTTCTCATAAATATCGAGTACTTTAGTGGAAGAAGAAAGAACTAATTTCTATAACGAATGAAATAAAGATAAGAATTGTTGTTATGAACAATAAAAGATTCTGTAAATAGAATAAAAATGAGGTGTGCTGGAAAATATGGAATCTAAGCTGATTATCATACGAGGAAACTCTGGGAGTGGGAAAACAACGACTGCGAAAGGTCTTCAAAATCTTTTGGGACATGGAACGCTCTTGGTTTCTCAGGATACCGTTCGCCGTGAAATGTTGAAGGTGCAAGATAGAGAAGGGAACCTTTCAATTGATTTGATTCGCCAAATCGCAGAATACGGTAAAGATAAATGTGAATTTGTTATTGTGGAAGGAATATTGTATAAAAATCGCTATGGTGAAATGCTGAATAACCTAATCCTGTTCTTTAACCAAAAGTCATTTACTTATTATTTTGATTTATCTTTTGAGGAAACAGTCATACGTCATAACTCAAGTTCGAAAAAGTTGGAATTTGGTGAAGATTCTTTACGTGCCTGGTGGAAACCAAAGGATTATCTTGGCGTGGATGGAGAAATCACATTGACTAATGAAAGATCACAAAACGATGTATTGAAATTGATTTTAAATCAACTGCAAAAGTAAATATTCCAAGTGATTTGAAATACTAATTCTTTAAATAACAAAATTACGAATGATATTAACATATATTTCGGAGGTGAATATATGTTAATAATATTTGGTCTTTTCATTTGTATTATAGCGTTTTTTCTACTTCATCTAGCGTTAGTAAGAAGGACACCTTTGGGAGTTTAACAATTCCATTTCCCCTAAAATAGTATTATTAAAGGGATTAATACCAACTTAATAGAATTATAGACATAAGGGATGTTTTTACTAAAGCAACAGTTTATTTGAAGAAGGAACTTAACGATAATCGAAAAACTAAAAATTTGAAGACAAATAGGAGTTAGATACAATGATAAAAGGTTTTGGAGGAATATTTTGGAGAACTAAGAATATTGATGTTATAAAAAAATGGTACAGTGAAGTGTTGAAGATTGAAATAGAAAATTGGAATGGGACTGTGATTAAACCCCAATTAGGAAATGAGACTATCTTTTCTTTCTTTACCGAGAATGACAGTTATTTTCCAACAGAACAACAAGTGATGTTAAATTTCCAAGTACATGATCTAAACGAGACTATTAAGCATCTTGAAAATATTGGTGTACCTCTTGAAAAGAAAGAAGAGATTAGTGAATTTGGAAAGTTTATTTGGATTAAAGATCCTGAAGGTCGACTGATAGAGCTTTGGGAGAAATAGCGGGTTGTAATTATTTGCTTAAGATAACGAGTGTTTTAGTTAAATAAACAGAGTAGAAGTCAACTGTAGTTAGGTTAGCTTTTTATGTAGTTTTTGGAGTAAATGAACACAATGCTGATAATTGTGATGGATGGCATCAATACCCCCGACAGGGCTAAATTTAGCCTAAATTATAGCTAGATTTAACTTGTTCGTAGTGGATGCATGGGAATCGAACCTTCGTTTGAAATTATTGTTTGTTTAACGTTGGATGTAATACATATATTGATGATGATTGCATAAAAGATTTATATAATATTTATGTTTAATGGAAGTTGAAAAGTCACTTTAGTGAAGTAAAGGGGGAGCTGTACTTGTTAGATACCTTATCGATTAGAGGAAGGTTTATAATTGCAGCGATGATATATGGAATGATTGCGATTTTAATTTCTATGTTTCTTCCTTTTGTTTATACCGAGACTGTTCATTTTAATAGAGAAAACATTGTAACCATTATACCTTTAATAAATTTCAAACTTTTAGGTTTATCGCAATTAATTATAGTACTAACATTGGTGTTTTTAGGGTTTAAAAGGAATTACTTAAGTTACTTTATAGCTTTTCTATTATTAGTAAGTGCTTTAATAATGGGATACTTTTCGCTTTTAAGTGTCACACTTATTCAAGAACATAAAATTATTTATAAAAATTTTAAGGAAGAACGAGTATATGAATGGTCTGAAATCGACACATTGGTGTATGAATATGCCGAGTATGAAAGAGGTAATTATATATTTACAACGAAAAAAAATGAATCGTTTACCATACAAGAAACATCTTCTTTTGGATTAGATGAAAAAAGAGCGATCTATCAGATTATTAATGAAAATGATATTGAATTTATAGAAAAAGCTAAAAGTGAATAATAGGAAGTCAAAAGATAAAATATGATTAAACTTGTCACTAAAGTTGGCAAAGGGGCGGTCGCTTGCGGCCGAAGGAACAACCATAAAATGGTATGAAAACGCAACAGTGGGGAAATTTGTTGTGTTTTTTTGCTAAAAAAAGGTTTTTGAATTTTAAAGTAAATTAGTAGTGTAAACGCAACAAAAAGGGGGAATTCACATGGAGAAAATATCCGTAGAATTATTAGAATATTAAAATGGTCGAACGATATTAATAACCGATAAGCCATTTGAATTGGCTGATTGGAGTTTGAATGGGAAAGGAAAGGATCAGTTTTTCTTATTTACTGTTGAATATTTTAGAAGAAGAAATGATGGGAAATAGGGATCTTAATGCAGCTACTTTTAGCGAAATGACGATTGAAGTTCATTTAGTTGGAGATGAATTTTCTATATCCGGAGATAATTATACAAATTTATATGATTTTGATGATGAAAAAGAACAATTAGCACTTTTAGTGATTATTTTCAATGATGATCGGTTTAAAGAAATAATTGTGACTATAAAAAAATCAGAAGATTTTACAGAGGTTTAAGTAGAAGACCAAGATGCTTGAGAGTAAATCCTAAAAAGGGAAAATGCACATAAATTCCTATCTTTAGGATTATGTGCATTACGAATATCTAGATTTAAGAATTTGCCTTTTCTGCCTCATAATAACCTAATTTATGAAAGTTATAAAGCTGATTAATAAGCTCCTTAGGATATGCTTCTAATAATTCAAGAATTTCTTTTGCAAATTCTAATGAAGCTGTTCCATTTGCGGTCACAATTTTCCCATCAGAAACTGCTTGCTCTAGTACATAATTTATTTCATTTCGGTAGTTATCTTTTGCATAAGTTTTCAAATCTTTAAGATCGTTACTTGTATGCTTTATGTCATTTAACCATCCATTTGCGCCCATAAATACTGTTGCATCACATATTGCCCCTATTGGAATATCCATAGAAAGTGCCTTCTCCATAATTGGAATGACATTATTGTTTAATGGCTTACGCCAGGAGTTCCCCCCAATCAGTATTAAACCATAAAAGATTTCAGGCATATTTCTAAAGGTGTAATCAGGAAGGACACGTATTCCACCTATTGACTTTATAACGTCTTCACTTACACTAACTATTTTAGTGATGTATTTCTCTGTATTATTTAAAAAAGCTGCTACATAAGACATTTCCCAATCAGCAAATTCCTCCAACACTACAAATAAAATTTCTTTTTTCTCAGTTTGATTCAATCTAAATCCCTCCTAATTAAATAATGAAAGTTCTATCAATTCGAAACTATCCTCAGTATATAATGTAATAGTGACAAATGATGACACAATTAGTAAAAGGGGAATATTTTGAGTAAAGCGACTAGATTAAATGAGTTAAGGTTGTATATTAATCGAGTTAAAAAGTTTAAGGTAGATGATTTAGCAAAAGAATTTAATGTTTCAAGAAGAACGATTCTTAGAGATTTAGAAGAACTAAGTATTTTAGGGGTTCCATTAATTTCAGAAGTAGGACCTAATGGTGGATATCAAGTTTTGGAAGAAAAAAATCTACTTGCTGTATCCTTTACAAAAGATGAAACGTTCTCTATCTTTTTTGCTCTATTATCTTTAAAACATTTTATAAGCCTCCCTTTTGAATCGGAATATAATTCAATCATAAAAAAATTCTACTTAAACTTAAACGGGAAGATGAAAGATGAAATTGATTTAATCAAAGATAAGATCGATTTCAAAATAGATAATCAGACTAAAGAAAGCCCCCTTCTAAAAGAGCTATTTATGGCAGCAATAGGAAATGAGCCGCTTTGGATTTCTTACTTGGGGGTTAATAGAGAAATTCAACCAATTGGATTATTTTCTCAATATGGAAGATGGTATTGCCCTTCTTATTGTTATCTTAGGAAGGAATTTAGACTTTTCCGTTGTGATCGAATATCAGAGATCGGACTTAGTGACAGAAATGACAAGATGAATCTAAATGAAACTAACTTAAATGATATTATGAGCCTTTTATCAACAAAAAAAGAGCATGAGCTTATTGTGGAATTAACGCCAGAAGGAGTAGAAAAATATAAATCTAATGTTTCACCATATCACAGAATATCAATAGACAGTAAAGGTTATGGAGTTATTAAGGGTTCAATAAGTGAAACTGAAATTGACTTTTTGGCTGACTATTTTATACAAATGGGAAAGCACGCAAAAGTAGTTCAACCTATTGAATTAAGAGATGAAATAAAAAAGAAAATTTTAGTACTGAGTGTTTTATACCAGTGATACATTTAATTAATCAACAGTTAATTCTTTTCAGTAATTGGGCCATATTGTTGTAAATCAGGAGGGATTTTTGAGAAGGAAGTTGAAATTATTATTATGTTCACTTTAATTAACAAACTTGTAGGCTTTTCTGAAAATGAATAATTATTGATACTACACAATAGTAATGTTATACGTACAAGATTAGCTTAATTCTTTAAAACTTCTTGTGTAACCAAATCTTTTTTTTCATATTCGAAATCTAATTATGGAGGGTACTAAATTATGGGGATTTATAAGGGGGTAGAAATGCTTCATCTCGAATTTAATGGGATGATTATTCATCCAACTCTTTTATGGGATGAAGAAACGGCTGTTTTAATAGACACTGGATTTCCTGGACAAATTGAAGATATACGCGTGGCAATGGAAAAGGTGGAAGTCTCGTTCTACAAACTAAAAGTTGTAATTTTGACGCATCAGGATATAGATCATATAGGTAGTTTACCTGAGATATTACAGGAGTGTGGAAGTAATATTAAAGTATATGCGCACGATTTGGATAAGCCTTATATTCAAGGGGATTTATCTCTTTTGAAAGACGGGCACCTAGAGAACCCACCTAAGGGCAAAGTGGACGAAACCTTAAAAGACGGTCAAGAATTGCCGTATTGTGGTGGAATTCGTATCATCCATACTCCAGGGCATACTCCTGGCCACATCAGCCTATATTTGAAACAAAGTAAAACACTGATTGCCGGGGACTCGATGTACAGTGAAAACGGAATAATTAAGGGAATTCATGTCCCGACTGTCCTGGATATAAAAGAAGCACGTCTCTCTTTGACGAAATACTTGGACCTCGAAATTGAATCAGTGGTTTGTTACCACGGTGGGTTAAGTAAGGTAAATATTCATGATCAGATTCAAGAAGTAATTTCATATTAATATTCTAGAAATTTCTTCAGCAATCGAGCACTTTACTTGAAGATTATTGAGCTGTTTAGACAGCCCTTATTTTTTATTCAGTTAAAGGGCAGTTTAGTTGAATAAGGAAATTAAATAGAACATAGGAGATGATGAATGTGCTAGTAGTAACAACAGAACACATTGAAGGGTATAAAGTTGTCGAAGTAAAAGGATCTGTATTTGGTCTGATTGTAAGAAGTAGGGGGCTTGGCGGTGATATTATGGCGGGCTTAAAAGGATTAGTAGGGGGAGAAATCAAGCAATATACTGCCATGCTTGAAGATTCTAGAAAAGAAGCTATAGACCGTATGATTATAAATGCCAACCAAATGGGAGCGAATGCTATTATCATGATGCGATATGATTCTGGTGAAATGGGTAAAAACATGAGTGAAATTGTTGCATACGGTACGGCAGTTGTTGTGGAAAAGCAATAATGACGACTTTTTTTGGAATAAGTTTATATTTGATATTTCAATTTAGTATTGTTTTCGTTTGTATCTTACTTGGTTACTTTATATATGACAAACGATATAAAAGCAACCATGGAAAAAAAGTTCCTAAAGGTTTTGAGATAACGAATGAAGTGAATCTTGACCCTGTAACAGGTGAAAAAATAAGAGTATATTATAATACAGAAACAGGTGAACGATTTTATAGAAAAGAAAATTAGTTTTTTTGTTCATCTGATTTTCTTTTTTTAGGATTGATTATTCCTGATATTAGAAAATAAATGATACATTACAAATTGCTGAGATTCTTGCTACTCTATCTGATTCAAGCCGAACTGATAAAAAAGAGTTATTTAGCGATTTATAGAGGATATCATTAACATTTTGTATATTGTTTTTGTAAGATAAAAGACACTGTTTTATGAGTGTCCTTATTTTACATCTAATAAACTTTCAAACTTTGGAAGTTTTTTTTATTTGAGCAATTTTAAAAAGTGTAACTCCTAAAACAAGGCTAATTAAACAGATTGTTGATTTCCAATTAGTCGCAATTGAGTTATTAATAAATTCTATTTTCAAAATATCAAAATCTAATAGTAAAAAAATAACGGCGTTTACAAAAAGTAAAAAACTCACTGATTTTAGCATTTATTTACACCTCATTAGGCCTATTTTGTTTATTGTAAAAAAATGTTATTTTTAAAAAGAGAGGAGTGTTGATAGGTTTGAAAAAGTTGAAAATTTTCTTATCTTTATTATTAATATTATCTTTAATATCTGTGGTCGGTGTTAATTCTACAGAAGCTTCTTCAACTATTCTAATTGATAATTATATTAAAGTGAATAGTATTAGTAAAAAAGCGGATGGTAAAATTTATATTAATTATACTTTGAAAAAAGATTTTAAAACTAATTTAGGTTATAACGTTAAGCAATCATTAGGATTTACTTATAAAATGCATAGTGCTATAAAGATAGGCTCAGTTTTTGTTCCTGTGAATTCGAAAAAAGGTACTTATACAGCAATTTTATCTGTACCATCCCCCAATTATTTAGGTACACAATCGGTATATGCTAAATGGGGTGCTTCTGGTCAATCAGTATTAAAAAAAATTGGAACTGTTTACAATGTTCCTAGTTCTGTAAGAGGACTTAAAAGGTCTAGTCATGATGTAACTAAAGCTGAGGCTGTGGGAGGGAAAATAGTAATGGATTACCTCCCTGGTTTAACGGTCATGATAATTCTTAAAGGTAAGTCTGCTACTATTCAAACCTTAGCTAAAAAAGGAACAGCTATTGCAACTGGATTAATTGGATTTAATCTTGCTACAGGATATTTTAAACAAATGCCTTCTTTAAGTGCAGGTCAAGTCTACTATAGAGAAAGTGAAATAAAAACTAATGGGGAAGTTTATCATCGTTTATTAATTTTTGCTAATAAAGCTACCTATAATGAATTTAAAAATAGTGGTTATAAAAAATCTGGTTTAGCTATATATAGTACATCTAGTATATCTACATTAAAGTATTAATCTAGTTGGATAATTTTTTTATTGAATGTATTAGAAACGAGTATTTAAAGTAAAAGATTGATTCCTTAAAGGATTCGATCATTTTTATTAACATAGTATATCTTATTTGTTGTACAAAGCTAAATGCGGGCGTTAATCCAAGAAGGGTTAGCACTTTATTTTATTGAATTAGTTGGACTAACTGGAGTTTAGTATAATAAGATACCTTCCATCTGTTTAATTGAGTGCCAGCTCATGTTATAATGAGTAGCTTAGGGTAATTACTAATGTTACTTATAATTGTACGGATGCCAAGAATAGCCTCCGCATAGCGATAAAATATGGAGGTGTAAGATAATGAATAAACAATGGACAATTGGTAAAATTAAAGAATTTGTTGAGAAAAATTCGGATAGTAAGTTATTAACTACAGAATATCATGGTTTTTCTCAAAAGTTACTATTTAAATGTGCATGTGATAGCAACTTTGAAAAAACATTTAAGAAATTTAAAAATAATAACCAACGTAAATGTGACGTGTGCCAACCGCCAAAAGAGGCACGATAACGTATCGTGAATAAACGAAGTGCCAATTTCTGTTAAAGAGAAATTGGTACTTTTTTTATAGTGGGAATAAAAGTGGATTTCAATAGCAAAAGAAAAATTCATATGAGATGCTTTACTTAAACTACTTGATTATTATGAATAATAACATGAAGAAGGGCACTCAAATCACTTTAATAAAAGTAATTTATTGTATTTTGTTCCTTATTATTCAAGTTTGTATTTCAACAATTATAATGGAGAAACATAGATAGGGACCATTTGAGTTTATATGGAGAAAGTTGGTTTTTGGGGAAAATAGTTTGTACTAGCTTATCAATGTAGTCAAATCCATTTAGCCTAGAATAGAAACAAGGAGTAGTTTGACAAAAATCTTTATTTTCAACAGTAAATGTGACTAAAGTGGCTTTTAGGAATTTATGAAACTTGGTTATTGAAATTTGTATTGATAAGCTGACAATGTGAAAAGACTTTAGTAGAAAAGCATGAAAAAGCATTCAAGGAACTGAACTGTCCCTTGAATGCTTTTTCACTTCTATTATTTAGAGTGTGTTTTCTGTCCGAGTCCATTCTGTCCATCTGTTGCCATGAAATTGAAATCGAGGCGATGGGTACTCGATCTGGTTAGACGTTAGACACCCATTTTTCTACGGGTATTGCTTGTTTTTTTCGCTTGCTGACTTTTCATTTTTTTTGTTGAAAGGTCGGCATTCTTTTTTCCTTTATTAGGAGAAGACTGGTTCTTTTTGTTTTCAAGTTGCTGCTGCACAGCCTCTTTTAAACTGATTTTCTTTTTTGGTGCTTCAGATTGATTATTCTCGGTCATAAGAAATTCCTCCTTTCGGAATATGATAGTTAGTTCAGTATAATCTATTTTAGCCTATTTGTGAAATATAGCCTTAAACTAACGGGCAGGGTAGTGGAAGAATGATGGTACAATATCTTTAAATCGTTTCAAGTAGTGATTACTAGTGGAAATGGAAACTAAGACTTATCAAGCCAATTAATTCAGAAACGATGAAAGGACAGTACTATTATGGAAAACATATCAAATGTAGATAAATTGGAATCAATACAATCTTTACAATCAACAATCAGTAAACTTGAAAAAGCCCTTTCCCAGATGACTCTGAAAGGCGTAAATACTACCTTAGTAAAGAAACGACTCAAAGCTGTTTGCATCGGCTTAGCAATGCTAGAAAACGTTTGGAATCAAATACCCCATTATTACACCCAGGAAGATTTATCAGAAGCTCGTAATGTTCTTGCTGGTTTATTTCCATCAATTGAGAATGTTTATGTTAAATCAAAGCCTGGCAGTCCCCAAAGAACGCTTTTAGAAAGAAGAATTAAAGCGTTGGAACTAGCAATTCAAGCGATTGATGATGTTTCCAATAAATAACTTCTAATTAAATTGAGTAACGGGTGCAATAGTAGAAGATTAGCTAACATTTTGAAAGCTTATTTTACTGTGGAATAAACAGAGCAGCATTTTTGTATACAAAATCGACTGAGTTTGTGAAATCATGTACCTCCTTCAAATCGATTTACAACAATTAGTTCGTTCTATCATAAATTGGATGAATCTATTTCATAAAATAAGCTTATTCACTACCAAGAGCGATAATCCAAGAAGGATTACGCTCTTTTTTGTTGAACTTATTGTACTAACGGGGCAGGTTAGTAGGATAAGCAGCGATTTTTTCGGATAATTTCTTTAAAGGGGGATGGATATGTATTTTTTAAATAAAGAAGTTGTTTATATTGGATATTCAATGGAAGAATTATCAAAGGTAAGAGCAATTTTAAAAAGAGAAGACATTGATTATACCTACAAAGTTATTGACCCTTCAGGACAATGGTTGGGACCTGGTACAAAGAGAGGAAACTTTGGGAGTTTCGGAATGAACAAGAAATACGAAAAACAATACGTTGTTTCTGTTAAGAAAAAAGACTTGGAAAATGCAAAGTATTTTGTTCATAGTGTTTTGCACCCATAAGTGCTATCTCGTTATCGGGGCCTTTCGTGCAAGATAGATCTTTTTTGTATTAATCTAAAGGGTATTTTTTTATGAAAGAAAGTGGGGGAATTTAAATGACAAGGAATAATGATTGCCAAAATAACGTTCTGTACTTTATGAATTATTCGAAGAAAGAAGACGGCGATGAAATCCTAATCAAACCAAACATTGAAAAAGAATTGGTGAAGCTATGATTCGATATGCTGTAGGAGGCATTATTAAATCAGATGATACTATCTTGTTAGTGAATAAAGGAAAAGTTATGGACACGGAAAAACCGCTGGAGGTTAAACCCGAATGGGATTTTCCGAAGGGGGGCGTAAAGAGAGAGGATCTAGATATTCAGGAAGCGTTATTTAGGGAACTCGATGAGGAAACCGGGACGAGAGATTTTCGTATCATTGGTGAACTAGGAACGATTGAATTTGAATTTCCAGCAGCTATGAAAGAAAAGTTAGGTTTCGAAAGGCAAGTCACGTATATGTTTCTCTTGGATTTTTTGGGTGAAAGGGCACAGTTACAGCCGAAAACGGAGGAGATTAGAGGAGTTGAGTTTGTAAAGATTGATCAAATGGATGAACGTTTGAAGCTAGCAGAGACGAAGGATTTTTTTCAGGATAATTTGGATGTGATAAAATCAGGGATTGTTTTGAGCTAGAGGGTGGGTTAAGAATAACAAAACAAACTGGTTAACGAATTTGTTATGTTAGCAGCAGTAGATTAGTTCAATTGAAATAAGGGGGGAATGAAAATAAATATATTTAAAAACAAGTATTTTACAAGTGTTTTATGGATTATATTTATCGCTTTATTTGGAGTGTCTTTTTTAATACATATCTATAGCTATTTCAATACTAAAGAAATAAATTATGCAAGTTCTCAATGCTATGAAAATGGTGGGGAAGTTATATTAAAAATTTATAATAATCTCACAAGTGATTATTATTTTGAGTGTAAGAAAAAATAGATTTAATCTTAATTGTTCATAGTATTGGAGCAAAATTAACGCAAATAGTAAAGGAGATATTTTAAAAGTTAAGAAAAGATAATTTGAAAGGATGTTTTATTTGAATAAATTTGACTGTATTTCAGAAACAGAAAGATTAGTATTAAGACCATTAAAAGTAGATGATTTTAGAAATTGGCTTAGCGGATTTGAAAATAGACTTCCACCCCAACACCGCTATGACCAAGGGAAAATAGATATGAGTGAATGTACAGAGGAATGGTTTACCAACTTAGTTGAAAAACATGAAGAATTAGCGCTGAATGATATGGTATATGTTTTTGGTGTCTTTAGGAAAGAAGACGGTACACATATTGGAATGATAGATTTCTCCACCTTAGAGAGAAATGACTTTCAATGGGGCAGGATAGGTTACACTATTCATAATCAATATTGGAGGAAAGGTTATGCTAAAGAGGCAGTAAAAGAAGCCCTTATTGTCGCCTTTAAAGACTTAAATTTCCACCGAATTGAGGCTCATATAAACGTTGATAACAAACCTTCTTATAATTTAGCTGAGAGTGTTGGAATGGAGTTTGAGTGTACAAGAAAAGGATTTATTTTTGAATTTGGAGAATGGACTGATAATCTGGTTTATTACATAAATTCGAAATAGAAAATTCTTCAACTGACGGGGCTTTAGTGAAAATTCGTTGAGCTGTTCATACAGCTTTTCTCTTATTCAATTAAAGGGGCAGGTTAGTGGAAGAAGGTGTTTTATACATTACTTAAGAATATATGGGAGAGTAGAATTAAATTAAAAAAGGAGAAATAACTATGTCAAAACAATTTTGGATCAACTTGCCAGTTAAAGATACGAATAAATCAAAAGAGTTTTATAGCGAACTTGGATTTTCGACTAATACTCCACTTGGCAATAGCGATCAAGTGCAATTAGTCATCGGAGATAATAATGCTAGAGTAATGCTTTTTCCTATTTCCACTTTCGAAAATTTCACCAAACATGAAATAGTCGATACAAAACAAGCTACTGAAGTATTATTTTCCTTTGATGCAGAGAGTAAAGAAGAAGTAGATGAAATAGCAAAGAAGGCAGTAAAGGCTGGAGGTACAATTTTTGGTGAGCCTTCAGAGAACCAAGGTTGGATGTACGGCTGTGGTTTTGCTGATTTAGATGGTCACCGTTGGAATGTGTTATATATGGATATGAGCAAGATGCCGAAAGAGTAAGAAATAGAAAGCAAAATCTTTTGTTAGCAAATGGGTGCTTAGAAGTCTTTAATTTATCACTAAAACACCAATCCTTTATAACAAACATTATCAACACACTAATATTACCTTACACACTCCGAACATTTTAGGGTGAAGGTTTTGCTGATAAATAGTAAGGTTTGTTATAGGATAATTGTATTGAAGGCCAGGATATCAAGGGGATAAATCTCCAAAAAGAAGGAAGTGCTAAAAAGTGAATCTACAAACTGTTATGCAGGAGCTTGAAGCTCTCGGCAAGGAAAGAACAAAAAAAATGTACATAACTAATGGTGCGCATGAACCACTGTTTGGCGTGGCTACAGGTGCAATGAAGCCAATCGTCAAAAAAATTAAAATAAATCAACCTTTAGCTGAAGAACTCTATTCAACAGGGAACTATGACGCAATGTACTTTGCAGGCATTATTGCAGATCCAAAAGCAATGACTGAGTCGGATTTTGACCGTTGGATGGATGGGGCATATTTTTATATGCTGTCCGATTATGTGGTAGCAGTAACTTTAGCGGAAGCAGATATTGCACAAGACGTTGCTGATAAATGGATTGCAAGCGGTGAAGAACTAAGAATGTCAGCGGGCTGGAGTTGCTACTGTTGGCTTTTAGGGAATCGCTTCGACGATGAATTTTCTAAAAGCAAGATTGCTAACATGATGGAAATTGTAAAGAATACGATTCACGTTTCGCCAGAACGAACGAAATCTGCTATGAATAATTTTTTATACACAGTAGGGGTTTCGTATTTGCCGCTCCATGAAAAGGCGGTCGAAATTGCAAAAGCAGTCGGTCCAGTAGAAGTCAAAAGGGACAATAAAAAAAGTAGTTTCCTAAACGCTTTCGAAAGTATTCAAAAGGAAGTAGATAGGGGAAGGATTGGTTTCAAACGCAAACATGTAAGATGTTAAACAATAACGAGCGTACCTTATATGGAGTTAAAGTAATTAAGTATATAATACGTTTTGATGGAAAAATATAAAGAAAAAGGACTGTTGTAAATTAATTTACAACAGTCCTTTATTAAGTGAATTTCAATTAGTGTCGTGCTTCTTACCGTGTTCACTCATTAATTTCGGATTAGATAATCAAATGCACCTAAAGATGCAGTAGCTCCTGATCCCATTGAAATAATGATTTGCTTATACGGGCTGTTCGTACAGTCTCCTGCAGCAAATACACCAGGGATATTCGTCGCCCCGTGATTATCTACAATGATCTCACCAAATTTAGTACGTTCAACGGTATCACTTAACCAGTCAGTATTTGGTACAAGACCGATTTGAACAAATATTCCGGCAAGCTCAATGTGCTTAGCTTCCCCTGTATCACGCTCAACATAAGTAACACCGTTTACTTTGTCAGTTCCAGTGATTTCTTGAGTTTGAACATTTTTTAGAACCGTTACATTCGGCAAACTGTGTAGACGATCTTGCAATACAGAATCTGCTTTTAGCTCTGGATTAAATTCAAGAACGGTTACGTGCTTCACAATTCCCGCAAGGTCGATGGCTGCCTCAACGCCGGAATTTCCGCCACCAATAACGGCTACGTCTTTGCCAGCAAACAATGGACCATCACAGTGTGGGCAGTAAGCTACGCCTTTATTTTTAAACTCAGTCTCACCAGGTACACCAACATTGCGCCAGCGAGCACCTGTTGAAAGGATAACAGTTTTGCTCTTTAGAACAGCACCGTTTTCTAGTTCAATTTCAATAAGGTCTTTCTTTTCTAAACGTTTAGCACGCTGTAAATTCATGACATCAATGTCATATTCTTTTACATGCTCTTCAAGGTTTGCTGCGAGCTTAGGACCTTCAGTAGACTTTACACTAATAAAGTTTTCAATGCTCAAAGTGTCCATAATCTGACCGCCAAAGCGTTCAGCGACAATTCCTGTACGAATGCCTTTACGTGCTGCATAGATGGCAGCACTCGCTCCCGCGGGTCCGCCTCCAACAACAAGGACATCGAATGCATCCTTATTAGCAAACTCGGACGCATCTGAAGTATTTCCCATTTTAGCAAGGATTTCTTCTAGTGTCATACGGCCGCTGCCGAATGATTCGCCATTAAGGAAAACTGTTGGTACTGCCATAATGTTTTTGGCTTCTACTTCTTCCTTAAATGCACCACCATCAATCATCGTATGTGAAATGTTTGGGTTTAGAACGCTCATAACGTTTAGAGCCTGTACAACATCAGGACAGTTATGACAACTTAAACTAATGTATGACTCAAAGTGATATTCGCCTTCAATTCTTTTCACTTGATCAATGATTTTCTGATCGACCTTTGGAGCTCTTCCGCTTACCTGAAGTAAAGCCAATACTAATGAAGTAAATTCGTGTCCAAGAGGAATACCCGCAAAAGTTACTCCAGTTTCTTCGCCGATACGATTTACGCTAAAGCTTGGTGTTCTCTGTAACTCCGTTTTTTCTACTTTAATTCTAGATGACATAGTGGCTAGTTCATCTACTAAAGCCAACATGTCACGAGAAACATCATCGGATGCTGCACTAACTTTGAGTAGTACATCACCCTCCATCATTTGAAGATATTGGGCTAATTGTTCTTTAATATCTGCATCAAGTATCATTGATTGTACTCCTTAAATTTTACCTACAAGATCAAGGCTAGGTTTAAGTGTAGAAGAACCTTCTTGCCATTTTGCTGGGCAAACTTCACCTGGATTGTTACGTACGTATTGAGCTGCCTTAATTTTGTTCACAAGAATACTTGCATCACGGCCGATGCCGCCAGCATTGATTTCAAGTGCTTGTACAACTCCGTCTGGATCGATGATGAAAGTACCGCGATCTGCAAGACCTTCTTCTTCGTCCAACACATCGAAGATACGAGTAATTTTTTGTGAAGGGTCACCAATCATTACATATTTGATTTTGCTAATAGCTTCTGAGTGATCATGCCATGCTTTATGAGTAAAGTGTGTATCTGTTGAAACAGAGAAAACTTCAACTCCAAGTTCTTTTAGCTCAGCGTATTGGTTTTGTAGGTCCTCAAGCTCAGTAGGGCAAACGAATGTAAAGTCTGCAGGATAGAAGCAAACAACACTCCATTGTCCTTTCATGCTTTGTTCAGTAACCTCGATAAATTCACCGCTACCAGCATTGTAAGCAGAGGCTTTAAATGGTAGAATTTCTTTTCCGATTAGAGACATAATAAATTTCCTCCTAATATGTTTTGTTCTTAGTTAGTTTGAGTATAAAGCCATAATTTTATAAGGAAAATAATAATTATTATTGAATATAATCATCGTTCCTTAATTAAAATGATTCTAATACAAAACCTATTATTATATAGAATTAATTTTATGTCAATAATTATTCTAGTATTATAAAATAACTGTTTCTTATCAGTACTGGTACGGTATTGTTTACTGTAAAACTAAATACATAATAATTTCTGACTAATATGATAGTATGTGAATAAAATGATATCAACATAAAAGGGGAATAATATGACGATAATACCTAGGCTGGCTTCGAAGTTACAACGTCGTGATGAAGAACCAAATATTGAACTAGCACAAGAATTAGTTAACGGTCATAATCTTGAAGGTATTAAAGAAATTATACAAAACTTATCTAATAAGGATAAAGGGATTCAACAAGATTGTATTAAAGTAGCATATGAAATTGGGGAAGTTAAACCAGAGCTTATAAGTGAATTCGCTTTAACTTTTATAAGTTTACTGAAAAGTAGAAATAACCGTTTAGTTTGGGGTGCAATGACAGCATTATCTAGCATTGCAACAGTGTCATCTACGATTATGATGGAGCATCTTGAAACGATTTTTTCAACTATGAAAACGGGCTCAGTTATTACTGTCGATAAAGGGGTATTAACTTTAGCAAAGTTAGCATCCGTGAGCAAGGAAAAAAATGAACGAATTTTCCCGTTCCTGCTTCATCATTTAGAAACTTGCAGATTTAAAGAACTCCCCCAACACGCAGAGAGTACCCTAATAGCTGTTAATAATGATAATAAAGAAGCATTTTTAACTGTGTTAAAGCGAAGAGAAAATGAACTGACAGCACCTCAATTAAAAAGAATTAAAAAAATTTATAAAGTACTAGGACTGCATGAATAAAATGTGTGGGAACTAGCTAAACCAAATCATAGTAAGCAGTAATTATAAAAGAAGTATCAAAGAACAATTAAATGTCCTTGATACTTCTTTTTTTAATTTAATTTAATTTAATATAAAAACGGGTTACTGTAAAATCATTAGTTATGGCATGGGAACATTTAGGTTCTTTAGGAGGTACCATAGGAAGCATGCCAAGCATTCTTGTTTCCCTTTTATGCTGATTTCTTTTGTTTTTGATCTAAATGATAACTAAAGAAAGTTAGGAGACTTGCACAAATTGCAACTATCCCACCGACCCATGTTACGTTCATTAAATTCCCTTGATGGTATACAATTCCGCCTAATGCAGAACCAAAAGCGATACCTACGTTACTTGCCACTGGCATAAGTGAAGCAGCTAGTCCTGTTGCTTTTGGCTGATAAATTTCGGCGAGATCTATTAAATAAAGTTGAGTAGATGTTGTTAAAAGGATGGCCATTAACGACATTAATCCAATGTTTACCAGTCCTATGATAAAATGATTTGTAGTCCAAAATAAACTTGTCAGAACAACTGCCTGCACGAGAAAAACAAACCGAAGGCGACCGATTGCATTGTTGCTAGCAATTTTACCGGCAAGGATGTTGCTAAAAATAGAGATAAATCCATATCCAAATAAGACTAAACTAATTGAATGATTTGGTACTTCCATTCCCTTCAAGATAGGAACAAGGTACGTAAAGACGGCATAAGTTGCGCCAAATCCGAGAGCAGGAATGAAAAAAGCCATCAAAATTCTTGGATTGGTCAATAAAGAAAACTGATCCCTTATCGAACTGCGAACTTGGCTGAGTTTATTAGGTAAGACAAAAAAGGATGCCAAAAAAGCCAATCCACCTAGGAAAGTAGTTAACAAGAAAGTGGCATTCCAGCCGTACGATTCGGCGATGACAATACCAATTGGCACTCCAACGACATTTGCAAGTGTGAAACCACCGAAAACGAAAGATATAGCAAGCCCTCGTTTTTTAATCGGCATAGTTTCACTTGCAACAAGCATGGCTAGAGAGATTAATACTCCTGTTACAATCGCTGTCATAACTCGAAATACAAGGAGCATGATATAGCTCGTCGAGATTACACATAAAGCATTCAGGACGATGAAAGACCCTATCAAAAACAACATCCATTTACGCTTTGGAAAATGACTTGTTGCAGACATTACTAGTGGTGTGGCGATGGCAAACGTAATTGCAAACGCAGAAACGAGTGTACCTGCTTTTGCATTTGTTATATGAAGACTCGAGGAAATATCGGTTAAGATTCCGACAATAACAAATTCGCTTGTCCCGAGAACAAATGTTAATAAAGAAAGTGTTAAGATGAGCAACCAATGTCGCTTTGATAATTTTGTGTGGTGCATAAGTACCTCTTCTCTTAGATGAATTGTAAATTTGTCACATAGTAGATAAGCAACCTAAACATCATACCAAAAAAATTTTGCGAGAAAAACACTTTCTTATTAAATAGATGTTAATGGATTACCAGAATCAACAATGCGACAGAGTTAGCTTTCTCCTCCAAACAGAGCAAATGAAAAAAATTCCAAAGAAAAACAATTCGTTTTTCTTGGAACATTTATTTTAAAGGGATATTAGACAACATCATTGTTTTTTTTGAGTGGTTAAGCTGGGGCTAATGTTTGTCTTAGCTATTAAAGAAGGATTAGCAGATATTTCATTTTTTTGTAATTGTTCTTGGGCCAATCTTACCAATTCTTTAACCATATTGCCGCCAATTGGTCCACCTATTTTTCCTGCCTCTTCGGAAGTGAGTTTTCCATTATACCCCTTATTCAGTGGGATATTTAACTCATCTGCAATTTCGTATTTTACATTATTAGGATTGTTGCTATCTACATCATAACCCATGTCTTTCATAACTCGAGATTTTAAATTGTCTAATTCTTCGCGAGCGTCTGGAACTAATATTTTCTTTTTGGCCACTTTACATCACTCCTTTGAAGAATAGTCTTTCCCGTTAGCGAAACATTACTCATATCGAAGTTTTTAATATTGATGTAGAACTGTAGGAAATGCAAAGTGATTTGAGTAGAAATATTTTGACTATTCATTATTCTATCAATGTGATTAACTATTTATATAGTCATTTTTTTCATTCTGAAAAGAATAACTTTAATAGGAAGAAAAAAATATACAAATAACTAAGAAGGAGAGTGCGTTATGTCTAAAACTACTTTTGCATTAATTGGTACAGGAATAGTAGGGGAGCGAATCATTAATCAAATTTTGGCTCATCCTAATTGCGAAATCGTGTCTGTATTCGATGAAAATAAAACAAGGTTAGAAGAAGTTTCAACAAAGTATCAACTTCCAGTTGCAGAAACATTAAACGAGCTATTTCTATCAAATCCAAACTGGGTTTATATCGGGACGCCTCCAGTAAGTCATGCTCCTCTGGCAGAACAAATAGCTAAACATGGTTTGAATATTCTTTCCGAAAAGCCTCTCGCTCACGACGCACAAGATAGCATGAAAATGGTAAAAGCTGCAGCTGAAGCAAATGTCAAAACAGCAATGCATTTCCCGTTAATGTACAGTCCGGCTATACATAGTCTTAAAGAAGCGATAAATACAGCTTCACTTGGCGATATTGTTCGTATTGAATTGCATACATACTTTCCACATTGGCCAAGGAGATGGCAACAAAATCCGTGGATTGCCTCAAGAGAACAAGGAGGCTTCATAAGAGAGATATTTCCACATTATTTTCAACTTACGCATTATCTATTCGGTGATTTTAAGATTACTTCTCATGAGACGACATATCCAGAAAATAGGGATTTGTGTGAAACAGGTGTGTCTGCGTTAGCTAAAACGGAAAGTGGTATACCAATTGTTTTGAATAGCCTGTCAGGGATTGGACAGGAAGAACGTTTAGAATTCAAGGTTTTTGGAACAAAAAAAGTTATAACGCTCCGCAATTGGTCAGAACTATGGATTAGTGAAACAGATCAGGAAGAAGTGTTATATAATCCAGACACTCAGCCTGAAAGTCTTATGGACGCGTGTCATAATTCGATCATCGGTAAGGATTCCCTTATTGTATCTTTTGAAGAAGGTTTGAAAGTGCAAGAGTGGATTGATCAGTTGTTAAAATAGGGAATTGATTAAAAAGTAATGAAAGTATTTAATATTTTCTATTGATATTTTGTTATTAAACTCTAAGAAAAGCATCACTTCATATGAAGTGGTGCTTTTTCTGACTATTTAAAAGTTAAAGGAATCGATGAATTGAATCGAAAAATGTGATAAGATAATGCTAAATGCATATTTAATGAAACACTTCACATTTCGGGTTTGTTTTGTACATTTTATCCTGTTTTATAGAGGTAATATGTCAGAATATCCCCAATGTAGTAGTATAAAGGAGAACTATATAAATGAAGCGACGAGAAGCGCGTGAAAAAGCGATACAAGTACTTTTTCAACTAGAAAATACAGAATTAACAGTTACAGAAGCAATTGAGCATATCGTAGGTGAAGAGAGTTCGCCATTCTTCGAACAAATAGTACAAGGTACTGTTTTACACATGGAAGAAATCGATAAGTCATTAGTTGAAAAACTAGAAAATTGGTCATTACCTCGCTTAGCGAAAATTGAACGTACAATTTTACGTTTAGCGGTTTATGAAATTTTATATACACCAGAAACACCGAAGAATGTCGTTTTAAACGAAGCAATTGAGTTAAGTAAAACATATGGTGATGAGAAATCTAGCCGCTTCGTAAATGGCGTATTATCAAAATACGCTAACTAATAAATTCTAAGTTAGATTTGGGAGTGTTATTAATAATGTCAGGTAAGCTAATTAATGGTAAAGAAATTGGAGATTTGATTCGACAATCTATTCAACAAGAAGTGAATGATTTAAAAGAACAAGGTATTACACCAGGACTAGCAGTTATATTAGTAGGGGATAATCCTGCTTCTAAAACATACGTTTCAAACAAACAGAAATCATGCGAACAAATGGGTATTTACTCAGAACTTATCGAGTTATCAGAAGAAATTTCAGAAGAAACATTATTAAGCGAAATTGACAAACTAAATGCTGATCCTGCAATTGATGGCATTTTAGTACAATTACCACTTCCAAAACACATTGATGAACAGAACGTTATCGCGGCTATTTCTCCTGAGAAGGATGTAGATGGTTTCCATCCAGAAAGCGTAGGTAAAATGATGCTGGGTCAACCAACATATTTACCATGTACGCCTTTTGGTGTGATGAAGTTATTAGAATATGCGAATATTGATGTTGCAGGTAAACACGCTGTCATCATTGGACGTAGCCATATTGTAGGTGTTCCAATGGGACAACTATTATTACAAAAAGATGCAACAGTGACTTATTGTCACTCTAAAACTCCTAATTTAGCTGCAATGACAACACAAGCTGATATTTTAGTAGTAGCAACAGGCCGTGCAAAAATGATCGGTGCTGAGCATGTAAAAGAAGGCGCTGTTGTAATTGATGTAGGTATTAACCGCGACGAAAACAATAAACTTTGCGGTGATGTTGATCTTGATTCAGTTATTGATAAAGTATCAGCAATCACACCTGTACCTAAAGGTGTTGGCCCAATGACGATTACAATGTTGCTATTTAATACATTGCAATCAGCGAAAAGAAGGTTTACTCAAGACAAATGAGCTCAAAACAGGTAAAATAGTAACGCAGAAGCTGTTTTTCTGATGAAAGACAGCTTTTTTTATGAAATTAAATTTCTGCTAAAACGTTCGGATAAGGAGTCTGAGGCTTTTGACAAGTACACCTTATTTATCTGTCCAAGCACTAACAAAATATATCAAAAAGAAATTTGATGCCGATCCTCATTTACGTGATGTATTTGTAAAAGGAGAGCTATCAAATGTTAAAAAACATACAGGTTCTGGCCATATCTATTTCACATTGAAAGATGAAAAAACACAAATTGCAGCAGTAATGTTTGCGAAGAGTGCAAATCGATTGAAATTTGTTCCTGAAAATGGCATGAAGGTTTTTATACGTGGAGATGTTAATGTCTATGAAGGTAGTGGCCGTTATCAGCTATATGCAGTATCAATGGAGCCAGATGGTGTAGGCAGTTTACATATCGCCTTTGAACAATTACAAGCAAAACTTTTAAAAGAAGGCTTGTTTGATGAAAGACATAAAAAAGCGATACCAACATTCCCACGCAAAATTGGTGTTGTAACAGCACCAACTGGAGCAGCCATACGAGATATCTGTACAACGATTACACAACATTACTCTTTAGCAGATGTTGTAATTTTCCCAGCACTAGTGCAAGGAGAACAAGCAGCTCCTAGTATTGTAAAAGCAATACAGCAAGCCAATATTATGGACGAAATCGATGTTTTAATCGTAGGACGTGGTGGAGGTTCGATAGAGGATCTCTGGGCGTTCAATGAAGAAATTGTTGCTAGAGCTATTTTTGAAAGTGACATACCTGTTATTAGTGGTGTCGGACATGAGACAGATACTACGATAGCGGACCATGTTTCGGACTGGCGAGCAGCGACTCCTACAGCCGCAGCGAAAAAAGCTGTACCTAATAGCGAAGATTTAATGAAGCATTTGTTGACACGTAGGTCACAACTATTTCAACTAACACAATCTCGCATTCGGCATGAAAGAAGTCAATTAGAGCGGTTACAGAAATCCTATCCGCTAGCTTATCCAGACCGGCTATTTCGTCCGTTTGTCGAGAAGTTAAGTCGTACAGATGAACAGTTACAAGCCCAAATGACTAATTATATCAAAGACAAGCAGGCGGGATTGCAACAATTAGCAAATCGTGTACAAATGAATACACCTCTTCAAGAAGTTAGATATAAACAGCAACATGTAGCAAGATTATGCACGCAACTTGATAAAAGTGTTGTGCAATCAATCAATAAGCAACAAGATGCGTTCAGGTCCATCATTCGTACTTTAGAAGCCTTAAATCCTTTAACAATCATGAACCGTGGATATAGCATCGTTTATCAAGACGGAAAAGTAGTAAAATCAGTACAACAAATAGAAGAAAAACAAAATTTGACTATTCATTTTCCAGATGGTCAGGCGAATGCTGAAATTACTTCCATAACAATGAAAGCGAGGGGAGAAGAATAATGGCTGAAAAGAAACAATCTTTTGCAAAATCAATCGAAGAACTAGAAGAAATCGTTCATCAACTAGAACAAGGTGAAGTACCTTTAGAAGATGCAATAGATTTATATAAAAAAGGGATGAAATTATCCCAGTTTTGTCACGATCAATTACAAAATGCAGAGCAGCAACTGATCTCGATTATGGATGACAATGGCAACGAAAAGCCTTTTAATCCAACAGGGGAAGAGGGACAAAGTAAATGACTGAGCTTCTAAAAGAATTTATGGCAAATAATATTCCAACAGTTGAAAAACGAATGCAAGAACTAGTTGAGAATATTGAAGCGCCAGCAGTTTTAAAAGAATCTATGTTGTATTCATTAAACGCAGGCGGTAAAAGAGTAAGACCACTTTTTGTACTTGCAGTGATGGACCATTTCAATGTTCGCAATGATGATGGATTTACGGTAGCTGCTGTCATTGAAATGATTCATACGTATTCACTGATTCATGACGATCTACCTAGCATGGACAATGATGATTACCGCAGAGGCAAATTAACAAACCATAAAGTGTATGGAGATGCATTTGCAACGCTTGCAGGAGATGCACTTAATACACTAGCATTTGGTATCCTTGCTCGAATGCAACAAATTCCACCGGTATCACGTTTATTATTAGTAGATAAATTAAGTGAAGCAGCCGGAGCTGAAGGTATGGTCGGAGGACAAATCCTAGATATCGAAGGTGAAACAAAAAAATTAACATTGGCAGAATTAGAAAAAGTTCATGTCAACAAAACAGGAGCCCTTCTTCGTTTTAGTATTGAGTCAGGTGCCATAATTGCGAATGCTTCAGAAGCAGAACGAGCAATCTTAGTGGAATATGCGCATCATATCGGACTTGCTTTCCAAATTCAAGACGATATTTTAGACATTGAAGGTACAACAGAACAATTAGGGAAAACAGCTGGTAAAGACGTTGCAAGCGATAAAAGCACATACCCCGCACTCCTTACATTAGTAGGCGCTAAAGAAAAGTTGCAAGATCATTACAACCTTGCTATACAAGCGCTTGAAAAACTGCCTTCGGAAAGCAGTCTACTAAAAGACTTAGCTGATTATATTGTTCATCGTAACAAGTAATGGCCGTTTTAGTTTGTACAATTGATTAACACTGTTATAATAGGTGAAACATTGTGCGATGAATATTTAAATGAAAAGGTGTGTGATGGCGATGGATTTAAACAAAATATCTAGTCCATCCTTTTTGAAAGAATTGAATACGAAACAACTTCAAGATTTAAGTGAAGATGTTCGAAAGTTTTTAATACAAAAGCTATCTGTAACAGGTGGTCATATTGGACCGAATCTTGGTGTAGTTGAATTAACTATTGCTTTGCATCGAGCTTTTAATAGTCCACAAGATAAGTTTATCTGGGATGTAGGACATCAAGCATATGTCCACAAGATTTTAACTGGCCGTGCCGATCAATTCGATACGCTACGTCAATATAAAGGGTTGTGTGGTTTCCCAAAACGCATTGAAAGTGAACATGATGTATGGGAAACAGGACATAGCTCAACATCTCTTTCAGCAGCAATGGGGATGGCAGCAGCACGAGATATTAAAGGCGAGAAAAACTTTGTTGTACCTATTATTGGTGACGGTGCTTTAACAGGCGGTATGGCCTTAGAGGCTCTAAACCATATTGGTCATGAAAAAACAAACATGATCGTTATTTTAAATGATAATGAAATGTCAATTGCTCCAAATGTAGGTGCATTGCATAATGTTTTAGGACGTTTACGTACAGCGAATAATTACAACAAAGCAAAAGATGAGTTAGAACAGCTATTGAAAAAAATCCCTGCAGTTGGTGGTAAATTAGCATCGACAGCAGAACGAGTAAAAGATAGCTTAAAATATCTACTCGTGTCAGGTGTATTCTTCGAGGAACTAGGTTTCACTTACCTTGGCCCAATTGATGGTCATAATTTTGAGACTTTAGAAGAAACATTACAAAACGCGAAAAGAATGCAAGGTCCCGTATTAATTCATGTTATTACGAAAAAAGGGAAAGGATACTTGCCTGCTGAGAATGATACAGTTGGAACTTGGCATGGTACCGGCCCTTATAAAATGGAAACAGGCGATCTTGTAAAACCAAAAACAACTGCTCCAGGATGGTCTAGCTTAATTGCAGAAACAGTTCGTAAATTGGCTCGCGTCGATGAACGAATCGTAGCAATTACACCTGCAATGCCAGTTGGTTCAAAATTAGAAGGCTTTGCTAGTGAATTTCCTAATCGTATGTTTGATGTTGGTATCGCTGAGCAACATGCAGCTACTATGGCAGCAGGTATGGCAGCAGATGGCACGAAACCATTTTTAGCGATTTACTCTACATTCCTTCAACGTGCTTATGACCAAGTATTACATGATATTTGTCGTCAAAATTTAAACGTGTTTATCGGAATTGACCGCGCTGGTTTAGTAGGTGCTGATGGCGAGACCCATCAAGGTGTCTTTGATATTGCCTTTTTACGTCATATGCCGAACATGGTAATTATGATGCCAAAAGATGAAAATGAAGGCCAACACATGGTGAAAACAGCTATTGACTATAATGAGGGCCCAATCGCTCTTCGTTACCCGAGAGGTAATGGCTTAGGAGTACCTATGGATACTGAGCTTCAAGCTCTTCCAATCGGTAGTTGGGAAGTACTTCGTGAAGGTAAAGATGCAACAATATTAACATTCGGTACGACTATTCCAATGGCACAAGAAGCAGCTGAAGTATTGGCAGATCAAGGCATACAAGTTGAAATCGTCAATGCACGCTTTATCAAACCAATGGATGAGGTAATGTTGCATGGTTTAATGCAAAGTAAAAAGCCAATCCTTACGATTGAAGAAGGCGTATTGCAAGGTGGCTTCGGTAGTGCTGTGTTAGAATTTGCGAATGACAATCATTATTCAACAACTCAAATTGATCGTATTGGTATTCCTGATATGTTCATTGAACATGGTAGTGTTGATAAGTTACTTGAAGAAATTAACTTAACTGCTGAAGAAACTGTATTACGTATTCAACAGTTAGTGAATGAAGACAATAAAGAGCAAGCGGGTTTAAAAGCATAATGACAACAAAAATACAAAAAGAGCGTGTCGATATTCTTCTTGTTGAAAGAGGACTATGTGAAACACGTGAAAAAGCAAAACGTACGATCATGGCTGGGCAAGTGTATTCAAATGAGGTAAGACTAGATAAACCGGGTGAGAAAATACCAGTTGACTCTGAACTTACTATTAAAGGATCGCAACTACGCTATGTAAGTCGTGGAGGCTTAAAACTAGAAAAAGCATTAGATATTTTTGATGTTGCTGTACAAGATAAATTAATGTTAGATATCGGTTCATCTACTGGTGGATTTACTGACTGTGCCCTACAAAATGGTGCGAAGCATTGCTACGCACTTGATGTAGGCTACAATCAGCTTGCATGGAAAATCCGCCAAGACGAACGTGTAACTGTTATGGAACGTACAAACTTCCGTTATGTCACAGCACCTGACTTGGGAGAAGGTTTACCTGAATTCGCAACAATCGATGTATCCTTCATCTCTCTAAAACTGATTTTACCTGTGTTAAAAATGTTGTTAGTGCCTGGTGGAGATGTTATTGCACTAGTGAAACCCCAGTTTGAAGCAGGGAAAGACAAAGTTGGAAAAAAAGGTGTCGTTCGTGAACCGAAAATACATTTAGAAGTATTAGAATCTATTGCAACATTCGCTGAATCAGTTGGATTTGTGGTAAAAGATGCTTCCTATTCTCCAATTACAGGCGGAGAAGGGAATATTGAGTTTCTATTCCATCTGTACAACCCACACCAAGGAGAAGAGCTGCAATCATTTACAGACTTCAATACCTTGGTGAGTGAGGCACATCAACAACTTAAATGACGCGGCCCATTCTTTTGGGTCGTGTTTTTTTTCTTGTGATTTTATATAATCGATGTTACGGTTATAAAAAGAAGAGCATAATTATTCATAGAGGTGAAAAAATTGAATAAAAGCCAACGCCATATTCGAATCCGCGACATGATCGCTAATAATGATATTGAAACACAGGATGATTTGGTCGATTTACTAAAAGAAGCAGGATATCATGTAACGCAAGCGACAATCTCTAGAGATATTAAAGAATTACATTTAATCAAAGTACCTCTTCAAGATGGTCGTTATAAGTATAGTTTGCCTGCAGATCAACGCTTCAATCCAATTCAAAAGCTACATCGTGCGTTAGCAGATGCGTTTGTAAGCATTGATGGTGCTAGTCACTTCTTAGTGATGAAGACTTTACCAGGAAATGCACATGCAATTGGATCATTACTGGACCATTTAGATTGGACTGAAATATTAGGTACTATTTGTGGAGACGATACGATTATGATTTTATGTCGTGAAGAATCTCAACGCGAATCAGTAAAAAATCGCTTACTTGAAATGTTGTAATCCGAGGTGAGTTGTCTTGTTACGAGAACTATCGATTAAAAATTTTGCAATAATTGAAGACTTAACAGTAGGTTTTGTTGAAGGATTAACGGTTTTAACAGGTGAAACAGGTGCCGGAAAATCAATTATTATTGATGCGGTACAGCTATTAGCTGGTGGTCGAGGTTCTCAGGAATTCATCCGTCACGGTGCTAAAAAAGCCGAGCTTGAAGGACTCTTTGGGATTTCTTCTGAAAACCACTCTGCTTACCAAAAATGTGCAGAAGCTGGGATTGAAATTGAAGAGGGAATGGTTATTTTACGTCGTGATTTAAATGACAATGGGAAAAGTGTTTGTCGTGTTAATGGAAAACTTGTTCCACTTTCCATTTTGCGTGAAATAGGCGCAACATTAATAGATGTTCATGGCCAGCATGAAAGCCAAGAGTTAATGGATGATAAGAGACATATCTCCTTGTTAGATCAGTTTGCAGGTGCAGACATTGATCCATTGAAAGAACGTTATAGTGAGGAATACTCTGCTTATCGTGAATTGAAAAAGGAACTTGCTGCAATTTCTCTTGGTGAACAGCAAGTAGCCCAAAAAATTGACCTTTTTTCATTTCAAATTAAAGAAATTGACGCTTGCCAATTTCGAGCAGGAGAAGAAGAAGAACTAGCTGAAGAACGTCGTAGGTTGATGAACTTCAATAAGATCTATGAACGATCCAATACGGCACACGAAGCCATTCTGGGTGAATCTAGAGGACTTGATTGGATTGGGCAAGCTATGACCGATCTTGAAGAAGTTGCTACATTGGATCAAGATTTTAGAGAGCATTCAGATAATGTATCAGCTGCCTTTTATTCTTTACAAGAAGCAGCATTTCAAATAAAAAACATATTAGATGACCTTGAATTTAACCCTGAGCGTTTGAACGAAGTAGAGCAACGTTTAGCTTTAATCCAATCGATGAAGCGTAAATATGGTGCTACACTTGAGGACATACTAACTTATCGTGAAAAAATTGGAGAAGAACTGGAATCTCTAATCAATCGTGATGAAAATATGCAAAAAAACGAACAACAACTAAATGATTTGAAAGAAAAGTTACTGCTAACAGCAGAAAAACTAACCGAAGTTCGAAAAAAATCCGGTCGAAAACTAAGCGATGCCATTATGCAACAACTACGAGCGTTATATATGGAAAAAGCAGACTTTAGTGTACATTTTGAACCTATAGCTGCAGATCAATTCGATCATAATGGTTTAGATCGTATTGTATTCTATATTGCAACCAATGTTGGTGAACCACCGAAGCCTTTAACAAAAATTGCTTCTGGTGGGGAATTATCTCGTATGATGCTAGCTTTAAAAACGATTTTCTCTTCAACGAATGGTATTACATCAATTATTTTTGATGAAGTAGATACAGGCGTCAGCGGGCGTGTTGCTCAAGCAATTGCTGAAAAAATTTCAGCTATTTCAATGCATTCACAAGTGCTTTGTATTTCACATTTACCACAAGTTGCAGCGATGGCTGATCATCATTATTATATTAAGAAACATGAAGAAGCGCATCGAACAGTGACATCACTCACTGAAATATTTGATAATGCGCGAATCGATGAAATTAGCCGAATGATGTCTGGCGCAGAAGTGACAGAGTTAACATTCCGACATGCAAAAGAATTGGTAGAAATAGCTAACGGTCGAAAAAAAGCAATGACCATTTAATTAGTAAACTGTCTGTCCCAACCAATTGGGCGGGCAGTTTTTTACGTATGTATTGTTTTTTAAAAAACTTCAATGTAAAACCTTCCACCTTCTCCAATCATCCAATTCAACTCAAATATTTACCGTACATAACATGCTAAAACAAAGCCATAGTAAAAGGACGATGAGGAGGTGAAAAATGAAAAATCAAATGCGTTATGTCATGCAGTTTGTCGCATTATTATTTGCCATTTTGCTACTACCATTTGGTGTTTCTGCCAAAAGCTTAATTCCGATGGGACATTCAATAGGTGTAGAACTTCAACTTCAAAATGTCTATTTAACAAATGATGTGCTCCTTAAGAACGGCACTTGGTTGAAAGCAGGAGATACTATTCAAGCCATCAATTCTCAACAAATTAAAACGCTTGAAGAGGTTAAATCCCTATTTGTTAGTTCTTCAGGTAAATTAATGGATGTGAAGCTAAAACGTCAGCAAAAAATACAACATATTAAGATCATGAAGGAAGAGCTTGAACCGATGTTATCTTTCTTTAGAGATCAGACTGACGGAATTGGTACATTAACCTTTATTGACCCAGATACAAAGGAATATGGAGCGTTAGGTCATCAAATTATCGACTCGGTTGTTTCAGCACCACCTAAATTTTCGTCCGGATCAATTTTCTATGCATCCATCGAACAAATAAAAAAGAGCGTACCTGGAGAACCAGGTTATAAAATTTCATCAATTGAACATAATGCTGGACAGTTAGGAAGTATTGCCGAAAATAATGTGTACGGTATATTTGGAAAATGGTCGAATACTTTAGAACAAGGTTTACCTAAACCTATGGAAATCATGCAACCTTCTGAAATAAAAGTCGGTAAGGCACAGTTGTTAACGACTATTGAAGGGAAAAAAGTAGAGGCATTTGATGTCAAAATTACCAAAGTAGATGACAAATCATTGCAATTTGAAGTGACAGATGCGCAGTTGAAAAAGAAAACTGGAGGCATTTTACAAGGTATGAGCGGAAGTCCGATTATACAAAACGGACGATTTGTAGGAGCTGTCACACATATGTATATCGAAAGTCCTGAAAAGGGAGCGGCTATTCCTCTTACAGAAATGTTGAAAAAGCAACCATCTTAAAGGAAGGTGCTTTTATATATCCATTAAACTTAAGCTGCACCAGGGAAGCTGGTGCAGCTTTTTTTTAGAAATGTTCTTATTGGAAAGAATATGTGATAAAAAGCATTCTTTTTCTCTGCTACTTTTGTTACAATAAAAGTGACAAATAATCGACAAATTGTTTGGAATGAATGAATACTGTCGAAATACATAGTATCTCTATGTCTACATACTTATTTTTTTAAGAATAAAAGGTATTCTTGCAAAAAAGTCGAATTATCCACTTTGTATCAAAAACGAGTTTACTTTAATTCATCTTGTCGGTTTTGATCGTGTTTAACGGAAGCGCAAGCACAAAGGAGGAAATAATAATGCGAAAAGTAAAAGTTGCAATTGCAGATGATAATCGGGAACTAGTTCGTACATTAGAGATGTATCTACAAAATAGCCCAGAAATTGAAGTCATCGGAACGGCCCCTAACGGTAAACTTTGTTTGAAAATGTTAGAGGAACAAGTACCAGATGTTCTATTATTAGATATTATCATGCCTCACCTGGATGGTTTAGCGGTTTTGGAAGTTATGCATGAAAACGAAATTTATAATGATGTTCAAGTGATTATGCTAACGGCATTTGGCCAAGAAGATGTAATGAAACAAGCAGTGGACTTAGGTGCATCGTATTTCATGTTAAAACCTTTTGAATTTGATCGTCTTGTTTCAAAAGTTTTACAATGTGCAGGTCATAAAACAGAAAAAACAAAACGTGTAAGCGTTCTGCAAGGGTCACAGCCACAACAAATGGATCAACGTCAACTTGATGCAACGATTACAGGTATTATAAAAGAAATCGGTGTGCCAGCTCATATTAAAGGCTACGCATACTTAAGAGAAGCTATTCAAATGGTATATATGGATGTTGAGTTACTTGGCTCGATTACGAAGATTTTATATCCAGATATAGCGAAAAAATTCGATACAACATCATCACGTGTTGAACGTGCTATTCGTCATGCTATTGAAGTTGCTTGGAACCGAGGAAACTATGAATCTATTTCGAAAATGTTCGGTTATACTGTCCATCACTTAAAGAGCAAACCAACAAATAGCGAATTCATCGCCATGATTGCCGATAAAATTCGTATTGAAACGGTTGCTAGCTGAAAGGGTTAGGATATTGATAAATCAATGTTTTAAGGTAGTTATCAGTTGTCAGACTGCAAAATTATTCACCGATAAACTACTTTATTGAACCTATAATTAACTAAATATATGCGTGTAAATACTAGCGCACTTTCATTTATTGAGTTTACAAAAATTCGATTAAGTTGGAGGTGTGTTTTTTTGCGTTCAAAAGAGAGGCAGATTACAGAATTCGATTTACAGTTGGATAGTTTCATGTTGCATTGTGATGCTAAACATTTATCTACAAAGACATTAAAGAGCTATGAGCAAACATTAACATTATTCGGCAATTATCTAAAACAGGAGTTGAAAATTGAAGATGCTTCAAAGGTTAAATCATCCCATATAAGACATTACATTAAGTATTTGAGAAGTAGGGGTAAATACACTGTTACGGCTTCAGATAGGTCTTTAGACATTAACTATCCAAATAGACGAGAAGATTATCAAAAGCCAATGAGCGATGTCACAATAGCAAATTACACAAGGAATATGAAGGTATTTTTTAATTTTTTGAAAATGGAACAAGAAATTATTGAAAATCCCATGAATACTGTAGAAAAGATTAAACCGAAGCGAAAGCAGAAACAACTATTATCACCAGTAGAAATTAAATTGATGTTAGGTGCTTATAATCTCACTAAATTTCACGAATATCGAACATGGATACAACTACGTTTGATTTTAGACACAGGTTTAAGAGCAACTGAATGCTGTTCGTTATTACCAGAAGACGTTGATTATCGTACTAAGTCAATTCTAGTTAAAAATTCGAAGAATGGACATGAACGCTATGTGTTTTTTGGTCATAAAATGTCAGTTGATTTAAAACGATGGATGCAACACAGAGACCGCTATAGTGATAGTCCATATTTATTTCCTACAACAAGAGGAACGAAGTTAGATGTAACTAATTTCGAAACAACGGTGAGGAGAAAAGGGAAAAGTATTGATTTACATGTGCATCCTCATCTATTGAGAAACAACTTTGCTAAGTATTATTTAATAGAAGGAAATGGGGACTTTGCTACACTTAGCCGTATTCTAGGGCATTCAAGTGTTGAAACGACAATGAAGGCATATCTTGATTTAACTGATAGAGAAATAGGAAAGAAGTATCAGAAACATAGTCCATTAAACAATTTGGATATTTAAACGCAAAAAAAGAGGGTTAGTGATTGCACTCACTTGCCCTCTCAACTCAATACAGCTACACGCAAATACAACTGAATATGAGTGTTTAACACGCCTTCATTTTACTTTAAAAAAAGTGGAAATGTCAAAGGTCTAGTTTCCTATTGTCTTTTTTAGGTGAAATGAGGTCATGTTTACGCTCATTGGTGGATAGCCAAATAACACCAATAACTAAACTTGACAGGTTATGACTTAGCCGATGCGATAAATAAGTCTAGGATACAACTGACGGATTCCTTGTTTTCCGTTGTATCTGAATGGTGTTAGCAACCATTAAAGGCTAGGAGTGGTAGAATTGAACGTTCACGGACGTTGTAGCACATTTCGTAGATTAATTGTTGTAGAGTTCCGCAAAGTCGGATATACATTAACTTGTACAAGTATGATCGCATGTATGAGCAATTATGAACTGTCAGGGGCAATGGAAGATTAGTAGAAATGTGAAGTTGAGAAACTTGCAATAAAACAAGGTCATACAATACTCGTCCATCATGACGTTTTGTGGGATTATTGTCTGTCTTGTTCCGAGTAGATTATATTTGTCTATTTGGAAACTAGGCAGACAAATTATCGCCAAGCCTGAGCCAAGCAATCAGTTTTGTGCCAAAGATCGTAAGGCAAAGTCAAGTAATTAAAGAGCAAAAAAATACTTGTCTTGTAACGGTTATTGAATGTAGATATTATACGTTATTCATTAGTGTTAAAATGTTAGAATTCGTGAACATTTAAATATAAATCACAATATCATTCGATAATTACTAGTATTATGCGGTGACAATAAGAATTGTCTACAAAGGAAGAGAAATAAATGTTATAAAATAGAACGATAGTTATAGCCGTACTCTCCCAGCGTGTACAAGAGTCGACTGCAAATGGTACTTATGGATAGAGAAATTAAAAAAAACGTAAAAATGGCTATTTTTGCAGAAAATGTTCCGAAAAAATGCTCGCACCCCTTAATACATAAGGCTTTATGTCGTCCCCAATAGGAAGGATAGAGAAAGTCTTAATATATAATATAGAGTTAAGGTCACATTCACTCTATATGCAGTTTCTATACATTTGAAAAAAATGGTAAACATTGATGTGACGGCATTTCTTAACTTTCAGTTCAAATTACACCAATAAAATGTGAAGTTATTAAGACTTTATAAAAAGTGACTTGAAACTTACTCTCCCAATTGGTGTAGCAATTCATATGAAATTTTTATTTCTTGAAAAATAACTTGAAACTTACTCTCCCAAAGGTTATGCATGAAAATGTATAATAGTCTATAAAGGAAAGGATAGTGTATACATATGTATAAAAACTTTGGAAGAGGAAAAGAGATGTTATAAAATAGAGTAACGTCATGAGCCTTACTCCCCCAACGGGTACAGCGATTTTCTAAGAAAAATATTTTTCTGAAAGTGGCTCCAGCTCTACTCTCCCAATGGGTACAGCGATTTTGAGATAATGCTATCTAAAGGAAGAAGTATAAAGTCACAAGAACATTAGTATTATATTTTTAATATATTCGACAATTCGATAATTAAGTCACTACTTGATCATAAGTGGTGGCTTTTTTATATAGATTCAAATTTACACTACAAAATTAAATCATTTGGAGGAATGTCATTATGTCAAAATTCATCAAATCAGTACGAATTGCTTTATTCGGTGAAACAGAGTTTGAAAGGTTTCAACGCAAACTGGATGAAGTACACGACAATATTATGTTGTTACAGAAAGAATTTAAAGGATACAAGGAATAATCAATCACTAGGGTGACCATGTGACCAGTGAGTGTCTCTAATAGATTATTCTATAACATTTACAAGTAATAGCTAAAACAGCTCACAGAGAGCATTAGGTATCTTAAAACGATATGGAGGAATTCGGAATGGAAGAAGTAGTACAAGAAACTATCACAAATGAACAAAATGAACAGGTTAATGATACACCTGCTGAAACAGTCTTAAAGGTTGATTATGATGCTTTGGTAACTAAAGTAGAGGAATTGGAGGGACAAGTTCCTAAATCTCTCACAGACACTGAAATCAATCTTAAAAAGCGTGAGGATGAACTGTTTAATAAAGAAGTCAATCTCACATTAAAAGAAAATGATTTAGGGTTATTTGCACCACTATTAAAGGTTTCGGATGAAAAAGAATTAACTCAATCAATCGTTATTTTGAAAGAAATTGTGAATCAAATGAAAGTTCAAAGTGGCTATATTCCTAAAGAGTCAACTTCAATTACTCAATATGAAGAAGCAAGTCAAAAGAAAGACGTTGCTGGTATGATCGGTGCTAAATTGCAAGGATTGTTCGGGAAGTAATTCCCTTCAATATATAGAATGACATACATAAAAAACTAAAATTAGAATGGAGAATGTACATATGTTTACATCACAAAACTTTACAGCAAACGAAAAAATCTCATTATCGAAGGAAATTGCCGAAATTGGCAAGCAGAGCACTCCTCTTACATCTTTATTAATGTCTAAAGGGAATATAGAAAAAGCATTATCAACTATCTACAACTGGAGAGAGAAAACGCTTGATACAACAGATGATCTTACATTTGCAGAGGGTTCTGTTACAGACACATTCCAAGCATCGGTTCGTAAAGAGTACAATAATATTTTACAAATATTTAAAAAGGCAGTTGAAATTTCTGGATCGAGTGAAGCCATGCAAGCAAATCAACTTTCGCAAGAGGTGACAGACCGACTTGTAGAAATGAAACAAAACCTGGAACGTACTCTAATCATTGGCTTAAAAGATGATGGTTCTACAAGTGGTAAACGTAAAATGAGTGGTCTAATTGAGTTTGCAGATACTACTAATGCGGTAACAGGTAAAATTACAACTACAGTAGATTTAACTAAACAAGCAGCACGTAAATTGTGGAATCAAGACATTGCAGAAGGTAATTTATATGTACTTATTGGTGCAGATGCAAAAGAACAAGTAGATGAATTCTACAAAGGTTCCTACTCTTATCAACACGTTACAACTAATTTTGGAATTGTTGTAGATAGCATAAATACAAATTACGGAACATTAAATTATGTACTATCTAAACATATCCCAGCAGACAAAATTGTAGTATTTAATGATAGTTATGTTGATTTGGTAACATTACGTGAAGCACACTTTGAACCACTTGCTAAAGTTGGAGACTCAAATCGTGGGCAAATTTTGGGTGAGTATTCTATGAAGGTAGGCTCACCTAAAGGTATTAGCGTTATCACAATTACAAAATAATACATATTGAAATGTGGGGGACGGATTACCGTCCTCCTATTTTTATTTATGAGGATAAACTAAGGAGATGATTCCATGAACAGAACTAACTTTTTCTTTTGCTACAACAAAGCATTTGTAGATGAATTAATAGAATATGGCTTCAAATACATAACTCGTGCAAGAAACTTAAAAACGAATGGCGTATTTACAATGTTCCACTTAGATGATGAATTACAAAAATACTTAGCGAGTCATACAAATAATAAAAACTAAAATACTGAATCGAGGAAACTAATTATGACAAACCAATTAACTATTAAAAATTTCTTTTTCTGCTATGATGCAAAATTATCAAACTTCATCAAGGATAATAACATACCTTATTTTATGAAGGCTCGTAGTATGAAGGATAATAAAATTTTCACTATGTATAAGCAAACTGAACAATTACAAACTATATTGACTGAGTGGAAGAAATAAGACGACTTAATCAACTATTAAAATTGAAAAATCCAGAAGGTTATATATTTGCCATAATTACTTAATCAAGTTATACGGTGATTGTGTGATTTCACTATTACTATTACTGTTACTGTTACTGTTAGTTTCATACTTACTTATTTAATTTTTAATTTTATTATCAATTTTATAATTATTAGGTAAGTATGATTAACTCGATTGTACCCTATGGCAAAATTGTAACCTTCTGAAAAATATACTGTTAAACAGGAGAATCGACTATGAGAAACAATGTGAAATTTAATGAGAAGTATACTATTAACTATGAAGATGAAAATAATATTGCAATGCCAAATGAATTATTTACAACTTTATTAGATTGGAAAGATAATAAGCAAATTAAAGCAAATCACATACCATTTACATATGCCTACCTGTACTATCACACATATCTTTATCGTTTTGTTAAGTATGATATACATGTACCTTCAACGAGTGATATTAAAGTGGATTTAGGATATGCGAAGAATTATAAGCCTATCGACTACATTATAAAGAAAGATGGGTTATTGGATAGCGAAGGCATAACTATTTCAACTTCCGATTTCCCTGTCATACAGGAATGGAAAGATGAAAATGGAATGATGTATGAACGTGTTAAAATTTCTACATTATCTAGTTTAAATGATGAGTATCATAACTTCGTACATGATTGGAAAAAGGAACGCAATATTAATCTAAAACAAACAATTAAATATCCAGTGTTCGCATTTTTCAGAGATGTGACTACTTATGATGAAAGTGTTGTCTATGAGGATTCCTTATATGATGGCACTTTTTATTTTGCTGAAAATACCACAATTATTGATATTCGAGTATTTGAGTTTTGTATGAACAACAAGGATTTAGGTGTAAATGGATTCTATTTATATGCTTACTTGAAAAATCAAAACTACAAATATAATGATGATTTTAAAGCGACACGTATTCGTATGGCAAAGGAAACAGGTATGTCAGAGCGTACTGTACAAACTTACATGAACGCTTTACGTGAGCATAATCTAGTTAAGGCTATTTATAACATGGAGTGTTTCAGTTTAGCAATTAAAGATGATCGTATACCTAATACATATGTAGTCAATGAACATGCTGAATTTTCAATTGAAAAGGTTGTATATGGAAAGCAAGTATTCATTACAAGAAAAGAACATGAAGAAAAATACAAAGAAGAAATAAAGGTGAAAGAAAGTTATAAATGTGATATAGCATTGACTTTTTTACCTTTTTAGTTAGTTAAAGGTTAGTTGAAGAAGGAGAAGAATGATTTCTTTGAATAAATGTTATTATTAAGCATACAAACAAAAAACGCATATTTATGTTATATTTGTATAAGAGTGGTATATTTTACTGCTATTTCAATTGTAGTTTTTTGTTAATTGATACAACAAAACTTGGGAATTTGTCTGCGTAGGAGGTGGATTAGATGAAATATATTCCTATTTTTTTACTTACCTTTTTACTAAGTATAATCATATATTTTGTATTAGGCGCAGTAGGACTTCAAGATTATATTGATGGGTTAGTAATTTCTGTAGGGCTTATTATTGTTGCTTTACTTTCTATTATTATTAGTTTATTAGTAAACATTAATAGAAAACTAAATAAGTAAAATGAGATTTTATAACTCTATTATCTCAGTACAACAAAAGATAATAAAACTATATAAACTAGAATATCATATCCTGTCTAAAATAACTCCAAATATTGTTTTTTTGATAAATTTATGTAATTACTTGTAATTTATTGAAGTAGTTGTTATGGTTGTATATAGACAGGAGATGATTCAATATGCTTAAAAAAATGGGAATAACAAGTATTTTTTTGACGATGTTATTTTGTTTTAGCATTGTTGTGAGTGCAGAAGAAAATCAACAAGAATTAACGAATGAGGAAAAAGACTACCTAACGGAAACTATTGGGTTTTCTGAAGAGCAAGTACAAACAATGCCAACTGAAGATGCAAAAATGATTGTTGAGGGTGAAGGAGAAATCGTTTCTAGTTTCGATGAGATATTCACTTTTGACGAGTCTAATATTGATGAGATTACTCCTTTTGCCATCTCTACTAGCAAATTAAAATTTTCTGGTGATGTTGTAAAGGTGAATAGTACGCTTTCTGGATATAAAGCATTTTATGCTTATGCTGATTTCCGCTGGTTATCGCATCCCGTAAACAATCTTACTGATAAAATATCCGTAGGTCTTCCAAGTGATTTAGGTGTTTATTTTAAAACTAGTAACGGAAGTGTCGTAGATTTCTATTCTTCGACTTCTCTTTATAATAGTTCAACAGGCGGTAGCACTCTATTATCTTCATCAACAAAACCATCCAAATTTGTTGTCGGTGGAGGCGTTGTAAGTGCTCATGATTTACGCGTAACAGTAAATGCATCCCAGAATAATGCAGGGCGTATTTCTCAAGTTTTCTATATTAAAAACTCTAAAGGTTCAGGGAAAGCAAATATTGCATTTAATTATGGTCATCAAAGAGGTACTGGCTCAGTAGGCGTAAGTGTAGGAGGCGGTGGGTTTGGTATTAGTCTTACTCCAACCATTAGAACTGATGTTCGTGAATATATAAATTCTTTCAATTATTAAAATTTATAAAAAGCAACGGATGTTAATCCGTTGTTTTTTTGTTGATTAATAATGCAAGGAAAATAGAGTTGATTCTACACGTTTGTAGAGCCAACTCTATTTTTTCGTTTTAAATCAAAAATATAATTTAACATAGTCTAAAAGAATGGAGGAAAATAGATGACAAATTTACATGAAGCAATAAAACAAATTGATGATAATAAAGCAAAATATTTTAGATATAAATTTCCAGATTTACGTTTTGATCAATCAACAGAATTGAAAACAGAAGATGATTTTTTAAAGTCAGTCAATCGCAAGTCAATGAATAGTTTCTTTAGATGGGAAAAGACAGATGAATATAAGGCATTATCAATTTTATATATGAATATGAAGATGACACAGGATTACGAAAAGATTTATAAGGTAGTGTCAGAACAAGCAGTTACAGGTGATGAGAAGGCTATTAAATTGTTTATATCATTGCAAAAAGATATACAATCTAATGTAAAAGTGGCAGCGAGTATTTTAAATACTGGATCAACTGAGGAAGAATCTGAAGATGACAGTTTATCATTGGAGGTTTAAGTTATGGCTACTTTAACTAAGCAACAGAAATTGAATAAGATAATGAGTGATTTTAAACTTTTCGCCAAAAACTTTATTCAGATTATCGACAATAATAATGACAGTATCCCATTCAATCTCAATGAGGAACAGTCACAATTTATTGATGAAATGGGTAAGTACAATATTATTTGTAAGGGAAGGCAAATCGGATTCACCACTATGTCACTAGGTTATATGTTATTCTCTGCAATGACTAAGCCAGACACTTCATATCTCATGATGACACACCATTCAAAAGTAACTCAATCACTATTGAGAAAGTTAAGAAAGATGTACAATTCACTTCCTCATGAAAAGTATCCTGAATTATTTCCTTCTATAGAAATAAGTAATCGAGATGAAATGTATTTTTCTAATGGATCACGTATTCAAGTGGCTACAGCAGGAGGAGAGGATTCAATTTCAGGGAATACATTTCAAATAATTCACTTATCTGAAATGGCTAAATATCCATCTGAAGCACAAGAAGAAATCATTGCAACTTCTATACCAGCACTAGCAAAGAATGGACAAGCATCTATCATAATTGAGTCTACTGCAATGGGCTTTAATACATACCAAGAGATGTTTATAGAAGCGTATAGGAGTAAGGAGAGTGTATGGAAGGCTCACTTCTATTCATGGCTCTCTAATGCTTACATTAATCAATTTAAGCACTCATTTGATGAAGCCGAAGAATGGTTTAAGGTTAATAATAATGGTTGCAGAATGACATATGATGATCTTGAGCATGATGAGATTGGAATAAAGGAAAAGTATGATTGTACATATCGACAATTGATGTATAGACGTTATTACATAAAATCAAATAGTTTGGAAAAGTGGAATAGGGAATTTCCCATTTCACCTGAAGTAGCATTTTCTACATCTAATAAATCAGTATTTGATACAGATAAAATTATTAAACGTATTCAATATGCTAAAGCACCACTACCAATTAAAGATACGATGGCTAAATTACCTAAAGAGTTACATAAGTATTTGAATAAGTCATTGTTTATTTATGAATATCCTAAATCTAAGATGAGACACTATGTCGGTGTTGATGTTGCGAGTGGTACAGGTGGAGATAATTCAACCATTTCAATTTTCAATGCCGATGGTGAACAATGTGCATCATTCTACTCAAATAAAGTACCTGTCTATGAACTGGCTAAAATAGTTGATTCATTGGGGAGGTACTTTAATTATGCCTTTTTATGTGTTGAGCGTAACTCATATGGTTTGCCATTACTTGAAAAGTTGAGAAAAGAGTACAAATACATAAATTTATTAAAGCAGAAAATATTCAATGAAAAGGGTAAGAAAATCCGACAATTAGGCTTCATGACAACAACTGTAACTAAACCTATTTTGATTAATGATATGAAAGAGCATTTTGAAGTTGGTCTTATCAATATTCAGTGTTTAGAAGCATTAAATGAAATGAAAATTTACCAAGACGATAACGGTAAGATGGGGAATAAAAAGGGTAAAAACAATCATGATGACTTAGTTATATCGGTTGCTATGGCAGTGCAAGCAATGAAGATGAATCGCTATTACGTGAATATATGATTCCCTAACTTTTGGGATAATAATCTAGGGTGGCAAATCAGCATCTCAGGGGTAGACAATGT
Organism: Viridibacillus sp. FSL E2-0187; assembly: GCF_038006425.1. Lineage (NCBI taxonomy): Bacteria > Bacillati > Bacillota > Bacilli > Caryophanales > Caryophanaceae > Viridibacillus > Viridibacillus sp. FSL E2-0187. The sequence continues at coordinate 1,042,765 of NZ_JBBOVG010000001.1, forward strand.
TTACCTCTGACCTGCGTACTCAATTTGGGTACTCAATTTTTAGTAAATAATAACCTGATGTATTGAATGTATGCTTCAGATAACTAGTACGTCAATTTAGCGTGTCAGATAAATAGGAGGAATAAAATGAATTTACAAGAATACATAAAAGCAAAATATAATAATGAACCTCATTGGTTTGTTGCGTTAGTAAATGAGCCGTCTAATCAAATGAGAATTAACGATGTATTTGCTAAAAAAGAGTACTTAAATGGAAATCATGCAATTTTAAATACCCCTTCATATGAATACAAGGGGGTTATATACAATCCAAGACGTATTGTACTCCAATATGCTAATACGTTGTTAGACTTTCAAAAGGCTTTCTTATTGGCTAATCCTGTTACATATACAGGTAACGAGGAAGTTGTGAAGGCAATCAATAATATCAATCGGAAGGGTAAGTTTGACCGTTTGAACATAAAACTAATGGACAAATTGCTTAAATTTGGTGAGGTATACGAATATATTTACATTCAAGATGACAAGATTAAATCTAAGATCATAGATACTTCAGAGGGTTATCCAATCTATGATCAGAATAATGAGCAATTAGCATTTGTTCAACATTATGTGAATGATGGTATTGGCTATTATATTATTTACGATAAGGATACTGTTACTGAATATAATGATGAAGGTGGAGAGATTCGCTTTGTAGCATCATATCCTAACTTGAGTGGCTTACCAGTGTTATATAGAACTGATAATGATATGAGTGAAACGCAGGGGGAATCTGAATTAGATAGTTGGATTCATAAGTTAGATGAAATGGAAAATCTAATTAGTAAATTCACAGACACCGTCTATAAAAATATGAACCCGTTGCCAATTGCGATTGGAATGGATTTAAAAGATGAACCTTTGCAATCAAATATTGTTGGGCAGGGATTACGCTTAGAAGACGGTGCAGAATTTAGGTTTGCTTCAATTAATTTAGATGTAGAAGCGTTCAATACGTTGTATGAGAAGTTGCTTTCAAGTTTACTTGATATTAGTTCAACTCCTGCTGTAAGTATGAATAGAGCAGAGGTAAGCAACATTTCTGAAACGAGTATTAAAATCCTATTCTATTTGGGTGATGTGAAAGCCAAAATGAATGAAGTTTATATGCGTGATGGGTTTGAAGAGAGATTGAATAAGTTTAGAAAGTTGTTAGCATTACAAGGTAAGACGTTTACAGATGATGATTTTGAAACGCTTAATATGACATTCCAATATAATTTACCAAGTAATGATACAGAGATCATTAACAATCTTAAAACGTTAAACGATATTGGTGGTATGAGTTTAGAGAGTCTATTAGAGAAATCACCTTACACTAATGATACCTCAATGGAGTTACAACGCTTATCTAAATCAAACGTTAATACAGGTGTCAGTGATGTTGTAACAGTCAATGAAGTAGTGTAGTGGATATGAGTAAGTGGGATATGAGTGAGTTTAACAGGAATGTTGTTATATCAAGGCTGATTAGTATTAAGTATATGTTAGTCTACACGCTCCTGTTATAAAAATCCTACCTAACTGTCCTATTTAATAATTATTATATAAGTGAAACGGTTAGCAGAGTAAAAATTCAACCTCTAAAATTTTGCGTACTAAAGTGTCTAGATTAGTTTACTTTTAAAAATATGCATAAAAAAAGAACCTTCTCGTTAATTTGAGTTGGCTCTACGTCTTTTAACTTCTCTAATTAGTGTAGATTTACTTATTCCTGTAATATCTGCAACTTGATTATATGATTGAGTATCTAATTGTGAAATTGCATGATCCAATTGTAATTTAGTGTATTTTGGTTTTCTACCGTCTTTGTATTCTGGATTCTGTCTTGCTAACTCTCTACCTTCTTGAGTACGTTCAACAATCATATCTCGTTCAAACTCTGCAAATGAAAAGAAGATATTCTTTATAAGTTTACTTGTTGGTGTATTATCCATCATTCCTATATTGAGGATGTTCACTTTGATTCCTTTTTCTAATAAGTCTTTAACTATATCACTACCTTGTGTCATACTTCGTGCTAATCTATCCAGTTTAGTTACAACAAGAGTGTCACCAGTTTCTATTTTTGATAAGAGTTCTTTAAATTGTGGTCTGTCTGTTTTAGTGCCAGTATACTTTTCTGAATAAATCTTATCGCAACCTTCATTAGCGAGTGTTTGTAATTGTGATTCTAAATCTTGTTGAACAGTTGAAACTCTAGCGTATCCATATTTCATATAATATCCTCCTTAGTTGTTGACACTTATATATGACACCTTTATAAGTCAATGATACCAATAGATGTGTAATGGTGTCAAATATTAAAATATATGATACTTAAATAGGGTATTAAGTTTTATGGAGGATGCATGGATTGCATTCGTGAAGTTATAGAATGACGGTAATAGTATTACAAGACTACGTACTCAATTTGGATACTCAGCATATGGTCGGAAACACGATGTTAGAGGTTGTTTTAATAGTCAATCACCCTGATTTGTAAACTTGTCCTATAGCATGTCATTTTACACACCTGTGAAAAAAATATAGTAATTAATCGATATAAATTAGTAAGAAACCTATAATATATATTGATGTATTTATGAGGTGATGAGAATGGATAAAATCAATGAGATAAAAAAATAACTAAAAAAATGTTTAAATTGAAGAAAATGAGAGATGACCTTATTGAAGAAATTAATAGATTAGAAGGTTATGTAGAAAAATGGAAAAATGATTATCTAGATAACCAAGATTTAAATAGACTGTATAAGGAATATGAGGATAGGAAACCATGGTTACTTGAAGAATTTGGTGAAATGTATGATTTAGAATTAATCAAATACAATCAAATAGAACATGAAGCGCGTTTACAGGCATTAAATGATAGATATGAAATTTTATGTGACTTAATTGATAGAAAAAGACAACGGATTACTAGTCGGTTTTTAGGGCTTAGAGGAAACCTTGATTCTGAAGTTCGTTCATTTCTAGAGCCTTATTTGAAAACAGGTATGTATGTGGACTTTATTCCAATTAAATATTGAACTGTAAACAATATGAAAATACAATTATAACCTTTATTGTAGTACAATGGATTTTGTGTCACTTAGATATTTAAAAATGGGGGATTATTATGCCTAAATCATTAAGTAAAATGAAAGATTACCTTAAAGATCCATTTGTTATGAATGAAGATACTGTGAATATTGCTGTATATAATTTTTTAAACAGTGTTGGTTGTGATTGTTCTGAACCATTAAAAGGAAGGTCACAAGGAGTAGACGTTCAAGGTGAGAAAAATGGGTGGAGCATTTATGTAGAATCTAAAGGATCACACGCTAATGATGCTGATGATGATACGGTATTTGGACAGGGGCAAATAAAAGTTCATACTTATGTTCAAGTTGGTAAGCTAATGGAATATCAAACTGAAAATGAAGACAATCGCTTATTTGTCATGGCTAATCCTGATATTCCAAGAATAAGAAAGAGAGTAAATAGTGTTATTAGCTCAATAAATAAACTGGGCTTTATCCAGTTTTGGGTTCAAGAAGATAGTACAATAAAAATTGAAAATCCAGAGCAGTTAAATGAAACATTAATTAGTCTTGGACTAAAAAAATAAATAGTAAGAGTTAGGGGGAATTAACTTGAAATTTACAGTTATTGAAAATGATATGCCTGAGTTTGAAATTGAATTAAACGAGTTTGCATCACAAAAAGGTATCCACATTTTAGATATAAAGTATTCTACATCTGGAATAGCGCCTGATTCGGAACTAGGGACGCATTCGGTTAATATGCATAGTGCATTGATCAGTTATGTAGAAACTAAATGAGATGAAAACATTATTTCATTTAAACAAGAATTTCAACTGAATACAGTGTTAAATTTAAATAAGATTCAATAATTGCTAGTTAGAGTAGCCGAAAATGGGTTGCTCTTTTTTATTTATAAATAGAAAATAATAGAATATAATTAAGTAAAATTGCATATTTTTTATTTATAAATATGGTACAATTTACATATATTATGAATGGGGGATTTTGAATGAAAAAAATATTAATATTAGTTTTGACTCTTACGTTATCTCTAGGAATGTTTTTTACTTTACCAATCCAAGAAACAACAGTACAAGCCCAAACTAAAAATGAAAGCTTGATAGTAAATACAGCGTCAACCGGAGAATATGCTTTCCGTAAAACTTATTGGGGAGATTCAAAAAAGCAAGTTAAGAAGGTTATTACATCTAAATTAATTGATGAGGATAAAAATAATTTATTTTATAGAACTACGGCACTGGGCTATAAAGCGAATCTACAATTCAACTTTAGAAAAAATAATTTAGAAAATGTTTATGTGACGTTTGATGGCGCAGAAGCATATGACACATGGGGAAAACAGAAGTATTTGCATGATCATTTATACAAAAGGTTAAAAAAAGATTTAAATACTAAAAAGAAAGGATTTTCAACGGGTTATGACAGTTATGATCATATAAGTACATTGTGGCGCTTAAAATCTAGAACAGTATTTCTTTCAGTAGGTACATCTGATTGGGATTATGAGACGAGTGTAATGATATGGTATAGTGAACCTGATAAATTCTAAATTAAATCAGATGGGTAGCCGAAAAATCGGTTGCCCTTTTTTTATATACAAAATTAGGAAGGGAATGATGAAATGAATAATTTACAACGGTTACAGATGGAAGTTAAGGGAATCGCACTAACAGATGATGAATGGAATGTTTACCTATTAGAAAATGGATTAACACCAACAGAAGTATATGATGCAAGTTCAATTATTAATAAGCAGAAACTCTATCAAACTGCTTTGAGTGTACTTGAATCTATTGCTAACAGTCCCACGAGTATGAAGGACTATAAGATAGATGATATGACGGTTTCACAATTCCATGAAAACCTAATGGCACGTATTGATCAGTTACAAAATAAAATTGATAACTTACGTACAGATGAAGTAGATACAAGTGGATCAGGTATCTTTATGTTATACAACTAAGAGAGGTGATATGAATGTTTAATACTACAAATGAACAAGATATTAAATTTTTGATGGATACAGTAGGGCAAAGTGTATTAATTGATGATGTTGAATCAGTAGCTCTCATTACCAATGCAGAACTAGGTGAAGTTGAATGTCGACATATACATACTTTTGAATTAGTACCTCAAGGTGCATACATAAAATTTAATGATGAAACTTATCTGAATATAACTGAAAATACAACAATGAGAAATAACAAGTATAAGGCTAATATACAACATTGTAACTTTATATTGCCAACAGAGGGTGAAACGATAAAAGTCATTGTTGGATATGACAAATTAGGTCGTCCAATTTATGAAACTACAGTAGTGCCTGGTTGTGATTATCCGTGCATTGTTGAACACCTTTCATATAAGAATGCTCAAAATACAGCTGTAAACACAATAGATGATATTATCTACATTACAATTCAAGATAATGAAAAAGTGAGCAAATCATATAAAATAAATATGGAAGTAAATTTAAAAGGTACAACATTAACGATCAAAGGTATAGACAAAACTCATAAAGGGTTATTAATTTTCAAATTAACTTGATAATAATGGACAAAATACACTATTTACATTAAAATTTACAATAATAAGTAAATTTATTAAGCGATAAATTTACAAACGTAAACCAATAAATGACTTTATACTTTAGTTGATTAAAGTGTTCCAACACCTTGATATATCAACGGTTATACTGTCCATCACTTAAAGAGCAAACCAACAAATAGCGAATTCATCGCCATGATTGCCGATAAAATTCGTATTGAAACGGTTGCTAGCTGAAAGGGTTAGGACATTCATAAATCCACGAATTGCTCATATTTTGAGTAGTATGTTTACAGGAAATGTGAGCAATAATCAGGGAAGTATGAGCAATAAATAATATGAAAGTTTTCATTGAATAGAGACACCTCTAAGTTTATTGTGCTCGAACACAATTATCTTGGAGGTGTCTTTTTCGTTTATCGCGAATTAATTAAAGGACTTCCCAGTAAATGAAGAAGTCTTTTAATGATTTTAATACTTAAATAATACAGCAATCAGTTGATAATTTTATTTTCTTAACAATAAATAAATTATACTATAAAAATATTTAGCGAGATAATACTTTTTATGTGGTTTAATCAATTTTTACCAAGGTAAGAATAAATCAATTTTAATTTATCAATTAATTTAATTGGTAGTGCTGGTATTCTAAAATGAATAAAGCAAATACAAATCCTGCTACAGATGCAAATTTTGTGCTACTTCTTTTTAATAGAGAGTCAATTGTATATATAGCGTTATTTTGTAAATAGATATACGAATATTCAAAAAAATGGTACTATAACACTATATGTATCTATTTCTCTGAGTACCTAAATATCTACTGATCAACCTTCGCAAGTTTCTTTTATATATAGTATAAATGTATAGAGGATCTATTTATTTTATTGATATAATAAATAGAAGAATAAATTCCATTTATCTATTATTTAAAACATTTAACTAATGAATATCTATTAACTGAAAATTAATTTATCGAAACTTTTTTAAAAGCGATTTTTTTAGCGCTTTTCTGTAAAAAGACAATATGAAAACGATAATAAGTATAGATATTTATTATCGATTTGAAGGATGGGGAGAAAATGTGCTAATTTTTGAAAATGAGTATATTGTTTTAAAGGAAGAAAACGAAAAGGTATATCTAAAGACAGTGAGGGAAGGATTCCCACTTAAGGAATTCGACAGTATTTTGAAAAAATATCCGCGTATTAAACTGTCGAGCTTTGCTATTTTAAGAAAAGTGACTGCTACAGTGACAGAGCAATTTGAGGAAATTGGTATTTGGTTGCCACCTATAGAAATTGTTACTTCTCGCGATCGTATGACTGCAACCATGTATGTCCACGAAGATCCGAAAACTGTGTTTAAAGATAGTACTAAAATGCAGGAACAAATCAAAGAATTTGCAAATAATATAGGAATAATACATGGTTTTGTAGATTTGACTCTAGATACCGTATTAGCAGGGAAATCGACTGTAGTTGCAATAGGGACGCCAGCTAAACCAGGTAAAAACGCAAAAATTACATATATAGAACAGCCAGAGAGAAAACCATTGATCCGTGAAGATGGTAAAGCGGATTATTTTGATATGAATTTTATATCTGAAATAGAAGCCCATGCATGGTTAGGAGAGAAAATTCCAGCAGATTCAGGCGAACCAGGGAAAAATGTACTTGGTGAAAGCATTCCTGCTTTACCAGGTAAAGATGCACCGATAAAATATGACCAGAAAACTGTGTATGAAAAAGTTGATGAAGACGGGAAGATAACTATCTATGCAACTGAGGGTGGAGTTTTGGATGATTCAGATGGATTCTTGTCAGTTCAAAAACATCTACCCGTTTCAAATGATGTAGGAGTCGGAACAGGAAATCTAAATTTCGATGGATCCATTAGTATAAGAGGTACGGTACTAGCGGGTTATTCAGTAGTAGCAACAGGTGATATTTCGATTGATGGTCCTGAAGGTGTTACTAGTCCAAAATTAATCGAATCTATAAATGGTGATGTTTATATTCGTGGCGGTATTTTTGGTAACGGTGAGTCAGTAGTACGCGCTGGTGGGAATATCTTCGTTAAACATACAAATGAAAGTACGTTAATTGCAAAAGGTGACATTCAGATTGGGTCATACGCACTTGGATCCAATTTAAAAGCGAGTAGTATACTAGTTAATGAGTACAAAGGAAAAATTATCGGTGGACGTGCAGAAGCAACTAGTACTATTACTACTGCGATATCCGGAAATCGCTTAGAGCGTAAAACGGAATTAGTTATTACAATGCCGGATCGAAAAGAAAGCATGCAAATCGTGAAAGAAAAAGCTGAAGAGATGAAATCTTTAGAAGCCGATATTTCGAATATTAAAGCTCGCATTACGCCACTATTGGATTTCGTGGATAAGATGAATGGTGCGCAGCGAAAAGCGTTTGAAGATTCAAAAGTATTGTTACAAGAAAAAGAAAATGAATTAACAAAGATTGATAAAGAGGTGCAAACTATTTTACAATCATTGAAAAGTATGGGAACTGAAAAGATTCAAATTACGAAAGAAGCGTATCCTGGGACATATATTCAACTTGGTAAAAAGTCAACGACATTAAACACGCAGACTTGTGGTAATTTTAAATTAGAGCAAGGCGAAATCAATGCCTAGACCCCTAGTGTTTGCTCATCGTGGCGCCTCTGCTTATGAGATGGAAAATACACTCAATGCATTTAAAAAGGCAGTTGAATTGAATGCGGATGGTATTGAGTTAGATTTGCAAATTACTAGGGATGATGTTCCTGTAGTGACACATGATTTAAATTTGCGTCGCGTTACGGGAAAACGTAGGTTAGTAACAAATGTTTCGTTAGCAGAAATAAAAAGATTGCGAGTAGGAAAACCATTTACTCGTAGATACTTGGGTCAAGAAATGCTAACACTAGATGAGCTGATAGGTTGGGTTAAGGAAAATCCTATAGCGTTGAATATTGAGTTAAAGGAATCCTTTATCGACAATCCTTTTGTATTAGAAATTGTTATAAAAAAATGTGCCCACTTACCGAATGTACATTTTTCTTCTTTTTTCTTGGAAGTTTTGGAACATGCCAAGAAAATAAACAAACGTATTGAAACAGCACTTATTGCTACAAGAAAGTTAAATTGGCATCAGCTCAAAAACCTCCCATATATCGATGCCATTCATGCTAACAAAACATGGTATTATAAAACTGAATATTTGAATGCTTGTTTAATAGCTAAAAAGAAGTGTCGTTTTTATAACATTAATGGTGATGAAGAATATCTCAAAAATCCACATTCCGCTGTAGTCGGTTGGATTACAGATTTTCCTGAAAGAGTTCTAAAGGTACAAAAAAAGAACGTTGACCATTAACGGTCAGCGTTCTTTTGATTTGCAAATTTAGCAGAAACTTTCCCTTTTTTGCGATCTCGATGCAATAAAAAACCTGCAAAAAAGCCAAATCCTACGACAAAAAGTGCAATACCAATAATGAATTGTAACCAAAGAAATGGTATTGGATCCACAAGCTTAGCAAATAAAGTGTCGCGCATTAATTTAATTCCACCTGCAGCCATTAAACCAGGTATAAGTAATACGATAAACGCTGCAAAACGTGCCATATACTTTCACTCCTCTAATCTATATTCATTTTTACCTGTTGGGGAAGCGTTGTCAAGGAAAGAAAGTTTAGATATGATGAACTTACATTGAATTATGCAAAAAATTGCACAATATTGTGAAAGGAAGTGAAGTTCCTTGCAAAACATACTAATTATAGGTGCAGGTGCTGGAGGCACAGCTATATTACAACTATTATCCAAATCTGAGCAACTTAGCACTGTAGCGATTGTAGATATACGTGAGGATGCACCTGGGCTAGTGTTAGCTAGAGAAGCTGGCATTGATACGGAGCAGGATTGGCGAGTTGTTTTAACAGATGAAATTGATATGGTGGTAGATGTCACTGGAGAACCTGCAGTATTTGAAGAACTGTTGCAGGCATTGCCGAAACGTACAGTACTTATCCCAGGAACAATTGCTTACTTAATTGTTCAATTGTTGAATGAAAAAGATTATTACATAAATAAAACCCAACATGCGGCATATAAACAGCAAATTATCTTTAATTCAATCGAAGAAGGCATGATTGGCATCGACCCACAAGGTCAAATTATCTTCTTTAATAGAAGTGCTGCACGAATGACCGATGTTACTGTCAAAGAAGCGATAGGTAAACATATAAACGATATTATCATAAATAGTGCACTGCCAAGAGTGTTTGAATCGGGTATAGCAGAAATCAATCAAGAGCTGAAATTGTCCAATGATAAGAAAATTGTCACGTCTCGATTTCCGATGATTGATGGTAGTGGGAATCGTATTGGTGCATTTGCTGTATTTAAAGATATATCGGAGGTCGTCAATTTAGCAGAAGAAATAACAAATCTAAAAGAAATTCAAATGATGTTAGAGGCGATCATTCAATCAAGCGATGATGCCATTTCTGTAGTAGATGAGAAAGGTAGGGGGATACTTGTCAACCCTGCATATACAAGAATTACTGGCTTAAAACCAGAAGAAATTTTAGGGAAACCTGCTACGATTGATATTTCTGAAGGTGAGAGTATGCATTTAAAAGTTTTACAAACAAAAAAGCCTATTCGCGGTGTGAATATGCGACTAGGACCTAACAAGCGAGAAGTCATTGTGAATGTAGCGCCAGTTGTTGTGAATGATAGCTTAAAAGGGAGTGTAGGCGTTATACATGATATGACAGAAATGCGGTCCTTGACGAAAGAATTGGATCAAGCGCGCACGATTATACGAAAGCTTGAATCTAAATATACATTTGAAGATATTATTGGCGATTCTGAAGAAATGCGCATTTCCATTGAACAAGCGAAATTAGCTGCAAAAACACCAGTTACAGTATTTTTGCGCGGGGAGTCAGGGACAGGTAAAGAATTGTTTGCTCATGCTATACATTCTGCAAGTGATCGTATATACAATAAGTTTATCAGGGTAAACTGTGCGGCGATTGCTGAGCATTTACTAGAAAGTGAACTATTTGGTTATGAAGAAGGGGCCTTTACGGGAGCAAAACGAGGTGGAAAACGCGGGTTATTTGAAGAAGCTGATAATGGAAGTATTTTTCTTGATGAAATTGGAGAAATGTCTTTAAATACTCAGGCCAAATTATTGCGGATTTTTCAAGAGGGCGAAATTGTCAGAGTTGGTGGAACAAAGCCGATTTCAATTAATGTACGAATTATAGCAGCTACGAATGTAAATATGGAAAAAGCATTGTCAGAAGGTACTTTCCGAGAGGATTTATATTATCGATTAAATCGAATGCCCATTCATATACCACCGTTACGTCAACGAAAAGAAGATATACCGCCTTTAGTAGATCGTCTTCTTGTTAAGTTGAATCAGGAATACGGACGTAATATTCATAAAGTAACTTCTAACGCATTAATGCTATTAATAGGACAGGATTGGCCGGGGAATGTGAGAGAGCTTGAAAACGTCTTAAGCAGGGCAATGATTTTCATGCAATCAAATGAAACTATTTTAGATGAAAGACATCTACCAAAAACACTTTTCCATTCTGTACATCAAGAAAGTTACGTTGAAAAGTCCTTTTATGAAGGAACACTTGCGGAACAACTCGAACAAACGGAGAAACAAATATTGCAACAAGTATTAAATGATAGCCAAAATAACAAAATGCAAGCTGCGAAAAAATTAGGGATATCAATTCGTAGTTTGTATTATAAATTAGAAAAATATAATCTTGCATAAAATTGCGTGCAAAAAACTGCATACCATGCAAAATATTGCGTATTTAAAAAAGACGAAATGTTGTCAAATAAAGCATTTTGTCTTTATAAAAGTTGGCACGCTTTTTGCTAATAATATAGTGACCTAGAAAACTAGGGTAAAAGATTGGTCAACATATAAAAGGGGGCATTACAATGGAAATTTTCAAATACATGGAGAAATATGATTACGAACAATTAGTGTTTTGTCAGGATAAAACTTCAGGACTAAAAGCTATAGTTGCTATACATGATACAACTTTAGGACCAGCACTTGGTGGCACTCGTATGTGGACTTATGCTTCAGAGGCAGATGCAATTGAAGATGCTTTACGCTTAGCACGTGGCATGACTTATAAAAATGCAGCTGCGGGTCTAAATCTTGGTGGGGGAAAAACAGTAATCATCGGAGATCCTTTAAAAGATAAAAATGAAGAAATGTTCCGTGCGCTAGGAAGATTCGTACAAGGTTTGAATGGTAGATATATTACAGCAGAAGATGTTGGTACAACTGTAGCAGATATGGATTTGATTCATGAAGAAACAAATTATGTAACAGGTATTTCTCCAGCATTTGGTTCATCAGGTAACCCATCGCCAGTAACTGCATATGGTGTATTTGTGGGCATGAAAGCAGCAGCTAAAGAGGCATTTGGTAACGACCACTTGGAAGGTAAGAAAATTGCTGTACAGGGCTTAGGAAACGTAGCGTACACACTATGTAAATATTTACACGAAGAAGGCGCACAATTAATCGTCACAGATATTAATGAAAACGCTGTAAAGAGAGTGGTAGAGGACTTTGGTGCAACTGCAGTTGATCCAACAGAAATCTATGCTCAAGATGTTGATATTTTTGCACCATGTGCACTAGGTGCTATTATTAATGATGAAACTATTCCACAATTAAAAGCAAAAGTCATTGCTGGTTCCGCTAACAACCAGTTAAAAGATTCTATACACGGAGATATTATTCATAACGAAGGTATCATTTATGCTCCAGATTATGTTATTAATGCAGGTGGCGTAATCAATGTCGCTGATGAATTATATGGCTACAACCGTGACCGTGCGATGAAGCGAGTTGAAGGGATTTACGATAATATAGCGAAAGTAATAGATATAGCAAAACGTGATGGGATTCCAACTTATTTAGCTGCTAACCGTTTAGCAGAGGAACGTATTGAGCGTATGGCAAAATCACGTAGCACATTCTTGCAAAATGGAAAGCACATATTATCTAATCGTTAATAAAAGGGCCGTTCAGAAATAAGGTAGGGGTACTTCATTTCTGAACGGATTTATATTGGGAGAAAAGTTTACGAACTGCAAATAAGTTTGTGATTTTAATAGGCTGACATTGGGGAATGTCAACTACGAAATGTTATATTATAAGAGAGCTTGTCTTACATGTTTTGATGAAAGGAAGTGTTCAAATGGCTAAGGACTATGATGTAGTTATTTTAGGTGGCGGTACAGGTGGCTACGTAGCAGCAATTCGAGCAGCAAAACTTGGATTAAAAACAGCCGTTGTTGAAAAAGGGAAGCTAGGGGGTACATGTTTACATAAAGGTTGTATTCCAAGTAAAGCATTACTTAGAAGTGCGGAAGTCTTCGCGACAACAAAGAATCATGCTTCTTCATTTGGAGTAAATACAGGAGAAGTAACGCTTGATTTTAGTAGAGTGCAGGATAGAAAAGATTCCATTGTGGCACAATTACATCAAGGTGTGCAAGCATTAATGAAGAAAGGCAAGATCGACGTATATGAAGGAATCGGTCGAATTCTTGGACCTTCTATCTTCTCGCCAATGCCTGGTACAATTTCGGTTGAACTGGCAAACGGTGAGGAAAATGAAATGCTTATTCCTCAAAATGTTATTGTGGCTACAGGTTCTAGACCACGTACGTTACCAGGATTAACAATTGACGGTGAATTCGTCATTACTTCTGATGAAGCGCTTTCGTTAAAAGAGCTTCCAGCATCCATTCTAATTGTTGGTGGTGGTGTCATCGGCATCGAGTGGGCATCAATGTTAAACGATTTTGGTGTTGAAGTAACTGTTATTGAATATGCAGATCACATACTACCAACTGAAGATCAAGATATTTCAAAAGAAATGAAAAAGTTATTAGAGAATAAAGGAATTAAATTTGTAACTTCTGCAAAAGTATTAGCTGAAACACTGTCGATTGCAAATAATAAAGTATCAATAGAAGCAGAAGTATTGGGCGAAAAACAAAATTATAATGCAGACAAAATACTTGTTTCGGTTGGTAGACAGGCAAATGTAGAAGGAATAGGGCTAGAGAATACAGAAATTGTTGTAGAAAACGGCTTTATCCAAACAAATAATCACTTTCAAACGAAGGAATCGCATATATATGCCATTGGTGATGTCATTGGTGGTTTGCAGCTTGCTCATGTTGCTTCTCATGAAGGTATACATGCTATAGAGCATATTTTAGGAATCGCAACTGAAAAAGTTGATGATAAATGGATTTCTCGTTGTATTTACTCGAGTCCTGAGGCAGCTAGTGTTGGATTAACTGAAGAACAGGCGAAGAAAGAGGGAATTCCTATTAAAGTAGGTAAGTTTCCTTTTAAAGCAATTGGTAAAGCGCTTGTTTATGGAGAGTCAGAAGGCTTTGTGAAAATGATCGCGAATAGTGAGACTAATGATCTAGTGGGAGTGCACATGATTGGACCACATGTGACAGATATGATTGCTGAAGCGGGCCTTGCAATGGTGTTAGATGCAACGCCTTGGGAAATTGCGCATAGTGTTCATCCACATCCGACATTAAGCGAGGTACTTGGAGAAGCGGCATTAGCAGTTGACGGTAATGCAATTCATATGTAAGAAGGAGCTGGGAAAAATGGTTAAAAAGGTTGAAAATCGTCATGAAGCAATCGGTTTAACAAATGAAGATGTACTGAAAATGTACGAAACAATGCTACTTGCACGTAGAATCGATGAACGTATGTGGCTATTAAACCGTGCGGGTAAAATTCCGTTTGTGATTTCATGTCAAGGGCAGGAAGCAGCACAAGTAGGTGCGGCCTTTGCACTTGATAATAATAAGGATTATATTGCACCGTATTATCGTGATATGGGGGTTGTTCTTCACTTTGGTATGACGACAAAAGAGTTAATGTTATCGGCCTTTGCAAAGGCGGAAGACCCAAACTCAGGTGGACGTCAAATGCCGGGGCACTTCGGCCAAAAGAAAAATCGTATTTTAACAGGATCATCACCTGTTACGACACAAGTTCCTCATGCTGTTGGGGTTGCACTTGCGGGTAAAATGCAAAAGAAAGACTTCATCACATTTGTTACTCTTGGAGAAGGTTCTTCAAACCAAGGAGATTTTCATGAAGGCGCAAACTTTGCAGGAGTACACAAATTACCAGTTATCATAATGGTTGAAAACAATAAATATGCGATTTCAGTACCCGTTGAAAAACAATTAGCTTGTAAAAATGTTTCAGACCGTGCAATCGGATACGGGATGCCGGGTGTGACTGTAGATGGTAAAGACCCAATTGAAGTATATAAAGTGGTTAAGGAAGCGGCTGACCGTGCTCGTAACGGGGAAGGGCCTAGCTTAATAGAAACGGTAACTTATCGCTTAACTGCCCACTCTTCTGATGATGATGATCGTCAATATCGTACGGCAGAAGACTTAGCAGAAGGCCGTGCTACAGATCCAATCATTACATTTGCAAAATATTTGCATGAGCAAGGGATTCTAACTGATGCTCTTGAAACAGAGATCAATGAACGCATTATGACAGAAGTAAACGAAGCGACGGATTATGCAGAGCAAGCTCCTTATGCTGCTCCAGAAGATGCGCTAAAATTTGTCTATGCTGAAGATGGAGGGAGTATTTAATGGCGGTTTTATCCTATATTGATGCAATTACTCTTGCGATGAAGGAAGAAATGGAACGCGATGAGCGTGTTTTTATATTAGGTGAAGACGTTGGCCGAAAAGGTGGCGTTTTTAAAGCAACTCAAGGATTATACGATCAGTTTGGCGAAGAGCGCGTGTTAGATACACCACTTGCAGAATCTGCGATTGCGGGTGTCGGGATCGGTGCTGCAATGTACGGTTTAAGACCTATTGCTGAAATGCAATTTGCTGATTTTATTATGCCAGCAGTCAATCAAATTATTTCAGAAGCATCACGTATTCGTTACCGTTCAAACAATGATTGGACTTGTCCGATAGTAATTCGCGCACCATTCGGAGGCGGAATACACGGTGCTCTTTATCATTCACAATCAGTAGAGGCTGTATTTGCGAATCAGCCTGGTTTGAAAATTGTTATTCCATCTACACCTTATGATGCGAAAGGCTTGTTAAAAGCAGCTATTCGTGACGAAGATCCGGTGTTATTTTTTGAACATAAACGAGCGTATCGCCTTATTAAAGGTGCGGTCCCAGAAGAGGATTATACGATCGAAATCGGCAAGGCGGATGTGAAACGTGAAGGGGAAGATATTACTGTAATTACTTATGGTCTTGCAGTACACTTCGCATTACAAGCTGCTGAACGTATGGCACAAGACGGCATTTCTGCGCACATTCTAGATTTGCGCACAATCTATCCATTAGATAAAGAGGCAATTATTGAAGCGGCATCTAAAACAGGAAAAGTGCTACTTGTCACTGAAGACAACAAAGAAGGTAGTATTATTAGCGAAGTGGCAGCAATCATTGCAGAAAACTGCTTATTTGATTTAGATGCACCAATAAAAAGACTTGCTGGACCAGACATACCGGCAATGCCATATGCACCGACGATGGAGAAATATTTCATGATTAATCCAGAAAAAGTTGAAAAGGCGATGCGCGAATTAGCGGCGTTCTGATGTAAAGGAGGAGAAATTCATGGCAATTCAAACAATTAAGATGCCTCAGCTCGGGGAAAGTGTTACGGAAGGTACAATTGAGAAATGGTTAGTAAAACCTGGTGATACAGTGCAGAAATACGATTCTTTGGCGGAAGTGAATACGGATAAAGTTACAGCAGACTTGCCGTCATCTTTCTCGGGCGTCATTAAGGAGTTAATCGTTGGTGAAGGCAATACATTAGCTGTCGGTGAAAGCGTCTGCACAATTGAAACAGAAGAGGTAATTGAGCAACAACCTACTTCACAACAGGCAGAACAAATCTCACAGCCTACTTCAGTACCAACTCCTCAACAAACGGTAACTGCACCAGTAGTAAATCGTGGTGCAGGGAAGGCACGCTATTCACCGGCTGTTTTAAAGCTAGCCCAAGAACATAGTATAGATCTTCAATTAGTTGAAGGTACAGGTGCTGAAGGCAGAATAACACGAAAAGACGTTCAAAAACTTGTAGACAGTGGAAACATTCCAACAAGTAGTCCAGCAGTGCAACAACCATTGGAGGCAATTACTGAACAAGTAACACAAGCTCCTGAACCTCAAAAATCACAACCTGTTCCAGCAGTACAAACAGCAACAGGTGATATTGAAATTCCTGTAACTAATATTCGTAAAGCAATCGCGAATAATATGTTACGTAGTAAACACGAAGCTCCACATGCTTGGATGATGGTTGAAGCAGATGTTACGAACTTGGTTAATTACCGTGACTCCATTAAAACTGAATTCAAACAATCTGAAGGTTATAACATTACGTACTTTGCCTTTTTCGTGAAAGCTATTGCGCAAGCTCTAAAGGAATTCCCGATGATGAATTCTATGTGGGCAGGCGATAAAATTATTCAGAAAAAAGATATCCATATCTCTATAGCAGTCGCAACTGAAGATGCACTTTTTGTCCCAGTGATCAAACACGCCGATGAAAAGTCAATAAAAGGTATTGCTAGAGAAATTAATGATCTTGCAGGAAAAGTTCGTGCTGGTAAATTGAAATCTGAAGATATGCAAGGTGGAACATTTACTGTAAATAATACGGGATCATTTGGCTCGGTACAGTCTATGGGAATTATTAATTACCCACAAGCAGCGATTATTCAAGTTGAGTCAATTGTTAAACGTCCAGTAATTATGAATGGTGGAATGTTTGCTGCAAGAGATATAGTAAATTTATGTTTATCTTTAGATCATAGAGTTTTAGATGGATTGATTTGCGGGAAATTTCTTGCTAGAGTCAAAGAAATTCTCGAAAATACATCGAAAGACAACACTTCTATTTATTAACAGTAGTCTGAAAATCGCAATATTGCGATTTTCAGATTTTTTTATACTTTTGCGATTCGATATACTTGTGTAAAATAGGAATAGAATTACCGAAGGGGGGAAGCTAGTTAGCGTCCACATGAAGAATAATATGAAAGAAATTGAATTCTCACAAGCTAATTACGAGCAATGGCAAGAATCTGCTGTTAAGGCTTTAAAAGGTAAACCATTCGAATCTTTAATCACAAAAACAATCGAGGGTATTTCATTTGAGCCAATTTATACACAAGACCAATTAGTTGAGAAATTAGATGGGAAATTAGCAGAACAAGTTTCGACTATTCGTTCATTAAAAACAGGGGAAGAATGTTTAGCAGCACAACAAACATTTGCAGATTCACCGGAAGCTTTACTCCAAGGCGTTAAAGAATCTTTGGCAAAAGGTAACGATATTATTAATATTGATAGTCGAGTGAATTTTGCGTGGGATGAACAAACTTTGAAAGAATTGTCAGTCATTTTTACTGAAAATTCATTCAAACTGAATATACAAAACAATCAAGATGCTTTATTACGAGTATTTAACTATATTAAAGAAGACCAAAAAGAAACTGTTAAAGGCTTCATATCTAGTACAGATAAAATCAATTTAGAAGGTTTCCATAATGTCCGTACATGCAACGCTAATGTACTAGAAGCCCACTATGAAGGTGCACATGCCGTACAGGAATTAGCTATCGCATTACTACAAGCTGCTTATTACATGGAAACGGAACGAGATATCGAATCATTTGCGAAGAAATTCTTTGTTACCTTTGCAGTGGATACTCAGTTCTTCGTTGAAATCGCTAAACTCCGTGCTTTCAGAGTACTTTGGAAAGCGTTTACATCTGCCTATGGCACAGATAAAGACGTACCAGTAGCAATTGTTACTGAAACTTCTTTACGTAGTTTCTCTAAATTAGATGTATACGTTAACCTTTTACGTGCAGGCAATGAAGCGTTCTCGGCAATACTTGGTGGCGCAGACGTTTGTACAGTACATCCACATGATGTTTTATCTGCTCCAGATGATAAATCTATTCGTATCGCACGCAACGTACAATTAGTTGTTAAAGAGGAAACACATGTAGAACATATAATTGACCCTTCTGGTGGTTCATATTTCATCGAAACTTTAACAGCTGACTTAGTTAAAGACGCATGGGCATTATTTAATGAGTTACAAGAAGCAGGCGGATACAATGCCGTAATAACAAGTGGACAATTAGAAGCTTTATTAAAAGAAACAATGGATCAGCGAATGAAAGAAGTAGAAACACGTAAAAAATCGCTAATCGGTACGAATATATACGCAAACCCTGCAGATGAAATTGATGAGCGCAATAATCCGTTATTTGCAGATTACAAACGCCTAGCAAAACCATTTGAAGAACTTTGCTTAAACTATGCTAAAAATCAACCTAAAGTTGCACTACTAACAATCGGTCAATTAAAACAATTCAAACCACGTGCAGATTTCGTCTCTGGCTTCTTTGCAACAGCTGGTATTGTACCGGAAAAAAGCCCTGAAATTCAAACTGTGGATGAAGCGAAGGATTGGTTAACTGCAACAGATGCGAAATTTGTCGTAGTATGTGGGCAAGATGAAGCGATGAAAGAATATGTCCCAGCACTATTAGAAGTTAAGCCAGCACATATATCACTTGATGTGGCAGGTAAGTTCAAAGAAGAGCAAGATGAATGGATTGAAGCAGGCTTAAATGGTTTCATCTTCGCAGGTCAAAATATCATCGAAAAATTGACGAGCTTAACAGCAAATGTGAAGGAGGTCCAACGATGAGTAAGCCAAATTTCAAAGAGATAAATATCGATGCTATATTAACTGCTAGTCAAGTAGTAAAAGAAGACAAAAAATTCATGACAAATGAAGGCATTGAGATCAAGTCAACTTATACTGAGCAAGATTTGGATAACTTAAAACACTTAAAAGACTGGCCAGGTATTGCACCTAATACACGTGGACCGTATCCAACGATGTATGTAGGTCGCCCATGGACAGTTCGCCAATATGCAGGTTTCTCTACAGCTGAAGAAAGTAATGCGTTTTACCGTCGTAACTTAGCGATGGGACAAAAAGGTCTGTCAGTAGCATTCGACTTAGCCACTCACCGTGGTTATGACTCGGATCACCCTCGTGTAACAGGTGATGTCGGTAAAGCAGGCGTTGCCATTGACTCTATTGAAGATATGAAAATTCTATTTGATGGTATTCCTCTAGATCAAATGTCAGTATCAATGACAATGAATGGTGCTGTATTACCGATTTTAGCTTTTTATATTGTAGCGGCCGAAGAACAAGGTGTAACACCTGATAAACTGGCTGGTACAATACAAAATGATATTTTAAAAGAGTACATGGTGCGTAATACATATATTTACCCACCAGCTGTTTCAATGAAAATTATTGCAGATATTTTCGAATATACTTCAAACTTCATGCCTAAATTTAATTCAATCTCTATTTCTGGTTACCATTTACAAGAAGCAGGTGCAACAGCAGATATCGAGCTTGGCTACACTTTAGTAGATGGTCTTGAATACGTTCGTACAGGATTAAAAGCAGGAATCGATATCGATTCATTTGCACCGCGTCTGTCGTTCTTCTGGGCGATCGGTATGAATTACTATATGGAAGTAGCGAAAATGCGTGCTGGACGTCGTATTTGGGCTCAAATGATGAGCACATTCAATCCTAAGAACCCAAAAACATTAGCATTACGTACACACTCACAAACTTCTGGATGGTCTTTAACAGAGCAGGATCCTTTTAATAATGTAACTCGTACTTTAATTGAAGCAAATGCATCTTCAATGGGGCATACGCAATCATTGCACACCAACGCACTAGATGAAGCTATTGCACTACCAACTGATTTCTCAGCGCGTATTGCACGTAATACGCAACTATTCTTACAAGAAGAAACGTTAATGACGAAAGTAATCGATCCATGGGGCGGTTCATTCTACGTAGAAAAATTAACAGATGAACTGATGAAAAAAGCATGGGAACATATAGAAGAAATCGAAGAATTAGGCGGAATGGCGAAAGCGATTGAAACAGGTCTTCCGAAAATGAAAATTGAAGAAGCTGCTGCAAAACGACAAGCGAAAATTGACTCAAAAGCTGAAACAATTGTCGGTGTTAACAAATTCCGCCTTACAGAGGAAGAGCCAATCGACATTTTGAATATTGATAACACAATTGTACGTCAAAAACAAATTGACCGTATTAAGGCGATGCGTGACAAACGCGATGATAAAGAAGTACAACGCTTACTTGCTCGTATTACAAATGCAACTGCAACAGGCGGTGAAAATTTATTAGCTTGTGCAGTAGATGCAGCACGTGCTCGCGCAACACTAGGTGAAATTTCTGATGCGATTGAGGTTGTTTCGGGTCGTCATAAGGCAATTATTCGCTCAATTAGTGGCGTTTATAGTGCAAACTTTTCAAATGAGGAAGAGATTCGTGAAGTACAAGATATGGCTGAAGGCTTCTTAGAAAACGAAGGCCGTCGTCCACGTATCTTAATTGCGAAAATGGGACAAGATGGTCATGACCGCGGAGCGAAAGTAATTGCTACAGCATTTGCTGACCTTGGTTTTGATGTTGATATTAGTCCATTATTCCAAACACCAGCAGAAACTGCAGCAATGGCTGTAGAAAATGATGTTCATGTTGTTGGTGTAAGTTCACTTGCAGCTGGTCATAGAACTCTAGTACCAGAACTGCGAGAAGAGTTAAAGAAAATTGGACGAGAAGACATTTTAATTGTTGTTGGTGGGGTAATTCCAGCCCAAGATTACCAATTCCTATACGACAATGGTGCTTGTGCTATTTTCGGACCAGGTACAGTAATTCCTGTTAGTGCACAAAAAGTGATTGAAGAAATCTATAGAAAATTAGGCTACGAGGAAGTGGTAGAATAATGGACTACAACAAAGGGATGGACGATGGTGCATTATTTGTAATGGATGGTATCGCCGCATCTCATGATGGAATGGTGCCCTCAGGTCGAAAAAAATTCCGTAAAAAGAATAATGACGATATTAATATCTCCGAGCTTGCGAAGCAGGTTCTGGCTGGTTCTAGACTCCATTTATCAAAAGCCATTACTCTTTTAGAAAGTACGAATAAGTACCATAAAGAGAAGGGCCAAGAATTATTACAAGAACTATTGCCCCATACTGGAAACAGTATTCGTATTGGTATTACTGGGGTGCCTGGTGCAGGTAAAAGTACTTTTATCGAAGCGTTTGGCGGAAAATTATGTAATATGGGACATAAAGTAGCTGTACTCGCCATCGATCCTAGTTCTAGTTTAACTGGTGGGAGCATTCTAGGAGATAAAACAAGAATGGAAGAGCTAACGCGAAATCCACGTGCTTTTATTAGACCTTCTCCATCAGCAGGTACTCTCGGTGGAGTGCACAAAAAATCACGAGAAACAATGCTGTTATGTGAGGCAGCAGGTTATGATATTATTTTGATTGAAACAGTTGGTGTTGGACAAAGTGAAACAATCGTCCGTGGCATGGTAGACTTCTTCCTTTTACTCGTATTAACAGGGGCTGGGGATGAACTACAAGGCATGAAGAAGGGCATTATGGAGCTTGCTGACACAATTGTTGTTCATAAAGCTGATGGTGACAATGTACGGTCAGCTAAAAAAACAGTAGCTGAATATAAACAATTTATTCATTTCCTACAACAAGCGACACCAGGATGGACGACGCAATCAATGGCGGTTTCATCGTATGAAAATATAGGTTTAGATAAAGTATGGGATACGATTTTACAGTTTAAAGAAATCGGTGAGGAAACGGATTATTGGTCCACTAGACGTAATGAACAAACGACTGAATGGTTCCGTTCAATGATTACAGATCATTTAATCGATTCTTTTTACGGAGTGCCAGAACGTAAGCAACAAGTAAAAGGCATAGAAGAGCAGATTTTACAAGGTCGATTAACTGTCACTCAAGGCGTCGATCAATTATTTAATAAAGAATAAATATCAACAACTTATATCAAAAGGAAGGACCATCTGTGTAAATCGATGGTCCTTTTGATTTTTAAATCGTAAAACAACTCAGTACTGTACTTATAACTTAAAATAATTTATCATAAAAATATCATTTTTGTGGAAGTAGATACAGCCATGAAAAGAAAATTAATATGGGGTTCCTTAGTAGCATTCTGTATTTGTCTTGTGGGATGTTATTTTGCATTGCAAACAAAATCAATACCTGCAACTGCTATTGAAATTCATCAGGCAAGTATTTTTCGCTTAATTGATTATTCTCAGTTGAATATTGATGGTTCAGTAAAGAATGCTTTTTATACATACGAAGGTAAGAGGAATAACAATCCTAAATTTTAAATTATTGAAGTTAAAGGGGTTTGTGCAAGTATTAGCGAAATATATCTATAAAGATGATATGAAGGATGGCACTTTAATTTTGACCAACGAATAATTTGTGTGGAGAGCCGGAATACTATTAAAACTTATAATAGTATCGGAAATCACCTTGTTTTTGAACAAGTGCTTTGAAATGCATGTATTCACCTGTTATAGTTAAAGAGAATTTGAAGGGAGCGTTACAACATGAATATGGATTATGATTTGTTTATGACAGATATGCTACGCCAAGCGCGTGGAGAAATGGTCGCAAGTGGCTATGAAGAGTTGACTACACCTGAGGCAGTAGATGAAGCATTTAAACGTCCTGGTACAACTTTAGTAATGGTAAACTCAGTGTGTGGTTGTGCAGGCGGTATTGCACGCCCAGCAGCAGCACATGCTGTTCATTATGATAAACGTCCGACACACTTAGTAACTGTTTTTGCTGGACAAGATAAAGAAGCAACTGCTCAGGCACGTATGCATTTTGGCGAGGATCATTTACCATCATCTCCGTCATTCGTTTTACTAAAAGATGGCCAAGCTGTAGCTGAAATTGGACGTCATGAAATTGAAGGACATGATCCAATGTCAGTTATTACTAGTATTCAAGCTTTATTTGAAGAATACTGCGAAGAAGTATAATAGAAATAGGCTGTCTCTAATGTCATATATGACTAGAGACGGCCTTTTTAACGCTTAAAATGACAAGGAGAATGATTCAGTGAAGGGATTTTCAATAGGCTATCGTACGCTGAAAACAGCAATTGGTGCAACGATCTCAATTGGATTAGCAGAATACTTCGGCTTAGATTTTTTTACCTCTGCAGGCATTTTAACGATTTTAAGTATTCAAACTACGAAGAAGCAGTCACTTCATGAAGTTTATACACGTTTATTAGCAAGCATTATTGGGATGATAATGGCATTTCTATTTTTTGAAGGTGTAGGGTATCATCCAATTGTACTAGGTTGTATGATACTTTTATACTTGCCTATTTTAGTAATGTTGAATATAATACCCGCTTTTGTCTCCAGTGTCGTTATTATTTTACACATTTTCCATACTGGAGATTTTACAACTGCTCTTTTAAAAAATGAGTTATCGCTAATGTTAATTGGATTCGGAACAGGATTAGCGTTGAACATTTATATGCCAGATATAAAACACAAACTTGAACAATATCTCATACGCATTGAGGAGCTTTATACTGCAATTTTTGTGGAAATAGAGAAGTATTTACGTAATGGTGATACGAGTTGGGATGGTAAAGAACTACTTGAAGCTGTTGAAGTGCTAAATCAAGCAAAATCTTTAGCCTTTCAAGATGTTGAAAATCACTTAACAAGACGCGAAAATTTATATTATATGTATTTTGATATCCGTGAACAACAATTTGAAATAATAGAACGAGTGCTACCTAAAATCACAGATCTTCCAGTTATCGTAGAGCAAGCCGAGCTTGTAGCGGATTTTCTTGCAGATATGTCACAAAATATTAATTCAGCAGGGAATACCGCTAACAAATATAGAGAAAAGTTAGAAGTAGTAAAAGCAGAGTTTGCAAAATTACCTTTACCAACAACACATGAGAACTTCCTTGCTATGGCTTCTTTATATCAATTCATAGAGGAGATGGACCTCTACCTTGCAATAAAGAAAGATTTTAAGGGAATAAGCCCGTCACGTAAGCATTTTAAAAAGAAATCAAATGATGAAAACTGATCAGCTATAACAGCCGTGCTATATGATATTGATTCTTATTTTAATTAACAAAGTCACATTTATCCGGTGTGGCTTTTTTTGCTCTAACACAAACGAATGTAATTATTCTGTTTTATTAAGAGTGTAATATATATATTGTCGAATATGTAATATACTTACTTATGATACTTACTTACAGTGGATGTGGAGGTGAGGATAAATAGAAAATTTAAAAATATACTTATCCAATGGAGAAAAAATGTTTATGAATATTTCATTAGAAGAATTCAATGATATACATCTTGATGCTGAAGGGAATTTCATAAGTGGCTTTATTTCAATGGAATTAAATAATTTGAATGGCGACTCTATTACACAAATATTCACAAAACATATTGTGGCGATAGAAGAAGTGGAATGAAAGATGTCTAGACCTAGAGAGTTAAAGAATCTGCTTAATTAACTGTGGAATTTATATATAAAAAAAACAGCGTAAACCAGTTTAAAGCTGGTATAACGCTGTTTTTTTAGTTTGTATGGTTTAGATAACAATAGCTAATTTCAGACGCGCAAAGTAGATTATAACATTGCTAAGCCGAAAGCTAATGTAGAAATAACCATAATAGCAATCATTGCATATACAACAATTTTTTGAAATTTCTTATTACTCATTTCTCGTTCGCTCCTTCTTTTCCTACAAATATTCTATCAAATTTGAAAAATTACACAAGTGCTAGAGTTTTTATTATAAATTATGTACAATTGTGTTATACAACAAAGAAGGAGTTGGGGAGAAGTGGAGAACGTTGACCACATCGGTATTGCAGTACGTAATCTTGATGAACAAATTACATATTACACAGATGTGTTGGGCTTACCTTTGTTAAAAATAGAAGAAGTAGTGACCGAGCAAGTTCGTGTAGCATTTATAGATGCGGGGAATACACATATTGAATTGCTTGAACCGATGAGTGAAGAAAGCGCTATCTTTAAGTTTATTGAAAAAAGAGGCGAAGGTATTCACCACGTTGCTCTAGGGGTAAAGGGTATTGAAGGGAAGATGGCAGACCTTCGTGAACAAGGCGTTCGCCTACTATCAGATGAACCACGTCCAGGCGCTGGTGGCTCAAAAATGGCCTTTATTCATCCAAAGTCATCTAATGGAGTGCTTTACGAGTTATACGATAAAAGTGAGTCGGGGGAGTAATCATCTATGGATATGTTCGATAAAATCAATGAGTTATATGATAGGAAACGTGAAATTGAATTAGGTGGCGGTGATGACCGCATCGTAAAACAACATGAAAAAGGTAAATTAACTGCACGTGAACGTATTAACTTACTAGTAGACGAAGGTACTTTCGTTGAGATTAATCCTTTCGTCAAACATCGAACTACAGACTTTGGTATGGATACAAAAGAAGGACCTGGAGATGGCGTTGTTACAGGTTACGGTAAAGTAAACGGTCGTCCAATCTACCTGTTCTCACAAGACTTTACAGTTTTCGGCGGTGCACTTGGGGAAATGCATGCAATGAAAATTGCGAATGTTATGGATTTAGCGGCTAAAAATGGTACACCTTTCGTTGGCTTAAACGATTCTGGTGGTGCTCGTATCCAAGAGGGTGTTGTATCTCTTGATGGATATGGTCATATATTCTACCGAAACTCGATCTATTCTGGTGTGATTCCACAAATCTCAGTTATTATGGGACCTTGTGCAGGAGGAGCAGTATATTCACCAGCAATTACTGACTTCGTATTCATGGTAGATAAGACAAGCCAAATGTTCATCACAGGACCAAAAGTAATCGAAACAGTAACTGGGGAGAAAATTTCTTCTGAAGATTTAGGTGGCTCAAAAGTTCATAACTCAATCAGTGGAGCTGCACACTTCCGCGGGCCATCTGAAGAAGAGGTTTTACAACAAGTACGTGATTTACTTGCTTACCTACCTCAAAATAACGAACAAAAACCACCAAGTATTGAACCACAAGACAATGATGATTATTTAGAAAATATTATTGAATTAGTTCCAGTAGAAGCGACTCGTCCATATGATATTCGCAAAGTTATTGAAGAAATCGTTGATCCAAGTTCGTTTATGGAAGTACATAAAGAATTTGCGAAAAATGTCGTGGTTGGACTTGCACGCATTAAAGGGGACGTTGTGGGGCTAGTATGTAACCAACCAAAAGTAATGGCTGGCGGGCTTGATATTGACTCATCAGATAAAGCATCTCGTTTCATCCGTTTCTGTGACTCATTCAATATTCCAATCATCACATTTGAAGATGTTACTGGCTTCTTCCCAGGTATTAAACAAGAGCATGGTGGTATTATCCGTCACGGCGCGAAGATCCTTTATGCATACTCAGAAGCAACTGTACCAAAAATTACAGTTATCCTTCGGAAAGCATATGGTGGTGCATACGTAGCACTTAACTCTAAAGCAATCGGTGCTGATATGGTATACGCTTGGCCGAACGCTGAAATTGCTGTTATGGGACCAAATGGAGCAGCGAACATAATCTTCGCTCGCGAAATTGATAACAGCGATGATCCAGAGGCAACACGTGCTGCGAAAATTGAAGAATACCGTGAAAAATTCGCAAATCCATACGTAGCAGCATCTCATGGCTTAGTAGACGATGTAATCGACCCACGCGAAACACGTATCAAACTTATCCAAGCTCTTGATATGATGAAAACGAAAAAAGAAACAAGACCAGCTAAGAAACATGGGAATATTCCACTTTAATGCTGAGAACGCCCGTATAGAGGAAGATAGCCAAAGAACGCCACATCCTGTGGCAACGGCTATCTGACCCACATAGTGTGGGCCCGCGACAAGCACTGGAGGGCTCGAAACAAAAGCATCACTTCAGCTTTTGTCCGAGAGACCGAAGTGACCCAAGCAGCTGGTGTTCGAAGCTGAAAATCCGACTAAATGCTTAGTAAGCCCGTATAGCCCCTACAAGCGTTAATACAAGACAAGCATAGAAAAACCGTCAAGACCAACATTCATGAAAAGCACCTCCGATCGTTAGTTAAAACTAACAGTTGGAGGTGCTTTTTTGACCAGGCATAAATTTCATAAGTAATCAGTTGTAGTTGAAAATTATTTTTTAAGGAAAAGCACCATATACTCGGAATCATAATATCCATTTTTGATTTTAAGTGCCCGTTCTTCGAGTCCATATGTTTTGAACCCCATATTAATATAAAGATTCCTTGCAGTATCATTTGTTGTTATTACTTCTAAGTTAATTTTTTCTATAGACTCAATTGTCTTTGCATGATCGATTGCCGCCGAAAGGAGTGCTTTACCAACGCCTAACCCACGAAATTTAGAACTTACATACATGGCGAAAATATTAGCCCTATGATGAAGTTTTGAAGTAGACTCTTGAACCAAAGTCACAACACCAATTAGTTCTTTATCATTGAAAGCCCCAAATGTGAAAGTTCCTTCGCTCGATAAATTTTTTATTACAGCCTCAACAGGAGATTCTCTTTTAATAGCTTCTTCATAACTTGAAGAAAAAGCTTCAGGATTATTTTTTAATGCATCCAATCTCAAATCCCAATAACTTTTTGCATCTGATGATACTAACAATTTAATATCCATAAGTGCTCCTTTCGAGTAGCAAAGTAACAATTAGTAATAGAAGTTGTAAATTTAAATGATCCAATCAGACTTTAAATTAATTCTCCTCACATCAACAAAAATCCTTCAATTGAATAGTTTTAATATTTACTAAATTACACTTCACACGCAGCTAAAATATATGTAGGGGCTAAGTTGGATGAAAATTTAATCCATTTAATCTATCAAACTATATTGATTATTAGAGAATAGCTAAGTAAATTACAGGAGTTCACTTAAATTCTATGCTAAAATAAGGGAATAAGAAGTTAGTAAAATCTAGTTTATAAAGGGGTTCTTTCATAATGACAAGTCGTATCGTAGAAGAATTTTTGGAACTCGTACAAATTGATTCTGAAACATTCCATGAAGAGAAAATTTCACCGGTATTAAAAACTAAATTAGAAGCATTAGGCTTTGAAGTCGAAGAAGATGATGCAGCAAGTCGTAATGGACATGCATCAGGTAACTTAATCTGTACTTTGCGAGGGACTGTAGATGCACAACCAATTTATTTTACCTCGCATATGGACACTGTAGTGCCTGGTAAAGGAATTAAACCAATCATCAAAGAAGATGGCTACATCCATTCTGATGGTACAACAATTTTAGGAGCGGATGATAAAGCGGGAATAGCAGCACTTCTTGAATTACCAAAACGCTTAAAAGAACAAAATATCGCACATGGTGATATTCAGTATATTATTACTGCTGGCGAAGAAAGCGGTTTAGCAGGAGCGAAAGAGTTAGACCCATCGAAAATCTTTGCTAAATATGGCTTTGCAGTTGATAGTGACTGTAAAGTGGGTGGCATCGTAACTGCAGCACCTTTCCAAGCGAAAGTGGAAGCAGTTATCTATGGTAAAACAGCCCACGCTGGAGTTGCACCTGAGAAAGGAATTTCAGCTATTACTGTTGCAGCGAAATCAATTGCAGCGATGAAATTAGGTCGTTTAGATGCTGAAACAACAGCAAACATTGGTCGCTTTGAAGGGGGACAAGCAACGAATATCGTTTGTGATGAAGTGCATATTTTAGCTGAAGCCCGTTCAATTAATGAAGCGAAATTAGAGGCACAAACAGCTCATATGAAAGAAGTTTTCGAACAAACTGCTGAAAAAATGGGTGGTAAAGCCGAAATAACTATTAAGCGCATGTACCCAGGTTTCCGTTTCACTGAAGACGATTTAGTCGTGAAAGTGGCTCAAGAAGCAGTTCGTAATATTGGTCGTACACCAGAAATTTTGACAAGTGGTGGGGGTAGTGATGCAAATGTGATCGCTGGATTTGGCATCCCTACAGTCAATCTTGCTGTCGGATATGAAGACATTCATACAACAAAAGAACGTATTCCAGTTGAAGAATTAGAGAAACTTGCGGACTTATTAGTGGAAATTGTAAAATGCGCGGCTGAAATTAAATAACACATATTACAAGAAGAGGTAGAAGCCAATGTCTAGTAGTAAAGTAGTCGTTTTCCGTTGTGGTCAAGAAGAATACGCTGTTCCCATCGATCACGTCGTATCAATCGAGAAAATGGAACATGTTAATCCCATTCCACACTTACCAAGCTATGTAACAGGTTTAATGAGAATGCGCGGAGAATTAATGCCGATATTAGATTTCGAGCAAATCTTATACAGAGGTCAAGCAGCGGGAGATCAAGTGCGAATAGTTGTTTTACAAACAGGCGATTTCCTATTTGGTCTACTTGTTGTCGAAGCAAAAGAAATTCTCGATATTCCAGCTGAACATTTGCAGCAAATAGGTCTAGTGAATTATTCCAAAACAAAATATTTCACAGCAGTTGCCAACTTAGAAGAACGAATGATTACAATCGTTTCACCTTCAGTATTAGTTGACTCGCTTGAAGGAATTAAAGAACTCAAAGCCTATATGCAAAAATTAAAAGAAGACGAAAAAGCAGCAAAAGCTTAGTTCGTCTTGAGATAAGGCATCCTTAGTCGAAGACTGAGGATGCTTTTTTATGTTGATATTAAAGATAGATAGAAGGTGCCACTAGATCTTATCAAGATAGAAACACCAACATTTGTTCGTTATTTTTGCTATAATATTTATAAGAAAAGAAGCAGGAGAGATGTGTGATGGCGGAGCGGAAACCAAAAGGAAGAATAATTTTCCATATAGATATGAACTGTTTCTATGCCTCTGTTGAGCAAGCACATGATCCAACACTTAAAGGCAAAGCAATCGCCATTGCGGGTAACCCAAAGGAGCGACGAGGCATTCTCGTCACTTGTTCGTATGAAGCGCGTGCAAAAGGGGTTTACACGACGATGGCAGTGTGGGAAGCAAAGCGAAAATGTCCTGAGCTTATTTTGTTACCACCCAATTTTGAACGCTATCGTATTGCTTCAAAAGCGATATTTGACATACTTAGAACATACACCGAACTCGTAGAACCTGTATCCATCGATGAAGGTTATATTGATGTTACGGAACTTGTAAATGGGCGAGAAGCGATAGAGCTCGCAGAAAGCATCCAAAAACGGATTTTAAATGAATTGGATTTGCCATCATCTATAGGAATTGCGCCTAATAAGTTCTTAGCTAAAACAGCTTCTGATATGAAAAAGCCTATGGGCATTACTGTTTTAAGAAAGCGTGAATTACCTAATAGTTTATGGTCGTTACCAGTTATTGAAATGCATGGCGTTGGTGAAAGCACAGCAAAAAAACTTAACGAACTAAAAATCAACACAATCGGTGATTTAGCACAAGCTTCTGAAGCCTTTTTAAAAAGTAACTTAGGTAAGAATGGTGCAAGATTAAAAGACAGAGCAAATGGTATTGATAAAAGGGAAGTCGACCCAAATTCGATTTATGATACGAAAAGCGTAGGTAATTCCACAACTTTGCCAATCGATTTAGTCGAATGGGATGAAGTTCGTAAAACAATCGATGGTCTTTGTGAAAGAGTGGCAAAACGTCTTTCAGCTAAAAATTTAGCTGGCCATACGGTATCCATTCAAATTCGAGATGCTGATTGGCATAACTCAAGTCGTAGTAAAACTTTTTCCAATGCCATTTATAAAAAATCAGATATTCTCGAAATAGCAATTGATTTAACAAAAAAACATTGGCATGGTGAACCTGTTAGATTACTCGGAGTGACGGTGAGTAATGTGATTGACCGCAAAGAAACAGCTGAGCAGTTATCCATTTTCAACTATGAGCAACACGCCAAAGAGGAACCAATTATACAAGTAGTCGAGCAGCTCCAAAAGAAATTCGGTAAAGAAATCATTTCTAAAGGTATGAAAGAAAAGAAAAAGCCTAATTATGAATCACAAACGAGTTTTAGCAAAGACTTTTTGGAAGATCATAAGGATTAATGAAAAAATCTTTTGGGGGAGCATTATGGATAAGAAAAATCTAGAGTATGGAAGTTTAAAAGTAGTCTGTTCTGATGATTGTGGAAATGCACCTAAAAAGAAGTTACTTCAAGAACTGGCTATTGCTTTTGCGAAAAACGATCAAATTTTTATTCTTGAGCATTTGAAGGATGATGTAATTTGGGATATCGTTGGTAATAAGCAAATCCAAGGCAAAAATCATGTTGCTGAACTGTTGATACAAATGGAAAAAGACAGAGCTACAGAGTTACATATTAAGAATAATATTACACATGGGAGCACTGGTTCAATCAATGGCACCATAGTTTTAGATAATAAGAAGAGCTATACTTTCTGTAATATCTATAATTTCACCAGTGCAGGAAGAACTTCTAAAATAAAAGAAATAACTTCCTTCGTAATTGAAGTAAAATAAAATGAATTTAGCATTCATTAATAAATTACTTACAATCAAACTGTAAGTAATTCATAGATGAGATGCGTATCAATGTCCATATGGTGATTGATGCGCATCTTTTTTTGTTATACTAGTTATAAGACGTTATCAATACAAAAGCATAAAAAGCAAGGAATCATTATGAGGATTCTTCATATGTTGATCATTGTATATACCGTAAGGAGGACTTCATTTGCAAATACAATTTTTAGGTACAGGTGCTGGAATGCCGTCAAAAACACGGAATACAAGTGCACTAGCCGTTAAATTATTAGAAGAACGCGGTACATTTTGGCTGTTTGATTGTGGTGAAGCAACGCAACATCAAATTTTACATACAACACTAAAGCCAAGAAAATTAGAAAAAATATTTATAACTCATTTACACGGAGATCACATATTTGGGCTCCCGGGCTTACTTAGCTCTCGTTCTTTCCAAGGTGGAGAAGAATTACTTACCATTTATGGACCAGCAGGATTAAAGACTTGGATAGAACAAACATTACAACTTTCTCAAACCCATCTTAATTATCCTATTGAATTTGTTGAGGTTACTGAAGGTGTAGTGTTTGAAGATGATGGATTTGTGGTTACAGCAAAACCTTTACAGCATGTCGTACCTTGTTTTGGCTACCGAATTGAACAAAAGCCGCTAAGAGGGACATTGCAAATTGAAAAAGCAATAGCTTTGGGTGTTCCTAAGGGTCCACTATTGGGTCAATTGAAAAATGGCTCTGACATTACTTTAGAAGATGGTCGAATAGTGAAAAGTAGTGACGTGACAGATCCACCTAAAGAGGGCTTTATTGTTACGATTTTAGGAGACACACGCTCGTGTGAAAATGCAGTTTTATTGAGTGAAAACGCAGATATTGTCGTGCATGAATCAACATTCGATCATGCAACTGAAGCGCTGGCCGCTAATTATGGACACTCCACAAATATGGATGCAGCAAATATAGCTATTAAAGCAGGAGCAAAAAATTTATTGTTAAATCATTTAAGTGCAAGATTTTTCCCACAAGATATAAAAAACATGTTAGAAGAAGTACATGAAGTGTTTGAAAAAGCCTATATAGTTGCAGATTTTGAGGAATATGAGTGGCATCAAGAAAAATTAGCTCCTTTTAGTCAGCAATAGAAATAAGAAAAAGCTATCCATTAAATTTTGGATAGCTTTTTTGTGATAACAATAGAGTAAGTTTTTGAAAATCTCAAGTTAACCTTCAGTAATAATTAACATATCATTCTCATCAAATTCCCAATTCTCTCCGTAAGCAACTTCCCAGTAATAGCCGTTTGGATCTTGGAAATAGCCACTATAACCACCCCAAAATACTGTCTCAGGTTCTTTCACAATTTTTGCACCAGCTTTTTTTGCTAATACAAATATTTCATCAACCTCTGCTTTCGACTTTCCATTATAAGCAAGGGTAAATCCACTAAAACCATTGCTAATAGCAGGTGGATTATCTTCATCAATATCTTGCACTAAGCGATCAATTGGGAATAGAGAAATTTTTGTTCCTCCATTATTAAAGAAAATTACATCTGGATCGGCATCATTCCCGTATACAAATACTTCAAATCCAAGACCATCGCGATAAAAGCGTAATGACTTTATCATATCTTTAACACCCAAAGTAACTAAATTTAAACGATTCATTCTCCTATCCCCTTTAAATTATTCTATTTTTAAAGCCTTATAGATGTAATTCTATTTAAGTTTCAAATAACCTTCTTTTATTAAAGGACAGACTCTTTGCGTATAGAAAAAAGCATATTTTGAAAAATTTCTTTCAAAATATGCTCATATTGGTTATCAAAAAATTCACTTGGAGTAATTACTTAGCTATATTTTTAAAAGCCATATAACTTTCTGGTTCTTCTTTTTCCGTCGTCCTCCATTTTCCGAACAACATAAGACAGAGTGCAATTGCTACAACACTTCCAGCAAAAATGAGTGCAACATCGTAGCTTTTATAAAAAGCTGCCAACTTGCCAGCGATTAATGGTCCAATAATTTGCCCAAGTGCATAAAGGGTCGTTAGAGCAGATACAACACTTGCACTCTTTGTTGGGAATAGTTGTCTTGCATAAGACGTGGTCATCGTCACGATTCCTACAAACGTCATACCAAATAAAAATGCCGATGTCATGACACCGAAAATAGTCGGAGAGACGATTGGCAGTAAAATACCAATGACTTGCAAAATATACGCAATTGAAATGATACGAACAGGTGAATATTTTGACATCAACATAATCCAAAGTGGAGCAGATGGAATGGCGCCGATACCCACAACAACCCAGCTATACGATGCATACTCTCTTAAATCAGGAATTTCATGAATAATATCAACTAAAAACGTACCGGTAACAATATAACCAAGACCTTCTAGTCCGTAAGCAAGTGCCATCCAAGGCATAAATCCTTTCCATACCTTCTCAGATACAACAGTCTTCTTATCCTGTTCATGAGCTGTCAACTTACGCCACAAGAGCATCGTCGTCAATACGAACAAAACGGATAACATACCAAGCCCAATCCAAGCCCCTTGCCATGAAAAAGCTGATTCCAAAATAGGTACGAAAATGCCCGAAAGCGCAATTCCTAAACCAATACCGCTAAAAATATAGCCAGACCATTTCGTCAATAAATGACCAGCAAGATAATCCATCAACATACTAGAAGTTAATACAAACATCAAGCCGCCTGTAATCCCGGCAATCAAACGTAAAATCAACCAAATCCACAGACCGTCAAGCATCCCCATACCAAAAACAGATAGTACATTGATGACTGCACACCAACCAAGAATCCCCTTCGGATGGCGGGTAATAAAACCAGCCCAAAGTGCCCCAATAAAATAACCTACATAATTTGCAGAAGCTAGCATCCCCGCAGTTTCTACAGACAATCCAACATCTTGTCTCATAAAAGGCAAAATCGGAGTAAGTGCAAAGCGGCTAATCCCCATCGCCACCACTAAAAATAAAATTCCCCCAATAATCATCCCAGCATGTCTTCGATTCACCAAAACACCCCCATATGTAGAAAAAAAGACCAAAAACCTTAATAACAGTATAAATTAGTGAAAGTATTTTTGATATAGAAGAAATTGTAAAAAATATAGAGCTGTGGAGGGATGATCGAGGTCGAGTAGAGCCAAAGAGAGAGTGAATAGCGCTAAAGGGGTAGTGAGGAGCGACCAAGAGAGAGTGAGTAGTGCTAAAGGGAGCGAGTAGCGCTAAAGAGAGCTCGAGTAGCGCCAAATGGAAAGTGAGTAGCGCTAAAAGGAGAGCGAGTAGTGCTAAAGGGAGAGCGAGTAGCGCTAAAGAGAGCTCGAGTAGCGCTAAAGGGAGAGCGAATAGCGCTAAAGGGGTAGCGAGTAGCGCTAAAGGTAGTGAGTAGCGCCAAAGGGAAAGTGAGTAGCGCCAAAGGGAAAGTGAGTAGCGCCAAAGAGAGTGAGTAGCGCCAAAGGGAAAGTGAGTAGCGCTAAAGGGAGAGCGAGTAGAGCCAAAGAGAGCTCGAGTAGCGCCAAAGAGAAAGTGAGTAGCGCTAAAAGGAGAGCGAGTAGCGCTAAAGAGAGAGCGAGTAGCGCTAAAGGTAGTGAGTAGCGCCAAAGGGAGAGCGAGTAGCGCTAAAGAAAGCCGGAGTAGCGCTAAAGCCAAGACCAAGTAACACAAAGCCACGCAATTACTCCATAATTATCATACTTCTAAGCAAGAAAGCATTAACCGGAACATATGTATAACTATCTAAAGGGGGATGGAAATGAAGATAAACTGGAAAATTCGATTCAAAAACCCGCAATTTTGGTTTCATATGTTTTTGGCAATTACTTCTTCTGTAGGGGGATATCTCGGTATAACAGGGCAGGATGTCAGTACTTGGCCAAAATTATATGATGTTCTAATTCAAGCTGTTTCAAATCCTTTTGTACTATTTACGGTGATTGTTGCAGTTTATAATTCTGTTATTGATCCTACAACGAGCGGAATTAGTGATAGTAAGCAAGCTCTCCGATATACAAAAGTAAAATGTGATGAAAAATAATAATCCTGAAAAAAATCGGTACAAGTTGACCACACAAAAAATGATTTAATTAATACATTAAACTGAGGAGGAAATAGAACTTCTAAAATAATAATACCTCTAATAATCGAAGCCTCATTTATAGATGGGAGGGGTACTATGAATATAACAGAATTTGTTGCTGCATTAATTGATGATATGATTTGGCCAATTGTTATACTACTGGCTATACTATTATTTAGAAAGCAAATAGGTTTTATACTAATGAATCTCACCAAATTTTCTTTCAACAATATAGAGTTGGATTTTGGGAAAAAACTAGAACATTTAGAAAAGAATTTAAATAACTCTAACCTAATTGCGAACAAACTTTTTGAACTTGATAGTATGGATGGTGAAATTCTCAGAATTGCAAAAGAATCACCAGGCGAGTCGATTTCAATGATTTGGGGAATGGTAGAAAACGAACTACAAACTACAGTACACCGACTGAGTATCAACCAGTTAAATGATGAAGTAACATTTTCACATAAAGACATTCGCCTATTAAAAGAAAATAACCTAATAGATGGAGAAATATTTACAACTTTTAATGAACTTCGAAACATGGAAATCCAGCTATCAAAAGGACAATTTATAAAAAAAGAACCAACATATACTGATGCTTTAAAATACTACGACCTTTCAAATAAAATCATAATCATCTTTAACGATGTAAATATTACGGTACTTTTGTCAGAAGAGTAAAAATAGATTAGTAGAATTCCTCCTTGTTAAAATATAAAAAAGCGCTGAAATTCAGCGCTTTTTTATATGCGAGGAAAAGTTAATTCATTCAATTTGAGTAGAGCTGATATATCTTTGATCACCTTTTAGCGTAAAACCAATCTTTACTTTAAATAATTCTCTATAATTCAAAGGATAGTAAACTACTTAGTATACTCGCGCTCAACTTTGCAAATCTTTACGCTGTAGTTTTGATACCAATCGTTTATCCCTTTTTGCTGGGCAACTTGATGTGCTTGATTCTTTTTCCAATTGCTGATTGCCTCTAAGCTATCCCAATAGGAAATAGTAATACCGTAGCCTGAAGTATCACGAACACTTTCTACTCCTAGGAAACCAGGCTGTTGGCTAGCTAGTTGATCCATTTTTTCTGCCATAATACCATAGCCGTTATCACCTTCAGTTCGTTGGCTCGAAAAAATAACTGCATAATGCGAATCCTTTGATTCATGAACCATGCTCATAAGCCTCCCTCACACATAAAATTCTATTATCTATTAGATTATACTATTGAGAATTTAAAAGAGGAATAAATACAGAAATACTTATAACTCATTTAATACCTATGACACAGCATCATAAACACCTACATACACTATTCGAAAAGGAGATTTTCGCCTAATGAATAGTAATTGTCCCTTAAGTATTGTGACGAAAAAATATTTGAGAGCGTACTATAAGATCTTGGATACGATGATAAAAGATATGACTAGTGTAACGCTTACGAAGAGTATTTCAGATAATTTTATTATGCAGATGATCCCACATCACAGAGCAGCAATCGAAATGTCTAAGAACATTTTGCGGTACACTACAAATCTTGAATTACAAAGTATTGCTACGAATATTATTTCTGAACAAACAAAAAGTATCGCGAATATGCAAGCTATACAGAATAAGTGTAGTAACATAATTAACACAGATTATGAAAATTATTACTATATGAATGGATTTAAAGCAATTACAGATATCATGTTTAGCGAAATGTGTTCAGCCCAAATTACAAACGATGTAAACGCAAACTTTGTTAGAGAAATGATTCCACATCATGAAGGTGCCGTCCGAATGTCCAATAACGTGCTTATGTTTAATATTTGTCCAGAACTGAAACCAATTCTTTATGATATCATCAGTTCGCAATGTAAAGGCATTCAACAAATGCAACAACTGCTTTGGCATCTTGATAGATGTTGAAATTATATAAAGAGTAAATGACAGCGCCATTCCATAAAGGTTATGGCGTTTTGTACATAGTTTTATAAACGAAAAGGTAATTGTCCATAAAAGTAACCACATTAGGTGTATTAATCAATTGAATAAGGACAACTTCCTAATTATTTATATACGAATATTTTACAATATTGAACGAAGAAAGGAGGGATGGGAAGATGTTCTATTATGATCCATATGGCAATAAAGTCGCAATCAATACCTTTTTGAATCCAGTTCAACTTACAAGATATGTAGGATTTATGGTGGATATCCAGATGAACAACGGACAACTGTATTGTAATGTTCGATTGGATTCTGTTAGTGAATGGGGAAATGAAATGACAAATCCTAATTTTGGCGGAGTACAGATTACAAGATTTGTTAACGGCATTCCACAACAACTACCCCTACATTCAAGAGATATACAAACCATTACCCAAGCCGGTCAGCTATGCCAAAACACACAACCTCCTTTTCCGCCACGACCGCCAAATCCTCCGAGACCTCCAAGGCCACCAAGACCGCCATGGTGTAGATTCGCACCCCCGGGATTCCCAGGTTGTTAGGAAATTGAATAACATACTAAAAAAACAGGATTTATATGCAAATATAAGCCTGTTTTTTTGAAATCAAACTAATAAACAGACAAGTAATTTATTATTACATTGACTATTGATATAACATTGCTCTAAGAGTAAAAAAATTAGAGTCTATTCTTGATGTAACAGGAAATCGACTTTTTTTATATGGTAAAATACAGTAATTGCAGTACCGAGGGTAGGGTTAATGAAAGCACAAAGTCCATAAAAATAAATTATTCACATATTGATTTAAAGAAAAAACAAGTTACTGGGACAGTGCAAAATAAAACATGACTGTATTGGTTGATGTTCAATCCAATACATGTAAGGTAGTGTTAAAGATATTTTGCCGTTAACGAAAGATAAAAAGTATGAACAAATGACTGATAGTGAGTATATAGAGCACATAAAATACAAGGCACATTTTTTTTGTAAAACAATATAAGTGACTTTAATAAGTAAAATCAGGTATTGATACAATCTTTACCATCTGAAAAGGTTTAATATTAAACTATATTATGAAGTAGACAGGAGGGAGAAAATTGACTGAAAAACATTGTCCTTTATGTGGTGAGGAAAACAAATGCATGGCAGGAATAGAAAGTCAAAATACGTGCTGGTGTTATATAGAGAACTTTCCTAAAGGCATTTTTGATTTAGTTCCGCAAGAGAGTAAGGGAAGACAATGTATTTGTAAAAACTGTGTAGATACATATAGAGAAGAAAATGAAAAGACAAAATAAGATTTCAACTTTGTAAAATATGAAGGTGTAATCTAAATACAGAAGGAGGAATCAATTTGGATAAAGCGATTGTGAAAAGATATGAAAAACGAATCGTAATATTAATAGTTATACTGTTTATTAGTGTTTTGATTTATCCCATTGATAAGGGTTATGCATGCTCATGTTCTCAGCCTAATCCTCCAAAAGAAGCTTTAAAGGGTAGTTCGGCAGCTTTCTCAGGTAAAGTTATCAACATAGTTGATAGGAACAAAAATAATGAAATACAATCTTCTGCAGATCCAATCGCTATTCTATTTGACGTAGATAAATCCTGGAAAGGTGTTGACCAAACACAAATCACTGTTTAAACAGAAAGGAGTTCAGCCAGTTGCGGCTATGGATTTCCTTTAAATGAAAAATATTTGGTATTTGCATATAAGGGCGATGGAGAATTAAGAGTTAACGCTTGTTCAAGAACTGCGCCTTTATCGGGAGCTAAAGGGGATATTCAGGCTTTAGGTAAAGGTGAGACACTGGCTGAACAGGTAACTTTAGGCATAGAAAGCATTGTGGGGCAAGAAAAGTCACCTTCTGAAAGCGCAAAAAATAATACACAAATATATATTGCATTCATAATGTTAGTACTTTTATTGACTGTAACAATCATTAGAAGTCGTAGAAAAAAATAACTAAAAATTTGATTAAGAAATAGGTGCTTTGAATGCAAAAGAAAAGTCGATTCCTTCATTTGATAGGAATTCGACATTTTTTATTTTTCATAATTTTGTTTAATTTGATTGGCAAATCCATAATTTTCGCTTTCGATAGTTGACTTAAGTAATCGGTGTATCAAATTTGAGCAAGATCAACAATTTTTCGGATAACCGGTTCAACTTCAGTGGAGTCTTTAATGACAAATAAATGGTCTGCCTCACCTTCAATCGGTGCGACTACATCATTTTGATTCGTTTCATTGTGCTGTCGAGTAAGCACTTCAGCAAAAGATGATGCGGTTCTTAATATGGAAGTATCACGCTGACTTTTCGCAACACGATCTTTAAGAACATGTACAGGAATATCAAAACTCACTAGAATACTCGTAAACCCTTTGCTATGAAATTGTTCGAGTAGCTTCAAGCGTCCTTTTAGATTACGATTTGAGTTGCATAAAATAAGATGGCAATTCGTTTCAGTAACAGCATAATTAACAATGGTTTGTGTCAGAGCGTATTTAATTGTATTCTTTCCTTGTTTCGGTAAAAGTGTTTGGTAATTCATTTGAAGGAATTCAGCATGCTTATCTTGATCAATAACAACAGAGTTAAACATCTGATTTTCTAAAGCTTTTGCAAATGTAGTTTTACCGCTATGGGTTTTACCAACAGTCATAATTACAAATCTATTCATAAACATAACTCCAATCTAGAAAAATCTAGGTAATCTGTTCTTTAATTGAAAATTGATATATTAATTGTACAGTAAAAAATGTAAAATATATAACAAATATTGGGTTTAATGAGGTTTTTAAAAATAAAGAAAAAGGTGGAGTAACTAGATGATGAATGAAAGATTTCCTATAGGAGAATTCGTTTGTATGGAACACATTTCAACAAAAGAAATAAAGTCTTGGGTAAATGAAATTCGTACGTTACCAATGAGATTAATAGAAGTAGTCAATCATTTAAGTGACGTAGAACTAGAGTATACATATAGAGAAGGTAGTTGGACTATTAGACAAATTATCCACCACATTGCAGATAGTCATATGAATGCTTATATCCGTTTTAAATTAGCACTAACAGAAGAAAGTCCAACAATTAAACCGTATGCTGAAGAGAAATGGGCGGAGTTGTCAGATTCAAAATTACCCATTGACACTTCTTTGAAAATCATTGAATCCTTACATGATCGTTGGGTTTATTTAATTGAAAATTTAACTGATGAACAATTAAAAAGGACATTTATCCATCCTGACTCTGGTGTTGTTTCGATAGAGAAAAATATTGGTATTTATGCATGGCATGGTAATCATCACTTAGCTCATATAAAAAATGCTTTAAAGGAATGAAAATTAGTTTTACCTGAAAGATAAAGAAACCATTTTGAACAATTGTTTTCAAAATGGTTTCTTTTTGTTTGTAGTAAAATAAGGTGCAGTTGTTTATTTATTATCAAACTTTAAACCAAACCTACATGGTGACTGAAAAGTAGGTTATATATGCTATTCAATTCATTTTCCTCAGTAATCGTCTCTAGGCATTCACCTATATCTCTTCTTTCGCATACCTTACATCTATAGAAAAACTTCCAGTTAGAGAGGGGATTTTTTTGGTGAGCGGAAAAGCGTTACATTATTTTTTTGGAGGAAATACGGCAAGAGGTTTCTTTAGTCTATATGATTCTAATTTTGCGGGATTAGAGAAGATCTTCATATTAAAAGGTGGTCCAGGGACTGGTAAATCGACTTTAATGAAGAATATTGCGAATGACTGGCAGGAAAAAGGCTATGATGTAGAATTCATCCATTGTGCTTCCGATTCAGATTCTATTGATGGTGTCATTTTCCCAGCATTAAAGATAGGGATTGTTGATGGAACCGAGCCGCATGTCATAGAACCTAAAGCTCCTGGTGCTATTGAGGAGTATGTGAATCTAGGGAATGCGTGGAATTCACAACAACTTGGCACCAAAAAGGATGACATTATTCAATTGATGAAGGAAAAAGAGGAAGCGTATGGGAAAGCTTATCATACTTATGCAGAGGCGTTAGCCGTTCATGATGAATGGGAAGCAATATATATTGCCAATATGGATTTTGAAAAGTTAAATGTGTTGACTGAGGAGATAAAAGCAACATTTTTTGGGGAAATTCATTTGAATAAGGAAGCAGATGTCCGACATCGCTTTTTAGGAGCAGCTACGCCAATAGGTGCTGTAGATTATGTTCCAAATCTAACTGAGAACATTCGTAAGCGTTACTTTTTAAAGGGTAGACCTGGTTCAGGAAAATCAACTCTTCTGAAGAAATTAGCTTCTACAGCTGAAGACAGAGGCTTAGATGTTGAGATCTATCACTGCGGATTTGATCCAAATAGCTTGGATATGGTCATCCTTAGAGAACTAGGAATCGCGATTTTTGACAGTACAGCACCTCACGAATATTTTCCATCTCGTGAAGGCGACGAAATAATTGATTTATATAATGTTGCCGTTTTCCCAAGAACGGATGAAATTTATGAAGAGCAAATATTGGGGATTTCCACTCGATATCGAAATAAAATGAACGAGGGCACAGCATGTTTAGCTGAAGCAAAAAAATCACATGATAAGTTAGAAGCGATATATTACGAAGCCGTCGATTTCTCCATTGTAGAAAGTATACAAAAAGAAATTGAAAACACAATAGCTGAGCTAGTAAAAGGCTCAACTGTAAATGAGTTTAGTTAACGTATTTTAAGAAAGATATACTCTATTGGTAGAAATCCTAATTCAGATCTGATATGTATCTATGTTAATAGTGTATAAGTTTTTAATGTAAAAAAATATATAATATTAAGTTACTGGAGAAATTCAGTAACTTTTTTTATAGGCTATTCAAATTTTAAAAAAGTATAGATTATTAATCCAATGAGAATTTAAACATAATATAGTAGCTTACTTTTAAACCGTAAAACAACTTACATAATTGGTTAAATAGAAAAAAGGAGACTACAACTTTTAAGGTTGGCTTGCTGCACAACCAAATTAAAAATAGTCTCCCTATAAATACATGTACAATTTTTATGCGTATTTAGATAGCATTTCACAAAGTATATTTCAAATATACGGAGCAACGTTATTTTTCAATAGTCTCCTTAGATGATTTTCTTTGTGATTTTAACTTTCTAATTTCCACTTTAATATTCTGTATCGAATGCTCTGTTAATGCTACTTTTCCATCTTTCTGAAGCTTTTTCCAGGCTTTGAAATCTTTACGGTATAGGTACTCAGATAATCGATAGATATCTGTATTATGATTTAGTGCTTCTTCATATGTGCCTCTTATTTCTTTTTCTACTTCTTTAATTACCTCTCTTCGAATTTCATCAGACGATACATCTCCATGAAATTCACTAACAGTTACGTTCATTTTTATATCAACATCAAATTTCACATCATTCTTTCTAACAATTGGTTTTACTTTCACTTTTAATTTATCAACAACTACAGTGAATTCTACTGAATCATTAGAATCTATTTGGACTGTTACTTCTCCACGTTTAGTTTCTTTTGTCATCCACTGTAATCCACGTATTTTGTCTGCAGGCAGATACCCTTTAAATTCTTTTGGAGAGAGTAATCCTACTCCAGATAAAGAAATGGTATTGGTTTCTTTTTGTTCCGTTTCCCAATGTTTATTGACAGAAATAAATGGTATAGCCATTTCGTGATTTGGTTCGTTTAGTCCAATAATTAGCTCGCGGAAATTGATGGGTTTAATAAATGATTCTTGTTCATATGAATTTTCTGGGTCACCCAACTTAGACAATATAAGAGCTTTGTTGATAATTGGTGTGGCTAACAGTAAATCCTGAATAGAATCATTAGTACCGTACATCCAGATTTGATATCGGGTTTCTCTATAACGAAGGAAATTATCGATAATAGGATTTGCTCTCCCATCTTTTAATGCTTCCTCTGAGAAAATGATAAACGAAAAGAATCCCCAAAAAACTTTTTGATCGATGGAATGATATAACTTGAAAATGGCTTCATCAATAGTTTTCCCTTTAGCATTACCTACTTCTGACTGTACTGGGTTAGTAACAGGTTGTTCGGTTTTTGCAGTATTGGTAAAATCAATAATTTGAGCATATACTTCGTATTCACCATCTTTGAAATCCACTCCAACACC
The DNA here is from genome assembly GCF_038006425.1 of Viridibacillus sp. FSL E2-0187. Taxonomy (NCBI): domain Bacteria; kingdom Bacillati; phylum Bacillota; class Bacilli; order Caryophanales; family Caryophanaceae; genus Viridibacillus; species Viridibacillus sp. FSL E2-0187. The sequence continues at coordinate 1,087,287 of NZ_JBBOVG010000001.1, forward strand.
ATGAATATAAAGCATCCTTTCAGGTTCATCTACATCCCAACAGCCTGAAAGTAGGGCAGAGAGTATTACTGCAATAATCAATATTCTCTTATTCATTTTTATCCTCTTTTGTCCGTGTTTTATCTAGAGGATCTAACATATTTGGACGCTTATTATAATTTTTTGGAGGAAGTCTAAATATTGATTTTTTAATTGTTGACCAACTTAAATCTGCGGAGATATTCATGTATGGCACTCCGAATGTTCGAATATTTGATAAGTAAAAAAGTGTAAAGTAAAGTGACATGAAAAAACCAAATAACCCTAAAAATGCAGTAACTACTATAAAGCAAATACGTAAAACACTTACTGCAGTAACAAGGGACTGGTTGATTAGTGTAAATGTTGCAATCGTTGAAATGGCTATAATGACAATCATTGCTGGACTTGTTACTCCTGCTCGAATTGCTGCATCTCCAATAATTAATCCACCAACAACACTAATAGTTCCACCAATGGCAGAGGGAAGGCGTAAGCCCGCTTCTCTGAACAATTCAAACATAAGGAGCATGAGGAGCATTTCAATCGCAGAAGGAAGTGGTAGCCCGGTATTCAATTGTACAATCGTCGCTAGTAATTGTAGTGGTAATTGATCTTGATGAAAAGTAGTTAATGCGAGCCAAAATGCCGGAAGAAGCAATCCAATTAATATGCTAAATACTCGTAGAACTCTCTCAAATGAACTGAAAATGATTGTATTTTCATTATCCTCACCAGATTTTAAGAGTAAAAATAAATTCACTGGTGTGATGACTGCATATGCTACTCCATCCACCATTATAATAAAACGACCTCTGACAAGGGATTGAATCGCATGATCTGGCCTTCCTGTATAATCTGTCCGTGGAAAGAGCATCCCGCTTTTAATAATGCGCTCCATTAGGAGATCTCCACTAAAAATAATATCTGTATCGACGGTATTTAACTCTTTTTTGATTTCGCTTAATATTTCTTTATTGGCAATATCATCAAAGTAGAGAATGGCTACGGATGTTTTTGAACGTTCCCCCAATTCTAATTTCTCTACGCATAATGAATTTGTAGGTAATCGCTTTCTTATTAAGGCAATATTAACTGAAATATCTTCAATGAAGTTATCTCTTGGGCCTTTGATAACCATTTCCATTCGGGTTTCTTCAGGATTTCGATTAGGTTTTTTAGCAATATTACTTGAATATAGAAGAAGCTCGTCCTCAAAAAAAAGAAGTAAGTGTCCAGAGAATACGAGTGAAATTGCATCTTCTTTATCTTCAACTTTTAATAAATCAGGAAGTATTAATTCAGTTTTCACGGCTTCATCCAAAGTTTGATCTATGTTGTTAGATAGCAATTCTTGAACTCTTTGGACAATAACTTCATTTAATAGCTGTTGATCTATCATTGCATCACAAGTAATGAAGTGCACTGTATGTTGATTGAATGTATACGATTGAAAATGAACATCCGCAGACTTTTGAAATAACTGCCTCAAGGTATTTATATCAATTGGCTTTTTAGCTGATGTCATCATCCTTCACTACTTTCTGGAAAATTATTTTATTTGGGCCTTTTTAGCTGCTCTTCCTGAAAAGAAAGCTATAATACCAAGGAAAAGAGATAGTATTAAAAAGAAAAGAAAAGTAACAGTCAATAAATAATGCCCTTTAATTTCAAGAAACTTACTGTCACTCATTAGGAATAATGATAAAGAAAAAAAGAAGAAAGCAGGGGCTAGCGTTAACCAAATACGCTTTTTCTTCCCGTTCATATTGAAAATATCTACAACAACATATAGGAGTAATCCTACTCTTATAAATGCACCTGTAAGCCATTGATAAATTGAAAGAAAATCAAGATGTTCAATAAAACGACCAATTGAAATGAGTCCCCACTCTTCATAAGCAGGGTAAGTTTGTTTGGCAGCTTCAGTTGGTCCAAATTCAATGATTGCTCCAACGAGTGGCCCTAATGTTAATCCCATTAAAATAAATAGCATAATCGTGAAATGGTACCACCGAATTTTTCCTTTAATTTGATGTTGAAGAAATAAGAACAACACTAGCTCTATAAATCCGGAGGCTGGATATACCATTCCTTTGAAAACTGGTTGTAAGCCGTGTTCAAAAAAAGGACGCAATAATTGGGGGTCTTTAACTTGGATGTTTGTAAATGCTACAAAAAAGCCGAAAATAACTACTCCGAAAAGTACCATCACATTTATCATTGCAATGGTCTGTAAGTTTGATGTGACAAGTAAGATACAAAGAATTGTATAAATTATCAACATAATTAACATAGGAGTTTTAGGTAAAAAGGTAGTTGTAATCCATTGCAAAGTTTCTCTCATTGTAAAAGCAGCCATTATTATGAGGTAAATAGCAATAATATATAGCACTATAGAAGAGCCAACTTTGCCTATCTTACTTTTTAACCAATCTTTAATCGGCTCTTGTTTTGATTTTTTATGAATATAAACTAAGAGAAATAGCCAAGGAAAAAGTGCTACTGTGGCTAATAGGATAGAAGCCCATCCATCTCTCTCAGCAACTTTTAATAATGACGGAATAATAGTTACATGATTTTTTAAACCGATGACGGTCATCGACAAGAATATGACGTGCAATATACTAATTGTACCGATGTTCTTCACATTACACCCTCTAACATCTATTGGTAGCTATTAGTTTTGCCAATAATGGGGAAGTTTATAAGGACTATAAAGCAAAAAAATAGAACCACTTGAATTATGTAGATTCAAGTGGTTTTAGCTGTTTGAAAATTTTATTAGGAACTTAAAGGCTCTTCGAGAGAATACAATAATTTTTCTATTTTATTTTCGCTGGCTTGGACCCATCTACTTTTATCTTCGATATGACCATCTTTATCCAAGGGCTTTTGAAATTGACTAATCCCAGCTACGGTAGCTAATGCATTTTCATCACGGTCTAATCCAATATTGACAACATGTTTAATGACATAAGGCGAACCGAATGCTATTAAAGCTTCATAGTGATCTAATTCGCCCTCTAATACTATAAAAGGAAGCCTTAAATATATCGTCTCTCCAGCGTCGCGCCATAAAATGCTATCAAATTGTCCTTGATCATACTCAAAATTCGAGGAAAAGTCACAACCATATTCTTCGAAAATATCTCGAATATATCCAAAATGAGTTTTTCTCCCTTCAATAGGGGATTGTAGTCTTATCATTCATATTCCCTCCAGTTAAAAAAGATTATAACTATTCTTTACAAAATAAAGAATCTCATACAAAAAAGTAACGGAAGTTGAAAAAAGATAAGTTATCTAATTGAAATAGAAGACTTAAGATATATTCGAAAAAACATGAAATTATTAATTATAGATACGTGTATTGTCTCTAATATTTTAGTTCAATAATCATAAAAGAGTTTATTTTTAAATAAATAATCATAGGTATTTCTTTTTGGGACAACATAAAGTAAGAAAAAATCTCAAGAGGTGATGATCATGATTATTGAAAGGTCGTCTAAGTGGGAAGAAGACTTCATAAACAAGCTAGAGAGTAAGGGTGAATGGGATAGTTGGAAACTCTACAATATGAGTTACGACGTAGTGAAAACAAACCTTATTACTGAATTTTCTGGTCTCCAATCTCCTAAATATTTACCTAACCTAACACCCCTAACTCATCAATTAGAAGCAGCTGAAACAGTTATCGAGAGGATGAATGGAAAAGCGATACTTGCAGACGAAGTAGGTCTTGGTAAAACGATAGAAGCGGGTCTCATACTGAAAGAATATTTAATACGAGGGCTTGTCAAAAAAGCATTAATATTAGCTCCAGCTTCTCTTATCAATCAATGGGTAGAAGAATTAAATTATAAATTTTATATTCCTGGAATAGCATATAAAAAAAATGTACAGTTAGATCAATACGATATAGTAGTCATGAGCATGGATACGGCTAAAAAGAGTCCTCATCGAGAGGCGATATACGCTCAAGATTATGACATGATTATTATTGATGAGGCACACAAACTAAAAAATCATAAAACAAAAATCTATGAGTTTGTCCAAAGTTTAAAGAAAAAGTTTTGTTTATTATTAACTGCTACGCCAATTCAAAATGATGTGTTTGAATTGTTTTATCTTATTTCATTATTAAAGCCTGGCCATCTAGGTAATTACGAAATGTTTCAATCTTCATTTTCAGCAAGCAAACATGATTTAGAGCACGATGAGTATTTAAGAGAATTAGTTAACCAGGTGATGGTAAGAAATAGAAGGCAGGATACAGGGATTGAATGGACAAATCGACAAGTGCAGATTATCCCGATTCAATTTACAGACGAGGAAAGAGAAGTTTACAATTTGATTTTGGATTTAAAAGATGTTTCATCTGCGTTTTCGGGCGCCTTTTCAATGATTACTTTGCAAAAGGAAATGTGTAGTAGCAAGGAAGCTACTTACTTAACCTTAAATAATATGCGTCAAAATTGTGGTGACCAAGAAGAGGAAGATCACGTTGAAGAAGTCATTCAAAAACTAATGGCATTGGAAGTAAATTCGAAAGCGGAGAAGACTTATGAGATTATTTCCAAGACAACTGACAAGGTTATTATTTTTACCGAATATCGAGCAAGCCAGGCTTATTTGCAGTGGTATTTGAATTCAAAAGGTATTACAAGTGTTCTTTTTAATGGGAAATTCAAGAAAAGTAAACGGGATTACATGAAGCACTTATTCAAGGAACATGCACAAGTCCTCATTGCAACGGAAGCAGGAGGAGAAGGGATAAACCTGCAATTCTGTCATCATGTCATAAACTATGATTTACCTTGGAACCCGATGAAATTAGAGCAACGAATTGGCCGTGTCCATCGTTTAGGACAAGAACATGACGTTCAAATTTATAATCTAGTGACAGACAACACCATTGAAAAAGATATACTGGACATGCTTTACGTTAAAATTGATGTCTTTGAAAAAGTAGTCGGGGAATTAGATGACATTTTATCTGCATTATAAAAGTCCACGGAAAACAAAAAGTAACGGTGGTAAATGTTTTTTGCCCGAAAAAGATGCGTCAGGAGAATTCAGAGGAGGGTTTACATGTTCCCACAACAAGTTCATAGTTACTTACGGAATTTTTTTCTAGAGAACGATTGTCATATTGTAAATGAAAGTGACCATTACATTACTGTACAATTATCGATTGATATGGATAAACGGATTATGAACCGTCCTTTCTATTGGAGATATTTAGAAAGCACGAACGGTGTACCATGTCCGGCTCAATTAACTTTAATTACAGACCAAACGAAGCTTGATGGCAATACTAAAGGAGAAGTTGTACATTTCGGTTCTCCTCGACTCAATCAATTGTTTCAAGCAACCAAAGAGTTAGGTGCATTTGTACAAATGTTTGAGAATGTAAATCATCTTGAAACAAAAACCATTTTAACCCCATGGCTTGCTGTAAATTATAAAGTATCATATTACAGCGATCAAACAAAAGAAATGCTGTATTCTTTTGGCTTAAATCTAATGACGGGCCAACTTTTAGATGGCTTCCAAGAATCATTAAGTGAAGTGGATTTAGTAACGGCTATGCCGGAAAATGCATTTGAGCTGCCTTATATTATAAAACCGATTCGCGCTTTAGAAAGATTAAATGTAGCAATAGAAAATATCGTTCAACAAGATGACCATACTTGGGCTGAAGAAGCGAACAAAAGATGGCATAAGGCTCAACAAGTATTAGAGTATTTTTATGATGGGGTTGAAGATAAGCCGGAAAGTTACGAAATGGAGAAGCAAGCATTGGAGGAACAATACGACCCTAGAATTAAAATCGAAGTAATAAATGGTGGGTTGTTTTATTTGAAATAATGAGTACTGATGCCATTTGGTATGAAACTAAGGGATGAAATTTGATTATTAAAATGCACCTATAATAAATGAAAGTACATTACTAAGTAACTGAAGTAATGTACTTTTTTGTGTGAAGAGAGAAGGGGATGAAGTTGAAGTAAAGTTAACCCATTTTATTAAGCTCTAAATATCGAATTGATTGTTCAATTCTTTCGTTGCTTCCAATTATACAAAAGTGTAGCGAAAAGGTTTGCTCCCAAAAACAATAAATTTCCTTGTACACTAAAAGTTAAAACTTGTGTTTCGAAACTCATCTTTTCATAGTATTCATCTTTCGTTAAACCCAATTCCTTTAATTTCTTATCGGTTTCTTTTAAATGTGTAATGTAATTATATTGTATTGGGACTAAAATCAGCGATAATAAAATATAAGCAGCAACAATCCATAATGTTATATTTAAACCCATTTTAAAAATCCCCCTTTCATAAATGTTTATTCAAAAAGGTCGGTTTCTCTCCACTTATACATATATATATACGCATTTATGCTATTTCTGATGCCCTATATTATTAACAAATATATCTTTCATTATTAAGTCCGAGGACACTGGTTTCTCTCCTATTTCTCTAGCCCAAACTGATAATTGTCCGATATGATGAATTTCATGTGTAATGATGTGATGAAGAATCTTTTTATATGAAAAATTCATTTTCTCACCATTTTTCAGTGGGTAAACGAGAATTTTCTCTTCAGCTTCATTAATATACGATTTGATGAAATGCTCTGTAATGGGCTTTGTTAGAGCGTTGAATTCTTTTATCGCATTCAAATTTATTATTTCATTAATATCTTTTTCAATAATTGGTGTTCCTTGCATTTGATTGATCCAGAGTTGTTCACAGTCAATTACATGAAATAAATTTCTGAGAATACTTCCCATGCCTCCTGCTCGCTCCTTTACAAGTTCTTCATTTGGAATGGTCTCACACCATTGGAACCATTCTTCTCTAATTTGCCAATTATATTGAAACAGTTCGTACATATAAATGCATCCTCCTTTTTTTATTTGATAAGTTCAAGTTTCTGTAACGCAAATTCAATTCCATCTTCATTTGAGTTTTTAGTTATAAAATTTGCGACCATCTTTAAACTCTCATGACCATTGCCCATGGCGATACCGTATCCAACAAGTTCGAGCATATCTATATCATTTTCCCCATCGCCAAAAGCAATTGCCTCGGATGAATGTATATCGAAGTGTTCCAAAACTTTCTTAACAGCAATAGATTTAGATACATCTTGCTCTAATACATTAAGAATAAAGGGATGCCATCTTTTAAATTTTAAGTGTGGAAATTTATGAACATATTTTTCTATCGATTTTTTATCCGCATACAAACACATTAAATATACTTCTTTGTTAATAATTTCTTCATCTGTATTCGGAAATTCATTTAAAGATAGTGTTTCATTTAAAGCTTTTAGAGTAGTTGGGTTTTGTATACCATTCATTGAAAGTACTTCTGTGAAAAACGATAAACTATGTTGGTTTTCACAAGCAAATTCATTTACTTCTTTCACAATAGCTCTTGTAACAGGGGTTTTATGTATAATTTGATCTTGATGTTTTACATAAGCACCATTAGCTGTAATGAACGTGTCTATTCCTAAATCTATTAATTCTGAACACATTGATAGCGGTCTACCAGTTGCAGCTACTACTCTAATACCGCTAATTTTTAGCATCTGTATAGCTTTCTTTGTACTTGTTGAAATACTGCCATCTTGATAATTAGTAAGTGTGCCATCAACGTCAAAAAATACAATCTTATAGGTCATAATAATTCTCCTTTATTTATATGGGAATTCTTACTATTTATTGTAACTGGAAAGGGAAAACAAAAACAGCTTGTAATTTTTCATCACAGGCTGTTTTATCAAAGTATAAAATATATATTTCGATCCTTTATTGTGAAACACAAAGTAAATTGACTAATCACTTCAAAAAGTATCGTATAACGTGATCTCTAAAGCTCTGAGCTGCCAAAGACAAATAGTGACGCTTAGACCAACTTAAGCCGATGGTCCGTTGGCAATTTGGCTCATTAATTTGTAGACATTTCAATTTCGGATTTGTAATTCGGTTCATGGATAGAGCGGGGATAAAGGCAATACCAAGGCCTTGTCTAACGAGTGCACCAATCGTTTCAGGATCGTCGCCTTCAAAAGTGATATTGGGTATGAATCCGACCTCCTTACAAAGGGCATCTGTTAAATCCCTAAAACCAAACCCGGTGTTCATACTGATAAATGATTCATCTTTCAATTCAATTAAATTGATGGAATCTTGTTCTGCTAAGGGATGTTCTGAGGGAATAATTAAGAAAATCTCTTCAGTTAGAAGAGGTATCCATTCGAGTTCTGGTCCTTGTATTGGCACTGAAGTAATACAAAAATCGATATCCCCAATCTCAAGTAGGCGCTTCATTGTTGATGTAGATTCAATGCGTTGGCGAATGAGTACATCGGGAAACTCTCTTAAGAATGAACCAAGCAATTCGGGTAACAATTTAGGAATAGAAACGGCTAAAGTGATATTTCCTTTATCAAGTCCAGCTCGGTCTTGAAGTTCACGTCGGCCTTCATGAATTTCCATAAACACTCTGTCCACACGTTGAAGAAAAGTCTTCCCGTAGCTATTCAATCGCAATTGTCGACCATGGCGGTCAAATAGGGGTACACCTAAATCAGCCTCTAGTCGAGCAATAGTTTTACTAAGCGATGGTTGTGCAATACGTAGTTCCTCAGCTGCTTTTGTCATATGTTCCGTGCGAGCAACAGTCTGAAAATAGTATAGTTGTAGAAATTCCATGTATAATATCACCTCTTTAATATTATTTATAGACTCAAGTCTATGTATTATATGTAATTATGTATTATACACTATAAGAAATGCTCTTTATAATATAATCCACGGAACTAATGGTTCCTTAAAAGAGAATGGAGCGAAATTGTGAGTGGATTAAAATTATTTATTAAGGACTGGCTTCATATCGTGAAGCACAAGCAAGCTAGAGTTGCTGTAGCAATTCTTTTGGTAATACCCCTTCTTTATGCGGGAATGTTTCTGTTAGGTTATTGGAATCCTTATGGAAATTTAGATAAACTTTCTGTAGCAGTTGTAAATTTAGACAAAGGTGACAAGATGAATGGAAAGCCACTCCATATAGGAGAAGATGTAGTGGATAATCTGAAGAAAGATCCAACATTGGATTTTCACTTTGTAACTTCCAATAATGCGGAGAAAGGATTAAAGAACGGACAGTACGCTATACTTGTACAAATTCCGAATGACTTTTCTCAAAAGGTAACTACATTGATGGAAGAAAATCCTAAATCAGCGGAGTTAATATACAAAACAAATCCAGGAAATAATTTTATCTCTGGTCAAATTGGAGCTACAGCAGTAGATAAAATTAAAGATGAGATAAGTAGTGAGATTACAAAGTCTTATACAAAAGCGGTATTTGATAGCCTAGGACAAATGTCAGATGGTTTTGCTAAGGCTGGAAATGGAGCAAGCGAATTAGGTGAGGGCACTAAAAAGGCTAAGGCGGGTCTACAAGCTGTCGAAGGTGGAGTAAGTACACTTGCCGAAGGAACGGTTAAATTATCAAACGGGGTTAAGCCTCTTGTTGATGGCGCAGAACAACTTCATCAAAGCATGAATGGTTTGAAAGGTGGAGCTGCAAATTTATCCACGGGGATGGACAAGTTATCTGGTGCACAACAAAAACTAGAACAAGGAGAGGACCTAGTATACAAAGGCATCGGTGCAGTAGATGCGGAGTTAGAGAAGACAGTAGGAAGTACTTCTCAAGCTCAAGTTGATGCAACTAAGCTAACTGAACAATTGAGACAATATGTCCAGAACAATTCTGATCAACAACAGAATCAGGATTTACAAACGATTCTAACTGAAGCCGAAACTCTGACGACCCAATTAAAAACTGTAGAGGAAAATCAAATCCAGCAAATCCAGAGTTTGAATAATTTACATGTAGAACAGGGGCAACTGGTTGAAGGTATGGCTTACTTTGGTTCAAAACTCTCTCAAGCAAGCGCCGGTAGTGATCAACTAAACGCAGGCGCAGTGCAAATAATAGAAGGCATGAACAAATGGCAAAATGGATTTAATCAAGTGAGTAACGGGATACAAGCACTTGTAGCTGGGAGTAGTCAATTGCAGGTTGGAACAAAATCTTTGAGCAATGGCATGATCAAACTAGTTGATGGTAGTGAAGAATTATCCAGCAGTCTCACAGGGGCTGCAGAAGACTCTGCAAATATCAATAATACAGCCTCTACTATGGATATGTTCGCTCGCCCTGTTCAAGTGGTAGAAAAGCAGATTAACACTGTTCCGAATTATGGTACTGCGATGGTTCCTTATTTTCTAACGCTCGGATTATTTGTTGGAGGACTTATTGCAGCGAATATTATTCACTATAGTAGAAAAGCAAAAGAGGGAGTATCGGGATGGAACCATTTTGTTGATAAATTATTACTGATTCTATCTATTTCTATTTTACAGACTTTAATTGTAGATGCTGTAATCCTTTATGGATTCAAAGTAGAAGTCTTTAGCATTCCAAAGTTTGTTCTCTTTAGTTTGATGGCTTCGTTCACCTATTCTACTTGTATATTTATGTTAATAGCCTTGTTCGGAGCATTAGGGCGATTAGCAGCGATATTTATGTTAGTTATCCAGTTGGCAGCTTCAGGGGGGACGTTCCCGCTACAGATGTCATCACCTTTCATTCAATTCGTCAGTAACTATTTACCAATGACCTATGCTGTGAATGGCTTCAGAAGCGTAATATCAACTCAGAACTGGAGTCAATATTGGAGTAGTATCGGAGTACTATTTGGCTATATCGCGGCATTTTTGATCATAGCACTGATAGTTTTCTTACTAAGCAATAAGCGGAGCAATCTTACGGAAATAGAAAAAACGGTATAAAATAAGCGTAATTAAATGAGCTACATCTCAATTGTTAGGAACGTCTAACAATTTGAGGTGTAGTTTTTTTGATTAAATCGGCATTTGTTAAAATCAAATACCTTTTTAGTGTGAACTACTTATTTTTCAAAAAACATTAGTATAATATAATTTGTTGGCGGTAATTGGATTTATTTGATGGTAAATCATACGTAATTCATTTCTGTTTATAGTTATATTACTATATTATTGAACTAGATTTGATGTCTACTTAGACTATGAAGGAAGTAAGGATTTAGTGTGATTTTGAAGGAGGGAATGTTTAATGATTCAAACAATTGATATTTATGATTGGGTAATAGAAGTTGATGTTGAAATGACTAAAAAATTATATAAAAATGAGAGAGAAGATTGTAGTTGTCTTTATTGCAATAATTATAGAGAGGCTAGTCAACATTTGGATAATTGTGTATTTGACGTATTTAATAAACTGGGGATAGATCCCTCAAAGCCAAGTCACCTATCTGAATTTCCTTATGAGGAACAATTGCGATTATATATAGGGAGTTATCATATTGTAGGTAGATTACTAAAGGGAGAATTATCTACTATGTCTAACTCGAACGCTACAAATACATTTCAAATTAAAGATTTTAATTTTGGTTTTTCTATAGATTTACAGTTTGTTCCAATCGGATTTCCGAATCCCGTACTTCAGCTAGATTTTGAGGCTAAAATTCCTTGGGTACTGGATGAGAATCCGGAAGTGTATTGAATTGATTATATAGCTAAGATATGTAAAAGAGTTATGTAAAAGTAAAATATAAAATTATAAGGGGGTATCAAATTTGAAATACATCAGATTTTTTCTATATCTATTTTTCCTAAACTCTATTGTATGTTTATGTTTTTTTATAGGGATACTTTTAGTGAGTCATTTAGCAATTTCAGTAGTTTAGATATTACAAGGATAATCATTATTATAATAATTTTGACGTCTTATTTTGGGCTAATCAAAGATTTGTTTTCTAGGTTTGGCGAGATTTCTAATAGAGTTAAAATTTTATTATTTTTAGTATCTTTGTTTGTTTCGGTATTCGCAGTAGGACTCTTACTTAGTGTTTATTTCTAGTATAAATAGTGAATGGTTCCTTTATTGAGAAGACCGTATTTTTTATTTTGTTGAATTGGGCAGCCCATCGTCTAGTTTAGACAGAGTAAATCAAAATGAGGTGAATTTTTTGTCAATTGAACAAGCAAGTAAACTAGACATAAAATACATAATTGAAGAATTTGGTAGATTAGATCTTGAAGAAAATGAAAATCCGAGAGAAGAGTTCAAATATATTGGTCTTTTAGACGTTTATAGTTATTGTCTTTCTGAAGAAGAAGCATCAGAACTTCTTACCTCATTTGAAGGTCATCAATTAAAATATGAAAAGAATTTCAAAGACTTTTTTATAAAAACTTTTCACTGGGCACAAGAGATGCCAGTTTACATTCATATGTCTACTTTCTGGGGAGAAGATTTTAATAAACTTAAGCCTTCTCATTTCAATGGGTATCATCTAAGCAAAGCGGAAAAAAAGAAAGTAGTTCAATTACTCACTTATAAAACTAACACCTTTAAAGTAAGTACCATACAGGAATTATTATTATTTGTAATGCTTTCAACAAGAGAAATTTGGTTGCCAATTTTCTTTTTCCCTGGAATTGAAACGGCGATCCTAGGAAATTTTGAATTAAGTTTTCCAGTTTATTCTAAACATCAAGATGCTTATATCCAACTTGAAAAATTGGCAGAAGAATCGGGTATTTACATAAGATAAATAAGCAGTACTGGCTGAATAAGTTATTTATCTAATAATGCTACTTACTAGGTAAATGTCTTTCTCAAATATTTTGCATAGTATGTTACATGTGCATTATCTCATTTGAGAGGAGTTATGAGTTGGCTAATACTGAGCTCACAGGGAGAATTGTCACCCCTGATGATCCTGATTATGAACAGGCAAGAATAAATAACAACTTAAGCATTCCAAAATTCCCGAGTAAAATCGTCTTCTGTCAAAAGACGAAAGACGTATTAAATGCATTGAGGTGGGTAAGGGAAAATAACGAACCATTCCGGATACGAAGCGGTCGACATAGTTATGAGAATTTTTCATTAATCAATGAGGGCTTAATCATTGATGTCAGTGAAATGAATAAAATTAAGATTGACCAGGAAGCAATGATGGCAAAAATAGCTGCCGGTGCTGATTTAGGAAAAGTATATAAAAAACTATGGAAATATGGCCTGACCATTCCAGCAGGGACAGAAGGTAGTGTGGGGATAGTTGGCCTGACACTTGGTGGAGGAATAGGTATGTTATCACGCCCATTCGGACTTACTTGTGATAATTTAATTGAAATCGAAATGGTTAGAGCTAATGGACATAAAGGTGCAGAACTGATTAAAGCAAACAAAAATGAAAATCGTGACCTATTTTGGGCTTGCCGTGGGGGAGGCGGTGGAAACTTTGGTATTGTCACTTCCCTTACATTTAAACTACATGCTATTTCAAATGTCTCTCTCTTCTCTGTTACATGGAAGTGGGAGGATCTTGAAGTCGCCTTTGATGCATGGCAAAACTGGGCACCTCAAACGGACGAAAAATTAACTTCGCAGATTGAATTAAAATCAAAAGAAGCAGGAGAAATCATTTCTCAAGGCATATTTGTTGGTTCTGCATCCAAGTTAAAGAAATTGCTAAAGCCTATTACGACTGCCGGCTCACCAACAAAAGTATGGGTAAAGGAAGTTCCTTATATTGAAGCGGTCAAATTCTTTGACGTACCAAGTGGAAACATACCAGCACTTCGCAAGAGATCAGGGTCATTTATCGAAAAACCCTTTCCGCATAATGCAATCAATCGGATGAAACATTTATTAGCAAACGCCCCAAATAGAAATTCGAGCATTTGGCATCAATCTCTGGGTGGAGCAGTAGGCAAAATCAATTCTTATGATACGGCTTATTTTTATAGGAATGCGATCATTGCTCAAGAGTACCTTACTACATGGGAAAATCCTGAAGAAGAAAAGCAAAATATTAGGTGGGTAGAAGAAATAAGAAACACATTATCTCCCTTTACAGATGGCGATTATGTAAATTTTCCAGATCTATATATTAAAAATTGGCCGATAACGTACTATGGAAATAATTTTAGACGCCTTCGAGAAGTGAAAACAAAATACGATGCATTCAATGTATTTAATTTTCCTCAAAGTATCCCTCCTTATAAGAGGTGGATATAAGGGAGAGTACACATCAATATATTTTAAATCTAATATATGACTTCGAAATAACCAATTGGGTTGAATGGACATTTTTTTGTATGTACGTTAAACAATCTTTCAAATTTTAAAACCCCAACTCTATGAGAAGGGGTTTTTTTCATTTTACTAATTTTATTTTAATAAAAATTGTGCCTTCATTTGTAATTTGCCACCTTGAAATGTAAAGTTAGCATTTGATATTCCATCTTTACCATAATACATTATCATATAAGTATAGTATGGATCTCCTTTTTGACCAACTTCAGACATTAATTCGCCTTTACCACCAACGATTTTCTTTACACTTTTATAAGACATGCCATTTTTAATTTTATTGAATTCTTTTTTTGTAATTGTTACTTTTGATTTCGCGTATGCTACATCTTGTCCGTTAATTGAAATGGGTGTAACTACTCCGAATGTTAATACGCTTGCCACTAAAAGACCAATAATAATTTTCTTCATCTAACCACCCTTTTATAAGTTATATTTTACTTGTTATACATAATTATGCAATTAATTGATAGTAATTAATGAAAAAATTATGCCGTTTGATAGTGATGAAATTAGCTGAATAATAGGTTTAAATAATTTATTTAATTACATCAAATAATACGTTCACGTTAATAGTTTTGATTGCTTCAATACATATAGAAAATTGCTCTAATCCATATACATAATCTCATTCAGAGTGCTAACAATAAGGAAGATATGTAAAAAAAGGAGCGGATCCATCATGTTATCATTTCAACCTAATTGTTGGTCAGAGCATGAAGAGCTTGAGGTTGTTTTGCTTTGTGCACCATCTAAGCTAGAAGTACCAAAATTAAAGACTGCTGAGTATGTAGGGTGGAGCTCTTCTGTTAATCATGCGAAAGCACAACAAAATTTCATGGAATTTAAATATACTTTGGAGAATAAAGGAATTAAGGTTATTGATTATTCAGAGGAGCTATCGCCAGATGAACGAAACTTAAGTGAGCAGCTGCTTAATCGTTATTTTGTACGGGATCTTGCTTGTGTGTTTGGAGACATCATTTTACCAGGGCAAGCAGGGGTTTCGATGAGGCGTCCAGAGTATATACAAGCACATTCGCTCATGGAGAAATGGTTTCCAAAGACCTTTTTATTACATGAAAATGATAATGTTAGAGCACTAGAATTTGGCGATGTTCTAATTCTTAATAGAGACGCTGTGTTAATAAATATTGGGATGCGGACAAGTAAAGAAAGTGTGGAGAAGGTGAAGGAGAAAATTTATCATGCTGGTTTTTCAGAAATAGGAATAATTGATTTACCACGTAGGTCAGATACACTTCATTTGGATATGAATTGTAATGTAGCAAACGAGGATTTACTTATAGCAAAGAGTTTCGTGCGCTATTTACCTATAAATGTTTTGACAGAGAATGCATCTCGATTTGAAATGCCAGAGCAATTTTTAAAACGCCATGGATTTGAAGTAAACTGGCTAGATGAATATAACACCATTCCTGATATTAACTTTCTTAACATAGATCCAGAAACATTATTAATAAGTAAACAAGCACATAAGCAGATGATCAAAAATCATCCTAAATTGCAAAAGAAGAATATTATTGAAATTGAAGTAACAGAGTTAGAGAAAGGTGGAGGAGGCATTCGCTGTATGACACTGCCTCTTAGAAGGAAATCATGAAAATAAGACACTTTGCAATAAATGTATAGGAGTGATCCTAATGGGGTCAAAAACGAAGAAAGGCCTTATGACGTGGTGGCAGTTATCTCTACTTGGAGTGGGATGTACGATAGGAACAGGTTTTTTTCTTGGTTCAAGTATAGCCATTGAGAAAAGTGGACCTGCTGTATTAATCTCCTTTATTTTAGCTGCAATCGGAACATATATTGTTTATGATGCACTATCAAAAATGTCTGTAGAGCATCTTGATAAAGGATCATTCCGTTCATATGCTAAGAAAGCTTTTGGAAGGTGGGCTGGCTTTAGCAATGGGTGGGTATATTTGTTTTCAGAAATGCTCATTATGGGAAGTCAACTCATAGCATTAGGGATATTTACGCAGTTTTGGTTTCCATCTTTGCCTATTTGGATAGGAACATCCATTTATGCTGTACTAGGTTTACTTGTTATTCTTACAGGCATGAAAGGGTTTGAAAAATTTCAAAATATTTTTGGATTGATGAAAATGGCAGCTATAGTCATGTTTATCATAGTTGCTGTGATCTTATTGAGCAGGGGGATGACTAGTCAACCGGGTGACGTCAATTCATTGCTAGATACTTATAAGAACTTCTTTTCAGAGGGGTATAGAGGGATTTGGCTTGCGCTGCTCTATGCATTTTATGCTTACGGTGGCATTGAAGTAATGGGTCTTTTAGTTATTGATTTAAAAGATCCCAAACAAGCACCTAAAGCCGGGAAAATTATGATAATTGTATTGACCATCATCTATATTTTGTCCATTGCACTTGCCTTGGCACTCATTTCTTGGGGAAAATTCAAAGTAGAAGAAAGTCCATTTATTACAGCTCTTGAAAATTTTCAGCTCCCATATGTGATGGACATCTTCAATGGAATTCTGATAATAGCTGGTTTTTCGACGATGGTTGCCTCATTGTACGGAGTACTGACCATATTAACTTCGCTTGCAGAAGATCATGATGCACCTGCTTCCTTGGCGAAAAAAGGGAATATGAAAGTACCGTTACCTGCATTTCTTTTTTTAGCTGGTGGCTTACTCATAACCATTATCATTGGCTTCTTGCTGCCAGATAAGATTTTTGAATACATGATAACAGCTGCTGGTTTGATGCTCCTGTATAATTGGTTATTTATTTTAGTGACTTATACGAAGCTAATGAAAGTGTCGCTATGGGAACGAGTGAAAACAATTATAGGAATGCTGTTGATCGCTATAACGATATCAGGTACGTTAGGCGAAAAAACAAGCAGACTCGGATTATATGTGAGTCTGCTCTTCATAGGCATTATAGGAATTTGTACATTTATAATGGTGAAAAAAGGGGAGAGTAAAAAGAGTGTTTGATAAAAGGTACTGATTTAGGGCGAATTCACAATTTGCCTTTTAACCTCATAAAAGGACATTTGGATTCGCTATTATCATCAATGCTTAAAAAATATTGCTTCCATTCAAGGTTGTCTTCTTTTCCATACCAATTTAGATCAGGATGAACTGAAATGCCATCATATGCAACAAGGCGTTTACGTATTAACTTTCTCATCTTGAGTCCATTATCAGTAGAGTTGTTAATTTCATCGAACACCCAACGTGGCTGAAATACTATGAGAATAGATGGGAAATGACGACTCTTTCGTAATGTATGAGCAGGTGTGGCACAGAAAACAAAGTAAGGTTCTCCATCAAAACAAAATTCCCATTTATGATGAGAGGGATCTATTGGGATATCTGTTGGCCAATCCTTTTTATCAAATGTTGTCAGTTGATTTAAAATGGACCAAAATAATTTGCGATAGTCCTCCCAGTCATAGCCCTCAATAATTTCCTCTGGTGTCTCAAAGAAAATAGCTAAAGCGGTATTTTTCCCTGCATCACGCGAACATTTTCCATACGTCCTCAAGCAGTTTGCAAGATTATTTATAGAACTTAGTTCCCGGGGATCTCCCACAAAACTAAATCTAAGGTAATTCGATAAAAATCCATGTCTTGCTGGGTAACACGGATACGTATTGTCTTCATCTGCAATCATGGAAGAGAAGGATGTATAAGCTGATTGTTGCCATAATGGAAGTGTTTCAAAATGTACATCTATCCAGTGTTTTTCTAAAAGACCTTTCACTTCAGACGCCTCCTTCTATACTTAATTACTGTATTAAAGGAGGTACAAATGGGTGACTAACGGTCTGGAGCTATTGGAAAATCAGTAGTTATGATTTATAAAAAATAAACTAATACTATTAATGGATAATCCTCTCCAATTGATAGTAACTATAACAATCGTGAGTTCATAAACTTTTCTAAAATTGCTAACGGGGTTTATGGAATTAACCTTCAAGAAGATGTTTAGAAATATGTCAATACTGTAGAATAATAGTTGTACTAAGCTATACATATCAGATGTTTTGATAATACTGCCCTATATATTCCTAACCTAAAAATAGTATTAAGTAGCTAAGGGGATTTATTAATTTTAAGATAGATCAATATTCCGAAATGTATAAGAAGTACGGTTAATCAAGATAGATTCTTTCAAAATATTTTAGTTGACTGTTTACCCGTGGGGGTATAATATGGTGTTTGTAAGAAAGTTGTCAGCGATTTGCGATACTATGAATATGAACGATGATATAAAGTAAGTAATCGGTTTAAACTCATTGAAGTGAAGTTCAAGTGCTTGCATTTCTTCGAACGTTGGAAGAAGGAAAGAGATACAAGTAGGTCGTAGTATAGCATAGGGCAGTACATTCTGATTTCTAGTGAAACTTTGTGTAATATTTACAGATACAGATAATCTTCTGAACTGTATTAAAAGAGCAGATGAAGACAACTCAAAAAAAGTGTTTAAGGAAACAGTAAATGTAGTCGGGAAAAGTCACTAAGGCTTACGACTATTTATTTTTAAAAGAAATAATACCCCTGGTGGTATAAAGGAGTTTGAAATGGAGAAGAAAAGAACAACAATCGTATTATTTAGTGGTGATTATGATAAGGCGATGGCAGCTTACATTATTGCAAATGGGGCAGCCGCATATGATCATGAAGTAACAATTTTCCACACTTTTTGGGGAATTAATGCACTTCGTAAACAAGAAGATATAAAAGCGAAGAAAGGTTTCCTTGAAAAAATGTTTGGCAAAATGATGCCACGTGGTGCAGAACAACTCGGTTTATCAAAAATGCAAATGATGGGGATGGGCCCAAAAATGATTAAGCACGTTATGAACAAACATAATGCCTTAACATTAACGCAATTGATTAATATGGCACAGGAACAAGATATTAAATTAGTATCCTGTACGATGACAATGGATCTACTCGGACTTCAACAAGATGAATTAATAGACGGAGTACATTATGCAGGCGTTGCAGCGTACCTAGCAGATGCTGAAGACGGCAATGTTAACTTATTCATCTAAAATATTTTTTTATCATAAATAATACCCCTATGGGTATGGAGGCGTAAGAGATGTTAAAAGCAGATATACAATTAGATACTAAGGGGCTTGCTTGCCCTATGCCAATCGTTAAAACGAAAAAAGCAATGGAAGGCTTAGTAGATGGTGAAGTTCTTGAGGTACAAGCAACGGATAAAGGATCAAAGGCAGATTTAGCTGCATGGGCAGGCAATATTGGACATCAGTATATTGGTACCATTGAAGAGAATGAGATCCTATATCACTATATTCGTAAATGTTCAAAAGATATTAATGTGGAAGAAACGTTTGAAAATACCATTTCAATTGAAGAAATCACAGGTCGTTCTGGAGTGATCCTAGACGTTCGTGAAGAAGTTGAATACGCATTCGGTCATATAGAAGGTGCAATATCCATTCCAATGGGCGAGCTTGATGCACGGATAAAAGAATTAGATATGGATAAGGAAATTTATGTGATTTGCCGAACAGGTAAACGTAGTGATATGTCGGCACATAAGTTAGCAAACGCTGGATTTAATAAGGTATACAACGTACTACCAGGGATGACAGCCTGGAAAGGTGAACTAACAAAAAATATATAATATGTATTAAATAGAACTTTTCATCCGTGCAGTAGGAGTATTTTTTACTGCAAAAAAATCGGAAAAATAATACCTATGGGGGTAACGTGGATATGACAGTAAATACATGTACCGCAGCAGACGTTGCACGTAAAGTTATCGAAAAGAAGGAATTATTCATTTTAGATGTACGAAATGAAGATGCATTTGAAGATTGGAAAATTGAAGGTCAGAAATTTGAGTATTTAAATATACCTTATTTCGAGCTACTTGATGGTGTTGAAGAAATCCTTCCAAAAATTCCAACGGATAAAGATGTATTAATCGTTTGTGCAAAAGAAGGTTCATCAATTATGATTGCTGAAATGCTTTCAGTCGAAGGACTTGACGTTTGTTATCTTGCAGGAGGTATGAAATCTTGGAGTATGTACTTAGAGCCAATAAAAGTAGGCGAACTTCCGAACGGCGGTGAATTATATCAATTTATCCGTCTGGGTAAGGGGTGTCTTTCATACATGGTGATTTCTGAAGGGGAAGCAGCTTTAATTGATGCCGTACGTTTTACGGAAGTATTTACAAACTTTGCTCATGAAAAAGGTGTTGAAATAAAACATGTATTTGATACACATTTACACGCCGATCACATTTCAGGTGGTCGTGCTATAGCAACTGCGACTGGTGCAAAGTATTACTTACCAAAAGCCGATGCTACAGAAGTTGTTTTCGAATACACAGAACTTGCAGATGGTTTAACAGTACAACTTGGTAGCTCAAAAATTGATGTTGGTGTCCTATATTCACCAGGTCATACAATTGGATCAACTTCTTTAATAATCGATGGTCAATATCTATTTACTGGTGACATTTTATTTATCGATTCAATTGGCCGTCCTGACTTAGCTGGCCTTGCAGAGGACTGGGTAGGTGACTTACGTGAAACGCTTTATAGACGTTACCGCGAATTAGCAGAGGACTTAATCGTTCATCCTTCGCACTTTATGAAAATTGATGAATTAAACGAAGATGGTACAGTCGCAAAACGCTTAGGTGATTTATTTGTAGAAAACCACGGGTTGAATATTGAAGACGAAGATGAATTTCGTACGCTTGTAACCGAGAATTTACCACCACAGCCAAACGCATACCAAGAAATTCGACGAGTGAACATGGGCGAAATTACACCAGATAATGAAGCGCAAACAGAGATGGAAATTGGTCCAAACCGTTGTGCTGTAAGATGATTTTTTGAACTTGGAGACAGATGGTAGGAATGTCATATGTACGATTGCAGATTATTTATTTGCAAGTTTAATAAGGAAAAGCGAGGATTTTTTCCAACATAAAA
This sequence comes from Viridibacillus sp. FSL E2-0187, assembly GCF_038006425.1. Taxonomy (NCBI): domain Bacteria; kingdom Bacillati; phylum Bacillota; class Bacilli; order Caryophanales; family Caryophanaceae; genus Viridibacillus; species Viridibacillus sp. FSL E2-0187. The sequence goes on from NZ_JBBOVG010000001.1 coordinate 1,108,525, forward strand.
AATAAAACGAAATAAAAAGGGGAAATAAACTTGAATATTATAAAAACTTTAGACGTAAAAGGGCTAGCCTGTCCGATGCCAATAGTAAAAACGAAAAAAGCAATCGATACTATTGCTTCTGGCGAAGTACTAGAAGTATTGGTAACAGATAAAGGCGCGTTAAATGATTTTACAGCGTGGGCAAAAGCTGGAGGTCACAATATCGTAGAACAGAAAGAAGATGCAGGTGTATTAAGCTTCTTCATAGAAAAAGCATAAAAGAATAAATGGGCGGGTACTCGAGCAATCGATGCTCGCTTTTTTAGTAAGGAAGAAGGAAAAAAAATGAGTTTTTCATTAATAACTGTCTTATTTCTCATTGGTTTTGTTGGTTCATTTATTTCCGGAATGCTTGGTATTGGTGGCGCTATTATCAAATTCCCGATGCTGTTATATATTCCGGCATTACTTAGTTTAACAAGTTTTACTTCACACGAAGTTGCTGGTATTAGTGCAGTTGAAATACTTGTGACATCGATTGCAGGTGTATGGGCGTATCGTAAAGGCGGATATTTAAATAAATCATTGATTTTTACGATGGGTATAGCAGTATTAGCAGGTAGCTTACTTGGTAGCTTTGGGTCGAATGGGTTATCGGCAGAAAGTATAAACGTAGTGTACGGAGTGTTTGCATTACTTGCAGCAATATTAATGTTTATTCCTCGTAAACAAATTCCTGATGTCCCAGTGCATCAAGTGCAGTTTAATAAATCTCTTGCAGCTGGCTTAGCGTTTATCGTTGGCATAGGTTCCGGTATTGTCGGAGCAGGAGGTGGTTTCATATTAGTACCTATCATGCTTGTCATTTTAAAAATCCCAACTCGTATAACAATCGCTTCTAGTTTAGCAATTACGTTTATTTCTTCCATCGGTGGATCAATTGGGAAAATTACAACTGGACAAGTAGAATGGGGGCCATTGTTAGTGTTAGTAGCAGCAAGTTTGATTGCAGCGCCTATTGGAGCCAAAGTCGCTAAAGCAATGAATACAAAATTATTACAGATGATGCTAGCATTGATCATTGGTGCAACCGCTATAAAAATCTGGGTGGACATTTTAATGTAGAAGAAGTCATGAATGCAGGATAAGAAAATATATTCTGCATTTTTCTATTGAATGTACGCAAAAGAAGATCACTAAGGTGTAAGAATAGTTATTTTTTCACTTTTTAGTTCTTATATCAACTATTAGAGCAAAGTCTTTTAGCTAATTTGCTGTATCCGAACAGTTTTATAGGAAAGATAGATATTCGTTGTTTGTTGGTCCTCTTTTTTCATTTGTATTCAATGTAAAGTAAGCTTGACTTTCAATAAATTGTAAATTAAAATGAATGTAAAGTTAACTTTACTAAGAAGATGGAGATAAAATGAAAAATAACATTAAAGAATTTCGAGTAAAACATCATTACACACAAGATGATCTTGCGGAAAAGTTAGAAGTATCTAGACAGACAATTATTTCATTGGAGAAGGAACGATACAATCCTTCAATTACTTTAGCCTTTAAAATTTCTCGACTATTCAACTGTTCAATTGAAGATGTTTTTATTTATGAGGAGGAATAAGAATGGAAAGAATGTGGATGGGCATTGGAATTTTCACCTTTGTAGTGGCAATTCTATTATTAACAACTGTAGGAAACCATATGTACTTGAAAAAGAAAAAAATCGTTGATGAGCGGTATAATCGCATTCATCATTTAGGTCGTTCTTATGCATGGTTTGCGTCAACAGGGATTATTGTCATTGTTTGGTTTTTAGCACTTTTTGTTTTTGATTCATTACTTGCCTTTTTCTTAATTACAGCGATTTATGTTGGTCACATGGTATCCTACGCCATAGGAGCAGCAGTTGCTCAAAGTCAAAATTAGTATCATTTAATTTATATTTAACGCTATTTATGGTACAATTTAACACCTCGAGATACTTTGAATTTATGTTTATCTATTAGAATGTGTGGTGATAATTCTTTTAAAGTGAAGTGAAATAAATTCGTCTACTTAGTATTAACTTAATTCTAAGTTAAATTATCTAAATGATCACTTTATTTTTCGGGGGGTCAAAGGAAATATGCTTATTCTAAAGTGCATCCAAGTGATTTAATCTACTTGGATTTTTTTTAGTGTATATTCTCACTCTAGTAAACGCCAAATGGCAACTAATTAATCTCTAATAAAAACTGTATTTATAATAGGGGGAAACGTATTGAAACGTCTATTCGTTAATTATGTTCGACCATTATGGAAACCCATTATAATAGGATTAGCTTTATCTTTAGTATCCACACTACTTATGGTTTCACAGCCACTCGTCATGAAGAATCTTATTAATACACTTACTGGTGGACAAACGACTTCTTTCATTAGGAATGTTACTCTACTTATATCTATTCCAATATTAGCTACTGTAATCTCCTATATTCAAACGTATTTCCTATCTGGCATTGGCCAAAAAATCTCACAAAAATTCCGTGAAGATACATTTCAAAGTATGTTAAATCAACCAACAGAGTATCTGGACAAAAATTCAGCTGGAAGCATGTATCAAAATGTACAAGACTCTATAATAGTTGGCGATGGCTATATTGATTACGAGCTGGTTCCAGCCATATTATCTGTTTTTACGTTACTCTTAACTTTTGGATCCATGCTGTTGCTCGATATACCTATTAGCTTAATTATATTAGCATTTTCACTACTAACAGTTTTCTTAACAGCGATGACTGGGACGAAGGTTAAGGAGGTTGAAAGTAAATATAGAGGTGCAAGAATAGGTAGTGCGGATTTTCTTCAAGAAGTGTTGGCAAACGTTAGAACAGTGCGTCTTTTTACTAATAGAGATAGAGAAATCGCAAATTGGAAGAAGTGGTTGGAAATAGATCGTGGTTTTTGGATGAAAAGACGACTAATTTCAGATTTAAATGTAAATGGTATATTGATTTTTATTCAATCGCTCTGTTTAAGTATTGTCATTATTTATGGATACATAAGAGTTCAAAATGATTTGCTAAGTCTCGGCAGTATCGTTGCTTTTATAGCATATGTCCCTATGGTTTTTCAATCTGTGTCAAGTTTACAAAGAGCACAACTAGGCACAAAAAAGGTGAAAATTGTACTCAATCAAATTTATACTTTACTTGATTCGCAATCAGAGAATCCTAAAAACAAAGGTAAGACTGTGGAAGATAAAGCTTTAGAAATCGAGTTTAAAAACGTGGATTTTCATTATCCTGACCGTCAAGAAGGATTAATAGATATTAATTTTACTGCAAAGCAAAATTCGACTACCTTGATTGTTGGCCCAAGTGGAGTAGGGAAAAGTACAATAATTGATTTACTCACTTGTTTGTACTATCCAAATAAAGGTGAAGTAAGCATTGCAGGTAAACCTACTGTTGATTGGAACAAAGACGAATTACGTAAACAAATTGGAATCGTACCCCAAAACGTTGTCATTTGGAACCGTACTTTAAGAGAAAATCTCTTGTATGGCATATCAAATGCGCATCAAATATCTCCCGAACGAATTGATGAAGTAATTAGAATCACTCGATTAGAGTCATTTGTGAAAAAATTGCCTGATGGTTTAGAAGAGGTTCTTGGCCCAAACGCTGTTCAAGCTTCGGGTGGGGAACGGCAGCGGATTGCACTGGCACGTGCATTGTTGAGAAATCCAGCTATTCTTATATTTGACGAGGTAACATCTGCATTAGACCCTATACTAAGCGCGGAAATCACGGAGTTGATTTGGAGTAAGGAACTGGTCTCAACTAAAATCATTGTCAGCCATCGACTATCATTTGCTTCACGAGTGGATCAAATTCTTGTCGTAGACACTGATGGAACCATTACATGTGGTAAACATACAGACTTAAAAGACAATCACTCTCTTTACAATCAATTAGTAATGGCAGATGAGTTTCAAGATATTCCAGAATGAGAAAGACATGGTTTTAGTGAATAAATAAAAAATATCTTGAAATTAAATATATCAAGATAGGTATACTATTTTTGTATTATGAAAGTTAAATAATGGTAATTTCAAGAGCTGTCCGGAACTATAGGGCAGCTTTTTTCTATTTAAATACTTCTCAAAAGTTAAATTAGTTTAGTTCTTTTCACTCTAAAAGTTGAATAAACTCATAGCAAGCTCATATTTATTAAGATTCAAGAAAATAGGCACTTAATAAAAAAATTCAGACGAAAAATAGTAATTAAAGGACTATATTTTGATGAATGTTTGAAATGCCAATGGTTTTTTTTAATAAACTATTAACGACATTATTTTAGTCATCACAATTTATTGGAGGAGCGGAGCGATTGCTTGTAGATATTCATAATCATATTTTACCCGGACTTGATGACGGGCCAAAGTCAATTGAAGAGGCTGTGTTACTTGCCGAGAATGCAGTATCAAATGGGATAACACATATTATTGCTACCCCTCATCATCATGATGGAAAATATATGAACCCATCTTCTGTAGTTGAAGAGGCTGTAGTCAATTTGAATAAGGAACTAGATGAAAGATTGATTCCATTGGAAATTCTACCAGGTCAAGAAACGCATATATACAATACCTTGATAGCTGATTTAAATAACGACCTAATAACACTAGCTAATAGTGGCAAATATATATTGATAGAATTACCGATAAATCATATCCCTCTCTTTACTTTTGATATTCTGTTTCAAATACAACTAAAAGGTTTTATTCCTATAATAGTCCATCCTGAAAGGAATATGGTATTTAGAAAAGACAAGCAAAAGCTATATGACCTAGTGAATAAAGGTACTCTCGTACAAGTAACAGCATCCAGTTTAATTGGTGTAAATGGTAGAGCCATAAAAAAATACATAAAGTATTTGATTAAACATAATATAGTCCATTTTATCTCTTCAGATGCTCATCATTATCTAAAGCGACCTTTTTTATTGAAAGCTGCATATCAATACATACGAGAAAAATTCTCAGAGGGTCATGTATCTTATTATAGTGAAAATGCAAAACACGTAATAAATGGCACTAGTTTTCAACCTAAACGTCCAATCAGTTTCAAAAAAATTCGAGATTAATAAATGAATTCTTTCAAAAGAATGGCAAAAAAGGAGGGGACAACTCTTATGGAAGAAACGATTAGCCTACATGACATATTCAAAACAATAAGGAAAAGACTCTTACTCATTATTAGTACATTTATATTAGCAGTTTCTATTGCAGGGGGAGTTAGTTACTTCTTATTAACACCGGTTTATGAAGCGTCTACACAAATTCTTATCAGTCAAAAGGACGTGGAAAATAAACAATTTATACAACAAGATGTCCAGACGAATCTCCAACTTATTAATACGTATAGTGTCATTATAAAAAGTCCTGTTATTTTAACAAAAGTTGTGAATAACTTGAACCTTAACGATAGTTTGGAAGTGCTTAATAAGAATATCAACGTAAGCAGTGAGCAAGATTCACAAGTTATTAACGTGAGTGTTCAGGATACAAATTTGAAAGAAGCTGTTGAAATAGCCAATACAACTGCGGAAGTATTTCAAGAAGAAATTCCGAAACTGATGAACGTTGATAACGTTAAGATACTTTCACCTGCAGTCGAAATCAAAAATAGTAAACCAATTCGTCCTAACCCCATTCTCAATATGGCAATTGCATCTCTTCTAGGAGTAATGATTGGTGTAGGAATAGCATTTCTTATTGAATATTTAGATAAAACTATAAAAACAGAGCAAGATATTAGTGAAGTAGTAGAGTTACAGATTCTTGGTCTCATTAGTCCAATTTCACAAAAGAAATCAAAAAAGACAAAGAAAAATAAAAAGAAAAGAGTGGTAAAAGATGTTTAAGAAGAAGCGGAAGGAGCATCGAAGAAAGCTTATTACAAGTACTGACCCAAGATCAATTGTTTCAGAGCAATTTCGAATGGTCCGAGCGAACATCAAATTCTCGATGAAGGACAAGCAATTTTGTACATTACTTTTTACTTCTGCTTCAAAAGGGGAGGGCAAATCAACAGTAGCAGCTAATACTGCTATTGCATTTGCACAAGAAGGTAAAAAGGTACTTCTCGTAGATGCAGATTTGAGAAAACCCACTATGCATCATACGTTTAATAAGTTGCTCTCGCCGGGATTTACTAACTTGTTAATGATCCAATGGAAAATCGATGATGTAGTTAAAGAATCCGGTATTAAAGGATTAGATTTAATAACTTGTGGCCCCATACCTTCGAATCCTGCAGAACTCCTTGGATCGACATCTATGGATCTATTTATCAAAGAGGCAAAAGCTTTATATGACATTGTCATTTTCGATGCCCCTCCAGTACTTTCAGTAGCAGATGCGCAAATTTTATCTGAAAAGTGTGATGGAACAATTTTGGTTATCAGTGCAGGGTCAACTGAGAAAAGATTTGCCGTCAAGACCAAGGAAGTACTTCAATCTTCTAAAGCAAACATACTCGGGACGATTTTGAACAACTTTAAACTAGAGAAAGGGCATTATTATTATGAATATTATGGGGAAGATAAGTAAATTGCAGCTAGATTTATATATCTAATCAGTCAATAATGCAAACGCATTTGGCACTAATGTAGTTTTTTCTAATAATAATCAATGTGGCTAGATAAGAATAAGTTTTTTCATATTGTTGTGCGGAAGGAGAACATGATGAACAAAAAAGTTTTACATATTCTTAGCACTGATGGACTAGCTGGTGCAGAAAATGTAGCTATGTGTATAATAAATAATTTATCTGAACTCTCCGAATCAGCCTATTCATCGCCAATGGGAAGTATTGAAAAAATACTGATTAGTAGAGATATTACTTATATTCCGATGAAAAAACTATCGATTAAACAAATTAGAAAAGCAATCAAAATATGGAAGCCTGATATAATTCATGCTCATGATTTTACTGCGACTCTTAAAAGTTTAATAGCAAGTTTTAATATCCCTGTAGTATCACATATTCATCAATATCCAAAATGGCTGAAGAGTATAAATAAATTTTCAATACTATTTTTCTTAGCATGTATAAAAATAAAAAAAATAATTGTAGTTACACCAGCAATTAAAGAACATACATTTTTGTCTAGAATATTCAAAGAAAAAACAATCGTAATTAAAAATATTGTAGATGTTAAATGGATAGCCGAAAGGGCTTCAGTTCCAACTGAGAGAAGATATGACATAGCATTCGTAGGACGATTGGAAGATGTTAAAGATCCACTACGATTTATTAAAATTATCTATCAATTAGTAAAAGAGATTCCAACTATCTCAATAGTGATGATGGGTGAGGGAAGCTTAGAAGGACAATGTAAAGATTTAATTGAAGAATTAAAATTAGAGAAGAATATTGATTTAATAGGATTTATGGATAATCCTTACCCTGTTTTGCAAAACTCAAAAATTCTAGTTATGACATCTAAATCTGAAGGGTTACCGATGGTTGCTATTGAAGCTTTATCAATGGGCAAACCTATAATAGTCCCTAATCTGGAAGAAATGCAGAGTATTGTTAGTAGTAATTGTGGTGTTATTTGTAAAGATGATCAAGAATTTATCAATGCGATAATTTCACTTTCACTTTCAGAGAATGAATATGCAGAGATGTCTTTAAGGGCTTCTAAAAAATCCGGTGAAATGTTTAATATGGAAGATTATAAGAATCAATTACAGCAGGTGTATTGTAGTGTCCTTTGAAATTCGAGAAGATCAATTGAGCTATACTTCCCAAAAAACTAGTCAATACTTACGTCAAAGATTAGGTTATCTAGACTTATATATCATAGGATTTTGTATTTTAAGTGACAAGTTATTTAATATTAATTTATTAGTTTACTGTCTAAGTATCTATCTAGCTTTCCGTATATTATTTATTTCACCAGATCACACATTTGCAATTTTAATTTCACTAATCCCTAATTTAGCAGTAATGTTTATTCCCATACCAAGTATGTCTGTACCAATTCTAAATGTATTAATGGGAATTGCTTTATTTAAAATTTTTATTTTGAATTTTAAGAAGCCTATTAATAAGAATTATCTTTTTATAATTGTGTTTTTTGTTGCTTATGAATGGAGCCATATTTTTGATTATGATATAAAATCTATTATCTTGTTATTTAGCTGGAGTATCGCTATTTTATATGTTTCTTTATACTTTTTTTATTCCCTGAAATCATATAATCATAAAATCGTAATTATATATTCTATTACCGGTGTGTTTATTTCAATATGCTATGGTATCTTAGATTTTTTTGAGAGTTACGGTACTCTGATGTCAAATAATGCAACTATTAGATTTAAAGGTGGAGCGGGAGATCCAAATTATTTTTCAATGTATGTAATGATCTCATTGTTTCTTCTTTTATATCTCGTAAATCGCGAGACAAATAAACTTCTTAAATTCTTGTATCCATTGATATTTATTTTTTTTGTCGCTTTCGGCGTACTCAGCTTATCAAGAATGTTTTTATTAGTTATTTCTCTGTTGTTAACGTTATTACTTATTAAGATTATTTTTAGATTGAAAAAAAATAAAAAGATCATGTTTTTTATTATGATGGTAATTGGATTCCTTGTCTTGTTTTCTATTTTCTTTATTTCAGAATTTACTTCTATTTTAAATTTATTACTTTCTAGATTTACAGATTTCATTGATGATCCATCTGCTCTTACTAGTAATAGAAATGTACTTGCTGAACAATATATTCAATTATTAATGTCTGATACAAAAGATATGATTTTCGGAATAGGAATTCAAGATTATCACCTTAGATCAGGTATTCAACTTGAAGCACATAATATTATTCTGGAAATTCTAGTAGTATGGGGATTAGTAGGGTTCCTAGTTTTTATAATGTTAATAGCAACATTATTAAAATATAGCTTTGCTTACAGAAAGAATTTGAAGAGAGATTTTATAAGTTGGTTACCTATAATTTGTATAGGGATAAGTTACTTGTCACTAAATGCAATGTCTAATGAAAGTTTTTTCCTTTTACTACTTTTTGCAATAAAAAACCTTATGGAATTTGATTCTTTGGAGACCGATTCGATGAAGACCGAGTATGGATAATCATAAGTATAGAATTGCAACATAAATAAAAAGAAAAGAAGGAAAGATCATAGAAACTATAAAAAAAACAGCTGTTCTTTTGATGGTCATAACAATTCTATCAAAAGTTTCCGGATTTCTACGGGATATTACACTATCCTATTTTTATGGTGCTTCTTCTACGAGTGATGCCTATATTATTTCCATTACAATTACATCTGTATTGTTTAGTCTTATCATTTCCGGGATATCCACGGCATATATTCCAATGTTTAAACAAATTGAACATAGTGAAGGACAGCAATCTGCCACATACTTTACGAATAATCTTATTAACATTGTTTTGCTAGTTACAACTTCAGTCATATTAATTGGTCTTCTTTTTTCTAATGTGCTAGTAAAATTATTTGCATTAGGATTTGATGGAGAAACATTAAGAATCGCTGTCCTTTTTACAAGAATCGGATTAGTAGGTATATATTTTACTAGTGTTACTCAGCTTTTCAGCAGTTATCTTCAATTGTATGGGAAATTCACAATACCCGCTATGGTTGGACTGCCGTTCAATTTTGTTATTATCATCTCTATTATTGTAAGTACTCAAACAAATATCATTACATTAGCAATTGGAAGTGTTACAGCAGCGTTCATTCAATTGCTCTTTTTAGTCCCATCACTAAAAAAAACAAATTATCGTTATGTTCCGATTGTGCAGTTTACCGACAAGCATATAAAGAAAATGGCAGTTGTCGTTTTCCCAATTATGATTGGAATATCTATTGACCAAATCAACTTGATGGTTGATAAAACCCTTGCTTCTACTTTAGTGGAAGGTGGAGTTTCTGCATTGACGTATGCTAGTAGATTAAATGATTTTGTACAAGGTATTTTTGTTCTTTCATTCGTTACGGTAATGTTTCCTCTCATCTCTAATTTGGCTGTTCAAAAAAATAAAGAAGACTTTAAAAGGTCAATTAGTGAAGTAATTTCGGTTGTCATATTAATCGTTGTTCCTGCTAGTATTGGAATAATGATTTTAGCAGATCCTATCATTAGATTACTTTTTGGACATGGACATTTTGACGAACACGCAATAGATATGACATCTCATGCACTCTTCTTCTATTCTATAGGGATGATAGGTTATGGCATCCGCGAGATTTTAAATAGGACTTTTTATTCCATTCAAGATACTAAAACCCCGATGTATAATGCTTCTTTTGCAGTTCTCTTGAATATTCTATTAAGTTTTATACTATCCTCATATATGGGAATCAGTGGAATTGCTCTGGCCACGAGTATTTCTGCACTCTTCTGCTCGACGCTCTTAGTTATTAAGCTAAGGAAAAAAATAGGAGCATTTGGTTTGAAAGGGAATTTTATCACTTTAATGAAAGTAACTTTAGCATCCAGTGTAATGGGGGTTGTTGTATATAGTTTAAACGAATATGTATTAACAGATTGGAACATATTTTTAAAAATGATTGTAGTTATCCTGATAGGGAGTAGTATCTATTTCCTTTTAATTACGCTATTAAAGGTGAAAGAATCAAAAGTACTAGTAAATTTCTTGTTGAATAAGATTCGTCCAAAACAAACCTAACAAGAATGGAGGATAATTTGGAGCTCATTCGAATTACTACGTATAATGACTTAGGAAGATATGAGAAAGAATGGTCAGCTATTTTAGAAGAAAATGATAATACAAATCCATTTATAGAGTATGAATTTGTTTATAATTGGTGGAGATTCTTAGGAAAAGATGAAAAAGTAGAAATATATGCAGTAAAAGAAAATGATCGTATGATTGCATTCTGTCCATTCCAATCAGAAAAAACTTGGTATGGATATATTTTGCATTTTTTAGCTCTTGGTGATGCAAATTATATGGATTTAATTGTAAGAAAAAAAGACATGGACCGAATTATCATGTTTGTATTTGATACGTTAATAAAAGAGAAGAAGCGTGTAGTTTTTTATTTACATGGATTATTAGAAAGTGTAGAAACACATAGTAAACTTTCGAATTATTTGAAAGCTAGAAATATGAAGGAACGCTATTCTCGTATTGTCACTCCTTATATTGATTTGAAAAATATAACCTACGAAGATTACATGAAACCTCGGCATAAGTTGCATGGATTAGATCGAAGGGAAAAAAGGTTGAGATTACTTGGAGATGTTCAACTGCAAATTTCCCCAGCATCAGAGATAAATCAAGTATTTAAACTGCACCAAAAACGCTGGAAAAAGAAAAATGATACAAGTGGATTTTCTAGTGAACGAAAGCAAGCATTTTTTAAGTACTTAGCTGAACAGAGTAATGGAAAACTACGTGTTCGTTTATCTACATTAAAATTACGAAATGAAATGATTGCATTTACGTATGGTTTTGCATGTAGAGGAAGGTATTTGGGATATGTATTAGGACATGATTCTGATTTTGATGTTTACGGTCCAGGTAGGGTTTTAGTTAAAGAGAAGATTAAAAGAAACATAGACTATGGATTTCAAAAACTTGATATGAGCATAGGATATGAACCATATAAGCTAGAATGGAATACAGATTCTGATTATACGAGAAAAACAATTTTTTCTACAAATACTTTTAGAGCAAGTATATATCGATATTTCCTTTGGTTAAAAGAAAAACTTATTTCAAGAGTTAGAAAATATTATTCTATTGTTATTTTTCGAAGAAACACAATTGGAAAGTTGAAATATTATCTTCGAAATAAGGATAAGTTTCATTTTTGGAAAGATATTTGGAAGAATAGGCTGCAACCTTTTTTGTATGAGCGAAAACAATATTTAATAGCAAAGTTGACGGTTAGTGAAATGAAATTGAATAGTCATTTTAAACAAATAACACCTGAAATGGTTCTATCAATGAAAGGTGAAAGAAAAGAAACACTTCAGAAAATATATAACGGATATAAAGGTTATTATGCTACTGACGAGAATAAAGCATTTTGGGTAAATGAAAATGTCATTCGGCTGGACGATATTGAAGTAGTAGAAAACTTAAAGAAAAAGACCATTTATATTAGAGATTGGGAGAATGAAAACTTAAAGCAAATACTGTCTTTTGTTCAAGGTAAATATCGACCAAAATACATTTTTGTACATGTAAATAAGCATGATAAAAAGAATATTCAATTACTCGAATCAAATGATTTTGAAATCACTGAAAGGCTTTCTTACTCAAGAGTATTAGGGAAGAAAAAAGTGAAAAAAGATGTAGAAATTTAAAAGAGAAGGTGCCTTTTATTATTCTATTAGAGAGAAAGTTTCTAAATATAAAAATGAATAGTTATTATTTTTTGAAGGAGATTGTTTCAAGTGACAAATTAACGGATATTGTAGGCTTTTCTCATTCTCTAGTTCCTAAAAAGCAACTACATCAGTTTGAAACACTTCATATCGATTTAACGAAAAAAGAAAATGAATTATTTCAAGATTTACATCGTACTAATAGAAAGCAAATTAAAAAAGGAGCAGGCCATCATTTTCATATAGAAGTTCTTGAAAAACCTTCAATTTCAGATATTCGAGCATTTCAAGAATTTTATAATCAGTTTGCGACTTTTGCAAATACGTACACTTGTAACTCCTTTCATGTAAATACGATGAGTATGTTAAAAGACAAGAATGGACTTGTAATTACGAAAGTTTTGAATGAGGAAAATGAAGTGCTTTGTTATCGAGTGTATATCTCTGACGGTAATATAGCTTGTTGTTTATATTCTGCCTCTCATTTTCGCATGAAAGAAAAGACTGAAGAAAAAAGATTATTAAGCGAAGCGAATAGATTTTTGATTTGGAGAAATATACTATATTTCAAATCAAAAAAACATACAATTTTTGATATGGGTGGACTTACAACGAATCCAAATATTCGTAGTTTCAAAATGGAATTTGGTGGGGAAATAGCTTATGTTTATTCCGGCTATGAAGCAAATTCAAAATTGGGTCAGTTAATACTTTGGTTACGTGCAAAAAAAATGAGGAAAGGATGAAGAACTGGGGGCTCTTATTATTTCATTAGATTTTGAGTTGAATTGGGGAGTTCATGATGTTTTTTCTATTGAAAATTATGGGGAAAATATTTTAGGTGCTCGCATAGCAATTCCTAAAATACTACAGTTATTTCATAAGTATGACATTCATGCTACGTGGGCTATAGTAGGAATGCTGCATTGCAAAAATAAAAAAGAACTTTTAACTTGCTTGGAAAGTATAGAAGTTCCATATGAAAATGAAGCTTTATCAGCAAAACATAACCTACCTAATGTCGGTGAAGATGAGCAAGCGGATTTATATCATTATGGAAATTCACTTATTAAGATGATCAAAGAAATACCAAACCAAGAGATTGGTTCACATACTTTCACACATTACTATTGTCTAGAAGAAGGGCAGCAAATCGAGCATTTTGAAAAGGATTTGCAGGCAGTGAATAATTTGAATGAAGGAATTTCATCGTTAGTATTTCCGAGAAATCAAGTTAATATAGAGTATTTAAAGCTATGTCATGAATATGGCATAACTGCTTATCGAGGGAATGAAAAAAGTTGGATATATGGCCCATACATTAAAGAAATGAATACAACTATAAAGCGAATGCTTCGATTGGCTGATAATTATATTAATATTACAGGTCATCATAGCTATAAGTTGGAAAAAGTAAGTACGAACCCGATAATTAATGTGCCATCTAGCCGTTTTTTAAGACCATATAGCAGTAAATTGAGCATATTAGAGAGACTTCGGTTACAACGCATTAAAAATAGCTTAACTGAGGCTGCTAAAAACAATAAGTATTATCATTTATGGTGGCATCCACATAATTTTGGAAAGAACACCGAAAAAAATCTTCAATTTCTTGAGGAAATATTAGATCATGTAGAATATTTAAAGGGGAAATATCATTTCCAAAGCATGCATATGAGAGAGATGGTTAATTTGATAAATTCGAATAAGGCAAATTAAAAGTCCGTAGAGAATAGGCAATTTCTCTTCGGACTTTTTTTTATTCAGCACAATCTGTAGCCTAATGAGCAGCTGTTTGATGATTAACGACTTCGAGCTTTCTTTCAATTGCTTCTTACATGTCAGTATCTACAAATTTTTATTTATCTATTTTTAACCCAACCATTATATGGAGCTTACTGATTGTGTAATTGACTTTGTTGTTAGTTGATAATAAATTATCCATTTACATTAAATTTATTTATTGACATTAATTTCATGTTGTTATATAGTTAGTTACACAAGTAACTAACCAACTAACTAAATTCAACTCACAAGAGGGGGAGATACTTTGAAATTAGATGTAAATAGTGAAGTACCAATTTTTCAACAAGTAGCAGAGATTATTTCAAATGAAATATTGAATAACAATATACTGGAGGGGCAGCAAGTACCTTCCACAAATGAAATTGCGGAATTTTATCAGATAAACCCAGCGACCGCGAGGAAAGGGTTAAATATACTAGTTGAGGATGAGATTTTATATAAGCGAAGGGGAATAGGTATGTTTGTAAAAGAAGGAGCTACCAGCAAAATTTTACAACAACGGAAGAATGAATTTACCCATGTTTTTTTAAAGCCATTATTAGAAGAAGCGAGACGTCTAGGGATTTCGGTTGATGAGGTAAAGAAACTTATTGATAACCAGGGGGTATGAACATGACTGTTATTCAAATGAAAAATGTCTCTAAGAAAATAAAAAATCACACGATTTTAGATAATTTAAATTTTGATTTCGAAGAAAATCAAATTGTTGGATTTTTAGGTAAAAATGGTTCTGGCAAAACATCACTTATGAAAATCATCGCTGGAGAGTGGTCGTCGACTTCAGGGCAAGTATATGTAAATGATCAAAAACCGTTTAATAACCAAAAAGTATTAGCGAAGGTATGTTTTATTCAAGAAGGTAATAACTTCCCTGTTGATATAAAAATTTCTCAGTTACTTAAGTTATGTAGGAATTTTTATCCGAACTGGAATCAGGAAGTGGCTGACTCTCTTTTAGAACTATTCGATTTAGATCGTACGAAGAAAATTAAGGAACTTTCAAAAGGGATGGAATCCGCAGTTGGCGTGATGGTAGGTATTTCAAGTCGATGTGAAATAACTATTTTCGATGAGCCTTACATCGGTATGGATGCGAATGCACGAAAGAAATTTTATCAATATCTTCTTAATGATTATATAGAGGTACCGCGCACAATTATTTTCTCTACGCACTTAATTGACGAAGTAAGTTCCTTATTTCAAAAAGTATACGTTATTAATAAAGGCAGACTACTTTTAGATATCCAAACGGATGAGCTGAAAGAGAAAGTTTATGCGATTACAGGTCCGACTAAAGAAATCGAGGAAATAAAAAATAAATTCACCATTTTGGAAGAAAAGCATTTTATGGGGAATGGAGAAATTATTGTCTTCGATCAATCGGAAAAAGAACATGTAATGCCAGAAAACTGTAAGAGAAATGCGTTGAATATGCAGGACATTATTGTTCATGTAACTGAGAAAGGGGAACAAATACTATGAATCGGATACTTTCAGCTAAAAGTATATTGGAAGTAAGAAACATAAAAACACAAAGTATCTTCTGGGGATTCTTATTATTATTTCTAACACTTAGTCTTGTTCTTACAGTAACTGTAAATGATTTTACAACACAATTTACAAACAGTGTGGCAATTTACATTTTTATGGCAATCTCTAGCTATGTATTAATAGGTAAAAATTTTAATTATTGTATCCATTTTGGTTTAACACGGGGCGAGTTTATGACAGCAAGTATTTTGAGTCGTGTTCAAAATGTTATTGTGATGGCGCTTATTAACATCATCATTTTAGTCTCTGTAAATCAAATATTAACTTCGTTTAGCATCGAACACTTTAATATCTTTAGTTGGAGTAGCGTTTTTACGAATCACTCATTAATTGTTACTAATATGTGGGTCGATTTCTGTGTAGGAATTTTAGTTAGTAGCGCAGCAATGCTGAGTGGAGCATTGTATTACAAATGGGGATTAGTAGGGCCAATTAGTGTCATAGTGGTATTGATTTTAGCAACCTCATTACCTTTTATTCGCAGCAACTTGTTTGATTTCTTCGAAAGAGTATATAGCGAGCAAGCTCTTGCTTCTTTTGGCTGGTTATTGATTGTTTCCATCGTTTTATGGGCATGTACGTATTTATTATTGAATAGAGTAGATTTAAAAAGAGAATAGTTGATTACTAAATGTATAAGAAATGAAAAACAAATATAGTAAATGTTGAATTAAGGAAATCTAGAAGGTTCGTCTTAGAAGCGTATACTCAGGCAATCTACTATCATAAGATGAATGGATTTAGGAAATTTAGCCGAGAAGGGAATACCTATATGAATAAAAAAATCGTCTTTAAAATTGTTGGTTTGGAATTGCTTTTAATGTTCTTCTATACGGTAAATGGCGCCTTTGTAACCATTACCGAACCCACTAGTCCATATTTACAATTTGTTATGCTGGTTCCATTAGCAATCATTCTTTTCCTATATATAGCTTTCAAAAAGAAATGGCGTCAATACTTCTTTGTGAAAGTTCATCTTAATAAAGAAAGTCTACTGCTATATGTTCCACTTATTCTCGTATTGTGTATCATTCTATTTAGCACCAACGGTTTAAATTTTGAATCTGTTCCTAACCTAATTGCTATGTTCCTTATGCAGTTATTAATCGTCGCTTTTATCGAAGAAACGGTTTTTAGAGGAATGATGTTGCGAATTTTATCTGCAAAAGGTACTTTTATAGCGGTATGGATTTCAAGTATTCTTTTCGGTGTGACACACTCACTACAGTTATTAGGTGGTCAATCAGTTGAAGATACGATTATTCAAATTTTGTATGCCCTTGTTGTAGGATTAGTGTTAGCATTGCTTGTAATGGATGGGCAGTCGATTATCATTACGATGTTGTTCCACGGCTTAAATAACTTTTTTAACTTTATGGGAAATGTCGAAAGCTCTATCACATCAGCATATATCATCTTTTTCATATTATTAGTATATTCAATTTTCCTATGGATACGAGTAAAGAACAAGGGAAAAACATATTCTTCAGTTCCTTTAGGATATTTAACCAAATAAATGAAATGCCAAGACTACAATGTGTAGCTCTTGGCATTTTTATTTGAAGCGTTTTATAATAACGATGGTCATCAAAATCAAAATAATAATTCCAGCAGCGAAAGGGAAAAAGAGCTTGTTCTGTAACGTGTTGAGTACAGTGGACTGTTGTTCATGCCTCATTAACGCCTTCAAAAACTGGTCATCCTTTACTTGAACAGCAATTGCTTGCTTTGTACTGATACCTTTAATAGAGAAGTACTTTGTTCCTTTTTTATAAGTATTCGAAAAGTTCCCACCAAGCGATTCCATATCTGAATAACTCGTGACATGACCAATTTCTTTCTCTATTTCAGTGACAAGTTCATTCGTTACTTCATAAACGTAGCCATCCCAAGTAACGAGTGAATATGCCCATTTAGTAGCAGAAGAATGATTAGGTAAGGTCATAAAACAAATGAAAATCAAGAAAGCAATAATCTGTTTGGATTTCAAAAAAATTCCTCCTTCAAGGATTTTTCCTAGTTTAACATAATATAATGTGAAAATTAGTACAAAATGAAGAAAACTTGGTTATATTTTTAATAAGAATTAAGAGATAAGGGGGCTTTAAAATGGGAAGATCCAAAGATTTAGTAATGCGGGAAATTCCTCAATCCGAGATTGGTCAGTCGATTGAATTATTAAACTATGTGTTTCAAATTTCCTTATCTATTAATAAGGATCGATTATTTGTAAATGCGAAAAGTAAACAGTTCGATGAGGGACTAGCACTTGGTTGGTTTGACCGAGAGCAACTTGTCGCACAAGTATTAAATTTGCCGTTTCAAGTGAATATTCATGGAACAATTTATGATATGAGTGGCATGACAGCAGTTGGTACTTATCCGGAATACTCAAGCCATGGTTTGATGCATACACTAATGGTTGAGAGCATGAAAAGGATGCGTAAAGAAGGGCGTTATATAGCCTACCTATTCCCTTATTCAATTCCTTATTATCGTAAAAAGGGATTTGAAATTATGAGCGACATCCTAGAATATCAAGTGAAAGATACTCAACTACCTTTTTATAGAAATATTCCTGGGCAAGTTAGACGTATGAAGGATGACTTTTCAGATCTACGTGATGTATACAACAGGTATGCTCGGAATACGCATGGTGCGATGAAACGAAATGCTATAGCTTGGAATGAGAAATTTCAAGAATCGTATTGGGAAGAGAAGTTTGAAGGTAGCGATACGAAATTACAAGCTGCCGTGTATTATGATGATGACGGTTTAGCGCTTGGCTATATGTTCTATCGCATTATGGAAGAGGATTTTTATATTGATGAGCTTGTATATTTGAAGGAAGTTGCTCGTAAAGCATTATGGAACTTTGTACACGCCCATCGCTCGATGATTTACCATGTCTATGGCAAAACTTCTGGCAATGATGCGATAGCTTTCTTAATGGAAGATAGTGAAATCAAGCAAAATGTCTCCCCGTACTTCATGGCAAGAATTATTGATGTCCAAAAGTTTCTTGAGCCTTTTCCTTTTGCAAGATCGAACTTCCACATTCGATTAGCTTTAACGGACACCCTCCTAGAATGGAATCATGGAACCTTTGAAATTACTGTTCAATCAGGAGAAGTAACGGTCGAAAAGGTAAGTAATGAGCTTGAGTCAAATACTGTACAAATGACGATTCAAACGTTTGTCACGATGTTCTTAGGGTATAAGCGTCCAACGTATTTGCATAGTATAGAAAGATTAAAAGGTGATACTGCATCTGTTACCTTACTTGAAGCGATTTTACCAAATGTGGTACCAAGTTTTATCGATTATTTCTAGTAACTTAGAATAGACAATATAAGCTAAATTTTGTATAGTGAATATAACTAAAAAACGAAAGGGTGACCCAATTACATGAAGTACTAATCCTATTTTTTCGAACGCTAAGAATGAATCGTATTTTAAATCAGATGAAATACTCTGTTTTTTTCAAAATGCCTTCATTCCAGTGTTTTCAGAATAGGATTGTTATTCATGTGTTGGACAATAAAGAGAAGTCTCTTTTTGCTGTGCACCCATGCCTCCTATTCTGATTGTAATAGGGGGCATTTTTTTTGCCCCGATACATGAGGGGAGATATTTTTTATGATGTTATTAGAAGCAAATGGACTGCAGTATTCAATTAAGGATAGAGAAGTTTTTAATATAGAAAAATTACAAATAAATGACCATGACCGCATTGGTTTAATCGGTAAAAATGGTTCTGGAAAAACGACATTGCTTGAAGTGTTAGCGGGATTGAAAGAACCCGAAAGCGGATATGTGAAAGCCTATAGTCCGTTAGAACTTGTACCACAGTTAAAGGAATCGACATCCGCAAAGAGTGGTGGGGAAGTCACAAAGGCATATATACAAGGCGCACTAACAAAGAGTGCCCGTCTATTAATAACTGATGAACCAACAACTCATTTAGACACGCATCATGTGGAATGGCTTGAAGGAGAATTATTAAGAAGAGGTGGCGCATTACTTAGCGTATCCCATGACCGTGCATTTTTAGATGCGGTTTGCACGAAAATTTGGGAGCTCGAAGACGGCGGATTAAAAGAATATAGAGGGAATTATTCTGACTATACTGAGCAAAAGAAAATTGAGAAAAAACAGCAAGAAGCTTCCTACGAAAAGTATACAACTAGGAAAAAACAGTTAGAGGAAGCCTTAGTTTTAAAAGAAAAGAAAGCAGCGAGAGCAGCAAAAGTACCAAAATCAGTGAGTAAATTGGAAGCATCCAAAACAAAACCGTATTTTGCGAAAAAACAAAAGAAATTACAAAAAACAGCGAAAGCAATAGAGACGAGATTAGAGCAATTAGAAAAAGTGGAGAAAGTAAAAAATCCAGTTGCGATAAAAATGGATTTACCAAACGCTGAAACAGTGAAGGGGAAAATCATAATAAGAGTTGAAGATGTTGAAGGTCGTGTAGGAGACAGATTACTTTGGCAAAAAAGCAGTTTTCAAATACGCGGAGGAGAAAAGGTTGCTATTACCGGTAATAATGGTAGTGGGAAAACGACTTTGTTAAAGAAAATTGTTGATCAAGAAAAAGGTATTACCATTTCACCTGCAGTGAAAGTCGGTTATTTTAGTCAAAACTTGAACGTGTTAAATGTTGAAAAAACTATTTTAGAAAATGTCAGCGAACTATCAATACAAGATGAGACATTTATTAGAACCGTATTGGCAAGACTTCATTTTTATAGAGATGATGTATATAAAAAAGTAGGGGTACTCAGTGGCGGTGAGCGTGTAAAAGTAGCGCTTGCTAAAATTTTCGTTAGCGATGTAAATACGTTGATATTAGATGAACCGACTAATTTCCTAGATATAGATGCAGTCGAAGCATTTGAATCGCTCTTAAAAGAATACGAAGGAACAATCATTTTCGTATCTCATGATCGACGTTTTGTAGAAAATATTTCAACGAGACAGTTGAAAATTGAAAAGGGAAAACTTCAATTATTTGAAGGGCCTTTAAAAGAAAGAGTGCAAACAAAGAAAACGAAAGCACCTGATAACAAGGAAAATGAATTATTAATCTTAAATTTAAAGATATCTGAAGTGTTAGGGCGACTTAGTATAGAACCTACAAAGGAACTTGAAAGTGAATTTCAACGACTAATTAAAGAAAAACGTAAGTTATAATAGTAGAACCTCAAAAAGGGTGAAAGTTTTTCTTTTTGAGGTTTTTATTTTTAATTTCTAATTAAGGTTGATTTTGGATTTTACCTGTCATAAAATACTTACATATGAAAAATATAAATAACGGTGATGAATTACTAAAGTTTTTGGAAGCTTTGTCTAACCCGCATCGATTGAAAATTATCGCTGTACTTTCAGAAGAAAAGCAATACGTTAGCCAGCTAGCAAGAGATTTAGGCATTAGTAGGCCTCTACTGTACTTACATTTACAAAAGTTAGAGGAAGTAGGCTTAATTGCAAGTTATATGGAGATCTCTGAAAATGGTAAGGCAATGAAGTTTTACGAACTAATACCTTTCCAGTTAGACATTAACGAGCAAATGATTAAGTCAGTAGTACCTACACTTACATTTAAAAATAAAAAGGAAAAAGGGGAATGATGAAATGAGTATGGTTTTTGACACTGGATTAGGAGAATCCATTTTTTTGATATTTAATTTTCTATCAGTATTTATGCCAATATTAATAGCGATTATTGTAATGATGTTCGTCATCTATACAATCAAAAAGTACAACAGACGTGCCGATGAGAGGCTACAAATAGAACGTGAAAATCTACAAGTTCAACAAAAAATGATAACAGAAATGAATGAGCGCATTATTAATATTGAAAAAATGTTAAAAGAGGTTGAATAAATAAAAAATGGATATACTAAGATTGAAAGAACTTAAGATGATCCAAAATATTCGCAAAAGTTTTCAAATTAGGCGTCATTAAATAGAAGGGTAAGATCTTCATTTCAAATAAATTAAATATTGTGAAAATATTTATAGAAAATACATTTTTTAAATTATTTTCTAAATATTATCATATTTTGAATTTGAATGAAAAGCCCTATTTGACAAGGTTTTTGAGCTATTTGAAAGAAAAAGTGTAATGTGGAATTCTGTTCTTTTGTTTTTTATTCGTTACAACACTTGCATATCTCGTAAGTGCATGGTATTATGAAGTTAGTTATTTTTGTTCGGTGCAAAGGGCAGTATAAGTTTGACTTGTCGTCTGGACCATCACTTTGGACAAGGATAGTAATACAATGTGTGGATATCACACTAGGAGGCAACAATAATGGAACAAGGTACAGTAAAATGGTTTAACGCAGAAAAAGGATTTGGATTTATCGAACGCGAAAACGGAGATGACGTATTCGTACACTTCTCAGCAATCCAAAGTGAAGGATTCAAATCTTTAGACGAAGGTCAAAAAGTTACTTTTGACGTTGAGCAAGGCGCACGTGGCGCTCAAGCTGCTAACGTTCAAAAAGCTTAATTTGAACTAGTAGTAGAAAAGCCCGACTCTCTTATGAGAGTCGGGTTTTTTACTGTCTTTTTTATTTTCCATAGTGTGGCGAACAATGGTGCATTTACTAGATAGTATATAAACTGATATTACGATGATTAGAGTATGTCTAATTGCTTCAACTCGTTTAGGTATAATACTTCGGGGAAAAGTGAACCATATGGTTAACTCAATATAGTGATCCATCATATTCTTTTAATTTCAAATTGAAAAAATTAATTATGAAGGTGGTGAAAAAATGAAGGAATTTTACGCAGATTTACATATTCATATTGGTCGTACCAAAAGTGGTAGACCTGTAAAAATTACTGGTAGTAAAAGATTAACTTTACGACGTATTTTAGAAGCTGCTAGTGAACGAAAGGGTATCGATCTAATAGGTATTATAGATTGCCAATCTCCAGAGGTTATTGAAGAAATTGAAGAAATGATACAAGAGGAAGAGATGACGGAGATTGCTGATGGAGGATTACAGTTCGGACAATCTACCTTGATACTTGGTTCTGAAATTGAGATTTACGATGAGCATTGCCGTGGCCCAATTCATGTCCTTGCTTATTTTCCAACTATTGAAATTATGAAAACTTTTTCGATGTGGATGAGTGGCTATGTAAAGAATATCAATTTAAGTTCTCAACGAGTTTATTGTGATGGTATAACACTTCAACAGAAAGTCCGTTCACTTGGAGGTTTATTTATTCCTGCTCATGTGTTTACTCCTTTTAAAAGCTTATACGGTAAAGGTGTATTATCTAGTTTAAGGGAGGTGTTTGATCCATCTATGATAGACGGCATTGAGCTTGGATTAAGCTCCGATACGTATATGGTGAGAGGGATAAAAGAGTTAGAGCAATATACCTTCTTGACGAATTCAGATGCCCATTCTGTCGGCAAAATTGCAAGAGAATATCAAAAAATGAGACTTGAACATGCAAGTTTTACTGAATTACAAAAAGCGCTTCAAGAAAAAGACGGACGAGCTGTAATCGCTAATTATGGTTTAAATCCTTTGCTAGGTAAATACCATCAAACAGTTTGTGGTGGCTGTGCTGCAAAAGTGGATGAGGGTTTATCTGAATGCCCAATATGTCACAAACGTAATATCATTAAAGGAGTAGCCACTAGAATAAAAGAGCTTTCTGAAAGTGAAGAGAGCGAGCGACCTAGACCGCCTTATATTCATCAAGTTCCGCTAGATTTCATACCAGGACTCGGACCGAAATCACTAGACCGCTTACTTCTTGCAGTTGGGACAGAAATGAATATTTTGCATAAAGCAACTTATAAAGAATTAGCAGCAGTGGTACCAGAAAAATTAGTTCGATATATTGATCAATCCCGCAAAGGGAAGTTGTTAATAGAAGTTGGTGGTGGAGGTAAGTATGGCAAGGTACAAAAAGAAGAGTCTTAAGGATTTTCAGTGTGAAAGCTTTCGTCGAATGGATCAACCATTTGCCGAAAGCTTTTTTGTTTATTTTACAGCGTTACTTTGACTGATGAGATGTTGATATTCTTCATCGATTAGCGCAATGTCCAATCGCTCAAACAATGGTTCTACATATTGAATGGATGTTGGTAATTCCACTAATTCATGCCACGAAACATCAGAAATTCCAAGCATGTCACGAATTTTCTTTGTCGAGAACGGAATAAAGGGTTCTAGTAATTGTGATAAATTTGAAATGATATAGACGCATGTTGCAAGAGTGTTCGCACAACCAACTTCATCATCTTTTACTTGTAGCCATGGTTGTTGCTCGTCAAAGTATTTATTGGCTGAACGGATGTAAGAAAAGATTTCTTCAAGTGGTGCTTTAAAATGCCCTTGTTCAATCGCTATAGCTACTTCATCATAGAGTTTTTGCGTTTGAAGTTTGATTGAAGTATTTAATATGCCATTAGGAATTTGTTTATCGAATGATTTTTCGATAAATTTTAATGTCCTATTAACGAAATTTCCGTATGCACCTAAGAGCTCGCTATTATGACTATAAATAAACTCACGCCAAGAAAAGTCTGTGTCGCGATTTTCTGGTGCATTGATCGTCAAGAAATATCGAATTGTATCTGCATCGTATTTTTCAATAATATAGGGTACCCATACTGCCCAGTTTAAACTAGTGGAGAGTTTCCGTTTCTCTAGTGTTAAGTATTCATTTGAAACAATATGTGTAGGTAGGGCAGGGCTATTTAGACCCGTTAAAATAGCAGGCCAAATGATTGTATGGAAAGGGATATTATCTTTTCCATGTACGTAATAAGAGATTGTGTCGCTATTCCAGAAATCTTGAACGTTTTTCTGATGCTGTTGGGCCCATTCTAATGTAGCAGTGTAATACCCTGATACAGCTTCAATCCAAACATATATTTTCTTACCGTCAAAACCGTCTACTGGTACATCGATGCCGTTTGGTAAATCTCTCGTAACGGCTCTATCAGGTATGCCTTCTGCTAAGTAACGTTCGGATAAATCGATTGCATTTTGGCGCCATGCTTTTTGTTTCTTTGCATTTTGTACATAGTGTTCTAATGCGTTTTGCATCTTACTTAGTGCAAAGTAAAAATGCTCAGTTTCTTTCACAGTAGGGTGATTGCCACATATTTTACATCGCCGATCAATTAAATCGAGAGGATCTAATATTGTTGAGCAATGATCACATTGATCCCCGCGTGCCTTACTACCGCATACTGGACATATACCTTCGACAAAACGGTCTGGCAAAAACTGCTTGTCATGTTCACAATACGTTTGTTCAATTGTTTTTTTATATAAAAAGCCGTTATCTAGTAGCTCCAAGAAGATATTCTTAACAGTTTGATGATGGTGTTCAGCATCCGTACGTGTATATAAATCGTAAGTAAAACCTAGTTTGTTAAAACAAGCTGTAAATTCTTCGTGATATCGATCTGCAATCTCCTTTACAGTAACACCTTCTTGATTTGCTCTGATAGAAATAGGCGTTCCGTTACAGTCGCTACCGGATACATAAAGAACATTTTCTTTCTTTAATCGATAATATCTAGCTAAAATATCTCCTGGTAATAATGCAGCAATATGTCCTAAATGTAATGATCCGTTCGCATACGGCCAAGCTCCGCCAATAACAATACTCATTTAAAAAAATCCCTCCTAAAATAAAAAACCTCGCCCTAATCAAAATTAATTGATCAGGACGAGGATATATACCCGTGTTACCACCTTCATTTACAAATAGCTTGCACCATTTGCCTTCATCAGTACGCCAATAAGGGATACTGTTGCTGTTATAACGAGTGCCTTTCTCGTCGTAGCCTACTAAATAAATCGTTCGGTACGAAGCTCAGAGGTCATTTTCAAATAGTTAAGTTCACTTCATTTCCACCAACAGAAGCTCTCTAGACAACTTAATATATTTTACTTTTCCTCATCAACGCGTGTTTCTATATGTTGAAAAGAAGTATAAAACAATATTCTTGGAAAAGCAAGTATATTTCGAATAAAATCAGCTGATGAATGAGGGCGCATCAAATAATATGTTATAATTATCTAATTTACAAAATTGGAGGAAGACTATGCAAGCTGTTAAAAAAATTTTACTGTTTTTAAAACCGTATAAATGGTTGGCCATTTTAGGGCCGTTATTGATGGTAGTTGAAGTAACGATGGACTTAATTCAACCGACTATTATGCAACATATTATCGATACAGGTATTGCTAATCAAGATCATACATATGTAGTGAAAATGGGCATTCTAATGATTGTCAGTGCATTAGTCGGGCTTGTTGGTGGAGTAGGTTGTTCCATCTTTAGTGCTAAGACAGCTGTCCATTTTGCAACGGATATTAGAAAGGATTTATATGATACAATTACTTATTTTTCGAGTAGTAATAGAGACTCATTTGGGACTGGTAAGCTTATTACGATAATGACAAGTGACGTAGAGGCCCTACAACGTGCTTTAATGATGACTTTGAAAATTTTTGTACGTGGTCCCTTATTATTTGTCGGAAGTATTGTCATAGTGTTTATGACTGCTAGAGAGCTATTTCCAGTACTACTCGTAGTAGTGCCTGTCTTGATAATCTGTATCTACTTTTTCACGAAGTTATCAGGTGCTATGTTTGGTAAAGTGCAGCAAGCGATAGATGCGGTGAATACGAAATTGCAGGAAAATTTAGCTGGAATCCGTGTGATTAAAGCATTTAATCGAAAACGCCATCAAATTGAACAATTTACGGATGTAAATGATCAATTAACAAAGCGAACAATTACTGCGGACCAAGTCGTAGCAGTTTTGATGCCTTTGACGATGTTTGTCATTAATATGGGGATCATAGCGGCGCTCTGGTTTGGTGCGATAAAGGTTGATAATGGCACACTACAAGTTGGTGTTATTTTAGCTTTTATCAACTATTTAACGATTATTATGAATGGTCTAATTTCAAGTAGTATGGTGTTAATGCAAATTGCTCGCGCTTTCCCTTCTGCAAATCGAGTACACCAAATACTTGCAACACCAATTGACGTTCAAAATGCGGCCGATCCTATTAAGTTAGAAGAAGTCAATGGAGCAGTTACGTTTGAAAATGTCAGTTTTAGCTATAGTAAAAATGGTGAGCAAGTGTTGAAAAATATTTCATTTACTGCACACTCAGGAGATTTTATAGGCATTATTGGTACAACAGGAAGTGGGAAGTCAACACTTGTGAAAATGATTCCAAGACTTTTTGATGTAGATGAAGGACAAATCTTCATAGATGATATTCCGCTAAAGCAATATGATTTAGAAACGCTTAGAGAAAATATCGGATTTACACCACAAAAAGCAACGCTGTTTTCGGGATCAATAAAAGAAAATTTACAATATGGAAATCAAAAAAGTTTGGAAAAAGATATGTATAAAGCACTTGATGCTGCCAGTGCAATGGAGTTTGTTGAGAAATTAAAAGAAGATTTACAGCACAATTTAACTCAAGGTGCAACGAACTTATCAGGTGGCCAAAGACAGCGGCTTGCTTTAGCAAGAGCACTTATCAGAAAACCATCCATCCTTATATTAGATGATACTACTTCTGCGGTAGATAGTATTTCAGAAAAGAATATACAGCAAGCTATTGCAACAGATTATCAAAACACGACAACTTTTATCGTGGCTTCTAAAATTTCCTCTATAATGAATGCCGATAAGATTTTAGTAATGGAAGACGGAGCGATTGTTGGTATGGGAACTCATGAAGAATTGCTTGAAAATAATACAATCTACCAAGAAATCTACGATACCCAAGTAGAAAAAGGAGGGGTGTTAAGTGAGTAAAGAACAGCCTAACCAACCCCGTAATGGATTAGAACGTGGACCACATTTTCGTGGACCTGTTGTGAAACCGAAAAATCAAAAACAAACGTTAAAGCGAATTTGGGATTATGTGAAACAGCAACGATTGCAACTCATTGGGGCAATTTTCCTCGTTATATTAACAACTGTTTTAAGCTTAGCAGGGCCTCTTCTAATCGGAATAATAGTGGATGATTATATTATTCCAAAAGATTTAAGTGGCACTGCTCAAATGTTATTTGTTTTGGCAGGTGTATATGTACTAACGTCAATTTTCACTTGGCTTCAAACGTATGTCATGATCAATGCAGCATTAAAAACAATTCAAAAGTTAAGATTAGATTTATTTGAAAAGTTGCATTCGCTATCACTACGTTTCTTTGATAAAAGGTCACAAGGGGATTTAATGAGTCGCGTAACAAATGACATTGATAATTTAAATGTTGCGTTGAGCCAAAGTGTCGTTCAAATTGTCTCATCAATTTTAACATTGATTGGTACGAGCGTTGCAATGTTCATACTAAGCTGGCAGTTAGCAGTGGTCACTTTAACCATTATTCCGCTAATCGTATTTGTATCGAAACAAATTATTAAAAGGAGTAGTGTTAACTATTCTGAGAGACAACGGGATCTAGGAACATTAAACGGCTATATCGAAGAGACTATAACTGGCTCTGAAGTAATTACTTTGTTTGGTCAAGAAAAAATGACGACGACACATTTTGCAAAGGTCAATGAAAGTTTGAGAACATCCGCTATGAAAGCTGAAATTACTTCTGGCTTTCTTGGACCCATTAATAACTTTATGAACAATCTTGGTTTAGGGTTAGTGATTGGGACAGGGGCACTGATGGCGGTAAGTGGTCATACGTCAATAGGCGTTATAGCTGCATTTGTAACGTATACACGTCAATTTTTCCGTCCAATTAATCAGTTATCCAATTTGTTGAATACATTTCAATCTGCCATTGCAGGTGCAGAACGAGTGTTTGAGATTATGGATGAAAAACCAGAACGTATTGATGGGCAAAATGCAATCGAAAAAGAACAGCTTAAAGGGGATGTTGCATTCCGAAATGTTACTTTTTCATATGATACAGGCAAGCCAGTCTTAAAGAATATTTCCTTTCAAGCAAAAGCAGGTGAGACAATTGCGCTTGTGGGTCCTACAGGGTCAGGGAAGACAACGATTATTAATTTGTTGACAAGATTTTATGATATTGATCAAGGAGAAATAGTACTTGATAACGAAGATATTCGTTCGTATAAAATTGCCAATGTGCGTGAAAAGGTTGGCGTTGTATTGCAAGATACGTATTTGTTTTCAGGAACAATCATGGAGAACATCCGCTATGGGCGTCTTGATGCATCTGACGATGAAGTCATTCAAGCAGCGAAAGTGGCATATGCGCATTCGTTTATAAAATACTTACCACTTCAATATCAAACGGAAATTAAGTCAGGTGGAACGAATTTAAGTCAAGGTCAGCGCCAACTGCTAGCAATTGCAAGAGCCATTTTAGAAGATGCGGATATTCTAATTCTTGATGAGGCTACTTCTAGTGTAGATACACGTACTGAGGTACAGATTCAAAAAGGCCTGAAGCATTTAATGACTGGCCGAACTAGTTTTGTCATAGCACACCGTTTAAAAACGATAGAAAATGCCGATAAAATACTTGTTATTAGAGACGGAGAAATAATAGAACGTGGCAATCATAAAGAACTCATAGAGCAACAAGGATTTTATTCTGAATTACAAAGGAAATTAGATATTTTACCCACATCATCTTAAATTGAAAAGAAAAGATGATAGTTATAATTACCTATCATCTTTTTTATTTAATGCAGTATTAATTGAGGTTAGGGTATTTTTATTAAAATTTTATCTAAATACAATATTTAACTAAAATATATATTAAAATAGGTTGTGTTTCTTTGTTCAATAGTCTTGGTTATAGCAGTGTGTGGACGATGTTTTGCCCTATTTTTTCATTGGTTTTACTTTCTTTAATTATTTGAATATAGTTTTGCTGTATAATTAGAACTATTAGAAATGGGGTTTGGTTAATATGGATAAGGACCTAAGAAAAATACATCATCTAGAAGATACACCGCTTATTCGTTGGAACAAAAATGAACCTAATGAGTTTTTACAACAATTCGTTACAAAGTTAAAAAGTTTGAATATGATTCTTTCAACAAATACATATGTTAAAGGTACAAATAAAGTGCTGACACGAATTATTGAAGACGCTCAAAATCAGACAATGATTTTACTTATAGGCATGACTGGCGCAGGGAAAACAAGTTTAGTGAATGCACTGCTTAAAAGAACCGTACTATCAACGGTAATGGCGAAAGCAACTGCGATAAATACCATTATTCGATACGGTCAAACAGAAGAAGTGAAGGCTTATTTCCTTGATGGACAAGTAGCGAGTTTTGATCTTGATAAAGTAGAACTATTCACAACATCAGACACCTTTAGTGCCGAAATCTTACGTGAAAACCTGGATTATATTGAAGTTTATGTAAATAATGAATTGCTAAAAAAAATTACACTTATCGATACAACACCGCTAGAGCCGAGTGGTGATGAATCAGCGTATGTAAAGGAATCGATATTAAACCGCGCGGATGATTTGTATTGGATTTTCAACTGTAATTCAAAACCAACACTAGGTGAGTTAAAGCTACTTGAAAAATTTCACCAACGGAATGTAAAACCATTAGCAATAATTAACGCTATTGATATTCATGAAACGGCTTATGAGCAATTTATAGCTGAACAAAAAAAATTACTTTCACCTTATTTCCGTAAAATAATGGGGATCTCTGTTAGAGATGCCGAAGTAGCTGTTGTAACAGATGATGAGGTTAAGTGGAACCAAAGTAACTTTGACTTGTTATTAGAGGAAATTGAGAATTCCCACGATAACCAAACAGATCGCGTATATCTCATCATGGAACGCTTTATCAAATGGCTTAAGAGGTTTCAAACTGAGATGGAGTTAATACCTCAAAGAGAGCCTTATATAACAGCTTATAATCTATTAGTCCAGAGTCAAATAGGAAAACAAAAGACATCTGAAAGAACAGAAATTGAAAATCAAAAGCTTATCTCATATGAAAAGGAATATCGAAAGGCATGCGTAGTTTTTAAAGATGTGCAAACGTTGTATCAATTGCTACAAGTAATTTCGAATAATAAGCATTTTAAAACCTATGACGTCATGGTCTTTGTTGAGTATTCAAACGATTATTTGAAGGCTGTAAGGGAATACCGTAAAATGCTTCAATCGTACAAAAATGAGTCTAATAGAAACGAAGGAAAACAGCGCCATTCAACAGGGAAGGGCCTGTTAAAAACAATGTTCGTCAACGAGCAACAAAGTGGAAAGCAGAGTAAACAAAACGAACCATCTCAAGTTTTACAAGCGACACTCGTGCAACAATACAAGAAAGTTCTCGCTTTAGAAACGCAATTATTTAACGAATATCCAGCAGTATTGAAGAATTTAAATGACATCGCTAACGATCAAATTGAGAGAATTATTAATCGAATTAGTCTGATTGGCACTGAGCGAAAGAAAAAGAAACAACAGTTAATAACCGCAATTAGACAGCTGAATGGCTTTAATAACATTTTGGAGGCAAAAGACTTTGTCGAAACATTTGTGGAGCAGCTCATTGAACAGAAGGATCTCCTAGTGACAAAAAAGGAAAGGTTGTCACTAAGTGAAACTTTAGTAAAGATTAAAAGTATTAAATTATCACATGAAACGTTAATTGCAAGTACACATATCGATGAACAAAATGATGAAATCTCAAAAATACAATCAAGATTATATGAAAAATATCATTTACATCCTCTTCAATTGACAATTGATGATATGAAATCAGAAATTGAAGAACCGCCTATTTATAGCGGTATTAGTGATTAAGCGAGGATACTTACCCCGTAACTGGGTGTAAGTATCTTTTTTTGTAGACATAATTCCATTATGTTACAATAAAGGGAATAAAAAAAGGGGCGGACTTCATATGGGGATTCGAAATTTACGTCAATAACACACCTTTCAGATACTAAAAAGGAGTGTTAATTAATGAACAAGAATGAACAATTTTATGACAAACAATACGAATATATGGATCAAATATTTGATGCAAAGGTAGAAGCTTACCATCATGACAAAGTAGAGTTAGTTGAGAAAAATGGCTTAAAGATAGATTTAAATATTCTAGAGCTGGGAAGTGGCAATGGAGAATTCGCAGTAGCAGCAGCGATGCATGGAAATCACGTTTCAGCTGTTGAAATCATTCCACGTGCCATAAGTAAAATGTTTGAGCTAGCTAAGGAAAATAATGTAACGAGAAGAATTAAGGCTCATCAAGACAGCTTCTATACCATTTTGCTTGCTGATAAATTTGATACTATATGTTATTGGGATGGTTTTGGGGTTGGAACAGATGCGGATCAACAATTATTACTTCACAATATAGATTATTGGCTAAAACCTGATGGTACAGTATTTATAGATGTTTTCGCACCTGCATATTGGGCTAAAACAGCGGGGCAATTTATGGAGCTTTCTAAGACAGTTTGTCGACAATATGATTTTGTTATAGACACTAATAGAATGCTAGATACTTGGTGGTTGACGGAAAACCCGGATGAAAAAAAGCAACAATCGTTGCGCTGTTATGAAGTAGCTGAATTCGAAAAAATGTTAATAGGTACTTCATTAGCTATTGAAGAGATTATTCCAGGTGGAAAAATGGACTATGATAACTGGATTTACCATAAGCAAGTGCCAATGGAAGAAGCAATGATATATACAGTAATTCTACGAAAAAAGTGAGGTTTAGACTATGACGTATGTTATCCGTCCTGCAACAATTGAAGATATAGCAGGTATAGCGAAAGTACATGTAGACAGTTGGCGCACAACTTACAAAGGGATAATAAAACAAGACTTCTTGGACAATCTAACATATAGCAGTAGAGAAGCATTATGGCAGCGTAATATCGAAAGTGAAGGGAATATTATTCTTGTAGGAGTGAAGGAAGAAGATCAACAAATTGTAGGTTTTATATGTGGTTCTCAAACTCAAGAAGGTGAATATCCAACATATGATGCGGATCTTACGGCCGTCTACCTATTTGAGCATGAGCAAGGAAAAGGAATTGGTAAAGCTATGTTAAAACAACTATTTGCAGAGTTTAAAAAACTCAATTACAGTTCGTCAATTGTGAAAGTATTAGAAGACAATTCATCTTGTCGCTTTTATGAAGCGATGGGGGCTGAATTTATCGACTCCAATCCAATTCAATTTGGCGGTGAACAATTAGAGTTACTTACGTATGGTTGGCCAAAAATTTAGTATATATAAAAATGAAAGCAGTCGATTTTAATAATCGGCTGCTTTCTATCTTTACTTCTTAATCGATTGGAAATCTGATTAATCACCAAAGGCGAATATTAATTCTGTCTCGCAAACTATTTCGCCATCTACAGTGGCTATTCCTTTGCCTTTCCCAATAGCACCTATTACTCGAGTTATTTCAACTTCAAGGCGTAGCTGGTCTCCAGGTATCACTTGGCGTTTAAAGCGGCATTTATCTATTCCAGCTAAAAGTCCTAATCGTCCTTCATTACCTTCTTTTGTAAGCATGACAATAGCGCTAACTTGAGCTAATGCTTCTACAATTAATACACCGGGCATAATGGGATAGCCTGGGAAATGCCCATTAAAAAACTCTTCATTTACACTCACATTTTTTATGGCAACTGCTTTTTTACCTTCTTCTAATTCGAGCACTCGATCTACTAATAGAAAAGGGTAACGATGTTTAATGATTTCTTTTATCTTTTGTGTGTCTAACAATATGTTTTCCTCCAAGGTCATAAATTGATACCTCTTCATATTAACACCTGGTGCTAATAGTTGGTAATGTTTTTTTCGAATTTTTAAGGAAAAATAATAAAATGGAATTTTAAAACCGTACTTTCAAGTTATTATATTCGAAGCATAAGGTACGAAAGTTTCCTAATATCTCGTACTTTATATATTTTAAGAGCATAAAAAAACGCTCAACAAGTGCTAATGCACAGGCTGAACGCTTTTGTTTTTAGAAGAATACTTTTTCAGTATTGTATTTCGCACGGAAATGGTTGATAGCAAATGTTTCGTAAATTTCACGTTCCATTTGATCTTCAACAACGAATACTTCAATTTTATGAACTTCGTTACGGTGATCTTTAATAGGTGAAACGTTATCTTCAAAGTGTTTTTTCACACGTTGACGGATTTTACGTGCTTTACCTACAAATAAAAGCTCATTTTCTTTGTTAAAGAACATGAAAAAGCCGCCTTTATCACGAGGGATTTCATGGAAATCAATAAATCCATAAATTGAAGGGATAATAGCGTCCCCTTCTTTAATTTTTTGTTCGCGTTGACGAATTACTACGTCTGGTTTTGGCATTTCAATTTTGATCAAAAAAATTCACGTCCTCATTATTATATAGTAGTTAATGCTACCATAATTGTGTTAGAAAAGCTATCGGATTTACTAGTTGACGAAATACACGTCTATTATAAAAAATTATGACCCTATTTTCAATTTATCCTTAAGCAAAATAGACAATTATTTTTACAGATCTTATTGCTGTATTTCTAAAATTTTTACGAGTCTAATAATCCAATATAGCATAATCCATGGGAGAACGAACTTTGTAAACCATTCCACTGTATTAGTTAGAAGATAGTGTGCGTTTATATCAAAGAATGGAAGAATTATCAAAATGACTAAAAATATTGTTATAGCTACTATCATATTTTTCATTCAGAAATTCCTTTCTTTCTGCCATTATATAATCGATATTTGTTTACTTTTCTAAGATGACTATTACTTAACATATATCAATCGTTGTCAGCAGTCAGTTCAAGTTGAGCATTGATGTCGACACCATTTAGCGCTTGTGTGGCAAGTCGGTCTGCCTCAGCATTCGATTTTCTTGGTACGAGCTCGTAATTAGGACGAATACCAAGCTTTTTTAATTTCTCATCAATTCGATCTGCCCATTTTGATAGGTCTTTTTCTAATAACGCCCATTCACCGCTCATCTGATTGATAACAACTTGTGAGTCTCCGATGAAAACGACAGGTAGATGGTGAACATTTAATTGCTCAAGCTCCACAAGACCCAAATAAAGTGCGGCATATTCTGCCTCGTTATTTGATTTCAGCACTTCAGAAGGGGCATTCTTCCTCACCCGATACGATTTTCCACTCTGTTCAAAATAAATAACGCAGCCTAAACCAGCATTGCTAGTCGTACGATCAAAGCCACCATCGAAATACACTGTAATATTATGAGGTTCAGTTTCAATCTCTTTAATGTAGCGTTTCAATTCCTTAATTGTCCAAGTGCAGTCAAATGAGTCAGTAAAGGTTATACTTTTGGCGCGTCCTGTCCGCTCAAGATCCTCTGCTACTAATAGTCCTTTTTCTGCAGGCATCTCCTCGGAGCGAAATATAGCTTCTGTTCCTCTTGGTGTTTTGTAAACCCATTCGATTGAGATGTTCATCGTTTTATCTCCTCTGCCTTTAAAATGAGCAAAAACCTCTTTGCAGTGTAATTCATAATTCGCCTTTTTCAAACGTTAAATTATATTTAATAGTTAATTTTTCCTTCACATAACAAAATTATACCTAAAAAATTATCGAGCTTACACTTAAGGACAAAGCAATTGCACTACAAAATTTAGTGCCCGGACAATTAGTTAATACAAATCATGGAAGGAAGTAGAGACTTTCGCAAAGTATAATTTATCGCGTTCAGTAAATATTAAGACAACGGCGTTTTTGTAATAATTATTAAGCTTGGTAGGTGATGTATTGACTCGTAAGAATATATTAATTCTAACTGTTTGCGCTTTAATCATCTCAGTATTTTATGCTGGTTTTAGTATTGCTGCTGATAAGGGACGGAGATATTATGAAGAATCAGGGCAAATGCTTTGGGATATAAATACTGAAGAGAAGATTATCGCAATTACATTTGACGATGGACCACATCCAAAATATACAGGGCAAGTTTTAGATTTACTCGCTAAATATAAAGCTAAAGCTACTTTCTTTGTTGTTGGAGAAATGGCAGAGAAGCAC
This sequence comes from Viridibacillus sp. FSL E2-0187, assembly GCF_038006425.1. Taxonomy (NCBI): domain Bacteria; kingdom Bacillati; phylum Bacillota; class Bacilli; order Caryophanales; family Caryophanaceae; genus Viridibacillus; species Viridibacillus sp. FSL E2-0187. Next base: position 1,144,307 of record NZ_JBBOVG010000001.1, read on the forward strand.
CCTGAGCTGGTTTTACGGGAATATAATGAGGGACATGAATTAGCTAATCACACATATTCTCACCCTTATAAGACGTCGCCAAAGAAATTTGAAGAAGAATTAAAAAAAACAAATGAAATAATTTACAGTATTACTGGCTTTTCTCCTGTATTATTTCGTCCTGTTGGTGGTCAATTTGATGAAAAAATGATCGATATTGCCACTAAAAACGGCTATAAAGTAGTGATATGGTCGTGGCACCAAGATACGGAAGATTGGAAAGGGATTTGGTCCCAAAAGATAGTGAATAAAGTATTGCAGGGTTCGAAACCAGGTAATGTGATACTATTTCACGATGGTGGTGGAAATCGGACTCAAACGTTAAAGGCACTTGAGAAAATAATACCTGAGCTTCAAAAGCAAGGATATAAATTTGTTACAATATCTGAGCTTATTGCCAGTGTAAATGGAAAAGTAAGTAATTAGAGATCTTCAACAGCTTATAATTGATATGAAAAAACGCCAAAATGAATTTGATAAATCGAGAAATTTAAGTAAAAAGTTACTAAAGCGTTTGGTGATGCAAGGAGGCATTTGCTAAACGCTTTTACTCATTTTAATTTTAAGCTTCTTTAGAGATGAGACTAAAGAAGTCTGAAAACCAATTAAAGTATGTGTTTTGTATAGTGTTTTTGTATAATATTTACCAATAATGTAGTGTTTTTATATTATTGAATAATCATTTAGTTATTATATAATAAGTAATGGTTACGATTATTATTAAAATAATAGGACTATATATTTACTTATTTAGGTTGGTGAGCTGTTTTAGCATGTCTGAAAATCGTTGTTACATACATAAAGTGAAAGCTGCCGAGGTGTTAGTAGACGAGAAAATTATTGTGTACTGTCCAAAATGTGCTGAAGCTAATATACATAAAATTGTTTTACAAGAAGAGAAAATATTAAAATCTGAGGAATTAGCAGACATAAGAAAGAGACGCCATATTGCAATGAAAGAGCTGTGGAAGAGCCTTGCGTTAGCATTTTACTTAGAATGCTTACCTATTTTCATCACTTTGTTTACACATTCGCCCAAAAGTTTATCCGAATATATCACTGGAGTAAAAGAACTGTATAGTCAGTTCCTATTCCAACCTATTGTTCAACTCATTGCCATTGGATTTATTGTGCTTGGCGGGTACTTCTGGATAGCTGCTATTAAAAGTCTAAAAGAGATAAAAAAAGAAGAAGCTACTTTATTGAAACCATTTGCAAATGAAGCTGAAGTCCATGAGAAATTCCAAACGCCAACTAAGATCGATCAAGTGAATGAATTTGTGAGAAATGTTAAAAAGAAATACGATAGTAATTTCTTTAGCCAACGAAAAATTCATCAAATGAGCCCATATGATTTCAAAATATATATGGCGAAACAATTGCAAAAACTTGATTTTGAAAATGTACGTTTAGCTAGGGATGATAGTGACTTTAAAGTAGATATTTTTGCTGACGGGCCAAATGGCAAAGTGGCATTCCGATGCATAAATGATATCAATTTAGTGAAAATGGATGAAGTACATAAAATTGCAGTAGAAAAAGTTTATTATGATTGCGAAGCATCTATCTTAGTAACCACTTCAGCTATAACAAAGGATGCGTTGGAGTTAGCTGAGACATTGCGAGTGACTATATGGAATGATCAAGTTTTGAAAGAGAAAATCATCTCTATTGAAAATGAACAATGGACCGAACATTTACAAGACTTTTATGATTACTCTGATCAAAATCTGAAAAAATATACAGAATTTGAAATGAGAAGACTAGCTCAGTCTTAAAGTTAAAACAAAAAGTTATCCTGCTATTATTTAGCAGGGTAACTTTTTTGTGTAAAGAACTCTTTATATCGAAAGCTGTTTCCATTATTATGCAAATAAATAATTCGAAGCAATGATTTTAACGACAGTCTAAATCTAAAATACTAAAGCTAACTAGTTAATAGATAGCATCTTTTTTTATCAATTGGATATTTAAAGAAAATAAACATTTCATATGATTCAGTATTAATGGCCGAACAAAATGTTAATTATCCACCTAAATAACCATATACCTGTCAAAAATTTATGTATATAATTTTAGTAGATTGATAAATTTGGAGGATAATTATGAAAAAAAATCAATTAAATTTCTTTAAAATGATGTTAGCACTAGTAGTAGTTTTCGCGTTTGCATTTGGCGCTTTAACAACTAAGACGAAAGCCGCAACAACAACTGAGGTTGATACGGTTACTTTAACAAATGACAAATCAAAAATGCTTGATAGAAAATTCAAAATGGGCACAGATATTATAAAAGTAACTGTACCAGCTGACGGCTTACTTACGATGAAACTAAATGATCCTAAAGAACGTGAAATAGCTCTTCTACTAGTAAATGAATTTGATATTAGTCAATTAGAAGATATCAAAGATTTTGATCTATCAGCATTAGAAAAATTGGAAAGTACATTTAATGATGTAGAATTATTTGGTTATGCGATAAATTCAGAACTTACTTGGTATGATCCATCAATGCATTCCATTTCTGTTGGTTTGAAGAAAGGTACATATTATCTTTTAGCATATAAATTAGACTTTGGAAAAAATAAAGGATACAGTACTAAATTATCTTTTAAAGCAGGTAGCAACTATGAAAAAGAATCAAACAATTCAGCTTCAAAAGCAACACCAATCAATTTAAACAAAACATATAATGCATCTTTTAATCTTATTGATGAAGATGATTATTACAAAGTAACTGTTCCACAAGCAGGTTTCTTGAAAGTTTATGCAGATCAAAAACATAGTACGAAATTTAAAATGAAAGTATTAGATGATAAAAAGAAAACGGTTAAAGGCTTAAAAGTAACAAAAGATAAACGAAAATATACTGGTTCTGTATATTTACCAAAGGGTACTTATTATGTAAAAGTAAGTGCAGATATGATGGATTCATTGTATGACAGTGTTTCATACACGTTTAAAACTTCAGTAAAATCAACAAAGCTTAAAAGTTCAGCTGTAAAAGTGATTAATAAAAAAGGTACTAAAAACGATAAAGTACTTGTTTCTAACTTAAAAGCGGGATCAACTGTAAAAGTTTATGCAGATGCTAGAAAGAAAAAACTAGTAGCTTCAGCAGTAAGTACTACTGATAAAGATACAATGAAATTAAAAACATTAAGTAGTAAAGGCGGTAAATTATATATTACCGTTAAAAAACCTAGTATTTCTGAAAGTATCGTTTTAAAAGTGAATTATTAATAAGTAAAGCCACTAGCGAAGTAAGACAAGCTAGTGGCTTTTTATTTTGTAATGACACTCAAAATTAGTAGAGAAATTTAACTATGTAAACGACAAGTTGTACTATGCAAAACCTTATAATAGCAAGGGTTTAATCAAGTATTATGAGATAGAGAAACGTTGAATTTACTGATGTATACTAAATATTCAACTTGGTGTATGTAGTAGAGAAAAGTCATAATTTAAATAATAAAGACCTCGTACTTTGTTAACGGAAAAATAAAATATATAATAGATAAAGCTATCTACTATCAAATATGAATAGAAGATGGTTTTTAGTTATACATATTACGTTATTTGGCAAATATGAGTGTAAAGGATATAAACGATTTTCAAAATAGATGAGGTGTTTCATATAGAAAAGCAATTGGCAAAGAGGATGATCGCATTAATGGCTGTATTAAATGAGGATATACAAAACATTGATTTTAATGTATCCACTCAAATCGCAGCGTATATGCAGGAAGGGCTGTTGGGTGACTTTGCAACGGCTACGACTGGGATTGGCTATTTTTACGATAATATTAAAGATTATGACAAAGCGGTTCAATGGTATAAATTAGCCACTGAATTAAATGTCGCAGAAGGGCAGTTTTGTTTAGCTAATTACTATTATGAAGGACTTGGCGTTCAGGAAGATATAGAGAAAGCCTTTCAACTTTATGAAAGAGCAGCATTACAAGGTCATGCAGACGCTGCCAATAATCTAGCTGATATGTACTTCAATGGTGAATATGTTAAAGAAGACATGGATGAAGCGTTTAAATGGTTTACAATAGCAGCGAATGCAGGTGTAAAAGAAGCTCAATTTACTCTAGGTATTATGTATGAACAAGGGCTTAGTGTAAAAGAGAATATGGGACAAGCATTGATATTATATAAAACTTCAGCAGAAAATGGATATACAGAAGCGCAATATCGGTTAGGGAATATGTATGATCAAGGCATTGGGGTAAAGGAAAATAAGGAGTTAGCTTTTCAATGGTATAAAAAGGCCGCAGAAGAAGGCAATGTAGATGCTGAATATAATGTGGGTTATATGTTTCAAAATGGAATTGGAACAACCGTAGATTATGATTTAGCACTAATATGGTATAAGTGTGCAGCAATGCAAGGAGATGCAAGTGCAAAGGTGCGAATCGGAGAAATGTACGAATTTGCTATGGGTGTCCCGATGGATATAAATTGTGCGATTGTTTGGTATGAACGTGCCATCAGTGCGGGAGATGAATTAGCAAAAAAGCATCTCGAACGTTTAGGAAATTATTAATGGTTGGTAAACCTGATGAGTAGAAAAGTACTCATCAGGTTTTTTCGTTTTTGGAAAGAGGTAAGTGATATTTATAGGTGGATAGATCATCAATTTCTTTATTTTAATGATTTATCAAATAAACAGGAAAAGCACATTCAATGGGCAAATGAAAAATCACTTTGAATGTGCTTTTATGTTTTGAAAATATACTATCTTTTATATTAAACACGGACAAATCTATATCGATCTTTTATATTACGTTTAAAATAGATACCTTTTGAGTCAGCTTCCATCAATTCGTTATAAATTCTCTCAGGAACGCCGAAATATTCATAAACACCATCTTTAAACTCGATTCTTAAAATCATTGCACTAGGGTCGAAGCCCACATTTACTAATTTTGATGAAGTAACAGAAACCATATTCATTACGATCCCCTCCTAATTTTAGTATATACGAAAGCGCTTTCAAAAGATAGGTAATTGTTTAATATTGTAATATTATATTGACTTTTCCAATTCAAATAAATTACTGTTTAAGTATGGAATACTATACATTTTTTTATTCGAAATTAATGTAAAAAATACTTACTATTGGGGGAATGCCAAGTGATTAGAATGGCTACAGCACTAGACATTGAGCAGCTTGCTCACTTTTTATCCAGCTGCAATGCCACTTCAAGGCGACATATAGGTCACTGTGGTCAAGATGAGCAAGAAATAAAGTCTACATTACGACAAAAATTTTCAGACTTACCTTTTGAAAAGTCTATGATTATTGCGCTTGAAAATGAACAGATTGTTGCAGCCATTGGGCTTGATTTCGATGAGGATGATCAATCTGCTGAAGTATGGGGACCGTTTGTTCAAAATGAAGTAACGGAAGTGCTGTTACCTGAAATGTGGATGATGTTATGTCATCAGCTGCCAATGCCTTTGAAACATCCTCAATTTTTCATCAATGTTGAAAATGAAGTTGCGATAGCTTTTACAAAAAACGTTGGTGCAAAAATGAGAGGGCATCATTATATCTTACATAAAGACCGTCAAAATCATAAGTTTAAAAGTACGGAAGAAATACTTCAATTGGATCCCGCTAATGTCGAAGCCTTTCAAAACTTACATGACTTAGCCTTTCCAGGTACGTATTATAATGCACAAACGATTTTGTCACGTCTGAATGAGAATCAAGTTGTATTTTGTTATTGTGATAACGAAGGATTAAAGGGGTATGTCTATGTCGAAGCAGATGCCGAGAACGGAGAAGGTACGATTGAATATATTGCCGTTGATGGTCGGTTTCGTAAGCAAGGTATAGGAAGAAAATTACTATTGCGTGGTTTAGATTTTTTATTTACATATAATTCGATTACAGTAATTTCTTTAACTGTTCAAAAGAATGAGAGCGGTGCAATTCAGTTATACCGATCAGCAGGCTTCAACATTGTACATGAACTTGTATTTATGAAGTGAATTTTCAAATAACAGGGGGTATCATTATGTGGGAACAACGATTAATCGAAACAACTCGTGGAACGTTTGAAGTTTTTGTAAAGGGGGATGGCTCGCCACTTTGTGTAACACATTTATATAGTGAATTTAACAGTAATGGCAACACAGTTGCAAACCCTTTTACTGAGCATCATACTGTATATTTAGTGAATCTAAGAGGGGCAGGACAATCTGCACCATCTCTTACAGAGCATGATTTAAACATGAGAGAATCTGTGAAGGACTTAGAAGCCATTCGAGAAGCGCTACAGCATGAAAAATGGGCTTTTGTAGGGCATTCAACAGGGGGCATGTTAGCGCTAGTATATGCTATTTTAGCGGGGGCATCTTTAACAAAAGTCATCGCAGGAGGAGCAGCAGCGTCTAGCGAATATATGCGACATAAAGGTAGTATTTACTGCAAAGACAATGAAAATAATGAACGTATTAGAGATATTATGCAACAATTAAATGATCCACAAAAGCCATTGGAAGAGCGTCGAAAGTTAAATCGCGAGTGGACTGAGATGTCTATCTATTATAAAGACCGCTATGATGAATACTTTAACCGTCCAAATAGCGGAAAAGTAGTAAGTGATCGTCTAAACTACTATTCGTACGTTGAATTAAAGAACTATGATTTGAGAACACAGCTACCAGAAATAACTGTTCCGACATACATATACTGCGGATTATATGATACACAATGCCCTTATGATTTTTCACGAGAAATGGCGGAGCTAATACCAAATGCGCAGCTGTTTACGTTCGATGAAAGCAACCATTATCCATTCGTAGAGGAAGAGGAGAATTTTGCTGAATTTGTTAAGGCTACACTATAAATTTTAAGAAAGCTGCTGCTGGAGTTTAGTGTTAACTTTCTCCATCAGCAGCTTTTATCTTTAAGAAAAAACTTGTTTATATTTGACATACATATTGATACAAATAAAAATACCAGGCGTAAAAAGAGCGCCTGGCTAACCGGTATTAATCTTCAAATAAATCATCCATTAATTCTTGGATTTCTTTATCTCGTGTATGTCTTGCTGAAGGGTCAATTGTAACTCTTCCTTGGTGAAAGATTAAGACATCGCCAGGTTGGACACCATTCGGTAATTCAGAAATGGCTATATCCTGCATACCATCTTCAAACTCTATGACGGCTATTCGACTTTCGAAACGATCAATTATCCCAGTTTTCATTATTGATTGTCCTTTACTGATATTTCTGAACCGTTGGATGTAAATACTATATTGCCCTGTTTATCTGTTCTATATACTTTTGCGCCAACTTCTTTTAGTCGATTTAATGTAATAGTAGTAGGATGACCATAGCCATTTGTAGCACTTACACTAATGGCAGCATAAGTTGGTTTCGCTTTTGCCAAAAATGCTTCAGATGTTGCTTCTTCAGCTCCGTGATGACTTACTTTTAGAACGTCTACTTGTGGTATTAAATTACTTGCTAGCATATCATCTTCAGCAGGGAATTCAGCATCACCAGTAAATAGAAATTTATTATTACCATTCTGTAAAAGTAAAACAGCACTCCAGTCATTTAAATCACTTTGACTATATGTAGTAACCGGTGCAATGAATTTTAATGATAAATTTTCTTCTTTCGTTGGTATTTCCACCCCTGTTTTAGCTGGTGTAATTTTCAAACCTTGGTTCTTCACAGCAGTTAAGAAATTTTTATAAGCAATGGTTGTATGACTTACTTTTGGTGCGTACACTTTCTTAACTTTTATTGAATCTATGACTTCAGCGAGGCCGCCAACGTGGTCAGCATCCGGGTGAGTAGAGACAACAGCATCTAATGTTTTCACATTATTCTTCTGTAAGTAAGCAACAACTTCATCACCTGCCCCTTTATTACCAGCATCAATTAAGACATTTTCATTTTTGGACTGTATTAAAATAGAATCACATTGGCCAATGTCGATTATATGTACTAAGACATCGGATGCTTTACCTGTAAAAGGCTGGTCTGTTGATTTGTTTGAATCATTTGAGTCCGTAAGCTCAAAAATTAATCCTATAGCAATTAATAAAACTATAAATATACTTGTTTTTTTCATATAAAAACCTCCATTTACCACTTTAACATTGATAGTACCTGATTTGTAGGGAGGTGAGAATTATTTGATAATAGACTATTTTTAGAATAATTACTAATAATTTGAAACAAATGTCAATGTCAAACGACTTATTAGTATGTAATGAAAAGAGGTGATGTGTTGAGCAAATTTCAAGTTAATATTGAAGAGCTATATGATGATTATTACCATGATGTATATCATTTCGCATTGTATTATACGAACAATAAACAATAAACAATAAACAAGAAGCAGAAGACATCACACAAGAAACTATCTACGCTGAAATTTAATTCGCATAAAAATACTTATACTCTGCTGGTATTTAAAGGGGATGTACGAAGTCGAATAGAAGTTAATAATAGAGTTACATTGCATTTCAAAATTGTACCACTTATAGATTGTTTCGAGTATGAAGCACTTGAAATAGTAAGAAAGTGAGAAGATGGTGTATATCCTACAATCGATGATTATTTAACTAAAAAGAATTGAGAGGTGTGTCTGAAATGCACTATAAAAGCTATGAAACACGTCATATTTTCATGGTGTTAGCCATTTGTACACTGTTATGTTCTCCTTTTTTTATATTGTTGGCACCATTAGGAGTTGCGCATACAATTTATTATGATTATGGTGTTCGCCTTGTATATGTACCATCGATTAATTATTGGGTGTATGGTGTTGGCTGGTTTTTGATCTTTTTAGGATTGTCTTTATTATTTTTATTTAAATTAAGAAAGTCTTCGATTGTGGTGGCCGTCATTTGCTTGATTGGCAGTGCTATATTTTTTTACGGTGGCTCAAAGTCGTTTGTCACAATAACTGATGAAACCATTACTTATCGAGGGGTTTTTGCAAAAGAGGAAAGTAATTATGAATGGATTGAAGTAAGTAAGGTCAATTATTACCAAATGTCCGAAATGGATCCTGAAACTTCGTATTATGAGTTCGAATTTAAAGATGCTAAAAAGCTTATTTTGAAGGAAAATGGAAAAGTAAGTGAGATTCAGGGGTTGATAGAAAGTAGCGTCATAAATGCGGATGGGGAATTTAATACGATTGAAAAAGAAGAAGAGTAATACACAAAAACCAGCTCCGAGAATAATTTCTCATTAGCTGGTTTTGTTGTGTAGACTCTATAGATTAAAGAATATCCCGATTAGAGAGTATATGATAATAGTCGAGAATAAAATAGTCATATGGTATAGAGAAAAAATAAACATTGATTTTGCCCATTTCTCCGGGTTCTCTTTTCGTTTTCCTGAAATACTGATTAGAAGCCACCAAATACTTAGAATTAGAGCAACTAACATAAGGCCTATACTTAATGTACCAAGTAAAAGGCTAACTCCTATTAATAATACTAAATAGATATTTGTTTGAATATACGTACGGCGCATACCTTTTACGACAGGAAGCATTGGTACGTTTGCTGCTTTATAATCATCATGCTTACGAATGGCGATTGCATAGAAGTGAGGCATTTGCCATAACACAGTTAATACAAATAACCCGATAATAGCAGGATGCGTAATATCTTGAGATATTGCGGCCCAACCAATTAGAGGAGGCATTGCTCCGGAGATACTTCCGATTTCTGTATTATATATAGTTCTGCGTTTGCTCCACATTGTATAAGGAACCACATAAACAAATAAACCTATGAATCCCATAAGTGCAGCCATTGGTGTTGCGTAAGCAAGAGCACCTAAGCCGATAATCGTCATTGCAATAGCTAAAATAAGGACCGTTTTAGCACTGATTGTACCAGTTACAGTTGGTCTATTTTTTGTTCTTTGCATGACAGCATCGATATCACGGTCATATAAATTATTAAATGCACCTGCTGCACCAATTACTAATGCAGAACCAAATAGAGCGCATATAATTTCTAGAGTTTTGTCAAATGGGCTTATTTGATTTTTATATAAAGCTAATGTTAATCCTGCAATCATAGGAATCAAATTTGATTTGATAATTCCAGTCTTAACCGTTTGGGCTAATATTTTTGATAGAGGTTGCTTCGGCATCGTTTCGGACGATGATTCTACACTCTGATCAACTTTTACATCACTTTGCATTGTAAACCTCTTTCCTATTAATCATAAATAATAATACTTTTAAAGCTCTATATTATAGTATCTCTTAAAAACTGCAAAAGTTCCAGTAAATCAGAGCATAATTCTACGTAGATAGTACTTTTTAGACACAAAAAAAGTAATAAATTCTTCACATATGCATTGTTTGAAGGTGTATCATTTTTATTGGAATATTGAAACGATATAATTCGGAATTTATCGTTATATGGAAAATAACTAATTTGTGCAAAATAAAACTTTAAAATTGATTCGTGTAAACTAGTGGGAAATTACAGAATGTATTTGGAAATCCCCTTGAATATTATTAAAGTTAGATTAATAACTATTTGGAGGAGATATAGACCATGAAAACTGAAAGGATGCTCTCTGTTTTGATTTATTTATTGCAGAAAAAGAAAGTATCTGCTGAAGAATTAGCGGTTAAATTTGAAGTAAGTAAAAGAACTGTATATCGTGATATGGATGCATTATCATCAATCGGTATTCCTATTATTTCATACTTAGGAAAGAATGGAGGATTTACCCTAATCGATACTTATCAATTAGATAAATTCACCTTCAATGAAGAGGAAAAGAAATTCTTATTGGAAGGATTATCATTGAAAAGTGAATTATTTGATAGTCATCAATTATCAATTTTACAAAGAAAAATAGAGCTATTGCAGGAAAATAATGAAGACTATCATCCGCCAATTACTGTATTATCATCCACACTACATCGTGAAACAATAGAAGAAGAAACAAAAGAAAAGGTAAAAAGTATACTTTCTGTAATTGAAGATGGACATAAAATTTGCATCTCTTATGTGTCACAAACCGCGAATTTATCTAATCGCATTATTCAGCCAATAAAACTAAATTTTATGAATGGAAGCTGGTATTTAGAGGCTTTTTGTGAAGAAAAAGAGGCTTTGAGATTATTCAAGTTAACTAGAATAAGGAATATGGTAGTCATAAAGGACAAGGCTAGATCAGTTTATAATCATAACAATAGTTATTTAGCGAATAGCGATACGAATGTGGAGCAGATTACATTACTGTTTTCAAAAAGTGAACTTGGGAAATTATATGATTTTTTTACTGAAGAAGAAATATCGATACTTGAGGATGGACGTATTAAGGTCACCTTTCATTACGACGTTAACAAAAACATACTGCCATTTATAATGATGTTTGGTAGACAGGTAAAAATTCTTTCACCACAATGGCTGAAAGATAAATATATGAATGAAATAGAAATTATTTATAAAAGCTGACAGACAGTTGTCATATTATGAATGATATTCTTCTTGTATAAACGAGAAGGAGGAATTGCAATGCATACAGCAATTAATGAAAAACAGATTTATGGAAAAAGTGTTAGAACGAATAATCAAAATACAGAAGAAATTATTAAATTGTGGGAGGAGTTTCTGCGATTAAATTTAACGGGTGAGATATATGCAGTTTATAGTAATTATTCAAGAGATTTTACAGGTGATTATGATCTACATATCGGTACTGAAGAGCCAAATACAAATGATGTAAGTACCATAATTCCAGAAGATAACTACCTAGCCATAGAAGTAGACAATATGGATCCAAAAGGTGTTTTCAAAGCTTGGGAGAAAATCTGGAAAAGTGATATCGACAGAGCTTATAATACGGATTTTGAGCATTATTGTGAAGACGGTAGTATTAAGATCTATCTATCGGTCAATTTATGACTATCAAGTTTGATCACTACCAGGAGAGTGAACAGATAAATAAGAAAAACCGACAATTAACAGCTGTTGAATCTAGCCGTCAAAATTCTTGGACTGACTCCGCAATACATGAAAACCTTATTGCAACAAAGAGATTAGTCTATAACTCATGTGGATTTGTGTGTTCTCAACCTCTAATTGAATCACAAAATGCAGCATATGGAGCCTATGTATTAAAGTTAAATGATCTTTCGATTAGATTTCGCGTAGCTAAGATAACGCCTACTAAAATCGGACAATTTGTGACTTTGTGGGAGAGGGTTGGGGATGGACCAATTCAACCTTATGACGTATCAGATTCAGTCGATTTCTTTGTTATCAGTGTCAAAAAAGATGATCAATTTGGTCAGTTTGTATTTCCAAAAGATGTTTTATGTAAGCAAGATATAATATCCAATAAAGGGCAAGGGGGTAAACGTGCAATTCGCGTTTATCCACCTTGGGATAAGCCTATAAGCAAGCAAGCTAAAAAAACACAGAAATGGCAACTAAAATATTTTTTAGAGATTCCTCGAAATACAGCAGTAGACTGTGTTCGTGCGAAGATTCTTTACAGTCTAAAATATTAGGTATACTTAGCATATAGACTTTTGTATTGTATTTTAAGCAACCATTTTGATCGTTCTAGGCCAAATTGTATACAAGGTTTATAACTTAATAATTATTCTAAAATAAAGTGTTGACAAAAATGAAACTAGCCCGTATAGTATGGGATATTGATTTAAAATTTTCTGAAATAATATTTCAAAACGCAATGATTAGGAGTAGTAAAAGCTCATTATTTGGTCTAGAGAGCTGCGGGGTGGTGCAACGCAGTCCAATAATACTTTGAACTTGCCTAGGAGTGGTAGAGTGAAAAAAATAGACAGACTATTCTTTTTATTTTAACGTTTAACCTTCGTTACCAGGTTTTTAAAGTTGGGTTCATGAATAAGAACCAATAAGAGTGGTACCGCGGTTTGCTTAAGGCATATCGTCTCTTCTTTCATTTGATGATGAAGGAAGAGACGATATGCTTTTTTTGATTAATGGAGGTAAGGATATGGAAAGTGACAAACAAAATTTACAGAGAACAATGACTTCACGACATATAACGATGATGGCATTAGGTGGAGCAATAGGCGCAGGATTATTTAAAGGGAGTAGCGCAGCCATTGATATGGCAGGACCATCAGTACTACTAGCGTACTTAATTGGTGGTATCATTCTATTATTCGTTATGCAAGGATTAGCTGAAATGGCAGTCCGCAATAGCAATGCAAGGACATTTAGAGATTTAGTTCAATCGATTTTAGGCAAGTACCCAGCATATTTTTTAGACTGGATTTACTGGAAAATGTGGGTGTTAAACATCACAGCTGAGTCTATTGTTGCTGCGATCTTCATACAATATTGGCTACCAGATTACCCAATTTGGATACTTGCTTTATCAGTATCAGTGTTAGTAACAGTTATCAACTTACTATCAGTTAAAGCTTTTGCTGAAACGGAATACTGGCTTGCGTTAATAAAAATTACCGTAATCATAGTGTTTATCATAGCCGGTTTCATATTATTGCTCGTAACTTTCGGTGATCATACAGCTGTTGGATTTTCTAACCTAACGAGTCATGGTGGTTTCTTCCCGAACGGCCCAACAGGTTTAATTACTGCGATGCTTGTAGTTATTTATTCTTATGGTGGAACAGAAATTATTGGTGTCACATTAGCTGAAACGAAAAATCCTGAAAAAGTGGTGCCAAAAGCAGTTCGCAGTACATTAGTACGAATTATTTCTTTCTATCTAGTACCATTCTTAATTATCGTCAGCTTGATTCCTTGGAATGAAGTTAACGGAGTACCAGAAAGTCCGTTTGTTATGGTATTCAAAATGATCGGTATCCCAGGGGCAGATCATATTATGAATGCGGTTGTGTTACTTGCAATTATTTCATCAATGAATTCTGGATTATATGGCTCATCACGCGTGCTATATACTCAAGCTATGGACGGGCGTATTCCGAAAGTCTTTTCAAAATTATCGAAAAAGAAAGTACCGGTATACTCAATACTATTATGTACATCTGTCCTATATATTGGTGTGTTAATTTCATTGTTTGCAGGGAGCAAGACTTTTGATTTTCTAATGGGTTCTCTAGGATATACTGTATTATGTATATGGTTAATCATTGCAATTGCTCATGTGAAATCGCGTAAAAAACAGCCTGAGCAAACGAGTGCTTATGCCGTTAAATGGTTCCCTTATACAACTTGGTTTGCCATTATTGCTTTAAGTGCAATTCTGATTGGTATTATTTTCACAACATCAATTATCGTTACTAGTATTACACTAGCAATCTATATTTTCATTACTATAACTTATATTTATAAGGGTCGTTTGCATCAAAATGAAGCTTAATATTTAATGGAAAAAACGCTTGGAAGATAGATTATCCAAGCGTTTTTTCTATTTTTTTATAAAATCAGCGATTAGCTGAACGGTCTTCCTAGTCTCTTCTTCAAAAAATTCCATCTTACTAAAGTAGCTATGGATTAATCCGGGCATTACAACATGATGGCATGGAACACCTGCTTCTTTTAAACGGCCTGCATAGGAAACGCCTTCGTCAAAAAGAACATCATATTCCGCTGCAATAATAATGGCTCTTGGTAAATAGCATAAATCATCTTGCAGGAGAGGGGAAACGGCACTATTTCGATAATCTTCTTCGTTATTAACATAATGCTCTCCAAACCAACTCATACCATCACGATCTAATCCAAGGTCATGAGCATAGTATTCATAAGAATTAGTGGTCATATCCATATTCGTCACTGGATAGATTAGTGCTTGTGCAGTTATGAGTGGACCATTTTGCTCTTTTGCCATATGTGTAACAACTGTTGCTAGGTTACCACCGGCACTATCTCCTGCAACGACAATATTCGTAGAATCTCCATGTAATTCCGCTGCAAACTCATAAACCCATAAAAGTGCATCAAAGGCGTCATATAAAGGAGTTGGAAATTTATATTCTGGTGCAAGGCGATAGTCGACAGAAACAACGATGGCATTTGCTTCAGTTGCTAATAAGTGACAACCTGCATCCACCGTTTCTAAATTACCGAAAACCCATCCTCCTCCATGATAGTAAACAATGATAGGAAAAGGTCCTTTACCGTTTGGCGTGTATATGCGAACGCTAATTTCACTCCCATCTCGAACAGGTATTTTACGATCTATTATTTGATTTAGTAATGGTAAGTCAAGCAATGGTTTTGTGCATTGTGCTCTTGCTGCCCGAACCTCATCTGGTTGTTGAGTATAGTATTTGGGTGATTTTTTGGCGTCTGCGATATATTGTTTAGATGTATTTGTTAAGTTACACATTAAATTATTCATCAAATCATCCTTTCGAGTTCAAAGTTAGATTAATACTATTATACACTATTCCTATAAGAAAGGTAGGGATTTGTTTTTAGGTAACAAAAAAGCAGACAGAATTTAACGCTATGTAGCGAAAAGTTCTGTCTGCGATGATTTTATGATAAAGTTGAATCCTTCTTAATAACGGCTGTTACTGCATCATAAATAGTACTAGCAAAATGGTCATTTTGCAATGAAGTGACACCTTGGATTGTAGTACCCCCAGGTGAACAAACTTGATCAACAAGTTCCCAAGGGTGTTCGTCAGATTCTAATATCATTTTAGCACTACCAAGTACGGAACTGGCGGCAATTTCTAATGCCATTTTCTTATCCATTCCCTCGCGTACCGCAGCTCTTGCTAATGAATCAATATATAAATACGTAAAGGCAGGTGATGCACCACCAATAGCCGAGAAAATTGTAAATAGATTTTCTGGTAATTCTATAATAGAGCCAATAGTTCCAAACAGAGCTTCTACGATTTCTTTGTGCTGTTCATTAACAGTTGAAGAAATGGAGTAGCAAGTTGTGGAAGCACCTACTATGGCATTAATATTGGGCATAACGCGGATAATCGGTGTATCTGCATGTATGTTTTGTTGTATATAGTCAATAGATTTTCCTGCTGCGACTGATATAATAATATGATTTTCTTTGATATATTTTTGAACCTCTAATAATACTTCAGGTAATACTTGAGGTTGGACTGCTAATACAATGACATCAGCTTTTATCATAATATCTTTAATAGAATCACTTGCAATAAGCCCATAGTTGTCCGCAAGATGAATTGTTTTACCAACTGTGCGGTTATAACCATAAATGTCTGTTGCTGAAAACTGTTTACTATTGTACATACCTTTAATAATGGCAGATGCCATACTACCAAGGCCGATAAATCCATACTTCATTCTTACACTCTCCTAACATATTCTATCAGTATAGTACAGACTGTTAGTGTTGGATAGTGTTTGATATTAACAATTCATATGTCAATTATTTATCGATTTTGGGCTAAGTGACCCATTATCAAAAAAACAAAAAACATAGTAGTCAAATGTACTACGATGTTTTTTGTATATAGGCTTATTCAGTAGCAAGCATTTCAAGTTTTGCTAACAATTCTTCTCTTTTTTCTTTCAGTTTTGGAGATTTGCTTACTTTGAGTGCGTTATTGACTGCTTTCAGTGCTTCTTTCAACTGATTTTGTTGTTCGAATAAACTGATTAGCAGCAGATGTAATCTCGTGTATTTAGGAAACAGTTCAAGTCCCTCATAAGCAGCTTCGAAAGCTTCATCCATGCGTCCTAAATCACATAAAAGCTCAACCTTCAATACACGTGGTCTATCATATGTTGGTGATAATCTGATGGATTCTTCAGCTAACTGAAGTGCCCAATTTTTTTTGTTTGTCTTAGCGCAGTGTATTGCTAAAATACGATGATACTCAGTTGATTTTGATCGTAGTGTTCGTTCATAATTAGGAATAGGTTGCTCGGCCATGAATCTTTTTACAATATCCTTTAATATACCTATTTGAGATAAATAAATTGAAATACGGTGTCCAGCATATGGGTAGTAAATGTACTTAGCATTCGGATAAGCTTTTTTGATTACCTTTTTCATATATTTACTATCAATTGAATCCTTTGGATCGTAAATAATCGTCGGAGTAATTCTAGGATTATAAGGATGCTGTAACTCGTGTTGGAAAACCGTTTCAACTCTCATTTTAGTACCATGGTTAGGATGTGCAGAGTTTCTTGGACTTAGTGCTAGAATATTACAATCAATTGTTGAACCAAAGTACAATGCACTATAGCCACCTAGACTAGTACCGTACGCGAATTTTTTCTCATAACCATCAGCCAATTTTGCAACAGTTTCATAGTATTCTTCACGTGAGATATCTTGGTGATAGTTTTTCGTTGTTCTTCGTCTTAATGAGATTAAATCCACTCTTTTTTTCTTTAATAAGTTGAAAGCGAAAGGTGTTCTTTCCCATGTTTTATCAATGGAGTCAAACGTTGCGAACACAGTGTTTGTTGGTTCGATGAATTTATAGAACTCAATTCTACTCTCACCATTATCAAATAGTGTGACTTTTCGATAGCCGTCTTCAAAAAGTTCTGGCAGCTCATCAACATACTTTGTCAAACAATCAGCGAATAATGATCTAGCTTTTTCATGTTCGCCTACAATTTGATAGGCAATACTTAAGTCAACGAGCACCGAAGCAGGTACCTTTTCACCTAAAAATTGCACGAGTTCTTCAACTCTTTGAATAGCTATAGGCCAATTCTTTGAGGCAAATGCCAATTCGACGTATTTATATTGAAGTGTTTCATCCTCAGGGTTCGCTTTCACTAGAAGCTCAAGTATTTCACCTGCTTCAGAATAGTGTCTGTTATTAATCAAATATTTATATAGTTTATAAGTAAGTGTAGAATTTGTTTTTCGTGGAATATTTACTAAAATTCTTGGTAAATGCTTTGCCACATCGCTCCAATTTTTTTGACGAACATAGATTTTCATCAATTCAGTATGAACAGATAGATTCAGTGGATAAATTTTCGAACCTTCTTCTAATAATTTTTTTGCTTGAGCAACTTTATTATCACGTTTCAGTTGTTTGGCAAAATCAATATAGTTAGATTTGCTAGGGACAGCTCCGTTTTGCGCTAAAATGTCTTCGGCAATTTGAGTAATAACGTCCTTATTTTCATTTTGTGTAGATATAGACATGATAATCTCCTTTTTAAGTTTCAAAGCTAATACAGTTTAAGCTTTTTTACATCAATTTTGAGTAAGGAATATGAAACTAGTGCTCAATTCCTATGTCAAATTACATTAACTCTTTCAATTAAATCATGAAAATCATTGCTATAGGGGCAAATCAATGAATTTGTTATTAAACTGTTACAAGTGTTACGAAACTTATACATAATTGTAACCTAAATGATACTTAATTGGTTGTAAAAATGGTATTTTTATGCTTATATTGACCAAAATCGTACTAATATAACAAATAGATATGAAGAATATGGGTTGAGGGTAATCCAATTCTATTATTGCCTGAAAAATTATGTGTAAATTATCTTAACAGAGATTGGAGAATAGATATATGATATTACAAAATGAACAATTAGTGGTTCGGAAGTTAGAAAGAAAAGATGATATTTATCTTGCGAAATGGCTTTCAGACGAAAATATATTAACATATTACGAAGGAATAGATAATCCATTTGATATAGAAAAAGTGCATGAAAAATTTTACGATATTAACGAAGACGAAACGAGATGTATTATAGAATACAATGGCGTCAGTATCGGTTATATTCAGTTTTATCCTATTGAGCATGAGAGTAGGGTTGCTTATGACTACAATAACGACGCAGAAGTTATTTATGGGTTAGATCAATTTATTGGTGAATCCAGTTATTGGGATAAAGGTATTGGCACCAAGCTTATTTTAGCGATGAAAGAATACTTAGTCAACGAGAAAAAGGCTGATATCCTTGTTATGGATCCGCAAGCTTGGAATGAAAGAGCCATTCACTGCTATGAAAAATGTGGTTTTAAGAAAGTACGATATTTACCGAAGCATGAGATGCATGAAGGTGAATTAAGAGATTGCTGGTTAGTGGAGTATAGAGCACTATAAGACAAATAAAAAGGACGGGAGCAGAAAATATGCTGTCGTCCTTTTCGTATTTTAAAATTGGGTTACTTTTCTCCCTTTACCGAAAGGAATACACATTGGCGTACCGAAAATAGGGTCAGCTGTAATTTCACAATCGAGATCAAAGACATCTTTAATAAGGGATTCATTTATGATTTCCTCAGGCTTGCCTTTTTTATAAACGGTTTGGTTAGCTACGGTAATAATATGATGAGCATAACGGCAAGCTAAATTAATGTCATGTAAGACCATGATGATTGTACGGTTTTCTTGAATATTCAACTCATATAATAAATCGAGAATTTCGATTTGATGCGTTAAATCTAAATAGGTAGTCGGTTCATCTAATAATATAATATCCGTATCTTGTGCCAATGTCATAGCAATCCAGGCACGTTGTCGTTGCCCACCTGATAGTTCGTCAACAGGTTTGTCTTTCAATTCTGCAACACCCGTAGCCTCTAGTGCATTTAAGACGATCTCTTCATCTTCTTTAGTCCATTGCTTACGCCAGCTTTGGTAAGGATATCTACCTTGCTTCACAAGTTGCAGTACAGTTAACCCCTCTGGTGCGGTAGGGGATTGTGGCAAAATAGATAGCTTTTTAGCCACTTGTTTAGTTGACAGTTTAAAGACATCTTCCGCTTCTAATAATACAGTGCCGTGCGTTGGTTTTAATAATCTTGCAATAGAGCGTAAAAGAGTGGATTTACCACAACCATTACCACCGATTAACACGGTGATTTCACCCTTTGGAATTGTAATATTTAAATCTTTTATAATAACGGAATCGCCATAACCTAAAGTAAGTGATTTCGTTTCAATCGTTTCTGTCAAAGGTTTTCGACTCCTTTAGTTCTTCGGATTTCTAAATAATAAATAGATAAAATAAGGGGCACCAATTGCTGCTGTAAAAACACCAGCAGGTACTTCTAGTGGACTAAATGCCGTTCTACCAATGACATCCGCTGCCATAACTAGTAATGCGCCTATACTTGCAGCAGTTGGGATTAACACGCCAAAAGATGACCCAACTAAGCGACGTGCGATATGTGGCGCCATT
The DNA here is from genome assembly GCF_038006425.1 of Viridibacillus sp. FSL E2-0187. Taxonomy (NCBI): domain Bacteria; kingdom Bacillati; phylum Bacillota; class Bacilli; order Caryophanales; family Caryophanaceae; genus Viridibacillus; species Viridibacillus sp. FSL E2-0187. Next base: position 1,164,466 of record NZ_JBBOVG010000001.1, read on the forward strand.
AAACCGACAAAACCAATAGCACCAGCAAAAGCAATAGCGCCGGCAACTAGACAAGTACTTAGTAATAATAAAAGAAAACGCATTTTCTGAACAGGTTGTCCTAAATTTGAAGCCGTATCATCACCTAATTCTTGAACATTTAAATGTCGTGTGATGAAGAAAGAAATCACAAGTAAAAGAATAGTCCAAGGTACGACCATTTTCACTTGCTCCCAACTTGCTCCGCTAACGCTACCTGTTATCCAAATATTCGCTTCACTCGCTCTATAGATTGGACCTAGTAACATGAGCAGCGTTGTCATTGCCTGCATAAATGCTGATACCCCTATACCAATAAGGACAAGGCGAATAGGGGTTATACCATCTTTCCAAGCTAAAAAGTATACCACAAAGCCTATTACAGTAGCTCCTATAAAACCTGCAATAGGAAGCCACTGAATACTAACTGTTAAGGAGTGGTTTTGATCACTAAAGATAGCTAAGAAAGCTACAACTGCAGCACCGCCACCAGCAGAAATCCCTATAATATCAGGGGAAGCAAGGGGGTTTTTAATCATCCCTTGTAAAATAGCTCCAGCAACGGCTAATGCCATACCAGCAAAGGCTGCAATTAGAATACGAGGTAATCTAAAATCAATTACTACAAGGCGATCAAAATCATTACCACCACCAAATAGAATTTGGAATACGTTTAAAGGATTGATAAAAGAATCGCCTACAGATGCACTTAGTATAAATGTTGCCATTACTAAGCAAAATAATAATGTGATTTTCCTAGTTGCTTTTATATCAAGTAAAAACGAAATTTTTTGTTGTAATAGTCTAATAGTTCTGTACTGCTTCACGCTTTTCTGAACCCCTTCCTAGCAATGTATATAAAGAATGGTGTTCCGATAAACGCTGTCATGACACCAACAGGAACTTCCTGAGGCATGATAATATAACGAGCACTAACGTCTGCTAATAGTAGTAGAATTCCACCTAGTAATGCTGCCATTGGAATTAACCACCTATGATCATTCCCAACGCATTTGCGAGCTAAATGGGGAATGACTATGCCGATAAAACCGATTGGACCAGCTACAGCTACAGATCCACCTGCAAGCATAATAACGATAAATCCAACAGCTAATTGAATCAAGCCCACTGGTAAACCTAACCCTTTTGCGACATCATCACCAAGTGCTAGAACATTCATCTTCGGTGCAATTAGCAATGCACCAATCCAACCTATAATTAGATAAGGAAGAACAGCAATTAATAATTCCAATTTACGACCTTCTACAGAACCGGCTAACCAAAATAGCACTTGATCTAATTCAGCCTCATTAGTGGCTAATAATCCTTGAGTGAAAGAAGAGAAGAGGGCGCTCATGGCTGCTCCAGCTAAAGTAATTTTAATAGGAGACATAGCATCTCGACCTGTAGAACTAATCCCATAAACTGCTGCTGTTGCAACTGTTGCACCTACAAATGCAATCCACGCAAATGATTGCAAGCTAGTAGATTGGAAGAAGACCATCGCAAACACAACCGCGAATCCAGCGCCAGCATTAATCCCTAAAATACCTGGTGAAGCTAATGGGTTTTTTGTTAACGTTTGCATTAAAACGCCAGCAATCGCTAATGACGCTCCGACGCTTGCTGCGATTAATGCTCGAGGAAGTCTTACGTTTTGAATGATTAAATGTTCATTCGAGTCATTAAACTGTGTAAATGCTTGATAAGCCGTCTGAAAGGATGTATCTGCATAACCGTAAACGATACTAATGACCATACATATGAGTAATAGAATGATACTGCTTATTAGTGCAAGAATTTTTGTAAGATTATTATTAAATAACATGTGGTATTCAAAACTCTTTTCTAAAATAGAATAAAATTACGCTTTTAATGTAAATTTAAAAATATATTGACTTCTCTTTTAACGTGGAATATTATTAATCTTGCATTAAATGAAAATGATTATCATTATTGCTTTCATATTTTATCATATACATTGGAGGATTAAAAGAGATGAAAAATACTTTACGTAAAATCGTCGCATTATTTGCAGTTATCGCTGTATTTGCATTAGCAGCTTGCGGTAATACGAAAGAAGATGATAAACAAAAAGATGCATCAAAAGAAAAAGAAACTACATATTCTGTTGAGCATGCAATGGGTACTACTGAAATTAAAGGCACACCTAAACGTATTGTTGTATTAACTAATGAAGGAACTGAAGCATTACTTGCTTTAGGTATTCAACCAGTAGGCGCAGTACAATCATGGGTAGGAAATCCTTGGTATGATCATATTAAAGACGATATGGGCGATGCTGAAGTTGTCGGCGTTGAACATGAAGTGAACATTGAGAAGATTGCTGCACTTAAACCTGATCTAATCATTGGTAATAAGTTACGACAAGAAAAAGTCTATGATAAACTAACAAAAATTGCACCAACAGTTTTCTCTGAAACATTACGTGGTGACTGGAAAGACAACTTTGCGTTATATGCAAAAGCAGTGAACAAAGAAGCTGAAGGTAAGGATATATTAAATAAATATGAAGAAAAAGTTGCTACACTAAAAACAACTTTAGGCGACAAAACAAATCAAGAAGTATCTTTTGTACGCTTTATGACTGGTAAAGCACGTATTTACTACACTGATTCATTCTCAGGTGTAATCTTCAATGAATTAGGCTTTAAACGCGTAAAAGAACAAGAAAAATTATTTACAGCAGACAATAAATTAGGTAATTTAGCAATAGAAGTTGGTAAAGAAGCTATTCCTGAAATGGATGGAGACGTACTATTCTACTTCACATATATGCCGACAGGTGATGACTCTGCATTAGCAACTGAAACTGAATGGACTGAAGACCCTCTTTGGAAAAAACTATCTGCAGTTAAAGATGGTAACGCTCATAAAGTGGACGATGTAATTTGGAACACAGCAGGTGGCGTATTAGCAGCTAACTTAATGTTAGATCAAATTGAAGAAGTATTCTCTAAATAAAATGACATGCAAAAACGTTTATTAGGATATCCTAATAAACGTTTTTATTTTCCAGGAAATAATTTATTAGTTAAATATGTGGTTTTGTTAACGCTACTGGATTACTTAAGGAAGCATAAATTATTCAGAGAACACTTTATACAATTGAAGAGAAGGGCTGAAAATGAGTACATTCAATGAGGAGTTAGATAAAAAAAGACCGTTCAAAAATGAACGATCTTCTTGAAGGTTTTTATAAATCTTTTAACTGTTTATTCAATAGGTTAGCTTGAGCTATTGCATGTTGATCTTGTAAAATGTCACCTGGTTTCTTTCCTTCACCTATAATATAAGAAGAAAACTGCATATTTAAGAAATCAAAAGTGTATTTAAATTGCTGAATAAGGGGTAGACCTTTTACTTTCGGTTCATCACCACCGACTGCTACTACGATGGCTTCTACAGATTTTATTTTTTCTTTAAATTGTGGAAAACGTTCATCTCGTATAGCGTGGCTTAATCGATCAATCATATTTTTCATAATTCCTGACATCGTATACCAATAAATTGGAGTTGAAAAGATAATCAGGTCACTTTCTAAGAAAGCATTTATGATCGTGTCATAATCATCGTCTACTAATTGAAAGCCGCCTTCCGTATGACGTAAATCATGAATAGGTTGAATTGATAGGTTTTTTAAATCAATCTTAGTATGAGTTAAATCTTTCGTTACCATATCGGCCAGTATCTCACTGTTACTTTCTTCTCTAGAACTACCTATAAATGTTGTAATCTTCATATATGTCAATCCTCTCTATACTTTCTTCTTTAAAAAGTTTAAACTTAAATTCATTATTAATAAAGATGAATGATTCGATTAAATTAATCGGTAAAACCGATTTAGGAGTGTGGAATATGGATATTAAGCACTTACATACATTTTTAAGCGCTGCTAAAACATTAAATTTTACGCAAACAGCGGAAATGCTGGATTACGCACAGTCTTCTATTACAGCCCATATTAAGTCTTTAGAAGGTGAATTAGGGGTTCCTTTATTTGAGCGTTTAGGTAAACGAATCTATTTAACTGATGCTGGTATGCAATTAAAACAATATGCACAAAAGATGGTGGATCTTGATGAAACCATGAGAGATGCATTATCTAATCAAGATGAGGTGAATGTGACTTTAACAATCGGGGCACAGGAAAGTCAATGCACTTATCGTTTACCCGAAATTTTACGATTATTCAGAAGCAGACATCCGAAGGTGAAAATAGTTTTTAAGCCAGTTCATACAATTGATATTGCCAAGGATTTATTGCAATCGGGTAATCTCGATTTGGCTTTTATAACAGATACACGTAAGGACACACCGATGCTTTGTAAAAAGGAATTAATCAAAGAAGATTTAGTATTTGTAGTAGCAGCAACACACCATTTAACTCAAAATGAGATTTTATCCATACAGAACGTAGCACAAGAAACGATATTATTAACTGAGGAAGGCTGCTCTTATCGAAATCAATTTGAATATCAATGTCATAATGAAGGCATCTACCCAGAACAAATAATAGAATTTTCTAGTATTGAAGCAATCAAGAAGTGTGTGATAGCTGGTTTAGGTATGACGTTGTTGCCGAAAATGACAGTTGAAAAAGAGTTGGAAAATGGACTACTAAAAGAACTAGAAACAACTATTACAATGGAACCTGTATTTACTGAACTTGCGTGGCATAAGGATAAATATATTTTCTCTTATTTAGAAGATTTCATACAGATTGCGTGTGAACAGTATAAAGTATTTAACGGAAGTTCTAGAATTGATTAGAGAGGTTAATGAGGCTATAAAGAACTTGAAAAGAGACTGGGACATAAATAGTTTCAGTTCACGTAAAAAAAAGCAAAAAAAAAGCAGGCGCTCATCTGCCTGCTAGAAAAAAGAAAAAGATTCCCGACAATCCGAGTCGTTATGGAATCTTAGTTTGTAATGAAAGTTCGAAAACAAACATTACGTAGGTTTGGCACCTAAATACATATTATACGCTATTAAATGAGAAATGCAAGGAAAATATCAAATGAAATAAGAGTTTATCAATATTTAATTTAGAAATGGTTATATAGAAGTTTTTTAAAAGGTTTAAAGAAGATACATATGAGGTATTCATATATGCATATAACTTCGAATGTACATTATTAGTTAAGGATATAAGTTTCAAAATATTTTAGTATACTTAAAGTACTTTTATGTTGGGTATTTTATACATTCAATGTAAGTATATAACATGTGAGTTACATCTAAGCTAAATAATATGGATTGAGGAAGAAGTAAAATAGTGAATCAATGAGTCTGAGCTAGAGAGCACTAAGCATTACAGAACTATAAGGAGGTATTGAAATGATCGTATTTGAGAATGTATCTAAAAGGTATGATGATAATCAACCAGCAGTTAACTATCTTAATTTGGAAATAAAGAAAGGTGAATTTTTTGTCATCATTGGCCCAAGTGGCTGTGGGAAAACGACTTTACTAAAAATGATCAATCGATTAATTCGATTGACTGAAGGAACTATAAAAATTGAAGGGAAAAGAATAAGTGATTATGACATAAATGAGTTACGTTGGAATATAGGGTATGTTCTCCAACAAATTGCACTTTTTCCACATATGACGATTGAAGAGAATATTGCCATCGTTCCAGAACTGAAAAAATGGAGTAAGGAACAAATTCAGCAACGAGTTCATGAGTTACTAAATATGGTCGGCCTTGAAGCAGATAAGTATAGTCAGCGAAAACCTGCAGAGCTTTCTGGAGGAGAACAACAGAGAGTAGGAGTCGTACGTGCATTAGCAGCAGATCCTGAGGTTATTCTCATGGATGAGCCCTTTAGTGCATTGGATCCGATTAGTCGTACTAAGTTACAAGATGACCTACTCAATTTACAACGAACAATTAAGAAAACAATTGTTTTTGTTTCACACGATATGCAAGAGGCGCTAAAACTAGGCGACAGAATATGTGTGATGAAGGATGGAGAAATTGTACAGCTTGGTACACCTCAAGAAATTATGCAAAATCCAGCTAATGATTTTGTTAGAGAATTTATTGGCCTTAATCAAAATTTTGAAGATACTTTCAATATAGAAAGTATTATCCAACCTATATCAAAAGAAAATGTCTATTTGCAAGTGTTACACAGAGTTTCAGTAAAAGATTCACTACAAGTAATTCTTAATAATTTGGTAGATCATGAAGCCATATCAGTTGATCAGGACGGTGAAATTATAGGTATTATAACGAGAGAATCGATAATAAGGTACTTAGCAAAAGATTCTTTAGGAAGAGGTTAAGGATATGACAAATTTAGTAGATGTTTTTAACGAACGTAAAGGACAGCTTTTGGCCTCTTTACTTGAACATATTCAAATATCGTTTATAGCACTCTTTTTTGCGGTTGTAATTGCCATACCTTTAGGCATTTACTTAACTAATAAAAAGAAAATAGCAGAAAGTATCATTGGCATAAGTGCTGTTTTGCAAACGATCCCTTCATTGGCGTTACTAGGCTTGTTAATTCCGCTGTTTGGTATAGGTAAGATACCAGCAATAATTGCATTAGTTGTTTATGCACTTTTACCAATTTTACGTAATACATACACAGGTATAAATGAGGTAGATGCATCGTTAAAAGAAGCAGCAAAGGCAATGGGGATGAACACTAGAAAGAGGTTAGTAAAGGTGGAGCTTCCTCTCGCTATGCCTGTTATTATGGCAGGGATCCGGACAGCTATGGTCTTAATAGTAGGTACAGCTACATTGGCCGCATTAATTGGTGCAGGGGGACTAGGGGATATTATTTTACTAGGCATCGATCGGAATAATACTGCATTAATCATCTTAGGAGCTGCACCAGCTGCACTATTAGCGTTAGCATTTGACTTTTTACTTAAAAAACTTGAATCACTTTCCTTTAAAAAAACAGTAACAGCACTAAGCACTTTAAGTGTTATTGCATTATTAATGATTTTTCTTCCTCTAATAAATATCAATGAAAAAGAAGAGATAGTTATTGCAGGTAAACTTGGATCTGAGCCTGAAATTCTTATTAATATGTATAAATTACTTATTGAAGAAGAGACCGATTTGAATGTTCAATTAAAGCCAGGTTTAGGTAAGACTTCATTTGTATTTAATGCATTGAAATCTGGTAATGTTGACATTTATCCCGAATTTACTGGCACAGCCATTTCTGAATTTTTAAAAGAAAAAGCGATAAACAACAACCAAGATGATGTCTATAAACAAGCACAAGAAGGAATGCTGAAGAAATTTGACATGGTAATGCTTAATCCTATGAAGTACAACAATACTTATGCATTGGCTGTTTCGGAAGATGCAGCAAAAACATATGATTTGAAGAACATTTCAGATGTAAAGGCGGCTGAAGAAAATATAAAAGCTGGGTTTACTATGGAGTTTAATGATCGAGAAGATGGTTATCGAGGTATTCAAAAGTTATATAATCTTTCTCTTTCTAATATTACTAAAATGGAACCAAAGCTAAGATACCAGGCTGTAAAATCTGGAGATATAGATTTACTAGATGCCTATTCAACAGACAGTGATATAAGACAATACAATTTAGTCGTTTTAGAAGACGACAAGAATCTATTCCCTCCTTACCAAGGTGCACCATTAATGAGAAAAGAAACAGTAAAAAAACATCCTGAAATTGAAAAAGCATTAAATAAACTAGCCAATCAAATAACTGAGGATGAAATGCGTCAAATGAATTATCAAGTAAATGTGGAGGGTAGAAAAGCATCAGAAGTAGCACGCGAATTTTTAGAAAAAGCGGGTTTGTTGTAAGTAGAAATACTAATTTTCCACAATAAAATGAGAGGTAGCTCTCTTAATTAAAAAAAGAACCATTTGTATTCAAAATACAAACGGTTCTTTTTTATGCTGTAGATTCATACAAAACTAAAAATGTTACAATCTTTTGAAAGATATTCAACAGTATTTTAAAAAAGTGAAGGCTTTTTAATAGTTAGATAATTCTCTAATGTGATAGAATAAATCATACTTTGAAAGAGGTGAGACTATTGGGAAGGCGATATTTAAAATTATCCACGTTGCTAAACTAAAAAAACTATCACTGAAAACGATGGATTACGACGCTCGCTTTCTTTATATTGTCTATATTCTAAGTATACATTTAAAAACATTTAAACTATTAGGTGAAAAACAATACTCTATAATATAAAGAATAAGTAATATAAAAAAGCATAAAGTAGCCTTAATACTCAAAACGACAATTCAAAATCAGAAATGTAGTTTCACTCAGTATTAACTATTAGTTAGTGTCCATTGTTCAAAATTATCTTAGTCATATATCATCACGGAGGTGAATCCCTTTTTAAAGGGAAATAATTGGACATAACAATCATTACGAATTTAATATTTATAACCATCTTAATCATCTTAACGGCTTTCTTTGTAGCATCAGAGTTTGCTGTTATTAAAGTACGAATGTCACGAATTGATCAGCTTATTGAAGAAGGAAATAAAAGAGCGGTTGCTGCTAAAAAAGTTGTTTCAGATTTAGACTATTATTTATCGGCCTGTCAGCTTGGTATAACAGTAACAGCTTTAGGTTTAGGTACTCTCGGAGAGCCTACAGTTGAGAAACTTCTGCATCCAGTTTTTGATTACTTAGGGATACCAGCAGCTATGTCAACTGTAGCTTCTTACGCTCTTGCACTAATGATCATGACGTTGCTTCATGTTGTATTAGGGGAGCTTGCGCCAAAAACATTAGCGATTCAGTATGCTGAACGTTTGACGTTGATGCTAGCACCATCATTAGTTGCATTTGGTAAAATATTCTTCCCACTCATCTGGTTCATGAATGGAACATCTCGTGCCTTACTTCGCTTATTCGGAGTTAAACCTGCAAGTCATGAACAGGCACATTCCGAAGAAGAGCTGCAGATTATTATGACACAGAGCTTCCAAAGTGGAGAGATCAATCAAACTGAACTAACATACATGCAGAATATTTTTGCATTTGATGAGCGCGTAGCAAAAGATATCATGATACCACGTACTCAGATGGTTGTTTTAGATAGTGTAATGGAAAAAGAAGAAATTTTACAAATAATTGACGAGCATCACTTTACAAGATACCCTATAACAGAAAATGGGGATAAAGATAAAATTATTGGCGTTGTAAATACAAAAGAAATGGTAACAGAATATGCACTTGGTAAGGAAACAACTTTAGAAGAACATATACACAAAATACCGTTTATTCTTGAAACTGCGCGATTACAAGATGTACTATTGAAAATGAAGAAGGATCAAATTCATATAGTAATAGTTATTGATGAGTTTGGCGGTACTTCAGGTATTATTTCAATGGAAGATATTCTAGAGGAAATCGTTGGTGAAATCCGCGATGAATTTGATGATGATGAAATTCCAGATATTTTTGAAAATGGTAGAAATGAATATCTAATTAATGGACGCGTCCAGTTAGAAGAATTAGAGGATCGATTTAATATCAAATTTGAAAATACGTATAATGTTGATACAATCGGTGGTTGGATACAAGTAGAAATGTTGCAAGCAGACGGTAAGCAAGAACCAATTAATCAAGGAAATCAGCAATGGAAAATCGTACAAAGCGATAATCATCAAATTTTGCAAGTTTCTCTAAAGTTACAGAGTGAAGTTACTTCTTAACGAATCTAATAATTAGTAGTTCTTGATACAGCTCTTAGAATTGTATGTTCAAGAGCAAAAGAAACTATACAATTAAAAAAGAATCTATTTTGGTCATAAGTTTATGCCAAAATGGATTCTTTTTGTTTGCAGCCGAATATTTAAACAAAGAAAAAAGCTAAATGTAAACTAAAAACCTGATTTTTAAATAATAAAATACTGCAAATTAGATGTTAAAAAAAAGGCGATATTATAGAAATTTCAACAATATTAGTAGTGTAATGTACCCTAATCATTGTCATAATCATGTTTACAAAAAGTTAACTATAACTCTAGATTTACATTTTTAGTTAGGTTTTTGCATAAAGTATTTACATGTTCAATTTTTGGGGGAATACTATGTATTTTATAAAGAAAAGTATTGTTATAGTTATTGGGAGTATTTTAGTATCCTTAGGAATTAATCTATTCTTAGCTCCGTATGAGGTTTTAGATGGAGGAATTATTGGAATCGGTTTAATATCTTATTATTTATGGGGACTACAGACTGGATTCATCATAATACTTTTAAGTATTCCTATATTTATTATTGCATGGATTTACTATAGAGATTATTTCTATAATAGTTTGCATGGTCTGCTTGTTTCTTCTTTTTTTATAGATATTTTAGAACCCTTTGATTATCTTGTACATATTGATCCCCTTTACAGTTCGATAATAGGTGGAGTTTTCATAGGTCTTGGAATTGGTATAATGTTAAGATTTAAAACAAGTACTGGTGGTACAGATTTAATAGCTCAGTTTTTAAGTGATAAAACAGGAGTAAATGTTGGGATTCTAATATTCATCATTGATTCATTTGTTATTTTAATGGGGGGGCTATTACTATCTTATGATACTTTTTTTCTTTCAATCATCACGATACTTGTTATAGGGATGACTACAAGTTTTTTTACAAAAAATCTGGCACATACTTGAGTAGCAGTGGAAAACAAAAAACGATTCTGAACAAACTTATTTAGGATAGGAATCAATTATATTTAAATAATATCTTTACGCCGTTTAAAGCCATGTGAGATGTACATAATTGTTTATTTGACTTAGGGTATAAGCTTAAATAATAAACGAAAATATATAAACCATTTTGACAGTTATTATAGTCAAAGTGGTTTTTTGTTTTTGAAGTTTTTTCTTATAGTAATTTTTAATTTCTACTGTATAATGGAATGTTTCACTTTAAAATGGAAATAGTTGTGTTTTTGTAATTATAAAGAATTTATTAAGTTTCAAAATAAGGGATTTGGCTATGATACATTGTTTTCAGGAGGAATCATTATGAAATGGCAGTTATTACTTGTGGAAGATGACATTGAAATTGCACGTGTTGTACGTGATACATTTTTACGTGAAGGGTATGGTGTTGCTTGGGCAACGACGGGTTTAGAGGGCTGGGAAGATTTTCAGAGTAACACGTATGACCTTGTTTTGGTTGATCTAATGCTACCAGAAATGGATGGACTAACACTATGTCAAAATATTCGTTGGAAAAGTGATGTTCCAATCATCATTATTAGCGCGCGTAAAGAAGATGAGGATAAAGTAGAAGGCCTACACTTAGGAGCGGATGATTATTTAGCGAAACCTTTTAGTTTAGTGGAGTTAAAAGCTAGAGTTGAATCCCAACTTCGCAGGTGGAGACGCTATCAAGGAGTTCCAGAAATTAATGCTAATACAACATTTGCGAATGGTTTAACAATTGATTTAAATAACGAGAAAATTTACCGCAATAACTTGGAAGTCCATTTAACACAAAAAGAGTTTGCGTTACTCACTGTAATGATACAAAATCCACAACGAGTTTTCACAAAAAGTGAATTGTATCAGCATATATGGCAACAAGTTGATGCAGATGGTTTACAAACAGTTACCGTGCACGTCAAAGGACTGCGTGAAAAGCTAAAAGACCCTGTAAAAAATCCCTATTTTATTCAAACTGTGTGGGGAAAAGGATACCGTTTTATAGGTGAACCACTATGAAGCTGAAAACTTGGTTATTGCTATCTTATTTTATCGTCATGATCCTCCCTTTAGCTGCAGCTTATGCACTTTTTGCATCGGTTAACGCTTATCATGAAGATCGCAACGTTGAAGAGTATTTTGAAAAGTGGACGGAGCTTCAGCAAATATCAACTGTATTAAAAGATCCGAAATTATATAAACAAGGAATCGAAAGACCGCAAGTTAAGGAAATATCGAATCCACAAACTGCTATTATTTTATATCGTAATGATGGACTTCCATTGTATAATTCAGACCCTCTTGTGAACTCAGTGAGCGTAATAGAGTCTAAAGAATCACTGTATAAAAACTTATTTCAATTTGAAAATAACTATCGTAATTACTCGTATAAGGAACCTGTTTTTTCAGGAAATGAATTAGTCGGTTTTTTTGAAGTCAGTTTAGCAAGAGATGAGTGGATTGATGGTGTTAATAATCGAACCTGGTCTGTAATAGCTGTTTTAATAGGTATCTTCTGTCTTATTTTCATAAGTGTCTCGGTTCTAGTTAATCGCAAGTTAAACAAAAGACTAACGCATTTGATGAAACAAATGACGGCATTCGCTAGTAGTGAAAAAGTTGAAGATATGCAAACCACAAACGATGAAATTGGTGAGCTAACGTCGAGTTTTTACAGTATGCGTAAGCAAATTGAAGAAGCAAGAGAGAGAATAGCTAAAGAGCAGCAGGAAAAAGAATTTATGATTGCGACTATTTCACACGATTTAAAAACACCTTTAACTTCCATTCGAGCGTATGCAGAGTCATTGTCAGCAGAACGAAATTTAGTAGATGAGGAGCGTGAGGAATACAGGGAAATCATCATAAACAAAGCAAATTATATGCAGCAAATGTTAGATGATTTACTTATGTATACCTTATTACAATCGTCTACATATGAAATGGATCTTGTTCAAGTAGAAGGCAGTGAATTTTTTGACATGCTGTTATCTGATTATGAACAGTTATGCTATGACAAAAATATTACATTAGAAGTGCAAAGTGAAATTGAAGGCATATTTAACGTTAATCCAAAGCAGCTTATGCGTGTAACGGATAATTTAATGAGTAATGCGATTCAACATACACCAAAAGAAGGGGCTATTTGGCTAGCAGCAGTATTTTCAGAGAACTTACCTAATTGGGTTTTCCCTTATGTTAAACAAGAGTTGAAGTTAGATGGACCACTATTAATCGTTCAAAATAGTGGTGAAGGAATTGACAAAGAAGCGCTTAATCATGTATTTGAACCATTATTCCAAGCAGATATAGCGAGAAGTAAAAAGGGTGTAAGTGGTACAGGACTTGGACTTAGTATTACAAAACAAATAATTGAAAAGCATGGTGGCAAAGTGCAAATGATGTCCCATAAAACAATAGGAACTTGTGTCATATGCAAGTTACCAACAATAGAAGGAATAGGTGATGGAAATGAAAACAATTTTAAAAACGATTAGTTTAGTAGGTATCATAACGATTGGATTAGTTGGCTGCACTACAGAGGACAGTCAATATTCTCCGGAGCAAGTAATTCAAAACACATTAAAGGATTCCAAGCCAGTAGGTCCTTACTACGGAGAATATGACATGACAATTTCAAATGAAAAAATGCATGTTAAAGAATGGATTGGCGAAGATAGCAAACGCCGTATTGAAATAAGTGATGAAAAAGGTAAACAACAATCCCTTTCTGTAAATGACGGAGAAAATATGACAAGTTATGATCAAGCTCAAAATACAGCTATTGTTATGCCGATAACAGATGAATTAAAAGATGTTTCTCAATCTTCACCAAAGGAACAAGCTGAACTCTTGTTAAAAGCAGTCAAGGATACGCATGATATATCACTTAAAGGAGAAGAGAAAATCTTAGATCGCAAGACGTATCATCTAGTTGCTAAAGGAAAAGGAGAAAAAACGCTTTTCGGTGATATAGAAATGTGGGTTGATAAAGAAAATTGGATGGTGTTAAAAACCAACATTTCAACTGTTGGCGGTGATACACAAATGGAATACACAAAAATCGATTTTGATGCAAAAATATCTAGCAGCAAATTTACACTTGAATTGCCAAAGGATGTCAAAATAAAAAAAGTTGATAGTACGTTGAAAACAGAACAAATCACATCTGAAGAACTTCCTACAGTATTCAAAAAAGCGTATCTCTATTTTCCGGAAAAAGGTAAATTTAAGATGGTTAAAATTGAAGTAATGGATGTAGTTGATCATAAGGAGTTAGCTATTGAATATGAAAAAAATGGAGTTGTTTACTTTACGCTTTCAGTTTTCCCAACACCAAAAGATATGGGAGGAAAAGCGGAAACAATTCCAGGAGAGAAACAAGTAAAAGTGCGCGGACAAAAAGGATCTGTCTTGGAGATGAATAATTTCCGAAGCATTTCTTGGTCAGAAAAAGGATTTAATTACTCAATCATGCCAACGGATCCAAATTTAAAAGTGGAAGAAATTTTGAAAATGGTTAAGGGTATGAAATTAGTGAAATAGATAAATCTATTAAACCGTTAGCAGCTTAGGTTGCTAACGGTTTTAAAGGGGAATTTAAGTTGAGTTATGATTTTATTTGGCTAGGTTGCTGTATTTTAGTAGCCGGTTATTTAATAGGGAATGGTTTGAAAAACTTCGGCAATCCAAATGCAAAGAGTTTGTTGGATATCCTGAATGAGGAAGAAGAAATTGAATTAGTTGCTGCAAAGGAATTACATGTATTTTTAAATGTACCAAAAGAAGCGACTAGCAATTTTATATCTGAACATCCAGAGGTTCCTTTTATTGAAATGAATGGACATATCTTTTTTCAGAAGCAAAGAATAAGTGAGTGGTTGGAGCAGCAATAACTTTATTTGTATTGTAGAGGTTTGATATATCCTTCATGAGCAAGAAAATAAAATGATTCATAATAATGTAATTTACATATATCAGCTAAGGGACCAAATTTGGTTCCTTTTTAATTGATAAGATATAATAGAAATCAGTGAGGTAAAAATTTACATAAACCTGTTATAATAAAATTGAATACTTTGAACATAGTTAGAGTTGGAGTGGTTTTATGAAATACATGTATAAAAGTGAACGTGCGTTCTAGGGGACGATGCCTTTGTCAGTGATTGAAAAGAACACCTACTAGTGGAGGGTGGCGTTGACTGTCCTACAGTGGTTGATACAATACATAAAGTCAATCGAGGTCCGGATCTTGAGATGAAAAAAGTTCAAGTGAAGCAGGAACTAGAAGTAATCGCTTCGTAAATCGAGACGGTGAATGGGTCCATTTTTTCAAAAGCCTGAAGCTACATTTTGTAGTAAAAACGAACGGAACCCTTCTTCCATAGATGAAAATAACATCTTGGAGGAATGGCACGTGAGCAGAAAAACAGAAAATACAGCATTTCAATGTGAGCAATGTGGCGCGCAAATTGAACCATTAACAAACGGTAGCTTTCGTAATCATTGTCCGTACTGCTTATTTTCCAAGCATATGGATGAAAAGCCAGGTGACCGTGCAAGTGTATGTAGGGGGTTAATGGCTCCTATCGGTATGGAATACTCGAGTAAGAAAGGGTACCAACTGATTCATGAATGTCTTCAATGTGGCAAGGTCGGTAAAAATAAAGTAGCAACAAATACGACTCAAGAAGATCAGCTTATTTCTTTTATGAAGTCGGTGGTTTAATAAATTTGCTATGTTCAAAGTTTTTTTATCAGTATAAATAGTACTGATCAGATAAAAGGATATTCCAAATAGGATATCCTTTTATTTATTTGTTAAGAAGGGTGATATAAATGACAAACGCAAATGAAATTAAAGTAGCTGTTAAAGGTATTATTTTAAATGAAGGGAAATTATTGATTGTCCAACGAAATCATAATGATGAAATCGGAGGGGGAACTTGGGAATGCGTTGGGGGAGAAGTAGAGTTCGGTGAAAATTTAGAAGCGGCATTAGTGCGAGAAATAAAAGAAGAAGTCGGTATAAATGCCACAGTCTTGAATATTTTATATGCCACTACTTTTAAAGCCTTTGCAACAAGACAAGTCGTTATTTTGGCTTATTTATGTAGAGTTGTAGATGGGGAAATAGTTTTGTCTAAAGAACATATTGCTTATCATTGGTCAACAAAAGAGGAAGCGAGGTTATTATTAGCACCAGAAATCATTAGTGATTTTGAGAAAAATCAAGTTTTTTCCTTGAAAGAATGGCATTGATAAATACTGTTTTGCACATTTTTAGCTTACGAGATAAAAACTATTTTCATAAAAGAAAAAGAGCATGCTTTAAAAAAATGATCAAAACATGCTCTAATAAATATCCATTGTTTTTTTCTAAAATAATGCTATTAGTCATGGATTACTAGTTATCTCATCTAGTGAAACAGTCAATCTATTTCTAAGAAGAAATAACATGAGTGCTCCTACTATACAACTAATGAAGTCTGCTATGAATAATGACCAAATAACCCCATGGAATTCGGCATAGTTGTTAGCTAAAAATAAGATTGGGATAAGGATTAATCCCTGTACAAGAGACATGATTAATGCAGGTTTTCCTTGACCTGTTGCTTGGAAAATTCCCGTTACTAAGACAGTTATGCCACTAACAAATAGAGAAAGGAAAGTCACTTTAATGACATAGCTTCCTATTGAAATAATATTTTCATCAATAGTGAATAGTTCAATTAAATGGTTACTTAATAACAGAACAATTACTGCAAAAGTTAACGCCAAAGTAGCAACTAATATCCCAGTAAATTTAATGACATTCTTCATCCTATCTTTATCAGCTGTAAAACAATAGGCTATAAGTGGAACAACTCCTTCACATAACCCCATTATCACAAACTCAGGGAGTTGCAAAATGCGTGATGAGATCCCATAAGCTGCTACAGAAGCATCTCCATAAATCGCTACAAAATTATTAAAGAATAATGCTGTTGTACCCATAAACACACTTAACAGAAATACTGGTATCCCAATTTTAAGTACGTTACTAATAATTAGTTTACTTGCTTTAAAATTCTTTAGTGAGAGGGTTAAAAAATCACTCTTTTCCACTATATAATATGCGTAATAGAGAACAGCAGCGATGTTTCCTAATAGCGTTGCAGTTGCAACACCTGTTACGCCCCAATCAAACAGGAAAATGAATATAGGGTCAAGGATAATATTGACTACAACACTTAAAAGCATCCCAATCATTGAAACTCTAGCTGCCCCTTCAGCTCTAACTAATTGTTCTAGAGCAAAATTCATAATAATAAATGGCGATCCAATAAGCATGACCGTTACATAATCTTTCGTATAATCAAATGAAAGACTACTTGCTCCTAGCCCAGTTATAATTGTGTTAACGAAAGGGAAGCAAAAGCTTATTACAACAATCCCCAATAATAAACAACCATAAAAAGAAAATGAAGATACATGTTTAATCTGTTTATAATCTTTTTCCCCTAAAAGTCTTGATATATAAGTAGCTCCACCAACCCCAATTAGATTACCAAATGCCATGAGAATTGCGAAAACTGGTATCGTTAATGTTATCGCTGCAAGCATTTCTGAGTTATTGAGCATGCCAATGAAATATGCATTTAGAATGGAATACACAACAGTTAAAGACATACCTAGCATCATAGGTATGGAGAAATGAGCTACTGCTTTATGGATTGGAGCCTTTTCAAAATAATAGATGTTTTCGTTGTCCATCTATAATCACCTCGTTCAAAATTAGTATTTCGTTTGAATTCTAATTAGTTAGATATCTAACTAATTATTTATAAAAACTGAAATTAATCAGTTTTATAATCAAGATTATTGATTACTTTATCTAACATGGTGGATAAAGCATCTTTTTCCTTATCATCAAATCCGTTTACCATAGTAGTTTCCATTTCATTAAAAAAATCGTTGAAATCTTCAACCAGATTTTTACCTTTAGGCAGTACATGAATGATTCTTCTACGTTCATCCTTCATATCTACTTTTCTTTCGATAAAACCCTTTTTCTCTAAATTGTGTACAATGCTACTAATGGATGATCCTTTTCGTTGGAAAGCACGTTCCATATCTTTTTGTGAGATACCCTCATCTTCATGAAGGAATAGATAACCAATGAAACGAGCTTGCTCAATTGTTAAATTATAAGTTTCTAGTTTTTTATCTCCAATTGTTTTCAATCTATGGCCAATTGTACGGAATTGATGTTGAAGTGTTTCATCGTTAATAATTAATCACCCCAATTAATTAGAATTCTAACTAATAATATAATAGATGATTTGTAGTGTCAAATACTAATGATGAATGGGGGATATAGGAAGTTCATTGTTTGGGGATAAGTAGGATGGTAGGTGAAAAGTACATATAGATTTAATAATTCATAATTCATCTCAATTTCAAATAATTAAGTAAGGGTGTAACAATTTTGGATTTACCCAATAAAATTTCACCTCAAGATAGAACTTTTTCATGTCCTTTACTATCTTTTAAGCATATACATATAGGATGAAATTGGAGGGATCTGTTTGGTAACAATAAGTTTATGCATGATTGTTAAAAATGAAGAAGAAGTAATCGGCAGATGTTTAGCTTCAGTGAAAGATATAGTTGATGAGATTAATATTGTAGATACAGGTTCAGAAGATAAAACAAAGGACATCGTAAAAGAATATACGGATCGTATTTTTGATTTTGAATGGATTGAAGATTTTGCAGCTGCCAGAAATTATTCTTTCCAGCAGGCAACCTCGGATTATATTTTGTGGCTCGATGCAGATGATATTTTTACAGATGAAAACCGTGAGAAATTGAAAGTATTAAAAGAAACTTTAGAACCTTCAATTGATGCAGTTTCAATGACCTATAATTTATCGCATGATGCTGATGGAAATGTCATTTCATCGTTAAGAAGATATCGCTTAGTGAAAAAAGACAATGATTTTAAATGGGTAGGGTCTGTACATGAATTTCTGGCGGTTTCAGGAAATTTATTTGATTGCGAAGTAGCTGTATCGCATATGCCATTAAGTCACGATAGTGATCGTAATATAAGAATTTATGAAAAAATGTTAAAGGATGACCAACCATTTTCAGCGCGTGACACGTTTTACTTCGCAAATGAATTAAAAGACCATGCGCGTTATGAGGAGGCAATAACTCAATATGATTCTTTTCTTGAATCAAAATTAGGATGGATTGAAGATAATATTCGTGCATGTTTTAATTTAGCTGATTGCTATACTTTTTTGGAAGATAAAGAAATGGCATTTAAGTCATCATTGAGATCTCTTCAATATGATGTGCCACGCCCTGAAGCTTGCTGTCGGATAGGTTTTCATTTTATGGAACAAAATAAAAATACAGAAGCGATCCATTGGTATGAAAAAGCGATTTTATATAAAGATGAATTAAAACTTAGTTTTCAAAATAAAAGCTTCTTTACTTGGCTGCCTCATCTACAGCTATGTGTTCTATATCATCGATTAAATCAAATGAAAAAATCATATGAACATAATGAAATGGCACTTAAATATAATCCGACTAATCAAACCATTATAAATAATAAAAAGTATTTTGAGGACAATGTGAATTTGGAAGAAAAGAGATTTTAGAAAGTGAAAATTACAGATAAAAGCCTTTGCCGATTCATTTTTCTGGATATATTAAAAAAACGATTGGAGAGTATTCTTCAGCCGTTTTTTTGTTTTGTTGTCAAAAATGTTAATAGTTTTACTTGAGGGTTTTAATAGATTAAGAAATTTTTAATTCTGATACCTATATTGTATTACAGAAATATTTTAGATATAAGCATATCCCATTTTCATTTTACAGTTTAATAGCATGCTAGAGAAATACATAATTATCAGACTATCATGAATGAGATGATTATCCAATTTTTTTCTGTCACATTACAATTGTCCAATATCAATCTATTTCACGAGAATAGTATGTATATGATGGGAGGTGATAATAATGGATTCAAATAAAACGAGGTGTACTGTTTGTAATAAATATCAATGTTCATGTAACCACAAAAAAAGAAGTCCTAAAACAGTTATTAGAGATTTAGATTATATAGATCCATGTGAACCGCTTTATATAATAGATCATTGTCATAATAGAGGTAAAACAGGTCCAACGGGGCCAACCGGAGCAACAGGAGCAACAGGTCCAACGGGATCAACGGGGTCAAGCGGACCGACCGGAGCAACAGGGTCAACCGGAGTAACCGGACCAACGGGATTAACTGGGCCGACAGGAGTAACTGGAGCAACGGGATCGACAGGAGCAACTGGGGCAACGGGATCAACTGGGCCGACAGGAGTAACTGGAGTAACTGGAGCAACTGGAGCAACTGGGGCAACGGGATCAACTGGGCCGACAGGAGCAACTGGGGCAACGGGATCAACTGGGCCGACAGGAGTAACTGGAGCAACTGGAGCAACTGGAGCAACTGGGGCAACGGGATCAACTGGGCCGACAGGAGTAACTGGTGTAACCGGAGCAACAGGATCAACGGGAGTAACTGGAGCAACGGGATCGACAGGAGCAACAGGATCAACTGGACCAACAGGGTCAACCGGAGCGACTGGGTCAACCGGACCAACGGGAGCAACGGGAGTAACTGGAGAAACAGGACCAACAGGAAACACTGGGCCGACTGGTGTAACTGGAGCGATCGGAGCAACAGGATCGACAGGAGCGACTGGAGCAACTGGGCCGACAGGAGTAACTGGAGCAACTGGTGTAACCGGAGCAACGGGAGTAACTGGGGCAACAGGGTCGACTGGAGCAACAGGATCCACTGGGTCAACCGGATCAACGGGAGCAACTGGAGTAACTGGAGCAACAGGTCCAACTGGGGCAACGGGAGCAACTGGAGCAACTGGAGCAACGGGATCGATAGGAGCAACAGGAGTAACTGGAGCAACGGGATCAACTGGGCCGACAGGAGTAACTGGAGCAACGGGATCGACAGGAGCAACTGGTGTAACCGGAGCAACGGGAGTAACTGGAGCAACAGGGTCGACTGGAGAAACAGGACCAACAGGGTCAACCGGAGCGACTGGGTCAACCGGACCAACGGGAGCGACGGGAGTAACTGGAGCAACTGGTGTAACCGGAGCAACAGGATCGACCGGAGCAACAGGGGTAACTGGAGCAACTGGATCGACAGGATCAACGGGAGTAACTGGGGCAACAGGGTCGACTGGAGCAACAGGATCCACTGGGTCAACCGGAGCGACTGGGTCAACCGGACCAACGGGAGCAACTGGAGTAACTGGAGCAACAGGTTCAACAGGACCAACAGGGGTAACTGGAGCAACGGGATCGACAGGAGCAACAGGATTAACTGGGGCAACGGGAGCAACTGGGGTAACTGGGGTAACTGGGGCAACGGGACCAACGGGAGTAACTGGACCAACAGGAAACACTGGGCCGACTGGTGTAACTGGAGCGATCGGAGCAACAGGAGTAACTGGAGCAACCGGAGCAACAGGGGTAACTGGAGCACCGGGAGCAACAGGGGTAACTGGGGCAACGGGATCAACTGGGCCGACAGGAGTAACTGGAGCAACAGGTCCAACAGGACCAACTGGGGCAACTGGAGCAACTGGGGTAACAGGACCAACAGGACCAACAGGAGTAACTGGAGCAACGGGATCGACAGGAGCAACAGGATCAACTGGGCCGACAGGAGTAACTGGAGCAACGGGATCGACAGGAGCAACTGGTGTAACCGGAGCAACGGGAGAAACAGGACCAACAGGGTCAACCGGAGCGACTGGGTCAACCGGACCAACGGGAGTAACTGGAGCAACGGGATCGACAGGAGCAACAGGAGTAACTGGAGCAACGGGATCGACAGGAGCAACAGGAGTAACTGGAGCAACGGGATCGACAGGAGCAACTGGTGTAACCGGAGCAACGGGAGTAACTGGAGCAACAGGGTCGACTGGAGAAACAGGAGCAACAGGGTCAACCGGAGCGACTGGGTCAACCGGACCAACGGGAGCGACGGGAGTAACTGGAGCAACTGGTGTAACTGGAGCAACAGGATCGACCGGAGCAACAGGGGTAACTGGAGCAACTGGATCGACCAACAGGGGCAACGGGAGCAACAACAGGATCAACGGGAGTAACTGGGTCAACAGGGTCGACTGGAGAAACGACTGGGTCAACCGGACCAACGGGAGCAACTGGAGTAACTGGAGCAACAGGTCCAACAGGAGCAACGGGAGCAACGGGGAGCAACAGGTCCAACAACCAACAGGGGTAACTGGAGCAACGGGATCGACAGGAGCAACTGGACCAACAGGAGCAACTGGGTCAACGGGATCAACTGGGCCGACAGGAGTAACTGGGGCAACGGGACCAACGGGAGTAACTGGACCAACGGGAGTAACTGGAGCAACGGGATCGACAGGAGCAACAGGATCAACTGGAGCAACTGGAGCAACAGGACCAACAGGGGTTCAACAGGACCAACAGGGGTAACTGGAGCAACGGGATCGACAGGAGCAACAGGATTAACTGGGGCAACGGGAGCAACTGGGGTAACTGGACCAACAGGAGTAACTGGGGCAACGGGACCAACGGGAGTAACTGGACAACGGGAGTAACTGGAGTCAACAGGACCAACGGGAGTAACTGGACCAACAGGAAACACTGGGCCGACTGGTGTAACTGGAGCGATCGGAGCAACTGGTGTAACCGGATCAACGGGAGTAACTGGGGCAACAGGGTCGACTGGAGCAACAGGATCCACTGGGTCAACCGGACCAACGGGAGCAACTGGAGTAACTGGAGCAACAGGTCAACAACTGGGGCAACGGGAGCAACTGGAGCAACGGGTCCAACTGGAGCAACGGGAGCAACGGGATCAACTGGGCCGACAGGAGATCAACCGGAGTAACCGGACCAACAGGAGCAACAGGACCGACTGGGGTAACTGGGACCAACCGGACCAACGGGAGCAACTGGTGTAACAGGAGTAACGGGCAACAGGATCAACTGGAGCAACGGGAGTAACTGGAGCAACGGGTCCAACAGGACTGGGGCAACTGGATCGGAGCAACGGGAACTGGAAGCAACAGGTCCAACAGGAGCAACTGGGGTAACGGGACCAACAGGAGCAACAGGATTAACTGGGGCAACGGGACCAACAGGAGCAACGGGATCAACTGGAGCAACATTAACTGGAGCAACTGGGGCAACTGGAGCAACAGGATTAACTGGGGCAACGGGAGTAACTGGACCAACAGGAGTAACAGGACCAACGGGAGCAACAGGACCAACCGGAGTCACCGGGCCAACAGGAGCAAGGGGAGCAACTGGTTCAGGAGGCGTAATCCCATTTGCATCAGGAGGCACAGTAACAATAAATTCACTATTAACTGGGGTACCTAATACCGGAGCTATTATTGCATTTGGCAATAGTACTACTAGTGTAGGGATTGGTAATGCTACAGTAAATCTTCAAAATATTAGTAATGAAGCATTTGTCGTTCCACGTGCTGGAGCAATTACAAATGTTGCTGCATTCTTTAATATTACAGTTGCTCTTAATATAGCTGTTTTAGGTACAGCTACTATTACGGCACAAGTATGGAAATCACAAAATGCATCATCAAACGTATTTGCACCTTTAGCATCGACTCTTATAAGCTTTACACCATTAGCTGGTGCTATAGCTGCATTTACTACATTAAATGGTGCTCTTGCAAATTTAAATGAACCAGTAAATGTAGGAGATCGTTTAATTATGGTATTCTCTGTGGCTACTACAGGGTTAAGTGTAGTAACAGCTATTACAGGTACAGCAAGTGCGGGTGTTACAATTAGTTGATTATAGTAAAACAATAATAGGTAACATTTCAGTTAGTTTGGTAACGACTGAAATGTTACCTATTTTCTTCACGAAAAATTAGGTAATAGAGCGAAGCAATATTTTTCTTAAAAAGATGGAAATAATCAGCACGAAAAAAGATTTTAGTAGGAGGATTTATTTCCAGGTTATTAAAAGTGGATTAGAGAATACAAGGAAGTAAAGTTTCTTATGAAAAAAATTATTATAAATCAAGTAGTGAATATACTAAATGCTGCATAGAATATATTAAAGAAAAAATTAATGAGAGACTATGAACTGGTGGGGGATGATAGAAAATGAGATTATCATCGTATGAAGCTGCTAAAGAGTTAATATTAACCGAAAAAGAAATAGCTAGTTTTGTAGGACCTCAGCCAAGCAATTTACTTGAGCAAATTGAGCGAATTTTAGAATTAGAAATAATAGGGTCGTATAGAAACTTCTTAGAAACATTTGGTGCAGGAATCTTCGCAGGTGTTAAAATATTGGGTATTTCGAGTGATGATTTCGAGAGTCCTTCCATGTTAAATGGTATAAATTATACATTAACATTGAGAAAAGAAGTTGGCTTGCCTAGTAATCTCTTAGTTATTTATAATCCGGGAAATGGCGAACTATTCTGTTTGGATTTCAATCAAATAAAGGCGGGGGAACCAGAGATTGTTTCTTATATGCCAGCTATAGGAATGGGTCTAGAGTACGATGCGATTGCAGATAACTTTGGCGAGTTTTTATATGAGATAGTCTGTGAAGATTTGTAAAACAAGAAATAATTGATTTATTATTATTCTCTATATAGAGCAAATAAGTATTCCATAACGCATTATTAGGGATTAATTAAAAATAAAAAGGAAATTTATGGACAAAGAGGAACTGTCTAAGCACACAGTTCCTCTTTGTCTTGTATTCAGCTCCATGTAAACCAACGTGCATGACCATCAGGACGCTCAAATATATGTTCTTCACAGATTTCTTTATAAAAATAATCGCGGTGCAAATCTGCATCAAATAGATTGTTGTAAATATGATATATCTCTCTTTCTTGACTAATTGTCTTCAGGTTTTTCAACAGTTGCTCTTTTTGCACTAAAGGTATTTGATTTGCAACATGTGTGTGGAACACGCAAATAATAGAATCTTCATCTACTTGCTTTACAATGTCTTCTATTAATTCCACGGCATTACCGTCTATAAGTTCGATATCTAATTTTTGAATAACATCTGTCGCAGCGTTAAATAATTTGAGACGATCTGTATGTTCCGGCCAAATTAAAGCGTTTAACCATTCCACATCGTCTTCATTTTTCACATTATTTGTGTGTAAATCGATACCAATTCTTTGTCTAATAACCGGAGGTGTTTCAATGGACTCTGGTAATGCTATCCCTTTATTAGTAGCTTCTATAAGTACGTTAGAATCGTCTTTTCCACAAATGCTACCTTCATTATATTGATAAGCATATTGGTCTAAACCAAGTTGAAGTCCTGCACTAGTACCTATTTCAATCAGTGTTAAAGGTTTGTTGTGCTTGACATATATTTCAGTGAAAATAGGATAAAGGTAAGCGCATCGTCTAACTTCATTGGTTTGTACCAGTTTTATTTGAAACAACGATTTTAATGAATCCCAATGTTCTAGGCAAAAAGCTTTGAAATGTGGAAAAGCCTCTTCTGGATTTTTTGCGTTGGATACAAAGTTGGGATAATAAGAGCGTAACTCTTCTGAACTTGAATTATTTAGTAAATATTGTACACTAGCAAAAAGTAAATTCGGTTTCGGTTGATCTTGTGGGATATGGCTAGATAACTCTAAAATAGTGTCATCTTTAGCAATTTCATAAGATAAACATTCATATAAACGGCTAGACCCAGCACATTCCTTTTCAGCAAATATAGTAAAATTACGACTGATTTTTTCTGAAACGATCATATTTTCACCGTCCAATCTTAAAAGTTAATGGTATATTCTGTTATAATTAATATACATAATATTCACATATTAGTAAATTGAAGCAAGTGAAAGAATTTTATATACATATGAAAAGGGTGAAGGTAATGAGACAAGTTTCAGACATTGTCATGTTAAGTGAAAATAATACTTTAATTTCTAGATTAAAAGCGTTTAAGTCCAAAAATAATAATGAATTGGGATCTCAAATGAAACAATTTGGCTCGGCTCTTGCTTTTCAAGTACGACGTATATCTGGAACAGCTTTTAATACTGTAAGAAATATAAATGAGGAAGATTATATTTACTTATCTGAAATTGTAGATTGGTATAAACAACAAAACATGGACTTTCAAATTGAGGTCGCACCGCAAAATGCGAGTAAAGAGTTGTTTTTAGAATTAAATAAACATGAATTTGTTCAAACAGGTTTTCATGCATCTTTCATTGGTAATGTTAAGGAAATAGCAAATAGTATATGCCAAAGAAATTGCGAAATTCAGTTGTTAAAGAAAGAGGATTTTAATGATTTTGCAGAAGTCTATGTTAAAGGTTATGGATTACCTGAATTCATCGCGGATGGCGTGAAACAAAATAATGAGATTTTGTATGAGCTTGAAGGCTGGCAATTCTTTAAAGCCGTCAAAGATGACAAAATGGTTGGAATAGCAGTGCTATATATACAGGATGGTATAGCTACATTAGCAGCTGCAACAACACTGCCAGAATATCGTGGACAAGGAATTCAAAAAGCGCTCATTAAAGCAAGAGCACAGTACGCCTTAAAGCAAGGGGCTATATATATGACAAGTGAAGCAAAATTCGAGAGTATCAGTCATGTTAATATGGCGAAAAGTACGATGGATTTAGTGTATACAAAGGCGATTTACAATAAGTACAACTAGTATTGTTACTGGTAGGTGAATGGAATGAAAAAATACTTTTTAATGGTTTTTTCAATATTAGTATTCCTGACAATCGTTTGGCAATTTTGGTATATCTATCAGCCACGGACGGGACCGCTTGGAGAAAAGCTAATACCTGAGTTAAGTAGTCCGGTCTTTTGGTCGGGAATCATCTGTAGCTTTTTAGTATCTGCTTATGCATTTTCACATGCTATCGATTTATTTAAACGTGGTAAATAGATATATATAAGAGAATTCTTAACTACATCTTCCAGGAGGGGTAAATGAAAGCTATACTTTTTGATCTAGATGAGACGATTCTAAATCGAGAGGCATCATTGCTTGCGTTTTTGGACGACCAATATGAAAGGTTCCACTCAGTATGGGGGCATATTGAAAAGGGTCAATTGATTCAGAAAATTGTAGAGCTAGATGCTAGGGGATATGTTTGGAAAGATGAAGTATATACTCGGCTAATTGAAGAATATAAGCTAGATATATCTGTTGAAGAATTATTAAACGATTATACGGAAGGGTTCCGATATTTTGTAATTGGTTTTCCAAAATATAAAGAAGTATTAGTTGAATTAAAGAGACAAGGGTATTTGCTAGGTATGATAACGAATGGGAAAGTAGGCTTTCAACGAGCGAATATTAGAGGTCTCGGAATTGAAAAGCTATTTGATGTCATTGTTGTTTCTGAAGAAGTGGGAATGAAAAAGCCGGATAAGAACATTTTTGAATATACATTAGCTAAATTACGGATATCTCCGAATGAGGCGGTTTTTATTGGTGATAACCCAACAAATGATGTAGAAGCAGCCCGAGATGTGGGGATGATAGGCATTTGGAAGAGAAATCAATTGATAGAGTCGTATAAATCCGAGCATATTATTGATAAACTAGAGGAAGTTTTCGATTTGCTTAAGCAATTAGAAAAGAATTGATTTAATGCATTTATTTATTGCAAGGAAGTGGGTAAGGAAATGATTATTTATTTTATTATTGGAGCAGAAATTGCTTTTTGGCTATTAATAATAGCTGGTTTAGTTTTACGCTACATTTTGAAATTAAAGCGTATAAGCATTTGGGTATTAGCTGCAACACCCTTAATAGACCTCGTACTGATAGTACTGACGGCGTTAGATTTAAAAAATGGAGCAACCGCAAATACTTTTCACGGACTATCTGCTATTTATATAGGTGTATCCATTGCCTATGGAAAGCAAATGATCGACTGGGCAGATCAACAATTTAAAAGGTTTATATTAAAAACTGGCGAACGAGCTAAAAAATTATATGGGAAAGAAAAGGGAAAGCGTGAAGCGAAAGGGTTTGTACAGCATATTATTGCCTATGTTATAGGGTCTTTAATTTTATGGGGTATGCTGCTAATACTAGGGAAAGACGAGCAGACAATAGCACTTTATAAAGTTTGGAAATTATGGTCTGTTGTCTTAGTAATAGACGGGCTGATTAGCATCTCTTACGTGTTCTTTCCAACAAAGAAAAAATAAACTTTAATTATCGAAGCTATATTAAATGAGAGGAAGTGGATTGTGTGAGCTATGTAAGCGAAATAAGAAAACTAGTTGGAAATCATCCATTAATCTTACCAGGGTCTGTTGTGCTTATAGTGAATGAAATGAATGAGCTATTATTACAACGCAGATCGGACGGTGTCTGGGAATTGCCCGGTGGTTTAATGGAGCAGGGAGAGAGTTTAGAAGAAACAGCGAAAAGAGAAGTGTTAGAGGAGACAGGTTTTATTATTGATGATTTACAATTGTTGGGTGTATTTTCTGGTGAAAGTTATGAAAGTAAAGTAGTAAATAGTGATGAAGTATATTCAGTAATTGCAGTTTATATAACGAGAAATATTACAGGTAAAATGAAAAAAGGCCAAGAAGAAACAGGCGATTTAAAATATTTTAATATTAACCAAATACCAGATTCTTTAACTGAAGAGTATAGAGGATATATTATGCCTTTCAAGGAATCTATCTTAGGAGTAAATGAAGTATAAAGGTGCCTGAAGTGGCTTTTATTCTATATGCAAAAGAAATGATTTAGCTGATATAACTTATTTAATGGATGAATTAGGCTATAAGACCACTCAATCATAAATGAAAGAAAGACTTGAAAAATTGAGTAATCATTCTGATTATCATACATTTGTAGCAGAAATCGATCAACAGGTAGTGGGACTTCTTGGATTACATATTGGTTTAGCTTATGAATTTAGTGGCTGTTACGGCAGAATCCTTTGAATGGTAGTAAATCAAGAATTTCGAAGAATGGGTATAGGCCAACAGCTAATAGCTGAAGCGGAGAAACTAATTATAAAAAATGAAAGAAATGCCATTGTTTTAAATAGTGGAAATAGAGTGGAAAGAGCAGACGTTCATAAGTTTTACTTAGACCTTGGTGATAACTTAAAGAGCTCTGGTTTCGTAAAAAAACTAGTTAAGTACTTAATACAAAAGTAATTAACTACTAATGCTGGTACGAGGGGGCTATATGGAGTTTGGATATTCAATAAAAGCCGAGAAAAGAGTGAGATACCATTGTTAAAAAAACGATTTGTAACTAGAGAAGATTG
This sequence comes from Viridibacillus sp. FSL E2-0187, assembly GCF_038006425.1. Taxonomy (NCBI): domain Bacteria; kingdom Bacillati; phylum Bacillota; class Bacilli; order Caryophanales; family Caryophanaceae; genus Viridibacillus; species Viridibacillus sp. FSL E2-0187. Next base: position 1,193,563 of record NZ_JBBOVG010000001.1, read on the forward strand.
GACAAGAATCTTAGAGCGTGAATTCAAACAATTATATATTTCTGATACGACTTTTTCAGGGAATATTGCTTTAATAACTTTAAAAAAAGTAAAAGAACCATTATGGACGTACCATTGTAACAAGAAAATATGTATTGTCGATAATGGTTATTCTTGGCTTCAACAGCTTCCTGAGAATGAACATTTTGCAATTACTACAATGTTCAACGAATCGAATGAAATTATTCAATGGTATATAGATATTACAACTCATAATGGTATCGAGAATGGTGTGCCCTATATGGAAGACCTATTTTTAGATTTAATTGTCTTACCAACTGGAGAAATAATAAAAAAAGATTTAGAAGAAATAGAAGAAGCGTTAGAAGAAGGTTGGATTACAAAAGAACAATATAATTTAGCATTCTATACTTTTAATACAATCTATGAAGAGTTACAGAATAATACGTTTAAATATATAAAATTAAGTAATGTACATAGAAAGTGTTTATTGCAAGGAAATTTATAGTAGAGTGCTGTATTATATACTCATCTTTGGAACACTAAGACATTGATTTGATTTCAATAGCCTATACTTGTTAAAAGTATAGGCTATTTTTCATAACTATCTATAACGTCCCATTTTTGTTAAAATTAACCTAATTAACAAAAGGGGAGGAAAATTATGAATTTTTATTTACCTATAATTATTACTATGGCATTTATTTTTCTTCAAGCAATGGTAAGTCAAAAATATCTTCTATGGGTTAGTTTTTCTATAGCATTACTATATATGATTTTTGTGTTTAAAGTAGTTCCACACTATGATTGGGGAATTATTTTAATATTGTGTTGCATAAGCTTTTGGCTGATGTTTGTCGTATCTTGGGCAACGCGGCCAAAGTATTAAAGTAGAGGTGTATGAAGAATAGCAATACCAATTCAAGCAGATATACATGAAATCTCGGTGTTTACAAAAAACTGAGCTCCATGAGCAATGGGATTTACTATTTTTTTCTAATTTGAAATTATTGAAAGTAAAAAAGGGTGATCCGCAATCTTTTCTTTATGAAACGAAAATCAGGATCAGCTATCTCCTACGTGTACTTCCCAACAAAGAAAATATAAACTTTAATATCAACATTCTATTTGTGTAAGCAAATTAAACTTTATATAATAAAATCAGATCTTACACTGAAGGGACTGAACTATGCGCAGATATCAATAACTTTAACCCAATTACAAAAACATAATGGAGGGGAAAGTATTGATTACAGAACTACACACAAAAAGATTATTATTAAGGAAAATGAAGGTATCGGATTCTCCTAGTTTATTTAGGATTTGGTCTGACCCAGATGTTACTAGATTCATGAATATCAGCAGTTTTACTGATGAAAACCAAGCAAAAGATATGATAGAACTATTAGATGAATTGGCTCAAGAGAACAAAGCTGTACGTTACGCAATCATTGAGTTGGAATCGAATGCAATTATCGGGTCATGTGGTTTTAATTCTATAGATTTTGAAAATGCCAAAGTGGAAATCGGCTATGACCTCGCTAAATCATTTTGGGGTAAGGGATATGCCACTGAAGCAATCAGTGCTTTGTTAGATTATGCATTTACGACTTTAGAGTTAAATAGAATCGAAGCAAAAGTAGAACCTGAAAATATAAATTCCATTAAGCTTTTGCAAAAGTTAAACTTTGTTTTCGAAGGAACACTAAGACAATCCGAAAGATCTAATGGGAAATTTATCGACCTTAATTTATATTCTAAATTGAAAACAGATTGAGTTGATTTCAATAGCCTATACTTTTTAAAAGTATAGGCTATTTTTTATACCTATTTATTATATACCTTTTTTGTTAACATTAACCTAATCACTAAATATCTAGGTGAATTATGGATTTTTATTTACCAGTAATTATTACTATGGTATTTTTTGTCTTCAAGCAACGGTAAACCAAAAAGGCATTTTGTGGGCTAGTTTTTCTGTTGCTTTACTATATATGACTTTGGTGTTTATAGCAGCTTGGTCGACACGGTCAAAGTATTAAAGTAGAGGTGTTGTAGAATGAAGAATAAACCAATTTATGTAGAAATACCTATTCGAGCAGATATTGATGATGTCTGGGAGTTTACACAAAAACCTGAACTCCATGAACAATGGGATTTACGCTTTTCTTCCATTACATATTTACCGAGAGTAAAGGAAAAAGATCCGCAATCTTTTCTATATGAAACGAAAATCGGGCTCGGCTTAAAGGTAGCGGGTTGGGGTAAAAGTAATGGTATACATAATAAGAATGATGGCACTAGAACCTCCTCACTTCATTTTGGGACTGACCAGAAGATCTCACCAATTAGTGAAGGTAAGGGCTATTGGCAATATGTACCGACAGAAAAGGGACTGACATTTTTAACGCAATATAACTATAAAGTACGTTATGGAATGCTAGGAGGGCTACTAGATCGATTTTTCCGTCCTGTTATGGGCTGGGCAACAGCTCTTAGTTTTGATGTTCTAAAGCGCTGGATTGAAAAAGGAGAAGTCCCAAGAACACAATATTTACGTTTTTTTGGAAGCTATTTTATAACTCTTTTGTTTATTTTCGTTTGGCTGTATCAAGGACTTATACCGAAACTGGTTGCTAAGCATCCTGAGGAAGTGGCTATGTTATCAAGTTTAACTGCAATAGATGGAACAGCTGCTATAAAAGCAGTAAGCATAATCGGTATGCTTGAGATTTTATTTGCACTTGTCTGGCTACTATACCGCAACAAAATGCGATTATTTGCATTTCAAATAATAGTGTTCCCTACGTTAACAATTAGTGCTTTACTAGCAGATCCTACAATCGCAACACATCCATTCAATCCGGTTACATTTAATATGAGCCTATGGATTATATCTATTATAGGTTTCTACACGTCAAAAGATTTGCCAACTGCGTCAAGCTGTATTCGAAAAAGAGAGAGGGGTTAGAATGACAATTTATCAAAATCTTTTGGGGGAAGAATTCCACAAACTACATCCTAAATTACAAGCACGTTATGCACTACCAATAGATGTACCATTTTTCGCAATCGGTACGATGTCAAAAATAGAAACGGGCGCTAGATGGTTATCTCCATTCTTAAACTTTGCGAGTAAGAGCAAAGTTTTGTTTCCTGAAAATGGTCAAGACGTGCCATTTACGATTAAAAATACATGTAAATTATTACCGAATGGTGAAATGGAAGTATATTGGGAACGTACCTTCTATTTTGAAGAGAAGACAAGATGTTTTAATGCATTTATGTCCATTGATACTAAGCGCAAAATTGTAAAAGATTATTTAGGAGATCCTAGTCTTTTATATTCAGATTTAAAATTTGACGTGACAAAAGAAGGTCGATTACTTATTCGATCAGGTTTTCAGCGTGTAGTTCTAGGGAAATTAGAAGTGCCTATTCCACGAGTATTAGAAGGGCGTGTCATTGTGGAAGAAGGTTATGATGAAGTACGTGAATTATTTTCGATTCATGTGTTTATTCATAACCAAATTATAGGAAAGGTGATGGCTTACGCAGGTGAATTCAAGGAACAGTCTTTTTAGTTCAATAACGATAATAGGACTCATTCTATTTATCGCAAGTAGTCTGTTCACAAAGCAACAGCCTTTCTTTCTAATGTTAACAGTAGCACAGTTAATATTTGTGCCTGTAATACTTCAACTAATCATAAAAATAAAAAGGTTACATCGCTTTATTATTTTCACAGGAATGTTTTCTGTATTTATTTTACATATTATTTCATCTAGTACCTGGTCAATAATACTTGCATTAGTTTACGTCGCATTTACTTTATTTGTGGCAGTACTAGGAGCGAAACGATTCTTGCGACGAGGCTTTGTGAACTGGGCAGAAATTTCAATTGATATTGGTATGATGTATTTATTTGTCGGGGGACTTTGGTTCTTTTCCTATATAGCAGGAGTAAATACAGGGTTTAGTCCACTGATAACTTGGTTGACGGGCATTCATTTTCATTATTCAGCGTTTTTATTGTGTATTTCTCTTGGCCTTTTTGGCAGATTGCATGATTCAAAGTTGTATAGATGGATTGTCCCGATGATTTTGTCAGGACCTATGCTTGTTGCAATAGGTATTACATTCTGGCCAATACTCGAAGTGATTTCGGTTTTAATGTATATATTCGCTATTTATAGTCTTGTTGTACTGGCATTTCAAACCCACTTTGCAACGCGTATACAAGCTGTATGTATTCGTCTTTCTTTTAGTGCTCTAGCTGTGACGATTATTTTTTCATTCCTTTATGCATTAGGAAATGCATTTGGTGAATGGATAATTCGCATTGACTTTATGCTTGCTTTTCACGGTTTTTTTAATTGCATTATCTTCGGGCTACTCGGTGTAGTTGGATGGGCGATGTCTCCACCAAAAACGAAACAACTTTCATGGGATTTTCCAATAAGCCAAGTTCGTGGGAAATTGATAGTAACCGAAGACTCACATCCAGGTCTTGTGGATGATTTGAGTGCTTTTGTTGGTACAAAAGCATTGTCAAAAACAATTATAGAATTTTATGAGCATACGGATCGATATCAACTAGTTGCTTCTATTAAATGGGCGACTTGGTTTAAACCATTTGCTATGTGTTATAAATTAATTAGCAAACAAATGCAACAATTAAACTTACCGATTTCAAGTAAAGAAACCGAAATGACGGGAGAAATAAAAAGAATTGATACGAGAGCGGATGGGAGAGTTAAACCACGTGCTTGGATTCGTAAAGTGGGGGAGCAAACCGCTTTTGTGGCCATCTATTCGCAGCATAATACAGCAGGCAGAACATATATGAATATTGCATTACCCTTACCGTTTTCCTCCATGATCGGTATTTTACAACTTGAGGAAATAGAAGGGCGACTAATATTAACAAGTGAAGGTAGTGGGGATGAAGGAATTTACTTAGCGGCAGGAAAATTCCTATTCAAGCTGCCATTATCCGAGCATTTTACAATTATAGAAACGCATAAAGGCCGTCTAACAGCACTTCACAAGATGAAGATTTTTGGTATTCCTTTTTTACGAATTGATTATAGAATTATTGAAAGGTAAAGAGTGGGAATCGACCTGAAGAGGTTAGGTTAAGAAGAGTTTTTAAGTTAATAAAGTACTCGAGTAATTTTATTTTTACCATTAACATCTAAATAATTATCGTATTAAAGGCATCTGAATGTAGGTGGCTGTTACTATTAATTGATTAACCATCTTGCTAATGAAATGTTATGTAAAATTGAAAACTGCTTGAAAGATATTAGCGGAAAAATGTACTTGGGCCTATACCTTTAGAAGAAATCATATCCGAGCATATAATAATAAAAGAAGTTCAAAAAAATATAGATGAAAATAAAATAAATGGTATTATAAGTAATAAATAGATAATAAGTCCGGTTGGTAGTTATAACAGTAATACTTGAATACACATTATGATTAGTTGGGGGAGTATTGATGAAGTTTGCGAATAAAAAACAAGTTCAACGGCTTTATCGAGAACAAATCCGCAATAAAAAAGACCAGGATTATAATTTTCTTGAAACAATCATTTTAATCGTAATTGTAGCCTTCTTCATCTACTTTAACTTTTAATTCGATAGTTCTCGGACGTCCGCTGATAGTTCTAAATGGCAATACAAAATAATATTTATCAAGCTTTCAGGAAGTAAAAAATAGATAAAAGAATGCAATAAAAACAAAACGTCCAGTCAGTTCATTATTGAACTTGAATGGACGTTTTTTATAATGCTTACATACTCAATCCTAAGTTATTCGTTTTCGACGCTTTGATTCGTATCAACTACTGATAAAGATAAGTGTTTTTTCTTTATCAAAAGAATTAGAAATGACACCAATAAAACAATTGAAGAAACCATATATACAGCAACGATATTAATACGTTCTCCTATGACACCCATAATCAGAGTGGAGATGCCAAAAGTAGCCATAGTTATAGAACTTTGAGCAGCATATACTTTTGCTAGAAGTTTTTTTTTGACCCTACCTTGAATGAGTGTGTGAATGGCGATCATACTTAATTCGTAGAATAATCCATAAATACAACTCACCAGAAGAGCGAGTAATGGGGTACTATTGATCCCAAATAGAAAAGTCATTAAAAAAACAACAAAGCTACATATCAATATGACAAAATGGATGTGCCGGTCAATTAAATTAGATTTCGTATACCCAATTAAGCCACCAAAAAATAGACCTAAAAAGAAAGCGGCATTAATGTAACCCCACCATTCCGTACCTTCATGCAGTCGTAACTCTATAAAAGGGTAAATGATAGAAGATACCCAAACTGGACCTGCAATGGAACCTAAAAACAGAGTGATTTGCAGAATACGCAACTTATTATCTACTAATATTAATTTCCATCCCTCTAAAAAGGAATGCAGATTATCTTCTTTTTTAGTTGATGATGGAGCATGTTTCTTCTCGTCAATTTTAATAAATGACAATAAGAATGTGGACAATAGATACAAGATAAACGTTAAAATCAACAATCCATTCGAATGCAAAAGCACTGCCAAAATACCACCAACTGCCCATCCGCCCATATTGATGAACTGATAAACAGACGACATGAGACTATTTGCTTTTAACAAGTAAGTCTCTTCAATAAGCTCTGGAATAATCGCACTACTAGTGGGATGGGCGAAGCCATCTAAAAAATTAGTACAAAAAATCAGTAAATAAATGATCGCAAAAGTATCAATTGATAGGAATAGTGATACATACAGTGATAATAAAAGTAATAGACAGGTCTTCAATAATTGAGAATTTAATAAAATTGACCTTAATTTATATCGATCAATTAAAAGTGGTGCGACCAATCCACCCAAAAATCCGCCAGATAAATTAATGACGGGAACTAAAGAAACATAAAACAAAGAATCTGTCACACTAAAAACAGTTGTGATGAGAGCCACAATGTAAAAAGTATCTCCTGCATTGGCTAAAGACTCTCCTGCCAGTAATGCACGAAATGATTTATTTTTCAATACAAACAACCCCTCTTATTTAATTGTTCAAGAGAAAGTTGTTGTCTACATTGGATTCACTCCTTAACTGATTTTAGAATTTTTTTGTTGAAATCGTTCATCGGATCCAAATTAGCAGAGGGGTGTTTGCTAATAATGGAAATATTTATAATAAATGATAACATAAAGAAATGGTGATAAGCTGAATTTTTCAGAAAATATTCAATAAAAAAATGACTGCCTAAATTGACAGTCATTGCATAAAATTAATGTTTAAAACCAGCATCAGCATTCGGAAATGTCTATAATTTCATCCATAATACTTCCTTGTTTAACATATTTAATAATTTTATTTGCTTCCATTTCTACTCTTTTTCTGCCATAAGGGTTCTCAAACCAGTTATTAGCCTTTGTAGTATTGTCATCTACCGGACACATTGAATATTGTATCCATTCCGGCATGAAGGTTTTAAGGTTTAAAAGTGTTCGTCTCATGTGATATCTAGTAGTAACAACTAATATTCTCTTAATGTTATGTAATTCAAATGCCCGATCTAGTATAAGTAGTGAAGCAAGTACATTTTCTTTCGTATGAAGTGATTGGTCTTCTGTTAAAATATCCTCTTCGGGTATGCCTAATTCGATAGCCCTTTGTTTTAATAGTTGTGCCTCATTTAAGTTCGTGTCTTCCCAAATAACTCCACCAGAAAATAATATTTTCTTCGCTCTACCATCATTATATAGTTGAATTGCCTTTGGTAAGCGATATATTACAGCTTTACTACTACCCGGAACAAAAATCACATCTCCCTTCGCGTTATCATCTTCTAGATTTTTGAACAGAAAATCAGTGTGTTGAGAGTCTGATAGTTTATCAGGTTGCAACTGAGAAATATGTATTTTCATAAATTACCTCCAACGTTTAGAAACCAATCTACAGCATTTATACATTTTGTTGTTATTTAGGTTGCCCTGTATTTGCTAAATTTACTGAATGACAATACATCTACATGAATAACTATATACACCATACTTTATCTGTGGCTATAAATATAGTATAGCTAATCTGCATATAATTTCACCAGCGTTAACAATTTTTGTAACTGATTATACTGTGTTTGAAAATTTATGAAAATCTTATAATTAATTTAAATTTTCAACTAAATATGGGAGAATACTTATAACATTATTACCAAATTAAGGAGTGTTATATATGTCTAAGCCAATAACTTTAAGAATTGCGACGAATAAAGATCTTGCAGCATTACATAAAATTCAAGTAGCCGCTTTTATGCCTCTATTAATAAAATACAATGATCTAGAAACAAACCCGGCGAATGAACCAATTGAAAAGTTAGCAAATAGAATAGCTGAAACGTATTCAGATTATTATGTAATTTACTATGGTCAAAATATGGCTGGAGGGATTAGGATCGTTACAAGAGAAAATAATCGAGCAAGAATAAGCCCGATATATATTCATCCGGTTTTTCAAGGTAAAGGAATCGCTCAAGAAGTTTTTAAACAGATAGAACAAAAATACAATAAAACACAGCAATGGGAACTTGATACGATAAAACAAGAGAAGCGGAATTGCGATTTTTATGAAAAACTAGGTTACAGTAAGACGGGATTAGAAGTAGAAATCAATAGCGAGATGACGTTAATACGTTATTTGAAGCGGACGGAAAAAAGCAGGGATAGTTAAAGAGACGTTTAAATACAATAACAATTGAAGAGAAAGCTATTCTATATTTTTGTAGAGTTATAGACAGCCACTATTCTAAAAGCTTTCCTTGGAGTGTGGTATATTTAACTTCTTCTTCTATTAATATTCATGTTATTGCATAATAATTCAAAATATATTAATATATATATAATGAATCATTATGAAGGGGGTTAAAAGTTGGTTACACTATTTTTAACGAATATTTTACTAGGGCTTTCCATTGCACTACCTGTTGGAACAATTACTATAGAGATGACGAAGCAGGGGCTTAAAAACGGCTTTATGCATGGTTGGGTTGTTGGACTAGGTGGAATGACTGTAGATTTAGTACTTATTTTATTATTGTATTTTGGATTAGCTTCAGTACTAGCTGTACCTATTATTCAAACTTTCTTATGGTTGCTAGGTGCACTATTTTTACTGTACGTCGGCTATGATAGTATAAAAAACGCAGGTCATGGTATATCGCTTTCAGGTGAAAAATCGAAAAAATCACTTAAATCATCGTACTTTAATGGCTTACTTGTAGCGGTTTCACCAGGGAACTTAGTATTTTGGGTTAGTATTTTTGGGCCGATTTTGATTAATTCGTTTGATGCATCAAATACTATTAACTTTCTAGTAATAGGAGCGGGCATATTAATCGGGATATTGATACATGATATTGGTTTAATGACAATAATTGCTGGTACGAGGAAGGTATTAAACACTAAGTATATTCAATGGGCTTCTGTTCTTGCTGGGGTAATACTAATTGGCTTTAGTGTCTATTTCTTTATTGAATTTTATAGGAGTGTAGGAACACTAAGGGGTTAATACAAGACTAGTAGTTATACATAGACCGAGCCTTATTACTAATATGTCTATAAGGTAGTTGTAAGAGACTTGACTTCAGTCGAGTCTCTTTAATTATTTTTTAAATTTCTAATAATTGTTCTATATGATCCAACTTACCGATATAAACATAAATAACTAATGGTAATAGGATGATTAGGAGTATGGAAGTTATATAAAATGCGTTTTTTTCTTTTATATGTAGTAGATTTACTAAATTAATTAACAATGAAGATACACTAAAAATGATTACTAACCACATAGTAAGTAATTGTTTGACATCATTTGTTATTAAGAAAATTATTATTTGGTTTTCTTCTGAAATCATAAAAGTATGTTTCTCTTTTTCGGAAAAATTCTTTTTTATAACAGTTACTTCTTCTGAATTCTCCTTTATTGAATAACCCCCGGGATAAATATTAAAAAAGTAAGCTAGAATTCCAGCTATTAAACAGAATAAGACCATAAAAATAGGGAAAAGCCTAAGTTTTTTCATAGTTCGTTTTTCATTTAACAAAAAAACCCTCCTTTTTCCTAAAATTATATATCCATTATAATGCTAAAATTCCAATTTGGGTTAAATTTATTATTTTTAATGCATAAAGATTAAAAAATATTAAAAAATATTAAAAAATAATTTAAATAAGATTAATGTCAGATGAGTTTTTCATCTTTTATTTTTATAAATGAATTAGAAATATTTAGTTTTAATTGAACGAAATTATATAGTAATAAGTCTAACATTTAGAGGGGAGGGTGAATGATGGATCGTGAAATGATAAAAAAAGCTGTTGAAGGGAATAACGAAGCCTTTCTACAAGTAATGCAAGGTCACCGGGACGTTTTGTATAAAACTGCTTCCACCTTTAGAATCTCAGAAGAGACATTCCACTGCAAGCTTGCCCTGTTTATTTAGACGGTAGTGCTAAAATAAAATTTTTTAAATAATGTGTGTTATGCAGAAGATAACTAATAAAAAGGGAAGGGATCTCTCTAAATTGGAGAGGTCCCTTCCTTTGTTACATGTAGTATTAGCATACGTCTAAAATAATGTTTTGGTTTTATGAAATATCAAGTAGGCTATATAACGATGGACTTTAAACATCTTTTACCTCCGACTTATTATTCTGAATCTCGTTCTGAGCGTAATAATTTGAACATTGTATCTGCTAGTATTAATACGGCTGTAATCCGTAAAAGTAAAGAGAGGTATTCTTTTTAGATAGAAAAGGTAATTGCTTAGTAAGGATACAGATTAAAAGGGGTCAAAAACATCCTTTTACTTTGTTTTTACACGACCATTCCAAGAGAAATTTGTCACGATGCGAAGTAATAACTCTAATGGGCCACGTTTGAATTTTTTCAAATACATAGTACTGATGAAGCATTGAATGGCAAAGATAACGACACCAAGTAAAATACTATTAAATGTACCGAAGTTACCGAATAAACCAAGTCCGTAGCCGTAGAAAATAGTCGTACAAATAACAGATTGCATAATATAGTTTGTAAGAGATAGCTTTCCAACGCTCTCAAATGCTCGGAATGGTAAAGCTTGTGAATGGCTAGAAAATAGATATGCAAAAGCTGCCATATAGCCTAATGCTAGAATTGATCCCCCGCTCATTACTCCAATGGAAGCCCAATCACTTTTCTCTGCTAAATGCCCGATGATCTTTAAAATAAGACCGAGTGGAATGAAAATTAACATATATTTAAAGTATAAATTTCGTTCTTCCTTAGGTTTTGCGAATATGTTTAATTTCGCTGCAGCCATACCAAACAAAAATAATGGAGCTATTACAAATGGAAGTAAAAGTATGATGAAAAATGAAGGGATTGGATCCTCATCAAACATGGCAGTCAAAGGATCTTCACCGTTATTACGGTGATCTTTGATTTCTGAATATGTCCCATTTTTATATATGTCAGTAGTCTTTTCTACGTAGCTTGCAGTAATAGTTTTTTCTTTTTCAGTTTCTTCATATTTTCCGTAGCCTGTTGCAGTGATTAATAACAACAATACAATACCCCAAATAATGAGTGTTTTTGGTTTACGATTGATAAAGAAAAATAAAAAGAAGCCAATACCACCGTAAAAAGTGAGGATATCACCTTCCCAAATATATGTACTATGTAGTAAACCTAAAGTTAATAGCATTAAAAAACGTCTAACTAAAAACCAACGAGACTTTCTTCCTTTTTCTCTTATAGATTCAACTAATTTAATAAGTGAATAGCCAAATAAAAAAGTAAAGATGGGCATAAATGTACCTTCTACAAACACTTGAATAAATTTATAAGAACCGAAATTGAAATCGGATAAATTATAAAATGAAATAAGGTCCTTCCCAAACATGCCATATTGAAAAATAAGCAAATTGGCAAGTAAAATACCAAATAAACTAAATCCTCTTAAACTATCTACTAATCGAACACGCTGTTGTTCCAAAAAAAAATTCCTCCTTAAATACTCTCTATTTGTTAGTATAGATAGAGATTCTTATGCTGAAATGAAATAAATCTTAAAATTAACTTAAATTGGAGAGTGCATTGAAAATGGATGCTAAAATATTGGTCGTAGATGATGAACAAGCAATTGCAGATATGGTAGATATTATATTACGAAAAGAAGGTTTCTCATATGTGGATATTTGTGGAAGTGTAGATGAGGCCACTAAACAAATTGAAAAAGTAAAATACGATTTTTTCATTTTAGATATTATGTTGCCGGATGGTACTGGACTTGAACTTGCAGAGAGAATACGACCTACTCATAATGCACCTATCTTCTTTTTAACCGCAAAAGTTTCAGATGCCGATGTACTAAGGGGGTTTATGTCAGGTGCAGATGATTATATTACAAAACCATTTAATCCATTAGAATTAGCAGCTCGTGTGAAAGTTCATAGTAAGCGATATAGTGCATTAAGAAACGTAACAATACCTGAAGAAACATTTGATTATGGACGTTTTCAGCTAAATATTTCAGCTGCCGAGTTAATAATAGACGGGGAAAAAACAATTTTATCTGGTAAGCTCTTTCATTTATTACAATTATTTTGCGAGCATCCTGGACAAGTTCTGTCAAAGGAACAAATTTACGAACAAGTATGGGGCGATGATTATTATGTTGATGATAATACCATCATGGTCCATATTCGAAAACTACGTGAAAAAATAGAAGTAGACCCAGGTCGCCCTGCACTTATAACAACAGTAAGAGGAGTTGGCTACAAATTAGTTAAGGGGGAGTAACGAGTGCGTTTATCGAGCAAGATGACTTTAAGATTTATTAGCTACTTTGCTGTATTTTATATTATTTTACTTCTATCTGTTATGTCTTTAATCTTTTATGCAGTGTATGAAAATGAAACGGCATCGAGTTATGTAAACTTAATGACGATGGATAAAATGGATGTTGAAATGGATATAGAAGAGAAGAATGGCTCTTACAAACTAACTCAGAAGTTGATTAATTCAGCCGAAAAAAGTGGAGGAGTTATCCATTTGCTTGATGAGAATGGACAATTACTTGCCAGTTCAGAAAAACAAGCTAAATCCTACACCATGAAGGAATTGGCGGAAATAGAGAAGCATGAGGAAGGACATATTTGGCGGATTAAAAATGATCAATACCTTGTTTTTATACAAAATAATACAGCTGAAAATTTACTAGATGTTATCTCAGAACAGGGTATTCAACATATATCTAATACAATAAGGCAACATCTCAGTAAATCGGATGCGATAGTAGAACAATATAGTGCAAATGGCCAACGACAGAAGATTCTATTTGGTAAAGAAACAAAAGAACTTGAACCAATCAAGATTTTGATGGGGAGTGGGAATTTAACAGAGACGAAAGAGCTTGTAGCTTCAGAAATATTAAAGGACGGCTCATTACTTGTCGTCCGTATGAAAAATCCTCATTATAACCCAAGTGAACCTATTTTTATGAATGGTTTAAAAAAGGCATTAATAGTGATTGCGATTTTCCATGTGTATCTGTTAATTCTTATCGTTATTTTCTCAGCTTTTATAGGTAATCGTTTTGGAAGGCCTGTTTTACATTTTCTAAAGAGAATTGAAAAACTAGCAGGACAAGACTTTGGCTTTGTAAATGATCATAAGCTCAGACGTAAAAAAAACGGACGCTTCAAGAGAAAATATCGTATTTTTGATGAAGTGGATCAATCACTAACTCAACTGTCTACTAAATTAGCTGATAATGAATGCAAAATACAGCAGAGTGAAAAGTTACGTGAAGAGTGGATTACAGGCCTTTCTCATGATTTGAAAACACCGCTTAGCTCTATTTATGGCTATTCTAAAATGTTATCTTCTAAGGATTATGAATGGTCACAAGATGATGTACGGAAATTTGCTGTAACTATGCAGGAAAAAGCTGAGTATATGGATGTACTAATTGAAGATTTAACATATACGTATCAACTAAAAAACAATGCGATTGTTATTTCTAAGGAAGAAGTATATTTGAATGCATTTATTAATACGTATGTAAAAAATAGTGCTTCTGAAAACGTTAAGATGGAGCAGATGAATAGCGAAATACATATATTAGCTGATTCAATTTTACTAAAGAGAATTCTCGATAATATTGTAGGAAATGCAGAAAAACATACATCTGAAGGGACATCTATTTATTTACAAATAACTGAGTTAGCTAATAATGTGCAATTGCAAATTCGAGATGAAGGACAAGGCATCCCTAAAGAAGAACTAGATAATCTGTTCAATCGTTATTATCGAGGAACAAATACGACTTCAGAGGCTTCAGGGACAGGACTTGGACTTGCAATTACAAAGCAACTTGTAGAAGCAATGGACGGGGAAATTACCGTACAGTCCAATTCATCTGGTACAGTAGTGATTGTTGTTTTTCCTAAGTTAATAGAGTAGGGAGAGTACAGTGATTAAGTTGAAAGTTTAAGAAACCTTCATCCCCTAAAATTTGTTCAGAGCTATCCACAACCTTACAAATAATATGTATAGTGACTTTATACAAACTACAAATGATATAAATATGCTTTGCGGCATTATTTATATCATTTTTTCTTTTAATTAAGGATGTCATATGCGTCTCCAGCATTGTTTTATAACTTTATTCCTTCTCCAGTTCGTATCATCTGTACATCTAAATAGATATACCCTTGACTCGTTGCAATAATGGGTTCATTTTTTGCCTTGAGTAATGTAATATCACTGACAATGACTTGCCGAGTCACATTTGTCATTTCTCCTAGTGCTCTTCCCGTCAACGGTTCGGTGGATGAGCGCAATGTGTCAACAATAAATTGACGGCGTTCCTTGCCGAGCATTTTTTCGTTTGCAATCATTTTCATTCCTCCTAATGCAGTTAGTTTACTTTAATGGGTGTCCGTATTTTGATAGCAATTTCAATGAGCCGATCAGCTAATTCATTAACACTATCTAAAGTTGTATCTCGTCCAAAAGAGATACGGATAAATTCATTCGCTTGTTGTGAAGGTACTTGTAGTGCCATCATAGCTTTTGATGCATATTGTTGACCGACATGGCACGCACTACCAGTTGAAATGGCAAAACCGAGTCGATTCAATTCGAGCATGATTAGTTGACCCTCGACATTTCTTACTCCAAGCCCAATAATGTTTTGAAATTGTAAATTTCTATTACGTGACTGGTAGATAGTAAATAGTTCATGATGCTTTTGTATTTTGTTTAGAAATGCTTCTCGAAATGATTTCCCTTGAAAGTCCATTTTGATTGCAAAGTCAGCCGCAGTGGTAAATGCCGCGATGCCAGGGACATTAACGGTACCACCTCTAAATCCTAATTCATGTACAAGCCCAGGAAAAACGGGAGCTATTCGATGACGCGGATGGATATATGCTGCGCCAACACCTTTAGGGCCATACACTTTATGACTTGAAATTGTTAGGCTGTCGACAATAGACGTAATTGATTTTAAATTTATTTTTCCGAATGACTGAACACAATCACTATGTAGTAGAATGGCGCGTTCTTTTAAAATCTCAGCAATTTTATTTAACGGCTGTATCGTCCCAATTTCAGGATTAATATGATGTATACTTACTAAAATGGTTTCGCTTGTTAAAGCATTTTCAAACAATTCTAAGTTCACAATACCTTCATCAGTAAAGGGGATTGTCGTTACGATGAACCCGTCCTCTTTTAAATACTCTAATGCAGAATCGATAGATGGATGTTCGCCCATAGTTGTAATGATATGATTCCCTTTATGCCGATTCGCTTTCGCTAGTGAAATGATTGAAAGTAAATTACTTTCTGTACCCCCAGAAGTAAAATATATACCTGCAGTATCAACGTCAAGCATCTTTGCAAGTTCCTCGCGACACAATGACAACATATTTTGTGCTTCAGTTCCGACTTCATGTAAGCTACTCGTATTGCCATAGCATAACTGTGAAATTTCACTGTATACATGTGCCGCGCTCGGATGTAAAGGCGTTGTTGCTGCATAATCAAAATAATGCAAAGTTCGTTCCCTCCAGTTACATAATAAATTCATCTTGCCATAGTTTCTCATTTGTGTAAAGATAGGTGACAAGACACCTATCAAGATACAAATAGATTTGGAGAGGATACAAGTGAAGATGTACAACTGCATCATTGTCGGTAGCGGAATCGCTGCCATGCAACTAGCAAATCATCTAAACGAACAATTTCGTATACTCGTCATAACAAAATCCACAAAAAGAGCCAATAATTCATATCGAGCACAAGGTGGTATCGCATCAGCTGTAGGCAAAGAGGATAAAGCAGCATTTCACTATCAAGATACGATTAAAGCTGGCTGCGACTTTCATAATGAAAAGGAAGTACTGGATCTTGTTGAAAACGGCCCCAAACTTATAGAACAGTTGAAAAAAAGTGGACTTGATTTTGATAAAGATGATGAAGGTCAGTTAGATTTAGGAATGGAAGGCGCTCATGGACAGAAAAGAATTGTCCACTGTGGCGGTGATGCAACTGGGAAACACATAATGGAACATCTTAATTCAACACTAAGGTCCGAGATTGATATCGTAGAAAATAGGTTTGTGTATGAACTGATTATTCATCCTACTACGAAAAGGTGTATCGGTATTAAAGCAAAGTGCGAAAATGGCCAGAATGAATCTTATTTTGGTCATCAAGTGATTTTAGCTATGGGAGGAATTGGCGGATTGTTTTCTATTACATCAAACGATCCTTCAGTAGCTGGTGATGGAATTGCTTTAGCTTATCGAGCAGGTGCAGAAATTGTAGATATGGAATTCATTCAATTTCATCCGACACTTCTCTATTTAAAAAGGAAAACAGCGGGTTTGATTTCTGAAGCAGTAAGGGGAGAGGGTGCCAATCTGATAGATGAATTAGGGCAGCCAATAATGTCCGGTAAACATCCTATGGAAGACTTAGCTCCGAGACATATCGTTGCAAAAGAACTATATCAACAGCGATTGGCTAAAAAAGAAGTTTATTTGGATATATCGATGATCGAGCGATTCGAAGAGCAATTTCCAACAATTACGGCAATGTGTCAGGCAAATGGAGTGTCACTAAAAGAAAAGAAAATACCGGTTGCGCCGGGATGCCATTTTTTGATGGGAGGAATTGCTGTTAATTCGGTAGGGCAAACGTCTATTGACGGTTTGTATGCAATTGGTGAAACAGCTTCTACAGGTGTGCATGGTGCCAACCGACTTGCAAGTAATTCCTTGTTAGAAGGACTTCATTATGGCCAAAGATTAGCTAATCATTTAAATGAACAGTTGATTCAAGAAGAAGTGGTGATCCCATATTATGACCTGACAATAGATATGACTGTTAATGTACCACTGTTACCCGACAAAGAAGAACTGCGTGCAAAAATGATGGCATATGCAGGGATTATTCGGACTAGTTCAGAACTAAAAATACTACAGGATTGGTTAAGTAAATATGATGAATGGCTATTAAATGACATGTCATTGGATGAGTATAGTACCGACACTTTACAACGATTGTTTATGCTGCAAGTTGCGAAACTGATAACAACTTCTGCACAACTAAGGGAAGAAAGCAGAGGAGCTCACAATCGTGAAGATTATCCTACTGAGGATGAACGATGGAGACAAATCCATATTGTCCAATCAAAAAAAGGAATCGAAATGAGGGAACGACAACATGAATACCATCAAGTTGAAATCAATGCTTGAGCATTTTTATATAGAGGATATAGGGGATAGTGATCTATCTAGTGAATTCTTATTCCCTGAAACGCTGATTGGAGAATTGGATATCGTTGCAAAAATGGACGGTATTTTTTGCGGAAAAAAGGTGATTGAAGAGGGATTACGTGTTGTGGACCAAAGCTCGACAGTAAATTGTTACGTAGAAGATGGTCATTCAATTGAAAAAGGAACTGTCATTGCAACAGCAAAAGGTCCTATTCATAGCTTACTTAAAAGTGAACGTGTCATTTTAAATTTAATTCAGAGAATGAGTGCCATTGCGACTGAAACAAATCGAGTAGTGGAGAAAGTTAGAGGAACAGGAACGAAAATTTGTGATACGAGGAAAACAATTCCGGGATTACGTATGTTAGATAAATACGCTGTTCGTACAGGCGGTGGTTTTAATCATCGTAATGGATTATATGATGCAGTTATGTTAAAAGATAATCACATCGCCTTTGCCGGCTCAATTGCGAAAGCAGTTGAAACGGTAAAAGCTTCACTTGGACATACGGTCAAAATTGAAGTCGAAATTGAAACGTTCGAGCAATTACAAGAAGCGATTACCTCGAAAGTAGACATTATCATGTTTGATAATTGTAAACCTGAAACCATTGCAGAATGGAGACAAATTGTACCTAACACAATCATTACAGAAGCATCTGGGATGATAACAAACGATACAATCAGAGCATATGCGGAATCGGGTGTAGATTATATTTCATTAGGTTATTTAACACATTCTGTAAAAGCGCTAGATATTAGCGCAAACATTAAGAATAGCACTAAATAATGGGGGAATCGACGTGTCCATCATGCACTATTTTGAAGAGAAAAAAAGCGGAACATTACCGGAAACATACCGAAATTTAACGAGTGAGCAAATGGAAGCGCGTATAATAGCAATCAAGCTTCAGCTCGGGGAGAAACTTTTCATCCCGGGACATCATTATCAAAAAGACGAAGTCATTCAGTTTGCAAATGTAACGGGAGACTCCCTGCAACTAGCACAAATTTGTGCAGCCAATGAACAAGCGGAGCATATTGTTTTTTGTGGTGTGCATTTCATGGCAGAAACGGCTGACATATTAACGAACGACCATCAGAAAGTTTACTTACCTGACATGCGTGCAGGCTGTTCGATGGCCGACATGGCGAACATTTTCCAGACGGACCGTGCATGGGACGCACTTACAGAGATACTTGGTGACACAATTGTACCACTAACATATGTTAACTCAACTGCGGCTATTAAAGCATTTGTTGGGAAAAATGGGGGTGCAACGGTGACGTCATCAAATGCTCATTCAATGGTGAAATGGGCATTTACACAAAAAGAACGTATTTTGTTTTTACCAGATCAACATCTCGGTAGAAACACAGCGTACGATATCGGAATTCCACTTGAGCAAATGGCTGTTTGGAATCCGATAAACGATAAGCTAGAGTACGAAGGAGAACTTGAGGACATCAAAGTGATTTTATGGAAAGGGCATTGTTCCGTTCATGAAAAATTCACCGTCCAAAACATCGCAGATCTTCGTGAAAGCGATCCAGAAATACGCATCATCGTTCATCCCGAATGTTCAAGAGAAGTCGTTGAACTTGCGGATGACAACGGTTCTACGAAATATATTATTGACGCTATAGAGAATGCAGCACCAGGTACTAAATGGGCAATCGGAACGGAAATGAACTTAGTTAATCGTTTAATCCAGAATCATCCTAACAAACAAATCGTTTCACTTAATCCAAGCATGTGTCCTTGTTTGACTATGAATCGTATTGATCTACCACACTTGCTTTGGAGCTTGGATAGCATTGTTAATAATGAAGATATAAATGTTATTCGGGTTGATGAAGAAACGACGAAAGACGCAATCAAAGCGCTTGAACGAATGTTGGTAAGAGCATAAGAAAAGATAATTACTAAAAAATACGACTGTTCATTGGAAATAAAATGAGCAGTCGCATTTTCATCAAATGAACATATTTTACTTTTATTGACATATGTATATGCTGAATGTAAAATACTCAATGTAGAGTATATATTTTTGGGGGTGTCTATTATTACTCAATTACTAGTTTTAGGTATGTTAGATATTCGACCTATGTCTGGTTATGATATTCAAATGATGCTACAAGAAAATGATGTCGAGCGATGGTCAGGTGTACTCGTTGGATCAATTTATCATGCACTAAAAAAACTTGAAAAAGATAAATATATTGAAATAGAGCGAATGGAACAAACAGGTTTTCGACAAAAAGCAATATATAAAATAACTGATAAAGGTCAATCATATCTTCAAGACTTGATTTTCAAAACCATTAAAACATCTACAATACCATATCCAACAGCACTATATTCTGGATTATCATTTATAGATAAATTACCTACTGAGAAATCAAGGGAAGCATTAGAGCAACAATTGCAAAAATTATTTAACGAGTTAGAGTCATTAGAGATTGGTCTAGAAGAGAAGAAAAAATATTTAGATGGAGAACTACCTGCAATGATCCAATTGGTTTCTAATAATATGATTAAAATTGTCAAACAGCAAATTACATTGGTTGAAGATATCTTAAAGCTTTTTGATGAATAAATGCTCCCTCTTTTTGGAGGGAGTAAAAAATCACCATATAGTCAATGTTGAGTATTTAATTTTGAGTGCATAATTTTATGCTTATTAATTTTCTTGAAAAGGAGAATGTTGGATGAAAATTGATCATTTAGTGATTAATGTAGATTGCAAATATCAGGAAGAAGGAGAACAGGCTACTGCCATTCGTAGTATAGGTTTACCATACAATCCAAAGAAAGGGAAGGGAACGAAAGGTTTTAAAGTATCGAATATTTGGATAGGAAAAGAATATTTTGAAATGGTTAACCTATTGCGGGAAGATGGAGGGGGATGGAAAGAAGAATGGGTCAATGCTTATAACAAAGGTGGGCGAGGACTCATTTGTTTAATGATTGATGTAGCAGATATAGATTTGTTATGTGAAGACATACGGAGTAAAGGGATAGCTGTTACAAATCCAGAAAGTATTAAAATAAAATTTCTTTTCAATCTATTCTCAAAAACGCTACCATGGCAAAATAGTTATTTAAATTTCTTTGAAGGTGTTCCATTGCAAATCGGTTTTCAACAAATGAAAAATCAAAAAACCAGAGAATTTATGGAGAAATACATGGTGCCAAATGCTATAGAAAATAATATTAAGGGTATCAATAGAATTAAGATAAGAGGTAACTTTTCGAGCAATGACTTTGAATTGCTTAAAAAGATTTTTGACTTTGTTATGATAACAGAGGACAGTCTAAAAATAAAATTACAACATTCTCAAGAAATAATTTTTGAAAAAGCCAAGGAGTATAACGTATCTGTTAGCCTAAAAAGAAAAGAAAATAAGTTGAAGGAAGAAAACTGTTGGATTGAGAACACTAAGGTATGTTTTGAATAAAGTTAATCTTTCTTAATAGAAATACTATTTAAATAGAAACCAGTTGACTAGCTAATAGGCTAGTTTTTTTATTAGGTAGTTATGTTTTGTAATTTATATTTCAATGATAAGGACAAGCACTCATACATAAACTACTATATATTGCAAAAGCTCGTACTCATTTTTTGCTAATTAAAATTGAGGTTACTCCATTTAATTGCATTATTAGCTTCAATATTTTATTAAAGAGGGAGGCCGTTTTTATCCAAAATAAGTTGAAGATTGAGTTCACTACTAATGGAAAGAAAAATAGAAAGTCCATGAAATTTTACATAAGCGGAACAGTTCTAGCTGGTGTATTGCTATTTGGTTCAGCATCTATTTCTCCAACTATAAACAATATTTTTGCCAAGACACCTTTCTTAAATTTAATATATGAACCAACGCTTTTAAATAAAGATATAGTCAAAATAATAACAGAAAGATTAATTTCTAAAAATTATCCGTTTGAAAATGTTTCGATAGTTGCGCCTAAGAAAAACATTGTTATTAATATAGATAAATCAGAACAAAATCCTTTAAAAGTGGAAAAAGCGATAGAAAAGGAAGTTAATTCACTGTTAAGCTCATTTGATCTTACAGATTATAAATTAGAAATTGTTCAAGATCTTCAAAGTGTATCTTTAAATACAATGATTTATCAAGAAACCAATTTGATGGCAAAACAATTACAAAATAATATAAAGAATGATGCAAGGTTACAAGATTATAAGTTAATATCGGTATCTGTTAATAATAATGATGTTCAGAATATGATTATACTGGTTGCATCAGACAAGGAAACAAGAACTGTTGTAATGCAAAAAATAGTACAAAGTATTGTAAAGGAAAATAATTTTGAGCCATATTTGATTAAAACATATTCAATAGATGCTCAAGAAGAAGAAATAGCCCTGAAATGGCAAGCAATAATAAATAAAATAAACACTGAATTTATTGGAAAAGACGAAATGAAAATAAAAGATATTCGTTATTCTTTATTTGAACCACCATCATCTTTTCTTATAAATACGTCTATAAACTCTACAGATGTGACCGCTATAGTAGAAGCTCAAAAAATTGAGAAGTCTATTAGAATGTTTATAACAACTCATGGAGATGCTAGCTCTATTAATCAAGAACCATACAACATTGTTATTTATGGTAGTGATAATAAGGAAATAAATATCTCCAATCAAAATTAAGATACCAGCCATCCATATAATTTACGATCGCGTAAATAATATGAATGCCTGGCATCTGTTCAACAAGGTTAAATCAAGAACATTGCAACAATGGTTGTGACGACTAAACCAGTAATAACAGGCACTAAATTTCTTCGTGCAAGTTCGAATGGACTGACATTACAAATAGCTGCAGCGGGGATAAGTGCCCAAGGAATTAAAGTCCCGCCTCCAATCCAGATTGCTGTAATCTGTCCGAGCGCAGTTAAAGTATCGGCGCCACCTCCAATTGCATTGCCAAACAAGCTTCCGACGGAACCAGCTAGTGAAATACCTGAGAATCCTGAACCATCTAATCCAGTAATTGCACCAACGACTGATAAAGTAACGGCTGCAATTTCCTTCGTTAAAGGAACTACGGAAGCTAATCCAACACCTAAATCATTAACAATACCGTGAGAGGCATTCGGTAAAAAGTCACCGATGATTTTTGTGAAACCTGAATCGCCTAGATAGAAGAATGCAGCAATAGGAATAACAGGTCCAAATACTTTAAAACCAAATTGGAAGCCGTGTATTAGATAACTTGTAGTCTTTTCAAGTCCTTGTTTTTTATGGGCTACAACGGATAGAATGAGTAAAATAAAGACGGCAGTTCCGCCAATTAATGCTGTCGCATCCCCACCTTGCAACTTTAAAATGGACATTGCTACGACATCTGCTAAGAAAGCAATTGGAATGATAATTGCAAAAAATTGCTTTTGTCTAAGCGTGAGCAATTTTTCATCTTTTTCATGTTCTTCATTTGAATCGTTTGTTCCTGTTAATTCGATTGTACCGCGCTTCATATCACGTTTTAATAATATAAACGCAGTAATAGTCGTAACAAGACCCATTACAATGACGAGTGGAATACTTGCGGAAATGACATCTCCGACTGGTAACCCAGCTGCATCAGCAGTAAGCTTAGGAGCACCTTGAATGACAAAATCACTTGATAAAGCAATACCATGACCAAATAAGTTCATCGCCATCGCTACATCTAGTGTGACTAAAAGAACCTTTTAAATGAAATGTAGTATTTAAAAGGTTCTTCATGTATCATCGTAATTTAACTTCTTTAATATCCACGGAAGGAGAATTTCCTCTACCACGTCTATAATCCCTTGGAACATCCACTACTATTTCCTCAAAAAGTAGATTGATAAAGTTCTTTTTATCGTTATCACTAGCTCTATCCCACATTGCAGAAATGTTTTTTGCATGTTCGATTATTTGCGATGTATCTTTTACATTTTTTTTAGACGAAAGATTTTTCACTTGTTCTATTAATAGGTTTTCTTCTTTAAGTACTTGTGACATCATCTCAGAATAGTCTTTATGGGTCATTATCCCATCGCCAAGAGCTAGCATCCAATTTTTCTTTCTTTTTTTGATTATATAGAGTTGTTTTTCAATTTCAGCAATTATTAAATCATTATTTTGTACGGATACTGATTCTTCCAGATTAGGTACTATTGAATTAATAAAATTTTCTGGATTGTCAGTAGATAATACTTTAAGAAATTCACTAATAAGTGCTTTTTCGGTGAATATTGGCAAATCACATGTTCCTTTATTTTTTTTTCCGATACAAATGTAGTGTTTTGTACCTCTTTCTTTTTTAAATAGTCCAGACAAAGCTGAAGCACATCTAGCACATCGTAAAACACCACTAAATGGGTAAGGTGAGGTTGCTTTTTTCCCTTCTTTTGTATTAGCTATTCTTCGTTTTTGTGCTTCATCATAGGTTTCTTCCCTTATAATCGCTGGTATGTGATCACTTTTAATAATAATAGTTTCGATTCTATTCGAATTATGTCCCCATCTTACTTTTCCACAATATACGGGGTTTTCAAGCATTCTAGAAATCGTTCGAATATCCTTATCAATATTAAGTTGTTGTAAATATTTTGCGATTGAGCGTAAGCCCTTACCGTCATTATAAAGTCGGAATATTTCTTTTACTAACAGGGCTTCTTCCTCGTGTATTTCCAATTTTGAATTTATACTCTTATATCCAAAAGGAGCTTTTGCACCATTTCTTTCTCCAACTTCAGCTTTTTTTCCCATATTTAATAATACACGTTCAGAAATCGTTTCCCGCTCCCATTCAGCCATTGCAGCCACAAGAGTCAAGAAGAATCTTCCTAAAGCCGAAGTGGTATCAAATACTTCAGTAACACTCTTTATCATAACTCCATTTTCTTCAAATGTTTTGAGAAGTGTATGAAGACTACTAACTGATCTAACTAGGCGATCGAGTTTATAGAAGACTACTACATCAAATTTCCCCATTTTAGCATCTTCGATTAATTTTTGCATAGCTGGACGATTTAAATCTTTGGCACTATATCCATCATCGATATATGTGTCAACTAAATCCCAGTTTC
Source organism: Viridibacillus sp. FSL E2-0187 (assembly GCF_038006425.1). Taxonomy (NCBI): domain Bacteria; kingdom Bacillati; phylum Bacillota; class Bacilli; order Caryophanales; family Caryophanaceae; genus Viridibacillus; species Viridibacillus sp. FSL E2-0187. The sequence goes on from NZ_JBBOVG010000001.1 coordinate 1,218,508, forward strand.
CTTGGGATTCTACAAATTTTCTTACTTTTTCTTGCTGAGAGGTTAAACTGTAACCTTCTACCGCTTGTTCATCAGTAGAAACTCGTTCATATTCTACTGTTCTTAAATTATTTTCCATAAAAAAATTCACCTCAGAAAAAAATGATAAAAGGTATTCGAATAGCCGGAACTTGAGCTATTATTTTTAAACTTCAGTTTTGGTTAACAAGCACAACATCAGGCACCTTTTAACAATCCATTTCATAAAATATAATGGTACATCTCGAAAAGTGGGGGGTAGAAAAATGGAGATAATAGTTCCAGCAGAAAAGCTTGCTGCTGCGGTGAATAAATACCTCTTACCAGCAACAATTAGATATTTAGCACAAGAACAAGAAAAATCCGAAGAAGTTACAATATCTAAGAAAACCGAGTTTACACAAATACAAGAGTGTTAAAATCAGAATGTTTTATAATACGATTATATAATGATTAAAATGCATGCTCTTTTGGATTATTATCAGAGTTTAAAATAACAAAATCGTTGCACAGTAATAAAAGTAAAAGTGTTGTGAAATTATGTGTGAAATTATGTGTGAAATCCAATTATATACAATTAAAACAGACTTGATATGAAGTGATCAAAGTCTGTTTTTTTTATGTATCTTTTTATTAGGGTAAAAAGATAAATTATTATTATTGAAAGTTAAATAACTAACGTAATATAGATGAAATGTTTGCTTATAATCCCTGGAAAATCTTCATTTAGTAGGAATATAATAAACTGTTCAAATAGGCTTGGAGGGTCACTTGGTATAAAAGTGACCCAAAGCACTAAAAATAGAAGAAAGGTTAGAAAGCTTACACAATTAAAACTTATGATTTGGTTGTTAATAATTAATCATTAATTTTGTGTAACTAATTCTACAGCTTTTAATACCAATGGAGTTCCTGCTGTAATTGTGCCAGTAACACCGTTAAAATTAACTCTGTTGCAGAAATAGTATACGAATTGCCTTCCTGTAGTACACCATTTATTTATAAATTATAGTAATCATTTGTCACTACGGGAAAAACAGTAGCTGCATTCCCACTATCATCTAGAAAGGCAGTTGCAAGGACAGTAGTACCTTCAGCAACTGTTAAAATTGCTGCTAACACATTAATAAATCTTGTGGAAGTACTATTAACGTTTACATGAATATTAATAATGGAAAGTGCCATTTTCTAACAGCCTACCAAGATAAAAGTTTAGACGTTTTTATATCACATTTGTTGGAATCCCAATGATTCTATAAGGATGGGAGTTCCAGCAAAAATTGTTTCATTAAATGGGTTAATGATTAGTGAATCTGGGGTAACTTTATACACACCGCCCACTTGCATGGCAGCGTTGATGTAGAGATTGACATATCCATTGGGATTAAAAAGTTTGAATTCTGTTAATGGATTGTCATTATCATCTGTAAATAAATTTGCAGGAATGGTTGCTCCGTTTGTTAAATCAATATCTACTGTAACAATAAAGAAATATCTATTTATTATTGGAATAATAGTTCCTTCAGGGTTAACAACTGGAGGAGGTTGAATAGAACCTATATCAATAGCTTTAATACGGGGCCAAAGAACTTGTTTATTTTCACAGCAACTGTCACAAATCAATTTCTGTCGGTCCATTTTTTTGTCACCTCCATTCCGTCATATGTTAGTAACCCGGTAAGTTATAGGCGTATGTTACTTATAAATTGAGAAAGCTATTCATTCACTAATATTCTATGAATTAATGTCGGAGGGTGATTGGGAAGTACATAGGAGATAGTGCTGAACATTTTGAGAAGAAAAGATATTAAAAAGCCACCCCTTTATAGGAAGTGACAAATTATAACCGATAGGATTAAAGATAAAATTATGGTAAGAAGGACACTAACAAGAACGGAGAGCGATTTCCCAATTAGAGCGATCGCTTCTTGTGCTAACGGGGAGCTTTAGTTAAATTTTCTATTCACGAAATATCAAAACAAAAAGACAGAATTTAATCTACCTTTTAGTTTAAACAGCAACAACCTTTGAGAAAACAGACTAAATAAAACACATTTTTTAATCAATCCAAATTCTAAAGCTGCGTTGATAGATTGGAATAAGCATTGATAACTACTTTATCATCTGATTTTAAATTAAGCATTATTCAATAATAGAAAGGCATAGGAAATATTCCTAAGCCTTTTCTGGGGAGCAATGAAAGAAATGTAATGAATATAGCATTGGTTTTTTATGTATAGTCCTTTCGGTAGCCCTATATACTTGGCACGGAAAGTATCATCTCGCTCATATTCAAATTGCTTTGGTGAAATTATAACTATAATTTTAGAGAGAAAAGCAGGTGATTTCCCGATTTTGGGAAAATCACCTACTTTATTTATTACTTTTGTTTGCAAGTAATTATCGTATTTTACAAAGATAATGATACTGTATGGTAGCTTTAATCTAACTTACGATCATAATCTTTTATGCAATATTAATTCCTGCACTAGCATTACCAGTAATAGTAGTAGCAAGTGCAATCCCTGTAGTAGTAACAGAGTACACCATTAATAAACGATCGCCAGCAGCTACTGACACTGGTGCAACGTTTGCAGTACCAGATGTAATAGTGCCTATTGCGATTGTTGAAAGAGCTGGTGATAAATCAACAAATGCTGTTGTAGGGCTGAATACATTACTTCCCGCAACCGCGCGGTAAACTTGTGCTCGGACTGTTGCTGTTCCTCCTACAAGGTTTAAAGCAACTGTTGCAGACAAGGATGCAGATATAGATGTAATACTACCAGCACGTGGAACTGAAAAGCCTTCCGTTCCAGTAGCAGCTGACAAGTCTATATTATTACCAACAAGAGATACCCCTGGAATAGCCGTACCAAATCCTACAAGACTTGTTGTACCGACTAAGCCACCAGCAAGTGTTACTAAAACAACAGGAATTGTTCCTGAAGCGAATGGGACGATAGTGCCTGTTAGTGCTGGTGTAGTAATACATGCAGCGTCTACAGCTATAAAAGGACCAAGTGAAGTACAATTATTATTATTTGCGCAGCCGCATTTTGAATTATTCATACACATTTTTACACCCCCTTTCTCCTTTATACTATTCAGTTAAGATAAAGGGGAAAGGGCATTTTCCTAAATGGTCCAACATTTTAAACTAACTCCATTTTCGAAAGAAATTGAAAAACAAAGAGTTCTTTTCTTTTTTTTGTCCTTCTTCAGTTGATTCTTCTTTTATCTCAGGTTGCTTGTTTAACTCTTCAATTTGTATATGGTTTTCAAATTTATTCTTTGGTGTAACTTCAAATTCGTCACTTTTTAAAGTAGGGGATGTATTTGTGTTGTCTTGCTCATCAACCACTTCAGAATCTACAGGAATGGCAAGCTCATTAACCACTTCAGAATCTACAGGAATGGCAAGCTCATTAACCACTTCAGAATCTACAGGAATGGCAGGCTCATTAACAACTTTAGAATCTACAAGAATGGTAGCCTCATTAACTACTTCAGAATCTTCAGGAAAGACAGCCTCTTTTGTTATTACAGAGCTCGTTTTATCTATAGTGTTAACAGTGTTATTAATTTTTTCGGGTTCTCCGTAATTAACTAAATCTTCCGGCTTAAGTTCATTATCAATGGAATTATGGATTTCAGCATGCGGTAAAGTATTAGATTCATAAACTCTGATTGGAGCTTCCTGTGCGTTCGTAGCGTTTTTAAAATGAAAGGTGGATTCGGTGGTGGTATTTCTATATAAACCATTATATATTTGGCTTGGATGAGTATTTGTTGATTGAAAGTAATGTTGATTAAAATGGCGTTCTTCGGGTACATTTCTTTGATTTTCATTGTGAGCGGAAGGTATACCATTGTTTGCATCTAATTGCCTATTTGTTGCTTTACCTGCTAGACTTTGTAACATTTTATAAGATGGCTGTTTGGATGTAATCACCGATTGGTTTGTTGTCTGTGTAATTATCAGATCTCTTTGTGCACCGTTAGAAATAAATTTAGATGTGTTTTCAGTTTTAGGTGTAGTGATTGGAGTTTCAGTATTTTCGATCGTGAGTAATTTGTTTAGAGCCCTTAGTATTTCTTGATTCATTTTCTCATTCATTTGATTCAGAGACTCAATTTGTGTCGAGAGAAGTTTTATCTGCTCCTCATGGCCTCTGATTTGTGAATTCTGCTTTTCTTCTATTGTTTCAGTTAGCCCTTCTATAAGTGCCATTTGCGTTTTAATTCCGTTAAAATCCTTTTTTATAAATAGATAATCATCATTTGAAGTCCCCATTTTTAGTGAAGTTAACGTTGCCTTGTAGGCATCTATTGTATTCTTCCATTTTTCAATGTCTTGAGTGGAGTACAATTTTGAATCTTCCATTATATTTCACTCCTTTCAGTCCATTAATATTTTATTAAAAATATTTACTTTCTGTTACAAATATCCCGGTCCTTTCAAATATTTTAGTTTCTCTATAAGAAGAGGAGATGTATGTAAAAACGATACATACTGATACTTAAGCATTTTAATAAAAATCAGAACGAATTTTTTATTAGCCCATGCACTTATAGGTATAAAACATATGATACAACGAAAGCAAAATTTTATGGAGGTGTCAAAAGGATGCAAGAGAATATGCCATCCCAGGCGCAGGAGCCGGAATTAATTTGTATTAACGTTGATAAGGTATTTGATTGGATTGTAAAAGAAATGTCGTTTGATATTTCCCCTACTGGACCAATTACTTTTTCAGGAGTATACGCAAATACTGACTTAACGGGTGCAGTAGTTACATGTAAAGTAGTTCCAGCAACATCTAATCCTATTGTAATTTTGAACCGTGAGAATCGCCAATTCTCAATTGATGGTTCAACGGTATGTCTTCAAAATTTAACTATTCAAAAGAATTTTATTCTTACGATAGTTGTTACTTTACCGAATGGGACTATGTACACAAGCAATAATATTCCAGTTTCGCGTTGTGAACAAGTAACATTATGTGCGCCGAAAGGGACAGATGTAGAAATTTTATTCACAGATTTAGATTGTTTCGTTTGTACAACAGGAACATTAACAGCTGGAGACGGCACAATTACGTTTTCTGCGCTAACAATTACTGTATCAGTTTGCCAAAGTATTCAATCTACATTCCCAGTTACTGTGGAATTCTTAGCAACATTCTGTGAACCAAGAGCTGAATTACCATTCACATGTCCGGGTGTAGTTCGTCCTCAGCAGTGTCCCGCTATTTTCCCAACTCTTGGCTAGTGGTACTAACACCGCGGAGAAAATCATATCGTAAGGAGAGGGTAATCCTCTCTTTTTTTTTATGAAAGAATTCAAATATAGCCATCTCCTGAAAAATGTGAATTCTTTAGTTGATTTAATACTATTGGTAAGGAGGACTAATTATGACAGCTCGTATTGTTCATATGGAAGAAAAGATAAATGAACTAAAAAAACAAACGGATTTTTATGTTCATGAAATTAAACAAATGGTTGGTAAACTCATTATCCCGGATAGTGTCAACGTCATTAGTTATTTCACATCCTCGTTCAATATTTCTAATAATCCGGATGAAGAGAACTTATGCTTGGGCTCTTATCATATTCTCAATGTAGGTAATCAGCCTATTACAAATCCGTATCTATGTATAAAACTGCCTGAAGACTCTCCATTCTCTTTCTCTGGAAAGTATGTCTATGAACATTTTGCACCGAAATTAAAAGGAAACAGTAGCTGGGAGCGAATCAATGATCAATCGAGCAAGGTGGAGTTCTGGCTTAGACCTATAGGAAAAACAACGTTAGAGCCAAACGAAACACTATCATTTCCTAATTTTCAGATCAAATGGGGTCATAATTTATCTTATTCAGGAAGTATCATAGGTTTTACATATTGTGATCAGCTAGAAGATGGTGTCGTCGTCTTAAATCCTATTAATCTCAATGGAATTAGTTATACACAGGGGGATGAAAATGAGTGAGTATGAAAATATGAATCAAAAAAAAGATAGTGTTATCCATCAACTTATGAAGGAACAGCTTACGAGTTTACCTAGCCATAGTAATGAAGAAAATAATAGCTTTGCTTATCTCGAAAAAGGCACATTGAATCTACTTATTAATTATTTAATATCAGGAGAAAAGATAAAGGCTGAAGAAATGGTCGATGAAGAATTAGAAATTAAGCTTGTTAAGCAGCTTGATGAGATGTTAGAGGAAAGTAAGGAGCAATTTGAAGAAGTGATTAGTTTATTTGAAAAATTGTCGTGATAGGAGGTGCAAGTGTGGATAATGATATTGTTAAAAGCAATGATCCTGTTCAGCTTCAGCAAATGATCATTTTATTAAGAGCTGAATTAGCGAAATATAAAAATGAAGTTAAAAGGCTCAGAGATAGTGATTATTATTCACTAGTACTGAGAGTAGAGCGAGAAAATGTTCAATTAACAAAACAGAAAAAGGAGCTTTCGATAGAGCTTTTAAAGCAGAAGAGAGACCATGAAAAAAAAATAAAAACTTACTTTGATGATATACAAGCAAGAGAAATCCAGCAGAAAAAACAACTTTCTTCGATAGAGGGTTTATTAAAAGTAGTAGAAGAACTGCGTGCAGAAAATAAGGTAATAAAGGAAACGTTAAAATCCACTAAAGATGAAATTCTTTCTGTGAATTCAGATGATAATTATATGACTTTAGTGGATGGCCTTGAGAAAAAGTTGAATGTTTTTACAAGGGATATAAGCCAACAAATGCAGACTATAATTGAAGCCGTTGAAAGAACTCGTGTAGAACAAACTAATTCAGATAATCTTAATGAGCATTTAGTCATAGAAATAGAGGAGAAAAACACTGAGATAGAAAAATTATCGAAAGAATTAGCGGATGTAAAAAAACATAGCTTTTCTCTAAGTGGAAAAACGATGATTAATCCTGAGGTCCTTACACACCTAGATTCTCAAGTAAATAAGGTATTGGCTCAATCAAGGGATTTTGAAAAGCAGTTGAATCATAAATTACGCTTGCTTGATGACTTAGACCACAAATTGAACGAGCTTACTATAGAAATAACTACTGATAAAACTGTATAAAAGTATATTGAAGAAGGCTCTTTCAAAAGTAAGACAAGACACATTTTTGAAACAACTATTTTTATGTTTATAGGATTCTACTTGTTGTTTCGTTTTTCATCAATCGGGTTTTTACGGGCAGTTAATGCGAAATAAACATAGGAGATTTCGGCTGATATGTAACATTAAGGACAAGTAAGGGGATATTTCACCTATACCTGTTTAATATGTTACACATAAAGGGACTGCTACAAATTTACAGGCTCGATATGCTGGAACAGATTTACCTAATGAAAAACAGCGGGTTTACTATCAACACTACAAGCTAATGATAACTTTCGGCGCTGTTATAGATCTGAATTAGTAGAAAGTATGGGTAGATTTGCACTCTGACTCCTAAATTCGTCTGTATAAGTGATCGCTTTCTCACTAACTGCTTTTACATTCGGATTACATTTGAGCTGTTTTTGTTCATTTTTCGTAAAATATCTTTTGGAAAATTTCACTCTACCCCAACTTCTTTTTTTCAGTATAAACAAAAGTACCCTATAGGATAGACTTTTTTCAAAGTGTCTATCTTATAAGATACAGTTTAAAGAAAAAGAAGATCTTTTCTTTAAATTCTTTGTTTGTTTAACATTAACCATGGGGCATTCACTCCGTTCGGTTTTGGTTGTTTGGACGCTACCATTATACCGAATCTGGGGAGGTGTCTGTTTTTTATTTGTCTGAAACCCTTGAGCCATAAGGGCTTTGAATTATGAAGTTAACTCGTTTGTATAAAAAGTTTATCTTCTATTGGCAGATTGTTCCGGTTTTTATACCAGTAGGACCATTAAACCCTGGAATTGTATCGATTACGGTATTTGTTACTATATCGATGACAGACACAGTTTGGTCAGCCTGATTTGTGACATAAGCAAGTGTTCCATCCGGCAAGATGGTTACTTGGTCAGGAGATGCGCCTACAGGGATTGTAGCAATCACCGTATTTGTTACGGTACTTAAGACGGATACAGCATTACTACCTTTATCTACAATATAAACAAGTGTTCCATCAGGTGTAATTGCTGTTCCCACAGGTCCTGTTCCCACAGGGATTGTAGCAACTACGGTATTTGTTACAGCATTAATTACAGATACTGTGTTACTATTTTCATTTGTAACGTAAGCAAATTGTCCGTTCGGTGTGAAAACAATTGATCTAGGGCGAATTCCCACAGGGATTGTTGTAACCACCGTATTTGTTGCTGTATTTATGACGGATACATTATTTGAGTTTTCATTTGCTACGTAAGCAAAGGCACCATTCGGAGTAAAAGCTATGCCTTGAGGTTGGAGCCCTACTGGAATAGTAGCGGTTACGGTATTTGTTGCTGTATTTATGACAGATACAGTGTTATCTCCATGATTTGCTACATAAGCAAGTGTTCCATTTGGTGAAATTGCTACACCAAGAGGATTAACTCCTACCGGAATGGTAGCGATTGGCGTGTTTGTTGCAGTATTAAAAACCGTTACATTATTCGATAAGAAAGCTGGAACATAACCAAGTGTTCCATTTGGTGAAATTGCTACTTCTAGTGGACCAGTTCCTACTGGAATAGTAGCGACTATAGTATTTGTCCCTGTATCGATCACTGATACTCTATTATCAGGAGTAGCTAGCTGACCAGCGTCTGTAACATATACGAGAAAGTTACAATTTGGTGGTACAGGTATAAATGGTGGGTTACAACGACAAGGACAACAAAAGCCACAACAATGACAACGACAACTTGGATTTGATTTAAACTTGAACTTTTTAAAATTTTCCACATTGCACCCCCTTACTCTCATGTATTTATACTATATGCAAACAGAATTAGGTTTCTTGTACGTTTACCTACACCAAATACTTCTGAAAAGTGTCGTGGTAATGAATACCTGTTTAAAAAGATTCCTTTGTTTGCGTTCGGTACACCGAGAGCGGGCAACCCAGCTCGTAATGCGGCTGGAAGTAGAACTGCACCAAGTAATGCAACCGCTGGAGATGGCCAGAAGAACCATGAAATGATCATCATTAAAATACCAATAATCCAGAAGGCAAGAGTCGGGTTTTTGAAGAACTTGGTAAAAGGTGCAATCATGACATCATTAATGCCGGACTTTGATAACACAGAGCTCATAGCGACAATAATAGAAATGATTAATATGGTCGACATTAATTCGGTAATTGCATAGATAAAACTATTAAAAACACCACTTATGGAGGCAGTTAAACTCCCAGTTGCAAAAATTGCTAGCATGAAAATGCCAATAATACAAATGAGGGTAGTATCGCGACGCTTCACCATAAACCCAATAATCAATACAATGAAAACAACATAAATCCAATGGAGAGCTGTAAATTCTATTCCCATACTTTTCCCCCTCTAATAGTTCTGATTATAGAATATGAAAGGGTATGAATATGTTGCCTACTGCCCAGATCAAAATTTTTTGTATAGGCAAAATGGATGTTTTGTATGTTTTTTTAAAATAAATTTTAGGGATATTTTCAATGCAAAGTCATATAAAGTGCAATAATTGACGTTTGACTAATGAACATCTATAATGAAAATAATAAGAAAATTAAATATAATAATCCTCCGTTTAAGGGGAGTAGCTATACAATAAAATCGTCAATACAGGATGAATATCCTCGGTTTTATTGGCAACTTTTGATAGTTGTTTGCGAGACCTTACCGATTTTTTGGTAAGGTCTTTTTTATGAAAAGGCGTTATAACCGACAAATCGGTTATAACGCCTTTTCTTTTTTTAAAAATGAATACTACAGATTGGAGTTGCTATTATTCTTACATTCCACGAGCTTGCCGCAAGTGTGAAGATTGGATCTGACAATCAACATACGCTACTGGACTATGACCAATCATTAACATTAATTGGTCAGGGGAGAAGTGCCTATGTTTTTAGAATTAAACAAACGGATAAAGCTTTGAAAGTATTTTTTCCAGATTATATGTATATTGCTGAGGAAGAAGCAGAAATCTATAAAGTAATTCAGGAAATCACTTATTATCCAACTCTTTATGATGCAGGGTCAAATTATATCGTTATTGATTATATAGATGGAACTACGCTTTTTGACTGTCTAACAAATGGTATTCCAATTTCTCAAGAGGTCGTCCAAGATATTGATATCGCTTTGCACTTAGCAAAACAAGAAGGTTTAAATCCATCTGACGTTCATTTAAGAAACATTTTAATTACATCAAATCAACAAGTGAAGATTATAGATGTGGCTAGATTTAGACAAACGAAAGACTGCAGTCAATGGCTCGACTTAAAAAAGGCGTTTTACAGTTATTATGAAAAACGCTATTTTCCAAAGAAGATTCCAGAATTCATGTTAAATGGTATTGCTATGATCTATAAAAAGAATATTTTCAAATAATTGATAACAAAGAATAAAGGGCTATTCAATAACTGATAGCCCTTTCACATATCTATTTTACTGACGAAAACCAACTATTCCATTTATCCTTTGTGGTTTCGTAAACCCCATCTTGCTTTGTTTTAAGATAATAAGTTGTTCCTATTTCAGCATCGTTTAAATCTTTGTAGGCAACTATTTTTTTGTAATCTATTCTCTTCCCAATATAAGCTTGCACTGTTGATGGTAAGCCAGGTGTTTGGGAAACTTTAAAAGCTGAGCCAAATTCATCAACTTTAAACGGAACAAGTTTCGTTATAGTATTAACTTTTCCATCTATTTTCGTTTTCACTGTGACGATTTTGTACACTTTGGCTTGACCTTCTGCAGTGTAATAATCATAGGTCGTTATAGGTGGCTTAGGTGATAGCGGAATAATTGATGTCTCCGCGTGTACTATATCGTTTTCGCCATTAGGTGCTGAAACGCCTGTTAGAACAATACCACTTGCTAATAGTCCAGTAACGAGTGTTTTGACAACTTTCATTTCAATACCAACTCCTTGTGTGAGTATGACTTTTTAAGTGAGTACTTTGAATTCAAAAATATTATACCCAAAAAAGTTTTTAATAACCTAAGTGGCTGTCACTTATTAATCTTTTATAGCTTTCCAAATAGTCCATCTATCTTTTTCGATAATGATCTTATTATCATTTGAAGCCAACTGTTCTTTAATATACAATACGAGTTCTTCAAGTTGCTTGTTACTTAAGTCATGTAGAATGGATCGACCTGTTCTATTTAATAAGTCTGTTTCTAAATCAGCAAATACTTTATATGTTTTTCTCGTTTCCCAAAACGAAAAATTTTGCGTATCTTTGAATCCTTCTGCTAGTAATGTTTGAATGACTTTTTCACTTGAATGTCTTCTTTCAGTTTCTTTGCTCACTAAGTATGGATATTTAGAGAAAAAATAACCTCTAATATGGGTAGAACTTCCTTCAAGGATGCAATCTTCAGGTGTTCTATCCTGAACGATGAAAATACCACCTGGTTTTAACAATTGAAAAGCTTCTTTAAAACAACTCTCCAAATCATTAATATGATGGATGATTGCTCTTTCTAAAATAATGTCATATTGTTCTTTTTTTAGTTGAGTATTTAAGGCATTACCTAACTGGAAATTGATGTTTGCATAACTTTTACAGTTCTCTTTGGCGGAAGACAAAATTTGCTCAGAAAAATCTAATCCTGTAACATTAGAAGCACCCATTTCTGCAAATGCTTTTGTGTAAATACCTCCACCACATCCAATATCTAAAACGTTTTTACCTTCAACCTCACAAATTGACTGGATCATATTCACCCAAGTATCATCTGCTTGTCGTTTGGCATAAGTAGAACGGTTATCCTGACTATGAAAATCAATCGTCATAAAATGACCTCCAAATCTTATTAACGTTAAGATAATTATCAATCTAAAGTAGATGTAAGTAAATGTTATTTATATTATAATAATCGATCAATATTTCTTATATGTAAGTTTCAAGTATTAATTAATAAACCCCATAAAAAAAACGCCCACTCAATAGGAGTGAGCGAAACTAAAAATAAGGGCTATAAAAGGAAGATTTCTCCTTAACTATATACTCAATTAACAGAAAAGTCTATCATTTAACATCGCTTTTCGAAAAATATTTCGTAGGGCAAAATAAATGTGAATTGATTATTCAAATAAGAAAGTAGAAATCTTTAAGCTTTATCAATTTCGTACCAGGGATTTAGGTGAATAAGAACTTCATCGACATCAGGTTGATTTTCCATTATCGTTTTCTTGATTTTACGAATAATATCATGACCTTCTTGAATTGTTAATTCACCAGCTACACCCACTCGAAGGTCTATCAATACATAATGACCGTGTTCTCTTGCGCGTAGTCGGTCAATGCGTTTTACTTCTGGAATAGTAAGTATTAAAGTCGTAAAGTTTTCCAATCTTTCTTTACTAACACTTTTTTCCATGAGTGTGTCTATTGCTTCTATTATCATTCCATATGCAAGTTTGAAAACTAAGATGGTTACAATGATACCCGCAATTGGATCTCCGTAAGTAAGTAGTTGAATATGATAAATCTCTCCAACAAGTGCAAGACCAATTCCCAATACGGCTGCTAATGAAGCATACACGTCTGCCAGATGATCATAGGCTGTTGCAATTAAACCTTTACTATTCATTCTTTTGCCAATTCTAATCGTATAAACGTATAAAACTTGCTTCCATACGAGTGAAATAATTGCAGTAATAAAAGCTATTACACTTGCTTTTTCAGGTTCATGAAAAAATGCTGAAAAAGATTCAAAGGCAATATAAATTGCTGCTAGTAATAAAATGATACCGACAATGGCAGAGCTGATCACTTCAGCTTTACCGTGGCCATAAGGATGGTCTTCATCTGCTGGACGTTTTGAAATACGCATTGAAGTTAAAGCAGCACCACTTGCAATAACATCACCAGCGTTATGATAACCATCTGCAAGAAGAACCGGGCTATTGAAGAGAGTACCTACAACAATTTTAAGGATTGTTAAAATGATGTTACTTATTAAACTAATCCACCCGGCAAGTAATGAACCATTTGAATTTGTGCCTTGATTCATAAGTTTGCACCTCCTATAAAATTCTTTCCCAAGAGCAACAAAAACCCTCGACTGGTTTTAGTCGAGGGTTTTTGTTTTATGAAATATATAGTTTTGTGAATTTGTAGTTTGTATCATAATTATCACTCACTATTTTTAGACATCTTATAATTTTACCATGGAATTTTTGGAGGAGCAATATGAATTGTTTTTATTTCTTTTTCTGTTCATGCATATTGCTAGCCCAGAAATTGCAGAAATTAAGCAAAGCCACTAGCAGACTATCTAACCGGTTTAAGGTAGTGCTGATTTTCAGAAGATCCAGCAGGGGAGTTAGACCATAAACTAAAGAGTGCTTTTCTTAATAAGAAAAGAAAATCTAAAAATAACACAAGGATTAAATTACTTCTTTTTCGCTAACGATAATTTTAACCCTGTTTGATAGTACTGAGTCATCATTTCTTCAGGAACCATACTTCCACCAGTTCCCCAAATAATATGTGTACCATTACTCATCTTTTCTTTTAAATTATGCTTCAGTAAATAATCGGTGCCTTCTTTACATAATTTACTTGGTCCTATCATGCCTGCTAATGCTGAAGGTTCTAAATGAATCCCTTCAGTATCGACTAGTTCTTTTAGCATCAAATACAACTGTTCATCGCTAACCGTATAATTACCACTTAAAAAAGGCTCAATAGTTTTACCGACAAACCCAGATGGCTTTCCTACAGCAAGTCCATCTGCATCTGTAACATTGTCTATTCCAAAATCTTGTACAGAAACTTGATCATGAAGTCCAGTCATTAAACCAACTAACATACATGGTGAGTGGGTAGGTTCTGCAAAGAAACAGTGAACATGATCTTGATACAATAATTTTAAACCAAAAGCTACGCCTCCAGGACCGCCACCTACTCCACATGGAAGGTAAACAAATAAAGGATGATTTTCGTCAATTGTTATCTCTAGCTCTTCTATTTGTTTTTGCAATCGACTTGCAGCCACTGCATATCCTAAAAATAGATCGTGAGAATTTTCATCATCCACAAAATAACATGTTGGGTCACTATCTGCTTGGATTCGACCTTCCTCTACTGCCTTACTATAATCAGCTTCATATTCAATAACTGTGACATTTTTACTTCTAAGCAAGTCTTTTTTCCACTGTTTTGCATCAGCTGACATATGAACAGTAACATTAAACCCTAATTTTGCACTGATGATGCCAATACTTAGTCCTAAATTTCCAGTCGAGCCTACAGCGATTGAATATTGTGAAAAGAAATTTCGGAATTTGTCACTATCTAAAATCGAATAATCATCTTGAAGTGTTAACATTTTATGCTGAAATGCTAAGCCTTCTGCATGTTTGAGTATTTCATAAATACCACCTCGTGCTTTAATAGATCCTGAGATGGGAAGCTGATTATCACATTTTAGTAATAATTCACCTAATATAGGTTGTTGATATCCTTGTTCTAAAGAGCGTTTCATGTCAGGAATTTTGACTAAAGGAGATTCTATAATACCATTCGATTCTTTAGTTTCAGGGAAAACCTTAGCAATGTATGGAGCGAAACGTTTTAATCTTTCTTCTGCATCTCTTACATCTTCTTTAGAAAGAGGGGATTTTTTTATTCCCGTTTGAAATTTTTCGATATTTGGATTCATCCAAAATACTTCTTCCAAAGAAATGAGCTTATTTAGTAAAGGATATTGTTCTTTCAATGTTTGTTTTTCTTTGCTTTCAAATTCTTTCATTTGTCGGATCCTCCTAATTTTCTTGTAGCAAGTCATTATATAAATTATAATTAAATAAATTTAAATACAGTTTAACACACACTTACTGTCATGTTAATTTAAATTTACTTAATTTAAATTAAATTTAATATAATTTAAGGAGTATTGATTATGGAGAATATAGATATTGGTAAGAAAGTAGAGAAATTTAGAAAAGCTAAAGGATTAAGTAGTAGAGAATTAGCAAAATTAGCTGAAATTACACCTTCAATGTTAAGCCAGATTGAACGAGGTTTAGCGAATCCTTCAATTCAAACCCTAAAAGTTTTAGCTAAAACTCTAAATGTTCCAACTTTTAGTTTTTTACTTGAAGAAATAGTTACGGAGGATTTAATCGTTAGGTCCAACAAACGTAAGCAAATAATTATTGATAATTTAACCTATGAGTTATTGTCACCTGATTTTACAGGTAATTTGGCAACAGCGATTATGAAAGTACCTTCGAATACTTCCTCATCAGAAAATCCTTTAGAACATAGAGGAGAGGAAGTGGCATATATTTTGGAAGGGAAGATTAAGTTATATTTGGATGAAGATGAATATGTATTAGAAGTTGGTGATAGTGTAAAGATACCAGCGAATTTGAAACATAAGTGGGAAAATAATTTTGTTGAAAATGCAGTTGTATTATTTTCAGTTACACCTCCTGCGTTTTAATCTAGATAAATGTAATCTGTTCTTTTAATTGTAAAGAAAAACACACATAACACCGTTCCAGTTCTGAATGGTGCTATGTGTGTATACAACATTATTAGTTTGTTGTAAAATTTTATGTTATCGAGAGCAATCAAATAATATAGAATTGCTATTTTATATATTCATTACTCACTAATTCATTTTGGATGACTTCAGTTGGAATTATAAACTCAACTAAACCCATATAACCAGGAGAAACTTCATATTTATCAAATGAAATTACTAATTTGCCTTTGTTATTTATATAGAAATTTTGATCTTTAACTATCTTTTCAAAGGGATCAAATACTAACTTTTCACCAGTTCCACTTACCCAATAAGTCAATTCAGGATCCTCTTTCATTTGTGTTCTCATTTGCTCTTGTATATTTTTACTAATAACTTCTATATAATTTTCGTTCTTAAATAAGCTTGGTAGCGTTATGAAGATTTCCTTCTCTTTGTCAATCGTATCAAATTTCATTGTCGTTGAAGAAGAACCAACAGTATTCACATAATACCTAGCGATTGAAAGAAGTTGTTTAGTGTCTGTTTTAATTTCATAACCACTATTTTCACCTAAATGTCCGCCTCCATTTTTCTTCAGTTCTTTCATATCAGCTAAAAATGATCGATATAATTGTTCACTCTCTTTTAAATATTTTTCGTTTAGACTGTTTTCTAATTCTTTGTTGTCTAAGTTAGTTACTTCTGGAACTTTATAGTCTGCTTTGTAAGTATCTTCATCAACTTTAAACTCTCTAAACGTAATTATGTCCACAACTTTGTCTAAAATCGGAATATCAGTAAAAGCATACGCAATAGTTGAACTTGTATTGACACTTGTAATAAACAAAGATGCTGCTACAGCAACTCCTATATACATTTTTTTTAGTTTGCTTTTCTTCTTTTGATGTAATGCATCTTTAACGACTGTTTGTATGTGTTCCGGTATTTCAATCTCTTGATATTCTTTTATTAGTTGTTTCATTCTCTTCATTCTTTTGAACCTCCTGGATTCACTCTTCTAATTCTATTTTCAATAGCTTCAATGCTTTATATAATCTTGTTTTAATAGTATTAACATTTTCTTCTAATACATTGGCTATTTCTTCAATCTTCATATCTTCAAAAAAGCGAAGCATAATAATGGCGCGATAAGAATGTGGTAGCGATTCAATGGCTTTTTTCAAATCTATATTGGTATATTTATCCGTAGTATTAGGCAAATGGAATTCAATGTCTTCTGCTTCCATCATAATTACTTTTTTTTGCTTTCTAATGCTATCAATTGAAGTATTGATTACTATTCGATACATCCAACTTTTCATAACTGACTCATCTTCTAGCGTATGAAGTGAACTTAGTCCTTTTCGAATAGATTCCTGGACAACATCTAAAGCATCTTGTTGATTTTTCATATAACTATAAGAAAAGCGATATAGGTTTGTATGATTTTCAGTTACAAACGAAATATAAGCTTTCTCTAATTTCCTTTTTTTGAACATAATATTACTCCCTTGATACGCATCAAATTTGTATACGGTGCTAAGACGTGGGTCTATAGCAAAAAGTTTTATGTAATTTAAACCTTTTTTGATTTGTGAAGTAACAAACAATTAAGGGAGACATATCTTGTGTAATTAGAAAAGGGCTATTTTCGTATAGATTGTTTAGATGCTTTTTAAGTGGTTTATTGTTAATTAACTAACGGTTAGTTGAAGAAGGGGAAGGTTATTATAAACAGGTATATCAAAGTGGAATATTAAATTTCAACTCGATATTGAATGAATATCTAAAAGATAATATTCAGTAAGGAGTGATGACTTCAAAAAAGTAACCCCCTTCTACAGAAAGGGGGCATATTTACATACTCTCGATGGTTGATGTGGTTATAAATCCATTAAACATAATTTGAACCTAATTATTCCCACCGCTTCCGCCGCCGTTATTCCCGCCGCCATTATTCCCGCCACCGCCGTTTTGTATAACACACGCAATGGGGATAGCAACAAAAGGTCCAAATCTATTACATCTATTTTTCCAAGATGAACCACCGCTTCTGCATCTTTTCATAAAAAAAACCTCCTTTCCTCAATATTTTATTCATCAAAGCGACGGATACATTGGGCAAAATTAAACTAATAAAAAAGCAATCCACTACATATTACGGATAACCAAGAATTTGTGAAGAATCATACTTTAACTAACGGCGAGCGATTGCCCAATTAGAGCAATCGCTTCTTGTGCTAACGGGGAGCTATAGTAGAATTTTCGATTCACGAAATATCAAAACAAAAAGACAAAATTTAATCTACCTTTTAGTTTAAACAGCAACAACCTTTGAGAAAACAGCCTAAAAAAAGAATGCCTTTTCTTATAGAATCAATTCACCATAATAAGTTCTAATAGAAGAGGTATTTCCTTTGAAACTAGTTTAAGAATGGAAGATGAAGATGAAGAAGGAGGGGATATAATAATAGATGGCGGTTATCCTAAAGTAATTGAAAAATAAAAATAAACTACATCTCAAACAACCCATTTACGGTAAAGATGTTATTTAGAAAACGTTTGAATTACTAAATAAGAAATTGATTTAATAATTTCAGATTACAGGAAGTGTTCCTCAAAAATAAATTAATGAAAATTTAACTGATAATTTAAATTAAAGAAGTAATACTAATTAATTTTGAACTGAACCCCGAATAGTAGACACTTAAAAAGTGACCCTATTCGAGGAACAGTTCAATCTTTCAGGTATAGTTATTTTTTACTTTTATTTGATTTTTTACTTTTGTTATTTGATTTAGCATCAAATTCAGCAGCAAATTCTTCGTTGTTGTTCGGATCATTGTTATTACTGTTATAGCTACTATTACTGTTGTCGATAGTCTTGTTATGATTTCTTTCATTTTTTGTTTTGTTGTTGTTCTTAGACATGGATCTTCACCTCCTAGAGTGTAAGGTGCACAGTAATAGAATGTTTTATTCTTAATTAAAATTTCTTCATATAAAACTTAACAGGTAGATTGAATACTAATTAAATCCCCCTAATTTTTGTCACTTTTATCTGGAAATAAATGATAGTATCAATAATATGAGCATAGTTAATATTGCTTTAACTAACGAGGTGACTAATATGAACCAATTATTATTAAGTAAACGTATAGACATGGGGATATTACATCAATGTGTTTCAATGATATTAAACGAACGAGTTAATTGTGTGAAAAGCTGGGAATTTGATCCGATCGTTTGTAAATCCCTTAATTTTACGACAGAAGGTGTTTACCGTATTCATGGGATTGCAGCTATCATGGGAAAGGAAGTACCATGGGCTGTTGTGGTAAAAATCATAAAGCCTGGACAAGTAGAAATGAATGATCCATGGTATCACAACTATTGGAGGCGTGAAGCATTGGTCAACCAGTCAGATATATTGGTTAATCTTCCTAATGTGATTAATACTTCACAATGTTTTAACGTTGAGGAAAAAACAGATGGTTCAGTGTGGATATGGATGGAAGAAATAATAGAAGATAGTATTAAGATTTGGTCTGAAAATGATTATGCATTTGTGGCTCGTCAATTGGGAATTTTCAATGGAGCTTATGTAACAGGCCATACACTTCCAGAACACAACTGGATTTGTCGTAATTGGCTTGAGTCATGGATTAATGGATGTAAAAGATATGCTAGTGACCCAACCATTTATTATCCTCAAATTCAGATTGGGCTTAATCTCGAAAATATTTGGAATTCCTATATCTGTTTAAATAATAATATGAATAATCATCTCCAAACATTAAGTAAACTACCACGTGTTCTTGCTCATCAAGATTTAAGCCGGCAAAATATGTTTATTAATACATATCAAGGTGCTGAAAAGGTGTTGACATTAATTGATTGGCAGTTTTTAAGCATCTCGGGGTTAGGAGAAGATTTAGGTAAATTATATGGTGTTGCGATGAGTCAAGGAAATATTCAAAGTGATCAAGGTGACAACTACCAAAAATTATTATTCAAAAACTATATTGAAGGACTTAAGGATGCTGGATGGAATGGGGACATAACATTACCGAGATACGGATTTTGCGCTTCTGTCGCTTTACGAAGTGCTTGGGAAGTGCCCAAATTAATTAAGTTAGCGGCAAGTTCAGAAATCGATTTGAACGTAATCGAAAATCTCACTCGAATTGTAAGTATCCAAATGGATTTAGGTGTAGAAGCGGACAGTTTAATGAGGGAGGTTAATCTGTGGGAGCAAGAATTTATTAAATAATATAGTAAATATAGAAAGTATAGGAATTGAAACGAATGTTTCGAATGAATATTAAGCAGTAACAATGCTCATTTGCTACGTCTATTATAACAAAAATTTACATATAATTTTAGCCTGTTTTTGGGAAGTAATATACGGTAGCCTTAAAGAATGAGGGGGGATGGAAATGTCTGGATTACAAAAAGGTGAAGTATATTTAGTGGAACCTGATGATAACTGGGTGCAATCTTTCATAAATGAGAAGGATATTTTGCAAAGAATTTTAGGGGATTTAATAATAGATATTCAGCATATTGGCAGCACAGCCATTCCAGGAATTAAAGCTAAGCCACTAGTAGATATACTTGTTGGTTTAAGAAAAATAGAAGATTTTAAAATGTTTGATTTTCAGGAGCTCAAAAAGAACGGTTATTATCATTTAGCGAAAGTAAACATTGAAGGCAAGGAAGTTATTGCAAAGTTTGAAAGTTTGGAGCCTCTTATCAAAACGCATGTTGTTCATGTTTTAGAGTATGAAGGGGATTGGTGGCATAAGCATATACTATTCCGTGATCGCCTAACAGCGCAAACTGAACTGGCTAATGAATATGAACAGTTAAAAATAAAGCTGTCTAAAGAACATTCAAACAATGAAAATGATTATGCGAATGCGAAGTTGGAGTTTGTGGATAGAATCATTACGATGAATGAAGATTAGATTTAAGGAGGTATTATCTAATGGATATTTCTATCTTAAAATCAACTTTAGTAAAGCTTAATGATTTCATTTACTTTGATGAAAACCATTACTTACGTGAAAAATGTAGCAATTTTGAAGCATTAAATGAACTGTCACATCAATTTGAAGAGGCTATCAAATCTATAGAGCAATATTCAAAAATGGAGCAGATTTTTTTATTTGGAAATCTTGGTAATCTATATCGTATTGCAGGAGATAGCAAGCTAGCCGTTATTATATTAGAAAAAAGTTTTAAACTTGCAGAAGAAAATGGTTTAAAAAAGTTGAAGATAGCTAATTTGATTCGTTTAGGCGAAGCATTTAAATACGCTGGACAATATGAAGAAGCATTAAGGTTGTTTGACATAGCTATTCAAACATTAACACCTACAGATGATTGTGATTTATTGGATTTTGCTCTACAGCATAAAGGGAAGTGTCTAATGGAATTGGATGAGTGGGAATTAGCACTATCACATTTTCAAGAAGTGTTATGTATTCGAAATCGTAAAGAAAATCCATCATTAATCCATTCCACACAACTGGCAATACAATTTGTAAAAGAAAATAGAAACAATTAATATTTTGTAATCTTGATAGTTCATTTGAAGACATTCATTATACCTTTTTTCATGCTAATTCAAACTAAGGCTACTCCAAAAATCATTTTGAAGTAGCTTTTTCTAAATTAATTATTATTAAGCACTCATGTTACGGCAAGCTTCTGCACATTTCTGGCAAGCCCTTGCACATTGTTGACAATGTTCATGATTGTGTTTCGCACATTCTTCAGCACAGCGTTCGCAAATGTCAGCGCAAAGATTACAAATCTCTTCAATAAATGGAGAGTTTGAAGCCATTGCTTGAATCGCAAATATACAAGCATCAGCACATGCACGATCATATCGAATACATTCGGTCATCATTTTGACATCATCTTCTTTTAAACAGGAATCAAAGCATGTGTTACACGCCTCCAAACATTCCATACAAATTTTAATACATTCTTCATAATGTCTATTCATGTAAACACTCCTTATAAAATAATATTCATCTTTTATGTACCCTTGAGAATAGAAAATAAACAAATAGAACAAGTCTTTTTTTATATTCAAATGAATTTCACTAGTTTCTGTTTTACATAATAATAGTATTAATTAAGATATAAATGGAAAATAAAATAATTTAATGTAAAATAAGTAAAGTGTTAAGTTTTATATTTTTTACTAGAATCTAGTTTGGGAAATGGTGTTTTGGGGGAGAAAAAAATGAATTTTAGAGCTTTGGCAAAGATTACTTCAGCTTTTATAGTTATCTTCATGATTATTTTTATGATTAAAACGAATTTTATAGATAAAGATGAATCTGCTGAATCAGGACTTAAAATAAACGATGTTGCACCTGATTTTCAATTGAAAAATTTAGCCGGTGAACAAGTAAAATTATCAGATTATAGAGGACAAAAAGTACTACTCAATTTTTGGGCTTCATGGTGTCCACCTTGTAAAGAAGAAATTCCGTATATGCAAAAGTACTATGAAGAGTATGGAGAAAAAACTGGTACGGTAGTTCTTGCAGTAAATATGACTAGAGTAGAAAAAGGCGGTAAAGAAAAAATAGCGGAATTTGTTGAGAAAAATGAAATAACATTTCCAGTTTTAGTAGATGATAATGATGGGAAAGTTATGAAATTATATGATGTTCGTTCTTTTCCAACAACATATATAATAAATAGTGAGGGGGTAATTACTCAAAAAGTTAGAATGTCTTTAGACGATAAGAAAATCGAAGAAATTATAAATTAGAGTAATTAAATCTGTTAAAGTAAACAGATTTGTCATCAATCTTATTAACAATAGATAGTAGAATGTACTTGAATTGGAGGTATTTATTATGCAAATAGAAAACAGCACTTTTCCAATACTAGAAACTGATAGATTAATATTAAGAAAAGTTACAGAAGTTGATGCAAGTAGTGTTTTAAAATATATGTCTGATAATGAAGTAGTAAAGCATATTGGATTAGAACCTTTTAACACAGTTGTGGATGCAATGGATGAGATCACCTGGTATCAAACAATATTTGAACAGGGAACAGGAATTAGATGGGGGATTACTTTGAAAGAAAATAATGAAGTAATTGGCAGCTGTGGTTTTCTTAACAGGATCCCTAAGCATTTTCGTACAGAAATCGGTACTGAATTAAGCAAAGAATACTGGGGACAAGGTATTGCTAGCGAGGCATTTGAAGCTGTAATTAGATACGGGTTTGAAAACTTTAAACTTCAAAGGATTGAAGCGTTAATCGAACCTGAAAATATCGCATCACAAAAATTAGCTGAGAAGCAAGGCTTTATAAGAGAAGGATTGCTAAGAAATTATGAGTTTACTTGTGGTAAATTTGATGACTTATATATGTACTCACTGCTGAAGCAAGATTTCGATATAAAGGAATCATAAAATATAAAATCAGATAAGGACTTTCCTATTCAATAGAAGCCTCACTTTAATTTGCGCAACAAAAATCATTGAAATATTCTAACTATTGTGTTAAGTTAATTATCAAATATGAGGTGAATTATATGTTGCAAACAAAAATTTTAAGTAACACTTCACAATTCCATCATCACATGTAGTCTTGCTATCCGATTTTATAAAATCGCGCATAGGAAGACTATTTATATTGAACTGCATCGATAAAGGGAATCACTTTTATCAGGTGCAGTTTTTTTATTTTCACAAAATTAGGGGGAATTTCAAATGAGAAAAATGGATTATCAAAATGTTAAAGGTACACAAGATTATTTACCTGAAGCTGAAGTGATTAGAAGGAAAATTAGAAGAACGCTAGAGGACACATTTATACAATATGGCTGTAAACCACTTGAAACACCGATATTGAATTATACGGAGCTGATGGCTTCAAAGTACGGTGGTGGTGCAGAAATATTAGAGGAAATGTACACATTAACTGATCGAGGAGAGAGGGATTTAGCCCTTCGCTACGACTTAACGATTCCTTTTGCAAAAGTTGTCGCGATGAATCCCGCAATTAGAATGCCATTTAAGCGATATGAAATTGGTAAAGTTTTTCGAGATGGGCCAATAAAGACAGGACGATTCCGTGAGTTTACACAATGTGATGTAGATATCGTAGGAGTAGAATCTCAAATTGCTGAAGCAGAACTAATGGAGATGGCACTTTCCGCCTTTACCAAATTAGATTTGAAAATTGCCGTACAATATAACAATCGAAAGTTATTATCCGGAATGTTAGAAATGTTTGAAGTTCCTACTGACCAAATGAGTGCAGTGATATTAGTGTTGGATAAATTAGAGAAAGTGGGGGTTCCAGCGGTAAAGAAGGAGCTCAGTGAATTAGGTTTACCATTAACAGTAGTAGATTCCATCGAGTGTTTTTTAACTGATGAGAAAAATAAGACGATTAATTATTATGTGCCATTTTCTAAAGTGAATAACAATATTGAGCAGGGAGTAAATGAATTAAAAGCATTAGAATCATTCTTAGCATATTTGAAGATTTCGGAGCAATGTATTTTCAACCCGTTTTTAGCAAGAGGTTTGGAAATATATACGGGTACAATTTATGAACTATTTTTAGTCGACAAAACAATTAAATCGAGCATTGGTAGTGGTGGGAGATATGATAATGCTATTGCAGGGTTACTTGGTTCGGATCAATCTTTTTCAACTGTCGGCATATCTTTTGGATTGGATGTAATTTATACAGCTATCTCATTAAAAGATTCAAATGCATTAGAGGCTTCATTACTTGATTATTACATCATCCCAATGAACACATTAATGGAATCCTTATTAGTTGCAACCCGATTGAGAAAGAAGGGATACAAGGTGGAACTAGATATGAGTAATAAGAAAATTGGCAAAGCGTTAGACCGTGCGAATAGTGAAGGCATTCGAAATGTCATTATAGTAGGTGAGAATGAAATAGAGCTTAATCAAATAACTGTAAAAAATATGGAGACTGGTGAAACGAGAGTAGAGCCATTTCAATTTTCAAGCTAAGAAGACTTGCTACAAAAGACTCTGTTTTACTTGATTTTTGCTTTTTATCAGAAAAATAAGCATATTCGATATTAAGTCGAATATGCTTATTTTTCGTAGGGTGAACAATCCAATATAGTCCTTAGAATATAAGGTTGTATAAAATGAAACCAATAATTAATACTAAAATTAATATGCCTGTACCTTTCCACCCCATACCTCCTGTTAAATCAGTTAAATTCCCACTACTTCCTCTATTTAATGCATCGTGTATAGAACCAGAGGGATTATTTTTCAATTCACTTTGTCTTAAGCGTTCTCTTTTTTCTTCTGGTGTTTCTTTTAGACTCATATTCCCCTCACATTTCTGCCCATTTCTTAACAGTGGCTATTTGTTTTAACGCATTATAGATTAATATTCTACAAATATTCCGATAAGCCTTGTTATACAATCATTTCTTTTATTGTTATGGTAACGTTTTTCTAAAGCGACAGGATAATTGCTAGTAGCAAAAAGACATCTAACTTGACTAAAAAACAGAAAATAGATATGGTAGACAAATGATATCTATGATTAGGAGTGAATTATTAAGGTGAAATATTCAAAAGCAACGAATTACGCTCTTCATACCATGTTATATTTAGTCAATGTTACTCCTGAAAAGCATGTAGGTGTTCAGCAACTTGCAACACATCAAGATGTTTCAACTACGTATTTGTCAAAAATACTGACTAAACTTGCTAAGGCGGGGATGGTTGAATCAGTTTCTGGTGCCAATGGTGGATATAAATTAAAACCTAATTGGGAAGACATATCTTTTTTAGATATTATTCAAGCTATTGAAGGTCCTACATCCTTATTTGACTATTGTTTACATCATGATCCAAATTGCTTGATTCAAAAAGTTATTGTTTCAGCAGAAGAAAAGATGCTAGATGAATTAAGAAATCAAAAAATTGTAGACATAGCTAAACAAATGACAGAGGCTCGTTAAGCCCTGTTTTTTTACACTAATCATAGCTATTAAAGAGTATTAATATCTGTAATTAAAAATACCAAAAAGAACAGGGTGAAGAAAATGACTATTTTTGATTGTATTATTATTGGAGCAGGTCCTGCAGGATTAAGTGCCAGTTTAACATTAGGAAGAGCTAGAAGGAACATAGCAATATTTGATAACGGTACAAATAGAAACAGTGTGACACAGGAGTCACATGGATTCATCACTCGAGATGGCATTAAGCCACAAGAGTTTAAAGAAATAGGATTAAATGAATTAAAAAATTATCCATCGGTATCTTATTTCCAAAAAAAAATTACTGAAATTATCAAAGATTCTAGTGATGAACGATTTATAGCAAAAACAGAAGATGGCCAGGAATTTGTTGCAGAAAAAGTGATTTTAGCAACAGGGATTCAAGAAGTATTTTCCTTCCAGAGTGTACGCGAGTATTATGGGAAAAGCATCTTTAGCTGTCCATACTGTGATGGGTGGGAGCTTCGAGATAAGCCATTAGTTGTCATGGCAGATAATGAAGCGCATATAATGCATTTGGCTAAACTAGTATATAACTGGTCGAAAGATTTAGTAGTCTTAACTAACGGAGTAGAACTATCTAAAGATGGGGCTAGTATATTACAAAAGCGCAATATTAAAGTGAAAACGGAGCCGATTAAAAAATTAATAGGCGATGACGGTTACCTTCAAAAAATTGAGTTTGTATCAGGAGAAACGATATCAAGATCCGGTGGGTTTGTTGTACCTTCGTTTTATCGACCCAATCAATTTGTAGAGCAATTAGGATGTAGAGTGCATGAAAATGGAGTAGTAGAGACAGATGGTTCAAGTCGCACATCTCAAAAAAATGTGTATATTGCTGGTGAAACCGAAAAGTCAGGACCCTCTTCTTTAATGTTTGCTGCTGCTGATGGCAGTAAAGCTGCATTCTCTGTAAATATTGATCTTACTACGGAACGTTTTTGATTAAATTTACTGCAAAAATATACGGACTGTTTATGAAGTGTATTTTACAACAATGTTTATGAGCACATGCTGAAAAAAAAATAAATTTTATGGTAGGGATATTAAAATAATTATATAAATATTTCTTTTAGAAAAGTAAACCTCAATCTTTCAAAGAATGAATAAGTTAAGCTTATTTTTTTCTTTAGCTGATTTAGTAAGGATTGTAGCTTCTATAAAGAATAGGTTTCAACATAACAGAAAACCAGAGTTAATCTACAAAATAGGTACTTGTAGATTAAACTCTGGTTTTTATTTTTTGTAAATCCTAGAAAGTATATTTAATTCAAGTGTCATTGCATCAAGTTCTAACTCTATTTTACTGTCCACGATTCCCAATTCCTCACAACTAATTGATAGCTTATTTTCTGACCAACCATTAAATTTAATCGTATTCATTTTTATCGGACTGGCTAAAAGTTGCCTATTGTTAATCGTTTCACCTATTTTTTCAATATTGTAATAGTCGGCTATAATGAAATCTCCAAAGGGTGTTACTGTTAAATCTTGGTATGTGTTTGTTGACTCATAATCAGTTATTTCGCCACTTACACAATCAATTTCATATAGATAATCAAAAGTAGCAACTAGAACCTTATTATGCTTACTAGATAATGCAACTGCTTGTTGTGCCCCTCTAAATTGACCGCACCATTCATTATAATTCTCATCTTTAAATTTGATCCAAGTCCAGTCTTGAGAATTCCACGGATTTGAAATGTCATAAATCCTCTCTTTGAATTGTCCCGAATATGGTTGTTCTATTATTTCAGCTTTGGTTATCAATCCGTTCACCTTCCAAAGTAAGTATGTGTCATCCCTTATTTATTTTGACTGTCCTTTATTGCAATAGCAACAATCTTTGAGAAAACATCCTTTTCTGTTAATGATTTGGGTTTTATGTATAGTTCGCTATTAACATATATAGTAAAATTAAATTAAGTTTGGAAAAGAAATTA
The DNA here is from genome assembly GCF_038006425.1 of Viridibacillus sp. FSL E2-0187. Classification (NCBI taxonomy): domain Bacteria; kingdom Bacillati; phylum Bacillota; class Bacilli; order Caryophanales; family Caryophanaceae; genus Viridibacillus; species Viridibacillus sp. FSL E2-0187. Next base: position 1,246,146 of record NZ_JBBOVG010000001.1, read on the forward strand.
GAGGGGTGTATAGATGAGTATTAAGTTTGAGGATTTTTACCAAGAAGAATTGACAATAGACGATATACAAGATGCAATGGCAAAGGGCACAGTAACTTCAAAAGAGTTAACGATGTACTATCTTGATAGAATAGCAAAATATGATCAAGGTGGGCCTAAAATTAATTCGATACTTGAAATAAATCCTGAAGCAATCTTCATAGCAGAAGCATTAGATCACGAAAGAACGATCAAAGGGGCTAGAGGACCTTTGCACGGAATTCCAGTTGTCTTAAAAGACAATATTGAAACGAATGATTATATGCATACGAGTGCAGGGACACTAGCACTCGAAAATTACTGTAGTTCAACAGATGCTTTTCTAGTGGATAAATTGCGACAAGCTGGAGCTGTTATCTTAGGCAAGGCGAATATGACAGAACTAGCAAATGCAATGTCGACGACAATGTGGGCTGGCTATAGTGCTAGAGGAGGGCAAGTATTGAATCCTTACGGTGACCCCAATCTATTTGTAGGTGGTTCAAGCTCAGGATCGGCAGTAGCAGTAGCAGCAAACTTTTCGGTTTTAGCGATAGGAACTGAAACTGATGGATCAATTCTTAGTCCAGCTACCCTGAATTCTGTCGTAGGTATTAAACCAACCGTTGGACTAATCAGTCGAAAAGGAATTATTCCATTTACATATTCGCAGGATACAGCTGGTCCCTTTGCAAGAACTGTAAGAGATGCAGCGATTTTGCTAGGAGCAATGGTTAGTGTTGATGAGCAAGATCCAGCTACACATAAATTAAAAGAAATAAAAATTGAGGATTATACGAGTTATTTACATATTGATGGTCTAAAAGGAGCTAGGATTGGAGTCTTTACACATGGTTCTGACGGATTTTATAACTCAGATGAATATGATGGAGAGTTATTTGAAAATGCAGTTCAAACATTACATGATCAAGGTGCAACAGTAGTGAAAGATATTGAAATTCCCGCGTTTCATAGAGAACGTAATGGTGCTGTTCTTTTATATGAACTAAAGCACAGCCTCGACAACTATTTATCGAAACTTCCACCACAACAACCTGTACATTCTTTTAGTGAACTAATTCAGTTCAACAAAGATCATGCAGATCGAGCGTTAAAGAATGGGCAAGACAGATTAGAACAACGTGAACATCTACCAAATACTTTAAGTAATCCAGAATATTTATCGGCGCGCTTAGAGGATATCTATTTTTCTGAGCAACAAGGAATTGGCTTTGCATTAAAGAAATACAATTTAGATGCCGTTCTATTTCCATCATATTTAGGCTCAACTGTGTCAGCAAAAGCGGGTTATCCAACGATTGCAGTACCAGCTGGTTATATGGAATCAGGAAGACCATTCGGTATTACTTTTGCGAGCACATCATTTAACGAAGGTAAATTGATCAAACTGGCTTATGCCTTTGAACAAGCTACTAAACATAGAAAAGTACCGAATATTTATTAGGGTCTAATCGGAGAAGTATACAACTCCATTACTTTATAATAATTATCATTTCTAAAAAATAGTTACTAAAAAAGGGGATTAGAAATATGGGGAAAACTCTTCCAGTCACTCAAACGAATATACTCCTACTTATAGATAAAACAGAAAGAGGGACTCTATGCAACCGTCGAAAAAACCAACTAATAAGAAACGAGTGAAAAATGTAAAACCAAAACAACGTGCCAATCTTTCATTTCGTATGAATATACTTTTCTTCGCAATCTTTGTTTTATTTTCTTCACTTATTTTACGTTTGGGTTATATGCAAATTGTAAAAGGAGAAGATTATGTTACAGAATTGGCAAAAAATGAAGAAGTAACAGTTAATACTAGTGTTCCTAGAGGGCGTATTTACGATAGGCTTGGTCGGGTTTTAGTAGATAACGAACCAAAGAATGCGATTACTTATACGAAAATGCAAACGACGACAACTAAAGAAATGTTAAAAACTGCAAAAAAACTGACTAAACTTATAAAAATGGATACAAAATCAATAACTGAGCGGGATAAGAAGGATTATTGGATTATACTTCATAATGAAGAGGCGAATGCCAAAGTAAGTAAAAAGGAAAAGCTTGAAATACATACTGATACTGAACTTTCGACTGCAGAACAACAAGCTAAAATAGACATTTTAATACGTAAGCGCATAAAGAATAAAGAGTTAGAATCATTTTCTAAATCAGATTTACAAGTATTGGCGATTTTCAGATTGATGGCTTCGGGCTACTACTTGTCTCCACAAATTATTAAAAGTGATAATGTATCAGATAAAGAATTTGCTGTTGTATCTGAACGTTTGACAGACTTACCAGGCGTTAACACAACAACGGATTGGTCACGTGTGAAAAACTCAACGTTAAGTATTTTAGGATCCACAACTACACCAGCAGAGGGTATTCCAAAGGATAAGCTGAAATATTATATAGCACGTGATTATTCACGTAATGACCGTGTTGGGAAAAGTTATATTGAAGCTCAATATGAAGAGCAATTACAGGGCAAGAAAGCCGTTGTAAAAAATGATACAAACGGAAAGGGGCAAGTTGTAGAGACCAAGACAACATCAGAGGGCTCTCCAGGTGATGAATTAATATTAACAATTGATAGTGAATTACATGCTAGTTTGGATAAGATTGTTGAAAAACAATTACTAGCTGCCAAAGCACAAAGCGGATCGTCATTGCTCGATCGTGCCTTTCTAGTTATGATGAATCCAAATACAGGTGAAGTATTATCAATGGTTGGTAAAAAAATAGAGACAGATGAAGAAGGTAAAACAGTAGTAAATGATTATGCCATTGGGACATTTACCTCTGCATATGAAGTAGGATCAGTTGTTAAACCGGCTACAATTTTGACCGGTTATTCATTAGATGCAATTAATATAGGTGACAAGTTAATCGATACGCCTATTAAGATAGGAGATACAATCAAGCAATCTATCTTTAATCCTTCAGGTTCAATTATGCTCGATGATTTAACAGCACTTGAACGCTCGTCTAACGTTTATATGTTTAGAGTGGCGATGAAAATTGCTGGTGTAAATTATGTACCTGGAGCAGGGTTAGCAGTACAACAAAAGGATTTTACAAAGATTCGTAATTCGTTTGCGCAATTTGGTTTAGGAGTTCAAACCGGAATTGATTTACCTGGTGAATTTGAAGGGGTGAAAGGAACTGAAACGCTATCTGGTAAACTACTTGATTTAGTAATAGGTCAGTATGATACTTTTACGCCTCTACAGTTAGCGCAATTTGTGTCGACAATAGCTAATGATGGAAAGCGTATTAAACCCCATGTCGTAAAGGAAATACGTGAAGCATCTGAAGATGGAAAAATATTAGGACCTATAGTAAATGATATTCAACCAACTGTATTAAATACAATAGATAATACGCAAGAAGAAATTAATCATGTAAAGAATGGTATGCATCGCGTTTACTTTGGAAGCCAAGGTTCAGCAGCTAGTAGCTTCCGTGATGCGGATTTCGATGCAGCAGGTAAAACAGGTACAGCACAAGTGGTTTATTATGGAGATGGAAAAAAGACAGATACTTTAACACTAACTCATATTGGTTTTGCGCCATATGATAACCCGGAAATTTCCTATGCAGTAGTTGTACCATGGGTGACAACAAACTCATCTATAGACAAGTCCATTAACAATATCATCGCGCGTCAAGCTGTAGATAAATACTTTGAAATCCAAAAGAAAAATACTAAAAAGACTGGACAATTAGTAGGAAAAAAAATTAGAAAGCCAGTATCTGATGAAAAAATCGATGAAGAGGAAGCTGGGAATCTTTGACGTTTTATCTGAGTAATATTTATTGGAACTACTGAAAAAGAATGTGTCGGGAAATTGTAACCAATTATTTATATGTTAAAAGAGGGAGAGATTTCAATGCAATTATTATTCCATTATAACTGGTTAGTAAGAGAAGAATGGTACAGCTGGTGTGAGGATCTAACAGAAGAAGAACTTCTAAAGAATCGTACTGGAGGGGTAGGTAGTATATTACAAACACTCTTTCATATAGTTGATGTGGAGTGGAGCTGGATACGACTAATACAAGGTAAAGAGGATTTTCAAGAGAATTTTGATGATTATAAGAGTATAAGCAAGGTTCGAGAATTAGACGCTAGATTTCATAAGGAAGTAGAAGAGTTTGTAAACAACTGGGATAAGAACATGGAAAGTAATAAATTTTACGATCTACAATCAGATGGCAGTCATTCAATAGACACTTGGGGTGAAGTGATGCGACATGTTATTGCTCATGAAATTCATCACATCGGCCAATTGTCCGTTTGGGCTAGGGAAATAGGGAAGAAGCCCGTATCAGCAAACTTTATCGGCAGGGGACTCGGCACTCATTAAAATTATTAAAGACCAAAGTTATAGTTCAAGTAAAGTTTCATAGAGATTCATTAAGAAAGAGTATCCGCTTTATATTTCTTATGATTCCAACAAAAATAGATGCAGAAGCAGGCATTCCTATTAGGAACGTTTTTATGAGTGAGCGCTTATTAGTACAAGAGGAAGTGTTGTAAAAATAGAGCCATAGTAATTACTGATTGTTAGATGAACCTATTGCATAAAATGTATCTTAATCCTCTAAAAGAAAGAAGGAGATACAAAATGAAAGGTAATAGATGTTTAATATTTACTATACTCTTTTTCTTTGCCCTTCTCAGTTCTTCAACTGTTCATGCACAAATTTTGAGTTACCCATTTGTCGTTTGGGATGGAAAAGTATATGAAGTGTCTGAAGTAGTTTTGCTAGATGAAAAAATTGGCAATGTCATAGGAAAAGTAAATACAAAACCAAATGACTCATCAGGAGACTATTATGGTAATGCATCAAATATGTTTGAAATTGGCACGAAATATTATGAGATAAGCGGAGTTTCAATGGCAGATGCTATTGCAGTAGAAAATGAAAAAGGACATTTCATACAAGCTGATTATGTAGAAAAAGCAATAGAGCAACCAATGAGTATGTTGCAAAAAGGATTAGTAAATGTATCAATCTTCGCTATACTTATTATGATCCTAGGTTTTAGGTATGGGTTGAAGAGAACTAAAAAAGAGAACTAAATTAGCTTGAAAAAATATCGAAGAATAAAAAATTGAAAGTAAAGCAAGGGATTCTTATAGCAATTTAATATGAATCCCTTTGCCATATAAACTTATAAAAGTTTACTCTTCGAAATAAACTCTTATCCTACTTAACTTCTAATACCTTATCTAAATATGCAACGATCTCTTCTTTTCCACCTTTAATAGATAAAGCTCGGACTTCATCTTTTTCCAATTTCTCTTGTGCTTTTTGAGCGACTTCTTTTTCTTGGCCTTGTGGAATGACGACAACACCGTCTGCATCTCCAATAATGAAATCACCCGGTTGTACACTAAAACCACCTATTGCGATAGGAACTTGAATTACACCGCCTCCAAATTTATTGCCTGCAGCAACGGTTGTTCCTAGACTAAAGACAGGAAAGTCCAAGTCGCGTACTGCTTGGATATCTCGAATCACACCATCAACTACTAGCCCCTGAATCCCGACCCCTTTCATCATAGAAACAATGAAATCTCCAGCAACGGCACGATTTGTATCCCCTTTAGCATCAACGACTAAAATATCTCCTGGCTGTGCAATACGTATAGCTTCTAGTAAAGCACCATTTTCACCAATCGGTAAACGAACTGTAACTGCACGACCAGCTATATGATACTGATCTTTTAAAGGTTTAATCGCTGCATTTAAATTCGTTGTTCCTGCAAGTGCATCAGAAACCGCGGTTGTTGGTAAAGTGTGTAATAATGTTTCGGTATCAATCATGAAAAAAACCTCCTTGTATTAGAATATTGTTATTCATATTATAGGTTGAGTAGATAATATGACAATAGATTCTAGACAGAAGGGTGAGTATTGCCTGCGAAAAGGGGATATGGATGGATGAGTAATAAATTGTTTTTTGAGGAATGTATGTGATCAAACAATTTATTATTGAAGTAGTAATTCGTGAGTAATTGAACAATTAAAATAGCTTTAGAATAAGTTGATAATGCTAGGTTATAAAAAAGGAATTATTGTTTAGCATATTGAAATGAATTATATACATACCTTTAAGAGGGAGGGATATTGTGAAGGCGAATAATATTCGAAATTGGAAAACTATCACCATAGCATTATTGAGTCTACTAACTAGTACCATATTAATAGGTTGCGAAAATAATGATGATATACAACAAACTCAAAGTACGAAAAAAGAAGTTGAAATTGATACTAACAATGATCAGCATAATATTTTAGAATACACTAGCGAATTAGAGTCGCTACAAATGCAAACAGAATATATGAATGTGCAAAATCAATATTTAGTGAATGTTATTAAAAAAATGATGAAGAATTTTTCTAATGAAGAAATGCTAGAGTTTTCTAAGGACCAGTTTGTATATGAGTTACAAGTTAATGGAGAATCTATTCCCAAAAATGGACAATTAACAATTCCAGAAGGAGATGTGGAAATTTTATTATTGGAAAAAGGTTTGGGGTACGATTTTTTACCACCTAAATGGTTAGAGAAAGGGAAATTGAGTGGGGACTATATTGATCATATATTGAATTTTGATACTACAAATTGGACGCCATTGGGAACTGATGGCACAGTTGCTACAGCACAAGGTTATAAAACTACAAATATGAAAGAAGGAGAACGTGTATCCTTAAATATTACTGATGATTTGAAAGAACGATTAAGTCTTTCAACTAATAAAATACAAATTGATGTAAACTAAGTTTCAATTTATTTAGCGTTGACGAAAAACGAATTTTAGGAAATTAATTAATAAAGAGTGTAAATGAAAGTTTATAAAGAAGCAGGAGAAATCAGTTTCTAATAAGTTTCATAGCATATAAAAGTGATGGAACATGCCATTACTTTTTTTTATGTCCAGAACATTACATTACGTTAAAAGTAATGAAATCGTGTATTAGTTATACTTATGTCTAAAGTTTCAGATTATTAAAATCTTAAGTATGTTATAATTATTAACGAAAATTTTTACAATAAAAAAATCAAGGAGAGGTGTAAATGAAAAAAATTATCCGTTACTTCGTATTGGTTGTATTGTTATTTTCTTTTGTAACTCCAGTTGCTGATGCAGCAAGTAAGATTACGGTTTCTGCAAAGCTTAGTAAAAGTACGCTTAAGTACAACGGTTCTGCAAAAGTTAATTATAGTGTTAAGAAAAATGGGAAGATCGTAAAGAAACCAAAAGTGTCTTTTAGTTCCTCTAATAAGAATATTGTGACTGTTTCTAGTAAAGGTGTAGTGAAATCTAAAAACGTCGGTAAAGCCTATGTGTACGTAAAAGCATATGGTAAAAAAGTTAAATTGCCTGTCACTGTTTCTAGGAAAGTATGGAGCATTGAGGGGAAATATAAAGGAAGAAAAGTAGATACATCTTTTGGCAATAAATATGTTTCAGCGGGCTCATCTCTTTATGATTTAAAAAATGGGCATCTAGTAAAATCTTTTGCTAAGAATAGCAGTAAGAGTAATTCTATTTTCTTTTCGAAAAAAGGATTAGTTCATTATGATGGTAGTATTTTTAATTACTACAATTTCAAATTTAATTCATATAATAAATTCAAATTGTTTAACCCTAACAATGATTACTTCTTCGATGTAAAAAATGGGGTATCGTATGCTAGTCAGAATAAGAGCAAAGGGAAAGTTGTAAATTCGGACTTAGATGTGGTGGAAATAGATGATGTTGAAACAGGAAGAAACGCAGCAGCACTTTCTGTAGATGGTTCAATATTAGCTACATCCTATGATGATACTCGTGTTGTTTTAAATGATACAAAAACAGGGAATGTTATAAAAGAATTTAAAATCGATAATAAAGAAGTAAGAAGTATTACGTTTACAAAAGATAATAATAAATTATTATTAAGTGTTACAAACGTTGAAGAAGAAGATTTTATGGTCTACGTGTATGATACAGATAAAAATGTAGTTCTTAAAAAATTCGGAGGACCTTATGGCGTTATTGGGGAAGTTAAAATCAGTCCTGATGGAAAAAGAATTGCTCTTCTGGACATGAGAGGCGTTAAAATGTATGACAGTTCATATAAATTATTATATGAACTTAAAATGATTGATAAAACTAGTATGAACTTCACTAAGGACAGCAAATATCTTATCGTAGCTGGCGGAGATGTTACAAAGTATTACGTGAAATAGTAATTACTACTAATCTGATTGCATATGGAAAGTTAGGATGGGAAAAATGAGTCGAACTTTAATAGTGAATCTTGTTGGTTGGATATATTTACTGTTTCTAACGATAATTCAATTTTTCTTTTTGGAACAATATCCATTTTTTATAAATGGTTTCAGTGGATTCATCTTTTTACTCATTGGACTAACTTTAGTTTTTTATAAGCCTAGAGAGAAAAAATAGATTTAAGTAATTACTCACAGAATTAGAAGAGATGTATTTTCTTAACTTAATAGCTGACTCCAGTGTATTACTGGAGTCTTTTTTATTTGGATTTATATATCGATGAATTAACAAAATCAATTATTAATAATAAGATTAATAATTTTTGTAGCATCTGAAATCTTGTAAATTGTATGCGTGTCTATTTCATCCATAATAATCGCTGTATTATTATCTAAGTCTAGCCATAAGAAATATAGGTGATTATCTATTTGTATACGATACTGTGGCTCCATAAATCTACAACACCATTCATTTTCTTAGCATTTTTAAACAATTTTTGTACAATAGCGATGTCTGAAGTATTCGTAATTGTTTGGACTGTATCAGGTTTCACTTTTGTAAAATCAATTGCCTCTTGAACTTTAATTGCTTTCGCCAATTCTTCACTTTTCTTATTGTTACAAGCACTCAAAAAAACGACTAATCCCATCATCAAAAACAGATGTTTCATCTTCATAACAAATTCCCTCACTCTAAGCATAATTGTCTAATATGTATAAAAATATAGATTCTTTTGCTAAATACAACTAAGTTTTCAATATAAAAATATACAAAAAAGAAGAGCAGGCCATTTTATTTGGTTCTGCTCAATAGTTGTAACATGGTATCTCTATTATTATATTTTCAAAGTTTCTTCCTGGTTTTTAATTTCTTTAATGAAATAATCATAAAAAGCATTTTCCATTAGTAGCCCCTTATTATAAAGGTCTACCATACAGTTCTCCAAATCTCGAGATTCAACATCTCCAATTTGAGAGTTTACTGCACTACTAAGTGAGCTTGCTAGTCTTTTCGCAGATTCCGCCATACCAGATTGATCAATAGGTTTAATAGCGTCTTCAGGAATGTCGAAAAGCAACATATCCCCATCTTCAAAAGGCTTAATGGAGTAAGTATTCTTTCTTACACTGTAGTCCCAAATAATAGCTTTTTGTCCTTCATGTATTACTCGTTGATTTAACTCAAACTTCATTCTTAAACCACCTCCATACATATATAATAACCTTTTAAACCAATATATTACAAATGTGATAACTGATAGTATGTAAGTATTATCAGTGCAGGGATATTGTCTAGAGAATAAACTAATGACTTCATACTAATTGAATAGGTTTATGTGTTCATTAATTGTAATATTATTCAAATATTATGATGATTAAATTCTATATTTAACAAAAATATAATACTATATACTTCTTCTAGTAGTATGAAAGGAGGGGGTATTCAAATACTTGGATAAACGGCATTAAATATTTGGTAGGTACGAAAGTAGGGAATGAAATATGGAGCAATTAATTGGACTAGCATTAATATTATTTTTTGTAGTGAATCTAGTAGCAGGAGTTATTATTGTATATAAAGAAAATAAGACAGAAAATAGGTCTTTTTTCAAAGCTTTTATTTTTTTATCAATTGATTTTATTTCGGACACTTATGGTTTTTATGTTGCGATAGTAATGGGATCACTTTTATTCGGCATCTTGTTAGTGTTTTATTAATAGTTATATAAAAAAGCAGTCATTACAAACCTTAATAAAACATTTACGAATGATTAATACTGCCATGCTATATTAGGGTGTACTTACAACATCTTAATAGAAGGGAATTTCTTACGATGAGCAAAGTTAAACATGTAAGGATTCAAATGATTGAAGAGCTACTCAAGACAAATAAAAAAGTCTTCGTTAAGGTGCTTTCAGAATATTTACGAGTTTCACCAGAAACTATTCGCCGAGACTTAGATGAACTGGCTCAGATGAAACTTGTCAATCGTTTTCATGGTGGAGCCACTTTGTATAAAAAAGTTGAAAAGGAGCCTGTTTTTGAACAAAAGCTTCAATCAAATAGTATTGCGAAAAAAAGAATCGCTAAAGAAGCAGCAACACGTATCGAAAATGGTGATATTATCGCAGTTGACGTTGGATCCACAACAGTCCACCTAGCATCTTATATTAGTGGCAAAGATATCACGATAGTGACGAACTCCATAATAGCAGCCGATGCATTTAGCCAAGCATTAGAACGTCAACAATTCACAGGAAAGATCATCTTACTTGGTGGATATACAAATCCAACACAGCGCTCAGTACATGGTGCTTTGACATTAAACCTAATAGATAATTTTCAATTCAATAAATCGTTTATCTCCTGTGGAGGCTTACTCGAACAAGGTATTTATGACTTTGATTTAGACGAAACATTAGTATCTTCTAAAATGATTCGTAATGCTCAGCAAGCTATTCTACTTGTGGATGGTTCCAAAGTTAACATATCATCTCTTGTGAAATTTGGAGATGTGGTAGATATTCATGAAATAATTAGTGATGTAGTATACCCAAGCAAGTGGAATCGTTTTAAATACATATGGACAAAGGTACAAGTTTGAAAACAGTAATGCGTTTTTCGCATTACTGTTTTTTTGTGCGTTTTTTACATAAAACAAAAAGAAGTGTATTGAAACAAACAATTAATCCTATTTTTCATAAAAATGTATACAAAAACACACCTATTGTGAATGGGATGTAAATTAATAACTCTATTTATGAAGAAAACAAAGAAATTCAACACAATCATTATCATTTAGCTAATACGGTATTAACATCCAAACAGTAAGCTTAAAAAGAATTCACGAGAGAGGTGACTATAAAGTTGGCGAAAATCGAACTGAAACATCTGTACAAAGATTATGAGGATGGTAAGCATGCCGTAACAGACTTTAACTTAACCATTGATCATGAAGAATTTATCGTATTAGTTGGACCTTCTGGCTGTGGTAAATCGACAACGCTTCGAATGATAGCTGGATTAGAAGATATTACTTCAGGTGAGATTGTAATAGATGACCGCGTAGAAAACCATTTGCATCCTAAAGATCGTAATATTGCAATGGTATTTCAAAACTATGCTTTATACCCTCATATGAGTGTATATGATAATTTGGCTTTTGGCTTAAAAATGAAAAAGATATCTAAGAGTGAAATTGATGCAAAAGTAAAAGAAGCTGCCAAAATTTTAGACATTTATCCACTACTCGAACGTAAACCAAAAGAATTGTCTGGTGGGCAACGTCAACGTGTTGCACTTGGACGCGCCATTGTTCGCGAAGCAAAAGTATTTTTAATGGATGAACCACTATCAAATTTAGATGCGAAACTGCGCTTCCAAACCCGTGCTGAAATTTCGAAATTACATAAACGTTTAAAAGCTACGACGATTTATGTAACGCATGATCAAACAGAAGCAATGACTATGGCAACGCGCATTGTAGTGATGAAAGATGGACTGATTCAACAAGTCGGTACTCCACGTGAAATTTACTTAAAACCAGCGAATGTGTTTGTTGGAAAGTTTATCGGCTCACCTGCGATGAATTTTATAGAAGCTGACTATGTAAACGGTGAACTAATAATAGGACTTATCCGATATCAGTTACCAAAAAGCATTGTTAATCAGCTTCAGCAAAGAAATTATCAAGAACAGAAAATTATTCTCGGTATTCGTCCAGAAAATATCAATATTGTCACGGAAGTAGATGAGCAATCAAATAATTTGTCATTTGTCACAGAAGTAGAAATTGCTGAATTAATGGGTGCTGAAACGCTTGTATATTTCAATGTGAATGAACAACAGATGATATTAAAAGTTAATGATATGGGCTTTTACAATACAGGGGAAAAATTAGCTCTTAGCATTAACTTAGAAGATATGCACTTCTTCGATAAAGCGACAGAAATGCGTCTACCACTTCATGTAGAAAATGATGTGCATAAAATTTTGGAAAGGGAAAGTATCAAATTATGAGAGAACTCTTTCAAATAGCCATGACATTAGATGAAAAAGCAAATCAAGCACATATGACATTTCATGTTGAAGTACCACATAATGTCTCTCGCTTGGTTGTCAATTTTAATTACAGTCCAATTGAAGAAAGTGACCGAGTTGCACTTGAACATGCAGTTTTAAGAGAAGGTTATAGTGTCTCGATACTAGAAAATGACACCGTTTTGCGGAACTTATTAACATTATCGATTCATGATCCATACAAATTCCGTGGTGGCCGTCATTATTTTAATTCAAATCAGCTTATCGAAATTAGTGATAGTGAAGCATCACTTGGCTTTGAAGCAGGTGAAATACCAGCGGGGGTTTGGCAATTTACAATCCATAATCATGCATGCCTATCACCGAATATTAAATGTGACTTAAAGGTTCAAGCTGAGGTGGAAGAATCAGCGTTTTCTCGTGAAGTCCCATTGGCACAATTAAGGGAGCCTAAGAAAAAGATAGTTAAAACAATACAAGTAGATAAAAATGCACCGTGGGTAAAAGCAGAGTTGCATACACATACAGTGCATAGCGATGGAAATCAAACTACAGAACAATTATTAACTGCAGCAGAACAAGAAGGCATTCATTGTCTATCAATCACGGATCATAATACGACTTCTGCTTACCAAGATTTACAGTTAAATCAACATAATTTAACAATGCTGCAAGGGGTGGAATACACAACGTTTTATGGTCACTTTTTAGTGCATCATGCAGAGAATATTCCATTGAATAATTGGACTCACTTATCATCATCGTCCTTACAAGCATTGTTGCAACAGCTACAAAATAATAACGCTTTAATAACAATTGCACATCCTTTTGATATGGGTAACCCTTTTTGTACAGGGTGTCAATGGAATTATGTATTAGATCATATCAATCACATTGACGCTATTGAAGTCTGGAATGGTCCAAGTCCGACATCATCATTAAGCAATCTCGATGCCTATGCTAAATGGACTCATCTACTTCAACAAGGTTACGAAATTCAAGCAAGCTGTGGTCGTGATTGGCATAATCCTATGGGGCAAGATGAGCAATGTGCATACATGTTCGTACAAGCAAATGATGCGAGTGCGGCTAGTATTATAGACAGCCTAAAATACGGACGCTCTTATATATCAATGGGGCCAAGGATTGAGCTAACTGTTAACCAGAGATTTTCAATTGGAGACCATATCCGTATAACCGATCATCGTTTACAAATCTCTCTCATTCTTTCCAATATGGAATCGTCATCCCATGTATGCATTATCGCAGGAGAACGTTTGCTTTATGAAAAAGAGGTGATGGATTCGGAAATGGTGATTGATTACATATCTGATGATTTTACAGAAAATTATTTACGTATCGAAATTAAAAACAAAGTTGGGGATATAACAGCTTTTACAAATCCTGTGTACTTTCAATATGTTTAAAAAGGAGGCATAATCATTGACTACATTTGTCACCTATAACGGCGAACTCAAGTCCAAAGAGGAGCTTGAGCAACATTACAAACCAGTCAAGGTATCAACTTGGGTACGACTTAAGAAGCATAAAGTTTTTTACACGATGCTATTTCCTTGTCTTGTTTTTTTCTTAATCTTTTCGTATTGGCCAATGCTTGGATTAGTTTTATCATTCCGAGAGTACGGCTTTAATACGGGGATTTTAGGAGGCGACTTTGTCGGTTTAAAATATTTCGAGCAATTTTTTGACGACCCTAGAAACTGGATTTATATAAAGAATACACTCATTATTAGTTGCTTGAAATTATTTGTCGCCTTACCATTTCCAATTATATTAGCCATCATGTTTAGTGAAATGAAAAATAGCAAACTACGAAGCACTTTACAAAGTATTACCTATTTACCGTACTTCATTTCGTGGGTCGTTGTGGTTGGCATTATGTCACGCTTACTTGCACCAGATACAGGCTTATTAAATCAACTAATTCAAAAATTCGGTGGTGATGGTTCAACTTTCTTTATGATGGAGGCATCACATTTCTTCCCGCTCGTATTTATTAGTTACGTTTGGAAGGGAATTGGCTGGGACTCAATTATTTACTTTGCAGCCATAATGGCCATTGTTCCTACATTGTATGAGGCGGCTTCAATTGATGGCGCATCACGCTTACGTCAAATCTGGCATGTCACTTTGCCTGGTATAACATCGACAATTATTATTCTATTCATCTTGTCATTGGGTAGTATTTTATCAGCTGGTTTTGATCAAATCTATTTAATGCAAAACCCTGGGAATGCCAATGTATCAGAGACAATTGATACGTATATTGTTCGTACAGGTCTCCAAGGTGGACAGTTTGGATATGCAACAGCTATTGGATTAATGCAAGGGATAGCAGGATTAGTATTAACGATAGTAGTGAATCGAGTAACCAGTAAAAAATTCGATAGTTCATTATGGTAGGAGGAATAGTAGTGAGGAATTTAAAAAAAACATTTTTGAGCATCTTTATAGTGGCATTCACTTTGATGTTAGTTGCTTGCAACGATAAATCTTCAACAATTAATACGGAAAAACCAGCGGATGCACCTGATACTTGGATTGCAGATCGTACAATTACCGGTTTAGTTTTCCAATCAGCAAATGATGCATCTGTAGAGATGAATCCTGAAATTCAAGCGTATATAAAAGAAAAAACGGGGATTACATTAAAGCTACAAGGTATTACATCTAAGGACTCCCAAGAAGCACTTGCTGCTGGATTAGCTGCGGGAGACTTACCAGATTTCATTTCTTACTATTTAGATAACAGTGGTCGTCCTGAGATGTCGATGCTTCTAAAAGCATCGAAAGAAGGGATGTTTACAGACCTAGCACCCTATTTAAAAGACACTAAAACCTACTCAAAATATTTTGAAAAAGGGTATTTACCAGAAGATACAGCGAAAAACATTATGTTCCGTGATGATTGGGACGGTGCATCTTACTTAGTGCATATGTCAATTAACCGTAACGTAGGAGACATTGGTCGTAAAACGGTCGGTGGTGTTTATATTAAAAAAGCAATTGTTGATGCACTTGGCATCGATCCAAATGAAATTACAACATCAGAAAAACTGTATGATTTAGCCGTGAAAATTAAGGATGGGAAATTTGTTGATGATAATGGTAAACCAGTGACAGTTATTGGACCTACAGTTTGGGGAGGGATGGACAGAGACTCTCTATATAACGATTTAGTATGGACAGGCACAACTGGTGAGAAATTTATGACAGATAAAAGCGGTAAAGTTCTACATGAAACTCAAACCAACTATGGTATCGAACGTGTAAAATACGTACAAAAACTAATGCAAGAAGGATTAATGACAAAAGAGTTCTACACAATGGAAGAAACGAGAGCAAAAGAAGGCGTTGTGAACGGTTCATTTGCGATTGTATCCAATATGCATAACTTCATTACAGAAAACAACGATTTAACTTATATTCCACTTGGACCAATCAAACGAGTTGATGGAACAAATGATATGGTCATTTCTTATAAATCTGGTTATGCAGGATGGGCTATTCCAAGTACTACGGAAATGCCTGAACATATTGTGAAGTTTGCAGACTGGTTAGCAAGTGAAGAAGGAAAATTACTATACTTCTATGGTCTTGAAGGTCGTGACTATGAGTTAGATGAGAAAGGTAAACCGGTCGTTAAAAAAGAATTATTAACTTTACTCAAAGAAAATCCAGAAGAAGCTAAAAAGCTAGGTTTCCGTGGTGTAGGTTCATATTGGGGTGAGCATTTAGGTTATACAGATATGGATAACGTAGCTGACTTCGGAGAACTTACATGGGGTGAAAGTGTTGCTAAAGAGGATGATACAGCTGCTCAACAAATCGCAAAAATCTTCGACTTTGACAAACAGTTAAAAGAAGCGCGTATTATCGATGGTTTATCCGTTCAATCATTCCTATATGAATTTGAAGGGGATAAGGGAGAACTGACTGCAGCAATTGACCGTTACAAAGACGACGTACTACGTGCCTACTATGCAAAAGATTTAACCGAAGCAGAAGCCATTTTAGCTGAATCAAAGAAAAATCTAGAAAATAAAGGCTTAAGCAATTTTACAAAGTTCATCGAAGATAAAATTGCAGATGGTGTAACAATTAAATATTAAGATAACATGCATCTTCTGGACATTTAGTGTTCAGAAGATGTCTTTAAGGAGATGAATACATGAGTAAAAGTATGGAAACCCCATTGCCGTTACGTATATTAAACCTGATATTAATTGGTATTCTTTGTTTAACAATTATTCTACCTTTTATGCACATTTTAGCATTGTCATTTAATAATGGAATGGATGCACAAAAGGGTGGAATTATGTTTATACCACGTGATTGGTCACTAGAAAACTATACCGAAGTATTTAAACAAAATAATTTAATAAACGGTTTGATGATTTCTATATTCCGTACAGTTGTCGGGACAACTATTGGTGTTGGGTTGATGGCAATGGCAGCATATGCTTTAACAGTCAAAACGCTACCAGGTCGCAAATATATTACGCTTTTCATCTTCTTCACAATGCTCTTTAGTGGTGGTACGATCCCCTACTATTTAGTATTAACGGAACTAAACTTAACGAACACGATTTGGGTATATATTATCCCTAGCTTATATAGTGTGACGAACATTCTACTATTACGGACATTTTTCAACCAATTACCAATGAGTGTAATAGAAGCTGCCCGCATTGATGGTAGTAGTGAATTTAAAATTTTTCGGACGATTGTCTTACCAATGAGTAAACCAGTCTTAGCAACAATTAGTCTATTTACAGCAGTTGGACACTGGAATGACTGGTATGCAGGGATATTCTATGTACGTGATGAAATGTTAAAACCACTTGCCACCCTATTACAAGAAATGTTGACACGTCAAGATGCGTTAGCTGATATCTTATTGAGATCTTCTGGATCGCAAGCATATGAAATGTTAGATCGGGTCTCGATTACAAGTGAATCACTTCAAATGGCAACCATTATCTTTGTTGTATTACCTATCGTCTGTGTCTATCCATTTATCCAAAAGTACTTTGTTAAAGGGATTACAGTAGGCTCTATTAAAGAATAAACGGGGGTTAAAAGATGGAACTAATTTATAATAAGCAAAATAACTTTAAGATTTTACAGTTAACGGATTTACATATTGGTTCAAAACCGCATCATGAAAATGATTTAAAAACATTTCAATTAATCGACGATGCATTTTCAAAACTAAATCCTGATTTAGCTATCATCACTGGAGACCTGATTTGGAGTGATGGGGTACCACAGTCAGACGTTATTTTTAAGGAATTGCTAGAGCGGTTTAATAAATATGATGTCCCAGTAGCAATAACATATGGGAACCATGATTCAGAAGATGAATTTAGTCGAGGCGAAATTCGTGCATTGGAAAAACATTTAAAAAATGCTGTAACTAAAAAACATTCTTTTATCGTAGAAGATCGTGAATGCTATGCGATTGAAGTTTATGACCGGAATGATAGTAAGGCATTAAAACATGTGCTATACGTAATGGACTCAGGCGCAGAAGCTCCATTACCCGTTGGAAATTATGAATGGATACATCCAGAACAAGTAAACTGGTATCGTAGAACTGCTGCACATTATGCTAAATACAACTTAAAGAATAATGCTATCTTTATGCATATTCCGATCCCTGAATATAAGGAGGCATCAAAATCTATTCTATCTGGTGAATGTAATGAAACGAATGATACGATTTCAGCACCTTACATCAATACAGGTTTATTCGCAAATGCCTATATACAAGGTGATGTCAAAGCAATTTTTGCCGGTCATGATCATGACAATAATTTCGTTGGGGACCATCATGGTATTCAATTAATTTATGGACAAGTGGGGGGCTATCAGTGCTACGGTGAGTTGGAGCGTGGCGCGCGTATCATTACGCTGCAAGATGAATCCATAGAAACACATACCCTTACAGCAGCTCAATTTAGTTATGAATTTAGTGAATAACGATACAGTTACACGACCATTAACGTTTAAGGTATTACTTATTCCAATTCTAATAGAGCAATTTTTTGCACTATTATTAAGTAACATCGATGTATTAATGCTGAGCAACTATAGTGATGATGCTGTAGCAGCTGTTGGGATTTCGGCTCAGCTTTTAAATTTAGCTTTTATGCTCGTTGGTATTATTACAATCGGTTGTAGTATCCAACTATTCCAAATGAATGAGCATCTTCACAGAGAGACAATTGCACAAGTTATTGCACATATTATTTACTTTACACTATTGACCGCGATTGTTATTGCAGGTGTATTTTATGTATTTGCGACACCGCTTTTACAGTTGATGCAGACACCAACTAGTTTAATGGACACAGCTAATAGTTATATAAGAATTGTTGCAATAAGTTTAATCTTCCAAGCAGTCATTTCAAGTATCAGTGTTGTACTTCGTAGCTTTGCCATAGTTCGTTTTGTCATGTATATATCAATTACGATTAACGTGTGCAATATTATTGGAAATTACATCGTTTTGAATACTTCTTTTTCAATCTTTGGGACTGGTGTAACTGGTATTGCTACTGTCACATTGCTAGTAAGGATCTTAGGAAGTATTTGTATTTTGTTCTTCTTCGTCAAGTACTTCCAACAATATCGTAAAGCACTTTTTCAACCAAACTTATCTCGAAAAATGACAGGGCGTATATTATCACTAGGTTTCCCGTCAGCATTTGAAAATATTTCATATAACGTGTCTCAAACGGTGATTACCGCATTTATCGCGTCGCTAGGGACTTTAATTGTTACAACAAAGGTTTATGCATCTACCATCTCACTCGTTGTTTTTGCGGTAGCAGCTTCGATGTCAACTGTGAATCAAATGATTATAGGTAAAATGATAGGACGAGGTGAGAAGGTAGATGCCTCACGCTATACAAATAGTGTTTTAAAATGGTCGTTCGTTACCACTATTGCGATGACATTGCTGCTTGCTTTAAGTAGTAAAAGTATTATTTCAATTTTCACTGATAATAACGCCATTATTACTCTCGTCCAACAACTGTTATGGTTAAATATTTTACTCGAAACTGCTCGGGCTTTAAATGAAATATTAGTCGGAGCGATAAATGTTGCAGGAGAAGTGAAATACCCAACGTATTTAAATATTGTCACTACTTTTCTATTAGTCATCCCAAGTTGTTTTTTAATCGTTAAATATACAAGCTTTGGTATTTATGGAATATGGTTTATATTTATAGTAGATGAATACTTACGCTTACTATTGCTAGCAGCGTATTGGTTAAAAGGAAAATGGCAGCGAATTACGATCATTCAATCTTAGAAAGTAGGGGGATATTTTTGAAAAAGGATGGACATACACATACGCATTATTGTCCACATGGCAGTATAGAGTCTGTCGAGGAATATATAATGCAAGCTATCAAACAAGGCTTTACTGATTACAGTATTACAGAGCATGCACCGTTGCCAACAGCCTTTTTAAAGTCAGCAGCAGGCGAGCAGTATGCAATTGATACGGCAGGAATGAGAATAGAAGATGTACCTACATATTTAACGGAAATGCATGATTTAAAGAAAAAATATGCTAGTCAAATTAATATTCATGTAGGCTTTGAAATTGACTATGCTCCTGGATTTGAAGATTGGACGTCGGCGTTTTTAAATGAATTCGGTCCACAAACAGATGACAACATACTATCTTTACATTTTTTACAAGGTCATGGTGGCTGGCGTGCTATCGATTATTGTCCAGAAGATTATAAGGAAGGTATTGTTGAGTATTACGGAGGGTTCCAGGAAGCACAAAATGCATACTTGTCATTACTCTTACAATCTATTAAAGCAGATCTAGGGCCATATAAGCCAAAACGAATTGGTCATATTACCCTTTGCAATAAGTTTGAACGCTATTTTGACGAGCCTACGACATTCAATGAAATCGGTGAAAGCTATTTAAATGAGATTTTACAAGAAATGCAGCAACGTCAGTTATCGCTGGATCTAAATGTTGCCGGATTAGCGAAGCCATATTGTCTTCAGACGTATCCACCACTACCAATTGTTACGCAGGCAAAGCAACTCGGGATTAATATCGTTTTTGGATCCGACGCACATAAAAGTTATGAAGTCGGGCGTTATTACGACATGGTTGCAAACTACTTAAGTGACTAAGGGGAGAAGTACATGCAAGGTTTTTATGAGAAATTTAATGTATTTGGTGAATGGCTGTATAGGCTTGTACTCTTAAACTTCATATGGATAGGCTTTTCAATATTAGGTGCTGGCATATTAGGCGTTTTTCCTGCAACTGCTGCAATTTTTAGTTTGCTCCGCAAATGGATGTTACAAGGAAAAGACGTGAAGCTTTTATCTGATTTCTGGCAAGCCTATCGTAATAGCTTTTTGAAAGCGAATGTACTTGGTTACGGTATGGTAGTTTTATGGCTTATTATTTGGGCAGATATACAGCTTACATTACAGTCAACTAGCCTTATTGGACTTGTAATGACATTTATTTTGTTTGGAGTACTTATATATGTCTCGATTTCTTCTTTAATGGGCTTTGCTATTTACGTTCATTATGAATTGACGATAAAACAGTATTTTTTCCAAATGCTTAAATACCCCATCACACATGTTAAGGAAAGCTTTATACTTATTGCTACTTTATTAATTTATTGTACTTTGTTATATTACGGTTCTAGTATTATTCCATTTATCGGTGTGACACTTTTAGGTTTTGTGATTGCAAAGGTTATGTTCCCAACATTTAAGGTACAAAAGAGAAAGAATTCTACAATGTATGAACAACAACGAGATGAACTCTTGTACTATTAAAGAAGATAGTAGATTTATGAATTTGTAATAAAGATTGAGAGGTGGCTTATTAATGAAACAAGCAATTATTTTTGATATGGATGGTACATTATTTCAGACTAATTTAATCTTAGAGCCTGCATTGGCAGCAACATTTGATATCTTAAGAACCAATGGATCATGGAACGAGGAAACGCCAATCAATAAATACCGAGAGATAATGGGAGTACCGTTACCGGTTGTTTGGGAAACGTTATGCCCACAACATTCACCAGAGATGCGTGAAAAAAATAATGAGATTTTTCACGAAAAGACAATTAATCTGATTAAAGACAAACAAGGTGACTTATATCCTCACGCAGAACTTGTACTTGAAACACTTAGCTTAAAATACGATTTATATATAGCGAGTAATGGACAAGCTTCTTATTTACAATCAATTGTTGATACTTATGATCTACATAGATTTTTCAAGAAAGTATACAGTATTCAGACCATACCTTCTGGACATAAATCGGATTTGGTAAAGAAGATTTTACTAGAAAATAAAATTGAAAAAGGAGTGGTTGTCGGAGATCGTTTATCAGACATTCTTGCTGCCAAAGACAATAAGTTACTATCTATAGGTGTCAATTTCGATTTCGCCCAAGCTACAGAACTAGAAAAAGCAGATAAAGTCATTGATGATTTAAAGGAATTAATTTCAATAGTATAAACTGAACCCCTTATGGTTGACGATTTAAAGTCTTTCATATGGGGTATTTTTATTTGTTTTGGAACCTGAATTGGAGATATTATATAAAGGGTCTAAAAATACATAAATGCTATCAATGTAGTAAAATATAGAGATATAAAACTTGTAAATTCGTATTATGAGCACCTTTTAAGAAAGCTATTTGGGATGGAATTCTAAGTTTTAAGTTCAATAAAAAGGAGTGATTCTACTATGGAAAACGTACATTTCGTTGCTTCTTGGAGTGGTGGAAAAGATTCTGCACTGGCATATTATCGAGCACTGCAATTAGGAATGATTCCGAAGAAAATATTAACGATGTTTGAGGATGATGGGGAGATTTCTAAGTCTCATGCAGTTCCTTTAGAAGTTGTACAAGCACAAGTGGATAAATTAGGGGTACCCCTTTTAACTAAACCTGCAAGTTGGAGCTCATATGAGAAACAATTTATAGATGCGATGGATGTATGTCGTGCTGAAGGAATTACACACGGCGTGTTCGGTGATATTGATTTGGAAGGTCATTTAGAATGGGTACAGACAACATGTGCGAAATCGGATATTAAAGCAGTTCACCCATTATGGAAAATGTCGAGAAAGTCAGTGGTAGAGGAACTGTTAGAAGCTGGTTTTGAGTCGTGGATTATTGTAGTAAATACAACTATGATGCCTGCTTCTTATGTTGGGAAAAGATTAACAAAAGAATTAGTAGAGGAACTAGAAGCAGCAGGCATTGATGCGTGTGGAGAAAATGGGGAATTTCACACAATTGTAGTTGATGGACCTATTTTCTCTGAGCGTGTCCCTATCTCTATTTCTGCTCCTGTAGAAAAAGGTCATTATGTTTTCTCCCCAGTTTCATTAGAAGAAAAATGAAAGTAGGGCCGCATGGAAGTAGTGCGGTCTTTTTAAATCCGTTTCTTCAATAAAAATTGGAGATCCTACGACTTAAATTAGAGTCTATTGTCAGAATTTTTGGGGTGACTGGCACTTATTCTTCTATCTTATTCATCACAAATGCTTTGTACATAATTATTTTGACTCTTAGTTCTAAAAATCACTATTTATATACTATAAAATTAATATATAGATTAGTTATACATATAGTTATTAAACTAAATATAGATATAAATATTATTTTTTGAATTCTTCTTGGTAAGAGTTTAATTAATGCCAATAAGGTACTATTTGCAGCATAAATTGTTTCACTCTTCTTTTCCCATTTAAAAAACCAAAGTGTGCATCCAAGTGACAAAACTATCAGTATAATAAACATTAAATGTATCCACATTTTTTAAAACTCTCCTTGCTACTTTAATAGCTCGTGCATTGCCAGCTCGTTTATACCCTTGAAAAACGAGCTTTAGTGCTCTAACTTCTCCTTATATCGTTCCTTTTCCAGCATCATATAATGCTTTCAATGTCTTGCTAATTCAAATACTTGTATTTGCAAATGTTACAGCAAACACCATTAAAAATACACCAGACGCTGCACTAAAAAAGCCACTCGAACTATAATATTGTAAAACCTATTGAGGTAAAAACGGTACCAATGCCTATTAAAAGACTAACTGCAGATCTTTGTAACTTGATAATAAGTTTTTTTACTGTGTGATTGAACTAAAGCACATTAATGGTACGTTTTACTATGGCGTATCTAATTGAGGTTAGTTAAGCATGAATTAATGAAGGTAGCGGTGCTTTCATTTTTTTATATATTAGGATACTTATGAATCTATAAAAAATTATGCAAATGTTAAATGCTTCAATTTGATTAGATAATTGACGTCCAATCCTTCTTATTCCTTTCTCATATACTAAAAAAAGTAGGTGAGAAAATGAGTCATGATGGACATAACGATTCACGCAGAGATAGAGATAATGAAAATATAGATTCAGCACATCAGCAGTGCATTGACCGCGCTTATCGTATTCCCATATTTTTAAGTACGACAACGCATTTAAATGACAACCAACAACGGTTTCTAAACCGTCTAATTTTGGAGATTGAGAACGCTTTGCTTTTTCCGCGTACATTGCCTCTAAGCGAAAGTTATCCCGAATCGATTTTAACGGATATTCGCCGGTTAGTTTCATCAAGTTATGGAATGTTGGCAGTAAACCTTCGTCGGTTTAAAGTTGAAACAGTCGATGTCAATACCGGACCCCTCCCACCACCCACTCCGGTCTGGGAAGGTTCAGTTTATTCGCAAGTAGAACCCTCAATGGCATTTCAATTTGGACTACCCTTATTATTAGTCAGGGAAGAGGATACCGACGCAAATAATGGGATTTGGGCAGGAGGAATTGCCCCACTCAATTTATTTATCGTGTGGCATTCTGAAACACAAACTGTTGAACAATTCTTTAAAACGCCCGAATGGAGATCCGCCTTTGCCAATTGGTGTGCGCAAGTAAGAAATGCCTTTTACATTCAGACAGAACCTAAATTTAAATATAGATGTGATTGATCCTTCAGCTTGGCCAGCACTGTTAGTTTTCGCCTTCTGAAGAAACGTTAACTTTATACATCTTTTGTATCAGTATTGCCTCATGTTTCATGAGGCTATTTTTTATTTATAAAGCTTGTCCGCTTTCTAGATTTCTTCTCTATATAGAGGGTAAAGGGGGAATATACAGATGACTACTTACTAAACTGACTAAGCCTATTTCACAAACAAAGACGACTTGGACGAAGCGGTGAAGCTTCACATTTCAGCACACTGGAACAACATGAACAACTTAATGGGAAAAAAACCTCAATTACTTATGATACAGTTCACCTAAACTAATGTTAAATTGTATTGATTATTTTCCCTAGTAAGTCTATCTCTATTGGTAAATGATAAAACAAGGCCGTTTTCGTATAGATTGTTGATCTTAAAAAATAAAGACCAATTTGATCCTACACATTTTGTAGATTAACTTAGTCTTTGTTTTTTGATCTTTAGTAAATCCTTCTTCAACAAAAACACTCGTTAGTCCAATAAGGAAAAACCCCTTATTTGAACACCTCGTCTATTTCATTTCTATCGTAATCTAATATCCAATCGTTGTATTTGTCATAAACCCCTTTTATTGTTTTGGGCGATGTAGCCAATATGTCACAACCCCTGTCATCATAAGCGTGAAATATAGTTTTCCTGTTGATGTTTATGAAATATACTCTATGAAAAACGCTTGGTCTTATTCCCATATCCTGATTGCAAATTGCTTTTAATATAGGAAAGTATTTAATATCAGAAGTTTTACATTTTAAAGTAAATCTATGTGTCTTATATGCTCCTTCTTCATCATCCTCAGGAAAAATATAAGGAATTGTATTTTGGGTTAACCTATATAAGACTGATTTATCTTTTATATACCGAGAAAAGATATTTAATTTATGTTTGAAAGTGTCACCATCTGCATAATCATTTACGTCAACTACGATATAAATATCATCTTTATCAGAAAACAAGGATTTAAATAATGTAATAACCCTACTATAAACCCCTTGTAAATATGGATTATTTTTATAAACGCAATTTTTATCATAATCCACACCTAACTCAAAACGGATACCAATTTTCCAACTATAAAACAAAGGTGGTCTAAGTTCTAAGTTAGGGAAATTCTCATTCATAAAATCGTTTAAAAGCATTTTGCACCTCTTTTATTTTTTTTATTTTACTGTTTCTTATTGAATTAATCTGCCCGGTAGTTAAATAAGGAAAAGAGCTGTATGAACAGCTCAAAGATTTTTTTGCTAAAGCATCTGTTAGTTAACTAATAATAATGTGATTTATTACAAAAAGCGTATTATGTATTTATTTTGTTATCTTAGGACTTAATCATTTTTGAATTGCTTTTTTAAAGCTGTAACAACTTTATTATTCGTTAATGCCCAACCTACAAACATTCCTACTAAGGCACCGATTACACTGTAACGAAGTATAGTAACAATGTAATCGTAAACGGGTACATACTCTGTTGTATACCCTCCGTCAAAATGAAAATTTACTTTGTAATCCACAAATAAGACTGATAAACCCAAGGATATAAAAAATCCGTATACAGACCACTTTTGAATACTTTTTTCCACATTCTCACCTCTATGTATATATTTATTCAATAATCTATTTTCATAATCTTTATTATATTAACATATATATCCAAAAGTGTTCTTGGAAAAACTAAAGGGGTGATTTGATTTTAATTAAACTTTATTACAGAGTAACAAACTCTCTTCAAATTGTATTATTAGGTTTGAAAGTTGAGTTATATTATATATTAATAGAAAAAGACTGAGCATTTTACAACTCAGTCTAGTAAATTACTATTATTTTCGTATTTTTTCAATCTCATCAGCAACAAACTGTACGTTTGTTCCAACGATTACTTGGATACTTTGTGATCCTACTACATTTATACCAGGAACACCAGTAGCCTTAATTTTCTTTTGATCCACAACATCCATATTTTTAACTTCTACACGTAGACGAGTTGCACAGTGGTCAACAGAAGTTACGTTTTTATCGCCACCTAACGCATCGTAAATTTTAGATGCCATGTCTGAGAATTTATTACCTGATGCAGTGTCTCCAGCTTCATCTATTTCTACATCTTCATCGTCTTCTCTACCAGGTGTTTTCAAGTTGAATTTCACGATTAAGAATCGGAATAAGAAATAGTAAATGACTGCAAATACTAAGCCCTGGACGATTAACATTAAAGGTTGGTTAGCAAGTGGCAATCTTGAACTTAAGAAGAAATCGACAAAACCTGCACTAAAACCAAAACCTGCTGTCCAGTGGAATGTTGCAGCGATAAATAAGGATAAACCTGTTAAAGCAGCATGTACAACATAAAGAGCCGGTGCTAAGAACATAAATGCAAATTCAAGTGGTTCAGTTACCCCTGTGAAGAATGCAGCGAAACCTGCAGCTAACATTAATGAAGCAGCTTGTTTTTTTCTTTTTGTTTTAGCAGTATGATACATTGCTAAAGCAGCAGCTGGTAATCCAAACATCATGATAGGGAAGAAACCTGCTTGATACATTCCGGTAACACCTTTTGTGCCAGTTCCTTTCCAGAAGTTACCTATATCATCTATGCCAGCAACGTCAAACCAAAATACTGAGTTTAATGCATGGTGTAATCCAGTTGGGATCAATAGGCGGTTAAAGAATCCGTATAACCCTGCACCAGTAGCACCTAATTCACTAATAGCTTCACCAAAACTAACTAATGCAGAATATACAACTGGCCAGATAAAGAACAATGCTGCGGAAACGACTAGCATAGAAGCAGCTGTCATTATGGGAACTAATCGTTTACCACTAAAGAACGCTAAGAAATCTGGTAATTGTACATGACTAAAGCGGTTGTACATGATAGAAGCAACAATGCCTGAAATAATACCGATAAATTGGTTTTCGATTTTAATAAATGCGGGATTTACATTGGCTACATCAGTACTTAGTAGCATAGAAACTGTTCCAGTAGAAAGTAATGTCGTCACTACTAAGAAAGCAACTAGCCCACTTAATGCAGCAGAGCCATCTTTATTTTTGGACATTCCCAATGCTACACCAACTGCAAATAGATACGACATGTTATCAATAATCGAAGATCCAGCTTTGATTAAGAAAGCTGCTAATACATTTCCGGAACCCCAGCCATCCGGATCAATCCAATAGCCGATACCCATCAAAATTGCGGCAGCAGGTAAAACAGCTACTGGTAACATTAAAGAACGACCAAGCCGTTGTAAATATTTCATCATATAATAACTCACTCCAATACAGAATATTTAGATAACTCTGATTAAAAAAATAAAATAATTTCAATTTTTTATTGCTTTCGTAATCTTTCAATATGGACTGCGATGTAGCCTAACTCATGATCTGGTAGGTCAATACCATGCAACTTCTTTAACTCTTTGGTCACTTCGACAGCACAATTGTACGAATAGGGAAATTTCTTTTTAATCATGACGAGCATTTCTTCATCCATTGTATGCAGCTCATAATGATTCATCCTTGTTAAAGCAAAACGTAAATGTGTGATTAGACGATGATAGGAAATATCACTTTCCTCAAGATGTATGTTTAGTTTTTTTTGTATAATTTGAACCATATCCCGAATAATCGTCGTTTGCTTTAACGTTTGATGTAAATCGCCTCCTTGTAATTTCATCGTATGGATATGAAGAGCGATGTAAGCAGCTTCATCTTCCGGCATTTCAACTTGGCATCTTTCTTTTATATGTTGTATTGCCCAAAGACCAATCTCAAATTCTCTCCTATATAAGATTTTTATCTCATTTAAGAGCTTGTTATTGAGTTGAATACCATCTTTTAGCCTTTCGATTGCAAATGACACATGGTCAGTAAGAACAATATGAATATGTTCGTTTAACTTACCACCAATGTATTCTTCAGCATACGAAATAATTTCTTCAGAGATTGTAAAATGTTCTTCTGGAATTCGACTTAATAATTGTTGAAGTTTGTCATTTTCCCTCATAACGAATATCTTTTCTATTCTATCTAGATTTACGATATCGTTTCGTTTTTTATTAAAGGCAACTCCGGATCCTATAGCAATCTTCTCACGTTCGTTATCTAGTACAACTACGGCATTATTATTGAGAATCTTCGTTATTTTCATCGAAAGTGATCTCCCCCTTACTTACGATAATGTAAAGATGCATTACTTAGCAGAAATGGTCATTAATACGGTTTTATCTTGAATACCTGTTTTTGAATAATGGCATTGAATGTTTTTGTCAGCGCTATTAGTAATGATGATAGGTGTAACAATGCTTTTTGCGTTTTCTCGAATATATTCCCAATCCACTTCGATAAGAACTTGCCCTGTAGAAACTTTATCACCTGCACTTACAAGTACTGTAAATCCTTTCCCACCTAAAGAGACCGTTTCCAAACCAATGTGAATGAGAATCTCTGAACCATCAGTAGTGCGTATACCAATAGCATGCTTGGTATCTGAAATGAGAACTATTTCTCCTTCTACAGGGGCATGAACACTCCCATTAGTAGGAATAATAGCGACACCTTCTCCCATCATTTTTTGGCTGAAGACGGGATCTGGAACTTCACCTAATGGAATAATCTCTCCATTTATAGGTGCCAAAACTTCTAAACTACGTTTTTTAAATAAATTTGATAGCATGTTAAAACTCCTTTGTTGAATAATGTAATAATGCTGCCGTAATAGAAAAGCGTAAAAAAGGCATGGAGGCAACAAAGTAGTTTTTTACAACTTCTTCGTTTACCACCATGCCTGATCGTATCAGTAACATGTGATTCGTTATTAAACTAATATTCAGATAATAGCATTAAATATTTTACTATTCAATAGAAATATGAAAAAAAGTTAAAAATTTGTAACAATTTTAATGAATTATATGAAGGACATTTAATTTTAAGTACAAGTTTAAGAAAAAAATAAATCGATTTTGATCAAGTTATTTCAAGTGAAAAATAAAAAAGAGCGTGCACCATGTTTTTTAGATGAAGGATTAGCAAATATTATAAACTTGAATACTTTGTAATATAAGAGTATACTTATATAAGTAAATGATTATATAAAAGAGGTGGGATTGTGGATTCCTTAACAATAATGGAAAAACAGTTAAAGGCCGTTAGTGATGCTAACCGTTTAAAGTTGTTAGCCTGTTTAAAGCAAGGCGAGGTCTGTGTATGTGATTTAGTTGATGTCCTGCAGGTTTCTCAGCCAGCTGTTAGTCAACAATTACGTAAATTAAAAGACGCTGGCATCATCTTAGAAAGAAAAAAAGGGACATGGAAGCATTATCGATTACATGAAGAACAATCTCCATATATCCAAGCAATTATTGATGAATTAGAGCCAATCTCATATAAACATTGTGGACCAACTTGTTCTTCCCAAGAAGGGGATGATTGAAGGTGGAAAAACCGTTAACAAAACAGCTATCTTTTTTAGATCGGTATTTAACACTGTGGATTTTCATTGCAATGTGGTTGGGTGTTCTTATAAGCGTCATTGCACCAAATTTTAAAGATACATTAGATACTTTATCAGTAGGTACTACGTCTATTCCAATTGCGATTGGTTTAATTGTCATGCTCTATGCACCTCTTGCTAAGGTGAAATATGAAGAGATGTGGCGTGTATTTAAAGATTGGAAAGTTCTATTGCTATCACTCTTACAAAACTGGCTATTAGGTCCATTTTTAATGTTTTTCCTAGCAATCATCTTCCTACATGATTATCCAGAGTATATGGCGGGATTAATTATGATTGGTCTAGCGAGATGTATTGCAATGGTCATTGTTTGGAATGATTTGGCGCGAGGCGACAACGAGTATGTTGCAGGGTTAGTTGCCTTTAACTCTGTATTCCAAATCTTATTCTATTCTGTATTTGCCTATTTCTTTTTAAATATCATGCCGGGCTGGTTTGGATTAGAAAATTTAAATATATCTATTTCAATGTGGGAAATTACAAAGAGTGTGCTGATTTACTTAGGTATCCCATTTGTTGCAGGTATATTAACGCGCATTATTGGTATTAAAGTGAAGGGGATCGAGTGGTATGAAAATCAATTCATTCCTAAGATTTCTCCATTAACTTTGATTGCTTTATTGTTCACTATTGTCATGATGTTTTCTTTAAAAGGGGATAAGATTATTGAATTACCAATGGACGTGATTCGTATAGCCATTCCTCTATTAATCTATTTCTTGATCATGTTTGTCGTGTCGTTCTTTGCTTCAAGAAAAGCAGGAGCAAATTATCCAGTTACAGCAGCACTTTCATTTACTGCTGCCAGCAATAACTTTGAATTAGCGATAGCAGTAGCTGTTGGTGTGTTTGGTATTCATAGTGGTGCAGCGTTTGCCGCTGTTATTGGTCCACTTGTTGAAGTACCGGTGTTAATAGCTCTAGTAGGAGTAGCGCTTAGATGGAAGAAGAAATATTTTGAAATTAAATTGTAAGTATTGAATCATAAGATTTACGCCTAGCATTGTCTAGGTTTAATTTTAATTCATTATATAAGTGAACGCTTATGTATTGATGTGGACGGAGGATATAAAAATGACAGAAATGAAAAACGATCAAATACGCCAAGGTGTGCGTGATAATTATAAACAAGTAGCGTTAAAAAATATTGATACAAACAATTGCTGTGCTCCAAGCTGTTGCACACCAGATGAAAATCAAAATATCTCTGTAAAAGAGATTTCGCAAAAAATGGGTTACACAAATGAAGAACTCACAAGCATTCCAAATGGTGCCAATATGGGATTAGGATGTGGGAACCCACAAGCAATTGCGGCTTTAAAAGAAGGTGAAACTGTAGTAGATTTAGGCTCTGGTGGTGGATTTGACTGCTTTTTAGCTGCGCCTAAAGTGGGCTCAAATGGGAAAGTCATTGGTGTAGATATGACACCAGAAATGATTTCGAAAGCTCGGAAAAACGCAGAAAAACCGCAATTTAATCATGTGGAATTTCGCCTAGGTGAGATTGAAAATTTACCAGTCGCAGATCAATCTGTCGATGTTATCATGTCTAACTGTGTCATCAATTTATCACCAAATAAATTGCGAGTTTTTGAAGAAGCATACCGTGTTCTAAAAGATGGCGGTCGTTTAGCCATTTCAGATGTAATTTTAACAACAACTTTACCAATTAATATGAAACAAAATATGGCGCTATATTCAGGCTGCATCGCAGGCGCATCACCAATAGAAGAATTGACTGCTTACTTGCAAGAAGCAGGGTTTAAAGATATTCAAATCACTCCAAAAGATGAATCGAAAGAATTTATCAAGGAATGGGCACCAGAACATCGAGTGGAAGAATATATCGTGTCGGCTATTATTCAAGCTGTGAAATAGAATAATCTACAGCTTTTGTTATGAAATGAATAAAAGTAGTAGTTATAACAAATTATAGAAAGCAATATAATTGAGTAAAAAATGACTTCGCTAAAGTAGCGAAGTCATTTTTTTATTTCATACACTTCTATCAGAAAATCACATTTAATAAAATTGCTTATAAAACTTGAATTTAAAATAAAAATACTGAAAAGCAAAATAATAGTTTACGTTACTTGGTATTGATGTAAATGTAATTTCAAAGTAATGTATGATATGTAAGAAAGATTACATAATGGGACGTGGTATATATTGAAAACTCTAGCTGTATTTTGTGGATCAAGTAATGGAGCTTCGGATATCT
This sequence comes from Viridibacillus sp. FSL E2-0187, assembly GCF_038006425.1. Taxonomy (NCBI): domain Bacteria; kingdom Bacillati; phylum Bacillota; class Bacilli; order Caryophanales; family Caryophanaceae; genus Viridibacillus; species Viridibacillus sp. FSL E2-0187. Next base: position 1,278,328 of record NZ_JBBOVG010000001.1, read on the forward strand.
ATGTAGAAGTGGCAAAAAAATTGGGTAAAGAGTTGGCAAAACGTGATATTACCCTTGTATACGGAGGGGCAAGTGTAGGCGTCATGGGTGCAGTTGCAGACGCTGTATTAGAAGCGGGCGGAAAAGTTATTGGAGTAATGCCTAGTTTTCTAGAGAAAAGAGAAATCTCTCATAAGAATCTAACTGAACTAATTGTAGTAGACTCTATGCATGATAGAAAAGAAAAAATGGCAGAACTTGCAGATGGATTTATGGCGTTACCAGGTGGACCAGGAACATTAGAAGAATTCTTTGAGATATTCACTTGGTCTCAGCTTGGATTACATCAAAAACCTTGTGGACTCTTAAATATTAATCATTATTATGATCCGCTTATTGCTTTATTTAATCATATGTCTGATGAACAGTTCTTACATGAAAAATACCGTACTATGGCGCTAGTAGATATAGAACCAAGTGGACTACTCGACCAATTTAATTCTTATGAAGCACCAACTGTAAAATCTTATATTACTGAAAAACAGACCTAATTAGCAACAAGTAAAGGTGATACAGATTTTGACGAAATAACCTATAAGGAAGACTTAATTTACATTTTGTCATACTAATTGTAAGAAATTAAAATCCTCAACATACAAGATAAAAGCGAAACTAAAAGAACTTTAGTTTCGCTTTTTTAAATTCATATTAATTTTTCACTTCGAATTCAAGGAATCTAAAAGGATTTTAAAGTTTTTAATAAACTTTTCTTTTCCTTCTACTGTATGCAGTAAATCCACGTTAACATAACTAGCGAATTCCAGAACAGCAGGATGGTGATCACAATTATGCTTATATTGTTGTATTAATTCCTTGTACCAATCGAATTGGTACAATTGACGAATAGTCTTTTTTCCTCTTCGACTCTGTTCTGAAGTCATTTCTAAGGATACAAATCCTGGTAATAAAAAAACGGCTATAACTTTAATATAAGCTGTTAAATAATGAAGTAATGTTGTTGATATCCTCCGAGTTACCATCAGATATCCTCCTTCCTAGTTCAATTATATAGATTATACGGTAAAATAAGGAATTAGTTTCAATTTATTCAGAAATAAATAATTTTATGTCTGAATTATTTGGAGAAGAAAAGATTAACTTCAACTGTGTAACTACACAGTTGCTTAAAAATAAGAAGGGAATGAAGACAAGTTGATAGAGATTAGAAACCTTGAAGAAAATGAGTACGAGTTTTTATTGGATATGTTATATGAATCAATTCATATTCCAGAGAATAAGCCGACTAGAGAAGAGTTGTTAAACCTCCCGCACATTAGAAAATATCATGAAAATTGGGGAAGAGAAGGGGATCAAGTATTAATTGCTATCGATGAAGAAAACCAAAAAGTAGGAGCGGTCTGGTACAGATTATTTGAGGAGAATAATCAAGGCTATGGATATGTCGATCAAAACACACCAGAATTAGGAATTGCTGTTGTAGAGAATGGTAGAGGAAAGGGAATTGGAACTTTACTTATGAACAAAATCATGCAGCTTGCTATGGCAGAGGGGTATAATTCTATTTCCTTAAGTGTAGATCCAGATAATAATGACGCAGTACATATATATAATAAACTCGGTTTTCAAGAATACGGAATATCAGGCACATCTATCACAATGGTATATAGGGGTTCCAAACATTAAATACATCAAAATAATACTGGGAATAAAAAAAGAGCATGTTTTGAATGATTGATCAAAACATGCTGTTTTATTGATAAGCACTGATATACCTGCAAATCCAATATTTAAAATTTATAAGTAGATGTGTTGACAGTTGCATAAGGTTTCTCTTCATTTATTATCCCTGAAATACCTTCTTTCTCAAGTAAATCTACAATTTTTTCAATGCTTTCATAATCTTTTACTACAATGAAATTAGGTGAAAATGGTTTGTTTTTTATGTTTAAAATAAATTTATAACCATCATTTACTTTAGGGTCAAGACCATATAGCTCATGCCAACGACTTATTTTTTCTACTTCATAACCTTTTATATTACTGAAAGAATAGAACTTGCTATCAAAGATTATGCCATTTGCTAATATGAACAAATTGCTACGATGTTTAATAGCGGAAATAATCACAAAAAATAAAGAAACAATACTAAATGAAGAAGTTCCTAGTACATCGGTTACAAGCACAATCGCTAACAAAATGACTAATAGTAAAATTGCAATTACGGTTCCCCATTTAACATATTGGTAAGACTTCGTATTTTTACTAAGACACTCCATTTCCCGCCACTCAGTTGGAATGAGGATACTATTAAATTCTTCTTCCTTACTAGGGTAGATAGCGTCTTTAGAGAGCTGAACAGCTTTTCTCAATTTAATTCGATATCGAATTAAATAGTAAATACCAAAGATAAAAATAATAGTGAATATAATATTCAACATCTTTTGTAGCTCCTTTCTCGGTAAATAAGGATTTAAAACAATTGTTGGTTACTAATTTATTCCTATTGTTCTATATGAAAAATTATACTACAAAATGGATTTTTTGAGTTTATATGTTTATTATTAGGTTTAAAAATTACTTAATTAAGGAAAAAAAGATGATTATCCATAGGCTAAGTCTGATTAATTGTTACATTCTTTAATTATAGGAAAAAAAATTTCTCGGTAAGTAAGAATCTTAGTTCCTTAAATAGAGGTATTACTATGAAAAATACATGAAATTTTTTAAGTAGCATCAAACAGTGAAAATAATTTTAAAGATTGAGGAGTTACTAATATGATTTTGATGGAACCAGTAAATTTTGATGACTTGTTTAAGAAAAAAAATGAAAATGTATATTCAATAGAATTTAAGCGATACGAGGATATAATAGCAAACCATAAGGAACTCGCTCATTTTTATAGAAAAGAAATAGCATCTTTAGAGAACACAATTACTAAAGATATTGATTCTGTTATTTATACAAAAGGCGGGGAAACTATGTTTCATCGAGGGTATTATTGTCCTAGTCTTGTTTTTACTTATGTTGTTGGGGGAACAAAACGGGGTAAAATATTAAAACGCTTTTCAAAAAAATATTCATTTAAATATGGCTTTAATAAGCTAGGGAAATTAATATATGTTCAGCATAATAATGAATTTGGTACTCAATTTCAAGAGTTCCTTATTCATGACAGTGATATTGAAATCGGTATAACTGTACAACGAAACGGCTCTATATCTGACATTTCAAGGTGCGAATATAAAGACGGGAAATTATTAAGATATGAGAGAAGTCAACTTGGTATGCAACTTGGTACGTCTAAAGAATTATATATGGAAGAGTATAATTATGTGGACAATCAATTAAATGATGTTGAAATTTTTCACTATATTCATTCCATTAATTTGTGTAATAGAGAGATATATAAGGTGGGGCAAAATAGTGATGCAGAAATTGTATACCTAAAAGGTGGATGTTTATACAATGGTAAATGGGATGAAGATGAATACTTTTTTGATTAATTATAGAAGCAAAATCTTTCAATTCCTATCGAATTCGTTCTAATTAAAATGAATATGAAAGTAACTCAAATTCAATATATGTCAGTTACACATTTTTTAAATAAAGCCCTAATATATAAGGAGAACTATATAAAGAAATTAGAGGCACTTTTTAATTTTAAAACACCATTTACAATTGGCTAATTAAGTTTATTTCTCAAGCTAGGATCAGTCCATTAACACAAAATAATTATATGAGGTGAAACCATGAAAACTACTATTTACTTTATTAGACATGCAGAATCTCCATTTATCTTTGGTCAAGAACGTGAACGTCCTCTTTCTGAAAAAGGAAGAGAATCTGCTGCGAAACTTGTTAGTTCATTGAATAAAATAAAGTTTGATGCGGTGTTTTCTAGCCCCTATAAACGAGCAATACAGACGTTGGATGGACTAATCGAACCATCTAAGATAATCATTGAAGAAGGTCTAAAAGAACGAGCGATTAAAGGGCAATATAAGTTATCTCAAAATGAAATAGATTTAGAACTTAGGAAGTCATTCGAGAATATAGACTTTTGTTTAGAAGGTGGAGAGTCAGTCAGAGAAGCTCAAAATAGATCATTACCTATTATTCTTGATATTTTAGGAAACCCAAAGTTTGAAAATGTAGCTATTGGAACTCACGGGAATATCATGACATGTCTTCTAAATTATTTTGATTCCTCACTTGGTTATGATTTTTGGAAATCGACCGAAAAACCAGATATTTATCAATTAACTTTTGATGGTTATCATTTATTAGAGATAGTGAAGAGAAGGTTTAATAATGAATAATATATAGTACGCTTCTGATGAAGATAGAAATATGGTATTAACTTTTTTATATAAAAAATCTTAATTCTGAAACAATAAAATGTTTGAAAAGGTTTGTCGGCTGTTATATTTTTGCTCAGGTATAAATAGGATATTGTTGTAATTAGTGGTATATTAACTGTATCAATAGATGAGAGGAGTGGGTGTTTTATGACTAATACATATGTGACTGGAATTGTAACTTTGAGGGAGGTACGTGTTAACTAACCCCATACATTAGGCCTTCCAAAAGTTGTACTTAAAATTTTAGGAGGATGGTACGTTGAATATTGAAATGAAAGATTTAGGTTTAAATGACTTTTTCTTAAAAGAAGTAAAACATTTTGAAGGTCTTCATGTTGGAAGAGTGTCGTCATTATCAAAAGGGATATATAAGTTAATCACTGAACAAGGTGAGCTGAAAGCGGAGGTATCTGGAAAGTTTCGTTTTAAAGCTACAGGAGCCAGAAATTATCCGACCGTAGGAGACTTTGTTATGATTCAACTAACAGATGGGAATAGTATAATTCACCATGTACTGTCTCGAAAAAGTTTACTAGTACGCAAGGAAGCCGGAATGACCCAAAACACTCAGCTTATTGCCGCTAACATTGATCAAATTTTTATATGTATGTCGTTAAATAATGATTTTAACATAAGACGAATGGAACGATATCTATCGATTGCATGGGATAGTGGAGCGTTACCAGTTATCGTGTTAACTAAGGCAGATTTGTGTGAAAATGTGGAAACAATGCTAGAGGAAGTATCAAAGATTTCCATAGGCGTTGATGTAATCGTAACTTCAAGTGTCGATAATGAGGGCTATGAACCCATCAAAAACTACTTATCAGGTGGACAGACGGTAGCTTTTATTGGATCATCTGGTGTTGGAAAATCAACATTAATAAATTCGTTACTTGGTCAAGAGCTTATTGAAACAAGAGGTCTTAGAAATGATGATAAAGGAAAACATACGACAACAAGACGCGAACTTTTTAAGATTGCAGGACTTGGTGTTGTCATCGATACCCCTGGTATGCGAGAGTTGGGGGTCCAAAGTGTTGATTTATCAAAATCATTTGCAGATATTGATGAGCTAACGAAGCAGTGTAAATTTAATGATTGCCAGCATAAGAGTGAACCAGGCTGTGCCGTACAGCAGGCCATTACAAATGGAGAGCTTTCAAATAAAAGATTACAAAGCTATCTAAAGCTTGAAAGAGAAGCAAGACATGCTGAGTTGAAAGCCGAGAGTCGGGAAAAAGAAAGACTAAAATATATGTTTGATAATTTGCGAGAAACAAAGAGAATTAGGAAAGCTACTAAGGCAAAAAATAGAAGAAGATAACATGAAGGAGCGACTATCGTTTAAGGTCGCTCCTTTATGTTATTCGGTAACCAAGCATCATTTGGCATACAGGTAAGAAATTTGTGTAGGGCATGCTGCGTAAATTGGATAATAAAATGAATAGATTAGTGCTGCAAAACGAGTATTACAAATGTTATAGTCTGTAGGATTTTTAAATACTAATTATTAGATTATTTGTAATTATTTTAATAAATATTACAAATTACTATAATTAAATACAATTTTAGGTTATAATACCTAATAGTGGGTTTTATTATTTGTAATTTTTTGAAAAAACACAATTTTTAATGTCGTATCAAGATGCTGTTAAAGACTATTGCATATAATACTTAGGAAGTTAGTAATGAAATTTGTATGAGACTCTAGTCAAGGCATTGACATCTTTCTCTATTTCAAAAAAGAATAATGAACATGACAACTATAGGGTATAAGAGATATTTCGATAGTCTAATATTAAATAAATAATTTTGCTGTTTTAGTATTGATATGATTACAAGTCCAAAGGGACAAGGGACTTTAGCAAAGTTATTATTAGGGGTGAAAAGTATTAATGATATTGTTTTGTTTACCATACGCAGGTGGATCAGAATCAATATATTTTAAGTGGAGAAAACATTTACATTCTTCAATCCAGTTGATTCCAATAGAGTTAAGGGGACGAGGAAAGCGATTTGATGAAAATTTCTATGAAAGTATAAAAGAAGCAGTAAATGATATTTTTGAGAATAGTAGAGAAAAAATAGAAAGTAATGATTATGCCATTTATGGACATAGTATGGGAAGCCTATTGGCTTACGAGTTCTATTATAAAGTAAGTAACTTAAATTTAAGAAAACCGAGTCACATATTTTTCTCAGGATATAGAGCACCAAGTGTAAACAGGGAAAGGGAAAAGATATACACTTTGCCTGATAATGATTTTATTAAGAAAGTAATCGATCTCGGAGGAACTCCAGAGGAATTAATGGACAACCAAGAACTAATGCAATTATTTCTCCCCACAATTCGAAGTGATTTTAAAATTATAGAAGACTATATGTATATAAATAGAGAAGACAAGATTGAATGTAATGTTTCAATATTAAATGGGAAACAAGATTCTATAAATTTGGAGGAGATGTTAGCTTGGAAAAATCATGTTTGTAAAGGGTTTAAGGTTTACAATTTTGAGGGTAATCATTTTTTCATTAATAATAATACTGAAAAAATAACCAGTATTATCAATGAAACAATTATTAAAGAGAAAACTTTTTATTAGGGAGTGTTTAAATGGAACACAGCAATTATAGTGATTTTTATGATTTGACTCACGCCCAAAAGAGAATATGGTATATGGATAAAATGAACTCTAATTCACCTCTTCATAATATTGGAGGATGTTTGAAAATAAATGAGAGTATAGATGTTCAGAAGATGATAGACGCAATTAATCTTGTTGTGCAGAATAATGAAGGTTTAAGATTAAGGTTTAAGGAAAGAAATGGATTGCCTGTTCAATATGTTAATAACTATGAAAAAGAAAACATAGATTTTATAGATTTTAGTAATTTAGAGACACCAAGAGATGAACATAAAAAATGGTCAGAAGATATATTCAAGGAAACTTTCTCACTAGAAGATAATCAATTATATCACTTTTCAATATACAAAATAAGTGAAAAAGAGTACGGTGTATTATTAAATATTCATCATATTATTTCTGATGGATGGTCAATTAGTGTAATAGAAAAGCAAATAATCGAATCATATAGTAAATTAGTGAATTACATTGAGGTTGGGTTTAGTCAGTCGTATTCATATTTAGATGCTATCACAGAAGAACAGGATTATTTTAATTCTAAAAGATACACAAAGAACAAGGATTTTTGGAAAGAAAAGTTTAATAATATTCCCGAAGAATTTTTATATAACACCACAGGAAGTTTAAAGGGGAGGCGAAAATCATGTAATATTGATAGTCAACTGACTAAAAGGATTAACAAGTTTACACAAGATAACCAATACTCATTAAACACTTTCTTTATATCAATCATACTTATATATTTAAGCAAAATTACAAATGAAAAAGATTTAGTGGTAGGTACACCAGTATTTAATCGAAGTGGTAGGAAACAAAAAAGCACAATTGGAATGTTTACAAGTACAGTTCCGTTGAGGTTCGAGTTAGATGATAAATATTGTGTAGATAAAATAATAAAAGCAGTTAATAGAGAACTAAAAAGTTGCCTTGTTAATCAGAAATATCCTTATGATATGTTAATAAGAGAGTTAGGGATAAATCAGCAGGGCTTTGATAGCTTATTTAAGATGAGTGTAAATTATTATAATTCACAATATGTGAATGAGATTGATGGAATAGATTTAGAAGTACATGAATACTACAGTGGGTCTCAAAGCTATTCATTACAGCTAACAGTCAAAGAGTGGGAAGAGAATAATATAAGTTTAAACTTTGATTATAAAATTGAGGAGTATAACGACCAAGAAATTGAAGTACTATATAAATCTTTAATAAATATTATGCACCAAATTCTAATAAATGGTAAAAAAATGGTTAAAGATATAAAACTTCTCAATGAAGATGAAATATATCATAAGGTATATTCGCTAAACTCTACGAAAAATGAAATCCCTTGTAAAAAAATAAGTGAATTATTTGAAAAACAAGTATTGAAAACACCAAATGAAATAGCTATAGAGTTCGAAAAAGAGACATTAAGTTATAAAGTTTTAAATGAGAGAGCAAATCAGTTGGCGAACTATTTAAAAAAAATGGGTATCCGAAGGGAATCGCTAGTAGGTATTATGGCAAGCCACTCTATAGAGCTAGTAATAGCTATTATGGGAATTATGAAAGCTGGGGGAGCTTATCTACCTATTGATCCTAAGTACCCGACCGAAAGAATCAACTATATTCTTGACGAGTCAGGAAGTACAATGTTACTAACGGATTCCATGGTGGGTAAAGATCTTAAATATAGTGGGGATATTATTAATGTCTGTGATATAGACTTAAACATGTATAGCAAAGAGAATATAGAAAATGTTAATAGCTTAGATGATTTGGTATATGTAATATATACATCTGGGTCTACTGGAAAACCAAAAGGAGTAATGATTGAGCATCGTGGGCTATCAAATTATGTATGGTGGGCTAAGAAAGAATATTTTGGAGATGAAAAGGGAGCAATGGCATTGTATTCTTCAATATCTTTTGATTTGACAGTAACCTCAATTTTTACACCTCTAATATCTGGGAATAAGGTTGTGATTTACAGTAATGATGAATCAGAGTATGTTCTCTTTAAGATATTAAGAGAAAACAAAGTAACTGTTCTAAAACTTACTCCAGCTCATTTGTCCTTAATAAAAGATATGGACAATAGTAGTTCTAATATTAAGAGGCTTATTATTGGTGGAGAAGATTTAAAAAGAAATTTAGCCGAAAAAGTACATAAAAGCTTTAACACGGATATAGAAATATACAATGAATATGGACCAACCGAGACGGTAGTTGGATGCATGATATACAAATATAATGAAGAGGACAAAGGGTTATCAGTTCCTATTGGGTACCCAATTGACAACACTCAAATCTATATACTAGATAGTCATCTTAATGTTGTTCCATCAGGAATATCTGGCGAACTATATATTGGAGGAAACGGTGTAGCTAGAGGATATTTAAACAGAGAAGATCTGACTGAGGATAGGTTTATTCCTAACCCATACAATAAAGATCAAAAAATGTACAGAACTGGCGACATTGCTAAATACATAGACACTGGTGTAGTAGAGTATGTTGGTAGAAATGATGATCAAGTAAAGATAAGAGGATACCGTATAGAAGTTGGAGAAATAGAGAAATATTTGCTAGAAAATGAGGCTATTAAGGATGCAATAGTAGCTATTAAAGAAGATAATAGAAAGAATAAAACCTTAAATGCATATATGGTTGCAAAGAAAGAAGTAACAGATTCTGAAATTAAAAATTGGCTTTTAAAGTTTCTACCTGAATATATGATTCCAATAAATTTCATCTTCATGGAACAGTTACCGCTGACGTCTAATGGAAAGGTAAATTACGCTTTACTTCCACATCCAACATACGATAAAAAAGATTTCGTAAAGCATAATTCAACTATTGAAAAAGAACTAGTTGAAGCGATGGAAGAGATTTTAGGTATTGAAAAGATAAGTCTGAATGATAACTTTTTTCAAATTGGAGGAGACTCAATCAAAGCAATTCAGATCTCTTCGATTCTTAAAAATGCTGGCTTAGATATTAATGTGAAAGATATATTAACTCATGGGAGCATAAGTGAGATTGCGACAGCTATAGAGGTTATTGAAAGTGGTAAGATAATTAGTCAAGATCATCATCATGGGGTAATCGAATCTACACCTATTATTGAGTGGTTCTTTAATGAAAAATTCCATAATGAAAATCTATATAATCAATATGTTGTATTAGAGTATGAAGGAATAGCCTTAGATTGCAATAAGGTATCAATGGCCGTAAATAAATTAGTTCAATACCATGATTCGTTAAGGATTAATTACGATAAGAAAAATAAGAAAATTTACTATAATCAGAACCACTTGAATAATGAGATTTATGTGGAATGTTTAGACTTGTCTAATCATTCCAATTCTAAATGTGCTGAAAATATTAATAGTTTAGTAGATCAAGCTAATATGGAGTTCAACATAGAAAATACTCTATTATTTAACGTAACTATGATGAAGTTTGATAATAATAGGCAAGGCTTATTATTTACAGCACATCACCTAATAGTAGACGGAATTTCGTGGAGAATATTATTGAATGATTTCATTACTATTCTGAACCAGTTGGACAGTAATGAACATATTAATCTATTTCTGAAAACCCATTCTTTTAAAGAGTGGTCAGAGCAATTAAATAATTATAGAAAAGGAAACTTTAAAGATGAAGTGAATTATTGGAATTCAATTTTAGAGAAAAAGACTATGTATCCAGTAGATACTTTTAATGGGAAAGATACTGTTAAAACATCACGTGTATTAAGTGGTAAACTGAGCGAACATTCTACTACAGAATTAATAAAAAACACGAATCAGATCTATAATGTTGAGCTTAATGAGCTATTAGTAATTTCATTAGCTCTTACAATAAATAAACAAACTGAAAATAATGAAGTAATAATCGAACTTGAAAGACATGGAAGAGAGCCGATTAATGATTTTATAGATATTTCTAGAACAGTAGGATGGTTTACAAGTATGTACCCAGCATATTTTAAAATAGATCATAAAGATATTGAAGAGAACCTCAAGTCATTAAAAGAGCAACTAAGAAGCGTTCCTAATAAAGGTTTTAACTATAGTATATTAAAATATTTAAATAAGGAATTAAGAGATTCCAATAATAAGTGTATAAGGTTTAATTATCTTGGAGACTTTGACAATATTATTAATAACGAGAGTTTAAACATAGTTAATGTAGGATTTGGATTAGATAGTGATGAAGAAAACTCATTAACGGCATTAATGGATATTAATGCCATGATAGTTAATAAAGAACTTAAATTTAACGTTACTTTTAGTAACAAGAGGTTTAAAGTAGAGACAATTCAAACATTTATTAATAGTTATTTAGAAATGCTGAATGGGATCCTTGAACATTGTACTAGAAAAGAGTCCAAAGAGTTTACACCATCAGATTTTGATGGGGTGGATATTTCACAAGAAGAAATAGATAATCTTTTCATTTAATTAATTATCCCAAGAACATAGGTATAGCTAAGAAAAAATTGTTCGAAGTAGAAAAGATACTTAAATGTATACAAGGGGCAATAGTATTGTGAGGAAAAATAATAAATATAAATTATTTTTTATGGTTAGTGTTCTGCTCTATATGATTTTATTACCTTTGAGTAGTATCGCTTTAGGTAATGAGACAATAGGAATTCATGAATTATCGGAAAACACTAGTATTAAAATAGAAAAATTTATTGAAGATAAGATGAGCGAAGGTAAGATACCTGGGTTGTCGGTTGTAATTGTTGAAAAAGATAAAACCATTTTTCAAAAAGGGTTTGGTTATTCTGATCTAGATAGCAAAGAATCAGTTAGTTCCAAAACATTATTTGAAATTGGATCCAATAGTAAAGCTTTTACTGCTTTAGGGATTCTACAACTACAAAAGGATGGGGTGATTAGGTTAGATGATGAAGTAGAAAAATATATTCCTTGGCTAAAAATGAGTTATGAAGGTGAAAAAGCTCTAATAACAATAGAAGACCTCTTATACCATACAAGCGGAATTCCTTTTAATACAATAGATAGGGTCCCAGTGTCTAATGAAGAAAATGCTCTAGAAAAAACTGTTAGAACACTGATAGATATAAAACTAGATAGCGAACCAGGGTTTGAATATCAGTATGCAACAATAAATTACGATGTTTTAGGTCTAGTAATTGAAAAAGTTACAGGTATAACATTTGAAACATATATAAAAGAAAATGTCCTAATTCCAATGGGTTTAAATGATACGCATTTAAATAGGAAACTTATTGATGAACGTATTGCTAAAGGTTATAAATTGGGGTTTTTAAAGCCTAGGGTATATGATGCTCCAGTATATAGAGGAAATATACCTGCTGGATATATTATCTCGAATGCTGAAGACATGGCACATTGGCTCAAGATTCAAATGGACACTACTGAAGATTTTAAATTCGATAGAGCTTTAATTGAGGAGTCTCATCAAGCTAATCGGAGAGTTGCTCCTTTAGACGATGGCTCTTCATATGCTGCAGGATGGTTTGTTTATCAAAAAGGTGGGGGAGTAATTTCGCATGGTGGAAATAATCCGAATTATTCCTCATTCATTCTTTTTAGACCAGAGGATGAGGTTGGAATTGCACTACTTAGCAATACAAATTCAGATTATGTCTCAGTTATTGCGGCGGGGATTAACGATATTCTTGAAGGTAAAGAAGGTAAGGGTCAAATAAGAGACTTAAATAATAGTGCGGATAAAATTTCAATATTAATAATATGTATAACAAGTTTAACTATTATTATTACGGTGTATTTTCTATTTAAAACTATATGGCAAGCTATTAAGAAAGAAAGAAGTTTTAAAAGAATAACTAGTAGGGATTCAATACAAATTAGCCTGTCATTAATTTTTATGCTGTTAATTACCTATTGTATATATTTAACTTCATATATTTTTATGGGGGTTTCATGGGAGTTTGTCTTTGTATGGATTCCAAATAGTATACAATTTGCTCTTTACCTAGTGTATATAAACATTTGGCTAGTATATATATTTTTTTTAATTACCAAGTTTTACAAAAAAAAAGAGGACAATTCGATATTAATATTATCAATACTTAGCATTGTAAGTGGTCTTGGGAATGCTATGATTATTTTTACTATTAATATGGCGATTTCTGGTAATCGAGATATTAGACTAAGGTTATTAATATTTTTTATTCTTGGTTTAATTTTGTATGTTTACGGTCAAAAAATATTGAGAGGGAAACTAATTCAGGTAATAAACGGTATAGTATATAGAAAGAGAATGGAAATAGTTAAATCTCTTTTAAGAGCACCTTTTAATAAGTTCGAAGAAATTAAAAGAGGTGCAATAGAATCTACCTTAAATAACGATACTGAAACCATAAGTAGGTTTGCGAATATTTTTACAAGTGGAGTAACAAGCGTTATTACTCTAATTTGTTGTCTTATGTATTTGGGTTTTATCAATATTTATGCCTTGTTATTTTCAATTATTATAATAATACTGATCGCGGGTATCTACTATTTAGTTGGTAGATATGCAAATAGGTTAGGTGAAGAGGCAAGGGATCTGCAAAATATATTTTTTAAGTTTATTAATAGCTTAATTGGTGGCTTTAAAGAGCTAAGCCTTAATGAAAAAAGAAAAAAAGAATTCGAAATTGATATGGATTATAACTCCGACAAATATCGTGAAAAGAGGAGTCAATCAGCATTAGCTTTTGCAAATATGTTTATCATAGGAGAACTTCTATTCACCTTAGCTATTGGTGCTATAGTCTTTATCTTCCCACTAATCTTAAGAGATTTAGATAATACAAGTATAGCTACCTTTGTTTTTATACTGCTTTATATGATAGGTCCAGTTCATGGAATACTTGATACTATACCAAATGCAATTGAAGTTAGAATTAGTTTCAAGAGGATTAATAATTTATTAAGTCAATTATCATCTTCTAAATATGATATTGACGATAACAAACAAAGCAAAATGGAAAGTGAAGTTGTACTTGAGTTGAGTGAATTAGAATATTTTTATGAAAAAGATATTTTTAAAATTGGTCCAATTAATTATAGCTTCAATTCAGGTGAAATTGTCTTTATAACAGGTGGAAATGGTAGTGGGAAATCAACTCTAGCCAAACTAATAAGTGGATTGTATTTGCCATCTAAAGGTGCCATTACTTTAAATAATAATGAAGTATCAGATCAGACTTTGAGAGAGCAATTTTCTACAGTCTTTAGTGACTTCTACTTATTTGATAAGTTATATGGAATTGACTACAAAGGTAGGGAAAATGAAATTCACCAATACCTACAATTACTTCAACTTGATAAAAAGGTTGAAATTGTAGATGGTGAATTCAGTACAACTAAATTGTCAACAGGTCAGAAGAAAAGGCTTGCTTTATTAGTTACATATTTGGAAGATAGACCTATTTATTTATTTGACGAATGGGCAGCAGATCAAGATCCGGAGTTTAGATTGTTTTTCTACGATACTCTATTACCGAACCTTAAAGGAAGGGGCAAGTGTGTTATAGCAATTACACATGATGACTACTATTTTAATAGAGCAGATAAAGTTATTAAAATGGAATTAGGAAGAATGGTTCAGAGAGAAAAATCATATATTTGATTGCTATTCTAAAAACATACTATAAGTTCTGCAGATTAATTTGATCTCTGGGGCTAAATTTATTCTATAAGAAAGAAGGGATATTTTGATTTATAAGGCAGATATTAATACGAAAAAACGGTTGAAATCAATGTTTGAAGATTTGGATAGCACCATTATTCTCTCATGTCTACAAGGACATATGGGGACGGCTTGGGTCAATGATCTTGAAAACCCTACAGTTGCACAAATTATAGTCGGAATCTTCTCATTTTATGCCGGGGATCCTAATGCAACTGAAGCTGAAGAGTTACTATATAATCTTCCTGAAGACATTCTAGTAATAGTTAATACTGATGAGTGGAAAAAACGTTTAGAAACTGTTCATAAAGGTGCTTTTGACAAATTTCAAAGATATAAATTTAGAAAGAACCCTGCAGATTTAAATAGTAGTTATCTAGAAACTCTATTGTTAAAACTTCCAGAAGAATATGAATTGAAGAGAATTGATGCAACTATAGCTAATGACCCATCTTTGCATGAAATTTCAGAAGATTTTACGTGTCAGTTTGATTCTATAGAAGATTACCTAAATAGGGGCGCTGGATTTGCTATTTTACATCATGGACAAGTAGTATGTGGTGCATCATCATTTAGCATCTATGATGATGGAATTGAAATTGAAGTTGGGACACACCCAAATCATAGAAGAAAAGGTTTAGCCACAGTAGTTTCATCTGCCTTGATGTTGGACTGTCTAGCAAGAGGAATGTATACAAGTTGGGATGCAGCTAACCCTGAGTCTGCCAAATTAGCAAAACAACTAGGGTACGTTTATGAAGAGGCATATGACACCTACTATATTAATAATAGAAAATAAATATTAGAGACTATTTATAAGTTTTTGATTTTTAAGGAATATATTAAAAACTATCAATTTTATTCTGATAAGTAGTTATTCTTACTTTTATTGGAAGTTATTAGATTATAATGAGATTAGAAATGACGACAGTAAGGAACTACTAAAGTTAAATGTTGAATAAAATTACGCTAGAAAAGAGCCTAGTATCAATGAGAGTATAACTTGCTTCAAAGTTGAGGGATTGGTAGTAAAAGTAAACTTTTAAAAATGGAAAATAAATGAAATGATGAGAGGTATTTTTATTATGAGAATTTGTATGTTAAAAGGTAAAATTCATAGAGCGACAGTTACAGAGGCTAACATTAACTATGTAGGGAGTATAACTATTGATATAGAGTTAATGAAAAAATCAGGGATGCTTGAATATGAAAAAGTACAAATAGTGGATATAAATAACGGTAGTAGATTTGAAACGTATGTAATTGCAGGTGAACGTCATAGTGGTAAAATTTGCTTAAATGGTGCAGCAGCTAGATGTGTACAACTAGGAGACAAGGTTATAATTATGGCCTATTGCGAACTGGAGGAGGAAGAGGCAGTATCACATAAGCCTAAAGTCGTTTTTGTTCACGAAGATAATTCAGTTAAAGAAGTTGGACATTACGAAAAACATGGTCAAATTAAGTGATGATAGATTTAAGAATATCGGATTATTTACTGTAGATTCTTGTTCTAACCAATCTTAGGTTTATTTCATTTTTTATTGTTATTTTAAGGACTCTAAAATTCTAGGAGATTTACATATTTATATATACTTAAGAAATGTACGCGTAGATTTTGCAAGTCTATAGGGTGGGAGATTGAGAATAAAATGAAAATCACAAAAGAAAACATAGAGGATATTCTAGATTTGACAGGATTGCAGCAAGGTATGTTGTATCATTATATTAATGATACAACAAGTTCACTTTATCAAGAACAGATGAGTATTACCCTAGAAGGTGTAATAGTCACGGATCTTATAATAGCTGCTTGGAATAATGTTGTAAATACTAACGAAATGCTTAGAACCGTTTTCAAATGGGAAAAGGTAAATAAGCCAATTCAAATAGTTTTGAAGGAGTATAATATTCCATTTGAAATAATCGATTTATCAAGTGAATTAGATGTAGATGCCCAATTTAATAGGATTTTCAGAACTAAACAAAAAGAGAATATTAATATACAAGAAGAATCAATCAGAATAATCATCTGTAAAATTAATGAAAGTACTGTAAATATTATTATTAAAAACCATCACATTTTATATGATGGTTGGAGTAATGGCATAATTTTAAAAGAATTCATTAAAACTTATAATTCATATTTAATTGAAGAAACGCCTGAAAATGTAGCTAAGAATAAATTTAAAAATTATATAAAATCTATTAGAACAAAAAATAAAAACGACTCTGAAAAATATTGGAGAGGTTACCTGGAAAATATTGAATGTAACTTAGCCACAACTGACGAAGATAATGTCAGGGAGTTCAAACATTACTCCCATAAATTCTCAAGCAAAACAGAGGAATTACTTGAAAAATACGGAAAGTGCAAAAAAGTTTCTAAGGCCACTATTTTATATACAGTTTGGGGTATATTGCAAGGTAAATATACACGGGAAAATGATGTAGTATTTGGAACACCTGTATCAGGAAGAACAGAAAAAGTTCAAGGTATAAATGAAATGGTTGGTTTATTTATAAACACTTTACCACTAAGAATGAAGCTATCAGGGAACCTTAAAATTAACGAATTAATACAAAAAGTTGATGAAGATATAAATAGGCGTTTAGAATACGAAAATACACCATTAATTGATATAAAAAAATATAGCAATATAAGTCGAAATGAAATGTTATTTGATACTCTAGTGGTAATTGAAAACTATCCTTTAGATAAATTTATATATGGAGACAACTTGGCCAAAGTAACAAATTATAGAATTGAAGAAAGTACAAATTTTAATTTAACTATTGAGCTTAACACTTTTAAAAACCTTGAAATGAATATAATGTATGATTCTAATACTTTTGATTCTAATTACATCGATAATATGGCTAACCATTATGAGAATTTAATGAATCATGTATTAGAGGACAGTAAAACATTCCTAAATGAATTTGAAATAGTTACTGAAAACGAGAGACAGCAATTGTTAATAGAATTTAATGATACTCAATTGGAATTTCACAATGATAAAACAATACATCAGTTATTCGAAGAGCAAGTCGAGAAGACTCCAAATCATACTGCTGTAGTATATGATAGTGAAAAAATGACATATCTAGAACTTAACGAGCGTGCTAACGCTTTGGCAAGTACATTAAGACAAAAAGGTATAGCACAGGATCATATAGTGGGAATAATGTTAGAACGCTCTTTAGAAATGATAATAGGGATAATTGGAATTTTAAAGGCTGGAGGCGCGTATGTGCCCATAGATCCCAAGTATCCAGAGGATAGAATAAACTTCATATTACAAGATAGTAATGCGAAGTTATTACTGACACAAAAGGATTTAGTTAATAAAACTTGTGAAGTTATAAATTTAAAGGATGAAAGTATATATAGCAAAAGTATTTGTAATAAAAGTTATGGTAAAAACGATGGTCTAGCATACTTAATATACACTTCAGGATCTACAGGAAATCCAAAAGGAATTAAAATTAATCATCGTAGTGTTATTAATACATTAACAGCGCTACAAAATTATTATCCTATGGATGCAGATGGAGCGTATTTACAGAAAACTAATTATATGTTTGATGTATCTGTATCAGAGATATTTGGATGGTTTATGGGTGGAGGTTCCCTATTAATACTTAATAATGGAAAAGAAAAAGACGTAAACTATGTTTTTGAAGTAATAAAAAATTATGGGGTAACTCACATTAATTTTACATCAAGTATGTTCAATTTGTTTTTAAATGAGTTAGATGTAGGAAACTTTAGTAAAATTGCAAGTCTCAAATATATATTGACCGCTGGAGAAGCATTAAAAATTAATGCTGAAAACAAAGATAAAGTAAAAGAATTACTTTTAAACAAGAAAATAGAAAACTTATATGGCCCTACAGAAGCCACCATATATTCAACAAGGTATTCATTAAAAAATAACCCTAATGAAACTTCAATTGGAAAACCTATAAGTAATACCGAAATCTTTATTTTAGATACAGAGAATAAATTAGTGCCAATTGGGGTTGTAGGGGAATTGTGTATATCAGGGGATGGCCTGGCAGCTGGATATTTAAACAACGAAAAACTTACAAATGAAAAATTTATAGAAAACCCTT
The DNA here is from genome assembly GCF_038006425.1 of Viridibacillus sp. FSL E2-0187. Classification (NCBI taxonomy): domain Bacteria; kingdom Bacillati; phylum Bacillota; class Bacilli; order Caryophanales; family Caryophanaceae; genus Viridibacillus; species Viridibacillus sp. FSL E2-0187. The sequence continues at coordinate 1,297,149 of NZ_JBBOVG010000001.1, forward strand.
ACAAATCTGGTGAAAGATTATACAAAACGGGAGATCTTGCAAGATGGTTACCAGATGGCAACATAGATTTTTTAGGAAGAATAGATTATCAAGTTAAGATCCGAGGTTTTAGAATAGAATTAGAAGAAGTAGAAGGAAGTCTGTCAAGTATAGAAGGTATTAAACAAGCAATAGTGGTTGACAAAGGCGAAGAGGGGAAAAAATATCTTTGCAGTTACTATATTTCGGAAAAAGAATACAGTACAGGATATTTTAGAGATGAGCTAAAAAATTCGCTCCCAGATTACATGATACCTTCTTATTTTATAAAAATGGAAAAAATACCATTAACACCAAATGGCAAGATTGACAGGAAATCGTTACCAACCCCTGATGGAAATATAAGTACTGGTGTAGAATACGAAGCACCAAAAACAGAAATGGAAAAGATGCTTATTGAAGTTTGGAGTAAAGTATTAGGTGTTACAAATATAGGGATTAATGACGACTTCTTCAATTTAGGTGGAGATTCAATAAAAGCTATACAAGTAAGTGCTAGGGTTAAAAATAGTGGATATTTCATTACATTAAAGGATATATTCAAAAACACAACTATAAAAGAAATGAGTAAGATTGTTAAAGAAAATAATAATATAATCGATCAAGGTTTAGTTGAAGGTGAAGTTCAATTAACGCCAATACAGAAGATGTTTTTTGAAGAAAAAGGTTATGATAAAAATCACTGTAACCAAGCAGTAATGTTATTTAAAAAAGACGGATTTGAAGAGAGTATAATACGAAAAGTATTTGAAGCAATAGTAATTCATCATGATGCCTTAAGAATGGAATATAAAATAGTTGAAGATGAAATAAAGCAACTTAACAGAGGTGTACATGGGTCACTATTTAATTTAGATGTGTTTGATTTAAGTGATGAAAATAGAACTGATTATAATAATATTACTGATCAATGTACAAAAATACAAGAAAGTATGGATATTAATGGTGGTCCATTAGTAAAGCTAGGTTTATTTAAAACGGTAGAAGGTGACCACTTGCTAATTGCAATTCATCATTTAGTAATTGATAGTGTTTCTTGGAGAATAATATTTGAAGATTTTGGTACGGCATATAATAACATATTACTTGGAGAAAATGTTGAATTGCCAGACAAAACAACATCATTTAAAGAATGGGCAAGTAAGCAAAAGGAGTATGGTAATAGCTATAATCTAAAGCTAGAAGAGAATTATTGGTTAGAGTTAGGTGATGTAAATATAAAAGAGTTACCTAAGGATAATAAGGTCTTACAAAGACTAAGGAAGAACAGTGTATCCTTAACAACGTCACTCGAAAAAGATGCAACTGAAAAGTTATTGAAAGATGTAAATAAAGTATATAACACTGAGATAAATGATATTCTTCTAACTGCTTTAGCGGAAACTATATCTAGATGGTCAGGTACAGACAAAATCTTAGTAAATTTAGAGTCCCATGGTAGAGAAGAAATAATAGGAGAAGCAGACATTACCAGAACAATAGGCTGGTTTACTTCGGTGCACCCTGTACTGTTAGAGGTTAATAGTAACGATATCTCTTATGATATAAAAAATATTAAAGATAGCTTGAGGAGAATCCCAAATAAAGGGGTCGGATATGGGATACTAAAGTACTTAAGAAACGATAGAAACGAAAATATTCTTTCGCTAAATCAAAAAGTAGAAATATGTTTTAATTATCTAGGACAGTTCGATGAAGACTTAAATGATGGAATATTTGAATTGTCTGATATGAATTCCGGGGAAGTTGTTAGTGTTGAGCGCCATAGTCCATACCCATTAGATATATCAGGCATTATTGAAAGAAAAAAATTGAGTCTAACTATAACATACGATAAAGATGAATATAATGAAGAAACAATAAGTAATATTCTAAATGAATACAAGGTTAATTTACTTAATATAATTAATCATTGTGTAATCAAGGAAAAATCAGAAATAACTGCTGCCGATATCACAAAACAAAATATAACTCTTGATGAATTAGAACCTTATAACAATGAAATACATAATATTGAAGGGATATATCCTCTCACACCAATGCAAGAAGGTATGTTATTCCATTCTTTATTTGATGAGAATTCAACTGCTTACCACGAAGTTGTAGAGATTGAGTTAAATGGGGAGCTAAATACAACTGCTTTTGAGGAAAGTTTTAATAACTTAATAAAAAATCATGCTATATTAAGAACTTCATTTGATCATAAGAATTTTAATAAGAGCATGCAAGTTACTTATAAGAAGAAAAAAGCCAAGGTAATAACTGTAGATGTTAGTGCAGGAAGTATAGATAAACGAGAGTATATAGAAAATCTTAAAAACGAAGATCTGGAAAGAGGCTATAACCTAACTGATGACACTCTAATTAGAATGATTATGGTAAAAACAAGTGAAAATAGTTATAGCCTAATAATAAGCTATCACCACATAATTATTGACGGGTGGTCATTGAGTATTTTAATAAGAGAGTTATTTAATGGCTACAAGGCAGTGGAATATGGTGAAAAGGTAAGGTTAATTAATGAAAAGCCTTATTCTGAATATATTGATTGGCTATTCGCACAAGATAAAAGAAAGGCGGAAAAACATTGGCAGGAGTATTTATTAGATTTAACCGATGTTTCTGAGGTACCTTATTCTCAAAATTATGAGTTGAAAGAGTATAAAAATAAAGCAATTAATCTTACGATTTCTGAAAATTTAACACAGAAGATAGAAGACGTAGCAAGACGTAATAAGGTCACAGTAAACTCGATAATGCAAAGCATTTGGGGACTACTACTTCAAAAATATAATAATAGTAGTGATATTGTATTTGGTTATGTAGTATCCGGGAGAAGTCCTGAAATTAATGATGTAGAGAATATGGTAGGTTTATTTATTAATACTATTCCTTTAAGGATGAAAACCGAAAAGAACTCTAGATATCGAGATGTAATTAAAAAAATAAATAGTGATCTGATAGAAAATGAAAACTATAGTTATTACTCTTTATCAGATATTCAACATTCAACGGGTTTAGAAAAGCAACTATATAATAATATAATGATATTCGAAAACTATCCAATTGATGAGGTAGGAATTACTAATAATATTGAGGTTGTAAGGGTGAATGTAGAGGAACAAACAAATTATAACTTTAATATAACAATTACACAAAAAGAAGTAATGGATATAATGTTTAGCTTTAATGAGTATGTTTACTCTGCAGAGTCAGTAACTAAAATCAAGGAAAATTTCGAGACTGTATTAAACAAAGTTGTTGAAAACGAAGACATTTTAATTAGTGATATAGAAATAGTTAGTGAAAATGAGAGAAATAAGTTACTAGTGGAATTTAACGATACACACGTAGACTATCCTAGAGACAAAGCAATACACCAGCTATTCGAAGAACAAGTGGAAAAAAATCCGAACAATATAGCTGTAGTTTTTAAAGGTGAAGAACTTACCTATATTCAACTCAATGAAGAGGCAAACCAATTGGCCTTTCAATTAAGGGAAAAATATGATGTTAAAAAAGGTGAAGTTGTAGCAATACATGTTGACAGAAACATAGAAATGATAATTGGAATAATTGCGAGTTTAAAAGTGAATGCAGTCTGTTTACCTATCGAAACAAAATATCCAATTGGTAGAGTATCAGAAATGCTCATCGATAGTAATGCCAAAGTAGTAATTAAAAATGGTAAGAATGGTTATCGAGGTTTTAAAGGAATAGAGTTTGAATTCGTAAGAAATAAGAATACTAGTATAGATTTTGCAAAAAATTTGACTAGCATGATTGAACAAAATGATTTAGCTTATTTAATTTATACCTCGGGATCGACTGGTAAACCTAAGGCAGTGGAAATAAATCATAAAGGTATTATCAATCATGCCTTTGCAAAAATTAAAGAGACAAATCTGACCCAATCTGATGTTTGCTGTCATAATTTGAGTTTTAATTTTGTTGCTTCTATTTGGCAAATATTCTCTCCATTGTTTGTAGGAAGTAAACTTTATTTATATGAAGATGATATTATAGCTGATGCCCTTAACCTGTTTAAACATATAGAAAACGATAAGGTAAGCGTTTTAGAAGTTGTTCCATCCTTAATAAATTCATTTTTAGAACTAGAAGATAAAAAGAGATACGATATTACTCTGGAAAACTTGAAAAAAGTCCTTTTAACTGGTGAGAGAGTAGGAGCAGCACTAGTTAATAAATTCTATAGTAAATATAATGCTAAATTAATTAATGCATATGGACAAAGTGAATTTTCTGATGATACGCTACATTACCATATTCCTAATACAATAAATACACAGAAAGTATTAATTGGAAAGCCTGCAAACAACACTAGGGTATACATTTTGGATCAATCTGGTAAGATCGTTCCGATTGGTGTAGCCGGAGAAATCTGTATATCAGGTGATGGCCTCGCAAGAGGATATCTAAATAATGAAGAGCTAACTAGAGAGAAGTTTGTTGAAAACCCATACGAACCAGATACAAAGATGTACAAAACTGGAGATCTAGCTAGATGGTTACCAGATGGAAATATTGAATTCTTAGGAAGAATAGATCATCAAGTTAAGATCCGAGGTTTCCGAATCGAGCTAGGAGAAATCGAAAGTTACTTATCAAAGTTTGACGGAATAAAAGAAAGTATAGTAATCGATAAGGGTGAAGATGCAAATAAATATTTATGTGCCTACTATGTGTCAGAGAAAGAATATGATGTAGGTGTATTGAGGGAAGTCCTAAAAAAATCTCTCCCGGATTATATGATACCAACGTATTTTGTACACCTAGAAAAAATGCCGTTAACATCAAACGGGAAAGTAGACAGAAAAGAGTTATTGAAGCTAGAAGATCAGATGAGTATCAGCACGGAATACGAAGCGCCACGAAATGAACTAGAAGAAAAGTTAGTAGAAATATGGGGAGAAGTGTTAGGTCAAAGTAAACTAGGCATCGCAGATGACTTTTTCGAACTGGGAGGCCATTCGCTCAAAGCAACCCTATTAGTAGGTAGAATCCATAAAGAGTTAAATATGGAGATACCATTACAGGAGATATTCAAAGCAGGCAATATAAAGAGCTTAAGTCAATATCTGATGTCTGTAGAAGAAAAAGAATTTAGAACGATTGAAAGAGTAGAAGAAAAAGAATATTATGAAACATCTTCTGGGCAAAAAAGAATGTATATATTACAAGAGTTTGATAGAGATAGTACAGTCTATAACATGCCAGGGGCTATAGAGGTAAATGGCGAACTTGACTTCGCTAAAGTAGAAAAAGCATTCAAAAAAATAATAGACCGCCATGAAACACTAAGAACAAGTTTCGAAACTAAAGAAGATAGCATCATCCAAAGAATTCATAAAGTCGAAGATCTTAGCTTCAGAGTCGAAGAGATTGTAGTAGATGGTGAGGATGAAATTGATCGTCGAATAGGCGAATTTGTAGAGGCATTCGATCTAACAAAAGCGCCACTACTTCGAGTGGGTATTATTAAGTTAGAAGAAGAGAGAAATATTTTACTGTTTGACATGCATCACATCATATCTGATGGAGTCTCAATGTCTATATTAACCAATGAGTTTGTACAAGCTTATGAAGGGAAAAAAGACTTTGATGCCTTAAGCATACAATACAAAGATTACTCAGTGTGGCAAGCACAGAAAAAACAAAGTGAAGAATTCATGAGACAAGAAGAGTATTGGTTAAACGAATTTAGCGGTGAAATACCAGTACTAAACTTGCCTACAGACTATCCAAGAGGAAAAGTAAAAAGTTCCGAAGGAAGTAGTATAAGCTTCACATTGGATAGTGACATGACAAGCAGATTGAGAGCAGCAGCTCAAGAAACAGGAACAACTATGTATATGATGTTGTTGTCCAATCTAAATATATTATTGTCGAAATACAGTGGACAAGAAGATATCGTAGTTGGAAGTCCGATAGCTGGAAGAAACCACAGAGATATAGAGAGTATTATAGGAATGTTCGTAAATACTCTGGCAATAAGAAGTGCAGTTAAAGATGAAATGACTTTTAAAGAATACTTAGAGCTAATCAAACAAAAGACATTATCTGCGTATGACAATCAGGATTATCAATTTGAGGATTTAGTAGAGAAAGTTGAGGCAGGAAGAGATTTAAGTAGGAATCCCTTATTTGATGTTATGTTTATCCTTCAAAATATGGAGGCAGGGAGTTTAGAAATAGAGGATTTGGATTTTAAACCTTACAGTTCGAAAAATAGTGTCGAACAATTTGATCTTACACTAAATGTAATAGAAGAAAATAATAAAATATATTGTAATCTAAGCTATTCAACAAAGTTATATAAACAAGAAACCATTGAAAGAATGGGAGAGCATTTTTTAAATACAATTAAAGAAGTAGTTCAAAATCCTGAAGTGAAGATAATGGATATTGAAGTGGTAGGAGAAGAAGAAAAGAAAAAGTTATTAGTAGAATTTAACAACACATCTGTAGAATACTCGAGAGACAAAACGATACACCAGTTATTCCAAGAACAGGTAGAAAAAACACCTAATAATGTAGCCGTGGTATTTGAAAATGAAGAAATAACTTATAAAGAATTAAACGAACGAGCAAATGCGCTAGCAAGAACATTGAGAAAAAAGGGTGTAAAAGCAGATAGTGTTGTAGGAATAATGGTAGAGCGTTCGATTGAGATGATAACAGGTATATTGGCGATACTAAAAGCCGGTGGAGTATATTTACCAATCGATCCCTCACACCCAAAAGAGAGAATAAATTACATTATAGACGACAGCGGAGCAGAAATCATCTTAACCGAAAGTAGCTTTATAAACAACATCTCGAATAATTGTAAGGTAATTGATGTACGAGATGACAGTTTCTTTGATCAAGACGGTAGTAATTTAGACAAGGTATCCGAGAGTAATAATTTAGCATATGTAATATATACCTCTGGAACTACAGGAAATCCGAAAGGGGTTATGATTGAGCATAGAAGTGTAGTTAACTTAATTAACAATTATGTAAAAACTTACAATGTGTGTGAAGGAAATGTTATTTTACAAACAACAGATTACTGGTTTGACCCAAGTGTTGAACAAATTTTTGGAGCACTAACCAAAGGATCTAAGTTATGTTGTATCAGGAAAGAAGTATTAATTGATAGAGTTAGTTTTAAAGAGTATGTATTAAAAAACAATGTTAATATAATTGATCTGACACCTGCATTATTAGAAAATTTAATTTGTAAAAGTGAAAAGATTAAGGGAATTGAAGTAATAATATGTGGGGGTGACCGTCTAACTAATTCATTAAAACAGAAGATTATATCAAAAGGATATAACCTTAATAATCACTATGGACCTACAGAATATACAGTTGATGCTATTACTTATGAATGTGATAATTCAACAAATTTAGATATAATAGGAAACCCGATAAGTAATACTAAAATATACATTTTGGATCAATCTGGTAAGATCGTTCCGATTGGTGTAGCCGGAGAAATCTGTATATCAGGTGATGGCCTCGCAAGAGGATATCTAAATAATGAAGAGCTAACTAGAGAGAAGTTTGTTGAAAACCCATACGAACCAGATACAAAGATGTACAAAACTGGAGATCTAGCTAGATGGTTACCAGATGGAAATATTGAATTCTTAGGAAGAATAGATCATCAAGTTAAGATCCGAGGTTTCCGAATCGAGCTAGGAGAAATCGAAAGTTACTTATCAAAGTTTGACGGAATAAAAGAAAGTATAGTAATCGATAAGGGTGAAGATGCAAATAAATATTTATGTGCCTACTATGTGTCAGAGAAAGAATATGATGTAGGTGTATTGAGGGAAGTCCTAAAAAAATCTCTCCCGGATTATATGATACCAACGTATTTTGTACACCTAGAAAAAATGCCGTTAACATCAAACGGGAAAGTAGACAGAAAAGAGTTATTGAAGCTAGAAGATCAGATGAGTATCAGCACGGAATACGAAGCGCCACGAAATGAACTAGAAGAAAAGTTAGTAGAAATATGGGGAGAAGTGTTAGGTCAAAGTAAACTAGGCATCGCAGATGACTTTTTCGAACTGGGAGGCCATTCGCTCAAAGCAACCCTATTAGTAGGTAGAATCCATAAAGAGTTAAATATGGAGATACCATTACAGGAGATATTCAAAGCAGGCAATATAAAGAGCTTAAGTCAATATCTGATGTCTGTAGAAGAAAAAGAATTTAGAACGATTGAAAGAGTAGAAGAAAAAGAATATTATGAAACATCTTCTGGGCAAAAAAGAATGTATATATTACAAGAGTTTGATAGAGATAGTACAGTCTATAACATGCCAGGGGCTATAGAGGTAAATGGCGAACTTGACTTCGCTAAAGTAGAAAAAGCATTCAAAAAAATAATAGACCGCCATGAAACACTAAGAACAAGTTTCGAAACTAAAGAAGATAGCATCATCCAAAGAATTCATAAAGTCGAAGATCTTAGCTTCAGAGTCGAAGAGATTGTAGTAGATGGTGAGGATGAAATTGATCGTCGAATAGGCGAATTTGTAGAGGCATTCGATCTAACAAAAGCGCCACTACTTCGAGTGGGTATTATTAAGTTAGAAGAAGAGAGAAATATTTTACTGTTTGACATGCATCACATCATATCTGATGGAGTCTCAATGTCTATATTAACCAATGAGTTTGTACAAGCTTATGAAGGGAAAAAAGACTTTGATGCCTTAAGCATACAATACAAAGATTACTCAGTGTGGCAAGCACAGAAAAAACAAAGTGAAGAATTCATGAGACAAGAAGAGTATTGGTTAAACGAATTTAGCGGTGAAATACCAGTACTAAACTTGCCTACAGACTATCCAAGAGGAAAAGTAAAAAGTTCCGAAGGAAGTAGTATAAGCTTCACATTGGATAGTGACATGACAAGCAGATTGAGAGCAGCAGCTCAAGAAACAGGAACAACTATGTATATGATGTTGTTGTCCAATCTAAATATATTATTATCGAAATACAGTGGACAAGAAGATATCGTAGTTGGAAGTCCGATAGCTGGAAGAAACCACAGAGATATAGAGAGTATTATAGGAATGTTCGTAAATACTCTGGCAATAAGAAGTGCAGTTAAAGATGAAATGACTTTTAAAGAATACTTAGAGCTAATCAAACAAAAGACATTATCTGCGTATGACAATCAGGATTATCAATTTGAGGATTTAGTAGAGAAAGTTGAGGCAGGAAGAGATTTAAGTAGGAATCCCTTATTTGATGTTATGTTTATCCTTCAAAATATGGAGGCAGGGAGTTTAGAAATAGAGGATTTGGATTTTAAACCTTACAGTTCGAAAAATAGTGTCGAACAATTTGATCTTACACTAAATGTAATAGAAGAAAATAATAAAATATATTGTAATCTAAGCTATTCAACAAAGTTATATAAACAAGAAACCATTGAAAGAATGGGAGAGCATTTTTTAAATACAATTAAAGAAGTAGTTCAAAATCCTGAAGTGAAGATAATGGATATTGAAGTGGTAGGAGAAGAAGAAAAGAAAAAGTTATTAGTAGAATTTAACAACACATCTGTAGAATACTCGAGAGACAAAACGATACACCAGTTATTCCAAGAACAGGTAGAAAAAACACCTAATAATGTAGCCGTGGTATTTAAAAATGAAGAAATAACTTATAAAGAACTAAACGCACGAGCAAATGCGCTAGCAAGAACATTGAGAAAAAAGGGTGTAAAAGCAGATAGTATTGTAGGAATTATGGTAGAACGTTCGATTGAGATGATAACAGGTATATTGGCGATACTAAAAGCCGGTGGAGGATATTTACCAATTGATCCAGCACACCCAAAAGAGAGAATAAATTACATTATAGATGACAGCGGAGCAGAAATCGTCTTAACCGAAAGTAGCTTAAGAAACAACATCTCGAATAACTGTAAGGTAATTGATGTACGAGATGACAGTTTCTTTGATCAAGACGGTAGTAATTTAGACATGGTATCCGAGAGTAATAATTTAGCATATGTAATATATACCTCTGGAACTACAGGAAATCCGAAAGGGGTTGCAATTAAGCATGAAAACATTGCAAACACTCTACATTGGAGAAAAGAATATTACAACTATAATTATAGAGACATAGTAATGCAGGTACCTTCATACAGTTTTGATAGTTCAGTAGAAGATATTTTTAATACATTGTTATCTGGAGCGAAGCTAGTTTTATTGGAACAACATAGACGTATGAATGCAATCTATTTAAAAGACATCATCTTTAAATACAAAGTCACGAACTTTTTAATTACACCAAGTCTGTATAGTTTACTTTTAGAATCTGATTTAAAAGGCTATAGTTGTCTTCAGAAGATAACTATAGCTGGGGAAAACGTAAGTGCGAAATTGGTGAAAGACCATTTTGATATTCTCCCTAAAACTCAACTAATTAATGAATATGGTCCAACGGAAAATAGTATTTGTTCTACTCGCTACGAATTTTCTCCAAATACTAATAGAGTATTTATAGGGAAACCAATAAATAATACTAGGATATATATTATAGATCAGTCAGATAAGATTGTTCCGATAGGTGTAGCTGGGGAAATTTGTATATCAGGTGATGGCCTCGCAAGAGGATATCTAAATAATGAAGAGCTAACTAGAGAGAAGTTTGTTGAAAACCCATACGAACCAGATACAAAGATGTACAAAACTGGAGATCTAGCTAGATGGTTACCAGATGGAAATATTGAATTCTTAGGAAGAATAGATCATCAAGTTAAGATCCGAGGTTTTCGAATTGAGCTAAGAGAAATTGAAAGTAGTTTGTCAAAGCTTGAAGGCATAAAAGAAAGTATAGTGCTCGATAAGGGTGAAGATGCAAATAAATATTTATGTGCTTACTATGTATCGGAGAAAGAATATGATGTAGGAGTATTGAGGGAAACCCTAAAAAAATCTCTCCCGGAATATATGATACCATCCTATTTCGTTTACCTAGAAAGAATGCCCATAACGTCGAATGGGAAAGTAGATAGAAAAGCTTTACCACCGATAGATAAGTTTGTTATTGGTGCAAGATACGAAGCACCACGAAATGAACTAGAGGAAAAGTTAGTAGAAATATGGGGAGAAGTGTTAGGGCAAAGTAAACTGGGTATCGCAGATGACTTTTTCGAACTGGGAGGTCACTCGCTCAAAGCAACCCTATTAATAGGTAGAATTCATAAAGAGTTAAATATGGAGATACCATTACAGGAGATATTCAAAGCAGGCAATATAAAGAGCTTAAGTCAATATCTGATCTCTGTAGAAGAAAAAGAATTTAGAACGATTGAAAGAGTAAAAGAAAAAGAATATTATGAAACATCTTCTGGGCAAAAAAGAATGTATATATTACAAGAGTTTGATAGGGATAGTACAGTCTATAACATGCCAGGGGCTATAGAGGTAAATGGTAAACTTGACTTCGCTAAAGTAGAAAAAGCATTCAAAAAAATAATAGACCGCCATGAAACACTAAGAACAAGTTTCGAAACTAAAGAAGATAGCATCATCCAAAGAATTCATAAAGTCGAAGATCTTAGCTTCAGAGTCGAAGAGATTGTAGTAGATGGTGAGGATGAAATTGATCGTCGAATAGGCGAATTTGTAGAGGCATTCGATCTAACAAAAGCGCCACTACTTCGAGTGGGTATTATTAAGTTAGAAGAAGAGAGAAATATTTTACTGTTTGACATGCATCACATCATATCTGATGGAGTCTCAATGTCTATATTAACCAATGAGTTTGTACAAGCTTATGAAGGGAAAAAAGACTTTGATGCCTTAAGCATACAATACAAAGATTACTCAGTGTGGCAAGCACAGAAAAAACAAAGTGAAGAATTCATGAGACAAGAAGAGTATTGGTTAAACGAATTTAGCGGTGAAATACCAGTACTAAACTTGCCTACAGACTATCCAAGAGGAAAAGTAAAAAGTTCCGAAGGAAGTAGTATAAGCTTCACATTGGATAGTGACATGACAAGCAGATTGAGAGCAGCAGCTCAAGAAACAGGAACAACTATGTATATGATGTTGTTGTCCAATCTAAATATATTATTATCGAAATACAGTGGACAAGAAGATATCGTAGTTGGAAGTCCGATAGCTGGAAGAAACCACAGAGATATAGAGAGTATTATAGGAATGTTCGTAAATACTCTGGCAATAAGAAGTGCAGTTAAAGATGAAATGACTTTTAAAGAATACTTAGAGCTAATCAAACAAAAGACATTATCTGCGTATGACAATCAGGATTATCAATTTGAGGATCTGGTAGACAAAGTGGGGGCAAGAAGAGATTTAAACAGGAATCCCCTATTCGATGTTATGTTTGTCCTTCAAAATATGGAGGTAGGGAGTTTAGAGGTAGAGGATTTAGATTTTAAACCTTATGGGTCTAAAGATAGTGTCGTACAATTTGATATTACATTGATTGCAGAAGAGGTGGATAATGAAATACACTTCACTTTAAACTATCAGGCTATGTTATTTAATAATCAAACAATCGATACACTCTCGGAATATTATAAATTCATAATCAAAAGTACACTTGAAAATTTAGATATGAAAATATGTGCTATAGATTTGATTACTGAAGAACAAAATGAAAATATATTAAAAAACTCAAAATACAATAATTTATACAAGGAAGAGGAATATGAGTTTGATTTTTAAACCAATATATAACCTAATCAGATTATCTGAGATTGGTTTGTAGATGAACATTTTATTGAATACGTGCTAGAGAGTTTTATTTGAGTGTTATAAGTGTAATTAAAGGCCTTTATATCCAGTGTGGTAATGTAATAATTTAAGCTCTAGCAATGATGTTTTCCTGTTATCATTTATTTAATGATTAATTAACATTATATGCTAGAGCTTTCTTTCTATAGAGTTTTTATTACTACGCGAAAAAACTCTGAGTATTAATAGAACGGGTGGGAGTAAAATGAAACAAACAGTTGATGTGAGTCCTGACCAAACTAGTAACCAAAAAGATTACTGGCTTGATCTCGTGAATAAGGAGTATGAAAAGGTTTCTCTAATTGCAATTGAAGGAAAGAATATTGCTAATAGGGATTATAAGAATTATATGCTTGATGAGGAGAGTGTGGCTAAACTAACTAAAATTGCTAAAAATGATGATTTGATGGTGTATATTATACTACTTACTGTCACTCAGATTACGATTAGTAAATATAGTGGAGTGTCAAATTTTTTATTAGGAATCCCACAGTATTTAGTGTCAAAAGAAATGATAAATAATAATGAATTCTTATTGATGCCAACTAGTATGAGTGATGAAGTAACCTTTAAAGAGCTACTTCTAGAAAATAGAAAGCGGATTTTCAATTTATATAATAATCAATCGTATCCAATTATCGAATTAGTAAAGAGAATGGAAATCTATGATAAAATTAATGTTTTTTTTACAATGGAAAATATTCATAGTGAGAAACAAATTGAAGATATATTGAAGCAAGAAAACAATGACTTGACCTTTAAATTGAAACGAATTGATGAGGAAATTCATTTATCGTTTTGCTATTTTGATAATATCAATAGTGATTTAATAATTAACTTATATATGAATATACTAAAAGAAATATTGAACAATTTGTATATAAAAGTTAAAGATATTGAAGTAGTAGAAAAAAAAGAGATACATAAACTGTTAGTCGAATTTAATGAAACAAATGAAACATATTCAAAGAATAAAACAATACATCAGTTATTTGAAGAACAAGTACAAAAAACACCAAATAATGTGGCTGTTCGAATTGATAATAAGGAAATAACATATAAAGAACTTAATGAGAGAGCAAACGCTTTAGCAAAAACGTTAATAGAAAAAGGTGTGAAACCAGATAGTAGAATAGGAATAATGTTGGAGCCTTCAATTGAAATGATTGTGGGAAATATTGCTATACTAAAGGCAGGTGGAGCATACGTTCCAATAGACCCATCATATCCAAATAGTAGGATTAACTACATAATAGAAGATTGTAGTATTAATATTATTTTAACTTGTAAAGAATTAAAAAGTAGTATGGTATTCAATGGTGAAACGTTAGATATTTTTGATGAAACAATATATAGTGACTGTTTTGAAAATATAGAACATTTAAGTTTTTCAAATAATTTAGCTTATATAGTCTATACATCAGGAAGTAGTGGAATTCCAAAGGGAGTTATGATTGAACATGGAGGGATTTCAGCAACAATACAATGGAGGAAAGTTGAATACAATTTTTCTGAAGATGATATTGCGTTACCAATAGTTTCCAATACCTTTGATGGATTTGTTACAAGTTTTTATACTCCATTAGTGTCAGGTTCAAAAGTAATATTATTGAGTAATATCCAAAAAGAGGACATCACGTTAATAAAAGAATGCATAGTTGAAGAGAAAATTACTCATTTAATTGCTGTACCATCTTTAAGCTTAGCAATAATGGATAACCTAGACCCTACCGATCAATTAAATATAAAAGTATTAACAGTGGCTGGAGAAATGTTGACTCCGAATATTGTAGTTAAGTGCAAAAATATAAGACCCAATATGGAGATAGTAAATGAATATGGGCCAACTGAAAATAGTGTGATTTCTACTATTAAAAGAGGTATTAATACGGTTGATAAAATAACAATAGGAAACCCGATAAGTAATACTAAAATATACATTTTGGATCAATCTGGTAAGATCGTTCCGATTGGTGTAGCCGGAGAAATCTGTATATCAGGTGATGGCCTCGCAAGAGGATATCTAAATAATGAAGAGCTAACTAGAGAGAAGTTTGTTGAAAACCCATACGAACCAGATACAAAGATGTACAAAACTGGAGATCTAGCTAGATGGTTACCAGATGGAAATATTGAATTCTTAGGAAGAATAGATCATCAAGTTAAGATCCGAGGTTTCCGAATCGAGCTAGGAGAAATCGAAAGTTACTTATCAAAGTTTGACGGAATAAAAGAAAGTATAGTAATCGATAAGGGTGAAGATGCAAATAAATATTTATGTGCCTACTATGTGTCAGAGAAAGAATATGATGTAGGTGTATTGAGGGAAGTCCTAAAAAAATCTCTCCCGGATTATATGATACCAACGTATTTTGTACACCTAGAAAAAATGCCGTTAACATCAAACGGGAAAGTAGACAGAAAAGAGTTATTGAAGCTAGAAGATCAGATGAGTATCAGCACGGAATACGAAGCGCCACGAAATGAACTAGAAGAAAAGTTAGTAGAAATATGGGGAGAAGTGTTAGGTCAAAGTAAACTAGGCATCGCAGATGACTTTTTCGAACTGGGAGGCCATTCGCTCAAAGCAACCCTATTAGTAGGTAGAATCCATAAAGAGTTAAATATGGAGATACCATTACAGGAGATATTCAAAGCAGGCAATATAAAGAGCTTAAGTCAATATCTGATGTCTGTAGAAGAAAAAGAATTTAGAACGATTGAAAGAGTAGAAGAAAAAGAATATTATGAAACATCTTCTGGGCAAAAAAGAATGTATATATTACAAGAGTTTGATAGAGATAGTACAGTCTATAACATGCCAGGGGCTATAGAGGTAAATGGCGAACTTGACTTCGCTAAAGTAGAAAAAGCATTCAAAAAAATAATAGACCGCCATGAAACACTAAGAACAAGTTTCGAAACTAAAGAAGATAGCATCATCCAAAGAATTCATAAAGTCGAAGATCTTAGCTTCAGAGTCGAAGAGATTGTAGTAGATGGTGAGGATGAAATTGATCGTCGAATAGGCGAATTTGTAGAGGCATTCGATCTAACAAAAGCGCCACTACTTCGAGTGGGTATTATTAAGTTAGAAGAAGAGAGAAATATTTTACTGTTTGACATGCATCACATCATATCTGATGGAGTCTCAATGTCTATATTAACCAATGAGTTTGTACAAGCTTATGAAGGGAAAAAAGACTTTGATGCCTTAAGCATACAATACAAAGATTACTCAGTGTGGCAAGCACAGAAAAAACAAAGTGAAGAATTCATGAGACAAGAAGAGTATTGGTTAAACGAATTTAGCGGTGAAATACCAGTACTAAACTTGCCTACAGACTATCCAAGAGGAAAAGTAAAAAGTTCCGAAGGAAGTAGTATAAGCTTCACATTGGATAGTGACATGACAAGCAGATTGAGAGCAGCAGCTCAAGAAACAGGAACAACTATGTATATGATGTTGTTGTCCAATCTAAATATATTATTGTCGAAATACAGTGGACAAGAAGATATCGTAGTTGGAAGTCCGATAGCTGGAAGAAACCACAGAGATATAGAGAGTATTATAGGAATGTTCGTAAATACTCTGGCAATAAGAAGTGCAGTTAAAGATGAAATGACTTTTAAAGAATACTTAGAGCTAATCAAACAAAAGACATTATCTGCGTATGACAATCAGGATTATCAATTTGAGGATTTAGTAGAGAAAGTTGAGGCAGGAAGAGATTTAAGTAGGAATCCCTTATTTGATGTTATGTTTATCCTTCAAAATATGGAGGCAGGGAGTTTAGAAATAGAGGATTTGGATTTTAAACCTTACAGTTCGAAAAATAGTGTCGAACAATTTGATCTTACACTAAATGTAATAGAAGAAAATAATAAAATATATTGTAATCTAAGCTATTCAACAAAGTTATATAAACAAGAAACCATTGAAAGAATGGGAGAGCATTTTTTAAATACAATTAAAGAAGTAGTTCAAAATCCTGAAGTGAAGATAATGGATATTGAAGTGGTAGGAGAAGAAGAAAAGAAAAAGTTATTAGTAGAATTTAACAACACATCTGTAGAATACTCGAGAGACAAAACGATACACCAGTTATTCCAAGAACAGGTAGAAAAAACACCTAATAATGTAGCCGTGGTATTTGAAAATGAAGAAATAACTTATAAAGAATTAAACGAACGAGCAAATGCGCTAGCAAGAACATTGAGAAAAAAGGGTGTAAAAGCAGATAGTATTGTAGGAATTATGGTAGAACGTTCGATTGAGATGATAACAGGTATATTGGCGATACTAAAAGCCGGTGGAGGATATTTACCAATTGATCCAGCACACCCAAAAGAGAGAATAAATTACATTATAGATGACAGCGGAGCAGAAATCGTCTTAACCGAAAGTAGCTTAAGAAACAACATCTCGAATAACTGTAAGGTAATTGATGTACGAGATGACAGTTTCTTTGATCAAGACGGTAGTAATTTAGACATGGTATCCGAGAGTAATAATTTAGCATATGTAATATATACCTCTGGAACTACAGGAAATCCAAAAGGGGTTATGATTGAGCATAAGCAGATTAATAATTTCATTGTTGGGATAAAGCAGAGTATAGATTTCGGCAATTATTCGAGTATATTATGTTTAACTACCATCTCCTTTGATATCTTTGCATTAGAGACTTTATTCCCTTTATCAACTGGTATGATGATTTCCATAACTCCAAATGGTGAAGATATAAACGGGGATAAGTTAAGTGAAATAATAGAAAAAAATAATATAAAGGTAATACAAAGCACACCTTCAAGAGTAAAGCTATTAATAGAAAGTTATAATTTTAAGAAATGTCTGAATGAATTGGATACTGTACTTATTGGAGGTGAGCCTGTAACAAATGTTTTACTATATGAACTACTAAAATATAAAGAATTAAAAATATATAATATGTATGGACCAACTGAAACTACTATATGGTCTTCAATAAAGCAGATTACTAACGATATGGAAATAACAATAGGAAACCCCCTAAGTAATACAAAGATATATATTTTGGATCAATCTGGTAAGATCGTTCCTATTGGTGTAGCCGGAGAAATCTGTATATCAGGTGATGGCCTCGCAAGAGGATATCTAAATAATGAAGAGCTAACTAGAGAGAAGTTTGTTGAAAACCCATACGAACCAGATACAAAGATGTACAAAACTGGAGATCTAGCTAGATGGTTACCAGATGGAAATATTGAATTCTTAGGAAGAATAGATCATCAAGTTAAGATCCGAGGTTTTCGAATTGAGCTAAGAGAAATTGAAAGTAGTTTGTCAAAGCTTGAAGGCATAAAAGAAAGTATAGTGCTCGATAAGGGTGAAGATGCAAATAAATATTTATGTGCTTACTATGTATCGGAGAAAGAATATGATGTAGGAGTATTGAGGGAAACCCTAAAAAAATCTCTCCCGGAATATATGATACCATCCTATTTCGTTTACCTAGAAAGAATGCCCATAACGTCGAATGGGAAAGTAGATAGAAAAGCTTTACCACCGATAGATAAGTTTGTTATTGGTGCAAGATACGAAGCACCACGAAATGAACTAGAGGAAAAGTTAGTAGAAATATGGGGAGAAGTGTTAGGGCAAAGTAAACTGGGTATCGCAGATGACTTTTTCGAACTGGGAGGTCACTCGCTCAAAGCAACCCTATTAATAGGTAGAATTCATAAAGAGTTAAATATGGAGATACCATTACAGGAGATATTCAAAGCAGGCAATATAAAGAGCTTAAGTCAATATCTGATCTCTGTAGAAGAAAAAGAATTTAGAACGATTGAAAGAGTAAAAGAAAAAGAATATTATGAAACATCTTCTGGGCAAAAAAGAATGTATATATTACAAGAGTTTGATAGGGATAGTACAGTCTATAACATGCCAGGGGCTATAGAGGTAAATGGTAAACTTGACTTCGCTAAAGTAGAAAAAGCATTCAAAAAAATAATAGAACGTCATGAAACACTAAGAACAAGTTTTGAAACTAAAGAAGATAGCATCATCCAAAGAATTCATAAAGTCGAAGATCTTAGCTTCAGAGTCGAAGAGATTGTAGTAGATGGTGAGGATGAAATTGATCGTCGAATAGGTGAATTTGTAGAGGCATTCGATCTAACAAAAGCGCCACTACTTCGAGTGGGTATTATTAAGTTAGAAGAAGAGAGAAATATCTTACTGTTTGACATGCATCACATCATATCTGATGGAATCTCAATGTCTATATTAACCAATGAGTTTGTACAAGCTTATGAAGGGAAAAAAGACTTTGAAGCCTTAAGCATACAATATAAAGATTACTCAGTGTGGCAAGCACAGAAAAAACAAAGTGAAGAATTCATGAGACAAGAAGAGTATTGGTTAAACGAATTTAGCGGCGAAATACCAGTACTAAATTTGCCAACAGACTACCCAAGAGGAAAAGTGAAAAGTTCCGAAGGAAGTAGTATAAGTTTCACATTGGACAGTGACATGACAAGTGGATTAAGAAAAATAGCTCAAGAAACAGGAACAACTATGTATATGGTGTTGTTGTCCAATTTAAACATATTATTATCGAAATACAGTGGACAAGAAGATATCGTAGTTGGGAGTCCGATAGCTGGAAGAAACCATAGGGATATTGAGAGTATTATAGGGATGTTCGTAAATACTCTGGCAATAAGAAGTGCAGTTAAAGATGAAATGACTTTTAAAGAATACTTAGAGTTAATCAAACATAAGACATTATCTGCGTATGAGAATCAGGATTATCAATTTGAGGATTTAGTAGAGAAAGTGAAAGCAGGAAGAGATTTAAGTAGGAGTCCCCTATTTGATGTCATGTTTGTCCTTCAAAATATGGAGGCAGGGAGCTTAGAAATAGATGGTTTAAACTTTAGACTATATAAATCGAAGCGAAATTCTGAAAAGTTTGATATGACAATTACAGCGATAGAAGAGTTAGATGGTATTTATTTCAAAATCAATTACTCATCAAGACTATTTAATAAGGAAACTGTAGAAAAGGTTATTGAATATTTTACTCTTGTCATTAAACGTGTAATAGATGATGTAGATATGAAAATTGGAAATATAAACCTTTTGACGGTTAAAGAGCTAGAATTTTTTACAAATGAATTAAAAATGAAAAATGCAATTCTAGAGGAAGAATTCAAGTTTGACTTTTAATGCCAAGAATTAATAGTACTCAGGGTTTATAAAACATTTATTTAGGAGGAATTTATAGTTTCTCCTGAATAAATAATTTAAGGAGGAAAATTATGACGCAAAAAAGTGAGTTTATTATAGATTATGAACATATTAATATTTCTGAGGAATATTGGAGGAAAATTCTGAATGATGATTATGAAAGAATACTTATTAGAAAGGATAGAAAAAAAGGATTAATTAGCAATAAAGAATATAGTATTGATAGTGATATCGTTGCTAATTTATCTAAAATGACTAAGAATGATGACGCAATGTTATACGTGTTATTATTGACAGTTTTTAAAATAACTATGGAAAAATTTGTTGGAAGTTCGAAATTTCTAATAGGTTTACCTCAATATTTAAAACTTAGCGAACTTGAATATAATAATGAGTTTATAGTAGTTCAAAATAATGTAAAAGATAATAATAACTTCAAGGAGGCATTGATCAACAATAGAAGAGAGTTCTTAAAGTTACATCAAAATCAAATGTATCCCGTGACAAACTTAATTAAAAAAATGGGCTTGTTTGATAAGATTAATGTTTATTTCACTATGAAAAATATACACAGTAATAAACAAATAGATGATATCTTAAATCAGCAAAATAATGACCTAACTATTATAGTAGATAGAAAAGATGAAAATATAAAAATTAAATTTAACAAATGTGATAATTCTTTAATAGAAGAGACAGTAGCTAATCTTTTTATGAATGTATTAAAATTTGCTTTAAAAAACTTAAATGTCAAAATTAAAGATTATGAAATAGTAGGAGAAATGGAAAAGCGAAGATTACTTTATGATTTTAATGATACTTATGCGGATTATCCTAGAGATAAAACAATACAGGAATTATTTGAAGAGCAAGTAGAAAGAAATCCAGATAAAGTAGCAATGGTTTTTGAAGGTAAGCAATTAACATATAGAGTACTTAATGAAAAGTCAAATCAGCTAGCGAGGTTGTTAAGAACTAAAGGTGTTAAAGCTGATACAATAGCAGGAATAATGGTAGACAGATCTCTAGAGATGATAGTAGGGATAATGGGTATTTTAAAGGCCGGAGGAGCATATTTGCCAATAGACCCAAGCTATCCACAAGACAGAATAGAATATATGCTAGAGGATAGTGAAAGTAAGATATTATTGAGTAAAGAGAGCCTAGTAGAAGATATATCTTTCAGTGGAGAATGTATAGACATATTTAATAAGGAATTATTTAAAGGTGATTCACAGAATATTGGCAAAATAAATAGCTCTAGTGATTTAGCATATGTTATTTATACTTCTGGTACAACTGGAAAACCAAAAGGAGTAATGGTTAGTCATTATAATTTGGTCAACTACTGTTGTTCAATTATAAAAAAACTGACTTTAACGACAAATGATGAAACAGCATTATTATCTTCATATGCATTTGATTTAGGGTATACAACCATATTTACATCATTAATTGTTGGGATAAAATTAAATATCATTTCTGATGAAAAATATAAAAAACCTGAGGAGTTAGTTCAATTCCTGATGAATAATATTACTTATATTAAAATTACACCATCTATATTCAATATGATTTTAAATTCAGGATATGCTAAACAATTATTTGATAATGGGAAATTAAGAATAATAATTTTGGGTGGAGAATCAATTAATATTAATGACTTAGAGAAGTTTTTAAGTATAGGTAATAAAAATGATATTGAAATAATAAATCATTATGGTCCTACTGAAAGTACGATAGGTTGTATAACAACATTAATTGACTTAAGAAACTTAAAATATTCGAAAAATATAATAGGAACGCCATTAAATAATATAAAAGCGTTTATTTTTAATAAAAATGATAAGTTATGTGGTATTAATATACCAGGAGAACTATGTATAAGTGGAGAAGGGTTAGCAAGGGGATATTTAAACAGATTAGAATTAACAGCAGAGAAATTTGTAGAAAATCCATTTGAACCAGAAAAGAAAATGTATAAAACAGGGGACTTAGCAAGATGGCTACCAGATGGAAGTATAGAGTTCCTTGGAAGAATAGATAGCCAAGTAAAAATAAGGGGTTTTAGAATAGAACTTGAAGAGATAAAAAATAGAATATTACAACATGAAGAAATTAAAGAATCAACAGTCGTAATAAAAGTAAATAAAGAAAATGAAAAATATATATGTGCGTATGTGGTCTGTGAAAAAGACGTTAAAGAGTTGAACTTAAGAGATTTTTTAAGAGAAAATTTACCAGAATATATGGTTCCATCTTATTTTGTGCAGATTGAAAAGATGCCATTAACTCAAAACGGAAAGATTAATAGAAGGGAACTTCCTGAGCCAAATATAAATGAGATTTTAAATGAATACGAAGCACCAAGAAATGAAATAGAAAAAGTTTTAGCCGAAGTATGGAGTGAAGTGTTAGGTATAGAAAAAATAGGAATAAATGATAACTTCTTTGAGCTTGGGGGACATTCATTAAAAGCTACAGTACTTTTATCAAAAATTCACAAAGCATTGAATAAAGATATACAACTAAAAGAATTATTTAGGTTGCCAACAATAAAAGAACTAAGTGGATTTATAGAAAATGAGAAAGAAAGTATTCATTCAAAAATAGAAAAAGTGAAAGAAGAAGAGAAGTATGAAGCATCATCAGCTCAGAAGAGGATGTACTTGCTTCAACAATTCGACAAAGAAAATACAACCTATAATATGCCATTAGTGTTTGAATTATCAGGGAAAATAGACAAAAAGAGAATAGAACAGACATTTGGAACATTAGTAGAAAGGCACGAAGCGTTAAGGACATACTTTGAGGTTGTTGAAGATACAATTGTCCAAAAAATAGATACTACTAACAAGTTCGAATGGATAGAAAGAAACACTAGCGAGAGTATAGAAGCTATTGTCGACAAATTTGTCAAACCGTTTGTATTAGAACAAGGCCCGTTACTTAGAGTGGAATTTGTAGAAACGAGAGAAAAAGCCTACTTATTATTAGATATGCATCACATAATATCAGACGGTGTATCTAGGGATATATTAACAAGAGAGTTTGCGTCTCTATATAATGGAGTGGATTTAGAACCTTTAAAGCTTCAATATAAAGACTTTTCAGCATGGCAAAATGATTTCTTGAAATCAGAAGAAATGAAAAGACAAGAAGAGTATTGGATCAATAAGTTTAGTGATGAAGTTCCAGTTCTAAACTTACCGTATGATTATGAACGGTCGGCAATGCAGAGTTACGAGGGAGATAGTGTAAACTTTGAAGTAAATGAAAAAACTCTAGAAAAGCTAAGAGGACTCGCGAAAGAAACAGGAACAACAATGTATATGGTACTACTATCAGCCTTTAATATACTTCTGTCCAAATATAGCGGACAGGAAGACATAGTAGTAGGAACGCCAATAGCAGGGAGGACTCATGCGGACCTTGAAAATGTGATGGGGATGTTTGTGAATACCTTGGCGTTAAGAAATGAGCCTCAGGAAGAAAAAGCTTATTTGGAGTTTTTAGAAGACGTTAAAGAAAACTGTTTAAAGGCATATGAAAATCAGAGTCTTCAATTCGAAGAATTGGTTGAAAAGTTAAACTTAAGAAGAGATACAAGCAGAAATCCATTATTCGATGTAATGTTTAATATGGTAGACACAGTAACAAGTCAAGATATTCAGATAGAGGGACTTTTATTAAATGCATATGATAAGGGCACTAAAATATCAAAATTTGATTTAACATTGAATGCATTAGAAGAAGGAAGCACATTACAGTTCTGTATAGAATACTGTTCAAAACTTTTTAAGAAAGTAACAATAGATAAGTTAAGCAATCATTTCATAAAGATATTAGAGGATATATCCACTAATTATGAGAAGAAAATAACTGAATTTGAACTAATAACGGCAAGAGAGAAAAATCAAATACTATACGAATTTAATGATACTAAGACAGATTATCCTAAAGACAAGACCGTACAGGAGCTATTTGAGAAACAAGTAGAAAGAACACCAAATAATATAGCAGTAGTATTTGAAGATGAACAGTTAACTTATAAAGAGTTAAACGAGCGAGCAAATCAACTTGCAAGAGTTTTAAGAGAGAACGGAGTAGGTAGAGATAAGATAGTAGGAATAATGCTAGAGCGTTCGGTGGAAATGATTGTAGGAATACTAGGAATTATAAAGGCTGGTGGAGCGTACCTACCTATAGATCCTGCACATCCGAATGAAAGAATTGAGTATATGTTGGAAGACAGTCAGAGTAAAGTTCTATTAACCCAAAATCGTTTAGTATTTAACCTCGATTTTAATGGGGAAATAATAGACCTGTATAATGATGACTTGTTTAAGGGAGCCTCGGGTAATCTAAGTAAGGTAAATAGCGCGAATGATTTAGTCTATGTTATATATACATCAGGAACTACTGGCAACCCGAAGGGCGTAATGATTGAACATAGAAATTTAAATAATTTAGTAATAGCTTTAAATAATGCTATTTATGAAAGATATACTGATCCTCTAAGAGTAGGTTTGGTATCACCTGTTTATTTTGATGCATCAGTACAACAAATTTTCTTTTCTATATTAAATGGACATAGTTTATATATTGTTGATGAAGAGACAAGAAAGGATGCTAAAAGGCTAGTACAATATTACCGAAAGTATAGTATTGATATTTCAGATGGCACTCCAATGCATATGAAGATGCTGTTAAACAGTGGTCTAATTATGGGTAATGAATTGCCAATTAAGCAATTTATATTAGGCGGTGAAACACTCGCATCAAATACAATTAAAGAATTTTATAAATATTTTACAAAAGGAAATGTTGGACCTTATATTACAAATGTATATGGACCGACAGAGTGTTGTGTAGATTCCACGATCTATGAGATTCAACAAAACAGCTTGGATGAAGATATTATACCTATCGGTAAACCGTTAAATAATACAAGGGTTTATATCTTGGATAAGAATAATAAGATGATGCCAATAGGGGTGATTGGGGAACTATGTATTTCGGGTAATGGCCTCGCAAGAGGATATTTAAACAAACCAGAACTTACAGCTGAAAAATTTGTGAATAATCCATTTGAACTGGGTACGAAAATGTACAAAACAGGAGATTTGGCACGATGGTTACCGGATGGGAATATCGAATATCTCGGTCGGTTGGATCACCAAGTGAAAATTAGAGGATTCCGAATAGAACTTGGGGAAATCGAAAATCGATTACTACAGCATAAAGAGGTTAAAGAAGTAGCTATTTTGGCAAGAGAGAATCAAGCGAAGGAAAAATATATTTGTGCTTATGTGGTAAGTGGAATAGAAATTAGTGAATTAGATTTGAAGGGGTATCTAAAAGAAAATTTACCAGAATATATGGTTCCGTCTTATTTTATTCAGCTAGATAAAATGCCATTAACTACGAATGGAAAGCTTAATAGGAAAGCACTCCCTGAACCAGATCTACAGGCGTATGTGCAAGAATATGAAGCTCCAAGAAATGAAGTAGAAAAGAAATTAGTAGATATATGGAGCGAAGTTCTAGGTGTTGAAAAGGTTGGAATAAATGATAACTTCTTTGAATTGGGAGGCCATTCATTAAAGGCAACGGTACTACTATCTAAAATTCATAAGGGACTAAATAAAGAATTACCATTCCAAGAACTATTTAGATCGCCGACAATCAATGAGCTAGGAAAGTTCATTGAATCAATAGCTGAAAATACGTTTTCATCTATAGAGAAGGTAAAAGAACAAGATTATTATGAAGTATCATCAGCTCAGAAGAGGATGTACTTGCTCCAACAATTCGACAAAGAAAATACAACCTATAATATGCCATTGGTGTTTGAATTATCAGGAAAAATAGACAAAAAGAGAATAGAAAAGACATTTGGAACATTAGTTGAAAGGCACGAAGCTTTACGGACATACTTTGAGGTTATTGAAGATACAATTGTCCAAAAAATCGATGCTACAAACAAGTTCGAGTGGATAGAAAGAAACACTAACGAGAATATAGAAGCTATTGTAGACAAATTTGTCAAACCGTTTGTATTAGAACAAGGTCCGTTACTTAGAGTAGAATTTGTAGAAGCAAGAGAAAAAACCTACTTATTATTAGATATGCATCACATAATATCAGACGGTGTATCTATGGATATATTAACAAGAGAGTTTGCGTCTCTATATAATGGAGTGGATTTAGAACCTTTAAAGCTTCAATATAAAGACTTTTCAGCATGGCAAAATGATTTCTTGAAATCAGAAGAAATGAAAAGACAAGAAGAGTATTGGATCAATAAGTTTAGTGATGAAGTTCCAGTTCTAAACTTACCGTATGATTATGAACGGTCGGCAATGCAGAGTTACGAGGGAGATAGTGTAAACTTTGAAGTAAATGAAAAAACTCTAGAAAAGCTAAGAGGACTCGCGAAAGAAACAGGAACAACAATGTATATGGTACTACTATCAGCCTTTAATATACTTCTGTCCAAATATAGCGGACAGGAAGACATAGTAGTAGGAACGCCAATAGCAGGGAGGACTCATGCGGACCTTGAAAATGTGATGGGGATGTTTGTGAATACCTTGGCGTTAAGAAATGGGCCTCAGGAAGAAAAAGCTTATTTGGAGTTTTTAGAAGAAGTTAAAGAAAACTGTTTAAAGGCATATGAAAATCAGAATTATCAATTCGAAGAATTGGTTGAAAAGTTAAATCTAAGAAGAGATACGAGTAGAAGTCCACTGTTCGATGTAATGTTTAACATGGTAGACACAGAAACAAGTCGCGATATTCAGCTAGATGAACTTTTATTAAATGCATATGATAATGGCACTAAAATATCAAAATTTGATTTAACATTGAATGCATTAGAAGAAGGAAGCACATTACAGTTCAGTATAGAATACTGTTCAAAACTTTTTAAGAAAGAAACAATAGAAAAGTTAAGCAGTCATTTCATAAAAATATTAGAGGATGTATCCACTAATTATGAGATGAAGATAACTGAGTTTGAACTAATAACGGCAAGAGAGAAAAGTCAAATACTATACGAATTTAATGACACGAAGGCAGATTATTCTAAAGACAAAACGATACAGGAGCTGTTTGAGGAACAAGTAGAAAGAACACCAAATAGTGTAGCGGTAGTATTTGGTGAGGAGCAGTTAACTTATAAAGAGTTGAACGAGCGAGCAAATCAACTGGCTAGAGTGTTAAGGTCTAAAGGTGTTAAAGCGGATGAAATTGTCGGCATTATGGTGGAGCGGTCAATGGAGATGATCATAGGGATAATGGGAGTTATAAAAGCTGGTGGAGCTTACCTACCTATAGATCCAAGCAATCCTCAAGAACGTATTAATTATGTATTGAAGGATAGTCAAGCAAAGCTTATTCTCACACATCGGCATTTAAATGTATCGAACTTTAATGGAGAAGTTATAAATTTAGAAAATGAGGCATTGTATAAGGGTGATAACTCGAACTTTGTGAACTTATATAACTCAAAGGATTTAGCCTATGTGATTTACACATCAGGGTCTACGGGTAAGCCAAAAGGGGTTATGGTAGAGCAATATTCTGTTGTGAATCGAATTAACTGGATGATTGAAGAATATGGAATTAATGCACAGGATGTTTTACTACAAAAAACCCCATTCATGTTTGATGTCTCTGTATGGGAACTATTTATGTGGTCCTTTGTAGGAGCTAAGCTGTGTATCTTGCCTCCAAAGGCAGAAAAGAATCCTATAATTATAATGGATAATATTGCTAAACAACAAGTCACGCACATACATTTTGTTCCATCTATGCTTAATCTCTTTTTAGATACAATTAACGAAAAGAATAGTATAACGCTTTCAAGCTTAAAGCAAATCTTCTCCAGCGGAGAAGCACTACAACGACAACAAATTGAAAAATTTAACAAATTAATTCAAGGGAATGGAAAAATAAAGTTGCAGAATTTGTATGGTCCAACAGAAGCAACTGTTGATGTAAGCTATTTTGACTGTACAGAGGAAATAGGATCAGACATTGTTCCTATTGGAAAGCCTATCAATAACATACAACTATATATTATGAACAATCAGCATAAAATATGTCCCATTGGAGTAACTGGTGAGTTATGCATTGCAGGAGACGGTCTGGCTAGAGGATATTTAAACAAACCAGAACTGACAGCTGAAAAATTTGTAGATAATCCATTTGAACCGGGTACGAAAATGTACAAAACAGGAGATTTGGCACGATGGTTACCGGATGGGAATATCAAATATCTCGGTCGGTTGGATCACCAAGTAAAAATTAGAGGATTCCGAATAGAACTTGGGGAAATCGAAAATCGATTACTACAGCATAAAGAGGTTAAAGAAGTAGCTATTTTGGCAAGAGAGAATCAAGCGAAGGAAAAATATATTTGTGCTTATGTGGTAAGTGGAATAGAAATTAGTGAATTAGATTTGAAGGGGTATCTAAAAGAAAATTTACCAGAATATATGGTTCCGTCTTATTTTATTCAGCTAGATAAAATGCCATTAACTACGAATGGAAAGCTTAATAGGAAAGCACTCCCTGAACCAGATCTACAGGCGTATGTGCAAGAATATGAAGCTCCAAGAAATGAAGTAGAAAAGAAATTAGTAGATATATGGAGCGAAGTTCTAGGTGTTGAAAAGGTTGGAATAAATGATAACTTCTTTGAATTGGGAGGCCATTCATTAAAGGCAACGGTACTACTATCTAAAATTCATAAGGGACTAAATAAAGAATTACCATTCCAAGAACTATTTAGATCGCCGACAATCAATGAGCTAGGAAAGTTCATTGAATCAATAGCTGAAAATACGTTTTCATCTATAGAGAAGGTAAAAGAACAAGATTATTATGAAGTATCATCAGCTCAGAAGAGGATGTACTTGCTCCAACAATTCGACAAAGAAAATACAACCTATAATATGCCATTGGTGTTTGAATTATCAGGAAAAATAGACAAAAAGAGAATAGAAAAGACATTTGGAACATTAGTTGAAAGGCACGAAGCTTTACGGACATACTTTGAGGTTATTGAAGATACAATTGTCCAAAAAATCGATGCTACAAACAAGTTCGAGTGGATAGAAAGAAACACTAACGAGAATATAGAAGCTATTGTAGACAAATTTGTCAAACCGTTTGTATTAGAACAAGGTCCGTTACTTAGAGTAGAATTTGTAGAAGCAAGAGAAAAAACCTACTTATTATTAGATATGCATCACATAATATCAGACGGTGTATCTATGGATATATTAACAAGAGAGTTTGCGTCTCTATATAATGGAGTGGATTTAGAACCTTTAAAGCTTCAATATAAAGACTTTTCAGCATGGCAAAATGATTTCTTGAAATCAGAAGAAATGAAAAGACAAGAAGAGTATTGGATCAATAAGTTTAGTGATGAAGTTCCAGTTCTAAACTTACCGTATGATTATGAACGGTCGGCAATGCAGAGTTACGAGGGAGATAGTGTAAACTTTGAAGTAAATGAAAAAACTCTAGAAAAGCTAAGAGGACTCGCGAAAGAAACAGGAACAACAATGTATATGGTACTACTATCAGCCTTTAATATACTTCTGTCCAAATATAGCGGACAGGAAGACATAGTAGTAGGAACGCCAATAGCAGGGAGGACTCATGCGGACCTTGAAAATGTGATGGGGATGTTTGTGAATACCTTGGCGTTAAGAAATGGGCCTCAGGAAGAAAAAGCTTATTTGGAGTTTTTAGAAGAAGTTAAAGAAAACTGTTTAAAGGCATATGAAAATCAGAATTATCAATTCGAAGAATTGGTTGAAAAGTTAAATCTAAGAAGAGATACGAGTAGAAGTCCACTGTTCGATGTAATGTTTAACATGGTAGACACAGAAACAAGTCGCGATATTCAGCTAGATGAACTTTTATTAAATGCATATGATAATGGCACTAAAATATCAAAATTTGATTTAACATTGAATGCATTAGAAGAAGGAAGCACATTACAGTTCAGTATAGAATACTGTTCAAAACTTTTTAAGAAAGAAACAATAGATAAGTTAAGCAGTCATTTCATAAAGATATTAGAGGATGTATCCACTAATTATGAGATGAAGATAACTGAGTTTGAACTAATAACGGCAAGAGAGACAAGTCAAATACTATACGAATTTAATGATACGAAGGCAAATTATCCTAAAGACAAGACCGTACAGGAGCTATTTGAGAAACAAGTAGAAAGAACACCAAATAATATAGCAGTAGTATTTGAAGATGAGCAGTTAACTTATAAAGAGTTAAACGAGCGAGCAAATCAACTCGCAAGAGTTTTAAGAGAGAACGGAGTAGGTAGAGATAAGATAGTAGGAATAATGCTAGAGCGTTCGGTGGAAATGATTGTAGGAATAATGGGAATTATAAAGGCAGGAGGAGCGTACCTACCTATAGATCCAAGCTATCCTGACAGTCGAAAAGATTATATGCTAAAGGATAATAATACGGAAATATTAGTCACAGAATCTAAATTTGTGACTGGAGTAAGATTAGATTGTAAGATTTTAGATATAAATGAGAAAAGTTTATACTCTAAAGATAAAACTAATTTAGAGATAATAAATAATAATAAAGATTTATTATATGTAATTTATACTTCAGGCACCACTGGAAACCCAAAAGGGGTAATGATAGAACAGAGAAGTTTAATTAATATGATGTATTGCTGGATAGATAATTATAATCTAAATAACTTTAAAGTAAACTTGCTACAAATGGCGAGTGTTGCTTTTGACGTATTCACAGGAGACTTAAGCAGAAGTTTATTGACAGGTGGTACCATGCATATTTGTCCTGAGGATATAAAGTTGAATATGGAGAACCTATATAAGTTAATAAAAAATAATGAAATAAATATACTAGAATCGACACCAAATTTGTTGATAACATTTATGAATTATTTGAATGAAAATAACTTATCAATTGACAGTTTGAAAATGTTGATTTTAGGGTCGGATAGTTGTGCAATAGAGGATTATAAAAGGCTAGTAAAAATACATGGTCAAACTATAAGGATCTTGAATAGCTATGGAGTAACAGAGGCAACAATTGATTCAAGTTATTATGAAGAAAATATTGATAGTATTCAGTCAAATTTGGTTAATACGCCAATAGGAAAACCATTACAAAATACTAAGGTTTATATATTAAGTAGTTCAAAAAACTTACAACCAATTGGGATAGTTGGAGAGCTATTTATTTCTGGGAATGGACTCGCTAGAGGATATTTAAACAAACCAGAACTGACAGCTGAAAGATTTGTAGATAATCCATTTGAACCGGGTACGAAAATGTACAAAACAGGAGATTTGGCACGATGGTTACCGGATGGGAATATCGAATATCTCGGTCGGTTGGATCACCAAGTAAAAATTAGAGGATTCCGAATAGAGCTTGGGGAAATAGAAAATCAATTACTACAGCATAAAGAGGTTAATGAAGTAGCTATTTTGGCAAGAGAGAATCAAGTGAAGGAAAAATATATTTGTGCTTATGTGGTAAGTGGAATAGAAATTAGTGAATTAGATTTGAAGGGGTATCTAAAAGAAAATTTACCAGAATATATGGTTCCGTCTTATTTTATTCAGCTAGATAAAATGCCATTAACTACGAATGGAAAGCTTAATAGGAAGGCACTTCCTGAACCAGATCTACAGGCGTATGTGCAAGAATATGAAGCTCCAAGAAATGAAGTAGAAAAGAAATTAGTAGATATATGGAGCGAAGTTCTAGGTGTTGAAAAAGTGGGAATAAATGATAACTTCTTTGAACTGGGAGGCCATTCATTAAAGGCAACTGTACTTTTGTCTAAAATTCATAAGGGATTAAATAAAGAATTACCTTTCCAAGAACTATTTGGATCACCGACAATCAAGGAACTAAGCAAGTTCATTGAATCAATAGATGAAAATAGATTTGCATCTATCGAGAAGGTAAAGGAAGAAGATTATTATGAAGCATCATCTGCACAGAAGAGGATGTACTTGCTCCAACAATTCGACAAAGAAAACACAACATATAATATGCCATTGGTGTTTGAATTATCAGGAAAAATAGACAAAAAGAGAATAGAAAAGACATTTGGAACATTAGTTGAAAGGCACGAAGCTTTACGGACATACTTTGAGGTTATTGAAGATACAATTGTCCAAAAAATAGATACTACTAACAAGTTCAAGTGGATAGAAAGAAACACTAACGAGAATATAGAAGCTATTGTAGACAAATTTGTCAAACCGTTTGTATTAGAACAAGGTCCGTTACTTAGAGTAGAATTTGTAGAAGTGAGAGAAAAAGCCTACTTATTATTAGATATGCATCACATAATATCAGATGGTGTATCTATGGATATATTAACAAGAGAGTTTGCGTCTCTATATAATGGAGTGGATTTAGAACCTTTAAAGCTTCAATATAAAGACTTTTCAGCATGGCAAAATGATTTCTTGAAATCAGAAGAAATGAAAAGACAAGAAGAGTATTGGATCAATAAGTTTAGTGATGAAGTTCCAGTTCTAAACTTACCGTATGATTATGAACGGTCGGCAATGCAGAGTTACGAGGGAGATAGTGTAAACTTTGAAGTAAATGAAAAAACTCTAGAAAAGCTAAGAGGACTCGCGAAAGAAACAGGAACAACAATGTATATGGTACTACTATCAGCCTTTAACATACTTCTATCCAAATATAGCGGACAGGAAGAGATAGTAGTAGGAACGCCAATAGCGGGAAGAACTCATGCGGACCTTGAAAATGTAATGGGGATGTTTGTGAACACCTTGGCGTTTAGAAATGAGCCTCGGGAAGAAGGAGCTTATTTGGAGTTTTTAGAAGAAGTTAAAGAAAATTGTTTAAAGGCATATGAAAATCAGAATTATCAATTCGAAGAATTGGTTGAAAAGTTAAATCTAAGAAGAGATACAAGTAGAAATCCATTATTCGATATAATGTTTAACATGGTAGACACAGAAACAAGTCGCGATATTCAACTAGATGGACTTTTATTAAACCCATATTATAATGGCACTAAAATATCAAAATTCGATTTAACATTGAATGCATCAGAAGAAGGTAGCAAATTACAGTTCAGTATAGAATATTGTTCAAAACTCTTTAAGAAAGAAACAATAGATAAGTTAAGCAATCATTTCATAAAGTTATTAGAGGATATATCCACTAATTATGAGATGAAGATAACTGAGTTTGAACTAATAACAATAAGAGAGAAAGATCAAATACTATATGAGTTTAATAATACGAACGCAGCATACCCTAAAGATAAAACGGTGAAGGAGCTATTTGAAGAACAAGTAGAAAGAACACCAAATAGTGTAGCTATAGTATTTGGTGAGAAGCAGGTGACATATAGAGAACTTAACGAAAAAGCGAATCAATTGGCTAGATTGTTAAGGTCTAAAGGTGTTAAAGCGGATGAAATAGTGGGCATTATGCTAGACCGTTCAGTGGAGATGATTATAGGGATAATGGGAGTTATAAAAGCTGGTGGTGCCTACTTACCTATAGATCCTACACATCCAAATGAAAGAATCGAGTATATGTTGGAAGACAGTCAGAGTAAGGTTTTATTAACTCAAAATCGTATAGTAGGTAACCTTGGTTTTAATAGTGAAATAATAGATCTGTATAATGATGACTTGTTTAAGGGAGCCTCAAGTAATCTAAGTAAAGTAACTAGAGCGAATGATTTGGTCTATGTCATATATACATCAGGAACTACTGGCAACCCGAAGGGCGTAATGATCGAGAATAAGGGGTTAACGAATTATGTATGGTGGGCTAATAAAATGTATCTAAAAGATGATGAAGAAACTATAGCTTTTTATTCATCAGTATCTTTTGATTTGACTGTAACCTCTCTTTTTCCTCCTTTAATCTCAGGAAATAGAATAGTGATTTATGGTAATGACGAATCGGAGTTTATTTTATTTAAAATATTAAGAGAGAACGTGACTACTGTTCTAAAGCTTACACCTGCACATTTAACTTTATTAAAAGACATGGATAATAGTAATTCAAAAATAAAAAGACTCATTATCGGTGGGGAAGATTTAAAGGAGAATTTAGCAGAGAAAATATATAAAAATTTTAACAAAAATGTAGAGATATACAATGAATATGGACCTACAGAGTCGGTAGTTGGATGCACGGTATATAAATATGATGATAAATATAATGGTGTATCCGTTCCAATAGGTTGTCCAGGTGACAATGTTCAAATCCATATACTAGATAAACATCTTAATGTGGTTCCTACAGGATTAGTTGGAGAATTATTTATCTCAGGAGACGGACTTGCACGAGGTTATTTAAACAAACCCGAACTGACAGCTGAAAAGTTTGTATATAATCCATTTGAACCAAGTAAGAAAATGTACAAAACAGGAGACTTAGCTAGGTGGTTACCAGATGGAAATATAGAGTATTTAGGAAGAGTAGACCATCAGGTTAAAATTAGAGGATTCCGAATAGAACTTGGGGAAATAGAAGGTCGACTACTACAGCATGAAGAGGTTAAAGAAGTGGCTGTTGTGGCAAGAGAGAATAAAGAAAAGGAAAAGTATATATGTGCTTATGTGGTTAGTGGAAAAGACATTGGTGAGCTAAATTTAAAGAGTTATTTGAAGGGAAGCCTACCGGAATATATGGTTCCATCTTATTTTGTTCAGCTTGCTAAGATGCCACTTACCACGAATGGGAAGCTCAATAGGAGAGCACTTCCAGAACCAGAAATACAGGCATATGCACAGGAATATGAAGCACCAAGAAATGAAATAGAAAAGAAATTAGTGGATATATGGAGTGAAGTTCTAGGTGTTGAACAAGTTGGAATAAATGATAACTTCTTCGAATTGGGAGGCCATTCATTGAAAGCTATGACTCTTTTATTGAAAATAAATAAAGAATTTAATACACAATTTTCAATAAAGCATACTTTCACTCTACCAACAATTAAAGATTTTGTTTCAGCTATGGAGAGTTTTGAAGAAAGTGCCATTAAATCGCATTCTGAGAATGCAGTATTACTTAAGAAGGCAGACAAAATCCAAGATGAAGATGAAGTTAACTTATTTATTGTACATGATGGTAGTGGAGATGTTGGAGCATATTTTCAATTGACTTCAAGAATAGGAAAAAATATTAATTGCTGGGGTATTAAGGCTGATAACAGAAATACTTATAACCTAGATTATTTGTCAATTGAGCAGTTAGCAGAAAAGTATATTAGAGTTATTAAAGATATACAACCTAAGGGTAGTTACAATATTGCAGGATGGAGTTTGGGAGGAATAATCGCATTTGAGATCGTTAGACAATTAGAGAATAATAATGAAGAAATAGGGAATTTAGTATTACTTGATTCATATATAAAATCGGTAGAACTACATGATACAGTATTACAAGATAATTTCACAGTAGAAAAGGAAAAAACGCAAATATTAAATTATATTGAGGATATTGAAATTTATGAAGAAATATCTAACAAAACAGATGTAGAAGAAGTTTGGACAACTACCGTTGAATACATGAAGCAGAAAGATATAAATCTAATAAAGTCTAATTTACCAACAGAATTTACAAGTATTATTCCAAATTTCGCGGATATTAATATTAGTGAATTAATATATGCTATTAATACAAATAGAACATTGAATAGAGCTGCAAACCTATATAGACCTCATAGTAAAGTTAAAAAACAGGCATTTTTGTACAAAGCTGAAGAAAACATAGATCGTATTGAAGACAATTGGAACAATTATTTTGAAAAGCAAGTTATTGTTAATAAAACAAGTGGTGATCATTATACAATGATCAAATCTGAAAATGCTAAATCTGTCGCTATGGAGTTGGAGAAAATATTTTGAGAATAAGGAAGTTACACAGTTTGTTTGAACACTAGGTTATCTTGTATGGCCATGAACGAATGGTATGTTTACCCTATTCAGTAATAAAAAATAATTTTAAAGCGCACCCAATGGAATTATCTGATATCTCCTTGGGTGCGTTTTTTGGTTAGCTCTTCGGTAGTACCGTGTTTCTTCCACTTTTGTATAAATTAATTGCCGTATATTATAAGGCATTAGACAGTAATCATTTGAACTAGTGTGCTTTTAGAAACCTCATAGGGCCTTCTGTCGCATAATGAGAATGGATGTGGGTTTGAAATAAAGTAGAGGTTTATAAAAAAGTTGCAACGTTTATAAAAATGTGTCAACTCCACTCGTGGTTAATCGTCATTTGAAGTGGGAGTATTCATTAACGATGGATGTAGTGGCAGAAAAAATGTGGCTCACCCTTCCTTTTCTCCTTTAAAGTAGTTCAAAATATCTTGAACATTTATTTTTAATACACTAGATGGAAAATTTTTATTCAGACTACAAATAGAAAGCTTATAAAGTTCAGTGAAATAGTACATTTTTACATGTAAATTCGAATCATACGGGAAGCTTCCTTCACAATTAATAAGAGGTCCATCTTCTAGGAAGTCGACATAATAACTTTTCAAAGGAATACTAAGGCCCTTTCCGGTGAGCTTCAAGACACTTTCTTTTACCGTCCAAACATTATAAAAATAGTCCAGAGTGTCTAGTGCTTCGTTTATCTTATTAATTTCAAAAGGATGAAACAGTGATACTATACTTTTAACATCTATCTCACAGGTCATTTCAATATCTATTCCAACTGGCTTGTTATCGATGATACAGACAACCCAACCTCCAGAGTGGGAAATGTTAAAATGGAAATTAATAGATTCATCTTCTAAATAAGGCTTACCATAGTGGTTTCGGAGTATAGTAGCCGTAAGACCATTTAAATCGTAATGTTTGTCTAGAAGATACCGTATCAGTAATTCTCCTACTACTGTCCGGACGGTGTCCTTAAAATTATTAAATTTTTTAGCTTTCGACAGAGTATATTTCGAAATTATATTATTATATTTATAATAATTAAAAATGTTTTCTTCAATACCTTCGATATTCACTGCATAAATTTTCAAAATTTATTTCCTCGTTTCTTGATATTTTGTAAAAACTGTTCAATCATCCAGGCTCTCACTAACAGGATTTATAAAGAAGTGTTTGAAAAGTTGATTTATTCTTTTCTCAAATTGATTAAATGTTTTGTTTAAATCAGCTTTTTTGGGGATATAATGGTTTGGAAGTATTCCATGATTTTATGAAAATAAAGGAATTAAGTGTATTATATCATTCAATATCATTTAGTAGTATCAAGCTGTAATGATTGCCAGCATAAGAGTGAACCAGGCTGTGCCTTACAGCAGGTCATTACAAATGGAGAGCTTTCAAATAAAAGATTACAAAGCTATCTAAAGCTTGAAAGAGAAGCAAGACATGCTGAGTTGAAAGCCGAGAGTCGGGAAAAAGAAAGACTAAAATATATGTTTGATAATTTGCGAGAAACAAAGAGAATTAGGAAAGCTACTAAGGCAAAAAATAGAAGAAGATAACATGAAGGAGCGACTATCGTTTAAGGTCGCTCCTTTATGTTATTCGGTAACCAAGCATCAATTGCATACAGGTAAGTAGAACAAGAAATCTATGTAGGTATGCCGTATAAATCGGATAATCGATCGAATACCACTGATTATTGACGTTTGTTTTTCAAGACTTAATAACTTTCTTTTGAGCAGAGCCAACATTGCTAGATTATATAAAAGAATCTATCATATAAAAAACATGTTGGAGCTAGTCTATCATTAATGTACTTTTACATTATCTAAAAGAAAACGATTCAGAAGTTAAGATTAAGTACTATTGACACGAGGGAGGAACATCATGAGTTTATATTCAAAACCAATGATAGAAAAAATGGATGATACATATGAAAATGAATTTTCATTACCAATTTTAACAGAGGTAATTCCTGTTCAAATTAGTGAAATTTCTGAGCTTGATTGTAGAGGTAAGATTAAGAAATTACTATCTCAAGACTATAAAATTTTGATACAAACTTCCAATTTACCTAAAAGGAAAATTCTATCTCATTTACATATAAAAGCTCAGAATAATTATTTTACACTATACGATGTAAGTGCTAGTTCATACAATGATGATATTTGGGAGTTATTAAATGAACAGCAATACGCCAATGGACATACTTTCTTTTTCATAAAAGATACTGAAGGGATAGAATTTGAACTTCCCCA
The DNA here is from genome assembly GCF_038006425.1 of Viridibacillus sp. FSL E2-0187. NCBI lineage: Bacteria > Bacillati > Bacillota > Bacilli > Caryophanales > Caryophanaceae > Viridibacillus > Viridibacillus sp. FSL E2-0187. The sequence continues at coordinate 1,335,490 of NZ_JBBOVG010000001.1, forward strand.
ATCAAGTACCAAAAGATTAAAAGTCCTCAATATAAAAAATAACGAAATCATTATATTACGATTAGAATTAGAGGAAGTAATCCGTCTAATATTCAGTGAGTTGTAGTAACCAGATAAAAAAAGACCATTCATTAAAGAATGGCCTTTTCTTTATTCACTAACGAATCAGTTTTTACTTCATGGTCTTTTATTAAACTATCTAATAATACATAGCCGAAAATAATTCCGCCAATAGTGATCAATAATGTACTTTGCGAAACAATTAATTCATTCGCAAAGTAAAAGTATTCCCCTATAAACGTATAAGTTAAGAAAGGTGACAAGGCTATAAATAATGCTGGCATAGCAATGACCACAATCTTTATCCAATCAAAAGTCCATTGTTTCTTTTCTTTAATTTCAATAATAAATTTAGGTAAACGAAGTAATATGCCAATAATAATAGGGAATGCGAAAGAGAACCTTATCAAGGGAAGAATAATAAATGTTGTGGAAGCTTCCTTTTCTAAATGCAATTTATAACTAAGTCCAAGGTAAATCATAACACCTACAATTATTAACGAAATGAAATATCTTGAAAAGCGTTTCACCTTCAACTCCTCCTTAAAAGTTTGATATTCTCAGAGTGACTAAATATATTCTTTTATAATAATATTTTCCTATTAATTGTATTGAAAAGCAAATAAATCTTTCATTACATACGGTTAAAATGGATAACCCATTATGGAAAGTATATTAACATATGCTCCGAGATGTTATTCATGACCATGAATACACTTGAAGAAACAATTTATTAATTAAATGAAATTCTTGGAGCAAATCCTTTATCTGAGAACAGTAAAGGGATTGTAGTTAGAATGATGATCCTGGAAGATAATATTAAATTAGCTTTATGTTGGTTCAAATCTTCTAGAGTAATGGTTATAATAATTGCATAGAGTGGATAAAAATCAATTAATTGGTAGGAGTAATGAAAGATGGATGACAAATTTAACATTATGATTGTCGAAGATGAACAGAAGATTGCTCAAATGATTGAAGAAAACTTAATCAAATGGGGATATGATGTATTTTCGGTCAAGGATTTTCAAAAAGTAGAAGAAGAATACTTGTCAGTGAAACCTCATTTAGTGTTGTTGGATATTAATTTACCTTATTACGATGGATTTTATTGGTGTGAGAAAATTAGGAAGTATTCTAATGTACCAATTATATTTGTGTCTTCTCGTAATGAGAAGATGGATATTATGATGGCTATTAATATGGGCGGGGATGATTTTATTCAGAAGCCATTCTCAATGGACATACTTGTGACGAAGATTAATGCGATAGTCCGTAGAACGTATACATATCTTTCTCCTAGTTTAAATGTGCTCAAACATAATGAATTGACATTAAATTTGAAGAATTCAACGGTTATGTTTGGTGAGAAGGAGAGTGAGCTTACAAAAAATGAATTTAAAATATTGACTGTTCTCTTTGAAAATAAACAAGAAATAATTAGCCGTGATACGCTTATGCGTGCTTTATGGGAAGATGAGAGTTTTATTGATGATAATACTTTAACAGTTAATATAAATCGTTTGCGTCGTAAGCTAACGGATATGGGAGTGGAAGATTATATCCAAACGAAGAAAGGGCAAGGGTATATGCTTATATGAGCGTTTGGCAGCATTTATTATTTAAAAGGCGGTTAATTATAACCTACATTATAATTATGTCGTTTATCACAGTGATGATTTATATCAATCCAAAACTCTCTATGCCAATAAATGATTTACTTTACCTTTACCTAATCTCAACTTCTTTCATTTTCTTGTACATATTTATAGAATATTACTTTATCAAAAAACACTTTATTGCATTGAAGAGTAGCTGTAGAGATGGTTATTTAATTCAAGAAGAGCTGCAGACTCCTAAAACATTGGAGCAACAGTTGTTTCAACAAATATTAAAACAAGTCGATCAACAGCATCAGCAAAAAGTCACAAGTATTTTAAACGATAAAAAAGAAACGATGGATTATATGACATCATGGTTCCATGAAATTAAAACCCCAATCTCGGTAAGCCGGTTAATTATTGAGAATGAGAAGAAAAATCCAGTATTGAATAGTATTGAGGAAGAAGTAGATACGATAGAAGGATACGTTGAGCAGGCACTTTACTTCATTCGAGCGGATGATTTCAATCAAGATTATTTTATTGTTCCTGTAGATTTAGGCGTAGTAATTCGATTAATTATTAAACAGAATGCCAAGATATTTATTCGGAAAAAGATAAAACTTAAGTTGGAAGTAGAGTCTACAGAGGTACTAACTGACCAAAAATGGCTAGTCTATATTTTGGCACAAATTCTATCTAATGCTTTGAAGTATACTTCGCCTCAGGGGGAAGTTAATATTTCTACAGAAGAAGATGATATAGAAAGAAGATTGATCATTGAGGACAATGGGATAGGAATAGATCAGGCCGACATCCAGAGAGTTTTTGATAAAGGCTTCACGGGGATGAATGGAAGAAGTCATGGGAATTCAACAGGCATGGGTCTATATCTAGCAAAGAGGTTAGCGAATAAATTAGGACATTCAATCACTATCACTTCAGAAAAGAACCTCTTTACTGTTGTTACTATACATTTTCCAAAACTGCATGATTACTATGCAATAACATAAAACAAAATGAGAGGCAGTCACCTTATTTTTACCTGCTTCTCATTTTGTAAGATTCGTTTTTATAACATGTGTAGTTGATCGGAGCGAAGGTGGCGATCGCCCGCGGAAAGCGTCCACCGTAGCGGAAATCAACGGTCTTATTATCAACATTAGTACGCTTTTGGTGTCCTCTTTATGTGTTTACTATTTTGTTACAAGAAATAATAGTTAATACATAGTATGAAATATAAAGAATTGTATAAGATACGATGCAAATGATTACAGGTATGATGAAGTTGATATCCATTAAATTTGAGATAGCAGTTAAAATCATACAACTATGAGTAATACCTACGATTAAAGGTAGTAGAAAGACAACCGAATATTGTTTAGCAATAACGCGCATTATTTCGCTTTTTTGAACACCAAGCTTCTTTAATGTTGTATACCTTACTTTATCGTCAGTTACTTCTGTCAGCATTTTAAAGTAAATCATACTACCCGAAGCTGCAAGGAACACTAATCCCAAAAATCCACTAATAAAGATCAGTAATCCGTAGACAGATTGTGCTTCTTGATAGCTATCTGAAAAACTGATGAATTGTGCTTCACTAGGAAGTACGTTCATGATTTTCTTTGTCAGTGCAGCAGATTTAACTTCGTTTGTTACTTTCAAAGTATGTACAGTAGTAGGCGGATTCTCATCTCTAAATTGACTGTATACTGAGTCATTAACAACGATAATGAACGGTTGAACAGGGTCATTTAACAACGATACCGATTTGTTATCAGCAATCTTTATTTTTAAATCATCTGTTGATGAATGCAAGGAAATTGATTTGTTTACATTTTCCTGTTGGTCTTGTGAACCAATGAAATTGTTGATAATTGTTAGAGCTTCCGTTTTCTTTAGAGGTGCAATTGTATCTAAGTCTAATTTCTCGGCAAGCTGATTATAAGTTTCATTTGAAATAACAGCAAATGATTCATCAAAGTAGAAATAACCTCCAGGAACTTTTGAGAGCTCTGAAACATCGCCTTTTACCATTGTATACTCCAAGTCATACTCAAAGACCAAGGAATGATTGTCTTCTTTGTTAATCAATTCACGGATTTTTGCATCTATATCAGAAGTTGTACTTTCATATTGATAACTATATGGAACAAAATTCTTCATTGTATCAAGTGTATTGTAATAAATACTATAAGCAAATCCAAAAGCAATCAGTGTGCCAGCATTCAGTATAGATATAATAGTGAACATAAAGGCATTGCTCTTTAATCGATTAGTTAACTGTGTAAAAGTTAATAGATTAGACCACTTAAAATAAAATGACTTATTCTTCTGTAATAGCACGAAGAAAAATGCACTTAAAGAATGAAATAACAAAAACGAACCAATAATCATGGAAATAATTAAGATGATAATAGTACGATTAAAGTGCAGACCCCAATTGCTTGATTCTGGAGATTGTAGTAGTAACCAGTAGCTACCTCCAACCATTGCAATGGCAAGCAGGGCTAATACCAAAGAAGGCTTATTTATTTTCTCGCCTTTTTTAGTTGCATGAAATAGTTCGATTAGTTTAAAACGATAAATAATAAAGTAACCTTGTAATGACGTAAGAAAAATTATTACACTGAATACAAGTAAAGTCTGTATGATTGCTCTTGAATTAAAAGTAAATGTAATAGCAATAGAAAAGCCCATTAATTTTACTAAGATCATACTGAAGAAAACAGAGAATAATTCCCCGATTGCCAGCCCAATGAAAAGAGCAAGTATACCCATTATAAAGTTCTCATAAAATAACATTCTACCAATTTGTTTTTTCTCGACGCCTAGTAATGAATATAAACCAATATCTTTCTTACGTCTTTTAACAAAGAAATTATTCGAATACCAGATGAAGATGGCTACAAATAGTAGCAAAAGAATAGAAGAAGCCCCAAAAGCTGATTGAAGTTTATCTGTATCTGTGAGAGCCAGGATAATTTGGTTATTGTATTGTAGTGATAAAAAAGTAAAATAAATCGTAATACTTAGTGTCATAGATGCGAGATAAAGAAAGTATTGATAGAAATTGTACTTAATATTCTTCTTTACAATATTAAACATGTTCATAGGTCCCACCCCCTATTGTAGAAAGCGTATTTAATAATAGGTTAAGGAATTCTTTTCTGTCTTTGTTTCCACGTACAATTTCTGTGAAAAGGCGTCCATCTTTCATAAATAATACTCGGTTACAATAACTAGCAGCAAAAGCATCATGTGTGACCATTAAGATAGTCGAACCGTAATTTTTGTTCAATACGCCGAATGTATTAAGAAGATCTGTTGATGATTTAGAGTCTAAAGCTCCAGTAGGCTCGTCTGCTAACACTATACTAGGATTTGTAATAATTGCTCTTGCAACAGCTGCCCGTTGTTTTTGTCCCCCAGAAACTTGGTAAGGGTAAGAGTTTAAGATACTTTCAATACCAAGTATGTTAGCAATTTCTAGTACTTTAACTTCCATCTTCTGAGCTGGCCAATTAGCTAGAGAGAGTGGGAGTAGAATGTTTTCTTGTATCGTTAAGGAATCAAGCAAATTATAGTCTTGAAAGATAAAACCCAAATGCTTTCTTCGGAATTTAGCTAAATCCTTCTCCTTCATTGAGTCTACTGATTCACCCCCAATGACAATACTACCTGACGTTGGTTTATCAATTGTTGAAAGGATATTCAGCAGTGTAGTTTTACCAGCTCCGGATGTTCCCATAATGCCAACGAATTCCCCTTTGTTAATCGTTAAATCTACATGGTGAAGAGCAGTATATATGTTGTTTTTTGCTCCGAAAACTTTATGTATTGAATTTCCTTTTAAAATGGCATCCATATTAAAACTCCTTTCAAGAGTTAGTTTGTACTTTAACAATACGTTGAAATCTAAGGTTTCTCCATCGATTTTCCAAACAAGTAGTTCCTGTAACTTACATTTTTGTCACAATAGAAGTGTTTTTATAGATTGACTTTGTGTGGGTACGTATTTATATAATAATTATAAAGCGGAGTTAAAAATAGGTGTATGTTGAAATTAATGGTGTTATTTGTGGGTTTAATACTTCTATAATTTTAAAAAATAAGTAATAAATAATAAATAATTCAACTTACATATAAAGGCGGGGAAAATATGAAGCTAATAGAAATAGATAAATCAAATTGGCTGAATGTTGTTTTTTTAACGACAAATAAAGAGAATATGCCAACATTATGCGAAGAATTCGTCGCATCAAATGCATTATCAATTGTGCAAGCTCAATTCGAAAAAACATGGATTACAAAGGCAATTGAAATGGATGGCCAATTAATAGGTTTTACAATGTATGGTTTCTCCGAAGAGCAGAACTTTTTTGAGTTATGCAGAATAATGATTGATCGAAAGTTTCAAGGAAATGGTTATGGTCCTAAAGCTATTTTACTTGTAGTAGAAGAGATGAAGAAACTAGAAGGATGCAACGAAATCTATTTATCTACTGAACCAAACAATGAGCGTGGAAAGAGTATCTATGAAAAATTAGGGTTTGAGAATACGGGCCGCATTGTTGAAAACGAGGAATTGTATTGTTTGAAGCTTTGATTAAATAGTTCTAAGTAGTTCATAGAGAGTCTGGGAGGAGTTCATGAATGAATCAATTTACACCAGTTTGGGAGAACGTTATGAACACTTTTCATCAAGTAGATGCTTCTGGTGCAGCCTTAATGGTTATGAAAGAAGGCCAAGTTGTTGCAGAGTCTTACACTGGTTTTCAAAGTAAAGCATCTGGAGCAAGAGCTATGCAAGAGGACACATTATTTCATCTAGCTTCAGTTCGAAAAACATTTATTGGTTTTGCTGCAGCTTACTTAATCCGAGAGGGGGTAATTCAATCACTTGAGCAAGAGGTTGCTCCAGTTTTTCCTGAAATGGATAGTGGAATATTAGAAGGAGTTAGCATTCGCCATTTAATCACTCATACTCATGGATTAAGACTAGTAAATGGAGAAATTGAAAAAGAGTTTCCGGCAGGGGGAAGTTGGGCTTATCGAAATATTGGTGTAGATTTATTGTCTGAAATCATCAAGAAAGAGTCAGGTAGAACGATTGCTAATATTATTGAAACTGAAGTGTTAGCTCCATTAGGTCTGACAGAAATCGGTTGGTATGGTGAACTAGATTCACGGCATGTTGAAGTGATAAGAAAAGAAAACGATCCACATTGGTATACAAGTAACAATGTAGATGGCAGCAAGATGAATATGTATGCTTCTGTTAGAGATTTAGCTAGATGGGGTGCACTACATTTATCTAAAGGAAAAGTGGATGGCAAACAATTGATACCTCTAGAGATATTTGAGTACTGTACAGCTGTTCAAAGCCCAAATACTTTACCTTTGGACTATCCAAGGAATGGTTTCTTTTGGTTTGTACAAGGAGCCTCATGTGATCGAACAGAAATAGGTGAAGAGGTATCTAAAGATGCTTATCAAATTCTCGGCTATACAAATGTTACTTTATTAGTTATTCCAAAGCATGAAATTGTTGCGGTACGTGCTTTTAATAACTTCGGTTCACCAGTTGGATATGATTACTTAAAGGACGTTCGTAGTTTTGGGAATTGTGTAATGGAATGTTTGCAATAGTGACATGTTGACTAAATAGCTACTATCAAGAAAAGTCGTAATTTCTTGATAGTAGCTATTTTAGTGTAGAAAATCTAGAACCTAGTATTAAGATTTTTCTGATTTGATCTATTCAGCGCTCCATTTGATGCACTCAGAGGATGATTTAACCTACTGGGGAGAGCATTTAACCTACTCGATGAAGCATTTAACCTATTCGAAGTCACAGTAACAAGTTTTGATCTATTCGACTCTTCATTTGATGCACTCAGAGGGAAATTTAACCTACTCGAGCAATGATTTAACCGATTCGAACCTATAAGAACTTAATCTGATCAATTCTTGTCAGAATTTGACTCACTCAGGACGTGATTGTATTCTTATTTAGTGATAAAATAACTATTTTTAAAATTAAAGTTCTAATAAGTAAGAGCTAGCCGTCGATTTCGTATATAATGGTAAGATAGAGAAGAATTGATATTCCACAGACCAATTGTCGAAGAAAGCTTGAATCATCTCAATTATAATTTTAAAGGAGTTTGACATAACTTGAGTAAAAAGTTTGAAACAGAATTACCAGAAGACTATGCAGAACTAAAAAAAGAAGCGAATTACACGTCTAGCTGGAGAGATCGTCTTTCAGCAGTAAATGAGTTAAGCACTTGTAAACACCCTAAAGTAATCGATCTTCTTAAAAACCGTATGGAAAATGATACAGTATACAAAGTACAAGAGGCTGCTTACAAAGCACTAATTGCATTTGGTGAAAATGTAGAGCCACCTAAAGTACAAAAATTTGATATTATCAAAGGTACTGATAAAATCTTAATCCGTGTGAAGAAAAGCTTACCAGCTAATCACACATTTGAAGACTTCGCTGGAAAACTTGAACGTATGCGCTTAGATGTATACGATGCATACGAAGGTCATAAAGGTAAAGAATTCAAAACATGGCTTGAACAAAAATGGACAAGCTTAAATAAATAATTTCTTTATTTATAACCAACTAGTTGCTTAGTACGCTGAAAAACTAACGCAACTAAAATTTCATACAATAAGGCGACATGGCGTTCAATTCTAGCCATGTCGCCTTTATTTTTATGTTTTCTGCAAATTACTCCATCAAGAGTTGTTTCTAAACAAACCTCTAAAGCCCTATAAATACTCCATCAGCCTATTTATAAATATGACTTTCTATAATCTGATGATCCCTTCACTAAAATAAACCTTTGTTAATATTAACATTCCTCAATAGTGTAAAAAATGCATTTCTTTATAATAAGAATTAGCAGATTGTATTTGAACAATGATAATAAAAAGAGGAGTGGCAAAATGAGAAAAAATGACTTGAATGTTGTTAAACCTCTTGCTTCATTTGAAACAAATTTAATAACAAGCATGATTGTTATTTCAGATAATGCTATGGAAGATACAAATACTCCAAGATACAAAAGTAATTTAATCTTAAAATTTACCGCAATATTTGAAACAGCTTTTAGAAAAAAATTTAATAAAGACGCTAAAGTACCAGATGGATTAAATCCAGGTGCTTATTATAAAGTTTCGGCTAAACTATTTGACTGGTACAGGTCAAGAAATAGTGAAAAATGTTACGAAGATGGCAAGCCACTAACTGGGATAAATAAAATCACAGGAAAATTCTACAAAAAAGGTAAGATCGCTTCTGGTTGGTACGGTTTAGGAGCAAATAAGAAATGGTATCAAGAAGGTTTGACGTTAACTGGAATAAGAAAAACCACTGGGGAATTATTTGTAGATGGTGTGTTAAATACCGATTTATACGTATTCGAAGATAAACTATATAATGGTGCGGAATTAAACACAGGCCTAACTTTATTTGAGTGCAGTCTATATGACGGTGAGAAATTGAATAAAGGAATTATACAATTTTTAGGTGATTGGTATAACGGATCGAAAATGGAAACTGGCACCATTAATACACCAGATGGTCAAATAATCACAGTAGAAAATGGTGTGCAAACTTTAACAGGTAATGGAATAAAAACACCTCTTAACAAAAAATTGATAAATCCTGTGATTGAGGTGAAGGGGAGTTCACAGGATGTAAACGGTTATAGAAAGGGAGTTATTAATACTATTACTTGGACGGATAGTATATCTGATAGCACCTTAACATACACAGTCAAACGTAATACAGTAAATAGTTTTACTAATGCAATAATAATTGCCTCTAACATTTCTGCGGGTATTCAAACATATGTTGATAACGTATTTCCTAGTAGAGCTATTCCTGTATATTACTACTTTATTGAAGCTACAAACGGTACTCAAACTGTCTCTTCGAATAGTATTGAGGTAAAAACTGTACCTGATATAAAGAATGCTACTAGTCAGAATTACCGCTCAGAGAACACAAATAGTTTCTTGTACAATGCTGTCACTGATTCATACGAATTAGTTTGAAATCCATCTGTGACAAGTCTATGTAATTTTGAAATTTTTTAGTTGAAGAGGTGAAGGTATATGTTTGAAGTTTTAGAAGTAAATCACACTAATGTTTATAGTTTTAAAAAGCTGCTACTACCTGCACATTTTGAACAACTAGAAAAATCCGGAAATGATATTTTGGGTATAGGGGCCATTTCTCATACTGAACCAGTTGGTCTATTATTGGTGAATTTAGATACTAGCTCAAAATTTGCGAGCATCTTTCACTTTGTAGTAAATGCCGAAAATAATGAAGTAGATATTATAGAATTGTTACTGGACAAAGTAGAAGAGCTTTTAGAAGTAGGGGGATTTTATACAACTGATTTGACGTTAACCATTAATCAATCAGTGGAAGAGGTTCAAAAAATACTTTTACAAAGAGCATGGAGCACAATGTCTGCAATTACCCATAAATATGTTGCCAAAACACAAAGAATACAAGACAAAGATTGGACATCTCTCTTTAATCGATTAGATAATCTAAAAATTGTACATTGGTCTGCCACGCAAGAAGATAATATCAATCAAATTATTTTAAATAATGATCCTTGGTTTCCACCAAAATTCTCTCCTCTAAATGGTTCGAATTTTATTGATTCAGAATATAGTTTTGCTTTATATGACAATGAAGACTTAGCTGGATGGATTATTTGTGAAAAAGTTGCTAATAATATGTTACTTTGTAAAAATATCTACGTAAGAAAATCAGCAACTACAAGACTTGGAGGAATGTTGCTTATAGCAAAATTGATTAGAAAAATAGAAGATTTGAATATGTTTGTCACATTCCTTGTAGAAAAAAACAATAGAGATATGGGAAACATAGTGAGTAGGAGATTTAAAAACAATATTATTAGGAAAGATACGCTTCTAAAGTTTGTTAGATGAAGCGTTAATAAAACGCGAAAAACGGGCAATTTATCATCAAAAAGCTAGCAACCTCAAGTGATTTGCTAGCCTTGTAATAATTTTATCGGCTTTCACTACTGTTTAAGTAGAATAGCCTTTGCTCTGGAATTAACGCCCAATTTACTGTAGATTGTTGTTAAGTATACTCGTACAGTGCCTTCAGTAAGAAAAAGGCGATCCGCAATTTCACGATTTGTCGCTCCATCTGCAAGTAATGAAAACACTTCTTGTTCCCGTGGTGTAAGGGAGTCCAATGCGCTATCTTCACTCTGGATATCATGCAACAACCTAGTTACATAGGTTAGGGGTACTGTATTCCAACTAGGGTCGTTTTTCGTTTTACGCATTTTTAGATAGGCTTTCAACAAAGGAATACTCGCTTTTTCATCTAAAAAAGTTCGGACATATTCATAAGGTGCTCCTTGTAATAATGCTTCGTGTAATGCCATCATTGCACTATCATCATTACCCAGTGCTTTCTCGCAAATAGCCTCAAGTACAGTGGCCTCTATAATTGTTGAAATTTGCATTTCCTGTAGAGCTTTCGTTTTGACTTGCATTATTGACGATAATGCATCCGATGCCTGTGATTTTGCCATTAGTAATCGAGCATTTACTAATAACCAAAATGGTTGTCTTGATCTCGACATTATTAGTTCTTGCTCAGCTTGTAATAGATTTCCTTCAAGTAAATAACAATGTGCGATTTTGGTTCGCAATGTTTTAATCCAATGTTTTTCCTTTACTGTTTCCATAGAATTTTTTAAAAAAGCATGTGCTGCTATAAAATTGTTATTTTTAATATATATTTGCGCTTTTAGTAAGTACATAGGTATGAACAAACCAGGATCTCGAAATTTATGACCATATTGAATTGCAATTTTCAACTCACTCGATGCTGCGTCTATAAAGCCTTTTTCATATAATGACTCGGCAGATGAACCATAACTATATGCAGTCATATTATCGTCTTTAAACTCAGTTTCTCGAAATAATTTGACAAGAGGGTAGGATTTTTCGAATGGCCAGAATTTCCCTTTGGAACCTATACTCGTACGTAGGATTTTATGTTCAAATGTATTGTATTGCATAGGGATGTTGTCCCATCTAGAGCCTACGCGACCTTTCTCCAATTGTCTTTGAACAATTTCTGTAGCTTGTTCAATGTCCCCGCCCATTCCAAATATGGCATAAGCTTTTACTGTCTCATAAATACTGGCTACGCCTAAATTTTCTTCAAGATCCATCCATTTTTCTGTAACCTGTTTCTGCTCTAATTCAGTCATTATCTCAACCGCTTCTTCAAATTTAAGAGTAGAAATAAGGGCAATAACATCCATAACAAGCATTTCATAAGGAATAGGATAATGATTCATACGTAATGTTTTTACCCAACCTATAAAAGTAGAAGTTTGACCTGATGTGAAAATATCAACAAGATAGGTAGTTATCCATGATACTGCAAGCTCATAGTCCTGCTTACTTATTGCCAATTCAATTGCAGAAATTGTATCACCCTTATCCTGTAATAGGGTGGCAGTCTCAGTAATTATAGATGCTACCAATTCTTCTGAATAGCGATTTTTTAGTTCAATTTGTAGAGCTTCGGCAAACAAATGATGATATCGATAAACAGGAGGAGTGGAATTTAAACGTACAATAAAAAGTCCCTTTTTTTCAAGCTCAGATAGAATCGACAAACTGTCTGAACGGTTTGTCAGTGCATTGCAAACAAGGGGATCTAATGATTTTAAGATAGAAGTTCGAATAAGAAAATCTTGTATAGATGGAGAAAGTGCAGCTAGAATATCCTGCAATAAGAAATCAGCTATATATGGATGGGCACCATTCAAGGCATCTATATTAAAATCATTTATCGTAGATGAATTCAGCGAAAGTTCAGTTAATTGAATCCCTGTGACCCAGCCTTCTGTCTTTTTCAAAACATGCTGCAACATTGAAACGTCTGTATACAAGCAATTTTTCTTCTCATAGAATTGTTGTATTTCTTCATATGTAAATCGTAGTTGTTCCATGCCTATTTCTCTCAACCAGGACTTAGCACGCCATTTAGCCATTGGAAGCGGTACATCTGCTCGGCTAGTTATATAAATTTGTACATTACTAGGCAAATATTCGATAAATTGAACCATCATTTTATGAATTGTAGCATTCTCAATTAAATGATAATCATCTAGCACAATAGATATGGTTTGCTTTACTAAGCTCATTTCATTTAAAAAAGAATCTATTAAAAACTCGAAAGCTGAAGGCTCCTGTGAAGCGAAAAGGGAGGCTAGTTCTAAATCTATGTTGTTTTTCGTTATTTCTGTTACTGAATGTATGACATATTTCCAAAAACGAATAGGATCATTATCTGCCACTTCAATAGATAACCACGCAACAGGCTTATCAAATTGGCTAAACCATTGACTTAGAATGGTTGTTTTTCCATACCCAGCAGGTGAACGAACAAATGTTATTTTTTTTGTACGGTCGTATCCAAGTAAATCAAATAGTCTTTCTCTTTCAATAGCTGAATTTAAGGCTTGTGGCATCGTTGTTTTAGACCTTAACAAAACCATTTGCATTTCCTCTACTCCTTATAAATGGATGTATTCTATATAATAGAATCAGTGGTGTTTTCCTAATTAATACATTTCTGATTTAGAATGACAAGCTATTTTAAGCTTATACTGTTTACTTCTAAAACGCTATAAATTTCCACATTATTTCCATGATAATAGTGGAAATGTAATATTAGAACTATATAAACTCAGTCAAGAAGAAATATAGGTGGGAATAAAGGACTGCCTTGTAAAAAGACTTGTTAGTTTAGTATATAAAAGGGTTTTGAACATTTTTGTTGAAATGTATTAAGAAATATACCTATTTGTTCTACTAACGAGAAGACTTTAGACACAGGAGGAAACTATGGATAATGAAACACTTAAAATAGTAGTATTATTGCTAATGTTTACTGGGATTATTTTAATGTCCGGCTATTTTATGAGAAAAATATTAAAAGTTGAGAGAAAGAAATGGTTTTCATACAATCATGTTAATGACTTACATAAGAAAATAGATTGGTCGATTCGAATTACATTTACTTTAATATTCATTACGATTTCTTATTATATGACTTATTCAGACGTACATAATATTGATTGGTATTTTGACATGTGGGTTTATTTCTTATTAATGTTTATTTTCTTATCTGAATCGGTAAGGTCTGTAATGGAATGGAAATATGCAACGAATCCAAACACATATATTGTAACGGTTGCTGAAATGGTACTAATCATTGTATTAGTTATGATTATTTTAAAAACACATTTCTTTAATTTACTTAATTAAGCAAAAGAGTCGTTTTCATTAACAACATTAAAGCTGAGAGTTTAAATATGGAAGTTGTTTTGATTTAAGTATGTTATTGATTGATAGAATTAAGATTGAACTGGGAGTGTAGGGGTTTGAATAATTCTTGGAACAAATTTATTTATAAAATCGGATCGCCAATTTATGATAAGTTTTTTAATTCAGGTAGCTTTTTAAATGCTCGAAAACAAATATTTCAATCGATACCATTCGATAGCAAACAAAAAATCTTGTTTGTTGGTGTAGGGACAGGTGCTGATTTAGAGCTAATCAATTACTCTGACTTAGACATAACTGCAATTGATTATTCACCGGATATGCTTGGAAAGGCAAAAACAAAATTCAAAGGTTCTAGGATGAAATTTTTAGAAATGGATGCTCAAAATATGATTTTTGAGGACGAAACTTTCGACTATGTAGTAGCAAGTTTAATACTTTCAGTTGTACCAGATGCTAATAAATGTTTTCAAGAAATCTCGAGAGTTTTAAAGCACAAAGGAAAAGTAATTATTTTTGATAAATTTGCTCCTAAAAATAAAAAGCTCTCATTACCAAAATTACTATTAAGACCAATTATTAGCGCATTAGGAACTGATATTGGGAGAAGCTTTGAAGAATTAATTCAAAAAAATAATAAACATTTAAAAATAGAAGAAGATACACCAATTATGATGAATGGAATGTATAGGAAGATAATAATTGCTAAAATTTATTAATGTTCTTCAACTAGCGGAAGGCTTTAGTTAAAAAAGGTAGAGAACTTTATCAATACAAAGTTCTCTCTTTTTATTCGCAAAACAAGCTAGTACAAAATAAAAAGCCCATAAACGTTAGTAGCTAAACATTTATGAGCGATGATTCTGCGAACTCTCTCTTGTCGAGATAAATCCTATTGAAAAGCACTTTCCACCTAAACCTCAATAATAACCGGCAAAATCATCGGCTTTCTTTTTGTCTCGGCATTTATATACTGGCCAACTGATTTTTTAATCTTTTTCTTCATTTTATTAATACTACCATCTAAAGATTCATTAACTGTTGTTTTAACAATGTCATTTACATTACTTATAAGCTCTTCGGAATCTTTTGCGTAAACAAATCCGCGGGAAATGGTGTTAGGTTCAGAAACGAGTTTGCCTTCTGTTTTAATAATAGTTACAACAATGACGAGCATGCCATCTTCAGATAGCTGTTTTCGATCTCGCAAAACGATGTCCTCAACTTCGCCAATGCCGATGCCATCTACGTAAGTATCTCCAGCAGGGACTTTTCTAGTTTGACGAGCTAGTGAGTTTTCAATATCGACAACATCTCCGTTTTTAATGATGAAGGTATTGTCTTTATCTATTCCAACGGATTCAGCTAAAAGGCGATGTAGGTATAACATTCTATATTCACCGTGAATGGGAATAAAATATTTAGGTTTCATTAATGTTAACATAAGTTTTAGGTCCTCTTGATAACCGTGTCCCGATACGTGCATTCCCGTTTTACTAGCGGATCCATAAATAACTTTGGCTCCCATTTGAAAGAAGCTATCGACTATCCGCGATACATCTTTTTCATTTCCCGGAATAGGAGAGGCTGCAAAAATAACCGTATCATCAGGTAATACTTTTACTTCTCGGTGATTCGAAGTGGATAAACGAGAAAGGACCGCAAGTGGCTCTCCTTGACTCCCTGTACATAAAATCACTACATCTTCAGGTGGTAAATACTTTACGTCTCGTGCCTCAATTAGCAAGCCATCTGGTAAATCTAAATATCCGCGTTCTACAGCAACGGATACGACATTCACCATACTACGACCAAGCAGTGCAAGCTTTCGATTGGTTTTTAAGGTTGCATGGACTATTTGCTGAATACGATTTACATTTGAAGCAAAGGTTGAAATAATAATCTTACGTTTAGCTTTCATAAAGGCTGCTTCAATATGCTCACCTACCAATTGTTCAGAAGGTGTAGAGCCAGGGCGTTCTGCATTTGTACTCTCGGAAATGAGGAGTAGTACCCCCTGTGTACCAATTTCACTCATTTTATGAATATCTGAATATTGATCATTCATTGGTGTTAAATCGAATTTAAAGTCCCCGGTATGAACAACCTTACCTTCAGGTGTGTCAAAGACAATGCCTAAACAATCGGGAATACTATGGCTTGTTCTAAAAAAGCTTACTGCAATATCACCAAATTCCAACTTTGAATCTGAGTTGATTTGTACTAATTCTGTAGTCCTAAATAGTTTATGTTCCTTTAATTTTAATTCAATTAGTCCTAGTGTAAATCGAGTAGCATAAATAGGAACATTTAGTTTTTGCAAGAAGAATGGAATTCCCCCAATGTGATCCTCATGCCCATGTGTTACTACTAAAGCCCTGATTTTTTCCTTATTTTCTTGTAAATAATCGATATCAGGGACGATAAGATCAATTCCTAATAAGCTTTCATCAGGAAATTTTGCTCCACAATCGACGATTACAATATCATCTGCGTATTGTATAACATACATATTTTTACCTATTTCATTGATACCACCTAAGGCGAAAATAGATAATGTTTTATTACTTAGAGTCAATATAATGTCCTCCTAGTCGATTATTCTTTTTCTCATTGCGATGCAATATAGGCTGTTTTGACTTCATACTTCAGTATTGCTTTTGAGTCATTGTTCTATACGAAAGTACTTAATACAGAAGTATTATAAGATTTAAAAATGATTTTACCTGTGAACTAGCAGGACATAAAACAAGGTATTTGTGAATATTTGTAGAATGGAAATCTATCATAATAGAAAAACAATGAGGGATAGGACAGTTTAAATATAGGGGGTCATGCTATGAAACGATTAGTACCATTAATAGTTGTTTTTGCTCTTTTAGTAGGAATAGGTGTTTTTTATTATGCGAATGTAGATAAGAAATATTATGAATTACGGGAATTCTATGATCTCCCTGTTCCTAATAATGCTACATTAGAAAGTGAAAATGAGAAAGCTAAAAATTATATATGGGAACCATCAACAGGTACGGAGGTTCCGCTTAGTTACTGCTTAATCATAAAAAAGAATGGGTGGAGAGAAGCGGGAATCGATGGGCATAGTATTATTTACAAAAAAGGTGACGATTATATACATCTCGTTCTTGCACCAAATTTTATTAGTATCTTAAAAGTGTCGAAATAAACTTATGAAATCTTTTCAATGCACAATCGTTTCGAAGTTTTCTCGAATAGGTTTATAAGGAGAATAAAGAATATTGACTCTAATAGACCAAATATGCTAAACTCATCCAAATACATTGAAGAGAAGAGTAAATAAGGTTGTTCTTTATCAGAGAGCTCGGATAGGTGAAAGCGAGCAAGAACTAATTATTGAAACAAGTCTCGGAGTAGCACATAGGATTTCTTTTGAATGATGATGTGACGGGAGCTCCCGTTATAGAGATACGGTATAAACAATAGTTTGATTATTGTCGTACTGAAAAAGGCTATTATGGTGACATAATGGCAAACTGGGGTGGCACCACGATTAAGAATTCTCAATCTCGTCCCCAAGACAGCTGTCTTGGGGGTGGGATTTTTTTTATGCAATTTTATAAAAAAGGAGAATGAATCGTATGGGGAATCGGAAAAATGGTGCACTTCTGTTAAGCAGTATTGCAATTTCAAATTTGGGTGAATGGGTATATTTCATTGCTTTAAATCTAATTGTTATAGAGTTAACGCATTCACCATTTGCTGTGAGTATATTGTATGTTTTGTCACCAATTGCCAATATAATAATGAGTTTTTGGGCTGGTAGTTGGATTGATCGACTAAATCAAAAGAGACTGATGATCTTCTTGGACATTTTCCGAGGGGGATGTGTACTTCTTTTAGCATTTAGCTCATCATTATTAGTCATTTATGTGGTTTCATTCTTTATATACATGGCGAATGCGGTATTCACACCAACATCTTTGGTTTATATGACTAAGATGGTACCAGAAACGAACCGTCAACGCTTTAACGCGCTGAAAAATTTCGTGCAATCTTGTGGATTTTTATTGGGGCCATCTATAGCCGGAATTCTATTTATGATTGGCACGCCTGAAATGGCAATTAAAATAAATGCTTTCGCTTTATTTAGTTCGGCAACATTACTATTCTTTTTGCCAAGAATGGAGAGACAACGAGAAGTGATTGAAAAAGTATCTTTTCATGTTATAAAAAAGGATTGGGCCAGAATTTATCATTTCACCAAATCTGCAAAATTTCTAACAGTCATCTATTTGTTATTTAGCGGTGTTACATTGTTAATGTCAGCAATTGATTCATTGGAAGCGGCTTTTGCCAAGAATGTTCTAGGCTTAAGTAATAGTGAATATGGGTTTCTTGTCAGTATTGCTGGGCTGGGCATTGTACTTGGAGCCATTTTGAATACGATATTCAGTAAAAATCTACGACTAGGGCATTTGATGAGTGGTGGTGCTCTCTTTACAGCAGTCGGCTATATCATTTATGCAACTTCCCATCAATTTACTGCTGCAGCTATCGGTTTCTTTCTATTAACTTTTGCATTTTCATTTGCAAACACAGGATTTCTAACATTCATCCAAGAAGAAATTCCCAATGAAATAATGGGCAGATTCATCAGCATATTTAGTGTTTTTGAGTCAATTGGTATTATCTTGTTAACGATTATTTTTGGGATTGGAGCACAATTAATATCGCTTCAATTCACAGTAATTATTGGTTCTATCCTTCTACTGGGGATTAGTCTTGGGATATTGTATAACGTTTTGAAAACACCGAATAGTCAAAAGGAAATTTAAAGGAAAGATAATATTTTTATCGAATTTAGGAGTAACGGAATAATAAAATAGTTAAAAACAATTTAACGATTATTAAGTACTGTACAATTTTGCTGAAGAATTAATAAACATACGGTTAGTAAACTTTAGCAAGATTTATCAAAAAAATATTTTCTATATTCGGTATGATGATTTTGAGGTGAGCAAGATGTATTACAGCGAAGTAACGCAAAAAACAATTTCTTATATTGAAAGTAATCTGACGGAAGAGATTCAACTTGATACTTTCCCATCAGTTATCGGATATTCGAAATATCATTTACTCCGGATTTTCAAACAAGAAACAGGGAAATCAATTGGTGAATATATCCGTTTACGTAGGACTGCTATGGCTGCAAAAATACTATTGCACTCAGATGAATCAATTTTATCGATTGCTTTCCTATTACAATTTCAATCTCAAGAGGCGTTTACAAGAGCATTTAAAGATGTTTACTCTTTGCCACCAGGGAAATATCGAAAGCTTATGCAAGCTATACGAATGATGGAGGAGAAAAAAATGAATACAAGCGAAAAAATTAAAGGGTGGAGTTTAAGTGGAACAAATCCAGAATTATATGATTTTGTAGTAGACGGAGATGTATTTCACACAGGAACAAAATCAGGTTTACTTTTTGCAAAAGGGGAAGCAAACGCACAGCAGTTTGCCACAATCATGCAAGGTTTCCAAGCAAATGATTATAAAGGGAAACGTCTAAAGCTTTCATGTTATATAAAAACAGAAAACGTGTTAAAATGCGGTGCGTGGCTTCGGATTGATAACACTTCTGGCGATACTATTCAATTTGATAATATGGATAACCGCTCCATTCAAGGCACAACAGATTGGAATCATTATTCAATTATTCTAGATGTTCCAGAAGAAAGTACTTCTATTCACTTTGGTGTGTTACTTATTGGGAAGGGGAAAGTATGGGCTGATGGATTTCGTTTTGAAGAAGTAAATGAAAAAGTAGCTACGACAAATATGCTTACACAGGAGCATTTGCCAAAACAACCGAGTAATTTGGATTTTAGTGAGTAGTATATATCCACATTTTCCACTGTAAAATGTGGTATGATATGACATATACTTGAAATAGTAATGTAAGTATTACAATGTAAGGAGGGCTGTATTTTATGAGAAGAGGTACTATTAATTTTGCATAGTAAAGGCTATTGCAAAATATTATAAACAAAATAATAGCCTTTGCTATTCCTAAAAGAACTATTAAAATTTAGGAGTGCAAAAATGAGCTATAAAAGAGCAAATAATCTTCTGCCAGCAGAGTTAGTAGAGTTAATACAGAAATATGTCGATGGTGAATATATTTATATCCCAAAAAGAGAAGAAAATAAAAAGTCTTGGGGATCAGGTACTGCTACAAGGAGAGAATTGGATTTAAGGAATTCTAATATTTACAACGATTTCTTATCGGGAATAGATACAACTACTTTAGCGGGAAAATATTATTTATCATCAAAAAGTATCCAAAGAATCATACTAAAAGAAAAGAAAGCAAATAATAAGTCAATGTGGTTATAAACTACATTGGCTTATTTTCTTTTATGAAAAAAGGATGAGGTATTTTCCAGTTATGTAGTTAAGTTATACTTTATTTAGATAGAGATCAGGAGGAAATGTTAATGAAAAACGTAATAATTAACGGCAAAAACTATAAATTGATTTCCCGTTACCAGGATGATAATGATCTACGAAACAGTTTTAATTTGCTAACACAACAAACTTATAATTTCGATTTTGAAAAGTGGTATAAAAGTGGTTATTGGAAAGAGAATTGTATTTTGTATTCACTGTTAGACAACGATAAAATGGTTTCTCATATTACAGTCAGTGTCATTGATTTTATCGTCTTAGGAAAGAAAAAACGATTTGTTCAGTTTGGTACAGTAATGACAGATGTACAATACCGCAACCGAGGACTAAGCCGAGTACTAATGGAAACGGTTTTAGAGGAGTGGAAAGATAAATGTGATATGTTCTATCTTTTCGCTAATGATAGTGTTCTTGATTTTTACCCTAAGTTTGGATTTGAACCTGTTGATGAATATCAAGCTTCTACAAAAATCTCGAAAATCGAAAGTCCTTATTCTGTCCGAAAAATGGACATCGATAATGTGAGTGATCTTAATCTGCTTTATGAAACAGCAAAGAATGCTGAAGCACAATTTGCACTTTCAATGCAGGATAACGCTGGGTTAGTCATGTTCTATTGTAACTACTTTGAACTGTTCAGTTTTAAGGAAAATCTTTTCTATATACAAGACTTAAACGCAATTGCTGTAGCAGAGTACGAAGAAGACACACTGATTTTATATGATATTTTGGCAACAGAAAAAATAGAAATTGAAGATGTTCTAAATGCCTTGGCAACAGAACAGACAAAGAGTGCAATACTGAAATTTATGCCAATCAACAGCGAAAATTATGAAGTAAATCTTTTTAAAGAAGAGGATTCAACACTTATGGTAAAGGGGGATAAAGAAGAACTATTTAAATATAACAAGCTGATGTTCCCAATGTTATCTCATACATGAAAAAATGATTTGATCTACTCAGTCTTTGATTTAACTCATTCAGAGGGTGATTTAACCTACTCGAAGAAGCATTTAACCTACTGGAGCAATGATTTGATCTACTCAGCCCTTGATTTAACTCATTCAGAGGATGATTTAACCTATTCAAAGAAGAATTTAACCTATTCGAACAGATAGAACAAAGTTTTAACCAATTAAGTATTTTCTGGGGGAAGAAATATGGATTTTGCAAAAATGTTGAAAGAGTTTCCAGTAATAGAAACTCAAAAAATTCGTTTAAGAAAATTAAGATTGGAAGATGCTCCTGCGTTATTAGAATATTATTCCAATGAAAATGTACATCGAAATCTCGATTGGAATGGACCAGAAACATTAGAAAGAAGTTATGAAGTTATCAAACTATGGAACAATGGCTATGATGCAGGCTGGATTATTCGTTTTGCAATTGCAGACAAAGTCACAGATGAAATTATAGGAACAATATTTTTAAGTGAATTTGAAGGGAAAAGGGCTGAAATTGGCTATGAACTATCAGAGCAATATTGGCGTAGTGGAATAATGTCCGAAGCAGTACAGGAGGTTTTATCAATAGGATTTAACCAGTTAGGCTTAGTGAGAATCCAGGCGTTTGTTAGTGATGAAAATATAGCTTCAAAGCTGTTATTAAAAAAATTCACCTTCAAAGAAGAAGGTTATTTAAGGAAGTTTGAATGTCATAGTGTTACTGGAGAATGTAAAGACATGTGGTTATATAGTTTGTTAAATACAGAGTTTCAAAACTGAGAGATGATTTTTAATAAAGTATAAATCTCATTAGGTTCGGACTGAAATTGTGCCGAAAAGACTTCAAAAATGAATTAGGAGTAGTGATATTAATGTTAGAAAAAATTACTGATAGAATTTACTATATGAAAAATAGTGATGAAACGGATAGACCAGTGTTAGGCCTTGTGATAGGTGACGATTTTTGTTTAATCGTTGATGCAGGAAATTCACCGAAACATGCAAATGAATTTAAAATAGAAATAGATAAAATGGGCTTGCCACCGCTAAAATTTTTAGTTTTAACACATCATCACTGGGATCATACTTTTGGTTTAAACGAATGGGATTCGATTTCCATTGCAAATAACAAAACAAGCAATTATTTGAATATGTATCGAGGTATTAAATATGATGATGAATCATTAGAATTAGCAAAAGGTAAGGGTGTTATTAATGACTTTTCAATAAAATGTATTAAGGCAGAGATTACGGATAGAGAGAATTTTTCACTTAAAAATGTGAATCTATCTTTTGATGGTGAAATGAAAATTGACCTAGGTGGGGTTACATGTGAGATACGCCAGATTGTAAGTCCGCATACGGACGATTCAACAATTATATATATTCCTGAAGAGAAGACATTATTTTTAGGTGATTGTATTTATGGAAGAACAATACAGGGGAGTAGCCATTTCGATGCTAATCTACTATTTCCGATGATACAAATAATTGAAAAGTATGACGCTGAATACTACATTTGTTCACATGAGTCAGTTTGCAGCAGAGAAGAAATAGTTTCCTATTGGGAGCAATTAAATATTAGTTATTCTATTGCTAATAAATGCTCAAGTTTAGAAGAGGGGGTAGTAACATACAAAAAGCAGTTTGAAACAGAACCTTCAAATGATCTTGTCTTTTTCATGAAAAGTTTCGGTCTTAGGTAAATGCAAATGTATAACCGATAAAACATAAAATTAACTCATTGATAAACTGCAATTACTAGAATAGAATATTGCTGATTTTAAAATATAGAGAGGAAGTGTAATCTCATTGATTTTACAAAATGAACTTGATCTTATAGAAGCTATAAAAAAGGATACATGGATGATGGAGATTTTACAGACGGTCGAACAGTTGAATTTGCCAGATTGTTGGGTTTGTGCGGGTTTTGTTCGGAGTAAAGCCTGGGATCTGCTACATGATTATAAAGAAAGAACTCCGTTAGCAGATATTGACATCATTTACTTCAATGCTGAAGAGGTAGATGAACAAATAGAAAAGAGACTCGAGCAGCAATTGTTAAGTATGAAAACTGAGGTGCCTTGGTCGGTAAAAAATCAAGCAAGAATGCATGTGATAAATGGAGTTGCACCTTATATTTCTTCTAAAGATGGAATGGCCCACTTTACAGAAATTCCAACTGCTATTGGTGTTCGCTTAAATAATTCTAAAGTTGAGTTGTGTGCTCCATACGGAGTAGAGGATTTGTTATCTTGTGTAGTAAAACCAACTCCAGAATTCAAGCAAGGCATGCCTATGCATAATATTTATGTAAGGAGAATTGAGACTAAGAACTGGGATAAGATTTGGCCGAAATTGAAGTTGAAATACTGAATTGAACTATAATATGAGTAACTAATATTTTATTAACGATTCCCATATCTTACTGGTTCGAGCATTAGTAAAGAGTTTTCCCACTATATATATAAATAAAAGTCAGATCAATAAAGCACGGTATAGGAGGTTCTAAAATGAATAAAGAAGCACAAGCTTATTGGAACGAGTATTGGGGAGAAGAAAATAAGCCAACATCAGTAAGTACATGGATGTTCGGTGATACGACAGATAGGCTTGCGGAACAAGTAGTTAGCGGAGATAAAACAGCAACATGTTCAGGCCATGCTTTCTATGAGTTGAAAAATATGCCATTACCTATGATTAATGATTACGGGGTTATTTTGAATAGCGAAGAGAAACCTGTTGCAATTGTCAAAACTGTTGAAGTTTCATTAGTACCTATGAATGAGGTAACGGAAGAATTTGCAATTGCTGAAGGTGATGGTACATATGAGAAGTGGAGAGATATACATGTAAATTTCTTTAGTTCAGAATTACAAAAATACAATTTAACATTTACAGAGGATATGCTTCTTGTGTGTGAGAGATTTAAACTTATTGATATTAAACAAGTTTAAATGTGACTTTTAAAAAAAGACCCTAAAAGAGGGTGGGAATTATCTGGAGGGCAAGTTGAAGAGAATGAAATGATTAGCGAGACTGTCATAAGAGAAGTTAAAGAAGAGACTGGTATAGATATTAAACTGACAAAATTTTGTGGAATATCTCAAGAGATGAAAAGTGGAATATGTAATTTTTGGTGGTTTGGAATTGCTATGAACGCTGAAACTCAGACTAGTTCAGAAAGTTTACCCTTTGAATTTTATGATGTTAAAGATGCTCTTTTACTGATGAAAAACGAGGAAGAGCAGTTCTTTCTATCTTTCTAAAGTGAAAATGGTTACTTTCAAAAAGGAGCACTTTTACATTATCAAGTGAATAATTGATAATTACCAAATGGTGTTAATGAATTTAAAGCGAACATTTTTTAACTAATCCACATACAATGTAAAATGTGTTTTTTTAGGTGATTGATGTGATTTGAATTTAATACCTTTTTGTATACACACATTTGTGAAAATTATTGAAGTAAAGCAAATCAATACTCAAAATTCAGAAGAAATGCTTTCAGTATATGGTAAGATTATTCTAACTAATGTAAAAGAATGGCTAAGGAAAAATATTATAAGCCCCATTGCCTTAGACATTGTATTGAGACATTTGAACGTATGTCTGAAAGGAATTGATCATGATGTTATCACAAAAGCTATTCGTAGCAACTTTAACTGCCATGTTCACTTTTTTTATTCTTCCGTTTTTTTTTATTGAAGAAAATGCTAATAACTATTTCATCATTGGATTTGTTGTCAGTTCAGTAACAATTCCATTCATTTTCACATTTGGATTACTTACCTCAATGCTTATTGAAAATCTTTGTCACAAATATCATCTAAAGAAAATTATAAGTTTCCTGCTTCACATTGTAAGTGGAGTAATATGTTTAATGATTTTTGCAGTCTATATTTTCATCACAGGTGGTTCACCCGAAGGGTATATTCAAATGGGATTAATTATTGCATTGATATGTGGAACAGCCTTCTTTTGTATTGATATTGTCATGAAGAAAATATCAAAAGGAGCGGACTCGCTATAAAATAAGATTACTAATACATATAAAATAGTAAAAAAAGAAACTATGAAACTATTTGTTCACAAATTCGTACTATACTATTAATAGACAAAATTAACAAAATTTACTATACTAGTTAAGGTTCGTGTCTGTTTAAAAGTTAAAAAGGTGGGATTTTATTATGAAAAAATGGTTTTTGCCATTCGTAATGCTTCTTCTAGTGGGAGTACTTGGCGCTTGTAATTCAAATGAAAAAGTTGGAGATTCAAATGTAACAGCGAAAGAGCTTTACGAGAAGACGTTAAAGCAACAAGAAACATTAAAAAGCTATTCTACAACAGGTGTTATTAAACAAAATATGGTGTTCAAAAGCGAAGATGAAGAAATGTCGATGGACCTATCTAGCGATATGAAAATGGACATCATTGCCGATCCGCTAAGTTCATACTTTACTATGACAACCAAGATGAAAGACGTTAGTGAGGAAGAAGCAATGGATATGAATATGGAAGGCTATTTGACAGATAAAGGCTTCTATATGAAAGAATCTACAATGAATCAATGGATGAAGATGTCAAAAGAACAATATGATATAGTTTTAGGTTCTTATAAAGAACAATCTGATCCTTCAGAGCAATTGAAAAAGCTTAGTGAATTTGTAGAGGACTTTAAAGTAGATACGGAAGGCGACAAATACGTGTTAACTTTAAAAGCTAAAGGTGAGAAATTTACAAAGTTCATCAAAACTGAAGTAGAAGCACAACTTGAGCAAATGGCACAAGGTGCTGAAAAACCAGCAATTGATGACATGAAATTTGATGATGTTGAGTATGTAATCTACATTAACAAAGATGACTACAATATCGAGCATATGAAAACAATTATGAATATGGCGATGAAAGTCGAAGGTAATGAAGTGAAGATGAAAACAGACACTGATTTAAAATTAAGCAACTTCAATAAGGTTAAACCAATTACAGTTCCTAAAGAAGTAACTGAAAAAGCACAAGAAATGTAAAAGAAACCGGTTGTAGCTGAAAAGCTATGACCGGTTTTTTGTCCATAGTGTCTCAATACTATTAGTGAGTTACACAGTTCTGTTCAATTTAATTTCAAACTCAGGATCCGTGACATATTCCATATATTTAATGTTCCCATCGAAATTCAAATAGGCTTCATAACGAGTTCGAAAAGCAGTTTTCGTAAAATACTCCATTACTGTGTCCTTAGCAACCCAGCAGCTTTCTGATGTTTCTTCTGAAGTAGCTAACTCCCCACCAACTGGTTTGCACCTATAATCTAGCATTAATTTTGTAGGAACGTCAGTAATACCGTCGTACCATTTATGAGTGCTCGTATTTGAATAAACACCGATTAAGTTTGATACAGTAATATCAATTCCACTTTCTTCTTTTACTTCTCTAATTAATGCATCCATTAGATTTTCCCCAACTTCCACTTGTCCACCAGGAAAAACCCACCCACCATGTATCGTCTTTACTAAAAGAATATTGCCATGTTCATCCTCAACAATTCCACCTACTGCAACAATATGAGTTGGCATTTCCATTTTTTCTTTCGGCCTCCATATATCATAAATAAAATTCTTATAAAGTCTATATTTAATGAGTATATATGAATGTTAGAGTATATGTAAAATATTATAAAAAAGTTATAAATTAGATAATATGATAAAATTATATATAAACATTAAGTTATTCTCTTTTTATATTAGTAATTCCGTTTTGTGGAAAACAAGATTTTAGAACTTTTATAGAAACTTAAAAAAGAGGCGGTTTATCTATGAAAAAAACGGCGGTTTTATTATATCCACAATTTAGCGAGTATGAATTGACGACAGCATTATCCATTCTAATGCAAGGTGGCAAATCCATTTCTGTAATTGCACTAACAAAGGAAGGTGTAAAAGGGGAGGCAGGTCTAACTTGTATTGCTGATGAGACAATAGATCAAGTAAACTATCAAGAATTTGATAGTCTGATACTAACTGGATGTATGGATATAGCAAGTGTAGTTGAAAATGAAAAATATATAGAGTTTGTTCAAAAAATTTCTAACCAAGAAAACTTTATTATTGCCAGCATTTCAAGCTCCCCAATGTTACTCGCAAAAGCAGGGTTATTAAAAGGAAAAAAATACACAGTTGGATTACTGAAGGAACATAGAGAGCAATGTGGATTATTTCATGATGCAAACTATGTAGAAGATCTAGTCGTTCAAGATGGCAATGTAATAACAGCTTGGGGTTCTGGCTTTATCAAGTGGGGAGCACTATTTGGTAAGGCAGTTAAAGTTGAATTTGAAGAAGCATGGTATAGAAAATAAATTGTTATTTCAATAAAGTATCATTATTTTCAATTTAAATGCTATGGAGGCTAATTTATGACAACAAAAATTCTTTTCGCTTCAAATAAATTAGGTGATATTACGAATGACCAATTACAACAAATGCTCAATCAACACAATTTAGGTGAACTTATTTCTGCGATAAAAACTGATAATGGAGCTATGGGTCAGACAATGTTTGTTCATTCCTCTAAAGGTGAGTTTGTTTTGAAAGGCAATCCACTATTTCCCGGGCAATTTGAAGAGGAACAATTTTTTGTTAATAATATTTCGAAATGTATTGATGTAACTGTTCCCACACCCTATTTCATAGGTACAACTAATTCGTTTTTTGGGTGGACTTATGCTATTATGCCACGACTAAAAGGGAAGCATTTGAACGATATAGAAGTGGCTGATAAATTGATGAAAGAAGATAAAAAACAAATTGCAGAAAGTATGGCGAACACTCTAAAGCAATTACATAGTTGGAGAGTAGATGTATGCGGAGAGTTTGATCCTAATACTGATAGTTTAAAAGAATTCGAAGAGGGTTATACAAGGTGGCTATACGATAGAATTATTTATTGGGTAGAAGATGCCAGAAAATATTCTGAAATAACACTAGATGATATGAAATGGGTTAAAAATGTTTTACAACAAGCTCTTAATGCTTTTGATCAATTTAATACACCAACATTTGTCATGGGTGATTTTAAGCCCGGTAATTTTTTGATTCACGATGTAGAAGGGGATTGGAAAATAAGTGGAGTATTCGATTTTACTAATGCCTATTTTGGTGACCCTTTAGCTGATTTGATAAAAATTATTACAATGTACATAGATTATGACGAATTAGATGAGGCAAAGCATTTCTTGAAAATATATATTGCTAAAACTGATAAAAAAGAGCAAATTATACAACGTTTAAAAGTACATATGCTTATGCAAAGAACATTAGATTGGGGCTGCGCAAAGGCTATTGGTGCGGTTACTTGGGATATGAATATGTCATTTTCTGTTTGGGTAGAACATTATTTGAAAACGCTAGAGGAAATTATCAGAGGGATTGAATGATAAGCGTCTAGTGGTCGTATCTTACAAGCAGTGTTCATCCAAGTAGGATAAACAATTTTATTAGGTAGTTAATAATTTTTGAAAATGGAGGGGGTAGTTATGAAGGTCTTTAAAAATCTACTCATTATTTCTTTGTTGACTATGCTATTATCCGCTTGCAGTAACTTTAGTTCGATTATAGGTTGCCCTGATGCTGTAATTGAATGGATTGATGTGGTCATGATTAATGATATACAATATCAACATCATTTTACTGAGCCTTCAGATGAGGTTACTTCTATATCTATTAAAAAAGGTCGGGAACTAGGTAAAGTAACCTATATGATGGCTGATAGTGCATGTAGTAATCATAAGATGAAAAATGGGGATGCAGCATTTTTAGATGAAGGTACACCAATTTATGAAGTCAAAGGATATCCGACTTCACTTGTTGTTGTGGCAAACGACAGGGTATTTGTAGCAGATACAAATATAAAGGCAAAAACCGTGGGCGATCTACTCCCGATGGATAATTTAGTGAAAAACATTTATTTTGAAAGCACTCAAGATGGAAGTAGAATGCACACATTCTCACAAGCTTCTAAAAAAAGGTTTATAGATGCTTGGCTTGAATTAAAACTAAATGATATACAAACTTTAAATAAAGACGGAAAAATGGATGGAAATCGAATATTTATGGAGATTGAACTTAACAACGGGGTTACCTTTAGGGAGGTTTATTGGGCTGATTTTAATACTTTCAGTAATGGGGTAATTGGAAACAAAGAAATAAAGGAAGTTATTGATTTTGAATTATCAAATTTAACAAAGTAATATACGATGAAGGAAAAATAACTTCTGTTTTAAGGACCACTCAAATTGAAATTTGGGTGGTCCTTCTAAATGTCTTTTTATATAGTTTTTATCAAAAATTAATCCGAAACTTTTTAGCATCAGCAACTTTTTCTTCATATTTATTAAATACATCACTCGTTGTAATTTCAATCCATTCTAAGTTTGTTTTTGTATCAACGATGAATCCCAAATTGCCTTTCTTAGATGCACTACCTTCAATTTCTTCGTTTAAGTTTTCTAAGTAAATGTCTTGATCCCATGTAATTTTCTGACCTGTATTTGTTTCAATCGTAGCAATTGGTGCGAAGTTTACTTTATCGTTTGAATTGTTCTTTATCTCTACAAAGAGCTTCACAAATTCAAATTCCTCATCATGCGTGAGGGCGTGGAAATAGTCGGTAAGACTATAATCAGGGAATAGGTGGATTAGCTTTGTGTCTTTCACTGTTAATTTGATATCTCCAACATTGATTGTTTGTTCTTCTAGGTTGATTTTTTGTAATGTTGCTTCACCTTTTGCATCTTTAATGGATTGTCCGACTGTAAGTAATGTGCGGTCATCAGGTACTTGTGGATTTGCTCCATACCCATCGAGGTAATTGCTCTCTATTTCTTGAGCCAAAGCAGGGGAGCTAGTACTGAAATCTTTGTCGGAGCAGCCAAATAATAAGGATGATAAAAGTAAAAAGCCTAGTGATTTTTTCATTTTCAAACCTCCACTTAATAGAAGAAAGGGCTAACGGTAGGAGTGTCAGCCCTTTCTCAAAATTATTTTATTTATCTTTGATGACTGTTTTGTTTTTCTTTTTATCTTTCTCTAAAATTTTGAAGATAATTTTAGCGTTGTCTGTGTTGTCAATTTGCCCAGCAAATTTGCTTGATGATGGACCATATGCGTATAAAGGAACATCTTCGCCCGTATGACCACCAGTTGTCCAACCAGTGTTTGAACGAGTATCGAAGATTTTCTCGATGGCATTGTCGATATCAATTTCTTTTTTAGCTGTTGCATCTTTTACTGATTGAATTTCTTCAGCTGTCAAATCAAGCTTAATATATTGTTTTAAAGTTTGTTCAACGTCAGCACCATTTGCAATTTTGTTTGCCATGAAATCCGGTGTGCGTTTAGCAGCTTTGATTGGAGCGGCGAACCAGTTGTAATCACCATTTGCACCAATTGTGAAGCCACCAGTTGAGTGGTCAGCTGTTGCAACGACTAATGTATGCTTGTCTTTTTTAGCAAAGTCGATAGCTGCTTTGAATGCTTTTTCGAAATCTTCCATTTCACTCATTGCTCCAACGATGTCGTTATCATGACCAGCCCAATCGATTTGGCTACCTTCCACCATTAAGAAGAACCCTTTTTTGTTTTGCTTTAAACTAGAGATGGCAGAGTTCGTCATATCTGCAAGGGAAGGTGTCTCAGCTTTACGGTCAATCATTTTATCCATGCCGCCAGTTGCGAATAAGCCAAGAACCTGTTTGTTTTTATTCTTTTGTAAATCTTTTTTCGTTGTCACATAGTTAAAGCCATCTTTTTTAAATTCTTTTACAAGATCACGGTCTTCGCGGATAAATAGTGATGAACCGCCACCAAGCAGAACATCGACTTTGTGCTTGCCATTAATGAGTTCATCGTAATAGTCATCTGCAATGCCGTTCATGTTTTTTCGACTTGGATCATGGGCTCCGAATGCTGCTGGTGTTGCATGAGTAATTTCTGAAGTTGCTACAAGACCGGTTGCTTTGCCCATTTCTTTTGCAGATTCTAAGACCGTCTTCACTTCTGATTCATCATTATCTACTGCAATAGCATTGTTGTATGTTTTAATACCTGCTGACATTGCCGTTGCAGCAGATGCAGAGTCTGTTACGTTTTCTTTTGTGTCTTCTGGATACGTCATTTGTTGCCCAACTAGATATTTATCAAATACTGTAGGACTGACAAATTTTGAGTTCGGGCTGTTTTTTAAGTAGCGATAGGCTGAAGTGTATGAAACACCCATGCCATCTCCGATAAGGAAGATAATATTTTTAATTTCGGGTTCTTTTGGTGCTGCGGATTTTGCTTGCGCCTCAGAAAAAGGTACTCCTAGGCTACTAATCGCCAGAGTAGATACAGCAGCAAACGCAAGTAATTTCTTCTTAAAATTCTTGTTCATTAATATAATTCCCCCTAAACTTTGGTATATCTAAAATATACAGGAACAGTTTTATGGAAGTGTTATCGCCATGTAAGAGATATGTAAATCATTTGTAAGGAAGAGACTAACTATCATCGCAAAACTGTTAATAATTTTTTTTATAGTATGTTCAAAATCGTTTTTTTTATTTTTATAAATACAAATGTAATATTCTGTGTTAATGATGCGGCGTAAATTTATTAATTTATCCAGCGTTTTTATTTTAAGAATCAACGCATAATAAAGAAATTAAATATTAAAGTATTTAGTGATTGTTTTTGAATGAAAATGATTGATTTTGATTTTTTGTTGTACTATAATGAACTCGTAAAGCGAATACATGAACAAGAGGATATAATAACAGCGGTAAATTATCGCTTTTAAGAGCAATACCATTGAAGCAACATTGAAGCTAATTCATGAAGGATCAAGTTCATTCGTATTCAAAGATTGATAAATGTAATAAGCAAGAAAAATCATTCAAAAACCTTCATTATTAGCAAGTTTGTTTTAATAGATACAAAACCAGTTAGTCCTCGTGGTCATACAATTGTAAACGCATTACTACAACAAGTTATTAAAAAATGGATTACTACTCAAATTGGTTGCTAGTATTTGGAAACGAATATACCAAGTAATCCAGAGCATAATTACTTAATGATTGGAAAATACAAAAGTCGAATTGATGTTAAATAATTTATAAGGAGATTTTAAAATGAAAAAAACTTACAAAATTACAAGCCCAGATGGTTTACATGCAAGACCAACAACATTATTAGTAACTGCGGTGACATCTTTTGAATCTGAAGTATCTTTGACTTACAAAGATAAGACTGTAAATTTAAAATCAATTATGGGTGTTATGGCTCTTGGGATTGCATCAGGTTCTGTAATGGAAGTTTCTGCGGAAGGTCCGGATGCTAAAGAATTACTAGATAAAGTAACTGAAGTAATTATTTCTAATGGGATTGGTGTAGAATGCTAGAAATAAACGGGATTGCTGTTTCAAATGGCATCGCCGTAGCTAAAGCCTATTGCTTAAAAGAGCCTGATTTGTCTTTTGAAAAAGTTAAAGTTACGGATATAGATGCTGAAAAGAGTAGACTAAAAGAGGCTTTTGAAAAAGCTAAATTAGAATTAGAAGAAATTCGTGAAATTGCTCTTAGAAAATTCGGGGAAGAAAAGGCTGCTATTTTTTCAGCTCACCTATTGATACTAGGTGATCCAGAAATACTTGGAGCTATTGAAGCGAAAATCGAAGATGGATGGAATGCAGAATTTGCCTTACAAGAAACGTCCAATATGTATATTGAAATGTTTGAAGTAATGGATAATGAATATATGCAAGAACGTGCGGCGGATATTCGTGATGTTTCAACTCGATTACTATCACACTTATTAGGTGTTGAGATTCAGGATTATAGCCGCATATCAACAGACGTAATAATCGTTGCGGAAGATTTAACACCTTCTTTAACTGCTCAATTAGATAAAACATATGTTAAAGGCTTTATTACTGATATTGGTGGTAGAACTTCGCACTCTGCTATTTTAGCAAGAACGATGGAGATTCCTGCTATTGTTGGTACTAAAACGGCTACGAGAGATATCGTGCAAGGGGCTCCAGTTATTATTGATGGTACGAGTGGCAAGGTTATTATGGATGCTACTGAAGAAGTACTCAATGAATATATGGAGAAACAGAAAAAGAGCGAAGAGGAAAGACAATTACTTGAGCAGTACCGTTTTTTAGAGAGCGTAAGTGCTGATGGCCATCATGTTGAAATCGCTGGAAACATCGGAAAACCAGAAGATGTTGAAATGATTATAGAAAATGGTGGAGATGGAATCGGTCTATTCCGTACAGAATTTTTGTATATGGATCGTCAGGAATTACCGAATGAAGAAGAACAATTTACCGCTTATAAAACTGTACTAGAAAAAATGCAAGGCAAGCCGACAGTTGTTCGTACATTAGATATCGGGGGAGATAAAATCCTCCCTTATTTAAAGCTAGATCATGAGATGAATCCATTTTTAGGTTATCGTGCTATTCGTCTATGTTTAGACAAGCAGGACATTTTCCGTACGCAATTACGTGCCCTATTAAGAGCCAGCATTTACGGCAATTTGAAGGTAATGTTCCCGATGATTGCAACAGTAGAAGAGTTCAGAGAAGCAAAAGCTTTGTTGTTAGAGGAAAAACAAAAGCTTGTAGAGGAAGGAATCCCTGTATCTGAAACGATCGAAGTAGGTATGATGGTTGAAATCCCATCAGCTGCAGTGATTGCTGATTTATTTGCACAAGAGGCAGACTTCTTGTCTATAGGAACGAATGATTTAATTCAATATACTTTAGCAGCAGATCGCATGAATGAAAAGGTTTCATATTTATATCAACCTTATCATCCTGCCATTATAAGACTTGTGAAAACAGTAATTGAGGCTGCTCATCAAAATGGTAAATGGGTAGGGATGTGTGGTGAAATGGCTGGAGATGAAATAGCCATTCCAATCTTGTTGGCACTAGAATTAGATGAGTTTTCAATGAGTGGGCCATCTATCTTAAATACACGTGCACAAATTGCCAAATTATCGAAAACGGAAATAGCAGGGCATCTTGAACGAATTTTATCGTTAACGACTGCGAATGAAGTAGAAGCTTACGTGAAAAAGAATTTATTGAAATAGAATCTAAATAATATTTATACAAATCAGACCGTAGGTAAACTTGAAGAATTCCGAGTTTTACTACGGTCTTTTTTCTTTTGCAAAACAGAAAATCTGAAGGAACTTACAATTGGAGAAGTGTACTAAGTGAAAACTTTTTAACGTTTTTATTTTGAGTATCAACACATAATAAAGAAAATTGAGAGTGGTATTTTATGATTGTTTTTGAATGAAAATGATTGATTTTGATTTTTTCTTGTATTATAATTAAGACATAAAGCGAATACATGAATAAGAGGGTGTAGGGTTATAATAACAGCGGAACGTCATCATATTATTTTAGATTTATTAACTCGTAATGGTGTAGTTGACTTGCAGAACCTAGTACAAAGAACGAAATCATCTGACTCAACAATTAGACGAGATTTAGCACTTTTAGAAGAACAAGGACTTTTAAAGCGAATTCATGGGGGAGCAACTCTTCCATATTCAAAGATAGATGAACCTAATATTCAAGAGAAATCATCCAAAAACCTTCATGATAAGCAATTAATTGCAGAAGCTGCGGCAAGTATGATTCGTGATGGGGATTGTATTTATCTAGATGCAGGGACGACTATTTCAGAGATGATTCCTTTTTTAATAAACAAAAAAATCGCAGTCGTAACCAATGGTCTAATGCATGTTGATGCATTAACTTCAGCAAATATAACGACTTATGTAATAGGCGGAAGAATAAAAGCTAATACTAAAGCGATTGTTGGTTCTGTGGCACAAGAGAATTTAAAACAGTATAGATTTGATAAGTGTTTCTTAGGCATGAACGGTATAGATATAAAGTTTGGATTTTCAACTCCTGATCCAGAAGAAGCTGTTCTGAAGAAACTTGCAATAGAGTTAGCTGAAGAATCGTTTGTTTTAGCAGATAAAAGTAAGTTCAAAGAAACTTTCTTTGCAAAAGTAGCAGAGATTGAAAACGCAGGTATTATAACAACGAATCTGGATAATGAAGCAATGAAAAAATTTGCAGAAAAAACAAACATGAAGGTTGTGACATCATGATTTATACAATTACACTGAATCCATCCATTGATTTTATCGTTGAGGTGGATGATTTTCAAATTGGTCACTTAAATCGAATTGATCGTGAAAGTAAATTTCCAGGTGGAAAAGGAATTAATGTCTCACGTGTTCTAAACACGATTGACGTACCATCTAAAGCATTAGGTTTTTTAGGAGGCTTCACAGGAGGATTCATTCAAAATTCGTTAGAAAGTGAAGGAATTCATACTGATTTTGTAAAAGTAGCAGAAGACTCTAGGATAAACATAAAGCTAAAGACAGGTGAAGAAACTGAGATTAATGGTCAAGGACCTACTCTGACAGAAAAAAACATTCAGGATTTATTTGAGAAGTTAGAAGCTTTACAAGAAGGAGATATTCTAGTCTTAGCAGGTAGCATACCCCCTTCACTACCAAAAACATTTTATTCAGATTTAACGAGAAAGTATAGTAAACGTGGAGTGAAAGTAGTTGTTGATGCAGGTGGTAAAGTCCTTGCAGAAGTATTACAAGACAAGCCCTTTTTAGTTAAGCCGAATCATCATGAGTTAAGTGAATTGTTCGGAGCAACAATTCGCACTGTTGAAGAGGTAATTCCTTACGGTAAAAAGGTAGTAGAAATGGGAGCTGAAAATGTAATTGTTTCTATGGCTGGTGATGGAGCTCTGCTATTTACAAATGGAGAAGTTTACAGTGCAACCGTTCCAAAAGGGAAAGTGCTTAATTCTGTAGGTGCTGGTGACTCACTGGTAGCAGGCTTTATAGGGACATATTCTAAAGAACAAGACTTTATTAAAGCATTTCAAGTTGCTGTCGCAACAGGAAGTGCAACTGCTTTTAGCCAAGATTTAGCAACGAAAGAGAAAATTGATTCTTTATTGGATCAAGTAACTATCAAGAAAATATAGGTTAGGTGGTTAATTATGAAAATTACGGATTTATTAAAAAAAGATACCGTTATTATCGATTTAGCTGCTACTAGCAAACCTGCAGCTATTGAAGAAATGACTAAAAAATTAGATGAAGCTGGTCGTTTAAACAGCTTAGCTGGATATAGAGAAGCAATCTTAAAGAGAGAATCTCAAAGTACTACAGGTATTGGGGAAGGAATTGCGATTCCTCATGCGAAAACAGACGCAGTAAAAACTCCATCAATATTATTTGCAAAATCAGTAATTGGTGTAGATTATGAATCATTAGATGGACAACCAGCACACCTATTATTCATGATTGCAGCAAGTGCTGGTGCTAATAATGAGCATCTTGAAACATTATCTCGTCTTTCTTCTTTATTGATGGATACTAAGTTCCGTGAAAATTTATTAGCAGCACAAACACCAGAAGATGTTATCAATATTATTAATGCTAAAGAAAAAGAAGAAGACGGCGAAGAAGAAGTAATTGCAGATGTTAAAGAAGATGAAAAATTAATTCTAGCGGTAACAGCATGTCCTACAGGTATAGCTCATACGTATATGGCAGCAGATGCATTGAAGGCGAAAGCGAAAGAAAGAGGAATTGCGTTTAAGGTTGAAACGAATGGTTCAACAGGTATTAAAGGTGCATTAACGGCGGAAGAAATTGAAAAAGCAACAGCGATCATCGTTGCGGCTGATAAGCAAGTTGAAATGGACCGTTTTGCAGGTAAGCATGTCATTAAAGTTCCTGTTGCAGCGGGTATCCGTAAAACAGATGAGTTACTTGATCGTGCTTTACAGCAAGATGCACCTATTTATAAAGCAACTGGTGAATCTACTGGAAATACAGAAGAGGCCACATCTGAAGGTGGGTTTAAAGAATACGTCTATAAACCATTGATGAATGGTATCTCGAATATGTTACCATTTGTTGTTGGTGGCGGTTTGTTAGTAGCACTAGCATTTTTATTCGGTGGATATAAAACAGAAGGTCCATTAGCAGAAGCCTTAAACTTAATTGGTGGTGGAACTGCACTTTCTATCATGGTTCCTGTTCTAGCAGGTTTTATTGCGAGTGCGATTGGTGATCGACCAGCATTTGCTCCAGGTATGGTCGGTGGTTTACTTGCAGTATCGGGAGGCGCAGGTTTCCTAGGTGGATTAATAGCAGGTTTCCTTGCGGGTTATGTAATCCTCGGATTGAAAAAAGTTTTTTCTCATTTACCACAATCATTTGAAGGGCTTAAGCCAACGTTGCTGTATCCAGTATTCGGTATGCTAATTGTTGGTTTAATCATGGTATTTGTTATTAATACACCTATTGCAGCTGTAATGGATGGATTAATGAATTTCTTAAATGGTTTATCAGGTGCTAATGTTGTTATTTTAGGTATCGTTCTTGGCGGTATGATGGCTGTCGATATGGGTGGGCCACTAAACAAAACAGCATTTGCATTCGGTATCGCAATGGCTACATCTGATAACCTTGCACCACAAGCAGCAACGATGATCGGTGGTATGGTTCCGCCATTAGGTTTAGCTTTAGCAACGTCATTCTTTAAAAATAAATTTACAAAAGCTGAGCGAGATGCAGGTAAGACAAACTATATTATGGGAGCGTCATTCATTACAGAGGGAGCAATTCCGTTTGCAGCAGCAGACCCTATCCGTGTAATTGTTAGTTCTGTAGTTGGTGCGGCAATAGCTGGTGGATTAGCTTTATACTTTGGTTGTGAATCACAAGCTCCTCACGGTGGAATTTTCGTAATTTGGGCTATTAAAAACCCACTTATGTATGTGGTTTCACTTCTAATTGGCTCTATTGTAACTGCGTTAATGGTAGGATTCTGGAAAAAACCAATTGAAGAAAAAATGTAAATTATAAGAAGGGGACGCCCTATTAGTTAGCCGAGCTGACTAATAGGGCGTCTTTACTTTGTTTAAACGATCAATTTAAAAAGAATAGAACAACTGCTGTTTCCAAATTAGAGTCATGATGTATAATTAAGGAAGAGAATGGTGTGCTCATTTTAATAATGGAAAAGTAATTCCAATGACACATGTTCCTGTAAATTATTAATATAAAAAAGGTTAGGTGAGGTAATGTTATGACTAAAGAGCAATATGGATGGGGCATTAATTACGCAAATCTGGCACTTTTAGTAGGCGCAGTCGTTATAAGTGCCGTAATATTAATGAGTTATTTTTTTATTAGAAGAAAGAGAAAACAGCGATAAAGTAGTTCAATGGTGTTCTAAATTTTTACTAGAATTCTTGAACAATAAAGGGATATTCGGAATTGGAGGTTGATGACAATGGAAGTGTTGATAAATACTGAAAGACTATTAATTAGGAATTTTAAAGAGGAAGATTGGTTAAGTTTGTATGCATATACATCTAACCCAAACGTAATGGAGTATATGCCATCAGGTGTGTTAAATGAAGATGAAGCAAAGCAGTTAGTGAATAATAATTTGCACGATAAAGCTGAGAAATTTGCAATTATACTAAAAGAAGAAAATCTCCTGATAGGTCATATTGAATTTTTTAAATACTTTGGTGAACATACTTATGAAATAGGTTGGGTATTTAATCCGGACTATTGTAATAAGGGTTTTGCTACTGAAGCGGCCAAAGCATTTGTAGACTATGGATTTATAGATTTAAAGTTACATAGAATAATTGCCACTTGTCAGCCCGAGAATATTCCATCCTATAGAGTGATGGAGAAAATAGGTATGAGAAGAGAAGGATACTTCAAAAAATGTATACCTCATGGAGATACATGGTGGGATGAATATTACTATGCTGTGTTAAGAGAAGAATATTTGAAATAAATAATAGTAGAAAGTTTAAATGTAAATTACTTCTCAAATTTAATGTACTAATGGAGGTAGATTAAAATGGACTGTTTAGGATGTAATTTAGCTAATAAAAATGATCAAGTTCATGTTGTTTTTGAGGATGATTTCGTATGTTGTTTCTTGGATCATGATCCATACAACGAAGGCCACGTTTTAATATTGCCTAAAAAGCATATTTATGATGTTGAAGAACTTGATGAAAATACTGCTAATGCAATAATGAAGGCATCTATGCTTTTATCTAAAGCAATAAAAAGACTGTTTAACCCTGATGGTATTACCATTTGCCAAAACGGTGGCATTTTCAATGAATTAACTCATTATCATATGCACGTTGTACCAAGATACAAAGATCAGTCATTCGCCACTTTCTATACAGGTGAGGATAATTATATAGAAGAAGATATTAAATTAATGGAGACAAAAAGAAAACTAATAGATGCTGTTAATGAAATAATTAACTAAATAATAGTGAATGTAAAAGGAACTTCCGGACAAGTGGAGTTCCTTTTTTTTGTGAATCAATTTCACAAAGCTTGATTAATGAGTAAATGACTCAT
Source organism: Viridibacillus sp. FSL E2-0187 (assembly GCF_038006425.1). NCBI lineage: Bacteria > Bacillati > Bacillota > Bacilli > Caryophanales > Caryophanaceae > Viridibacillus > Viridibacillus sp. FSL E2-0187. The sequence continues at coordinate 1,375,457 of NZ_JBBOVG010000001.1, forward strand.
TTGGCACAAAAAAGCTACTCAGGCATAGACTAGTGTACGGTGTAGAAAGCGTGTATGAATTGACAATGCTACATACTAAAAATCGGATTAGCAGCATGTTTTCACAATCCTAATATCAACAATGTAATTAGAGTAATATTGGTCATTTGTGAAAGGAATAGTTCTGCATTAGCCGTTTTTTACACTGTTATATATAAGGTAATAGAAAGAGGTAAAATACAGTTTCAAAGAAGATGTTTGATCAATTTTTGTGAAGGCGCCGTATTATAATAATAAATTTTCTGGAAAGGGTGAAAAGATGAATTTCGTAAAGCAAATTGTGAGTTCGGCATTTATAGGATTCGTCTTATTTTATTTAGCGTATGTTATAAATATGGGCAGCTTTAAAATGGAAAGTGAATTTGTCATGATAGCAGTTATTATTAGTATAGTATTTTTCATTTTATTTATAGTAGATGGTATTGTGTTTACGGATGAGACTAGTAGAATCATTCCCTATCAAACTGTTTTTGGAACCGTTTTATTTTTCCCTATCTATATAAACATGATGGATAATTTAGTGGAGCATGAAGCAAATTATGCTGTTCGTTTTATTATCTGTATGAGTACTGTATTTTTCATCATCATTGCAGCTGTCTCGTTGTCAATTCGGCATCAGTATAATAAGAAGAAATTTATTGGTTAGAAAAATATAGTAGTCATGAATAGTTAAATATTATTAAAAAAGAACTACCACTTCAAAGGAGAAGCAGCAGTTCTTTTTTTATTTGTTTATAATCTATCATCAATTTTAGATATTAAAAAGGGCATAGTTGCTGGTTTTTCTATATCAATCAGTAATATCTAGAAATTTTATGAATATTAATGGAAAGAGGCAGTAGACAAGTTGGTTAAATTTGAAAATTTATCTAGAAGGAGATGAACAGGATGAAATATATACTAGGCTTAATTTTGATCGTTTTTCCAGGAATCTATGGATACTTAGCACATCAATCAATGATTCCATTTTACCCTCTAATCGCTCAAATTGTTTTTTTAATCTATTGGTTATGGGTTGGTTACATAATCGGGCGATTTAGTAAGAGCTCTATGAAAGGTTTGCTTTTGGGGAATAGTGTATGGCTGATTTCGTTAGTATTATTCATTTGGCAATTTGTTCTAACAGATGAAGTAGGCAGACTTGGAAGCATCGCGGCCATTCCACAATACTACATTCTTCCGTTTGTTTGGTTAGCGAGCAAATTTGCAGCATTATTAACTATGATAGATGGTTCAACAATTATCATTCTTACTTTTATTTGTATGTTAGTCGTATTTGTTTCCGGATTTAGACTTGGGAAAAAATGAAGTTCATATTTCTTTATTGAAAATACAATTCCTTTTTAGGTTGCAATTAAAGCTGGAGCAGATTTGATAGAGATGGATGTGCAACTTACGAAAGATCATAATTTTGGATCATCCATAATTGGATACTAGATTATCGGACAAATGGACAAGGTGTGACTAGAGATTATACAACTAGTGAATTACAGGCATTAGACATCGGTTACGGTTATACGGCCAATGAAGGAAAATCATTTCCTATCCGTAGTAAAGGGGAAAATCTAATGCCGACACTTGATGAAGTATCACATTAAAAGTAATGATGAAAATGAAGGAATACAAATGGCGGATTATCTAGAAAAGCTGCGAGAGAGTCGCCTCGAACAATTAACTGTGTATGGTGGCAATCAATCAATTGCTGCACTAAGAAAGCTCCTACAAGGTTGTTTACGTAATTAAATATAGGGGTGATAATATGAAAGAAACTACAGTGTATGCAATTATTTGGATAGTAACAGGTACAGCAGCTTCAATCGCTGTTTATGTAACATCAAGTGCTGTTCCATTAATATTCCTGTTAATACCTACTTTTGTTATTGGGCGTGAGAAGAAAAAGAATTAATACATATTTAAGCTAAAGCTATAAGAGGTGCTAAGGATGTTGGTGGAAAGAAATCGACACTGCAAAAGGTCTCTTCAAGTAGATTAGAATCACTTTTTTTACACCATTCCATTAGCGAATGGTGTTTTTTTGTCAGTGAATTTTTAAATTTAGAAGGAAAAGAATAGAAATTAATAGAATAGAGTTAGAGAGTGGAAAAAATGTGTTAAAAAGCATAGTTTTTTCTTAATTATTGAAGATAAATATCAATTTGGACTGTATAGGACAGAGGTGAGCGAATTGAAAGTAACGGAAGAAATGAAGCAAAGAATACAAGCGGTATTAATTCATGATCCATTATTTACGGTCGTACGTGATACACCTAAGGAAGAGGTATTATACAGCGATTCTTATTTAGCAGAAATAATTGAAAAGAAGTTCTATTCAATTGCGGAAGTCGCTGAGTGGTTTGGCATTTCGGATGCAAAGCTACGATATTATATCAAACCATTTAAAGAATATATTTTTCTCGACCAAGAAGTGCCTCCCTCAACGCAAGCTGTAATACGTTTATCTTTTTTAGCTATATTAAAGCTGAGAATGATTATGTTGTTAAAAGATGAGTATCGAGTGAAAGGTTTAAAAGAACTTTTAGGCATTGATGATGTAGGTCGTGTAAATCCACGACCTCACTTTTCAGAAGAAACAGCAGTCACAGTTCCAGACCATTTAGGTGAGAAAGTAGATATTCTTAGTAATGTATTAAATCAAATGCTTCAAACTGGCTTATTTGAATTCAAAAAGAAGGATGATTCAGAAACTCAAATAGTAGTGAATGAAGATTTCTTCAAACAAAGATTGGTTGCTCTTCCTAATGATTCGAATGAACAGATTGAAGAGATAAAAGTACAAACAGAGAAGTTAATAAAGGACAATGAGATTTTAAAAGATCAAATTCAAGACATTACGGCTCATAAAGTGAAGGATATTGCCGTGAAATTAAGAGAACGCCATATTGAGAACGTGGTTGTTTCAGAATTACGAGCTGAAGCATTAAGTCAGTTTGAAAGTCAAAATAAAATTGGGCTATTCAAAAAACTGTTCTATTCTTCGGAAATCGAAAAGGAGAAAGAACATTTTATCTCTAACTATCTGAAAGAACATTTATATGACAGATTAGAATTGGAGCTAGCTGATTATTATCAGGCCAATCAGCTGCTAAAATAGTAGAAAGAGTTGGTGGGAAATGGAATTAAAACATGAACTACAAATGTTATTAGATAGACCAATGAATAATGAAATGTTTAAGATTGATGAAATCATGAGAGAAATGCTTTTGAATATTGGAAACATAGACTCTGAATTAAGAGATGAGTTAATATATTCAACTTTTGCAATGCTCATTAGTAATGATTTGCTGAATTCAGATCAAATGATCAATATTTTGAAAGCCTGTTTAAGCGAGGACTATTTATTTTATCAAATTGGAGAGAAAAATACGGATTCAGTGTTCAAACGATCTTTCTCAGCATTAGTAATTACTGAACTCTTAAAAAAAGATCAGGATACATGCTTATTACCTAAAAGTATTGTAGTAAAAGCGATTGATAGTAGTATTAGTTATTTACTAGAAGAAAATGACACAAGGGGATACGTAGACGGAAAAGGATGGGCACACAGTATCGCCCATGGTGCAGATATGCTTGTTGTAGCAATAGAACATCCTTATTTTCAATTTGAAAATGTAAACAAGTGCTTAAACCTAATAAAAGTTTGTTTATTTAAAGAAACAAACTATGTATGCAACGAAGATGAACGATTAATGTTTGCCATTGAAGCGCTACTCAATAATAAAATGATAGATAGCAATAAATTAGAAGAGTGGATTATTGAATTGAATAATGAACTTATTGAGTTTTATCAAAAAGAAGGCAGATCAATCAAGTTCTACAAGTGTAAAAATAACATCTTAAACTTTTTAAAAGTTATCTATTTTAGAATTGAGTATACTAAAGAAAACCAAAAATTAAGAGAAATAATTAATGAAACTATAAGAAATTGGCACAAAAACATGTATCAAACTGCATAGCAAACATTAAAGGTTTGGAGTCTGTATTGCACAGAATTCAATCCTTTTGTTTGTGACTGAATATTTTCAATGGAGGGGGTAGTTTGAGAACAGGTATTGATAATTAGATTCTAATAATTGTTTCGTAAATATGCGAAGTGGTTTCTAGAAGGGTAATAAAGTGATATAAAGCTGGTAGTCTATTCATTAAGTACCGAGGGGAAGGTTTAAATAGGATGATAACACTAAGTGTTAAAGATTTTGATATAGCGATAAAAGTAATAGAAAGTAACTTGAAAACTGTTCCGACTTTTGTCTATTCAATATTAAATAATTATATTAATGGAATTGTTTATGTAGACTCAAAAAATGTTGAGACATTGCTCATTGGAACAGAATCCGGTATTTATTTCATTGCTGGAGAAGAAGATAATCATCAGTTTAATGATTTTCTTTTTGAATTGTATTGTAATAGAAAAAGTAAGGGACTACGATTTACTTTATTTTCTGCATCTGAAAATTGGGATTGTGTAATTAACGTACTATTTAAAGACAAGTTAAAGCAGAGAGGCTGGTATACTTTTACGTATGACAATAAGAAACATTTTCAATATGAAAGTCCTCTTGCCAGTGAATATTCTATTAAAAGAATAGATGAAGAGTTAATTAATAGTAGCTCTGAATATAATGGAAATTACTATAAAGAGTATTGGGGTTCTGTGTCAAACTTTATTGAAAAGGGTTTCGGTTATTGTATTCTACATAAAGGGAGAGTGGTTAGTGAATGTACTTCGATTTTTTCCTCACTTCATTTCTCAGAAATGGATATTGAAACACACGAAGATTATAGGGGACAAGGATTAGCCGCTATTAATGCAAAAGCATATATAAATCACTGTTTAGAAAATAATATAATGCCTCGCTGGGATTGTGACATATTAAATAATGCATCTATTAAATTAGCTGGAAAATTAGGATTTAGACAACCTAATAAATATTCAATATTTATAAAAAATAGCTAAATGTTTATCAGAAAGCACTAATTAAAGAGAAAAAATAAATGAAACTATAAAAATTGGCACAAACAAAAATAAAGAGGGGGGATTAACTTCTTTTTTTTGCAACAAAAGTGGCAGTACTCATTATTCCCACAAAAAAGGGCAGTTAATAACTTGTTTATCTTATAATAAGAAAGGGCGATTAATTTCAACATGGATGTAGAACTTAATTGTTTCAATATTCTAAAGTGTAGGTTGAAACATGAAATTAGAAAAGATAATTAAAAATAGCATTGAATCTGCCATAGAATATGGTGTTTCAGCATATGAAGTTGTAGTGAATTCTAGAAAAACAAATAAATTATATGATAAACAGTATAAGAATTTCAAACTCCTTAAAAAGCACCCTAACGGTGTAGAAGCTTTATTTCATTTGTTAGAACATCCTAACTTGTATGTAAGATATACCTCAGCAATACATCTGCTTTCAGTTAATGAAAAAGAAGCGAAAGAAGTTATATTGGCTGTTGCCAGTTTATCAGAGTCTTTGAATTTCGATTCATACTATCTTTTGGAAGAGTGGGATAATGGGAATTTAAAGGAATATTACAGTTGATTTATCAATACAGCTCTACTAGGAGGAGAATGATGGATAAGATTTTACAAGATATTATTAGTTGGGTCAGAATGACTGATAAGCATATTATTATTGGCATTTCAGGACATGGTGCTGCTGGAAAAACAACATTTGCCAATAGGTTTGTAAAGCTACTAGATCAAGGTGAAGTGAATTATATTAATACAGATCCTTATATTGTTAGTTCGACCATAAGAAAGCATGCGATTATCGACTATACATATCAAAACGAGAGTCATCGTTTTAAAATGACTGCTTGTCATCCATCAGCGCATCATTTGCCTTCATTAGAAAGAGATGTTCAGATGATTAGAGATGGTTTAGATTTATATACGCTAGATTCACATTATATGAAAAGCGAATTAATTTCTTCAAAAAACAAAGTAACAATTGTAGAAGGAATGAGTGTCGCATTTATTAATCCAGATTTATTTGATTTAAAAATTTACTTCTATACAGATAGTGAAACGGAATTAATGAGAAGATCGAGCCGTGATATTGTTGAAAGGGGAGCTGATATCAATTATTTAAGGCAGTCTCATGATGAACGTCGAATTCAATACGAAGTGTTTATGCATCCGTATAGTCAGCATTTTGATATTATTATCAAAACTTTTGATGAAACATTATGTATAGAGAAAAATACCTTTGAATTTAAATTGAAATGAAGTGAATCCATTTTGAATAGGCATTTTTCAAAATGGATTCCTCTTTGTTTACAACAATAATTAAATAAGGTATTAAAAATTAGCAACTCAATCTATCACCAATTTCATTTGCTGACGATAAGCTATAGGGCTAATAGTGAATTTCGATTTAAATACTTTTGAAAAATAATTTGAATCATTAAATCCTGTCGTTGAGGCGATCTCACTAATTTGCAAGCTTGTTTCTTTAAGAAGTTGTATAGCATGTGTAAGACGCTTTTCATTTAAGTATTGTTTAAAAGTAACTCCTTTAGTTGTTGAAAATAACATGCTTAAGTAGCTTGAGCTAATGCCTAAGAAGTCGGCAAGTGTTTTAAGGTTCAAAGTGCTATCAGAGTAATAAATGTCAATATAATCTAGTGCTCCATTTACATAATCAAACTGGCCGTGTTCCTTTTGGTGTACTGCTTGATTCATTACATCTTGGCAAAAAAGAACGAACTCTTGGATTATAGTGTAAAGCACTGGATGATTCAAAATCATATCAAATAATAAGTCGTATTTTTTTTCGACTTCAATCATTTTTTCCATTTGGTATTTCAGCATAAAACGTCTTACTTGAGCTAATATGCTTGTAAGATGAATGCGAATAGCATCGGGTTGATAGTAAATCTCCAAATTTGAAATGTTATATAAAAATAATTTAATAGTTTGGACATCATTTTGCTCTAATCCATTAATCCAAAGGCGCTGTTGCTCAATTGTTAAAAAGTGATCGAATTTTTTGTAGACCGGCATTTGGCTAACATAAAAAAATTGAGAAAACCCACTTTGAAAACGCAAACTCAATGCCTGTTTTAGTTGATTATACATAGTTTTTATGGATCTATTAGATAAATCATAGATGGCGATATTTAAATAAGCGTTATGGGATTTAGTCCACTCTCGCATAATTGATTTTCCCTTTTTAATTAATTCTTCTAAATTTTTGTCTCTAGAGAAGCACATAATTCTTTTTGATAATGGATAAAAGGTAAATTGCTGTGAGAAAGGTAGTGATTGTAGCCAATGAAAGAGTAACTCATTTTGCTCTGAAAACTCAGTTTCTATCATAAAGCAAAAAACATTGTCTTCTATTGGAGTAGGGGAATCATCTATAAATAATGCTGGATAGATTGAGTTCTCTTGTACGTAAGAAAGTGTATCTTTAAAAGGATTCAATATTTGACGACATGCATGTGTTAAATACTGTTTCAATAAATTCAAATCGATTGGTTTTACAAGCAAAGTTAAAGCTCGTAAAGAAAGAGCTTCTTGGGCATTCTTAAATAAGGGTTCTGCAGTTATTGTGATTAAATGATGAGGTTGAATCGATAAAGCCCTCTTTAATCCGTTTGTCTTATCTTGCATTAAGATTTCAAGTTCCAGCAAAATAATTTCTGGATTCTCCATTTCAAGACAATTTATAGCATCTTCAACGGTTCCTGCCTCGTAAACAGTAGTAATATCCAACTGATAGTGTTTAATAAACCATTGAATACCTGTTCTTTCGGTTTGATCTCTATCAATTATTAAAAGTTTCAACCTTACCACCACCACTCCATTATTTTTGATTAATATGTTATTGCTAAAAAATCTAAAATAAGTCCCTATCTAATCTAATATAATTCTATACAATCTAAAATAATTCCTCTTTTTCTTTTAACACCTATTTATAGCTGCCTGGATAATACCTAAATCGCCAACAGTTTATTGAAATGGTTTAGATGATGTAAAGACAATTATTTAAACAACTTCATATAAATTCGTGGGATAAACTGTATTAGCATATGATGTTTTGGAACAATGATTTTTGTAAACTGCTATATGGAAATTAGTGAGGTTTAAAAAGACTTTAATATTTCTATAGATCATAGCCACCATATGGCTGGACATTCAGAAGAAGTCATTGAACGAATTTGGGGATGTTATGAGGTGATAATTGGAATTTCATAAATCATTGTCGATAAGTTTTAGAAATACTGATCATACAATATGTGTAGAAGTAAACCATCCACTAAAAAATCATTGTAAAAGTAGGATACCTAAATAAATGAACTAATTACTAAGATTCGTTTATTTGGTGAGGGACATTTTACGACTTAATTTTGTTATAGGTAAGGTGAATTATTAAAAGGTTTAAAATTTAAATTAGTGGAGGTTACGAATGAGTGAATCAAAAACACAGGTGTTTGTCAGTGATTTTACAGGGGCGACGGATGCCATCAAAATTCAAGCTGCTTTAGATTTTGCGTTTGCAAATAAGCAAAAAGTCGTCATTGCAGAAGAACGTAAATACCAACTAAACGCAACAATTAAGATTCGTGAAGGGGTAGAGTTACGCGGAGAACGTGCAACTCATTACTCATTAGATGCAAATTTGAGAGGTTTTGAGTTGGAACAAGGAGCTTCTTTCTGTGGTGGAACAATCAGTATAGGAATTGTTAATTACGCTAAGGAAGTTGTCTATTTAGACGGGAAATATAGGTATGATAGTACTAGTGCCAAAACAGTTATACGTGATTTAGTCATTTGGAACTGGACATCAACGACTAGCGGGATAGGCTTATCTTTATTCTCGGGTGGAGAAACGCATCAAATTCAATTTCTAAACATTGAACGACTTGTGATATGGAATTTTGACATCGGAATTAAATTAAAAGCAACTGAACCAACTAAGGGCCAAACGTGGATCAATGCAAACCGATTCGACAAAATCACATTGTCAGAGTGTAATCAAATGATTGTGATTGAATCAAATACTTCTGTGCCATTTGAATGTTCGGGGAACGTATTTTCAAACCTGCAGATTCAACCAGGCACTACAACGAAGCAAATTTTGAAAATATCGGGTATGGGGAATTCGTTCACCGGCGTTCTATGGGATACACAGTTGATTCAACATTCAGGTCCTATTGCAGAATTTACCTCCACTAGTTCCATGAACAATATAAATATGATGTTCTTTCCTGAGGAACGTTACGTCAACAATGGTGAGAACACAAACAGAATCGGTGTTGGTGGATTGACCGCAGAAGGTGAATTGGTGGGGCGTGACTGGAATACGGTCCAGAAGATGGGAACGTATCGAATCATTGAACCATCAGGATTAAAAGCAGCTCTTCATCAGCCTGTAGGAGCTTATGAATATGGAATTATGATCGTTTTCACAACGGGAGATAACGTAGCGCAATTTTATGTTCCGCATCAAGGAACTGAGAATTTCTATATTAGGTCAAAGTTCGGTTTAACCGACTGGACTCCATGGAAATTGAGTGGTAATGGTGGTGTTCCTGCAAGCATCGAAGTATTATCAGCAGACCCTGTGAATCCTGCGATTGGTAAGATGTGGATTAGGAGTGATCTATAAATGGGCACGCCTATTGCCTATCAACGCATCCATACAGCTAAAGGGACATTTGAAATTCCTTTGTACTCAATGAGAGATACTTCTATCCTGGATAAATCTCTACAGGTGATGACGCATAAAGGTCTAGCTTGCTATGAACTAGTAGATGCGAAAGGGGGAGGGGGTGGAAATTCTTCTTTCCTTAGAATTCAAACTCACAAGGGTATGAAAGCTATTAAAGGTATTGTAAACATCATTAAGCCGATTAATTCAGCCAAAGCAAGGGCGAATGACAAGGCTTCAGTTATTATTGAAAATACGACAGACTATTTCCATGTTTCAACTCCTTGGGCTGGAACGGGGCTTGTCATACCGATTGGATCACTAGTTCCAAATCATTTTTATGATTTTACATTGTCTTTAGAAGTAACGTATTCCTTAACCAAAGCCGATTTTGTACGGGTGAGTGTCTGGAACGCCACACAAAAAAAATACCTGGTCAATGGTACGGCGATTATGTTTAGCACTCCGAGAGTTGGAGTTAAACAAGATTTGAAAAGTATCAGGCTAAATACAGGGGCAATACTGCCGACAGATCAAATCGAGTTAGAAATATTTTCGGCAAATGGTGATAAAAACACGGATGATTCTTTAAACTTTAAAGTCTATAAATCAGGAATGACGATTAAATTAGTGTGAAAACACAGAGGGGGACATAAGCGCCCCTTTCTATATGAATATAACTATTAAAGTCTTCGTTTTGCCGAAAAACAAGAAGTTAAGCTCCTTAATAGATAGTAGATAGGGAAATATATATGGTGTAAAGCGGATTAGTACATAGTTAAAAGTACAAAATATAAAACAAACCTAATTTCCAATATAAGTTGGTAGTTAGGTTTGTTTTTATTCATAGTTGCTATAACTTATTTCTTAATCTTTATATCGATCGAGTACCTATATTTTTCGCGTCATACTTTAAAATACTTCTTCAGATTTAACCAGTCCTAATTTTTTTATGTGATATTGTAATGATTGTCTAGAAATATTTAATTGCTTTGCTGCAACTGTAATATTCCATTTATTGCGGACAAGTATGTTTTCTATATAATTAGCTTGATTAGATTCTAGGATGGACTTAAGTGGTCTTGCTATTTCTTCGACACGATCTGTAATGGAGAGTTTTTTTCTTAGATAATAAGGTAAAAAGGATTCGAAAACAGTTTCATTAGACTTAGCTTGAATTACTAAATTCTCAATTAAGTGCTGTAGCTCTCTTGTGTTTCCTGGCCAGTCATACGAGAGTAAAGTTTTATAAAGTGTAGGTGAAAGAATAATATTTTGCTTTAAATACTTTTTTTGATAAGTAGATAGGAAGTGATTGATGAAAAATAATATATCTTCAGCTCTTTCTCTTAAAGGGGGTATATAAATACTTGCATGTGCGATTCGATAGAACAAATCCAATCGCATTCGACCCTCAGAAGCCAGCAGTTCTGGATCTTCATTAGATGCACTAATAACACTACAAGTAATAGGAATAAGTTTATTACTACCTACTCTTCTTACAGCTCTTTCTTGCAAAACGCGCATAAGTTTAGGTTGAAGTGTTATTGGCAATGAATTTATTTCATCTAAAAATAAAGTGCCGTCCTTTGCATATTCAAATAATCCTTCTTGGTCAATCGCTCCCGTAAAAGCTCCCTTAACTGAACCAAATAGAGTACTCTCTAGCAAGTTTTCAGGAATTGCCGCACAGTTTACAGCTACGAATGGATTGTTCGCACGGGGACTGAAATTGTGCATACTTTGAGCAAATAACTCTTTTCCTGTTCCTGTTTCACCAACAATTAAAGCATCAGTATCGTAAAGTGAAAGATTTTGTGCCTCTTCAATTGCCCTTTTTAAGACATGACTATCACCCTTAATATTTTCAAAAGTATATAAAGTTCCATTTGTATTTCCTATCACTTGAAGATCCTTTGTAACGAGGCTACGTTTTAATTCTATTGTTTCAAGTAGTTTGTTTTTTAAACTTGTTTCAGTATGGCTTATAGAAAATACAGCAATTGTTTGTCCATCTTTTTGTATTGGAAATGAACTATAGCCAACGTATTGTGGGCCATTATCTGTTTTAGAATGAGCTTTGTATTTTGTGTAAATGGGCTTACCCGTTTTGAAGATATGAGCATGTTCGGACTGTCTTCTATTGTACTTATAAACATCCCAAAGTTTATTGTTTAAAACTTCATTTTTTTTCATTTGTTCCATTTCTTCCTGAGCTTTATTGTAGTAGATAATGCTCCCATCACGGTCACTAACTATTACTCCTTCATTAAGTTTTTCTAAGACTTCTTCTAAACAAATGAGGCGATTAGTTTGATTATTTGAAAGGTCACCTATATCTTCGATTGTTAGAAATATTAAATTATATTCAAATAAGTAAGAGTCTAACTTTATTTTATAATGATGGCCATCAAGTGAAATAATTGTATTATTCTGCAACTCATTTTTATTTACCTGAAGTACTTCACATATAGAAATGTTTTTTCTCAATTGTAATGAAAGATTCGGATGGGTTTTCCACCATAGAATTTCAAACTGTTCGTTCATCACAATGACATTTGTACAAAGGTTATCCACTAGTCTTTTTAATTCTTCGATCAATGAAAAAATCCCCCTTTGAAACTATTAAGCTCGTATATGCAAAATTTATCTGCTACATAGGATTGTAACATAAAACAATGATATTTCAGAAAAATTAGAATTTTATAGATTTATAGTTTTTTAGTGCAAAATTTATCTGCGATTTTTAAAGAGGAATGTAATAAAAGATTATAAATTAACACTTATGAAAATAATTAAATTCATTGAGAAACCTATATCTTACTATTTATCCATTAGTGATTTGGTTTTATAAAAAAGAGTTGGCACACCTTTTGCTTATATTAAATGTATAACCTAAAAGGGGGCATTTACTATGAAAACACCAGAAGTTTTATATTCAGTAAAAGCGCAAAGAGGGAACGTACTCCGATGTAAAGGATGGAGACAAGAAGTAATTTTAAGAATGCTAGAAAATAATATGGAAAATGCAGAAAAACCTGAGGAGTTAGTAATCTATGGAGGGATTGGGAAAGCAGCTCGAAATTGGGAATCCTACCATGCAATTGTTGATTCCCTTAAAAACTTAGAAGATGATGAAACTTTAGTTGTTCAATCAGGTATGCCAGTTGCTATTTTCAAAACTCATAAATATGCTCCCACTGTTGTAATGGCAACTACAAATATCATGAAAGCAGATTGGCCAACGTTTTATGATTTACAAGATAAAAACTTGACGATGTATGCTAATTACACTGCTGCACCATGGGAATATATCGGAACACAAGGAGTTATTCAAGGGACATTTGAAACTCTTTCAGCAATTGCTCGTTTACACTACAACGATTCTTTAGTAGGGAAAATTTTACTGACTGCTGGAGCAGGTGGCATGGGTGGAAATCAAACACGTGCTATGACGATGCACGGGGGTGTTGCAATTTTATGTGATTCAAATATTGATATTATTAATCGCCGTATTGAAAAAGGATTTATAGATGTAGTTGTTGAATCGTTTGACAAAGCCGTTTCACTGGCAAAAGAGAAAGCGGAAAAGGGAGAAGCAATAGGTATTGCAGTAGTTGGGAACGCTGCAGATATTTTTGAGGAAGCTCTAGAGAAGAATTTCTTGCCGGATATTACTACTTCTATGACTCCTGCACATGATCCATTTGCGTATTTACCGGCAAACTATACAGTTGAAGAGGCTGAGGAATTACGTGAATCAGACCGCGATAAATACTTATTAGAAGCTCGTAAAACAATGGTCCGTGAACTCAATGCGCTTATTAAGTTCTTAGACTTAGGAGTAAATTCATTCGAATATGGCACAAGCATTCGTAAAGAATGTATTGATGCGGGAATGGATGCAAAAGAAGCAAAACGTTTACCAGGATTTGTTGCTGAATACATCCGTCCATTATTCTGTGAAGGACGTGGACCATTCAGATGGATTTGCATGTCAGGTGAAGCTGAAGATTTACGTAAAATTGATGATATGATTTTAGAGAAATTTAGTGATGATTTATTAGTCACACGTTGGATCAAGTTGGCAAAAGAGCATATCCCAATTGAAGCATTACCAGCTCGCATTTGTTATATGGGATTTGGCCAACGCAAAAAATTTGCATTAGAAGTAAATGACATGATCCGTAGAGGGGAATTGAGCGGGCCAGTTGCATTTTCTCGAGATAATTTAGATTCTGGATCAATTGTAAATCCAACATTTGAGTCTGAAAATATGAAAGATGGTGGAGATTTAATTTCTGATTGGCCAGTATTAAATGGCTTATTGAACGCAGTTGGTATGTGTGACTTAATCGCACTTCAGGCTAATTATTCTATGGGTGAAGCTGTTCATACTGGTGTAACAATGATTGCTGATGGTACTGAAGAAGCGGATATGCGACTTGAAGTTGCCATGACAGTTGATTCGGGTATTGGAGTAATACGTCATGCACAAGCAGGTTATGAAACTGCTAAAGAAGTAGCAAATGGGAAAGGTAAATTGACAAATGAAAGTATTCAAGTTCCATTATGGTGGGAACCAACAGCTACATTTGGACCGAAAGATATAAAAAAAACTAGTGTGCTGAAGTAATAGATTTTGGGGGTCTAATCAGAATTGTTAGACCCTTTTTTAAATGAATTGAGGTGAAAAAATGCAAAAAATAGGGCAAATAGGAAATGACCAAGTTGAAAACAGAAAGTATTCAACGACAACTATTTTAAAGTTCTTCTTATGCAGTGTACTTGGCATATTTATGTTTTTCTTACCGCTCACCATTAATGGAAAAAACTCTATCCCACTAGATCACTTAGTTGGATGGATTCGAACTACTTTTAGTTCTCTTATAGTTTACTACATTTTAGTAATAGTAATTCTGGGAGCACTTTATCCATTTTATAAAAAAACATGGAATTCTTCATTGATTGAAGCAGGTATTTCTTTTTTAAAAGTATTTGGTGCGATTGCAGCAGTTCTAGTTGTTTTTAATATTGGACCAGATTGGTTGATGGCTGAGGATATGGGACCATATTGGTATAATGCGCTACTTACTCCAATAGGTGTTCTTGTACCAATTGGTGCCATTTTTTTAGCACTACTTGTTGGATATGGTCTATTAGAATTCATTGGGATTTTAATGCAGCCTATAATGCGACCATTTTGGAAAACCCCAGGTCGATCGGCTGTAGATGCTGTTGCTTCATTCGTCGGTAGTTATTCCATAGGGTTATTAATAACAAACCGTATCTTTAAGGAAGGGAAATATACGGCTAAGGAAGCAGCTATTATTGCTACAGGTTTTTCAACGGTATCCGCAACTTTTATGATTGTTGTAGCTAATACTCTGGATTTGATGTCTATATGGAATTTGTATTTTTGGACAACATTTTTTGTAACATTTCTTGTGACCGCAATTACAGTGCGTATTTGGCCGATAAGAAACATGAGTAATGACTATTATGAAAATAAGCCGGGAGACCCTGAACAAATTGTTACAAAAAATCGACTGAAACATGCTTGGAATGAAGGATTAACTACCGCAGAGAATGCAAAAAGTATTTGGAAAAACATTATAGAGAACGTTAAGGATGGCATAGTCATGGCAATGGGAATATTGCCAACTATTATGTCTATTGGATTAATAGGCTTGCTTCTAGTGAATAATACACCAATTTTTGATTACCTAGCATATATCTTTTATCCACTAACCTATTTACTACAAATAGCAGAACCAATGTTAGCGGCAAAAGCTGCGGTAATTAATTTAATTGATATGTTTTTACCATCATTAGTGATATTAGAAGCACCATTAGAAACTCGATTTATTATAGCGGTATTATCTATTTCGGCTATTTTGTTCTTTTCAGCGCTAATACCATGTATTTTATCAACGGAGATTCCTATTAACGTTGGTCAAATGATTATTATTTGGTTCATTCGAACAGTGTTGACGTTAATTATTGTGACGCCAATTGTATATTTGCTTTTATAGAAAGGAGTTATTGAATTGACTAAAATTAGACCACAGTTAATTATTGAAAATGCTGCTCAAGTAGTAAGCTGTGTGGGAGATAAAATGTCGGATATTTGTCCGTTAACTAATGTTGCAATTGTCATACAAGATGGTGTTATTATTGAGGTTTGCTCTCAAGAAGGTGTGAAAAATCACTATATTCGAGATAATCACAATGTTATTGATGCCACCGGAAAAGTTGTAGCACCAGGCTTTGTCGATTCACATACGCATTTAGTTTTTTATGGTAGCCGTGTAGAGGAATACGCAGCTAAACTTTATGGTAATGCAGAAGAAAATTTGAAGGAATTGGAAATTAAAACCGGTCCTAATCGAACAATTGAACTGACTCGTAATCAGCCAGCAAGTGAATTGTTAAGCCAATCCAAAAAAAGAATGTATTCAATGCTCAAGCATGGTACAACAACAGTTGAAAGTAAAAGTGGATATGGTTTAACGGTTGAAAGTGAGATGAAAATTCTTGAAGTGGGACGTAAATTGCAAGAAGAGACACCAATAGATGTAATAAATACATTTTTAGGAGCGCATGGTTTCCCGGAAGGTATGACAAAAGAACAATACTTAAAAGTTATTTTAGAGGATATGATTCCAGAGGTTGGAAAAAAGAATCTAGCTGAATTTTGCGATGTATGGTGTGATGATGGCTATTTTACCGCAGAAGAGTCTAGACAAATTTTAGAAGCTGGATTAGCAGCCGGAATGCTTCCTAAGATTCATGCTGATGCGTACTCCTATATTGGAGGTTCAGATTTAGCAGCGGATATGAAAATGATATCAATTGATCATTTAAACTATACTCCAGATCATGTTATGAAAAGGCTAGTAGATAGTAAAGTCGTTGGTGTCGTTATGCCTGCACTTGATTTTGCAGTTGCTCACAAAAAGCCTTTTAATGCTAGACGAATGTTGGATTCTGGCATGACCATAGCTCTTGCAACGGATATGTGTCCTGCTTGTTATACAACTTCAATGCAATTTGTTATGCAATTGGCATGCAGGCTTTATCAATTCTCTGTAGAAGAAGCGATTAAAGCTGCAACTTGGGGCGGAGCAAAGGCATTAAATTTAGAAGATCGAGGGACAATAGCTGTTGGCCAACTTGCAGACCTTCAAATATGGGATGTACCAAATTATAAGCATGTTGCCTATGAACTTGGTTCGAATTTAGTAGATACAGTGATTAAAAATGGGGAAGTAGTTTATGAGGAAAGAACAAAAATTTTAGAGAATGTTGAATTTTAGAGGAGGAATAAAAATGAAAGTACAATTGCATTCGAAAGCTGCTTCAAAAGTAAATGAACAACGTTTACTAGAATTGTTTTTAGATCTTGCAAAAATTGATGGTCCTAGTACAAAAGAGCAGCTTGTCGCAGATTATTTAGCAAAGGAACTCCCTAAACTTGGGTTTACTATTGAATTTGATGAAGCTCATAAAAACTTTAACGGTGAAGTTGGGAACTTAGTAGCTTGGAAAGAAGGTACGGATTCAACTATTCCACCATTGTTCTTTTCGACGCATATGGATACTGTTTTACCAACGAAAAACCTGAAACCAGTTATAAAAGATGGTGTTATATATTCTGATGGCACAACTATTTTAGGAGCAGATGATCGCGCAGCTCTCGCTTCTTATATCGAGGCTATCCGAGCTGTTATTGAGAGTGAGATTCCTCATGGCCCTATTGAATTACTGTTAACAGTAAATGAACAACCAGGTTTAGTAGGTGCCCGTTTTATGGACTATAGCAAGATTAAAAGTAAAGTAGGTTATATATTTGACAGCAGTGGAGATGTTGGTCAAACCATTTTAAAAGGACCTTTTAGTAGTCGCATTTATTTAAAGGTAAAAGGAAATGCGGCGCATATTGCTCTAAATGCTGAAGAAGGAAATAGTGCTTTTGTAATCGCAGCGGCTGGTCTACTAAAAATGAAGTTAGGTAAAGTAGATGAAGAGACATTGGCAAATGTTGGTATGATAGAAGGCGGAGAATTAACATCTATTATTCCGGGTACTGTCACACTAGCTGGAGAAGTAAGAAGTTTTTCAAAAGAAAAATTAAATATGCAACTTCGACACATGGAGCAGGTGATGAAAGAAGCAGCAAAAGAACTGGGGGGAGTAGTAGAAATCACTCTAGAAAAGAAATACAGTGGTTTTGATATTCCTGAAGAACATATTCTCGTTCAAAATGTTACAGATGCATCTCGACAAATAAACGTTCAGCCGTATTTAACGAATACATTAGGTGGAGCAGATACAAATGTACTTAATGAGAATGGGTTAACATGTATTACTTTAGGTAACGGCTTCCAGAATATTCATTCATATAGAGAATGTATTAGTATAGAAAATCTAATTAATACAGGAAGATTAACAGCTTCGTTAATTGAGCAATGGTATGAGAATAATAAATAATTTGCAGTGTTATTTGAGAATAAGTAAGCGTTTTCTTAAATAAGGTTGGAGGGGAAATATGTTAGATAATCCGGTGTTGATATCTGTTATCATTCTAACCGTACTAAGCTTATTAAGGGTGCATGTTATCTTTGCGTTATTAATTGCTGCGATAGTAGCAGGGTTAGTGGCTGGGCTACCGCTTAGTGAAACAATGACCATTTTTATAGATGGAATGGGAGCGCAATCTGGGACAGCATTAAGTTATATATTATTAGGGATATTTGCAGCGATGATTGCTCATTCTGGTATACCAGGTGTCTTAATTAATAGATTATTAGCTATAAAGAAACCTAGTAAGTACATTTTTATTTTTGGGTTAGCTTTAACTGCCTGTTTGTCTGGAACATTAATACCTGTTCATATTGCTTTTATTCCCATATTAGTACCGCCGCTTTTATACTTCTTTAATAAGTTGAAAATTGATCGTCGAGCACTAGCTTCAGCTCTTACTTTTGGTTTGAAAATGCCTTATTTGTGTATCCCAGTAGCCTACGGTTTGATATTTCAGGGGATTATTGCAACGGAAATGACAAAGAACGGTATGGCAATAAATCAGACTAGTGTTCCAGTAGCAATGATTATACCAGCTATTGGCATGTGGGTTGGTTTGTTTATAGCAATATTCATTACTTATCGAAAACCACGAAATTATGCACAAACAAATGAAGATATTGAATTTTTAAAAGAAGCGAAGAATGAACAACCTAAACGGAATTTTGAGCTTAGAGATGGAATAACAATCTTTGCTGTAATTATTGCATTAGCAATTCAATTAACATTTAGTTCATTAGTGTTGGGGGCATTATCTGGAATTATTGTAATGTTTGTAGGTCGAATTGTGACAATAAAAGAAGGAGAAGATGTAGTGCAGGGTGGGGTTAAATTAATGGGAGTTATAGCCTTTATCATGCTTATAGCTTCTGGATATGCCACTATTTTAAAAGAAACTAATGCTATTAGCGAACTAGTTAATGCAGTAAATGGTGTGACAGGGGATAGTAAATTAATTACAGCAACTCTATTGTTATTTATTGGTTTACTTGTAACAATGGGAATAGGTACATCATTTGGAACTGTACCGATCCTTGCAGTTGTATTTGTTCCTTTATGTATCTCAATAGGCTTTAGTCCATTAGCTACCGCTGCCATTATTGGTACGGCAGGTGCATTAGGAGATGCGGGCTCTCCAGCATCAGATAGTACACTTGGTCCAACATCAGGTTTAAATGCAGATGGACAACATGATCATATATGGGATACATGCGTACCTACGTTTATTCATTACAACATTCCGTTATTTATATTCGGAATTATTGCAGCAATGGTTTTATAAAAAACAGAATATTCAATTTATAAGGTGGTTTTGAAATGGGAGAAGCAACAGTTAAATTAAAAACGATTGAACTGGATGGTAATTCACTGACTAGGCAAGATATTCAGCGAATTGTGGATGGAGAAGCTACTGTTTCTATTTCAGATAATAGTTGGAAGAGAGTCCGTGAAAGTCGAGAGCGTATTGAAAAGAAATTAGCTGAAGGTGCAACAATTTATGGTGTAAATACAGGGTTTGGAAAGTTAAGTGATGTGAAGATAGAGGATGAAGATATTGAATTATTACAACTGAACTTACTGCGTGCTGATGCGGTAGGAGTAGGTCAGCCACTATCTAAAGAGATTGTACGTGCAATGATGATATTACGTACAAATGCTCTAGCTAAGGGGTTCTCCGGAATTTGTGAAGATACATTGCAACTATTAGTGGAATTAATTAACAATAAAATCCATCCTGTAGTGCCGTCTCAAGGGTCAGTAGGAGCGAGTGGAGACCTAGCTCCCTTAGCACATATTGCTCTCGTATTAATAGGTGAAGGTAAAGCTGAATACGAAGGTGAAATTATTACTGGTGGGGAAGCTTTAGCAAAAGTAGGTTTGCAACCTGTGAGATTAAAAGCAAAAGAAGGATTGGCATTAATAAATGGAACACAAGCAATGACGGGAATTGGTGTGATAACCTTGAATGAGGCAGAGCGAATCGGTTATGCAGCAGATATGGCAGCATGTTTAACAATGGAAGCTCTTCAAGGAATTATCTCAGCATTTGATCCAGAATTACTAGCAGTTAGACCACATAAAGAACTTGAATTTGTAGCTAGTCGAATGCGCGGTTGGTTAGAAGGGAGTAGACGGGTTACTAAGCAAGGTGAGGTTCGAATGCAAGATGCCTATTCTATACGTTGCATTCCACAAGTACACGGCGCATCTTGGCAGACATTTAATTATGTAGAAGAACGTCTATTAACAGAGATGAACGCAACTACCGATAACCCTATCGTGTTGGAAAATGGAGAAGTCATTTCTGGCGGACATTTCCATGGCCAACCAATTGCTCTAGCAATGGATTTTCTGAAAGTTAGTGTATCTGAATGGGCAAATATTTCGGAGCGACGTACAGAAAGATTAGTTAACCCAGCATTAAGTGGGTTATCGCCATTCTTGGCTACTGATCCAGGATTAGAATGTGGCCTAATGGTATTGCAATATGTTGCTGCTTCAATAGTTTCTGAAAACAAAGTACTAGCCCATCCAGCGAGTGTAGATTCTATTCCAACATCTGGTAACCAAGAAGATCACGTGAGTATGGGAACAACAGCTGCAAGACAAGTACATCAAATTGTGCATAATGCAGCAAGGGTAATTGCAATAGAGCTAATTGCAGCTTCACAAGCAATTTATTTGGAGAAAATAGAGGATCAATTAGCTCCAGGAACAAGAGCTTACTTAGAGAAAGTTAGAGAAATTTGTCCACCACTTACTGCAGACAAAGCAATTAGTGAAGAGACAGAAGCACTGGCGAAATTTTTACTTCAAAGTAATGATTTATTTTAATTAATGAGTGATAGGATGAGATATTCTCATCCTATTCTTTTAAAAAAATAAAAAGAAATGGGTGGAATAATGAGTAAGATACAAGAACAAAGTGCAGAAATTCAACAAGTAATGAATGATGTTATTTCATGGAGACAGCATTTACATGAAAACCCGGAGTTATCTTTTAACGAATATGAAACATCAGCTTTTATATATAAAACTTTATCAACTTTTCCAAATCTTGAACTTTCTAAACCTACTAAAACAAGCATCGTCGCGCGCCTAGTAGGAAATGAACCTGGAAAAGTGCTCGCATTTAGAGCTGATATAGATGCACTACCTATTCAAGAGGAAGTGGATCTTCCATTTGCTTCAAAAGTTCCTGATGTTATGCATGCTTGTGGACATGATGCACATTCGGCCATACTACTTGGAGCAGCAAAAATACTATCAAAGCAACAGCATAAAATTAAAGGTGAGATTCGTTTTATTTTTCAGCATGCTGAGGAAGTATTCCCTGGTGGTGCGAGTGAAATGGTCGCAGCAAATGTAATGGATGGCGTTGATGAAATTTTAGGATTACACGTTTTTAGCATGATACCAACTGGGAAAATCGGATTTTGCCCAGGTTATTTTACAGCGAATTCTGATACATTTGAAATTGATGTTATCGGTAAAGGAGGTCATTCCTCACAGCCTGAAGACTCCATTAATCCTATATTAATAGGTTCACAAATTGTGAGTAGTTTGCATCAAATTATCCCTCAAAAGATTGCTGCGAAAGAACAAGCAGTTTTAGCAGTAACGGAATTTAATGGCGGAGCAGCGAAGAATATTATTCCAGAAAGAATAGTAATCGGAGGCGGGATTCGAACTTACTCTCAAAGTGTCCGAGAGGAAATAGCAAGACAGATTGAAGTGAATGTCAAAAATATCGTAGCGTCTCATGAAGCAAATTATAATTTGGAATTTACGTATGGATATGACTCTGTTTATAACGATGAGCAAATTATTGCTACTATTGAAGAAGTGGTTAAGAAAGAAATGGGAGCAAATTATTTACTTCATGTGCCGCCAATTATGGGGGGAGAGGATTTCTCTGCTTTCTTATCAAAAGCACCAGGAGTATTTCTTGGAATTGGAGCAGGTTTTGAAGATGAAACTTTGAATTACCCACACCATCATCCAAAGTTTCAAATAAATGAAGATGCCTTAGAGATTGGTGTTAATGTTTTTGTTCATACAGCTAAGAAATTTAATATGTAACTTTTAATATCCTAATCATAAAAAGGAGGACATTAATGTTATCTGATCCAGTAATCGCTAGTATGTTTATATTGGGATTAATAGCTTTAGGTGAAGTAATATCAATTATCACAAAGGCAAGAGTACCAATGCTTTTTGTAGCTATGGTTGGTTATTTAGTCTTGCTTTGGACAGGGATTTTTCCAAAAGATTTAATTATTAATTCTTCTTTTTTATCTGTAGGTGCTGTTTTGGGTACCGCACCAATATTAGTGCATATGGGTACATTAATACCGCTGAAAATGATTAAATCACAGTGGCAAGCAGTAATTATCGCTATCATTGGAATGATCATTGCGACTACATTAATTCTTGGGATAGTCACATTTCTATTTGACTATGAAACAGCGGTTGCAGGAGTTGGACCATTAAATGGAGGCATAATGGCAGTGTTGATAACTTCTGAAGGGTTAAAAGAATTGGGATTTGTTAGTCTTTTAACTATTCCAGCTTTAATATTGGCATTTCAATCATTAATAGGCATGCCAATTGCCTCGTTATTACTACGAAAACACGCTTTGAAAATACGCGGGAAAATTGAAGATGGAACTTTTATCTCGACTAATACTGAAAAATTTGATGAAGAAAATGAAATGAAATTAATCATTCCTAAAAAGTACCTTTCTAATTTAGTGTTATTATTTATGTTGTTTGTAGGAGGAGCATTAGCTGTTGCCCTAGCTAAAATGACAGGAATACCTTACAGCTTATGGGCATTATCAATAGGTATTCTAGGAAGACTTGTTAAGGTTTTCCCAGATCGAATCATGGAGCGTTCAAACAGTTTTACAGTTGGTATGGCAGGGATAATTGTAATGGTTATTGCTATGAGCAATGATATTACGTTTAGTATGTTTGTAGATTACTTGCCAGCAGTAGCAGCTATTTTAATAATTGGCGTGATAGGTATAATTGTAGGTGGATTTATTGGAGCGAAAATTTTCAAATGGGATCCTAATAAAGCCATTCCAGTCGCCTTAACATCTACATTTGGTTTTCCAGGTGATTATATTATCTGCGAAGAAGTAGGACGGAGTATCGGAAGAAATGAGGAAGAACAAGAACAAATATTCAATGAGGTATTAACTCCAATGTTAGTCGGAGGATTCACAACAGTTACAATCGGTTCTGTTGTTATATCTTCTATACTAATCAACACCTTATAAATTCTGAATATTCCAATAAATATATAATTCTAAAGAGTATACTAATGTCATACATCTGGCATTTTGGAATACTCTTTTTTTTTGTTTTAAATCTAATAAATAGCAGGTTATATAAATGATAAACTTTTTGTGCTCTTTATTATAATAACTAAAAAAACATTTCAATTCATATAACTAACGGGATATTTACGTAGCGATTTTTTAAAATCATCGGCTGTTCGTATTTTCTAATTAATATATAGTGTGATTTTTTATGCATTACACGATATTTTTTATAAATATAAAATAATTCCCTATCTAATCTAATATAATTCCATGTAATCCAAAATAATTCCTCTTTTTTAAAACTTTTTTACATATATATTTAATCGTCAGAATTTTAAAATTAAAAAAGGGGAGTGGTTGAAATGGAGGACATTCGAGAAAATGAGTTGACTGTAAAGAGTTCAAAAACAGATTTTATGTCAGTTTTTAAATTTGTAATCTGCAGTTTGATCGGTATTTTTAGCTTCTTTGTTACTTTTACATACAACGAAAAATCTTCTATTTTACTAGATCATATTGTTAGCTGGATATCGACAAATGCAGCAACTTTTGTAACTGTCTATATCATAATAATGCTAGTTTGTGGTGCTGCATATCCATTTATCACAAAAACATGGAATAAGGATATCGTCAATATTGTGATGTCAGTTTTTAAGGTAATTGGTTTAGGCATTGGTTTATTACTTATATCTGGGATAGGGCCAGATTGGCTGTTTGACCCAAGTGTAGGGCCTTTTTTAATGGAGAAGTTGATAAAACCTGTAGGGGTACTTATTCCGATTGGCGCTATCTTCTTAGCATTGTTAGTCAGTTATGGTTTGCTTGAGTTTATTGGGGTATTCATGCAACCGATTATGCGTCCGATTTTCAGAACACCTGGTCGTTCTGCAGTTGATGCAGTGGCATCATTTGTTGGTAGTTATTCTGTTGGTTTATTACTAACCAATCGTGTATTCAAACAAGGGAAATATACGATTCGTGAAGCGGCTATTATTGCAACCGGTTTCTCAACTGTTTCGGTAACATTCATGGTTGTTGTAGCGAATACACTGGATTTAATGGCCTATTGGACTTCGTTTTTCTGGGTTTCACTCATTGTTACTTTTATGGTCACGGCTATTACTGCTAGAATATGGCCACTTGGAAAGTTAAAAGATGAGTATATTGTAGAGCAAGGTGATCCAGAAGTGATTGTAACTGAAAAAAGACTTTTAACTGCGTGGACTGAAGCAATGCAAGCAGTGAAGCATAATCCACCATTTTTAAAGAACCTTTTACAGCATTTAAAAGAAGGTCTGTTGATGACAATGAGTGTTTTACCTTCCATTCTTTCAATTGGATTACTAGGTCTTATATTAGCAATGTATAC
The DNA here is from genome assembly GCF_038006425.1 of Viridibacillus sp. FSL E2-0187. Lineage (NCBI taxonomy): Bacteria > Bacillati > Bacillota > Bacilli > Caryophanales > Caryophanaceae > Viridibacillus > Viridibacillus sp. FSL E2-0187. The sequence goes on from NZ_JBBOVG010000001.1 coordinate 1,400,470, forward strand.
ACCCATTTTTGATTGGGTTGCTTATATTTTTGTACCATTCACATGGATTTTGCAATTACCAGAGCCTATGTTGACTGCAAAAGCATTAGCGGTTTCAATAGCAGAGATTTTCTTACCCGCATTATTAGTCGTGAAAGCAACGGTAATTACCAAATTTATAGTAGCCGTTGTTTCTATTTCCGCTATTTTGTTTTTCTCAGCAGTAATTCCTGTAATCATTTCAACTGATATTCCTTTAACGATACGTCAACTAATTATCATTTGGTTCCAACGTGTTGTTTTAACACTAATTTTAGTAACACCAATCGCATTTTTACTATTTTAAAAGGAGTGTGTCATGATGGAAAACGTTATGCAAAATATTAAAGCACCAACAGGTAGTGAATTAACTTGTAAAGGTTGGACGCAAGAGGCGGCTATGCGTATGTTGATGAATAATTTGGATCCAGAGGTTGCTGAAAATCCAGATGAACTTGTTGTTTACGGGGGAATCGGGAAAGCTGCTCGTAATTGGGAAAGCTACGCACAAATTATTGAGTCATTGAAAAAGCTAGAAAATGATGAAACGTTACTTGTGCAATCAGGGAAACCTGTCGCAGTATTTCGCACATATGAGCATTCACCACGTGTATTAATCGCAAATTCAAACCTCGTTCCAGCGTGGGCAAATTGGGATCACTTTTATGAATTAGAAGATAAAGATTTAATGATGTACGGACAAATGACAGCTGGAAGTTGGATCTATATTGGCGCACAAGGTATTTTACAAGGCACATATTTAAGCTTTGTGGAAGCGGGTAAAAAAGTATTTGGCACAGCAGATTTAAAAGGGAAATTAATCTTAACTGGTGGCATGGGTGGTATGAGTGGCGCACAACCGCTAGCTGGTAAAATGGCTGGAGCTGTTATATTAGTTGTCGAAGTCGATAAGAAACGTATCGAGCGTAAAATCAAAGAAGGTTATTGTGATTATTTAGCAGAAGATTTAGATGAAGCGTTGAAATTGGCTAAACAGCTTCAAGACAAAAATGAGCCTGCATCCATAGGGCTAGTAGGTAACTGTGCGGATGTCTATCGTGAAATTTTTGACCGAGGGATTGTTCCGGATTTTGTAACGGATCAAACGAGTGCTCATGACCCATTAAATGGATATATTCCGAATCAAATGACACTTGATGAAGCACTTCAGTTGCGCAAAAGTGATCCGAAACTGTATGAGCAAAAGGCAAAGCAAGCGATGGCTGATCATGTGCAAGCTATGCTCGATTTCCAAACTGCAGGAGCAGAAGTATTTGACTACGGTAATAATATTCGCAAATACGCTCAAGAAATGGGTGTAGCAAATGCCTTTGATTTCCCAGGCTTTGTTCCAGCATACATTCGACCACTATTCTGCGTGGGAAAAGGACCATTCCGATGGGCAGCACTTTCAGGTGATCCTGAAGATATTTACAAAACAGATGCCCTTGCAAAAGAAATGTTTGCAGATGATGAAGGACTTGTGAACTGGATTGATATGGCACAGAAAATGGTCAAATGGCAAGGTTTACCTGCTCGCATTTGTTGGTTAGGATATGGAGACCGTCATCGTTTTGCTTTAAAAGTAAACGAAATGGTTGCATCGGGTGAGTTAAAGGCACCAATCGTATTCGGTCGTGATCATTTAGATTCAGGTTCAGTTGCATCCCCTAACCGTGAAACAGAGGGTATGAAAGACGGTTCAGATGCAGTATCAGATTGGCCAATCTTAAACGCTTTAGTTAATACTGCAGGTGGAGCAAGTTGGGTAAGTGTCCACCACGGTGGCGGAGTAGGAATGGGTTATTCACAACATGCTGGGCAAGTGCTTGTAGCAGACGGAACAGAAATGGCTTCAGAAAAGATTAATCGTGTATTAATATCAGACCCTGGAATGGGCATTGTTCGTCATGCGGATGCGGGTTATGACATCGCTATCAAAACTGCACAAGAGAAGAATGTGCAAATGCCAATGTTAAAAACAGAAGGGTGATCACAGATGATTTTACTCATTGAAAATGCAAATCAATTAATTACTTTACAAGGAACTATGGAAAAAGCTCGGACAAAAGAAGAAATGAGCAATCTACAAATTATCGATAATGGTAGTGTATTAATAAGTGGAGATCGTATTATAGCAACGGGTACAAAAGCATCTTTAAGAGCACATTATCCAGATTTAGTATCGCAAGCGAAAATAATTGATGCTACTGGTAAAGTGGTTATGCCAGGCTTAGTGGATGCACATACACATCTAGTCTTTGGTGGTACTCGAGAAAATGAATTCCAAATGCGTCTAAACGGTGCAACCTATATGGACATTATGAATGCAGGTGGAGGAATCCATGCTACGACGAAAAAAACACGAGAAGCATCATTTGAACATCTTTATGAAAAAACATATGAACATCTCAATGATTTTTTGAAACATGGCATTACAACTGTTGAGTCAAAAAGTGGCTATGGCTTAGATTGGTCTACAGAGGAAAAGCAACTTCAAGTGGCGAAAAAGCTTCAAGAAAATCATGAAGTAGATGTTGTGAGTACCTTTATGGGTGCACATGCAGTTCCAGCTGAATATAAAAACAATCCGGATGCATTTGTAGACATCATAATAAATGAAATGATTCCGAAAGTAGCTGAAGGAAATCTTGCTGAGTTTAATGATGTCTTTTGTGAAAAAGGTGTATTTACGCCGGAGCAGTCACGCAAAATTTTATTAGCTGGGAAAGAACATGGTTTGATCCCTAAAATCCACGCTGATGAAATCGAGCCATATGAAGGGGCTGAGCTTGCTGCTGAAGTGGGAGCTATTTCAGCAGAACATTTATTAGTGGCATCTGATAAAGGTATTCGTAATATGGCTGAAGCAGGTACGGTTGCGGTATTATTGCCTGGGACTGCGTTCTTCTTAAAAGCAGATTCTGCTAGGGGACGATTAATGATTGACGAAGGAGTTCCAGTAGCGATTTCAACTGATTTTAATCCAGGCTCTTCGCCAACAATCTCTCTGCCATTTATCATGAATTTAGCATGTATGAATATGGGCATGACAATGGAAGAAGTATTAACTGCCACAACTATCAATGCAGCTTATGCGATTAATAGAGGGCATGAAATTGGCTCACTTGAAGAGGGTAAAAAAGCAGATGTACTCATCCTAGATGTTGCGAATTATCAGCAACTGCAGTACTTCTATGGTATGAATCATACACATACGGTCATTAAAAATGGTCGAATTGTTGTTGAAAATGGCGTGTTGTGTAGTGAATTACAAAACGTTAATGATTGAGAATGAGCATAAAATTATTATGGAAGAGCCTCTGATTGCAATAATCAGAGGCTTTTTCTATGGTTAAATAAAGAAGTATACATATTGTTGAAAATAATGAATCGGAAATGAGTCGACCGGCGTCTATAGTGTGGTTGCTTGAAAGGAGGGTGCGGATTGGCTAGAGAATTGGAGGAAATCATTGAAGAGAATGGTGATTACTTATTACGTGTTGCTTACTTATACGTAAAGGATTTAACAACTGCCGAAGATATCGTGCAAGAAGTTTTTATAACATTTTATAAAAAGCAAAGTCAATTTAAAGGTGAAGCTTCTTTAAAAACATATTTAGTGAAAATAACAGTCAACCGCTGTCATGATTATTTACGAAGTTGGAAACGAAAACGGCTGACTTTAATGGATAAAATGACGGGTAAGGGCGATAGAAGAACACCAGAATATCTAGTTTTAGAGGCAGCTGACCGTATGAGAGTGACTGAGGCACTATTGCAGTTACCGATATTGTACCGCGAAGTTATCATTTTATATTATTATCAGGAACAAAATACAGTGAAGATAGCTGGAATTTTAGACTGCCCAGAGGCAACGGTTCGTACGAGATTGCAGAGGGCACGTAAATTATTACATAAGCAATTAATAGGTTATGAATGGGAGGGGTGGCAACATGAATCGTTTGAAGGATGATCTAAATCGTGAGCTTAAGGAACATATCTACTTAAAGAATGATTTGAAAAAAAGAATACTCGAACAAGCGAAAAATCCAAATAAAAAGTCCCGCTCTAATTGGCAGTATCCTGTTGTACTCGTAGCATGTGCTTCTGTTCTAATTCTTTTTGCATTACTACTATTCCAAGATGTCGGTGGATATGAAAAAGTTGTTTCAGGCGCAGAAGCAGATTCAGGCTTACAGCTAGATTGGATGATCGAATTACTGCCTTTTGTCATTCTTGGGGTTATTATTTTAAGTATGGTTAAATTCTTTCAACCATATGAGTTACCAGTTTGTGAGTACTGTCATGAAGAGTGGAGTTGGCGAGTTTCGATTAAAAAGATGTTCACCTTCAATCGAGCAATGAGTTGTCCAAGTTGTGGGAAGAAGCAATATCAGACAAGGAAATCAAGAATTCGTATGAGTCAATTAGTCTTATTATCCAACTTAGTCTTATTTATCAATGTATTTTTTGACTTCTACTGGTGGGAAATTGTGTTGATGTATGTTGCTATTATCGTTACTTGTTTTATATTTATGCCATATAATTTAAAGCTTCAAAACGATGAGGATTTAAATCTATGGTGACTGTAATTGAATAGAAAAATACAGCTAAGAAAATGCTCTCGTCTATTAGCTGCTAATGTATTCGTTCATAATAAGAGTAAGTAAAAAGGCACTCGATATACCGAGTGCCTTTTTCATATATATTATACTTATTTTGCGCCGCTTAATTCTACTAATATTTTAGCTTGTGATTTATCGTTTGTTAAAGCTTCAAAGCCTTTTTCTACGATGTCATCCAATTGGATACGGTCCGTGATAATGCCTTGTGGTTTTAATTGACCAGTACCCATTAAGTCTACTGTTTGTTGGAATGATGTAGGTGTGTAAGCAATACTTGACGTGATTTTCACACCTGTATTTGTTAAATGGATTGGATTCCATTCAATAGGGCGAGCAAAGATAGATACGATTACCATTGTCCCACGAGCTTTTGTTGCATCAATTGCTTGTTTAAATGTAGGAGCAACACCAGCTACTTCAAATGATACATCAACACCATCTGGAACGATAGCTTGAATAGCTTCAACACCATTTACTTCACCAGAGTTAATAACATGAGTAGCGCCAAGTTCTTTCGCTTTTGCTAGGCGAGTTTCAGATAAATCTAGCACGATAATTTTACTAGCACCCGCTGCTTTTGCTGCGATAGCAGTTAATAATCCGATTGGGCCAGCACCGAAAATAGCTACTGTATCACCGAAACGTAAATTACCTTCTTTAACAGCTTGTACTGCTACAGCAGTAGGTTCAACAAGAGCACCATCTTCAAGTGTCATTGTTTCTGGAAGTAAGTAAACATTGTTTTCAGGAGCATTTGCGAATGTTGTAAATCCACCATCGCCATGTAAACCGATGAAGCTAAAGCCATCGTAAGCATCTACATCTTCAGGTTTGTTACCATGAGTTATTGTTGGGTTAATCGCTACACGATCACCAACTTTAAATTTAGTTACATTAGCGCCAACTTTTTCAATAACGCCAGCAAATTCATGTCCCATAATTAGAGGAGCAATTTCACCAGTTAAACCGTCTTTTTCTTTAGTTGGAACAAATACAGGCCCTTCTTGATATTCATGCAAATCACTACCACAAATACCAGCCCATGCTACACGTACTGTTACCTCATTATCTTTAAGAGCTTTTAATTCTCTTTCCTCAATGCGAATATCTTTTTCTCCATACCATACTGCAGCTTTCATATCTATTGACCTCCAGTAAAATTGATGTCTTTGAGTTACACCCCCATTCTAGCACTCTAAAAAAATGCTACAACCAATAACCCTTGGAAAAAGCTAGAATGGACTAAAGTTAGAACAATTTATACATGAAGAAGTCTATTAAAAATATCTTGAACACTATTTATTTAATTAATGATATTAATAGTAATTATGAACAAAATGAAGTAAGGATAAAAAAAATTAAAACTCTTATTAGCTCCACATTTAAGTCAGAATATAGAAATGCTTCACCTTTAATGAAAACTAGAACCTATACTCACGAACTACTAATAATATGTTCTTTTAGAAATATATTCAATTCATTTTTAAACATATTAGCCTCTTCCAAGAATGGATAATGATTACTTCGATTAAATACAATTAGTTTAGAGTTTGGTATTAGTTCATTCAATTCTAGTGAATACTCTAATGGACATTGGACATCATACTTGCCGCACATTATTATAGTTGGAGTTGAAATTAATACTAGTTTTCTTGTAACATCGTAGATTTGCACTTCTCGATTAAAATAGTTCATTCTAGTACCAGATATTTTCTTATGAATATTTAGATTAAATAGCTCTTGATATCTAGCAGAATTAAATAAAGATAATTTTGTCCTTTCAACTGTAAGTTCTTTTCTATTCTCTATAGATAAGTCAGAGCGTTGTAATTTTATTGTAAGATCCTGCATTCTTTCAAATTGAGGATGTTGTGAATTATAAATACAGTTTTCTGAAAACGTCATATATTCTCTAGCGGCTGAACCAACAATGACATTGAATAATAAACTATTTGAAAAGTAAATTCCATAAATAATTCCTAACATTCCGCCAGTTGAATGACCTGCAAAACCCCATTTATCGAATTTTAGAGATTCGCGAATTTCTTCTAAATCAAAAATTGACTCAAGCATACTTAATTGAAAATGCTCTGTAGCTTTTTCAGATTTACCAGCTTCTCTTAAGTTTACTAAATATACTTTGTGTGAATTTGTAAATGTCTCTGCAAAGTAATCACCGGTCTCATTAAATTCAGAGTAATGGTGAGTTACACAAAGAGGTTCTCCTTCACCTTTTACGAAAATTTCAAATGTTCCACGAGATGTATTTAACAAAATCCTATCCCAACTATTCATATTGAACTCCTTTATTTTTACTTTATCATTTTATTCTATATAGATAATGAGATACCTTTAGGAATTTATTTAATTCATAAATAGTACATAATTAACTTTTTAGAAAGTGAATGTTCTTCAAAAAATATTAAATACTGAAAAGATTTAAATTCACTAAAATAAAGGTATTTTGGAATATTTGTCTAATTTATATTGGTTCGGATAAAAATTTTATTGATTATTGTTGTGATTTAGAAAGCGGGGTATGCAAATGACGGATAATAAGACAAGAAATCTTTATTTTTTTGTTTCACTTATGTTTGAGAAAAAGCGTTTAATCGTGACAGGAATTTTGTTAATGATCATCGCAACTTTTATTGATTTATTATCACCTTTAGTTATGAAGCAAATAATTGATTCAGCAATCCCTGAAAAGAATTTCAAAGCATTGTTTATTTTTATAGCAATTTTAACTGTTTTACCTATTCTTTCAACCATTTTTAGAACTGTACGAATGATACTAAATGTTAAAATCGGAGGGAATGTCACCGAAAAGTTAAGAACGATGGCATTTGAGAAGGCCTTTACACTATCATCAATTAACTTAAATCAGTTGAAGATTGGAGATATAGTAGATCGCTTAACACGCACTTCGGGTATGATAGGTGAAGTTTATATAGCAAATGAATTACTGAATGGTATTACAAGCCTATTTATGTTTTTAGGAATGACTTTATTTATGCTTACAATTAGTTGGAAATTAACATTAATCGCATTTTTAGTTGTTCCGCTTGTATTCTTCATCACTTTTAAGTTAGGGAGAATATCAGAAACTAAAACAAAGAGTTATATGGAATATACAAATAATGAAATGACTTTTTTTACGGAACTAATCAGTGGCATAAAAAATGTCCAAATCTTCTCCCAACAACAAAGTGAAATGAAAAACGTAAAGAGTTTGTTGAAAAAACATAAAGAACTGCATTTAAATACGAGTATATATCGAAGATCGTATGCAGATATATTCAATCAATTGGTAAAGTCATTGGCATTAGGAATAGTATTTGCTGTAGGTGCTTGGGATATTAGTAATAATCAGTTAACTATTGGATCACTTGTTGCTTTCACAGTATATGTACCTCAGCTATACACTTTAGTAAATGACATACAAACTGCATATATAGGAACTACTAATGTCCGACCAATCATTAAGCAACTAAATACATTTTTAGATATCCAAGAACCAATTATTGAAATCCCAAATGCAATTCCTCTAAAAAATGTCAAAGGCGAAATAGAGTTTCAAAATGTATCGTTTACATATGAAAACAATCGTGCTGGTTTGCAAAATGTCTCTTTTAAAGTACAGCCAGGAGAAACTATAGGAATAGTTGGAGGTTCAGGCGGCGGTAAAACAACGATATTAGAATTATTAATGCGTTTTTATGACCCAACTGAAGGGGCAGTATGTATTGATGGGGTCGATATTTCAAAATATAATCTTATTGATTTTAGAAATGCTATAGGATTAGTTACACAGGATCCGTTTCTTTGGAATAGGTCAATAAAAGAAAATCTGATTTATGGAGTGCCTAATGCGACTAAAGATCAAATATTACACGCAATTAAAGTAGCACAATTAGAAGAATTTATAGATAGTTTACCAGAAGGATATGAAACAGTAGTTGGAGAGCGTGGTGTTCGTATTTCAGGAGGAGAAAAACAACGATTAGCTATTGCCAGAGCTATTTTAAAAGATCCACCCATCATTCTGTTAGATGAACCGACATCAGCATTAGATGCAAATACTGAATTTTTATTACAATCTCAAATGGAAGAAGTATTTAAAGGTAAAACCATCGTTCTAGTAGCACACAGACTAGCTACAATACGAAATGCATCTAAGATTTTAGTATTAGATAATGGGGAAATAGTTGAGTTTGGTACCCCTAATGAACTTTTGAATAAGAAAGGTGCTTATTTTGACCTATTATCAAAACAGGTTTCAACAAATTAATTCGATACCTACTATTAATGGTGGTAAGCCAAATATTCATTAAACTAAGTACCAGACATAAAATAATAATAAAATATTCCTTTTAATAAAAAGGAGAAATGGGGTTCTATGTGAAACCAGTCATCGGTATTTCTTCAAGCCTAAATAAACAATTACTTACACTTCCAACTGACAATATTCATGCTATTTCAAAATTTGGTGGTTTACCTATTGTCCTTCCTAATTATGAGGAAACTGAAGCCGATTTAATTGTAGAGATGATTGATGGTTTACTGTTAACGGGTGGAGGAGATATTGATCCAATACTATTTGGAGAAGAACCGCATCAAAAACTTGGATCTATAACGCCTGAGCGAGACGCATTTGAAGTTGCTATCGTCAAGGAAATGTTACTCCGGAATAAACCGATTTTAGGGGTTTGTAGAGGTGCGCAAATTCTAAATATAGCTATAGGTGGCGACATGTTTCAGGACATTTATACACAAACAGAAGAGAATCTTTTACAACATCAACAACAAGCACCACGTTGGCATGCGTCACATTTTGTACACGTAGAGAACAATACGCTGTTAAAGTCAATTGCTCAAAAGGAAAAATTTAAAGTGAATAGTTTCCACCATCAAGCAAATCGAAGGATTCCGGATGAATTTGTAGTATCAGCGGTAGCTAGTGATGGAGTTATTGAAGCTTTTGAAAGCAAAAATCATCACTTTGTCATGGGCGTACAATGGCATCCAGAGTGTATGTTATTAAATAATGATGAAATCTCAGCAGAAATAATGAAGGCATTTATCAATGCCTGTATAAAATAAAATGTACAAAGCGACTGCATTTAAACAGTCGTTTTTTTTTTTTGAATATCTCATTTGAATGAGCTTAATGCTCGAGATTACTGTGTTGATAAATTTATTCGGATAAATACGCTAAAGTAATTTATTTTAGATTCATGAATCCATTTTTAATGGGGAAAACTATCGTAAGTCCAAAAAAGGAGGTATCTTAGCTTGAGTCAACGGCTTCGATTCATGCTTTTCTTAAGCGCATTTTTCTTTGTTATTTCAACCAATGTTTCAGCTGCTGAAGAACCAACAAGAGAGCAGATTCTAGAACAACGCATGGAATTCTATATAAAATATTCAAATGACACATTACCGTGGTATTACTTGGCAGCTGTTGACCAGTTCGAAAGGAATATTGAACAAGTACGTAATGACATACCTAAAAGAGAAGGTGTGCTTGCCATTCAGTTTGCTGATGACTTTTGGACGGGGATTTTGAATCCTAAAAAGGATGATACAAACTTAAAATCCATTGGTTTCTTTAATGGGAATGGTTCTGATGGAAACAATGACGGTGTTGCAGATCGTCAAAATGATGATGACGTCATGTACACACTTGCTGAATACTTAAGTGCACATGGAACTGATGAAAAAGATTTTAAACATGCTTTAAAAGAATATTATAAGGTCGATGATACAGTAAACCAAATCATTACGAATGCGAAAATTTATGAGAAATTTAAAACGTTGAATTTAGACAAGCGAGCATTCCCACTTTCCATTAACCATGATTACAGTTACCGCAGTACTTGGGGAGCATCAAGAGGTTGGGGTGGACGTAGGATGCATGAAGGCACTGATTTGTTTGCCTCATATGGTGTTCCAGTGAAATCTGCTACATATGGTCTCGTCGAGGTCATGGGCTGGAATGAATTTGGTGGTTGGCGAATAGGCATACGCGATAATAATAACACGTATCATTATTATGCCCATTTATCTAGTTATGAAAAAGGGATAAAACTGGGAGATATTGTTGAGCCTGGAACAGTAGTTGGTTATGTAGGAAGTTCTGGATACGGTAAGAAAGGAACTTCAGGTAAATTCCCTCCGCATTTACATTATGGTATGTATAAATACAACGGAAGAAACGAATGGGCATTTGATCCGTTTCCTTCACTAAGACTTTGGGAACAAGCAGAAAAAGGTACGAAAAAAATATAGAAAAAAGTACTGAATTATGGAATATATGACTCCATAATTCGGTACTTTTTTATTTCCTAATCAATGAATTATAAACTTATCAGAAGTAAATTGAAATTTATAATATATACATAATTTGGGGAATGCATTATTATTGAATGATCTAAATAAAATGGAATATTTTTAAAATTTAAATAGGGGTGATTTTCATGAATCAAGATTGTTTTATTTGTAGTAAACATAAAGGAGAGATTCTTACTGCTGGAACTACTATATTTGAAGATGATTATATCTATGTAGGGCATATAGATAAAGGATCTAATCCAACGTATCTTGGTCATATTATGATTGACTTAAAGAGACATACGCCTGAAATAGGGGATATGACTGCTGATGAAGCAAAAGCATTTGGTTTAATAATGACTAGAGTTAGTAAAGCTTTAATGGAAGTTGAAGGAGCAGAACATGTCTATTCGATGGTTTCAGGCAACTCAGTGTCACATCTACATATGCATATCGTTCCACGTTACCCAAATACACCTATAAAATACTGGAGTCCAATGGAGTTAAACGAATGGGCAGAGGCTCCAAAAGGTATAGGTAATGAAATAAATGAAGTTTGTTTGCGTATTAAAGAATACTTAGAGGTGACGCCTTATGATTAACAATGATAATTCAGAAATAACCTGGGTAGGTAGCCAAAAAAACTATGTTGACGAGCCTAATATTGAAAAGATTAACGATATTGTAGTTGGAAGATTCGGTGGGAATTCATCTGCAGGTCAGAATAAAAACGAAGATGGTTGCTTAATTTGGGTAAGTGATGTGATGGATTGGGAATTCGTTATGATTTTGGATGCCCATAATTCAGCGGAGAGTGCAGAGCTAATTATAAAACAGTTCGAGCAAGAAAAGTTACGAATTCAAAAAGTCTTAAATTTATCTGATAGTATCGCTTTGAAGAAGATGGATGAACTTATTTTAGACATATTTCAGCAACCTAAATTCTTATCAGATTGTCGCAAAGTACAAGGGGAAACAGCCTGTCTCATCGTTATTAGAAAAGACAAATTTCTATGGTGGTTCTCGGTTGGTGATTGCATTGTACATTTGTTTAGTGAAGAACTTCTTGAAATGGGAGAATGTCAGTTAAATCAGCGCAGTTTTTATGAATGGATAGGGCAAGTGAATACGTTTGAATTAGCTGTACCATGTTTCAGCACAGGTAAAAAAGAATTGAGACAAGGCGTCAATCATCTATTTCTTACAACTGATGGATTAACTGAATGCCCAGGCGTAGATTTTCAAAATCCACTAATGATTAACAAACAATTTAAAGATACATCAATTGAGGCAGGAGTATGGCAGTTATTAAAAGCAATAGAACAACATCAAGTTAGGGATAGTACTACTATTGTTACTTGGAAAATTAAAGTTCACATGCAGGCTACTTTACCAAGCAATATGAAAAGTTAGATCCAGTTGTAAATTGAGAAATGAAATCTATCATACAAAAATACTCTATTAAGTTGTTTAACTAAAAGGAATAGATTTGGAAGAATTATCATTATACAAAAGGATATTTTCATTAAAATCTCGAAGTAATAGTTAACGCAATTAAAGGAGGAAGAATCATGAGCCAAGTCTGTGTGATTAGCATTTATGTACCAAATATTAAGGAAGCAATTAGATTTTATACTACTGTTTTAGGATTTGTGGTAAACAAACAATATGGACCTAACATTGTAACACTCGTTCACGGAGAATTACCGATCGTCTTAGAGGAATCAGAAGAGTCTACATACAGCCCTGAAAGTAACTCTACTGGAGTCGTATTAGCTTTAAAAACAGAGGACATTCATCAAACAGTAAAAACTTTAAAAGAACATAATGTAGATTTCATCGTAGATGAGCCAAGTGATTGCCCTCCAGGAAAATTTATTAGCTTCCGAGATCCTTTTGGGAATGTCTTAGAGTATTTACAATTTGATTGATGGTGAAAAATAAATATGTTCGTAAGTCTTTAGTATATAACGTTGGAAATTAATGTAAAATAGAGCTGATTCTTCTGATTAATAGAATCAGCTCTATTTTTAATTGTCCACAGGATCTAATCTTCATTTCTATATTCTAAAATATCCCTGGGTTGGCAGTCCAAAGCTTTACAAATACCTTCTAAAGTTAAGAATCTAATTGCTTTTGCCTTTCCATTCTTAAGAACCGAAAGATTTGCCATTGTTATACCGACTCCTCCGAAAGTTCAGTTACACTCATTTTCCACTTTGCTAACAACACATCTATATTGATTAAGATCGCCATTTAATCACCTCAAATTGTCAAATCATTCTCTGATTTTATCTCTATTGCACTTTTAAGGAGTTCCTGAAGGACTGCCGTAAAGAGTGAAATAACAATCGTTGCAAAAATAATTACAAATCCTATAAGTGCGATTCCTGGATGTAAAGCATTCTGTGAAATGAGGAAAATTAAACCGATTATATATAGGGTAACTATTGTGAATGCACAAGTTTTGATATTTCCTAAAGAAATAACAGCTAGATGTGAAAAAGCATTTTCACTTTCAATGTAGTTTAAAAGTTTTAATGCTTGATACAAAGCAAGAAAAAAAGGTATAGCTGTGATGTACAAACCTAAAAGAATAGGCAATCTAAGATATGAAAATTCTGGATTCATCTCTGCTGCATTTCTTGCCAAGTCCGGTAACAAAAATACGCTTAGCACAAGGATTGTTAATCCAATCATAAAAATTATCATCTTTAAACCAAGTTTTGTTCTTTTTTTCATAAAGCACCTCGCTTCTTAGTGTTATTTATATAATATGTAAAAATTTATCGATTATCAATATAATTTTACTAAACAACGATAAATACATTCATTATTCAGAATAACAAGAAAATACCAATGTAGCATTCAGTAAGATAAAATAATTATAATATTGATTGAATATTACTACTATTAATAGATTGTGACTATATGCATATTTAAAATATTAATAATTAGTTAATTTAGTGGAAATAATATAAAAATCTATGATTCGAATAACATCTTTCATTGCCAACTATTACAATTCGTGATATATTTTTTTGAGGATAATAGGAAACTGGAAAATTGGTATTGCACTAGTCATGAGCCTAAAGTGGTGTTGTTATGGCGACCAAGTTGTTAAAAAAATGCTAGATTAGTCTCTATTCTAGTTTTTTATTTTGTCTATTTCGTTAAGGGATAGTTTTTTTAGTTATTATAGAAAGATAAAAATAAAAAGGAGGGAATTACTTATTATGCGTTATTTTAAAAATTTTTCTTTAAAGAACAAGTTGTTATTAACAGTTTCTATTATTGTTTTAACTCTTTTTACTGTTATAACGATACAAAGTATTACGCAATTACATACTGAGTTAGAAAAAAATCTAGAACAAGAATTAAAAAGTGTAGGTTTGTTGACATCAAAAAACCTGGCTCCTAATAATGTGGAAAACTTACTTACAGTTAAGGGGAATGATGATCCACAGTTTAAAGAAATTCAAAGCAACTTGGATGATATAAAAGATAAACAAGGTGTTATGTATTGGAGCTACATATGGAAGATGGAGCCTGAAGGTGTTACTACTATCGGCTATACAGAAAATTTAGAAGAAGTGTACAATGCCGGTGAATTGTTTACTGATATTGCTCCTATTCATTTGAAAACTGCAAAGCTTGCAATTAAAAATGACCAACCAGAGGTAACGGAAATTTTCGAAGATTCGTTCGGTTCATGGAGAACTGTTTTTAGTCCATTGAAAGACGGAAATGGAAAGACGATTGCAGTATTAGGTATCGATTATTCTGCAGATTATATTCAAACGATTATTACTAAAAGTGTAACAAAACAAATAATCACAGCTATCATCGGACTTGTCATTTTACTATTCGTACTATATTTCACTATTGATCGCCTACTTAAACCATTAAACAAAGCAGTTACTATTGCAGATCAAGTGGCAAATGGTGATTTAAAAGATGTAGAGCTTGAGACTACTAATGACGAAGTAGGAAAACTGTCTCAGTCAATAAAAACAATGGTTACGAACTTACAGCATGTCATATTGAATATCAAAAATACCTCAAATCAAGTTGCTTCATCTGCCACACAATTAACTGCCAATGCGACAGAATCGTATAAGAACTCTACTAATGTATCTAACGAAATGGACAGAATGGCACGAAATGCAGAAACGGCGTTGATAATGACCGAAGAAACAGCCACAGCGATGGAAGAATCCGCTGAAGGAATACAACGAATTGCAGAATCAGCATATACCGTTTCTGAATCTTCTAACCTTACTTCAAATGCAGCTAAGCAAGGGAATGAAGTCATTCAACAAGTAATTGGTCAAATGAATTTAATTAATGAATCCGTAAATCAAATGGATGAAACAATTAAAGGTTTGAATAGTAACTCTACTAAAATCAGTGGAATCGTAAACTTCATCACTGATATAGCTGATCAAACAAACTTATTGGCATTAAACGCTGCCATTGAAGCGGCTAGAGCAGGTGAGCAAGGTAAAGGATTTGCGGTAGTTGCCGATGAGGTTAAGAAATTAGCAGAACAATCGTCTCACTTCGCAGGAGAAATTTATAAGATTATTAATGAGATACAAGTGGATTCGAATGCATCTGTAATGGTTATGGAAAAAGGAAAAGAAAATGTGAAAGTTGGATTGGATTATACGACACAAGCAGGAGCGATATTTAAAGAAATACTCAATTCTGCAAAACATGTAGCAGAACAAATTCAGGAAATATCTGCTGCGTCACAACAAATATCTGCTTCGTCGGAAGAAGTGGCAGCGACAGTCAATAATTTAAAAGTATCATCACAACAATCAGCTGAATTTTCTTTAAGTGTTTCCAAGTTAACGGATGAGCAATTATTAGCTATGCAGGAAGTAAGAGAAGCATCTGCCTCATTAGGACAAACAGCTGAGGAATTACAAGCACTTATTACTAAATTTGAATTAGAGGGTGACAAATAAATGATGGACTTAAAACTTACAGGTAAAAATGTTCTAGTTACAGGTTCAAGTATGGGTATAGGGCGAGCAATCGCACTTGCCTTTGCTGAACAAGGCGCGAATGTATTGATCAACTATGTCGGAGACGATCAAAAGGCAGAGGCTGTTCGTTTGCTAGCAGCGGAACACGGTGTAAAAGCATTAAAATACAATGCGGATGTATCAGATTCTAGCCAAGTAAGAGAAATGTTTCAATACATGGATACTCAACTAGGTGAAATTGATATTCTTGTTAATAATGCGGGGATAGCGCAAAACGCACCCATTACAGAGATGACAGATGAGCAATGGGACAAGATGATAAAAGTACACCTTTACGGTACCTTCTACAATTGCCGTGAAGCAGCCACAAGAATGAAGGCAAAAGCTATAGGTAAAATTATTAACATTTCTTCTGATTTAGCAAGCTTAGGCTGTGAAGAATTTACACATTATTCAGCTGCAAAAGGTGGTATTAGTGCTTTCACAAAATCTTTAGCAAGAGAATTAGCGCCAAATATTACGGTCAATGCTGTAGCTCCAGGTGGAACACTTACAGATATTCTACTAGCCTTCGGTGACAATTATATCGAAGAGGAATCAGCAAAATATCCGTTAAAGAGATTAGCACAACCAGAAGAAATCGCCAAAAGTGTCTTATTTTTAGCTTCAGAAAATGCAAATTTTTATACGGGGCAAATACTGGGACCTAATGGCGGCGGGGTCATGAACGGATAATGAACTAGTTGAGGGGTATTGGAATTGATGAATATTGCCGTATTTTGTTTATATTTAGTATTTATTTATTATATCGGGTTTAAAGGGTACAAACGTGTCAAAACAGCAGAAGATTTAATTGTAGCAAGCTGGAGCATGCCTTTATCAGTTGTAACAGGTAGTTTAATAGCTGCATTATTGGCAGCACCATTCTTCTTTGCAGCGGTCGGTTCAGGCTATACAAGTGGTGGCTTTGAAGGATCAGCAACTATGGGTGGTCTAGGTACATGTATGATTCTAGGGGCTCTAATCTGGACTAAACCTCTTAGAAGATTAAGAGGATGGACATTAGCAGATTACTACGGATTAAGATATGGTAGTAA
Organism: Viridibacillus sp. FSL E2-0187; assembly: GCF_038006425.1. Lineage (NCBI taxonomy): Bacteria > Bacillati > Bacillota > Bacilli > Caryophanales > Caryophanaceae > Viridibacillus > Viridibacillus sp. FSL E2-0187. Next base: position 1,417,543 of record NZ_JBBOVG010000001.1, read on the forward strand.
AAAATTAGGTGCGTACACTGGTATAGTAATGGCCATAGCATTTGGTGTTTTCAATGCGGGTGCTCTAACTGTAGGGGGTACTTATATTATTCAAACCCTTTTACAAATCGATTTCTTACCAGCAGCATTATTGTTTGTTTCTTTAACAGCTCTATATTCTGTTATTGGTGGTTTATGGGCTGTAGCATATACAGAAATTGTACAGGGCGCATTAGCGATTGCAGGGATTTTAGGAATAACTGTATTTATCATATTCTACTATCCTGACATTACATTTAACCCTGAATGGTGGAATGTAAATGAATTGTTTAATAGAGGCGGAGTAGAATTCTGGACTCTTTATTTAGTATTAGCACTTGGAGATATTCCAGCTGTAGACTTAGGGCAACGAGTTGCAGCGGCAAAAAGTCCACGTGTAGCTCAACTAAGTATGATTATTGCAGGTTCTGTTATTATTGCTATCAGTTGGATTCCGGGTATGTTAGGAGAAGCATTCAAAACAATTTATCCAAACAGCTCAAATCCTGAAACGCTTATGTTAGCATTTGCTCAAGGCTATTTCCCACCATTGTTATCAGCGATTTTCTTAACTGCAATGGCAGCAATGGGGATGTCAACAGTAGCAGCATGTTACGTAGCAACATCAGGTATTATTACGAAAAACGTATATTTAGATTTCATTAATAAAAACCCTGATCCAAAAAAATTATTAATTTTCTCAAGAATTATGATTCTAGTAAGTGCTGCATTAGGTTTAATATTAGCTATTAGTGCACAAAAAGTAATTGATTTAGCATATCTAGCTTGGGATATTGTGTTTGTAACAATATTCTGGCCAATTGTCTTAGGACCATTCTGGAAGCGTGTGAGTACGCCTGCCGTATGGGCGAGTATTTCTATTGGTCTTCTTTATTATATTGTTACGTCACTTACTCATGTACCTGGACCGAAGATTGAATCGGATGGTTTTATTGGTTTATTGAATGAGCTATGGTTCATGCCTGGTTTCTCTGGAGTAGTGATTTCTGGGATTACAATTGTCGTTATCAGTCTCATAATCCCTCCTACACAACATGTTCTTGATATGCATAAAATCGAGAAAGATAAATCACTTGATGAAGTAGGAAGTAAAGAAGAATTAAGAAGCTTTAATTCAACAAATAACTAAAAATCAAGGTAAGAGCAGGGCAGGGCATGCATATGAGCATGTCCTGTTTTTAAATTAATTATCGATTGTATAATAATCGATTACATCGACTATTTTTCTAGGAATAAGTAAAAAAAGACCTTTGATTAGCATCTCAACTGTGATGCTAATCAAAGGTCTCATTCATTTATTTTTAGCATTTCACCCAGCTAAGTCCAGTCGTACCTTCACCAGCATGTACGCCAACACATGCACTAAGTGGTAAGACTAACACTTTAAGCTCAGGAAATTCTTGTAATAGTTCATCTCTCCAGCTTTGAGCATCCTTGTCATTGTTACAATTGATAACGGCGACTTCTTTGATATCTGCGTTCTTCATATCGTTTCGAAGTAAATCTGTCACGTATTTTTTCGCTCTCTTATCTGCTCTTACTTTTTCTTTCATAACCACTTTCCCGTTATCAAATGAAATAACCACTTTAATATTTAATAAATTACTTAAGAACGCCTTAGTACCTGATACACGTCCACTTTTATGCAGTTGATCTAAGCTAGATGGAATGAAAGACAGCTCGGCATTGTTTGTCATTTTTTCAATATGAGCAACAACTTCTTCTATGTCGTGCCCCTTGTCAACCAGTGTAATTCCGTCTTTAATCATTTTACCCATTGGATATGAGCCAATCTTCGAATCAATTGAGTAAACTTTAAAATCCGCCAATTGTGCAGCAGTTTGTGAGCTTTGGTATGTTCCAGATAAATCACTTGAAGTATGCACGGCCACCGCACAGTCATAGCCTTCAGCCTTTAATTTTTTGTAAAGCTCGACCATTTCACCAATAGCTGGCTGTGATGTTTTTGGATGTACTTTAGCAGTGCGAAGTTTGTCATAAAATTCATCATGTGTCATATCAACTGTTTCTCTGAAAGCGCCTTCAGAGAAAACTATGTTTAATGGCAAAACATGAATTTTATACTTTTCTATAAAAGTCTCATTTAGCAGTGCAGCTGTATCAGTAACCCAAGCAATCTTCTTAGTCATTTTAATATTTTCCCCTTTAGATGTAATGTAATGGCGTGTACGTTCGCAAGAAAAGGTGGAACAAACCATCTATTAACGTTAATGTACAACAGGTTAGGAACAAGGTGATAGTGATATATGTCATATAGAGTCGAAATTTCGGTTATTGTGACATAATTTGAACATAAATTACTTTACGGAAAAATAATTTACTAGTGAAAATTAAATTAAGGATGGAGTATGTCTAATTAAGTGTACCTTTGTAAAAGAGTTTGGATATTTATATTAATTTTATTGTGGAGATTGGAAAAAATGTACGTATACTAACGCTAATCTATAATGAAAAGAGGAAATGATTATGAAAAAAGCAGATGGTATACAGTTTCATATTGGAGTACGAGACGGAGAAGTAGGTAAATATGTAATTATGCCTGGAGATCCAAAGCGATGTGAAGTTATAGCCAAGTATTTAGACAATGCTGTAAAAGTAGCAGATTTAAGAGAATATACTACGTATACAGGCTACTTAAATGGAGTAAAAGTAAGCGTCGCATCTACTGGAATTGGTGGACCAAGCGCTGCTATTGCTATACAAGAATTGGTAGATGCTGGTGCAGATACATTTATTCGCGTAGGAACTTGTGGAGGTATGGATCTCGAAGTTCAAGGTGGCGATTTAATCGTCGCAACAGGTGCAGTTAGAATGGAAGGAACAAGTAAAGAATATGCACCTATCGAATTCCCAGCAGTAGCGAATTATGAGATTGTAAGTGCTTTAATTGGTGCAGCAAAAGACTCAGGTAGAGATCCACATGTTGGTGTAGTTCAATGTAAAGATTCTTTCTATGGACAACATTCACCAGAAACGAAACCAGTTAGCTATGAATTAGTTGATAAATGGCAAGCGTGGCTAGACTTAGGGTGCTTAGGTTCTGAAATGGAATCAGCAGCACTATTTACAGTTGCAAGTTACTTAAAAGTCAGATGCGGTACGATACTTCTAGCGGTGGCAAATCAAGAAAGGGAAAAAGCAGGATTATCTAATGTCGGAAATTATGATATTGAGCCAGCTATTCAAATTGCTGTAAATGCAATAAAGAATTTAATCAATGCAGATAACACTAGTGATAAATAATTGTATCGTGAAAAATGTTCTAGAGTTTAAATCTTTTAAGATTATTAATAAATAGAGAATGATTCCGATGTTTGTTCTATACCTTGGTAACTTAAAGCGGCTCCCGGATAAACAAGTAGCATTGATACTCGAAAATAAGTGGATTGTTGATGCCAGCAATAAAGTGTATTTGATGTTAACTCAAAATCTTTACACTTATTAGTTTACCATTCCTTGATTTTGAAAACGTAGAAATCATTGAGCTGTTTAGAGTACTTAGAGGATAGTTGGGATATAAAACATATTGCGGAATTGTTAAAAACGGACATATAACAATTGTTATATGTCCGTTTTTTCTTCATATTCAAGTATATCACCAGTCTGACAATTTAATGTCTGGCAGATTTTTTTAAAAGTGGCAAAGCGAATAGCACATGCTTTACCTATTTTTAGTATTGATAAGTTAACTTGGGTAATTCCAATTTTTTTTACTACGCTTTGAAGAAGTTATTTTTCTAGCATTAATTAATCTAGATTAGTTTTTATCATTAGGAGCTTCCGCCTTAATCACGTTGTTAAAATCATCTTGTAAAGATATGCCGTATTTAAAAACTACATAAAGCATATAAACGATGGATAACAAAAGAAGGTTTCCTATTAAACTTGGCCAAGAATCTGGAAAAACATCGCTGACATTGTACGCATTTACTTGCGCAAATAACAACTTACTAATGAAGTTCAAAACTGTAAAGCTAGTGATAGAGATTAAGATTAGTTTTAGGTATTTAAGATTTCGAGAAATAAAGAAGTCTTGTTCGTAAATATTACCAATTATTTTACGTAGAGCATACATAATGATAAACAAACAAGCAATGATTGCTAACGCGACTAAGCAGGAAAGCACTAAAAACCATACTGATAGGTTTGTGCTTGAGTTTAAATCTACATACTGTAGCAATTGTTTTTTGACTCCGTTTGGTACTAACAATAAAGCTCCAGACGCAAATAATAGTATTAATCCAGCAAACGCACATAAAACTTGAGCAATTAGCGACATAATTGATAAAAATTTTAGAACGGTCTTGGTAAAAAGATTAATTAGAAATCATCTCCTTATTTTACATATTATTCTAAAACAATAAAGTGTTATCGTCAAACAATAATATTTTTTTTGTAATTTTTTTCAAGGAGATTGAACCTTATGTATAGCTTTATAATTTTGTTTGATCAAAACAATTCAAAAGTTTGGTGGTGTTCAAAATGAAAGATTGGCGACTGGAAAGAAATCTTTCATTACTAAAGAAATAGAAAATAGCTGTGATAATAGACGTGTTGATTCAACGTAGCTTCATTTTTTCTTGTTCAACTAATGGGGCAGGTTAGTTCAATAAGGGGAATTTTAAATTCAGTTGTTACAGTTCAAGATGGTATTTCTAATGAATTAGTTTTATCAACGTGAAAAGATACTATCTATTAATAAAAAGATCCCAGTACATCCTAAAAGGATATATGTGAAAACTCCGAATACTTTTTGATTAAGATGTTTAAATAGTACTTGCCCTATTATCAATCCGATAAATACAGCAGGGATGGCATACAAACTTGAACGCCAAATGCTCAAGTCTGTTCCAGTAAAAAGCATTTGAGAAACAAGACTAATGAAATATATAAATAAATAAAATGCCAGTGTTGTAGCTCTTGTTTTTTCTTTTACAGTCTTTGTTCCAGCAAAATATATCAAAAGTGGTGGTCCAGGCATACCAATACTTATTGTTAGAAGACCAGATATTCCACCAACAATATAGTCTCTTGCTGTAGTTGTTTTAAATCTAACATTAAAAATTAGCATTAAGGTTAATAGTAATAAAATGATACTAATGATTATTTTAAAAGTACTAATATCAATAGACAAATAAATTAACCCACCAAATGGTATACCAGCAATGCTTCCTAAAACTAATTTTTTTAATAAATTTTTATCAATATCCTTTTTGATTTTCATTATTAAAGCACTAGAGATAATTAATGAAAGAATAATATTTATTTGGATAGCTTCTTGAGGTTTAAATAACATTAATAAAAATGGTGTAGCCATAATCGAGAATCCAAAACCAGTACTTGTTTGTAAAATGGATGCCACGAAGATAATACAAATATATATAAATAAATTTTCCAAAGCTATATCTCCTTTTAATAATATGACAATGCATTCGCTTCTATTAGACTTTACCAAAAATCCATCCATAGGTGAACACAGAAGATATATAATAATAGAGAGTGTGTTAATTCAACTAACGGTTGCTTTACTTCAATAAGAAAAAAATTTATAAATATAACTGGTGTATAATTGGGAAATATAGGAGGTGAATTGATGGGTGATGTAATTGGTTATGTAGTAGTTATATTAATAATTATTAGTTTCACATACGGCTTATTTAAACAAGTTCAACATACTTTAACTATCCAAAAAGCTAATAGACCAGATGTATCTAACTTCAGATGGTTGTTATTCGGCAATTATTTAACGTGTGTTTTATTTTTGGGTTTTCTCGTTTCTTTTATATTAAACGTTTTAATTGCGATGCAAGTTATCCAGTTAAATTTACTTACAAGTGATAATACAGGTTTTAGTTGTTTTTTATTTTTACTGATTCTTTTATTTGCTAAATCCGGCTCTATTCCTAAAAATCGTAGCTGAAACGAATTATTAAATTGATAAAAGGTTATATTATGTTTTATTAATTTTACTCTTCAACTAAGGGGCAGGTTAGTTGAAGAAGGTATATAGATGGTTGTTATTGTAATAGTGATATAAGGAGGATAATTATGGGGTATAAATTTGAAATTATGACACAAGAACAAGCGGAAGAAATTGCATTTAATTGGCACTATGATGCTGAGTATTCTTTTTACGATATGGAGGCAGATAAAGAAGATTTAGTTGAGTTTTTAGACCCTAATAAACGAGGTGACTCAAACTTTGTTGTTACTAAAGACAATGATATTATAGGTTTCTTTAGCTTTAATCAAGTAGATATAAATACTATCGATATAGGGTTAGGGATGAGACCAAATCTAACTGGTAATGGAAATGGATTGGAATTTTTAAAAGCAGGTATAGAGTTTGCTGAATCAAAATATACACCCCAAAAAATAATGTTATCAGTAGCAACTTTCAATCAGAGGGCAATAAAAGTATATAGAAAAATTGGATTTAAAGAAGTTGATACTTTTATGCAGGATACAAATGGAGATAGTTTTGAATTTCTGAAAATGACTTACCAATGCTAATTTAGATAGTAGGTCTTCTTCAACTAACGGGTGCTTTACTTCAAGAATGAGTGAAGCTTTTTTCTTATTGAACTAACGGGCAGTTTAGTTGAAATAGTCAAAGAGATTTTTCATTTTAAATGAGGTGATTAGGATTAGAGGTTTAACTTTTGAAATTCCAAATGGTTATGGAAAATATTTGTTTGAAATTTTAAGTGATCTAGAACTTAATGGATTAAATTGGAGAATTGGAGGAGGAGAATCTTATATTATAGAAAATAACACATTAGGGGAACCTTTATTTCCTTCTCTTTGTACGGTAAATGGGCAAACATTATCTGAGTTAATTTCAAAAGAAGAATATTATCTTATATTTGTCGATTTAAAGGCATTTGCGAATAAGTTAGATGTAAAAGAAATTGCAACTTATCAAGAATTTGTTGAAAGTGAATGTCAGTTTGTACTCTTAGTAGTGGATTCCTCATATGTAACGATTTATTCAAAAAAACAATACATAATTAAACAATTGTTTTCTAAGGCCGTAAATGCTGGTTACAAAAATGTGAAATATATTACAGATGAGAATGATAGCAGAACAACGTTGATTGCTTTCTAATACCCTATTGTCGAAGCAATTTGTAATACATTGACTAGAGTTGTATTTAAACAAACGGGTGCTTTAGTAAGAAGACCTTTGAGCTGTTCAGACAGCTTTTTTTCTTATTCAACTAAAGGGACAGTTTAGTTGAACAGTAATTGGAACTTTTATGGAATTTTAAGGTCATATATATAAATTGAACTAATAGGGGTGTACGTATATGAAACGATTCAGTATAAGCTCAATAGTCTTTTTATTTATAGGGCTTCTTTTCTTCACATTAAACTGGTTAATAGACGGTTATTTTGAACCTATTGTACTTACTGGAGTTATTTTTATAATACTAGGGACTGTATTTTGTTTTTTTGCTATCTCTAAAAGGGAAAAAGGAAGTGTAAAATATATATCACTTACTACCTTTTTCATTATATTATTTTTAGTTACTTGGTATGAACCATTCCAAGTTCTCCGAATGATGACTTGGATTAAAAATTTTATTTAACTAACGGGTGCTTTAGTTTAATAAAGTTCATTAAAATGATCGAACTCTTTTATAAATAACCTACTCAAAGTTAGAAAGATTAACGCTGTTTTAAGCATGCTTTATTCAAAAGCTCTATTTGATACCTTTAGGTAGAAGTCGATTATTGACTTATTTGACTTATCTTCTGTTTGTCAATTGTCGCTAAATCTGCGCCACGCTCATGCGACAACAGTTGAACAAGCAGATAGTGGAATGTTAAATTTCAGCAATATGTTGAATGAATATCTGAAATAAAATGTGCAGTAAATGAGGGAAGTAACTATAAAAAGGGTCACTCGGTAGCAAGTGACCCTCGTTGAGAGAAAAGGGATGTGTAAGGCTAAAATACCTTAACCTTCACATTACAATTATTATTATGGGTTAGCTACAAGAAAGAGGCTGTAGTTTAATACATGAAGCTAGCGCCAACAATAATTAGAAGAATGAATAGGACAACGATTAAAGCAAATGATGAATTGTTTCGTCTGCCATAGTCGTTACCATTATTTTGATATCCCATAATAAATCCCCTCCTTTCTAAACCTATAATATGTATTGTTATTGAAAGGAGAGGTGACATTCATCTAATCAATTATTAAAATGGTCATTTTCAACAACTTTAAAGAGCCTTACTAAATAAAATGTAGCTAGGTTTTTATATTTTCATATCAAAATTAAATCCCTATATTATCACCTTACAAGTTAAGTTGAAAAATTTATCTACGGTACGATTCAAGACTTTCAGATAGCAGTCATTGTTTGTCTTTATCGACTTTTGTCTGTGCAGGTAATAGAGGATGAAACACATTACGATCTACATCGTAAAAACAAAATCCGTCTAATTGCCCCTTCTAATCTTTGTAGTAGTGAATTAATCAAAGCATCTATTTTATTGAAAAAAGAAAGGAGTATGGGAAATGAAAAAGTTCTGTACAAAATCTCTTTATTGAGTTGCATATGCACGTCTTTTTTCTTTATTCAACTAGCGGGTTTTTTAATGGAGCAATGAAAAAAGCCTAATTTCTTTGCATTAAATTGAGAAATTAGGCTTTCAATATTGAAATTTCCTTTAATGAGAAATACTTTGTTAAAGCCTAAGTCAAGGAGAGAATTGCCGGTGTACGCCTATTATCATTGAAAAAAATAAAAAACAACTCTTGGAACAAGAGAGTTTGGTCGGTTTATTCTATAATAAATTATAGTCTAACCTTAACTTCAGTACCGTCCTTAGCTTTGACATCTACTAGCACGATCCCTTTATAATTTTTCAGTTCCTTGACGATAGGCTTTAGCGATTTTTTGTCTATTAGTGGAAAGGCAAAGTCCAGTTTTTTTCTTTCGAAGTGCTCTTTTGTCCATTTGTTAATATTTTTTTGAAAAAAATTTGAAGACAAAATTGAAATAACAATGTTTAAAATAGCATATGGAATTGGGATGGTAAACCTAACGTCTTTTGCTTTCACTTTTACAAGCATCATAAGCAAATCACTAAGCAATGAAGACCGAAACGGTATCCCCGTTTGCCGATTTAATATCAACAATTTGGCCATCTAATTCGTTTTCGATTGCTTCAATAATAAGGTTTATGTCTATATCTTTAATGTATTTTTCCGATTGAGGTATACTCGCTGCGATGCTGTGTCCAGCCATTAATACTACCTTTACAAGTTTTATAGGCAAATTGACAGTGACATTATCATTTTCGGTTGATACAACACGAATTTTTAATGTTTTATCTAAATACTTAGTCGGTTTTACAAAAAGCTTATTATCTGTTTCTTCTTTCTCCTTTAATACTTGAATCAGTTCGGATCCCTTATCTACATCAATCTTACCTTCTTGAACCATTGTTAACACTCTTGTAATTTCGTCTTTCATGATAATTTCCTCCTATTCCTCTTTTAAGAGCTTAATGGCTTCTTCTGGTGTAATTTCGCCATTTTCCAACATGGTGACAACTTTTTTTTCGTCTACTTCATTTTTCTTCTTTTGCACATATCCAAGGGATGAAATGATGTCTGTAAGCTTGCCTCGAACCGTAGGATACGAAATCCCAAGTTCTTTTTCAACTTCTTTGATATTCCCTCTGCATGTTAAAAATACTTCCACAAAATGAAGCTGATCCATTGATAAGGATGCTAGTTTAGATAATTCAAACTCATTTTCAATCGTAGTTTGACATTGAGAGCAATGCAATTTTGTAATTTTCAATGTTTCACTGCAGACAGGACAATTTGTGATTACTTTATAAGCCATAATTAAATCCCTTCCTTTTAGTTGATTCGATTATATAACAAAGAATTAAAAAAATAAATAATGAAATTAAATATATTTATGTAAAAAATCAATAATGTTAATTTATTATTTAATATTATTAATTAATCATTTTCGTTATATGCTAAACAAATGGAACGTTTTCAGAAGACTTTCCTTACTTTCTCTGAAAATAATTGGATATTTATGTTAAATTATAATAGAAATTGCGAAGGAATGTACTTAAACTACGTAGCAGGTTAGGAAAGTAACTCACAAAAAAGGGGATAGAAAGTGGAGTTATTACTTGGTATAACTGTTAGTGTCATTGGATTTGTTGTTCTCGCTTTTATAAAAAGAAGTATGGAAAGAAAGAAAACTTCAACTAGTCAATCCGTTGTTTGGTGGATAGTGGCAACTACAGTTTGGGGGTAGCAAGTATCATTCTTATTGTGAGTTGGATTTAGTAAAATTAAGTGGATTTTGGAAATGGTTTTCTTATGAGTGTAATGTTACTTTTAATAGGATTGCGAGAATTTAAAAGAACTTAGAGTTTAAAGTGGGGTATCTTCTTTTTGTGCAATTCGTTATTCAATTTATTCGTCGCGGTTCAAGGCATTGTGATTTATTAAATAGTTGTAGTATTCAACTAACTGTGCAGTTTAGTTGAAGAAGATAAATATAAAATTGATTAAAGGTAACTATTAAAAGATATATACACGCTAATGGGCTGTTATAAATATGGGAATAGATGAATATGTAGAAAATAGTAATATTGAAGAAAGGACATAAAGAGAATATATCGTCGGCTATCCTTGTAAGCTATTAAATGAATTAGAAAGGGAAAATGAGTAATCCATATTGTATTAGTGTCGCAGGATAATTGAATAAAACTATAAAAAAGAATGCTATAGTTTTCATCATACTTAAAACTGAAAGCATAAAAACGAAGCACTCTTATTTTTATTAATGTCAACAATGAAGTCCTTTTCATATAATAATTATGGGGTGGAAAAATGCCAAGAGTTAAATACAGAGATGCAGACGTTGCTTTAATGGCAAGGATGATGAGAGCGGAAGCTGAGGGTGAAGGAAACCAAGGGATGTTATATGTTGGTAATGTAATTGTTAATCGTGCTGTAGCTGATTGTTTAGACTTTAGAGATGTAAGAACAATTGAAGATGTCATTTATCAGGTGCAAGGAGGAAATTTTTCTTTTGAAGCTGTTCAAAAAGGGAATTTATTTTATCAAAGAGCGAGATCTTCTGAAAAAAGATTAGCAAAGCAAAATTTGGATTTTTGGAGACAACATCCAGCGCATTTTGCGCTTTGGTATTTTAATCCATATGCTGAGTGTCCTCCAACATGGTACGGTCAACCTTTTACTGGTCAATTTAAAAATCATTGTTTTTATGAACCAGCAGCTGGAACATGTGAAAGTGTTTATACCGGTTAGGTCAAAAAAGTATTTATCCAACCAGTTGTCGGTATTTTACCGGTGACTGGTTCATGATTATAATTTTATCTTTTGCTAAATAAAGAAGACCTTGAAGAAGAAGTAGATTATCAGAGTAAAAAATGGAATCTTACAAGGCGAACTACTTAATGTGGCGTTGATCCAGAAGGATTAACGCTCTTTATGTTTTATTGATGCACTAAGGGTTTAGTTGAATAGGGGATAAGAAATAATAGGAATTACATATAATTTCGTTTAGAAGGAGAATGAGATGATAATAAAAATGACTCAAATTAATATGAAGGATTTTAATAAATCCAACGAAGGTTTCTTTGTTTCTGGGAGGATAATACCTACATTTGAAAATAATACTTGGAAATATACAGAGGAGATTTTTCCTGAACCTTATTTCAAGAAATATGAAGATGATGAAATTGATATCAGTTATATTGAAGAAGAGGGGAAAGCGGTATTTTTTTATTACGTTGAAAACAACTGCATTGGTCAGATTAAGATACGTTCTAATTGGAACGGATATGCACTTATTGAGGACATCGCTGTTGCAAAAGATTATAGAAAAAATGGTGTTGGAACAGCATTATTAAATAAAGCTTTGGAGTGGGCTAAGGCTAATAACTTAGGTGGTCTTATGCTTGAAACACAAGATATTAATGTTTCAGCTTGTTATTTTTATGCCAAAAATAAATTTGTAATAGGTGCGGTTGATACTATGCTTTATTCAAAATTTCCAACAGCTAATGAAGTAGCGATTTTTTGGTATAATAAAATTTAGGTTTGTTCAGTTGAAGATTCTTGAGCTGTTCAGACAGCTCTTTTTATTCAACTAAAGGGCAGTGTAGTGGGATAATGTCTTTTTGATTAAGAGCTTCCATAAGGCTAGCAATATTTTTTTCATAAAAGTTCGATTCACATTAATTGTAGATATAAAGAGTCTGTAATATACTTTATTGAAATGAAAAGATTATGTATTAGTAGTCCGAATGTAATATAGGGTTCGTAATTTATTGGAGTTTAGGCATATTAAGATTATTTGAATTTAACATTAGTATCAAACAAGATAGCATCTCAATAAAAATAAAACAAAGAGGAGATAGAGATATGACTGAATTCTGGGAATCAAGTTTTATAGAAAAACAAACGATGTGGGGGTTTGAACCTACAGACTCTGTAATCGTGACAAAGGATTTTTTCCTTGAAAGGAATATAAAGGACATACTGCTACCAGGTATTGGATATGGTAGAAATGCAAAGGTTTTTATTGATAATGGAATAAATGTAACAGGTATTGAGATTTCAAAAACAGCGATTGATTTGGCGAGGCAAAACGGGATTGATATTAGTATTTTTCAGGGATCAGTAACTGATATGCCTTTTGATAAAAAACTTTATGACGGTATATTTAGCCATGCACTTATTCACTTATTGAATAATCGTGAGAGAGAGAAGTTTATTAGAGATTGCTATAATCAGTTAAAGCCTAATGGTTATATGGTTTTTACAACTGTTTCAAAAAAAGCTCCAATGTTTGGAAAGGGCAAACAATTGGATAAAGACTATTTTGAGATAATGGAAGGCGTTAAAATGTATTTTTATGATTCTGACTCCATAAAACAAGAATTTGAAAAATATGGACTGGAAGAGTTTTCAGAAATTGAAGAGCCAAATAAGAACATGAAAAATAAACCACCAGTAAAATTTATTATGATTAAATGTAAGAAAGAACTCTAAGGTTATTCAATTTAAGAGTGATTCTTATGAGACTGTATGTTTAAAATCTAAAAAAGCCGAAAAATATGTAAGCGGTGAATAAAAACTTACATATTTTTCGGCTGATTAATATTATTCTAATTAGGTAATTGCTTCATGTGTTTATCGTTGAAAATTAGATTAAATCAAGCTTGGATGTAACTTTCCAGCGAGACGTTTCGCAATAATGGGGTCGGTTCTCCTACACTGTAAAGTTGCAAAAGATGCATAGCTCTAGTACAGGCGGTGTAAAATGCTCTGCGAAGGCTCTCGTCGCTATATACTTGCTCTGATGCATCATAAATAATGACAGCGTCGAACTCAATGCCTTTAGCTAAATACGATGGTATCACAACAACTCCTTGTTCATATTCAATCGAGCTGCTTTTCACGAGTTTAATATCATCGATGTGAGACAAGGCTTCGAATGCACTTTTACTTTCCTCAGATGATTTACATATTATAGCAATACTGTTATAACGTTGACTTCGCAAAGTTGCAACTTTGGATGCGATGCAGTGGTGAAGTTCAGTGTGATTGAGTAATTGTGTGAGCACGGGTAGCTCGCCGTCGCGTTCGAATGGGATAATCCGTTCGCCGTTAGGTACTAGTCTGCGTGTAAATTCGATAATCGGTTTTGTGGATCGGTAGCTGCGTGTCATGTTAATTACTTCCGTTTCATCCGGTCCGTATAAGTTCATTAGTGTACGAAAATCATCCATTTCACTTGCATGGGCGAAAATTGCCTGATTAAAGTCACCCAGCACAGTCATTTTTGCCGAAGGAAATAAACGCTTTAGAAACTCGAATTGAAACGCTGAATAATCCTGAGCCTCGTCAATAAGTATGTGCTTTATCGAACCGTTTGTCTGAAAGCCTTGAATCATCTCTTTCATAAATAAGAACGGAGTAGCATCTTCATAAGATAGTTTGCTTTCATCCAGCATTTCCAGCGTTGCTTGACAAATCTCCGTCCACTCCGCGGGTGTTTCTCCATCTATCCACTGTTTGATCTGCAGTGGTTCAGCAAAAAGCTGCTTATATATTCCTTTAATGTCGATGAAACCAAATGCTCCGACTCGTTTACGTAACGGTTTCAATTTCTGTTGAACAATCAATCGAGCAAGTACTTCAGGCTCAACCTCATAATCAGCAATCGATTCTCCTGTAAAGCCGCGTTTTTTTGCTAAGTAGGTATGGGCCTTGTGGTATTCCTCGTCGCTAAGTAGCTCGATTTTTTCCTGTACCCACGGCTTAGTCAGTTCAGCCTTTTGAGTTTCGTTGATTTTCTTAACTAGCCAATCCTTTAACTTTTCAAGTCTATTATGGAAGCGGAGTGAAGTGTCGTTACTATAAAACCTTTCTGCTATTTGCCCCGCAGTAACAATCGGTTCTCCTCTGAAGATCATGTCCTTGAATATCATTCCAGAGAACTCTAACGATTTCATATATAATTCGATCGCATTGAAAAAAAGAGGTGATGCTTTGAATCGAATGCTCGCAACCCTTGACTTGTAGGAAGGGGTGTTCGTAGCAGTTAAAACATATTCCAATTGCTCGTAGGGATTTTCAACTTGAAACTCTTTACTCAGCCGATGGACTAAGTATTCCTGAAATGTGACCTGATGCATATTCTCTTCTCCAAGTTCTGGCAGTACATTGGATACATAGCTGTTAAACATCGAATTTGGTGAAAATAGAATTATTTGATCAGCATTCATACTTTCGCGATTTTTGTAGAGTAAAAAAGCAATCCGCTGCAGGGCGGCCGATGTCTTGCCACTGCCAGCTGCACCGTGTACAATAAGTAGTTTCCCACGATCATGACGGATGATTCGATTTTGCTCCTGTTGAATCGTAGCTACTATATTGTGCATATGTTTATCTGTGCCTTTGCCCAGTACCTGTTGTAAAATCTCGTCTCCAATGGTAAGACTCGTATCGAACATGGATTGAAGAACACCGTCACGGATAAGATATTGCCCCTTTTTCTCCAAAATGCCTTTGATTTCACCCTCAAGTGTTGCATACTTAGCCGGTCCAGTCTGGTACTCATAGTAGATGCTTGAGATAGGTGCCCTCCAGTCATAGATAAGAAATTCTTCGCCACTTGCATCTGTAAGTGTGGAAATTCCAATATAGATTTGTTCCTGAGCAGATTCTCCTTCTTCAATGAAATCGATTCGGCCGAAGTATGGAACCTCCTTCATACGTCGAAGCGTAGACAATTGCTTAGATACATGTCGATCGGTGCTTTGACTTACAGTTAGAGCTTGAGCTTCTTGTCTCAAGCCGATGATGGTCTCAAGATAATCGTCAAAAGTATCAAGATTCACTTTGACTTCATCAAAGAAGTGTTTACGTATATTAACCAGTTCGTTTTGACGTCGAGAAGTTTCTTCCTCTAATTTGCTGATGCGCTCCGTTATTGTCTCTATTACACTGTCCACACGTTTTTGCTCCTGCAGAAATTCTGAACCCATAGCAACCACTCCTTAAAAAAATCGGATTTGACAAACGAAAAAATATATTATATAATTTAAAGTAGGGATATACTAATCTTCTTCATCTGAAAGAGTATATCTATATAAATTTACCACAGGTTCACATTTTTATCAATGTGTTGAACCTAATTTCTGTGCTTATAGATTCTTAAGGCTCATTGCCGTAACATATACAAATTAAATGCAAGAAAAAACACCCTTTAGATAAAAGGGTGTTTTTTTTTTGACCATATCAAAAAGTAATTTATTCAAATTGTTTTGAATAAGTTAGATATCGTTTATACAATTAGAGGAGGAATATCAAGTTCCTACATTTGTAATGAAATAGTCGTGAAGCAGATCATTTTCTACACATTATTGATGCCTTCGATGCGCATCTTTCAGTACAAAAAACTTAACTATTCCGTATAAATTTAACACAATAAGAGCCAGGAAGTTCAATATTAAATAAGAGGCATCCACTAATCGATTAACTGGATTGCCTTTTTTAATTTTGTACAATTCACGGACAACTTAGGAAACACTTACAAATGATGGGACCAATACTGAAATGCGATGTTGACTCTTTAAATTGATAGAAGTGTTAAAGCCTTTCTTCAACAATCGGAAGTCATTAACAGCAGATTATTGAATTGTTCAGACAGCTCTTTTCTTTTTCAACTAATGGGGCAGTTTAGTTCAATAATGATATTAGAGTAAAGTTAAATAAATAAAATGAATATTCACTATAATCCTTAACAAGGATTTAACTTAGATAGTTATATACTTTTAACATCAAATAGAAAGGATGCAGGCAATCAGATTGAATTGTAATATTATGGCATCTATCGGATGATAAAGGGTGAAAATATTCTAGGAGGAATTTAATATGAAGAAACCATTAAAAATAGCTACACTTATGCTAGGGTTATCTGTTGTTGCAGGATCTGCATATGCTGCGAGCAACAACGACATGTGGGAAACTACTAAATCCAGTGAGCCTGTCAACTTAAAAGAAATGGCTAAAGAAAGAGGGATCACGTTAGATGAACTGATTGCTCAGCTTGAAGAAGAAGGAAAGAAAGGTAAGCTAACAGAAGCTGTTGAATCAACTTTGTCCACCGAAATAGCAGATGACTCAAAATCCAGTGAACCTGTCAATTTAGAGGAAATGGCTAAAGAAAAAGGGGTCACGTTAAATGAATTGATTGTTCAGCTTGAAGAAGAAGGAAAGCTGACAAAAGCAGCAAAAGTAACAGATGCCAAATAAGAAGTAACAAATAATAAGAAACAAGTAACAAGTAACAAGTAATATATAGTAACTGGAGCTGTTACAAAAGTAAACTGCTGTTTAGGGGAGCTTTTGAAACAGCTCTGTTGTTCGTGAGAAGAGATCATCACTAAATTGAATGAATATCTGAAAGGTATTGTGCAGTAAGAGAGCTGACGGTAGAGTGAGGAAAGGAAAAAGGCCACTTACAAATAGAAAGGGGCCTATGTATCAAAAAAGGTGGGTAGTAAATATAAATTACTTCACACTATAAAGTAAGATGTAAAAGTAATTTTTTTGCCAAATGCATTCGATATAGCAGTGAAAAACATTTTTATTTCATCATCTTTTTGAATTGTTTTAACTCATAAATAATAGAGTCTATCTGCTTTTGCATGTTGTCTGACTGTTTTGATTGTTCATCTGAATTTTGAGACCCTTGATTACTTGATTTTTCTAAAGCTTCTAGTGCAAGACCAGCAGCAACAGCTTGTAAACCATCTCCTAATGTAGAAATAGATGCCCCAATAAATGCGAGTCTAGCAATCTGAATATCTTGTGAGTCAGAGGATTGTTTTAAATTTTTTTTATTTTCATTCATTTCTTATCCCCCTTACCATCATTGTAAAAAAGTGAATTGCCTTAACTGCATCATATGCATCTTTTTTAATAAAGATGAAGGTGTTGGAAAATTAAATGATTTTTAAGTTCAAATATAAAATAGTAGCGCATACAGACGCTACTTTATAGAGATTTACTGAATACTTTGGTGTGAATATTATAAAAGTAATCTACTATTTTTTATGAGAGTTATATTATTTAATGGGTATTCATTCACTTCATCCGGAATCTGAAAAAAATGAAAATTTAGAAATATTTAATCCTAGTTTAAATAAAGTTTGATACAATTTAATTGATATGCAGAAATCCTAAGTTCAGCAAGAGGGCCATTTAACGGAGGAACAATTTGGGATGAGGTTATAATGGTTTTAACAATTAAGGGGGGGAAGAATGGAGATTGGCATAGGTTATTTCATTGCATTGATAGGTGCTTTTATCGCTTATCAACTTAGTGTAGGCAAATCGAAAGGATTAAAATATAAGGTGTGGGGTATTGCTCTTATGTTACCAATTTCTCCATCTTTGGCTTTTTCGATAGGATTAACTTATGCAGTAATTGTTAGAGATGGTTGGTCAGCATTGATCATGGTTTATATTTTTCCTATTATTTTCATAATAGGACTTGTATTGTTGTTGGTTGGTATCTTTAATAAAGAAGAAAAAGTAATTTTAGGGGATTAAGAAATCGGCTGCGGTTGTGAACAACAGGTAGAAATTGAGCAAGCTCTTATTAAATTGGTAACATAAATCTGCAGAATAAGAATCTATTTTGATCATTCTTTTTTCAAAATGGATTCTTTCTATTTGCTCTTAAACAACAGATTTAGGGAAGTTTTTGAGCAAATTTTTTACAAAGCAAAAAAGGCTTTTTTTTATTTAATTAAAGTGACAGGATAGTTTAATAAGTAATGGCTTTTCAAAAAACAATAGAAAGTATATTCGAACTAAAGGGCATTAAATCTTACAAATTAATAAAGAATCAAAAGAAGTTCAGAATGGCGTAATTCCGAACTTCTTTTGTATACAATGGGAGACTACCTACTTGGTAGTCTTTAGTTTTGGAACATAAATCATTAAATGATTACTCCACCAATTGCGCCAGTCAGCACAACAATCCAAGGTGGCAATTTCCAATACACTAACATACTAAATAAAATCGCCGCAAACGCAAAATCAAGTGGAGCTAATATGGAGCTAGTCCAAATAGGATGGTAAAGTGCAGCTATTAATATCCCAACAACGGCTGCATTAACCCCCATTAGTGCTCCTTTAATTTTTGGATTTCGACGTAAGGAATCCCAAAAAGGCAATGTACCCAAAATAAGCAGGAAGGCAGGCAAGAAAATTGCTATGGTCGCGAGTACCCCTCCTTGCCAACCATTCATAACCGTACCAAGATAAGCTGCAAAAGTAAATAATGGACCAGGTACAGCTTGTGTAGCCCCATAACCTGCTAAGAATGTCTCTTCGCTTACCCATCCAGTAGGTACAAATTCATTTTCCAGTAATGGTAAAATAACATGACCACCACCAAAGACTAGAGAACCAGAACGATAAAAGCTGTCAAACATTTCAATCCAGCTTAAAGAGGTTACCTCTCTTAAAATGGGTAAAAAAATAAGCAAACCAAAAAATAACGTTAAACATAAAACTCCGACACTACGAGAAATAGGAAAATATGTTTTGGCTTCTTCGATTTCAGTATGTTGCTTATAAAGAATGAATCCAATAATTGCAGAAAGTACTATTATTCCCACTTGATTAAACGCCGATTGCCACAAAAGTGTACCCGCTAATGCAAACAAAACCAGCGCTTTTCTCTTTAAGTCAGGAGCAAGTTTTTGTGCCATACCTAAAATGGCATGTGCAACAACCGCTACTGCTACTATTTTTAATCCATGAATCCAACCAGCATCAGCAATATCCGACCCTTGTAGAACTAATGCAAATAGTATAAGTACTATGACGGAAGGTAGTGTAAATCCAATAAATGAAATAATTCCTCCCAGAACTCCCGCTCGCATAACTCCAATACCAATTCCTACTTGGCTACTTGCAGGACCGGGTAAGAACTGACATAAAGTGACTAGATCAGCATAGCTTTTTTCATCCATCCATTTTCTTCTTCGAATATATTCATCATGAAAGTAGCCTAGATGAGCTACTGGTCCTCCAAACGATGTAAAACCAAGCTTAGTTGAGACTAAAAGTAATTCTAGAAGAGATTTAAAACCTCTGATTTTATTATTTTTTTTCAGTATTTTCACCTTCTTTGTTAGTTTATTATTTCATTAAAAAACTCGTAAACTTTTTTTCTATCCTCAGTGGAATAATATTTTCTAATTTTCCCTTCTACGTTTCTATCTACTTTAACCAATAGTCCATCCGATTCCATTGAATGTAGAATTCGATAAAGAGACTATACATTATTTTATTAACGCTCTCTAGAGGGATGTACAAACTTTACAAAACATTTACTTTCTTTATAGTTGTTATTAAGCGTAGATGGTGAAGTTGATTGTGAAACAACCTTATTCTATTAATGGGTACTTTTCTTTAGTCAGGAGTAAATTCTTTTCCTACTTCAAGTAACGGAGCAGATTCGTTCAATAAGAAAATCTATTCCTTTTAAAAAAGTTTGATTAAAATCAACTCATCTCTTTAAAAATTGTAAAGAAATGTACCTATTCTTAAAAGGAACGTTAGCTGAACAAGAGTTAAAAATAATTATCGCAGATTTCTCAAAAGTAGAAGGGGATAAGAGTAAGTATGATCAGTTT
This sequence comes from Viridibacillus sp. FSL E2-0187, assembly GCF_038006425.1. NCBI lineage: Bacteria > Bacillati > Bacillota > Bacilli > Caryophanales > Caryophanaceae > Viridibacillus > Viridibacillus sp. FSL E2-0187. The sequence goes on from NZ_JBBOVG010000001.1 coordinate 1,437,847, forward strand.
TTTTGTTAGAATTTATTGCTGGATTATTTGGCAGTATTGGATATAGTGAAACTTTAAATACGAAAAAAATTGACCAAAATATTGATCAGTTAAAACAACATGATTGGTTTAAGAATATATACGAAGATGAAAGATATCACCGTTTGTTTTTTGTAAGTAAAAAAGTTAGGCGCTATTTACAAAGTACAATTCTTGTTAGAAAAATAATTCGTAGTAAAGAAGCACAAAAGAAGCTATTGTCCCTTCTTAATAAACAAATAAAATCGTAATTTTCTAGGTTCAACTAATTGGATTTTCATTGAATAAGAGTTATTAAATTACCAGAAAAGAAAGCATTGTGATCAATAATGCTTTCTTTTTATTTACAATAAAACTGATTTTTTGAGTCACTTTTAATCAAAATGTATTTCAAACCAACATTCAGACTATTGAATGAACTTTGCTAGATTGTATTGCTAGTTAACTTTAGAATCTTTATATTAAACGTATCAATCAAGTAATGAATAGAAGTAGTCGTAGCTCTTAATGATTTCAATCGTATATAAGAGAGGAGCAGGGATATGGCACCAATTAAGAAAAAGATACAGTTCAACATTTTAAGTAGTGATTCAACGAATGGCGATGGTGGTTTTGGCGTAGGAACACTCGATTTAAATAATATTACACCAGTCATTATTGATGTAGAGCGTGAAGACGTTTTCATTGATATGGAAGCATTACATGGGCGAAGTCGGATTGAGAAAAAAGTACGTTTTGCACCAAATCGTGAGCATGCGGGACAAGATTATTTTACTTATTGGATTGTCTGGATTGCTATGCAAACTTCAAATAGTGGTGCATATTATGCAGGTTGTACAGCAAGTGAAGTATTAGTCTCGAAAGAAGAAAGACGCATCAAATTAGGTTATAAATCCCTTCCAGAGCAAGTCAATATGCTGGATAAGGCGATGAAGGGCAATGTAATTATGGAGCAGCTAGATTCGAAGTCTAAGCAATTACTCTATCACTTTTTGAAAAGCTTCAATGAAAATTACTGGGCGCAAAGTCCACAAATATTGAAGGATCAGCTCATATAAACGAGGGGGAACAAAAAATGGCTTTTGTTATAACAGAGGCGTGTCAGGATGAAAAAGCAGCATCTTGTTTAGATGTATGTCCGGTAGATTGTATAAAACCTGTAGGAAACCAGTATCTGATAGACCCTAGACTATGTATTGATTGTGGTGCATGTGAAACGGTATGCCCAATTGAAGCTATCTATCATGAAGATGATTTACTAGAAGCAGATCAACCAGCGAGAATAATGGCTATAAACCACTTTAGATCATAGTATTTTAAATTAGGGAGTTACATCAGTCGAATGAGTATTGTTACTACATTTAAAGTAAGTTTATCATTACCAAAAAAGAAGGCAGTATATCAAATAAACCGTATCAAAACGAAAGATTACTTATTGTATATTCTACTTATGCACTTTGTAATGGCGTTACCAAATGGCATACAGATGGCAAGTGAGTTTATAGCAAAAGGTGACATTGATAAAACCTTTCTATTAGTCTGCACTTTATACCCTTTATTAGTCATCTTGACAGGTATTACAAGTATTTCAGTACTTGCAACGACAGGATTACTAATAAGAACCATTGCAAAGAGGAAGTTAGTATATCAGCTTCTTTGGAAAATGGCCATGTATGCATGTACATACCCGGTTTTACTTTATACGACGATTAATCTTTTTTATAAAACCAATACGATAATTCATTTAACATTGGTCATGCTGTTTTCATATATTTTCACCAAAATGATTTTAGCTTATCCGAAAAAGAAGAGATAACTAATTAACATAATAACAATGAAATGAGCCAGGAGGTGATTTGTTCTTGGCTTTTTTTAATCATTCACTTCAACTTATTAAAGGGAATGGAATTACAAAATAGAATATGTAGTAGGGGGTGAAAGTAATGAACAAAACTCTTCCGAAGAAAATACATATTATAGGTTCAGTAGCTAGTGGTAAAACTACTTTGGCGAAAGAGCTTTCTCGTAAATTGGCAATACCTTATTATGAGCTAGACAATGTAGTTTGGAAACGAAGTGAAACAGATGACATTAGGAGAACGGTTGTCGAGAGGAAAGATGTATTAAATGGAATTGTAAAGTCGGATTCTTGGATTATTGAAGGCGTACATAACGAAGAATGGGTTGCTAATAGTTTCAAAAATGCTGAAGTAATCATATTCTTAGATACAAATTATAAGGTGAGAACATATCGAATTATTAAAAGGTTCATTTTGCAAAAGTTGAAAGTAGAGCAATCTCATTACAAACCGACATTCGACATATTCTTGAAGATGTTTAAGTGGAATAAATATTTTGAAGAAGTAGGTAAACCAAATTTCTTTACTCAATATGATGAGTGTCTGGATAAGGTTTTGATTGTATCGAATAGTAAAGGGCTAGAGCGTTATTTTGAACATGATTGAAAAGTACCTGTTTAAATTGAATATTGATTTACTTCAAATATATTGAAGTAGATGGTTTATATAGGATATTAGTTAACCTCTCTTTCTAGTATTCCTTAGCGCTGTTTCATTTAATGTATTAATAGCAGTATTAGTTTCAAAAATAATCTTTTATTAAAATTATTACATAATTAAATACTTTGCTGTTTCAAAGCGCTAAACATTTTAGTCATTTCCTGTACTAGCACAGCATATCACTATTATATTCCATTTGTTTAGTAGGTTATAAGTAGATAATTTAACTTATAAAATGCTAATTTGATAATTAAGAGATGACAGAATTATCTAACAAATGTAAAATGGTAATAATTCCATAAAATAGAAGGGGTGTTTAGGAATGAATGTACCACTAGTTTTATCGCAGTTCCTTGATCGTGCAGTAACACTATACGGTGATAAGGAAGCTGTGCAATGCGAAGGAAGAGTATTTACATACCGCCAGTTGGAAGGGCGTGTAAATCAACTTTCAAGAGGATTACAATCAATTGGAGTTGAAAAGGGAGATCGAGTAGCATACCTCGCTTCTAACACAGTAGAAATGCTTGAAGGCTTTTATGGCATATATCAAGTAGGTGCGATAATGGTACCTCTAAATATCCGATTAAAACCAGAAGACTATTTATTTATCTTAAATCATAGCGAATCCAAGGTACTGTTGGTAGATCAAGATTTATATGAATTAATCTTACCAATCAAAGACCTTTTACAAACAGTAGAACATATTATTGTGCATTATAAGGAAGAAGCAACGAAGGAAATTGGTTATGATGTGTGGCTAGCGACATTTTCTCCTGAATCATTTAAACGTGCTGAATTGGATGAAAATGATGTCTGTAGTCTACTTTACACAAGTGGTACGACAGGAGATCCAAAAGGGGTTATGTTGACGCATCGCAACAATTATTTACATGCATTAAGTTCGATGCATCATTTGCGTGTAACTGATGAGGACATTTACTTGCATGTTTTACCGATGTTCCATGTAAATGGCTGGGGTGCGCCGTTTTATTATACAGCGAATGGCGCGACTCATATTTGCTTGAAGAAGGCCACACCAGAGGCAATTTTCCGAGAAATTGAAGCGCAAAAAGTAACAGTTGTCCATATGGCACCAACTGTACTTAATTCGCTATTACAATATTATGATGAGCATAAACCTGTCATTGATCAAAAGGTACGTGTTGTCCTTGCGGGGTCTGCACCACCACATGCCTTCATCAAAAAAGTGGAACAAGAACTTGGCTGGGAATTTATCCAGGTATACGGAATGACGGAATCTTCACCACTAAGTCTCATTTCTAGAATTCTGCCACAGTTCAGTGACTTATCAGATGACGAAAAATCTCGTTTAAAAGTAAAAGCAGGATATCAGATGATTGGCGCCGAAGTAAAAGTAGTGGACGAGTTCGGGGAAGAAGTGCCTCATGAGGGTACAGCAACAGGAGAAATAGTCGTTCGCAGTAATGGCGTAATGAAAGGCTATTGGAAAAATGAGAAAGCAACATTAGAAGCAATTCAAAATGGATGGCTCCACACGGGTGATGTGGGAACCATTGATGAAAGGGGCTATATTGAAATTACAGACCGCAAAAAGGACATTATTATTAGTGGTGGTGAGAATATCTCTTCTATTGAAGTAGAAGGTGTTCTTTATGATCACCCAGCTGTTCTAGAAGCAGCAGTTATTGCTATTCCTCATGAAAAATGGGGAGAAACACCACATGCGTATGTTGTTTTACGGGAAAATGCAGAAGTAACAGAACAGGAAATCATCGACTTCTCCCGTTCAAAGTTAGCTCATTTTAAAGCGATTAAAAGTGTGACATTCACAAACGAATTACCAAAAACAGCATCTGGTAAAATCCAAAAAGTTCATTTGCGAAATGAACATATTGAGAGTATGAAAGTTTAAGCTCTCCAACAGCCACCTAGACTAGGCTGTATTTTCAATGAAAAGGACTCATAATTGGCGCTATTAAAAGCAAAATAAAATTGCATATAATGAAAAAAAGTAAAGAGGTGGTCTAGTTGATCTTTATATTGGCCAGCAGCGTGCTAGCTTTTATACTCATACTTTCTGAATACTTGAAAAGCTCGAAAATCTTCAACGTATTTTATCTCATTTCATTAGTAAGCGTCATCTACACATTTGTAAGTTTCATTGATATAGGAGGATTAGAAGCTTTAAGCTATAGCATCGCCTCTTTAATATTCGGCATAATTGGCGTAGGCGGTATGGTAATAACACTATATAAACAAAATCAATTGAATATGTAAAAATAGGCCTCCCAGAGTTTTTCTGTGGAGGTTTTTTGATTGTGAGGAGAAATATGGGGCGTTGTTAGGACGTGAATATTCTGCTAAATAACAAAGGACCGAGTTAGCGCAACAAACAATAGAGTTAGCGCAATAAACACCCTAGATTGAGCAACAATCAACGGAGTTAACACAACAAACAGCAGACATACCGCAACAAACAACTTTTTCACTCGATCCAAACTCACATAAAATAAAAACTTCAAAAATAGTCTGCTGAAATTTTACAGAAATTCGAAAAGAAGTATATGTGAAAGATCGGATTCGTCAAATTTTAGAAGTGATGAATTTGAAATAAAAGGTGAGGAATTAAATTATCAGTAGCTAATCGAATTTTCTTTAAAAAACATTTCTCTATACTTAAAGGGGAATATATTATATTGTTATAACAATGAGTTAATTTGAGAGGTTAATATTGAATAAATAACTAAAGATAAAAAAATAGGAGATATTGATGAAGAAATATAAATGGTTTTACATTATCGGAGGTATTTTAATTGTGATTGCAGCAGCAGGCTATTTTTTACCACGCCTTCTTCTTAACATTGCGTATTCCCCTCATTTAGAGGAGAAAGAGGTGCCACTCATAGAAAACCTTCCGAAAGCAACTGACTCATTAGAGATGAAAAATGGCAAATATTTATTAGCATTTTCGGAATTAAAAAGTCACAGTAATTCCAATACGGGAGCTTTTTACGTTATTGATAAGGCAGGTCGTTTTTTATCCCAAAGCGTCAAGCAAGATTTATCGGAGCCAATCGGTATGACGACAGCCCACGATAAAGCGTATGTCGTTAATAACCGCTCTCTACAGCGTTCATCAATCGACTTGAAAACAGGTAAGATTGAGTCGATTAATATGAGTAAACAATCGAGTAATTCCTTTTCACTTTATTCGAATAATGATTATGTTATTTATGATATTGCAGGGAGTCTAAATAACGGTCAAAAGCTTGTATATTGGCGACAAAATAAACCGAATGATAAGAAATCAATCGTTATTCCTCACGGTTTTGCTCATTCCATGCATGTTGAAAAGGATGAGGCATACATTACGACGGCTGATCCGGATGCGATTACGTATATCCATCACGTCGACTTAAAAAACAATAAGGTCATTTCCTCAAAAAAATTAGATTTAGAGGATGAGGAGTATTCACAAACTGGTTTACCAAGTAATCCGGCACTAGCATTTTACAAAGGATATCTATATTATACAGTCAATCAAATGAAGACTGTATCGGATACTGATGATACAATTATAAATACAGGGAAGCTTGTGAAAATTGATCCTAAAACTTCAGAAATAGTCAAAAAAATTACGATTGGTGATGAAAATTTTAATCCAGACTCACTAGCGGTTGTCGATGATCAAATTGTTGTTTTAAGTGACTATTCAGAAGCTTATGTGATGAATGATCAAGAACAGATGAAAAAACTTACTTTCAAAATACCACAGGATCAACGCTCAGCTCTAAAACAAAAAAGTACATTTACAGAACAAATAACCGTTAAAGGAAATAAAGCGTACATTTTCACTATGTATGATCTTCGCAATAATGATAGTGATGATGCTATTGAGCGTGGTGAAATAAATGCTTTTAATTTAGCAAATGGTGAGCACCTATCAAGAACGGTCGTTAAAATGCCTTTATCCACCTACTTAACGATGACCTTCGCTGTGATTAAATAGATAGAGTTATAAAAAAATAACCATTTTGCTAATTGCGCAATAATTAATACATATGTTTTTTTCTACTATATAAATAATAGCCAGCTAATTGCATTTCAATACTGCGATTAGCTGGCTATTTTATTGATCAATCCACAGATCTAATCTTAAGAAAATTACACCAGTAATCATTAATGTAAGAAGAGGGACATATGCTACTCCACCAAATCTTGCAATAGATGCAAAATATGCAGTAATAAGAAGACCTACGCCTGATAATATGCAATATAACCCGATTTTTCTAGTGATCTTTTCTGGTTTGCCATTACTTCTTTCAGATTGATTATAAAAACCAATTAATTCAATCATGTTATACCGCCAAACTACTATACCTAAAGTAATAATGAGCAACGCAAAAACAATCTGAAAAATAAACATAAATAGCATCATCGATACCTCCGGAACGAATCTTCTAGTTAAATACGAGGAGTAATTATATTTGAATTGTCTTATTTATAGTATTCTCCTAATATTCCAAAATACCTTTCCAATAAAAAACACAGCCTTTTGGACGTGAATATTCTGCTAAATAACAAAGGACCGAGTTAGCGCAACAAACGGTGGAGTTAGTGCAACAAACAGCCGTCTTAAGGCAACAATCAACGGAGTTAACGCAACAAACAGCCGACTTAACGCAATAAACATCTCAATCGATCTATATGGCGCCAATCATCAATCAAAATTATTAAGATCCAAATTAATAACTAGAGAAATTCTGTTTTTCCGAGCATTTAAACGTGAAAATGAAAGGGTTTACAGTTTAATTGTAGAATGTATAGAGATAAAGTATTTTTGCGTTATATTTTTATAGAGCTAAGCGACTTGTGACTCATCCGTTAACATTTAGGGTTATGTGAATGAATTTGGATTTTGATGGAGGAGGTACCTATGCAAATAAATGATATTCTATCCCGTTTTAAGAAGGACGCATCAGATAATAGTTATATGGCAGAAGTAACAAAACAATTCGCGAGCAAAATAGATAACTTTTTTGTTTTGTATATCCCTGCACAAAACGAGCAATCAATTGATTATGAATCTTTATTTAATCAGCATCAAATGCATGGGGAAATATTTAAAATACAAGCTGCAGGTAATGCACTACTCGCAAAGACCTTTATCATAAAGGAAGCAGTTTATCAAAAAAATGAAGAGGTATTTTTGAACCTAAGGCTAAAAGCTAGAGATGAAATGATTGCAGAGATCGCCAAAAACATAATGTTTTATTTATTAGCAGAAAGAAATCAAACACATTTAAAAAGTCATCCTATTTTAACAGATCCTAGTGTAATTGAAGAAAAGCTTCTCCAATTACAAAATTCACTGAAAGTAAATTCATTTTTAGCAGAGTCATCTACTTGGGAGGATTTTTATAGCTGGTTTAGGCATCAATTATTTGAGTGGATGCTAGAAGAAGCTGGGCTGATTAGTCAGGCAGAGGAATTAGCTAAATTAGATGATAGAGAACTAAAAGAAATGTTTTACAACTATTTGACTACTAATTTTTCTGAAAATACAGAATTTGTTGAGAAGACTGCTCAAATAGTGAATGTCTATGTACAGCAATGGGTTCAAAATATTATAGATGAGATAAAGTTAGGGAAACTAGCAATTCCAGAAATAGAAAGTAGTATTAATCAACATAAAGGCGCACTGGAAAAAAAGGGTTTATTAATTTCCAAACTTCGAGATTTTGCTTATAATTTTATGATTCATAATCATCTATTTGTGATGAACTCTGCTCCGTATCAAGCTGTAAGAGAGGCTATTTTCAAAAAAGGTTTTAGTCAAATCGAGCAGTCACCTTGGCCAACAACGAGAATTAATAAAGGTAATACAGAAGGCTTTATTCAAATTATCCCTAAGATAGAAACAGACAATCATTGCATTAATCCGAACGTAACAACTATCCAAGAAGCTTGGCATGTTGCTGATTCATTGACAGATGTTGATGTGGATGTGTTTGATGCGCTTTGTGGAATCTTTTTATCAAGAGCAAAGCATAATGAGGAAATGATTGAAATTGAATTGAATGATTTATTAGCGTTGAGAGGTTTGAAGCCCAAGCTAGGTGGAGAAGGACGCCGTGGCGGATTTGAAGCGAAACAAAAGGAGCAAATTCTAAAATCGCTTACGAATATTCAAAGTATATGGCTTAGCATTGATAAAGCCACTATTTATGAAAAAGGTAAGCCAGTACAATTAAAATTGCAAGGACGAACATTTATTTTTATAAATGAACAAGGTCAAGAATACTCGATTTCAGAAAAGAATTGCGCAAAAAAGATAACTTTTACAATCGATCAAGTGTTTGCGAAATACTTAAATGGTTCTAGCAGGCAAGTGGCTTTGCTCTCTATGAAGGCTCTGCAATATCATCCATATAAACAATTATGGGAGAAAAGGTTATCAAGATACTTTAGCTGGCGTTGGAGAACGCAAGCAAGGAAAGGTTCATTTTTACAACCAAATAAAATCCATACATTATTAGAATCAATTGGAGAAAAAGTGAACGTTAAAACGCCTTCCCGAACAAGGGAGCGTTTCGAAAAGGCATTGGATACGTTACTTGATGATGGTGTAATTGCTTCATGGCACTATGAAAAATGGGATGAAGCAATTGCCGATTATAAAGGATGGTCGCGAATGTGGTTAAATGCATCTGTTCTAATCGAGCCACCTGAGATCATTAAGGACCATTACCGCTCAATTGAAAAAAAGCAAAAAGGCCGAAATAAGGAACAGCAACTTCCTGTTATTCCGAATGCTCAAAATCCCCAACAATTACTAGGGGAAAGATTAAAAAATTGTCGCAAAAGTTTACAACTCACCTTGTTCCAAGTAGCAGAGGCACTAGAAATTTCACCTTCTTACGTCAGCAACATTGAAAGAACCGTCATAACCCCTTCAGCTAAAATACGTAAAAAAATAATCAAATGGTTAGATATATATGAAACTTAACTTGAATCAAAACCTCTGCAGAACTGCAGAGGTTTTTTGTTGTTCTTAAAAATTTTTGTCGATTTAAACTACTGAGAAGAAGATTTAAACTACTGAGAAGAAGATTTAACCTACTGAAAAGAAGATTTAACCTACTGAGAAGAAGATTTAACCTACTGAGAAGAAGATTTAACCTACTGAGAAGAAGATTTAACCTACTGAGGAGAAGATTTGACCTACTGAGGAGAAGATTTAACCTACTGAGAAGAAGATTTAACCTACTGAGAAGAAAATTTAACCTACCAGAGAAATCATTCATTTATTCCATGCGTGTATGTTGCATCATTGTCGGGGTTGGCTTGCAGTGATGTCGGGGTTATCGAGAATAGATGATTTTTTCATCTTATGACAACCTATTGTCAGTCCTCACATTTAAAGACATTCAGATTTTTTTCACAACCTAATAATTATATAAGTTTAGTGATTAATAATTTCTAGAATTATAAACGGCTAGCGGTAAACTGTTTGAACAGATATGTATCTGTTCAACTATTTAGCAGATGGGGGGATATAGATGACAGAAGTTAAGAAGAAGTATGAGGATCTTGAAGCTTTGTTTAAGCCACGGTCAATCGCAGTTCTTGGTGTTTCTGAGAACCACTACAAAATCGGTTATTTACAAGTTAAGGCGTTGTTAGATGGAAAATTTACTGGTGATATTTATCCAATACATCCTTCTGCTAGCGAAATCGCTGGATTAACATGTTACCCAACTTTACAAGATGTTCCTTTTGACATCGACTTAGTTATTTTTTGTGTATCTGCGAATCGAGTAGAGGCAGGTATTGAGGCATGTGTAGAAAAGAAAGTTAAGGCAGCAATAATTTTTGCAGCGGGCTTCTCTGAAACGAGTAAAGAGGGGATAGAACTGCAGACCCGGTTAACTGAGGTTGCTAGAGAAAATGGTATACGAATTGTTGGACCTAACTGCGTTGGGTTAGTGAACGTTTCGAACGGTTTAATTGGTACTTTTTCTCCGGCTATTTTAACAGTTCCAACAGATGGTCAAAAGGGCGTAGGTTATGTCTCTCAAAGTGGCGCATTTGGAGTGTTAACTTATATGGCAGCCGCACAAAATGGAGTCAGTTTCAATTACTTCGTGAGCACAGGGAATGAAATGGAATCAGAATTCTCCGATTTTGCGGAATATATGATTCACGATCCCAACACAAACATTATTAGCGGCTATTTAGAAGGTGCCAAAAATCCCGAAAAACTTAAAAGCCTAGCAAAAGAAGCGCTGGATCGAAATAAGCCTATCATTATTATGAAAACAGGACGTAGCACAGCAGGTAGTAGAGCGGCTGCTTCTCATACAGGATCCCTTGCCGGTTCAGATAAAATCTATGATGCATTTTTCAAACAGGCAGGTATTGTGCGAGCAGACGATTATGAAGATATCATCTCTTTTTCTAAGCTTTTTCAAAAAGAGAAGCTACCTAAAGGGAAAAATACAGTAATTATTACAAGCTCGGGTGGCAGAGGGATAAATGAAGCTGATCGATGTGAAGCTTATGGATTAAATATTATACCTCTTAGTAGTAAGACAACATCTGAGATTAAACACAATGTACCTAGTTTTGCAAGCGTTTCCAATCCGATCGATCTCACAGCTGCAGCATCTGTTACGAATCCAGAGTTATTTTTAGCACCATTAAAAGCCCTTGTTGAAGATCCGGAAGTGGATAATATCGTTTTCACAGAGTTCTCACATAGTTGGACAGCTGAATCGCCACACTTACAAGAGTTCATTAAAATCTGTAATTGTTCTGATAAGTATGTCTGTATAACGACGTTTACATTAGACGGAATGAGCTACCCACCAGCAACGGAGGAACTTGTGAAAAATGGTATACCAGTTGTACCAAGTCATCTGAATCCAATTAGAGGGCTATCGAAATTAGTAGAGTATGGTCAGTACTACCGTGAGAATCAGAAAAATAATGAAACGGCTGATGTAGAAAGTGATAAGCAATATGATGTTGAGAGTTTATTAACACCAGGTGCAACTTTAAGTGAAGCGCAAGCGAGTGAAGTGTTAGAACGTTATCAAATTCCAACGACGACTCGTATGATTGCAAAAACAGCGGAAGAAGCTGTAGAGTACGCAAATAATATCGGTTATCCAGTTGTCTTAAAAGTGGATTCACCAGATATTCCACATAAGACAGAAGCGGATGTCATTCGATTAAATTTAACGAAAGATGTAGAAGTAAAACAAGCATTCCATCAAATTATTGCTAATGCTAGTCACTATAAACAGAACGCAAGTATCAATGGTGTTTCAATTCAGGAAATGTTAGCTGATGGAGTAGAAATAATTATAGGTGCCCACAATGACGCAGTATTTGGGCCAGTTGTCATGGTTGGACTAGGTGGTATTTTCGTAGAAATATATAAAGATATTTCATTTAGAGTTGCTCCTATCTTAAGAAAAGATGCACTAGAAATGATTGATGAATTAAAAGGAAAAGACATATTAAAAGGTGCAAGAGGTAAAGCCGCGCTTGATGTGGATGCGATTGTTGATGTGCTATTGAAGGTATCAGCCTTAGTAACAGATTACAAGGATTCAATTGAAGAGTTAGATATAAATCCGTTGATCGTATATGAAAAAGAAGTAAAAGCGGCTGATGCCATGCTTGTTGTCAAAAATAAAACAGATTTGATAGCGACAATTAGGGGGTAGAAAGTGTATGGAATTGGCGCATTTAAAAGGTTTAACAGGAGCAGAATTCACTTTTGAAGTAGAAAAAAGACATATTCGACAATTTGCTGAGGCAATTGGAGACCCGAATCCTTTATATGTTGATGAAGCGTATGCGGCTACAACGATATATGGAGGCATTATTGCACCGCTAACTTTCCCAATCGCTATTGGTCAGGATAGTGGGGAAAATCTTGATCTAGGACTAGATCACAAAAGAATGCTACATGGCGAACAGGAATTTATCTATCACCGCCCGATTCGTCCAGGGGATAAATTACATTGCCAACTGAAGGTGTCTGATGTGTATGAAAGGCAAGGAAAAAAAGGACCTATGGAATTTTTAGTGCTTGATACAGAAATAAAGGATCCCTCTGGTGAACTAGTTGTCATCAGTCGTACGAACATTATTTATCGACCTTTAGCGGGCGTAGCAGCTAATAACTAATATTAAGAAAATATATGGGGCTAAGAATCACTTTAAGCCCCCAAGTAAGGAGGCAGATGAATATGGTGAGTTACGCAGATTTACATGAAGGACAACAGCTGGAATCTCTTACAAAACCAACTGTCACAAAAGTTCAATTGGTTAAGTATGCAGGTGCTTCAGGAGATTTTAATCCGTTACATACGGATGACGCATTTGCGCAGAAAGTGGGAATGCCTGGTGTAATTGCACATGGCATGTTGGTAATGGGCTTTCTTAGCGAATATGTAATGAAACTAGCAGGTACTACAGCAGTTCCAACTAATTTTAAAATGAGGTTTGGCGCTATTACAGTTCCTGGAGATCAAATAACGTGTAAGGCGCTAGTTAATCGTATGTATGTAGAAGACGGGAAGCAATTTGTCGTACTTGATCTCACAGCAGAGAAAGAAGCCTCACATGTAGTCGGTTCAGGTCAAGTTGTATTGAAATTTTAATCATTTTAATGGAGTGAAATGGAAAGGGGAGATAGTAAAAATGGCAAGTATAAAAGATCGCTATGCAATTGTAGGTGTGGGAGAAAGTGAACGTTCCAAAAATTCTGGCACAACGCCATTACATATGGCATTAGATGCAGCACGAGCCGCATTAAATGATGCTGGCCTTGAGACAAAAGATATCGATGGCTTTATGAGTTATTCAGAGAATGATTCATGTACAGCTCATCAAGTAGCAACCTATCTTGGTGTTCGGCCAAAATATGTAAAGGATATTATGGGTGGTGGTAGTAGTACGGAGATGTTAATCGCGGATGCAATTGGTTTGATTGAAACAGGTCAAGTTAATACCGTATTAATATATCGCTCTATGAATGGCCGATCAGGCGTACGAATGGGGGGCGGTGGTTGGGATGTCGATCTTCTTCAGACAGCAATTGAAGGTGGAAGCTTCATTATACCTTATGGTGCAGTAAGCCCTTCGCAATGGTTTGGATTATTTGCGACAAGGCATATGCATGAAACAGGTTTAACAAAAGAACATCTTGGGCACGTATGTGTCAGCGCATACGAGCATGCGCAACGAAACCCTAAAGCATTCTTTTATGGCAAACCTGTATCTATGGAAGAGTATTTACAAACAGCTCCACTAAGCTATCCGTTTAATAAGCATGATTTCTGTTTGGAATCTGACGAAGCGAATGCAATCATTGTCACTTCTGCAGAGAGAGCAAAAGATTGCAAATCAAAGCCTGTTTACATTATGGGAATGGCTGCAAGACAATGTGTATCACATGCACACTACTGGAAAAACTTAGATGAAGTAGCTGCGGATTATGTTGCACCTGAGGTTTATAAAATGGCAGGAGTAAAGCCAGAAGATATTCAAGTTGCGTCAATTTATGACTGTTATAGCTGGGTAGTTTTGCGTCAATTAGAGGCCTACGGATTAGCACCTCGCGGAGAAGTAGGAGATTTTGTAGCAGCTGGAAACTTACGAATGAATGGTAAATTACCTACAAATACAGCTGGAGGAATGCTATCGGAAGGTTATACGCATGGCATGAATAACGTCCTCGAAATCGTACGACAAGTCCGTCATGAATATGAAGGAACCGAGCGTCAAGTAGAAAACTGTGAAATCGGCATTTGTACTGGTTGGGCAGGTCCGGATATTGCTGGTGCAATGATTCTAAGAAAATAGGAGGAATGACAATGGGAGAGACAACAAAAGTGGGATATGACAAACCGATTCCATTAAAAACCCAAGATAATCATCCATATTGGGACGGAGCAGATCAACATGAGTTAATATTACAAAAATGTAAAAGTTGCAATGAATATGCACATCCACCCGGTCCTAGCTGTACTAAATGCGGCAGTACTGACCTGTGTTGGGTGAGTCAAGGTAGCACGGTTTTAGGTAAGGTCTATTCATATGTCGTTTCCTACCGTCCATTTTTGCCAGGCTTCCAAAATGATTGTCCACTCATCATAGCTGTAGTGGAATTAGAACATTTACCACAAGTGAAAATAATCGGCAATGTCTTGAACTGTTCACCAGATGACATTCAAGTAGGATTACCCGTCAAAATGATATGGGAAGACATTACAGAAGATAGAGCAATGCCACAGTGGGTTCAAGCCTAAATCTAATTGTTAAAAGAAGGAGGGATAGAGACTATGGATTTTTCATTTACTAAAAAGGAAGAAGCGTTTCGACAAGAGCTAAGAACATGGTTGGAGGTGAACTTACCAGAAGGTTGGATAGAAGGTACAAGTAAATTACCTACCGATGAAGGTGAGTATGCGAAGTTTTTAAGAAACTGGCAAAGAAAGTTATATGAAGGGGGCTGGGCTGCAATTGCCTGGCCAGAAAAATACGGTGGTCGAAAAGCGTCACTAATGGAAGAAATTATTTATCACCAAGAGATGGTTCGAGTGAAAGCACCACCACTTGTTAACTATGTAGGTATTCACATGGTCGGTCCAACACTAATGCAAATTGGAACAGAGGAACAACAAGAAAAGTTCATTCAAAAGATTCTCACTGGTGAAGAGGTTTGGTGCCAAGGGTATTCAGAGCCAAATGCAGGTTCTGATGTAGCGGCTATTCAAACAACGGCAGTCAAGGACGACGACCGCTGGATTATTAATGGGCAGAAAGTATGGACTAGTTTTGGTCATATAGCTGACCGATGTTTCTTAGTTGCGCGCACTAACCGTTTTGAAAAGAAACATCACGGAATTACTGTATTCCTTTTAGATATGAATCAACCAGGTGTAGAAACAAGGCCGATTATCCAAATGGATGGACAGCATGATTTTAATGAAGTTTATTTGAACGATGCAGTCGCGTATGATGCAGAAATTATCGGTAAAGTGGATGAAGGATGGCATGTAATTATTGCACTCTTAATGCATGAAAGAACCGGTATTGGTGCCCAAGTTTTCACATTGGAGCAGCAATTTAATGAGCTAGCTGCATTAGCAAAAGATTTAAAAGAGGATGGTGAACCATTAATTTCGAAACCACTTATTCGGAAATCAATGGTTGATTTATATACACGTTCCCGTGGTTCTTTATTAAATTACTATCGAAATTTAACAAAAACTATAAAAACAGGACGACCTGGTGCAGAAGGCTCAATGGATAAATTGATGGTTAGTGAGCTAACAAAAGAGCTACTTTCCCAGTCGATATCCATTCAAGGACATCAAGGGATTTTATGGAAGGAAGACGCAGTATCCGGTAATTCTTATTGGCAGGATAATTACCTATACTCCTTTGGTCAAACGATTGGCGGCGGTACGAGTGAAATTCAAAAAAATACAATTGCGGAACGCATTCTAGGTTTGCCAAAGGATATGGGCCGTTAATCTAAAAAAGGTGGGTGAGTCAAATGGACTTTTCTTTAAGCCAAGAGCAAGAAATGTTTCGTGAGTATGTAAGAAAGTATTTAGATGATGTGGAGCAAACGAAAATTGCTCGAGAATATAGTAAAGGAAACACGGAATTACTACAGTCAATCATAGTAGGCATGGCTGAATTAGGGTGTCCGAGTATTAATATTCCAGAAGAATACGAGGGAATGGGTTTAGGTGCTCTTGATCTAGTACCTGTTTTAGAAGAAATAGGACGTGTAATCTTACCTGGATTATTTTTAGAAACGAATGCTCTAGCAGTACCGTTAATAGAGAAGTTTGGAACAGATGCGCAAAAAGCAAGGTACTTACCTTTTATTGCAAGTGGAGAGACGCTATTTTCTATAGCTTGGCTAGAGCCAGAGGGTAGCTATAATCCATCAGGCATTAATATGACAGCTACTAATGATAATGAAGACTTTATTCTAAACGGTGTCAAAACATTAGTACCAGATGCTGAAATAGCTGATTATTTTATAGCGTTAGTACGCACCGATGAAGGAATTTCACTCGTTATCGTGGATAAAACGTCAGCGAACTTAACGCTCAAACCACAAAAGAATATTGATGAAACAAGACGAGTAGCAGAATTAACTTTTGAAAACGTCAGAATTCCAAAAGATCAATTGTTAGGACCAATCAATCAAGGATGGGAAACACTGCAAGAAGGATTACTATCATTTAATGCAGCTTTATCAGTTGTAATCGTAGGTAGTATGGAAAAGATTGTTGAGATGGCTACGGAGTATGCTAATATCCGCGAGCAATTTGGTCAGCCAATTGGTAGATTCCAAGCGATCAAACATAGAATTGTAGATATGAAGATGGATCTTGAGACAGCTCGTTCTTTAGCACATTATGCTAATTGGGCATTAGAAAGTGATGCAGCTGATCGTGTTCAAGCTATTTCTTGTGCTCGACTTTTTGCAACGGAAGCATTTAATAATATTGCTGCTCATAATATACAGATCCATGGTGGAATAGGTTTCACTGAAGAAATCGATTGTCATTTATTTGTTAAGCGTGCAAGGTACTACGAAAATTATTTAGGGAATACGGAACAGCATTATCAGCAAGCAGCAGTTGCACTTGGCTGGTAAAAGGAAGTATTTCGGAATAAATATCATTTTAAAGGTGGAGATGGACTATGAAAATAGCAAATGAAATTCGAGAATATAAAAATGTCATTAATGGTAATTTGCTTTCTTCATCAGGTGGCCATTTAGATAGT
Source organism: Viridibacillus sp. FSL E2-0187 (assembly GCF_038006425.1). Lineage (NCBI taxonomy): Bacteria > Bacillati > Bacillota > Bacilli > Caryophanales > Caryophanaceae > Viridibacillus > Viridibacillus sp. FSL E2-0187. The sequence continues at coordinate 1,455,204 of NZ_JBBOVG010000001.1, forward strand.
ATTGATCCATCAACAGGAAAGGTATGGGCAACAATTCCTTGTGGTACAAAAGAAGATGCCGAGTTAGCTGTAGAGACTGCAAATGAAGCTTTTGTAGATTGGTCCTCATTAGTTCCTACAGATCGTGCTACTTACTTGCGCAAGGTAGGTGATTACATTGTTCAGCATGGTGAAGAATTAGCTGCTTTAGAAACTCAAGATAATGGCTGGGTGTTTCGGGAAACGCAATATGGGCTAATACCTAGCTTAGCGAGCTTTTGGTATGATGCAGCAGGAGCAACGGCAATAGCTAGTAAAGGAGAAACAGTCCAATTAGGCACTACATGTACAGGGTATACATTACGCGAACCATTTGGCGTGGTCGTTGGAATCATTCCTTGGAATGCGCCATTATTTACATTTACCGTAAAGGCTGCTTATGCACTTGCTGCCGGTAATACAGTCATTATCAAACCTTCTGAATTGGCATCTGTGGCCTCTTTACGATATGGGGAACTCATCAATGAAATTCTCCCACCAGGCGTTCTGAATGTTGTTTCAGGTTTAGGAAATGAAGTAGGGGAGACATTAGTTCGGCATCCAAAAGTTAAAAAAGTCAGTCTAACAGGCTCTGGTGGAACAGCCAAGGCCATTGCCAATTCCACAGCTGAAAATCCGAAACCAATGATTTTGGAATTGGGAGGGAAGTCACCTAACATTGTATTTGAGGATGCAGATCTAGATAAAGCTGCATACGGTGTATCACTTAATGGCATATTCAGTGGAAACGCTGGTCAATTCTGTGTAGGTGGATCAAGAATCTTAATTCAAAGATCTATCTTTGATAAAATGATCACGAAAATGAAAAATCTTTTAAATGAACAAATACAGTTAGGACATACAATGAACCCAACAAGTACTATGGGACCCATCGCGAATGCTACACAGTATGAGAAAGTTTGCAACTATATAGCGATAGGAGAAGAAGAAGGTGGCGAAATTATCTACGGAGGCCGACACGGAGGTGGAACACTTTTACCTGAACATCCCGAGTTAGCTGACGGTTATTGGGTAGAACCTACATTAATACAAGTAGAAAATAATTCGCTTCGTATTTGCCAAGAGGAAATCTTCGGCCCAGTAGCTACTGTTATTCCATTTGATACAGAAGAGGAAGCCGTTGCCATAGCAAATGACACATCTTACGGTTTAGGAGCAGGCATTTGGACATCAGATCTGAATCGAACACAAAGACTAATCCGACAAATAGAATCAGGAAATGTTTGGGTCAATACTTACCGAAGAGTAGGTCCAGAACTACCATTTGGCGGTGTAAAAGAAAGCGGCTTTGGTACCGATTCTATTTTAGAATACACACGTGAGAAAACTTGTTATATTGAAAGTGAATAATGTAAGTGAAATTCGCCACCTTTGTAGGGATTTTTTTCTACGGAGGTGGTTTTTGTTGCTACTAGCCCAGTTTTTAATCAACTATAACATGGGTTTAGTGTGCTCAGAAGACGTGAATATTCTGCTAAATAACAAAGGACCGAGTTAGTGCAACAATCGATGGAGTTAGCGCAACAAAAGATAGTTTTAGTGCAACAAACAACGGAGATTGCGCAACAATCATTCGAGTTAACGCAACAAACTGCCTGTAAGGTAGTAAGGCAGGGGGTTCCTGAGGTAGATGTTGAAGGAGGAAGATATATTTATTTACATGAAAGCTTGCTTGTAGGAATAGATTATACATTTTAAAAAAGCATTTTAATGAATAACAAAAAATCATAGAAACAGTTATTAGTCCCGAAAAAACGATATTAAACTTTAGGGTTAGTGATGTAACTAATAAGATGCATGTTGAATTTATTTCATCATCTAAAAAATTGTCTAAAGATTAATAAAACCCGAGAACTATTCGGCAATACAAAAATGAATTATCCATAAATTATTTCGTATTTTCTTGCATTAGTCCTAGTAGAATGAATGAAATTTTTTCATACTTAATAAAATCTTCTTCATAAAATTGTTCAAGTCCTTTTAATAACTCTCGATAGTTTACTTTATCTAATTCTTTGTGAAAATCATAGACAACTTTACCTTTGTTTGTTAATTGGATTATGACTTCTCGATTATCAAGTGGATTTTTAGTTTTTGTTAACATATCTTTTTTTATTAAACGGTCCACCATTTGTGAAAGTGCACCTTTTGTTTTATTAGTTAATCTAGATAATTCGGAAATATTCGTTTGAGTTTTATCGCCAATCAGATTGATTGTATGTGCTTCAACCATAAAAAGATCATCATCAGTTCCGTACTTTCTCGGAATACTTTCATAAGAACTAATATGTCTAGATAATTCATAGATAGTTTCCATCATTTCATGGAATGATTTCTCTTTACTCATTGTAATCCCCCTCGTAATTTATTGAATGATTATTTCGAAAAAACAGTAAGTTTTATGTCATTAGTATAGCATATTAGAATTCTATTCATTTAGAAATGAGGGATATTAAAACTAAAAATAGAACCAAAATAAACGATTTGTATAATTATTTAAATTTTCAGATTATTTATTGACCGTTATTAGTTAAGGTGCTATACTAATTTTCAATACCTGGTAACTCATTGAATTGAAGGGGGTATGCGATTTCAAAATTATTAATCTAGCTAATGGTCGGTATAAAACATTTAAGTTATTTCATTACTAATCTAATTTTTGACAATTAAAAATTTAGATCTGAAAAGGAGAGGTGTATGTACATGGCCAGTCAAGAATCTAAATTGAAGAAAGTTTTAGGATTATCAGATGTTATGAGCATTGGAGTGGGGCAAATTATCGGTGCTGGGGTAATGGCTCTAACTGGTATTGCAATAGGTATGACCGGAAGTGGTGTAACTTTAGCATTTATTATTTCATCATTTTTTACATTATTCATGGTTTTACCTATTGCAGTTATGGGTTCGGCTATACCTACTACAGGTGGACTGTACAGATACACAAGTCGACTTTTATCTCCTAAAGTAGGTTTCTTTTGGTTAACGTTATTTATGCTTGGTCAGTTAACATTAGCGATGTTTGCTATATCATTTGCAGAATATGTTCAAGGATTAGTTCCATCTGCACCACTCAAACTAGTCGCTTTTGTACTTATTACAATATTTTTTATTGCAAATTTAGTAGGGGTGCAATTTGCTGCACGTGTAGAGAAAGTTATGGTTGTAGTTCTACTTCTTGCTCTAATTGTATTTGTTGTATGGGGAATGCCAGAAATTAATTATTCTGTTTTCAATTCAGTAGATATGTTTCCTAGTGGTTTTGTTGGCTTCTTTATGGCAGTCGGATTACTTTCTTTTGCTACTGGCGGGGCACAAGTTGTTGCCGAGCTTGGTGGAGAAATGAAAAATCCAGGAAGAGATATACCTTTGACTATTATAGTAACAACATTGGGAGTAGGTTTGCTCTACGCTTTTATGGCAACAATTGCTGCGGGAGTATTACCAATTGCAGATGTTGCTAACAAACCTTTGACTGATGTCGCAAGAACAGTTTTACCAGGACCACTTTTTATTTTCTTCATGGTGGGTGGGGCGATGTTTGCTTTAGCTACTACGTTGAATGCAACTCTATCTTGGGTTACAAAAGGAATAATGATTGCATGTGAAGATGGTTGGTTGCCTAAATCATTAGGGAAAGTGAATGAAAAGTTTGGAACGCCACATTGGTTGTTGACTTTGTTCTATATTATTGGAGTTATTCCGATCATCACAGGTTTATCTCTGGGGGTAATTTCGGCATTAGGTACAGGAGTTTTACTATTAGCTAACATGATACCAGTATTTGCTTCAACAAAATTACCTAAAAAATATCCTGAACGTTATAAAAAGGCTAAATTTAAGCTACCTCCTAAAGTGTTAAATACAGTTGTATATATTGGGATAGCTTTATTATTTTTTCAAGGGTACCTACTTATAACTTCGTTATCATTTAAGATCATCATAGGTGCGATTGCCTTCATGGTTATTTCTGCATTATACGTAAATATTATCGGCAACAATCCTAAGTATGGACTTAACAGAAATTTAGGCTTTGAAAATGAACCAGACAGTAGTTCTGAAGAAGTTACAAATGCAGTTGTAGAGTTAGCAATAACTTCTGAGAAGAGTATTGAAATAGTTGGAGAAAGTTCAAAAGTTTGATGAAGGACTTAAACTTGTAGATAAAAATGTAAGCCCTTTCAAAATAGCTGGTTAGAATAGTAAGACGGGGAGATGAATTAATATGAAATATAATTTTGACAAAGTAGTTGACCGATATAACAGTGCATCTGCGAAATGGGATGCAACAGAGGAATTGTTCGGTGAGAAAGATTTACTTCCGCTTTGGGTTGCAGATATGGATTTTAGAGTACCAGATGAAGTAGTGAAAGTAATACAGTCTCAAGCTGAGCATGGTATTTTCGGGTATACGACGAAGAAAGATAGTTATTATACAGCAGTAATTGATTGGATGAGAAATCGACATAATTGGACAATTGAAAAAGAATGGATTTGTCATACGCCAGGTGTCGTGTCTGCATTAAGTCTAGCTGTTCAAGCTTTTAGTGAACCAAACGACAAGATCATTGTACAGCCACCAATCTACTATCCATTCATGAAAGTAATTGAAAATCATAATCGACAAATTGTATATAATCCTCTCATTTTTAAAGATGACAGATACTATATGGATTTTGAAGACTTGATTTCAAAAATTGATTCTTCGGTTAAAATGATCCTAATTTGTAATCCGCATAATCCTGGTGGTCGAGTTTGGACTAAATCCGAACTAGAGCAACTCGGCAAAATTTGTACTGAACATAACATCCTTGTTGTGTCAGATGAAATTCATGCTGATCTTTTATTCAAGCCTGCTGAACATACGCCATTCGCTGCGATTTCAAAGGAGTTTGCAAATAATAGTATCATATGTACGGCTCCTAGTAAGACATTTAATCTAGCAGGTCTACAAACATCAAATATCATTATTCCTAACGATACTTTAAGAGAGAAATTCATAACTGAAACAGGGAAGTACGCTATTGGTAATTCGAATTCATTTGGGGCGATTGCTACAGAGGCTGCTTATAATTATGGTGAGCAATGGTTGGATGAAGTTCTGGACTATGTAGAAGAAAATTTGCATTTTATCACATCATATTTTGAAACCAATCTACCAATACTGAAAGTTCTACCATTAGAAGCAACTTACTTGGCTTGGATTGATTGTCGAGAATTAGGGCTTAGTACAGAAGAGTTGGAAAAACTATTTTTATCTAAAGCTAAAGTTGCGTTGAATCAAGGTCACGTATTTGGCCCAGGTGGTGAGGGATTTGTACGGATGAACCTCGCTTGCTCCCGTTCAATAGTTGAAAGAGCTGTAAAGCAAATAGAAGAAGCGGTCAATTCAATAGTAGCTAATAAATGATTTAAATAAAAAAATTGGGGGTAAAGAAAATGACAAATTCGCAGACTTTATATAAGAAATCAAATAAGAGTAGACTAGCTGAGATGGGTGATTTGGCACCGGAAGCATTTAAAACATTTTCCTCTTTTAATAGTAATGCTTTAAAAGAGGGTGCACTATCTGCAAAGTTGAAGGAACTTATTGCGGTAGCTGTTGCACATGTAACTGGATGTGCGTATTGCATAGATTCACATGTAAAGAAGGCAAAAACGCTCGGGATGACAAAAGAAGAAATGGCCGAGGTTATCATGGTGGCAACTGCCTTGAAGGCTGGTTCGGCACTTGCCCATGGAGTAAATGCTTTGAATGCGTTCGATCAAATAGAAGAGGAAGAACTATACAAGAAATCCTATATTAAACGAATGTCAGAGTTTCTCGAATTGAATCAAGAAACGTTTGGAGCATTCTTCACTTTTGATAAACTGGCGATGAAACGTGGATTACTCACTGTAAAGGAGAAGGAGTTAATCGCCGTCGCAGTAGCCCATACTACAGGGTGCCCGTATTGTATTGATGGTCATGTAAAAGGAGCTAAGGGTGCTAAAGCATCCAAAGAAGAAATGGCAGAAGCGATATTGGTTGCCACAGCTTTAAAAGCAGGTTCTGCATTGGCACACAGTGTAAATGCTTTGAGTGCATACGATTCTTAAGATTAGGGAGCTATTGTTGAATACCTTTTAATAATTAGGAAAAGTTAGAACACCTTCGTAATTGTCACAGTAGTTACAACGACATTTATTGAAGGTGTTTTGCATGCATAAATGTTGGTCCATAATTACTTGAAGAATAAATCCCCACCCCCTGTCCCCTTATCACCCAAAACCCTCTATATAACTAATAAAGGGAGAGGGGAATAAACTAATGACATCCACATTACTTAACACCGCAGAAACATATTCAAAACTTCAATCATTTAAATCAATTAGCAAATTAAACGAAGTAGTTAATAATCATCGACAGAATTTCAGAAATCAGCTTACTAAATCAGAACATGCCACTTTAGATTTACTTGCGCGTTTTGCCTGTAAATATATTGGTGTTTGTTATTTAGCGAAATCAAAAATGGCTAATATGTTGGAGGTGAATATTCGGACCGTGCGTCGTGCTTGTAATACATTAGAATCACTTGGCATTATTAAGCAATATACATTAAAGCGACATAATGGAGATCGAAGGCAATCGTCAAATGCTATTGTCATTCAAGCGCCAAAAGCAGATGTCCTACCGCAATGTCCGCCCAAAGAAGCCCTTATAAAAACAAGCAATATAAAAAATACATATGATACAGAAATATGTGAATCAACTGAAAAAGAAAATGAAAGAATGGCATTAAAAGATGGCTTAATTACAAAACTACCTTCTGCTATTCAAGTAATTGCACCGTTTTTCCAAATGGAGGAGCTTTACCGCATAACGGGTACTATTTACAAAGCAAAAGCAGCAGTCGACAGAATTATTTCGTTAGAAGCGTATGAAGATTTATATCGAAATGCTTTACTATCAATTATTCATGCATATAAACGGGGAAGAATAAGGCATTTACATGGAGCAATTTATACTGCAATCAAGCGTCTGACAAAGAGTATTCAAACTCAAGCATTAGCAAATGCGGTTTGGTATGAAGAGGTAGCTAGTTAAATGTAATTTCAACAAAAAAACAGACTCCTAATATTGATAGGAATCTGTTTTGAGGAGACGTTAAGTTTTAGGTTTTACATTTTTGTATACGTTTACAACAAAGAGGACAACAGATAAAGCGACTGCTGAACCACCACCCGATACACATAATTCCATAACACCGCGTGGAACATCCACATAAATAAAGATCATGCCCAATAATAAGAACGGTAAACCGATATTAAATAACCAAAATTGAGCCTTAGCCAAAGTCGTCTCGCCTGCATCCTTATAAACAGAATAAATAAGTCCAATAATGGCAGCGGAAACCCATCCGACAAGGTTAATATGAGCGTGTGTTGCAGCCCACTTCAACTGAATAGTGTAATGCATAAACAGACCATAACCAATTCCTAACGCGAAGTACAGGACAGCAATCTTAATCCATTTAGCACCCAATCGATCCATCTCCTTTTTAGTATTAATACATGTATATTCGCGAAATTCGATATCATTACTTATAATTCGAGGAATTGAAATTTAATTTTGTATAGAATTGTTTTTCGAAAAGTGAGGAAGTTAATGTGCAAGTATAGTAATCCATCTTAGTTGAAGACGATTCTCCGTAGTCAAAAAAATCAATCTTCAAAGTATTTTTATCATGCGTCATATTGAAGAAATGTACGCCTAATGTTATTGTTTTTATATTCTGAAAAATATTTTAGTAGAGGGTGTATGACAATGTCAGTAGTAGCAATTAATATGATGAATGCATTTACAATCGAAAAATTACGTGATAATGCCATTTCAAATGAACAAATTCTTGAGGGATTAGAAAAACAACAAATGGAAAACTGGAAAGAAAATGATCCAACGCTTAACTTAGATGATTTAGTAGCTTTATTTCAAGATGATAAAAATACTCTTGAAAGTGCATTAACTCAAGGTTATTCAGTGAAATTTTTAACATTCAATGGACTGAAAAGCTTATTGAAATTCCGTTTTCATAAAATAGAAGGTGAAGACTATCAGCTTTGTGATTCAGGAATAATGGATTTAAATCTTTCAAAAGAAGAGCAACCTATTCTAGAGCAAATACTTTCTATTAACTGGTATATTCAAGCTAATACAAATGAATCATCAATCAATGTATTGCTTAAATAAAGGTTATAGATTAATAGTGAATTCTCCAAAGCTGCAAAGTACATAAGGAGCTGAACTTGAAATTGAATATCAAAAAAATCTTAATTGCTAGCTCGGTGCTTGGCTTACTGTTTACTCTTGGTATCGCTGGGTTATCACAGACAGCATCTGCTCAAGCTTCACAAGCTAAAAAGTCCCTAAATAAAACTTTAAAAGCAACAACAGCTGTGAATATGAGAAAAGGAATCGGCACAAAATACAAAAAAATCATGACAGTTGAAAAAGGGATATTTGTGAAAGCGAGTAAGTACTCTAAAGGTTGGTACAAAGTAAGTGCTAACGGTAAAATAGGTTGGGTCTCTGGTAAATACCTAACATCAGCACCGGCAAATTATATGGATGCGGGTCTTGTTGAATTATCAGAGAAAGATGGCTTTGTCATAGATTTAAAATATGCGACAAAGAAAAACTTCATGGGATATGCATTATACCCAAAAGACAGTAAAGCATTAGTGGCAAAATCGACAGCAACAAAATTAAAAAAAGCCAATCAATTGGCACATAAAAATGGGTATAAGATTAAGATCTGGGACGTTTATAGACCTTTATCTGTGCAATGGGAAATGTACAACAAAATTCAAAACCATAACTATGTCGCAAATCCTGCATTAGATTCTAACCATAGTAAAGGAGTCAGTGTGGACGTGACATTGGTAGATTCAAAGGGTAAAGAACTAAAAATGCCAACCAAATTCGACTCATTTTCTACTAATGCAGGACGTTCCTATAAAGGGAACTCTAGAACAGCGCAAAAAAACATGGACTATTTAACAAAGATTATGACTCAATCGGGCTTTAAAACAATCAATTCAGAATGGTGGCATTACAACGATTTGAGTACAACTCATCCAACATTAGATGTACCTACGAAGTGATTCTATTGATATAACAAATTCCAGTAAAATTTGACGCTATAAACAAAAAAGAGCATTAAACAGCACTACGCAATTTCAATTGCATAGTGCTTATTTTTAAAACAAACTATTCAAGTTCAAATTCAGCTTCTTTGTTTTCATATACAACTTCGCCATTAATAATTGTGCTTAAAATTTGAATATCTTTAATAAGAATTGGTTCGACTGATGTTGGGTCTTGATCTAAAATAACAAAATCTGCATATTTATCGACTTCAATAGTTCCTGTTTTATCTTCTTCAAAATTGAGTTTAGCTCCAAATCTTGTCATTGCTTTTAATGCGGTTTCTACATCAATCCTTTGATCTGGACCAAGTACTACACCATCACTTGTAAGTCGATTTACAGCGGCCCATATAGAAAATAGTGGTGATATAGGCGTGATAGGGCAATCTGAATGTAAAGTATATAAAATCCCCAAATCATCAGCTTCTTTTAATGGATTAATGCGATTAGCTCTCTCAGGACCTAAGAAAATATTTTTATGTCGATCCCCCCAATAGTAAACATGATTAATGAAGAAAGAGGCAGCTATATCATATTCTCTCATAGTAATTAAATCTTCTTTAGTTGCTGTTTGAACATGTTCAATACGGTGACGATGGTCTTGACGAGGTGAGGTATCAATTGCATTTTTAAATGCTTCGATTATGGAGCCTATTGCACGATCTCCATTACCATGTATTGCAATTCTAAATCCTCGGTTATGAAGATTTAATACCATATTATTCAAATCTTTTTGATTGGAAATTAACTCCCCAACTAAATCCTTATCACAATAATATGGTTTACGTAGTGCGCTTGTTAGACCTTGAATGGAACCGTCTTGGAATAGCTTCGCACTATCAAGTTTTGCCATTCCATTCGAATCATTTAAAATCTTATCGTTGAGCTCAGAAGCATTGAAATTTGCGAAAATACCACCATCTAATAGCAACTCACCCATGACCATAAAACGCATTCGCATTGGATTTGCTTTTTCTTTTATTGCATCAATATGAGCATCATAATCAGGATATTCTCTTGAGAAGGTGAGAGCAGCATCCGTATTCGTTGTAATTCCTTGAGCTACATAATCTTCAGATGCCTTTCGTAACAGTTCACTCAAATCTTTTATATCTGGTACAGGTATATGTTGAGATACTAAATCGATTGCAGCGGGTTCATATAGTACACCGTTTAAGTTATTTTGTTCGTCTCTACCAAAATAGCCACCTTCAGGATCTTTGGTAGTAGCATTTAACTTTGCAATTTCAAGAGCAGCCGAATTGGCGACTGCTAAATGATTGGAAATATGTTTGATGAGAATAGGCCTTTCCATACTTACTTTATCTAAATCATCCCTTGTAGGATGGCGATTTTCCTCTAACATCGTATCATCATAGCCATACCCCAAAATCCAGCGTTCATCAGGAATTTCCTCATAATATGCCTTTAGATTAGATAGTACATCTGAGATATTTTTGTTTTTATTAGGTGAACAATCGACTTGTACTTTATTCGTAGCGTACGCTAATATGTGATTATGTGTATCAACAAATCCAGGAATTAGTGTTTTCCCTTTTAAATTATACTCCTTAAAGTTTTGTTCAAACGATAAACTATTTTGAGCATTTTCAAACTCTTCTTTGTTCCAAACTCCTGTAATTTTACCCTTATATGAAGAAAGAAAATCTGCTCGTTTTCCATGTTCATCTAAAGTTAAGACTGTTGCGTTCTTTATGAGTAAATCAACCAAAATCAAACAATCATCCTCCTAAATGTAATTAAGTAAGCTTTTGTAAAAGTATGTGTATAAATAGAAAGATTATTAAATGGACTAGTTTATTAACCGTGGGGATAATAAATTATGAAAACTGCATCTTCTCGCTGAAATGTTTGATTTTGCAAAAATCCACTTATATTTGGATGAGTTAAATAAGTTAGTATTAATCCAATAAATTATTCGTTTTTACTAATATCCTTTACAATTTATAAAGTGAATATACTCGCATCTACGAGAGATGAAACAGCTAGGTCTCAAAGACTTAAGCACAATACTCCATACGTTAGATGTAGCTGCGAAATATATGAGCGATTAAAAAATATATATTTCTTAGGGGATTTTTTATTTTTATCATTTGTTTAGAGATTCTAATGAGATAAAAACAAACTAAGTAAATAGTTATATTTGAATATTAGAAGATGACTTATATAAGGAATTTATGTGGTATTATTTGGTGTAATAGTTTATTTATTTAGATATAAAAGAAATGGATATTGAACTCTGTAAAATAAGAAAGGAGTCCAAAGCATTGATTAATCCAGATAACCCGATTCCACTACATGTACAGTTAAGAAAAATTATCGAAAAGAAAATAACGCAAGGGAGCTTTAAAGAAAAAATCCCTAGTGAACGTGAATTAATGGAAGAATATAATGTCAGTAGAAGTACTGTAAGGGAAGCAATATCTCAATTGGTTGTAGATGGTGTTGTTGAAAAGAGACATGGAAAAGGTACATTCATCTCTAAAAAGCCAATCCATTATTGGATGGGGAACCTAATTAGTACAACTGACATTATTAAAGACATGGGCATGCAACCTGGTACAAAGTTAATAGAACATGGCATTATTAAAGTTCCTGAAGAATTGCAAGACGCGATAAAGCTTGAAGAAGCATACTTAATTAAGCGCTTAAGATTTGCAGACAATGTCCCTATGGCAATTGAAACACAGTATTATCCTTTAGAATTAGGTATTAAATTATCTCAACTAAATATAAATGAAGGTACATTGTATGATTTATTAGAAGATGAATTACATATTCAGTTAAATGATTCTGAAGAAGTTATTTCTAGTCAAGTACTGTCAAAAGAGGATGCAACACTTCTAGAAATAGCAGAGGGGAATAATACTCTCCATCTAGAACGATTTGTTTATGATATAGAGGGAGATTTAATAGAATATTGTATTGCAAATTATAATCCTAATATGTACTCATTCCACTTTAGATCTCAGCGAATAAAAAAATGAAAGAACAATAAAAACACTACGCAATCATTATTGCATAGTGCTTTTTATTTTAAAGGAACTATTTAAGTGCAAACTCAACTTCTGCTTTTTCATAAACAACTTCGCCATTAATAATGGTACTTAAAATCTGAATATCTTTAATATTAATAGGATTTATAGCTGTTGGGTCTTGATCTAATACTACGAAGTCTGCAAATTTCCCTACTTCTAAACTGCCTAATTCTTCTTCTTCAAAATTAAGCTTTGCACCAAAACTTGTCATTGATTTTAAAGCAGTTTCCACATCAATTCGTTGATCTGCACCAAGAACAATACCGTCTCTTGTAAGTCGATTTACAGCAGCCCATACAGAGAATAGTGGGGATATAGGTGTAATAGGACAATCTGAATGTAAAGTATATAATAATCCTAAATCATCAGCTTCTTTTACAGGATTAATTCTTTCAGCTCTTTTAGGCCCTAAAAAAATGTTTTTATGTCGGTCTCCCCAATAATAAACATGATTAATGAAGAACGAGGCCGCGATTTCGTATTCTTTCATAGTAAGTAAATCTTCTTTAGTAGCTGTTTGTACATGTTCAATGCGATGACGATGATCTTGACGAGGCGAGGTGTCAATTGCCTTTTTGTAAGCTTCAATTATTGAGCCTATCGCACGATCTCCATTACCGTGAGTCGCAATTCTAAATCCTCTGCCATGAAAATTTAATGCCATATCTTCTAAGGTTTTTTGACTGAATATTAAATCCCCATATAACTCCTCATCACAATGATAAGGGGTGCGTAATGCACCGGTTAGACCTTGAATCGAGCCATCTTGGAATAGTTTCGCGCTATCAAGCTTTGCCATTCCATTAGAATCTTTTACTATTTTTTCGTTGAGTTTCGCTGCATTATAACTTTCGAAAACACCTTCCTCTAATAACAAATCACCCATAATCATAAAACGCATTCGCATTGGGTTTGCTTTTTCTTTTATTGCATCGATATGAGCGTCGTATTCCTCAGGACCTATTAGGAAACCGATACCAGCATCAGTATTTGTTGTAATACCTTGAGCAACATAGTCTTGGGATGCTTTTCGTAATAATTCAATTAAATCTTTTTTAGATGGAATAGGAACATGTTTAAAAACTAAATCCATAACAGCTGGTTCATATAGAACACCGTTTAAGTTATTTTGATCATCTCGTCCAAAATGGCCACCTTCAGGATCTTTGATAGTAGCGTTTAACTTTGCAATTTCAAGAGCAGCAGAATTAGCTACGGCTAAATGACCAGATATATGTTTGATAAAAATAGGTCGTTCCTTACTTACTTTATCTAAATCTTCTCTTGTTGGATGGCGATTTTCCTTTAACATTGTATCATCATAGCCATAACCTAAAATCCATTGTTCATTTTGGTTAACATCATGAAATTTCTTTAGGTTAGATAATATATCAGCGATATTTTTGTTTTTATTAGGTGAACAATCGACTTGTACTTTATTTATAGCGTACATTAATATGTGATTATGTGTATCTACAAATCCAGGAATTAGTGTTTTCCCTTTTAAATCATACTCTTTATAGTTGTGTTCAAGTGATAAACTACTTTGAGCATTTTTAAATTCATCTTTGTCCCAAACTCCAGTAATTTTCCCCTTATATGAAGTTAGAAAATCTGCACGCTTTCCTTCTTCATCTAAAGTTAAGATTGTAGCATTTTTAATAAGCATATCTACCATTACCATATATTCATCCCCCTAAAAGTAATTAAATTTAGTAAATAAGAAAAGTATTAAAGGTATAGAAATTAAAGAAATGACCGTAGAAATAACCGTTGTAATTGCACCAAACTTATCATCAGCATCGTATTTAGTAAACAATATGGATGCAAGTGTTAATACAGGCATCATGGCTTGAATCAACAAAGCTTTCGAAATCATGCCATCAAGGTTTAACAATACAATAAGTATAAATACAACAAATGGTAACCCCACTAATTTAATAACTGTAGGAATAACGATTTTACTTTTCACACTATAAAATTGCGTTTTGCTTATGGACATGATTAATAGTCCGATATAGAACATTGCTAAAGGTGAAGCAAGTGCAGCCAGTTGACTTGTTAAATTAACAAAAATCTCCGGTGGGCGATAATTAATAAAGGCAAATATTAAACCGAGGACAATCGCAATTGTTGGAATGTTAATCATTGTCTTTAGAGAACTAAGTGAAAAGGAAGTTGATTTTTTTAATATCATAACTCCAACTGTCCAAATTACTAAATCTACACCAGCGTCAAAAATAGCTGCATATAAAGCGCCTTCTGGACCTAGTAATGTTGCGCATAAAGGAATGCCAATAAAACCTGTATTGCCTAATCCGGATAATAAAGCAATCTCTCTCTGAAATGTTTTATCAGGGTAAAAAATAGTTGCTAATATCCAGCCAAGTCCAATGCCAAAAAGATTGATTAGGAGAGAGAGCGCGAAAACTAACATAATATTTCGAAGAATATTATGATTAATATCTACTTTAAAAATACTTGTTAATATAATACAAGGCATAGCTACATTAACTATAATATTCGTATATGTTTGCTTCGTATTATCATTGAGAGGAGTAATATAAGCTAGAATTACTCCTATGAAAATCATAAAGCCAATTAATAGAATTGATTCAAAAACGATTGAATACTCCACAAAACACCACATCCTAAAATCATGATTAACATTCTATTTTTGAGTACGTATTGTAGCCATCGGAGTTAGAAGTTGCACGTTTTTGGATGTTGCTAGGCTTACGATAATGGTAACAGTGAAATTAAAGAATAATGCAATCAGTCCATTATTAATGGAGAATATACTAATCTCTGAAAAATGAAGGAATAGAGCTACTGCGATCCCAGTAAGAATCCCTGATCCAACTCCTGTAGCTGTAGCACGTTTTGAGAATAATATAGCTAGTATCCCAGGTAAAATTTGTCCGAATCCAAAATAAGCAGTGTTGATAAGATTTAGCATTAAGCTTGGCAATGAAACGGTTAATACCATAGAAATTAACAAATAGACGATAACGACGATTTGTGACCACTTACGCTGTGCATTTTCAGGGATGTCCTTTACAATGTTTCGAGTGAAAATACCCCCTACCACCAAAGATGTTACTGCCAATACTAATAGACCAGAAAGAGCAGCTCCTGCAGCTACAAGTCCAACTACCCAAGAAGGCAGTAGATCAATAGCAGTAGCAATAAAAGCATGATTTGGATTTTTAATATTAGGTAATGCAACTAAAGCAAAATAAGAAGAAGCTATTAAAAATGGATACATTAACATATAAAGTGGCATGAACCTTTGTGCGCGTTTAATAGTTCCTTCTGATTTACTCGTAAATACAACGTTCACAATAAACGGTAAACAGTAAAAAGCTAGTGCCTGGAAAATAATGGTTGTAACCGAAAACGTTACTTCACCTGATGATCCAAATGAAATAGATGCACCGTGTGATTTTGCGGCTGTAAATAATTCATTTACACCACCCAATTTTGAAAATGCAGCCCAGCCAACAATAATAATTGCAGCAAACAGTAAAATATCTTTTAAAATAGAAATAACTGCAGGTGCCTTAACACCAGAGATTGCTATGTAAATATAAGCAATCGATCCAGCTATAAACACCGCAACACTAGGGGGTAGATTAAATCCAAGTGCATTCAAAGCAACAATTAGCCCCTCGAATTGAAGTTGTCCCCAAGGTATTAAAAAGATCAAGTATGCACCTGCAACAATAAGTTCGAGAGCACGGCTTGAAAAGTGACTTTTAAATAAATCAGGTGCGGTCATAGCATTATAATTTTTACCTGCACGCCAGATGAGCGGCGATAAAAAGTAACCGATTGGATAGGCTAATAGAATATATCCGAGGAACCACAGACCATAACCTGTTCCTTTAGCATAAATACCTCCAGGAAAACCAATAATAGTCCCGATGCTATATACTTCACCAATAGCTAAGAAAAATAGAATAAATCCATTAAATGATCTACCGCCAACTAAATAATCAGCAACGTCTCCTTTTTTTGCTTTTCCTTTTGATAAAACTGCTAAAATTAATGAAAAAATAAGTACGCTAATAAATATTGCTAACCCCATATTCCACCCCACCTTATCTAGTAATTATCCAAACTCTTTGCGGTCAAAGAAATACCATGAGAAAGAAATGCAAATTGACGTGAGTATAAACCATAAGAACATCCAAAAATACAAAATTGGGAAGCCAAGAACAAAAAATTCAGAATGACGAAATAAGATAACGCCACCAATAATACCTATAAAAGGAATAACTAAACCTACAAGAACATTGAAAAATTGCTTTTTAGTCATGTAAATCCTCCTTTCTTATTTTATAATTAAAGAACTATTCATCATGACGTCCGTACCAGTTGGTATATAATATTCTGAATATTCTTTATTTAAAACTTAGTATAATTATATTGTTAACAATGTGTCAATAGGAAAAATGGGCGAAGAAGATTTTTTGAGTTTAAAGCAGGGAAAAATGTATTTTGAAAACTTTTGAAGTTCAAACTAAAAACGTTGATTAGTTATTTTCTAAAATATTCCAAAATATTATATAATACTATCAGTTAATATTTTCTAATTTTACATCCGAGGTGAGTGATGATGAAGAAATACCTTTTCCAGGGATGTTACTTGGAACTATTGTGTTAGCATGTTTTAGTGTAAGTGAGACAACAGAAATTCAAGTAAAGGAAGAAATCACTAAGGAAGTAGAGGGTGAACAAAGAGTAAAAGTAAAGCTTATTGTCGAAACTGCTAAAGATAAAGTGGTATCAGCAACTCCTTTAGAATTGTTGAGCAAGCAGTACAGAAGAAAATTGGAAGTAAAGTTTATTAGGATTCACATGCTGAAAAAATTTACATACGGTAAAAGAAGCTTTATATTAAAAAAGCTGTAAATATGGCTTTTATCCTTTTGCGGCAAACCTAGTCACATTATGGTGATGACTGAACAGATTTTTTTTCTTGAATTCATTTAGGTTTGTGAAATAATGTAAATAAACTATTAATGTGTTTAGAAGTTGAATAAGGGTAACTAAAACAAGAGGAGATTACATGAAAATTAACTTACCCCATGCAGAGCTAAATGCTTTGCCGAACATAGAACTACCATTGCAAGAAATTGCAGCTATTAATCTATTTGACAATAGTTTTAGCGAAATTCCAGAAGGAATCTATAATATGAATAATTTAAAGGTGTTAAATATTTCTGCAAATAAGCTTAAAGAAATTTCACCTAATATAAAAAAATTAAACGAACTTACAATGATGGACTTAGGGCACAATCAGATTGAAAAAATTCCTTCTGAAATAGAATACCTTACGAATTTAGAGGATTATTTATATCTTCACAACAATAAATTTGAAACGATCCCACCAGAGATTAAGCACCTTAAAAAGCTAAAATATTTAAATTTAAGTGATAATCATTTCATTGAATTACCATCAGAAATTGGTGAATTAACCAATCTAGTAGAGTTACGCATAATGAATAACAAACTTCAAAACATTCCTGAAAGCTTTGGAATGTTAACAAATATTAGAGAGCTTCATTTGAGAAATAATCTACTCAGTACTCTCCCAGAATTATTTGAAAGCTTGAAGTTATTAAGAGTACTAGATATGGAAGAAAATCAATTAAAACAAGTACCAAAATCACTTAAATATTGTAATAAGTTAAGACGCTTGAATTTGAGACATAATCAATTGACTGCATTACCCGATGAAATTGGAAATCTAGAAAATTTATTGGAATTAGATCTAAGAAGTAATCATCTCACAGATCTGCCGGAATCTTTGATGGACATGAAAGGGTTAGAACGTTTAGATTTAAGGTGGAATCATGACTTGGAAATACCAAAATGGTTAGAAAAAATAGAGAAAAACGGTTGTATCGTTTATTTGTAAACAACTAATTTATATAAATATTCTAATGATTTATACAAAGGCGGAATAAAACAATGGCAATAGAATCTTCTGTAGATTTGAAATAAAGTTGTACCGTTTTACTTCTTTGGAATTTGTTGTAGCCTTATAAAAAAGATAGCTTATTAGTAATAAAGTTTGATTAAAATCATCGTACCTCTTTAGATTTTAGAGGGGAGATGATTTTTTTGTTGGATATTTATGTTAATATCACTATAAAGATGGTAAAGAAATATACTTTAACTAATGGGGCAGTTTAGTTGAAGAAGGAGTATTATCTCGATTGCTAGAATAAATTGATATGAACGAAAGCCGGATTTATCCAAAGGCAATTTAGTAGAAAAAGATGTGAATTATAGTTCGCACAGAGAAAAAGAGGAACTACTAATGACCTATTTAACTAATTAGGATGTTAGGGATGATATTTTTGAAGCTATAACTATTATATTCGGGTTAAATATTCTAGATTTTTTTTCAAATTGAATTAGGTTATATGAATTTGAACTGGAAAATAAAAACCGATGATTATAGTTAGGAGGGGGTTTATTAATGAAAATGCATGAAAAAACATATCTAAGTATAGAAGAGATTATTTCATTACCAAACTTATCAGGTACAAACATAAGTGATGATGGCAAAAACGTAGCGTTTGTCAAGAAGACAGCTAACTGGAAAGACAATAAGTATAGGAATCATGTATGGATATATGAAAAAGAAAAGGGGCAGTGTTCCCCATTAACAACTAGGGATATAGATAGTACAAACCCATTATGGTCTCCAGATTCTAGAGATATCGCATACCTTAGCCCAGTTGGTGACGGGGATAATAAGAAAAATCAGATCTTTGTTAAGTCCATAGATGGTTATAGTGGAGTTCAAATTACTGATGAGAAAGAAGGGGTCAGTAAATTCAAATGGGAGCCAACTGGCAAGGGTTTTTATTATGTTGCACAGTCAATAGAATCTGAGGAGATAAAGAAACGTAAGGAACTATATGGTGATTTCCATCATATAGGTAAGGAATACCAGAATAATTGTTTATATTACATTGAAATAGAAAAAGTGATACAAAATGATAAAGATGAACACGAAAATAGCGTTGTTTATCAACTAACCGATGGTAAGGATTTTCATATCCATGAATTTGATATTTCAAATGATGGGAAAAAGGTTGTATTTATGGCTACACCAAGCCCAAACATGGGAGATTATATGAATGGAGATCTATACATACTAGATATTAAAGCCGCAGAGCTACAAAAGCTGAATATAGATAAGTTGTTGGGAGGGAGTGTTTGCTTTTCTCCTGAAGGCAGCAAAATATGTTACTTAGCAAGCATAATGGAGAAGGATTACTATAAGAACCATATACAAGACAGTACATTAGAGATATATGATATTAATAATGGAGAGCTAATTCAACCTTTAACAGATTTTGATAGCACGGTTATTCCATTACGGTGGACAGCTAAAGGAATATTAATTAGATGGCAGCATAAAACTAATTACCTAATTGGGTTGTTAACTAAGAATGGCACTGTGGAAATGTTAAGTGAAAAAGTAGATGGCTTTGTAATGGAGGCTTCTATAACAAGGGATGGAAATCATCTATCCAATAATAAGGCGATAACAAATGAAACCTTTGAAATCTATTTAGACAATAAAAAAATAACGAATGAAAATAGTTTTTTCAAAGGAAAGCATAAAAGTAACAGAGAAAAAATCTCATGGCAAAGTAGTGATGGACTTGAAATAGAGGGAGTTTTATCAACCCCAGTAGAGTTTGACTCAAATAAAAAATATCCCTTATTAGTAGTAATCCACGGTGGTCCAAATTGGGCATCCTTTCCAATATTTTCAGACTGCTTTAATGAGAAATATCCCATTGAACAGTTTATCGAAAAAGGTTTTATAGTTTTAGAGCCAAACTACAGAGGAAGTTCTGGTTATGGTAATGAATTCTTAAAAGCAAACTATAGAAAACAGGGAATTGCTGACTACGATGATGTTATATCTGGAGTGGATAAATTAGTTAATCAAGGGATTGTAGATAAGGATAGAGTAGGGGTTATGGGATGGAGCAATGGGGGATATATATCAGCTTTCTGTTCTACATTTAGTAATAGATTTAAAGCTATTTCAGTTGGCGGTGGAATTACTAACTGGAGTACCCATTATGTAAATACAGATATCCCTTACTTTATTAGGATGTATTTAGGAAACACTCCATGGAATGATCCAGATATATATACGAAAACATCACCAATGACGTATATTAAATCAGCCTGTACTCCCACCTTAATCCAACATGGCGAAAAGGATGCAAGAATTCCAATTCTAAATGCATACGAGCTATATCAAGGATTAAGAGATATGGAAGTTGATACAGAATTAATAATCTTTAAAGGAATGGCATATAGTTCTGATCAGCCAGGAATTAATGTGGCTATTATGAAGCAGAATTTAATGTGGTTTTCACACTATATTCTTGGAGAAAGTATGAAAGATTTTAGGGTTTTATGATTAATAAATGGATAACCTCACATGATACAAGCTAGATTTTATACCGATTAAATTAAAAGAAGTAATAACCTCAAAGTGATCTTTGAAGTTATTACTTCTTTTTGATTTTTCTGAATGTTATAATAGTAATGTGAAATTTTTCAAATAGATAAAAAGATATTAAATAGAGGGGATACTAATGAAGATTAAAAGTCTAACTGTATAGAATTTTTGTAACTTTGGAACATTTTGATTTAAGAAATCAAAATGTTGTATTTGGTATGAACGATGTAAGTAAAATAAATTTACTGTTTGCTATCAGTTTCTTATTGGATAGAGATATCTGTAAAAATGGCTTTAGAGAACCAGATTATTTTAATAATGAAATAGACAGAGAGATAAGAATAACATTAGGTGTAGATTTATCTGATCGCTTAAAAAATGAAAATTCTCAGCATAAAATAGCCAAAGTTGGAGGAGCAAGGTCAAGTAATGAATTAGAGACTTAAGTAAATGGTCTATTCTTGTACATACACACAAACTAAAAGGGAGAGAAGTCATTTGTCTAATTTAACGGTAAAAGGAAAGCATTTATATTTGGATGGAGAGCCATTTCAGCTTATTTCTGGAGCGATACATTACTTTAGAATCGTCCCAGAATACTGGGAGGATCGATTGCTAAAGCTGAAAGCATGTGGCTTTAATTGTGTAGAGACATATGTGGCATGGAATCTGCATGAGCCGAAGGAAGGGGAATTTAACTTTTCAGGAATTGCAGATATTGAAAAATTCATTCGGATTGCTGAAAAAGTGGGCTTATATGTTATCGTCCGCCCAAGTCCTTATATTTGTGCGGAGTGGGAGTTTGGCGGTTTGCCAGCTTGGCTACTTGCTGATCGAAATATGCGCGTGCGTTCATACTATGAGCCATTTTTAGAAAAAGTGGATCGTTATTATGATGTACTGTTAGAAAAAATGCGTCCGCTATTGTCTACAAATGGCGGCCCTATAATTGCCATGCAAGTAGAAAATGAGTATGGAAGTTTTGGTAATGACAAGGCATATTTAAAGCATTTGCGAGACGGTATGATTTCGCGTGGCATTGATGTGTTATTGTTCACATCAGATGGTCCATCAGATTTAATGCTAAAAGGTGGAACTGTCGAAAATGTTTTGGCAACCGTAAACTTTGGTTCGAGGCCAGAAGAGTCTTTTGGAAAATTGCAGGAACATTTCCCGGATACACCTAATATTGTTATGGAATATTGGAACGGATGGTTTGACCATTGGGGTGAGGAGCATCATACACGGGATCCTCATGAGACAGCCAAAACCTTTTTCGAAATGATTGAACAAGGAAATTCAGTTAATTTTTACATGTTCCATGGTGGAACGAACTTTGGTTTCTATAACGGTGCTAATTATGACGGCAAGCATTTACCTACGGTTACCAGCTATGACTACGACTGTCCAATCAGTGAGGCAGGAGATATTACTCCTAAATTTTATGCTGTCAGAGAGGCGCTTGCTAAACTTCAAGACATTGGTGAACTTGTATTGCCGGCACCGATACCGAAAATGAGTTATGGTTCCGTAAAAATGGAAGAATCTATTAGTCTATTCGATGCGCTAGAAAATATTTCTCAGCCAATTCACCGTGCAAATCCAGAAACAATGGAAGAATTGGGTCAGAATTACGGATTTACATTGTATCAGACTTTTATTAATGGACCACATGAAAAAGCTCCATTAACCATTAAGGATGTGAAAGATAGAGCACTTGTATTCGTTAATAGACAATATATCGGTTTAATTGATCAGTGGGACAACAATTCGCTTGATATTGAGATTCCTAAAGAAGGGGCCACTTTGGAAATTCTCGTTGAAAATATGGGGAGAGTGAATTATGGACCTGAGTTATATGATATGAAGGGGATTACCCGTGGTGTTCGATTCCATTACCAGTTCCTATTAGATTGGGAAATTTATACATTACCTCTCGATAATATTGAACAACTTGTTTTTAAGAAAGACGCAGTTAAGCATAAAGGTCTCCCTACCTTCTATCGTGGAAAATTTGATGTTGAGGAGATTGGAGATACATTTGTTGAGTTGCCTGGCTGGAAAAAAGGGGTTGTATTCATTAATGGATTTAATCTTGGGAGATATTGGGAGGTTGGTCCGCAGGAGACCTTATACTTACCTGGCCCACTGTTGAAAAAACGTGAAAATGAACTGATTGTCTTTGAACTCCATGAACATGAAAATGATAGCATTTCACTCATTAATGAACATAAATTAGGCTAAATAAGAAGCACTATGAAATCGATTATTCAAGCCGATTTCATATAATAGGGCATTATTAGGGAATTTTGAGCTGTTTTAACAGCTCTTTTTTTTATTCAATTAAAAAAGCAGTTTAGTTTAAGAAAAGGTATAATCTTATAAAATCTCTTAGATGCTGGGAATATTTTTTCAGGCTCTTTTTTCACTCAATTGGATTCTCTATCCACCTTATTTACCTCTCTCTCTAACTTTATTCTGGTACACATTCAATTTGTTCTGGATATAAAAGTGTATGAAAACCGGTAGGGGAAGAGTTTGCTGAAAGCGATTAAAACTTTCATAATTGAGCATACTTAAAATAAAAACCGAGGTATAGTCGATCTAACTCGTATGTTGGTTGGGGTACTGTATGTAAGAAAATATTTGTAAGTTTGAAGAGGTTAGGAAAGGTATTGAACCTTACATAGTTGCTGGCAATATTGCTTCCTATACAAAGAAGCATTAAGCAACATTATTAAGTTGTATAGTAAGCATCATGATTTCAGTAATAAAGGTGCTGAACTGCATATAAAAGATACTCCGTCTTCTCTTGTGTAGATTTAGAATAAAGTTTGGTAATTTAAAATAAAGATCGATAAATAATAACAAATTTTGTAATTTGCAATAAAGTTTACTAAAATACTTTATTAAAATAAATAAAAGACTACTGTTCGATTTATCTGTTCCACGATATAATGGTGAGAGTTTGTTCGTAGTAAATATTTTTATAAGCAGTGAGGTAGTATATGAAAAAAAGAACCACAGACATTATTTTTATCATTATTGGTGCATTTATTTTTGCGTTAGGTGTTAATTTATTTGTTATTCCGAACGAGCTTGGTGAGGGAGGAGTAACTGGTATCACGATTATTACCTATTATTTATTTGAGTGGTCACCAGGTTTAGTCAACTTAATTCTGAATGCATTTTTGTTAATAGTCGGTTATAAATTTTTGAATAAAATAACAACGATTTATACGATTATTGCTGTAGTTTCTAACTCGCTTTTTCTTCATCTGACAGAAGGCTGGAATATTGATTCTAATGAATTGATGGTAAATGCCATTTTTGGAGGAATATTTGTAGGGTGCGGGATTGGCCTAATTATTCGGGTTGGCGGAACAACAGCAGGTACTACTATCTTAGCAAGGATAACACAAAAGTATTTAGGATGGAGCATCAGCTATGGTCTATTGTTTTTTGATTTAATAGTTGCTTTTTCATCTTATTTTATCATTGGTGCCGAAAAGCTGATGTTGACAATTATTATGCTATATGTAGGAACGAAAGTAATGGAATTTGTAATCGAAGGATTGAATTCGAAGAAGGCCATTACGATTATTTCTGATAAACCGAATGAAATTGCCAAACAGGTGACTACATCAATGGACAGAGGGGTAACCGTATACTCAGGTCATGGTTATTACACAAAAACCCCAAAGGAAATTCTTTATATTGTTATTAGTAAGCAAGAAGTAATCAAGTTGAAACGGATTGTTCAATCCACTGATCCGAATGCTTTCATCGCTATACATGATGTTCGTGATGTGTTCGGTGAAGGGTTTATTGATATTTCTAAAGCTTAGTAAAAGGTTGTTTGAAAAGAGATATAATTTGTAGAATTGGTATTAGATAGATATCTACCTGTTTGAATTACAAATCTACAGGCAAAGGAAGCCCTTTATTAATGGCTTCTTATTTTGACAATTCTCTTGTAAAAAAGTTTGCTTCTGGATGGAGATTATCTGAAGGTTTAGCTAAAGAGTTATATTGCACCATATAAAAAAATATGGTTAATATTTGTTTAATCCATTAAAGGGCACGATTGTTTAACAACAAAGGCAGAAAATGATCAATTTTTTTATAAAGATCAACCTTAATACAACAATAAAAGAGTCCATTTTGATAAATCAAAATGGACTCTTTTTATTTATCGTAAATTGCTGGCTTGTTGGGTATTATTAATCAATCTTTATTCAAATTTCTAGCGTGAACTTCAAATTTTTTCTGTCCCTAAATAAGAGATGAAATGTAAATGTTGAAATACATTCCAATTCATGGTATTTTCATAACAAGAAGGGGGAACTGTATATGATGTTTTTACCTTTATTATTTGGCATTATCGTTGGTGTAGTTCTGACGGTTATAGCATCGTTGTTGAGGAAAAAAGGGTGCTCTAGAACAACAATTAACATTTACACGTTGGCACCATTGGCTTTAGGTGTAGTACTCATTGCATATGGATATGCAATAGTAAGAGGATTTGAAGGATTTGCTTATTTATTGTTAGGAAGTCCAATTGTGATGTTTGCTATATTCACTATTTGCATAACCTTTTTCAGTAACACAAAAAAACATCAAGTGATCTAATAATGATTTATCTTTTATAGTGCTGACCCAAAGCCAGTGAAAACTGACTTTTAGGGGCAGCACCTTTTTTGTTTTATTTTTATTTCAGCTTATCCAAAGCAATCCTTTTCATCATCTGAATCATCGTTTTCGTTGATCCTGTATCCTCTAATGATAGATTATCTTGATCATCATGCTCGATTTCTTTTAAGATATTGATCTCTTTATTTAGTCGTTCCATTTTATGGTCTAGTTCAGCTGCAGTAAAAGCGGCTTCTCTTAACTCATTTGTTAGTCGTTCTGGAACTTGTTTATTGTATTTATAATAGATTTTGTGTTCCAAACTTGCCCAGAAATCCATTGCAATCGTACGGATTTGCATTTCTACGTACACATGCTCTTCACGATCTGACATAAAGACAGGGATTTTCAAAATAACATGAAGACTTTGATAGCCATTAGGCTTTGGATGTTTAATATAATCCTTTACTTCGATGACTTCGACGTCAGATTGAGCCTGGATCATTTCATTAATGATGTAAATATCAGAAACAAAAGAGCATGTTATTCGAATACCCGCAATATCTCTCATGTTTTCACGAATATCATCCAATGTTGCAGGGATATTCTTTTTCTGCATTTTTTTCATAATACTTTCTGGAGTTTTAATACGTGTATTGACATGTTCAATTGGATTATATTCATGTATTAATCTGAATTCTTCTCTTAAAATACGAACCTTAGTCCCGATTTCATCTAATGCAAATTTATAGGCTAGCATAAAACGAGTTAGCTCTACTCGAAGTTCTTTCATATTCTGTTGCTCTATTAAATATGTCATTGGAAAATCTACACCTTTCAGAAGTAAATAAAATGGTTCAATCTATTTCCGTATATATCATACACTAGCATCAATTAAATCTCTAAGAAAAACCGTTTCAAATGTAAATATTGTAATAAGGATTAGGGGATACAAATAATGTTTAGAAAGAGTGGACGAAATATTTAAATGAGTTCTTATGGGGGGATTAAATTAGAAACCAAATTACGATAAAAGCGTTTGTCTATTTAAGGGGGTGTGATTTTGAAAAAAATTTCACTGATAGGTATAACATTATTTCTAGTAAGTGGATTAGTAGCATGTAGTAATTCAAAAGCAAGTATTAACGAACAAAATGAGATTTCAAATGGTGATGAAAAATCTCAAGGAGCTAATTTAGTCACTTCTAATGAGAAGCCACCAGTATTAACAATTACTGTAGGTGAAGAAATTATTAATACAAACCGTGGGGGTTATAGTTGGAGTTATTTAGACCCTAAAACAGGACAAACAATGGGTATAGAAGCAGATTCTTTGCCACCATCAGAAATACTTAATGTTGAAGATGCTATTGGTGTTAATCTGAATCAGCCTATAAAACTTAATTTTGAAAAAGAACCAATTGAATACGAAATACGAGTTTGGGACAACGAAAATAACGTGATCGCCTCTTATAAAGATTTTGACGATGTAGAAGAAAAAGGTAAAACGATATATGAAATCTTGGCTACTTGGAAAGCAGGTAGAGTTTCGTATGTAATTGCATTAAATGTTCAATAGTATGCAATGTGAAAGGTACAGAAAAACTTCTAGTGCTTTTTGTTGTTCAAATTAATCAATGTTGAATTTTTACATAGGCAAAATAAAAATGAGACATGACATGTCAACTTCTCCAAGCCGAGTTCCGATTGTTTAAAAAGCGATATATTCCAGCTCACCTTATCTAGTTCAAGCTACCCCGTTCGATGCTATAATATAGTCATCTGTACTACACGAAATGAGGAACATATATGTATAAAACAATTGGGATACTTGCCCATGTTGATGCTGGCAAAACGACATTTTCCGAGCAGTTACTTTTTCATACAAATAGTATCCGCCAGAGGGGGCGGGTCGATCACAAGGATGCCTTTTTAGACAATCATGCCGTCGAGCGAGAGCGTGGTATAACTGTTTTTGCTGAGCAAGGCATTATTACATACAACGATCAAACTTATACAATTATTGATACACCTGGGCATGTCGATTTTTCACCTGAAATGGAGCGCGCTATTCAAGTGATGGATTATGCCATTTTAATAATCAGTGCAATTGATGGTGTAGAAGGCCATACAGAAACGGTGTGGCAATTATTACGTAAACACAATATCCCTACTTTTTTCTTTTTAAATAAAACAGATAGAGATGGTGTCAATACGGAAGCAGTATTGAATGAAATCCGATCGAATTTAACAGAAAATGTTTGTGATATAACAACTACTTTCCAAGATGGACAAATGCAAGAAGAGCTCATTGAATTTATTGCAGAGCGAGATGAAGAGTTACTGGAATTGTATATGGAATCAGGTTATGACAAAGTGAAATGGCTTGAAGCATTCAAAAAACTGATTGAATCTGGCGAAATCTTCCCTTCAGCAAGTGGTTCTGCATTAAAGGATATGCGTGTGTTGGAATTCTTTTTAAAATTAGATCAATTAACAGTGACTTCTTATAGTAAAGACAGTGATTTTGCTGCTCGGGTTTATAAAATACGTCATGATGATAATGACCAACGAGTGACGTTTATGAAATGCATAAGTGGTTCAATGCAAGTAAGAGATGAAGTGAAATACGGAGAAACCTCAGAAAAGATCACTCAAATCCGTTTGTACAATGGCAATAAATTCACCACAGTCAATGAAGTTCAAGCTGGTGAACTTTTCGCGGTCACAGGCTTAAGTGGTCTAGAAATAGGAGAAGGTATTGGCGTTCTCAGAGAAAAAGCAGTTTTTGAACTCGTTCCTACATTAAAATCGAAAGTCATTTTCGACTCAAATATTAATGTAAAGGAAATGTTTCGTTGCTTTAAGATTTTGGATGCAGAAGATCCATCTCTCCATGTCTTTTGGGACGAGCATTTTCAAGAAATTCATGTTCATGTAATGGGCGTTATTCAGCTTGAAGTGCTAGAACAGATTGTAAGCGAGCGTTTTTCATATAAAGTTTCATTTGGCGAACCGAAGATTTTGTATAAAGAAACGATTGGGGCAACAGTTACCGGGTACGGACATTTCGAGCCGCTGCGACATTATGCAGAAGTCCATCTACAAATTGAACCAGCTGAAAGAGGTTCAGGAGTTACATTCGTGAATAAATGTCATGCAGATCATTTATCAGTAGGCAATCAAAATTTAATCCATCAACATGTAATTGAACGAAACCATCACGGCTTACTAACGGGCTCTGCAGTTACAGACGTGTTAATAACCCTACTAACAGGGCGTGGAAGTAACGAGCATACATCTGGTGGTGATTTCAGAGAAGCCACGCATAGGGCATTACGACAAGGTCTGGAGCAAGCGGAAAATATTTTACTTGAACCGTATTATGATTTTAAGATTAAAGTAGATATGGATCATATAGGACGTGTAATGTCAGATGTTCAACAAGCCCACGGACGTTTTAATCCACCTGAAAACATAGGGGACAAGGTTGTCATAAAAGGACGCGTTCCGGTTGCCACTTTTATGAATTACAGCACAAGCTTTGCTGCTTTCACAAATGGTAAAGGTGCACTTACACTTAATTTTGCTGGCTATGATCAATGCCATAATACTGAACAAGTGATTGAAGAAATTGGATATGATAAGAATGCAGATCCTGATTATACGTCTACTTCAATTTTCTGTGCCAAAGGGAAGGGGTATTCTGTCCCTTGGGAAGAAGCGAAGGCAGCGATGCATTGTTTGTAGAGTACTAAGGTTAACTCTATCATGAAGTTTCCACATATGAAGAAATATATATAAGCAGTGGTTTTCAAATAGGAATGCCACTGCTTTTTATTTATTTTCAGGTAAAATATGTTAAATTTTTAACGGTTTTAACTTTGGTTATCATTTTTATTTATTCTTTCTTAAATGAAGAGCTAATGGTGGTTAGAATTGAACTTACTAGACCATTTGATAGAACAAGCCAAAAAACCTGCAGGAACCATAGGCTCGATTATGTTGAGAATTAGGTATTCTGCACACTAGCATGAGGCAATGGGCATTAGAAAAGGGAAAAGTAACCGTAATATTGGACATAGGACGTGGAGGGGGTAAAACAATACAATTATTCTAAGAGGAATACGTTCGGAAAAATAGGTGGTATAGATTATTTGGGGCAAGCAGTAAGAGATTCAATTGCGATTGATAAATGGGTTGCTCCTTATAAAAATAAGAAGTCAGCTAAAACAGAGAGAAAATCAGGGTATTGGCACTATCATCTTCCAAATGGAGGACATCATCAACCATGGTTCTTAGCACCAAATGGATATAAAATTATTAAATAACGATTATTTAGGGAGTGGAGAACATAATGAATAATGAATTTCATATTCAGGATGCATCGAATATATGGAATGGTGAAAATTTTAGAAAAGATCAGCACTTTTCAATTATAGTTTTAGGTTTTTCAATAGAACATCAAGAAATTAACTTAAAAAAAGTGCTTATTGAAATCATAGACTATCCATGTACTGTTGTTTTTGATGAATTATTTCCCTTGGAAGACGATATTGTAAATAAAATGAAAGTGATTAGAATTAATAACACATTAATAACAACGATTAATTCAAAAATGCAATTCGAAGACATAATGCCAATTATTTATATAAATGCATTAAATGGAATGGAAATCGATATTATTATAGGACGTGAAAAAAAGGAAATCCCGTTCAATCATTTCTTTGGAAATGACTTAATGAATAATATAGACTATCCCAAATTAAATGCAGAAGAAGTAGAGACATTCCTAAAAATAACAGAAATTGGTATAATTGTTCAGACTGTGGATGGGAAAATAAATACCGCTAAAAAGT
The DNA here is from genome assembly GCF_038006425.1 of Viridibacillus sp. FSL E2-0187. Classification (NCBI taxonomy): domain Bacteria; kingdom Bacillati; phylum Bacillota; class Bacilli; order Caryophanales; family Caryophanaceae; genus Viridibacillus; species Viridibacillus sp. FSL E2-0187. Next base: position 1,485,488 of record NZ_JBBOVG010000001.1, read on the forward strand.
TACTGCCATATATGCCAGCTGATTTGGTTTTAAATCATGAAGATAGTGATTTGTAGTTTAAAATATTCAATTGCAATAAGTTATGCCAATTCAGGATCGATCAAATAAACAAGATGTGGGAGAGGGTAAGGTAAATATCCTTCAATCATGTGTTAAATTCATGCCATTCTAGAAAAAAGACCCGCATCCATGTACAATAAATAAGAGGTGATATAAAATATGGAGATTATATCATATTTAGAAAAGTACGAAGAGAGTTGGCTGAGATGTAGAGTCCTTTCATTTTTACATTCTGCTATGTATGAAGATGTGGTCACTAAGAAACCGCAATTTGAAAATCAAACAGCAATTGAATTAATCGCAATTGAAAATGATGAGGTCATAGGTATACTAGATATTTTGATTGATGATGAATCAAATAAAGCTACATTTTTGCGCAAAGAAAAAGGTGCTTTCATAGAGTTAATAGCAGTTCATCCAGATCACCAAAATAAAGGAATAGCTCAAAAGCTATATGATGAAGGTCTAGCTAGATTACATAAATATAAACCACAATTTATTGAGCTTTTTACAAGAAATGATGAAGCTGCTAACAAGTTTTATAAAAAACAAGGATTTGAAATAGAGTGTGAATACTATGTTGCATTTGGTATTCAGAAAGGTCTAAGAAAACCAATAAAAGCAGATTTTAGTGAAGGCTCAATTTCCATAACAGGGGTGGGTGAAGACAAAACAAACTATGACTATGTAATCGTTGATGGTAAGTATGAAGTATATAACAAAGCCGGTCTAGAGTTGATCGATTATGATCGCTATTACTCTGTTTATGGCTATATCAAAGAGTCATAAGGCAGCAAACACTTAGCAAAAAAAGTAGGACAACCCGTAATAACGTCTTTATGAAATGGCTAGAGAAAAACAGTGATTAAGACTTAATAAATACATATAATAGAAAAGAATCCATTTTGTAATATCAAAATGGATTCTTTTCTATTATTAAAAATACTTTTAATAACTCTAAGGTAGAGCGAGAAATGAGATATAGTCTAGAATAAGATGATTTATATTATCTTTAATATTATTTTGGTATAATTGGATAATAAAGTTTTTAAAGTGTAAAATCAATGGATTGATTAAAAGTGTTAACAATAGAATAGGAGGAGTTAAATGGAGTTGGTATTTATTCGTCATGGCCAAGGTGAACATACATTGGATCTACCTAAAAGTCTGAAAATAGAAAACCCAGCATTAACTTCTACAGGAAAAGAACAAGCATTGTTGTTAAGAAATCAATTTCCGCTAACAGATGAAGATGTAATAATTATTAGTCCGATTAGCAGAACGCTTGAAACAGTATTTATTTGGAGCGAAAATAATAATTGCCGTAAGATTGTAAGCCCATTAGTAGCACCAAGAATTTTCCCCATTCACTCAAGCATGAATACATTGCCTTGTGATAAGATAATTGATTTAGAAATTATTGAACAGGATTACCCAACTTTTGAAATAGATAGTAAGGCATCAATTGAACTCTGGTCGGATGGTATCAATACTCTTACAGAACATCAATTCACCAACCTTGCTGAAAAGTTTATCGGTGATTGTAAAAAGTTACATAAAGAAAAAATTTATATAGTGTCACACGACGGTACAATTACTTCTTATCGACAAATGCTTTCTGGGCAAAAGCTAACTCGAAATGATTTCCCAAAAGAAACTGGATGGTTTTCAGTGAAGTGTTGAATCACAATCCGATAAAAGTAAATTATGTATTTTCTATAAACTTGTTATATCACATCATGGAAAAAGGGGTACTCGATGATACTAAGGTTATCTAAATACTAGTCCACTAAACGAAAAAACTGACAGAATTCTATTGAAGGAAGGGATCAGTTATGAGTATATATGGTAAAGCTTATGTTGAATTTCTAAAAAAAGATATTATGTTACTGATTATTGCCATTGTGTTATTATTCTTTAGCTTTGAGTGGTGGATGGGTGTTCCTGTATTTGTTGTATCGGTTTTTCTTTGGGAATTAAATATACCACCCTTTATTTCAATTATACTGGTCTTATTACTTATTAGTGTGCTATTCACGGTATTCTTTATTCCAATGAATATAAAAGTTGCAAAGATAATTGGGGAGATGAAAAAACGAAGTACTTTGAGAATATTTTCGAGATTACAATTGATATTTATTCTAAGCAGTTTTATTATTTTCTCTTTAATCTTTATTGTAATCTTTTTGGTGTAATAACTAATTAATAAAATCAGATCTGAGGTATTGAAGACAAATGAAACCGAAGTAAAAGAGTGGTAAACTGTATTTTTTGCAACTCAAAATGAAAATAGGGGTGAAGTCATGCAAATTTGGCCAAAAGGTGTATCAAAGCCAGCGGTAAGAGCACTTAATAGCGTAGGAATCACGACATTGGAGCAATTAACAACAATTGATGAAAAGACATTAAAGGCGCTTCATGGTATGGGACCTAAATCTATAGGAGTATTAAAAGGAGCGCTTCATGAAAAGGGGCTCCAATTTAAAGATTAATGATAGCCTATAGTAATAAGAAAGAATACTGACAGGGCGCTAGGAGGCCTATGTCGGTATTTTGGTAAGATGATACAATATGTATAATTGAACCATCAGGAACGATTTAAAATCGCACCTAGATGGTTACTGACTGTCGCTTCTAGAAGATATAATCAATGAGGTAACGGTTTAGTCAATAATCTTAATATGATAATCGTAAAGCTCGGCAGGAAATTCGACGGATAGAAAAGAAATTAATTTGGATTTAAAATCATGTGGAATGTTGAAATGGATATTACTAATATGCATTTTGCGACCTAAATGAAACAAACTTTCATAGAGTGACTCAGCAGAGTGCACAGAATATTGATCGGCATTTTGGTTACTGCTCCGTTTCACCACGTATTCTGAATTTTCCTTGTGAATGCGTAAAGTAATCATAAACCTTCACTTCCTTTATCTTTTTATTTACACCTAAAAGTGGGTGTCTCTCCATTATATACAAAAAAACCTAAGATGGAATAGCGATAAGGTTTGTTAACAGAATAATATAATGATTTTGACAACTCGTTTTTGAATAGAAAGACATAAAAAATTATAATTATCTATTATTTAGTGGAACTAAAATCATTATAATACTAGTATTGTGCGATTAAACGAATCTTTAGAATCAATTATTAATTTTTGATGATTCTTATTGAAATATCATTAGTTAGTTACATAATATTGTAGTCTTTAAATGATTAATGATCCTGTCATGTGTCACACTACTATTTAAGCCCACTCTCCAATCTATAGTACCTAATTTGATTCCAGAGGAACGCATTTATCTATATTAGGCTTGATGAGTGTAATTGGTGGAATGATTGCTAGTTTATTTATTTGGGGTATGCAGTTTATTCCGGAGAATGGAATTACGCTCATTTTTATTGTGTTGGGGATTTTGATTTTGTTCATTTATACTGATGTTTATAAGATAACGCAATTTGATAGATAGTTTAAAGAAGTATGTTATGATTATAATAGACTGAATATATTGAATTTAAAAGGTTGTCAAAATAGAGGTGGAAAATGAGAAAGGTTGAAGTTGTAGAATTTGATCAAGAATGGATTGTATTATTCGACAGAGAACAAAAGATGATAAGGAATATTCTACGTGATGAGATTCATGATATCTTTCATATTGGTAGTACTTCCGTTGAAAACCTTCCTGCGAAACCTGTAATTGATATAATGCCAGTAGTTTATCATATTGAACTGGTTGATCAATTTAATGAGAGATTAGAAGAAATAGGTTATGTAGCTAAAGGGGAGTATGGTCTTCCAGGACGACGTTATTTTACAAAAGGTGGTGACAATCGCACACATCATCTCCACTTTTATGAAGTAGGAAATGAGGGCATTTCAAGACATCTTGCCTTCCGAGATTATTTAAGAAACCATCCTGCTGAAGCTACAAAATATGGTCGAATAAAACAAGCGAATGCATCACAATATCCATTTAATATGGAGGCATATATACAAGGGAAATCGTCTTTTGCTAGTGAAATTGAACAAAAAGCGTTACATTGGTATGAAAACTTGAAATGAGGTGATGTGATGAAAATGGAAGATGTCTACAGTAAGCTACCTATTTTAGAAACAGAACGTCTAATTCTAAGAAAAATTTCATTTGAAGACTTAAATGATATGCATACATATTGTTCGAATGAGGAAGTTGCACGGAACTGTACTTGGAACAAACATGAAAGTTTAGCAGATACAGAAGAATTTGTGCGATTTATATTAAATAAATACGAGTTTGATCAATATGCTCTTTGGGGCATTGAAGATAAAGAGACAGGTATATTAATTGGGACAATAGATTTCGTATCTTGGCAGCCAAAACAACAAATAGCTGAAATAGGTTATGCAATTTCACAAGCTTATTGGGGGAGAGGCATTGTTACTGAAGCAGCCAAAGCAGTAATTGCATTTGGTTTTGAGGAAATGGATTTAGTACGAATTCAAGCGAAATGTTTGATTAAGAATGTAGGTTCAGCTCGGGTTATGGAGAAAGTCGGTATGTCTTATGAAGGAATAATTCGAAAAGGGCTATTAGTTAAAGGAACCCATCATGATTTAAAATTGTATTCTATTTTGAGAGAAGAGTATAAACAGGTGATTTGAAAACCTTTCTACAAATCTGTAAAGAAAAGTTAAAGTTAATAGTAAAAAAACACTTCCAAGTTGCAATGGTTTTATATAACCAAGTCAACTTAGAAGTGCTCAATAAGGTCTATTTATTCTCTCTATTTGTTTCAGAGTGTTTGAAACGGATTGATTAGAATGTGAGTTATTATTTTCAAATTCGTTAGTAAGATTGATGAAATAGTGAAGTAAACAATTTATCTAGAAAAATTAATTTAAAGGGAAGAATTCACTTATGTGTTAAGGGAGATACAAAGTGATTATTTCCAATGACCTGCTTGTACTAGTTTCTTTTTACCGATAAATGCCATAATGATTAACACTACATTAATAACTAGCATGAATGCAATTGCGTATAGTACATAAGTGTAGCTTCCAGTTAATTGGAACACATATCCGTAACCAGGTAATGCAACGATACCAGCAACTGCTAAACCGATAACTGCAGAAGCGTAAATTTGACCGTATTCTTTGTTACCGAAGATAGCTGTAGTTAATAGCGGTCCTAATGTACCAAGTGATGCAACAACAAATCCATAAATACCAATAGCTAATGAGAACATTGTAGAATTGTCAGGGACAGTTAGCAGAATTGCGATTGGAACTAAACCTAATAACATCGCGAAAATAGCTGTGTTTTTTGCTCCAATTTTATCACTTAAAATACCGAATGCTAATGCACCGATCAGAACACCTACTTGCCAGAAGCCCATTGCTCCACCAGCAAATTTAACATCATAGCCTAAGCCCATTGCAAAAGGAGCAACGTGTTGACCAAAACTACTAATAGCAGTAATAAAGAAGAAGAATAATAATAATGCATAAAATGCACTTGATTTTTTAGCGATTGCAGCTGAAATACCTGTATTTGTATTAGATTCAACTTTAACAGAAGATGCATCTTCTGTTTTAATATCAACTTCTAAACCTAATGGTTGTAAACCTTTTTGTTTAGGAGACATTCTAATTGTTAATAATACGATTGGTACAACGATTGCTATTACAATACCGCCAAGGATGAAGTAAGTCATTCTCCAACCTTCACTAGCAATTAAGTTACCAGCCATAGGTTGTAAGATAGCTCCGAAAATACCACCTGATGCAACCATGATACCGATTGCTAAACCGTTATGTTTTTTAAACCAGTTGTTGATTAATACTGGACCTGCGATTTGAGTTACAAAAATTGAACCGATTGACATTGGGATACAGAATAAGTACCAACCCCATACAGAGTTCATTAAACCAAACATTGCGAACGAACCCGCTTGTAAAATAACTGCTGTTACTAAAACTGTTCTAATATCATACTTAGCAATGATCTTACCAGCGAATGGTAGGAAAATCATAGTTACAATTGAAGAAATACTAAAGTAAAGTGTTAGACTACCCATTCCAATACCTAAATCTTGAGTTACTGGAGTTAAAAATAATCCTCCTGCAGTCATGATTCCGCCTTTAGCCAAACCGACCATAATAGATAAACCTAATAATAACCACCATGCGTAGTGGATTTTTTTCTTATTTGTGCTCACGTATTGTACCTCTTTTTCTTGTTTTTTTAACCTATATACTTACCTTATCAGACTGCTTTTTGAGTAAAATACTTGAGCTTGTCTAATTTTACTTTCTATTCCCCAAAATCTCTTTAATGAAATTTATAGAAAGCATTAAAAAATAAAATACCCTTTAAATATTTTCAATACATAATTGTCTTCGTAAAAAAATTTATAAGGACTCAAAATGATTATGTAGTTTTGAGTACTTCTTAATCAATTAATTTTTACTTTGATTTGAAACTCTATTACCCATGAACTTAAATACTTAGTTCTACCTCCTGCACCGTTTTAAACATGGTAACTTTTTGATTCCAAGTTACTTTACGTCTCAATAGTATACGATTAAAATATTTGTGTCAATAATATGAATTTCTCAGTTTCGAAGGAAAATAGACTTGTATTTTTTAGGAGTTTGTATGAGACCATCATTCAATTAATAGAGTTTGTTTCTAATTTATTATTGGTTGATATTATGACTAGGTTATATGTTGGGCGACTAAATAAATAGGTATGTCAAAAATAGAGGAATGTTAGCTTTCTAAAGTATAAGGTGGAGAGGTTTAATCTGCTTTAAGTTTATCATCAGACCTACTTAGATTAATGACGTTCAAATACTTGTTATTTATATAGGAAAGAACGAACTAGATAAGAGTTTTTTAATTGGAATATGATATACAAAAATATTCGAAATTGAATTGAATATTACTAAACATAAAAGGAAATTGGTTTGAAATATTCATCTAAAATGAGGTAAAATTAAAGTCGAGAAATTCGACGGAATCGAGTGTGCTTTTTTATAATTTTGTAATAAAGTATTATGACTAAGTACTAATCGGAAAATCTTTGACAATCAGTTGAATTTTTTATTAAAATTTTGATTTATACCAGAAATTGGTTTGAAATTTTTATGTAAAAATAAATTAATAGTTATATTTTTTTCTCAAACATTGACTTATTTACAAATTAAATATACCATAGTTACAATTTAATAAAAAAATTCTTTGATAAAGAGAGTAGTTTATGGGGAAATGTCAAGCGAGTTAGGGATGGTGGGAGCCTAATACATGGAACATGAATGAAGCGCACTTTGGAGAAACTTTTTGAAATAGCAGTAGAAAAGATCGGGGAGTCACCTCGTTAACAATAGAAAGTGGTCACATATTGTGGCAACTAGAGTGGTACCACGGGAACTATGCTCTCGTCTCTTGTTTTGAGACGGGGGCTTTTTTTATTGCTTTTTCGTACCATTACGGCAGTGTATCAACTGAACTTAGCTTTGAATGCAAAATGTATTTTATTATTTGAGGGGGAAAATAGAATGAAAGATAAACAAATGATAGTCAATTCATTGTTTGAAGCAGTAGAAGGTCAATTAGCAAAAAGTGATATTGAACAAACAATAGAAAAGCCGAAGTTTGCACATTTAGGTGATTATGCTTTTCCTTGCTTTACATTAGCGAAAATTTTCCGTAAATCACCAAATATAATTGCTAAAGAAATAAGTGAGAAGATTTCTAATGACTTTATAGAAAAGGTTGAAGCAGTTGGAGGGTATGTGAATATTTTTTTAAAGCAATCGGAAATCTCGAAAGAGGTATTATCTAGTATAGTTTCCTCACAATCGGCATATGGACAGCAAAAACATGGAGAAGGTCAAACGATTACGATTGATTTTTCATCCCCTAATATTGCAAAGCCTTTTTCAATGGGGCATTTACGATCAACAGTTATCGGTAATGCAGTAGCTAATATTGCAGAAAAAAATGGCTATGAAGTAGTGCGTATCAATCATTTAGGAGATTGGGGTACTCAATTTGGTAAGTTGATTGTCGCTTATCATCTATGGGGAAATAAAGAGCTGATTGAACAATCTCCAGTTCGTGAATTATTGAAGATTTATGTTAAATTTCATGAAGTGGCAGAGCAAGATGACTCATTGAATGATCAAGCACGTGCAGCATTTAAAAAGTTGGAGCAAGGTGATGAAGAAGCACTGCAATTATGGCAATGGTTTAGAAAAGCATCACTAAAGGAATTTGAACAGGTTTATGGATTACTAGGTATACGTTTCGATTCGTTTGCTGGCGAAGCATTTTATAATGACAAAATGGATAGAGTTGTTGAATTATTAGCTGAACAGGGATTGCTTGAAGAATCGGACGGTGCAATGGTTGTAAATTTAGAAAATATGCCGCCTTGTTTGATAAAGAAAACGGATGGCACAACACTATATGCGACTCGAGATTTAGCGGCAGCCCTATATAGAAATGAAACATATAATTCAACAAAATCATTTTACGTCGTAGGAAATGAACAATCTCTACATTTTAAACAGCTATTTAACGTATTGGAGAAAATGAAGTATGGTTGGGCAAAAGAGTTACAGCATATTCCGTTTGGCATGATGCTAAAAGACGGGAAAAAAATGTCTACTCGTAAAGGGAAAGTTGTATTACTTGAAGAAGTATTAAATGACGCTATCCAATTAGCAGGTAAGAATATTGAGGAAAAAAATCCAAACCTAAAGCAAAAAGAAGAGATAGCGAAAGTGGTAGGAACAGGAGCAGTAATCTTCCACGATTTAAAAAATCATCGTATGAATGATATTGAGTTTTCACTTGAAGAAATGCTGAATTTTGAAGGGGAGACAGGTCCATATGTGCAATATACGCATGCACGGATTTGTTCACTACTACGTAAAGGTCAGTACAATATTAAAACAAGCCAATTTGAGGGGTTATCTGATGAAGCTTGGCCTGTTGTCATATCGCTTAAAGGATTCCCAGAAGTGGTGGCGAAAGCGTTTGAGCTTGCAGATCCTTCACAAATTGCCAAGTTTTTAATCGAACTTTCTAGAGCGTTTAATAAGTATTATGCCCACACAAGAATACTAGAAGATAATGTTACAATACATGTAAAACTAACATTATGCGCTAGTGTTGCTATCGTGCTAGAAGAAGGGTTGCGTTTATTAGGAATTCAAGCACCAGAAGAGATGTAGCTAATATTGGGGGGGAGTGGGACGAATGATTTACCAATATATATTATTTGATTTAGATGGAACATTAACGGATCCAAAAGTCGGAATTACTAAAAGTGTCGCATACGCTTTAGATAAGATGAATATTGAAGTAGTTGATTACTCAAAATTAGATTTATTCATTGGACCACCTTTGCAAGAATCTTTTCAAGCCTATTACGGTTTAAATGAACGGCAAGCTAATGAAGCAATCGGATATTATCGTGAAAGATTTAAACAGCACGGCTTATATGAAAATGAAGTCTATCCTGGAATCAAAACGCTTCTTGAAACGCTGAAGAAAAAAGGAAAAACATTAGCTGTTGCCACATCTAAACCAACTGTCTTTGCTGAGAAAATATTGCAACATTTTAAATTGGCTCAATATTTTGATGTAATAGTAGGAAGTAATTTAGATGGTACTAGAATTGCAAAGGCTGAAGTAATTCATGAAGTGCTTTTACAACTATCCTCTCCAGATAAAAGTGAAATCATAATGATTGGTGACCGTAAGCATGATCTAATCGGGGCGAAGAAGGAAGGCATAGCCAATATCGGTGTTCTTTATGGGTACGGTAGTAAAGAGGAATTGGCATTAGAGGAACCAACTTATATTGTAAGTAATATAGAAGAACTAGTCTTTATATTAACTAATTAATACATGAAAACGCTTGGATAGACTTCCAAGCGTTTTCACATGTTTATAAGACAACTAATTATTCATATCCACCTGTTGCTTCTGGGAGCTTTTTATATTCACCTTTACTTTGAACAATATTTCGTATGTAATTTCTTATATCAATCAGTTTATTTTCATCAATTGCTTTTTCACAATATGCTCCAGAAATAGATGTTGTTATCGTTTCTCCATCAATAGTGATTTTCCATTCATCTTCACTATAGGGTTTTGTCATACATTCAGTTTTAGGAACTAAATCTTTCATGCTTATAATATTGATGGTTTTCATTTTCTCATAAATTTTCGCCTTTTCTTCTATTGTAATAGGTAGAATTATTGTTGCTGTTCCATCATCTACTAAATCCTTCGTAATCTTTCCTTCAAAAGTATCGATTTCATTCCTTTTTCCAACACCGAATTTAACTGAAAAATCAAAGTCACTAGGCATTTCTTCAGGCATCACATCATTTGTATTATTATTTAATCCACAACCTGATAAGAAAAATGCGAATATAAATAGCAGAATCTTTCCTGGCTTCACGTAATCCCTCCTCACCAATCATTAATAAATTATGCTTGTCATTAAGTTGAATTCTGAGTATTAATATTTTGTTTAGTCTTTTAATTGAAATTCTACAGATATTTAAAAATCCCTTTCAATTGATGTATTTCTATCTTAAATGGCTAGTTTTTAAATCCTATAAAATTAATTGATTTAATTGAATTAAAGAAGTAAGTTTGCTGTAGTAAATGGAATAGTGAGATATAGTTCATCTCGATTTTCTTTCTCAATATTGCATAGATAGTTTCTATTGTTTATTCTTATAGTCATTACTGTGGTTGATTTGTTTAAAACTAGTTGTTGGATCATCGGAGGTATTAGATAGAATGAATAAAAATGATCAATTAAAGCTAATTAAAGAAGATTTTATTAATTGTCAGAAAGTACTATTGGCAATTGGCGATGAAACTCGTCAATCTATCTTGTTAGTTCTAATGGGAACCGATTGCAAAAATGGATTACGTGTAGGTGAAATCACTCAACAAACACATCTTTCTCGTCCTTCCGTTTCACATCATCTAAGGGTATTGAGAGAAGCAGGTATTATTATTATGCGTAAAGAGGGCACAAAAAACTTTTATTATATTGATGTTAGTACAAAAATAAGTTTATTAAAAAATCTTATATATGATATTGAAAAGTTGATCATTGAAACTAAGTAATAGATTAGATTTTACGTGGAGGTATATGCAATGAAAGCAATGGTTATAGATAGATACGGGAAAGTACCAATACATTTAACAGAAATGCCTCTACCTGAAATTGGCGATTACGAGGTGCTCACGGAAATCCAGGCCGCTAGCATTAACCCAATAGACTTTAAAATCCGTGATGGAAAAGTGAAATTATTGACTAAATATAAAATGCCACTTATTTTAGGGAATGACTTTTCGGGTGTAGTAGTTAAGGTTGGGGCAAAAGTGAATCGTTTTACAGTTGGAGACGAAATATATGGACGCCCACGAAAAAGTAAAATTGGAACTTTTGCAGAATTTTTAGCAATTCATGAAAACGACATAGCTTTAAAGCCTAAAAATTTGAGCTTTGAGGAAGCTGCATCGATTCCACTTGTGGGCCTTACCTCATACCAAGCGTTGCATGACATAATACAATTACAAAAAGGACAAAAAATACTGATTCAAGCTGGGGCAGGTGGTGTAGGTACATTTGCAATTCAACTGGCCAAATTAATGGGGGCTACTGTTGCAACGACAACTAGTGATGCGGGTATGAATTTAGTAAAATCTTTGGGTGCAGATGAGATTATTAATTACAAGACTGAAAAGTTTGAAGATAGACTAAACAATTATGATGCCGTTTTTGATACACTTGGGGGAAAGGTACTAGAAAAATCATTCAATGTTATAAAAGGCGGAGGGAAAATTGTTTCTGTTTCGGGTTTACCAAATGCTCGTTTTGCTAGAGAATATGATTTAGGAATCTTTAAAGCAATGTTGTTTTCAGCAGCAAGTTATAAACTAACTACACTTGAGAAAAAACAGAATGCTCAATATACGTTTTTATATATGAAGCCAAATGGCAATCAATTAAGTATTATTGCAAACATTATTGAATCGGGAGGAATCACTCCTGTAATTGATAAAGTTTTTAGTTTTGAAGATACTCAAAAGGCAATGGAATATTCGGAAGTAGGAAGAGCTAAAGGAAAAATAATTGTTAAAATAAAATAGTTTATAACTAAGCAACATATATATTTTACTTTTTAATCAATGAAATTTTGTATAGATCAATACTATATAACATAACTATCAAAAGCCTTATTACATGTCAAATGTAATAAGGCTTTTGTTTTTATAGCAAAATAAACAATAGAGTTTAGGATTACTGTTTTTATATCACCATTAATAAGAGGAATCTTTCTTGAAATAACTAAATATCAAAGAGGTTACTCCAATTAGTATTACCGCTACTATTGCCAAACCCATTACAGAAATACCGATTATTCCGTAACCCATCTTACCCCAATTATCAATAGGAAGAAAACCAGTTACTATTATAAGGACTATTCCAATTTCGAATAATATAAACGCATAAATGTACTTACCGATTCGTTTTATGAAAAATACGCCAATTAAACTTATAGCAAATATAATGATGGCGTAAAATTGAGCAATTGACATAGACAATAAAACCTCCTCAATTTACTTATATGGTAAAATTAACCTTATTTAAAATTAGCATATCTTTATTAAGAAAGTCAAAATTGAAAAGATAACTTTGTGGGAGGTTCTCGAGTAGCGTTAAAGCCCGCGAATAGCGCCAAAGATCCCGCGAGTAGCGCTAAAAGAAGCTCGAGTATCGCTAAAGCCCGAGAGTAGCGCTAAAGAATCCGCGAGTAGCGCTAAAAAGAGCTCGAGTATCGCTAAAGCCTGCGAGTAGAGCTAAAAGAATCCTGAGTAGCGCCAAAGAGCCTGAGAGAAGCGCTAAAAAGAGCTCGAGCAGCGCCAAAGTCGGTGAGTAGCGCTAAAGCAAGCCCGAGCAGCGCCAAAGAGCCCGAGAGCAGCACCACCAAAGAGTCCTTGAGTAGCGCTAAATGATCTACTCCAATAGTTAAACTATTTGAGATATAATAGATATGAACTAAAATATTGTTTAAATTTGTATATATCTTAACTGTACTACATTCAAAAGGAGGATTTTATGCAGAGCACACAATTACAAACTGTAATGGATCATTTTAAATTAAATATTAAATCCATAGAAAATGTCCCGGAGTCTTTTAGTTCAGAGGTGTATAAGCTCAGTCTGACGAATAATGAGAATGTGTATATTAAAATCCCATTTACAAAAGATAAACTGTTTCGTGAATATACGATTCTAAAAAAGCTAGAATCAGATTTGCCTGTTCCTCGTGTGTTAGATTATTGGGTAGGTGATGAAGCGGATAGTGGAGCTTTGCTACTTTCAGAGATAAAGGGTGTACCTTGTACAAGCAAAGTTGATGCTCGGCTTGCTTACCAAATCGGCCTAAATCATGCACAGCTTCATGAAGTGAGTTTCCAAAGTTATGGGTATGAAGAACAAAATGGCTTTCAATATCTTGAGAAAAATGACTGGAGATTATATATAAAAAATCTATTTAATCAGTACTTAGTTCAATGTGGGGAACTCTTACCTACAAAGCTCATTGAAAAAAGTGAAAATAGATTCAACAATCTATACAATGATTTACCCAAACCAGATGGTCCTTGCTTAGTGCATCTAGATTTTCGTCCAGGCAATATATTAATCAACGACTCCGGAGTAGCTGGCATCATTGATTTCGAAAGTGCGAGAGCAGGTTCTACGGAAATAGATTTTACTAAAATAAATAGAGATATTTGGAGTAACCACCCTGGAACTCGTGATGCTTATATGCAGGGTTATGAGAGTATCCGTCCAATCATTGATTTAGACAAAATACTTCCGTTCTATTCCTTATTAGATGCTATTGGATCAATTGCTTGGTGTAGTAGGAGAGGGATAGTGAAACATAAGGATTTTTATGATGAGAGTGTTAATATATTAAAAAATTTGATGTTGTAATTATTTCAAAACCACAAAATGATTTCTGTATTTTCGGTCAATTGTACGAGTTGAAATTCGAACTTATGATTGAATTTGAAATTGGGATTTTCCATTATAGTAAAAGTACTAAATAGCTGGGGAGTATTGGATTAAACTCACTGGATAAAAGGGGTACTTTAATATGAGGGATTTATATAATGATTCTCGTTTTCGTTTGATTATTTTTGCTAATATCGCTTCTTCGATTGGTTCAGGTATTACGATGATCGCTATACCATGGATGCTAGTATCTAGTGAGAATGGCAATACTGTGTTTGGATACATATCAATATGTATGACAATTATTAACTTTCTTATTACGCCGTTTATAGGGAACCTAGTCGACAAGATGAATCGAAAGAAAATACTACTAATAAGTGAATTTGTATGCTTTCTATTATTAATGCTTTTCACATTAATAGGATTTATCGGTTTACCTTATGAGGTATGGCATTACACTATCATTTATATGATAGGAAGTTTATATTACACCATCTTTTTTCCTACTATGTTTGCTTTAAATCAAGAAATTTTTAATAAAGATCAATACAAAGCATTGAATGGTACGATGGAAGTTCAGAGTCAGCTTTCAAGTATGATAGCGGGAGCATTAGCGAGCATTTTATTATTGAAATGGGATTTGCACTATATTTTGTTACTTGATGTCCTATCATATGCGGCAGCTATCTACTTTTATATGAAACTTCCTTATATGGGGAAACCAATCAATAAAACAGAGAAAACGGATAAAAAAAGAGTTAGTGAAGGATTAAGATATATGATGATTCGTCCTACTATGTTCGTGTTTTTAGTATTCTCGATAATGCCCTTTATTGGTGTGATGATCACGAACTATTTGTTTCCGGTTTATTTAAGGGATGTATTAAAGGCTTCAGCAAGTGCTTATGGGATTGAAAGTATGATTTATGCTTTCGGCGCAATTATTGCTGGGATGTTTGTACCCATTCTCGCGAGAAAAATAGGAAATGAAAAGACTATCATTGTTAGTGTTATTACTTATACCATTGCTATATCATTGATTGTTCTAGTGAATCTGCCCGTGTATTTATCGTTTATGTTTTTTATTGCAGTAGGAAATAGTGGAGCACGAGTTGCTAGAAACTCTTTCTTGATGGACCAAATTCCTAATGAAATCATTGGAAGAGTGGATAGTTTATTCCGTTCAATTGGATTATTGTTTAGGATCGTCTTACTTGCTCTCTTTACTCAGTTGGTATCTTCAGATTTAATCATATACTGCTTTATCATTCTTAGTGGGCTATTGATTGTAGCTTCTGGATTCGTGATTCTTTCTTGGAAAAAGGGCTTTCAATTAAAGAGTGATCCGGAGATATTGTTGAACAAGGGAGAAACAACTTAATATGTTCGTCTCTCAACATAAAACAACCTGTCACGGACTTCACATCGGCGACAGGTTGTTTAATTTAATAACAATCAGATACTATTTATTCTACGAAATCGGCATTAGTAATGAAATTTTTCTCATTATTTAACTTGAGTATATTACGTAATTTTTTGCTGACTTTCTTTAGACTTTTCTCTTCAGGTATATAGTAGAAGCTTCCGTCGACTCTTCTATCAGAACCCTTAATTGTTATAGTTTTTATTGATAAATCGCTTGATTTTGTATATTTTTTTTGCAGTGCATAAATTTCTTTTAACGACAGATTTGTTTCTACATTTTTTCCAAGAATATCTGTTAATTGACCAATCTTAAATATTGTTCCTGCTGATATTGCTTGATCAATCGTTGCTTTTAAGAACTGCCTTTGTCTTTCTTCGCGGGAATAAATAGCATTTTCAGCTCTTTTTCGCATCCTTACAAAAGCAAGTGACTCTTCACCAGTTAAGTGAGATTTTCCCTCATTAAATTCTATCTTTGATCCATCATAAATATTTTCTTCCCAAAAACCTGTTTTAATATCTAAGGAAACTCCACCAAGAGCATCGACTATGTCACGAAATCCTTCGAAGTTAATTGCAATAAAGTTATCTATTGGAATGTTAAGGAATTTTTCAACAGTTTCTATTTGAAGTTTAACTGCTCCGTAACCTGTAATATCTCCATATGTATAAGCTGAATTCATTTTATGAATACCTGAGAATTCCCCTGCATTTTCAATATTGACCCTTGTATCCCTAGGAACGGTAACCATATTAATAACATTTGTACTAGGATCTAAAGTAATAACCATTTGAGTATCTGCTCGACCATCCTTTTTTTTACTAGAATAATCTTCAATTCCTAATAACAATATTGAAATTGGATTTTCATTAAATGTCACTTCGTCTTCTCTCAGATCTGATTTATCTCCAGTTCTCTCTAAATTAACTGTTGAACTAACATAAGCATTTTTCATTTTTATAAAAATAAAACCACCATAACTAATTATGGCTATGAATAAAGATATACTTATTATTCTGACTACTTTCAAGAGTTTCTTTTTAGATTTCTCTCTCTTTTGTGTATTTCTTTTCATTCTCATTGTAAGTTCCTCTCTAAATTTAATCTAAAAATTAATAGTTCTTTAAACTAACATCAATATAGATAAAATTATTATGAACCTATTATTAAGTATAACTTTAGTGTTTTTTACTTTTATTGTATTTAAATTATATCACACTTATAAATGGTGAAACATCACATTATAGCCTACGACTAACTTCTTAATAAAAAATAAGAGGGTGAAAAATCAGTGATAAGCTGAATTATATATGGAGAGCTAAAGAACCCAGTAAAAGTAATAAAGTTGCCGTTTATTCATTTATAATCACTCTCAGTCATACAGTAGTTAAGTTATCACTATTTATAAGTTGGAAAAATAAATATTTTAAATTCTTACATATATCTATCTAATTAACTAAAAATTAGGTTAAAATAAACTATCTATAATTAAATATGTTTATGTAAAAATAAAGAAATTATAGGATAATTGAATGAAGAAGATTAAATAAGTGTATGGGGTGAATTCATTTGGAGTATATACCACCAAAACAGACAATTGCGGTTTCAGCCTTAGTTATGAACGAGAGAGATGAAGTATTATTACTTAGAACTCATTGGCGTTCGGATACGTGGGAAATGCCAGGAGGAAATGTTGAAGTAGGAGAGCCATTAGATCAGGCAGTTTATAGAGAATTTTTAGAAGAGACTGGCATTGAAATTCGGCCTATTGGCATAACGGGTATCTATTTTAATGCAACAAAGCATGTTTTATCTGTTGTTTTTAAAGCAGAGTATGTTAGCGGCGAAATAAAAATTCAACCAGAAGAAATTAAAGAAGCCAAATATATTCAATTAAACGAATCTAATATAGATCAATATATAACTCGCCCACAACAAAAATCTCGCACCCTCGATGCAATGAGGGCGGAATCTTTTGTACCGTATGAAACATGGGAAGTTGATCCTGAATATAACTTAATATCAAGATTATTTAACGAATAATAGATTAATAGTGTTAAATATCTCGAATTTCAACTGATTGCGAGGACTGATTAAATGGTAAACAGGATAATTTCAAATTGGCAACCCTATTGCATAGAAGAAAACTGCATTGGTATCGGATCATCAAGAAAAGTATACCGAGTTGATGAGTTTGTCATTAAAGTACATTTACATCCGATAGGGTACAAACAATCACTGAATGAGATTGAAATATATGAATATATGAAAGCTCGAAACGTTTCAGATTTATTAGCAGAAATGGTTTATGTCAATGAGGATATTTGTATCCAACGTTATTACGAAAATTTAGAGTTAAAAAACAATCAGACTTATGAGTTAAATGTAGTTGAAGATTGTAGAATTTCTCCAAAATTGAAAGCGCTATTAAGAGAGCTCGATCAAAGATTTGATAGTTTTGATTTAAAAGATAGTAGTAATTTTGGCTTGAACGTTGAAGGAAATCTAGTATTAATAGATTTTGGTATGACAAAAAACTTGTACGAAACAGAATGGGTACCATTAGCTGAAGCGGGTAAGTTACCGCAAATCTATTTTGAGAAGTGCCGAGTGTGCGGTATTGAAAAGGAACTACGTATGTATGGGCAAAAAGATAAAGATAAACGTTGTTATGATTGTGGAAAGCAGTAGTTACACTAAACATAATATTGAAATGAGCGGATTTGTTTGAATTTCAACATGAAAAAGTATACAGGGAATCATTTAAACGAAGTGATAGATTTAATGAAATATAGCTATGAGGAGACCTTTGTTTTACATATTGTAAAACAACAAAAATATGAGTTTGTATATTTGGCATATGAAGAAGAGAATCTTGTGGGGTTAATTGTTACTTGGAAAAGTAAGTTGCATCCGAATTGCCTGTATTTTCGAGTATATAGTAACTCGTCCTCTTCTCAAAATGTGGAACTACAATTGATACAATATGTTAAGCAAAATGAGATGGTGGAGCTTCCTTTGCAAACTTCTTTATGGGAAACGACAAAGAAGCTAATGGAGCTATATGAACAATTAGATATGACTATTATTCGGAAAACATATATGCCTAAATTAGATTTAGACCAACACTTTCAAGTATTGGATCAGTGCAATTACGACTTGAAATCTTTAAAAGACATAATGGATAATCAACAACTGATGGAGCAATTAACAGCGCTCGTTAAGCGTAATTATGAAGAAACACATCTAGCAAACCCAGTGGCAGATTTGTCTTTAAAAGAATGGCAACAACTATATGATGATGCCATTTTAGAAGGTAGTTTCCTCCTTTGTAATCCAGTAAATCAAAATATTATTGCGTATTCATTTTTACACGAAACTGAGTATGAGACGGAATTGGAAATTGGGTGGAGTGGTGTAAATCAACTTGGCCATCTACCTTTACTTCAGGTACTAACCTACAATCAAATCACATATGCAAAGAGAAATGGTTATGCAGCACTTATAGGTGAATTCGATACGACGAGCCCATATGCATTAGAAATTCTAAAGCTATTTCCTTATGATACGTGTCCAGTTTGGATTACGTTTCAATGGTGAGGGCGCCAGATTACGTTTTTACAATACATAGAATACGGTCTAATCTCAGCATAAAATGACAGGATTTAGTTACTTGTGATTGTTATTATTCAATTAAGGAGTGAGCGATATGGGTTGGGTTGAATCATTACAGAAGGCAATCGACTATATGGAAGATCATTTAACGGAGAATATATCTATTGAAGATATCGCTAGGCAAGCAAGCGTTTCGGAATTTCATTTTCAACGAACATTTGCGATATTAACCGATACGTCTATAGGAGAATATCTTCGAGGAAGGAGATTAACTCTTGCTGCACATGAATTAGCCAATTCTAACAGCAAAATTATTGATGTTGCCTACAAATATGGCTACGACACTCCCGAGGCTTTTTCAAAAGCATTTCGTAGACAACATGGTGTAACGCCGAGTGATGTACGAAAGAACATTGGAAAGCTGAAATCTTATAATCGCCTGGTTATCCAGGTTAGTCTGAAGGGAGCAACACCGATGGAATATAAAATTGTTGAACGAGACAGCTTTCAAGTTGTAGGAATCAATCGTGAATTTTCATTAAAAAATGATGAGAATCTTAAAGGCATCCCTGTATTTTGGGATGAAATCAATGCAAAAGGAACTGATGAGACACTATTTAAGTTGAACAACGGAGAAATAACAGGTGTCTTAGGCGTATGTGTAGATAAAAGAGAGACCCAATCAGCTGAAAAAATCGACTATTGGATAGGAACAGAATATGAGGGGGGTACACCTGAAGGGTTTTCAAAGTTAGAAATTCCTGCATCAAAATGGGGGGTATTTGAAGTTCGGGGACCTATGCCTGATGCAATGTCAAAAGCATGGAAACAAATATTCTCAGAATGGTTCCCGTCAAATAATTATAAACACGCAGGCACACCAGAATTAGAAGTATATACTGATGACGATCCTTTCAGTCCAGATTTGTATTCTGAAATTTGGATTCCATTAAAGTAACTAAGCTAGTTTCATTAATAAATTTTAACAGCAGAAATCAAGTGATTTCTGCTGTTTTTACAATACAGGAGGGTACTAGTATGTTTTCATACAAAATAGATAATCAAATCGATATTGTATTGTTACAGCAACATAATAAAGAAGAGTTGTACCATCTAGTTAATACAAATAGAGAACACTTACGTAAATGGTTGCTTTGGGTAGATAGAAGAACATCAGCTGAAGATTTTGAGGAAATCATACCAATGTGGATAACCAATTATGCCAATAATAATGGATTTGATGCTGGGATTCGGTATAATGGGAAACTGGTTGGAATGATTGGATTACATTATATAGATTGGAATAACAAATCTACTAGTATAGGATATTTCCTATCTGAGGAAGCTCAAGGAAAAGGAATCATAACGAAGTGTGTAAGTTCAATTGTTGACTATTTATTTAATGATATGGATTTACATAGAATTGAAATTCAGTGTGCAGCTAATAATCATAAAAGCATCACAATTCCAAAGAGATTAGGGTTTGTTCAAGAAGGGATTAAACGTGACGGGCAATGGTTATATGACCATTATGAAGATCTTATAACTTTTAGTTTGTTAAAAAGTAATTGGGAAGAACTTTAATAAGTTTGAAAACACATTAGTATTAATATAAATTCTTAATGGAAGTGAATGAAATGAATACATATTTACAAAATACATTCCATCAAATACAAATTACGATTAATAGTATTAAAGCATTAATTGAAATAATTGATGAATCTGATTTTCAAATTGCGCCTATAGAAGGAAAGCGGACTGTAGGGGAGTTAGTGAGCCATGTAGCCATTATTTGCAAGGCAGATCTTCAAATAATTGGCCAAGCATCAATGGAGAAAATGGATGCATTTTATGAACTTAATGCAGTCAATAGTAAAAAGGAAATGCTGAAGCAATTGAATGAGGGATATGAAGAATTAGTTTGTTATTATGAAAGTCTTCCTGATATTTTTAATAAAGCAACATCGTATTGGGGAACAACTTATAGCCATTTTGAATGGTTATTAGAGATTTTAGTTCATCTAAATCATCACCGAGCGCAATTGCATTTGTACATAACATTACTAGGGAAAGAGTCAGCTGTGATGTTATTTGAATAATAGTTACAGTTGGATTTTAATGACTAGATTATGGTTGATATTTCTAAAATGTGAAATTGTGGAATGGATTTTTTTTAGTTCTTAAAACCCATATTTAAAGACATAATAGAATAAAAAGTTATGTTATAATGGCCCTTTTCTGTTAGAATGAGTTAGGATTTATAACAAAGAGGGAGTATAGTCTATATGATCAAAAGAAATCAGAAGAAGATAGTTATCATTGAATATATTCAAATCATGGTGGGAGCAGCGCTTGTAGGTCTTGCATTCAATATGTTTCTACTGCCCGCTAAACTTGCGGCTGGAGGAGTTTCGGGGATAAGTACCATTCTATACGAGCTGTTTCAATTTAATCCTGCTTATGTACAATGGATGATTAATATTCCTTTATTTATCTTAGGCATTCTAGTAGTAGGGAAAGATTTTAGTTGGAAAACACTTGTCGGCACTACGTTTGTTCCATTTGTTATTTGGTTAACAGCTGGTATCCATTTGCCTATTGATAATCCATTGTTAAGTGCTATTTATGGAGGAATTATGTTAGGTGTTGGTCTTGGCATTGTATATCGAGGAAATGGATCAACGGGTGGTACAGCTTTAATAGCGCAAATATTGAAGAAATTCACGGGAATTTCAAGTGGCTTTGCACAGCTACTTGTTGACGGATTAGTAGTCATTACTTCAGCACTAGTATTTGACTTTGAATTAGCGCTTTACGCCATGATAGCCATTTATGTAACAAGTAAAGTAATAGATTTTGTTCAACTACAAACATCACCAACCAAATTAGTGTTGATTATTACCGATAAAGAAGAAGAAATCCAAACCATTATTAAGCATGAAATCAATAGAGGTTTGACGAAAATTAAGACACTCGGTGGTTATTCCAACCAAGAAAAGACAATGATTTTATGCGTAGTAGAACAATCAGAAGCAGTTTATTTCAAGAAGCTTTTATTAGATAGAGAACCCAATTCATTTGTCATTTTCTTAAACGCATCTGAAATACTAGGAAGAGGGTTTTCAAAAGCAAGATTTGATGAAGATGATGTAAAATAATTATGGACGAGTCATAAAATAGATTAAAATTTCACCTCTTGTTGTCGTTGCTTTTTACGTCAAAGGAGGTGGTTTTTTTCAATTTAATGAAACGCACTTAAACAGCAAAATTGATAAAATGATGAAGTAATTAAGTTGAATAATATTAAAAGTCTGAAAAAAAGTCTTGACCTTAAGGTTTTCTCATACTATAATTTCGTTTAATATTCTAAATAGCAAATGAGCGATGACAAGAACATATTAAGCCGGGTCTCCCTGTTGACAGAGAATCAGTGGTTGGTGGAAACTGATACATAGACTTTGGTGAATTTCATTCTTAGAGCTTTTTTTATACTACATCTTAGTGATAGTAGTATAAAAACGGATTAAACCGTTATTTTACCAAGTAAGTGGGAAACTAGATTTGTTTCCAATTAGGGTGGTACCGCGTGAACAGCCACGTCCCTATCTATTAAAGATAGAGACGTGGCTTTTTTGTCTTTTCTTCGTTTTTTAATGAGGATAAGACGTAATATATATAGATTGGATTGGTTAGCATTAAAACATCAGAGCAATGGTCATCTAAGATTGGTTTTATTTTATCTGCAGCAGGATCAGCAATAGGAGTAGGCGCAATATGGAAGCTACCCTATGTGACTGGTATCAGTGGAGGGGGAGCATTCTTCCTACTGTTTATCCTATTTTCTTTATTCATAGGTTTTCCGCTGTTGTTAGCAGAGTTTGTCATTGGTAGAAGTACGCAAAAGGAAGCAATTAGCGCATATCGTACTTTAGCTCCAAATACTAATTGGCATTGGATTGGCAAGTTAGGGGTATTCACATGTTTCCTCCTGTTGTCTTTTTATAGCGTAATTGGTGGCTGGATTGTTATATATTTTGCAAAAGGTTTGTTTGGTGGAATTATTAGTGAAGGCGCAGATTATGCATCTGTCTTTAACGATACGATTGGAAATCCAATGTTAGTTATTGGAGCTCAATTTGCATTTTTAGCTTTCACAGTTTTAGTTGTAGCAAAAGGTATTCAAAATGGAATTGAAAAAGTAAGCAAAATTTTGATGCCCGCTTTATTTATCCTGTTTTTTGTTCTTATCATTCGTTCACTTACACTTGATAACGCTATGGAAGGTGTAAAATTCTTCTTAGCACCTGATTTCGCAAGTATTACATCTCAAAGTATTCTATATGCAATGGGACAAGCTTTCTTCTCCCTAAGTGTAGGTGTATCAGTAATGGTTACTTATAGTTCGTATCTTTCAAAGAAAGAAAGCTTAATTCAACCGGCTATTTCAATTGTTTCAATGAATTTATTCATCGCTTTATTAGCAGGTTTAGCAATCTTCCCAGCTGTATTTTCACTAGGTCTAGAACCTGCTGAAGGACCTGGTTTGCTGTTTGTTGTATTACCTGCTGTGTTTGATCAAATCATTTTCGGGGAAGCTTTCTTATTAGGGTTTTTAGCCTTATTTTTATTTGCCACATTAACATCGGCATTTTCTATGCTAGAAATCATTGTAGCTTCTCTAGTTAAAGGAAAACAAGAGAAGAGAACAAAATATGCATATATTATTGGGGTATTAATCTTCGCAGTCGGAGTTCCATCTGCATTATCTTATAGTGTTTTTGATAATATATTATTTTTCTCTAAGAATATATTTGATTCCGCTGATTATTTAGTTAGTAATATTTTAATGCCACTTGGCGTGTTTTTAATTTCTATTTTCGTACCACTTAAGATTAAGAAAAGTAAATTGAGAGAAGAAGTATTACAGCATTCTAGTTTAGGTGCTACTGCATTTAACATATGGTTCTTTATTATGAGATTCATTATTCCTTTAGTAATTTTCATCGTATTCCTTGATATTACGGGAATGCTAGATAAGATTATTG
The DNA here is from genome assembly GCF_038006425.1 of Viridibacillus sp. FSL E2-0187. NCBI lineage: Bacteria > Bacillati > Bacillota > Bacilli > Caryophanales > Caryophanaceae > Viridibacillus > Viridibacillus sp. FSL E2-0187. Next base: position 1,509,684 of record NZ_JBBOVG010000001.1, read on the forward strand.
CTATTTTTAAATAAGAAACTTTATTAAAGAAAGCAACAATAAGTGCTGAAGTGAGCAGAAATTCTGCTTTACTTCAGCATTTTTTTATTGAGTTGAATATCCAGTGATAATTATAGAATCCATTTTGAACAATATTATGAAAATTCTATTTTAAAAAAATATTGAATATTTAGAAAACTTTAATTATAATTTACCTAACTAAATTAGTTAGGTGTTGAAAACATGACGAAAAACAAAATTAAAGAAGTTGCTTGTAAACAATTAGCTGAAAAAGGCTATGAAAGAGCCACCCTTGCAAGTATTGCTACTGAAGTAGGTATAAAAACGCCGTCCATTTATGCGTTTTATAAGGGGAAAGAAGATCTGTTTATGGCTGTATATAATGATTTGTTGGATGATCAATTTCAATTCATTAAACTGTCGATGGCAAATTTGGAGAATGCGACTGTAAAGCAATTGCTTTATCAAATGATAAAGGATGTAAGTGATTATCATTTGAGTAAACCTGAAAAAACAGCGGCATATATGAGGCTTGCTTTTTTCCTACCTCATGAATTAAACGATGACATAAAAAAAACCTTTAACGAAAAGGAGGAATTCTATTATGAAATTCTATTGGGAATTTTCACTAGAGGAATAGAGCAAGGTGAAATCAAAAGACAACCTGTAGAAGACTTAATTGCCTCGTTTCTTTGTTTAATGGATGGTATCTTTTTGGAATTGTACTATTACGAAGAAGATAAATTCAAAAGGCGTTTTGAGCAGACGTGGAACATTTATTGGAATGGTATTTGTAAAGAATAACAGAGTGAAAAAACGAGGGGGTACATGAATGGATGAAGGTAAAAAGGTATTAGATTACGAACGAGAAGCTGTACCGGAACATTTGCGTAGATCGTGGTTTTCCATGTTCTCTATATTAGTTGCCATAGGAGTCGATTTAGCTTCTGTTTTATTAGGCGCTGAATTAGCAAACGGAATGGCAATGAATCAAGCGATTATTTCGGTATGTGTAGGATCATTTCTTCTAGCTATTTTATGTTCTATTTGTGCAATCGTAGGTGCTTCAACCAATTTGTCCACTTCTATGATTACAAAGTATGTATTTGGAAAGTATGGAGCGCTGGCATTTTCCCTTGTTATTGGTATCTCTTTATTAGGTTGGTTTGGTGTCCAAGTAGGTTTTTTTGCTGAAAATGCCCACATAATTTTATTAGATTCGTTTGACGTATCAATAAATGTGAAAGTGCTGTCTTTTATAGGTGGTATTTTGATGATGACAACTGCCATTTATGGATTCCGTGCGATTGAAAAGTTAAGTATTTGGTCTGTGCCACTTTTATTGGGAATCATGTTACTAACCTTATTTTTAACTCTAAAAGATTACTCATTACCTGTTGAAATTCAGAATACAGGGGCTTTTACATTTGGTAGTGCAGTTTCCCTTGTAATCAGTATTTTTATTGTAGGCGCCACCATTTCACCAGATATTTCTAGGTGGGCTAAAAGCAAAAAGGATGCTATTATCTCTACGTTTTTTGGAATTTTCATAGGTAATAGTTTTATGATCATTATAGCCATTGTGTTGACAAGATATATCGGAACAGATGATATGATGAGAATTTTTATAATATTGGGATTGGCTATACCAGGAATTTTAGTATTAACACTGGCACAATGGACAACAAATACTAGTAATCTATATTCCTCATCACTAGGATTTTCAATAGTGTTTCCGAAGATATCAAAAAAGTTGTTAACCATCATTTTAGGATTAATAGCAACGAGCCTGGCAGTTCTCGGTATTTTTGAACAATTTATCTCGTTCTTAAATATTTTAGCTGTTGTTATTGCTCCAATAGGCGGAATCTATATTTCTGAATTTTTTATCGTAAAAACTGAATTTAACCGCTACAAGAATCAATTAGAAGAACAGAAAATTGTTGTTCGTTCCAATATTGCTTGGATTATAGGAATGGCGGTTACTTTTATGACAACAGCACAGCCCTCAGGTTTAGAATTATTTTCTCTTACAACGATTCCTTCTTTAGATGGCTTTATAACAGGGTTTGTTGTACAAACTGTTATAGGGAAATTATCTAGTCAAAAGGCATCTATACACCAGATGAACGTCAATAAGCATGTAGAAAGAGGGGGACTTTAGAAAATGAGATACATTGATGAAGAAGCTATTGAAAAAATAGCGTTAGGAGCTGCTGTACTAGGTACTGGTGGAGGTGGAGATCCGTATATTGGAAAGCTAATTGCAAAAGAAGCGATACGGAAATATGGGCCAGTTGCACTGATCTCATTAGAAGAGTTAAGAGATAATCAGATAGTGGTTCCTATATCTGGGATGGGGGCACCATCTGTAACGATTGAGAAAATACCGTCAGAAATTGAATTCACTGCACCACTTGATAAGTTTGAAGAGGTAATAGGAAAAAAGGTTGACGTTGTGATGCCTATTGAGATAGGGGGTATTAACTCCCTGTTCCCTATTATTGCAGCAGCCAAAAAGGGTTTACCGTTATTAGATGCAGATGCTATGGGACGTGCCTTCCCTGAAGCGCAAATGGTCACTTTTCATCTAGATGGTTTAGAATCTTCACCTGTTACAATGTCTGATGAAAAAGGGAATGTAGTCGTATTATATCCCAAAGATGGAGTTTGGCACGAAAGACTAGCACGTGTTATTACGATAGAAATGGGAGGAAGTGCTTCTGTCTGTGATTATGGTTTATTAGGAAAAGAAGTAAAGAGTAGTGCTATTCCTGGAACCCTTACTTTAGCTGAAACAATTGGTGGGTATCTACTTGATAACAAAGGTAAGGAACGGCAAGGTATTAATAAAATGTTAGAGGAATTAAAAGGCTATCAATTGTTTGAAGCAAAAGTTACAGACATTGAACGCAGACTAGTTGGAGGCTTTACAAGAGGAAAGGCAATATTTGAAGGCATACGTAATGAACAAGGAAGATCTTTTAGCATCGATTTTCAAAATGAACATCTAGTGGCCAAAGAAGGCGAGCATTTATTATGTTCAACCCCAGATTTAATTGCAGTATTAGATGCAGAGACTGGTTTTCCTATTACAACAGAGCGGATGAAATACGGAGCTCGAGTAGTGGTAGTAGCCTTTCCTTGTCATAGTAAATGGAGAACAAAAAAGGGTATTGAAACAGTAGGGCCTTATTATTTTGGATATGATTTTGAATATCAGCCAGTTGAAGAGTTACAAAAGGAGAGAGTATAATGTATCGCTTAGGATTGGATGTTGGTGGAACTAATACGGATGCAGCGTTAATAGATGAAGATTTAAAGGTTTTTCATACGGTGAAAGTACCAACTACTAAAGACGTGGAAAGTGGAATCATCGACGCAATCGCAAAAGTGGTGAGAGAGAGTAAGGTAGATAGTAGTGCTATAAAATATGCCATGCTTGGTACTACCCATTGTACGAATGCCATCGTCGAACGTAAACGTTTAGATAAAGTAGGGGTTATAAGAATTGGAAAGCCAGCTACAACAGCTATCCCTCCGTTTACTAACTGGCCAAAAGACATAAGAGAAAAAATTGAAGTAGCATCCATTATTGTTTCAGGTGGATATGAATTTGATGGACGTTTGATTGCTGAATTAGATAAAGAAGAAGTGTCTAAGTTTTGTAGAGAAATCAGTGGCAAAGCAGAAAGTATTGCTATCTCTGGTGTATATGCTCCAGTAAATAAAGAACAAGAAGAAATCGTGGCAATCTGGGTAAGAGAAGAGCTTGGAGAAATTCCTATTTCCTTATCTAATGCGATAGGCAGTATTGGCTTACTTGAACGTGAAAATGCGACGATATTAAATGCAGCATTGATGACTACAGGTCAAACCGTCATTAATGGTTTCTCTAAAGCATTAAGTAGTCTAAATATCAAAGCTGAAATGTTTTTCAGCCAAAACGACGGGACTTTAATGAATGCAGCATATGCGGAACGCTATCCGATTCTTACGATGGGATGTGGACCTACAAATTCCATTCGAGGTTCAGCTCACTTAACAGGGTTAAATGATGCGATAGTACTAGATGTTGGGGGAACAACGAGTGACATTGGTGTACTATCAAAAGGGTTTCCTAGAGAATCTTCATTGGCAGTTATCATTGGTGGAGTAAATACGAATTTCAGAATGCCAGATATTTTATCAATTGGGTTAGGTGGGGGCACTCGAATTCTTGAAAATGACGAAAAAATCATTGTTGGACCAGAGAGCGTAGGTTACGAAATTACGAAAAAGTCACTACTTTTTGGTGGAGATGTACTAACCACTTCTGATATAGTGACGCGTTTAGGGTATGCCTTTGAAGATAGAGCAGATCAAGTAGAACATCTATCCACAGTATTCTGTGAAAAAGTAAATGAGCAAATGACAGAGATGTTAGAAGATGCTATTGATCAAATGAAGACGAGCTCAAAAGAAGTACCACTTATTTTATCAGGTGGAGGAAGTATCATCGTTTCTAAATCATTAAAAGGGGTTTCAGAAGTCATTATGCCAGAGCACTATGGTGCTGCAAATGCTATAGGAGCTGCACTCGGTCAAGTGAGTGGGGATGTTGAGAGAATTTATAGTTTAGACAAAATGAACCGTGAAGAAGCAATAACAGATGCAAAGAAACTAGCGACTCACGAAGCAATAAAAGCAGGTGCAGATGAAAAAACAATATCAATCATTTCTATTGAAGATATCCCTCTCGCATACTTACCAGGTAATGCATTATTAATACGTGTGAAGGCTGTAGGAGACTTACAATATTCTAGTGAGTCGATGATTGTATAGTATATAAGGCCATTAAAATATATATCTAAATAAGGTCTAGTTTTTCTATTTAATGAATTAAAAGTGTAGGGTAGTTATAGAGAAATTTGGAAGTTAAGAGTTACTGAGAATCAATTTAAATATGAAAAAAACAAAAGCCATTTATCTAGTTCTAAACCAGATAAATGGTTTTTTGTATTTCAAAACACTTATTCATACTCCAATGCAAATTTATTTACATGGAATAGCTTATACAACATTTTCACATTTTTCCCTCTTCAATATTGCAATAGAAGATCAATCCATTAAATATTCTTTAAAACTTCATTCAAATTTCACTTTTTTTTTATAGAATAGTATTGTTCTATAAAAATGGGATTATTTCTAGGAGGAAAGAAATGAATAAGGGTTTATATAATCGATTTTGGCGATGGCATTTCTATGCTGCGTTATTTATTACACCACTGCTACTTACTTTAACACTTAGTGGAATTGGCTTTTTGTTCTATACGAATGTTGAAAATAATGTATATGATGATTACTTCTTTGGTGATAGTACATATTCTGAACAGTTAACGATTGATGAAGGAATAGCTAAAGCTAAAGAGCAAAATGAAGGGTATTCAGTATCTAAAATCATTGTTCTTGATGACCCATATAATACACGTTTAACGATGGGGAATAAAGAAGGCGATGAAAAATATGTTTTCTTAGATGAAAATAATCAAATCGTAGGAACCCAAAATGCGAAATATACATTTGCAAATATCATGCGAAATGTTCATAGTTCATTATTTGTTGGAGGAACAGTTGTCAATTATCTAGTTGAATTAGCTGCTTGTTGGGCTATATTCCTACTAATTACAGGTGTATACATGACTTTTAAAGGGAAGGTATTGAAGAAAAAACAAAATGCTTCCACTCGTCAAAAAAATAAGAAATGGCATGCACTTATAGGGACAATTATTACTATTCCGATGCTTGTCATTATCCTTACGGGATTACCTTGGTCGGCTTTTATGGGGAATTTCATTTATATAGCCTCACAAGAGCACCCCTCTATTGGTAATCCAGAATTACAAGTAAACCCACCTACTTCTGATATGAGTGAAATACCGTGGGCTACTCGAAAAAATGCAGCACCGGCATCTACTAATGATGATCCACATGCACTTCACAAAGGCATGAATATGTCGGGTATGGATATGTCCGGAAATGAAAATATGCTAAGTGTCCAACAACTGATGAAAAAAGTTGAGGATGCTGAAATTTCTAAACCATATTCAATTGTCTACCCTTCAACAGAAGATGGAGTTTATACAGTTGCTAAAAGTAGTAACACAGGCGTAACTGGATTAGATGTAAGTCCTTATGATGAAATGACATCATACTTTGACCATTATAATGGGAAGTTGATCGCTAAAGTCGGCTATGAAGACTATGGTATCTTAGCTAAGTGGTTTACTTGGGGAATTCCTTTACATGAAGGGCATTTATTTGGATGGCCAAATAAAATTATCAATCTTATTGTATGTCTTGCCTTTGTTTTCGTCATTTTTTGGGGTATTAAAACTTGGCTTTCTCGTAAAAAGAAAGGAGAGTTTTCTGCACCTCCTAAAACTTCAAAAGGTGTTTCTGTTGGATTTATAATCATCATGATTTTGTTGGGTATTGTTATGCCACTATTCGGTATCTCACTACTTTTAGTAATTCTTTTAGAAATGTTCATGTTGGTAAAACAAAAGATATGAAATACGAATATGAATATCAATTTCTGGATATTGAAGTGAAGATAAAATTGATGTACATTTACTAATTATTTTTTATTCATGGATAACACAGTAACCAAAAGAATTATTAATATAGAATTAGAAAACCTTCAAAGTTTAAAACTTGAAGGTTTTTTTCTATTTTACGAAGCTTTTTAATTGAACTACCAGGATACAGTTGTAGTTAATAACACTTACATAAGATCGGCGAATGTAATATTATAAATTCCTACTTATAATATTTCTTGTTATTGGTGATAACTAACAAAAAACAAATATTACTTAATTTTAAGTAAAATAATAATGCTGAAAGTAGTGAGTGGGATGGAACGTGCCAAAGAGTCAATAGATTTTAATACATTGAGACAGTCATTTTTGAAGTCTGAAGATGTTTTTTTTCTTTGGTTTACACTCAATTTAAAAAGACAAATTCCTAACTTCATTGATGATATATCATGTCCAAAAGAAGTCAAAAATGAATAAGAGAATATTGATATTAGTTATGGTGCTCACGACTCTCCTAGCAGGTTGTTGGGATGTAAAAGCACCCGAAAGAATGCTATATATTCATGCTATGGGGTTGGATTATAAGGACGGGAAGTATGAGGTATATGCTCAAATTATTGATTTTACTACTACTGCAAAAAATGAACAACCCGTTACTGATGTTCCGCAGGCTGAAGTAGGGCATGCTTCAGGTAAAACCATTAATGAAGCCGTTTTTAATTTATATCATTCAATGGATTCAGCGGTTCTGTGGGGCTTTTTTTCTTATGTTGTTTTTTCCGAAGAAGCATTAAAAAATGGAAGAGCTAATCAGGTTATCGACGCTTTTATACGATATAGAGAAACGAGATATCAAATATGGGTTTACGGTACTATGGATCCTGTAAAAGATATACTTTTGTCTACGCCAAATCTCAATAGATCGATAAGCTTGTCAAAGTTAGGGAATCCAGAAAATTCATATGAACAAGAATCCTTTATTAAACCAATCAATTTTCGAACATTGATTATTGGATTAAATGAACCTAGTTATGAAATAGGTATTCCTTTCGTTAGAATATCAGAGTGGAAAACAGAAAAAGAAACCAAAAACGAGGTTGAATTATCGGGAGTTGGTATACTTTCTCCTAAAAGCTTTAAAGGCTTTATCCCAGCAGAAAAGGCAAATGGATTACAATGGATGACAAATGATACAAAAAGAGGAGAAGTTACGTCCAAAGTAGGTTCAAACGAAGAACTACACTTTACAGTGGTAGTAGACAAAGTAAAAGTAAAAGTGAAACCAATTGTTATTAAAAATAAAGTGAAGTTTGATGTTCATATAAAATTGGATTTTAATATTAGTGAGTTTAAGGACAATGTATCAATTGAAGAAATTCGAAAGGCGGTAATAAAGGAAGTTGAAAAAGAAGTGAAAGATACCTATGAAGAAGGATTGGAAAATGAGATAGACATTTATCGATTATCAGAGTACTTATATCGTAAAAACATAAAGGCTTGGAAAAAGTTTCAGAATAACGGGAAAGTAGAGTTAAATGAAGATTCGATAAAGCTCAAAGTTGAAATTAATAAAATTAAATCTCAGAGGAAATCATTTAAAGAAACAGTCGATAAATAACATATTTGTACTAAAGGCCATTTTTTAGATGAGTTTGTCCATGAGTTCTAATGTGGCAAGAGCCACACCTCATTTCATCCAATATCGTAAATTATGTTTATGTTAGTGTATCACGAAATGAAGAACCTAGTAAAACTGCACAAAAAAACGTATGAAAATATCTATTTTCATACGTTTTTCATTACATAAAAAATTCAACTTATTATGATTGAGGAGATAATCACATAGTTTCGTTTACATTAAATTGTGTGTACAATTTAACAATCAAGACCAGTACCAAAAGTTGGTATGATTCTCGTTGAAGCTACACGATGTTGTTGAACTTGTAACACTTTCACAATAACATCCATAACGATTTTTTCACGTAATGTTCCAAACTGACCTTCTGGTGCAACAGTAACTGGAGAGAAGTCAAGTTCAAAGAAATTAGCACCTATTAATTCCCCATAAGGTTGTTCGTTGTATGTCACAGAATTTGCGAAGAAGTTTTTGTCCAATCGAGGTACTTCACCATTAGTGTCGTTTAAGAAATACGCTTTTTTACTATCGGAAAGACCAATAACAGGTGGAGTTAAGAATTCACCTGCTGTAATTTCAGCGAATCCAGCAAACGGTACTTCAACAATTCGATCTTGTAATACACCTTGACACGCATTAGTAGAATACTCAATATTCTTCCGAATAAACCCTGATACAAATAATTTTGCTCTCGTTACTTCAAAGAAGTTTGTGTCATCAATTTGAGCAAATTGTACAGGAACGAGCTTCACTTGATTTAAAAAGGCATTCTTTGTTACACGTTTAATCTCTGTTGCTGCTGGGTTTAGTGGAATATCTGCTTCTACGACAATTTGAAGCGACCTTTCTACAAGCACAACTGGGACTTTCATAATTGGCAATCTCAGTGACTCATTATTTACTACTGCATTATCAGCCACCGGAATTTGTTGCATCGCTGGTACTGTGCATGCTGGTTGCAGCGGCTGTTGCTGTTGTTGCTGTTGACTGTTATTACTGTTGTTACAATTTTTCATTTCCTCACCTCTATTATTTTTTGAGCTTTTTCAAACTCTAATAATAAAATATGTGGAATAAATAATCTCCAATAGGCTAATAGAATAGTCATTTGATTCATTTACAGCAGGATTTATTAACAAAACACGAAGAAAGAAACAAATTATTATCTAACCAGCTGGCAAAGATGAGATATTTCCGTAGTTTATTCATCATATAAGGTAGCTTTAAATTTCTGTATTTGTGAAAGATGAACGGTTAAGTTAAGTGCCATTCTTTGGTGAAGTCGATTATTTTTTTGCTTTTGTTGCGAAGCATTTTCATTGTGATTTGTATTAGCTGAATACCTAAAATTTTGGAAAATTTCACCTTCTAATTTTATTTTTCCTTTGGATACCGTGTATGTCCCATTATCTAATGATTTGCCAAATTGATCAGGAATAAATTTTAAATTTCTTAATTCAACATTTCTAGAGATTTCTTTAAAACCAAGAACTTCCTGTTCAAAGAAAACTTGATTGCTCATATTTATTTCAATTTCATACTCTCCTACTACTACAGGGACTCTCACTTCTATATGATTATGTGTACATTCTGACTTACTCTTCTTTTTTTGTGAATGCATATGGATTGGATTAGCAATCGTTTCATAAATCCTATTCTCTGCATATTGCATTTCATTTTCAGAAGTAAAACTAATAATTTCATCAATTGTTGAACGGACTAACATATATTGTATTGGATCAGGATAAGATAATTCTGTATGAATAAACTGTGAATGGCTCTCTGATTGTTGTGTCTGATTATCGCCTTCGAGGAATAGTGCAGATTGTTGAATGATATTACTCGAAATAGGTGGACGAAGAAAATCATCAATTTCAACAAATATAGTAAATGGAATTATATTCTCTTTTGAATAGATATTTCCCAAATTAGAAGGTGGAATTACATTACATGCTTCTTTATCTTCTATTCTCGTTTTTTTTATTCCCTGTTCTTCGATATCTTTGACAGATTCTGTAAGAGATTTGGTATGTACTGAGTCATTATTTTGAAGTCGATATAATTCCTGGTCGATTAGAGTCTTATCATTATTCTGTTGCTGAGATTGAATCCGCTTTAATTCGAAAAATAATGGAGTATTCATTCCATCCACTCCCATAAAAATAGATTTGCTTTTATCTATTTATTTATGCTTCTTGGCTTTTTTGGTTCCTGGTGACGAAGATCGTCTTCAATTTAGCAATTGATTTTGGTGAATGGAACAACAAAAAGCCGGATTCCTCAATTTAAGTTCTGAAAAATCAAGCTTTTCATCTTAGTGAAGAGTCTCTTTTTTACGAATATTATTTTCTAAACAATCTTGCTAACAAAGAAGGAGTTTTTGTTGACTTTGTCTTCTAACGATTCTATTTTTGCAGTGAGCTTTTTAATTTCATTTATAAATTCGTTCATTACCTTCGTTATCCGATTCAATAGCCTTTATAGTAGCATCTTGCTTGCTTTCTAACCCTACTAATCGCTCATTTAGCTCCTTATTTTCAGCTCGAATCGCTACCATCTCATTCATGTAGCGCTGATATTCGGTATTATGTTTGTAAATTCTTAAGTCACCAATTTAAAATGATCGATAGTCCACAACAACCATTTTGAGTCAAATTAATTCGAATACTGTCTGGTGTATATTTAGAATCGAATTTAATGGTGATTCCTGTAGATGCAATTAATCTGTCTACTTCAGTATTATTTGAAAGCTGTGCGGCGTTTATTAAATCATGTGCAAATTGCTCTGAAACTGATATCTTATCTACAAGCAGATGAGCTTGTTGCATAAGGGTCTGTATCTCTTTTGCTGAAGTCTTAAACTTATGTGTATTTACAGGTGGAAATGTGCTGGAGTTTGTTGGGTTCGTTGGCATTGCTAATTGTCTAGAGATTTGAGTAGGTGAAGAATGATTTGCCATGCCCCATTGTGGATAGTGATTTGCATAAAGAACATATGGATAAGGACTGTAATACAATTGGATTCCTCCTAACCAAAAGTGTATATCTTACCTTATCTTATCTTATGAATTAAATTGACGTTAGGTGTAAGAGGTGTAATTTTGACCGAATCAGAGTTCAAATTTTCTTAGGCAATTCAGTTCAATAATTTTTACTAATGGAGTTGTTTGGAATCTATCAAAGGCTGGCTTTCTTTTTTTATTGCAGTATAAAGTGTACAAAGAAAAACAAACTAATACAGTAATAATTAAATTAATGAGGAGGTCAAAAAATGACAGAACAACTTTTTCCAAAGTCTAATAACAAGTCGAATAGTGCGGCAAGCGTACAAAGCATGATTGAAAATACGGAAAAAAATATTCGTGAAGCAGAAATCAGTATGGAATTTGCTAGTGGAGAAGAACTTGAAAATCTCCAAGAAAAAAATCAACGTCGTAACAAAGAATTATATGTAAAGAAAAAGGAAATGCAAGACAAAGTTGAAGCAGAAGAAAGAAAAAATCAGTTATAAATAGGAGAATGGAGGCTGAGCTAATAGTATTTTATATACATTTATCTCAGCTTTTCTTTTACTCAGATTGTTGTAATAATTATAATTGATAGGCTATATTTACTTGAAAAACGCAGGAGTCTCCCAATAAGAATTCATAATCAAATCATTTGAGGCTAGTGAAACTTTTGGTAAACGAAAATTTTCACTAGCCGCTTTTCTTATTTAGCTACTTTATATATTCTTTGAATGTTGAATGAAGATCAATCTATCATTATATTGGAATATCGGAGGTTTAACTATTTTTTTATACCTTTACAATATTTGTATATACTAATTCACTTTTATTAGATAGAATTATCAGAATAGATACTTTTTTATTCCGGTAAATAAAATACGCTATAAAAGTAATTCTGAATAAATTTGTTTAAATCTAAAATGCTCTCAGATGGTTCGAGAATGAAGAAAACGGGTAAAGGTATAAGAAGTGTAAATATGATTGAAATACATTTTTGTACAAAACAAAGTATGATGGCAAATAAATATTTACATAAGTTATGGTTATAAATGAAACAAGCTTTTGATAAATGGAAAATTATAAATGAGGTGGTAATATTGCTTGATATAGATTTGGGTGTAATCAGAAAAATGAAAGTTAGTTTTTATCCTTTTGAGAGTACAAAGAAAATTGGTGAAGTAAGTGTAATCGACGAGAAATACTATTTGATTTTAGGTATTGAGTGTTTTGAGATTACGCAAGAAAAAATGATTGAGATAGTTTATATAGTTCAAGATCTTACTAAAAATCAATTTATACCACATGATACTGAGTTTATAAAATCTAGGCCTAAAGATGAAATAGAGGTAAGTATTCAGTGTAAGTTTGAGGATCCGCGTATATGTGATTTTAAGTTAGGGAACATATTACCTGTAACTGTAAACCAAAATAGATACTTTTATAGATTGTTAGAATATACGTGTGTAGATGTTATAGAATCGAGTATTAGGTTAAGTGCTATAATGCGTCCTATTGTTCCAGTGAATTATAAAGATGCTAAAGAAATATTTAGAAAAGAACGTATGAGGAAAATGGAATTTGAAGTTATTTAAAAGAAGCACAAAATACATAAAATGCGTTAGTCCTATAAACTATTCTTCGAGTTTATTATATAGAGGAGAGGGATTAGAGACGGCTATAAGAAAAAGGTTGGTTTAGCTAACAGTACAGATGATTTGATTAAACTAGTACAGTGACCAGAGTATTTTTGGGGAATACATATGAGGCATGATGTTTAATTGTTTCTGTTGAGAAAATGAAACTAATATAAGTAGTATTATGAAATATTTTGTATCAAATAAAAAGAATCCGTTTTGAAAAGGTTTGTTCAAAATGGATTCTTTTTTGAAAACATCAAAAGTTGATTTTAGTTAGTGGAACTTCATAGTTACCTAGCCTACAGTTCTGTAGTTTCTTCACGAAAACGGAATTTTTTCTTTTCTTTTTTTACTTTTAACATTTGAGGTATGAAAATTCCGGATAAAATACAAATGATTCCAACCCATTGTAAAGGCGATACGACTTCATGAACAAGTGTAATAGAAGCGATAACTGCTGTTGGGAGTTCGACAGCTCCTAAAATTGTACCAAGGCCTGTCCCTACTTTTGGTACACCAATGGAAAAGCATATAACTGGTATAACAACACCAAAGAAACCTAGGATTAAAGCATATTTCCATAATCCAGCCTGCAGTGTACCATCAATCAAGTATGTCGGGGGAAATATTAAGCAAACAAAGAGTGTTGCACTTGTTGTCATAAGAAAGCTTTTCGAATAGATTGGAACTTCAGTAGAAACACGTCCACTTGCAAATATATATAAGGAAAAAGTTATAGCTGCTAGTAAACCAAAGATAATTCCTTTTATAGATAATTGCTGTCCTAATCCATCAAATATACCACCAGCAAACACCGTTCCTACAAATAAAATGAGAATGGACAATACCTTCTCACGACTTGGAAAAGTTTTATTGGCAATTGCTTCAATTAGAACACCCATCCAAGTGAATTGAAATAACAACACAATAGCGATCGATGCAGGTAATTCTTTTACAGAAAGTCCGTAAAAAATACTTGTTAAACTCATTGTTGTCCCAACTGCTAACAACGATAATATATTTTTTGAGGATACTTTATGACGAGAAAAGGTAATAACAAGTAATAATAGTCCAAACCAGCCAAATATATATTGTCCACCTAAAAGTTCAGAAAATGAAAATCCATTTAAAAATCCAATTTTAAGAATGGAAGATAGGACTCCATAGCTACAGGCTCCTAATAAAACTACTAAAGAAAACTTCAATTTATTCAAAAAATCCCTCCAAAAAATAAAAAATCCCGTCGTCTATTTATAGACGACGGGCGAATGAAACAGAGTTAAAACTCTACAAAATTCCGCCACTCACGAATTCTTGTGAGTTTGCGTATCAAATTAAGAAAATTGTAAACAAAACTTTACTGGGTGTCAACAACTATTTTTGTATGAGAAAATAGGGAGAAGTTAATTGGCACTAGTTTATGTTACATTCTACTAAATAATAAGAGTTGAAATCTTTATTTTATCCGATTTGATAGGCTTTTAGGAGAGTTTTTTTTAATAGTTTTGATTTAATATAATCTGTCTTGAATCACTTTATAATGATGAATGGTTAGGTTGTAGAGTCATTTCACATTTAGTGTTGTTACTGAGTATCCTAATGAAAGAACCTAATTTAGGTTTCCACAAATTAAAGGAGTGAATGTACAGTGTGCCCTTATTCAAATGGGTTCTACTCGCATCCTGTAATAGCGAATTATAATCAACCATACTCACAATATACCGCACCCATTAGACATTTTTTGAACCAAAATTCAAACTACAATAACTATCGTTGTATCAGTAAGACAGCAGCTGATTATATAAGTATGAATCGGTTACTTTGGATGGAACATGTCAACTGGACCAGGATGACTATTATAAGTATTGTTTTTGGCTTGCCAGATTTACCATTCGGACAAGATCGACTTTTACAAAATGCTACCGATTTAGGGAATTGCCTCCGTCCTTATTATGGTGATCAAATCGCCGATCGTTATGCTGAGCTTATTAAAGAACATTTAGTAATAGCCGCACAATTAGTTACTGCTGCTGTAAAGGGTGATACAAAAACAGCAGATGCTAAAGAAAAAGAATGGTATCGTAATGCAGATGAGATTACATCTTTTTTAAGTAGTATAAATCCATATATAAATAAAGAAGAATTTCGTAAAATGTTTTATTCACATTTAGCTTTAACTAAAAACGAAGCAGTTACTATGATTCAGAAAAACTATAAATTAGATATTGAAATTTTTGATAAAATCGAAGCAGAAGCACTGGAAATGGCAGATATGATTTCAACAGCTATTATTATGCAATTCCATTATCGGTTTTAGAAATAACTCAGATTACGATACTCTCCAAGGATTTTTTTGGAGGGTATTTTATTTTTCAACCAAAACAACAAAATGGGGAGAGCTATCACTGAAGACAGACCGATTACGGTGAGCTCTATTATATTGGTTGTCGGGGTCGTGGTTAAAACAATTGCCTTTTCTACAAAATTGTTATTTTCACAGTTTGGAATCAGTATCCTTAATCCAGTTCCTCCATTCTTCTTTCTTGCAGTATTTTTCGGCGAATTGAGTGTGGGAACCTCTCAATTGCAGTGGGCATAAGCTGATAATATATGTCGATTTGAAAGGATGTCTTATACATGTTTCCTTATCTCCAAGAAAATCATCATTTCCCTTTTCCAGATTATAGATTTATGCACTGCGGATATAATTTCCCCCCTTGTTATGAAGGGTGGTTGACCTGTAATCGTGCCCTCGAATCGGATGAAAGATACTTTTTACCCGCACAGCAACGACTTACTTTCGTGCTTGTGCATGGTTCTTGGGCTGACGCTCACTTCTGGGACGGCGTAGCGGCGGTGCTGCGCAGTCAAGGGCATGCCGTCTATACGCCAGAATATGCTGGTCACGGGAAAGATCCGAACAAAAATGTCACACATGCGATGATTACGAAGTCCGTCGTTGATTTTATAACGAAACTGAATCTACGCAACTTTGTTCTCGTCGGGCACAGCTTCGGCGGAACTGTCATCCAAAAGGTTGCAGAACAGGTACCGGATCGCATAAAGCGCCTTGTCTTTTGGGACGCGTTCGTACTAAAAGACGGCGAATCGGTTGTCGACGAGTTTCCGGCTCAAATGAGGCAAAGTTTCGAGCAGCTCAGAGCTGGCTCAATGGACGATACTATTATGCTTCCTTTTCCACTGTTTCGAGATTTTTTCGTCAATACGGCCACATTGGACGAAGCCAAACAGATGTATTTAAGCGTCACTCCTGAACCGGCTAAGCCGCTTTTCGAGAAGCTGGATCTTAAAGCATTCTATGCTTTGTCTATTCCTAAAAGCTATCTCTATTTCTACCAAGACAACGCATTACCACAAGGAGAGGGCTTCGGCTGGCATCCGCATATGTCCATACGGCTTGGCCAGTCTCGTTTAATCGTCGGAGACGGCGACCACTTTACTGATTCGCGAACAAGACCCGCTATGCTGGCGCAGAAGATTTACGAGGCGGGCAGGGACTGACGTGTGGTAAAATCATTTATTGAATGACCAAAGCAAGAACGAGCCTAAATTAGCCAGTATTAGAGGCTTGTATAATAAAGGAATGAATATTTCAATATTCGTTAGTGTAGAAAAAAACAGAGTAATTATTTTTTAGGAGACAAAAATGTTTAAGACTATTAGTTGGCGTATGTATATTAAAGCAACGTCGAAAGAGAAGGCTCAAAAGGTCATCAAGCGAGTAAAACAAGAAATTGGGGATATTGAAGTAGTATCTCTACAACCATATTGGAAAGATGAAACATTGTTTGAGTTAAATTGCGAGACCCCTCTCATGATTGAAGAACCAGAAATATCAGTGTTTGAGGTTCTTCGATTGTCCAATCAAATGGCCAACGATATAAATGTCATTGGACCAGTTATATATGAAAATAATCGTGTACAATTTGAAGGTGTTTGTTCATCTCCTAATGTAGTAGGAATTCATTGGTTCCATTTCCGAATAGCTAATTTTAATTAGTAGCTATTTTTAACGATTTACGTTCGAAAATTCGAAAATTGTAAGCATCTATCTAGTGACTGATAGATGCTTACTGTGTTTCTACATACAAAATAAAACTGCTTTATTATCTCTACTTATATGTAAAGTCACGATAGAGTTGTTAAAAAAAGTAATTTGTTTATAATGTTAAAGTTTGATATACTTTAAAAATTATCTTTGTCCAAATATTATTAAATAAAGAGGGTGAATCAATTGACTAAAAACCTTAGACAATTGAAAAACGTTTCAGTGATCTTAACGCTTCTAACTTAGAGAATAATTTAGAAGCGAGGAATAGTTATATGAAAAATCAAAGAATCTTTAGTAAACCATTTATATTTTTATTTGTTAGTAACTTTTTAGTTTTTATAGGGTTTGATATGTTGCTCCCTATTTTGCCAGCCTATTTGTTAAGTATTAATGCATCTACCATTCAAGTAGGTCTAGTAACAACATTATTTACGATAGGTGCTGTTCTAATCAGACCTTTTGTAGGGTACTATTTAATCGATAACCAACGAAAAAGTCTAGCCATTGGTGCAAGTGCAGCTTTAATGATTATTACAATGCTGTATCCATTTCTTAATTTTGTATGGCTTTTTCTTTTGTTACGCATTTTCCATGGTGCAGCGTGGGGGGTATCAACCACAGCCAATAGTACAATGGTAGTCGATTTAATTCCTAAGTCACGGTTAGGAGAAGGAATGGGGTATTTTTCTATCTCTACAACGGTCGGGGCTATCATTTCACCGAGTATCGGTATCCTTATATATGAGTCTTTTTCCTTCGATGTTTTAATTTGGTCCTCCGTAGTACTTAGTTTATTGGCAGTAATTGCGCTTCAATTTGTAAAAGCATCTCCTACAACTGTAAAGCGCGAGAAGCAACCATTTCGATTTTTAGATATGATTTTTGAAAGAGAAGTGTGGTTCCCAGCGTTACTGACAGTTATTACAACACTTGGTTTTGGAGCGGTTATTACATTCTTAGTTCTTTTTGGAAAGCAAAAGGGGATAGATCATATTTTCCTATTCTTTCTTATCAATGCAACTGTAGCAACTTTAATACGCCCATTTACTGGGAAATGGTATGACAAAAAAGGACCGTGGTCTATCATCATCGTGTCAGCTATGTTAGGGTTTTTATCACTTGTTATACTGTCTTATGCATCAAATGATATTAGTCTAATAATAGCAGCGATTTTATTTGGAGCAGGTTATGGAACGGTTATGCCATGTTTACAAACATGGACGGTTCAAAAAGTAAGTGAAGAAAAAAGTGGCGCAGCAAACGCAACCTTCTTTTCAAGTTTTGACGTTGGTTTAGGAGTTAGCGCGTTTGTATTAGGTATCTTAGCTGAATGGATTAGTTTAGAGATGATATTCAGGATTGTTAGTCTAAGTTTTATTGTTGTAGCTATTTTAGTCTATAAAGATTATTTAAAAGAGAAAAAGTTGAAAAATATATAAATTTCTAGTATGAAATAAACAAAAGCCATTCATCTATTTTTTATTTAGATGAATGGCTTTTTGCGTACTATTAGATAATAAGAAATGCTATAACTATTTTGATTCATTCGTTTGCTTTTCAAAATCACATAGATCAATCCATTTCTGAATAGATACAATGACATCATTAAATGCCAAACCGTTTGGTGTTAACTCATATTCTACTTTTTTAATGGAAGAGTCAATTAGCTTTTTATTGATTAAGCCAGCATCTACTAATTCATTTAAGCGTTCTGTTAGTAAGCGGTCAGAAATTCCAGGAATTAAAGTATGAATTTCGTGATAACGTTTAGGACCTGACAACAGAGAATAAATAATCATCCCCATCCAGCGTTTTCCGATAAATTCGATTGCTTGATGGTAGCTACTACATTTATGTGTACAATTCGGTTGAGTCATAATACAACCTCCCGCATATGAATGCATTTTCCTCTATTGTAACATATAAAACTTTTATATTGACGTATAAACTTACTAATGGTAAGATTTATTTATCAACTTACCTTAAGTAAGTTTTGGGAGGAAATATAATGACAACTACAACAGAAAAAAACTTATATACAATTATGGAAGACAGAAAATCAGTTCGTAAATACGATCCGACTTTTAAAATGACTCAAGCACAACTAGAAGAAATCATTAAAGAAGCAACTAGTGCACCATCTTCAAGTAACCTACAACCATGGAGATTCATTGTTATTCAAGATGAAGAGACGAAAAAAGAACTTCGTGCAATTGGTAACAATCAAGAACAAATTGAAACGTCTTCAGCAGTTATTGCCGTTTTAGGTGATGCTGAAATGTACAAAAACGTAGAAAAAATCTACACACAAAATGTAGAAGAAGGCCATATGGGTGAAGAACAGAAGAACATCACAGTCAACAATACAATGCGTATGTACCCAGCAGCACCATTAGAAGTAAGACAAGGTATCGCATCTTTTGATGCAGGTCTAATTTCAATGCAATTGATGCTGATCGCAAAAGAAAAAGGTTTCGATACAGTAACAATGGGCGGATTTGATAAAGTGAAATTTGCAGAGCGATTTGAATTACCTGAGAATGAATTCCCAATCGTATTAATTGCTATCGGTAAAGCAGCAGCACCAGCATTCGGTTCTTCTCGTTTACCACTAGAAGATATTGCTCGTTTTATCTAAATAACATTGCAAGTTAAAGAATCAGCAGAAACTTATTTGTTTCTGCTGTTTTTTTTTGTGGATTTTTATAAAAATGGGCAAAAGAGGGAAATGACTTTATTAATAGAATTATATAAAGTACAAATGGAAGGGAGTTTAGATAATGAATAATAAGTTAATACGTGTTGGAACTACTTATATTCCAGTAACTAATGTAGACATTTCTGCAAAGTGGTATGTAAACAATTTAGGTGCTGTACTGAGCTATCAAGACGAAGAGAAGGTAATTCTTAATCTAGCCAATCAAAGCTTTTTCTTAGTAAAGGCAGAAGAGAATCAAAGTTCGAATTTCATCGATATTAATGGCAATAAATGTTTTTCGATGACTTTTGAGGTAAATGGGCTTAATGCTTTGGAAGAATTACATAGCTTCTTTATGGGAAGAGAAATGCAAGTAGGGAATATTGAAAATAGAGGTCATGCTGGAAGAAACTTTGTATTTGCTGATTTAGATGGGAATAAATTTGATGTGTGGAGTGAATTGAGTCCAAATTTTTTAGAAATCAAAAATTGATTAGTAACTAGGTAAAGATCTTATTCATCGAGCATAGATAATGAAAATCTGACATAGATAGAGGTAGGGGACACAATGCTACAATATTATTCAACCATAAGTGGAAAAGGTAATAAGGTTGCTATTTTTCTTCCTGGTACTGGATGGTCAGGAAGTATGGGGATGCCTATAGCGGATGCATTACAAAAGGAATTTACGACACATATGATTGATCTACCTGGTATCGGGAAGAGTACTGGAATTGAAGGTGTAGTGACAGAAAGAGATATGGCTGATTGGCTTCAAGGCTATATCGAAAAGAATCATTTAGATAAAGTTGCTATTATCGGTCACTCATTAGGGGGAATTATTGGTTTAGCATATGCATTCTATTATCCCAAGAAAGTAGATCGACTGATTCTTTTAGATATCGGATATGATAGGGTTAATCGTTTCCCTGTTAAAATGTTTGGTAAAACTGGATACTTCTTACCTATCATAAGTATTTGCCATAAACTATTTGGACAAGGTTTACTAGGGAAAGAATTAGATGATGAGCAAGTATCAAAGCCAAAAACAGAGGAAGAAATTAAGAAAGTTATTGAAAAGTTTAAATTTGAAGATAGTCCTTTTATTAGAGAAGCCATTGAAAACCAACGATCAAGTAATTTATCTGGTATTAGTTTGTTGTTAGCGGCTTATAGGAGCAATCCACCTAAAATCCTAAAAACAATTCAAATGCCTTGTTTGCTTCTTTACGGAAATCGAGAAAATAGTCCAGCAGCTGCGCAACGAAAAGTAAAGAAGGAAGTGGAAGGAATAAAATCAAATCAAGTAAAAGTTCAAATGTTAAAGGGTGATCATTATGCCCATGTACAAGATAAAAGAGGGCTAGAGTATATCAGTACATTTTTGGCTTAATAGAGACAATGTAAGGAAATCGTTAAAAATTAAAGGCTTAGAGGGAATTACTAAAAAAATTAGACCATTTATCTTCAAATTAGAAGATGGATGGTCTAATTTTTTTGAGTTGGTGTTGTATAAGCGCTGTTAAATGTTATTAATAAATTAATGTTGTATTAAATTAGAGTTGGTCCAGAATCTAACCCGTATTAAACCATTTCCTCTTAAGTTATTTTATAAGGTGATTTTTTTACTGGATATTTATGTTACTGTTACTGTTACACTTGTGAAGTAAGGTACTTAATCTAGTGGTGAAGTTAAGTGGAAGAAGAAAAAAACCTCTTTATTGTAGTAACAGGTGCCATAGGTGAAAAACTGATGAGGCCCATTTAAATTATTTCATACGAAAATTATCTATGCTTTAATCATAAAAACAAACGGAAAAGGTTTTATTATTTCCGTTTCTTTTTTATATGTTAATAATCCAAGTAGTCCAACATACATTAGCAGTAAACTAAGTTGTGTAAAAGGGAGGAGAAGACTGCTTGAATAGATCTTTACTTGATTCCCTTAGAAAAGGAGGATTTATATTCTATGCAAGGCATGGGGAGGCAACCGTTGGAAGAGATTTACCTAATATAAATTTTCAAAACTGTTCAACCCAAAGAAATCTTTCTGAAATGGGACGTAGGCAGGCTATTTACTATGGAGAAATTCTACGATGTTTACGAATACCGATTAAATATCCTGTAGCTGCAAGTCCTTTTTGTAGGACCATTGAAACAGCACAGATAGCATTTGGGAGTGGGAATGTTCAAGTTGATCCCTTTTGGGTTGAAATTTATAGGCTGAGTGAAAATTTACCAAGTACGGACAGACAAAGAATACTGAATTATCTACAGTTAGTGCTAGAATCAAAGCCAGAAGAGGGAAGAAATAATATTATTATTGCTCATAGTTTCCCAGAAGGAATAAGTTTAGGTCAAATACCAAATTTGGGGACAGTTATTGTAAAACCTAGAGGGATAGGATGCGGTTATGAAGTAGTTAGTCGATTATCTTTATCAGATTTAAGTAAATTAGGGAGTTAGATATATCTGTTCAAACTTGATTAACACCTTTTAAAAAAAAGTATGTGAAGAAATGTACTTAAAGTAACGGGGGAGTGTTAGTTCAATAATGCATTCTATAGCTACATTAATAAGCGTATTCGAGTTTTAGATCGAATACGCTTATTTTTTCGAGCGGCGAATAATAATGAATGGTTTTAATTTAAGTCATTACAAGTTTAAACAATAAACTTTGTAAACCAAGCTACATAATGAGCTCCTGGAATGAAAAAGATTTGTGCTAGCAAAGTGCCGAACAATCGGGAAGTCATCATCATAATTGACATACCTTTAAGATTCGAATAACTGCCTCTTTGATTTATGACATCATCGGCAAGAATTGATATTCTTGGGTCAATAAAGATGATAAGCAAGATCGTAGCGACCCCGTTAATAAGACCTGAGGCCATTATTGCTGTCGCTTTTCTTTCTGGAGCGATCAAACCGGCGTACAGAGCGGATAATACGCCAATTGTGTAGATAGCTGTGATGACCATATTGATGAAAAATAATTTTACTGGAATATCTTTTAATCGTATATCCTTTACATAAGAAAGTTTCGGGAAGTGGATATGCTTTAGTCCGCGCTTTATGTATGCAAATGTGAATCCCTTTTTAATTAGCGACGGAATGGAGCCTCTTTCTTCGGCTAAATGGATAATTGCTCTAGAAAAAATGGCGATAAAAGTTGGGAGCAATAGAATCCCGATGATAGTCCCTATTGTTGAAGAGGCAATAATGATCCTAAATTGACTTTCGACAAATTCGAGTGTGTTTTCTGTTGGAGCTTTATCAATTAGACTTCCAGTAAAAGGTTGCTGCATCATATTAGCAAGCCTCGAAACCATGACCATCAAGTTAAATAAGGATAAAGCAGAAGCAAGCAGTTTAACCCTTGCACCCGATAATCGAACAGCGTATGCAAGTGTTTCGATACAATGGATAATCAAGATAAACAGTGCAATGAATATTAATTTCTCAGTAAATAGTTCTGAAATAAAATCACCTTCTCTTAGATGATATATTAGCATAACCAAACAATAAAAACTGATTTTAGACATAAGCAACGAATAGATATTTTTATTGATACCATATTTTGTTATTATTACATGTGACACTATAACAATTTTGTGCCGTAAAGCAGAATTACTTCGTTTTGCTTTTGTACATTCATGTCTTAATAATAGAAGTAATTAAAAGAGTGAGATACTACAAATAAAAGTGAGGTGTAACAGTGCAAGCATTGATTATTCGTTATATTGCGTTACTTTTTACGATAGGCATATTTTTAATACATATCTTGCTGAATGATGGGCCTGTAACAAACGCAATCATAATAGCCACAGCTATTTTGTGCTTATATTTTACAATCCCACTTAGTAAAATACCTATCATTAATTATCTCATCATGGTGTTATTAATCCCAATAGGAGTGGCACTTTCAATTGATGTTGTTTATCTACTGCCCCTGTATGCTTTTTTTATAATGGAGGGCGCTTTTCAACTAAAACATCGGGAACACACAATTTACATAAGTTCGCTTGTTTTCATCTGTATAGCAATTACTTTATTGAAATTTGTTCCTTTTATTAGTTTTGTGTTATTTATTTCGATTTGTATAAGTTCTTATTTTGTAAGCCAACTTTTTTGGAGTATTAAAGAAAAAAGTGGTCTATATACAGGATTATTAGGGGAATATCGAACGTTAAAGCGCTCTTTTGTAGAGCAAGAACAATTAGCTCGAGCAGAAGAACGTACGAAAATGGCGAGAGATATACATGATTCAGTTGGACATAAGTTAACAGCTTTGTTAATGCAGTTAGAGGTTCTATCCATCGAGAATAATATGAAAGGCATAAATGACATAAAAGAATTGGCTAGAGATAGTTTAGATGAAACGAGAAATGCAGTGCGGCAACTGAAAACGACTGAAGTAAGTGGTATTCAATCTGTTATTCAATTAATTAGAAAGCTTGAAATGGAGAGTCACTTACAAATTCGCTTTACATTTGAAAAAGGTGTGTTATCTTTACCGATTTCCAATAGACAGAGTATCGTTCTCTACCGCGTACTCCAGGAAAGCTTGACGAATGCGATGAAATATAGTGATTCGAAAGAAGTAGAAGTAATATTAAGACAAAATTCATTAAGACAGGTCCATTTTATAGTGAAAAATAAAGTGTTGAAACTAAAGGCTTTTGAATTCGGATTCGGACTCACGAATATGATGGGTAGAGTAGAAGAAATCGGAGGCGAACTTCGTGTCAATCGGACCGAAGATCATTTTATAGTTGAAGGTACATTTCCAATAAAAGAGAGGGAATAGCGAATGGTACATATTTTGATTGTTGAAGATCAGGCTATTGTGCGCAATGGGCTGAAAATGATTGTAGAGCAAGAGCCAGATTTTGAAATCGTTGCGGAAGCAAGTAATGGAGTTGAAGCACTGGCTGCACTTGAAAATCATCATATTGATCTCGTATTAATGGATGTCAGAATGCCAGAAATGAATGGGATAGAAGCAACTAAAAGGATCCGCAATCGATTCCCGCAAATTAAAGTCTTAGTGTTGACGACTTTTGATGACGAGGATTATGCGTTTGAAACATTAAAAGATGGGGCAAATGGATTTTTGTTGAAATCTGCAGAACCACATAAATTAATTAGTGCCATCCATAGTGTCCTTGAAGGAGGCCTTGTAATACATGAGGATGTTGCAGCAAAGTTGATGCCTAAGTTATTAAGAAAATCGTCGCCATCACAACCAGTTCATACCTTAACTGAACGAGAGCTTGATATAGTTAGGCTAGTAGGTGAGGGTAAGACAAACAAAGAAATATCAGAAGAATTGTTTTTATCAATTGGTACGGTTAAGAATTATATGACACATATTCTACAGGAACTTGATTTAAGGGATCGTACACAGTTAGCCATTTATGCTGTAAAAAATGATCTCGTATGAGTAATGAAAGAAGCGGCGATTAACTCGTCGCTTTTTTATGTGACTGAGGTCATATCGATTGATGACGTTAGCTAGTCGGCAAGGAGTATGATTTTATTTATAGTGTAATTAAGGAGAGAGGGGATGTAATTTATGATAGAAGTAGTGGATTTAACAAAAACATTTAAAAAAGTAAATGTGGTAGATCATGTGAATTTATATATTGAGCCAGGTGAGATTGTGGGGTTACTTGGTCCAAATGGTGCGGGAAAATCGACAGCGATTGCTATGATATCAACGCTTATCAAACCATCAAAGGGTGATGTATTACTAAACCAAAAAAGCATTATAAATGATCAAGGTTCTTTGCGAGAGGTGTTGGGGGTCGTACCACAAGAAATTGCATTATATAGTGATTTAACGGCTAGAGAAAATCTGCATTTCTTTGGCAGTATTCATAAAATGCCAAAAGATAAATTGAAAGAGAGAATTGAAATTGTATTAGAAGAAATTGGCCTACAAGATGAAAATAAAAAACTGGTCAAACACTACTCAGGTGGTATGAAACGTCGTTTAAATATTGGAGTGGCGCTATTACATGAGCCAGAATATTTAATCATGGATGAACCAACTGTAGGCATTGATCCGCAATCACGAAATCATATTTTAGAGACCGTGAAAAAACTAAATGAACGATCCAATACAGCAATTATTTACACAAGTCATTACATGGAAGAAGTCGAATTTTTGTGTGATCGCATTTACATTATTGATAAGGGAAGGGTTATTGCATCTGGTACAAAAGATGAGATAAAAGCTATTCTATCTTCTGAGAAAACCGTGCGTCTTAAACTTGAAAGACCTTCTAAACAACTCGTTGAGGATTTAACTTTGAATCCGATGTCTTCGAATATATTAGCAAAAGATGAGGAGATTACTTTTACAGTAGCAAAAGATACAAATTTTCTACCTATGATTTTAACATTATGTGATCAACATCATGTGGCATTAAATAGCTTTCAAATAGAGGAGCCGAGTCTTGAAGATGTATTCTTACACTTAACAGGTAGAGCATTACGAAATTAGGAGGAGAGCCAGTGTTTTTTGCGCTTATTGTAAAACAATTAAAAATATTGAGTAGAAACCCTTTAGAGTTACTAGTTCTTCTGTTAATGCCTGTTGTATTAATTACAATTTTAAGTGTAGCTCTTGGACCAATAATGGACGGGAATAGTGAAATGTTAGATTTGGATATAGCTGTTATTCAACATGATGATGAAGAAGCGCAGCTCGAATCCTTTATAAAAAAGGCAAATGAAAGCATGCCAATTGATGAGAAGCTGAAGGGAAACTTAAAACAAATGCTCCCAGTAACTTTGTTGCTTGATCAATTGACGGGAAATGCAGAAATGAAGAAATTTGTTACAGTTAAAAAACTAAATGCGAATGAACTTAAAAAGGCAAGGAAAAGTGGTAACTATGACGTAATTATCGATGTTCCAAAGAATTTCACTGATGAGTATTTATCGTCCGTTTTTTTATCGGGAAGTAAACCATCATTAAATGTCTATTTAGATGAAGACCAGCCTGTTACTTCATCGATAACTAAAAGCATGCTCGATTATTTCCAACAACAATATTCTTTACTATCACAGTTGAGTAGTTCCAGTAAATTAGATACTGCAGTAACGATCCCTAAAATTGTAGTGACGTCGGAGATTGAGACGATAGCTAACCAAAAGAACATTTCATCAAAAATTTATTATACATTTAGTATGAGTGTCATGTTCATCTTATATATGGCTAGTACTATAGCAAGTTTGGCTTTTTTAGAAAAAGATATGAATATTTTTGATCGGATTGTATTAGCACGAATTCATCCAATAACGTATTTAGGTAGCATCATTGTATCAACTATTCTATTAGCAATGATTCAGATGACTATTTTGTTTACGGTTTCACATTTTATGTTTGATATTCAATTTGAACAGTTTGGATTATATGTTCTTATTACTTTTCTACTAGCCGTTATTGTAGGTGCTTTAGCAGCATTATTGTCAGCGATTAATTATAGAAACAATTCATCTGGAGCTTCAAATATATTTTCAGCTGCAATCATATCTATTCTTGCCTTAGTAGGAGGGAGTTTCATACCAGTAAGTGAGCTATCGTCATTTTTAACATCACTTGGGAAATGGACACCGAATGGAGCAGCACTTGAAGCTTATTTGAAACTGCAGCAAAATGCGACGTTTTTTGATATTCAAGAGCAAGTCTTCAACTTAAGTATGTTAGGCATGGGTCTCCTAGTTATAGCGTTTGTACTCTTTCCTAGAAGAGGTGGCATATCATGATGAATATTTTAAAGACGAAATTTTTATTATTTAGAAGAAAGCCTGCTGCTTATATTGTAACAACTATTATCATTTGTATATTTACTTATTTAATGGGTCAAGGCCAAGTAACAAAGGAACCTATTGCTTTATTTTCTACACTAAATAACGAACAGCAGTCAGTAATTATGAAAGAGTTAAAAAAATTATCGCAATATGATTTCACAATGTACGAAGAGGATGAGGCGATTAAAGAAGTCAAAGATGGCAAAGTTGATGTTGCTATATCTTTAAAAGATGATGGGTATAAATTAATCGTAGCACCAGATTTTATGAATGCTCCGATGTTGGGGAATGAGTTGAATGGGATTTACAGTCAAATATTAATAAAGCATGCGATAATTCAATCAACTCCCGATGAACAAAAAGGGCAAATAACAAGTAAAATAGAGAAAATTCAAGATGAACCAAGTTTTAATATTGGCTATAAAAACTTAGGAAATGAAAATGGCATAAAGTTTGATCAAAAGTTGCGTAGCTTATTTGGTTTTACACTATTCATGGTAATTTATACGATTGCAAGTGGCGTTAATCATATCGTTATAGAACGTAGGGATAGGATTTGGGAAAGGATAACTGTGTCAGCTATTCCAAAATGGAAAGCCTATCTAGCGAATTTAACTTATAGTTTCTTGCTAGGATACTTACAAATTACCCTCGTACTTTCTATATTCTATTTCGCTGTGGGTGTCGATTTCTATGGTGGCTACTGGAAGAGCTTAATTGTTGTCATTCCATATGTACTTTGTATAGTGTCACTTTCCATATTCATAGCTGCAATTGCGAATACACCTGGTAAATTCAATGCCTTTATGACGGTACTAGCAGTTCCTTTAGCCATGCTTGGTGGAGCGTACTGGCCGCTTGAAATCGTAACATCGAAAATAATGTTAGCCTTATCAAAAATTTCTCCGATAAAATACGGAATTGATTTATTAAATGGTGTCACAGTTAACAGTAGTTCCCTATCAGATTTACTATTACCATTTAGTATATTAATGTTCATGACGATCATCTTCATGGGCATAGGGATAAATGTGTTAGAGAAAAAGGAACAAATATAGTCTTTTGAAAAGGGTGCTTACATTTTGTATGTGAGTACCCTTTTTATAATTCAATAATCACAATTTGGAAGTACTTTATGAGTTATAATGAAATAATTGGTATTTTAATGAGCGAACATTTAGCTTCCAATCAAATTATAAAATAAACTTAGAGGAGGAAAACGTGGAGACTCAATGGTTAAAATCATTTATTAAAGCTGCAAAATATGAAAATTTACGTCTTGCTTCTGAAGAACTGTTTATTTCACAACCAGCTGTGACTAAACATATTCAAAGCTTAGAGAAAAGCTTAAATATACAGTTGTTTGTAAGGCAAAATAGATCCATTCGCTTAAATCAAAATGGTGAAATGTTTTTACCTATTGCCCAGGAAATTATTGACACTTATGAGGGAGGGATTCATCGGTTTCAGCAATATGTAGAAGGTTTTGAGAGGGAGCTGACGATAGCAGTGGCACCTCAAATTGCTAATTCTATGCTGCCATCTATTATAAAACAATTTTCAAAACACATGCCACATGTGAGTGTGCGTGTGGAAATCGTTAAATCAAATGAGGTTGCGAATAGTATTCAATCAGGACAATCTCATGTCGGTTTGTCAAAGATAAAACCTGTAAATCCAGCTTTAAGCTTTAACTGTTTAATTGATGAGCCTATTGTTTGTGTTGTTCCAAAACATTTGGAAAGTATGGATATGGTAGAAATAATACGACATGAAAAAGTATTGACTCATGAATACGCCCCTTATTGGGATGAAGTTAACCGTCAGTTGCAACAACATTTTCCTCATACTACTAATATGAAGGTGAATCAAACAGAGGCTATAAAACAAATGATACTAGAAGGAATAGGTGTAGCATTTTTACCGAAAAGTGTAGTACGCAAGGAGTTAGAAGATGACAGGCTAGCATTATTAGCGTCAAATATACTTAATACCTGTACATCTAAAACATATTTTATCTCAAAGCATAGCTCAGTAGAGACAGAATATCTTTATGAATTATGCAAATCAATTTATGGGACTTAAAAATTGGGGGATAGATAAAGCTAGTATATCTGGCTTTATCTATCTCTGTTTTGAATATCGAAAATAGGTTCTTATTAGTTATCGATTATCTCTTTAAGGATCTCAGCAAAGATGTCTGTCGTTCTATACTCTTCTTGTAGTGTATTTTCCACTCCACCAATTTGTAATAGTACCATGTTATTTACGAGATCTTGGTTGTAGGTGCTTTGATCTTTTGGGTTGTTTTTTATTACGACACCTCTTGAGAGACCAGGGTATTTTTTTTCTATTTTATTGTGAAGACGATTAGCGAACTTTAAATTTTTTTCATAGTTGACATTTGATTTGGAGATGACAAATTCTACTTTAGCAAAGTCTTTTCCTTTTATATTAATTGTTGTAACATCTCTATCAGCTGAATCCCTGTGTATATCAAACACCATTTGAATGTTTTTGTTCTTTTTCAGCGTATCTTCTAGAATTTCTCTTGAAACTGTATACGTCTTATTAAGGGCGAGTCCTCTATCTTTAAGAATACTTGTAATATCTCTGGATTCTTGAATAGTTCTGATGTTGGTGGCATTTAAGTTCTTACTTAGCCTTTTACCGACTAATTTGATATTTTTTATTTCATCATAAAAGCGTTTTTGTTCATTAGCATCTATTTCTGAATAAAAGGATTCATAATTATGTGAATGATATATATAAACAGAAGGTTGATAAATATAGATAGATGGTTCTTGTTTATTAACTACAGATGCAGATTGTGATTTATCGATAGAAGATAGGGTAGGATCTATTAAGGAAATACCTTTAAAAGATATAATTGAAAAGATAGCTATAGCAAATATGATTAACCCACTAAAGGCAATAGATAAACGTTTATAAGCCTGTTTTCTATTTAGCTTACTTGCATTTTGTCTTAGTTTTGCTTCAGTAGTTGAAACAAAATCCGGTCTTGGATTAAGAGGATACGTTTTTTTGATTAAATCAAATAAATCTTTATCATTTTGCATTAATAAATACCTCCTCTATATCAGTATTTAATTTGTTTTTGAGCTCTTTTAATGCTCGGTGATAATCTACTTTTACCTTGGATTCACTACATTGCAGTATTTCAGCTGTTTCTTTAATAGATATTTCGTTTATACCTCTTAGAATAACGACCGTTCTAAAATTTGGTTTTAGTTTTGAAATAGCGAAATGAACAGATTTTTTCAGTTCGGATTGTTCGAATAATTCATTAGGTTCTGTGTTAGTTGATTTAAACTTCAAAAAGAATCCATCTGTAAAGAGAGTGGCAAATTTTTTCTTTCGATAATGATCAATAGCTACATGTTTTGCGATAGAAAATATCCAAGTTTTTAAATTGTTTATTCTGTTAATGCTAGGTAAATTATTCAAGACTCGTAGAAAGACCTCTTGCGTCATATCCTCAGCATCATTTTGATTACCTGAAAAACAAATTAGAAACCTATATACATCTAAGTAATGGTGATTATATATATCAATAATACTGTCTTCCAAGTTCTCTTTATTGATCAAATTTCTCCCTCCTCAATTATGTATTCGTATATTAATCGTTTGAACTATAAGAAAAGTTACAAATATTTTCTATTCATTTAATATGTGGGATATCATTTGTTTCTTTTAGTAGTGTAACATCCATATTCATTTGTAGTTTAACTTCTTTTTGCAAATAGTAGAGGAGGAATAAAAAGAGTCGCCCAATTTTCAAATGGGCGACTCTTTTTATTTTGTAGCTAATACACGGAGACGGTAATAATCCGCAATCCACTTTCCGTCTTGGTATAGTGTGGTTTTTAAATGTTCTTCTGTTCGTTTAATAACTTTTTCTTTTTCAATTTTGGTCAAATGCTCAAGTAGACTGTCACTAAACATATTCAGCCAGTTTAAAATACCATCTTCCCCAGATAATTCAGTAGGACGATTATATAATTCTACATAGTGAACATTAAAACCATATTCATCTAGTAAAGCAACATACTCGGCCACGCTTGGAAAATACCATGGAAATTTTTCTGCTTTGTATTCATAACCTAATTCACGAAATGATTGTTGAATTGCATCTACAATAGATTGAATATTACCTTTTCCACCCAATTCAGCGACAAAACGTCCACCATCTTTTAATGCTTCATAAATACTTGCAACGGCCTTTTCTTGAGATTTCATCCAATGTAACGCAGCGTTAGAAAAAACGGCATCAAACTGGTTTGAATAACCAAGGTTTTGCGCATCTTTGACGTGGAAGGGAATATGCTCAAATTTTTGACTTGCTTGTTCAATCATTGATGCTGACTGATCAATCCCAATGACTTTTGCAGCTGACTCTGCAATTTGTGCAGCTAAATCACCTGTACCACAACCGACATCTAAAATCTGTTCACCTGCTTGTGGATTAAGAAAGGAAATTAATCCTTCACCATATTTAGAAACAAATTGATGCTTTGAATCATATAAAGTTGCATTCCAAGTACTATTCATTCTGCTCACTCCTTTTCTTAAGAAAACTATACTGCTAATTGGAATGAAATTGAAATAATTAAAAAGCGGATTTTTGATAACGATTTGGAATTAAAAGGTTAATAAGGAACCGTTTTATTTCAAAGCGTTATCTCAAGTCAAATTTACTGAATAAATACTAAGAATAAATCAAAAGAAAATGAACAAATTAAACTGGATGGAGGTGATTATTAATGGCGAATAACAACCAAGAAAAAAATAAAGCGAAAAAGAATAATGACTTAGGTCGTGAAGAATTTGGTTATGGGTTTGATTTGAGTCCAGATGATTTTGATGTGGTTGGACAAAATAATGAAGCACATAAACAACATAATCATGAAGCTAAACAAAAACCGAATAATAAAAATAATGCTAGAAGAATAAATGAATAAGTAAGTTGAAAAGAGGAGTGCTACATATAAAACGATATTAAATTGTTTTTATATGTAGTACTTTTTTATTAGGTGTATTTAAATTTTGTTATGAGAGCAGATAATTTAACTGTTGGGAAAATGTTAGTAAATATTCGATATCATTGTGTCATATACATAAAATATTATAACGATCTATATAATAGTTTAAGGTTATTATCCATAGTATGTACACTACGACAGAAAACAATGTGATGAGGTTTTTAAAGTGTAATTTTACTAATAAAAAGGAGGATATAATGAGAATAGGATACCGTTCTATTTCTGTAATAGTTAACTTATTTCTCGGCTATTTATCTTTTTTTATAGGTGTATTATGGTTCATGACAATAATGTACGCTTCGCATTCTTTCGGATTGAGAGTAGACTCTACATTCGATGATGGTTTACTAGGTATTTTTTTAATTCTTTCTATCATTGCAACGGCTATTTATATTCCGGCTTGTATTAATTTAAACAGCATAATTAGGCCAAAATTAGAAATGAAAAAATGGAGTTTTATCACTTTTATATCCATAGTTTTTATCCTTGGTTTTTGTATTATTACTTTAACTATACAGTGAACGGTTGTTGGTTAATAAAAAATGTTACATTTTTCCGTGACATGTAACAGGCCTATAAAGTCCAATACATCAAGCTTTTATGAGGAATTTTATTTTAGTATGTTCTGAATCAATCCCATAGAAATTAAAAAACCTCTAGTTTTTAAATAAGTAAAGTGCTATGGTATTTACATACAATATAATAATCCTTCGGGGTCGGGTGAAATTCCCAATCGACGGTGATGAAGTGAACCTTCTAAGCCCGTGAGCTTGATAAGAGCAGGATTTGGTGCGAATCCAAAGCCGACAGTATAGTCTGGATGGGAGAAGGATGTAGTGAATATCAAGGTCTTATTAAATTTATGTAGATTTAATAGGTTTATTTAGCATTGATAATTTATATCTCCTATCAAACTCCGTAGTGTTCTATGGGGTTTTTTTGATGCCCTAAAACGTTATTGTATTGTTGTTAATTTCATATGTAATATCCTTCGGGGTCGGGTGAAATTCCCAATCGACGGTGATGAAGTGAATCTTCTAAGCCCGTGAGCTTGATAAGAGCAGGATTTGGTGTGAGTCCAAAGCCGACAGTATAGTCTGGATGGGAGAAGGATGTAGAAAATATCGAAGTCTTATTAAAAATCTTGTATTTTAATAGGTTTATTTGCTTATGATATTTTACATAACTCCTATCAAACTCCGTAGAAATCTATGGAGTTTTTTTGATGGAAAAAACTAAATAAGTACGTCCTTCGGGGTCGGGTGAAATTCCCAATCGACGGTGATGAAGTAAAGCTTCTAAGCCCGTGAGCTTGATAAGAGCAGGATTTGGTGCGAATCCAAAGCCGACAGTATAGTCTGGATGGGAGAAGGACAACTAGATCACACGCAATTCCTTTTGAAAATTAGTATTTCATTAGGTTTATTTAGCAATGCGTTTATCTAAAACTCTCCCAAACTCCCTAATTTAATTAGAGAGTTTTTTATTTTTCAAAAAGGGAGGTTTATCACAATGCATGACGAGTATTTTATGGATTTTGCGTTGAAATTAGCAGCAGTGGGAGCGGGGCAAACTTCGCCCAATCCGGTAGTAGGAGCGGTCATTGCAAAAGATGGTGATGTAGTCGGTTTTGGAGCGCATCTTAGAGCAGGTTCAGCGCATGCCGAGGTTCATGCAATTAACATGGCTGGAGAAAATGCAGGTGGCAGCACGATGTATGTCACATTAGAGCCTTGTAATCATATCGGTAATACACCGCCTTGTACGACGGCTATTTTGAATGCAGGTATAAAAAAAGTAGTGGTAGCAACACTTGATCCAAATCCCATAGTAGCTGGAACTGGTGTAGCAAAGCTAAAGAATTCTGGCATTGAGGTGGAAGTTGGGCTTTGTGAAGCCGAGGCTGTGAAAATAAATAAAGCCTATTTCTACTTTATGAAACAGAAGTTGCCTTTTGTTACGTTAAAGCAAGCTATTACATTGGATGGCAAGATTGCTACCGTTCATGGACAAAATGAAAATATCACAGGTAAAGAAGTGCAGGAGGATGTTCATCGTAAAAGAGCGCAAACGGATGCGATTTTAGTTGGTGTTGGGACGGTGTTAACAGATGATCCATTACTAACAAATCGATTTACAGAAAGTAAAAAACAACCGATTCGAATTATTTTGGACACGCATTTAAGAACACCTATAAAAGCTAAGGTTATCACTGATCAAACAACGCAAACATGGATTGTTGTTGGGCTTGAAGTAACCCCTGATCAAATCACCCGCTTTGCACAAGCCAATGTACAAATTATCCAACTTAAAACAAAAACAATCGCAATCCAGGACGTACTTCAAGAGCTGGCAAGGCGAAATATTGTCACCCTTTATGTAGAAGGGGGGCAGCGTATAAATACAAGCTTTATCAATTCAGGTCTAGTCAATGAAATGATTACTTACATAGCACCAAAACTAGTAGGTGACTATGATGGAATTGGGATGTTGGGAGATTTAGAGGTAAATAATATGGCAGAAGCTGTCCCACTAAAACTGCAACAAGTGGATCGAATTGGTGATGTGATTAAAGTGATTACGAGAGTAGGGGGATAGCGTATGTTCACAGGAATTATTGAGGCAAAAGGAAAAATAACTGAGCTGAAAAAAGATGCAGAGAGTATGAAGCTTACTATTGAAGCTCATGACATCATGTCGGATATGCAAATTGGCGATAGTGTAGCAGTAAACGGGGTATGTCTAACCGTTTCGCATTTTACCCAGCACAAATTCAGTTTAGATGTCATGCCAGAAACAGTGAAAGCGACAACAATGCACGCCTTAAAAGTAGGTCAGTTGGTGAATTTAGAAAGAGCAATGGCTGTAAATGGGCGATTTGGCGGTCACTTCGTTTCTGGCCATGTTGATGGGACAGGGACCATTATCAGAAAAACAAAGCAAGCAAATGCAGTCTACATTGACATCGCTATCACTAGAGAACTGAGTCATTTTTGTATACCGAGGGGTTCCGTAGCAATTGATGGAACAAGTTTGACGATTTTTGATAAACAGCCTGAAAAACTGACTGTATCTCTTATTCCACATACGTATCAAGAAACTATTTTTGCACTTAAAGAAACGGGACAACAAGTGAATATCGAAACAGATATGCTAGGTAAATACATTATTCATCAATTACAGAATAACGATAGTACTTCAGCAATTACAATGGATTTTTTACAACAAAACGGATTTTAAAACGGGCGGTGTATAGCAATGTTTCACTCAATTGAAGAAGCATTAAAGGATTTAAAAGAAGGCAAAATGATCATAGTCGTTGATGATGAAAATCGTGAAAATGAAGGGGATTTAGTAGCACTTGCAGAATATGCAACCCCAGAAAATATTAACTTTATGGCAACACATGCAAGAGGTCTAATTTGTACACCAATAACAGAAAAAATCGCAACAGAGCTCAATTTACATCCAATGGTGTCCAATAATACGGATCACCATCAAACGGCATTTACAGTAAGTATTGATCATTGTAATGCAAAGACGGGTATTAGTGCATTTGAGCGTTCACAAACGATTCAACATTTATTGAATACCAATGCATTAGCCGATGATTTTAAAAGACCGGGTCACGTTTTTCCGTTAGTTGCTAAAAGAAATGGCGTCTTAGAAAGACCTGGTCATACAGAAGCTGCAGTTGATTTGGCGAAAGCATGCGGCGCAATTCCAGCTGGTATTATCTGTGAAATAATGGGGGATAGCGGAGAGATGTCTACTGGACAAGAGCTAATAGACTTCGCTCAAAAACATCAGTTAAAAATAATTACGATTGAAAGTTTAATTCAATATCGTTACATCCAAGAAGATCTAGTCACTAGAGCAGCTAATGTACAACTTCCTACAAGCTATGGCCATTTCAATTTGATTGGCTATGAAAACGACATCGACAAGTTCGAACATGTAGCCCTTGTAAAAGGGGATGTAAGTATTGTAGAAGCTCCGATTGTTCGCGTTCACTCATCTTGTCTAACTGGTGATATTTTTCATTCGGAAAGATGTGATTGTGGTCCTCAATTGGAACAGGCCTTAAAAGTTATCGAGACTGAAGGGGCGGGTGTTGTGTTGTATATGCAGCAAGAGGGTAGAGGTATCGGTTTGATCAATAAGCTACGTACTTATGAGTTACAAGAGCAGGGCTTTGATACAGTTGAAGCCAATGTAAAGTTGGGTTTTCCTGCAGATGCACGTGACTATGCATTAGCAGCTCAAATGCTAAGAAATTTAGGTATTTCAAAAGTTCGCTTATTAACGAACAACCCAGATAAAGTACAAAGCCTAAAAGCATATGGCATTGAAGTTGTCGAAAGATTGCCAATTGAAATTGAAGCTGTAGCAAGCAATTTATTTTATTTAGAAACTAAAAAAGAAAAGATGAATCATCTTATTTCGTAAAGGGGAGCTTAAAATGGGAAAAGTATTTGAAGCACAATTAATTGGAACAGATTTAAAAATTGGTATTGTAGTAGGTAGGTTTAATGAGTTTATCACAAGTAAATTACTAGGTGGCGCAATGGACGGCTTAGTACGACATGGCGTTTCAGAAGACAATATTGATGTTGCGTGGGTACCTGGTGCATTTGAAGTGCCCTTTATAGCAAAGCAAATGGTAGAGAAAGGTGACTACGATGCAGTAATAGGTTTGGGGACGGTTATACGTGGTTCCACATCCCATTATGATTATGTGTGCAATGAAGCAGCAAAAGGAATTGCCAATGTTTCGTTAAATACAAATGTACCCGTTATTTTCGGTATAGTCACAACAGAAAATATTGAACAAGCAATCGAACGCTCAGGTACGAAATCAGGCAATAAAGGCTATGATTCTGCAGTTGCTGCAATTGAGATGGCTAATTTAAAGCGTCTATTTTAAAAATAAGGCACTTCTACGATATTGTAGAAGTGCCATTTACATATCAGTCATTATACATGCCGCTTGCATCCATTAACATGAGAATCAAGGGTATGATACCTAGTGTGAAGCAGGTAATCGTTAATATTTTTGCTTGTCTAGCTTCTCGTATGTTTCCTTCATGAAGGTGTTCTATAAATGAAATTTTAAAATAATAGCTCAATATTAATAATAGAATAGGACTATACATAATTATTGTACTCAAAAAATCACCTCGATTTCCAAATTTATCATAAATATAATTATATCAAAATATAAATGTATTGAAAGCCTTCGTTTACAGCTACAATAGAAAAGCACCTCCAATTGTAGACTTAAGTCTAACAATTGAGGTGCAGATTTAATTCAATGAATTATTTTTTCTCCATTTTTAATTTTATCTAGTAACCTTTTTACTTTCTCTCTTGTTTCTGGATTAGTTGGATCTAAATTACATCCTTCTGGAATATTCGCATGATCTCCATTATAATCGATTTCTTTATCTAATTTAAATAAGTCTAATTCAGTAATGCTTTCATCTTCTAACTCACCAAATGCAGCAACAATTCGTAATTCATCATTTCCTTCATCAATAAACGTTAATTTAGAATTATAAGTACCTAACTCTTCTTGATCTGCTAAGTGGTGACAAACTATTTCTAAAATATCATCTGCATTTAATTTAAAATAATGATGCTTTTTATCGTTTTTTTTATTTTTCAATTTAATATAGCCCACCTTAAAAATTTTAAATCACACGAAATTGGTATGATTTTTGTTGTTTACTATCCCAAATAACCTAACTAGTTAATACTATTATCCTAACCAATTGTTATTATAAGCAATTATTCCAATAATAGCACCAATTGAAGCTCCGAAAAGTAAATAAAAGATTGTTTTTGCTTTTGAAATACCCATTTATTTTTTTGAATCATCCAAGAACAAAGACCTCCTTCATATTATGGAAATACTTATCATTATTGTAACTTGAAATAGCCAAAAAAACTGTTTGCTAGTTTTGTAAATCATCAACGAGCTTTTATCTCGAATTTTGTTATTAATTAAACCTTATTTTAATGTTGCGATGGAAAAAAAATAGAAACTCCGTTTAAATCATCTCGACATTATATTAAATATACATATTAGGATGGAGGTAGCTAGATATTATGAGAAAATCAATCAAAATATTAATATTTCTTTTGTTACTATTGATTTCTATTACAACAATTTATGTCGAAGTGAATAAAATGATTTATAAAAATCGAGTAATGGAATATCTTGTAGCGGAGAAAGGCTATAACAAAGAAGAGATTAAAGAAATTAAAGGTGTGTGGGGGAAGAAACTACCTCCTTTTTACACTACTGTTATTTTTAAAGATGAACCATCTATTATATACTCGTATTTTGCACATAATGACATTAAGCAGTTTGAGTATCGTTCTTTAAATAATGAAGTTAATTTAAAATCATCTGACCTCAAACATTATGAACCCTATTAATTTCAAGGAAATCAACAATAAAATTAAACATAGCCAAAATTTATAAAAGAGTACTTCTCATATTAATGATTGGATGTAGATAAGTAAAAGGAATACGGAGGGTTAAGATAAGAGTAACTCAGTAATAATTATAGAGAAATGGAATCTGATTTATTCTTTTGTTGAAAGTAAAACTAGGCAATAGTTCAAAGTGATCGGTATCCTGAGAACCAATTATATTAATCCACCATTACAAATGTTGAATCTAATAATTCATCTCAAATCAAAAAACTTATGTCATGATAATACTGAATACATATAAATTAAAGGCTTAACAGTACAATTTAGGCTATACTAGGGTATGAGAGGAATCCAATTCAATTCCTTTCAAGTAAAGGAGCTGACTTAACTTGTTAAAACAACAAATTGAAAATTATATTG
Organism: Viridibacillus sp. FSL E2-0187; assembly: GCF_038006425.1. NCBI lineage: Bacteria > Bacillati > Bacillota > Bacilli > Caryophanales > Caryophanaceae > Viridibacillus > Viridibacillus sp. FSL E2-0187. The sequence continues at coordinate 1,549,064 of NZ_JBBOVG010000001.1, forward strand.
AAAATCATATAAGTGAAAACAAAATTGAATTGTTTGATATTGAAAAGGAATACGCAGAAAAACATCAATTACTTACTAGTGGTGTATCTGTTGCTGAAAAAGCATTTCACATAGATGCTCTTGAACGCTGTAATAAAGAGACGGAAGAATTGATTTCTGCTGAAACTCCTGCTTTCTTGCAGAAACCAATTTCGTATTTGAAAGAACAAGCAAATGAATTTGTTTATGTAGAATCTAGTAATTTTGAGTTAATCCGTATGGACGCTGTAGCGCTAGAATTCGATGATGTTTTCGAAACGTACACAGCCTTATTTGGTTTGAAATTACAAAAGAAATTCGGCGAAGCTATAAAAACTTATTTGAATACACATTTGCAAGGAGATAATGCGAAATACAGTGTCATGTTTTCTGCTGAAGATGGTTTGTGGGATGTAAATGTGCCATTAGACTATCTAGAGGGTTTTAGTGAAGCAAAATCATTTGAAGAAATCTATAATATGATTTATCGCTTCTTCTTCAAATTAGTTGAAGAGATTGAGGAAGCACAGTGAAGGATGGGAAATGATTGAGTAACAGAGAATTTATTTACACATATTCAGGACATCGAGATGAGTATGATTTGTGTCGTATGGAGATGCGTTCATTTTTTGGATTCGACGTCCTTTCAAATGTGTTGAAAAGTACGATAGAAATAGATCCGAGTAGAAGTCCATTTATGAAAGAGCGCCTTGAAGTAATATATGAAGGTGAGAGCTTCGAACAAATAGCCGACTTAGTTGAACAACTTGATTTAAATCATGCAACATTTAAAGTTGTTTGTTTGAATGACTCTGAGCTTGGTTCTATGAAAAAGGTAGGCCACTCAAAACGACGAGAAATCGAACGTAATATTGGTTTACGTATTAAAGGTGAACCTGATCTAGAGCAACCTGAAACTGTATTTGGTGTCGTTATGATAGATAACAAATGGTATTTTGGTAAATTAGAAGTCAGTGAACCTATTTGGCTTCACCACCAGCAAAAACCGCATATGTACTCAACAGCCCTAAATACACGTGTTGCAAGAGCCGTTGCAAATATCGCAGTTCCGCATCCTAACGGTGTTCGTGCAATCGATCCTTGTTGCGGTATTGGGACAGTTTTAGTTGAAGCATTATCGATGGGAATTGATATCGTAGGACGAGATATTAATCGACGTGTAGTGCTAGGCTCAAGAAAGAATATTGCCCATTTCGGTCTAGAAGGCAATGTAACTACTGGACCAATTTCAGAGATTGAAGACAATTATGATGTTGCAATCATTGATATGCCGTACAATTTATTCACACATATTACTGTTGAAGAACAGCTTGATATAGTGAAGCAGGCTCGCCGATTCACCAAAAAAGTTGTAATAGTAACGATTGATACAATGGACCATATGGTTGAAGAAGCTGGTTTTGAAATTATTGATCGCTGTGAAGCAAGAAAAGGAACTTTTTCTAGACAAGTATTGGTTTGTAAATAATATAATATAGGCCCCTTATGCTATAAGGAACATTTTGTTCTTCTAGCATAAGGGGCTTTCTATTTAATGATAAAAACTACAACTTCTTTGCCTCATGTACATCAATTTATCAAAATAATTAAAGTAGTGAAAATATAAATCTGTTCATATATATATGGGCGGTGTTATATTTGTTAAAATTGTAAATTTAATTATTTGAAAGTGAAGTGCTTATAATTGAGATTCTTCCAACATTTTCATCCATTAGTATGGATCATTTTAGGCGGTACAGTATTTACACGTATCGCAAGTTTTATGGCAATGCCCTTTTTGGCGCTTTATCTACATAAAGATTTAGGGGTAGGGCCTTTACTTATCGGTATAACGATAGGAATTGCCCCATTACTATCTACTATAGGGGGCTTTATCGGTGGTTATCTGACTGACCGATTTGGTAGAAAACGAATTCTGTTAATCACTGTTTTTGTATGGAGTACGGTGTTTATAGGATTCGCTACGACAAATATAGTTGCTATGTTCATAGTCTTAAATGCTATTAATGGTTTATGTCGTTCATTTTTTGAGCCGGCTACACAAGCATTAATGATTGATTTTACACCACAAGAAAAAAGAAAACGTCTCTTTTCATTACGCTATACAGCAATTAATATAGCTGCTGTTATAGGTCCTGTTGTTGGAGTCTATATTGCCAGCCTGTCAAGTCCAAGTGTACCTTTTTTGTTTACAGGCGCTATGTACTGCGTATATGGAATCTTTTTGATGCTTGTATTGAATCGATATGAAATGAAACAGCAAAAACTAGCAACACAAATTCAAATACATCATATGTTTCGCATTATCTTATCGAATCGAAAAATGCAGCTGTTTGTTGCAGGTGCGATATTGATTAACTTTGGATATTCTCAGTTCGATTCCACATTACCTCAATTGGTCGAATTGACTGTTGAAGAGGGAGTAAAACTTTACTCATTATTAATAGCACTTAATGCTGCAGTTGTTTTAATATTGCAGTTACCGATTAGTATCTATTCTGAGCGTTATTCAACGAAATTCACACTTTTATTGGGTATTGGATTCTTTGTAGCGGGTTTAGCTTTATTTGGCGTTGCAAATAGTAGTCTCATATTTGTTATTGGGATGGTACTGTTTACTATTGGTGAGATCTTTGTTTTCCCAACAATGAATGTCCTAATTGATGAAATTGCCCCCGAAACACAAAAAGCAAGCTTTTTAGGGGCAGCCCAATTCAAGAACTTAGGAAGTTTCATTGGACCAGTTATAGGTGGATGGTTGCTAGTGCATTTTCAAGATCAACTCTTTTTTATGGTAGCTTTGATTGTACTATCTAGTGCAGCATTTTATAAGACGGCGATGAATTTGAAACATTAAAGTTAACTTGAATATGTAAAATACCCCGGTTAAAGGACAGTATAATAAGGTCTTCTAACGGGGGTTTCTTTTGCCGGTTTAATAATGAAATTAGTTTGCCAAAGACAACGCTTTTCTCTTGATTGTTCTTCAATAAAAAGGTAAATTTAATTGTGCTATTATAGAACTGTTCGTAATGGAACTGTTTGGAATGAAAGGAGTGGGGGATTTTGAGTCTTGAAAAAGACGCTGGTATAAGGTCTGAAAAGTTATTACATTCATTTTGGCATGTGAACCATTGTATTAGGAGAATAGTGCAAAGAACCGCATTAGAAAATGATCTTACGATTCCTCAATATGCTCTATTAATAACGCTCGCACCATTTGAAGAGATGACTCAAAAACAGTTAGGGAAAGCAACGTTTTTTCCGAAAAGTACATTAAGTCAAGCTGTTGAGGGACTTGTGCAGGCTGAATTGATTCAGAGAAATCCTGTAGAAGATAATAGACGTGAAATGCTGTTGACCCTTAGTGATAAAGGGCAATTGCTTTATAACAAGATACAAAGCCAAGAGAGTAGTATACTCCAAGCTTTTGAGTCAGCGACTAATTCACTTAGTGAAAAACAATACGATGATCTTCTAACATCACAGCGCCAAATAATCACGTTACTAGAAGAGGCTATAGAAAGAGGAGAATGATTTAAGTGCTTAAACTACTCAAAAACCTAACAGTTTATAAGTGGATTGTTCTAGCGGTGGTTGGACTTGTATTCGTTCAATCCATGGCTGATTTGTATCTACCTACTCTAATGTCAGATATTATTGATAAGGGAGTAGTAGTAGGTGATAAGAATTATATTTTGAAAATCGGTGGATTAATGCTTTTAGTGGCTGCACTTGGAGTGGGTGCATCGATTGTTGCAAGCTATTACTCATCAAAAGCTGCAATGGGTTTTGGTCGTGATGTCCGACGAAAAGTGTTTAATCATGTTGAAGAATTTTCACTGCAAGATTTTGATGAAGTTGGAACAGCATCACTGATTACACGAACAACAAATGATATAACTCAAGTACAGCAAGTAGTGATCATGTTACTAAGAATGGTTGTAAGTGCACCGATTATGTTTGTTGGTGGATTAATAATGGCTTTATCGAAGGATGCAAAATTATCGCTTATTATCGTAGCAACAATCCCTGTACTAATGGGAGCAGTTATTCTCATTATGACAAAAGGAATACCGCTATTTAAATTAGTGCAAACACGTTTAGATCGTTTGAATTTAGTTTTACGAGAAAATTTAACAGGTATACGCGTTATCCGTGCTTTTAATCGTGAAAAGCAAGAAAAGGTTCGTTTGCAAAAGGCAAATAAAGATTTAATGGATGTTTCTATCAAAGTCAATAAAGTAATGGCATTTTTAATGCCTGTTATGATGCTAGTAATGAATTTAACAGTTGTTGCTATCATTTGGTTTGGTGGAATTCGTATAGATAATGGTGGTATGCAGATCGGGGACTTGATGGCATTTATTCAATACGTCATGCAAATCATGTTCGCCCTTGTTATGGCATCAATGATGTTTGTTATGATTCCGAGAGCTGCAGTGTCCGCTAAACGTATTAATGAAGTATTAGATAAGAAACCAACTATACTTAATGAAGGAGCCAAAGCAGCAGACCAAGAGCGAGGAACACTTGAATTTGATAACGTCACTTTTACTTACCCAGGAGCAGAAGAACCTGTGTTATCTAATATTAGTTTCCGTGCTAAGTCAGGTGAAATTACTGCAATCATTGGGGGAACCGGTGCTGGGAAATCAACACTCGTGAATCTAATTCCACGTTTTTATGATGTTACTAGTGGAACGATTCGAGTAAATGGTGTAGATCTAAAAGAGACATCAATCGATGAGGTACGTTCTAAGATTGGTTATGTACCGCAAAAAGCACTTCTCTTTACAGGTACGATTGCTGAAAATATTCGCTTTGGTAAAGAAGATGCCACGCAAGAAGAGATTGAACATGCGGCGCGCATAGCCCAAGCAGAAGACTTTATAAGTAAAATGGAAAATGGTTATGAATCTGAAATTTCTCAAGGCGGTTCAAATGTATCGGGTGGTCAAAAACAACGACTTTCAATAGCAAGAGCGTTAGTCAGAAAACCGGATATTTATATATTCGATGATAGCTTTTCAGCACTTGATTACAAAACAGATGCAAGTCTACGAGCTGCATTAAAAGAAGAAACTAAGAATGCAACAATGCTACTCGTTGCTCAGCGCGTTAGTACCGTAGTTAATGCTGATCGAATCATCGTTTTAGATAAAGGCGAAATAGCTGGGATAGGTACACATAAAGAATTACTTGAAGAAAATGAAGTTTATCGTGAAATTGTTAAATCACAGCTCTCAGAGGAGGAAATCGCATGAGTAAGCATAAAAAAACGCAACCTCAAGGCGGCGGTCCAATGGGGCATGGCGGTGGTCATATGATGATGGCAGGGCAAAAGGCTAAGAATTTTAAAGGTACGTTTAGACGTTTACTTAGCTTTTTAAAACCACATCGTAATCGACTAATCGTCGTATTTTTAGCAGCAATTATGAGTACTGTTTTCATGGTTGTAGGGCCGAAGATAATGGGGAATGCAATCACTGAATTATTTGAAGGGGCATATAGCAAATTCAAAGGAGTACCAGGAGCAGAAATCGACTTCCATGCTATTGGACAGTTGTTACTGTTACTTGCGGGACTTTATGTAATTAGTAGTTTGTTTTCGTATATACAACAGTATATTATGTCTAGCGTCGCTCAAAAAACTGTTTATGATTTAAGAACAGAGATCAATGAAAAGCTAGAGAAACTTCCATTGAAATACTATGATGGACGTGCAAATGGAGAAACTTTGAGTAGGGTAACAAATGACATTGATACGATTGGTAGCACGCTACAGCAAAGTGTAACGCAGTTTATCACTTCAATTGTAACGATAATTGGGATTATTATCATGATGTTAACAATCAGTCCATTGCTGACATTAATATCAATTGTAAGTTTGCCACTTTCAATTTTCGTCATTAAACCAATTTTGAAAAGATCTCAAAAACATTTTGCAGAGCAACAAAAAACTCTTGGCCAGTTAAATGGTCATATTGAAGAAATGTATACTGGCCATCAAGTCGTTAAAGTATTTGGTCATGAGAAAAAAGCGGTCGCAGAGTTCGATGAAGTAAATGAAAAATTATATCAAGCAGGTCGAAAAGCACAATTTATCTCGGGAATGATTATGCCTTTAATGTCATTCATCGGGAATTTAAGTTACGTTATCATTAGTGTTGTAGGTGGTATTTTAGTAACGCAACGTGCGATTTCAATTGGTGATATACAAGCATTTATTACGTACACTCGCCAGTTTACACAGCCTATTGCACAAACAGCGAACATTGCAAACATTATCCAATCAACAATCGCCGCAGCTGAACGTGTTTTTGAACTACTAGATGAAGAAGAGGAAGTAAAAGAAGTGACATCATCTAGTTTAACAAAAGCAAAAGGAGCTGTTACTTTCGAGCATGTTAGTTTTGGATATGGCAAGGAACTATTAATAGAGGATATGAATATTGAAGTACAGCCAGGTCAAACAGTGGCCATTGTAGGTCCAACTGGAGCTGGTAAAACGACATTGATCAATCTATTAATGAGATTCTATGAGTTAAATGATGGGAAAATCAAAATTGATGGTATTGATACGCGCAACATGTCTCGCGAAAACCTTCGCAAAACATTTGGTATGGTGCTTCAGGATACATGGCTCTTTAATGGGACAATTAAAGAGAACTTAGCTTTTGGGAAAGAAAATGCGACAGATGAAGAAATATTCTCAGCTGCGAAAACAGCTCGAGCAGATCACTTCATTCGTACACTTCCAGATGGGTATAACACAGTTCTAAATGAAGAAGCATCAAACATTTCACAAGGACAAAAGCAGCTTTTAACTATTGCTAGAGCAGTACTTGCAGATCCTCCGATTATGATTTTGGATGAAGCAACCTCAAGTGTTGATACGCGTACAGAATTACTGATTCAACAAGCGATGAATCGTTTAATGGAAGGGCGAACTAGCTTTGTAATTGCACATCGTCTTTCTACTATCAGAGACGCTGACTTGATCCTAGTGATGGATCAAGGTAAAGTAATCGAACAAGGAACACATCAAGAACTGTTAGAAGAAGAAGGTTTCTATGCTGACCTTTATAACAGTCAATTTTCAAATAAAGAAGCGATGTAAAAAATGTAAAAGCCTTGATTCTAATTTGGAATCAAGGCTTTTATATTGCATCTTATTTATTTTTAGTCAAAAAGATATTTTGATTTTGAAGAGTGGTTTTCTTTAGTGTATTAAGATAATTGAATTAATTAATATCAATTAGGTATTGGACATGAACCAGAGCAATAGACGGTACCAGAATAAGTTGCGATTGTGCGTGTTCCATCAAATTGATATGCTTGTCTTTGTAGAGTCCCACTATAACCACCACTGTTATAAGCAATTGTTGATGGAGGAACAACATTCCCATTAAAGTATCTATTAACCGATACGTATTGAGAATATGATGCTGCTGCTATTGCATCAGATGAGCTTGAATTTGCAGAGGAATGCGTTGGAATTCCAAAAGATAAAAACAACCCTAAACTTGCCACGCTCAATAAGCCTAAAAATTTCTTCATATAAATTACCTCCTAAAATATTTTTTAACACTATTAAACTAATTCTATAGAAGATCACAAAAACCTCCTTTTATTTGGTAAAAATGTAAAAACTTTTTTGAGGTGGATAATATCAAGAAATCAGTCTAATAATTAATAAATAGAATAAAACAAATGAGTTGCAAATGAATTCAATAAATTAATGATATCATTTTATTAAATACAACTAAGAGATTTTTATGGAAATAAAGTAAAATTTACTTGATTAATGACATATAAAATATCAATCGTATCGAAATGTTTTCTAATTTGTAGTAGAGCACAATAACTACTTCTACATAGATATAAAATAGCCTTTTGATATTGAAAAAGAGATAAATAATATACAAATATAAGATGTTTTTTCTTAATGAGCGTATGTGAACATATAATTAGTATGGGTGAATAATCAATTTCATTGGGAAGTATAAATATATTTGTTAAAATAATAGAATAGGATTATTATGCTTTCATTTTCATGATAAAGTCTCCTTGGTAGGCTATTCAAGGAGAAAACAAGTAAGACGTGGTTACATAATCCAATTGTTGAAGTTAGACTATTATGAAAGGCGGAGGTAAGCAATGAACATTTCTTATAAATTATTGTCGTCAGTAAGTTTTCAAGAAGCACATGAATTATTTAATAGAGGATTTGAAGGATATTTATTACCGATGAATTTATCTTTTGAAACATTCATTAGTAAGTTTGGAAATGAAGGTTTATCTCCATCACTCTCCATCGTTGCGTATGATGGGATTGAGCCTGTCGGATTTGTACTTCAAGGAATTAGAGAAGTGGATGGTCAAAAGGTATCATGGAATGGTGGAACTGGTATTGTTCCCGAATATCGCGGGAAGAAGTTGGGCTTTTCTTTGATGAAAGAGGCGGAGAAAGTCTTATTGGATAATGAAGTTTCTATAGCTACATTAGAAGCACTTTCTGAAAATAGGCCAGCCATATCATTATATGAGAAGTGTGGTTACAAAGTAGTTGACGATTTGCTCTTTTTATCAGCAAATGGGGCATTAGATAATCAATTACCAAACTTAGAAGGCTATGAAATTCAAAGAATTCCTGCTGTGCATGCAATAGGTTCAGGTTTATTTCCAGCTATTGTACCTTGGCAAACAGATCCTAGTAACACTCCTAAAATAGGTGGAGAAGTTGTGATGATTACAAAGGATGAAGATGTACAAGCTGCATGTCTTATTCGGAAAAAATATGTGTTTGGAAATGAAACGGAAAGTATTACATTATTTCAAGTATCTGAAAATGGTGATGATGTTGTACTAAATGCATTACTTGCGTATGCTTTGGAATACGATAAGCCTATAAATCGTACTACTTATAACTTCTTAAAAGGAAATGGACAAGTGATTTCTTTATTAACGAAAAAGGGATTTGAGGAGACGCCTGTTTCACAAGTATTTATGACAAAAACTTTCTAACTCAATAATCAATATAGCGACTGGTGATTTTAATTTTTGAGCTCTATTTAACTATAATATTGGTTTTTATTAATTAAGTAGCGTATTGGCTATTTTTAGTCGAATACGCCTTCTTTCTATTCATGGAGTAAATAATTGCATTAATATCCAGACTTATACTCTGCTACTAAGTATGCAATAATTAATATTATGGTTAAAAGAATAATACCTAGAACAGAACTAGCTTTTGTCTGTGTAATTTCTTTCTTGGTAACATCTACTCCCTCTTTAAAGTTCTTGCGTTTCTGTTTTTCAATAGTATATGTAAATCCCAAAAATAAAAATGCTCTTCCATTCAATAATGCTTCCTTAGGTTTAAAGAATTGCCAAATAAATATTACATATATTGGACTGAATATTAAGATTCCCATTAATATTTGCAACCCCTCCTAAACTATGGTGTTTTTCTTTAATTATATATTGGTATTCTACAAATATTCCCAAAAAACCTTTTGTGCTATCATTTATCTTACTAGAATCACAGTGTTCGTTTATTGGGTCTAAGCAAATTTTTACCTTAAATCTAAGAATCCCTCGTTTATCAGTATGCCAAACAAGTGTATCTAAGAAATGTAAAAAATATAATTAAATTGAGCCAACTATTAGAACTTGATGTATCACAATTAAAGCCCTTCAATCAACAGATTGAAGGGCTTGTTTGTTATTTATACAGATTCATTAGTTTCGCTAGCTTGTTCTCTTTGTTGACTTTTTGCTTTTCGGAAGTGAAGAGTTTCATAAATAACTGGAATTACCACAAGTGTCAGTAATGTGGCCATTGTTAAGCCGCCAATGACGACGATTGCAAGACTACTGGATACTAAGCTAGTTGATTCTGCTTTTTTAAATAATAATGGAATCATAGCACAGACTGTCGCCATAGCAGTCATTAAGATTGGACGCATTCTAGTAGCTGCTGCTTCTACAAGTGCATCACGGATGATCATTGTTTTTTCATTTTGTTTGACGCGATCTAGCAAGACAATTGCATTCGTAACTACAATGCCAATTAACATTAAGGCACCAAGTAATGCCGTAACATCTACCGTAATTCCACTTATCAATAGGCCGAGAATCGCGCCAATTGCTGCTAATGGAAGTGAACATAATATTGCAATTGGTGCACGGAATGTCTTAAAGGTTACAACCATTATTAAGAACACGATTCCGATTGATACAAGCATTGTGATAAATAAATCAGAGAAATCGTCTGCTTGTTGAGCACTAGCACCGCCAATATATACGTTTACTCCAGAAGGAATTTTCATTCCTTTTACATCTTTTTTACCAAAGATAGTTTTAGTTATCTCTTCATTGACCTTTGATAGCTGCTCAGGATCAACATTAGCGGTAATACGTACATATGAATTGCCATCTTTATGGATTATGTTTGTTGGCTTCTCTTCTTGTTTTAGCTTAGCTACTTTAGATAAAGGCTCCATTCCTGTAGGTGTAGCGACTAACATCTTGTTTAATTCATCTTTCGTTTTTGGATTCAGGAGAGGCTCTAACATAATTGTAATTGGCTGTGAACCAATCGTTGCCGATCCTATAGGTGTTCGATTTAAGAAGACACCTAATTGTTGAGAAATTTGCGTTGCACTTCCTTCTGCAGCATTCACTTTAAAAGAATAGACCATCTTTTTTGCATCCTGATTGGTTGTAACTTTTTCTATTCCTTTTATACCTTCAATCTTTTCTTTTACATTGGTTGCAGTTTTTTCAATTTGAGTTAAATCATCACCCATAACATCAATCGTAACTGGTGAAGATGATCCTGACATAAAGGAAGCTGTATCTATAGTTAGTTCTGCACCGACATACTCGTGCTTTTGTTTTTCTATCCTATCAAGCATTTTTTCTGTATCTTTACTATCCTTTAACATAATCATGAATGTTGCGAGCGTTGGTGAATTAACTCCTCCTAATCTTGCAGCATCTTCGGTATTACCAAGCTGTGTATATTCATATTCTACTTCGTCTTGAGAGTGAATGTAATCTTCAAGGCGAAGTGTATTTTCTTTTACTTTTTCAAGTGGTGTATCATTTGGATACTCTAAAGTTGCTTGAATGAAATCAGCTGTCGATTTATCAATCTCTCCTTTAGGCATTGCAAAATAAGTCCCAATTGAACCAGCAAATAATAATAAAGAGAGTAGATATACAACCCATTTATGATTTAGTGTCCATGTTAATAAGCGAGAAAAACGTACTGCAGGCTTATGCACAGCAAGTTTGCTATTTTTTAACAAGGAAGAACTCATCAATGGTACAACGGTCACTGCAACAATTAATGAAGCGAGTAAAGAATACGTGATTGTTAAGGCAAATGGCATTAAAAAGTCTTGTAAACTGCCGCTAACTAATCCAATAGGTAAAAATACGGCAACAGTTGTTAGTGTAGAAGCTAAGATGGCTGTTCCTACTTCTTTTGTCGCTTCAGTAACAAGACTAACTGAGAATTTTTCCTTTTGCATTTTCCTGAAAATATTCTCAATAACGACGATACTATCATCTACAAGCCTACCAACAGCTACGGCTACTCCACCCAATGTCAAAATGTTTAATGACACGCCTGACATCCATAGCAAAAACAGGGTAAAAGCTAGAGAAAGGGGTATGGAAACAATCGTAATAAATGTTGAACGTAGGTTTCTTAAAAATAGAACAATTACTATGGTCGCGAAAAGTGCGCCTAATAATACTTCTTTCATCATCGTATTTACGGAACCTTCGATCATATCTGCTGTCGACATAATCACATCACTCTGGACGTTAGGATATTGTTTGTTCATTTTCTTAGATACTTCTGCAATTTCTTTCCCCGTACTTACTGCGTTTGCATTACTTTCTTTCGTCATAATAAGAATCAATGCATCTTTACCGTTTACACGAGTTAGAGTAGTATTTGGCTTTTTAATACTTACTTTAGAGACATCAGCCAGTTTAACATCTGGAGCAATGGGTAGTTGTTTAATGTCTTTCAACGAATTCAATTTTCCAATGATTTTGATGTTACTAGCTTTGTCGTCAATTGTTTTTTCTCCGACTGAAGCAGAAAGATTTTGATCTTGAAGTACTGCCATTATATTCTCAAGTGATAATTGTTTTTCTGCTAATAGCGTATTATTTATTTTTATAGAAACATATGAACTCTCTGTACCAAATGCTTGCACATCTGCGACACCTTTTATATCTTTATACATTGGAATGATTTTTTTCTTAGCAAATTCGCTATTTCTTTTTGTCAATCCATCCTTAAATGTAATGGAAACATCTGCGATTGGGATCATGGATGTATTAAGCTGAATGATTGAAGGTTTCTGCACATTCTTAGGTAATGTCACCGTAGCAAGAGCTTCTTGCACTTCTTGTTTGGCATCTTTCATATTGGTTTTTGATTCAAATAATATATCGATTTGTGTAAATCCATCACCTGTTGTGGAGAAATAATCTTTCTTTCCTTTGACAGAACTCACTGCGGTTTCAATTGGCGTTGTGACCTGTTCCTCCATCGAATTAGAATCGATTCCTTGCCCCAATGCAATAATCGTTATTTGCGGTTGATCAGCTGGTGGTAAAAACTCCATTGGTAATTTGAAATAGCTAACACATCCTAAAAGTAATACAAGGATTGTAACTAATGTTATGGCCGCCTTATTTTTAAAGGACCATTTAGTAAACACAGACATTTAATAAAATCTCCTTTCTCATGCTCATCCATTTTATGCATTGCTCAAACTCAACATTAAGATTTCTCACTTTTTTTGTGATTTTCCTCCTGTATGTAATTGTAAGTCTTTGGAATTTTAAGGATAATAGACCAGGGGTGGTGGTTTTTCTACGTCTTGAGACCGATTTTTATTCATCAGAGGGACTGATTGCAGATTCAATGATTCGTAATTTGAAGGAGATTTTATATTTCAAATTGCTAAGGTTATACTTAAAGATATACATTAGGGAATTTTGCTTATTTTAGTACGATCGAACAAATAATATATAAACTATCCAATAAAGAGAACTATAGAAGGTGAAAATTTGTACCGAATATTATTAGTAGAAGACGATCAATCGCTTGCAACACTATTAGCGGAACATCTAGAAAATTATAATTATCAATGTACAATCTGTACGGACTTTGAAGATGTATCGGGAGAAGTTGAAAGGATAAAACCGCATCTTGTTCTTCTAGATATCAACTTGCCAAAATACGATGGATTTTATTGGTGCAGAAAGATTAGGCAATTCTCAACTTGTCCTATTATCATTATCTCCGCACGCAATGGTGATTTTGAACAAGTCTTTGGCATTGAAAACGGGGCAGACGACTATATTACGAAGCCGTTCTCTCTTGATGTTGTAATAGCAAAAGTAAATGGTCAAATAAGAAGAATATATGGTGACTATGCTTCAAATCAAACGGAACGTACTATCGTCAAAGGGGATTTGAAACTATATCTTGAAAGTATGATTCTTGAAAACAATAATAAGCAAATTACGTTAACAAAAAAGGAATTAATGCTTGCTAGCATGTTACTAGAAAATACACCGAAAGTATTAAGCCGGGATGTATTACTTGCTAAGCTATGGTATGACGAGAGCTTTGTAGAAGAAAATACATTGAATGTGAATATAGCAAGGCTTCGTAAAAAGCTACAGGATGTAGGGTCTAAAACTGAGATTGAGGCGGTTCGGGGTGTAGGATATCGCTTAATTGAGGGGACAAGATGAAACTTTTTATAAAAGACCAACTGCCAATTATTATTTTGTATGGATTAACATTCATCGGTTTGTTTCTTATATATGACTGGTTAGGAGAGATAAATAATAAGAAGGGATATTTCATCTTTTTAAGTTTAGTTCTATTATTCTTATTTCTTCTTTATCAGTACTTTAGTCATAAAAACCTCTATAACCAATTATCTACCAAGCCTGAAAAGCTAGAGGATACGATTATTCCTAAACCTCACTGTGCAATGGAAGAAGCATATAGTGAGCTTATGTATAGCTATTTACGACTACATCATTATGAAATGAATCGTTTAACAAAAAGACAGAAAGAGTACCAAGTAATGATCAATAATTGGGTCCATCAAATAAAGACACCTGTTTCGGTGATTAGCATGTTAACTCAAATGAATGAGGGAGATCCAAATTTCAGTAAAGTAAAACGAGAAGTTAACAAAATCAATTATGATCTATCACAAATTTTGACCTATCTTCGCACTGAAGATTTTTCGGCAGATCTTAAAATCGAAAAAACGTCGTTAAGAGATGTGATATTAGAAGTCACGAATGATTTAAAGGATTTTTTTATTTCGAAATCCGTCTTTCCAAATGTATCAGTTAATGAAAAAGTAATTGTCTATACTGATGAAAAATGGATGAAAATCATCTTATTTCAAGTCATTAATAATGCAATAAAATATAGTGATGAAGGTGAGCGAGTTCATATCACAGTGGATATGGAAGAAGAAACAGCCATCCTAAAAATTATGAACAAAGGAATGGGAATCGAACAAAGTGACTTGAACCGAGTATTTGACTTATTCTTCACCGGTGAGAATGGTCGAAGGAATGGTGAATCAACAGGAATGGGTCTCTATATTGTGAAAAAAATCCTTGATATGCTAAATCACGAATACAAAATTGAATCTACCGTTAATGAGAAAACAATTTTCTCTATTTACTTTAAGCCATGATGATGTCATGGCTTTTATTTATGACAAAAACGTAATGATACTGCAATGATAGGAAATTGTGAGCCTACCAATCAAAGCTTATGATTAGGTTAGTCAAAAGACGTCAAACATAAAAAAGTAATGAGCAGAAGGAGAAGATATTAATATGAAGATTTTACAGGTTGATAACCTTGAGAAGACATATATGGGGAAAGTAAATTTTAAAGCTTTAAACTCTGTTACTTTTGATTTGGAACAAGGGAGTTTTGCCGCTATTATGGGACCTTCAGGGAGCGGGAAGACAACATTGTTGAATTGTATTTCTACGATTGACTTGCCAACTGATGGTGAAATCACGATTAACGGGCAACATCCACATAAATTAAATGACGATAACTTAGCACAATTTAGAAGGAAAGAACTTGGTTTTGTATTTCAAGATTTTAATTTAGTTCATACGTTATCGGTAAAAGAGAATATCCTACTTCCACTTGTTCTAGATAGTTTACCGGTTTCTGAAATGGAGAAGCGATTAGAAAAAGTAACAAGCCTATTAGGTATTGAACAACTATTACAAAAGCGAACTTTTGAGATTTCTGGAGGACAAGCACAACGAATAGCTATTGCACGTGCTATCATTCATCAACCATCGCTATTACTAGCTGATGAGCCTACGGGAAATCTTGATACTAAATCTGCTAAAGATGTCATGGAGCTATTTAAATCTATCAACAAAACATTACAAACGACGATTCTTATGGTTACCCATGACCCTTATGTTGCAAGTTTTTGTGATCGTGTCATCTTCATTAAAGATGGCAATCTTTATAATCAAATTCATCGAGGCAGTAAACAAGGAGAATTTTATCAGAATATCATGGATACTTTGACCTTCCTTGGGGGTGGAAGAAATGACATTTAATCATATTGTCTTGCAAAATATATTACGAGATAAATGGACATATATCGCTTATTTCTTAAGTAGTGTTTTTTCTATCTTTATCTTCTTTTCATTTTCAGTTTCTATGTTTCACCCTGATTTATCAATCATTCAAAATGGTTCAGCACTATCGCTAGCTATGATGGCGGGCAATGTGTTAGTCTACTTATTTTCTTTCATCTTTATATCGTACTCTGTTATGTCTTTTATGCATATGAAACAAAAGACGTTTGGCTTATTTGTCATCATGGGTGCATCTAAAAAGCAGATTAAAAAGATGGTCTTTCGAGAAAACATGTTTATTGGGATTATTGCAATCTTGACAGCTACGATTGTGGGCTTATTATTTGCCCCTC
Source organism: Viridibacillus sp. FSL E2-0187 (assembly GCF_038006425.1). Lineage (NCBI taxonomy): Bacteria > Bacillati > Bacillota > Bacilli > Caryophanales > Caryophanaceae > Viridibacillus > Viridibacillus sp. FSL E2-0187. The sequence continues at coordinate 1,565,149 of NZ_JBBOVG010000001.1, forward strand.
TATTTCTAATGATTACGAAGAAGATTATGAACGTTGAAGGATTTACGATGTATTTTCCGATCAAAGCAATTGTTTTAACAAGTGTAATGTTTTTAGTGTTATTCCTAGCGATTTCTTTAATTACACCTTTCTTTATTCGTAAACAACAGATCATTCGATTGTTAAAGACGGATAAAAAAAGTGAAAAAGAAGTACAATTTTCTCTAGTGAAATTGTTTGTGGGGGTAGTCACAGTAGGTTTGAGTTTGGTAGCGATGACGATCAAAAATGATGCTTCGTTTATCCGTCCTTTGGTAGATAGCGATTTTAGTGTAATTGTTTTATTAATCATTTTTCTGATAGGGATGTATCCGTTATACATGCAACTCTCACTTGTAATTATCACTACAATTCAGAAAACTAACTATTATTTACAAAAAACAAATATGCTAACAGTCTCTGGTTTAAGATCAAAAATACGTTCTAACGTTAAAATCATGTATCTAGTATCGTTATTATTGATGGGCTCTTTTTTTTCAATAGTGATGTTGTATAGTGCCAATGCAAATGTAGAGGATAGTACTAAAGCCAATTATCCATATAGTTTTATGTATGTTTCCAATACGGGTAATGCTCAGGAGAAAGAGCATATAGAGTTTATACAAAGCACAATAGAAAATGAAAGAGGATATCAACCTTATAAATTTGATGTTTTATATAACCTAGAAGATAGGGGTCAATCTTTCATTTCAAAAAGTAACTATAACCAAGCTGTTCAGGGCATTAATGGAAAAACGGTTTCGCTAAAACAGGATGAAGTTTATATAGTTAGCGGTTCTGCTAAAATAGCTCCAAATCTAGAGATTTCGCCTCAATTCCAGCAAGTATTCCAAAAGGCGGATATAAAACCTCAAGTTGTGGGCTCTTCAAGTCAAAATCTACTGCCTACGGGTTATCTTAGTCGATTATTAGTTGTTTCGGACGAAGCATACTATAAAATCAATCAATTAAATGTCTTTAATCATATCGATGTTTTTGCCTATAATATAAGGGATTGGAAAGAAAATATCAAAATGGCAGAAACATTGGAAACAAAAATACACCTTGGTTCTGATGGTGAATATGGGCAAAACTTTGGCTTTTTTAGCGCAGGGAATTTGTATGCTACAGATAAGAACGCTAAAAACTTAATGTTCTATATTGGTTTCATGCTTAGTCTAATTTTCATGATTGCTGCTCTTAGCATGATCTATTTCAGACTCATTACAGACTTTGATAAAGAACGTGAAATGTACAAAGGAATTATGAAAATGGGGCTTTCAAGGAATGAGCTTTCTAAGGTAGTATCCAAACAATTATTCGTGTTAATGTTTGTGCCATTTATTGTAGCTAGTATATTTCTATTCATTGGAGTCGATTTTCTGGAAGATATGATTGGTGGAGCATTACAGACTATAGCCATTTATAGCTTTGGCGTATTCTTTATTATTCAATTGTTAGGTTATCTGATTGTGAATCGTAAATATAGAAAAACGTTAATTAAAGAATTAGCGAAATAGTAAGATTGGCATTGAATCTCGGTATCAATCATTATTTAACTAAAAAAGAGTCATAAAAAAAGACTTGATTCCACGTCGGAATCAAGTCTTTTTACATAATGGAATATAAATGAGCTATAAAATGAGGGCAGCAATTGCAATGGCAAACATAAGAACAAAAAATCCGATGAGCGTATAGCCGATTGCACGGATTCCTTTTGGTTGTTGTTGTAAATGTGGTTTATTATGAGATGGAGCGCCCATTATTTGATTATCAGACTCCATAGGATCGAAAATTGTATCATCATTATTTAATGTACTTGATTCATTCTGAATAATTTGATTGTTTTCTTCCATAAAATTACCTCCCTTTAAAGGTTGGAATAAAAATGAATAAAATCAATACCAATTTATTCAACTATACATATTTATTATATTGATTGGAGGAGGCGATTATTAGTGAAAAACCTTGTTGAATAGGAGTATCTTTTTGTCTTAAAATATCAGTTCGATAATGGAAGTGCATGGTTTGTAAGTCATTACATTGCTGATATCAATTAATAAAAGAGAACCACGAATTAGAGTAACAAAAATAGAAGGTGTCGTCGGCTTCTCTACAAAAGTGGAGGGGTCTAGCTTCGAAATTCCAAATTAAACCTTGTTCACAATGTTAAAGAAATTACATACTTTTATTGTTTTAATAGGGGAGAGTTGATTTTTTTACTGAGATTTATGTTTATAGTTCTTAAATAGATTGCTCATTAATGTACTTAAACTAACTGGTACGTGAGCGTAAAATTGTTTATTGTTAAGTTTGTTCGAAAAATGGAAAATAAAATAAAAATTGGAACCTATATTTGCTATGGTCGCTTTAATTTTAAGGAGGAATTTCAAATAAATACGGATTTGAGGGGGATCTCGGTTTGCTAAGATTTTTCATTCAGTTTGTTACAGTTTTAATATTATTTTTCTTTTCTACTTTTTTTGCTTGGTATGAAGGTAGTACAATCCTTGAAAACCCATGGGAATGGAAGTATTCAACACCATTTTCTCAAGTGCTAAATGGAGAAGTATATAGTGCTAGCGATATATCACAACTTGACTACTTTATATATGCAGCTAAATTTCAACCCACTTTTCCAGTTATTATGGTAACAAGCAGTATATATTTGCTAATTCTTATTGGGTATTATTCCTTCAAGAAAAGGTATAAATGGTTTGCTTATTATCTCTTAATTTTAGGTGGGGGATTATCTTTTCTTAGTTATATTATTTATGATTCCACTACTCTAGATAAAATTTATTTCATTATTTGTTTATTGTATAGTGTGGTCTGTTTAACAACCGCAACTATCACTTACTTTAGGGTTTTTAATCGAAGCACAAATGAAATTACGAACTAATCTTCTAGAAGTAAAAGAGACAAAAATTGAACAGAGAAACGTTTATTTTGTGTTTCTCTGTTCAAAAACAAAAAGTACTTTTGATAAAATTCCTTCATAAGCTCTCTTTATAACTTAGTATTCTTCTTATTTTATTTTTTTGTTAAATTCTCAGTCAGGGGAGTCGGGAGAAATCACTTCCCACTTTCCAAACAGCGTCAAACCCGCCGCTTTAGCTAGCAACGTAGACGCTTGGTTATCAAGTTGGCATCTGTACTGAGGTTCGTATCCCTGATCACAAGCGTACTTGCTAATTGAACGTACTACTTTGCGGGCGTGACCTTTTCCTCTAAAGGGCGTCAAAGTAAGTACGCCGAGATCAGCAATTTGCGCATTTTCCCATGGATACATGCTAGTGGCGCTGACCAGACGATTTTGATCAAAAGAGCCGAAAACTGCCCAATGATCCAATTCCACATAAGCGTCATCTAAGTCTTGTTCCGAGGCAGAGGACTGAAACTCTGAGAAAACCACATCATCTTGCTCTGTTAACCGGCGTAAGTCACCTTCCAGATTTTCTTGTAGCAATACGTTCTTATCAGCTTCTGTAAAATAAAAAAGATAATCTGCGCCATGCAGAGTGACTCCTGCTTCATTCAATCTCTCACGGAAGGTATGCTCAGACAGTTCTTGTTGTTGATAAAGGCCAATCTCCTCGGCCAGAGCAGGCGTTAGGACTGCCATAACTCGGCCGTCGGAGATTTCGAGCACCATCACTCGGCGGTCTGCACTTAGTTCAGGGTTGATGAAGACAGTAAAGATTTCATCTGTATAAAGGACGTCTCCGTTTAAAAATGACTTATGCCAAAAGTCAGTTATGGTTTGTGAAAATAAAGGCATAATTGTTACCTCCCATACTTATACTCTATTTAAAAATACCATATAGATGGGAAATTGAAAATATATTATCTGATTTTTTGATACATTTAGTATTTTTAAATAATTTTCTAAATATATTTTTAGAACATTTTTAAACGTCCCTATGGAACTAACAATAATCTTTCATAATATAACCTAATTGTGAATGCTCTCTTGTTATTTTCTCCATAAAAAATACCCCAATCGTTAGATTATGTCTAACAACTGGGGTGAAGTTCTTGTTCACTATTACATTTCTTCTAAAACACCTTTAATTAAATCTACGAATTGAGTTCTAACTCTACTTGCCACTTCAATTACTTCATCATGATTTAATGGTTGATCTAAAATTCCACAAGCCATATTTGTTAAGCAAGAAATGCCAAGTACTTTCATATTTCCATGAATGGCTACAATAGCTTCAGGAACGGTCGACATACCTACAGCATCTGCTCCTAATGTACGAATCATGCGAATTTCAGCAGGAGTTTCGTAAGCTGGTCCACTCCACCAAGCATAAACACCTTCTTGTAAGGTAATGTTTTGTTCCTTAGCTACCTTAGAAGCAATATTACGTAAATTACGATTATAAACTTCAGAAACATCAGGGAAACGAGTTCCCAATTCATCATTATTAGGACCAATTAATGGATTTGTACTTACCAAGTTAATATGATCTGTAATTAACATTAGATCTCCTGGTTTAAAGCTTGTATTAACAGCACCACATGCATTAGTAATAATTAGCTCTTCAACACCTAACGCTTTCATTACGCGTACTGGAAAAGTTACTTCATCTAAAGTAAAGCCCTCATAATAATGGAAACGTCCTTTCATAGCTACTACTGTTTTACCTTTTAATTCTCCAATTACTAATTCGTTTGCATGTCCAATTGCTCCAGACTTTGCAAAGTTAGGAATTTCACTATAAGGAATTTTGAAAGGGTTTTCAATTTCATCTGCAAGAGTTCCTAAACCAGACCCTAAAATCAGTCCAATCGTAGGACGATAATCTGTCTTCTCCATAATGAAATTTCTAGTTTCTAAAATATCTTGTAATTTGTGCATCAGTAATTCCTCCTAAAATAAAAAACCTAAACGATACTTAATATCAAATTGCTATTAGTCAAAATGTTTAAGTATATATGTTTTATGTAAAAATAATAATTTTTTCTTACACTGCATCTATAGAATTTTAATTGATTTTATAGCTATTGTAAATAGAGTGAAATTTGGAATGTAAAAACTACAATGGACAACTATTAAAGGGCTGCTGCTTAAATTCAGTCAAAGCAATATATTCAAGCGTTTGAACTTAGTGTAGCCGATACCGATAAAATGTCATTTCACATATAACCATATGAAATCAAAACATTTTTAATTGATTTGAAGGATGAATAACAGAAGTTGAATGGAATTTTTTTAGAGAACGTAGAAAGCCTTACTTTCTTCAAAATTGAGGGAGAGAATCTTGAAAAAACTGTAGTAAATAAACACAAAAAAATACTACCAAAAGCCAGGTGTGAAACTTGGTCACTAGTAGTATTTTGAATTTTCAGTTATTAATTTGTATATAGAATAGAACGGCTAGGATTTCAAAATCAAAACTACATTTTTTTAATCTAAATAAATACAATTAATTTTTTACTACTACTTTATATTCTACTTCTTTTTTATTAGAGATTGTATAGCATTTGAACTGTTTTTCTTAGGGCTTTTGATTTTCCTATATTGTGATGGAGATAATTTCGTAACTCGTTTAAAAGATTGAGAAAAAAATGACTGTGATGAAAAGCCTGTAATTGTTGATATGTCAGATATCGAATAGTTTGTAGTTTCTAACAATATTTTACTTTCTCTGATGCGAGTTTGGATTAGATATTCAATAGGAGAGATTCCTACTGATTTTTTGAATGAATGTGCCAAATAGTATTTATTGATATGAATAATTTCTGCTAACGTATCTAGGTTTATGGCTTCACGGAAATGTTGCTTTATATAATTCTTAATGAAAACCAAATTTTTACTCATGATTTGAGTTGAGGTTTCTTCTAAAGTGAATGCTTTTTTTCTCATAATTTTTAGCAATAAAATCTCTAAAATATTATGTGCTATTAGTTCGTAACCTTCGTGTTGTTTCTCTACTTCTTCTATCAATTGATGAAGATAAAAGAGATAGGATTCTTGTTCTTGTTTGTAATTGCAAAAAGTGACCTGTAAGTTTGAATCATCTGGAGATGTGAATGCAAGTCCTTGGATTCCTAGTGCAATGTATTCAAGTGGGAGATCAGTTGTCGATTTTTCGGTATGCTCTACGTGTGGATTGACGACAATCAAATCATGTTCTGTTACATGTACTTCCTTATTCGAGAAGATAAAAGTTCCTTTACCTTTAAGTATATACAAAATTTCTGTGAAGTGATGGGTATGAGTAATGCTGTGCCAATCTTTATCATATTTCGATTTTGTTACATAAAGAAGCTTTACTGGGAAATGATCTCTATGTGATTGTGGTACTTCATATATATCATTTGACATATAAACACCTCCTAGTATTAACACCTATCAATAGTATAGTTTTTTTAGTAAAACTTGGCAATGAAAAGCAAGATATCTAAAAAACTGAACAAGATGTATATTGTGGAAGCGTTTTTACTTTTCGTATACTTTATATAAGAGGGAAAATGGGAAAGGGGAGAAAAAAATGAAAAAGAAAGCTTTGCTAGCAGGTACGATAGCATTATTATCAATTGGTTTAATGGCTTGTCAAGACAAAGATAATGCGGAGGTCAGTTCAAATGGCGGCGAAACAACTAAAGTGAAACAAACGCTTCATGTGGCAGCGCTAGAATCAGCTTATGGCAAAGATATGTGGTCTAAAGTTGTCGACGAGTATCAAACTGAAAATCCAGATGTAAAAGTGGAATTGACTGCAGATAAAAATTTGGAAGATGTAATTAGCCCGAATATGAAAGCTGGAAATTATCCAGATGTGGTTTTATTGGCTACAGGGAGGAAGTTAGCTCTTACAGAAAACTTAATTAAAGATAAAGCGTTAGAAGATATTACAGATGTACTTGATAAAAACGTTTATGGGGAAGATGTAACTGTTAAAGATAAGTTAATTCCAGGCTTTACAGATACACTTGCTACAAATCCTTTTAATGACGGTAAAACGTATTTAGCGCCGATGTTCTACAGTCCTACTGGATTATTCTATAATGCAAATTTATTAAAAGAAAAAGGCTGGGAAGTACCTACTACTTGGGATGAAATGTGGGCATTAGGTGATAAAGCGAAAGCAGAGGGAATCGCTTTGTTTACATATCCAACTACTGGATACTTTGATGCATTCGTCTATTCTTTACTTTTAGAGGTAGGTGGGCCTGACTTCTATAATAAAGCGATGAGTTATGAAGATGGTATCTGGGAAACTCCAGAAGCAACAAAAATGTTCGAAATAGTCGGAAAATTAGGTGAATATACAGAACCTACGACTGTTGCGAATGCAAATGATAAAGATTTTAAAAAGAATCAACAATTAATTTTAGATAACAAAGCACTTTTTATGCCAAATGGTACTTGGATTGTTGGGGAAATGGCTGATGCACCAAGAGCTGATGGATTTGAATGGGGCATGACTGCGTTACCTTCAATTGAAACAGGAGGCGATCGATATGCGTTTACATTCTTTGAGCAAATGTGGATACCTTCTGCTGCTAAAAATAAAGATGCAGCAAAAGACTTTTTAACATTTGTTTATTCTGATAAAGCTTCATCTATTTTTGAGGAAGCTGGAGCGATTCAACCGATTAAAGGGAATTCTGAAAAACTAACTGGTGACAATAAGCTTTTCTATAGTATCTATGATAACGGAGCAAAAGCAGGAATGGGTGGTTTTGCAGCAACTGATGCGGTTGAAGGTGTTAGTATAGCTGATACATTATTCAGAAGTATCGACAGTATTGTTTCAGGTGACAAAACGGTAAAAGAATGGCAAAAAAATGTTGAAAAAGTAAGCGATCAATTACGACCAGCATTAAAATAAACGAACACTATTTTACTAAGATATAACGGTGAATGATTTTCCTCACCGTTATATTTAATTTGTAGAGGTGAAGATATTGAAAAAGACAACAGAAAAAAGGATATTCATTTTTGTTTGTACGACGCCGGCCCTGCTCTTGTTAACACTATTTATGATTGTGCCTACGATTGAAGTTTTTCGGATGTCTTTGTATAAATGGGGAGGATTTTCAAATAATCAAGTATTTGTTGGTTTAAATAACTTCAAAATATTATGGAATGATATGAACTTCATTCGCTCTCTTCAAAACAGCATATTATTAATTGTAGTAGTAACACTTATCACGATGGTATTTGCCATACTTTTTTCAACATTATTAACAAGAGAAAATGTAAAAGGGGGCAATTTCTTTAGAATCATTTTCTATATTCCTAATATATTATCAATCGTAGTTATTGCTGGAATATTTTCGGCGATTTATGATCCAACATCAGGTTTATTGAATAATTTTCTTTCTGTATTCAACGTTGAAAGTTTACAAAAAATGTGGCTTGGAGACCAAAAAATTGCGATATACAGTATTAGTGGAGCGCTCGTATGGCAAGCTGTCGGCTATTATATGGTTATGTATATGTCTAGTATGGCAAATATTCCAGAAAGTTTTTACGAAGCTTCATCTTTAGAAGGAGCGGGACGTATTACACAATTTTTTAGTATCACTTTGCCGTTGATTTGGAACAACATTCGTACAACATTAACGTTTTTTATTGTCAGCACCATAAATTTAAGTTTTCTACTTGTACAAGCAATGACTGGCGGCGGGCCAGACGGTTCGACAGAGGTATTTTTAAGTTACATGTATAAGCAGGCTTACACAAATTCCTCTTATGGTTATGGTATGGCTATCGGAGTAGTAATCTTCTTATTCTCATTCGCATTATCAGCTATTATTAACCAAATCACCAAAAGGGAAGTGCTTGAGTACTAAGGAGGACCAAGAAAGATGAAAAAACAAAAGAAAATGAGCGTAGAGAAACTTTATCGATTGTTTATTTATGTAGCGTTACTTACGTTAGCTATTACGATTATCATTCCTGTTGCATGGGTTTTCATAGCCTCGATAAAAGAAAAATCAGAATTTTACACGAGCCCTTGGGACATGCCGAAAGGTTTCTATTTTCAAAACTTTATAGACGCTTTCGAAAAAGCAAATATGGGCACGTATATGTTAAATTCTATCATGGTTACGGCCTTAGCAATTCTAATTTTATTAGTTGTTGCCTTACCGGCGGCTTATGTCTTGGCTAGATATACATTTAAAGGTAGTAAAATTATAAATACAATTTTTAAAGCGGGATTATTTATCAATGTGAACTATATTGTAGTGCCAATATTTTTAATGTTACTAGATGTGGATACGGTCATACGTGTAAGATTTGGTGATGGTTTTTTGTTAGATAATTTGTTTGTTTTAGCTTTAGTGTACGCTTCAACGGCATTGCCTTTTACTATATATTTATTGTCTAGTTACTTCCAAACGATACCATCAACATATGAAGAAGCTGCATGGGTCGATGGTGCCGGATACTTTAAAACGATGTTCAAAATTATGCTTCCCATGGCAAGACCTAGTATTGTAGCTGTTATCTTATTCAATTTTCTTTCGTTTTGGAATGAATATATAATTGCACTGACATTGATACCTGGTCCGAATAAAACGTTGCCTGTAGGGCTGATGAACTTAATGGCAGCTCAAAAATCAGCTACAAATTATGGACAAATGTATGCCGGAATGGTTCTCGTTATGTTGCCAACCTTGATTTTGTACATTTTGGTTCAAAAGAAATTAACCCAAGGAATGGCTCTTGGCGGATCGAAGGAATAGAGGATGAATATGAAAAAGAATAATGAGTGCGTTACACTTCCGGATAAAGGAGCTTTTCTATTATGAAACGTAATTTCCTAATTACCTTACGAATTGTCATATTCATCACTTGTTTGGCTTTGATAATTGTAGGCCAAAAAACAACTGGCAAATTCGAATTGGGCATAATGCTAGTAGGATTAGCTGGTCTCTTGGGACTCCTCTACAGTTACAATCGAAAATTCATATAAAAATCCATTAAAGTCAGAGGAGTATTCGTTAAATAATTTATAAAAACCCCCCCAATCGTTAGTTTTGTCTAACAATGGGGGGAGTTCACTTTAATTCTTAGCTTTCTATTACACTTCTTTTAAAATACCCTTAACTAATCCAACAAATTGTTCTCTAACTTTAGCAGCCACTTCAATTACTTCATCATGAGTTAATGGCTGATCTAAAATTCCGCATGCCATATTTGTCATGCAGGAAATGCCAAGTACTTTCATGTTTCCATGAATAGCTACAATTGCTTCTGGGACTGTTGACATACCAGCAGCATCTGCACCTAATGTACGCATCATTCGGATTTCAGCCGGAGTTTCGTAAGCTGGGCCACTCGACCAAGCATAAACACCTTCTTGTAAACTAAAGTTTTGTTCTTTAGCAACTTTAGAAGCAATATTACGTAGTTCTAGATTATAAACCTGAGAAGTATCAGGGAAACGAGTTCCCAATTCATCATTATTTGGTCCAATTAATGGATTTGTACCTACCAAATTAATATGATCAGTAATTAACATTAAATCTCCAGGGCTAAAACTTGTATTTATAGCTCCTGCAGCATTAGTAACGATTAAATTCTCTACACCTAACGCTTTCATTACACGTACTGGGAAAGTTACTTCAGCTAATGAAAAGCCCTCATAATAATGGAAACGACCTTTCATAGCTACAACTGTCTTTCCTTGTAATTCGCCAATTATTAGTTCGTTTGCATGGCCAATTGCTTCAGACTTTGCAAAGTGAGGAATTTCACTATAAGGAATTTTGACAGATTTTTCAATTTCATCAGCAAGAGTTCCTAAACCTGAGCCCAAAATCAGTCCAATCGTAGGACGATAATCTGTTTTACTCATAATGAAATCTCTAGTTTCTAAAATATCTTGTAATTTGTGCATTAACAATTCCTCCTTAATTGAAAAAAATAAACGTTAATTAATATTAAGTTGTTGATAGTCAAAATGTTAATGAATGCTGTCATTAAAAGAATGTTGCTCTTCATAACATTTAATCAATAGAATATTAATTGATTTTATTGCTAGTGTAAATAGAGTGAAAAAGGTTAACACAAAATGGACAAATTTTATTAGGACTACTCTTTAAATACAGTCGATGTAAGGTATCCAAGTGTTGCATCTTAGTGTGGCCAATCGCTTATTACTTATTCAACTAAAGTATGGTATTGGTGGTTTAATAACAAGATACACTTGATATAATAAACAAATACCCACGAGGAAATCGCTCAAAGAATAAAAAGCTATATTTTAAAAAAAGTATCTAGAGTAATACAGAACTTAGTATTATACCAATTACAATTGCAGAGACTGTTGAAACTAAACCAGGGAGCATAAAGCTATGGTTTAGAATATATTTTCCGATTCGAGTTGTTCCGGTACGGTCAAAGTTAATGGCTGCCACAACTGTCGGATAGTTTGGAATGAAGAAGTAACCATTCACAGCTGGGAACATGGCAATTAATAATGCTGGATTAATACCAAGCGTTACACCAAGAGGCATTAGTGTTCGAACGGTTGCTGCTTGGCTGTATAGTAAAATAGAAAGTACAAATAAAGCAATAGCAAATAACCATGGAGCTGCTGTGACTAGTCCAGAAATCGAACTGTTAATTAGTTCAGCATTACCATTGAAGAATGTGTCACCCATCCACGCGATACCGAAAATAGCTACAACTGCTGATGCTCCTGCTTTAAACACACTACCTGAAACAATTTCGTCAACATTTGCTTTACAAAAAATAATGATTAAAGCAGCAATTGTCAGCATAAGGATTTCAATGGTAACAGGCATAGACATTGGTGTATATACGCCGTCAATATCCCAACCTGGACGTAATTGTTCAAATGAACCTAGAACAACGATTAATACTGCTGCAAGTAAGAATAATACAACGGAAAGTTTTGAAGCACTAGTTGGATGGAATGCTTTTTTATCTTGTTTAATTGAAGCTAAGCCTTCTTCTAAGCGTTTCAAATAAATTGGATCTTCTGGCAGCTCTTTACCTTTTCTACTAACAACAAAAGCAGCTATCATACAACCTATAAAGGTAGAAGGTATAGTGATCATTAAAATATCAAGTAAAGTAATTTGGAAATCAGCTAATAAAGCTAATAATGCTACAGTCGCTGCTGAAATAGGACTAGCTGTAATTGCTTGCTGTGATGCTATTACTGCGATTGACATTGGCCTTTCAGGACGTACACCTGATTCTCGGGATATTTCGGCAATAACTGGTAAAACTGAGTATGCTACGTGTCCAGTTCCTGCACAAAAAGTAAAAACGTAAGTAACGATAGGAGCGATAAATGTAATCCATTTAGGGTTTTTTCTTAATGCTTTCTCCGCAATATGAACGAGATATTCCATACCTCCAGCGGCTTGAAGAGCTCCTGCAGCAGTAATTACAGATAAAATCATCAGCATAACATCAATAGGTGCTGAAGTAGGTTCTAGCCCGAAAAGAAATACAAAGATAGCTAATCCAACACCACCCATTACTCCGAGACCAAGTCCACCTATCCTAGCACCAATAAAGATACAGACTAACAAAATCAAAAATTGCACCCAGAACATATCAGTTTCCTCCAATTACAAATGGTCATTTTATTACGAAAAGTTTTTAATATGTAAACCTTGTTTACATCCTTTGTCGAAAGATTCACAAAAAGACGTTTTATCAATAATAGCCATGAATAGAACATTTAGTTTCATGAATGATATTGTAGGATTCTTTCGTAAATCATTTTTCATACTACGTAATAAACGACAAAAAACGACAAAAAAAGACGTGGTTTATTTTTAAAGACAAAAAATTGTCAAAAACAAAAATGTTTTTTTATAAGAAAAATAAATACATATAAGTAGGAAGATTTTACGCTTCCATTGTGAACATGATAGAGATAAGAATGAATTGGGATTCAAAACGGATGCGTATAAGCCTTTGCACACCGTTTTTTTAGTTTGGTTAAAAATACGTAAACCTATTCCTCAAGTAAAGTGGCAGTTTATTTGAGGAAAAACTATTATAATTTGGATATAGTTATTAGGGAGAAGAATGTGTAAGGTGATGAGAGGGGATTTAATGAATAAAAAAATGATGCTTGAGTCAATGATTACGGGTAGGCCTCTTTTTTCTGATTTTAAATGGAATTTTCTATAATGAAGTTTGACTTATTAAAAGAGAAGGGGAGTTCATATGAAATTAACAAAGACTTTATTGTTTTCATTGGCAATGATTTTATTTGTTATTACAGGGTGTTCTAATGGAAAAGTAGATTTAGAAGAAAAGATAGAAGTTGATAAGCGTATTGGTAATGAAAATGAATATGAAGAATTTAAAGAAATTACTGATAGTAAGCAAGTTCAAAAGGTGAAAGATATATTAGATAAGGTTGATTGGGAAAACGCCAAAGTAGATATGGAACGTCCTGCAGATTACAGATTTGTCTTTCAATTTAAAAGTGATAAAATGTCAGCAAAAGCAGTGTTATATGAAATTTGGATAAGTCCAAATAAAGATAAAGTAGAGGTTGTAAGGGGTGATAATCAGTATGTTCAACTAAACGTGGAGAATTCTACTGATTTATTTGAAATATTAACAGGAGAAAAGCTTTCTGATTTGTGATTGGATAGTACGGATATATATGAAGAAATAGAGAATACATGATTTAAATCACAAATTAGTGGAGGGGTTTTATGGGGGGATAAAGGTAGGTTTATTACAAGCACTGAAAAGAGTTTAGTTTTATTTAAGAGAATCCTTCTATTTATAAAGATTGGAATCGATAATAAAAAGCTCACTTCAACTAACGAGGCGGAGTAACAAAAGAATTTATCAAAGGGTGTGTGGAATTATGGGTTCAAGAATAATGCACTTGGTCATCGCTAATAGAATTGCAGAGTGTCTGTCGATAGAAGATAGAACACCATTTTTACTTGGAGGCATTGCGCCAGATGCTGTTTCAACTAAAGAATTATCACATTTCTTTAAAGGTGAAGTACAAGATTATTCACGAAGTATCGATTATAAGGGTTTTTTACATAAATATCATGCGCAAGCAGAAAGTCATTATATTTTGGGATATTATACACATTTAATCGCTGATGATATATGGCTGAAAGGTTTTTATCTTCCTTGGTTAAAAAACAGAATGGAAGCTAATAAAGAAATACTTAATTTATACCATAATGATTTCCGATTACTAAATGGAAAATTATTAGAGTATTATGGTTTTACAGACGAATTGAGAAAAATGCTTAGTAATTTTCCTACAATATTTGATTTGCAAGAAGTTAAGTCCAAAGATGTTGAAAAATTCATTCCTTATGTATTGGATGATATGGAGTACGATAAGGAAGTGATAAATGAAAAACTTAATGTATTTACGTTTGATCAGATAGTGGGTTATATAGAGACATCAGTTGATAAGGGGTTATTGAATATAAAACCTTTACTTACTTAATCTATTGTAAAATTTGAATATTCTACTCAAATGGGCGTTTCTACAATATGTGGAAACGTTTTTTTTACTAAATGTTTAAGTTAGTCGTAAAATGGACACGACTTTAATGTGCTAATTTCTACTTGGAGGTGATATTAAATGGCTTTTCAATCTAAAAATATTTTCATAAATATACCAGTGAAAGATCTGAACAAATCCTTCAAGTTTTTTCAAGAGTTAGGTTTTGATTTCAACCCACAATTCAGTGATGAGAGCACAGCCTCTATGATCATTAGTGACAATATCTTCGCATTGCTAATGGTTGAAGAACGTTTCAAAGGGTTTACCAAGAAGGAAATTACGGATACTTCTACTTCTGCAGAAGTGATTTTCTGTTTATCTGCTGAAAATCGAGATCAAGTGGACGAGTTGGTAAAGAAGGCACTGGCATCTGGTGCTAAGCCTTATAGTGAGCCGCAAGATCACGGATTTATGTATATATGGGGTTTTCAGGACTTAGACGGTCATATCTGGGAAATAGCTTATATGGATGAAAGTGCAATAAATCAGGGATAAACTTTTCGGTTTAATGTTATCTAATAAAAGTTTAATTTTCGAAGTGATGATGCCTTATCAGGTATCATCTTTTTTTTACCTTAATACGGGGGTAATAGGTCATCATATTATTTTAAAAAGAGGGTAATTACGAATGAGCAAAAAGAGTTATTCAACATAGGCTTGTACTGTAATAACTATATCAATCATATATTAAAATAGATAATTAATTTCTGGATATTCAAGTAATTCGCTTAATAAAATATAAAATTAAACAGGAGGTTTTATTATGTCAGTAATGTTGCAAATTAAGTTTGATTTAGACACTAACAAGCAGGGTGAACTATTTCCAATTGAAGGTGCAAAAAAATTAGTTGAGTTACCAGGTTTAAAATGGAAAGTGTGGACAGTGGATGAAGAAAGTGGCGAAGGATCAGGTTTATATTTATACGCCACTCGAAGAGATGCTGAAATCAGAGCAAAAAAAGCTATTCCACATCTTACATCTATGAATGGGGTTAGTAATGTTACAACTCAAATTTTTGAAATCTTAGAAGAGCATTCAGAGATTACACGAGCGCCACTGGATGTAGCAGCAAATCCAAGTTATGGAGAGGAATATTAAATAGAATTGTATAAATTAATAGATCTTCTTTAAAACTATAATACTAAGTTTTTTATCATAGATTAAGTTGGGTTTTGAATAACAGCAGTAAATTATACAAATACGAAATATTTTCCACCAATTCATGTGAAATGCTTTCTGTTATTAGGAGAATCTTAAAATAGGAAGTTGTATATTACGTCCT
The DNA here is from genome assembly GCF_038006425.1 of Viridibacillus sp. FSL E2-0187. Classification (NCBI taxonomy): domain Bacteria; kingdom Bacillati; phylum Bacillota; class Bacilli; order Caryophanales; family Caryophanaceae; genus Viridibacillus; species Viridibacillus sp. FSL E2-0187. Next base: position 1,580,960 of record NZ_JBBOVG010000001.1, read on the forward strand.
TCTTTAATATTGCAAATAAAGTAGAAATAGTAACAGGTGCTGCGCGAGGAAATATAAGGAGATATTTAATCATTCTAATTCATAGTAAGTGTAATTAGAGAGCCCATATTTGATGAAGATTTTATAATCTAATAAAAATTAGAAAACCGTTCAAGAATTTGAACGGTTTTTTTAATAAATATGAACATTTGAAAGCCGGTTATAGAAATTGTTTCTGTTCTATATGGCATCAAAAAGGGAAATAGATGTACCTAAAAGTGTACTATCATAGCGGTTATAGTAATACAAACTATGGTAGAGGACGGCCATTAATGCTGCTAAATTGGCATCATCTTCTTTTAAAAGAGTGATGTTTACAATGTCTAACTCATCCGAACTCCTAGAGTCTAGAAGCTTCACTTTAGCAAATTCTTCATTATTTTTAAATAAACGTACTTCTAATGAATAGTGTTGAAGAAATACGTATGTATCTGAATTATCTTGCCAAGTATATTTACTTTCGATTAATTGCTCACGGATTCTTTTCAGAACTATTTTTTGAAGCGGTGTTGTTAACATGTAGTCTAATTTAAATTTTAAAGCACTTATACTATAGATGTTTTTTTCATTTCTATCCACTGCTTCAAAGCAATAATTAAGAGAAAGACTAAATAAATTATTTACAATACGAGTCGATATTCTTGGTTTTCGCTTTTTTATGTAACAATGAACGTTACCATTTTCATCAGTAAGTGGTAATCTATCTTGCATCGACATTTGTTTAGGAATTTCATATGAATACGTGTACAATATTATTCCTCCTAGATAGGTTTAACTATATTTGTTATTTTACAATAAATTTTCAGTAATGTTTAATTTTATTTTTTTGGTAATTATGAATAGGAACTTTTAAGATTTTAATCGTCAAACGTACTATTAAATTGTATAAAAGTGTCATTTAATTGATTGTAAAAAGGAATTAAGGGATAATTATGGGGATATCTAGAAAAAGGAGGATGTAATGAAAAAATTATTAATCCTATTCTTTGTATAGCTTTGGTAGGATGCATTCAAAAAAGTGAATCTACAAATACGATAACCCCAGTATTTATAACTGATGACGTGACACCTTTAAAACTTGAGACGGTAACACCAAATGAAGAACAATTTAAAGTGGCATGGAACTTGGATATGATGGATGGAGGAAAACACGAATATGAGACATCAGAGAATAGCGATTTGGTGATAGAACCGAATTACTCATCGTTACAAAGGGGCGATGTTATTTATTTTAATATGCCTGAATCAGAATTAACTAAAAACCCTCAATTGCCTCGTAGTTATTTAGGTCGTGTTGTTGGTTTATCAGGGGAAACAATCGAAATACAAAATGGTCAAGTTTGTATTGATGATAAAGTTCTTGATACTTTTTATGGAAAAGCGTTAATACGTAGAATGGACGAAACATCTTATTTCAAAAATGTAGATGTATCTAATATTGAAAATGAACAAACTACTCGAGACTATTTCAATTTAAATATGGAACCTGTTGTAGTAGAGGGAAATACAGTATATGTTCTTGTTGACCAATGGTGGCGAGGTATTGACAGTAAGGACTTTGGATTATTACCTCAGAAAGAAATACAAGGTAAAGTAATCGGTTATTCGAAATAATTCGAAGCACAAACTAGTCTTTTATTATATCAATTGGAGATGATCTTGTTGAATACTCAGTCAAATATGAATGCAGTCGTAGTTTATAACTTTAATATTATATCAGATAAGGTTTTTGAAGCTTGGCTAGACCCTGAAAAAGTGAAGGAATGGATGTTTCCAAAAGGGGATATTCAACGTGTAGAAATTGACGGAAGGGTGGGAGGCTCTTTCTCATTTGTTGATCTAAGAGAAGGCAAAGAGATTGACCACCGTGGAGAGTATTTAGAAATTGATCGACCGAAACGACTAGTATTTACTTGGGGTATTCCAAAAGAATCACCGGATTCAGCTCGTGTTAACATTGACATAGTATCGACTAAGACAGGCTGTGAACTCACTTTAACTCACGAATTACATCCTGAATGGTCAGACTTTGCACCACAAACGGAGCAAGCATGGCGAAATATGCTAGAAGCTATGGATGAAGTGTTAACTTAACGAATAAAATAACTTTGAATGAGAAATAAAAAAAGAACTAGTGACCAATATAAAAGACCCCAGCCATTTGTTCGTTTCCGAATTAAAGACGGGGGTCTTCGATATGAGGGATATATTCTATTATAAAATTAAGAAACAGCTTTCAACCCAGCTACTCCAATAACTATCGCAATAATACTAATAACACGTGCTACGTTTTTGGATTCTCCAAATAGAATCATATTAATCAAAACAGCGCCCACTGTACCGATACCAATCCATACAGCGTAGGCGATACTTAATTGTAAATAGTTAAACGAAGTATAGAGGAGGGCAAATGATAAGCCGAAACCTCCAACGTAAAGAATCAAATTTCGAATTGTTTTATTCTGACTGTAAAGCTTTAAACCGATAACGCCTACAATTTCCGACATTGCAGCTAAAAATACAAATATCCAACCCATCGTTAATGCACTCCTTTCAAATCATTTTCATCATTCGTATGATTATCAGCTAATTTTAATCCAATAACGCCCGCAACAAGAATCACCATGAAAATTCCTTTTGCTAAGCTAAATTCTCCACCAAATATAAATACATCCATTAATGTCGTTCCAACTGTACCTATCCCTGCGAAAATAGCATAGACAGTGCCGGTTGGTAAGTTCTCACAAGCTTTAGATAAGAAGTGGAAATCTACCGCAATAATTACTAGTATAATAGCCCAATGCCACCAAGTACTTGCGGTATTAAAGCCGAATACCCAAATCAATTCAAATAAACAAGTTAAAGCAACATACATCCAATCTTTTGTCATATTTATCATTCCTTTCGTAATCAATATAAGCAAACTTACTCTTTGTCAGTATAAAATGACTGACTATCAGTCATTTTTTGAGCGCAAAAGCTTCATAATTTAAATACGAAGCCCTAATGCATGATGTAAGAAATTTAGTAGTTCTTGTTTCTGAATTGTTGCATTTTCTTCATCAAAATCATCATATAAATAGATTTGTTCAGCTGCAGATTCAATCAGACCAATAACCAACTTCGAGGATCGTTCAGTATTTAGTGAGTCGCGTATATCTCCGGCATTTTGAGCTTGTTTTAAGAAGTTGTTCATCCATTCATAAAAAGGTGCATAAATAGTCTCCCATTCTTTCAAATGCTCAGTTTGAGTAATTCCAGCATAAACTAGTGCAAAGACGTCACGATACTCTTTTGTTAAATAGAAAACAGCATCGACAATTTGCTCTAATTTGTCTTCAATCGACGCATTATCTTGAAAGCGGTGGTTCACTTCTGACATAATTTTCTCTACCATTATAGTTGCAATTGCCGGCATCACGGATAGTTTGGATGGAAAGTATAAATAAAAAGTACCTTGAGCTATTCCAGCAGATTTTACAATATCGGATACTTTTGTTTTTTCAACACCTTTTTCACGGAAAACATCGATAGCAGCAAGAATAATCTTTTCTTCTTTTGACATTTTATATTCCTCATTTCATGACTGACTGTCATTCATTTTATAGAATAGATGTTAATTTGTCAAAAAAATCGATTTAGAATAAGAGAAATGGGAGAGTATTTTCACTGCTTAAATCCGATTAATTACATTGTAGAAACGTGATTCTTGTAAATATTTGCTCTGAAATTAAATCGGGAGAGGGTGTTCATGAGGAGAAAATATCAAGTTATCTTTAGTTGTACATGCTGATATAAACTGTTTTCCGTTTTCCAATTAATGTACAATATAGATTATAAAGGAGTTGTAATGCATGAAAAAACTAACAAGATACCTTTATTTTATCATCTATATATTAAGTACAGTCTTAACAATAGGCGCTTTTATTTTTGCCAACTTAACAGCAATTGCTCCTACTAATAATGGTGGAGGAAATGGTAATATCGGTTTATTTCCATTCTTTTTTTTATTTCCATTTATTATTGTTTTCATCGGTATGTCTATCAGTTATATGCATGAATTTATGTATAGCAACTTGCAGAAGGGGACTATTCGAATGACTGTAGCAGGTAGCTTATTGGGAATAATCTTGATTGTAAGTATCACTCTAATAAGAGCAATTCAATTAAAATCCCTTCTTGCCGAAGTAAACCCAATATATCATGAAGAAACGAAAATTCCTTTACTTAGCATCTATTCCAACGCAGTCTTCTTTAACTTTTTTACCTTTACATTATTAATACTTCTTTGTTTGTTTATTAGTGGAATGATGGCATATAAAGATAAACAGAAAAGTAATGTATCAGAATAATTATTCGGAAGAATTCCATCAAGCAACTTAATCATTACGGAACTTTGTATTTAAAACAAATACATAATATATCTTAACCAGATTTTTTTTGTAAAGTTTTCGAAGGAGGGGATCAACTAAATGCGGAGAAACATAAAAATTTGGATTAGTTTTGGAATAGCATTATTGCTAGGGTTCCCTTTTAAATGGATTTTTTACAAAGGGGATGATGATGGTATAAGTATTTTTACAATTTTAGATTATGGAATTAATAACTTATTTTTTGCTTTATCAACATTGGCGTTAAATACACTTATTCTATTTGGACTCATAAGTTTATTAGAAAAGGTACGGAATTCTATTTCAATTAAATCAAAATCATAATTAAAGTAGAACCGTTGAAAGTTAAGCAGGCTTCAACGGTCTTTCATTAATAAAACTTATGATACTTTGAAAACAATTTAGAGTGTTCTAACTAAGATTGTTGGTTGATAAAAAATGCAATTATTTCTTCACTTTAGAAATAGTCATCCCATCACCAATTGGCATAAGAATAGATTCTAATTGAGGATGATTAGCCACTGTTTCATTGAATTTCTTCATTAGTTCGGTATAGCGTTTAGGTTGAACTTCTTGATCTGCTACACTACCTTGAGCTAGTACATTATCTGCAACTATTATAGCTCCTGAATCCGCAAGTTGAATGCAATATTCTAAGTAACTTTCATAGTTTTCTTTGTCAGCATCGATAAAGAAAAAATCAAATCGCTTATTATCATCAACTAGTATTTGTAGACTTTGTAATGCTGGCCCAGTTAAATACGATACTTGATCTCCAAACCCTGCTTTAGATAGATTGTTGTTTGCTAACTCTGCGTATTTTTCTTCTAATTCAAGAGAAGTTAATTTTCCTTCTTTCCCGAATCCACTAGCAAGGCAAATACCGCTATAACCTCCTAGTGCACCTATTTCAAGTGCATTTTTAGCACCTGAAATTGATATAAGCATAGTTAAAAGTTTCCCTGAAGAAGGAGATACAGATATAGAGGGCATGCCATTTTCTTCAATGGACGAAATGACTTCATCCAAATGAGTATTATGATTTTGAAACACTGAATCGATATAATTATTAATTTGTTTCATTAGGTTCAAATCCTCCTTCATCAATAGATACTGACTCTTTAATATCTAACTCCAAATTTTCTGTGTGTTCATCATTGTTTCGGATATCCATTGCTTCATTCTCCTGTATTTCAAACAATTGAATAAATTCGTTGATTACCATATCAATGGCTTTTAATTCACCGACTAAAATTGGATGAATAGATTGAAACTCAGGTTTATTTAATTGCTGCTTAATAGTGGAACGCTTAAGATTCATTCTCTCTAAAAAAGCAATTGCTCTACCTCGACGAAATGTTTTTGGTCCACGTTCGCCAGAACCACCTCTCCCTTTATGACGCTCGCCTCGATGATGACCCTCTTTCTTTAAATCCTTAAATTTTCCATCTCTCATTAAAACTCCTCCTTCTTTTTTGTATACAAACGTATACAAAAGGTTATAATATTGATTGTATACATTTGTATACGTTTCGTCAAATTCCAATTCGAAAGAATAGATATTAATTGGTATATTGTTTTTTTATTTGTTATTAATTGAAGAAGTTATAGGGGAATTACTGATAAAAAATAGAATTACACTTTTTAAGGAAAAATATGTTAAAGTTGTATTTGGATTTTATTAACATAAAAAGTTCAATGATGAAATAACATAGGGGGTAGGAATATGGATATTTCAAATTTACAAATAGAGACTGAAAGATTGATTTTACGTCCTTATAAAAAAGAGGATTATCTCAATTGGTATACACAGTTTGATAATCGATTGCCTTCGCAATACAAATATGATGATGGTAAACCGTTAAATATGTCTACTTTTACTGAAGATTGGTATATCGACTGGATAAATGGATTTGATCAATCAGCAATGAAGGATGAAATGTATATCCTCGGGATTTTCCGTAAAGAAGATGGCGTGAATGTTGGGAAAGTGGAGCTAATAACGATACTGAGGATGGATTATCAATGGGCGATGATGGGTTATTCTATTCATAATCAGTTTTGGAAAAAGGGGTACGGAATAGAAAGTGTCAAGGCTTCAACTGAATTGTTTTTCTCGACTTTAGATTTCCATAGAATTGAATTACATATTAATATAGATAACAATCCTTCCAAAAAATTGGCGGAAAGAGCAGGGTATCTCTTTGAATGCGAGAGAAAAGAGTTTTCTTATGAGGATGACAAATGGACGGACTTTCTAATCTATTATAAAAATCGTAGTTATTGAAAAATCAATACTCATAACAAAGTGAACAAAAAAAACAACGGCAGATATATTAGCCGTTGTTTTTTCGTTTAATTTGTCTTTCTTTGCTGGACTAGAAATATAGCTAAACCAATTAAGATAACGATAATACCTACTGCTTGCTCAATGGATATGACTTCTCCCAAAATGAAGTAAGCAAGAATACAAGTACCAATCGTTTCTCCTAAAATACTCATTGAGATAACAGAAGTGCTAATCCATTTGATCAGCCAATTGAAAATCGTCTGTCCTAAAATTGTAGCCACAAATGCTAGACCTAATAAAGCCCACCATGTAGTTGAAGAGTAGTTAGTAAATGATTCATTCAGACAAAGTGCATAGATGGCCAAAAAGATTGCGCTACTCCCATAACCTATAACTGAATACGGAATAAGAGATAACTCTTTCCGAACAGATTGTCCAATAAAGAAATAGCCTGTAATAATACCTGCTGCGATAAAGGCTAAAATATCTCCGTATAGTGCGTCGCCGCTTATTTGTAAGTCCTGCCAACCGATAATCACACTACCTAAAATCGCTACAAAGCAGCCAATGATAGCGCCTTTAGAAAAGCGTTCTTTAAATAGAAAATAACCTCCAACCATAGAAAATAGAGGTTGTAACGTTACGATTACTGTCGAACTAGCAACAGATGTGTATTCTAAAGATTCAAACCATAAAACATAATGAAAGGCTAAAAATAGGCCAGAAAGTATCCCTAACCCCCATTGCTTTTTAGTTAAACCAACAAGTTCTAATCGGTAACTCTTATTCCCGATTAAAAAAGGTAACAATATGAGCATCGCAAACAATAAGCGATAAAATGCAGTAATAGCTGGTGGGGCATCTGCTATTTTTACAAAAATAGCAGAAGTTGATAGCGCAAATACAGCAAAGAAGAGCGCTAGGTATGAAAAAAGTGAGGATCGCATGATGTTTACTCCTGTCTAGTTGTTTAAAATCTTGAACAAAGCCTAATATATTGTACATCATATTAGAGAGAATATTATACTTATAAAGTACTTTTTTTTGGTATTTTATTATATAAGTTCAAAAGAAGGGAAAGCACAGTGATTTCATCGTTAAGCGTTCTTGAATTACTTGCAAATACTATACATAAAACAACTTCAGGATAATTTTGAATTAAAGTATAACTAATCAAAAAAGGTGACCCATGATATTCATACACTGGGTCACCTTATTTTAGTTTATTTTTACATGTTTATTATTATAAACAAAAACCTCTAGTCTTTTGAGTTCATCTTTATAAAATGAATTTGTTAATGACTTCTTGATTTCTAATTCTATTTCTTCTCCTCGATTAATATTCAATAAATTGGTTCTTTGTATAGAGGTGTTTATTTCTACAAGTAGCTTAGTATCTTTATCTCTAATACGTATACTTTCAATTTCAATATATTCCTTAGCTTTAAGGTCTTCTTGAAATGTCGTAGTTAGTGTATCATTTCTTTCTAATGCCAATTTATGTGGATCTGGTGAATCTAAGATCAGCTTATAAACATCGATTGAATAATTTTTAAACAATATTTGTTGTGATGATTCATGAACGATTTTCTTAATACTTTTTTTAGTTTTGTTAATATACTGCTGGCTAGCATTTACTCCTATAGAAATTTTATTTTCTTTGGAATCAAAACCGAGGGTTGTTATTTTGAAATTTTGTTCCTTTAGTTTGGGGCTTAATTTTTGTAATAAAATGCTGAAGTTATCATTTAAAATTTTTTCAGGATTTGGCTCAGATTCCATGGCAAATGCGATCTTAGTATTTGGATCTTCATGGTGTGACCAAGCTCTACCAGATAGTAAACATAAGATAATGCCAATTGAGGTTATAGTTTTATTCAAAATTAATATCTCCTTCCACAAATTTTAAATGTCTCTTTTTCGTTACTAGTGCCAAAAGTTTTTAAATCCAATATAGTATGTTCTATTGAGAATAAATAATGAAAACAAAATTACTCGGAATAAAAAAAGAAATATATAATTACAGGGAAAAGTCATTTTTGTCTATTGTGAAATATCAAATTTAGGTGTTAGGACATAATATATCTTATTTTACAAATAAGTGAGATGAATCAATTTAACTATTATATTTAAATTTATGGGAATTTTAACCTGTTTTATTATTAAACGTACTAAAAAATGGCTCCTTTATGTTAAGATTTGTGAATGTGGATATTTATAGAAAATAAATATCTGTCTTAAAAATGAAGGAAGTGGGGATTTTATGAAAAAAAGTGGAAGTAAACTAAAAAAAGGTATGGTCATGTCAATGATCGTAGCCGGTACCCTTATGTTAAGTTCGATGGGAGTCGGAGCAGAAACTCAAGCTGCAACAAATAAAACACAGCAAATAACTAAATCTGCAGCTGTTACTCAAGTAGCTGCGACGGTTTCGAAAAAAGGAGTACTAACCTACCCTAAGAAATTCAGCATGAAAAAGGTAACAAGTGAATTAAAACCAGAAGCTGCAAAACTTATAAAAATCTACGGTAATTCTCTTAATACGGGGAAAACTACATCTTTCAATTCGTATGTTAATAAACATGTAGTTGAGCACGGAAAAAACGACTTTTTCCTTGGTCACAAATATACTAATGACAATTATAGTAGAAAAATAAAAGGCATGCGAAAAGTCAATTCCAAGAAAATATTATCTACTTATTCTAAAGCTCTAAACAAAGTCTCAACTTCCAAGGTAGAAGTTTATGATACTTATAAAGGAAAGGGATTTGCTACATTTACTTATCAATATCGACCAAAAGAATTTGATGCTTTTGGGTCTATCGCAATAAAATTTAGTTTTACTCAATTAAAAAATGGTAAATATGTGTTGGAATATCTTTATTATCTTTAATAAGACACTGGAATAATATAAGCCGGTAATTCATTACAGTCTGCGGAGCCTGATTGCTCATAGTTGCAATTGAAAAGTTTATTAATAAAAGCATTCATAATGTCGATTTTTCAAGAAAATAGATCTGTTGGTTTTTAGAAGGACCTAAACTTCCATTGAAATAATGTACACTACTACGTAATTTTAGTAGTGTACATTATTCTTTTGAATAGAAATAATCAAAAAAATAAAGCAATATAGTGATTATGTTTTAATTAGTTTTAATGAAAAAAGTCGGTGCAGAATCGACATTTTTTAACCACCGATATTCTTGACCACTTCGCCAGTCTTTTACCCATACATCTCCCAGATTTTTATTCTCATTCATTCGATACCAAGTGATATTTGTTCCAACAACTTGTGGTGAAATATCTAATTCATTTTTCTTAGGGAAAGTAATTTGCTTTTGTTCTCCTGATTTCAAATTAATAACGTATAGAGTTGTATACATGGTGGGAACTGGTCCCTCATTCCACTCCTTGTTTTCTTTTGAACGAGCAACAATCACTTCATCTGGAGAAAGCCATTCCAAATCAAGGTCAACATATCCTTTAGGTGTGTATTCCTTTCGTTTGTAAAAGGTAGGAATGTCAATAACGGTTGTATTCTTGTTTTCAACGTAAAATCTTCCTTCACCAGATATGAAAGCTATTTGACTTTTTATAGGAGCCCATTTTATCCAGTTTTCATTTATAAGCATCTTTCCTAGCACTTGAAAATGGTCACCTGCTGATGATAGTACACTTAGTGTATTGCTATCAGCAGACCATGAAGCAGTGGCTGTTGCTAAAAAACTAACCCACTTCCCGTCGGCACTCCATTTAAAATATTCGGCATCAATAGCAAATAAGTCCGTTGTATTTGTTTGAATGGTGTAAAAAGGAGTAATTTTATTAGTATTGAGATTGGCATTTACGGGGACTTTAAAAAGATGAACTGGTTCCCATCCTGTAGGAAGTAAATTTGATTGAGATGAAACGATAAACTCTTTTCCATTTGGAAACCATTCAAAATCACTAACTCCTAATGAAACATTATCAAAATCTTGTGGCCGGCCATTCTTAGTTTTTGTAACATTTAAGACGCCTCCATCTTTGAAAGCTAGTTGATTTGAAATTGGTGACCATTTAAAATTGTTTGATTCAATTGTTGGATATGGCTGGTAGCTGTCCTTTTCCTTTGTATCATAAATATACAAATATGTTTTATCACCATCTTTATCACCAACTACGTAGGCAATAAACCGACCATCTTTTGACCACTTAGGAGAGTAAACATACTTATTGTTTGTTAGTCGGGTTTCTTTTTCTCCCTCTTTCATCCAGAGCTGATGATTTCGTATAAAGGCAGCTTTAAATGATGTTTCAGCGGAAACACTTATAGAAAAATTAAAACTAATTAATAATATTAATAATAAAAGTCTAATTGCCATTAATTGCACCTCCTCTAAATAGGATGTCCTTGTTAATGACAAAAATTCGATTATCAAACATAACAGTATCTGGTATCGTTCGACGAGTAATTCTCGTCGTAAATGTTACTCTAATTGGTATTGCCTTTTTTCTAGAGCTATTCATATCGATGTGCTAAAACAATAAACTTATAAATGAATTAAAATCCGCTATATGCAAAATAGAAGCAGAACTAAAAGATAATCTTTAGTTCTGCTTTTATAGTTTATGGAACACGGGGCGTCCTTGAAGATATATGCGCAAAATCTAAATAAATAATCCCATCACTAATGTATTGTAGTAAACGCCATTAATGAAATTGTCTTTTTTTAGGAGTCCTTCTTTTTCAAAACCGAGCTTTTCGTATAATTCAATGGCGAAAGTATTATCTTCTCTCGTTACAAGACTAATTTTTTTAGTTACCCCATTTGAAGTTGCCCAATTAATCAGTTCTTCCATCAATTTTCTACCTAAGCCTTGCCCAACCAACTGTTCACTCACAACAATTCCTAATGTTCCTACATGTTTCGTTCTATCTTTTTGGCTAGAATTAATAGATGCTATGCCTATTATTTCATCTTTTAAAGTTGCTATTAATATTATAGAGTTTTGTTCCAGCGATGTAGAATCTATAAACTTTGTATACTCCTCCACATCTCTATTAAATTCATTTTTTCCGAATGAAAGAAAATCCGTTTCTCCACCTACCACATTGTAGAAATTAATCATTTGCTGCGCATCATTTTTTGTAGCTTCTTTTATCGTTACTTCATTTCCATTTTTCAAACGAACGTTCATGATAACTATCAACTTCTTTCTATTTAGATAAAATCAAAAGATTGGTTTTGTTTATTAAAATTCAATAAGACTACTTATTGGAAATTCCGATAATTTTCTTCTTAGTCAATAACAGATTAGCAAATCTTCTAAAATCGTTCAACTTTAGTTTATTGTTTCATTATTTAGAAATTTTAATTTGAACCGTAGGAGTGTCTTTTAATTAATTTATACTAGTTTGACGATGGATATGAGAGATTAAAATAATTATCCTCACTTATACTTTTTTCGTACATATTCATATTATTCAAATGATCGAATCCTTTAAAACATCATGATATTCGTTATTCTTCTTCAGTTCATCTTCAGTTCATGAACATGATGTATTATCCGTTTATGAACATTTTGAGAAAGAAATCTGCAGGAGAACTTCTTGGTGTGAGATGGAGTAACATGCAAAATCATCCCTAATTAGGAAGGTATTCTACTACTTAAGTTCTTCGGAAAAATGCAAAACGAAAGTTATGGTAATGCGAAGAAGGAGGAATTACAATGAGTTTTCAAAATAAAAAGGAAGCAACGGCAAATAGTGAATGGGCTATTGAAGCACGAGGGCTAGTCAAAAATTTTGGTGACAATCGTGCAGTTGATGGTGTAAATCTGAACGTCCGTGCCGGTACTATCTACGGTGTACTTGGACCAAATGGGGCAGGGAAGACTACCACAATCAGAATGTTGGCGACTCTTTTGAAAGCTGACGAAGGTTCGACACGCATTTTCGGGTACGATGTAGCGAAGGATCCACATATCGTACGTCAATTGATAGGGGTAACTGGTCAATATGCTTCAGTAGATGAGTCACTCAGCGCTACGGAGAATCTAATTATATTCTCAAGATTATTAGGGCTGAGTCGTGCGGAGTCTCGAAATAAGGCAGCGGAATTGTTGGAGGAATTTGGTTTAACTGAAGCCGCGAAACGTCCGTTGAAAAACTTCTCTGGAGGTATGCGTCGAAGACTGGATTTAGCGGCAAGTCTAATTGCTCAACCACCACTGATTTTCTTGGATGAACCGACTACAGGGTTAGACCCCCGAACACGAAACCAGATGTGGGATACTATTCGTCGATTAGTAAAAACTGGTTCAACTGTACTGTTAACAACGCAGTATTTGCAAGAAGCAGATGAACTAGCAGATCGTATTGCTGTTATTGATCATGGCCGAGTTGTAGCAGAGGGGACAGTTAATGAACTAAAAGCTTCAGTTGGAACTTCATCATTACATTTGAGCATTCAAAATCCGAGGGACATACAGGACGCTCGTCAAACCATTGAACAAGTGCTTAAAGTTCAGACATCAATTTCTTCGGAAGTCGGGAAGATAATGGCCCCAATGACGGATGCTGACAAAGTCACAGATCTACTAATTTCTCTTCGTCAAAAAGGAATCAGACTAGATGAGATGAGTGTACAGAAACCAACACTAGACGAGGTCTTTTTGACCATCACCGGTCATGGTGCTGAGGATGCTGCTTCTAAGTCATCCAATGAATCCGATAAAGTGGAGGAGGGAAGAATATGAGAAGTTCTTCTATAAAGCAGGTTGCAGGACGGCAACTACGAAAAAAAACGAGCTTTAAACAATCAATAAGTAATTCGTTAACAATGGCTTATCGTGGTGTATTGAAGATTCGACGTACGCCAGAGCAGTTGTTTGACGTTACGCTCCAACCGATCATTTTTACTCTGATGTTCACTTACATTTTTGGAGGAGCTATCTCGGGGAACGTTCAAAACTACTTGCCTGTTATTATTCCAGGTATTCTAGTACAGACAGTAATTACAACTTCAATCGTTACGGGTGTGCAACTACGGGAGGATATGGATAAGGGCGTTTTTGATAGATTCAAGTCACTACCTATCGCGCGAATTGCACCATTGGCGGGAGCCTTGTTGGCTGACACAATCCGCTATACAATTGCAACGGTACTCACTTTTACAATGGGTTATATCATGGGGTATCGACCAGAGGGAGGGCTAAGTCACGTTGTTTTAGCTGCGCTTTTAGTCATTGTTTGTGCCTGGGCAATTAGCTGGATCTTTGCCTTCTTCGGTGTTATTGCACGAACTGCTTCAAGCGTACAGGGTATCTCAATGATCGTGCTATTTCCTCTAACGTTTCTTTCAAACGCTTTTGTGCCCGCGGATACATTGCCTAACTGGCTACAATGGTTTGTGAAAATTAACCCGATCTCGCATTTAGTTACCGCTGTTCGAGATCTTGCAAACGCTGGCACAGTAGGTTGGGACCTAATATCTTCCCTAATAGGAGCAGCTGTCATTGTGGCAATCTTTGCACCAATTACAGTCCGTGCATATATGCGTCGGACATAAGATATGAATAGATGATGGGTTGGTTAAGGGGTATTCGTAGCGGGATTATAGAGTAGCGCTACTGGGGATGATTAGCGCTACTCAGAAGAGAAATAGCGCTACTGGAGATGTGATTAGCGCTACTCAGAAGAGAAATAGCGCTACTGGGGATGATTAGCGCTACTCAGAAGAGAAATAGCGTTACTGGAGGTGTGATTAGCGCTACTCAGAAGAGAAATAGCGCTACTGGAGATATGATTAGCGCTACTCAGAAGAGAAATAGCGTTATTCAGGAAAGAATTAACGCTAGTAGGCATTATTCACTCCTTCTAATAATCTATATCAAAAAGTTCAATTTTGAATAGAAAAAAGTGTGTTTTGAATTATTTTTTCAAAACACACTTTTATTTGTTTTATTAACCTTCTGAAGAAGCTAAATACTGTTTTACTTCATTCTCAAACTTCACAATAAGTATGTCATCGCGATCTTTTACAGAATAAATTTCAGCACCTATTGGTAGTTTATTCGCCGCACCATTTTTGAAATCTTCCGGTTTAGATGCTTTAAACTCAATTTCTCCGATATGCTCTTTCTCTACTAACTTCAATTCATCTACCCAATCAATTCCTGTTTGATAAATAGAATCTCCCCATTGAAATATATCAGCATTTGAATCTAACTCTAGTATTTCTGCTGCATCAGGTTTTTCGGTTGTATGTACTTTAATATCTTGATCCGAACAACCAACTAACCATAAAAGGGAAATAGCAATTAAAAGTAAAAATCGATTTGAATTCATAGCATTTGCTCCTTTGTAAAAATTTTCGTGAAAAGTTAATAAATAGGTTGTAAATAATTAGACGTAATAGACGATCATAAGGGTTCTTCAATAATCGATTTTATGACATTTTTTAATTGTAAAATACTCTTCTGCGTACTTTCATTCTTTTTATAGATATATACAGTGTTAATCTCATTGTTTAGCTGTAAATTGTAGCGGTGAATGTTTGTATAGTTATATAAGTCAATTAGCTTCGTATTTAGCACAGCGATGGATTGATCAATATGTAGGAAATCTTGGATGCTGCTGACTGATTTAATTTCTTTTATATTATATGGAATTTGATTTTCCGATAGAAATTCCACCATAGCTCGCGTGTACATACAACCTTTACTTAATACTAGCAGTGTAACAGGTGTACGCTCATCAAAATTAACAATATGAGAATCGTTTGAAATGACCTCGAATGTTTCAGTAGCAATGATGTCATAGGCTAAATCAGGGTATTGTTTAATCGGATTACTAGTAAGTGCACAGTCCATTTCGGAGTTGTGTATTTTTTCATTTATAGAATTACTAGATTCTACTGTGAAATCTACATCAAGTGGAATGTTATTTGTATTTAAAGCATTAACAATAGAGGCTCCATAAATCTTAATTGTTGTATGTGATGCGCCAAAGTTCACTTTTGTTTTCACTTGATCAGTACCAACGGAGTTTAAAAATCCTTCGTATTCTTGTGTAATGAGTTGCAGGTAGTTTTTATACTGGATGCCTACGTTGGTGATTTTTAGTCCTTGGGGTGTACGTTTAAAAACAGGCTGTCCGATTTCTGACTCCATCTTTTTTACTTTAGAAGTAAGCGCAGACTGTGTATAGTTGGTCATTTCGGCGGATTTACTTAAATTTTGACGTTCTAATATTTCTATTTTTAATGCAATTTCTTCGATGTTCATATTATTTGTCACACACCCTATTAAAATTTTTGATAGCGCCTATCATTTATCTTCATTTTACGCGTCGTAGTATACAGCGTAAACTCTAGTTAACTCATTATACCGAACAAATACATTGGTGTAATAAAAAGATTTTGGAGGTACCTATTATGAATAGTTATACTAAATGGTTAATCGTACTAGTTGCGACACTATCCCAAACGGCAGCAACTTTTGTGACCTATGGTATGGGACCAATCGCAGCATTTTATCAAATTGAATGGGATTTATCAGCGCTACAAACAGGATTTATCGTTTCAGCTGTGAATATAGGACCTATTTTTTCGATGATTATTTTTGGGTATTGGATGGATAAGAAAGGGGAAAAACAAATCATTGGATGGGGGTCTATCTTATTAGGGCTATCAGTATTAACACTCGTTTTCGTTAATAATTATATTATTTTGTTGCTGTTATTAGTACTAGTTGGAATCTGGTACGGAAGTGCTCAAACTGGAGGAAGCACGGCTATTGTAAAATGGTTTCCAGACAAACATAGAGGATTAGCTCTAGGGATTAGACAAACTGGTATACCAATCGGAGGAGCTTTAGCATCTGTCTTACTAACGTATACTTATTATCATTACGAATTGTCTGCAGTACATATTGTACAAGGAATTATGGCGATTGCTGGAGGATTACTTTTCTTAGTAGCGTACCATGAGCCAAAAGAAAGTGTGGCTACTGCATCTAAATCGGTTTCGTTTAAAGAAAAAATGAATGCAATCAAAAATAATAAAGGGCTGTATCCAATATATATTGTGGGCATTGTAATGATGTCATTACAGATGATTATTATCGCTCATTTCATGAGTTATTTACATAAAGAAGGTAATTATTCTTTAACTCAGGCAGGGGAATATTTGAGTCTTATTTTAATAGGGGGGATGATAGGTAGGGTAGCCATTGCATGGGTAAGTGATCAATTCTTTGAGAAAAATAGAGAAAAATTGTTATTCATTGTGATGATTGTTACAGTAGTTCTTACTCTAATATTGCCATTAGTTATACATGCAGAGTTAGTGATGTTGCTGTTTTGTTTTCTTTTAGGCTTTGTAGCAATAGGTTGGTATTCGTTATTCATTGCTTGTGTCACAGAGCAATCAGATCCCCGTTATATAGGCTTAACAGTTAGTTCAGCTTTAACATTAAATCAATTGTTTATCGTCATTGCACCATCTCTATTCGGTTTAATTGTAATTATATTGAACAGCTACCAACTAGCGCTCTATATAGTAGGAATCATTGTGGCACTAGGAGCGATAAATTTATATAGAACAAAGTTGAGAGTCGATAAAATTCAGAGTGAGACACTTTCAATGTAAGTTCTATATATGCAGAGTATGAGTTTGAAAAATGTAGAGCATTCACGAAAATATTCCTTTTTGTGAATGCTCTTTTTAATTTTTTCCAGTAGGATATCATTGAACGGTTTAGCTTGTGAATTTTGATAAATTTTTTTCTACATATATAAATAAGTTGGTTTTAATTTTATCTATGACAAAATTGTGAAAGGGTTTTCATTTTTATTAAAAAAATTTAAAAATAGAATTGAAAAAAGAAATAAACCTGTGTTATTTTATTTGTGTACCAGTTAGACAACTTATTGTACAAGTTAAATCGATTATATATGAGTTGTCTATTAAATCCCTTGAAATGAAAACGCATTAATAATTCCAAGGAAATAGAGCACCTTAATTTAGAACCTATTTTAAAACTGATTTAAAAGGAGACTTAATCAATGAGTACAAATCACAAAGAAACACCACACATTAAACCTAATGGAGTAGAAATTGCTGAAACAATCCTATTACCAGGGGATCCATTACGAGCTAAATTTATTGCAGATAATTTTTTAGAAGATGTAGTACAGTTCAATGAAGTGCGTGGCATGCTTGGATATACAGGTACTTTTAAAGGAAAAAAAATCTCTGTAATGGGTACAGGTATGGGAACTGCTAGTATTGGTATCTATTCATGGGAGTTAATAAATATTTTCGGCGTTAAAAACTTAATTCGTATTGGGTCAGCGGGTTCAATTCAAGATGACCTAAACTTATATGATATTGTGTTTGCAATGGGATCTGCGACAGATTCAAATTACGCACACCAATTTAACCTACCAGGACATTATTCAATTACTGCATCATATGAATTACTTGAGAAAGCTAAGAAGGTAGCTGATGAAAAAGGATATCCTGTCCGCATTGGTAATGTTCTTGCTAGTGATGTCTTCTACAATGCTGATCCAACAGCAATGGAAAGATGGAGTAAAATGGGCATTTTATGCGCAGAAATGGAGTCTGCTGCACTTTACATGAATGCTGCACAAGCAGGTGTAAATGCTCTTTGTATCTTAACAATAAGTGACCATATCTTTAAACATGAAAAAACTACGCAATTAGAAAGACAAACAGCATTTACTAAAATGATGGAAATCGCATTGGAACTTGCTGAATAATTAAAAGATATATAAAGTCTGTGGGAAAGGAAGTTGTCTAATTTCCCTCAGCCCCACAGACTATTTCATTTCAAAAAAATTATTAAATATTTCTAGAAGGAGAGCGCTAAAATGGAAGCAATAAATAAAAATGCACCAGAAACTCAAAATTTTAATGCAAAAAAAGCCGTACCGGTTATACTGTTTTTCTTCCTTTTTGCATTGATTATTGATAACTCGTTTAAACTCGTATCTATAGACATCGCAAAAGACCTTGGAATTTCAGCAACTACAGTTAGTTGGCAAGCAACATTAGCTGGTCTAGTAATTGGTATTGGGGCAGTAGTTTACGCTTCGTTAGCAGACTCAATTAATATTCGTACGCTTTTAAGTGCCGGTATTATTTTCATCGTTGTGGGCTCGGTAGTTGGCTATCTTTTTAAAGACAATTTTGCAATGATTCTTTTTGGACGAATTATTCAAACAGCTGGATTAGCATCTGCTGAAACATTGTATGTTATTTACGTTACAAAACACTTACCTAAAGAGGAACAAAAAAAGTTCTTAGGATTAAGTACAGCTAGTTATGCCATGTCCATGTTAGTTGGTTCTTTAACAGGTGGATTTATTTCTACTTACTTACATTGGACAACTTTATTCTTAATTGCTTTATTATCAATCATTATCCTTCCATTCATCTTGAAGTTGTTACCGAAGGAAGAAACTAAGAAGGTTAATGTTGACGTAATTGGATTGTTCTTAATTGCAGCAATTGCTACAACAGTTATGTTATATATTACGGACTTTAACTGGGTATACCTAATCGGTTTTGCGGTAGCGTTGATACTATTCTTAACTTATATCAATAAAAGCTCAAAAGCTTTAATTGATGCTTCTTTCTTCAAAAACCAACACTTCATTCGTACGCTACCAATTGTATTTATTATTTACTCAGTACAATTAGGTTATATTTTCGTCTTCCCATTCATTTTAGAGGGAATATATGATTTAAAGCTCGATATGATTTCACTGTTATTAATTCCAGGTTATGTGGCGTCAGTTATTGTTGGTTCCCTTTCAGGTAAAATTGGGCGGGTATTAAGCAGTAAACAAGCAACGATGATGGCATTAGGTGGTATCGCAGTTGCGCTATTCATTCCAGGATTATTTACTGAAAGCACTGTTGTTATCTATGTACTATCTATGATTGTATTCTCTGGTTCATTCGCGTTAATGTATGCACCTTTACTTGATACTTGTCTTAGCACGATTCCTAAAGAGAAATCCGGAACAGCAATTGGTTTCTACAACTTAACAATCAACGTATCTGGTTCTATCGGTATTGCTTACACTGCTGCAATGCTTGATAAAACAGAAATTTCAACTATCCTAATTACCCTTTCAATTATTGTAGTTGCTGCTTTTGCTTTGTACTGGGTGTTATTAAATAAATTAGCGAAATAAAATGAAAATAAATCTTTCATGTGAATGTGTCACAGCAAAAACTGTGACACATTTTTTACTATATATTTGAGGAATCAGAAGATTTAGTAAGATTAAAATAAATGTTATAATACATATCAGAGGAAATAATTAGATGATGGTCCATGATTTGAAAATAGTATAGGTGTGTGAGAAGATGGAATTCAAAATCGCAAACATGCAAGAAAGAAAAAAACCGTTGTATATTACTGTGTATGATGAATTATACAAGCTAATTATGAATGGTACTTTTTTGCCAGAAAGCAAATTGCCAGCCGAGCCCGAATTAGCAAAGATGTTCAAAGTCAGTAGAATGACATTAAGGCAGGCCCTTTCTCTTTTACAAGATGATGGATTGGTGAAAAGGGTACATGGTAAAGGGAACTACATTACAAAGATTGCAAAGAATAATCCGAAAATTGGCTTAGAGAAAATAGGAAATCCCATATATAAAACTCATACGAAACAAATTGATGATGTTGAGATGAGTTTTAGAATTGATTTGGATAGTGAATATACACAGCAAGTATTAAATAGGAAATCTGCAGCTGTTGTTGCATTTGAGCGTTGGTATAAGAGTGAAGGGGAAGTTGTAGCATATTCCTTTACTTTTATGGCGATTGAAGCAGTAGCAGAATTGAATTTAGATTTACAAGATAATGATCAATTATTGGAAATGCTTGAAACCCGTATCTATGAGCTTGCAAATAGCTCAACGACTGACATAAAGCGTTCCAGTTCTGTTAATGCGACATCACAAAAACATAAAGTAGTTGGTGGAGAAGACTGTGATTTATTGTTAGAGAGTGTTTTTATTCATGAGGAATATCCATTAGTTTATAATAAATACTATATACCTAAAGAATTTAGTCATTTAAGAATTAATGCTGTGAAGTAGAATTTATGTTTGTTCCGATGTCAAGTTAGCCATAGTAAACATGTAGTAAAATGGATAAAAAAATGAGATGAGGCTGAGACATAAATAGTTTCAGTTCACGTAAAAAATCGAGATTGCATGATGCAATAACTAACTGGCAACGGAATTGCAGAAAGCACTGACGAATCAGTTCTTTCATATCGGGATGAATACGAAAACGATTGATTGTCCGATAACTTGGCTAATATGCTTGTGCGAGCCATATCATGCGGATATTAACTCTCGTCAGGTCTTCGATTTTACGACCACAAAAAGTAGATTGTGTGTAACCACATAAAATCAGTTTAAGAATCATACGTGGATGGTACGATGGTCAACCTATGGGATGGATGATAGGAGCGAAAGCTTCATTTGGAATACTTTCGACTAAATGGCGGATAGAAAAAGCGATATCATTTTCTTGTAATTTCACTTCTAAATCTAGCGGTAAAATGAGTTGATTCATGTTATGATCTTTAAACATATGGACACTTCTTTCTGTGTTAATTTTTGTAGAGGTACTTAAATTTCATCAGAAGATGTCCTTTTTTATGCCTGAAATTATGAATAGATTTAATTGAAATAGAAGTGTTTCATTAGTTGTTCGGAGCGAAGGCGGCGACTCCTGCGGGAACAGCACGAGCGGAAGCACCCGGACTGAGCGAAGCGAGGGAGAAGGCTGGAGCTGTGCCCGTGGAAAGCGTCCGCCGTAGCGGAGAACAACGGCTACGAAGTAGACTAAAAAACAAAGCCACGAAAATTTTACTAATCGTAAAATTTTCGTGGCTATTCATTTTTGAGGTTAGTTGTTTTGTCCCATCCTTTATTTTTTATTCAGGATCATCCATAAATGGCTTGTTTACATAATAGTACATGGAGGCCATAAATAATGTTCCTCCGATAAGATTTCCGATTGTGACAGGAATTATATTATGAACAATTCCGGCTATGGTAACTGCATCTGGATGTTGAGTTGCAATTGAAATTGAAAAGGTAACTAGATTGGCAATGCTATGTTCATATCCAGAAATAAAAAAACAAAAAACAAATAATATCATCATGGCTATTTTTGGTCCATCACCTTTAACTGAATAAGGAAGGAAAAAGGCAAGACAAACAAGCCAGTTACAAAGAACGCCACGGAAGAACAATTCAAATGTTGGCACTAATGTCTTTCCCTTTGCAACACTAACTAAAAAACTATTTACCGAAGGATCATCGAAAAGTCCCGTTGCATATATCAAGAGCGCAAATAGAATGGCGCCGATGATATTTCCAACGTAACTATATACCCAGAGCTTGCCTACATCCTTCCAGACCATCTGCTTGCGTAAGGCAGCATATGTATAGTAAAAGGTGTCACCAGTGAACAAGTCGCCACCACCATAGTAAATCATGATAATTGCTACTCCAAAAGTCATTGCTGCAACCGGATAGGCAAATGGAGAATGTTCTAGGTAAAAGAAATTACCTGTTTTAAACGCTACAATTACACCAAATCCAATGAACAAACTTGCAAGGATTGCTCTTAAGAGGTAGATGATAGTACTATGACGATGAATAAATAATCGTTTTAATGCCAATGCTTCTATCTTTGATAATGGTTCTTTTTCCAATTAAAATCACCACACTATTTAGAATAGATTGGATGTAGCCAATCTCGTTACTGTGCCTTGCGTTGAAGTTGATGTGCAGTACTATTATTAACAATTAAGCTTGGATTTTATGCAAGAAGGTTTATTGCAAAGGAGAATTAAATAGAAGAAAAAGATCTGACGTTGTTATTTTTGAATAATTTGGAAATGAAACGATTGGTAGTATTGAAATGAGAGATCTTTGAATAGCTTTTATGTTTAGCGGTGGCATTACTTATTGATGTTTTTTTCAATTATCCATAGAACCTCAAATACCCTGTTCAAAAAAATGAACAGGGTATTTTGAGGAATAGTAAAGTGTCTAAGTCACAATATCGTAGCTTTTAACATTTTATTTATTTTTTAAGGGCACAACTAAGGTGAAAACAAGCGCTATAATAGCTAAAATTGTCATGAAATAATAAGCATCACTTGAGCCTAAAATGGAAGCAGCTGCTCGAATCATTTCTGAACTAGCTCCCGAATCCTTCTGCACAATTGTAAGGGCATGGTCTGCAGACTGCGCTGTATAAATCGTAATCACTACCGCAGTACCGATTGCTCCAGCTAATTGGCGAACGGTATTATTGACCGCTGAGCCATGAGTTCCAAGTTCTTTTGGTAAAGCATTAAGCCCTGCAGTATTCAAAGGCATTGTAATAAAGCTCAAACCGATGCGAAGGAAAATCGTCCGTACCATTAAATACAAATATGTTGTTGATTCTGTTAAATCCGTTACGGCCCACATGGAAGGGATAATAAACATTAATCCAACAATAAACAAAGGTTTTGCACCAAATCGGTCATATAATTTACCTGTAACAGGTGACATAAAAGCATTCACAAGAGCTCCTGGTAATAATAAAAGGCCAGCATCAAATGCTGTGAAACCACGGCCATTTTGTAAATAAATTGGCAGTAAAATCATATCCGCATACATCATTATCGTAATTAACACGTTTATCAGAGAAGTAGATGTAAATACTTTATTTTTAAAGACAGTTAAATTTAACAGGGGATCTTCTGAATGGAATTGGCGAATACAGAAAATAGCTGTAATAATCAATCCTAATACTAATGAAAGAATAACAACGACATCACTCCAACCTTTACTACCAGCATTACTAAAACCATATAAAATCAATCCAAATCCTATGGTTGATAAGATAACACTGAATACATCAAGCTTAGCCTTAGATGTTTCCGATACATTCATTAAATATTTCAAAGCAAGTAAAATAACGATTACTACAAGCACAGATAGTCCAATAAATAACCAACGCCAAGAATAATATTCAATGACAAAACCTGATAACGTTGGTGCAATGGCAGGCGCGAAAATTATCGCTAATCCTAGTAGTCCCATGACACTGCCACGTTTTTCAACTGGGAAAATAACTAGCACGACACCCATCATTAGAGGCATTATAATCCCAGCACCTGCAGCTTGAATCATACGTCCGGCTAATAGTACGCCAAAGCTTGGTGCCAAAGCACAGATGATGGAACCAATTAATAAAAGTAACATTGCACTCAAAAATAATTGACGAGTTGTAAATCGTTTCATTAAATAAGCAGTTGTTGGTATTAGAACCCCATTAACTAGCATAAAGCCAGTAGCAAGCCATTGTATCGTTGTGGCCGAAACATCAAAAATATCCATTAAACTACTTAAGGCAATATTTAATAAAGTCTGATTCAATGTAGATAAAAAACAGCCTAGAATTAAAACCGTTAATAATATTCCTTTATTGATTTCTTTATTCGTTTGTAGCATTTATGAAATCCTCTTTTCATTGCTTAATTGACACATAGTCGATAAAATAAATGATAACAGTATTAAAATAAGTTGCCTATTTACAATATTTATGAATTTGTCGACTAAACAACAAAACTATAATTTCTGTTGATAAAATAAATAATAATCGATAAAGAGGGATGAAATGTCTATACATAAAAAACAAGATCCACGTGCATTACGCTCTAAGAAGATGTTGAAAGATGCAGTATTTTCATTACTTTCCGAAAATCAGGATGTTTCCCAATTGACTGTACAAAAAATTACAAATCGTGCGGAGCTCAATCGTGCCACATTTTATTTGCATTATGAAGATATTAACGATTTGTTAAGCCAAGTTGTACAAGAAATCTTCGACGAACTGTCGTTGAAAACTGAACCAATACTCCAAATTAAGAATTTGGATAAGCAAGAATATTTGTTAGGTTTTTTAGATTATATATATGAATATAGGAAAGTTTTTGCTGTATTTATAGAGCACACCGAGTTCAAAAACAGCTTATTTGAATTTTTGAAAAATGTAATATACATGCGACGTAGTGAAAGAAACATTGCTACAACAGAGAATACTGTAGCTCTGGAGATCATTGCAGCATCTCTTTTAGGAATTATTAATTGGTGGATAAAGGACGGAATTCAATATAGTTCAGAATACATTGCTAAACAAATTACCTCATTGTACAAAAAGAAACCGTTATAGGTGATATACAACAACTTACAGTATATAAAAAAAGGCGCCAAGTAAATGGCGCCTTTAAGCATTCAGATTGTGGAATTCAATAATTAATGTTCATTAATACCTTTGTATATTCTCTTTTTATAGACATAAAAGTACATACTAAGTGGCCACCACATCACTACGAAGATTGGGTAAATAGCCCATATTGCTCCAGGTGAAGACACAACATTTACTGCTATAAAAAAGATACTAATTAAAATGCTTGCGTATATAGAAAATGCTACGAAGGTTCTTTTCTTAGCATGGTATAAAGCTAATGGCCACCACATTATTAAGAAAGCAGGGTAGATAGCCCAAGGATATTGTGGTGAGAGTGTAATGTTTAGTATTGAATAATAGATGATTGTAGTTGCACAGAATATAAGTGCGGTTTTTATAGATTTAGCTTTTTCTCCTAAAAATATAAGCATAGGCCAACATAAAATTGGATAAACAGCGTACAAAAACCATAAATGATTTGGTGAATATAAATAATTTTCAATCATAAGGAAGGAAATCAACATAATACTACAGAAAATCGAATGTTGTTTATACATTTTCTTAGATATGAAGTAAAGGGTAATAGGCCATAGTATAAGAAGTAAACTAGGATATATAAACCAGATATCGTGTGGCGATGTTATAAAATTGGTGATTCCTAAAAATAGAATAGTCATGATACTACCAGCTGCGGCAAAGCTAATGTAATTTTTCATTTTCTATTTACCTCATTTCTTACGTGACCATACGAAATACATTGATAGTGGCCACCATAAAATAGCAAAGATTGGATATATTGCCCAAATTACATTTGGGGTATAGTACACGTTGATAAAAACAAAGAAGGCGATAATTAATCCGCTTCCCCAGAAGGAAAACTCTAAATTTAATCTAGCCATGTTTTTTTTAACTGGCTGCTTCACACCTAATTCTTTTTTTAATTCTTCAATATCTCCAAATTCAACTATGGCTTTATTAATTGCATCTTCTTCTGCTTTTCCATGCTCCATTAAATAAAACACTTTTTCTTCGAGATTCTCGATAATTTCTTGCTTAACCATCTCTGTTTCTTTATTGCTAGGAATGTCTTTAAATAACTCATCAATATGATTTTTCAATTTCTTCATTCTAACCCCTCCATAAACAAGTTGATAATTTCCTTCACTTCCGTCCATTCGCTTACAAGCTCTTTTAGATATGCTTTTCCTAATGAAGTAATGCGGTAATACTTTCTTTTTCCTCCATGGGAGACATCCCCATAATATGCTTCAATCAGTTCTTTTTTCTCTAATCGTTGAAACACGGCGTATAAAGTTGCTTCTTTAATTTGAAAACGATTATCTGTACGTAAACTAATTTCCTGAGATATTTCGTAACCATATCGATCTTTCTCTAAAATCAGACGTAAAATAATTGAATCCAAGTGTCCACGAATGATATCGCTTCTAACCATAATTCACCTACTTAGATATTTATTGTTCTACCTGATAGAGTAATGTTAGCAAAAAAGTACTCTGTCTGTCAAAGTAATTTTTGAAAAACATTTTTTGTGAATGAATTCTATACAAGAAATGCTATATGAATAGGTTTTTAAACTGTGCTTTATAAAAAAACTGAAACAAAACCATGAAGGTAATGTTTCAGTATTTCTAAAAGTAGTTATCCAGATTGTTTAATGTATAGGCAATTTGTTTTATCCCATCTTCAATTTTCTCATCTTCTATCGTTGATACATTGATTTTTAAAATACGCTCACGATAAAAGTCGGCTAAATAGTTTTGATCAATTGGGTTAAACAAAATTTGTTTGTGGCTTAAATACTGAATTATTCGATTTAAATCTACTTCTTTAGGAAAGACGATATGGCTATGCATGCTTATTTCTGAAGAAGTTGGATAGAGAGGTAAATGTGTTTTTATCGATTGTTGAAGAATTTTTCCGCGTTTATGATAATTTTCATGAACTTGTGCACGATACCGTTCAAACATCCCACTTTTTAAATAAAGTTCGAGTGCCGCTTGTGAAATCATGGAGCTGTCAATATCGGCCGTGATTTTATATTGTTGAAAAATGTTAATTAATTCATTTGGTAAAATGGCAAGTCCAATCCGTAGTCCAGGGAACATGATTTTAGAAAAACTTTTTAAATAGATGACCTTGTTATAAGTATCCATTGCGAACATTGGGTCACGTTTTGATTTGTATTCAAAGTCAGCTAAAAAGTCATCTTCAACAATATAGACGTCATATTGTTTAGCCAATTGAAGAATCGCAGTTTTTTCCTTTTTACTATAAGAAGTACCTAATGGATTATGAAAACGTGGCATTGTGTAGAAAAACTTAATGTCATTCTTACGGAAGATCTGTTCCAATTCTGTTAAATCAATGGCATTTGTAGAGCGTTTAATCCCGATAACAGGTAGATTGTATGTTTTTAGGAAATCCATATATAAATGATAGCTTGGTTGTTCTACTAGTATAGTTTTACGGTTGTTCGGGAAGGGCATACGGCTAAGCAAGGATAGTGCTTGTTGTACACCTGAAGTAATAAAGATATTGTTAATATCCGTGAATACTTGATACGATTCTAATAATTTCTTTGCCTCTGTGATTAATGAAGGTAATCCTTTAGCTGTACCATATTTAAATAGATCTGTTTGATATGTATCAATAGCTTTGTTCATACAATGCTGAAAATCTTGATATGGAAAAGCATGCCATGTTGGTGATGAAGTGGCGAAATCCATTATATTAGTTGATGTTGGTTTTTGTGCAATTTGATGATCTACGACGTAATAGCCGCTTTTCGGAATAGCATATATTAAATGTTGGTCTTCAAGTTTTTGTAATGCTGTAAGAATAGTGCTTTTACTGCAAGAAAATTGTTGTGCTAATTGTCTAATTGATGGTAATTTCTCACCAGATTGCAGGTCGGCATTATGTATCCTTCCGCAAAGGTCATGATAAATTGATTCATATTTAAGCATGTTGTACCTCCTTGCATATTTATCATCCAAAAAAAGCGACCAAATTAAGTCGCTTTAATCTATGAAAACATATCAATCTACTATTATTTTATTTGATAAGAATTGAAAAAGCACTATATGCCAATAAAACTGCCATAGCTATGTTAAATTGTTGCCTGTATTGTAATATGTGCTTTTGAAAAATCGAACCAAATAAACTCCAACTAAATGTACTCATTACACCAACTATTCCTAAAAATAAAGAGAAAAGAAAGTAGCTGAAATACGAATTGTAGTAAGGGAGAATGAAAGTTGATACTACTGTAATACCAAAAAGAATACCTTTTGGGTTAACAAATTGTAACAAGATACCTATGAAGAAACCGTTACTATTACTTTCATTATTTCCATCGTCAAGCTCCTTACTTGTAAGGATTTTATATGCTAAATATAACATATAAGTTACGCCTAAAATCGTCAAAGGAAGTTCTATTATTGGCAAAGCACTTATAAGGATATTATTAAAAAAACTACACAAAAAAGTGATTAAAAAAAATCCAACACCTACTCCTAGACAAAACCTAATTGTCTTTTTATAGCCATGTTTATTGGCAAACGCCATTGACATGATATTATTGGGACCTGGAGTAAAACTGGAAATAAAAACAAATAATAAAAATGAAAGTATAGGCATTTAGAGACCTCCCTTTTATTTGTATGTTATAATGTCCGAAACAAACAATATAACGGTGTACTTTTTATTATACATAATGGTCGTTATATTGTACATAATATAGGAGTGAGTTTATGGAAGAAATACAACTTATTCTAGCAAAGAATTTAAAAGCGATCAGAGAGAAGGAAAAATTAAGTTTAGAAAAGGTCTCTCAACTAAGTGGAGTAAGTAAAACGATGATAGGGCAAATAGAAAGAGGAGAGTCAAGTCCAACTTTAACAACTATTTGGAAAATAGCTAATGGGTTAAAGATATCTTTTACTTCACTAATAAATAATCCTCAACCAGATACTAAAGTAGTTTTAAAAAGTGAAATTCAAGTATTATCTGAAGACAATGGACGTTATAGAGTCTATCCCTCTTTTCCTTTCCAAGAGGATAGACGTTTCGAAGTTTATTCGGTTGAAATTGAAAGAGAAGGGGCATTAAGCTCAGATTCTCATAGAGAGGGAACGGAGGAATTTATCACTGTTTTTGATGGAGAAGTAACGATTAGTGTAAGTGATAGTAGTTATATTTTAAAAAGTGGTGATTCGATCAGATTTAAGGCGGATAGACCGCACACATATTGTAATTCGGGGGACACTTTAACACGATTTAGTATGACGATCTATTATCCAAACTAATTAAGCTTTTCCAACAGAGCTTTAGTTAAAGTAAACGTAACAATTTATAATTGATTTATCTAACATATTAATTTTGAAAACGGCTTTGATAAATACTATTGTTGATATTTGATTAATAGATAAAAAGGACCAATTTATATGGTCCTTTTTATATTGAATAAGTGTTATAGTGCTCTATTTTTATCTAACCACTCATTACTATTCCAACAGGGAGACATCCCGCCTACAGGTGGCATTGAGAAATTTCCATCATTTGATTGAACAAATCCCAGTAAAACGTTACCTTCTATAAGATTTCTCCAAGCATTTAATTGGATAATATCTAAAATATCATAGGCAATGTCAGGATACCTTTTCGTGAACACATCATAATTTTTAAAGGTTAGAATAAAGCCGGTTTTCTTAGGTAATATGTCTGATAAACAATCATTAAAAGCATTTAAATTTTTACCATAGTAATCAGGAAAATTAAGCGTACTTGCAAACTCTTCGTGAAAATTTTTCTCATTCCAAAGGCTGCAATCAAAACTATATATTTCAAAACCATCACATTCTAATTGTTTTAAATTTCGCTCTAAAATCTTTGTATCCCAAAACAAAATAATACTGCCATTTTGTATAAGTTCACGCCATTTCTCCAGTTTCCCCACTATTTTGCACCTACCAATTTCAATTTTCCTTCTTGGACTAACCTATCTAAGATCTTGTAAATTACTGTAGAATACTTTTTTAGTTAATTCAATCTGTATCGGTACAGATGTGTTTTTTTGTAGTCGTCTTATTATGAGTTTTTTTATACGATAGTTGTACCGGCCGGATAAATCGAAAAGAGGTAATAACGTATGAAAGAAATGAAAAAAGCATATATCGCAGCAATCGGATATGCCCTAATAATTGGACTTTCTTTTATGTTTGTCAAAATTGCACTCACAGTTGCAAGTCCATTGGATACACTGGCACATCGTTTTACAGTTGCATGGATTGTAGCGACGGTTTTTCTGATATGTAGTAAAAACAAACTACAAATTGGATTGAAAGATTTGCAGAGAATTCTTCCTTTAGCATTACTTTACCCTATTTTATTTTTTGCTTTCCAAGTTTTTGGTCTAGCGCGTACTTCGTCTTCAGAAGCAGGCATTATTCAAGCAACCATTCCGATTTTTACGTTACTGTTAGCTAGTTTAATCTTGAAAGAAAAAACTTCATTTAAACAGCTTATATGCGTTATTTTATCAGTACTTGGGGTCATCTTTATTTTCATGATGAACGGGGCAGGGGCAGCTAAGGTTAGCTTCATTGGAAGTGGATTTATCTTATTATCAGCCATTACATCTGCACTTTATAATGTTTTTGCACGAAAGTTAACCCAACAGTATTCATTGTTTACTTTAACGTATATAATGACACTTTTTGGATTTATCGGTTTTAACGGGATAGCTATTAGTATGAATGTTTTCAATGGTACTACGAAACAATTCTTCCAACCTTTTTTTCACATAGATTTTGTTTTAGCCATTGTCTATTTAGGTATTCTTTCTTCACTTATTACTTCGTTTTTATCTAATTATGCCTTATCGAAAATGGCTGCATCTAAAATGAGTGTTTTCAGTAATGTTGCGACGCTCATTACGATTTTAGCAGGAGTTCTATTTCTACAAGAGGAATTTCACTATTATCATTTGGTAGGGGCACTAGTGATCATAATAGGGGTCATAGGGACGAATTATTTTGGGAGAGTGGTAAAGAAGGTATTGTAGGAGACATATGATCAGTACTAATAATTCAAACCTCAATCTACTTCGTTGATATCAGAAAACTGTATCTAAGGGAAATGTTCTGTTTATACTACAGAATCAAGTGATAACGATAGCTTAAATATTCGACTTGGAGAACAATGTTTTTAAATCTGATCAAGGTCATTTTGATATAAAAGATGGTTCTTATTATTGTAAAGTAACGCATTATGAAAATACAGAATGGTCTACTGATATAAAAGTTTATAAAAAAAGGTGGAAGAATTGTAGTTTCTTATTGAGCAGCGATAATATGTAGCTGCTCTTTAATATTCCAATAATTTTATACATATGATATCAACTATTGCAGCATATTCTAATATAAGTAATTATCAATATTTCAATTATCTATAAAAAAATATGATGACATCAACTTTCTTGCATTTGTTTAAAATACGTTTGAAAAAAGGGGAGTTTTATTGAAACGGAAAATGATAAATACCATCGTTTTCTTTTGCTTATTAATCATGTTATTCGGATGTGCTAGTGATGAAGAGCGTATTGATGTGTCATTTGAAATATCAAATGATATTAAAGTAAAAGTAACTCAAGTAGCAAAAGATTATCTTATTAAAAATAATTGTGGAACTTCAGAATCAATCCAAGTTGAAACAGCAAGTATTACTGACCATTTAGTCAATGCATCAGATGGAATTTCAAAACCAAAAGATATTGGGCAAGTAGTATACAAAGTAACTTTTAAAGACAAATCACATGTCGCTACTGGTTTACCAGAAGTTTTGATTAAAAAAGATAATAATCGTGTAGTTGGGTTTACTGTAGGGAAATGAGCTATATAAGACATAAAGATATAATTTACTGTTTGCAATTCATTAGAAATATGCAAGTTGTTATATTTTATTTCAAGTTTGGTAGATAAATAGAATAGTGATCTTAAATTTCTGATTGAACTTTTTGCGTTTTCTCTGAATTCATATAACAAACAAACTGGTAGAAAACTTTACTCAATTGCCGTCTTCCATGTATATTTAAAAGAGAAATTAAAGGAAAAGGGGCAATGATAGTGGTTTCTTCAAAAGATGTTGCCAAACATGCAGGAGTTTCACAAACGACTGTTTCACGAGTACTAAATACACCTGATCTAGTAAAGCAGAAAACAAAAGATAAAGTATTAAAAGCAATTGAAAAATTAAGCTATGTACCAGATGCTAATGCACGCTCACTAGTACAGAAAAAAACTGGAGTCATCACGCTCTTATCAGGGCCATTACATAATCCGTTCTTTGTAGATACTACAACTGCAATTGTTAACTATGCAAACGAAAATGGATATAGAGTTAATGTTCACTTTGTGAATGATAAAAAGCTATCGGAAGCATATTCATCAGCAATTGAAAATAAAGTTGATGGCATGATTTTGTCATGCATTTTATTAGATGACCCGATATTTGAAAGATTAAAGAAGATGTCTATTCCGTTTATAACGTATAACCGTAAACATAAAAACGAAGAGCTCTTTGTAGAAATTGACAATGAGGAGGCAGGTTTTTTAGCTGCGGAGCATTTAATTCAACTTGGCCATAAAGATATTGCATGGGTTGGAGGTCCTTTAACGGTGAGTACATTTAAAAATCGCTTTGAAGGATACAAAAAAGCATTGAAAAAATATCGAATTATTGAAAACCCCTTATATATTTTCCATACAGATTCATCTAAAAATGATATTCAAAAAGCGTTTGAAACATTGCAGAAATGTATAGAAAAACCAACCGCAATTTGTAGTGGGGCAGACTCAGTAGCATTTAATTTAATGAATAATGCATTAAGCTCAGGATTAAAAATACCGGAAGATATTAGCATAATTGGTATTGATAATGTAGATTTGAGTAACCATGGAGCTATGCAATTGACAACGGTTGGGAGTATTACAGAAAATAACTTAGGACGTCTGGCCATTGAAAAGCTTATTGAGATGATCGAGCTAGAAAAAAGTACTTGCATACAAATAACTGAATCTGTTAAAGTCTTTTTAAGAAATACAACAGCTAAAAGAAAAGATTGAATCTTTTCTATTTTATAAAATGAATACGTAACCATTTTGGTTAGCTTTTATTTTTGATATGAAATGGTTACGTATTCATTTGAGCTATTTGTATTTTGATATGTGTTGGATTTTTTATTTCGTTCAACATGTAAGGGGTTACATAAACAACTCAAAGGGGAGAAATGATTCATGCTATGGAAAAAACGTGCGTATGGGGAAGAATCACCGTATATACCAGCTGGGCCATTCAAAATTAGAATGCCGTTCATTCACTACAAATTTGAATGGCCAGATTATGTGCAAGGGTTATTGATGTGTGCAGTAGATCTTTCAGCAATACCTTTAATGACAGAAGTACTAGGGATGCCGTTTGAAGTTGCGTTAGCCATTGTAATGCTAAACGGAGTATTTTATTTACTACATCATCTTTTAGGGGACCCAGTAGTACCAGGATGGATTACTCCAGCAATTCCGTTACTTGTGTTGTATGTACAAGGATTTCCAGAGGGACCTGATCGAATACATGCCCTCATAGCCTTCCAGATGACTCTCGGGATAATGTCACTCTTACTTGGTGCAACTGGACTAGCAACAAAAGTTGTTCGAATCATCCCTCCTGCAATGAAATCGGGCATTATTTTAGGCGCGGGATTTGCAGCTATTATTTCAGTATTCCAAGTAGGAGGTAAATTTGATTCATTCCCTTGGACAATCACAATTGCTGTTGGTATCGGATTCTACTTATTATTCTCGAAACAATTTTCTTTCTTACAAAACAAGAATAGTATATTAAGTTTCATTGGTAAATTAGGGGTACTGCCTGTTATCTTGTTGGCAGTCTTTATTGCCCCAATGTTTGGGGAAGCACCGTGGCCAGCGATTGAATGGGGATTTTCAAAACCAGACTTCATGACACTTTGGAATGAATATACAGTGTTTGGAATAGGTTTGCCACCATTAAAAACATTCTTATTAGCTATCCCAACTGTAATTGCAGCTTATATCGTATTATTCGGTGATGTTTTACAAGCAAAAGCATTAATAGATGAAGGACAAGTAGCTAGACCAGATGAAAAGATTGATTTAAATCCAAACCGTTCTCATTTGATTTTTGGTATTCGTAACTCAGCTATGAGTATACTTGGACCAGATGTTTCAATGTGTGGACCTCTGTGGGCAGCAATGCAAGTTGTGACTGTAGAACGGTTCAAAAAAGGCCGTAAAGCGATGGACTCGTTCTTCGGAGGTATTGGTTCATTCCGTTGGGGTACAAATACAGGCTTATTATTACTACCAATTGTAAGTCTTGTACAACCGATTCTTGGTGTTGCCTTAGCGTTAACGATGTTAATTCAAGGTTTTGTAAGTGTTAAAGTAGGTGTTCTAGAAGCGCGAAGTCAACGTGATTTAGGTGTTGCAGGTGTTATAGGTGCAGTGCTTTGCATTAAAGGTGCCGCTTGGGGCTTTGCAGTAGGAATTCTTCTATGCTTACTAATTTACGGGAAAGATTTCTTCAAAGGTGAAGTTGATAATACTTTTGTTAAAGATAGTGAAGAAAATAAAGAAATCGCTTAAAAAGGGAGATTTTGCTTTATGGAAAAAAGTTATTATGTGAACGGTGAATGGAAAAAATCAGTACAATACGCGGACTTAGCATCACCACATACAAAAGAGATTATTGCAAAAATTCCACAAGCTACTAGAGTTGAAGTTGAGGAAGCTATCAATATTGCTTATGAAGCAAGAGTGGAAATGGCTAAACTAACTGCTTATGAAAGAGCAGCTATTCTTGAAGATATTACGAGATTATTTATCGAAAATAGAGAAGAAGCGGCTGAAATTATATCTATAGAAGCAGCAAAACCGTTGAAATTTGCATTGGGCGAAATTGATCGCACGATTGAAACCTATAAATTTGCAGCAGAAGAAGCAAAACGTCTTACTGGCGAAATGATTCCAATGGATGCTGCCAAAAATGGTGTGAACCGTTTAGGATACACAATTGAGCAGCCAATTGGAGTAGTTGGTGCTATTACTCCATTTAACTTTCCACAAAATCTAGTAGCACATAAGGTAGGACCAGCTATTGCAGCTGGTAATACAATTGTTTTGAAACCAGCATCACAAACACCTCTTTCAGCATTGTTTTTAGCGAAATTAATCGATCAAACAGCTTTACCAAAAGGTGCGTTTAATGTAGTAACTGGTGGGGGTAAAACAGTTGGTGACGCATTAGTGGAAAGCGATAAAGTTAGCATGATTACCTTTACGGGTAGCCCGGCTGTAGGAATTGGAATACGCAATAAAGCAGGATTAAAGAAAGTGGCATTAGAATTAGGCTCAAACGCAGGCCTTATTATTGACAAGAATGTCAATATTGATGAAATCGTTTCAAAATGCGTGAGTGGCGCATTTTCAAATCAAGGTCAAGTATGCATTTCTCTACAACGTATCTATGTAATGGATGAGCTTGCGGAAGAATTCCTTTCTAAATTTGTTGAGAAAACAAAAGAGTTAGTCATAGGTAATCCATTAGATTTAACAACTGATGTTTCTGCAATGATTCATGAAAAGGAACAACAACGTGCAACTGACTGGGTAAATGAAGCAGTGGAAGCAGGTGCTTCAGTCTTAATCGGTGGTAAAGTTGAAAATGATGTTTTCATGCCAACCATTTTGGGAAATGTAGCAGAAGACGCAAAGCTTTCATGCCAGGAAGTTTTTGCACCTGTAGTTATTGTGAACAGAATTTCTTCCGTTGAAGAAGGCATTCAAGCAATTAACAACTCAAACTACGGTTTACAAGCGGGCATTTTCACGAGCGATATTAAGACAGCATTTAAAGCTTCGAAAGAATTAGAAGTTGGTGGAGTTATGATCAATGATATTCCTACTTACCGT
This sequence comes from Viridibacillus sp. FSL E2-0187, assembly GCF_038006425.1. Taxonomy (NCBI): domain Bacteria; kingdom Bacillati; phylum Bacillota; class Bacilli; order Caryophanales; family Caryophanaceae; genus Viridibacillus; species Viridibacillus sp. FSL E2-0187. The sequence continues at coordinate 1,617,004 of NZ_JBBOVG010000001.1, forward strand.
ATTGACCAAATGCCTTATGGTGGTGTCAAAGAAAGTGGCACTGGTAAAGAAGGGTTGAAATACGCCATTCATGAAATGACCGAAACAAAACTTGTTGTCTGGAATCAATAAAAAGGGGAGCGATTGCAATGTCTGAAAAAATTACTTTTGCACCAATTAGCTACACTGGTTGGGGCTCATTAGAACATTTAGAAGAAGAAGTTAAACGATTTAATGCACAAAAAATTCTACTAGTAACAGATCCATTCTTAGAAGAACTAGGATTAACAAATAATATAGTTGTACCACTTGAAAAAGCAGGTATAGAAGTTGATATCTACACTGAAGTTGTACCTGAACCACCATTAGCAATTGGTGAAAAAGTTGTTGCATATACGAGAGAGCATCAATTCGATTTAGTTATTGGTCTTGGTGGGGGTAGTGCATTAGATTTAACAAAGATTGCAGGTGTGTTAGCTACTCATGAAGGTAAAGTTGAAGACTATTTAAATTTAACTGGCACGATGGAAATTCAATCAAAAGGGATTCCAACCATTCTTGTGCCAACAACATCAGGTACTGGCTCTGAAATTACGAATATTTCAGTGCTATCATTAGAAACAACAAAAGATGTTATTGCACATGATTATTTACTTGCTGATGTGGCCATTGTAGACCCTGCTTTAACAATTTCTTTACCTCCAAAAATTACTGCTGCAACGGGTATCGATGCACTTACACATGCAGTTGAAGCATATATTTCAAAATTTGCTAGTCCAGTTTCAGATGCATTAGCACTACAAGCAATTCGTTTAATAAGCAATTCTATTCGTACAGCTGTAAAAAATGGTACCGATAAACAAGCTCGGTCAGATATGAGTTATGGTAGCTACTTAGCAGGACTTGCCTTCTTTAATGCAGGCGTAGCAGGCGTACATGCATTAGCTTATCCAATCGGAGGTCAATTCCATATTGCTCATGGTGACTCAAATGCCGTACTACTTCCCTATGTAATGGGCTATATTCGTCAAAGCTGTGAAAAACGTATGAAAGATATATATGAAGCAATGGGCTTTAGTGCTACAAACCTTTCACAAACAGAAGCATCATATAAATGTGTGATTGAGTTAAAACGACTTGTAGAAGATGTTAATATTCCATCTACTTTAAAAGGCTTTAATATTACGGAAGATGCTTTAGAAGGACTTACAAATGATGCGATTGAACAAAAACGTATTCTAGCTAGAAGTCCACTACCATTGCTAAAAGAAGACATCTATGCGATTTATAAATCAGCATTTAATGGTGTTATTGTAGAGCAACAAAAATAGTTTTATATAGAAGGTTGTACAGCTGCTAGATGGGCAACAGATCGTAACACGAATAAAAAATGAAGTATAGTACCGATATATGGATAAGGGATTTATCGAGTAGTTTTATTGTGGAAATGTGAGTTGTTAGAAGTAGCTTTGTTGATTATGGAATTTGTAAGCAATATCTCTATCACATTTCTGAACAATGAATAAACATCATAAATAGCTTCAAAAAAAGGAAGCAATATATATTGCTTCCTTTTTTTCTGTGCATTATTTTATTGTAAATTTCTTCACTTTACTTTTGTTACCTACTTTATCTTTTGCATAGATCGATAACGTAGTGCCTACTTTTTGGCGAGATATTTGTACACGTGCATAGCCTGATTTTTTCGCGGTTGTTTTCTTCACTAACTTTTTGCCGTTATAAATGTATACTGTTGCACTGCTTTCAGATTTTACATTTATCATAGATGTAGATGTAATCGATATATTTGATACTGGAGGTGGCGTCGTATCCTTCACAATAATCGTTTTCATTTTACTTGTTTGGCCAAGTGGGTTATTAGCATAAAATGTTACTTTTGCACCTGCTTTTTGTCGAGGAATATAAAACTTGAATGTACCATCATCGGAAGTCCATGTTACCATTGCTTTTTTACCAGGTAATTTTAAGACGAAATCTACATATGGTTCTGCTGTACCAGAAATCATTACATCCGCATCTCCAAGAGTATGAACTACAGGAGTTTTCGGTACTTGCTTGTAAATATTAGAAACTGTATATTTATAGGTTTTTTTAAAGCCTGCATAATCTTCTGCAATAACTTTGTATATACCATTTTTTGTAGCAGTAAACTTGGCATTACTAGATTTTAATATTGACCCATCAGGTAATGTAAGTTTTTTAATACCTACATTATCAGTTGCATTAATTGTCAATGTGATATTCTTATTAGTTGGTTTTGTTGTGTTTGGTTTGACTGTAAGTGTCGGAGGTGCATTATCAATGTTGTCGACAAAGATTTCTTCAGTTCGTACATTACCGAATAAATCTTCAACCTCTACAAAATAGCTCCCGTTTTTACTTACTGTGAATGTTGCTTTGTCACTGTTTACAACCTTATCATTCGGCAATGTAATCGACCGAATACCAATATTGTCTATAGCCTGAATGAAGACGGTAACGGTATTTAGATTTTTATCATAGCTAGTCGTTGTAGTTGTGATTTTTGGCAATTCATGATCTACAACAGTTATACTTTTCAATGAATAGGTGTCAGATAGATTACCAGAGTTTTTGCTACGTGCATCTACTTTAATAGTATAACTGTCTGAACGTGTTGGTTGCCAAACGAAGTTATTAGAACTGCTAAACGGTTGAACAACTGTATAATTACCTGATGTTGCAACTGAAAATTGAAATTCAATGTTGCTTCCCTGTGAGGCAGATGCTGTGAAAATATACTTAGCAGGTGCAGCATCATCGTTCACTGATAAAGTAAGGCCAGATGCTGGTAATGCTTTTGTAGTAAAAAGGTAGTTAGTAGTAGTGTCTTGTGTTGCACCTTGATAGCCTGCTACTGCACCATCAGTAATGGTTAGTTTGTAATCAGTGAAATATTTCAATTCATTTGGTTGAATTGTTACGACATTTTTATTCACAGTGACAGTGTGTGGTACTTCTCCACTGGCATCTTTAAGTGTAAATTTGTCAGGGTTGATTTCAGATATTTTTTGGTTGAAGTATATTTTAAAAGTGCTGTCTAGTGGTAAATATTTGGCACCGTCTTGCAAATTCTCAATAATAGTACTGTTATTGCTATTTTTAGATTCATATGTTGACTTTGTAATTGACATGGGATTGGATTGAAGATTTTCATTATAAAGAATGGAATACTTAGCTTTGCCATCTTCCATGATTGCAATAAGTCCATCATCTACGAACACTTTTTTTACGCGTTTTGTACCATAAAGCGTATATTGGAAATCATTTGTATCATAAGTGTAAACATCAATCCCTGATGATCGACTTACGGCAAATGTTAATTGGTCATTAAAGGCAAAATCGTCGTAGCGTTCATCAAAGCCAAGTCTATATGTCATATCACCAGACTTGACTGATGTTAAACTATACGCAGTTCCTAAATTATATAGACGTAATCCATCTGGAGTTAAATTTGCTGTTTGATCTATTACATAATCCCCATGATAAGGTGAATCATAGCTTGCTGTAATAATCCCATGATTTATTTCTTTAGCGTAGATATCAGTGGGTGTGATACCTTTAGAAATTGTATAAAGTTTCGATAATTCTTCACTGTAGACCACAGTCGATTGTTCATACATAGATGCGTTTTTTGTATTTTCCACACGCTGTTTTGTAGCTAAATTATATACGAGCATGTTGTTATGCTGCCCTGAACCTGGTGTTATGTATAAATAGTTATCTTTATCCACTGCAATATCATATGGATCAGTTTCAACATCCAGGATATAATCAATTGTAAAATCTTTAGTCTTAATAGCGGCAATCGCTCCGGTATTTGGACTACTTGTAGAATTTGTATGACTTTGTTTCATCTGCGTTACATAAAGTATACCGTTTCGCAATGTTAATCGTTCCGCTGCGTAAGGGAGTTTCAGCGACTTTATTTGCCCAGTTTTATAATGATGTGCATAAATTGTTTTACTTCCTAAATCTGTCATGTAAAGAATGTCATGATCTTTATCTAGTTCTGTATCAAAGGGCGTAAAATTAAGCTTTGTTACTTTTTCATCTGCTTTAGCTTCATTATTTAGAGAAAATGCAAATAGACATAATAGCCCTAAAAATGATAATAGAATAACTTTAGTAAAATATTTCAAATAATCTCTCCTCCTTTTCACTTTGAAAATTATAACATTTATTAAGTAGAATCCCTTATAAATTATCAATTTAATATCATTTTATTGAATAGATATGAAATCGACCTTAACACAAACAAAACAATATCACTTTCACGGTTATTCACAACAGAAGGCAAAGCATCATAAATTATCGGTAGAGTAACAGTGAAGAAAGCTACAACTGCAGCTTTCACAGAGCTATAAATAATGTAGAATGAAAAGATACGGCTTAACTTAATAAAGATATAAAAGGAGGAATTATTATGACTGAAGAAAAAAGTTTTGATATCAATGCTCAAAAAGTGAAATTAGTTGAAACCATGCTAACAGTATCCACTTTTAGTATTTCTGAAGAAACTGTGGAGTGGTTGAAAACACAAGTCCAATTAACTTCTACAAATGAGATGGGGCTTACTGTTTACCCTAAAGGAGATCAAGGTTGGTTTATCCCTTTATTTGAAAATATCACGGAAGACAAAGATTTACCGAAAGACTTATTATATTTCATGGGTTATGCAGAAGGAAAAAACTGTACATGGCTTCTGATTGAACCAGTATCAGAAATCTCGTCAAGAGTAGTACGTTACGAATAGGAACAGATTGCTAGAATATATGAATAAGCTAAAGTGGAGGCATTAAATTGTTTCCTCTTTTTTATTTAATGGAATTGATGTGGAACGCTGATTCTGTGGAATTGGAGGAGAGACATTCATCGTATACATAATAGAAAGAAGTGGGTCGATGTGCATTCACAATAAAAATAATTCACTTATCATGTATAAAAAAGGGTAATTAAGCACAGTATAATAAAGTAATTGTCTAATCCATCATTCACCAATACCGTTAGTACTTTAACACGTCGGTGTGTCAAAATGCTTAGTGATTTAAGTACTATTGAGCCGTAACATGTGATGTATTTTACTCCTGATAAAAGGGCAACGAGCTAACAAGCTATCGTTGCCTTTTTATTTTGAATGCAAACATAGAGTTCTTTGGGGTGAAGATGACGACTAATTTGAGAAAGAAGTTATTTGTGCATATAACCAAGGTCCTGAGGTATTAGGAAAGATAAAATTAAAAGAATGTATGTTAGAACCTCAACAACGTTTCAAAAGTCAGCCCACTTTTGGAGCGTTTTTCTCGTTCTCCAATAGCCAACCGAACAAATTTTCGGTATGATACGAGTAAGGATATAAATAGAGGTGTTAGTATGGGACTTACAGTGATTTTAGCTGAAAAACCATCGCAGGCGAAAGCCTATGCAGATGCTTTTCAAGTAGCAAAGAAAACAAAACATTACATAGAAATTGCCCCGAATCAGACGTTTCCAGATGGAGCTACGATTACATGGGGGATAGGGCATCTAGTAGAATTAAAACAACCGGCAGATTACAAGCCAGAATGGAAACGCTGGTCGCTGGCACAATTGCCGATGATCCCGGATAACTATGAATTCCGAGTGGCAAAGGGCAAGTGGGATCAGTTTCAAGAAGTGAAGCGACTGTTTAAAGAAGCGCATGTTCTTATAAACGCATGTGACGTGGACAGAGAAGGCTCTAATATTTTTTATTCCATCTATCGTCAAACGGGTGTACGTCAGAAGCCAGTTCAGCGACTTTGGATTAATTCGCTTGAGGTAGATGAGATACGCAAAGGGTTCGCCAATTTGCGAAATAATGACAAGGATCTACTGTTGTATTATGAAGCGCAGGCACGTCAAATCAGTGATTGGCTCGTTGGGATGAATGCAAGCCGCTTATATACGATGCTACTAAAGGCAAAGGGTCTGAATGAAACAATGTCGATTGGTCGTGTGCAATCTCCAACAGTCTATATGATTTATCAAAGACAACAAGAAATCGAACATTTTAAACCGACCAATTTCTATGAACTAACAGCTGAATTTTTAGCTGAAAAAGGGCCATATAAAGGGAAAGCGGCTATTAAGAAGGATAAGCGGGAAGAAGTCGAGCAAATACTTCATCAAGCTAGTATTACTGAAGGTGAAATCCTGCCAGGTGTGATTAGAGATGTCAAAAAAGCACGGAAGCATGTTAAACCTCCGAAGTTACATGCACTTTCTACATTACAAGCTAAAGCCAATAAAATATGGAAATACAGCCCAGCAAAAGTGTTGGAAGTTGTGCAAGGTTTGTATGAGAAAAAGCTAGTCTCTTATCCAAGATCAGATTGTCAGTATATTACCGAAGCCGAATTTAGTTATCTGGCTGACAGAGTAGCGGATTATCAGAAAATCGTTGATAAACCATTTGAGATTGCAACCGCACGTCCTCAAAAACGTTATGTAGATAATGCACAAGTAGAAGAGCACTATGCCATCATACCAACAAAAACAATTCCAACAGCAGCAAAAGTACAAGGCTTATCACCAATGGAGCGAAATATTTACTTTGAAATCGTGAAGAGTGCACTGGCGATGTTCCATAGAGATCATGTATATGAAGAAACGACAATCATGACAAATGTGAAGGCAATCGATTTTAAAACAGTTGGCAAAGTGGAGCTAGATCCAGGATTTAAAACACTATGGAGTGGGAGTGAACCAACAAAGAAAAAGGATGAAGAACCATTATTACCTCCAGTAAATGCGAATGAGGTAGTAGAGTCAAAAGTTGCTATTCATGAGGGGACAACCCAGCCTCCGAAGCCTTATTCGGAAGGACAGCTTGTGCAAATGATGAAAACTTGTGGAAAGCTCGTGGATGATGAGAGTGCTAGCGATATTTTGAAGGAAGTGGAAGGGCTCGGTACTGAAGCAACACGTTCAGGCATTATTGAAACGATAAAACGTCATGGTTATATAGAGGTGACCAAAAATATCGTGTCAATAACAGATAAAGGACGCGTATTATGCCAGACAATTGAAGGATCTCTACTATCAAGTCCTACAATGACCGCAAAATGGGAGACGTATTTGCGGAAAATTGGTAATGGTACAGGTTCAAAAGAAGCTTTCATTCAAAATGTCTGCAAGTTTTTAAATCATTTAATAGAAGTAACTCCAAAAATGGTAGAGAAAACGGATATTCAAGCAGCCGCTGAAAGTAGTGCTTCCAATGAGCCACTTGGACTTTGCCCGATTTGTAAAAAAGGACAGATGTTATCACGTAAAAGTTTTTATGGTTGCTCGAATTATAAAGCAGGCTGTAAATTTACTGTATCTAAAACAGTGGCAGGTAAAAAACTATCACCAAAGCAGGTGTCAGATCTTTGTCAATACGGTGTGACAAAGGAAATGAAAGGGTTTAAATCGAAGAAAGGTTCGATATTTAGTGCAAAGTTGAAGCTAGTAGAAGGTAAGATTGTGTTTGAGTTTTAGTTTTAGTACTAAAATGTAACTTGTGGTAGTTCCCATATTGTTGGAAAAAATATGAGACCAGACAAACCCAATTTCTCTAGTTATTTGCGTGATTTCTAATGTCTCCAAATCAACTTAATCTAGAATCTCTTTATAAATAAAATTTAGAGAGTAAGTAGTATGGAATTGAAATGAGATAGAGGTGTAATAAAATGAAGCGAGTATCAATTTTGGTAGCTGACGATGAGGCAGAAATTGCTGATTTAATTGGGATACATTTAGAAAAAGAAGGCTACCATGTAGTTAAAGTAGCTGATGGGGAAGAAGTTATTCGTGTTATCGAATCTCAAACAATTGATTTGGTGATTTTAGATATTATGATGCCAAAAATGGACGGTTATGAAGTTACGCGTCAAATTCGAGGGCAATATCATATGCCTATTATTTTCTTGAGTGCGAAAACGTCTGATTTCGATAAGGTGACAGGGCTAGTAATAGGAGCAGATGATTATATGACGAAACCTTTCACTCCGATTGAATTAGTTGCACGTGTAAATGCTCAATTGCGACGATTTTTCCTGTTGAATCAACCGCAAAAGGATGAAAATAATTATGTTTTGGAAATTGGTGGAGTGGTTATTTATCCTGAGCAAAGAAAAGTTATTGTTAACGATGAACATATTGAATTAACTCCAAAAGAGTTTGATATTTTATATTTATTAGCGAGCCATCCGAAGAAAGTATATAGTGTGGAAAATATCTTTCAACAAGTGTGGGACGAGGAGTATTATGAAGGCGGAAATACAGTTATGGTACATATTCGTACCTTACGGAAAAAACTTGGAGAAGATAAGAGGAAAAATAAATTAATCAAAACCGTTTGGGGAGTTGGTTATACATTCAATGGCTAAAATGGTAAGAAGCTTTCGCTCAAAAATGATTGCACTATTTGTTTTAAGCATGATATTAGCTGGTGGCATTACGTATTTAATCTACAAAGGGCTTCAGCTCTATTATAAAACTAACGCTCGTTATGGGGATTCTTTAGCTCAACTTCGATCAACGATTAGAAATATTGGAGATATTAATTTCTTTTTAATTATATTTATCCCTCTATCTATTTTGTTTTTCTTTTTTCTTACTAGACCATATTCAAAGTACTTTAATGAAATTTCTAATGGAATTCATTATCTTGCTAACGGTGATTTTACAAATCGAGTTCATGTTGCTTCAAATGATGAGTTTAGTGATATCGCACACGAAATCAATTTAGCAAGTGAAAAGTTAAAAGAAGCTGTTGAAAGAGGAGATTTTGCAGAAAACAGTAAAGATCAGTTAGTTTTAAATTTGGCTCATGATTTAAGAACTCCATTAACATCTGTTTTAGGCTATCTTGATTTAATTCTTAAAGATGAAAATTTAACAAAAGAGCAAATTAAACATTTCTCGACTATAGCATTTACGAAATCTCAACGATTAGAAGGTCTAATCGATGAGCTATTTGAAATAACAAGAATGCAATATGGCATGCTAAAGCTTGAGAAAAGGTCGATTGATATAAGTGAATTACTTATACAGTTAGATGAAGAATTATATCCTTTGTTAGAGAAGAATGATTTAGTAGCTAGAATGAATATTGCTCCTCATTTAAAGATTTATGGAGACGGTAAATTGTTGGCAAGAGTATTTGAAAATCTATTAACCAATGCAATTCGTTACGGCTATGATGGACAGTTTGTTGAATTAAATGGACATATTGATAATGGAGAAGTTGTCGTACAAATTATTAATTATGGAGATAGTATTCCAGAGGAAGAGTTGCCGTATCTTTTCGATATGTTTTATACGGGTGATAAATCAAGAACCCATAATCAAGAAAGTACAGGGCTAGGCTTATTCATTGCGAAAAATATTGTAGAACAACATAACGGAACTATTTCTGCTGAAAGTAATTTAATCCGAACAATATTTGAAGTAAGATTACCAGCAGACGATGGTGCTGAATTCCATTTGAAAATTTAATAAAAATTTTAAGTTTACCCCACTTTTTATTTAAAAAGTTTTTATTATCCTATACTTAAGTAAGGGTAAGGAGGAAATTAGAAATGAAAAAGTGGGTATTTTTTTCACTTATATTGTGCACAGTATTTGTTAGTATTTATATGGCACCATTATCTCAAAATGGCATAGAGGTTAAGAGTGTGGAAAAGGATGATAAGGTAACTTCTACGAATACTGAAAAGAAAGAAATTACAAAAGAGCAAATTTATAAAGGTGATCTATTATTAGTTAATAAAGATTACCCGGTTCAAAAAGATAGCATAAAATCTGATATTATAAATTTATTTCAAAATAAAGAGTTAGTAAGTGGCTTTGTAATACTTGATAGAAATCTTCGCCTATCAAAGGAAATTGTATATAAATTTTTGAAGGTAGTAGACGCAGCAGAAAAAGATGGTGTTAGTCATTTTTTGATTAGTAGTAGCTATCGAGATTTTGATGAGCAAAGTGAGCTATATCAAAAAATGGGCTCTAATTATGCATTGCCAGCAGGATATAGCGAACATAATTTAGGTTTATCACTCGATGTAGGGTCTACTCAAATGAAAATGGAGAAAGCTCCAGAAGGAAAATGGATTGAACAAGAGGTATGGAAGTACGGCTTTGTTCTACGCTATCCGAAAAATAAAACGAACATTACAGGAATTCAATATGAACCTTGGCATATACGTTATGTCGGATTACCTCATAGTGCTATAATGCATAAAAAGAAACTGACTTTAGAAGAATACTTAGATTTCTTGAAAGAGAATAAGGAGATTTCCATTAATGCTGAAGGGAAAGATTATATGGTTTCTTATTATGAAATTTCAAAGAGTAGGACAATTGATGTCCCTGTGAATAAATATTATGACATATCAGGTAATAATGTGGACGGAGTAATAGTGACGGTTCATGAAGAGTAGCCTACTTTATAAATGAAGCCTATCACATTGTTTGAACTGTCATTATGGCTGTTCAAACAATGTTACTGAAGTAAAGTAGGATAGGAGAAGCTACAATTAGAAACATCTATTTTGAACTAGAGAAAAATTCTTTATTAATCATTTCATGAAAATATTGATCCATTTGTTTTGCAGGAATCTTACGTCCATTTTGAATCCACCATGCACTTAGTGAAGAGAGTGCTCCTGAATAAAATTCCACAATGATTTCAATTGGTACCGAGAAATTCTCCCCGCGGTTATTTAACTCTAGAAAATCGTACTTCAGTGTTTCTTTATTACGATAATTCATGTAGTTATTGAATATTTCATCATTTTTATTTGATTGTATGATGTTATCAAATAACTCTAAGTTTGGAACCATCTCAAATGATTGGAAAGGTTTTAAAACACGTTCTTCTAAGCTGACCTTCACATATTTTTCGTTAAATTGTTCAATTCCAAAATACAACAAATCGTATTTATCCTCAAAATGTTTATAAAAAGTAGTTCGGTGAACCATTGCCTTATCGCAAATTTGATTGACTGTAATTGAATTAAACTCTTGTCCAGGTTGTGAAAGTAATTCTTCGAGTGCCTCCCACAGTAGTTTATATGTTCTTCTAACCCTAAGATCAACCTTTTTGTCATTAAAATTCATCTACATTCTCCTTGTTTTGTAGTTTATATAGATACTTAACTAAATTTGATTCTTTCAACATTAAAATTATATGTGTATATTATTTAGTAGACATTTGTAGCTTTATCCTACAAGTGTAGCAAATTTTTAGGGAAGAGGAAATAAAAGTGAACACGACGAACCAAGTATCACCAAATAATTCATTCGATTTATCGAACATAAAAAAAGGACCGATTATCATTGCTTTGATTATTGGTGCTTTTGTTTCTATTTTAAATGAAACACTATTAAGTAATGCTTTGCCAGAATTGATGCGTGAATTTAGTGTAACACCTACTACTATACAGTGGTTAACTACCGCATATATGTTAGTCGTAGGGGTGCTAGTACCTGTTACCGCATTGTTACAACAATGGTTTACAACTAGACAATTGTTTTTATCTGCGATGATCTTATTTCTAGTAGGTACAATTATTGCGGCCTTCTCACCTGTATTTAGCATTTTACTTGTAGGGCGTATTATACAAGCATTCGGAACAGGTTTAATCCTACCGATTATGATGAATACCATTTTAATCATCTTCCCACCGGAAGAACGTGGTGGTGCAATGGGTTTAATCGGCCTAGTTATTATGTTTGCACCAGCTATTGGGCCGACTCTTTCAGGGGTGATTATTGATACTCTTGATTGGCGCTGGTTATTCTACATCGTAATCCCACTTGCTCTAATATCAATTATTGTTGGAGCGAGGTATTTAAAGAATGTTTCGGAAATAACTAAACCAGCTGTAGATATCTTATCTATAATTTTATCAACAATCGGGTTTGGTGGATTTGTCTATAGCTTTAGTAAGTCGGGAGAGCTAGGATGGGACAATCCAGAAGTTTATGGCACTTTAATAATCGGAGTTGCTTCATTAATCTGGTTCATTATAAGACAATTAAAGATCAAGGACCCAATACTTGATTTACGTACATTTAAGTATCCAATGTTTTCAATTACAGTCGTATTAATTGTTATCGTCATGATGGCGATGTTCTCAACAATGACATTACTTCCAATGTTTTTACAAGGTGTACTTTTAGTATCAGCTTTTAAATCTGGTTTAATCATGTTACCAGGTAGTGTGTTAAATGGTATTATGGCCCCAATTACTGGGAAGCTTTTTGACAAATATGGTCCTCGTACTATAATCATTCCAGGAATTGTGTTAGTAGCTGTTGCAATGTGGATGTTTATCGGAATTGATGTTACAACGACAACTGGATATATTATTACGATCCATTGTATGCTGTTAATTGGTATCTCACTTGTCATGATGCCAACACAAACACATGGCTTAAATCAATTACCTAAAGAATTGTATCCTCATGGGACAGCAATCTTTAGTACGTTACAGCAAGTAGCAGGAGCCATTGGAACGGCACTATTCATTAGTAAAATGTCATCTGGACAAAAGGATTATTTAACACAATCAGAAAATCCAAATGACCCAACGGAAATTCTATCTGCTTTAACAGCAGGTTTTGATTCTGCATTTACTTTAGGGTTTATCATTGTATTACTTGCTATAGTTGTTTCGCTTTTCATAAAACGTGCGAAATAGGAGATAGCTTGGTTGTTCTAAAAGGATAAAATCGATTGATTTAACAAATTAGACAATTCATCATAATTGAATTTGTAAAAGGGGTATCCAATAGTCGAGAAATTGACTTTTTGGATCACCCTTTTTTATTTTTGCACATCTTCATTTTCTTTAGTTAATAGTGTTTCTACAACATCAAAAAAGTTACTATTGTTGGCTTTATAATGTCTTCTACTCCAACTTTCAGCATCGTTAAGGATAACCATCTCTTTTTCATCAACAAACGAAAATATAGTAATTCTGTCTATGCCTGTATAGATAGATATTATATAGTCACAATTAAACATATCGTAATCATCGTTTGTCAGACGTAGCTTTACATTCTTAAGTGATTTTAAAATCACTGTATTATCATTATTTAAAGTATAGCTTTTTCCGAATTTTAATTTGTTCATTTTTGTTACATCTATAGAGCGAACCTCACTATCCTCCAAGTGTGTTAGAACATCCGTTATTAGTTTTTCCTTATACATATTGTATTGATAAATACCATATGATCCAGCCACTAATACAATAAAGATAATGATGGTGAGGAGTGCTTTTTTCATAAAATATAACCATCCCCATTTCTAAAAAGTCTTAACATAAGATTAATGGGAATTAAATACAATTACAAGTTGTTGTTTGAATAATTAGAATATTAATTCGGACACTCTTACTATTAAAGAAGCCGTGAAATAAAGTCGCAACGTTATACTCCTCAGGTTATATTTATCTAAGAGGGTTTTTTATATCAAAAAGTAGATGGATCGTAAGCTGAAAATTGGATAGAAAAATTAAATGTGACATCAAATATCAAATAGGAATGGTCTAGAACACTGAAACTTATTTGTTTAAGTTTACACCATTTCCATCGCATTGCCATATGCTATGGGCATATAAGAAAGAGGTGGAATTTTGGCTAAACTTACTCTTGAAACAGCAAAACGATTATTGAGTGTTGCAGAACAAAAATCCTATCAAATGGGGCTCTCTAGTAATATTGCCATTGTAGATGATGGCGCTCATTTGATTGCTTTTCTTCGAATGGATAATGCGAGAATCGCAGGTATTGAAATCTCTAAAGACAAGGCTTGGACTAGTGTAAGTATGCAGATGCCGACTGCGAATTTATCTCAAGCAGCTCTTCCAGGTAGTCCTTCATTTGGTATAAATACAACAAATAACGGTCATATCGTCATTCTTGGAGGAGGAATTCCTTTAGTTAGTGAAGGGAAAATTGTTGGCGGTATCGGGATTAGTGGAGGCAGTAGTGCACAAGATATAGAAATTGCCAATGCAGTAGTTCAAGCTTTTGAATGGTTAAATAAGAATTAAAAAGGCAGAAGCCTTGAAGCAAAACACGGTGATGTTGGTTAAACATAAGCAGTAATCATTGAAGATTTGAAAAGAGATACTCATGGCAATACTATTACTCTAGGATATCGGAATAAATATGTTGTTCTTGCACAAATACTAATCGGTCAACCTGGAAAACTAAAAAAAATTGCCAGCATGGTTGTTTTTTTACATTTAACGAAGCATCATTCACAGTAATTCAAGTATTCACAATAAATGCTGGCCAAATTTCTTATAGAAGTAAAAATTGTTTTTATGTTAATAAGAAGTATAAAAAATGATTAATCTATATTCTAAAGCTGCATATATATTCTGACAATTAATACTGGGGACAACATCTTGTCTAAAGGTTGAGCTATAATAATACTAAACATTTCAAATATTGCTAAAGAGAAGGTGAATCATATGTATAGTAATCTAGAAGAACTTACAAGTCATAAAGTATTTCATTATTTTGCAGAGATATCCAAAATTCCAAGAGGTTCAGGAAATGAGAAGGCGATTAGTGATTATTTAGTTCGCTTTGCAGAAGAGCGCAATCTTGAAGTTGTACAGGATTCGGTATTAAATGTCATCATTAAAAAAGATGCTACTACTGGATATGAAAATGTTCCGACGGTCATTATTCAAGGGCATATGGATATGGTTTGCGAGAAAAATCAAGATACCATTCATGATTTTGAAAAGGATCCACTTCAATTAAGAATAGAAGGGGACATGCTCTATGCAACGGATACGACTTTAGGAGCAGACAACGGAATCGCAGTTGCATATGCGTTAGCGTTATTAGATGCAGAGGATATCCCACACCCTTCTCTAGAAGTGGTCATTACAACTGAAGAAGAGACAACGATGAATGGTGCTCTTGCTGTAGATGCTGCCCATTTCAAAGGTGAAATACTGATTAATATTGACTCAGAAGAAGATGGTAAATTACTTGTCAGCAGTGCAGGGGGCGTACATGTTACGCAAGTACTACCGATTAAATGGGAGAATGCTTCGGACTATGAAGTAGCTTACTGCATTCGTATTAAAGGTTTAAAAGGAGGACACTCTGGTATCTCTATCAATAAGGAGAGAGGCAATTCTAATAAATTATTAGGTAGAGTATTACATGAACTATCATCGGAATTTCAATATTCCATACAACTGATTAATGGTGGATTAAAGCCTAATGCTATTCCAAGAGAAGCAGAAGCAATTGTCTTCATTCAACAGGAAGATGTTGAGCAGATACAAGAGAAAATTGAGATATACAATGATATTTTGAAAAACGAACTACAGTTTTCAGATCCTAACTTATCGATTGTCTTTGAAAAAAGAGACATCAGCTCTACAAATGTATTCGACAACGAAACGAAGCATAAAGCTATTACATCATTACTGTTAACTCCACATGGTGTTCAAGGTATGAGTATGGCCATAGAGGGGTTAGTTGAAAGTTCCACAAATTTAGGGGTTGTGACGACAACTGATACATCTATTACCTTTGAAAGTGAAATCAGAAGTTCCGTTAAAAGTGTAAAATCCAATTTGGTCACTCAAGTAAGAACGATTGCAGAAATGCTTGAATGTGAAGTACTTATTGACTCTGATTATCCTGAATGGCCTTATAACCCTGATTCAAAGGCGAAAAAATTATTTGAAGCAACGTATAAAGAAAAGTACGGTAAAGAGATGGAAGTAATTGCTGTACATGCTGGGATTGAGTGTGGTGTATTTATCGAGAAGATTCCGGGTTTAGATGCTATTTCCATTGGTCCAGATATATTTCTAGTGCATACGCCAGATGAGCATATCAGTATACCTTCAACTATCAATAACTGGGAGTATTTCATTTATACTTTAAAAAGAATGAAAGATCTTCTGTAAAAAGTAGGTTTCTATAGTGTGAGTTTAGGGAATATTTTATATAGAACAGCTTATCTCTACGAATATAGAATATCTACATTCATTTGAGAATAAAAGCCTATTATTTAGAATTTAATATTCGCATAAATATACTACTAATATGGTATTGGAGGGATATAAGATGGAACAGTACTTAGAACAAAACAAAAGCATAAGAGATGAATTATTGAATACTGTAAGCAATCTCTCGGACGAGCAATTAAATAAGGAAGTTGAAGAAGGTCGTTGGACTATAATGCAGGTACTTCATCATCTTCATATAATTGAAGATGGAGTAGCAAAAGCAATTCTATATACTTTGAAAAAAGGTGAGAAGCAGTCTGTTAAAGCCAAGCCAATTGAGTTAACAGTTGACCGTACTACAAAGATAGAAGCACCTTCATTTGCAGATCCAGAGGCAAAATTTATCACACTAGAAGAGATGAAAGATAAACTGAAGGAATCACGTAATACTCTTCTTCAAGTTGTCTCAAGCAGCGACAAGAATCAACTTAAAGAGAAAGCCTACCCGCAGCCAATATTCGGATTAATGAGTCTAGATCAGTGGGTTCCATTTATCGGGTACCACGAAAAAAGACATATTGAACAAATAGAGGAATTAAAAGAAAAACTATAAATCAAGTTAATTTTCGAACTTACGACAACAATAAGAAAAATCAAGGGCCTATTCACGTAAATGGATAGGTCTATTTTGCAGTATAAGTTAATATAAAATAAATGTGAATTATTTAGAATTCTATTTAATATAAGTAAATTGATTATTACACATTCATATAAGGAGGGATTAAGTGAACAAAAAAAGAATCCTATTATTAAGTATATTTGCTTTGATATTATTTTCAGCAGGATATTTAACAAGTAAAATTACCACTGAAACAGTAACGAGGGTAGTTAAAATAGGCGTTGAAAGCAATAAAAATAATGGACAAATCGATAATGAAAAAGTGATCACAGATGCACAAAATCAAGGAGTCATAGATAATTTTATAATGATATATTTGCAGAGTAAACCTGTTGAAAAAGTTGATATTAATAAGGATCATCCAGATTTATTCATTGAAATGAATAGTCCAAAGCAATCCACTGGGTTAATTGATTCAAAAGTATGGTTTACCAATAATGGGGCTATAATCGGTATCCGTTCTGGAGAGAGTTGGGAAGATATTGAATACAAAATTATAAGTCAGGCTGATGCTGATTTTATAAAAGAACAAATGGATTAGGAGAACGCTGTATTCTCAAAATAGTTCAAAATCTTTGATTCTATTGTATTTGAACAGGTACTCTATTTATAGAGGTGATAGTATGATTAACAACAAAAAGATAATAGCTATTTCTGGAAGTATTCGAGAAGGTTCATCCAATACGAATATATTAAAAACTATAGCTGCTTTTATTCCTTCATAAATTGAGTACTCAATTTATGAAGGAATAAAAGACCTTCCCCATTTCAATCCAGATATAGATCGAACGGAACCACCAGCAGTTGTTACGGAATTCAGGAAGACTATGAGTGAAGCTAATGCGCTTATCATCTGTACGCCTGAGTATGCAAAAGGTGTCCCAGGAGTATTAAAAAATGCGCTAGAATGGCTAGTCTCATCTGCAGAACTTTATAAAAAACCAGTGGCTATAATAACGGCTTCTCCTTCAATTGAAGGTGGAGATAAAGCGCATGAATCATTACTTCTTACACTAGGTATGCTCGATACCGTTGTTGTTAAAAAAGGGTTGATGCTAGTGCCATCTGTCGGTACTAAATTTAATGCTAATGCTACCATTAAAGACGAAAATACGAAGCAAGAACTGATCGCTCTAATTAATAGCATAGTGGTAGAGCTTGATACATAGTTGAATTGCGTTATAATTTATAGTGAAAATTTAAGAATTTTTTACTCAAATGTATGTAGCTTCAGAAAGTAGAGAAGCAACTCTATTGACAAAATAAGTTATTCGTGAGATACTTCTATTTATGCTGATTAGCTAGTTTATAAATGTTGGCATTCTACTAAATGTTTTTGTAGATACTTATTCACACTGGAGTGACTTTGGGGTCACAAGGACGCAAAAGAAGGTAGGGTTTGCGTTGCTTAGGTTAGAAAGCTAACCAGTGGAATTTTACCGCGGTACAGAAAGCTATAGGCTTTTGAGTAAATATTCCCCGGATGATCGGGTTGAAATTTGAGTTTTATTAAAATTAGCTAATTATAAATTAAGGGGTACTCTCATGCTGAGGGTGCCCCTTGTCCAATTCTAGAAATGATTTTTACATAAAAACAGTTGATTAATGCAAATTGTTCTGATTAAGTAACGACTAACTTATCAAATAGATAGTCGTTTTTTTATTTGACTGTATATAAAAATGAGTGAGCTGCATATAATACATTTGGCTGATTTATGAAGTATATGTAATTAAGTGGTAAAGTGATGAGGGGTTTAAAATGCATCAATATAAGGTTTACAAAGGGGATGATGCCAATGGAATTAATTGATAAATATATCCATGAAGTAACTCGAAGGTTGTCACAAAAAGATCGAGCAGCTATTGCTCTTGAATTGAAGGCAACTATTGAAGAAATGTTGCCATCTGATTTTACGGAAGAAGACGTCAAAGAGGCGCTTGTAAAATTAGGTGATCCAGCTGTTCTTGCAAAAACCTATCAGGAAAAACCCATGTATTTAATTGGTCCTTTATATTATCAATCCTATATATCTCTTTTAAAAACGATAGTTCCGATTGCAATGACTATTGCTCTTATTGCATTTGTTATAGATTTTGCTTCTAGTTATGAGGGGGATGAAGCATTATTAATGGTTGTCCTCACTCTTGTTGGTAAGGGTATTGGTATGATGCTAGAAGTTGCGATTCAAGTATTCTTTTGGTTAACGCTAAGCTTTGCGTTGGTCGAAAGATTTGCCAAAGAGCCAAAAGAGGAACTTGTGACTGGTCTTCAAAAATGGACACTTAATGATTTAAACAAAGTGCAACTAAATACTAAGCATAAATCTATTTCAAAGCATGCCTTTTTTGGTAGTTTAGTATGGACCGCTATTTGGGTTTCAATTTACTTTAATGCGGAGCATTTAATTGGGGTGTATAGGAATAGAGAAGATGATCTCATTTTTAAATACCCAACATTTAATCAACAAATTTTAAATGATTTTTGGGTTCTGATTCTGATTATTGCTATCTTTGGTATTGCATTAGCTCTCTATAAACGAATCCAAGGACAATGGACAAAAAAAGTTGTTATCTTCCAAACGTTTTATGAGCTCATTTCAACTGCAGTATTTATCATAATCATTACGCGACCAAATATTATTGAACCAGAGTTTACAAAGTACTTATTGAATTATATCGATATGCAGGAGGACAAATTTGTTTTACTGCTTGTTTTAGGTACTATTGTGATTGCTATTATTACATCAGCATTTTCCATAAAAGATGCTGTGAGCAGGTCTAAGATGTAACGATTTTACCAACTACCTAACAAGAAACGACTATCAATGTATGAAATGGTAGTCGTTTTTACTTGAATTATTCTAAGGTGCAAAAGAGTAAGAAGTATTACAAATACAAGTGAAATTAAGTATTATTTCTTTATTCACGAAATGATTATTGACAGTTAAAAGAATCTGATGCATGCTTATAATTAAATATTTAGCGAAAAGAAGACTAGTATGTGTGATCTTACTGTATAAGAGAGCGATGTTCACCGGCTGCAAGGCATCGTAACAGCAAACACGCGGAACCTACTTCTTAGCTCCTATGCAAACATAGGCGCAGTCTCAAGCGTTATGAGGTTGAGTGGGATGCATTTAATGCATTCAACTAAGGTGGTACCACGAGAAGTAACCCTTTTCGTCCTTGATATTCGAGGGCGAAAAGGGTTTTTTATGTTGTATTGGAGGTAATAAAGATGGATAAAAAACGAATTGTTGTGAAAATAGGTAGTAGCTCTTTGACGAATGCGAAGGGTGAAATAGATCAAGTAAAGTTTCAAGATCATATAAATGCAATTGCTACACTACGTCAAGCAGGTCATGAAGTGGTATTAGTATCATCCGGTGCTGTGGCATGTGGTTTCCGTAAACTAGGCTACTCTTCAAGACCTGTTACTTTAAAAGGAAAACAAGCAGCTGCAGCAGTAGGCCAAAGCTTATTAGTACAATCATATACAGAACAATTAAGCAAACACGGTATTGTGACAGCACAGATTTTATTAACTAGAACGGATTTCTCAAGCAAGCATCGCTATAAAAACGCTTATTCTACATTGTCAGAATTATTGGATCGTTCCGTATTACCAATCATCAATGAAAACGATACGGTGTCAGTAAAAGAACTTACTTTCGGTGACAATGATATGCTTTCTGCGCTAGTAAGCGGATTGGTACATGCTGATCAGTTAATTATCTTAACAGACATCAATGGTTTGTATGATGCTAATCCATTTAAAAATCCTGATGCAAAACGCATTGATTTTTTAACTGAAGTAACGGAAGAAATGTTGTCATTTACAAGTGGCACAGGTTCAAAAGTAGGTACCGGTGGCATGGAATCAAAATTAATGGCAGCGAAAACGGCGTATGAACTTGGCGTGAAGGTATTTATCGGTAACGGTAAAGGTAATCGAAAATTATTGCATGTATTGGAAGGTACAGGGGACGGGACGTATATAGAGAAAGACGAACTACCTGTATTAAATAACAATAAGCAATGGATTTCATTATTCTCAGCAGTTTCTGGTAAAGTCTTTGTGGACGAAGGTGCGGAGCAAGCGCTTGTTTCGAAAGGGAGCAGTTTACTTCCTGCAGGTGTCTATAAAATGGAAGGTGATTTCCAAAGAGGCGATGTTGTTGAAGTGTACGGTAAAAATGGCGTACTTGGTAGAGGAGAAATACTCTATTCTGCAAATGAACTAAAACAAGCGATGGGGAAACGAACAAACGAACTAATCGTATCTAATATTGAAGTCATTCACCGTGATAAGTGGGTAAAAGCATAACTAAGTGGAGGTAACACAATGAGCGAAGTAAAAACAAAAGGTAAGTTAGCGAAAATAGCAAGTTATTATATGAACAGTAAAACAACGCAAGAGAAAAATGAAGCATTACAAAAAATTGCAGAACGACTACTGATAGACAAAGAAACGATAATTGAAGAAAACAATAAGGATATTGAAGCCGGTAGAGAAAAATGTCTTTCAGAATCTGTTTTAGACCGCATATTCTTAAATGAAAAACGTATTCAAGATATGTCAGATGCTATTCTATTATTAGTAAAGTTAAATGATCCAGTTGGTGAAGTATTAGAGGATATTCAGAAAGAAAATGGTTTGCATATTGAGAAAAAACGAGTGCCACTTGGTGTGATTGGCATGATTTATGAAGCAAGACCAAATGTGACAGTAGATGCAGCAACTCTATCATTGAAAACTGGAAATGCTGTGATTTTACGTGGCAGTTCATCTGCAAAATTTTCGAATATCGCACTAGTCGCATCGATACATAAGGCACTAGAAGAGACTACATTACCAGTAGATGCAGTGCAGTTAATCGAAGATACAAATCGTAAAACGGCAAAGGAATTATTCCATCTAAAAGAATATCTAGATGTACTGATTCCACGCGGTGGAAAAGCATTAATCGATACGGTTGTAAGTGAAGCGACAGTTCCTGTTTTAGAAACGGGAGCAGGAAATTGTCATATCTATATAGATGAATCTGCAAAACTTGAGATGGCAACAAGTATTGTCATTAACGGAAAAACACATCGTCCATCTGTATGTAATGCAACAGAAAGTGTATTAATCCATGAAAAATGGTTTGCAGAGCATGGTGTTGCGTTATTAGAAGTGTTAGCAGCACATGATGTTGAGATTATTGGAGATGCCACTGTTTGTAATGCATATTCAGGTGCAAAGCTTGCTACAGAAGACGACTGGGCAACAGAATATTTGGCATTAACAGTTAGTGTAAAAGTCGTGTCAGAAGTAGTTGAAGCAATCGAACATATTAATATATATGGGACAAATCATTCTGAAGCTATCATAACAGAAGATGTGATTGCAGCAGCGCTATTCTTAAACGGTGTTGATGCTGCAGCGGTTTATCATAATGCCTCTACGCGCTTCACAGACGGCTTTGAATTCGGTTATGGTGCGGAAATAGGCATTAGCACTCAAAAGCTTCATGCAAGAGGACCAATGGGGTTACAAGCAATGACTTCGAGTAAGTATTTTGTATATGGAGATGGGCAAGTAAGAGGCTGATGACTTTATATTCAATTTGATTTATATGTATATAGTTAAAGAAGAAAAAGTTGTTAGTGTAAAAACTAACAACTTTTTTTGATTATATTTCACTAAAATGAAAGAGCAAATTGATTTGCCAACGCAAAATTCCCAACTAATAATACCTTTTTACATAAAGGAAAATTTACACTGAATATTGAAAATGTAATTGGAAATGTTTTACACATTAAAGTGATAATTTTGCTATGATTAGTAAAAAGAAAAAAGAAGGATTGGGGAGGAATTTATGCGTAAGCGAAAAGCTTTTGTAATAACTATAGTTCTAGTCGTTTTAGTTGGGATGGGTATATATATAAATGGACAAAACAAGTCTTTAGAAAGTGTTAAGCCTGATAAAACACCTTCAACTGAAAAGGTAAAGAAAACAAGTTTATCTGTGAAGGATTTATTTTGGAGAGTTGATTTTAGTGATAAAGATTCATATATAACAGTTGAAAAAGTACCATCGTTGGCAAAGGTTAAAATTTCGGAAGAAACACAAAAAGAACTTCTAAAGGCTTTTGAAAACGCGAAATTTAAAGAATTGAAAATGGTGGATTCAAATATAAACCCAGATTACAATTACATCATAAAGATTTTTGTAAGTGGGTACTATGGTATGTTTGTGGATACATCTAATAAAATCATACACGTGGACGATAATGAACAAAATTATTTAGTGGTAGATGATAACGGTTTTTTTGATATTTTAGAAGATGCTGTAAAGAAAAAAAGAGTATCTTTATTAACTCAGTAAGTGCGTTACTGCCCTGAAAATGCTATAGTTTACTTATGAAACGTTTAGATTTAAAGGAGCAAATGATGCAAAGATATACTTATTTACACCCTAATTCAATTGAAACAACACCAAAAATTACAGTTGCTGATGAGTCAGGTCAAGCTGTATTCACATTTCAACGTCACTACTCAAATAGTTTAAAGCGTATATTAGATAAAGTAATGGATTATCGCTATTTTTTACGGTATGACGTTTTTGATATGCAGGACGAACCACTTTTCACTTGTAAAAAGGTCACTCGTAAAGGAAAAGTTTTTTATGAAGCATTAGATTTAAAACAACAAAAAAAATATATGCTTGCCTACGACGGTTGGAAAGAATTGATTCCAGACCTTGTGATTACAGATGGACAATTGAAAATGATGATACATAAGGAAATGGAAGATTGGTCCCGCTTTGCACTTGATGGTGTAGATATTGCCCGTTGGAGGGCAACAGAAGGTGATGAGTTCTTGATAGAGCTAGAGATTGAAGAGGATTCGCCAATTCAAAATCCAGCATTTTTCATCGCAATCAGTCAATGTGTACTTTTTGTAGGTGCATAAATAAAAACGTAGTAGATATAATGTCTACTACGTTTTTTATTTGCCCATTAAATGGACTATTAGATCGCTAAGTGTAAAATAATTCATCATTCCAAATAAAATAAAGGCAATCCCTGCGATTTGCCAACAAGTGATCATGACTTTGAAGAAACTTGGTTTTGCATATTGTTTTAAAGTAAAAGGTAACAAGATAGCGCCAATTCCTATTATTGCGTATAAACCGGATATGAAAAGACCTTCAACTAAAGGGTATTTGGTAAAGGAACTAGTTATTAGTTCGCCATTGAAAGTTGAGAATAATTGAAGACGGATACTTGCAATGGCAATAGATATAAGTGCTAAACCCAATGCAAATGTAAAATAAGAAAGTGGTTTTAGCAATATTGGTGCCTCTTTCATTAATATTCGAGAAATAGTCATTGAATCAATATAATCAATGTTATTTTTCGCGAAAACATTCGCTTTTCTCCATAGAAGAATTGCTACTGCTAACAATAAAACACCAAAAGCAAATGAAGGTTCGCCAAAGATAATATTATTATAAGGAAAATCTATTTTAGATAAAGGAGATTTTAAAGACATATGCGCTCCAGTTATTGTTAAAATAAAACCTGGGATTGCGAACCCAATTGACCAACCTTCTAGCTGTCCAATCTTAGATCTCTTTAAATGCTTCATAAATCGAACTATTAACAGTAATCCGACACCTATCGAAATAGACATTATGGCACTATTGAGAGGTATCGTACCTAAATTTATAGTAATGTTTATCACTCCAAATAGAGAAAGAATGGACTTAGTGTCAACATTAGTGAGAAAAACATGCATACTTATAAAGAAAAATGAAATGCGTATTGTTAGAATGGTGAAAGAAAATGCTGTACCTATTTATTTTGAATGGAGTGAGAGAATTGAAAAAGAAGATGTTACCAATAACATCAATAATATTATTGATAATAGCAGTATATTTTTACATTGGATCAAGGCCTTATTTGTTTATAGATTATTTAGGAAGATTAACAGCAATACCTATTGTTTTATTAATGGGATTGGGCATCTATTACATATCACAACGTCAAGAGAATCAATATTATCGCATTAGTTCTCGCTTATCTATTTCCAGTATCATCATCGTCCTTTTATTAATTATCAGCTTTAAATTGTATAAGCCATTATATACACTTGCTGATGCAGAAGTGAAGGTCGCTGACAAATATGGTGTAAAAGTAATAACAGAAAAGAGTGGTAAAACAATTTATAACACTGATGCCTTTGCATTCCACACAGATTGCTATTTGATTGTTGGTCGACAGGGCGAAAAAGAAAATCGCATTTTGTTTTATCCATACTCTGGTGAAATGGCTAAAATAGAAAACGAATAGGAGTGATACTTTGAACAAAATACATATCGTTTATGGAGACTCGAGGTTAATAACTAACTGTATATTTGAAGTAAAAGGGGATACAAGTGCAATGTACTTATATAGCGTAAAATTAAAGGCTGCCTTCATGTAAAATGAGGCAGTTTTTTTATTGATATACATAATAGAAGAAAAGGAAAAATGTAGACAAATAAGGAGTAGAAAGTAAAAAATGTGGCATAACTATATACAACAGGTAATTCTTAGAGCTTCAGACAAAATATATTGGAATTATTGGATAGAGGATTAAAAAAATTAGAAAAAGGTGACACTTAAATATAAGAGTAAGTTTAAATTGTTACTATACAAAGTTTTTTAGTAATAATGAATAATTCTTACAGTTTTAAAATGATTAAAATAATACATTAGTATTAGAAATATTTAAAATTAAAGATAACTTTAGGAGGCATTTCATGCGCAAATTTACTAAGCAAAAAATTCTTTTATTTCTCTCAGTATTAATGGCAGGTTCTATATTAATAACAGGGTGTAGTAGTGATAAGACAGCCAAGAAGGTTGAAACTATTGGGGTTGTTGCTGAGGCTGATGCAAAAGTTTCAAATGACTTTAAGAAAAGCGTAGAAGCAGTATTAAAAGTGGAATTGCCAACATCTAAAGAAGAAATACACAGTGTTGTAAATAGCGTTGTTAATGATGATTCCTATTTAAAGAATGCAGATAATCGAGAAAAATTTCTAAAATTAGCAAATCAGCAATTGACTTATTTGAAAACTGTCGAAATATCTCCTAAGACTGAAGCCGAAAAAGAAATTTTTCATGCCTTCAATAACTATATCGGTTATCAAAAAGGTATATACAAAAGCTTGGTATCATATGCAGATGAGCAAGATAAATTTTATATGACTACTTATGTTACGAATAAAAGCATGTCTGAGAAGTATTTGAAAAGTTTAGAAGAGACTTTAGACAAATATAATGTATCTATAAAAAAGTAAATAAGGTTTCTTGAAAAGACGGTTTACTCATTTTTGAGTATTAATCGTTTTTTTTTGACTTTGTTATTGGAATATTTTTATTTTTGGAATTTTTTCTAGTAGTTTAATCGTTTATTAGTTAATATGGAATTTAATATAAAAATTTTATTTGAACAGAGGTGATGATAATGGGGGATTTGAAGAGATTAAGTCCAATTGCAGCAGCACATCAATTTATCAAAAAGTATTTTCCAAATTGTCAAGGAGCGGTGTTGGCCGGAAGTATTGTCAGAGGAGAGGGAACAGATACATCTGACCTTGACATAGTCGTATTTGATAGCAGTCTAAATTCAAGTTATAGAGAGTCGTTGATCGAATTTGGTTGGCCAATAGAAGTTTTTGTACATAATTTAACGTCTTACAAATACTTTTTTGAACTCGACTACAAAGCTGCTAAGCCTTCTATGCAAAGGATGTTATGGGAAGGGATTATATTAAAAGATGAAGGTATTATACAATCAATAAAGCTAGAAGCCAAAGAGATATTAGATAAAGGACCTGAAAGATGGTCAGAAGAAATCATTACGACAAAGCGTTATTTTATAACAGATGTATTAGATGATTTTATAGGTTGTAAAAATCGTGCAGAAGAAATCTTTATTGCTAACGCATTAGCAGAGCTTATTCATGAATTTGTGTTAAGAACTAATGTTCAGTGGATAGGATCTTCAAAATGGATAATTCGAGCATTAAAGAACTATGATGAAAAGTTTACCGAGAAATTTGTTGATGCATTTGATACGTATTATAAAACGGCTGAGAAAAGTAAAGTAATTCATTTATGTGAAATGGTAATTGAACCTTATGGTGGTCGTCTATTTGATGGCTTTTCGATGGGAAAAGCTAAGTAAAATCATTAATTAAAGAATGAAATTAAGCCATAGAAAGAGACCGCTTTAAAGTGGTCTCTTTCTATGGCGCATTTATCATAAATAATCATTTTTCATAAGATTAAGTTTTACTGATTCGATACTTAAATTGTTTGAGTTGAAAAAGAATAAAGCAACCGATACAAAACCCTAATATAGCTATAAAAGAAGCAACAGCGACCATGATCGTAAATGTATATGCAAGTACTGACCAATTAGCCAAATAGCCAATTAAGCCAAGAAATAAGCAAGCAATAGCTATACATGAATTAAACTTTTGTTGGCCAACATCTTCAGGTATATAAGCAGAAGGTTCTTTTTTCAAAAATTGACGAGCAAATTTCATAATGGGATTATAATTAAAAATCAAACCAAGTAAATTTGCCAATAAAGGAATGGCTAGAATCCAAGGCTGACCTGTAATCCAAGTTAAAATAACGCTTAAAAGTATAGTCCATTGATTTACACGAACTAATGGTCTTGGAATAAAAGGAACGGTACTCAAACTGAAAACCAACCTTTCTTATTGGAATAATATTATTTTATACGAAATTGTTTAATTTGTGAAGACAAAACTACAATTAAAAGGAAAAAGCTGCACCAAAAGGGTAGCAGCTTTACAAAATTAATATTGATATTTCTTTGTGTCTGTAATGATTTTAAAGTGAATACCTTTTATTTCCTTCGTAATTTCCTCTTTTACATCATCCAGATTGACAAGTTTATTCGACCCTACATAAGTTGAAAGCTCATCCATTAGGCGATCAAATGAATTTGAAAATAGACTACGCATTGCATCGAAGTCTAAGTTTCGGAAGCTTCCATCAATCTCGTAAGCTTCAATTGAATTCATTTGTTTTGAAGCACCCGCAAAGCGATCATCATACACCGTGTATGTTTCATCAGAAAAGGCTACGATATATAATTCTTCACCCGTAATCGTATGTAATTCAATATTGTTCTTATGTTTTTTGACATCTGTAATGCTGTGAATACCTTCTGTGTGTTTAATGTTAAATAAGCTCATATAAAAACCCCCTACAGATTAAAACCATATTGGATATAGTCGAATGACACTCCCAATAAAGTTACTTTTATCATATCACAATTACCTGATATTTGAATTTGTCCATTATAAATTACTCAATATAATATCACTATTTTGTGAACGTTTTAAATAATGATTTTACATTATTACCAAATTTTAATAAATTTTATATTTACAAGGAAAATAAAGGATGTATAATAATATATGTAAATATAAAATAGAATTATAGACACCTCGTTAGTCTATATAATAACCCCAGAATTTACCCATATCTTTTTTTAGCTTTATCAATCACTTTATCTATGTTTTTTTCACAAGTTTATAAAAGATGTACTAATGGAAGGGACTGGATTTATGAAATATTTTACAAAACAGTGGTTTGAAGAAAATCAGTTATCTAATTATTTATTTTTCCTTGTTACCATGGGCGATTGGGAGGAGGAAAAAGCTTATTATAGAGAGTATGGCATAGATTTAGAACATGAAAGAAAAATGGAATTACAACGTGATCGAGATAAGTTGTTAAAATTTTTACCTGAAGAGTTCCATCCATATGTATTAGATGGCTCTATTATCGAAGGGGCCACAAGTAATAAGTTGCGAAGCATGGCAAAAAACTGGCTGGAGCATTTTGATGATTTGACCAATAAAAAATTCGAAAGCAGTGCAGCAGATTTTATTGCAGCTAAAAGTAAACTTTCTAAAACCGTAAGTGATCTATTTGATAGCTCATTCCATGACGCAATAATCCAATCAATAGAAAGATATTCTGACCAAACATGTACAATTAAGTTGAATTTAGAAAATACGTATCATGAAACGGATATGTTAACGATTACTTTTATTGGTGTTAGTGAATTTACTAGTACCGCACAAGTCAGAGAAGGCTCTTGGTGGTTGTACGAAGAGATATCGATAGTTGACGGCGGTTTTAGACTAAGTGTTTTATTTGATAGCCCATTAGCTGATTTTTCTATCGTTGCTAAAGATGTTGTAATTGAATCTAAATAGAAAATAAGAATAGGCGCATGGCATTGAACTATAACGATGCTGTACGTCTTTTTTGATGATAATATTGTGAAAAACAAAGATCCATATGAAGTACGAATTGAGATTATGAATTTCATACTTCTAGATATAGAATAATTCACCAATGGTCGCAAATAATTTAATATCAATTGGTTGAATTTGATATACTAGAAGAAAAATAGGAGATAGCTGTCATGTCCTTTTTAACAACGAAACATATTTTTATATTAAGTGGATTAACTTTACTATTTGTAATGGAATATTTCTCACAATTGGAGATATTTTCAGTGATTCCGAAAAAACCGATCGTAATCTTAATATTAATATTACTTGTCATTAGTTTTTTGCCGACAAAACAATCGAACAGTAATGCATTAGACGAATTTAAGTGGGATGCTTTTTTAGTAGGTTATATCATTTTTACAATAATTGTGATGCAACTGCTCGGTGGTGAATCATCAAGTGGTATTAGCTTCAATAATGGGTTTGTTTGGCTCGTATTACTTATCACTGTTTGGGAATTACGCTCAAAATGGCGTAAAGTGAAGCAGGGAACAGCTGTGAATGAAAACTAGTACTATTGCTACTAACATAATGAAAAACCACCGTTCATATAATGAGCGGTGGCTTTTTCGTATTATTAAGTATTTTGCCATTTCTTTACGGATGCAGCTGTACCATAAACGAAATGTTTGTCAGCAATTTCATAAAATGAAGCGCTTTCATCTAGTTCTTCGTGTACATAAGGAATTCGTGTACGTTTTGATTCTGATATTGGATCTGGTAATGGTATAGCTGAGAGTAGTGATTTCGTATATGGATGGACAGGCGAATGATAGATATCATCTGCTAAACCAATTTCAACAATTTTCCCGCGGTACATAACTGCTATACGGTCACTAATATATTTCACCATAGAAAGATCATGAGCAATGAATAAATAAGTTAAATTAAATTCTTTTTGTAACTGTTTTAATAAGTTTACAACTTGTGCTTGAATCGATACATCAAGTGCAGAAATCGGTTCATCTGCTATGATAAAGCTTGGATTTAAACTCAACGCACGAGCAATACCAATCCGTTGTCGTTGTCCTCCAGAAAATTCATGAGCATAGCGATTTGCATGCTCTCTATTTAAACCAACAGCTTCTAGTAAAGATTCTACTTTTTCGCGGCGTTCTTTTTTGTTCTTATAAAGACCATGAATATCAAAGCCTTCACTAATAATTTCGCCAGCTTTCATTCTAGGATTCAGTGAAGCATATGGATCTTGGAAAATCATTTGCATTTGGCGGTTAAATTGCTTCATTTCGTTTACTGATTTACTACTATGAACATCTTTGCCATTAAAGATAATTTGTCCATCGGTTATATCATATAGGCGAATAATAGAGCGGCCAGTTGTAGATTTACCACAGCCAGATTCTCCTACTAGACCAAGAGTTTCACCTTCATAAATGTCGAAGCTAATGCCATCAACAGCTTTTACTGGCTCTTTTGAAGAACCGAAATATTGAGTTAAGTTTTTAATTTCTAATAGTTTTTTCGCCATATAGCACATTCTCCTTTCCTAAATAGCCTTCAATTCGTTTTGCTACAGCTTCAGGAATTGGAATTTTAGGTGCATCAGGATGCAATAGCCATGTTTTAGCGAAATGCGTTTCACTAACTTGGAACATAGGTGGTTCTTTTTCATAATCAATTGCCAAAGCAAACTCATTGCGAGCTGCAAATGCATCCCCTTTAGGAGGATTAGTTAAATCAGGTGGTGATCCTGGAATAGTTCGTAATAATTCATCTGAATTACTATCAATATCTGGCATAGAACCGAGTAATCCCCATGTGTATGGATGTTTAGGATTATAGAAAATTTCATTTACAGTGCCATATTCAACAATTTGTCCAGCATACATTACTGCCACTCGATCAGCGACATTGGCAACAACACCTAAATCATGTGTGATGAAGATAATCGATGTATTACTCGTTTCTTGAATTTCCTTCATAAGTTCTAAAATTTGTGCTTGGATTGTTACGTCAAGAGCAGTTGTCGGTTCATCAGCAATTAATAGTTTAGGCTCTGCAGCTAGGGCAATAGCAATCACAACACGTTGTCGCATACCACCAGAAAATTCGTGCGGAAACTGTTTATAGCGTTTTTCAGGCATTGGGATTCCTACTTGATCTAATAATTTGATTGCGCGTTTTTTTGCATCAGACTTTGAAACATTCTTATGTTTTAAAATGACTTCAGTAATTTGTCTACCGACACGCATAGTTGGATTCAATGATGTCATAGGATCCTGGAAAATCATAGAGATATCATTGCCTCGTACTTTAGACATTTCTTTATCTGATAGGGGGATTAAATCACGACCGTTAAAGATGATTTCACCAGACTCATAAATACCAGGAGGTTCTGGAATCAGTTTCATCAAGGCATTACTTGTAACACTTTTACCCGAGCCAGATTCGCCTACTATGGCAAGTGTTTCTCCGGCATGTAATTCAAAATTTACACCGCGGACAGCTTGTACGACACCCGCAAACGTTTTAAAATGGATTCTTAAATCTTTTACTTGTAAAATTGGTTCACTCATTCTGTTCAACCTCCTTATTTACGTAATTTTGGATCTAGTGCATCGCGCAAGCCATCGCCAACTGCATTAAAAGCAAAAATAGTAGTACAAATCATTATCGCAGGGAAAATTAGTCTCCAAGGCGCATTTGTAATAGCATTGTTTCCTTCAGAAGCCATTGTACCCCAGCTTGCTATTGGTGCTGATACACCTAAGCCAAGATAACTTAAGAAAGATTCTGTAAAAATAGCAGTTGGAATAGTTAATGTCATTGTGACTAAAATAGCGCCTAATGCATTTGGAATTAAGTGTTTAATGATTAAATGTTTCGTATTAGCTCCAAGTGTACGTGAAGCTAAGACATATTCTTGGTTTTTAATGGATAGTACTTCACCACGAACTATTCGAGCCATATTAATCCATCCAGTGACAGAAAGTGCGATAATCATCGGTATCAAACCATTTCCAAAAGCTCCATTTCCTAAAACTACTGATAACACGATTACAACAAGTAAATAAGGGACTGCAGTTAGAACATCTGCAATACGCATCATAATATTATCTACACGTTCTCCAGCTAGACCTGAAATACTACCCCACAATACCCCAATAATTAAATCAATAACAGCAGCTGTTATACCAATGAACAAAGAAATTCTTGCACCTTCCCAAACACGGACAAATACATCTCTTCCTAAATCATCTGTACCAAACCAATTTGCTGCTGATGGAGCTTTATTGTATATTCCTAGTTGTTCACTATAACTATATTGTGAAAATACGGGTACAAAAATAGCCATTAATAAAATAATCATAAGTGCTATTAAACCGAATATAGCTAATTTATTGTGAGCAAATCGGATGAAGACCTCTTTCCAAAAAGAAACAGATTTCTTTGCTAGCTTTTCATTTTCATCATGTCTTCCACCGACAATTTCAAACATTTCTTTTTCGATTTTTTCTAATTGTTGTGGCATTATTTTTTCGCCCCTCTCAGCTTAATACGTGGATCGATAATACCGTATAAAATATCTACGATAAATACCGCAAGTAAAAGGATGATAGAGTAGAACACGGTAGTTCCCATAATAACTGTGTAATCACGATTCGAAAT
This sequence comes from Viridibacillus sp. FSL E2-0187, assembly GCF_038006425.1. Classification (NCBI taxonomy): domain Bacteria; kingdom Bacillati; phylum Bacillota; class Bacilli; order Caryophanales; family Caryophanaceae; genus Viridibacillus; species Viridibacillus sp. FSL E2-0187. Next base: position 1,649,718 of record NZ_JBBOVG010000001.1, read on the forward strand.
ACTTGTAACGAAGTGTTTACCAAGTCCTGGAATTGCGAAAATTTGTTCTACTATAAAACTTCCCGTCACAACACCAGCTGTTAAAGGTCCAATATATGTAACGACAGGCAACAGGGCATTACGTAATGTATGTCGGAATACGATTGTCCATTTGCCAATTCCTTTTGCTCGGGCCATTTTGACATAATCACTATTATTTTGCTCAAGCATACTGGATCGTGTAAGTTTGGCGATGTAACCCATATGTGTCAAGGCAATGGCGAACGCAGGTAAAATACTATAGATAAATCCTTTCCAACCACTGATTGGGAACCATCCTAGTTTAAAAGCAATGAAATACTGCATTAAACCAGCCAATACAAAGGACGGGATTGATATTCCTAGAACGGCAATTGTAGTGGCTAAATAGTCAGGAAAACGATTGTGGTAAAGTGCTGAAATGACACCTAAAAGTATGCCTAGTCCCACAGCAAGTAGCATGGCTTCAATTCCCAATGTTAAAGAGATAGGGAATCCTTCTGAAATCATATCATTTGTAGAACGCATTTTATATTTCATTGATTCACCAAAATCGAATGTAGCTGAATCGATTAGATAATCTTTATATTGGATATACCAAGGATTATCTAAACCATACTTTGCATCTAATTGTTTCTCAATTTGAGGTGGAAAACTACGCTCACTTGCAAATGGACTTCCTGGAGCCAATCTCATTAAAAAGAATGTCGCAGAAATAATGACAAAAAGAGCAAGCAAAATGTACATTAGTCTTTTTAAAATGTATTTAATCACATGAAACTCCTCCTTTTTTTCTTAGAGTTTAGTTGAAAAAAAGCTGTCTCATAAGCCGAATAAACGACTATGAGGCAGCTCTTTGCTGTTGATAGAATATCTAACAGTTTATCCAGCGTGTACTGCGTGCGTACTATTCAGTGATATCTGCTCTTTTAAGCTGGACATTACCGATTGGGTCAGGTTCCATACCTGTTACAGTATCCTTTTTAACAAAAAGGCTAGTGTAGTAGTAGATAGGTGCAACCGGGAATTCTCCCATTGCAATTCCTTCAGCTTCTTTTAAAATTTCAAGACGCTTTGCAGGGTCTTTTTCAGCTACTGATTTTTTCATCAAATCTTTGTACTTAGGATTTTCCCATCCAGTATCATTGTTGCCGTTATCAGCAGTAGAGTACATTTCTAGGAATGTGTAAGGATCTCGATAGTCAGCGATCCAACCCATACGTCCTACTTCATAATCTAGGTTTGTTAACTTATCTAAAAATACTTGCCACTCAGCGTTATCAATTTTTACTTTGATTCCTAAGTTTTTACTCCAGCCTTCTTGGATGAACTGTGCAATCGCATTATGTGCTTCACTTGTATTAATTGAAATGCCGATTTCAATGTCAGATGCTTTTTTTATACCAAGCTCTTTCATACCAGCTTTAAGTGCAGCTTTTGCACCTTCAATATCATTATCTTTGATATAGCCACGGTCTTCTTCAAAACCAGCAACAGCAGTAGGAACCATGCCTAAAGCAGGTGTCTGTTCGCCTTTAGTTACATTAGTAATTAATTCTTCACGGTTAATAGCTAATGTTAAAGCTTTACGGATATTAGCATTTTTCGTGTATTTCCCTTTAGTGTTTAATTTGTACCAATAAACACCAGCTAATGGTTGAATTGTTAATTGGTTGCTCTTTTTGAACTCATCAATTGAATCCAGTGCAACGGTTTGGAACGGAGAACCTAAATAATCAATTTCACCAGCTTTAAACATACTTACAGCAGTAGGTTCTTTTTCAACCATGCCAATATTTACTTCGTCTAATTTAACATTTGCAACATCCCAATAATCAGCATTTTTTTCTAATTTTAGAGAGGCATCATGTTGCCATTCAGCTAATTTGAATGGACCATTTGTAACGTAGTTTTCACCAGCATCTGCGTACCATTCTTTGTTTGCTTCAGCTACCTTTTTATTAATAGGCATATAAGTTTGGAATGCTGTTAACTCAAGGAAGTAAGGAGTAGGATTTGCTAAAGTAACTTCCAATGTTTTATCATCTACAACTTTAATAGCAATGTCATCAGCAGAACCTTTACCAAGATTAAATTCTTCAGCACCTTTAATAGGGTAAAGTTGAGATGCATATTCAGATGTATTAGCTGGATCTAAAGCCCATTTCCAAGCGTATTCAAAATCACCTGCAACAACAGCATCACCATTTGTCCATTTAGCATCACGTAATTTAAACGTGTAAGTCAATTGGTCATCGCTAATTTGAATATCTTCAGCCAATGCTTTTTCATATTTTGCATCTTTATCAAGTCTAGTTAAACCTTCAAAAAGACTTAATAAAATATTCCCAGAAGTTGTATCAGTAGCCAACTGCGGATTCATTGCAGGTGGTTCAGAAGCAATCACTAAATTTAAAGCTTTTTTCTTTTCTTGCACTTCATTTCCAGTGCCTTTATCACCTTCATCTTTTTCCTTAGCTGTTTCTCCCCCAAAATTACATGCAGCTAAGATCAATGAAATGATTGCTAAAAGAGTAAACAGTACGTACTTTTTCTTTTTAGCCATTTAAATCCCCCTTATCTAAAATAATAAGCCCTTGTGAAAAGCTTAATTTCAATATAACAAAAAAAGAATTCCATAGAAACAAATAAAATCCATTTATATATTTTATTAGGGTAATAACTTTTTAATAGTAACATTGGTAGATTTAGTGCGTTGAATTATCAAAGTGAGTTTGTGGTATTTTTATGATAATAAAAATAGTAATTTAATATATTTGAAAGAAAAATACTAACGTGGATATTTATTATGTTATCAATATAATAAAAAATATAATTTCAGAATATTAAAAATAGTTCGAAATAACTATGTAACATATTACTGAATTTTCTCTATATTTCTCTATATTTCTACATTAATATACTTTTTTCGTAAACTACTTACTCCTTAAATTATATGTTTCAAAGTATTTTTTTATGAATTAATGTATAATTTCAGATTTAACGCCAGCTTTTATGTTGTTATTATTAAAAATAGAGTTCCATTTTGGTTAATACAAAACTTTTAGTCTAACTATTACTGATCTGTATACGAAAATGATGGATTAGTTAAGTGCGATTCTAAATATAACTACTGTATAAGTTTCTATATTGGAGATGATAAAATTGTCCAAGTTACCTACACCTATAGTGATTTTAAGATAAGGTGGAGGTCAATTTATTGATTTTCTTGTATCGAGCAGTTATATTGAACGATGGGTTTACACAAAAGAGAATCAAAATGTAAGAATGTGTAATGAAGGAACTACGAAAAAGGGCAACAATCAAAAATGGTCCATTGCGTATTTTAAGCGCAATGGACCGTTACTTTTAAACATGCAATTAAATGTGGAAGTGGTGGGAATATGAATAATCATAAAGTAATGATCGTTGACTTTGTACATAATGGACCTCAAACGTGCTTTGTAAAATTCTCTGGTTACGATGATGAATTGAAAAGAGAATTTACTGGGATGGTGCGTTTTGTAGGGGAATTACCCTATGGAGATGTCATTCATCCTGCAAAAAGTGAGCTTTCAAATAGCTGTAGAGAGTTTCTGAAAAATTATTTAATACAACGATATAATGAAGGAGTATTTCATGAATAGAAAATGAAGGCTAAAAAAGAGCTATTATATATGAAGAGATTTATAAACTTACTATGTATAGCTTTTAAATTAAGATAACAGAATATTACTATTAAAATTAAATAGAAACAATTACCAATGAAAAATTTAACTTATTTATAATTCAAAAGATTCAGTTATAGTCCTTCTAGTTTAAAAAAAATTAAATAACATAACCAATTGTTGGTTCATTTGAATCAGTAATTATGACTAATCATAATGCTATAGTTATGTTGGTGATATACATAGAAATCGACAATTTAAGTCGAGTTCTTGTATATTAATATGTTCACTTAATTTTGGGATGCGAGGGGTTAGACAAATGTCTATTCAAAAGAAAATTAGTTTAGGCTTTATTACAATGATTGTCATGATGTTAGTGATTTTAGTATTTAACTATAATCGTTTATCAACAGTTGAAGATGCTTTCGATGAAGTAACGAAAGATCGTTTTGAAAAAATCCAATTAGCGAATGATATTCAATTCAATCTTGCTGCGCAAGGTTTGTATTTACGTTCTTATTTAATAGAAGGTAATGATACAGAAAAAAGGAATTTACAAAATTATCAGCAAAAGCTTAATCAATCAATAAGTGATTTAAAGAGTAAAGAAATGTCGGATAAAATGCATACATATATGTCTGATATCAATGCAAATAAAGAAAAATTTGATAAATCTGCAGATTTGGTCATTTCAGAATATGAAAAAGGCAATAAAGACGTTGCTTATAAAGAAATGACAGAAGTTGGTTCGGTAGCAAATGGAAAGATTCTAGAATCTGCTATTGAAATTATGGATTTTCAGCAAAAAGAATTAGATGAAGCGAATGAAGGTGTTCATAAAATAGCAGAACAAGCTATGCGTCTAGCAAGTATCATCTCATTACTTAGCATCATTCTAGCAATTTTCTTCATCGTATTTATTAAGAAAACAGTTGTTAATCCTTTAATGGCAATTGTAAAAGGTTCTAATCTAATTGCAACTGGAGATTTAACACATTCGGATTTTGATGTTAAGAGTAAAGATGAAGTCGGTCAATTAGCAGTATCCTTCAATCAAATGAAGCGCTATTTAAAAGAATTGATCACTAGTATTTCAGATAATACGAGTCAATTAAGTGCTGCGATTGAAGAGCTATCAGCAAGCACTACTGAAGTTTCACAAGCAGCAGAAGGAGTGTCAAATAGTGTTGAACAAACTTCTAAAGGATCTGTCGATTCTGTTGAAATAGCGAAGGATAGCGCAATTGCTATGCAAGAAACAGCAATCGGTGTTGGGCGAATTGCTGAAGCTTCGCAACTATTATTTGATCATGCTGTCGATACTACAAAAATAGCAAGTGATGGAACAAAGATTTTAGAAGTTGCAAAACAGCAAATGCATGTCATTTCAAATTCGACAAACGAAACAAATGAGCTAATACAAAAGCTAACGACACAAACGGTTGAGATTCAAGAAATGACAAAAGTGATTACAGATATTACAGATCAAACGAATTTACTAGCATTGAATGCTGCAATCGAAGCGGCACGTGCAGGGGAGCATGGTAAAGGATTTGCTGTAGTGGCAGAAGAAGTACGTAAACTAGCTGAAGGATCAAAAGGGTCTGCATCACAAATTGTTCATTTAACGCAAACAATCCAAAATGATACAAAAACCGTTGCAGCTTCAGTAGAAGAAGGACTTAAGAATGTCAGCCAAGGTGTTTACGTAATTGATAATGCGAGTGAGTCATTTGGTCATATTGTGAACTCAGTATCTCAAATGACAAAGCAATTAGAAGATATTACTGCAACTTCAGAACAATTATCTGCTGGAACCGAAGAAGTAACAGCATCTGTAGAAGAGATTGCGTCAAATGCAGAAATTGCTGCAACTCAATCTACCAATATTGCAAGTGCGATTGAAGAACAAAATGCAACATTGCAAGAAATAAATAGTGTTGTTCAAGAACTAAGTCAGCAAGCAGTAGCATTACAGACATTAACGCAACGTTTTAAAGTGTAAAAAAACGCAGCATTATTAAACACCTATCTCTTTTCTATGAGTGTGAGAGATAGGTGTTTTTTTATTGTCAAAATTAATTAATAAACCTACTATGATTTAATGCCTATTTACTATAATATATATAATTATCTAATAATTAGTATTATTATGAAGTTAATAAAGACCTTTATCATGCATTAAGCTCTAAAAAATAAAATTGAATAACATGACATGACAGGAGAGGTTTTTTTGAACAAACTAAAGCATATTAAAATCGGTATGAAATTCAATGTGTTACAAGTTTTTGTTATTTTGTTTTTATGCATTCTGATCACAGTAGTAGCAAAATGGGAGATTGAGAAGTCCCTGATGGAAACATTTGAAGACCGAGCAATGGAGGCATCAACTTTAGGAGGGACTATTGTAAATGACCGATTCACAGGAGATTGGACTATTAAAGGTGGAGACCTGTATAAAGGAGAGCATAATTTTACGAATGATACGGCTTTAGTCGATGAAATAGGCAAAACATTAAGTGGTGCAGTTACGATATTCAATGGAGATACACGTATTGCAACAAATATAGAAGTAGATGGTCAACGTTCTATTGGTACAAAAGCATCTGAAACTGTTGTTGATCAGGTTCTCAAGAAAGGTAATACCTATGTAGGGGTTGCAGATGTAGTTGGTGAAAAATATGTAACAGTTTATCAACCAATTAAAGACGCCTCTGGTAAAGTGATTGGCATGTGGTTTATAGGTGAACCTATTACGAAAATTAATGAAATCACGAAGAGTTTAGTGATGAAAATAGTATTGGCATTATTAGTTGGAGGTACAATTGCAATTCTTGGTAGTATTTTATTAACTAGAGCACTTGTGAGACCTATAAAACAAATAAATCTTCAGTTAAAGGAAATTGCAGAAGGTGAAGGAGATCTTACACAAGAACTTATTGTCAAAACGGAAGATGAAACAGGTGAATTAGCACATTCCTTTAATCTAATGCTAGGAAGTTTGCGTAAAATGATGAAGCAAGTGGCTGATTCCTCAGTACATGTTGCAGCAGCTTCTGAGGAATTAACAGCTAATGCTGAACAAACAACTGAAGCTACGAGTCAGATTGCGCAATCGATTCATGATATTGCGGAAGGTGCTGAGATGCAAGAAAATGGGTCACAAATTAGTTTCAAGTCAATTGAGAATGTTCGTGCTAATCTACAGAAAGTTGTAGACGAATCTACAACAGTTACACAAGTAGCGAAAGAAACAAGTCAAGAAGCATTAAACGGTAATGATACATTACAAAAAGTTATTCATCAAATGGATGTAATAAATAATGCTACTTCAAATGCTAGTCATTCTATAGACGAATTGGGCAAGCAATCAAATGAAATCGGTAATATTGTAGCTGTTATTACAGCAATCTCTGAACAAACAAATTTACTAGCTTTGAATGCTGCAATTGAAGCGGCTAGAGCGGGTGAGCATGGCAAGGGCTTTGCGGTAGTTGCAGATGAGGTTAGGAAATTAGCCGAACAGTCCAAAGTGTCTGCATCACAAATTTCTGACTTGATTTTACAAACACAAAAAGGAACAGAAAAGGCTATAAAAGCAATTGAACTTGGAACTAAGGAAACAGCTTCTGGTATGCTAGTCGTAGAAGAAACTAAACAAGGCTTTGAGAAGATCCTGCAATCGGTGGACCAAGTGACAGTGAGAATTCAAGAAGTTAATTTAATTGCAAAGAATATGTATAATGCAGTTAATAAAGTATATACATCAGTAGAAGATAACTTGAGTATTGCAAAAAACTCATCTAGTACAACGCAATTAGTTGCCTCTGCATCAGAGGAACAACTTGCTACAATGGAAGAAATCACATCATCAGCAGAAACGATGTCTAAAATGGCAGAGGAACTACAGCTTTTAGTGAGTCAATTTAAGTATTAGTTTTCTTTACCCTCTACTTTTAGTAGAGGGTTTTATTGTAATATGGAGGGAGGAGGGAAGTAAAATGACAAATGGAATTTTCATTAGCATTAAACCGCCATATTGCAAACTGATAAAATCGAGAGAAAAAGTCAATGAGTTTCGATCAAAGATCCCGAAGCTACCAGTGAAATATTTCTGGATTTATGAGTCTGCACCTAGTTCATCTTTGAAGTATTGTGCCATAGTCGATCCACCGGTTCATTTTCCGGATAAAGTAAAAGAGATTGGTAACGGTGATCAATCATTTAATGAGGGGAATTCAAAATATACATATGCCTATCCCATTTTACAATTATATGAGTTAAGTGAGGCTATTCCACTAAATATTTTAAAAGAAATGTACCAGTTTTCACCACCCCAAGGCTTTGCGTATTGTGCAAGATATCCAGCACTAGATACTTATTTGAAAAATAATGCACAATGGCGAGAGGTTTTTTAATATGAAATAAAAAAGCTAGCATATGCTAGCTTTTACTCATTTTCAACTACCCTAGTTTTTGACTTTAATCTGAATTCCTTTATTAAATAAAAGACAAAAATGATACATGCAATCATAAGCATTAAGAATACAATAGCAAGGGAGTAAGATTTATTTGCGTATTTACCCAATGCTTGATTGCCGAATAGAATTATTAATACGACGACAATGGTAATACAAAATGGATTTAACATATATGAAACAATTTTAGACATGATATAATGGAGCTCCTTTAACTAATCAATCATATGACTCAATATTATCATACTGAAGGTTGTTCTAATATTGAAAATCTATATAATTCAATTCATTATTAATAGCAAAAATGGAATAGAGGGAAAAGAAATGAGTATTCAATTAATAGCTTTAGACATGGATGGTACTACTTTAACGCCATCATTACAGTTAACAGAAAGAACTATTGAAGCAATTAGAAACATAGTTGACCGCAAAGTAGAAGTTGCTATTTGTACAGGAAGAACGCTAGATGAATTACAGGATGTCTTTCTGGATTTACCTTTTGTCAAATATGCAATCACCGGGAATGGATCAGCTGTATGGAATTTGGCAACACAACAAAAAATATACGAAGACACATTAACGTTTGAACAAACGCTACAAATTATGCAATTCCTTAAGCCGATAGATTTACGTATAGAAGCGTTTGCGGATGGTAAAGCCTATATAAGTCAACATTGTTATGATCGCCCAATAGAATACGGCGCAGGTGACTTCGCGGATTTTATAATCAAAACGCGTACTCCTGTCCCTAATATACATGATTTTATAATTGAACGAAAACTACCAATCGACAAATTTAATCTATTTTTTAAAAATGTTGAGGAACGGGCTGCAATGTGGGATCAACTAGATGAGCTTGGATACAACATTACAACATCGTTTCTGCAAAATGTTGAAGTGAACTCAAGTACTGCAAATAAGGGCAATGCATTAAGGGAATTAAGTAATTCATTGAATGTGACATTTAAAAACGTCATGGCTATAGGAGATGCCATGAATGATTTAACGATGCTAAAATTTGCTGGGTTACCAATTGCAATGGGCAATGCAGTTCCCGCTGTTAAAGAAATAGCTCAACATATTACAGATACAAACAGCAATGAAGGTGTTGCTAAAGCTTTAGAGAAATTCATATTAAAGTAATGATTAGCACTCAATGTAAATAATTGAGTGCCTTTTTGTTTAAATAGAGCTAGTATTGATATTTTGGTATAATAATAAAAAAATGTATTATAAGGAGATTAGTATGAAGCTAACGATATTCATATTGATGGGGATTATAGCTAGTTTAATCGCCTTTTTAGCGCTCGGAGATTTAGCTATAATAATCGGTTTCGGTGTTTTAATTGGTGTTTTGATTAGAGGGTTATTTATACTTAATGAAGTGAACAATAGACTGAAGAAACATGATTTTAAGTTAGATAAAGAAAAAACAGCTAAAGAGAAATATATCGAGGAAAGAGATTTGGATGTTCAATAAAATTAATGCCATCAAAAATGAAACTAAGATGTTTTAATTTTTTCATAACATCCTCGGATTAATTGCTAATATGCTAAAATAAATGGTTTAATGAACTGTAAATAGAACCAATATAAATCAAGTATTAGAAATGAAGTTATTTCATTGGAGGTGTAGTATGGAGATATTTTCACTTAGTGGACCAAGTGGAACAGGAAAAAGCTCGATTGCTCTTGAGTTTGCACATACACATCAAATCGAAGCTATTATCGATGATGGACTACTTATCATGAACGGTGAAAAGGTAGCAGGGATATCTGCGAAATTTGAGAAGTCTCCTTTTAAAGCTGTGAAACGTGCGATATTCATGGATGAAGAGCATTTAAAAGACGTTCAAGATGCAATAGATCAACATCAACCGCAGAAATTACTGCTTATTGGTACTTCCGATAAAATGACAGTGCAAATTGCTAAGAGACTTGAACGTGGGAGTATTGCTCATTTTTATTATATTAGTGATTTACGTTCCTCAGGTGAGATGAAGCTTGCGCAGTTTATACGTAAAACAGAAGGTAAGCATATTATGCCGATTCCATTGAAGCAGGTAGAACAAAATTTCTTTAAACGCTTTATACAAAAGGGTGTTGAAATTTTCACACCAAAGCGTGAAAAAATAGGAGAAACCACGATAGTTCAACCAGATTTTCATGATGAAACAATCACTATTCAAAAAAGAGCATTTACTGATTTACTGAAAATTACTTGCGACCTCAATTCTTATATTGAAAAGTCCAGCAAAATTCACTATCAGCAATTACCTTTACCATCTGTAGATATTACAGTAGCTTTAAAAGGTCCGATAGATTACTCAATACCAGATGCTATGTTGGCTTTGCAAAAAGATATCGCACATCAATTCGATACGCATTTTGACTTGGAACTAGCAGAAATACGAATAACGGTTAATCAGATACAAATGATTTGAGGTTAAAATATGAATTATAAAATATTTGAAATTTTAAGTAAATTTATTATGGTTGGTATATTTTCGATGATTTCTATTTCAGCACTAAGTATATGGTTAAAGATTATTTTTATCATTGTATTATTGCTGATTAGTTTCAAAATAGGTATTATTTTGGAAAAAAACAAGAATAAAGACTACATAATGACTATACATTTTTAAATGGATTAAAAACGGGTGAACTCGTTAGAATTCAATTGAAGAATGGTAGTCAAATAGGTCCTGCAGTATTTTTGATGAATCATTATAAATTGGGGAGTGTATCAGTTACACTTGCACCTTATTATAATGATCCAGATCGCTTTCATGAATTAGGTAAAACGAAAGAAGTTAAACTTCGGAAAATAGATTCAATTGAATTTATAGATTGGGAACTAGCTGAGTGAAAGCTACTGAAATTTTATATGCACGCAGTGTTACAAAAAAGAATTTAGGTGAGTATGTTGATTTGAATAGTATTAAATATATTTTGTTGAATGCTATTTGGATGCCCACTTTCATATTTTTTATGTTAATGAAACAGGAAAATGGACTTTCTTTACGGTCTATCTTCATAGGCTGTTTTTACTTAATCGTCTTTATGATCGCAATGATACAAGGAGCCAGAATCAAGCCTTTGATATTGTTATGCTTCATTTTAAACGTAGAAGTTGTATGTATAGAGAAAATCATGATAGCATTAGGAATACAGAAGGAAACAATCTTCTTTAGCAAAGTTTTTATTTAGCGTTTTAGATGCCTTTCTAGAAAAAAATATTACGTTCATTAATAAGGTAATCGTAAAAGTCTAATTAACTAAATACATAAAATGTGAGGATAAATAAGAATGGTTTACAAATTATTTAGTATTATAGGCACTTTATTAGTCGCAAGTTTAGTGTTTGCAGTTATTGATGCACCAATAAGCATATGGTTGAAAATAATTTCCATTATCTTGATAGCTTTATGCTATATATGGCTTTATATTAAAGTGGAAATGATACGGTCCAATCGTAAACAAGACTAGTAATTAATATTGCTATTACGGATGTTATCCAAAGAAAACATTATATATGGAATAAACTAAGAAACACATTTTAAGATGATTATGTCTTAAAATGTGTTTTTTTTCGATAAGACGGAGAGCATTTTAAGGATTAAATAGTGTTGGCTAAGTTGATATACTCGAAGACTTAGTATAGAAAAAAGACAAATTGAGATTTACTTAGTTAAGGAGAAAATCAAGTTTGTATTTATATTGTAATCTTGTTTTTCACTTGAATTTAGATGTCTTGTTGTATCTTTATAAAGAGTAAAAGGTAGAAGAAATTCCGATTGTTTCACCTGGAAATTTAGCAATTATAAAATTGTTGAAAAATAAATATAGAAAAAATTGTAATTCTTAATTGATTTAAATATCAGAATAACTATGTAAATTTAAAATTTTATTGTAAACAGTATTATTGTATTTATTTAAACACAGAAAATATAACTCACTTTTTTTATTGGTAATTTAACCTTATTACAAGTGCTCTTTTTAGCTAAATAGTTAATAAATAAAATAGATTCAGCAGTGTTTATTCGAACAGAAAAATCGATTTTATATATAAAATTATTTTTTATTTACTTATTGAGTTATATAAATTGAATAAAAGTTCAAGTATGTATCTTTACCTAGAGGTTTACTAGGTTTTATGGAGATGAATTACTATTTTTTCACTACGAAATTGATTTACATAAAAATAGTGAATTGATTATGTACTTGTAAAGGCTGATTAAATTGATTGGCACTCTTTAATGTTTTGTGAAATTTAGAGATTCAGAGAAATCCCTTAAAACTTTTTTGGGCTATTTAAAGAAGATTCTTTTTTCACTAAAAAATCTTAAAAAAATAAATTGACATGATTATTAAAATCTATTAACATTAGCACCATCATAAATAAAGTCATCTTATTAATAGCCGTTGAGACGAGGGGTCGAAGATACGGTGGCAAACCAATTTGGTTCAGAGTGAATCAGATCATGGGTGCCCAACCTGAGCGCAAAGTTTAACTTTGTGAACGATAAGAGGATAAGCAGCTGATATTAATCGAAGCTTTCCTTTGGTTGGAGGAGAGCTTTTTTTATGCCTAAAAAATGAATTTATTTTACAGGAGTGGTTAATGTTGGTTGAAAAATTTGTATTTACTTCCGAATCTGTTTCAGAAGGGCATCCAGATAAAATTGCAGATCAGATTTCTGATGCAGTATTGGATGCAGCGCTTGAGCAAGATCCATTTTCTAGAGTGGCGTGTGAAGTGTTTGACACAACGAACACAGTAATTGTAGGCGGTGAGATTACGACTACAGCCAAATTAGATATTGAGAAAATCGCGCGAGATACATTGATCGAAATTGGTTACATTGATGAACGTCTAGGAATCAACGGGAATACTTGTGATGTACAAGTATTAATTCACAGTCAATCACCTGATATTGCTATGGGTATCGATTCTTCAAGTGATACTCAAGCAATTGGAGCTGGAGACCAGGGAATTATGTTCGGATATGCAACGGATGAAACGAAAAACTTAATGCCATTACCAATCGAAATGGCACATACGCTAGTAAAAAAAGCATCCCAACTAAGAAAAAGTGGGGCTTTTAAATGGGCACGCCCAGATATGAAATCACAAGTAACAATCGATTATACAAATCCAGGTACACCAATGATAGATACGGTGTTGATGTCAATTCAACATGATGAAGATTTCGATAAAGAATTATTTGAAGATTACGTAATTGAAAACGTAATTAAAGAGACTGCTAGAGAGTTCGGCTTAAATCAAATATTCCGTATTTTAATTAACCCAACTGGACGCTTTGTTGTTGGTGGACCACATGGTGACGCAGGACTAACGGGGCGTAAAATTATTGTAGACACTTATGGTGGCGCTGCTCGTCATGGTGGCGGAGCATTTTCTGGTAAAGATTCTACAAAAGTTGATCGTTCTGCGGCGTATGCTGCAAGATATGTAGCAAAAAATATTGTTGCTGCAGAGTTAGCTAAAAAATGTGAAATTCAATTGTCATATGCAATTGGTGTAAGTGAACCAATTAGTATTGCTGTAGAAACGTTTGGAACCGAAAAAGTGTCACAAGAGGAATTACTACGCGCAATTCGCAAAACTTTTGATTTAACACCAGCGGGTATTATTAACATGTTGGATTTACGTAAACCGCAATATAAACAGGTTGCAGCGTATGGACATTTCGGTAGAAGTGACTTAGATGTACCTTGGGAAAGAACTGATAAAGTAAACGAACTGAAACAACTTGTATCCAGCTTTGAGTTTGCTGGAGTTGGTCAATGATGAACGACATGCAAGTGCTTGCTACCGAGAGAAAAACATTTGAAGAGCAGGACAAAATGCCGTTATTTGAAGCATTAATAAAGTATGCTCAGCAAGATGTTACACCATTTGATGTACCTGGTCATAAAATGGGCGCACAAATGAATCCTTTGAAAATAGCACTTGGGGAAATGACTATGCGCATGGATGTTAATTCTATGAAAGAGCTTGATTTATTAAGTCATCCTCAAACTATTATTAAAGAAGCGCAGCAATTGGCTGCAGAAGCTTTCGGGGCGGATCATTCTTATTTTTTAGTTAATGGTACCACAATAGGAATACTGGCGATGATTATGGCAACATGCAAGCCAGGTGATACTTTGTTGGTACCGCGAAATGGTCATAGATCGGTGATGGATGGACTTATTATAAGTGGAGCGAAACCTGTATTTATACAGCCTGAAGTCGACCATCGTTTTGGAATTACTCATGGCATTTCTGTTGAGAATGTGAAAAGCGCACTGCATGAACATCCAGAAGCAAAGGCCCTGTTGGTGACCTATCCAACATACTTTGGTTCTATGAGCGATTTACAAGAAATCTGCCGTATCGCCCATGAGCGTGATATTACAGTTATAGTGGATGGTGCGCATGGGGCACATTTAGGGTTCATGTCTGATGACATCATAGACCCAATTACTGCTGGGGCAGATGCCGTTACAATAAGTATGCATAAGACAGGTGGATCTCTGACTCAAAGTTCTTTGCTACTTCTGAAGAATGACAAAATTGCTCCAGAGCACATACAAAAAGTATTGAACATGCTACAAACAACGAGTGCAAATTACTTACTAATGAGTTCGTTAGATGTGGCTAGAAGAGAGCTGTCTTTATATGGTGAAGAGAAATTTGCTGATTTAAAGCCAATTATAGATGACGCAGTAAGAACAATTGAAACCGCCTCACGTTATGAAGTGTTGACGGCACAATATGTACAAGCACATTTTAATCAATCGTACGACTGGACAAAATTAGTAATACGGGTCAATGATCTTGGATTAACTGGATTTGAGATGTATTCAATTTTAAAAGAAAAGTACGGGATTCAAATGGAGTTAGCAGAAGGTTATGTCGTGATGGCAGTCATTACAAGTGCCGATACGAAGAATTCAATTGACAAATTAGTTTTTGCTTTAAAGGACATTGAAAAGAGAATAGGAAAGAATACAACGATTCGATCAACTTATGTAACAGCAAATCAGGTGAATGAACTGGTCTTAAGTCCACGCGAAGCATTTTATGCAGAACATGAATCAATCGCCATTGAAGATGCAGTAGGTCGGATAAGTGCAGACTCGTTGATGATCTATCCTCCAGGTATTCCCCTTGTTATTCCAGGAGAACTGATTTCTCAAGATGTTCTCCAGCAATACGATTATTATTGTCAGACTTTAGGGAACGTTCTGATAGAAGCAAAAGAAGCAAATCATATAACTGTAATCAAGGAGGAAGCGTAAATGGGTATAGAATTATCAACTTTAGGAAGACATGTTTTAATTGAGTTTTACGGTTGTCCAAGTGAGGTAATTGAAAATAATGCATTGATTGAAAGATTTATGAACGAGGCAGCGGACTACTCAGGAGCAACTATTGTTGAATCTGTTTTCCATCACTTTAATCCGTATGGAGTTTCAGGGGCGGTTATTATAGAAGAGTCACATCTGACAATTCATACATGGCCGGAATATGGATTTGCTTCTGTAGATGTATATACTTGTGGCGATTCAGTAAATCCATGGAAAGCAGCTGACTACTTATCTGAAAAACTGCATGCTACAAAGACGGAATCTTTTGAAATTCCGCGTGGTATGGCTGATAAAATCCGCCAATTCGCAGAACAAGAAATTGATCAAATTAAAGTGAAAATAGAATTAGAAGGTGTGAAATAATGGCTTGGTATACTGAACAGTGGAGCAATGAATGTAAATTTTCAATTGCTTACGACAAAGAACTATATAGTGAAAAGACTCCGTTTCAACAAATTGATTTTTATCAAGGAGAGGAATTCGGTACATTTTTCACTTTGGATGGCTTAATGATGGTTAATGAGAAAGACGAATTCGTATACCATGACATGATTGTACATCCTGCATTTGCAACAAATCCTTCAATTAAAAAAGTATTAGTTATTGGTGGGGGAGATGGCGGAACAGCGCGTGAAGTGTTACGTTATCCAACAGTTGAAGAAGTAGTGATGGTGGAAATTGATGAGCGTGTTTTCCGCTTATGTCAAGAATTCTTACCAGTAACTGCAAACGGTGTTGAAGAAGATAGCCGTATGAAATTGATTTTTGATGACGGTTTGGCATATGTAAAAAATGCACCTGATCAATCTTTTGACTTAATTCTTGTGGACTCTACAGATCCTATTTCAGTTGGTGAAGGACTATTTACGACTGAATTTTATAAAGAATGCTATCGCGTTTTAAATGAAGATGGTATTTTAATAAATCAACATGAATCACCTTACTTTGCGGAATATGCTGCTAATATGAAAAAAGCACATAGAAAGATTAAAGACATTTTCCCAATTACTCATGTTTATCAATACCATATGCCAACATATCCTTCAGGTCATTGGCTATTTGGCTTTGCATCTAAAACCTTTGATCCACTGAAAGACTTGAATGCTGAAGCTTGGGAAAAATTTGGACTGAAAACTAAATACTATAATACGAATTTACATGCTGGAGCATTCGGTTTACCGAGTTACGTAAAGGAGGCTCTACAGCGTGGGGAATAAAGCTTTAAATATGAACACTTTTATAGGTTGTGAGAAAACTTATATTGAAGCAGAAACGGTGTTGTTTGGTGTCCCATTTGATGGCACAACAAGTTTTCGACCAGGTACACGTTTTGCTATGCAAGCAATTAGAAATGACTCGTTTGGATTAGAAAGCTATTCACCTTATTTAGATAAAGATCTTGAGGATGCTGCAATCTTTGATGGTGGCGATTTGGATTTGCCATTTGGCAATACTTCTAAAGTGTTAGATCAAATTTTTGACTACTGCCAAGAAGTTTTGAAAGATGGCAAGAAGTTTTTAATGGTAGGGGGAGAGCATCTCGTTAGTTTGCCTACTATTAAAGCAGCATACGAAAAATATCCAGATTTGCACTTAATCCATATCGATGCTCACACTGATTTACGTGAGGATTATTTAGGTGAAAAATTGTCTCATGCTTCTGTAATTAGACGTTGTCATGAATTCCTTGGAGACGGTAGAATTTTTCAATTTGGTATTCGTTCTGGTCTAAAAGAAGAGTTTGAATGGGCAAAAGAGCATACTTATATGGAACGCTTTTCTCTAGACACACTAAAAGAGAAAATAGCTGAACTACAAGATGTTCCGGTCTATATTACAATTGACTTAGACGTCCTTGACCCAGGTGTTTTCCCTGGAACAGGCACTCCAGAACCAGGCGGAATTACGTATCGTGAATTATTAGAAGCAATCAACCAATTTCAATCACTTAAGCAAATTGTGGCAGCGGATGTGGTAGAACTATCACCACCATACGATCCATCTGGAGCTTCTACCGCTATGGCGTGCAAAACAATTAGAGAACTATTATTGACGCTAGATAAATAGATTGCTTGTATTGTTAATGAGTAATGTATTTTAATGTTTTGATTCACAGCTTTGTGAGTTGAATTTAGTAAATACTATTTAAATAGGAAGAAACCATTTTGATGTAGTTCAAAATGGTTTCTTTTTTTGTTGAATTACGATAATAGTTAATAGATGCTATAAATCATGTTTCAACAGTGCCCTTTGTACTGATCCTGAAGTAGTAGAAAGGGCAACAATTCCTGTTGAAAAAATCAGCGGTTCTATATTATTGATATCAGGGGAAGAAGATGTCACTTGTAACTTTTCTAAAATAGCTATTGATAGATTAGATAAGAGTAAATCAGCTCATTATTACAAACATCTCATATATCCTGGTGCTGGACATTCAATAGTGATTCAGAATGTATATATAAATCAAGGTAATAAAAAAGTAACAGCTTTTGCTAGTAAAAGAAAGATAGCATTTTATAATAAGGGTATAGAATCTGTAAACAAATAGATCAGTACTACTGTGAAATACGATTTTTTATAGTAAAATATTCTAAGAGGTGAATATAATGGAATGGATTTTACAGTCTGATCGACTTGGATTTAGGAAGATAACTAAAGAGGATTTTAATAATTTATGTACTTTTCTGCAAGATATAGAAGTAATGTACGCATGGGATCACGCATTTTCAGATGAAGAAGTGAAAGAGTGGATAGATAAAAATTTAAAGCGATATGAACAAGATGGCTTTAGTTACTTTGCGGCAATTGAAAAAGAAACTGGGAAGTTCATAGGTGTAATCGGACCGATGATAGATTCTATTGAAGGTGTTTCCTATATTGAGATTGCCTATATTCTTGATAAAGTATTTTGGGGCAAGGGTTATGCTATCGAAGGTGCGGAGGCTTGTATGAATTATGCGTTTAATGAATTAAAGGCAGAAAAAGTTATTGCTCAAATTAGGCCTGATAATTTAGCTTCATGTAAAGTTGCTGAAAAAATTGGTATGAAAATTGAGGGAGAATTTATGAAACATTATCGTGGTAGAGACATTCTTCACTTAATTTATAGTCGATCACAATGATCAAAATAATCCCGAACAATAGGCACTCATTTTTTTATTAAAAACATGATCTATAGAACTACCTTTAATTCAACTGTTCTTTTGAGGTATCGTTTAACTCCTGTATTTTATTAGAGCAATTTTCCAGAGACATAAATAATAACGTAGCTCATTCGTGTATCTTTGTAATAAAGTTTGATAAAAATCACCTCTTTAGTTTTTCTTAGAGGTGATTTTTAATTGGATATTTACGTTAAAATTAGTTGAATTAAATGTACTTACTTAGAACGCTTTTCGTTTGTATATAACAGTCGTAGTCCCCCAAGAAATAAAATAGAGTAACATAATAACAAGTGTCGCTCCTATATACAAAACCGGGACGGATAAACTATTAATAAAATCAGTTATTGCTGTTAAATGTTCAGCTAAAAACAATACAATAGCCGGTCCTATAGCTGCTAAAAGGAGAAAACTAATCATTACAACTGTTGAAATATAGCCTGGTTTAAATATATGAAATAATGGAAAGGTAAACGCGGCAAATAATAAGAATAAGCTGCTGCCAATCGCAATATCAATTATCGTAAATGGTTTATTGAAAGCAAATAATGCTAGACTTGTAACACCAATTGCTAAAACCATATAAACAATAGCACCAAGATAGCGTGATGCGATAATTTCAGTACGTGTATAAGGTAAGGAATTTAATAATATGTTTGTCTCTACTTTTTCATCGTAAGCATAAGTGTTAAAGGGAATAAAAATACTGGCAATGAGAAAAGTCAAAGCTGGATGTGAGTCCATAATGATAAAGAATAAGATAAAAGGAATAAATAATAATAATTGCCTTTTCTGTAGTATGACATCACGCCTGATTAAATTAAACATGATGTATACCACCTTTCAAGTAATACATGATATCTTCTAGAGAGGGGCGTTCAATGATAACTGTGTTTCCGAAAGTGTTTTTCACTTCTTTAATATTATTAGTTAATGCTTCAAACCCCGTTGATGAACGATGAATATGAACAAAGTCCTTTTCAGTGTCTCTATCCAGAAGATCCATTCCGCCTTTAACGAGCGCATAGTTTTCAGCTAAGTCGTGAATGGACTGATTAAATACTAATTCCCCATTTTGCATAAAAGCTATATAATCTGCGATACGATCTAAATCTGTTGTAATATGCGTAGAGAAGAAGATGGTACGATTACCTTCAATCATTAATTCCTGTAAAAGATCCAATAGCTCTCGTCTAAAAATGGGGTCTAAGCCTGCTGTTGGTTCGTCCATGATAATCAGCTCTGCATGATGTGAAAGTGCTATCGCTAATGAAGCTTTCATTTGCATCCCTTTTGAGAAAGTTTTTATCGCTTTATTAATCGGTAATTTGAATTGTTCAACATATTGATAAAATAAAGTATCATCCCATTGTTTGTAAGCTGGTGCAACTATACGTTTTATATCTTTTAAGTTCAGCCCTTCAAAAAATATATTGCCATCGTATACAAAGCCAATTCTTTCTTTTATCGTCTTCTCATGCTTCTTGTAGTCCAACCCGAAAAGCTTAACTTCTCCGGTGTCTGGCTTTAATAGATTCATCATCATCTTTATCGTTGTCGACTTACCGGCTCCATTTTCTCCAATGAATCCCGTTACAAAACCTTGCTTCACTTGTAAATTAATATTTTTAACGGAAAATTCTTCGAAATTCTTCGTAACATTTTTTAATTCAACCACATTTTCCATTCTTTTCACTCCTCATATAAAATCTTCAATAATTGCTTCAACTCATCAAGTGACAGGCCAATTTCTCTGCTATTCGTTATGACCGCACTCAGTTGCTCTTCAATAACCTTTAGCTTCTTCTCTCTTATAACCTCTAAATTTTGCTCTGCTACAAAAGAACCTTTCCCGACAATGGAATAAATAAAGCCTGCCTTCTCCAATTCCTCATAGGCACGTTTCGTCGTTATAACACTGATTTGTAAATCCTTTGCGAGGTTACGCATGGAAGGGATTGCTGAACCTTCCTGCAGTTCACCTGCTAAAATAGACGACTTAATTTGATTCGTAATTTGTTCATAAATAGGCTCCTTCGAACTGTTGGAAATAATAATTTGCATGCTAATACCTCTTCTTTATTTTTTTGAAAACATACTTGAAATAATGTCATGTACTGCTTGAATTAGTATAGCAATAACGTGAATTGTCATGAACATATTAAAAAATGGAAAGGAGTAAGGGGCAATCCATTTAGTAAAGAGCTTCAAGTCCAAAATCCATCTTACTATCCTGGCAAATAAGTTACCACTATCGTTTATGTTTGGCTCCAGGAAAGTACCATCAACGGCGATAAAGATCAATTGAACAATTAAAAATATAGCAATGGTGATCATCCAGCGTTTTGCCAGATAAATTTTATGAGTTTTTTCTACACCTATCATATGAACACTCACATCCCTATATAATGTATATATACTATATTCACATTATATACACGCAGGAAATGTCTTGCAACCATTTTTATTCGAAAAGAAAGAAAATTAAAATAAATTTTAAAAACATAGTCCACCTGAATTTTATAAAAGAAGCTTCTATATTGAAAAAGATTAATCAAAAAGGATATCCATTTTTTGTTTATGTGTTAACTGAACAAGGAAAGTCATTGCAGCATTCAGGTGGTTCTTTTTGCCTCTGCCAATTAAAGAAGCAGGCAAATAGGGATGGACGTCGAAGTAGTTGAAATAAGTAATAACGGGGCTGTTCGTGTGTATTGATTAGAATAGGATTATGATTTTTGTAATTAGTTAAATAATAGAACATTTTCATACCTTTTGTTGGATTAATCCTTGGTATTATTGGAATTGTTTTATCATCTGAAGCAGATGGACTGTTCAAATGAAAAGGGAAAGGTTTGGCTATATCAGATAAGATTTATAGTATCGTAGGAATCTGTATTCAGATTCTACTAGTTTTACTTATGGTTGTATCAATTGCAACAGATTCACTATTAATCAATGAGGGGAATTATTAAGAAACTTTAATGGTTTTTTTCTTCAATTAAAAGGGGGTTTTACTTCAATATAGAGTGAAGCCCTTTTCAATCAAGGACAAATTATCATTAAGACCGAAATCGATAATTCTCTCTGTTGAAAATCTTGAAGCTGTTCAGACAGCTTTTTTTTAATTCAGTTAAAGGGCAGTTTAGTTGAAGAGTGTTGTTTAATTTGTGTTCAACAATCGGGCCAGATTGTGAAGGAAATAAGAAGAGTATGGAGAATTAAAGGGATTAATTGTTCAATTGTCGAAAACTTATATATATGTTTTTATTTCTATATAAAAGGAGAAGTAGATGAAAATTGATGTTCATTTAACAAATAAAAGTGAAGCATATATTATAAAAAACTTATATCCTTTGTACCTATACGACCTTTCTGGACATTATAATAGAATGCCGAATGATCACGGGATATACGAGGATAGTAATGATTTTCGAACATTAAACGACCAGTATGAAGTCCAAAATATTTGGTGGGAAAAGCCCGGAATTTTATTCCCATACATAATTTCAGTAGATGGGATACCAGCGGGATTTATCTTAATAGCAACCCCGCCACATTGTAATCAAGGAATTGATTATTTTGTAAATGAATTCTTTTTAATTCAATCATTAAGGGGAAAAGGTATCGCTGAAAGAGCAGCAAATATAGCATTTGATCAATTTAAAGGGAATTGGGAGTTATTTACTAACCCATTAGAGAAAAACATTGTTGGACTAAAATTCTGGAGGAAGACAATATCTAATTACACTAATGGAGTTTACACTGAGAAAAACGAAGAAACATTTGATGGACAAAAGACTATTTTTCGATTTGATAATTCCGCAAAACAATTGATTTCCAAATAACTCATTGAAATTGACGTGTACTTATGATTTTTCGCGATCGTGCGCGATTGTTTTCTTGACGGGGTGCTTTAATTGAAGATCTTTAAGCTGTTCAGGCAGCTCTTTTTTGTTCTACAACTAACGGGGCAGTTTAGTTGTAGAACAACTGTATCCTAATTTCAATGATTACTTTTAGACTAGCTTTTGCCATCAGTTCACGATTAAATAAGGATGGGATTTACATAATTCAACGACTGTTGGGTCATGAAAAGATTGACGCGACCAGGATCTAATTAGATAAACTATTTGAACGGGTAAGCCTTGCGATTCATTCATGGAAAGCAGATATACTCAGTAACTATATAAATAAAAGGAACCGCACAGCGCAAATTATCAATTAAACCAGACAGAAATATATGTTATAAAAAGAGTTAAAAAATTATAATGTGCACTGCTGATAATTGGAGGTACAAAACATTGTTATTAACAAGTCAAATGGAGATTCAAGCCCCTATTGAGGTAGTATTCTCTTACTTAGAAGATAATGATAAACAAAAAGAATGGATGACAGGATTAGAAGGAACTGAGTATTTAACGAAGTTTGATATAAGTAATCCGGTTGGTGTTAAGTTTAAACAAAGGTTAAGAGAAGGAAACCGTATTCAAGAGTATGAAGGACAAGTTACTGAATACATTAAAAATAATAGAATAACTATTCAAATGAATCATCATTCTTTCTTAATCAATGTTTCATATCACCTTGAAGAAATTAGTCCCAATTCTAGTATTCTTTATATTAAAGAAGAATTAACAGCTAAGACTGTTTCAGGAAAGATACTAAGTATCCTTTTTCGTGTATTTATGAAAAAAGGTTTAGAGAAACAAATGAAGGCATTGAAACAGTGCGCTGAAAAACAATTGTAATGTTTTTAGTGTGTTCACTTGAAGGAAAAGGAGTTTTAAGTAAAATTTTCAGAAAGAAAAACACCGTATACGTTAAGCTGTACAGTTTGAATCACTTTTTTATAAATAAGACATCAAAGCATTTAGGTTTTCTGGTCCTTTTGACAATCAAATACTCAAATAGTTCCGCATTTCGCGTGGCTATTTTCAGTTACCACTAATAAAATATCCATATTTTTCAAACTTTTAGGTGGTTAATGATGGTGAAATGAAACTTAGTCATTCAACTAACGGGGCAGTTTAGTTAAATAAGAAGGATTGCTTCTTACTTTATAGAATACATATAATATGTATTATTTGTTGAGGTAAATAGATGATCTTTGAAATAACTCATCAAGTTCGTGTAACTGATTTTAAAGAAGGACATAAGTGGTATGAAGCATTACTAAGCAATAAAAGCTGATTTCATACCACGCGATGGATTTGCTGAATGGGGAATAATTCCTGGTTGCTGGTTGCAAGTTGCTGAAGGAACACCATAAATGGTGAAAAATAATAAATTTGAATAGATGGATTGGAGAGAGAACATGAGCAATTTAAATCTTTTAATAGTTAAACACAATCAAATGGAAAGTGAACGTATCCTATTACGTCCGATTTCGCTTGATGATGCTGAAGATATGTATGAATATACATCTGATGAAGAAACTACACGGTATATTTATGCTCCACATAAAGATTTGAACCAAACTAAAAACTTAATTGCTAATTATTTCATAAAAGAGTCTATCGGTAAATATGCAATTGTTTTAAAAGAAAACAATAAAATGGTAGGCTCTATCGAGTTCAGAGTGCATGAATGGAATAAAAGTGGAGAACTAGGTTTTACATTAAATAGACATTTTTGGGGTAATGGATACATGACAGAATCTGGAAAACTAATACTAGGATTAGCCTTCGATGTACTGGGATTAGAGCGTGTATATGCAGCACATGAGGTTAAGAATAATGCTTCTGGAAAAGTATTGAACCGCTTAGGTATGAAATATGAAGGGATCCTTCGTAAAAGCGAAATGATAAAAGGTGAACTAGTAGATAGTGCATATTATTCAATATTAAAAGACGAGTATTGGAAAAAAGGGAGCAATTGTGGAACAACAACAGATAGAAAATGAATAATTTTTTTAAAAATTTCATAACACTTCAAAAAGTCCAATTTCTATAACGCTGTAAATAAGTATTTTTAAATCGGTACTTCAACTTAAACTAACAAGAACTTTAGTGGAATAAGGGGTCTCCCCAGATTTATGAGGATTTGGACAGGAGTATCGGGTATCGCTGTAAGTGCTGAGTAAATGAGCTAATAAGTTTTTAAAGTACATCATAAGGGGAAGCCAGTCATAAAAACTAGGATGAAAAACAAGCACATTAGGAATTTGCCATAATACAATTACCGAGCTATATATAAAGTGGTATTATTTTCTATATTAGGATTATATTTTAGTGTAAGCTGAGGACTAGTTATCAAAAGGGTGATGTATTATGATTAGGAAAAAAATCTAAATATACTTAAAAAGTTAATTTACGGACTTCTATTAGCTCTAGTTATGATATTTGCATATCAATATCAAAAGCCAATTTTAGAAACAGGTCGTGTGTTAGCAAAA
This sequence comes from Viridibacillus sp. FSL E2-0187, assembly GCF_038006425.1. NCBI lineage: Bacteria > Bacillati > Bacillota > Bacilli > Caryophanales > Caryophanaceae > Viridibacillus > Viridibacillus sp. FSL E2-0187. The sequence continues at coordinate 1,674,820 of NZ_JBBOVG010000001.1, forward strand.
GTCGAAGAACACATTAAAAATCAAGAAATTGGAGGAGAAGATTTTTCAGATATTAAAATAAAAGATCTCTCACCAAAAGATATAGATATGTTCTTAACTAAAAAAGAGGAGTTTTTTAATCGTTTAACAAATCAACAACAATGGCATATTACTGTTGATTATAAAGGGAGTAGCCCCACAATAGTTTTAGATGCTTATAATGGAAAGTTCATACGTACATATGGCCCATTAGATTAAAGGCTTAATCTGTTCTCCATATTCAAAACGGGGCAGCATTCCTGTAATGAATGAAACTAGCTTTGATATATATATATTGATACATAAATAAAAAAGTTTGTGAACAGATGTACTTAAACTAACGGGTGCTTTACTTGAAGATCTTTGAGTTGCATATGCAGCTCTTTTTTTTATTGAACTAACGGGATAGGTTAGTTGAAATAGCAGAAAAAAGATTTGATTTTTCAGATAATCGTTATATAGATTACATTTTTAATACTTGCACTATAGTGCAAGTAAAATTATCCTTAAAAAAGGAAATAACATTGTAAATTCATTTTAAAGTAAGAAAAGAAAGGATAGACAAATGAAAAAAAGAAAAGGGAAAAGAATATATATCATTTTGGGGGCATTAGCCTTTTTGGCTGCGATCGTTTGGTTGAATAATACGAGCCTATTTTATTCTAAAGATACAAAGTATAAGATTCTTTCTCATAGAGGGTTGGCTCAAACTTTTGATATTTCAAAGGTAGAGTATGATACAAATACAGCTGAAATTATTTATCCACCTGAGCACCCTTATTTAGAAAATACAATTCCTTCTATGAAGGCAGCATTTGATTATGGTGCAGACGTAGTAGAGTTAGATATTAAGTTAACGAATGATGGACAATTAGTTGTTTTTCATGATTTCACTTTAGAGTATCGAACAAATGGAAAAGGTGAAGTCAAAGATTATACGATGAATGAATTGAAGAAATTAGATATCGGCTATCGTTATACGGCTGATAATGGAGAAAGTTACCCGTTCCGTGGCAAAGGCATTGGTATGATGCCAAGCTTAGATGAAGTTTTTGCAGCTTTTCCTAATAAAGAGTTTTTAATTCATGACAAAGATGGAGATATGGAAACAACAAAAGTATTGTGGGATAGATATTTACGTAAAATGTCTAAGGAACAATTAGATAAAATAACTGTTTATGGTGATGGAGGTAGTGAAGGATTAGATTACTTACGATCGAAGCACAAAGAGATGAAACTGTTAACAAAAAAAATGATGATAAATGCACTATTAAAATATGAATTAGTAGGTTGGACGGGATATATTCCGAAAGAATTGCATAATATGGAGCTGCATTTACCTTTGAAATATGCGAAGTATTTATGGGGGTGGCCTAATAAATTTATTGATAGAATGGAATCGGTCAATACGCGAGTCGTAATTGTAGAGGGAAATGGTAAATGGTCAGAAGGGTTCGATACAAAAGAAAGTCTTGAAAAAATTCCAGAAGGATTTCAGGGGTATATATGGACAAATCGGGTTGATAAAATTACTAAATGATTGCTCATTCATCAAAAAAACAGGCGATTCTTCATTATAAATCGTCTTTCATATGTAATTAAAGGGCAACAATCCTGTTGTGAGTAAACTAATTTTATATGCAAAGCAAGAGTAACTATGTTTGTGAATTTGTATACTTAAACTAACTGGTGCTTTACTTGAAGGTCATTGAGTTGCATATGCAACTCTTTTTTCTTTATTGAACAAACTGGGCCGGTTAGTAGAAAAAGGAATATTCTCATTAAAGAGGATTTCGATTTTCTAAGTCGAATTATTTAAGAGGTTATGGTTTCAACTTAAACCAAAAAATCTATTAAATTTAGTATTTAGGGGAGAAAGTATAAAGTGATTATTCGTGAATATAAAGATACTGATGTAGATTTAAAATAAAGATTGATCATTAGTAATAAAGTGCGATAATTTGTAAAAAGGTTTGATACAATCGCAATGACAAGATGGATTATGACAATTCAACAAACTGGCCATTTTACGAAACAAGGATTAGAAATCACAGGGGAAAAAGAGTTAGCATTGGTGAATATTTTGAGTACCATATTTTAGTAATTATAGAAATGATATTTGGAGTGTTTTAGGCCATGTGTGGAAGTGGCTTGTCTTAGGAGAGGAGATAAAAAAATGATTGAATTACGAAAGATAACCGGGGATAACATAGATGAAGTAATTGCACTTGAAGTTGAAAAAAACCAGGAAGATTTTATTGAAACTACTAACCTCAGAAGCTTTGCAGACGCTCATATGTTGAACTCAGACGGTATACCAGCGACTCCCCTTGCCATTTATGCCGATGAAGTTGCGGTTGGATTTTTGATGTATATTTATGATACGTTGGATCATGAATCATTTGAAAATGAAGTTTTTTACGGGAAGAAGAGCTATTTTATTTGGCACATTATGATTGGAAATAGTTATCAGGGTAAAGGGTATGGCAAACTTGCTTTTGAAAAAATGTTGATGGATATTGAAGCTATGCCAGATGGAGAAGCAGAATATGTAACCCTCTTTTATCGAACAAGTAATGTCATAGCTAAAACATTATACGCTTCATTTGGTTTCGAAGATACAGGAATCATTCAGGATAATTCGATGTTGGCGATTAAAGATCTAGATGGGAAAATACAGAATCCTTAGTAGAATAGGATCTCTCGGAAAGAAATGTAAGCTATCAACGTCTCGACCCATAATAAACACAAATATCCAGAGGAAAAAAACGATTTTGTTAACTCTATCGTAGCAAAAATATAATATTTATACCGCAATCTGGCGCAATTGTTTTAGAATTACTAGGTAGAAAATGATCAAACTTTTTTATAAAAATTGCATTGTATTTCACAAAGAATTAATCCGTTTTGATCAATCATTTTTCAAAACGAGTTCTTATCATTTAACTTAAAATATGGATTTTGGGGATATTTTAGATCAAACTTTATTCCAAACCAACAACTGATGAAATAGGTTGGGTTCGATGTAGAACGCTATCATTTTTAAATACAGCTTATTTTGATAAAAAATGAAAGCTATGAAAATTTTGCAATCGAACTAGTTGCAGAAATTATCTCGAAAACTATAAATAACATGACGAAACTTCTTCATTAGATAGAATTACTGAAGATTATTATGGTGTTTTTTAGGATGTAAATGATAACCCGTTTATGTTTAACAAACAAGAGGTTGAAACTGGTATAACGAAGTAGTTTAGAGGAAGAAGAAAATAATAAAGGGGAAATAATTGAACAAATAGAAATAGTTTTTTAGAGAAAAGGAGGGATTTCTTTGGAAGATTTACAAATGGTTGAGCTAGATACCGATGTTCTCGAAGGAACGGGTAGTTTTTGTCTCAGAAGTAAAAAGAAATCACTTGGATACATAAATAAAAATAAGTGGCTAAACGAAATTTTTGAAAAAGGTTTAAAGTATATTCAATTAATAGAAAATAAAAAACAAGTAGGTTTTATTGAATATACTGATGCTGAGTTTTCCTCTAGGGTTGTCCACGCTAATAATTATTTGGTAATCCACTGTCTATGGGTTAGTCAAACTGGAAAAGGTTACGGAACTAAACTGATTAATAAATGCCTTCAAGATGCAGAAAACCAGTCTAAGAGTGGTGTAGTCGTGGTTACAAATCCTGAAACTTCTTGGACACCAAGTAAGGATATCTTTTTAAAAAATCAATTTAAATTGGTAGATACAGCACCTTTTAATTTTGAATTACTTGTTTATCAGTTTGAAAATAGCACTTCACTTCCGTATTTTCCAACTAATTGGGATGAAAGAATTAATAAATTCGAAAATCTTACTATACTACGCTCTTTTCAATGTCCTTACGTAGAAGTGGCAACTGAAAATATAATTGTGGGTGCAAATGAATTAGGGTTAGATGTCAAAATCATTGATTTAAAAAGCAGAGAAGAGCTAATGGAGTTATCCCCAACACCTTATGGAATATTTTCAGTCGTTTTCAAGGGGAAACTTATCTCATTTCACAGATTAACCGTTCATTCGGTAATGAAACGGTTGAAAGAGCTTATGTAAATATGAGACGTGAAGGATTGTACCTAAACTAGTTAAAAATTAAATTACATAATAAATAAAAAGCCATCGTTTTAATCAATCATTGTTCAAAACGATGGCTTTTTGTATTTAGATAAATATGCGTTACAACTAGGTTTTTTTCAACCTTTAATCTAAGGTGAAAAAGGGGTTTGTTTTCTATAAGAAATGACCCAATAAGATTGTGTTATTGCAGTTTACGTGCAAAAACGGGTGGACGTTTCTCTACAAATGCTCGAACGCCCTCAGGGAAATCAGTTGCATCAACAAATGGAGTTGATCCTTTCCATAAAACAGGTGCTGAATCGACACATTCCTGTACAGATTGCTTAACAGCAAGTAATGAAGCAGGAGACATTGAACCAACTAATTTCCCCATACGAATTGCGTAGCGGGCTAAGTCCTTTTCATTAACTAAGTAGTTTAACATACCGACGCGAAATGCTTCGTCAGCTTTTAACATACGTCCTGTAAATACTAAATCTTTTGTCATACTTGGTCCGATTAAGTTGACAAGGCGTTGGGCAAATTTGTTGTTTAATGTAATCCCTAATTTGCCAACAGGTATACCAAGTTTAGCCTTATCTGAACCGATACGAATATCGCAGGCAAGTGCTAATTCGAGTCCAGCACCCATTGCTGGCCCATTGATAACAGCGATTGTTGGAATAGGTAAGCGTTCGATTGTAGAGATTGTTTTTTCCATATGAATAAATGCTTCCTCTGCTTTTTCAAGAGAAATCGAATTGAATTCTTTTATATCAGAGCCAGCAGTGAATTGTTCACCATGACCACGAATAATAAGTACTTTATTTTTGGGATTTTCTAATGTTTGTAGTGCAATTTTACGCAGTTGACCCCACATATTCGCTGTTAAAGCGTTTTTTGCTTGTGGTCGGTGAATGGTAATAATCGCAATACCAGCTGTTTCTTGATAAACGATTTTAGCATCCTCTGCTTCAAGTCTTGTCGTTATAACCTTCATTATTATCCCCCTAAATCAATGCTTTCTCCTATTATAGTACAGATTATGTCTGTTGTAGTCAAAGAGTCTATAATTGAAAGAAAATACTAATAATTTGTAAAATAATATGCGGATTATAGAAAAAATTTTTGTTGTATTGGAAAATATATTAATAGATAACTAAATAAAAAAACCGTCCTATTTGGAGTTCATCAAATAGAACGGTTTATGATTATTTTTTCGGTATTGATAAAAAGGCTATGATAGAAAAGAGTGTGCTAGATAATATGATGATGCCCATTGGCCAAGCGTTCATTTCGCCTGCAATTCCTACTAATGGAGAAACAACTGCACCACCGATAAATGGCAATAATCCAAGGAGTGCTGAGGCACTGCCAGCATTATTGCCTTGCTTTTGCATACTCAGTGAGAAGGCGGTTGTTGAAACAATACCTACTGTCGATACGATGATAAATAATGCTATAAGTATGAAAACAAGAGGTAATTTAAATGCAATGACAGTTACTAATAGTAGACTTCCTACAAAAGCGATTAATATTCCAGATAAAAGTAATTTAATCTCTGCTACTTTTTCTGATAATTTTCCGGTCATTTGAGAAGCAATGATTATACCGATACCGTTAAGTCCAAAAAACATTGAAAAAGCTTGCGGAGATAGTCCATAAATTTTTTGCAAAACAAATGGAGAACCTGCTATGTAAGCGAACATGGCTGTCATAATGAAAGCTTGAGTTAGTGCTAAACAAATGAATGAGCGATCTTTCACTAAGCCACCAAACGTTTTGACTGTCGCAAATACGCCACCTGTCGCTCTTCTTTCCACTGGCAATGTTTCCGGCAAAATAAAGATAACGCTTATAAGCATTAAAATTCCGATGATAGCTAATACGATAAAGACGATAGGCCACGGAGCAAATTTCAATACCATGCCACCAAATATAGGGGCAAGTATGGGTGCAGCACCATTAACTAGTGCAAGTAAAGCTACAAATTTTGTTAAATCTTTTCCGTCATACATATCTCTTGCAGAAGCTCTAGCGATAACAATGCCTGCAGCTCCTGAGAAACCTTGTACAAAGCGGAGACCAATTAGCATCCAAATACTACTACTAAGAGCACAAAGTAATGAAGCAATTGAATAAATAATTAATGTAAATAGTAAAGGTTTTCTACGACCCTTTATATCACTTAAAGGTCCGAAGATCAGTTGACCAAAAGCGAGGCCTAATAAGCAAGCAGTTAAGCTTAATTGTGCAAATGAAGTTGTTGTACCTAAATCAGTTGCTACTGTAGGTAAAGAGGGTAAATACATGTCCATTGAGAGTGGACCAAATGCTGTTAATGAACCTAAAATGAGAACAATCCACGTTTTAGAAATCGTGCGCTCATTTAATGTTGTTTTTTCCATATTACATCTCCTTCTAAAATATATCGCAAATACTAGTCTACATGAGAAGTATGAATAGTGTCTAACATGTTTTAACAAAGATTAAACTATCTTATAAATTAAGTATTTTCATGATAGAATAGAGAGTGATTATTTATGTCTCTTCAATTGTTAGAATTGTTGAGCTGAGCAGAGTATAGGAGGATTATCTTTGGATTCAAAAAGAGGACAGTGGTCGACGAAAATTGGTTTTATATTATCGTCGGCTGGAGCGGCAATTGGGCTAGGAGCCATTTGGAAGATGCCATATGTAACAGGACAAAGTGGAGGGGGAGCCTTCTTTTTATTATTTGTCGTTTTTACGTTACTTATTGGTTTACCGATGCTAATTTCAGAATTTATCATTGGTCGCGGAACGGGTGCAGAAGCGATCTCAGCATATAAAAAACTAGCACCAAAAAGCGTATGGGTATGGATTGGTCGACTTGGAGTAGCAGGATGTTTCTTATTACTATCTTTTTATAGTGTAGTAGGTGGCTGGATATTAATATATAGTGGTAAGGCTGTTGTCGGAAATGTTATTCAAAGTGGAACTGCGCCAGATCAATTGTTTGGCATGATAACAGGAACACCTTGGATCACATTAGTTGGCTTAGCGCTTTTTACACTGATTAATGTGCTTATCATTTCTCTAGGTGTGCAAAATGGTATTGAAAAAGCAAATAAATATATGATGCCTTTATTATTTGTCTTCTTCTTCATACTTGTTATTCGAGCATTATCACTCGAAGGAGCAATGGAAGGCGTAAAATTTTTCTTAGCGCCAGATTTTTCTAAGATTACAGGTAAAGCCGTGTTATATGCGCTCGGACAGTCGTTCTTCGCTTTAGCGGTTGGTTTTTCTTGTATGGTAACGTATAGTTCATATTTGAAAAAAGATGAGAGTTTACCTAATTCCGCAGGGTCTGTCGTACTAATGAATATTTTCGTATCATTACTTGCAGGCCTAGCGATTTTCCCGGTCGTTTTTGCATTTGGTTTTGAACCAGCAGAAGGACCTGGCTTATTGTTTATGGTGTTGCCTTCAGTATTTAGTCAAATGCCATTTGGTGAACTATTCTTAGCGATTTTCTTATTACTATTTTTATTCGCGACACTTACTTCATCATTTAGTTTATATGAAATTATCGTAGCAGCTTTAGTAGAGAAGTGGCCGAATGCTAGAAGAAATATTGCATTTGCTTTAGGGGTAGTCGTATTTATTGCTTCTATTCCAGCAGCTTTATCATCAAGTAGTTTAAGTGATTTTACAATTTTCAAAAAGAGTATTTTCGATGCGACAGATTATTTAGTTAGTAATATTATGCTACCATTAGGAAACTTACTAATTGCCATTTTCATCATGCATAAAGTAAAAAAATCATTTGTAAAAGATGAGTTTATGCAAGGTGGTAAGTTATCGCCCGTTTATTTTAATACTTGGAAATTCTTAATGACTTGGGTAGTGCCAATTATTATTACTATCGTATTTGTCTATTCTATATTTCAATATTAAGCATATAAAAAAACCTAAGCCAAGGAAATTTGGCTTAGGTTTTTTTATGAAAAATTTTGTGTTAACCTAAAATTAAAAATAGGTTTACAAAAAGAAGTAAAAGTTTTATTATCATAATTGTGTACGATAATCACCATCAAATTGAATTCTCTTGATGTCGTTCACGACTCATCAAAGCGCTTTGAAATTATTCACATAGTCGACGATGTGAGAATTGTACATAAATCTACTATAACGGAGATGAAATGATTGAATACAAAAGATATGGTGATGGCCGCTCTATTTGCTGCTGTAATTGCAGTTCTAGGACTTATTCCACCGATACCTATTTCATTTATACCTGTACCGATTACAGCACAAACATTAGGTATTATGCTTGCAGGAAGCTTTTTAGGGCGTAAAGTAGGCACTTTAAGTGTCTTAGTTTTTCTAGTATTAGTTGCGTTAGGTACTCCACTTTTATCAGGTGGACGAGGAGGTCTTTCAGTTTTTATGGGACCATCAGTTGGTTATTTAATTAGTTGGCCAATCGCAGCTTTCGCTATCGGATATTTAACAGAAAAATTTTGGGACAATATGAAATTGTGGAAATTGATAATAGTAAACTTCGTTGGAGGTGTTCTACTAATTAATATCATTGGAGCACCGGTAATGGCTATTATGACTGACACGTCTATTTGGGCAAGTATTTCAGGAGCGATTGTATTCTTACCTGGAGATTCGATTAAAGCAGTAGTTGCTGCAATGATTGCAGTTCAGTTAAAAGCTGTGAGTCCAATAAAGAAAAAAACTCCTGTATTAACACAAAATATGCAGCATTCCAATTAAAAACATGTAAGAGGAGATAAGAACTTCTCCTCTTATATTTCGAAATATTTAGTTTATATAGCGAGGTAATTCTATGAATATTGTCGATCAAATAAGAGATTATGCAAAAAAAACTCCTGATAAAATAGCTATTCAATATAACGAGATTGCCATTACATATAAAGTCTTTATCAATTGTATCCATCAAGTTGGCAATGGTCTATTAAGTAAAAGCACTGAAAAAAATAATAAAGTAGCAATTTTCATGCGCAATAAAGTGGAATTTCTTGAAGTTTTCCTAGGCGCGATTTCAGCAGGCTACATACCTGTTCCCATGGATCCAAAATGGAGTGATAAGGAGATTAACTATGTATTAAGTATTTGTGAACCAACAATACTTTTTATTGATGAGGAGTTTATGGGAAAGGTAATGAACGTACGTTATCCTGTCATTGTTGTAGGAGGGAATTATATTGAGTGGAGGCAGAGGTATAGTACAAGAAATCCTACCATATTACATCAACCAACGACACTATTCATAGGATTTACATCTGGTACAACAGGTGATCCAAAAGGTTTCGTCCGTTCTCACCATTCGTGGATTGAAAGTTGTTATGCAACAAAAGATGCATTTTTAATGAAACAACAAGACCACGTTATTGCACCGGGACCTCTCGTACATTCTATGTCACTTTTCGCCGCTTTTAATACGCTATTCATAGGGGCTACCTTCCAATTAATTGATAAATTTTCTCCGGTAAAGGTAGTGCAAGTAATGCAAAGAGTTGAAAATACAGTGCTCTATTTAGTGCCAACGATGATAGAAGGACTACTTTCTTATTTAAGAAAAAATACAGTCAACTTTTTTGAACCTAAATCTATTATTTCCTCTGGAGCAAAATGGACTGAGGAGTCTAAATTAGAAGTCTTGAAATTATTTAGCAATAGTGATGTTTTCGAGTTTTACGGATCTTCTGAAGCAAGTTATATTGCGTATTTACCCGCTACTGAACAAATCATTAAACCAAAATCAGTAGGTAAACCTTTTCCAAATGTAAAGATTTCAATTCGTCATGATGATGGAACGGAAGTAGAAACTGGTGAGATAGGTCAATTATTTGTTTCAAGTGATATGATGTTTGATTGCTATTTTAAAAATGAAATAGAGACGGACAAAGTATTGCAAGGAAGTTGGTTAGCACTTGGAGATTATGCTGTAAAGGATCGAGAAGGTTATTTATACATTGTAGGTAGAGCAAAAAATATGATGATAACAGGTGGGCTAAATGTATTTCCAGAGGAAATTGAGGATGTATTACGCTCGTTAGATGAAGTATCTAAAGTTATGGTATATGGTCACCCTGATACGTATTGGGGTGAAAAAATCGTTGCCATCATTCAATGGAAATCGAATAAAGAGCTGTCACATTTACAAATTAAAGAATATTGCAGGAAGCATTTAGCAACTTATAAAATACCGCAACTAATAAAGTCAGTAAAGGATTTTCAATATACGGGTAGCGGGAAAATTGCTAGGGATAAAATGCAAAAACAGATAGTGGAGGTTTGATAATATGGCAGAAGCGTTTATCGTACTAGCTAAACGAAGTCCAATCGGCAAACTTGGCGGTGTCTTAAAAGACATTGAACCGGAGGATTTGTTAGCACAAGTAATTCAAAATATGTTGAGTGAATACAATTTACCAGTTAAAGAAATTGATGATGTCATTATAGGGAATACGATTGGACCTGGCGGTAATATTGCGCGTCTGGCCTTGCTAACCGCAAATCTACCAATAGTAGTCCCTGGAGTGACAGTGGATCGTCAATGTGGCTCTGGATTAGAAGCAATTAATATCGCAGCTCGTCTCATACAAAGTGGTGCGGGTCATATGTACTTAGCTGGAGGAGTAGAGAGTGTAAGTAGAGCACCTTGGCGTATGAAGAAACCTTCATCACTGTATAGTAATAGTGCTCCAGAAATATATATGCGTTCAAAATTTTCTCCAGATACTATTGGAGATCCTGAAATGGGTATTGCAGCTGAAAATGTAGCTGAGAAATACAACATTTCACGTGAAGAAATGGATAGTTATGCATTTGATAGCCATAAAAAGGCGCTTGAAACAGATTTTTCGACAGAGATTGTACCGATAACATATAAATCCAGAAATGAAATCGTTACTGTATTAGAAGATGAATGCCCACGGAGAACAACAAATATTGAAAAGCTTGCAACACTGAAACCGATTTTCAAAGAAGATGGTGTTGTAACTGCAGGCAATGCATGTCCAGTAAATGATGGTGCAGCTGTTGTATTACTGATGTCAGGAGATAAATGTAAGGAACTTGGTTTGCAACCTGTTATGAAATTCGTTGATGCCGTTGCAGCTGGGGTAGATCCGAATTATTTAGGGATAGGTCCAGTTCCCGCTGTTGAGAAATTATTAGTCAGAAATCAATTACATATTAATTCAATTGAACAAATTGAATTTAATGAAGCTTTTGCATCGCAAGTACTGGCCTCATTAAAATGTTTGAACATATCAACAACAAAAGTAAATGCGGGAGGAGGAGCTATTGCATTAGGCCATCCTTATGGTGCATCGGGAGCTATATTAGTTACACGTTTGTTTGCTCAAATGCAGAAAAAAACTATAAAAAAAGCTATTGCTACTTTGGGGATTGGCGGAGGACAAGGTCTCGCAACATTATTTGAAGGGGTGAACTAACCATGTCTTTTAAAGCTGGAATGACTTCGGACTTTTTTTATGTAACTGTTAAGCATCAGGATATTCAAAACTTTGCGAGAAGTATACAAAATAAAAACCCATTACATTTCGATGTGCATAAAGCAAAAAATGCTGGATTTCCTGATCTTCTAGCTCCTCCAACATATCCTATATTATTTTGGCAAATAGCGAAATTAGATTGGCTTGATCAATTGGATGTGCCGTTAATACATGGAGAACAAAAGTTTAACTATTTAAAACCCATTGTCGCAGGTGATACATATATATGCAAAATCTATTTAAAAGAAGTGAAGAAAAAGCAAGGTTCTACAGGGGTTCTTTGGATTTTGAAACATGTACTTGAAGGTTATCAAAATGATGAGTTATCTTTCACATCAGAAACAACTTTGATTTTACGAGAATTTCAAGGAAATGAGGTGGAATAATTGGTTACTTTCACAAGAGGAGATTATGTTTGTGAAAATGAGAGCGTTATTATTTCAGCAAATGATGTAAAGGATTATGCTGAAACTTCAAATGATTTTAATGCGATTCATTTAGATTTTCAAAGTGCAGTAGAAGCAGGCTTTGAAAGGGAAATTGTACACGGAATGCTTGTAATGGGAATAGCAGAAAGTAGATTGTCTGTTGTTTTTCCAACTAGCTTTGTTGTCTCTTATGAAACGAAATTTCTTCACCCTGTATTGGTTGGTGAACTTTTAACTATTTCTTATGTAGTAATAGATGAAGACCTAGATTTTATTACAATTAAAATAGAGGTAACTATAGAAAATGGAAAAATAGCAATTATAGGTGTTATCCAATTTGCAAATGTTGGAGGGTGAGGAATTGCTACTAGAAAAAGTGGTTTTAATAACGGGCTCTACAAGAGGAATTGGTAGAAGTATAGCAATTCAAATGGCTAAAGAAGGTGCTTTAATTGCCGTGAATGGTACTAATGCAAATGATGTTAAAGTCGTAGTAGATGATATCAAAACAAGAGGCGGACAAGCAATTGGTATTTGTGAGAGTGTTGCTTCAATAGTTGGCGCTGAACAAATTGTAAATAAAACTATAAAGAGTTTTGGGAAATTAGATATTCTCATTAATAATGCAGGTATAACGAGAGATCAATTACTTGTGAAAATGTCAGATCAATCTTGGAATGAAGTGCTAGACGTCCATTTAACAGGCACTTTTGCGTGTACAAGGGCAGCTGTTCAACATTTGAAAAGTCGGGGTGAAGGGGGATGTATTATTAATTTGACATCAACTGCGGGCTTAATGGGAACAGTTGGACAAGTAAATTATAGTGCTGCAAAAGCGGGTATTGTAGGAATCACATATACATTAGCAGAAGAATTAAAACGTTATGACATTCGAGTTAATGCAATAGCACCAGCCGCTTTGACAGATATGACAAAACCGGTCATTGAACGTATTCTAACAAGGTGCAAGGAAGAAAATAAAGAGTTCCCGGATTATTGGAAAGTAGGTTCACCGGAAGATGTAGCAAATTTAGCTACTTTATTAGCTAATAATAGCAGTACTGTAACTGGTAAAGTTTTTTCGGTCAATGGTTCAAAAATCGGTATTTGGGAAAAGCCCTCACATAAAGAACTTTCAATAGAGGAATTAAAAAATATAGTTAGTTATTAGAGATTAATAAAAAGAGGGTGTATGATTTGCTAAGTTTTGATAATGTGTCATTTACATATGGACAGCATTTAGTATTGAAAAATATTTCACTACAAATTAATAAGGGTGAATTTCTAGCGATCGTAGGTCCAAATGGCTCTGGAAAATCGACTCTATCAAAATTGGCGAATGGTCTTATCCAACCTCATCTAGGTCAAGTTTTGGTAGATGGTGTAATGACACAAAATCAAGGAAGTTTAAGAGAGATTAGACGGCTTGTTGGTTTGATTTTTCAAAATCCAGATGATCAATTTATTACAACGACAGTTTTTGATGAAGTTATTTTTGGTTTAGAGAATATTGGGGTAGACCCAGACAATATGAAATCAATTGCTGAAGATGCATTAAAGAAGGTTGATATGCTTTCGTATAAAGGAGTGGAACCTCATAAACTTTCCGGAGGCCAAAAACAACGTGTGGCTATAGCTGCAATATTAGCAATGAAGCCAAAATATATCGTATTTGATGAATCAACAGCTATGCTTGATCCAGAAGGCAGGCAGAATATTATTACACTTATGCAACAACTACATACAAAAGGAATTACTATCATTCACATTACTCATCATATGGAAGAAGTACTAGCTGCAACAAGGGTACTTGTTTTAAAAGATGGTCTTATTGTGGCGGATGGGACCCCTGCATCTATTTTTAATAATAATAGTGTTATTGAAAGTAATGAATTGGAAGTACCGCTTGCTCTGAAATTAAAACAACGCTTACGTTCAACGGGCATTAAAGTACCTGAACAGCTAATGACTTTGGAAGGGGTTGTTGATTATTTATGGACATCAAATTAGAAAGAGCCTCTTATATTTATCCGAACTCTTCTATTAATAGTCACGAAAGCTTGCGAAATATTAATGTATCAATTGAAACTGGTAAATGGATATCCGTTATAGGTCATACTGGTTCGGGGAAATCTACATTAATGAAGTTATTAAAAGGCTTAATAGCTCCAACTACTGGTCATTTATTGATTAATGGAAGAGTAAATGAGCTTTCGAAAAAAGGCAAAGCTCAAATTATTCACGATATCGGTTTGGTATTTCAGTATCCTGAACATCAATTATTTGAAACAACTGTCTTAAAAGACTTAGTATTTGGCCCAAAAAATCAAGGTATTGAAATGAAAGAAGTCAATCAGAGAGCGGAGCAGATGATAAAACTAGTAGGCTTATCCGAAGAGTACTTTCAAAAGGCCCCTTTACAATTAAGTGGGGGAGAAAAAAGACGTGTGGCTATAGCTACTGTACTTATGATGAATCCTGAGGTTCTTATTTTAGATGAGCCCACTGCTGGACTAGATCCAGTTGGAAGTAAACTTATTTTACAATTAATACATGATTGGTATAAAGCTGTGGGTGGACACCGTACAGTTATATTCGTGACACACGAGATGAATGAAGTTGCTGAGTATTCAGATGAAGTACTCGTGATGAACAATGGAGAGATAGCTTTCCAAGAAAGTCCGCTTTCACTTTTTCTGAACCATGATTATGAATTAAAGGAATTCGGTTTAGATACTCCAGATACCGTGAAACTATTGCAACTAATTGAGCAACGTTTCGGTGATTTTATTAAAGTAGAGTCTTTACAGGAAGAAGTTGTTCTTAGGGATGTAATAGCTTATTTTCAGAAACAAGGGGCTGAAGTTTAGTGATTGAAAATGTATTGATTGGACAGTTTATTGATGCATCTTCTATTTTCCATCGTCTAGATCCACGCTCGAAACTAATAAGTTTAGTTTGTATCATTATTGCATTCTTATTAATAGATAATATATCAGGATATGTACTAGCTAGTTTTTTAGTAGTTGGCTGTATTACTTTATCGCAAATTCCATTCCGCTTTTTTCTAAAGGGTTTAAAGCCAATTCTAATTATTCTAGCATTTACGGTTTTCTATCATATTTTGTTTACTAAAGGAGAGAACTTACTGTTTCAGTATGGTATTTTATCTATATATAAAGAGAGCATTATTGATGGATTTAGCATAGTGTTGCGGATTTTTTTACTAGTATTAATCACATCTTTGTTAACCTTGACAACGAAGCCACTGGACTTAGCTCATGGATTTGAAATACTTTGCAAACCATTGAAACGATTGCGTTTTCCAGTCGAGCAATTTTCATTAATGTTAGCTATAACATTACGTTTCATACCAACAATAGTAATGGAGTTGGATAAAATCATAGAAGCGCAAAAAGCAAGAGGTGTTAATTTCGAAGATAAATCATTTGTGAAAAAGGTATTTAGTTATATTCCTATCATTGTCCCTCTTTTATTTACTTCAATTCAAAGAGCGGAAAATTTGGCAAATGCTATCGACGCTAGAGCTTATGGTAATGGAAGTGGACGTACACGTTATAAAGTATTACATTTTGAGAACCGAGATTATCTAGTGATTTTTGCAAGTCTTTTATTTGTTGGTATTTTTTTTATGTTAAGAATGGTCGGAGGTTAGAAAATGAAGGTTTATGGATTAGTTGTTGATGATAAAACGCGTTGTTTGCATTATCATACGGACAAGGATATAGTCGCATTGAAATTTAAATGTTGTAATAAATACTATCCTTGTTTTGAATGTCATGCAGCATGTGAACTTCATGAACCAGAAGTTTGGGCAAAGGATGAATCAGATGAGCTAGCCGCACTATGTGGTATTTGTAAAAAAGAACATACGATTACAGAGTATGTTGGGACAAATCATTGTTTACAATGTGGATCTAGATTTAACGAGCGGTGTGAAGCTCATTATCATTTATATTTTGATGTTTAGAAGTAGTAACGAAAGAGTATTTGAGTTGAAAACCAATAGGAGCGTCGTTTAGTCGAAATCCGGCATAAGCGAGCGCTCTTTTGTTTTTTGTAGTCCCTAATTTTACGCAAATGATAATAAAGTATCCTTTGAAAACGCATTACTAATAAATTTTTAAAACGAAAGGAATATTTGATTTATACTTGCATTTACATTCAATCATGGTTTTCCCTCCAAAAAACTCTAAAATTCAGTATCACCAAAATGCCTATAATCTCTTAGAAAATTTTCTAATTGAAAAGTATTGAATTCGTTAAAATAGGAACATTCGTTCTTTTGAGTGTGTTTGTGATAAAATGTATTTACAGTGTATTCTGTGTGCTATTTTTCAATCACAACTACATCAATTGAATGTTAAAATAGATAATATGATTTAAAAGGAGGAATTTTCATGAAAATATTTCACACAGCTGATTGGCATTTAGGGAAGCTTGTACAAGGGGTATATATGACTGAGGATCAAGCTTATATTTTACAACAATTTTTGGCTGATATAGACCAAGAGAAGCCAGATGTCATTATTGTTGCCGGTGATTTATACGACAGAGCTGTACCTCCGACAGAAGCCGTTCGATTATTAGATGATATTTTCGCAGAGATTGTGTTAAAAAGACATATACCACTCATTAGCATTGCAGGAAATCATGACAGTCCAGGTCGTTTACATTTCGGTAGTCAGTTAATGAAGGAAAGCGGTTTACATATAGTAGGAAATCTTGAAGACAAGCTATCACCAGTCGTTCTAAATGACGAGTTTGGAGAGGTACATTTTCACCTAATACCATATGCGGACCCTTCTCAAGTTAGATATGTGTTTGATGATGATTCCATTAAAACACACCAATCTGCAATGAAACGTATAACAGATGAATTGAAAAAGAAGATGGATCCAGAGAAAAGACATATTTTTGTTGGACATGCATTTGTAACTTCCCACGGTCAAGAAGAGGAGAATACAAGTGAATCTGAGAGACCGTTAGCGATCGGTGGTACAGAATGTATAGATGCAGCGCTATTTGAACCATTTCATTACACAGCTCTTGGACATTTACACCAAGCGCATTTCGTATTAAATGAAACAATTCGCTATGCAGGCTCACCTTTAAAGTATTCGATTTCTGAAGAGTATCATAAAAAGGGCTATTTAATCGTGGATTTAGCAGAAGATGGACAAGTAACAATCGAGAAGAAATTATTGCAACCGCGGAGAGATATGCGAACTGTTGAGGATACAATTGATAATTTACTTAAATCAGAAGTAAGTGAAGATTATATTTACGTTAAATTACTTGATGATACACCAATTATTTCACCCATGGAGAAAATTCGTACAGTCTTTCCGAATGCCATGCATGTGGAGCGTAAAATGATTCATCAAAAAATAGACGGCACTGAGCAACTAACGACATCTCGTCAAAAGATGGACGATTTAACGCTCTTTGAAGCGTTTTACAAGGAAATAGTAGGGGCAGAAGTAGAAGATGCAACAAAACAGCTATTCCAAGAAGTGTTACAAGAAGGATTAGCGAAAGAACGTGAAGTAGGGAGCGATGTGAAATGAAGCCAATTCAACTGAAAATGACCGCATTTGGGCCATATAAAAAGACAGAAACAATTGATTTTCGTGAATTAGGCGACCATCGCTTATTTGTTATTTCTGGTGCTACGGGAGCTGGCAAAACAACTATTTTCGATGGTATTAGTTTTGCGTTGTACGGTAGTGCGAGTGGTGAGGATCGTGCAGATATAAAAGAAATTCGCAGTGATTTTGCTGACGATGATACTCACACATCTGCTGAACTCATTTTTGAAATTCATAATCGTCAATATCGTGTACTTCGTCAATTAGCTCATAGAAAAAATGGCAATAAAACTGCAACAGGTGAAACATTTGAACTTGTTGAGATTCTACCTACAGGAGAAAAACCAGTCGTTGAATCACAAAAAGTTGGAGAAATTAATAAAAAAATTGAAGATATTATCGGATTATCAAAGGATCAATTTAAACAAATTGTCATGTTGCCTCAAGGGGAGTTTCGTAAATTATTAACTTCTGAAACAGAAAACAAAGAAGCGATATTACGTAAAATCTTCAAGACCGAATCTTATCGACATATTGCAGATCAACTTAAAGTGAAAAAAGAAGAAGCTGACAAACAATTACAGCAGGCTATAGCAGTCCGTAACTTACACACAAGTAAAATTGCAAGCACGCTTCCTAAAAGAGAATCTGCTCTTTTTGATTTACTAGAAACAAACCAATTTAATATGTATCAACTAGTAGATGCTTTAAAAATTGAAGTCGACTACTATGATAAGCAAATTACGGAAGATGAAGCTAATTATAAAGCGGTCGGCAAACAACTTGAAGACAAGCAACGTCAACAATTTGAAGCAGTTACTTTAAATCAAAAAATAGAGGCATTTAAAGAAAAGGAGCAAAAACTTCTTTCTTTAAGACAGCAAGAGCCTCTGTTCCTAGAAAAAGAACGTGAGTTAGCTGCTGCTGAAAAAGCTAGTCACATTATTCCAATAGAGCAATATTACCGTGTAGCGAAGCAGAAGGTTTTACAAAAAGAAGCTACATCTGAAGAAGCCAAAAAATCAGAACAAAAAATGAAACTTCAATTAGAAGAAGTAACTGCTCAATTTGTAGTCCAACAACAAAAAGAAACTGAGCGTAACGACAGTTTAAAAAGGGTCATGCATTTACAATCTTTAGAACCTATATTTAAAGATTTAGAAAAGCAAAATCAAATAAAAAATCAATTACAGCAAGAGGTTCAGCAATTGCAAGCAGTCTTTACTGCACAAAGTCAACAACATAAAGAGCGAATGCTCGCACTCCAAGCATTAGAAGAACAATCAGCAACTTTAGAAGAGACAATACAACCTCTAGATGACAAAATTGATCAATTAGCTCAATTAAAAGACCGAGCATCAGCTTTTCACCAATGGTCTACACAACAAAAAAAGGTGCAGGAATTACAAGGTCAAGTCAATTCAAAAGAAAAAATATATATAGAAGCGCAGCAAAAAGCGAAGGCTGAACAAGATAAATGGGTTGCAAGCCAAGCGAGTATTCTTGCATCACAGTTAGTAGACGGTGCACCGTGTCCGGTATGTGGCAGCACGGAACATGTGGCTAAGCATGAAGAAACAGTGGAAGTCATTGATGAGCAACAATTAGAGCTAATTCGCAAATATGCATCAAATTTAGAACAACAATACTTCGTGACTAATGGACAACTGCAGGCTGAAATGCAAGCATTTAATGCACTAGAGCAAAACCTTAAAGAACTTAGCGTTACAGTGGAAGAAGGGCCAACATTAACTAATCAATATCAAGACTTATTCGCTAATGTTCAGCAATTAAAGAAAGAAAAAGAGCTTTGGAACCAACTAAAAGAGAAAACGAAATCTCAAAAACAAGCTGTAGATGAATTCCAGCTACAACTTCAACAACTGGAAAAGACTTATCAAACTCAACTGCAGGCACTGAATAATGCAACGGCAATATATGATGAAAAACGTAAATCCATTCCTCAAGACATTACGTCGTTAGATCATCTATATCAGTTAACGAACGAAGCTATACAACAAAGAACTCAATTAGAGGAAAGATGGACACTTGTTCAAAAGCGTATGCAACAAGCTAACGAACAAAATACAACAGCACAAGCGAATTTACAACATGCGATAACGGATTTAGCGGAATCTCGTAAATTGCTTGAACAAGCGCAAGAAGACTTTAAAAAAGCTGTTGAGAATGCAGGCTTTGAAAAAGGAAAAGATTACTTAGCAGCTAGAAGAGATGGGTCACAGTGTCAAAAACTAAAAGAAGAATGTCAGCAATATAAAAACACAATACATGCATTATCGACACAAATTGATGAAGAAAAAGAACAAGTTGCAGGTAAAGAATTAGTGGATCTTACTTTATTAACTGAGGCAGTAAATCAGTTGAAACAAGCCTATGAAATGGCATTCGAACAATGGAATAATTCAAAAAAATATCGTCAGAATACACACCAACTGATTATTGATTTATCGGAAGTAACCAAAAATATAGCTGAACTTGAAGCCTCTTGTGGCCGAATTATTGGCCTTTATGATTTACTACGAGGTCAAAATCATATGAAAATCTCATTTGAGCGTTTTGTTCAAATCGAGTATTTGGAGCAAATTATTCATGCTGCAAATGAACGTCTTAAACCACTATCGAACGGGCAATTCAATTTGATTCGTAGTGATCGTCAAGAAGCAAGAGGGAAGCAAAGTGGATTAGGTTTAGATGTCTATGACGCATACACGGGGCAAACTCGTGATGTCAAAACGTTATCCGGTGGAGAAAAGTTCAATGCCTCATTATGTTTAGCACTTGGTATGTCAGACGTGATTCAAAGTTTCCAAGGGAATATCAGAATTGATACGATGTTCATAGACGAAGGTTTCGGTACGTTAGATGAGGAATCTTTGACTAAAGCAATCGATACACTGATTGATCTTCAGAAGTCCGGTCGTATGATTGGTGTTATCTCCCATGTTGCAGAACTAAAAGCAGCAATGCCAGCTATTTTAGAAGTCACGAAATCACGAGAAGGACATAGCCATACAACATTTCATGTAAAGTAAGAGATTGGAATAGATCGAAAATGTAGAAGCTATATAAAAAAAACCTACATGATGATTAGAGTAGTTTCACTCAATCATCATGTAGGTTTATTTATTTTCAAGTTAGACCTTATTTCCAACCACGTTTATATGAATCGTTTATAGCTTCAATATCTACGCCCAATTCTTTTGCAGCTTGGTAAGCCCAATATGGATTACGAAGTAATTCTCTAGCCATGAAGACTAGGTCTGCTCTGTTATTTTGTAGAATTTCTTCAGCCTGTACTGGGGAAGTAATGAGACCAACTGCTCCTGTTGGAATTGGTGTTTCATGCTTGATCATCTCAGCAAATGGTACTTGATATCCTGGGAATACTGGAATTCTTGCATGCACAACTGCGCCAGAACTAACATCCACTAAATCGACACCTTGCTCTTTCATCCATTTTGTCATCGTAATATAATCGACAGGTTCCATTCCACCTTCTGCATAATCTTTCGCAGAGATTCGGACAAATAGAGGACCGTCAAATACTTCTTTCACTGCATCAATTACTTCACGTAAAAAACGATAGCGGTTTTCTACTGAGCCCCCGTATTCATCTGTACGTTTATTTGACAGTGGGGATAAAAATTCATTGATTAAATAACCATGTGCACTATGCAGTTCAATTACATCAAAGCCAGCTTCTTTTGATCGGATTGCGGCTTTTTTGAATGCATCTACCGTATTTTTTATATCATTGGTTGTCATTTCAATCGGTGTTTTGTAATTTTCACTAAAGGCAATAGCAGAAGGTGAGTAAATATCGCTTTCAAGCTCAGCTTTACGTCCTGCATGTGCTAATTGGATACCTGTTTTGGAACCTGCACCATGCATTAATCGATTCAGTTCAGTAAGACCAGCAGTATGCTCGTCACTCCAAATGCCAAGATCTTGAGGTGAAATACGACCTTCTGGCTGAACAGCAGTTGCTTCTACAATGATCAATCCGACTTGACCAACCGCTCTTGTTGCATAGTGAATTTTATGGAAGTCTTGAACAAGACCGTCCTTATTATGACATTCATACATACACATAGGAGACATAACAATGCGATTTTTTAGCGTTAAATTCCCTATTTTATAATTTTCAAATAATTTTGTCATGAATGAAATCACTCCAATTCTCTTGTTGCCTATATTATAGCAAAATAGTAGGGATTGGTTTATTAAAAAGACTTAGGTACACCTGGATTTTTATTTGTAATATTATTATTTTCTCAGTAAGAGGGAAGGAATGATGAAATTCCACCTAACCTTTCTTTATTTTCAAAAACTGAACTTTATAATAGATAGAGAAAGTGTTATTAACAAAACTACAATCACAATTTCAGGTGTTGACCTTAGCAAAATTAGATATGTAAGTAAATCACGATAAAGATTGTGAAAAAATGTACTTAAACTAATGGAGCAGGTTAGTTCAATAAGGTGTTTGTTATATCATTTAACAATAGAAATAGATGGACGAAGAAAAAGAAGTAATACAGTTTAATATTAGTTTCGGTGAACCGTATCATAAGTAAGTGCGATTTCTCTGTAAAAAAACAATAAGCCTATTTAAGATAAAGCTGTCTAGAATAGGCTGTATTTCCATGTTACAAGCAAGAGAGTTTTTTATATGGTGAATAGACTAGCAATGTATTCAAATTTCTTTTGTTAGAAGGTTTTTTGACATAATGTGGTGAAATTATTGCGCTCGGTCGCAATTGATTGTTTGAAGGCTGATCATAAAGCTGCTTCCTCAGCGGCGGCGACTTAACGTAGGAACGTACAATATAAAATGCTGAGAGGTTTTCTTTAGAAATTCAAATTTTGAAATAACATAAAAAAGTGGTGAAATCTCGAAAGGATTTCCTGCTTTTTATTATGGAATTTTTATGTGAAGACCTTAAAGAATAAACGATAAACTATAACAGGTTAAATCAATTAAGATTTGGTCTGTTTTTATTTATACCTACCACTTTTGTAATAAGATTGAATTAATGAAAAGAAACTTATTAATAAATAGAATCTAGTATGTTTGATATGGCGTACTATTTTTTTAGAAAATATTTCATAAGGTTTTTAATAATTATGAGAATTAATTTAATTTTGAGCGATGTTTTAAGTATAGGGGCTCTTATGGTTTAAGAAAGGGTGTTTGTATGATGATAACTAATGAAAACTTTATAAAGTATCTTAAGAAAAAGCGAGAAGAAGCACTTCAATATGTAATCGACGAGTATGTCGGTATCGTAAAAGCAGTTATATATAATGCTTTAAAATCTTACAATGATCCTCAAATGATAGAAGAATGTATAAGTGATACATTTTTAGGAGCTTTCGAAAATGCTAAGCAATTTGAGGGAGATAAAGAGGATTTTAGAAAATGGATTTGCACAATAGCAAAATTTAAAGCAATTAGTAAGCAAAGGAAGTTATCTAAAGCACCATTTTTTTATGAAATAGACGAAAAAAGTGAGGCGGTAAAATCAGCTGAAGAAGAATTTTTGATAAAGACCTCTACAGAAGAATTATTAAAAATGATGAGCCAATTAGACCAATTAGACCGTAATATTTTTACGATGAAATACTTTTTAAATATGAAAAATGAGGAAATTGCTGAGCATCACGGTTTGACAAAGGCTGCTATTGATAACCGATTGTATCGTGGAAAAAAACGGTTACAACAGATTCGTTTGGGGGGAAGTGTGACATGAAAAAGTTATATAAACAATTTAATCACTTAAAAATTGACATGAATATGGATCCGATGGAAGTGAGTACTCTTGAAAAAGAGAGAATTAAAAGAAATGTTATGAAAGTAAAAAAGAAAAAGCATTTAACAAGAAATTTTGTGGCTGCAGCTGCATTTTTAGTTACGTCAAGTATTTCAATCGGCTACGCATTCCCTACTTTTGCTGCAAACATACCGGTTGTCGGGAATATATTCGGGTTATTCGTTGATGACGAGAAGTATGTTTTCGAAAAGCATGATGAATATTCTACTAGTATTGGAACGACTCAAGAAAGTAATGATGTTGAAGTAACTGTAACAGATGCTGTTTACGACGGAGAAAATATTACGATAGCTTACACAATAAAGAGTGAAAAAAGATTAGGGGAAAGGCCTATCTTAGAGGGTGAAATAACTGCTGATGAATTTGAAAATAGATATGAACATAGTGGATTCGATAATCATTATATTGTCAAAAAAATAAATGACAAAGAGTATGCTGTATTATATATTTACGAACTCATTAAAGGACCAAAGCCAGAGAAAGTACAAATTACTTTCCAAGGCAATAAGATTGTTGATTTAAATAATGTAAATAATGAAATAACAGGAGACTGGTCATTTGAATTCACTTTAGAAAAGCTTGCAAGTGAAACTAAAGTATTTGAAAAAGGTAGTATAAAAACGGAAGCTGAAGGTACAGAAGTAATCATTAGAGAATTAACAGAAACACCTATATCTACAACACTTAAAATTTCAGAATTAGTAGATATGGCATTTATAACTAAAGAGGAAGAAGCGTGGCGTGGCGTATTAATTGAGTACAAGGTATCCGATAATTTAGGAAATGAGTATAATATTGTTCAGTATAGAGGTACAGGACATAGTACAGATTTCAATGACCTAAGTGTAAGTCATGCACGCATTACTACAAATCGTTTTGATGAAAAAGCAACTTCGATAATGATTACTCCTGTAGTAGGTATTTACAAAATGAAGGACAGTGAAGGTGCACTAGAACTCATTAAAGAACCATATAAAATTGAACCCATCATAGTACCTATAAAGTAATACCATAAAAATGAAGGCAGAAATCGAGTGGGATTTCTGCCTTTTAATATATTTATCAAGATGGTTTTTTAATTTTCATTATATAATTAAAAGTCAACGTTTTTACGACGTTGATCCATATTAGTTAATATTTTTTGACTGTCTGTATTGGCCATATTTGTATATAGAGAAGTCGTTTTAATATCATTATGACCAAGTTGGTCACGAAGCAGTATATTAACTTGATATTTGCAATTGAAGATAATGCGCCTAAACTCATGTATATCAAGGGTTTAGATGCTTTTTGTTTATTTGTAATGACACTGAACGTGTTATTAACAAAACTACAATCACAATTTTAGGTGTTGACCTTAGCAAAATTAGGTATGTAAGTAAATCACGATAAAGATTGTGAAAAAATGCACTTAAACTAACGGGCAGTTTAGTTGAAGAAGGAACTTTCCATTCATTAAAGAAATTTTTCTTGCTTCCGATAATGATGCGTTATGTAAACCTGACATGTATGGAATATACACCTATATTTATGACAAATCACTTCTTTCAAATGATAGGAATTTTATATATCTATTATTTATAATTTACGTTATGGTACAATATGTTAATTAATTACAATGCTTTCTAAAAGGAGGATATATAATGAAAGCAACGAAACTCGTATCATTAGCAATACCTATTCTATTATTAGTAGGTTGTGCGGTAGAAAATAAAGAGTCTACTCCTAAGACTGAGCAGTTAAGCAAATCAACAATGAAAACAGTAATATCACAGAAACAGTATCCCTATTATATTTGTGAACAATTAGTAGAGTTTCAATACATGAAGGATTTATTCATAGTAAACTCGATGAAAGCTATGGAAGACAAAGAAAAAGAAAAAGATATTTTAAAAACAGCAAACAAGATGGATAAGATTTTAGACAATATGGAATATATAAAAGTTCCTGATAAATACAAAGACATTCACAAAGACATACAAGTAGGGATAACAGATGCAAGAAAAGCAACAAAGCTTATTAAAGACACTAGTAAAGAGGATAAACCGAATATGCAAGAAGCTGTACTAAAAAGTACTCCACATTTATCAGGTGTAGATGGAGAAAATTGGAAAATTGCACTTTATGAGTTAAGTAAGGAAAACAAAGATGCTTATGGTAAAGCACTTGATAAATTAATGAAAGAACATGCGGAATAATATAGTACCATACAACAATTATAAGGGAGTTATGCGTAAAATTAGTTCTTCAACTAAACCAGCTAATAAAATGTCAAGTAAATCATTTTAAATCGAAAAACACTTCATGTTATACTAAAAATGTTCTACACAAATAACCCTCCGAATTTGATTTGGAAGGTTTTTGTTTTGTTTGAAAATGCTGTTTTTATATAGTTTCTTGGAACGGTGTTTTTGTCTTTAAAATCGCATAAATCCAGTGTAAAAGCTTATTAGCGCAAGCAATAATAGCTACTTTATACGGCTTGCCTTCTTCGAGTTTTAAATCGTAGAAGGCTCGTAATCGTTTATTTCGTGCAATGGTTTCATCTGTTGTTTTCTTTTTGCGACTATCTCGAATTGAACAACGAACGGCTGTATAAAGCATGTGGCGAAGTCTAGCTGAGCCGCGTTTGGTAATGTGATTTTTCGTGCCTTTAAAGCGACCTGATTCAAACACACTGGGATCTAGTCCGGCAAAGGCTACTAACTTTTTTGGATGATTAAACCGGTCAATTTCCCCAATTTCTGAAAGTATCGTAGCTGCGATCTTTTCACCTACACCAGGAAGTGACTGGATTAATTCATATTCTTCGAGTTGTGCCGCCAACTGATTAATCTCACGCTCTAACGTAGAAAGTTGTTGGCGGTACGCTTGAAGTAAATCAATATACATATTCAGACTAACCAGAAGGCTTTGATAAAGTGTTGACTGAAATGGGTTTCGTTCTGCCGCTGCAATTAATCGCTCAGCTCTTTCGTATGCCCAATTCGACGATCGCGCCTTACAATGCTTATTAATAAATTGTGCAATCTCTTCTACACCTATATCTAGTACTGATTCAGATGTAGGGAAGGACTGTAAAGTCCTTAATGAAATCTCCGCATATAAATCGCCAAAAACTCCTTTATACTCAGGGAATACTTGATCTAATACAGCTTGAAATTGCAGCTTTGTTTGAACCATAATCCCCGTCATGTTCTCGTGTTGCCTTGTTAGATGCCGAAGGTTTAAAAGTTGAATACCACACTTTTTTTGAGGCTCTAAATCCTCTTTGTAATACAGTTCACCTAAGTGATAGGCATCAATGGCATCTGTTTTAGTTTTTCGTAAGTTAGAGCTTTTTGCTCGATAAGAAACCAGTGAATTTACAATTATGACAATGTACTCTCTTGCCTCTAAAAACTGTACAACTGGGCATGATAATGACCAGGTGATTCCAAAACAACCGGTGGTTTTAATCCTGTTTGACGTTCTAAATCTAGTAAATAAGAGTGTAACTCTTCAAGTCCTTCCAGCGTATGTTCAATCTTCACACTGTTTTTATAGGGTAGTTTTTTATCCAAGAACATTTGAACCTGACTTTCACCTTTTGCGACATCCAGACCGACTACTGGATTCATTGATTATCTCCTCCTCATATTGTGCGTTGACCGGTAACCTCTATCTAACTTGTTATTCATATCTTCGCTTGTTATACGAGATCGTAATGTCCCAACCAGCCTAATCATGTGTTAACAAGTAGAGGGCGAACTGTTTAGTTGTCGGGATCAAGTCCCACGGGGGCTTCCGTTCTACCCCGGCTACTATCAATCTATAAATTGAATAAAAAATAGTCAACCAGATTTCTCTGGTTGACCTAATAATACGAACGGGTGCTATAGTGGTAGATTGTTGTACTGTTTAGACAGTTCTTTTTTCTTACGCAACTAAAGAGGCGGTATAGTTGAACAAGAAATTTGTTACCTCAAGTGTCGAAGAATCATCTCACGTATCAACACCAAAGGGGAGTTCATATGAAATTTAGAAAGACCTTATTTGTGTCATTGGTAATGATTTTATTTGTTATTTCAGGGTGTTCTAATGGAAAAGTAGACACAGAAAAATATATAGAAGTTCAAAAACGTATTGGTGATGAAAATAAATATGAAGACTTCAAAAAAATTTCTAATAATAAACAAGTTCAAAAGGTGAGAGATATTGTATCAAATAGGGATGATTGGAAAAACGGCGAAGTAGATATGGAACGTCCTGCTGATTATAATTTTGCGTTTCAATTTAAAAGTGACAAAATGTCAGCAAAAACAATATTATATGAAATTTGGCTAAGTCCAAATAAAGATAAAATAGAAGTTGGAAGACTTGTTGATCATGTTCAACTAAACGAGGAAGATTCTACTGATTTATTTGGAATATTAACAGGAGAAAAGCTTTCCGATTTGTGATTGGATAATACGGATCCTTATTCAACTAACGGGGTGCTTTACTTTAAGATCATTGAGTTGCATATGCAGCTCTTTTTTCTTTATTGAACTAACGGGGCAGGTTAGTTGAATAAGAATTTATAGTAAAATATTACATAATAGAAGTTGGGAGGTATTTTATGGAATCACTCATTTATGCTTTGTTTGGATTTTTAGTTTGTATGTGTATTTGTTCGATACTTAATATACTGCTTAAGACGACTCAAAAACGAGATTGGCTTATCAATTATCACGTTCTTTGTAAAGTAATGAACAAACCAAATAAATTTTAAATAGAAATATTTAAAAATTGATGAAGAAACTTCCGAGTGAAACAGCAATAAAAATTATGGCAAATACTAAACTATTCCACAGGCCTAGCATAATAAAAGGAGAAGTACTTTTATCTCCGTCTTTCTTAAGACCTGTGAATGTTCGCCAGGTTATTATTAGCTGCCAAATACCTATTAATAAAAAAATGAATCCAAATAAATATCTCATATAATTACCTCCTTTATATAAAAATATCACGTTTGGAAAGTGTTATCAATAAAATTGTAATATAATGAAAAAATGTTTTATATTGTAAATTGTGGAGTCGGTTTAGGTTTAGCAACAATAGTAGTACCACTATTAAATTTATCGACTGCAACTTTTTTGGATGAAGACTAACAGATGTTTATTAAGCTAACGGGTGCTTTAGTAGAAAAACTTTGAGCTGTTTAGACAGCTCTTTTTTTATTAAACTAACGGGGCAGGTTAATTCAATAAGAATATTATTTAGAGGTTGAACAATAGCTTTAAATAGTGAAAAACTGGAGAATAAATTAGCCCCATTATTATATGAAAAAGAAGCATTCTATTGTCTTCAACTACTATTTGGATAAGTCGAATTTATACCTTCCCTTTATAAAGTAAATGTAGTTAGATTTCTTGTTTTTTTTGTGATATATATGTATGTAGTTACTAGGCCATTTAAGCCAATATTGTGCACTAGATACAGAAAGGAAGAAAAGATATGGAAGTTGTACAGCAAGGTACACAAATTAGATTTGATAACCATGAACATTTCCACAAAATACAAGCATGGGTACAAGATAGCAGACCTTATGCGAACTTAGGGAAATGTGCTAACTACATACCAGCTTTAGAAAGAGCAAATCCTTCACAGTTAGGTATTTGTATCATTGGTTCAGATGGTACGATGGTAAAGACAGGTGATTTTGATACCGCTTTTACCTTACAAAGTATATCGAAGGTAATTGGCTTTATAGCTGCATGTATAGATTATGGTATTTCTTATGTGTTAGAAAAGGTGGACGTCGAACCAACCGGGGATGCTTTTAACTCGATTATTCGTCTAGAAGTTCATAAACCTGGAAGGCCTTTCAATCCGATGATAAATGCTGGAGCAATAACTGTTGCATCATTATTAGGTGGAAGAAATCCTGTCGAAAAAGTGGAATCTATATGCCTGTTAATAGAAAGAATCGTAGGAAGACATCCAATAATTAATGAAGAAGTGTTTTACTCTGAGTGGCAAACGGCTCATCGAAATCGTGCTTTAGCTTATTATCTAAAAGAGATGGGGTTCTTAGACTGTTCTGTAGAAGAAGCTATAGAGGTATACTTAAAGCAATGTTCAATTGAAGTAACTACAGAAGATGTAGCCATGATTGGCTTAGTCCTTGCAAATGACGGATATCATCCTATCCGTAAGGAGCAAATCTTCTCTAGGGAAGTAGCTAGGTTAACAAAAGCGTTAATGGTGACATGTGGTATGTACAATTCTTCAGGTAAATTTGCTGCATCTGTGGGTATTCCTGCAAAAAGTGGAGTATCGGGAGGTATATTGGCAGCAATTCCTCCGCGAGGTAGAACTGATGATTCCCCATTTATGGATGGCTGTGGAATAGGGATTTATGGTCCTGCCATTGACGAATTTGGTAATAGTGTTGCAGGTGTTATGCTGTTAAAGCAAATATCTAGAGAATGGGATTTCAATATTTTTTAAATGTGATGTGCTATCACAACACTGGAATAACAGCTTTATTAGAAATTACATGCCCTTATATAATTAAATTAGAGAATATAAAAAATGGGTAGGGGGCTAATTATATTGAGGAAAACATACGGTGAATATGCGATTAATAACTTTTCTATTGAATATTCGATTGTAGGGATAGGAGAACCAGTAATCGTTTTTCATGGTGGACATTCGAACTGTCAAGAAGATTTTGGATATAAAGCATTATTAGAGAACGGCTTCTCAATTATCACACCTTCAAGAGCAGGGTACGGAAAAACATCTAAAGAAATAGGAGATACCCTTTCTAAAGCTTGTGACTACTACGCAAAGCTATTACAGCATTTAAATATTGAAAAAGTTCACGTATTGGCTATATCAGCTGGTGGACCAACAGGGATTATTTTCGCCAAAAAATTTCCCTACCTTACACGTTCCCTTACTTTGCAATCTGCAGTTACTAAAGAATGGCTCAAGCCAAAGGATCGAACATACAAGGCAGCGTCATTCTTATTCAATTCTAAAACTGAAAAGTATACTTGGGGTATGATTTCAGCGATGAGTAATCGTTTCCCTCACTTCACCTTCAAACAAATGTTTTCTTCTTTTAGCACTCTAAAATACAAAGATGCAAAAGACAAAATTAATGAAAATGACATTGCATTAACTGCTCAAATGAATAATCGTCAACGCTCAGGTCATGGATTTATAATTGATTTATCACAAACAAAGGAACTAACCGTTAAAGATTTAAAAACTATAAAGTGCCCTACCTTAATTATGCATAGTAATTTTGATAGTTCGGTTGCTATAGAGCACGCCAAGTTAGCTCACGAAAACATACTACATTCAAAACTATGTCTATTGGATACTTGGGGACACTTAATTTGGCTTGGTAACTTATCCAATGATACTGATGATTTCGTCTTAAAATTTTTAAAAGATAATATCTCTTGATTAAGTAATTCTAATGCCCTTTATATTGGTTTAAATGTATTAAAGAAGTAGATTAGTTAAAAATTAATTATGCCGAGCCGTGTTTATTGGTTGTTGGGGTGGAATTTTATTTGTAAGGTTGTGAAAGAATGTACTTAAACTAACGAGAGCTTTACTTGAAAATCATTGAGTTGCATATGCAACTTTTTTTCTTTATTGAACTAACGGGGCAGATTAGTTATAAAAGGAGATTAAAAAAAGTTCAACAATTATGTTGAACTTTTAATACTTTTTACAGATTTTCAAATTGGAGATATTCTAAAATATTTCCGAAGGGGTCTCTGAAACTAATATATTTTCCTGGAGGACAATTAGTTGGTTCATCTACAATAAATTCAACTTCTTTATCTTTCAAGAATTTAACCGTTTCATAAATATCTTCAGTTCTCAATCCTAATACAACTCCTGTAATTTTATTATCTTGATTAAGGGTTGTATTATTGTTCTCCTCTAAAATAATTGGTAACTCTCCGTGTACAAGTGATGCAATGTTAGGTCCATACTGCTTGTTTAATGTAAAACCTAAAGTATTGGTATAAAAGTCAATTGCTTTGTTTAAATTTGGCACGTAAATACTTATAACACAAATCTGATTCACCATTTTATCACACCTTTTCTTAGTATTAATGTAAATATTCTACATATGTTATTTAGAATCCTTTATTTTAAAAAATATACTCGATTGTCTTATTCAACTAACGGGGTTCTTTACTTCAATAAGGAGTGAAGCATTTTTTTGAACTAACGAGGCAGGTTAGTTCAATAATGTTGTTGTAGTTAATAGGAAAAAGATTCTTTAGCAGGTTACCAAAAACTAATTCATATTTTAGAAACAGGAAAAAACCATTTTGATAAGTTATTTATCAAGATGGTCTTTTAAATTTCATTTTATAATTAAAAGTAAACATTTTTGCGACGTTGATCCATATTAGTTAATATTTTTTGACTGTTTGTATTGGCCATATTTGTATAAAGAGAAGTCGTTTTAATATCATTATGACCAAGTTGGTCACGAAGAAGAATATTAACTTGATATTTTCAATTGAAGATAATGCGCCTAAACTCATGTATATCAAGGGTTTAGACGCTTTTTGTTTTTTAAAATGACACTGAACGTGTTATTAACAAAACTACAAACACAATTTCAGGTGTTGACCTTGGCAAAATTAGATATGTAAGTAAATCACGATAAAGATTGTGAAAAAATGTACTTAAACTAACGGGGCAGTTTAGTTGAAGAGAAAGGACGGTTCATTATGGTAATATAGTTTTAGAGGGGCATTTAAAATGAAAAATATAATTATTGGTATTATAGTTTTGTTTGAACTTTGGTTAATATTTCCTTTTATCGGCATAAACACATCATATGTGATACCTAATTTAATAGAATAGGCTACAAAATTTATTCTACCTTGGATATTATTGTATTGGATATTTAGATTAGTTAATGGCTTAGAAAAAAACAAATAACAATTCAAGTACAGGGTGCGATTCTTCAACAAAGAAGGTCGCTTTTTCTTATCCAACAAGAAAGTTTGTGAAGTATTCTACTTAAACAAACGGGGCTATACTTCAATTAAAAGATGCTGAGATCAGCTTCTTTTTTGTTATGCAGCTAAAGGGGCAGGTTAGTTGAACAAGGGTATACATTTAAAATGAAAAATGGTATTATTTAGGTGTTTATGAATTTTCTTGAATTAAGGTATAAATGGAGTGAATTTAATGAAAATACTAAGCAAATTACCCAAAAGTAACCTACGTTTACATTTGGAATTAATTAAAAATAGCTGGACTCCAATGAAAGAACCCAAAAATTTAACAAGTGCTATTTTGTTATCTACCCCTTTAATGATTGTCGCAGCAATCATCTCTATTGGGGTAATAAATATCTTTTCTAGTATTTCCTTGAGTGATTTTGGACTAACACCGGATGCAATATCAATAACAATTAACTTGAGTAGTATTTTTGGGTTAATTTCACTTTTGATACTTCACGAATTACTTCATTTGATTTTCATTCCGAATTTCACTAAATCAGAAAAAACATATGTAGGATTTACGCTGTTCGGAGGTTTTGTGATAACCGAAGAAGAGATTTCAAAATCAAGATATATCTTCATTACAATTGCTCCTTTTATTATTATTTCAATAATTTTGCCACTTATATTAAGTGCATTTGGGCTATTAACAACGACATTAAAGTTCTTGATAATACTAAACGCAATGGCATCGTCAGTTGATATACTTAATCTACTCCTTATAATTAAACAAGTCCCGAAAAATGCAACTTTAAAAAGTAATGGACCAAATACATATTGGAAAAATGTACAAATGAACAAATGAACAAAAAGTATAAAGAGAACGAAAATCATCTTATTTAATTAACTGGTGTAATAGTTTGGGATCAGAGTTGCATAGGCGGCTTTTTTTCTTATTGAACTAACGGGGCAGTTTAATTGAAGAAGGAAAATAATTGTTTTACATAGAAGTAAATAAAATGTCTTAAAAAATAGTGGGTGTATAAACGGTGGTTATTATTAGAAATCTAAAAAAAGTGAATTTGATTTTTGATATAAAAGTAGCAAAGGGGGTATTAAATGGTAAGTAAAATAGAATTATACGAAAAAGAGTCTCAGGAATTCAAACCTTTTAAACACTTTATTTCACGCATTCATGTAATGCGGAAAGAATCCAGCTATGGGGCTGAAGTTGCCTCAAAATGGACTGATATTTTAAACCAAACTCTTGGAGATGAAACTTACCCAGTGATACATCCAATTGGTCAGGAGACATTCTCGTTATATGCAGAGTTCACGACTGGGGTATTTGAGTATACCTTAGACATAGATGGGGCTACTACATTTATAAAAGAAAAAAACATTAAACCCATAAAGACTTCTCCAACGAATATAATTGAAGCTGTTGACCAAGGTAACATAAATAAAGACCCAAACCGAATAAAACCCAATCATAAAAATCCTGTAATGGTACTTCAGAGTCGATATTTAACCAACAACAAACCATATTGTATCAATGGAAACCATCGTATATTTGAAGCATATAGAAATAATGATGAACAAATAGAAGTTTATGTTTTTAAAGATTTGGAGTTTGTTCCTTTCTTTTATGACGTTCTAAGTAAAGCAACATATTTTTTAGAAATTGATTACCATAATGTAGTTAATGATAAAAGATATTTGTTGCATAACGAAAATGGTGCATTTGCAAATGAATTTAAGTAAATAATTATTCAACTAACGGGTGCTTTACTTGAAGATCATTGAGTTGCATATGCAGCTCTTTTTTTCTTTATTGAACTAACGGGGCAGTTTAGTTGAAGAAGAAAGTGTAATTTATATTAATTATCCGCTTTCTTAGCTTGATCGCGATGAGGTGCTACCCCACTCTAGTCTTATCTTTCTTCTTCTCTATTTTTCTTATGACCTATCTTATATTATGAGTTTTTATTTTATCTAATTCTTATCTTCCCAATTATGTAGAATCGAACACAATAAAATATAATGAATTAGAAGGTTGTTCAAAATGAAAATATGGAACCATTTTGTGTGACGGGAAGGAAATATAATTATAGTACCGGGGGAGTTTAAAAATGGATATTCAACATCTTAAATATTTTGTAGAAGTAGCCAAACAAAAGAATTTTACGAAGGCATCTGAGAGCCTACATGTATCTCAGCCTTCCATTAGTAAGATGATAAAAAGCCTGGAAGTGGAGCTTCAAGTGACTTTGCTAGATCGTTCGGAGAGAAAAGTGGAGCTGACAGATGCGGGCAAGATTGTTTATGACCAAGCATTGAAAATTTTGCAGATGATGGAGGATATCCATTCTTCTGTAAACGAAGTCGTTCATGTAAAAAAGGGAACCATTAAAATGGGTTTAATGCCGACTTTGGGTGTAATGTTATTTCCGAAAGTGCTGGCTGATTTTAAAAAGGGTTATCCGCAAATTGAAATACAAATGGTCGAATTTAGCGGGAAACAATTAGAACGAAAAGTAGTACAAGGGGAAGTGGATGTGGGTATTACCGTATCACCAGTTGACTCTGAAGTGTTTGGATTTATCCCCTTATTCAAAGAAGTACTAGTTGTCATTGTTGACAGGGATCATTGGCTGTCGAAAAGAAAATCAGTACTTTTATCCGAATTAAAGGAGGAAGCCTTTATTCTTTTTACCGAAGAATATGTTCTGCATGATGTGGTAATGAAGGCTTGTTTGCAATCGGGATTTGAACCTAATTTAGTCTACAAAAGTTCCTTATGG
The DNA here is from genome assembly GCF_038006425.1 of Viridibacillus sp. FSL E2-0187. NCBI lineage: Bacteria > Bacillati > Bacillota > Bacilli > Caryophanales > Caryophanaceae > Viridibacillus > Viridibacillus sp. FSL E2-0187. The sequence goes on from NZ_JBBOVG010000001.1 coordinate 1,710,134, forward strand.
GATATTGTTGGAGAGATGGTAGCGGCACAATTTGGGATATCTGTTGTTCCTAAGTCGGTAGCAAACCGATTTAAGGATCAGGTTACTATTGTTTCTATTACTTCACCTCAGGTTGATTGGGAATTGGCAATGATTTATAAAAAGAATAAGTATCTTTCCTATGCAGTTCGGGAATTCATTACTTATCTTCAGGAAGGAAAAACCTAACACTATAACTTCATGGAATAGTTTTGATGTCTTTTATATATTTTACGAATCATGGATCTCCAAGTAGAATGATCTATATTACATATTGTTCTATTTCGGAGGTGTTGCTCTTGAAAAAGGGCTTAACAATTTTATTGCAAATTGGGATTATTATTGCATTTACCTGGACCGGTGACTATATTGTCTCTCTTCTTCATGTGCCTGTTCCAGGAAGTATTATCGGGATGATTTTATTATTCTTCGGTCTTCATTTAGGCTTGATTAAATTAAATTGGGTGCAAGCGGGGGCTACGCTTATTATTTCCGAGATGATGTTATTTTTCATACCCGCAGTCGTTGGATTTATGGAATATTCATGGATATTTGGCATCGAAGGCCTAGGTGTTTTATTCATTGTTGTTAGTGGTACAGCACTTATGATGATAGCAACAGGCGTCATCTCCGATAGGATTTTAGAAAGAAAAGACGGTGAAGCAAGAAAATGGTTACCAAGATCTTTTATATAGTTATTACTGTCCTTTTTTATTTTTTGGCGAAAAAGATTAATCGAAAAAAACCAGGATTGTTATTTTCACCAATCATTCTCACTCCTATTATGCTGATTGTTCTCCTTTTGATAATGGATATACCATACAAAGAATATGCAAATGGTACTTTTCCACTAAATAAATTGTTAGACGTTGTAACCGTTGCATTAGCCATTCCATTGTATCGAAACTGGTCGTTTCTGGCTAAAAATTGGCGCGTGATTGTATGTAGCCTTGCAGCCGGTTCCTTGATTGCTGTTGTTTCTGGCATTTTATGTACTTACCTGCTTGCAATGGGAAAGGATTATATGCTCAGTATTATTCCTCGCATTGTCACCATTCCAATTGCTGTCAGTTTGTCTGAATCCATTGGAGGGACTCCTGCCATAACTGTTCTTTTTAGTATGTTGACATGCTTTGTAGGTGTCTTCATAGGACCAGCTATAATGAAGCACTTTTCCATTAAGCATCCATTATCTATCGGCATGATGTATGGTTTGGGAGCACAGGCACTTGGGACTGCAAAGGCGTTTAAAATCGGGGAAAAAGTGGGGACAACCTCCAGTGTATCCTACATTCTGACTGCCATCTTTACAGTCATATGGGCATTAATCCTAACACCTTTTATCCATACTTTGAACGTATAGAATAATTGGTGCAACCCCTTACATTAAAGGGCTCTTTAGTTGAACAAGCTAAATTTAAAAAAGTCGATTCTTTGAAGTGGAAATCGGCCTTTTTTATGGGTGAAAACTTCCTTAGCGTTGTAAATTCGCATTTTCTTGATGCTATCCCCTAATGTATGAGTAACTGTTAGATGTCAACGAACTTTTCTCAATCAAACATATCCTTATCCATCCGTGTAGTCAATAAACACTCTAAGGGTTGTTTATAAAGGCGACTTTTAATTAATTTATCCACTCTTACTTGCTCATCAAAGGTTAAAGGCACGATAGTTGGAGGATTTTGCCCGTAGTTAACTTTAACAATAGGGGGTTCCTCATTTGATATAATTTTATTTTTAGTTACCAGTTACTAGACAACCCAAATCTTTACTTGAATTGTTTGCAGCCTTATTCCACTAACAGGTGCTTTAGTGAAAGTTCGTTGTTCTGCTTATGCGGCTTTTTTTATTCAACTAACCCGGCAGATTAGTTGAAGAGCGTTGTTTAACTTTTGTTCAACAATCGGGCCATTTAATGGAATAACAATTTTTAAAATACAACTATTGAGTTAGGGTAGTAGCTGTAGAATAAAAGCTTTACTCCACAAGAATTACGCTTTTTAAATTACATTATGATATTTCATTCTTTAATAGCTGCCTAATTATCAAACTTGATCTTCTAAATACTCATCTGGTGATTTACTGCTGTTTTGTTACCAATCAATTGAAGAGTATTGCATCCAACTTAACATGGTACTTCTATTGCCGAAGGGGAAATGCATAAGGAATGAATTTATTGATGGAGCAGTTGGTTTGTAGAGTGAAGGTTAATTAGGTATTAGAAGGGGCAATTAATTTAATAGAATGTTATTTAAGGATATCTATAACAAATGTTAAAGTCTTCTATTTGCATAGTTAGTTGCACTTGGATTTTATTATGGAAATTAGTGGACATCTGAAATAAAACTGCTTAAAGCCGATAATTTTTAACATAATAAAAGTAATATTAAAAATTAAAGGTGTGATGAGATTGAAAAGAGCAGTTTTTTTAGATCGAGATGGAGTAATAAATGAAGTACTAACTGATCGTGTGAAATTTGTAAACGAACCGAATCAATTTTATTTTTTACCTGGTGTAGAAGAAGCAATTAAAAGTTTAAATGAGTATTTTGATTATGTGTTTGTCGTAACAAATCAAGGTGGAATTGGGTTAGGTTATATGAAGGAAAAGCAGTTACATAAAATTCATGACTATATGGTGGCTGAACTGGAGAAAAAGGGAGCAACGATTCATGAGGTTGCCTATTGTCCGCATAAACCAAAGGCTGGGTGTGAATGTAGAAAACCAAATAGCAAAATGATTTTTGATTTAGGAGAAAAACACAAAATTGATCTTGAAAAATCATATATGGTTGGAGATACTGATACGGATATTCAGGCAGGTGAAAAAGCAGGTACAAGAACCGTTTTTATTGGTGAGAGTGATCCATTAGCAAATGCAGTGCGTCCAAATTTAAAAGAGGCAGTACAATGGATTATTCATGATATTAAAAATCATAAGAATTAACCCACAGTTGAAAATTATCCATTATGGGTGTTTTTATCTCAACGCATTGTGAAGTGTTCACGGGTTAGAGTTAATATAATGAATTAAAGAAGAACGGATTCCAAGCGGTGGAATCCGTTCTTTTTCATTGGTTTTTATTAAAGGACAAAAGTTATTTTGGTTGGAATTTTATTGAACTAACGATGAGCTTAGTTTAATAATCTTATCTAGTTCTGCTCAACTAACGGGTGCTTTACTTGAAGATCATTGAGTTGCTTATGCAGCTCTTTTTTTATTGAACTAACGAAGCAGTTTAGCTTCAGAAGATTGTTAGGTATATTGGTTCTAAAAGGGCATATAACGAAGTATTTACACCATCTTAAATAGGCACATTAATCAGAGGGTGGTGGTAATTTTGAGGTTCTTAAAAATAATCTCTTGTTTGTTAGTTGTTTTTTTAGATGTTGTAAATTTAATTGGTCATGAAGGAATTGCTTCAGATGGGGAAATTACTCTAAAAGAAGCCATCAATCTTGGATTAGATAGAGCGAAAAATTGAAGAAAATAAAAAACTAGGACGCTTCAATTATGAGTATAACGGGATTATTAATCATTGAAGCATTTTAGCGGGAAGTTCAATTTTAAATTACTTGCAATGATGTTCATTGGTTGGACAGTAGGATATTTAATTTCCTATTATTTTGATAAAAAGAATAATAAGTAGGCTTATTGAACGAACAATTTAATCGTTCGATTGAACGGTATTGGCTATCGGTCAATCGAACAAATTATTAACATCACATCAAATGGCTACTTCTCTAATTCCTCTTTTAATAGCTTAATAAAATTCTGTGAGGTTTTCGATAAGAGATGATCCTTTAACCAAATAAGTCCAGAAGAGCTGTTTAATGCTTCGTTACTGATTTTGACAGCTTGAATATTGTAGCCCTTTTGCTGTCTAATGACGGTTTCTGGTACAACAGAAGCGTAGAATCCGCTTTCGACTAGCTCTAGTAATAGAGCAATGTCTGAACACTCAGAAAGACGAGGGGTTGCAAGACCATAATTTGAGAATTGCTCCATGATTATATAGTGTAAACCAAGGCCTTCAGTGCTTGGAATGATGAGCGGGTAGTGATGTATGTCCTCGTAAGTTACAGTAGAAGAAGGTAAGATTTCTTTAGAAGAACAAATGAAATAGAATGGTTCCGTTTTAAGATGTAGGATTGAAAAGTCATTCAATTCGAGAGGAAAACGAATGATGGCTAGCTCAAGTATTCGGTCACGGACTAATTGGCATAGCTGCGCAGAATCATTTTGTTGGATTTTAAACGTAATATTTGGATGCTGCTGATGATAACGTTGAATAGTAGTAGATAAATGTTCATTTGATAAAGTATTTACGCCCAGAGTTAAAGTTCCGTGTTCCCCGTTTGCTGTTTCCCTAATCTCTCGTTCAGATTCTTCCATATACTTCGTAATTTTCAATGCATGTTTATAAAGCGTTTGCCCTGCATCTGTTAACTCCAGCGTTCTTCCTCGTCTTTCAAACAACTGCACATTCAAATGGTTTTCCATGTTTTTTAGTTGCTGACTCAAAGGAGGTTGCGATAGGTGTAGCTTTGTAGCAGCTGCAGAAATTGTTTTTTCCTCAACGATGGCAATAAAATAACGTAATTGGCGAATATCCACTTTTCCAGCCTCTCTTCTATATATGAAAAAGATATGTAAAACTAACAAAATGAATATTATTAGTATACTAAACTTCATGATACGATAAAGACGAAATATTTGTAAAATAAATCGCTAGAGGCAAAAGTGTTGCTTCATATAGAGAGGGGAAATTTAAATGGATTCAAAACTATGGTTAATGAATGTATTGCTTGAAACGGGATTTCACTATGAAAACGGACATGTTGTAGCAACGAAAACAGAATTGGTACATCTTCTGATTGAGGAAGGCAAGATTACGAAAATGACCCCTCAAAGTACGAAAATAGAGGATGATGTTCCAAAGCAAGATGCAAATGGCTTGCTGGCACTCCCTTCTTTTGTGGAAAAACATTGTCATCTAGATAAGACTCTGCTTGGAGATAAGTGGACTGCTAATATTCCAGCCCCTTCGATATTTGACCGATTTGAAATTGAAAAGGAACGTTTACCACAATTAGAAGTGCCGATGGAAGAACGCGCCTCCATTTTAATTGATACGATGTTGAAGTCGGGTGTTACACATATTCGAACACATGTGGATTTATATCCTGAGGTTGGGTTGAATTATTTAGAGACGATCAAAAAGGCAATAGCTCGTTATGAAGGTAAATTAACGCATGAAATTGTTGCCTTTCCTCAACATGGATTGCTTCGAACAAATGCTTCAGAAATTGTGAAGGAGGCATTGACTAAAGGCGCGACACTAGTAGGAGGAGTAGATCCAGCCTCGGTAGATGGAGATATGGAAAAGTCCGTGAAAGAATTATTTAATCTAGCGAATCTAACGAATTCAGGCATTGACCTTCATTTACATGACCGCGGTGAAGTGGGTCTTACAACAATAAAAGAAGTAGCAAGACTGACAGTGGAATATCAAATGCAGGGAAGAGTAGCGATAAGTCATGCTTTTGCACTTGCAGATATGGTAGGGGAAGAAGCTAAGGAAATTATGCTCATGCTTGCAGAAGCCAAAGTTGCAATCATTTCAAGTGTACCTCTTGGAGATAGAGTTCCTCCGTTACCTACACTGGATGAAAATCAAGTCGAAGTAGCAATTGGTTGTGACAACATATATGATTCTTGGTCTCCTTTTGGAAACGGGGACATTCTTGAACGACTTGGTCGATTTGCCCAAAGGTTTAATTATGTAACTGAACAAAAGCTTGCTACTTCACTTAAGTTCATCACAAATGGTGTGACACCACTTAATGAGCAAGGCGAACAAGTGTGGCCGGCTATTGGTATGGATGCAAATATGGTATTGGTTTCAGCAAGTTGTTCCGCAGAGGCTGTAGCAAGAAGATCAGAGAGACATGCAACTATTTTCAAAGGGAATATTGTTGCAGGTTGCCTTTCAACGAAGGGAGAGGAAACACGATGAGAAATTACTGGTTGTTAAATGTTCGTTTGGAAAATGGATATATTTATAATGAAAATACGGTTGTTGGAACGGAAACGAAAATCCAACATATTCGAATTGAAGCGGGAAAAATTGCTGAAATAACCAATGTACTGCCAGAAGGCGACTATGACTCTTACGATGCAAAGGGTATGTTAATGCTCCCTTCTTTTAAGGAAATGCATATTCACATTGATAAAACTTACTTCGGTGGGGCATGGCGCGCTGTGCGTCCTGTTACAAGTATTTTTGAACGAATTAAGGAAGAAGAAAAGCTACTGCCTGAGCTATTGCCAACTGCAAAAGGAAGAGCACTCCATATGCTAGAAACAGTGCTAAACTACGGATCAACACATGTACGAGCACATACAAATATTGATCCATCTATTGGTTTGAAAAATTTAGAAGTAACCGTTGAAGCATTTGAAACATATCAAAATAAGCTTTCACATGAAATTGTTGCTTTCCCCCAGCATGGATTATTACGTTCAAATATGGTAGAAGAAATAAGACAGGCGCTAAGAAGTGGGGCAACCCATGTAGGTGGTGTAGATCCTAGCTCGGTTGATGGCGATATTGAGCGCTCGTTAAATACAATTATGGATCTTGCTGTTGAAGCAAATGCAGGTATTGATATTCATCTGCATGACGGTAAAGAAGCTGGTTTAAAAACGCTACAAAAACTTGCTGACTTAACAGAGGAAGCAGGCTGGAAAGATAGAGTAACAGTGAGCCATTGTTTTGCACTTGCAGACATGTCTCCAACTGATTTTAAGGAAATCTCATGTCGCTTTGCCAAACTTGGCATTTCAGTTGCCTCTACCGTTCCTTTTGGCAAGATAATTATGCCACTACCAGAACTGAATGAGAGTGGAGTTCCTGTCTATTTAGGCACTGACAGCATTAACGATCATTGGTCTCCATTTGGTAATGGTGATAATTTAGAGAAAGCAGGATTATTTGCAGAGCTATATGGAAATGGTACTGAACAAAAGCTATCTCAGACATTGGGCTTTATTACGGGGGGGAAGACACCGCTCAATCAAAAAGGAGAACAGGTTTGGCCTAAGATTGGTGACGAAGCGAATATTGTCTTTGTTGAAGCAAGCTGCTCTGCTGAAGCTGTAGCAAGACGATCACATCGAAAAGCCGTGATATATCAAGGTAAGCTAGTTGCGGGCAATGATAAGGATTAATCAAAAATAGAAAAACCCGAATCAAGACTATTTGAAAATAGTTTTAATTCGGGTTTTTGAATATGGATTAGGGTTTCGATGTTAGCTGCAAAAGAAAAATCAATTGGAGTTAATATGGAACTGTTCCAAATAGGTTGGAAAAGTGCAGCTATTAAAATCCCAACAACGCCTGCATTAACCACCATTAATGCTCCTTTTATGAAGGATTATGACGTAAAGAATCCCAAAAAGGCAATGTACCTAAGATAAGCAGGAATGCAGGTAAGAAAATTGCTATGGTCGCTATTAACCCTCCTTGCTAACCATTCATAACCGTACCAAGATAAGCTGCAAAAGTAAATAATGGACCAAGTACAGCTTGTGTAGCCCCATAACCTGCTAAGAATGTCTCTTCGCTTACCCATCCAGTATTGGATTGTTATGTACGAAACTGAGATTAGTGAAGAAAGAGAGTTGGCAGACTATTCAATCGAATATATTAGAAAAGAACCTGCACCTAAAATATTTGGATATAACATAAAGAGTTCATGGTTTGAATTTGGAGTGAATGAAGAGATTTTCAATGAAGAATTAATGTACATTCAGGTAATAGTGAATGTACGGGTCCTCCCTCTAACGATGCTAGTTGTGAAGTAAGTATTAAGGAAAATGAAAAGATGGAAGCAGTGTTGGAGTGGAACGGTAAATCAGCGGTTATTGAAATGTACAGAAATTGATAGTGAAGATTAGGGGATGAGGATTCTTCTCTTATTGAACTATCGAGGCAGGTTAATACAATGTGCTGTTTCCAAGAAAATCGTTGACTTTTTACTACTTTTGTAATAATTACCTGCTAAGATCGTAATATAAAAAGGGGTTATTTGAAATTTCAGTAATATGGGGGCGAAATAATGTTTAATAAAGAAACAGAGAAGAATAAAGGCTCAAAGAAGAGATTTGAAGAAATCTTTACAGAAAATGGCGTGGCTAATGGAAACAGAATAATAGTAGATAGAGAAACAGGAATTCACTATTTATTTAGTTGGAGCGGATATGCAGGTGGAATTACCCCGCTATTGGATAAGGATGGAAAACCAGTGATAAAACTAAATAATGAATAACACACTTTATCTTGTTCAACTATAGGGTGCTTTACATGAAGATCATTGAGTTGTAAATGCAGCTCTTTTTTTCTTTATTTCACTAACGGGTGCTTTAGTATTAGGTCTTTGAGTTATTCAGACAGCTCTTTTTTCTTAATCAACTAAAAGAGCAGGTTTGTTGAAGAGTGTTGTTTAACTTGTGTTCAAAAATCAGGCCAGATTATTGAATAACAACTTTTATCAAACATTTATTTAGTAGACTCTATAGAATCTCTTGGATATGAAAAATAAAAAAATAGATAGAACAGTATCAATAAATAATACTAGTTCTACCCTTTTCATTCATCAAACTTTTCTTACCTCTAACTATATTGAATATTAAGCTACTGTTTTTGCCTGTAATAAATTGCGATAATCTAGTAAATGCTTCACCATTAATACAACATTTATTAAGAAAATGAAGTTTGCAGGGAAGCCGAGCTGTTTCGTTTTCATGTTCAGTTGAGAAGCCACCAGCGACAAACATAAAAATGCCTGATCCAATCATAATCAAACCAAGTACGAAACGGATAATCGTACATAGTTTGTTCTTTATGTTGTCTCATTTTATTTAGGTCAGTTCGTCATAGCGGTTCTTTTTTTATAATTATTTTACGCCTGGCACCCAACCAACATTACGTTTCATCATGTTCATTAGCGGCTCTGGAATGTCATTATCACGACTCATATCCATTTCAGTAATAACTGGTTCACCAGCCGCTACTTTTTCTACCCAGTGTGGTTCAATTAATAGCTCTCGACCAAGTGCAAGTAAATCAGCACCTGTTTCCATCGCTTCTTTCGCATCTTCTGGTGAATAAATTGAACCAACGCCTATAAACGGTACACGACCGTCAATCACGCGTTTTAAAATTTTTATACGGTTTTCTTTTTCACCACTATAACGACGCGCTTCTGCACGGAAATCACCTAATGAAATGTGTAAGTAATCGAGCTTTTCATCTGCTAATCGATCTACAAGTTGAACCGTTTCATCTAGAGTGATACCGTCTTCTTCAGGCTCTTCTGGGCTAAAACGATAACCAACGATAAATTGGTCATCAGCATATTGCACTTTTGCACGGTTTACACTATAGATAATTTCTAATAAGAATGTCATACGTTTTTCAACAGAGCCACCGTAACGGTCTGTACGTTTATTTGTAAAGCCTGAGAAGAATTGTTGTAATAAATACGTATTGGCACCGTGAATTTCCACACCATCAAATCCTGCTTCAATTGCGCGACGTGTCGTTTCACCAAATGCAACGACTATTTCCTCAATTTCTTCTACCGTTAATGCACGAGTCACACCCCCATCTGCTGCAATGGAATCACTTGCGCTTACTACATCGCCATTTGGCACAAGTTCACGTACTGCTTGGCGTCCACCATGATAAATTTGTAAAATTGCTTTTGCGCCACCGTCGTGAATCGCATCAGCAATACGTTTTAAGCTCGGAATATATTCATCGCTATGTGCAGAGATTTGACCTGGGAAGCCTTTCCCATTAGGAATCACGTAAGCACATGCTGTAATCACCGCACCGACGCCATATGAGCGCTCACGGTAATATGTAATCTCCGCATCTGATACTGTATCATCAGCATTTGCTGAGTAAGTTGTCATTGGCGCCATCACGTAACGATTACGAATTGTGACCCCGTTATTAAAAGTAAATGGTGTTAAATAAGTTGTCATGTTATTCACTCCTTCTAAAACAAGAGTAAATTTATCGGATTTAAAAGTCAAAGATCGCGCTTAACTACTACATTTTATTTCCTGGATCATAATGAAAAAAGAAGTAGAAAGGATAATTGTATGGAGAAAATTGCACAGCTTACTGATTGGATGCAAGATGCAGAAAGTACGGTCATATTAACATGTGCTGTGATGTCAACAGATAGTGGTACCATATTTTTGTTCGGCAAAGGGCTTATTAAGCAATTAGGCGCGATTGTTTAATAAGCGTCTCTGTTCTTATTAACAAACGGGGGGCTTTAGTTGAATATCTTGGAGCTATTCAAACAGTTTTTTTATTCAACTAAAGGGGAAGTCTTAGGGGGTTCATTAAGAAGCTTTTAATCAGTCGCTAAACATAGTTTGGGATAAAAGTGATTCATGTTGTAGAAACGACATATAGTGCAGATGAAAACAGAACTGGAGGAAGAATATGAATGGAAAACTGTAAGGGTAATGCTATACAATTTTTTGCATTTTTTGATATGAGTTAAATAAATAATGAGTGAATATCATTCTTCGAAAATACCAATTAACTATACTAATACTATAGTGTTTAAAATGTACTTAATCTATTGATACAAAAGGGATTAGGTGCTTTTTTAATTGTGATATATTGGCACTAACTAAAAAGTGGGTACTTATTCTAACTGGCGGTATAGGAATTGTACTATTAAGTGTATTGTGGTTAGCATTTAGTACACAAGAAATAGAGATTGATAAGATTAGTAATGTTATAGAAAAAGAAACAATTGAAATGTATACGGATCTAGAATTTGCAAATAAGAGAGCAGTGTTTGTACGAATCATTTACCTTATGAAGTTCAGTATTATCAACCAGCTGTAAGTAAACAAGAACAAGAAGATGAGCGCTTAACACCAATGAGCAAGTTACAAGTAGCTCTTTTGAAGAAAGATAATGACTTTTTTCTTGGTGCATTTTCAGCAGATGTGATTGAACAAACTATAAAATATTATGATTTCACATTGAGTATTTTGGATAATTATTTACTTGGTCAAAATATAAAGATGTTACGCAAACAGAATTCATTTACCCAAAGAGATTTGGGTCAAAAACTAGGGGTATCTTCTCAAGTGATTTCAAATAGGGAACGGGGAAATAGTTTACCCTCTCTCATAGATGCCGAAAGACTTGCGAAGCTTTCCTCTTGTAGAATCGATTTTTTAATAAATAGTGAAGAGTTATATAATATCAAAATTCAATATTAGAAACTTTAAAATTGCTAAGTTAAACGATAAAACAGGCTGCATAAGTAAAAGGACATTGTTCAGCTCTTATACGCTGAGTCAATGTCCTTTTATGTAGTCTTTTTTATTAAGAAGTGTAAATTGTGACCTTCTCTATTTAGTAAAGAAAAACGTCTATTGATGGGAATTTCACTCTAAAGAATCAGTCTATACAAAACTATCGTCGGTGTCGTCTGTTTTAGCCTTAAGAGACAATCTTCTATAGGTATATTAAACGTAGTGATGTTAAATTTAACAAGTTATATCACATACAACCCTAATCTTATACAAAAAAGTATCATTCTTTATAATTTTGGAGAGCTGTAAATTTCAATGTCGGCAATAAGTTTAATAACTCTCTTAATGCCAAAGAGTTATGTGAGTTCTTTTTTGTAATGACTCCGAGATTCCAAAATAAGTCAGGTTCTTCAATCGGTATGATTTTTACATTCTTATTTGTTTGCTTATAAAAAATTGAATTTGGTAAGAGAGTAATACCCAATTTCGATGCCACCACTTCAATCATAACATCCCACTGTGAACTTTTGAGTGCAATATTTGGCGTAAAGCCAGCGGTTTCACAAGCTTGAATAATAAAATCATGCAAAGCGAAATCTTCAGTGAAAATGATAAACTTTTCATCTTCCAATTCTGTTAATTTAATATTTTTTTTATGGGCAAGTCTATGCTCCTCATGTACAAATAACACAAAGTTATCTTGTATAAATGGAGTAATATTAAATTTAGATTCATCTTCTGGTAAGACCACAATACCTAAATCAACCGTACCTTCTTCAACAAGCTGATTAATCACCTTAGCCCCACGTTCAATTAATATTAAAGATACATCAGGGTACAGTTCTTCAAAATTACGAGCAATTTCAGAAAAAAACAATGTCCCAATCAGTGGTGGAATTCCCAGTTTAATTTCTCCTGTGGCGACTTCTCGAAATTGATCTAATTGGACGTTTAATTCGTCAATAACCTTAAACACTTTTTGACTCTGTTTATAAACAATTTTACCTGCTTCAGTCAGTTGCATATGTCTTGTTGACCTATCAAACAACTCCAATTGAAGTTCTTCTTCTAACTTTTTTATAGCTTTACTCAATGATGATTGCGATAAGTAGCAATGTTCAGCAGCCTTTGTAAAACTATTATAGTTAGTCACTTCTAAAAATAATTTCAATTCACGTATTTCCATATTAACACCTATTTATTCTTTTTATTCATTAATGTTATTCATATTATTCGTTTTACTAATAAATTTGTAAGAGGTATACTTTGTTCGGATATAACATTAATGTTCGAACTTTTTGTAACAGACTTGTTTCGCATCTTAGAAAATACAGTATTTTCAAATGAATAAAATAAAGTGTATTTCTGAATTTTTTATTTCACAATAATTAATTACTCATATAAATTTACACTCTAAAAAAATATATATAGTTTTAATTCTTTGAATTTATAGTGTTTTCGAGGAGTGAATACGGGATGGATGCAAAAGTTTACTATTTGGCCAAGGTATACATTGGTCAAATAAATTTAATGCTTTTTAATAATTATATCTTATTGAATAGTTAATAAAAAGCATTAGTTGTAAAGAAAGAGGTAAAATGATTTGTTAAGTATTACTATTGGCCTAGTCCTGTTGATGGCTTTAGCTTATCTTGGATGGTCTATTATTTGGGTTGCGCCACTTGTGGCTGGTGTTGTTGCAGTTCTTAACGGATTAGATGTACTTGAAACATATACAGGTACGTATATGCAAGGATTAGTTAATTTCGTAAAAAATTGGTTCCCAATTTTCTTATTAGGAGCAGTCTTTGGAAAACTAATGGAGGATACGGGTGCTGCAAAATCCGTAGCCCAAAAGGTTACTCAGCTGATTGGTAAAAAGAGAGCTATTCTTGGTGTACTAATCGCCGCAGCGTTACTAACTTATGGAGGTGTTAGTCTTTTTGTAGTTGTATTTGCAATTTATCCAATTGCTCTTCAATTATTTCGAGAAGCAAATGTATCAAGAAAATTACTTGTACCTACATTTGCACTTGGAGCATTTACATTTACAATGACATCTATACCAGGTACTCCACAAATCCAAAACTTGATTCCAATGGATTACTTCAATACTTCACCTACATCAGGATCAATCATTGGGATTGTTGCCACACTTATAATGGCTGTTGGGGGATATCTATGGTTAGCGTTTAGAGCGAAAAAGTTTGCCGCTAAAGGTGAAGGGTATACAGAACCTGAAAGTAGTACGCACATTACAACCGATGGAGATCAAAAACTTCCTCATTGGATTATTTCCTTGATCCCACTTGTAGTTGTAGTTGTTCTATTGAATGTTGTCAAGTTAGAGGCAGTAATTGCCTTATTAGTTGGGGTCTTATGCATCATGATTCTTAACTTAAAGGATTATAAAAAATTCATACCATCTATTAATGAAGGTGGTAAAGGATCTGTTATGGCAATCTTAAATACAAGTGCAGCAGTAGGATTTGGCTCAGTTATTGCAATTGTTCCTGCATTCGACAATATAACTGCTTGGCTTCTAGGGATTTCTGATAATCCATTAATAGCTGAAGGTTTAGCTGTTCAAATTATGGCTATCATAACTGGTTCTGCTTCTGGTGGTATGGGGATTGCTCTTTCCACTCTAGGAGATACTTTTAATAACGTTGCCCAAACCATAGGTATTAGTCCTGACGCTTTACACAGAATTGCCGCTATAGCATCAGGTGCATCAATATTTCCTAATAATGGAGCATTATTAACTTTACTTGCTGTTACAGGATTATCTCATAAAGAAACTTATAAAGATGTATTTGTTGTAGCATTTTTAATTCCTACAATTGCTTTGATAGTTGGTATTATCTTGGCTGCAATAGGATTAGTTTAAAAAACTGTGTTAGATTGAAAAATTTTAGGAGGAATTTATTATGTCTGAATTCATTAATGTTAAAAATAAAGTAGTTATTATTACAGGTGCTGGTCGTGGAATTGGATTTGAAATCGGTAAACGTTTCGCTCAATTCGGTGCAAAAGTAGTTCTTTCTGATATCAACGAAGAAATGGTAGTAGAATCTGCAGAATCTCTAAAAAATGAAGGCTTCGAAGCTATTGGTGTTAAAGCTGATGTTACAAGTGAAGAAGAACTTCAGAACTTAGTTAAAAAGGCTAAAGAAAGATTTGGTTCTGTTGATATTGTTATTAATAATGCTGGTTTACAACACGTTTCTCCAATTGAAGAATTTCCAACTGCTAAATTTGAATTAATGCAAAAAATTATGTTAACTGCACCATTTATTTTAATTAAAAACGTATTCCCTATTATGAAAGAACAAGGATTTGGACGTATTATCAACATTGCTTCAATTAATGGCTTAATTGGATTCGCTGGTAAGGCTGCATACAACAGTGCAAAACACGGAGTAATCGGATTAACTAAAGTTGCTGCCATAGAAGGTGCAAAACATGGTATTACTGTAAATGCTTTATGCCCCGGTTATGTAGATACGCCACTTGTTCGCGGTCAAATTGCAGACTTAGCAAAAACACGTAATATTCCAGAAGATAGAGCTCTTGAAGATATTATTTTAGCTCAAGTGCCTCAGAAAAAATTACTGGATGTAAGTGAAATCGCAGACTATGCCCTATACTTAGCAAGCGATCGAGCTAAGAGCGTTACAGGACAAGCTGTTGTTATTGATGGCGGTTATGTAGCACAATAGTATACTCAATTAGATGAATTACGTATTAATTTAGTAGGGTACTTGTGATTGTGGGATTTTTTAACTGATGAACTACATTGCGGTTTTTATGTATTACATTCCATAATCGCGCTAATGTATGAATTCAATAATAGTATGTGATCAAACTTATTATAAAACTAAATTTAATTCTTCTATATGAATCCATTTTGATTAAAGATTTTTTCAAAATGGGTTCTTTCTATTTGATTGACGCTTTCTATTTCTGGTTGTATAAGGAAATTAATGATATTGTGACATTTAGGAAAGGGGTGGACCAGACGATTTGGTGCACTAAAGACCATTATGCCAAGTATTACCCAAAGACTGAACCATCTTTAGTAAACCCCCCAGGTGAAGGTGAAGCATAACATTTAAAACCCACTATGCAACCCTCCCAAAGTATAATAACCTTTTAATATCAGTAAATTAATCAACACTCATATAATAAAGATAAGCAGTATCTTTTGTAATAGTATGAACTCCAGCTTCTAATTCTACAGTAATTAAATCTTTACTTGCCTTGTATATAACTCCATTTACCAGTATAAATTTTGAGAAGTCTGAAATAAGCACTAATGTTAAAGTTGAAGTACTATCTGTATAAAATGCGAAATGGTGTTGTTTAGTGGGAATACATGGGCCTAAGTTAAGCACATTTTAATTTCTCAATCTATGTACAAATCCACATAAATGGAGTCAATCAAGTAAGGGCTTGAATGGAACTATTTTTAAACAGCCCCCATTATCAGGTAACATAGATATTTATAGAGAATCAATTTAATAATTGTTGGTTATAGAGGAATACTGATAATTAATAAAAGAATTAAATTTTTGAAATAAGGAGAAATAAAGAATGAGATTATGGCATGTGGATTTATTAGAGTATCTACCAAAAGGACAACTACTTTCACAATGGAGAGAATTAAATAGTATATTTGCCAAAGAAGATAAACATATATTAATTAATTATATATACGAATATCCAAAATGCGAATTGTATGTTTATACAAAAAAAGTAATTAATGAAATGAAGAAGCGTGGTTATAAAATTAGAACATACGAAAAAATGAATAAATACTTTGTAGATATAGAGTCAGTTAAGAATGTTAAACCTTTTAAAAATCATCACGACAATGAATATCTTCAAATTTGCTATTACAATCTAAAGGAAAAATTTATACGTGGTCAGAAGGATTATGAAGAGGATATGTACAATAATTTATGTAAGTACGTAAATGACATTTTGTTATCTCAGTAAGTGAATAGTAACATAAAAGAAGCTACAGCATCGTCACACGAGAACGTTGAGATGTATATGCAGCTCTTTTTTATTGAACTAACGGGACAGGTTAGTTGAAGAGCGTTGTTTAACTTTTGTTCAACATTCGGGCCATTTAATGGGGTAAGAAACTTAAGAAAACCTATGTTAAAAAATGAGAAGAAATTAAAAGGCTGTCGAGGACTTTTCGACAGCCTAAGCTTTAGAAAAATGAATGACTTCAATCGCGAATGCCACAACATTTGCCACTCGATCAGGTGTAATACCATATTGTTCGTACAACACAGTCATACCTGCCGAAACATTCTTATCAGTAATCATATCCAACAATTCCTAGTTGATCGGAGCTGGATAAATAGTGGCTGTGCGGATGTTAGTACCTTCTTGGCAGATTCCATACGTAAAACTTCCATTAAATTACGAACAGCCCACTTGGCTTGGTTGCACCATAAAGGTGGTTTTTAAAAATGAAGATAAATCAAAGTTATTCCATTAAAGGCGCTTTAGTTTAATAAAGCAACAGTAGAAGAATGATAAGAAAAAAAGGACTCGATTCCTCTAAGCCTTATTTATTCAATTCCTTATATAAAACATATTTTAAAGCAGAAATTTCATCTTCAGACAGTTTATTTTCAATTTCGGATAATACTTCATCCTTACTAATTGAACCGTTTTGCGCTTGTTGCTGAATATCAAGTAAACGATTAACGCCCATTTTTTTTATTAACACACGTGTCGCTTCTTCCTTAGTTTGGAAGGGAAGTGTATCCGGATTTATAGTTGCTGCCTCGCTTACAATTTCTTGAACCTTCGAATCGTTCTCGATATAGGATTTTACTTCTTCTAGATTTTCGTCATCTAAAGTAGATTCCACTTTTTCGATTATTTTTTCGGAAGCGATATTTGTCCCAAAATGCCACACAGCATAGCCAGCTGCTCCGAGTAAAACAAGAATTATTGCGGTAAATGTTAAAAACTTTTTCATCAACTCACTCCTGACACTTTGAATATAGCACAACTTCTCAAAAACCACGAAGAAAAGATGTTTTCTATAATTGGTTTAATTACAATTATTTGCAAACCCAGAGCAGATAAGTTTTCACCCTAATATATAGATAGCATAATTATTATCTATTGTATGTATGTCTATATTTCCATCTGGGTACTTGTTAAATAATCAGGCGCGGGTGTTTAATAAGCGTCTCTGTTCTTTTTCAACTAACGGGTGCTTTACTTGAAGATCATTGAGTTGCAAATGCAGCACTTTTTTCTTTATTGAACAAACGGGGGATGGTTAGTTGAAGAAGAAGCTAAAGCTTTTTGTATATTCAGGATGGGATATTTAGTTAAAATTGGAACTTCTATTGTTTTAAAACGTATTAAAGTAATAGGATAAGAGGTGAAAAGATGAAAATTGAAATGGAAGTAAAAGCATTTGGCGAAGTTGAAGTTCAAGGTGCCAAAGACGCTTTTAAAGGTGTAGAATTAATGAGCGTACATAAACTTAATAAAGATACATCAATACGTGAATTAGAAACTCTATTATCTAAGCTATTTGAAGAAGTCGAAAATGGATACAAAAATCCAGAGCAATGTGTAGGTAAAATTACAATTCGTGCAAAAAAAGAAAATGGTGAAATTGTATATTTAGATTAGATTGAATGAAGTGTGTTGCTGCGATATGTAGGAACGTTTTTTCAATAATGGGTGCATTATCAAAAGATAATTGAGCTGCACAGACGGCTCTTTTATTCTTTTTCTACGAAAGGCGCAGGTTAGTTGAAGAGTGTTGTTTATCTTGTGTTCAACAAACGGGCAATTTAATTGAATAAGTGAATATCTGCATCTGTTATAAAGATGCATTTTTTTATTGAAAAATGTTGTAACGAAATCAATAATTTTGTGATAAATAGGTGAATGGCCGGACGGAAAAGGGAGGGTGGCAGTGGATAAGGACAATATATACCAAGATTATGGGGATTTTATTTTTAAATACTTGTTAACTTTGACAAACAACCTTGATTTAGCAGAGGAGCTAACTCAAGAAACATTTTATCAAGCGATTAAATCCATTAATAACTTTCACGATAATGGTAAAGCCAAGTTTTCTACGTGGCTCTGTGCAATTGCTAAAAACATATGGCTGCAAGAATTAAACCATAAAAATAAAAACCACCAATTGAAGGACTCACTAAAAAGTGAAAGCACAACATTTTACGACTTGGAAGATGAGTATATAAAAAACGAGGATAAAGTTATGTTTTTTAAAAAGGCTCATCAACTCAGTGAGGATAAACGAGAAATACTTTATTTAAGATTGTTGGGGGACTTGTCGTTCAAAGAAATTGGTTCAATTTTTGAAAGGACAGAAAACTGGGCAAGAGTGACTTTTTATAGAGCAAAACTTGAATTCAGAAAGGGTGAGTAGGGTTATGAAACATAGTGTATTTAAGGATTTGGCTCCTGCTTATATTGATAAATTAACAAGTGAAGAAACAAACGAACAGATAGAAAAACATTTGGTACGATGTGAAGAATGCCGAAATTATTTAAACAAAATGAAGGGAGATTTATTTTCAGAAGATGAAAATGAGAGAAGAAAAGATAAAAGGAACATTGATTATTTCAAAAAGGTACGCTCCAAAAATAGAAAAAAGATCTTAGTTATCGTATCATCACTACTAGCAATGTTTCTTGTTCTAATAACTGCTTATTACTTTGTGTTTGTTAATATGTGGCAAGCTAGTTCCAGTAATGTTGAGACAAACATTCAGAGTCAGGGCACAATGGCTACGCTCTTATTCAAAGCAAAAAAGGATAATCATTATATAATTTTAACAGATGCAAAAACAGATGAGGGATATACAGATACTATATTTGTATATGAAAAAAGGAACGATTTCTCTACCCCTGCAAAACTCCCAAAAGATGGGAGTAGCAGTTCTTTCATATTTGCAGATGAAAACACATTATTACTGTACAATGGGAAGAAGAAGAAACTAACGGATGAAGATAAGGTAACTATACAATATAAAGACAAAACCGATGTAATACCAATCAAAGATTTATATGATAAAGGTAACGATGCTGAATGATTTAAAAATGGGATAGAAGTTATACCGTAAACGGGCGCGATTGTTGAATAAGCTTCATTTTTTTGTTCAACTAACGGGTGCTTTACTTGAAGATCATTGAGTTGCATATGCAGCTCTTTTTTTCTTATTGAACTAACGGGGCAGATTAGTTAAACAAGGTAAGGGGGGGATGTTGAATTTGATACAAAATGCGATTCGGATTTTAGACCTATAAAGTCGAAGGCGATTTGGTTTGTGAGTTTTATGGAGCGAATGGATGTAAAATTTAAGTTGAGGACTAAACGAAACAATAGATTACGAATACACAGCTTAATTTTTGTTATATTTAAATTAATTTCGTATCGCTACATTCTATATTATAATATGGGATATTATGTAATGTTCATCAAGGGTTTATTGAGATTTATAGAATACGATTCTTATATAAAAAGGAAATGGTTTACTTGAATAATTTTATGTACATAGCATGTATGCTTATATGGGGATTGAATTTTATAGCCGTCAAAATTCAAGGAACAGAAGCTCCACTAGAAGCCTCATTATTATACAGATCAATTATTGCATTTGTTCTTTTCTACATATTGTTGAAGATAAAGAAAATAAAGATTCTAAAAGAAAATGTTAACTTTTTAACAGTTATTGGCTTCGGCGTCTGTAACTTTGCAATAAGCTATTTATTACTGTACTACGGTACGATTTATAGTACGGCTGCTTTAGTAACGTTAATCTTTTCTTTAAAAGCTATTATCACACCTATTTTTCTAAGCATAGTTTTTAAAATAAAACTAGAACGTAAAATATACCTAGGAGGTTCGCTAGGCTTACTAAGCGTAATCATTATTTTATATCCAGATATTCATACTATTTCTTCAAACTTTATTTTAGGGATTATTTTGGCTTTCGTTGGAACGGTTATCACGTCAGTTGGTGATACCTTGTCTTATTATAATAATAAAAAGCAAATTGAGCCGATTACAGCTAACACAATTGGAATGTTTTCAGCAATTATTTTAATAACACTGATAACGTTAGTAAGTGGGAAAGACATTAGTTTACCAAGTTCTTTAAATTATTGGATTGGATTACTCTATCTAGCTATTTTAGCTTCATTTGTAGCGTGGTTATTTTATTTATATTTGATTAAAAATGTGGGTGCTGCTGAAAGTAGCTATATGGTTGCAATGTTCCCAACGATTGGAGGCTTTGCAAGCGTAATGATGGGGGAATCAACTCTTTCTATTAATCTGATTATAGGAATAATACTAGCTATGTTAGGGGCTTACATTGCATTAGCAAAAAAAGTAACCTGTGAACCTTAGAATTTTCAGCTCTATTTTTATCAAACAGCTCAAAGCTCCCCAAAGCGAGATTGGGGAAGCATTTAATAGACATTGTAAATCCGTATAAATCTGACGGGACTCCTACTAAGTGGAATTAGGAGAAATAAGATGTGCGTCTTTAAAAAGAAATCTATAACATATAGTTCAGTTCCTAAAACCATCAAAAAATAGGGTAGATATGAACAAGTTTAACAGTGGTTATTCAACTAAAGGGGTGCTTTACTTGAAGATCATTGAGTTGCATATGCAGCTCTTTTTTTCTTTCTTGAACTAACGGGGGCGTTTCTTTAAAAGGAATGCTCTTTTCGTATCCTATTAAAAGGAAGTAAATGTTATTATTATATTAAAGATGGTTGCTCTTCTATTATAGGTGGAGAAAGCTTTAATACGATATATGCTACAATATTGTAAAGGTAAAATTTGGATGAACGCCACCGCAATAAGACTTATAACGAAATTAAGTTCTTGATATATCCCGTCAAGGACATATTATGAAACAGTGCTTTAATAAAGGAGTTGTATTAAATGGATGAAAAAAAAGATACAGAAATAAAACGCTCTTCAAAAGTAGAAAACATTTTACCTCAGATCAATAGTAAAACTAAGCTAGGCGACTTACGAAAAATCGCGAAGGACATTAAAAAAGATCACGAACTAGCTATGGAACTTTGGTCAACCGAAGAGTTTTTGCCCAGACTATTAGCAATCTTAATTATGGACAAAAAACTTCTTTCACATGATGTGCTAAATAAGCTTGATAAGGATATGCAGACTCACACTTTTGATGAGCGAAATAACTTAATGGATTGGTTAATGGCTAATCAGCTCACCAAAGACAAGAAGAAGATTGCATTGATGGAGTCATGGGAAAATAGTCCTTCTGCTCTTCAAAGACGAGCTTTTTGGTATTATCAAGGGCGATTGAGATGGACTGGACAAACACCGCCTGATAACACCGCAGACTTGCTATCTGCAATAGAAGCTAATATTACGCAGGAAGAACCGGAAGTTCAATGGGCTATGAATTTCACAGCAGGCTGGATAGGCGTTTATGATGAAAAGAATCGTGCACGTTGTATTAAACTTGGTGAGAAAACGGGTCTTTACAAAGATGAAATAGTATCAAAAGGATGTACTCCCAGCTATTTGCCGGAGTTCATTATGATTGAAGTTAACAAACGACATAATAATTAGTTACCTCTGAAAAATTTATTAGGGTTTAATGCAAAAGATAAAGGAATTCAAAGCCTCAAAATGAAAATTGTATTCCTTACTCAACTACCATGAAATAACTGCTTAGGTGGCTTTTTTCTTATTGTATAAAAGCAGCTTAAACTAACGGAAGCTTTACTTGAAGATCATTGAGTTGCATATGCAGCTCTTTTTTTCTTTATTGAACTAACGGGGCAGGTTAGTTTAATAAGGATTTTTTTGTGTTAAAAACTCAAGAATTCTTAAGGATTCTTAAGGAATTTGAATATATCTTCTTAAGGTTTGAATTATAAAGTATCATTATTAATTCAAACCAATGAGGTGATTACTTTCCAATACACAAAATAGAAAAGGAATTAATTAACACGCTTTCACCCATAATAGTTATAAAGAGGAATCCAGGAATTACCTCATATCTACATCTTTAGTTGTGATAAGTTAAAAAATATGGAGGGATTTTATGAGGTCGAGGATACTAATTGTTGATGACGATAAAGATATAAGAAACCTTATTTCAGTTTATTTAGAAAATGAAGGGATGCAAACTCAAAAAGCTGAAGATGCTATTGAAGCTATGAAAATGTTAGAGAAAAATGAGTATGATCTTATTATTTTAGACATTATGATGCCAAAATTGGATGGAATTCAAGCTTGCATGAAGATTAGAGAGGAACGTAACATGCCTATTATCATGCTTTCTGCAAAATCAGAAGATATGGATAAAATCCAAGGCCTTACTGCTGGTGCCGATGATTATTTATCTAAACCCTTTAATCCATTAGAGCTAATTGCCAGGGTTAAATCTCAGTTAAGAAGATATAAAAAGTACAATACCGATTCAAATATTGATAAAAATGTAATTGAAATAGGTGATTTAATTGTAAATACAGATACACGCCAAGTTTGGGTGCAAAGTAAAGAAGTTAGGTTGACTCCAAAAGAATTCGATATACTAGAACTTCTTGCCCGAAACAAAGGGATTGTTTTAAGTGTCGAAAAAATATATGAAACCGTTTGGAAGGAAAACTTTTTTAAATCGGATAATACAGTGATGGTACACATTACAAAAATTAGAGATAAAATTGAAGTGAATCCTAAACAACCAATTTACATTAAAACGATTTGGGGTGTAGGGTATAAAATATGAAAAAAATAAAGTTTAAGAATAAATTAACTGTAAAGCTCTTAATGACAATCGCAATTAGTTTTTTTGTAACGGTTTTTTTATTCCTTATTTTTTCTCAATTATTTCTTCAGATAGTTGGAGCAAATTATTTTATTGAGATAAGTGAACAAAAAGGTGTTTTATGGGGTTATTTAATTTTTTCACTTATTATTTTGAATTTTATTGTTGTTTTTTTGTTATTGGTAAGAAAAAAATTAATATATTTGAAACATATCTCCGAAAGTGTTAACTATATTGCTAATGGGAACTTAGGTTTAACAATTGATATAAAAGGTCAGGACGAATTAGCACAACTAGCTCAGAACATTAATTATATGTCAAAGGAATTAGAAAATAAATTTGTACATGAAAGACAATTAGAGAAGACTAAAAATGAACTTATTACGAATGTATCACATGATTTGCGGACACCATTAACATCAATTATTGGCTATCTAAATTTAATAAAAAATGAGCAATATGAAAATAAAGATCAATTTCAGGAATACTTTGAAACGATTTTTTCAAAATCACAAAGACTCAAATCCTTAATTGATGAACTATTTGAATTTTCCCGTTTATCAAGCCCAGATGTTATGTTAAATCTTACTAAAGTTGACCTACCAAGTTTATTTCAGCAAATAGTTGGAGAATATATTCCAATATTTGAGGAAGAACAATTAAATGTTCGAAACTCAATAACAAATGAAGACATACCTGTTCTAATAGATATAGAAAAAATGGTTCGTGTTTACGAAAATCTCTTTATGAATGCAATAAAATACAGCACGAAACCTTCTGATTTAACGATATCCTTAAAATCTAAAGGTAATACCGCAATTTTAAAAATATCAAACAGAGTGGATAAATCTCCCGCAGAAGATGTAAATACATTGTTTGAACGTTTTGTTAGGGGAGATAAGTCAAGAGTGGACGCACAAGGGACTGGTCTTGGGCTTTCAATTTCCAAAAGAATCGTTGATCTTCACAAAGGAGATATTCGCGCTGAATACAAGGATGGATGTATAACCTTTATAGTTGAACATCATGTACTAAAAAAAATATAGGAAAAATTGTTAGAGGCATATGGGGAAACCTTTCTCTAAATAGATGACGGAAACTCGATATACTTCAATTTTTTAAAATATTTTTTACAGTAAGAATTGTAATAGGGTGTCCTTATATAATATATGAATATCTTAAGAATCCTTAATGATTTTTAGATGTATTTCTTAATTTTAATTGATTATCATTTATACATCGAAAATATTAAGGAGAGTGAAGAAGTTGAAAAAGAAACTTATCTTTATTGTGATTTGGTTCTTATTCGCTTATACATTAAAGCATTTTAATTTTCTTTCACTTGATTTTAATACAGTTAAAGAATTTTTTATTGTTAATAAAAACTATGCATTCTTATTGTTTATAGCTCTATGGATAGTGAGACTTTTATTCTTTATCCCAGGTACTACTCTTATGATTTTAAGTGGAATATGCTTTGGTCCCATCGAAAGTTTATTATTATCAACAGTAGGACAAATATTGAGTGGAACTTTGGTTTATCTATTTTCTAGAAGTTTTACTGATAATAAAGTAAAACGTTTTTTGGATAATCAATATCCAGCGTTTAATGATTTGTTGGCAACTTACAATTATAAGTTTTTAGCATTAGGAATGATTTGTCCGATAGCTCCAACCGATATCATCTGTTTCTTATCAGCTTCAGTAGGTATAAAATATTCAACCTATATTTTAACAATAATTATTGCAAATATCCCACTAAGAATGTTGTATAGTTTTGTTGGTATTAGTGTTCTTGAATCTAAAATGGGTATGGCCATCGTTATAATCACATTTGTATTGGTAGCCACCATATCAATAAAAGTTTGGACTACGCTTAAACAAAAGCCAGAACAAAAGAATTGTAGAAATTCATGTTGAATATAAGGATGGCTGGATAACCTTTATTGTTAAAATCCCCTTACAGAAAAAAGGCTTATGGAACATAAAATTCCAATAAGTCTTTTTATATACTTAAGAATCTTTAAGGATTTAAAACACTTTTCTTAAGTTTTGTCTCTCAATCTGAATTTAAAAAAGGATAGTATACTAAATGAAAATTTATAAATTTATATTATAGAACATTAAAAAGAGAATACAGATTGTGTAATGATACGACTTTTTGCTTTATGAGGAACATAAATTAATTTTTAGCTGGAGGTTTTATGGTTTTATGCAAAAATATATACAGCTGATATTAGCTGTAATAATTATAGTATTACTTATCATTAGTTTAACAAAACTTCTTTCCTATTCTATTTCAATTCCAGTCATGATTATGGTAGTCATTATATTAGATTTTCTCAACAACTATGAATTTTACAAATCTAAATAGATTTGTAGATAAAATAGAACTAAAAGTAATATTCGATAAATTTTCTAAAAAAAATTGATTAAGTGTCTGTGAAGAACTAATTTAAAATCGATTTAACTCACGGTTCCATATTGTATTAAGGAGCATGTTTTTAGTGATAAAATCATGCTCTCTTTTATTAGAAGTATAAGGAAAAGTGAAATGTACTAGGTATTTACCAATCAAAAGAATGTTAAGAATTCTTAAGGATTTTCATGATAACATTTTAAGGTTTCCACTTTAAAGTAAAGTTATCAAATTACCTATGAGGTGTATTATCATGAAAATTCCGTCTTTTGTTTATCAATACCTAATAAATCCGAGAACAGTAGGAGCGCTTCTCCCTAGTTCAAAATATCTTAGTGAGAAAATGTTGGAAGAAATCGATTTTGAGAAAGCAGATTATATTGTAGAATACGGTCCAGGGACAGGGGTCTTTACTAGAAAAATCCTTAAAAGAAGGAAACAAAAAACCATAGTCGTATTAATTGAAAATAATAAAAAGTTTTATAAACTGTTAAAAGAAAGATTTATCCAAGAGAAAAATTTAATCATTATACACGGTTCTGCTGAGAAGATTGGAAAATTTGTGAATGATTATCAAATTCCTTATGTAGACTATGTGATTTCTGGATTACCATTTGCTAGTTTGCCTCAAAAAGTTTCAACTAATATATTAGCTAATACAGTAAAAGTTTTAGAAGAAGATGGACTGTTTGTAACTTTTCAATATACTAAGATCAAAATATCATTTTTAAAACATTTTTTTCCTAATATAAATATAAAAAAAGAAATTAGAAATATTCCCCCAGCTTATGTATTTAATTGTATGAAAAGTAATGGGGATGGGAGGTTTAAAATTTAAATCAAAATTACGATAATATAAGATGATAAAGATAAGTGAGGGTCTCCATTTTCTATGAAAAACGGAGAATGCCTATTATTATGATTACTGAAGAATTGGAAAGAGGTTATACGTCATGTCATTGTCCACGAAATCCATCATATTGGTCAGTTATCTATATGGGTACGGGAACCTGCTTCCTCAAACCTTAGAGAAAGAGGACTATTCGACAATCTTTATTTATTCTCAGTATATTTTCAGGTATCGTTAACGCAATCATTACAATTTCCGTATTAATATATTTATACTCTTTTTTATAAGTAATTTAAAATGCGTTTTGTATATATCAGGGTAGTCTATATATAAAGTACAAGTAATTGGTTTATAAGGATATAGTATTCTCAGTGATTGTTATATTAACGGCAACAAATTGGATATTTATGTTAATTTTGAAGTAATGTACTTAAACAAACGGGTTCTTTAGTAGAAGAACTTTGAGCTGTTCAGACAGCTCTTTTTTTATTCAACTAAAGGGGCAGGATAGTTGAACAAGGAATTATTGTACTGAACCGGAAAAACTAAGCCTAAAACTTTATTCGACCTCTTTATCGTAATTTTTTTTATTGCATTTGCAATAAAATATAAACGAGTTAATTATGAAGGAAATTCTTCGTGAGATTGGAATGATTGCAAGGGCATTAGATTCTATAAGTAATATAGAATTTAAAGGATATGACCTTACAAAAGGACAGTATTTGTACCTTGTTCGAATATGTGAAAACCCAGGGATCATACAAGAGAAGTTAGCAGGGATGATAAAAGGAGATCGAATAACAGCCTCTCGTGCTATAAAAAAACTCGAGATTAATGGATTTATTGAAAAGAAAGAAGATGAACATAATAAAAAAATAAAAAGACTTTTTCCAACAGACAAAGGGAAAATAGTTTTTCCAATAATAAAGAGAGAAAATGATTATTCGAATAGAATCGCATTAACGGGATTTTCCGAAAGAGAAGCAGAAACCATTTTTCATCTTATTAAAAAGATTCGAAAAAATATAGAAATTGACTGGGAATTTGTGAAAAAAGGAAACAAGAGAAATTATTGAATTTATATAAGGGAGCTGTATATTAAAATGACTGCAAAAATAATAAAGTGCAATCGTGAGGATTTACAATTACTCCGAGAAATAAGTATTGAAACATTCAATGATACATTTAGAAATCAGAATTCCGCTGAAAATATGAAAGCCTATTTGGAAAGAGCATTCAACTCTGAACAACTAGAAAAGGAATTAACCAATATCTCTTCGGGATTCTATTTCATCTACTTCAATGATGAAATTGCTGGATATTTAAAGGTAAATATAAATGATGCCCAATCAGAAAAAATGGGTGATGAGTCACTCGAAATTGAGAGAATATATATAAGAAATAAATTTCAAAGAAAAGGTTTTGGAGAATATCTAATAAATACAGCGGTGGAAATAGCCGAAGAACAAAACAAAAAAAATATCTGGCTCGGAGTTTGGGAGAAGAATGAGAACGCAATTTGCTTTTATAAAAAAATAGGTTTTGTCCAAACTGGAGCTCACTCTTTTTATATGGGTAATGAAGAACAAATTGATGTAATAATGACAAAAACACTCATATAACTTTATAAAGGAGGTTTATTATGTATATTCCTAAATACTATAAGGTAACTGATGTTGGTGAAATTCGGGATTTTATTCAAACGAACTCTTTTGGTACGCTTGTGTCAACAA
This sequence comes from Viridibacillus sp. FSL E2-0187, assembly GCF_038006425.1. NCBI lineage: Bacteria > Bacillati > Bacillota > Bacilli > Caryophanales > Caryophanaceae > Viridibacillus > Viridibacillus sp. FSL E2-0187. Next base: position 1,738,371 of record NZ_JBBOVG010000001.1, read on the forward strand.
AGCAAGGAACACCAATTGCCACTCATTTACCCTTTGTATTAAATAAAAAAAGCGATGATTACTATATTACCGGACATATGGCATATGGGAATCCTCAGTGGAGAACATTTGAAACCTGTGGAGATGTGCTTGTTATGTTTCAGGGACCGAATGCCTATATTTCTTCTTCCTGGTATGAGCGCGAAAATGTTCCGACATGGAATTATCAAGCTATCCATATCTATGGAAAAGCAAGTATTTTAGAAAAAGATGAATTAATAGAAGAATTAACAGTAATGTTAGAAAAATATGAAAAACATCGAGAGAATCCAATCTTATGGGACAAACTTTCTCCAGAACTTTTAGAAAAGGAACTTAAAGGAATTGTTGGATTTAACATTAAGGTGGAAGAAATTCAGGCTGCATATAAATTAAGTCAGAACCGTAATGAAATCGATTATGCAAACATCGTTGATAAATTACAAAATGAAGAAACTCCGAATTCGAAACAAATGGCAGAATTGATGGGAAAGAGATTAAATAAATAATTATAGCTCAACTTTTATTCAACCTCAGCTACAAGAATTAAAGAACGGAACTGAGCTGTGATAAGGGTTGTTTTCCTTCAGATTGTGAAATATTGCATTTAAACTACCGGAAGCTTTACTTGAAGATCATTGAGTTGCATATGCAGCTCTTTTTTCTTATTCAACTAACGGGCAGTTTACTTGAATAAGGACAGTACGAGTAGATATAGGTAAAATAATACAAAAAATTAATTAAGGGCGATTTATATGTACTTAAGTTAAGCTGGAACCTTAAACAAGAATAACAAAACAAAAGGGACCTTCTAATTGGTCCCTTTACCATTCAAAATACAGTTACGTTATTTTACGTTATTATTCTGGCACATCTGTGTGAAGAGGTGGTGGAACAATCCATCCTTTTTCTTTGTTAAGTTTTAATAGTTTCGCTCCAAATAGTGCCCATTCTGTATGGAATTTACCGAACATCCTTGCAATATCTTCACGTAAACATTGCCCCATTACTTGGCTACATGACACTAAACCTTGTCCAACATTTACAGCAACTGTTGCACTAATTTCTATATCCTCAAATCTTGCACCAACAGGAATATCTTCAGTCGTTGCTTTCGGGCGACTTGGTAATGCAGGTGGAGGAACAATACCGTTATTTTTTAATAGCTCCACAACCTCTTTATTATGTGATTGCATCATTTCTATAACTTGTGTGAGTAGCTTTTTAAGGTCTTTATCTCCAACATGATTAACAAATGTCTCATATCCACTTATTAGTCCATTGTTTGCTGCAACAAATGACCAAGAACCCATTACTTCACCATAATGCATAGGATCTTTTTTTGGATTATTATCCATAACGCCCATTAATCAACACACTCCCTAATATATTATTTATTCCTTCATATTTTGTATTAAAAATGATTATTAATACATTAAATAATTTAACAATTTTATAAAAGGATTTTTTTGTATATAAAAGAGAGGTTCAAACAACATAAAAATGAATAAATAGGTGAATGAGTTTTTTTGCGACAATGAATTATTTTACTATGAGAATTATAAATATATCCCAGTTACGTCTTATTGAGCTAACGGGTGGTTTAGTGGAAGATGGTCGAGCTGTTCAGACGGCTCCTTTTCCTTATCCAACTAAAGGGGCAGGTTAGTTTAAGAAGAGTAACCATATACATAATATTAATATAGGATTATTTCAATTCGAAAAGGTGTTATATGTTGGAAAATAGGTTAATATTTAATTAGGTTAGTATTTTTTATTGATAATATCAAATTATGGATAAAAAGTAGAATGGAGTTGCAATAAATGATCATCAGACTGTTAGATGACATTGGTTTATACATAGCACCAATTTTGAGTATTGTTTTCTGTTTAAACTTAGTTAGTATTTTGAAATAGATAAACACGGATAAAAAAACTTCAATAAATACATTTTTGATGACAACATCATTTCTTTTAATTGTGTGGATTATTATAATCAGGACTATATTTAATTAATAATAAGTTTTAACCAAGCTTAAATAACTCTGCTGATAATGTTAGTTACGAGATGATATTCATTTGGAAGATCTTCAACTCACGAGTGCTTTAGTAGAAGATCTGAGCTGTTCAGGCAGCTCTTTTTTTAAAACTAACTGAGCAGTTTTGTTGAACAAGTACGTTATGGGAGTTTAATAATGTTGTCTATTTCTATATATAAAAGCATTTAAAAAATCAAAGGTGGTTTACAAGTTGAAGTGCAATCATTGTCAAAGTGAAATGGTTAAAGATTGTGGCGTTAATGTTGAAGGTGTTATGTATGGAATAAAAATATTTAAAAAGGTTAAAGGACTGTTCAACAAAGTGTCTGAAAAACCAAAAGCGTCTGTTTGTCCGAATTGCGGTTATGTTGCTTTCTATATAGACAATTATAAAAATTTGAATAGACGGATAATAATGTAAGTTTCTTATTGTACTAACGGGGCAGATTGCTTTAAGAGGAATAATGGTTGAGCTGTTGAGATTGGATTGGAATCGTATTAGCTCTATCTATATTTTGATTATCATTATAAAAAATATGAGGTGTACTTATGAAAAAATATATTTCGATTATTTTTGTTTTTTTATTGGTATTTATCGGGGTTTTTTGGTATTCAGAATATAAAAAAGTAGAAGATTTTAAAAATGAAGTTGTAGAATATTTAAATAAGAAAGGATTTACGCCTGAAGAATACTCTCCACCTAAATATGTTAAATATGAAGTTATGAAAGGACTTAAAGTAGATACCATAGAAATCATTTTCTACGAGGAAAGAAATTACACTTATTCTTATATGAGAACAGCAGATGGAATTGAGTTTGATCACGCAATAAATGAGGATACTGTTGAAAGAGATTATGATAAAGAAGAGCCTATTAAATAATGCTTCATAAAGGAATAAATTTCGCTAATCTTATTCAACAAACGGGTGCTTGACTTGAGTATCATTGAGCTACTTAATCAGCTCTTTTTTATTGTGGAAATAATAATGTAAAGCATATAATTTAAATGGGTGATTAAAAGTGACTATACAATATAAAAAAATAATCGATTACTATAATAGTCGTATACTGTTCCATAAATATCAACGTAAAAATACACCAAGCGTAATCTTTATTGCAGGGTTAGGCGATAGCCATGAAACATGGAAAAAAGTCCAAGACAGAATATCTGATGAAACGTCAACCTTGTCCTATGACAGGGCGGGTATTGGCAGGAGTCAAGACTTAGCAGTCCCACGAACTTGCTGTGATCTTGTCGAGGAGCTATCCGAATTGTTGCAAGCGCTTGACGTGGAGAAGCCTTATATATTGGTAGGACATTCCTTTGGTGGGTTGGTCGCCAGATTGTTTACCAGTCTTTATCCGATGGATATCTGTGGTTTGGTTTTAGTTGACGCTGCACCGGAATATAAAGAACTTGCCTATGAAAAGGCTCTACCAGAAAATCTACTTGCAGGAAATAGGGAATATTTTGAGAATCCTATGTTGAATAGTGAGAAGATTGATAAAATACAGAGTTATAAGCAAATTGTTGATCATTCAAGACAAAGTGACATCCCTCTTTCAATTATTACAAGAGGTTTACCCGATAATGGTGAAGAGGGATGGCCCTCTCAAGAAATATTAGAAATTGAACAAAGTCTACAAGCAGAATTCCAAAGGCTGTCTACCTCAAGTAAGTTCCGGATTGCTAGTCGTAGTGGACATTATGTACATCATGATGAGCCTGATATTGTGATAGAAGAGATTTTATTAATGATGTTAAAGGGGATGGGGAAATGAGCGATTAGTCAATACATTCGCACATTACGTTGGAGAAGAGATTGAGCAATTTAAAACAACCAACCAACGAATCTATGAATGTGTTTGCTATGAAAAATATTTGAATATCATATAGTACTTCTTCAACTAACGGGTGCTTTACTTGAAGATCAGCATATGCAGCTCTTTTTTTATTGAACTAACGGGGTAGGTTAGTTTAAGTAGTGGAGTTTATTTTATGTGGATTATTCAAAACGTAGGTAATCTAATTCTGCTTTTAGTTCTTCTACAGATTTTTAAGATGGAGTTTGTCATTTGGTTGGTTATTGACTGTTTTTACATAGATGGACATCTTTTTTCTTTTCTCCAAGGCTCGTCAATCCTTATGTAATTAAAGAGTTTTTTCAAAGCTATAGATTGGAATCGGCAGACAAATTAAATATCGCTGCCAATTTAAATGTGGAGGTCCCGTGTTCGTTCATACAGGCATGTAATACTTTGTATATGCCGTATTTTGGAAGTTGAAACACGAAACCATTCGATTCCCGATCAAAAATCTAATGTGGACTTCTAATAACAAGATAAAGTTTACTTAGTCACAGCTTCTATTAACTGAGTGACAAATAATTGAGATTTCAGACCTTCTAGTCCATCAATCAGTGGTTTCTCATCATTTTGAATACAGTCAATAAAATGTTGTACAGCATCTTCAAAACCTCTTTGCTTTAACGTAGTATCCCAAGGAGGAGAAAACGAAGTAGTTACGCTGTTTTTTGATGCAATTTCTAAAGTATTCATATTTTTAATACTTAAAATTGCTCCATCTGTTAATAGTTCAATTTTTTCAAGGTTAGTTCCCGCTTTTCGATGCATGTCTGTGAAAAAAGAAACACCTTCCTTGGATTTATAAGCATGTCCGGCATAGACAAGATAATTCTCACTACTTAGATTTACTGTTCCATGTAGTAAATCTAAATCCCCATTTGCTAACCATCTAGCTGTATCAACTACATGCAAGTAATCATCTAACATAGTAAAATCATAAGAGTAAGGACCCACGCTATCTGTTCTATGTTTTTCAATGCGGACTGATGAAATGTTTTGAGCTTCTTGTTTTGCTTGTACATACATAGGTGCAAAGCGTCGATTAAATCCAACCATAAGCTTTCTACCAGATTTTTCGCTTAGTTCTACTAATTTTTCAGCTTCAGCAACAGTTGCCGCTAATGGTTTATCTACATAAACATCTATTCCTTTAGTTAAAAGGGAAGATACTACTTCAAAATGTGAGCTAGTAGAACTGTGTACGAAAACAGCATCACACTCTGCAGCGAGTGTTTGTATACTATTAAAATCTTGAATACGATATTGATTGCAAATCATTTTTCGTTTATCTTTGCTTGGTGAAAAAGCACCTACAAATGACCAATCTGTTTCTCGAGAAAGAATCGGTAAATATGCTTTTTGCGCTATACTTCCTAACCCTATCATGCCAATACGTGGTTTTTTCATCTAATCATCCTTAAAATGGGAATTTTTGATAACAAAAATAGTATACAATGTTTTTGTGGTCTATACAACCAGAGTATTGTTATTTCCATTGTGGGTATTGGTTCTAAGGAATAGCTAATATTATTTAGATGTTTTATTGTACAATAGGGTGATTCTTCATTAGAAAAAATCGCTTTTTTATGTCACTAGAGAGGCTTATAGTTTATGTAGAAACATACTACAACTATGGGAGTTAATAAAGGAGTATTGAGTTGCATAGGCAGCTCATCATTCTTTATTGAACTAAAGGGGCAGGTTAGTTCAATAAGGTGTTTGTTATATCATTTAACAATAGAAATAGATGGACGAAGAAAAAGAAGTAATACAGTTTAATATTAGTTTTGGTGAACCGTACCATAAGCAAGTGTGATTTTTTAATATAAAAGACGAGTTAAGATTTCTCAACTCGTCTTTTGTGATTATTGGCAAATAAATTTTAGACATTCTTTAATATCATATATTTTCAATAAATTTGCCCCAGCAGTGTTGATATCATCTCTTATTAATTGTACTTGGAAGAATAAAGGTACGTCCGTTTGTCATTCGAACACCATCCGAGCGGACAGAGGCGAAAGCTACATCTTTGAACGACTACTAGCAACAAATAAACAGCTCATAAAAGAAGTCTCAGAATGAATGATTATCGAGATTGAATAAAGTAATATAGTTGCTAGATTGTTAAACAAACTGAACCGTACTTATCAATAATACGGAGAATCGTATCATGTAGATTTGAAATAAAGTTTGGCCGACTTGAAAAATGTTTAATTGTTTTAAAAAAAGATGTACCGCAATCTCTGATATTGTATTAAAGGGATGAATGTCTTTCTTAGTGAACTCTAAATATGGTAAAATGCTACTTAAGTGGTAGAGTTTTGAAATGTAAGGTTTAAAAGCAAATGTTAACTGTGCCATTCAGTCAACAGAAGGATTTTTCATTATGAGAGATCGCTTTTTCTATTGCAGATAACGGGGCAGTTTAGTGGAGTATGAAGTTTTTTTAGAAAGCTGTTGAATAAGTTAAAGCATGTAAACTTTTGAACAAAAGTGAAGGCGTTCTATGGGTGCTTTACTTTCGGCCAATGAGCCTTGAAATATAGCAATATAGACAAACACCCGCCTTGGGTGAAAATGAAGTCAGTTGGAGGAGATATAATGAATCAAAATGAAGTTGCTGAAATATACGAAGCTTATTTAAGTCCACTAGTATCAGAGTTGTACGGGTTGGAAGGCTATGAAACATGTCTAATTAATGGGCATGCCGGAGGGCGGAATGTCGTTTATAACTGTGAGAAAGAGGGCGCTAGTGCAAAAATACTGAGAATCGCCTATTTAAATGACAGGAGCCGAGAGGATTTGTTGGGCGAAGTTGAATATATCCAATATTTATTCGAGCATGGCGGTAGTGTCTCGAATGTGATCAGCTCCCGGAAGGAGAATCTATTGGAAGAGATCACTCATAATAATCACACCTTTTTTGTCTGCCTGTTCGAAAAGGCTAGGGGGAAAATGCTTGTAGAAAACCATTATCAGTATCGCAAAGGAGTTCCTATTACGGAATACTATTATAACTGCGGTAAAGTTCTCGGGAAGCTGCACCAATTGTCGAAAGGCTATGCTCCTGTTCATCGCCGATATAGTTTCTTTGATAAATACAATGTCGAGTATATCGATAATCTGATACCAGGCACGTTACCACTGCTTAAGGAGAAGATGGTAGAGCTTCTTAAAATCTTAGAAGGATTGGACAAGAACTCTGAGTCTTTCGGTATGGTACATTTTGATTACAATGATGGTAATTATATGATTGACTTTGATACCGGACAAATCACTGTATTTGATTTCGATAACTCTTGTTTCTGTTGGTATATGTATGACTTGGCGAATGTCTGGATGCTCGGTTTGGGCTGGATACAATTCGAACCAGATGCCGTTAAACGGCAAGACTTTATGGATGATTATTTCAAAACAGTACTCGAGGGATACACATCTGAGTCCCAAATCGAAGATTCGATGTTGAATAATTTGTCCTTATTTATTCAAATTACCCTCATGGAAAATATTATTGATGCATTTGAGGTAATGCGGAACAATGGTGAAGAACCGGAGTGTGATGAGGAGTTGTCGTATCTCATAAAATGTTTGGAGGACGATATTCCGTATAAAGGTTTTTTCCATGAAATTTACTCGTGTGAAGAACCCTTCGAGTGTGAGGAACGAAATATCTAATCCACCAATTTCCGAAGATGACGACGGTGTATCGTCATCTTCAAGTTTCTATTCTTGTTTGGCTACTTCCACATATAAAATTATTAACGACTTTCGGGAAGTGGTTGGAATATCGCAGTATTTTTTGTCAAATACCGGCACAAAAGATGGCGGAAGTGGTAAATTCTAATGGCATTAATCAGATGCAGTCATAGACGGTCTTATTTATGGGATACACCTAGCCGAATTAGTGCGGTTTTACTCATAGAACAATATCTACTCATAGAACAATAGCATGTTAGAATTTCTTATTGCTCTAAGTATACTTTTATAACCCACATGTAAATCGGTAAGTCAGTGGAAACCAAAAAGGAAATTTTAGTTTAGACTTTTTTGTCTTTGTACAAGAATTTTTTGAAATAGTAATTATTGTTTTGTATGTATTTTTTTACTGACGGGATGCTTTACTTCAAGCAGGAGTAAAGCTTCTTTTCTAATTGAACTAACGCAGCAGTTTAGTTGAACAAGATTACATTAGAATTTTGAAGTTTCACCAATATATAAAGGGTAGGTGTAGTTGATATTGCATTTGAGAATGTAGTTTATCCAGCATTTATAAAGAAAGAAGAAGAAATTTTCGGCATTCATTTCCCAACATTACTTCCAGATTACGGTTGGGAGGATTACTTAGTCTCAGGCTCATCGAAAAAGGAAGCCATTCAAAATGCAAAGAAGGCCTTAGCTTATTTGTTAGCTGGTGCTCTATATGATAATGAAGATTTACCAAATCAGGCACCCATTCCTACTAATCTTGTGACGGAAGAGATGGAACTTGTTTTTATTAAAACATCTTATAGCAATTATGCGAGGGAAATTGAGGAGCATTTACCTGGACGTCATTGGCATATCACTTTTAACAGGGATTGGGGAAGTGATTTTCAAGCAGTTGCATATAAGAATATGCAAGGGTTTTGGGATGTAAAGGTAGATGGTGATTTACCTATTGAACTGGAACAGGAGAAGTTGTTACAACTTTGTCCTAAATATCCTGTAATTTGTACAGTACGACGTCGAGTTGAGGCGGAAGAAGCGTTCGATAGTTTTATACTCAGAGTAAAAGAGTTGTACAAGCAATTATAAATATGAATCATATTGCTTCAAAAACATAAACGTAACAATTAGAGAACAAATATTGAGAAAACAAGTAATATCGGAGAAATTCTTAAAAGGGGACATATTGCCATAAAAGTACAGTCGTTTTATAAGATTGTGAAAAATTGTACTTAAACTAACGGGTGCTTTACTTGAAGATCAATGAGCTGCTTAGACAGTTCTTTTTTCTTATTGTACTAACGGGGCAGTTTAGTTGAAGAAAGGATTTACATTATTGAAAACTGATTCGAAAAATCACTGTAGTTTACTAAAAGAAGGATAGCTAAAGAAAGGATTTTTTATTTATGATAAAGAATGAAGAAAATTTGAAAATGAAAAAAGTCATAGAGTGCGAAATTGAAAATGAACTGTCTGAAAATATTCAAGAGTTATTGACTGAGAGTTTTCAGGGTATATATCCAAATAATAGGATTTATTTTAAACAAGTGCCACATTTTAGATACTTAGCTTTTAATGAGGAGAAACATCTTCTTGCACAGGTTGGGTTAGATTACCGAGTTATGAATCTTAATGGAGAACCTATAAAAGTATTAGGGATAATTGACTTATGTGTTTCAAAAGAATTCCGCTCAAAAGGAATAGCCTCACTTTTACTATCAGAAATTGATAAATATTGTGTAAAGAAGGATATTGAATTTTTGCTTTTATTTGCCGACAATAAGACATTATATTTAAAGAACGGCTTCAAAACAGTTAAAAACAAATGTAAATGGTTGAAAATTGATGATAGAAATCAAACTATTCTGGGCATAGGCTATGAAGAAATAAGTGAATTGATGATTAAGAAAATTAGTAAGAAGGAATGGACTGAAGGAGACTTAGATTTTCTAGGTTATCTCTATTAAATAAGAGGGCGTATCCAATTGAAATCAACATCTAATAGTTTATTAATACTCGATGGGTACAAACTGTGGATTAATTTTGTTCAACTAACGGGTGCTTTAGTAGAAGATCATTGAGTTGCATATGCAGCTCTTTTTTTCTTGGCTATTTTCTCAAAGATTGTTGATATTCAACTAAAAGGCAGTTTTGTTGGACAAGTTGTAATTTACTATTTTAAAGTAAGAGCATTTCTTTGTAATGAGAAATTCTTTTCATTGTGGATATAACATATAATAAAAAACGATATTAATTTATTGTGTAACGATAAAAAATATGTTAAATTAACTAAATCAGTGAGGTGCTTAAAATGAATGTTAAACAAAGTTCAACCACCTTTTTAAAGGTAATTATTTTTCTGATTGGAATTGCGTTGCTTGCTTTATGTATCTTTTGGTTGCCTAAGATAGCTATTAAAGATGCAAAGGTACATCCAGATACGACTTACTTCCTAATCCCTTTTTTAGTATGTGCATATGGATTCTGTATTACGTTTTCTGTTGCGTTGTGTCAAACATTTAAACTACTAACCTATATCGAAAAAAACAATGCTTTCTCTGAATTATCCCTTAAATCTTTGAAAGTTATAAAAAAATGTGCTTTTACAGTCATTTTTCTCATTCTGTTAGGAATAGTAAGCTTAAGGGTACTTGCTAAAGTCACTGGAGATGATCCAGCAGGTCCAATATCATTAAGTCTAATGGGTATTTTAGTGACAAGTATCGTTGCAACTTTTGTAAGTGTTCTACAAAAACCCATTAAAAATTTCCTAGAAAAAAATGAAATGAAAATGTGAGGTGTTTATTTTGAGAAAAGTCACAACATTGTTTTTAAAAATAGCTGTTTTTATTATAGGACTACCGGTTCTTGCTATATGTATATTTCTAGTGCCTCATATGGCGAATTTCGCAGCAAAATTGTATCCAAATATTGCCCTAATGAAATATCTCGTTTTCATCGTGATGTATGGAGCGGCTGTGCCTTTTTACTTTGCTCTCTATCAGGCTTTCAATCTTTTACGGTACATTGATGAGAACGCAGCGTTCTCGGAATTATCTGTAAAGGCGTTAAAGAACATAAAGTGCTGTGCAATTACAATCAGTGGTTTGTATGTATTAGGTATGCCGCTCTTTAGTTTTATAGCGAAGGAAGTTGACCCACCTATTGGATTAATGGGACTTATTATCATTTTTACTTCGTTGGTTATCGCCGTTTTTGCTGCTATCCTCCAACGACTTCTACAAGAAGCGATTAACATAAAATCAGAAAATGATTTGACGGTCTGAGGTGAATAACATGGCGATTATAATTAATATTGATGTGATGTTAGCAAAAAGAAAAATGAGCGTAACAGCACTTTCGGAGAGTGTTGGAATAACAATGGCTAACCTTTCTATATTGAAAAATGGAAAGGCAAAAGCGATTCGATTATCAACTTTAGAGGGGATTTGTAAGGCTTTAGAATGTCAGCCTGGAGATATTTTGGAGTACAAAAGCGACGAAGACACTCAATAAAAACAGACAACTAATTAATTTAACTAACGCGTAACGTTAGTTAAATTAACTTCCTTTTAAAAAGGCGGTTTTCTTTTGGGGCAAAAAACAACATTAAGATTTAACTTAGCCAAGGTCAGAAGGTTACAGAAGTAAATACAGAAAAGAACTTGCCTTTAGGGATGGCTTTTGAAACTGCTGGTTTAATTATTGAATTCCCTTGGAGGTTACAAGTTTCTAATGAAATTGTGATTGGTTATTCAGACTGCGTCCTAACACCTGAAATTTACTCACATAAAAATGTTGAAAAGATTCTAATGGTAACAAGAATAATGAATTTTTACATTTTGAAGTAATATCTGATTTAGTTGTGGAATTTGAAGGCAACTTTGATCTTGAGTTGTTCCACGACAGTAATTATTTTGAAGGATGGAAGTTACGAGTAGACAACGGATTTTCTTTCTTTACTTTACCAGGAGGTACTTATTCGGATTAAATGAATACCACTTCTTCTTCAACTAACGGGGGTTTTAATTGAAGAATTGTTTTGCGAGATATAAAAAACAGAGTTAATTTCTAAGCATTTTGCTAGATCAACTCTGTTTTTTGTTGTTCCTCACGATTTATTTTAGCAACAATCTATTACAAAACAGCCTTTTTCTATATAGACCTAACGGTGTAGGTTAGTTGAAGAAGGAATAATTCTCAGTAATGTAGAACCTATTAAATATAAATATTAAAATAACTATTCAAAGGATGAATTTTATGAAAATTAAATATCCGGCATCCCTAAAGCCAGACAGTTTAATAGGTGTAACTGCGCCCTCAAGTGGCGTCGAAGAGTCATTACATATTCTTGTGGATGAAGCAAAGCTACAAGTAGAGAAAAAAGGTTTTAAAGTTTTAATCGGCGAAACTGTACTAACACAACATAAAGGGAGAAGTGCCTCTAAAGAAAAAAGAGCAGAGGAACTAATGACTTTTTTTCAAGATGAAAGTATTAGCGTCATAATGCCTCCTTGGGGAGGTAGCTTTGCAATGGAAATCCTTCCAATTATAGATTGGAATAAACTAAAAGAATCGAAACCGAAATGGATATTAGGCTATTCAGATATCAGTACATTAAATTTTGTATATACTACAATAACAGGTCATGCATCTGCTCATGGAGTAAATTTCACTGAACTATCAGCTCCTGATTGGGATGGATTATCTAGTAAATGGATAGATGTACTTAGTTGTAATGAAAATGAAGAAATTACACAATATTCATCTGAAAAATATCAATCTAGTTGGGATAAAATGTACTCAAATCCTGCCAAAGGATTTTACCTCGATTCACAAACAAAATGGAAAACAATAAACAATGAAGATGAAGTGACATTTTCGGGTAGATTGATTGGAGGATGTGTAAGTACTTTACAAGTCTTGGTGGGGACTCCGTTCGATAATGTTAATAATTTTGTTAATCAATACTGTCATGATGAAGGTGTCATTTGGTATCTTGAAACTGTCGGGATGGATGCAGCAAAAATTTATAGGGCTTTATGGCAAATGCAACAAAATAATTGGTTTACAAATATTAAAGGCGTGCTTTTCGGACGGACGAGTGGATATAAAGATATAGGTGACTTCACACTAAACGATGCCTTGAAGGATGTTTTTGAAAGCTTTAATATCCCTGTTATTTTAGATGCTGATGTGGGGCATACACCTCCACAAAATATTTTGGTGAATGGTGCATATACGACAGTAAAATATAGTAATGGTAAGGGCTCTATCATAATGAAATATATTTAGATACAGAGAGGAAAATGGATGGTTTTTTGCTTATTGAACTAAAGGGGCAGTTTAGTTCAATAAGGGATCTGCTAATTAAAGGGAATTAAAGCTTTTTGTAAAATAAATATTAATAAGTTGGAGGATGGATAACTTTGCAAATTTCTATTTATCCAATAGCAATAGTAAATAATAATCGTAAAGCTATTGAAGATGATAATTGGGGTTCAATTATATCAACCATTGAACTTGCAGAAAATATAAATGAATCTTCTTTGAAAGGTATTAATGAATTCTCTCACTTAGAAATCGTTTTTTACTTTGATAAGGTTGCTGATGATAATATTCAATTTGAAGCAAGATATCCAAGGAACAATAAAGAATATCCTAAAGTTGGTATTTTTGCACAAAGAGGTAAAAATAGACCTAATAAGTTAGGCGTTACTATTGTAGAACTTTTGGAAATAAATAATAAAAAATTGATTGTTAAGGGATTAGATGCAATAGACGGAACTCCTATTATTGATATTAAACCAGTAATGAAAGAGTTTCTACCAAAAGGAGAAGTAAAGCAACCAAATTGGTCAACATCTTTAATGGAAAGATATTGGAACTCCTAACTGATGGGTACAATAGCTGAAGATCAGTGCTGTCATTTAGACGGTTTTTTCTTATGCTGCTATCGGCGCAGTTTAGTTGAATAAGAAAAATGAAAATTCCATTCTTTTTATGTCGCACTTGAAGAAAATGTGTAATAGAAAAACCTTACTCTGTTACGCAAGGTTAAATAACAATTATTTTTCAAGTTCATCTAATCGTTTCTTTAATTTTTTTATTCTATATTCACTGCCAACAGCAGTTCCAAATGCGGCTACAGCAAAACCAAAAGCAATATAAGCAAGAAAATCTTCCATCACAAAACCACCTAATATTTGTTAATTTAAATTTATAGCAAGTATCTTGACTAAACAAGATGCTTATTACACAGTACGAACAAAATGTGCAGTAGAAGAAAAGGTGCTTATTCAACTAACGGGGTACTTTAGCAGAACAGGGCTTCGTTTTACCCCTTTAGATATAATTGTCTAAAGGGGGTGTTTATTATGTTAAAAAAGAAAAGAGCATCTGTGGAAATTGGAATATTTTTCTATTATATAAACTGTAGCTATTGAAAATGGAACAAATAAAAGCTAAATAACAATAATATAATCTCTTTTCTAGATATGCCTTTATCAAGAATCAAAGAACTTAATACCACTTAGTACAAAAGCATCAGAACTTGGGTTATAACCAACTAAATTTCTTGTTCCTTCAATATCAATTCGTTTAAACCTGTTGTTAGATACACCATGTAAAATTGAAAATGGAGGTAAGTTCTTTGCCGTCATCGACTTTAAGAGAAGGTCCATAAAATCTTCTGGGCTTAAGTATGCACTCATATCTCTAGCAGTTAGTGGTTTACCATATGGATTATAATCATCATATGCTCCTATACGAATAGCAAGACTTTGTAACCCTTCTTCATAAGCAAAATAAGAAGCAACAGCCTCTGCAAAACACTTACTTACCCCGTACATATTTTTGGGTCTCGTGGGTGAATAAGCATGTGGTTGATAATCCAAAGGATAGCCTTCAATTGTTTGAGCACTCGAAGCAACTATCACTTTGGATACATTATTATCACTAGCAGCTCTAAAAATATTATAGGTTCCCTTTATATGATTTTCTAATAAGGAGCCATAAAAATCAGCATTTGGTGAAGGATTACCTGCCAAGTGTATAACTATATCTATACCTTTGGTAAATTCTTGACAAGCAGCTAAATCAGAAACATCTAAATATATGATTTCATGATTTGTATCTTTAAAAGTTTCTAAAGAAGATAAGTTAATATCTGCTAGCCGTAACTGGTAATTCCCTTGCGTATCTAGGAACCTTGTAACATCTTGGCCAATCTTACCTGCTGCACCAGTAACTAAAATTTTTTGCATTTCACTTCATCCTTCCATGAAAAATACATCCCTTGTCAAGGGTCATATAATAGAGCATGCACTTATTATAAGTTGGTTATGGCATTAAATAAAACGAAGAAATATAATGGAAACATGAATAAAATTCATAAGGAGGACCATAGTGACTTTAATAAAATATGAAATATTTAACAAAGTAGCAGAACTCAATAGTTTTACAAAAGCTGCAGAAGTGTTAGGTTTCACCCAATCTGCTGTAAGTCATGCAATTAGCAGTTTGGAAAAAGAGTTTTCCTTTCCATTATTTATTCGCAATCACTCTACTTTAACATTGACCAAAAATGCAGAGGAGCTTTTAATTACCGTTCGGAAAATTTTATACTATAACAACATGCTGAAGCAGGAAGTAGCCGCTATCAATGGGTTCCAAAAAGGAATAGTAAGAGTGGGGGTTTTTTCGAGTATTTCTAAAAACTGGATTCCTGGTATTCTTAAAAAAATGGAGGGAAAGTTTCCAGATATTGAAATCGAATTACTGGAAGGAAACTATGCTGAGGTTGAGAATTGGTTACAGAACGGGAGATTAGATTGTGGATTTATTAATAATGATACTTACTTTGAATCATTTGAAAAATCCTTTGAATTCGTACAATTGAAGAGGGATCGACTTTTATGTGTTGTATCTAACCAATCCCCATTTTGTAAGGAAAACCAAGTATCAATGCAACAAATAGAAAATGTACCTTTTATTATGCCAACGTATCAGTGCTATGATGATATTCAAAAAATATTTAGGGAGAATAAAGTTAGCCCCAATATTCGATTCGAAAATATGAATGAATACTCGGTGATTTCCATGGTGGAGAATAATCTAGGAATTAGTATATTGCCAGAAATGATTATACCGAAATCAAAAATTTCTTTTACAGCCATTCCACTTGAAAGTGATAGCTATCGAACTATTGGATTAGCTATAAGAAAACCAACCTCACTCGCGACCAAGAAATTTACTGAGATTACTAAAAGGTGGGTATCATTTGAATCAATTTAATATTGCCAAAATCTGAGCTATATAAATTGATATGGTTCTTCTTGAACTAACGGAGTATTAGTTTAAAATCATTGAGTTACTTAGGCAGCACTTTTTTCTTGTTTAACTAAAAGGGCAGCATTCCTATAATGAATAAAATTAATTATGTAAAATCAACAAAGCATGTGAAAAAACGTAATTAAACTAGCGGGTGCTTTAGTTAAACAAGACCATCATTACGATGGTCTATTTTTTTATCCGAAATATTTAATAAATCTGAGAAATCCATTGTGAGATGTTACACTTAAACTATCGCAACAGTTTAGTGAAAGAAGATATTTTTATAAAGAATGGGGATGTAGAAATAATATTTCGCTATTTTGTTATTTTTATTATTGGATTTTGTTTAACTTTTATTTTATCAACAGATTTATTTGACGAAGGCAGTAGAATTTTAAATACGTTATATAGGGTTTGCTTTGGACTGTTTTTTCTATTCGTAATTTGGCTTGTTCAACCTAATAGAAATAATGTGGACGATAAGAATAAAAACGATTAATGAGATTCAATCTTGGCTTATTCCGCTAACAGGGCAGGTTAGTTCAATAGTGGTGTTACAATTTACATATTTGAGAAATCGAAATTGGGGGCAGCGAAAATGACTGATTGCTGTGTTACAAATGAAAAAATCGTTGAAAGTATTGGTTCTGAGTTATGTCCAGCCTGCATTTCAAAAGGTAAAAAAGTAAAAATAATTACTTTGAAATCAAGTCTGAAACCGACAGTTTTAGATACATTGAATCCAGATTTAACTCATTACTTTTGTTCAACCGAGGATTGTGATGTTGTGTACTTTGATACAGATAAAAATACGTACTCAACATCAAAAGTCAAGGTTTCTGTTTTCCAAAAAGATAATTCTCCTACTGTTCCCGTCTGCTATTGTTTTGATTGGACAAGAGAAAAAATTACAAAGTATGTTGAAGATGGAGTTGGTTCAATGCCATTGGAACACATTCGTCTAAATGTTAAAGAAAATCTATGTGGTTGTGAGGTAAATAACCCTCAGGGTAGTTGCTGTATGGGGAATGTAACAAAATTTATAAAAAGTCTTTAAATAATAAACATTCTTTATTTACTAATGGGTGCTATAGTAAGAAGATCTTTGAGCCGTTCAGACAGCTCTTTTTCTTCTTCAACTATCGGAGCAGGTTAGTTGAAGATTAAAAGCTATAAAACCATTACTTGAATTGCCTGTACACTATTAAAAATGAATTAATAACTGGGGTTCATTAATTAGAAAAGGTTACTTATAATTTATGTATGTGGGACAAAGACGCTATATTCAAAGCACTCAGCGACTCGACTCGGCGACTGATATTAAACGAACTATCCGAAAGCAACGAGCTAACGTTGTATGAATTAACGGCACGTCTCATTATGAAGCACAACCTAACTATTTCGCGACAAGCGATAGCTAAACATCTTTCTGTATTGGAAGATGCAGGGCTTGTAAAATCACAACGAAAGGGGAAATATCGAGTACTTAGGTTCAACAATGAACCACTTAAAGACTTGTGCAAAGGATGGATTAAGTAATTTTATAATGTAGACAAGAAACAAAGTAGTTAGCCCGCAGACGTAAGTAAGGGAAAAAAAAGAGGATGAAGTCACTGAGTGTGTTTTGAATGGATCTGTAAAAATAGGCATCATAGGAACAGGATTTCTAACGAAGGTGTGGGTTGTTTTGCTTACAGCCAGATTGTTAGCAGATCCCCGTACATCGTAAAAATCAAAGGAGGCAAAAACAGTATGAAAATCATAGTTACAAGTTTATTCGTAGAAGATCAAGACAAGGCACTGGAGTTTTATTCAGAAACGCTCGGATTTGTAAAAAAACACGATGTTCCCGCCGGAGAGTTTAGGTGGATAACGCTTGTTTCTTCTGATGATCAGAACGGTACCGAGCTTGTACTCGAACCGAATGACAATCAGACTGCAAAAGAGTATCAAAAAGGTTTAATTGCCCAAGGGATTCCAGCAACAATGTTTGGCGTTGCAGATGTTCGAAAAGAGTACACACGATTAAAGGAAAAAGGCGTGAAGTTTACTATGGAGCCGACAGAAATGGGCGAGGTCACAATAGCTGTCTTCGACGATACATGCGGCAACCTTATTCAGATAATACAGCAGTAATCTAATACTAAACGACATTAATTTATGTATAACCCTGTCCTATTTTTAGGATGGGGTTATACACTTATAAGGTCTAAAATTTAATGAGATTGTTGTCATGCTACAATAGAAATATAATATTGTGAATATGTTCACTTAAACTAAAGGGTGCATTAATTAAAGATCACTGAGTTGCATATGCAGCTCTTTTTTCTTTATTGAACTAACAGGGCAGTTTAGTTTAATAAGGAAAATGTTTATAATGTGTATTTTTTCTGATTAGTAGACTTTTTTTCAGGAAGAACGATAATGTATTAGCAGAAGAGGAAGATTTCAGGGGTACGAGAAGTATTCTAATAGTATTGGACGAGTTGATATGATGGGGGCTGTATTGATAGGAGCATTATTAGAAAAAGCCGATGTCCCAAATATAAGAGAACATCGGCTTTTCACTATCTAAACAAACTCATAAAAGATCCTAATTGTCTCATCATATTATATCCATTCCTTATGGTACCGGCGTGACCCATAATTGTGTTGAGGTGGTTCGGCAGGTTTCCTAAAATACCTGGAGATGAATTGTTAGGGGACATGAAAGATGGGTTCCTTCTATTGTCGTAATTTTGGCCAAACTGTTGTCCTTGATAAGGGGCTCCAAATTGTTGGCCTTGATAAGGAGAGCCAAACTGTTGTCCTTGGTAAGGGGCTCTAAATTGTTGTCTTTGATAAGGAGAGCCAAACTGTTGTCCCTGATAAGGAGGGCCAAATACTTGTCTATTTCTTGGAGGAAAGGATCTTCTTGGAACTGGTGAAAAAAGTGGCATATACTCACCTCCTAACAGAGTAACCTATCTATAATATATGGCAGTATGCTGTTTGGAATTAGACTTTAATGAAACTAATTAATAATAAGTTTTGACTAAGCTTAAATAACTCTGTTGATAATGATAGTTATGAGATGATATTCGTTTGGAAGTTCTTCAACTCACGAGGGCTTTAGTAGAAGATCTGAGCTGTTCAGGTAGCTATTTTTTTAACGAACGGGGCAGTTTAATTGAATAAGAAGGGTTGAATAGGAAAATGTAGAATTAAATAAAGGGCGGAAACCAAAATTATTTAGATTATTAATGTATGGGTGAAGATTACGGTCTTTATGCTAACTAACGGACCTGATTCGATTGTTTAACTTGTGTTCAACAATCGAATCAGGCCATTTTAAGGAGGGATAAAATTGTTTAAATGTGTGATTTTTGATGTGGATGGAACCATTTTAGATACAGAAAAAGCTATATTAAAATCTCTACAAAAAGTCCTGAGGGAAGAAGGCAAAGATTATCAATTAGAGGATTTAAGATTCGCTTTGGGAATACCGGGAAAAGAAACACTACGAAGACTGAATGTAATTGACGTGGAACGTGTACATCCAAAGTGGGCGCAGATTGTATTAGAATTTTCCCATGAAGTACAAATGTTTAAGGATATAAAAGAAATTATTAAAGTATTATCAGAAAGTCCCATCAGAACTGGTATTGTAACATCTAAAACAAAGCAAGAATTAATTGATGAATTTGAACCATTTGGATTGAGTTCCTTTTTTGAACACACTATTTGTGTAGATGATACCGAAAATCACAAACCACATCCTGAACCTCTATTAGTTTGTTTAGAGGGGTTGAATGCTACTAAAAATGAAGCAATATACATTGGTGATTCAATATATGATATGCAATGTGCGAATAGTGCTGGGGTGAAGTTTGCCCTTGCTTTATGGGGTTCTAAAACAACCATTGGGTTTGAATCGGCAGATTATGTGTTAAATGCGCCTAAAGATATTTTGAATATAATATAGCTGAAAAAAGTGGTGTGTAAAATTGAACATAAATAGCTTCAACAAACGGGCGCGATTGTTTAAAAAGCGTTTCTGTTTTTATAAAACTAACGGAGGCATTAGTAAAAAGGGCAGCGTCGTATAGACGTTGTCCTTTATTACTTAGAAGTATTTTTGATAAAACTCTTTTCTAAGTCTTCCACTTAATTGGGCATAAATCCGAGTGGCTTCGCTTTTCTCATGCCGCATCAGACTTTGAATGATATGTAAAAGTAGAGTTTTAATTATTTCAATTATATATTATTTATCCATAATTAATTTGACCTAAAAAATCAAGTCGCCTTTGAATATACTAATTTTAAAGACTAAAATGCCAATAAAGACACTAGAAAGGTTGTTAAGCAAATTTATGAAAACGATTATTTTTATAGGTAGTAATAAATCCGGTTCAAGTAGAGAGGCATTAAAGGCTGCTGAAAGGCTAGGTTTTTTTACTATATTATTAACCGATAGGAAAAAGTTCCTTGAAAACAGACTTGATTTCCCCGAAGTTCACCAAATGGTTCTGACTGAATTGAGGAATCATAATTTGTTAAAAGAAGATATAAGAGCAATACAAGCACAAGGAAAAAAAATAGAAGCTATTTTGAGTTTTATTGATCCTTATGTCAATGTAGCTGCAAAGCTGTCAAAAGAATTTGATTTAACTGCAGTGACCCCTGAACCTTTTGAGAAAATGGAAGATAAGCTTTCAACTCGTGAACTTTTAAAAGATCTTCCGGTATCCCCCTATTTTGCGAAGTTTGAAAAAGATGATTCCTTAGAAGATTTTATCGATAATCAAAAAGGTTTATTTCCTCTCATAGTAAAAACCCCCGTTTCAACCGGTTCTAAAGATGTTTTATTTGCCAAAGATGACAAGCAATTAGAACAATCCATTAATGCTTTATTTAAGAAAGGGAACAGAGAGTTATTAATTGAAGAATATTTAGAGGGTCCTCAATATTTGATTGAAGCTTGTGTGTACAAAGGAAAAGTTCATATTATTGCTGTCCTTGAACAAGAAATAACATTTTTCGACCGTTTTATTGTTACTGGTTATTGTTTGTTGGGAGATATGGACATAGCCCTTTACAATAAAATCTATGAAACCGTTTGTTTGGTACTGGAACGGTTTAATTTGAATAATGGATCTTGCCATTTAGAAATGCGATTAATTGGTAATGAATGGAAACTTATTGAAATAAACCCTCGGATATCAGGGGGAGCAATGAATCGAATAATTGAAACTGCCTATGGAATTAATTTAGTTGAAGAAACCATAAAGATTTTTTTAGGACAAGAGCCTAATCTTGAAAAAAAATACAAAAGATTTGTATTTGCACAATATTTAACAAGTGAATCTACAGGTACTTTAATAAAGGTGACAGGAAAAAATCGTTGTTCTCGGAAAGATGGTGTGGAGGAAGTATTTATTAAGCCTAAAAAAGGGAAGGTATTACATCCACCTTTATCTATGGGCGATCGCTATGGATATGTGTTGGCTTCTTCAGAAAATAAAGAAGAAGCAATAAGGATTGCTAAGGAAGCTGCAAAGGAAATCCGTTTTTATATTGAACCTATCTAATTGGAGTGGATAAAAAATGATAGACGACCGACATGAAAAAAAAGAAGAAGAAGAGTCCGTTTGTAATCTGAAACCTACTTTGGAAAAGATTTATGAAACTCAAAACAAGGCAAAATTACCAATCTTTCGCGGTATACTTCAGGAAACCATCCCATTTATTTTATATTCCTCAGCAACTGCTGAACCTTATTTTACCTTTGGTACTACGACCTCACAATCCCTATTTAGAACTTGTTTTTTCCGTATTGAGGATTTAATTGACTCGAATGTCGCTCTATCATTATTACGTCCATTTGATATAGAAGGAAATTGTTTAGACACCATACACATTCCTTACCGATTAGAAAAAACGAATATTAAAGTGATTGTATCCATACAAGAATTTTCCGGTATTCAGTGTATCAGCCCTAAATTAATAGATCGTCAAAGTATCATTGTTGAACAAAAGTGCTAGGAATAAAAACGAAATAGCCTTATCGAATCTTTGATCCTTCGGTCTTACTAAGCATCTTAAAATATTTAACAAACTTGATTGGAATTTGGAATGCATGCTTTTGGGTTTATTTTGCATGTATCTTTTTAAGTGTACTGACAAAATCATAAATTAATAATATAGGATATAAGTGTTCATAAAAAGAGGAATACTGGATTGTCTTTTCTAATAATTTTCTTAGAATTGTATCTTTTATTAAGGAGAGATGGAAAAATATGATCTTAATTGGAATGCTGCATCATAGAGCAGAACCTGAGAAAGTAAAGAAGGCCTATGCCTATTCTGTTGTGGCTAAAGCTGAAGGTGTGGAATTTTTTTACTTCACACCTGGTAAAGTTGATATTGAAAACCAAAAAATTATCGGTAAGTATTATGAAAATGGTGTGTGGATTGACAAGGAATATCCATTTCCAGATGTCATTTATAATGCAAGTTATCCATTAGGTGAAAAAGCAGAGCAAACCTTCGACTATTTATCTGAGAGGATACCATTTACTAGTCATTCAATCGGAGATAAATTGAGTGTCCATAAAAGGATTAATGAAGGTGAGGATTTTAAACAATACCTGATTCCAACACTCGAACTAACTAATGTCAAAGATTTACTGGACATGATTAATCTGTATCCAAAAATCATTATGAAACCTATTTCTGGCCACCAAGGAGAGAGCATCCTTTTCATTGAAAAAGAAGATGATAAATTCAAAATTAATGACTCAGGCAAAATCTCAATTTATACGAAAGAAGAGTTAATAGACTTTACGTTACTTAAAATTCAGGAACAAGAATATATAGTTCAAAGGTTTATTTCATGTCAGATAAAATCAGGCCATGTATTCGATTTCCGTTTGCATGTACAAAAAAATGGAGAAGGGAAATGGGTCATAACATCAATATACCCTCGGATAGGACCTTTGGGCAGTATTACATCTAATTTAGGTAGTGGGGGTTATACTGCTTATCTTGATCATTTTTTACAAAAAGAATTTAATGATGACTGGTTTAATGTCAAAAGATCACTTGAGCATTTTTCATTAAGCTTTTCTAACCATTTTGATTCATTATACGATG
This sequence comes from Viridibacillus sp. FSL E2-0187, assembly GCF_038006425.1. Taxonomy (NCBI): domain Bacteria; kingdom Bacillati; phylum Bacillota; class Bacilli; order Caryophanales; family Caryophanaceae; genus Viridibacillus; species Viridibacillus sp. FSL E2-0187. Next base: position 1,761,468 of record NZ_JBBOVG010000001.1, read on the forward strand.
ATTTCCCACTCGATGAGTTAGGAATCGACGTTGGAATCGATGAAAACCAAAGATTGTGGTTATTTGAAGTAAATTGGCGGCCTGGAATCCCAATAATATTTAATGGTGAATTAGACGTAGCAAGAAACTCGATTCATTACGCCAAATATTTAGCCTTTAATAACAAGAACTTGTCTTCGAATTGAGGGTTTAGAGAACTGTGACTGCCTTTAGTATTTGAGAAGGCAGTTTTTAAAAAGAAAAGTTGTCTGGACTGCATACAACATTGAGTTAATTCTTATTGTATAAACTGGAGTTGTAATTTATTCTTTACTGATGCTTCATTACAAGATTGTTTATGCGGTTTGGATTGCGTCACGTTGTAAGTGGATACCAACCTAATTAGAGTATTATAGGTGAGGATACAACTGTTAATCCATTTGCGCATAACCGTCTAGATTCTGATTTGGGCCTTGTTTTTGTGAAATTTCAATGAGGTCAATTATATGAAAGGTTAGAAAATATAAAGAGTCGAGAAGATTAAATTTGATACATTAATCACTTGAGAAAAGATTTACAATCTAATAGTGCTGAGTGGGAGAATATAACATTCGAAGATTACTTAGAAGCTATGGAGGCTTTAATTATGAATGATGTTCAACTAAGGGGGGCTTTACTTCAATAAGGAGTAGAGCTTTTTCTTATTGCACTAACGTGTGCTTTACTACAATATGGAGTAGGACCATTATTGTGTTCCCATCCTAATGGAGAAATATATTTCAATAATTTTTCATTAGGGTGGGAATTAAATAACTATAAAACTAATCTTTTTTTACTGTATATCTAACCTGTTTAAAGGTTACTATGTCTCCATCTTCAGTATCATCTATAGTTTGCAAAAGTTGAACTTTTGGCTTGTAGTCCGTCCTATGAGCATCTTTGATACCATTAATGTCAAGTTTGTAAGATTCATCATTTTTTATTTTTTGTTCAAATACTTTTTTATTGGCAACAAAAATAAAGGTTACTTTATTTTCATCAATTCCCTCAGTCATAAATTCTAATTGATTATCTTTTGTTGTAATCGTTGGTGTTAATAATTCAATACTTCCGTTTCCAGTTGATTGTTTAGTAGCAATTTCAATAGCGGCTCTATCACTTGAATCTAAAGAATCTTCTATTATATCTGAACATCCGGATAATGTAATTCCAGCAAATAGAATAAAACTTAATCCAATTATCTTTTTCATAAGAGCATCCTCCCCCAAAAAAATAGTTTTCGTCAGTCGTCAGCAAGGGAATGAATTGTCATACCCAACCCGTTAACGTAGAACATAGATAATGAGATGTAAACTTATAACAATTATACCATAAAACAACTTTCTTTATTTTGGAGTTTTGGGTAATTTCAAAAGCTTAGCTTGATGGGGATGTGACAGGACCGCAATATAGATAATTCTTATGATCAAATAATATTAAAAAATTAGGATGGAGGATCATATCATAAGTTAAAGCGATTCTTAAGTAAGGTTTTCTTTTCTTCTTCAACGGGGGCTATGGCAAAAGATTATTGAGCTGTATAGACGGCTCTTTTTTCTTTTTCAACTAACGGGGCATAGTAGTTTAATAATATTATTGGCTTTTTATGGTAAAATGGTGATTGGTAGAGTAGAAAAAGGGGGATTCAACATGAAGGGAAAATTTTACGAACAACAAATAATATTAGAAAATAATCGAGTTAAATTAGTGCCCTTTGAAGAAGCATACAAAGACCAATTAAAACAAATCATTTATGATGAAGACCTTTATTTTTCAGTAGAATGCAAAAATGATGAGGATTTGAAAAAGTACATAGATGATACAGTTAGTCAAAGAAGGTTAGGCAATTCATATCCTTTTTTAGTGATTGATAAGAGGACAAATAAAATTGCTGGTTCAACAAGATATGGTCATATCCAATTTGACAATAAGCGTTTAGAAATTGGGTGGACTTGGTATGGCAAACATTTTAGAGGAACTGGATTAAATATGGCTTGTAAATATGAACTATTGAAATATGCGTTTGAAGTTATGAATTTTAGAAGAGTACAGTTTAGTGCAGATATAGAAAACACTCGTTCACAAAATGCAATAAAAAAGTTAGGTGCTACTCAAGAAGGTATATTTAGAGCAAATTATATTGATTCATCAGGAGTAAGTAGAGATGATGTTTACTTTAGTATTATTTATACAGAATGGAACGAAATTAAAAAAAGCGTATTTAAAGAATTTATTTAATTGTTTAGCCGATAGGTGGAATTTTCAAGATGAAGATTGCCTTTTTCTTATTCCAAAAGAAAGATCATGAAATATTGTACTTCGAACAAGTCTTGAATAGGATATACATCATACTTTTTCCTAATTAGAATATAATGCTAGTATAAAGATATTAAAGATATTGGAGGAATTTTATGAAGCTAGTAGGGCAACAAATTTATCTTCGATTTTTCAAACCTTCAGACGCCGGCGAGTTAGCTAACTTACATACTAGAAATCGGGAATTTTTTCAACGAGTTAGTCCATTACTCTCAGAAGCATTTTATACAGAAGGACATCAAAAAAAACGCATTGAACAGGCATTAAAAAAAATAGATGAAGGGCAATTATATGCTTTTGGAATCTTTTTAAAAGCAACTGATAAACTTATCGGAGAAATTTCGTTAACTCAAATTGCTAGGGGAGACCTCCAAAGCTGTTATACGGGATTTACTTTAGATAAGGAGTATAATGCAAAGGGTTATACAACAGAAGCTCTTCAACTTGTTGTAGACTTTGCTTTTAGCGAGTTAAAACTACATAGAATTGAAGCAGGAGCTATGCCTGACAATATAGCATCAATTCGTGTATTAGAAAAAGTAGGGTTTAAAAAAGAAGGTATTGCTAAAGAAAATCTAAAGATTAATGGTAAATGGACAAATCATCAAATATTAGCTATCATCAACAGCTTGGATTTGTAAGCTCATTTCACTTCCAATAATATTATGTAAACGGAAAGGCAGTCTCGCGCGAGATTGCCTTGTACATTTTTAAAATTTCACCCCCACTACTTCAAGAAAAGAACTTAGCGGTAAAATTGTATATTGAACAAGGGATTTGGTACTTATCTAAGAAGATTGTGAAATGTTTTACTTCAACTAACAGGAATGTAAGTTGAACAAGGTTTATTAAAATTTTGTGCTCATTAGGGGTTTTATTAAGATGCTTTTAATCAGTTGAATCAGTTGCTGAACATGACAGGGATAAAAGTGTTTCATGTTCTGGAAACTATACATAGTGCAGATGAAAACTGGAGTAGGAAAAAGGAAAGTGTTATTAATAAAAGTGAATTAAACCTTTTTGATAAATTTTTAAGGACTATAAAGGAGAAATTAATATGTTGAAAATACGCAATGTGAAATTAGAAGATTTACCTGAACTTGTGTCGATTGAAAATAAGTGCTTTACACAAGAAGAAGCAGCAACAGAAGCAGCGTTCGAAAAACGAATTCAATTGATCACTGACAGCTTTTATGTAGCAGAAATAGACGGAACAATTGTTGGTTTGATAAATGGTCCTGTAATTGAGCGACCTGAAATAACCGATGACTTATTCAGTTCAATAAAGCAAAACCCAACAACTGGTGGACATCAAAGTATATTAGGCTTAGCAGTTTCCCCAGAATACCAAAAACAAGGAATTGCTTCAGCACTACTCGTGCATCTAGAGAAAGTAGCAGCAACTAGCAAACGTGAGACCATTACTTTAACGTGTAAAGAAGAATTAATCGGCTATTACGAAAAGCAAGGCTACAACAATGATGGCGTTTCTAACTCAGTGCATGGTGGTGAAGTTTGGTATAACATGAGTAAAATACTGTAAAATTAATTCCAATAGTCATTTACATAAAACACCCTTATAGTGTATTATTACACTATAAGGGTGTTTGTTATTTGTTTAATGGTTTGAACGCAATCTCTAGGAGGATATTAATGATGAAAAAAGTGGTAGTTTATAGTTTGATTATTTGTTTATTTAGTTTTCCCTATGCATATTTTTCTTTGTTTCAAGACTTTAACAGTAGCTCAATGAAGGGTTATTTATTGTTACTTGTTATATCAATAATATTAGCTTTTTTTGGAGGCTTGACTAATAACTCAATAGCCGTACTCATAGGGAATATTTTATCATTCATTATTTCGTATTATTTTAACAGCAAGATGATAAATATTGACGCTTGGGATGGTTATTTTAAGCCCATTGGCTCAATTCGTTTTTTAGTAGTAGTGAGTGTAATTAATTTAATCCCCCAATTGGTGGCAATTAAATATGCTAAAAGTCAGAACAAAAAGCGGATAGAAAGAACGGGTATTCTATCTAAAGAATAAATTGATAAGAACTAAATTACTAATATTGGAAATAAATTGCCTTTACTATTATCATTATGTGCCATAAATTCAATGACAAGTTCAATAATTAGGAATACAAAAAAACTATCCTAAGTTGATATGCTGACAAAAGTTAGCACATTGACTTAGGATAGTAAGAGTCTCTATTTATGAGATGTAATTATGAGAGGGTATAAAGTAGTTGCTAATTAAGTATGTTTTAATCAGTAAGTCTTATATGTAGTACAAAATCAACTTATCTAAAATAATGAGGATATAAATTTCGGTGGGTTACAATCCATTCTTTCATATCTAAAACCATTTTTTCGTAACTAGGTACGGCAAATGAAAAATCATTTCGGTTATTAATTAATGTTTTATTCACTTTAAGTGACTCATACGGTAAAATATTTAGTTCATTTTCTTTCAGTTTTTCATTGAATAGCTTCAATAAATCAAACTTACTTATACTTGTATTGTTAACTAAATTATATAGACCAGTTACATTTTCGATAGCTGCTCTTTCCATTGCTTTTGCTAAAGTAAGCGTAGTAACACCAGTCCAGATAGCGCCAGTGTAACCGTTTATCGTATCTTGTTGTTTCATAAACCAATTAAATAAACCTATACCGTCTTCTTTCGTATCGGGTCCTATGATAGAATTCCTAAAGGTCAAATTCTTGTGATCATTGATTTCACCTAAAGCCTTCGTTCTATCATAAAAAGTTTCACCATCATGAATACTAGTTTCAGTATATGGTGCCGCTTTTCCAGAAAAAACACAGTCAGTGCTCATATGGATTAGTCTAGTTTGGCTGTCTTTTATGATATCTACGATAGAGTGTGGTAAGTAACTATTCAAGTAGACAGCTTTTGATGGATCTTCATCGCAAAAATGGTTTAAAACGCCAACGCAATTAATGATTACATCATAGTCATTTTTTAATAAGATTACTTTTAACAAAGAACTTTCACTAATATCTCCAAGAATGTTATTGCAATAGGGGAATGCTGTTCTCGAGAAGGCAGTGACTTCATGACCATTTTCACTTAAATACAAAGCGATTGTGTGACCGGCCATTCCAGTTGCACCTAGAACTAAAAACTTCAATTTTTTCCTCCATTCCAGTTGCGTAGCTCATCTTGAATATATTGCAGATCTAATAATTTCTCTTTTATTTCTTTTACTGAAAGTATCTTTGTAGTATTCGAGTTATATTCATCTGATAACGTAATTTTAGGAGATCCTTCATCAAGATATTTGCCATAATTCAAATCTCGGTTATCTGCTGGGATTTTATAAAAACTTCCTAAATCAATAGCTTTTGAAGCTTCCTCTTTCGTAAGTAAAACCTCGTAAATCTTTTCTCCGTGCCGAGTTCCGATAGTCTTAATTTCACTATTGGTTTCAAATAATTCTATAAGAGCTTTTGCTAAATCTTCTATATAAGAAGCAGGCGATTTTTGGACCATAATATCACCATTGTCTGCATTTTGAAATGCATATAAAACCAACTCCACTGCTTCTTCTAAGCTCATCATGAAGCGGGTCATTTTAGGGTCAGTTATCGTTATTGGTTTGCCAGTTTTAATTTGTTCTAGAAACAAGGGGATAACTGATCCGCGTGAAGCCATAACATTGCCATATCTAGTGCCACAAATCAATGTTTTTCCAGAGGTGACTGTTCTAGATTTAGCAATGAAGGTTTTCTCCATCATCGCTTTTGAAATTCCCATTGCATTTACAGGATAAGCTGCTTTATCTGTAGACAGACATATGACCTTTTTAACCCCCTCTAATATAGCTGCAGTTAATACATTTTCTGTTCCGAGTATATTCGTTTTTACGGCTTCAATTGGATAAAATTCGCAAGAGGGGACTTGCTTAAGTGCTGCCGCATGAAAAATATAGTCTACATCATGCATAGCATTATTTAAACTGCTTATATCACGGACGTCTCCAATGAAAAATTTGATTTTATTATTCTTATATAAAGTACGCATATCATCTTGTTTTTTCTCATCCCTTGAAAATATTCTAATTTCTTTTATATCTGTATTAAGAAAACGTTCTAATACTGCATTTCCAAATGATCCAGTACCACCAGTTATAAGCAACGTTTTATCTTTAAACATAAAATGAAATCACCACACCTCTCATTTGTGTGTGAAGGTTTAGAAATTTTACAACACTATTTTAGTCCTCTTAAATGCAGATCAGATTCTGAATTTTCCCTAGGGAAGTTATACCAATAGGCAACTAGACCGGTATATTTACATTTTGGTATTTTATTCACTAAAGCTACATTGAAATCCCAATCACCAGCAAACTCACTTTGAGTTGTGAATTTTGCATCCCCTATAAAAGTTCTTCTAATTATTTTAAATTGTCCTGGCCATTGATAACCGTCAGTATGTGCTTTTTCAACTATTTTGCCGTTTCTAGTGATCATGTTGTAATAATAAATATCATATTCTCCATCGACTTGTGCTAAGACATCACTAATTGTCGGTACGTAACAATCATCACTATCTATAATAGCTACATAATCCCCAGTTGCTTCAGCAATACATCGATTGTAGCTTTCACTTGCTCCAATATTAGTTTCATTTATTAATATCTTTAATTGAGGGCAAGTTTTTTTATATTCCTCTAAAATTTCTAGTGTATTATCTGTAGAGGCATCATTGCATACTATAATTTCATAAGCATATTCTTTCGGAATACTATTTAACATAGTTAAAATCCATTCAGAACTATTATAAGCTGGAGTTAAAAAACTAATCTTCATTCATGTACCTCAATTCATTTAATCTTTTTCTAAATAAAACTTGTAATTAATTTACATTTTAATAAACCTACATTAATCATTATATGCTTAGCATTGCTTAAATGTTCAGGAGGTTATTGGGTGGGGAACTTGTAATTTTAAATAGGTAAGTCAATTTGATTTTGATAAAAAAACCCTGTAAAAGCATGATAAATCCAAGCTTTTACAGGGTTTCTTTCGAGCCTTTATTCACTTTGTGCTAATTCGCGTGATTTCGCTTCAGCGTCATGAATGCATGCCATGATCGCGTCTTTGAAGTGATTTTCTTCTAACGCTTTAATGCCAGCTTCTGTAGTGCCACCAGGACTTGTTACTTTTCTACGTAGCTCTGTTGGTTCTTCTGTAGATTGTTTCAACATTTCAGCTGCACCTGCGATTGTTTGAACGGCAAGTGAGCGTACGACTTCACGTGATAAACCGTACTTAACGCCAGCTTGTTCGAAAGCTTCGACTAGATAGTATAAATATGCTGGACCACTGCCTGAGACAGCTGTTACCGCATGTAGTTTATCTTCTTCGACTTCTATTACAGTTCCTATTGCTTCTAACATTGTCATAAATTCTTGTTTTAAACTTGCATCGATTCGTTCATTAAATGATACGCCACTTGCTGACATGCCGATTGTAGCTGAAGTGTTTGGCATAACGCGGGCAATTGGTCGTTTTCCTAAACTATTTTCAATCGTTGCAATGGAAATACCTGCAACGACGGATAAGACAGCTGTATGTTCTTGAAGGAGGGGAGCTAAAGCTTCCATTCCTTTTATAACGTCTTTCGGTTTCATAGCTAAAATAATGCAATCTGCAACTTTTACAACATCGCGACTGTCAGAAACAATTTGTACGCCATGTGCATTAGCGATACGATTCAGTTTTTGACGATCGGACTTATTCATAATATGAATGCTTTTGGGTGATACGACACCTTCTTTAACCCAACCTTGAATCATAGCTTCAGCCATTGAACCTGCGCCAGCAAATACAATTGTTTGCATAATTGTCGCCTCCTGTTTTTTTTCAATAAAAAAAGCCTTCCCATCCTTATATAAAAGGACGAAAACGCATGTTTCCGCGGTACCACCTTGTTTTGCTAAATGACTTTAGCACAACTCTCGCTCCTTATTATCGCTAAGGGACGGCTATGTTTTCATAGCAGCTCAGAAGTAGGTTCTAAAAATTGAGCGGGTCATGTGACTTGCAGCCGGTGGTCACACTCTCTTTACACCATCAATATTTGTACTATTCTTCATCTACGCTTTTTTGTATGTGATTGCAAGTATAGTGTCTTAACAATTTTTTGTCAACATTATTAGGTGACGATTTCTAGCTTATCTTGTACAATGAGGTGAATAGCTATTCATTTTTGTAGGGGGTTTTTGAAATGTTTCATAAGATTATTACACCAACGCCATTTGCAGTAGGGACTGTAAATTCCTATTTATTAAAAGGGGACGCATTATCAATTTTTGATGTGGGTACAAAAACGCCCGAAGCGTATGAGGCATTAGAATTGGGTTTAAAAGAAGCGGGCTATCGCTTTGAAGATATAGAACAAGTCATTTTAACGCATCATCATCCAGATCATATGGGGTTAGTCGATGCATTTCCAAACGCAAAAGTATTAGGTCATGTCTACAATGATGCTTGGCTACGCAGAGATCCGGTATTTCTTGCTTCCCATTTCGATTTTTATATGGACCGTTTAAAGGAAGAAGGCGTACCAGAAGAATATTTTCATTGGGTAAAGAAAATGACAAGATCAACGGATTTTGTAGGCACTCGCCCTTTAACCTCCATTTTACATGACGGAGACGAAGTACCAGGACATCCAGGTCTTATAGCGATGGAAACATTAGGTCATGCGCAAAGTCATTTAGCTTTTTGGCATAATGAGAAGAAAGCGATGATTGGCGGAGATTTGCTCATTGGCCATGTTTCGTCTAATCCATTAATTGAGCCACCTCTTAATCCTAAGGCTAAACGCTCAAAATCGCTATTACAGCAAAATGCTTCATTGAAAAAGTTATTAACTTTACCGATTGATGTCCTTTATAGCGGTCATGGGGAAGATATTCGTAATGTACATGAGCTAGTAAAAGAAAGACTTGAAAAACAGCATAAGCGTGCGATGAAAGTGTACGGAATGTTAGAAGGTGGTCCGAAAACTACATTTGAACTGAATATTGAGCTGTTCCCATATGCTTATGAGAAAGAATTAGGTTTAACATTATCAGAAACAATTGGTCAGTTAGACTACTTAATCGATGAAGGACTTGTTAAAGAGAAGATGAATGATAAGGGCGTTTATCTTTATGAACAAGCTTAAAACCATTCTTGTAACAGGTGCGACAAGTGGAGTTGGTAAGTGTATAGTTGACATTCTTGCGACTCAAGGGCATACAATCATTGCAACTGGGCGCTCACTAGAAGCTTTGCAATCTTTTACTGCTCCAAATATTCAAACGATTCAAGCTGATCTTTCTCCTATAGAGGGTATTCATGAACTAGTAAAAAAAATGCCTCCAATTGATATTGCCATATTCTCTGCTGGAGTTGGAACGTTTGCATATGCAACAGACTTAACGGATGTTGAAATAGAACAAATGCTTCATGTGAATATTCAAGCACCTATTATTCTAACAAAGGCGTTATCACCCCAAATGATAGAACGTAAAAAAGGTCAATTTGTTTTCATTGGCTCTCAAGCAGGGAAGGTAGCAACACCGAAAGCTTCAGTCTATGCTGCGACAAAACACGCAATCATAGGCTTTACAAATGCACTTCGTATGGAGCTTGCCCCATTTAATATTCAGGTGACAACAATCCATCCAGGTCCAATTGATACACCTTTCTTGGACCATGCGGATCAAACTGCTACATATCGTGATGCAATGAAAAATGTCTTATTAACACCAGAGCAAGTAGCTGAAGCGACGGTCAAAACAATTGGCCGCAATGTTAGAGAAGTCAATTTACCGTCGTATATGGCGATTTCAAGTAAACTATACGCGGTAGCGCCGTCTCTAGTTGAAAAATTAGGGAAGCGATTTTTTAATAAGAAGTAAAATGATTATGAATATACATTGGTGTGTGAATTATCATTCATGACATTAGTATTCAGATAATGATTTATGCAGAAAAAACTGCATAGAGTGCATAATTAATTTTATTCATTAAGAGAGCTGTTCTAGTAGAGAATTCTACTGAGGATAGCTCTTTTTCTTATACACAAAAGGGTTTTGTGAGTATTCATAATCGTTTTATATGGATTTATTAGAAACTTTAAATATTTTTTAATAATGCAAGAAAATACACTTGTATTCATTTTTATTCCATGCTATGATAAGTGCATAAATATTAAATAAAAACGTATAAACATACAAGACGCGGAGGAATGTCACATGGCTAAAAAAGTAGTACTTGCATATTCAGGCGGTTTAGATACATCAGTTGCGATTCAATGGTTAATCGATCAAGGTTACGAAGTAGTAGCTTGTTGCTTAGACGTAGGTGAAGGTAAAGATTTAGATTTCGTTAAAAAGAAAGCATTAGAAGTTGGTGCGATTGAATCTTACATGATCGACGCTAAAGACGAGTTCGCTGAAGAGTACGCATTAATCTCTCTTCAAGCTCACACTTGGTACGAACAAAAATATCCTTTAGTATCAGCTTTATCTCGTCCACTTATTTCTAAAAAATTAGTAGAAGTTGCTGAACAAACAGGCGCAGTTGCTGTAGCACATGGCTGTACTGGTAAAGGAAATGACCAAGTTCGTTTCGAAGTTTCTATTAAAGCATTAAACCCAGATTTAGAAGTTCTTGCACCAGTTCGTGAATGGGCTTGGAGCCGTGAAGAGGAGATTGAATACGCAAAATCAAAGAATATTCCACTTCCTATCTCTTTAGATTCACCATTCTCAATCGACCAAAACTTATGGGGCCGTGCTAACGAATGTGGTATCTTAGAAGATCCTTGGGCTACACCTCCAGAAGAAGCGTACGAATTAACAGTATCACTAGAAAATGCTCCAGACACTGCTGATATTATCGAAATTGAATTCGAACAAGGTGTGCCAGTAGCAATTGACGGTGTTTCTTATAAACTAGCTGACTTAATCTTAAAATTAAACGAAGTAGCTGGTAAACATGGCGTTGGCCGTATCGACCATGTTGAAAACCGTTTAGTTGGTATTAAATCACGTGAAGTATATGAAATCCCTGGTGCACACACTTTACTATTAGCTCATAAAGAATTAGAAGATATTACTCTAGTAAAAGAAATCGCTCATTACAAACCAGTAATTGAGAAAAAATTAACTGAACTTATCTATGAAGGTTTATGGTTCTCGCCATTAAGAACTGCATTAGAAGCATTCTTAAAAGAAACACAAAAATTTGTCAATGGTACAGTTCGTGTGAAACTATTCAAAGGTCATGCAATTGTTGAAGGACGTAAATCTCCTAACTCTCTATATGACGAAAAACTAGCAACATATACAAAAGATGATGAATTCGATCATGCTTCTGCAGTAGGTTTCATCGAACTATGGGGTCTTCCAACAAAAGTGAACTCTATGGTAAACAAAGGAGAAAAGAAGGTGCAAGCATGAGTGGTAAACTATGGGGCGGACGATTCCAAAATTCTGCAGAACAATGGGTAGATGAATTCGGGGCATCCATCGGGTTTGACCAACAGCTTGTAACTGAAGATCTTGAAGGCAGTATTGCTCATGTTACTATGCTTGGTGCTTGTGGCATTTTATCACAAGATGAAGTCAACACGATAAAAGATGGTCTCCATCAACTACAACAAAAAGCAACTGAGGGCTCTCTTGAGTTCTCAATTGCTAATGAAGATATTCACTTAAATCTTGAGAAAATGCTAATTGATTTAATTGGTCCAGTTGGTGGTAAATTACATACTGGCCGTAGTCGAAATGACCAAGTTGCAACAGATATGCACTTGTTCCTTAAAAAGCGTGTGCAAGAGGTTATTTCTTTAATAGAAGCTTTCCAAAAAGCGATTGTTACGCAAGCAGAAGATAATATTGATACACTTGCACCTGGTTACACGCATTTACAGCGTGCACAGCCAATCTCATTTGCACATCATTTGATGACGTATTTCTGGATGTTAGAACGTGATAAACAACGTTTCCAAGATTCATTGAAACGTACTGATATTTCGCCACTTGGATCAGGTGCTCTTGCTGGTACGACTTTCCCGATTGATCGAGAAATGAGTGCTGAGCTACTTGGTTTCTCTGCTGTTTATCAAAACAGTATGGACGCAGTAAGTGATCGTGATTTCATCGTTGAGTTCTTAAGTAATGGTTCACTTTTAATGGCACATTTATCACGCTTTGCTGAAGAAATTATTCTGTGGTCAAGTGAGGAGTTCAAATTCATCGAGTTAGATGATGCGTTTTCTACAGGCTCAAGTATTATGCCACAAAAGAAAAATCCTGATATGGCGGAGTTAATCCGTGGTAAAGCAGGTCGTGTTTACGGTAATTTAATGGGTTTACTAACTGTTTTAAAAGGAATTCCATTAGCTTATAACAAAGACATGCAAGAAGATAAAGAAGGTATGTTCGATACATTGCATACAATTGTCGGCTCACTGAAAATCTTCGAAGGAATGGTTCGTACAATGACTGTTGCAAAAGAAACATTGCATAAAGCAGTGCATCAAGATTTCTCTAACGCAACCGAACTTGCGGATTATTTAGCAACAAAAGGTATGCCTTTCCGTGAAGCACATGAGGTTACAGGGAAACTTGTATTCCTTTGCATCCAACGTGGTATTTACTTGTTAGATCTATCAATTGAAGATCTGCAAGAAGCAAGCTCATTAATCGAGGCAGATGTATACGATGTATTAGCACCAGAAGCAGCTGTGCAACGTCGTCACTCATTAGGTGGTACTGGTTTCGAGCAAGTAAAAATTCAAATTGCAAAAGCCAAAGAATGTTTATAAAAAATAGATTGGATGACTGTTCACAGAGGGGAACCGATTCCATAAGTTATGGGCATACATATATGTTCCAGCAAAGCCAACTTCTAGAGGGAAGTTGGCTTTTTGTATTTGTTGATGAAAGTTTTATCATTCATTTCTGCTAGTTTTCAATTACTTCAAACAGATCGTTATGTATCCTTACGAAATACGCATCTAATAATTTTTCTAATTGATTCTTAAAGTTGAAATACTCATCATTTGCTTTGTTAATTACGGAATAAAATTCTTGTTCCAGCTCTGTAAAGGCATCTTCATCCATTTCTTCATGCTCCAAAATGAGAAAAAGACGTCACATTTCTTCGCCATATGCGCTCATAATACGACCATACCTATTGGCACCAATTTTTTCAAGATTAGCTGTGAGATCGGAAATATATTTGGATATCCCTTGTTCTTGTATGTATTCCCATCCCCAATTGAATAAACTTTCGTGACCACCACTATCCATTTCAGAGAAATAGTTATAAACCATAAAGGCTTCCTTATAAATTTTTTCATCTTCAGGAAAATCTCCGCTTAACACATTAATAACAGCATTCCATATATCAACATGGTTTGATAAATCCGTTTTCTTCATTTTTGGTTTCATACAATTTCATCCAATTAGTAATTAATATGTATTCTGCTACTTAATTTACTACTTTAGTATAACGAAGAATTGAATTATTACGAACTAACTTCAAAAGGATGTATGAAAGTCTAGCTACGTTTCCAAAAAACTTATGGCATACATTTTTAAAAAAATGGGCAAACTAAGTAAATATTTAAGAAAGGCGTGTGGTACTTTTGAAATTTAAATTGGTACGTACCACGAAAGTTGAACAGCTTATTAAAAAGCCTAACAACACGAAAAATCAGGCTGAGCAAACCATTGAAACTTTAAAGAAAAATACACGCAACATAGATGATGTTTTATTCAGAAAAATCCCTACAGATGAAGGTGTTGTTACTGTCATTTATTCCTCATCACTTGTAGAGAAAATGACGCTTCAATCGATGGTTTTTATTCCTTTAGCTAATCACATAAATCAAATTCACCAAGTAGCTGAAGTAATCGACCCATCTGATCTTAAAGGCGTTACAGCAAAGCTAGACTCTGGACAAACGCTACTGTATTTCCATCAAACAAATACAATATTAACTATTGATACATATAGTGCGCCAACACGTGCTATAACGAGTACGATGACAGAGTCAACGGTTATTGGACCACAAGATGCGTTTTCAGAATCATTAGAGACAAATATATCTTTAGTTAGAAGACGTATTCAAAATCCGAAGTTGAAAAATGAAGATCAAACCATTGGAACAGAAGCGAACATAAGAATTTCAATAATGTATATGGAGGATACTGTAAATAAGGGGAATTTAGAAACTTTAAAAAAGCGAATCAATAAAGTTGATTATCCTGCATTTACAGATATTTCCGTGTTAAAGCAATTAATTGAAGATAATCCTTTATCACCATTCCCACAGTATTACATGAGTGTACGACCGGATAGTATTAGTCGATATCTTATTGATGGTAGAATTGTTATTTTCATGGATAATAGTCAAGCTGCAGTCGTTTGTCCTACAACATTTTTTGAAATGTTTATCTCTGTTGAAGATTATTACAATCGTTGGACAACGGCGTCTTTACTTCGAATGCTGCGATTTTTTGGTTTTTTCTTAACAATCATGATAACACCAATGTATATTTCTGCATTAACTTTTCATCCGGAGATACTGCCATATGAACTTCTTCTGAATCTTCAAGAATCAAGAAGTAAAGTTCCTTTTCCACCACTTTTTGAAGTATTGTTTATTGAATTAATTATAGAAGTTTTAAGGGAAGCTGGATCACGAATGCCTGCTAAAGTAGGTCAAACAATAGGTATCGTAGGAGGTATTGTAATTGGTACTGCAGCGGTAGAAGCCGGTTTAATAAGTAATATACTGGTAGTATTGGTTGCAACTTCTGCATTACTATCATTTCTTCCTCCAATTTTTTTAATGAGTAATACAAGTAGATTTATTCGTTACTTTTTTATTTTATCTGCAGGTTTGTTTGGTTTGTTTGGACAAATGCTGGCATTTGCTTGGCTAATAACGCATTTAGAAGGGTTAAAATCTTTGGGAACGCCATATTTGGCACCCATTATTCCTAGAAAGGCTTCAGATTTGTTGGATAGTATTATAAGATTTCCGACTTCATTATTAAAAAGTAAGACGGGCATTTCAAAATCACAGAAAAAGTAAATGTTTCAAAAGAATTGAGGTAGTTTAAGTTGAGTACAAATAAACAGAAATTTTTGAATAGATACCATGTTATCTTTTTGGTACAAAGCGTAATGATTGGTACTGGAATACTCACGCTACCTCAAAAACTGAGTGCTGTAGGCTATAGTCAAACACTTTTTCCTATCCTTTTTGGGGTAATTGCGAGTCTAACATTATTACCGATGATTTGGATGAATAGTAAGTATCCTAACGAAAACCTATTTCGGATCAATGAAATATTATTAGGGAAATGGTTAGGTAAGGGTGTAAATCTATTTATCGTCTTACAATTTTTGGTTTTTACATCAGGGATTATCAGTAGTTATATGCATCTTATACAAAGCACAGCACTTCCAGAGCAAACTATTACAGCACCTGTTTTCTTTTTTCTTTTATTACTCGTATATATAGTGCGTGGGGGGATTAGATCTGTAGCAAGGTTCTGCATCTTAACTTTTTTTATAACTATACCTATGCTTTATTTTCTTCGTTGGGCAATGGAAAAAGGAGAAATGAGTCATTTTCTTCCTTTATTCAATTTTAATGGCAAGGAATTTTATGATGCGATGAAAAAAGGCTATTTATCAATTTTAGGCTATGAATTAATTATGTTTTATTTCCCGAACATTATAGATCAAAAAAAAGCATATAAACATGCGTTAATAGGAATTTGGATAAGCATAGTTCTTTGTCTTATAACTACTGCAGTAAGTGTAATGTATTTTTCTGAATGGCAGTTAAAATATGTAGAGTTTTCAGTATTAAATTTGTTTAAAGCTGGGGAATTTTCTTTTATTGAACGAATCGATATTATTGGAATGACACTATGGGTCTTTCTCATTTTGTCTACAGTTACAGTGTATTTATGGAGTGCGAAGAGAGGGATAGATTCATTACTCTCTAAAGAAAGGAAAAATTATATTTACATTCTTGCACTGATCGTTTTCCTGATTGTGAAGATGCCTTTTCCTCAAGAATTCCAAGAAAAATTATTTTTAGCAAGCAATTATGTTGGATATGTGTTGTTAGTTTGGCCGATTTTTTTGGCCATTGTATATCTACTTAGGAAAAAGCAGGTGCAAACATGAACAGAAAAATTATTTTAATGTTTACTATTTTTGTTCTCCTTTTTTTGGTAGGTTGTTCAGAGAAAGAAGTAAAAGTACCATTAGAAGAAGTAGGTATGGTTGGTATAATGGCATTTGACTATATAGATGAAGATACAACTAAATTAACCGTAGCGATTCCACAATATTCGCCAGAAGCGCAACGGAATACACAAATATTTTCAGTGGAAACTGACTTAGTTTCTAAAGGAATTGTTAAAATAGAAAAACTTTCAGATAAAAAAGTTATATTAAACCAATTACGTGTTGTTCTTATTAATGAGGAATATGCACGTAAGGGAAGAGTGCAGAAAGTGATTCAGAATTTATATAGAGATGCTGAAGTTGGTAATAAAGTACTTATTGCAGTAGTTAATGGTAGTGGAGAAGATTTGTTAAAAGGACAATATCTGGATAAACCAAATATCAACTTTTATTTAAATGATTTATTACTGCCTAGTATCAATACTGCTTTTAATCCGAATACCAATATTCATGATTTTATCTACACAGTAACAAATCCAGTATTTGATCCAATCCTACCAATAATTGAAAAAATCGATGATAAAATCGAGATAAAGGGAGTCGCTTTGTTCAAAAATAAACATATGATCGAGAGTATAACACCAAGTGAAGCACTCATTATTCAAGCATTGCAAGGTAAAAAGAAACTGGCACCATTACCATTGGATTTAAATAAAGGTAATGGCAAAGAAGTAGTCATGCTCGATTTAATTGAAAGTAAGGTAAAAATAAAAAGTAATAAAAACCATGATTCTCCAAAATTAACTGTTTCATTAAATGTCAAAGGAACGCTTAGTGAATATAAAGGTAAAAGAGAGCATGAATTGAATACGCCAGAAAGTATAGCAATTCTAGAAGAAGATATTGATAAACAACTGAGTAAAGACATTGAAGAGTTTTTGAAGAAGCTTAAAGGTTTGAAGATTGATCCAATTGGTCTAAGTGAAAATTTCCGAATGTATTACAAAGGAAAATGGAATAACAAACTGACGGATGCAACAATTGCTAAGTTAAAAGTAGATGTCCATGTTAAAACGTCTATTATTAGTACAGGAACATTAAAATGAATTTGAAAACGTCTTTTGTGAGTGTAGGTACCTAGATATGGGGTCGGTTTGCACTTTAACTATCAATCGAAGTAACTAAATAACATAAAAGCAATAAGTAAACCCTTTAGGATTTGATAAATCGTAGAGGGTTATTTTTTTTGGCTCATTTTAATTAAACGTAAAAATAAAAAACATTTAGTAAAACGAAATTATTTTATTTTTTATCTTCAATCATTTCAGAATATTTGATAAACTGATATTTGTGAAGAAAAGAAGGTGAATAGAGATGAAGGTATTTTTTGAATTAGGTTGGTTCTTTAAAGAGCGTAAGAAGCAATACTTAGTGGGAATTTCGCTCTTAATCATGGTGGCAATGTTACAGTTAGTACCGCCAAAAATTATAGGTGTAGTCGTTGATGAAATTGGTGGTGGCAGCTTAACTGTTGGCTCTCTTGTTAAATGGTTGAGTCTATTAGCTGCTTCTGCAATTTTGATGTATGTGATTCGCTATTATTGGCGAATAATGATTTTCGGATCGTCTATGACACTAGCTAAAAGGCTACGGGCAAAATTATTTCACCATTTTACATCGATGGCACCGTCCTTTTATCAAAAGCGTCGTATAGGAGATTTAATGGCACATGCAACAAATGATGTTTCAGCTGTGCAGCAAACAGCGGGGAATGGTGTTTTAACCCTTGTAGATTCTATTACAACAGGGGGCTTTGTAATCTTGGCAATGGCCATTACGATCGATTGGAAGCTAACGCTAATCGCTTTAATTCCAATGCCCTTTATGGCGCTGTCAACGAATTATTACGGTAAACTTTTACATGCACGTTTTCATCATGCGCAAGCCGCGTTTTCGGACTTGAATGATAAAACGCAGGAAAGTATTACTGGTATCAAAGTGATGAAGACATTTGGTCAAGATAAAGAGGATATCGCAGATTTTAAACGTTTATCTGACGAAGTTGTTGCTAAAAATACACGAGTGGCTAAGGTGGATTCACTATTTGATCCAACAATTTCACTTGTCGTAGGTATATCATTTTTCTTAACGATCATATTTGGTGCTAAATTCGTTGTTGCTGGCGATATGACCCTTGGCGATTTAGTGTCATTTACATCGTACTTAGGTCTGCTTGTTTGGCCAATGTTGGCATTTGGTTTACTTTTCAACATTATGGAGCGAGGCAGTGCGTCATATGACCGGATTCAAAATCTATTAGCTGAGAAAATGGACGTAGAAGATAAAGAAGATGCTTTATCCATACGACCACAGGGAGATATCGAGTTTAATATTAATTCATTTACATTCCCTGGTGATGAGACACCGGCATTAAAAGATGTACAGTTCACGCTGAAACGTGGTGAAACACTCGGTGTTGTCGGCAAAACGGGGGCAGGTAAAACTGCGATACTAAAATTATTAATGCGTGAATTTGACGGCTATGATGGGGAGATTCGTTACGGAGACCATGTTATAGGAGATTACCAAGCAATAAAATTACGCGAAGCAATTGGCTATGTACCACAAGAGCATTTCTTATTCTCGGCATCCTTATATCAAAATATTGCTTTTACAAACCCTGATGTTGGTGAAGATGAAGTGACAAATGCAGCGCGAATTGCACAGATTCATGATGATATATTGCGCTTTACGGAAGGTTACAATACTGTTGTCGGTGAACGTGGTGTATCACTTTCAGGAGGACAAAAACAGCGTATTTCGATTGCACGAGCGTTGTTAATGAAACCAGAACTGCTCATTTTAGACGACTCTTTATCAGCGGTTGATGCTAAGACAGAAGAAGCCATTTTAGAGTCATTAAAAGAGGCTAGAACAGACGCTACGACAATTATTACGTCCCACCGACTAAGTGCGCTTGTTCATGCGCATCTCATCATCGTTTTGCATGAAGGGGCAGTTGTAGAAAAGGGTACACATGACGAGCTAATGGCACTGAAAGGTCGTTATTTCGAAATGTATCAATTGCAACAACTAGAACAACAGGTTGAAGAGGGGGTGAGTCAACATGAATGAAGAACAAAAAATCACCCTAACAGGTAAGGAACAGTGGCATGTATTAAAACGACTCCTTACATATTTGAAACCACATAAAAAGTCCATTGCAATTGCATTAATGTTACTCTTAATTACTGTTCTTGGAGATATCGTAGGACCATTGCTAATTAAAATATTTATGGATGATTATTTAACACCACGTCATTTTCCAACAAATACGTTAGTCATATTAGCTACCACATACATTGGCATTCAAATATTGAATTCGGTCATTAGTTATTTACAGATGCTTCGATTCAATGTACTAGCTCTAAAGGTAATACAGCAGCTACGAATAGATGTCTATTCGAAAGTCCATAAGCTAGGTATGCGCTATTTTGACAAAACACCAGCGGGCAGTATCGTATCTCGTGTTACGAATGATACGGAAGCTATTATGGAAATGTTCGTTAGTGTGTTAATTGGCTTCGTACAAAGCGGCTTTTTAGTCATCGGAGTATATATTGCGATGTTTGCATTAAACTGGAAATTGGCATTAGCAACAGTTATTTTATTGCCGATTCTATTCTGTATTGTCTATATCTACAGAAAATATAGTGCCTTTTATTATATGGATATGCGTGAGCGACTAAGCCAATTAAATGCCAAACTAGCAGAATCATTATCTGGTATGTCAATTGTGCAAGCTTTTCGTCAGGAAAAACGTTTCCGAGATGAGTTTGACGAGATAAATGAAAAGCACTATAAAGCAGTAATGAGTAGTATTAAGCTAGATGGTTTATTGTTAAGACCTGTAATTGACTTGGTCTATGCGTTTGGTCTGATTTTAATGCTGAGCTTTTTTGGGATAACATCCTTTAGTGAACCGGTAGAAATCGGTGTCATTTATGCATTTGTCAGCTATATTAATCGCTTTTTTGAACCGATTAACCAAGTCATGCAAAGACTTTCAATTTTCCAGCAAGCGATTGTTTCTGCATCTCGTGTCTTTACATTATTGGACGACAAAGAATTAGATCCACAGCAGTTAGATGATCCTTCGGTGAATATGTCAGACGGCCACATTGAATTCAAAAATGTAACATTTTCCTATGACGGTAAAACTGATGTGTTGAAAGATATTTCATTTACCGTTAAACCTGGTGAGACGGTTGCACTTGTCGGTCATACTGGAAGCGGGAAAAGTTCAATTATTAACCTATTGATGCGCTTCTACGAGTTTGAGAGAGGAGAAATTTTAATAGATGGCCAGTCGATTAAAAATTTCCCGAAACAAACATTGAGACAGCAGATGGGTTTAGTACTACAAGATCCATTCTTGTTTTACGGGAATATTGAAAGTAATATCAAACTCTTTAATGAAAATATGTCGGAAGAAGATGTCAAGGCTGCGGCAGAGTTTGTGCAAGCAGATCAATTTATAGAATCCATGCCAAATGGCTATAAACATTTAGTATCTGAACGCGGATCTACATTCTCAAGTGGGCAACGCCAGCTCATTGCTTTTGCAAGAACGATTGCAACGAACCCGAAAGTGCTCGTTTTAGATGAAGCAACAGCAACAATCGATACGGAAACGGAAGTAGCCATTCAAGCCAGTCTCGACAAAATGCGTCAAGGTCGCACAACAATTGCTATTGCGCACCGCCTAAGTACGATACAAGATGCAGAGCAAATATTAGTGCTCCACCACGGTGAGATCGTCGAGCGAGGTACACATCAAGAGTTATTAGCTAAAAATGGCTTGTATCATAAAATGTATCAGTTACAAAATGGATTAGTTCAAGAAGTAGGGTAGTGATAAGAGAGAATCTCCGGGAAGCCGTTGTTGGATAGCGGCTTTTGGGGGATTTTTTTGTTGGAGGGGATTTTAGGGGTGTGGGAGAGAGGGGGAGTAGTGTTAAAGGGAGCTCGAGTAGCGCTAAAAGGAGAGTGAGTAGCGTTAAAAGGAGAGTGAGTAACGCTAAAGGGAGCTCGAGTAACGCCAAAGAGAGCTCGAGTAGCGCCAAAGGGAGAGCGAGTAACGCTAAAGGAAGAGCGAGTAGCGCTAAAGAGCGCCAGTAACGCTAAAAGAAGCGCGAGTAGCGCCAAAAGGAGAGCGAGTAGCGCCAAAGAGCGCGAGTAACGCTAAAGGAAGCCCGAGTAGCGCCAAAGAGAGCGAGTAGCGCCAAAAGAAGCGCGAGTAGCACTAAAGGGAGAGCGAGTAGCGCCAAAGAGAGCGCGAGTAGCGCTAAAGAGGCCGAGTAGCGCTAAAGGGAGAGTGAGTAGCGCTAAAAGGAGCTCGAGTAGCGCCAAAGAGAGCGCGAGTAGCGCCAAAGAGAGCCCAAGTAGCGCCAAAGGAACCGCGAGTAGCACCAAAGGATCCCCAAGCAGCACCAAAGCCCCCCCCATCAAACAAGTTTTATCTCAAATTTAAAAAGCATATGCTAAAAAATAACTGTCGCTATTATCATTGCATAATTTTGTCATGAAAAATTCACAGACAAAAGAAAAGATATTTCTTGAAAAGTTTGGTACGATGGGTACAGAAACTTTAAGGAGCGACAACAAAATATGAATACTGATTTTAACTATTTTTTAGCTTTTGGTGCAGGTATTCTTAGTTTTATCTCACCATGTACGTTGCCGCTTTATCCAGCATTTCTATCATACATAACAGGTATGTCATTTGATAAGTTAAAGAATGACAAAGGAATGCTCCAAAAAACGGCTATTTTACACACATTGTTTTTCTTACTAGGATTCACAAGTATCTTCCTTATTCTGGGGCTAGCTACATCTTATCTTTCAGGGTTTTTCTTCCGATACGATGAATTGATTCGTCAAGTTGGTGGGATACTAATTGTTATTTTTGGATTAATGATTATTGGCGTCTTTACACCAGACTTTTTAATGAAAGATCGTAAATTCCAATTTAAAAATAGACCAGCTGGATTTATTGGTTCTTTCTTAATTGGTTTAGCATTTGCTGCAGGGTGGACGCCCTGTACTGGACCAATCTTAGGTGGTATTCTGTCATTAGCGGGTACAAATCCTGGATCAGGTATTTGGTATTTACTAACCTATAGTCTAGGTTTCTCTATTCCATTTTTCCTTTTATCATTCTTTATGACAAAATTAAGTTGGATTCGAAATCATAGTCAGAAAATCGTTAAAGTCGGCGGTTATGTAATGATAGTCGTTGGGGTGTTATTGTATTTTGATGGAATGACACTGATTATTCGACTATTGCAACCAATTTTCGGAGATTTCATGGGATTTTAATTGGCTAACTACACTTATTAGTAGTATAGTATTTTTAGTTTCAAATTAGGGGTTGAGTGTTTGACGAAGGTATTAGTAGTAGATGACACGATGTTCATGCGTCATGCTATAAAAACGATGTTAGCGGACTCAAGTTATGAAGTCGTTGGCGAAGCGATTAATGGTATGGAAGCAATTGAAAAGTATCGCGAATTATTACCAGATGTTGTAACGATGGATGTAACAATGCCGGTTATGTCGGGTTTAGATGCAACAAAAGTGATCATCGAAGAGTTTCCTGATGCGAAAATTATTGTAATTAGTGCATTAGGACAGCAAAAGATGATTTTACAAGCACTCTCGCTTGGTGCTAAGGATTTTATTACGAAACCTTTTGATCAGCAACGCTTAATGTCTACGATTGTAAAAGTAGTGGAATATTAGTTATGTGAGGAGAGGGTCTATTATGTTGAGTTCAATTCCTTCTCAATATATGGTCATAGGTTCAACTGTCGCTGTTGTCTTTATGGGGATTATGGCGATGACAGTGAGAGCTAAATCGGCTAAAAAACCTGCTAGTGCTAAGAAAATCATTATCCCACCAATTGCCATGTCTACTGGTGCATTAATGTTTTGTTTTGAATATTTCAGAGTACCTTGGCCACAAGTGTTAGAAGCAATTATAGTAGGAATTATTTTTTCAACTGTATTAATCGCGACATCTAAATTTCATATTGTTGAAGATGACATCTATCTAAAGCCGTCTAAAGCATTTTTCTTTATATTAGCGGGTTTATTGATTATCCGAACAATAGCAAAGATTTATCTAAGTGGTGCATTCCATTTAGGTGAACTTGGCGGTATGTTCTGGATTTTGGCATTTTCAATGATTGTTCCATGGCGAATTGCGATGTTAGTTCGTTATAAAAAGCTTGAAAAACAATTGCATGCAAAATAAAAAAGGTTCTTCTCTATGCGAAATGGAGAAGAGCCTTTTTATGTATTACTTAATCAAGAAGATGTTCGTACGGTGTTGTATCGATTTTCATTTGATTTAATTTTTTACGTAAAAATTTATGATCTCGTTTAGGTGAGGCGATGATATATCCTCTAATAATTAGATCAAATGTAATAGATGACGCTTTTTCTTCTAATGCCAGCTCTCCAATTTTGCCTGCTATTTTTTGCTTTGCAACAGGTCTAAATAAATCAGGAACAGGACTTACAAGCTCAGTTAATAAAGCTTTTGAGTCGTCACCCCATAAATGGATTGTCTCACCAACATAATGTTCTTCCCAATCCATAGCAGATTTACCATCTTCTTTAGGCATCCTTTTTAAGAATTTACGGAACATAAAGAATCCGCCAATTGCCATCAAGCCTATGAATAAAACTACCCAAATTAATATAAACCACAGAAACCAGCCAGTTAACAAAACTCTCACCTCTTCTATACTCTTATACCATTATAAAAGGAAGTTGTAAAAAATTCACCTGTTGTCTTCTTTTCTTTTAAAAATATCTATTTAATTAGTGAAAGGGGGTGAACAACATGGCAACTTTCAATTTTAGTAACGCAACACTGCGCTTGTCATTTGTAGTAGGTACAAATGATAAAGGAGAACCAGTAGAAAAGAAGAAAACGTACAATAATATTAAAAAAGGTGTACAAGTAGAGTCTCTAGTAACAGTGTCAAATGTAATTGCAGGTTTAACAAGCAATACTATGAGTAAAGTCGAGTTTAATGAATTACAAGAAGTACTGAGTGACTAATTTTTGAAAGGGAGGGATTGATAATGGCAAAAGTATTACAGTTGCAATTTAAAACTGCAAGTGACAAAAATTATACACTAAGCGTCGATGCACCAAAGGACTCACTGACCGAACAGGAAATTAGTAATGCGATGGTTGCAATAATCGACAGTGAAGTATTTTTAGTACGCGGCGAGCCTGTAGCAACGATTAAAGGAGCGCAAATAGTAGATCGCCAAGTGACGGAATATCTAGTACAAGCATAAAAAGAGGAGATTGTCTCGTCCGCCATCAAGGCTGATGGGGCAATCTTTTCTATTTGTAAAGGGGGGAATGAGATGGAGCAATGGCTGACGTTTATACAGGAAGTGGGCTTTCCAATTGTTGTATCATTTTACTTGATGCACCGTGTAGAGTCTAAACTAGAATCGATTCATGATGTGCTAGTCTCTTTAAAAGCATAATCATTCACAAATTTGTCTTAAACGAATACTACAGCCTTCTTGTGTTATTGTATACAATTCGTTAAGATTGTTTGTATGAAGGAGTGAATCACCCATGAAAAAAAGACATTTAACATTGCCATTATTATTAATTATTGCCTTAGTATTATCTGCATGTGGCAATGGGAAATTTAAAGCGGACGTAAATTACGAAATTAAACCTTTTGAATATACTAATCAGCATAACGAAAAAGTATCGTTAGATTCTTTAAAAGGTAAACCTTGGTTAGGCATGTTCATCTTTACGAAATGTACTACTGTATGCCCTCCAATGACTATGAATATGATAGATATTCAAAAATCTTTCCAAGACAAAGGGATAGAAGACTACAAAATAGTTGGATTTAGTGTTGATCCTGAATCGGATTCACCAAAAGTATTAAAAGACCATTTAAAGGACTATCCAGTACCGGATGATTCAAAATGGGATCTATTAACAGGGTATTCACAAAAAGAAATTGAAAGCTTTGCAGCTGAATCATTTAAAGCATTTGTCAAAAAAACTGATAACACAGATCAAGTTACGCATCAATCAACTTTCTTCCTAGTTGACCAAAATGGTGTTATTGTAAAAACTTATAGTGGTTATCAAGATGTACCTTTCGATACAATTACTATCGATATGGAAACATTAATTGAAGATGGTAAATAATAAAACGAGCGATTCTATAGAATCGCTCGTTTTTGTTTTCTATGTTATGCTTGCTTGTCTTTTAATAAATCGCGAATATCTTTTAATAATTCTTCAGTAGTAGGTGCTGGTGGTGCTTCAACAACAACTTCTTCTTTTTTCTTCTTAAGACTCAATTTAGAAATGATTCGAATGAACATGAAAATTGAGAAAGCAATGATGAAGAAGTCGAGTGCACTTTGTATAAAATTACCGTATTTTATATCTTTGTAATGTAAATCAGTGAATGACACTGTGCCAAGTAATAAAGAAACAATCGGAGTAATAATATCATTTACTAACGAAGTTACGATCTTACCGAATGCACCCCCGATTACAACCCCGACAGCCAAATCTATTACGTTGCCTTTTAAGGCGAACTTTTTAAAATCTTCCCACATGTATATGTACCTCCTAAATAATTGAGTAACAAATTTAAAGCTAAAATGGTTCTTATGTCCATTTATACTAATACCCATTTTTTTATAGTATCAAACCTCTTTGTCATAAACTAGCGAAAAATTACTCATATAGGTAATTCTTTGATTTCGTGTTATAATATTTTGTTTAGTATGACTGTATTACATTTTTAGAATTGAGGTTTTATATGAATAAAGTATTTATCGCCGTATTACTTGCAACGGCACTAGCAGCGATTGAAGGAACGATTGTGGCAACGGCAATTCCAAGCATTACTACGGATTTGTCAGGTGTTGAGTTAATTAGCTGGATCTACTCAGCTTATTTACTAACATCAGCTATTGCGACGATTATTTTCGGTAAATTAGCAGACTTATTTGGTCGAAAAAAGATGATCATTATCGGGATATCTATTTTCTTATTAGGCTCATTATTATGTGGTCTAGCACAATCGATGGAGCAGTTAATCGTATTCCGTGCAATTCAAGGGATTGGTGCAGGTTCGATTTTACCGATTACATTAACGATTGTCGGAGAACTATTTGATACTGAGAAAAAACGTGCAAAAGGCCAAGGTTGGATTAGTATGGTCTGGGGCGTATCGGGTGTAATAGGACCACTTGTTGGTGGATTTATTGTTGACCAATTAACTTGGCATTATATTTTCTTATTAAATATACCGTTTGGTTTAGGATCTATTTTCATGATTGCGAAATACTACGAGGAAGAAGTACAAACAGCGAAGCGTAAAATCGATTATGCTGGAGCGCTATTTTTCTCAATTGGGATGGTTGCATTACTCTATACAATTATTGAGGGAAGCAATACACAAAATTGGTTTGGCTCTAAATCGATTATTTTATATGCAGTAGCAGCTATTGCACTATTGATATTTGTTCGAGTGGAGCTAAAAGCCGAAGAACCAATTGTACCACTTTCTTTATTTAGAAATCGTCGCTTAAATATAGTAAATGGTTTAACGCTATTTGTAATGGCGATTGTCATTAGTATTTCGGCATACTTGCCTATATTTGCTCAATCGGTTTTTGGCAAGAATGCAACGCAGGCCGGTTTAATGTTGACGCCATTATCTGTTATGTGGACAGTAGGAGCAATATTAGGTGGGAATTTAATAGGGCGTCTAACTAATAAGACGATTATTCAAATCGGTACAGGGTTGTTAGTAATAGCTACATTTATCTTAACCACTTTATCTGCCGACTCAAATGAGATACTTGTTTATGTTGGTACAGGGTTATTAGGTGTTGGTATGGGCTTAATAGCACCAATGTTAATCATTGCTGTACAAACTTCTGCTAATAAAGACCAGCTTGGTACATCTATAGGCTTGAATTCCTTTATTAATACATTTAGTCAATCCGTTGGGGCAGCAATTTTTGGTATGTTGTTTAATCTAGCAACAAGCGAAAAACTTGCTAGCTTTGGTAAAGGTGACATCAATTTAAATGGTCATTTCGATACAAATATATTTTCTAGTGAAGAAATTGGTCAACTGGTCGATATAATAGCTAATGGTATTCGTGTCGTATATTCAGGTTCTTTTGCATTTGCGATTATCGCATTTGTTTTAGCGTTCTTTATTGCAAGAAAGAAACCAATCCAATAGTCGATAATATTCCTTAATAATGTGATGATAGGTGTTTAGAAAATGGTAAATAAAAAGAAGCAACAATTACATATGAAATTGAAGCTCTGGCTGATCATTTTACTAATCCCGGTATCGATTGCACTTTATACAACGACAATCATCATGTGGCAGCAGTTAAAAGAATTGCCGATTATTAAAAAACTTGGTGCTGAAGATATGAAAGATATTCCAGCATTTGATATCGAAATTCCAAATAAATATATTCCAATTTATCAGAAGGCAGCAAAAAAATACAATATTCCTTGGACGTTACTTGCGGCACATCATCGCATCGAAACACGATTTTCGACAATGAAAACGCTAGAATCACCTGTTGGCGCTGTAGGTCATATGCAATTTATGCCTTGTACTTTTGTTGGCTGGAAACATCCTTCTTGTAAAGACCTTGGAAAAGGCAATATTCAAAAGAAGGAATTGACTGATCCTAAAATCATTAATAGTTATGGTGGTTATGGAGTAGATGCAAATGGGGACGGACTAGCAGATCCATATAATATTGAAGATGCTATTTATAGTGCTGCCAATTATTTGGCAGCTAGCGGCGCAGCAAATGGTAAGATAAAAAAGGCTGTATATCATTATAATCATGATGACGAATACGTAGAGAATGTACTCTATTATTACAAACTCTATGATAAACATAAAAAAGAGCTCGTTTTTAATAGTAAAATTGCTTTAGATGCTTCAAAAAAATAGAGCTAGTATCATTAGCTCTTCTAAAAAATAAACTAAAAAGAGTACACCGCTGTTTATAAAGTGGTGTGCTTTTTTTGTATAAAAGATATTAGTCGCTGAACACTACTGATATTTAGCGAATTTGAAATAGATGAATAAATTAAAAGGGTTTATTTAGGGGATGTTGAATGTATTATGATTGTAGAAATTAAGTACCAAGTTGCTTTATAAAGAATAGGGGATGTATTTTCCAGACTATTAACTAAGGGAAGGTGAATTATGAAATTTGTTCTGATATTCGGACCACAAGCAGTTGGCAAAATGACAGTAGGGTATGAATTAGAAAAAATTTCTGACTTAAAACTTTTTCATAATCATATGACAATAGAATTGGTTAATCCTTTTTTTGAATACGGAACTAAAGAAGGGAATAGATTAGTAAAATTATTTCGACAGGAAATATTCGAAGAAGTATCTAAAAGTAATCTGTATGGTTTGATATTCACCTACGTGTGGGCTTTTGATCTTAAAGCAGACTGGGATTACGTACAGGAAATCTGTCAGCTTTTCGAATCTAAAGGTGGTGTGGTTTACTTTGTAGAATTAGAAGCGGATTTAGAAGAAAGAATTGACCGAAACAAAAGCCCTTACAGACTACAAAATAAACCAACAAAAAGAAATATAGAGGAATCTGAAACTGATTTAAGAAGAACAATGGAAAATTATAGGTTGAATTCAGTGGCAGGTGAAATCAAGAAGGAACATTACATAAAAATTAATAATACAAATATGAGTGCTGAAATAGTTGCTGCAATAATTAAAGATAAGTTCAATC
This sequence comes from Viridibacillus sp. FSL E2-0187, assembly GCF_038006425.1. NCBI lineage: Bacteria > Bacillati > Bacillota > Bacilli > Caryophanales > Caryophanaceae > Viridibacillus > Viridibacillus sp. FSL E2-0187. The sequence goes on from NZ_JBBOVG010000001.1 coordinate 1,790,939, forward strand.
TATAAAATATCCTTGGAAAAATATTTGCAATTAGAGAAGATAATAAATACAAAAAGGATAGATAAGGCAAATATATTTTGCCTTATCTATCCTTTCCAAATGCACATTACTTGTTCATGCCTCTTAAAATTAAACTTGCGACGAAGACTAAAATTACGCCACCGATAATTGAAGGGAAAACGTAGAAGCCTTGAACTTCCCAGCCCCATGAACCAAGCAATTTCCCACCAAGCCAAGAACCTAAAATCCCAGCTACCATATTACCTATGATTCCTCCGGGTATATCTTTACCTAATATTAATCCAGCAATCCAGCCGATTAATCCACCTACAATTAAATATAAAATAACACTCATTATGATCACTCCTTTAGATGTATATTATTCGTATAGCCCTAATGAAGTGATTTTAAACCTTTTTTATGATTTAAATGCGATTACCTCTGCACCAAGTGTGTTTTTGAAGTGGTTTAACGCCCATTTGTGACCTTTTTCGTCAAAGCTTGCAACACCATTTTCGTAGATATAAGTTTTGAATCCTTTGTTGTATGCATCTACAGCAGTATGTAGTACACAAATGTCCGTGCAAACACCGACTAAGTGAATTTCTCGAATGCCTCTTTCAGCTAAAAGTTGATCTAAGTTTGTACCAGCAAATGAGCTGTAGCGTGTTTTATCCATCCATAGAATGTTATTTTGATCTTGATGATCTTTAAAAATATTTTGTAATGAACCAAATAGTTCTCTTCCTTCAGTATCTCGAATATTATGAGGAGGGAACAGTTTAGACTCTGGATGATATTCATCATTTTCTTCGTGTAGATCACAAGAAAAAACGATGAACTCTCCATCTTTTATAAATTGTTCTGTTAGTGAAGCAATGGTTTGTTCGATTTTTTGACCAGCTTTTCCGCATGTTAAAGCTCCATCATCTGCTACAAAATCATTCGTATAATCGATTACAAGTAAAGCTTTATTCATATTATAATGACCTCCAAATATGTCTTTACATATATCATTACATAGAGAAGTGAAATTGTCATATAAAACTTATAAGTTTGAATTTTTTGCAAAATAAGTTGATTGTGATTATAATATGGAAAAAGAAGGGGGAAGTACTTATGAATCAAACCTTAAAGAAGAAATTTAATAAACAAGGATTAGTATTTGTGCTAGTACACACAATTTTCTTCTTAAATCTTACTGTAGATTTATGGGAGATTCGTTAGTCGCTGTCAAGTTGAAAATGATTATGATTATTCAAATGTCCTTTTAGCAGGAAAAGTAAAACATCATTATTAGATGGGTTTCTCGCTAAAGGGGCATTTTTGTTTTTAATATATAGATAGGGTGTGAGGCAATGTCAACGTTTGATCGTGCCTTTGAACATTTGGAGTGTCCATTTGCGTGGATTGATTTAGATGCACTTGATGCAAATATCAATTTTATCAATCAACATTCAAACGGAAAAAACATTCGAATTGCAACAAAATCGATTCGCTCGAAAGATCTTCTTACTTATATTGCTTCAAAGGTACAAACTTTTTCAGGATGGATGACATTTACTGCTGAAGAGACGTTGTATCTGATAAATGAGGGGTTTGATCATTTTCTTATTGGCTATCCCGTATTAGAACCGACGAGTACTAGAAAGCTAGTAACGTACGTGAAAGATGGAAAGGACATTACCTTTATGGTAGATGATGTGAGACAAATTCAATTTTTGCAAGACATTGCAAGTGAATACGACACATCTTTACATATTTGTATCGATATCAATCTTTCAATGAAAACTCCCTTTATTTACTTTGGGACAAGGCGTTCATCGTTACATTCTTTACCACTATTAACACAATTCCTTTCTCAAACATCAAATTTTCCGAATATTGTAGTGAAGGGCTTGATGGGCTATGAGGCGCAAATTGCTGGAGTAATCGATAAACCATTACAAAAATGGCAAGCACCGATGATCCGATTTTTGAAAAATAACTCGAAGAAAAAGTTGGCAGTTTTTCGAAAACAAGCTGTTGAGGAGTTATTGAAACGTTTTTCGACGATAGAAATTGTTAATGGTGGGGGTTCAGGGAGTTTACAATACACAGCAGCTCAAGAAGAAGTGACAGAGGTGACAGTAGGATCTGCATTTTTTGCACCTGCACTTTTTGATCATTATCATACGTTGAATTTAAAGCCAGCAGCAGGTTTTGCGTTACGTGTCACGAGAAATCCTGCTCCGAATATCGTTGTTTGTCATGGAGGAGGATATATTGCTTCTGGTGCTATAGGCAAGGACAAACAACCAATGCCTTATGATGCAGAAAATTATAATTTTTTTGATTTGGAAGGTGCAGGTGAGGTGCAAACGCCTCTTCATACACAAAGTGGTCATCAAATAAATATTGGGGATAAGGTCTATTTTCGTCATGCTAAGGCAGGAGAGTTATGTGAGCGCTTTCTTCGTCTGGAAGCGAAACGAAAAGATCAATATATTGATAGTTTTGCAACTTATAGGGGGGACGGGAAATGTTTTCTGTAAAAGATTGGATTGATCAAAAAGAATGGACAAATTGGTCAGGCAACGTGGTCAGTAAACCATCTAGATCCTTATTGCCACTTTCTACTGAACATCTATCGCAAATAATAAAAAAGGTGAGTGAAAATGGGCAAACGCTTCGAGTAACCGGTGCTGGACATTCCTTTAGCCCTGTAGCAATGCCTGATGATATAGCGGTATCTCTACACAATATGCGAGGATTAATCAATGTCGATCAGGCATCAGGAGAAGTAACTTTATGGGCAGGTACCTATTTATATGAAATAGGGCCGATGCTAAAGGAATATGGACTAGCGCTTCAGAATATGGGGGATATTCAGGAGCAAACGATAGCAGGAGCTGTTTCAACTGGAACACACGGTACAGGTATCACACTTGGATCCATTTCAAATCAAGTGATTGCATGGGGTTTTGTAGACGGCCTAGGAGAATATCATGAACATAAAAGGGCAGATGATGAATTGTCGAATTCCTTACATCTATCACTAGGATTGTTAGGGGTTCTTGTTCAAGTTACACTTCAAACTATTCCATTATATAGCTTGAAATGTATTTCAACACAATCTATTTTACCAGTGGCATTACAGGATTGGTCACAATTGATACGAGAGAATCGCCATTTAGAATGGTTTTACTTCCCTGGCAGTGAGAAAGTACAAGTGAAGATGATGAACATGATACCAATAATTGAACAATCGAAATCATCAAAAGTTATTGAAAGTGTTAAAACTCAATTTGTAGAAAATGGTTTGTTTTATTTGATGTCAGAGCTGTGCCGAAAACAACCAAAAAGAACTGCGCTCGTCAGTAAAATTTCTGCTTCTAGTGTGCCAAACGGTGTAAAAACTGGACTTAGTTACGAGATTTTCCCAACACCCCGTCATGTTAAGTTTTTAGAAAGTGAATATGCGATACCATTAGAACACTTTGAAGCATGTATGGAAGAGATCCATTATACGTTACTATCACATCCATTCCGTGTACATTTTCCGATTGAATGCAGAACGGCGGCAGGTGAGATGGGCTATTTAAGTCCAACAGGAGGAGTAGAATCAGCATTTTTAGCATTCCATATGTATAAGGGAATGGATGAGAAGCCTTATTTTAGATGGGTACAACATCTAATGACGAAGTATAACGGTCGACCTCATTTCGGAAAAGTGAACGCATTAACTTCAGAAAGAATGCTAGAATTATATCCGAATTTGCCGAAATTTTTAAATCAACGTGACAAATATGATCCAAATAACGTTTTCATGACAGCTTATTTTAAGACGTTATTTACAAAAGTAGAGTGCGAAAGTCTAATAATGTAACACCTTCCTAGCTCCATTCCATTCGTAACATAACAATGGGATGGGGCTATTTTAATATCTAAATTAATACAATTTAAAAACTTTTCTAAAAATTTAAAAATTGTTCATAATTCAGCAAAAAGCAAACTAAAAGGGAATGAAAACGCATACACGAATAATTAAATATTTTAAATTGATAAACAATTCAAAAAATAAGGTTGACGTGGGTTCAAATACGTACTATGATAGCAACAATTTAAAAAAACGTTTGAGACAACATTCAAAAACGTGACTATGTTATTTAAAGAAAGAGTGATAGGTATGGGAAACCAGTTAATTTATCTTGATGGAGATTTTGTTAAGAAGGAAGATGCGAAAGTATCAGTTTACGATCACGGCTTTTTATATGGTGACGGAGTGTTTGAAGGTATTCGTTCATATAACGGAAATATCTTTCGTTTAGAAGAACACTTAGTAAGACTCTATGAATCAGCAAAATCCATTTTACTAGAAATTCCATACACAATCGAAGAAATGACTGAAGTAGTGAAAGAAACAATTAAAGTAAATTCTCTACAAAGTGCTTATATCCGTTTAATCGTTTCACGTGGCGTAGGAAACTTAGGAATAGATCCTAGAAGTTGTAAACAAGCAAGCGTAATTGTAATCGCTGAGCCACTAGCTTTATTCCCAGCAGAGCTTTACGAAACTGGTATTGAGATTGTTTCAGCTTCAAGCCGTCGTAACCGTTCTGATGTATTAAGTCCAAAAACGAAAACATTAAACTATTTAAATAATATTTTAGTTAAAATAGAAGCTAACTTAGCAGGTGTTTCTGAAGCGTTAATGATGAATGGTGAAGGTTATGTGGCTGAAGGTTCAAGCGATAATATCTTTATCATTAAAGACAATAAATTAATCACACCTCCAGGTTATATCGGTGCTTTAGAAGGGATTACGCGTAATGCGATCTTAGAAGTTGCTGCTAATAAAGGGTACGAAGCAATTGAAGGTGTGTTTACTAGACATGATGTATATGTAGCTGATGAAGTATTTTTAACAGGTACAGCTGTTGAAGTAATCGCTGTAGTGAAGGTAGACGGCCGAGTCATTGGCGACGGTACACCTGGTAAAGTGACAAATGACATTTTAGAAGGTTTCCGTGCAATCGTTGAACAAGATGGCGTGAAAGCATACGACGAAAAAACTACAGTAGTGTAATGAGGGGCGTTTAAAATGAGAAGTGACATGATAAAAAAGGGAGTCGATCGGGCTCCACATAGAAGTTTACTATATGCAACAGGTGTTAAAACAAAAGATTTAGATAAACCATTTATAGGAGTTTGTAATTCTTATATTGATATTATTCCGGGTCATGTTCATCTTCAAAAGTTTGCAGAAGTTGTAAAAGAAGCTATTCGAGAAGCTGGCGGGATTCCATTCGAATTCAATACAATCGGTGTTGATGATGGGATTGCTATGGGGCATATCGGAATGCGTTATTCATTACCAAGCCGTGAACTAATAGCAGATTCTGCAGAAACAGTTATTAATGCACACTGGTTTGATGGTGTATTCTACATTCCAAACTGTGACAAAATCACACCGGGCATGTTGATGGCAGCAGTTCGTACGAATGTTCCTTCAGTATTTGTATCAGGTGGCCCTATGGAAGCAGGTGTTTCTTCTACAGGAGAGCAACTTTCATTAACATCTGTATTTGAAGGCGTAGGTGCTTATAAAAGTGGTCAAATGACTGCAGAGCAATTAAAGGACATTGAAGATAACGCGTGTCCTACTTGCGGTTCATGCTCAGGGATGTTCACTGCTAACTCTATGAACTCTCTTATGGAAATGCTAGGGATGGCTCTACCAGGAAACGGTACGATCTTAGCAACGTCTGATGCACGACATCAATTGATCAAAGACGCTGCAAAACATTTAGTCCAAATGATTAAGGATGATGTAAAACCGCGCGATATCATTACGAAAGAAACAATCGATGATGCTTTTGCTCTTGATATGGCAATGGGAGGTTCAACTAATACTGTTTTACATACATTAGCAATCGCTCATGAGGCAGAAATTGATTACAACATAGAAGATATTAATAAGGTTGCTGAACGCGTACCATATTTATCGAAAATTATGCCAGCTTCAAATTATTCAATGCATGATGTTCATCTTGCAGGTGGTGTTAGTGCAATCGTCAATGAGCTTTGTAAAATTGATGGGGCCATTCATAAAGATCGAATCACTATCACGGGTAAAACAATTGCTGAAGATGTAGCAGGGTATGAAATAACAAATACAGATGTCATACGAACAAAAGATAATCCATATAGTCCTGTAGGTGGTTTATCAGTACTATTCGGTAACATTGCTCCTGAAGGGGCTGTTATTAAAGTAGGTGCTGTGGATCCTTCTATCAAGGAGTTCACAGGTGAAGCTATTGTCTTTGATTCTCAAGAGGAAGCTCAAGAAAACATCGATAATGGAACAGTTCAAGCAGGTCATGTAGTAGTTATTCGTTATGAAGGACCTAAAGGCGGACCAGGAATGCCTGAAATGCTTGCACCAACTTCAGCTATAATGGGGCGTGGTCTAGGGAAAGAGGTAGCACTTATAACAGATGGTCGTTTCTCAGGTGCATCACGAGGTATCTCAATAGGGCATATCTCTCCAGAAGCTGCTGATGGTGGACCGATTGCATTAGTAGAGAATGGTGACACAATCTCTATTGATCTAACAAACCGTACGATAGAATTACAAGTTTCCGCTGAAATTTTAGCTGAAAGAAAGCAAAACTTAAAACCTTTCGAACCAAAAATTAAAAAAGGTTATTTAGCAAGATATTCTAAACTAGTAACGAGCGCTTCTACTGGTGGCGTTATGAAAATTTAGTTTGACAATTAAATATTGAAATCGTTGATGAGGTTAAAGGTTATAGATTTTAGTATTCACAGAGAGCCGGTAGTGCTGGGAGCCGGTAATACAACTATATCCGACATCCCCTCGGAGTGGGTTGCTAAACACGTAAGTAATTAGGTAACCCCGGGCGCAACCAATTGCGCTCGTTAGATAAAGAATAGATTCGTCTATTCAAGAGGTAGTCTTTTGACTATGAACAAGGGTGGTACCATGAAAAGCTTATTTTCATCCCTACGTAAAGGTTTTCTTTGCGTGCGGAGAAATGGGCTTTTTTTATATAAAAATTTAGGGAGGAGTTATATGATGAATGCACAAGTTCCAGTAAAGAGTAGAGAATCAGCACCGGAAGAGGCCAAGCAAGTAATTAAAAAGCAACAAAATGGTGCTGCATTATTCATCGAATCGTTAAAGAAACAAAATGTTGAAATTATTTTCGGATATCCAGGTGGTGCTGTCTTACCATTATATGACGCACTATACAAAGACCCGATTAAACATATACTCGCCAGACATGAGCAGGGAGCAATTCACGCTGCAGAAGGTTATGCTCGTGTATCAGGCAAAGCAGGCGTAGTTATTGCTACATCTGGACCGGGAGCTACCAACCTTGTTACAGGTATTACAGATGCGATGATGGATTCTCTTCCACTTGTGGTATTTACAGGTCAGGTTGCAACAACAGTCGTTGGGACTGATGCTTTCCAAGAAGCTGATATTGTTGGCATTACACAACCGATTACAAAGCATAATTATCAAGTGAAGAACATTAATGATATTCCAAGAATCGTAAAGGAAGCATTCCACATTGCTTCAACTGGTCGTAAAGGACCAGTACTAGTTGATATTCCAAAAGATATCGCAAACACGATCTTTGAATCAGAAGTAGATGATAATGCACCGATTAATTTACCAGGCTATCAGCCGACATTGCATCCGAACTTTTTGCAAATCCAAAAAGCTGTGCAAGCAATCGGTGAAGCAAAACAACCTTTGATCTTAGCGGGTGCTGGAATTCTAGCTGCAGATGCATCAGTTGAATTAACTGAATTTGCTGAAAAACACAATATTCCGGTAACTAATACTTTGCTTGGACTTGGCAGTATTAACGGTGAACACGAGCTTTTCCTAGGAATGGCAGGTATGCACGGTACATTTACGTCTAATATGGCGATTAGTAACTGTGATTTACTTATCAATATTGGGGCCCGCTTCGATGACCGTCTTACAGGAGATCTAAGCAAATTCGCTCAAAAAGCGAAAATAATTCATATCGATATTGACCCAGCCGAAATTGGCAAAAACGTTCCAACTGATATTCCAATTGTTGCAGATGCAAAAGAAGCATTAAAAGCACTATTGAAACAAGAGATTGAAACACCTGATACGGTGCTGTGGCACGAGTATTTGGATGAATGCTTAGCGGAATACCCATTATGGTATGACGCAAAAGAGCCAGATACAGTTTATCCGCAACAAGCTGTGGAGCTGATTAATCGTATTACAAATGGTGAAGCAATCGTTACAACAGATGTAGGGCAACACCAAATGTGGACAGCACAATACTACAAATTTAAAACCGACCATAATTGGGTAACGTCTGGCGGACTTGGAACAATGGGCTTTGGTTTCCCAGCTGCAATTGGAGCACAATTTGCTAAGCCTGATCAAAGAGTAATCTCTATTGTAGGTGATGCAGGCTTCCAAATGACATCTCAAGAACTTGCTTTATTGAAAGAATTTAACTTACCAGTGAAAATTGTTATTTTAAATAACAGCTGTTTAGGGATGGTTCGTCAATGGCAAGAAACGTTCTATGAAGAGCGTTATTCATCTTCTTTAATGCCAGTTCAGCCAGATTTCGTGAAACTAGCTGAAGCTTACGGTGTGAAGGGTTACCGCATTAATACAATCCATGAGGCTGAAGATATACTGACTGAAGCACTATTGTCAGATGAACCAGTACTAATCGATTGTCGTGTAAAACAACTTGAAGTTGTTAATCCAATGGTAGCACCTGGGAAAGGACTAGATGAAATGATTGGGGTGAAAAAAGGATGAAAAGAGTTATTACAGTAACTGTGATTAACCAAAGTGGGGTTTTAAATCGCGTTACAGGTCTACTCATGAAAAGGCAGTTTAACATCGAAAGTATCACGGTTGGTCACACAGAACAGCCGGATATCTCTAAAATGACTTTCATCGTACATGTAGAAGATGAAAACAAAATTGAACAATTGGTCAAACAGCTTTCAAAACAAATTGATGTGATCAAAGTAAATGATATCACTGACAAATCAATAGTTATACGTGAGCTTGCACTAATTAAAATTGTTGCTCCACCGAATTTGCGCATGGAGATTAACTCAATTGTTGAACCTTTCCGTGGTTCTATCATCGATATGGGTAAAAATGTTGTAACTTATCAAATCGTCGGTAACCCAGAAAAAATTGACGCATTCATTGAGTTGATCCAACCATATGGTATAAAAGAGCTGACACGTACTGGTGTAACAGCATTTGTACGTGATGCACAAGTAAAACCAACAGCGCAACTTTCGATTTTACAATAAAAAGATTTTCAAAAAACTACTAAACCAATCAGGGGGAATTTAAAATGGCAAAAATGTACTATAACAATGATATCAACGAGGCAACTTTACAAGGTAAAAAAATCGCAGTAATCGGTTACGGTTCACAAGGTCATGCACATGCTCAAAACCTAAATGAATCAGGCTTCGACGTTACAGTTGGTATCCGTCTAGGAAAATCTTTCGATAAAGCAGAGCAAGATGGCTTAAAAGTTAAAACTGTAAAAGAAGCAGCTGCAGAAGCAGACGTTATCATGATCTTACTTCCAGACGAACGCCAAAAAGCTGTTTATGAAGAAGAAATCGCACCAGGATTACAAGCTGGAAATTCACTAGTATTTGCACATGGTTTCAATGTACACTTTGGCCAAATCGTACCACCAGCTGATGTAGACGTATTCTTAGTAGCTCCTAAAGGACCAGGACACTTAGTACGCCGCACATACGAAGCTGGCGCAGGAGTACCAGCATTGTTCGGTATTTTCCAAGATGCAACTGGAAACGCAAAAGATTTAGCACTAGCTTATGCAAAAGGTATCGGTGCAGCACGTGCTGGTGTAATCGAAACTACTTTCAAAGAAGAAACAGAAACAGATCTATTCGGGGAGCAAGCAGTTCTTTGTGGTGGTACAACAGCTCTAGTAAAAGCAGGTTTCGAAACTTTAGTAGAAGCAGGTTACCAACCAGAAATCGCTTACTTCGAATGTATGCATGAACTAAAACTTATCGTTGACTTGATGTATGAAGGCGGTCTAGCTAACATGCGCTACTCAATCTCAGATACAGCAGAATGGGGAGATTTTGTATCTGGTCCACGCGTAATTGATGCATCTGTAAAAGAACGCATGAAAGACGTTTTAACAGATATCCAAGAAGGTAAATTCGCAAAAGAATGGATTAACGAAAACGAAACAAACCGTCCTAAATACAATGCTATTAAAAAAGCAGAATCTGAGCACCAAATCGAAGTAGTTGGAGATAAACTTCGTGAAATGATGCCTTTCGTAAATAACGGTAAAAAGATTGAGAAAGAAGTGGTTCATAGTGCGCAAAATTGAAATTTTTGATACTACACTTCGTGATGGCGAGCAATCAGCGGGTATTAACCTAAATACCGCTGAGAAGCTTGAAATTGCGAAACAGCTAGAACGCTTTGGGGCATCTATTATTGAAGCAGGTTTTCCTGCTTCATCCCCTGGCGATTTCGAAGCTGTACAACGTATTGCAGGTACAGTTAAAAACTCAATCGTTACAGGTCTTGCAAGAGCAATTAAAAAGGATATTGATATTACTTGGGACGCTCTAAAAAAAGCGGAACAACCACATATTCATGTATTCCTTGCTACAAGTCCGATCCATATGCAATATAAACTTAATAAAACACCAGATCAAGTTGTAGAAGCAGCCGTAGAAGCTGTCAAATATGCAAAAAATATATTTCCACTAGTTCAATGGTCTGCAGAAGACGCTTTCCGCTCTGACCGTGAATTCCTTGTACGCATTATTAATGAGGTAATTAAAGCTGGTGCAACTACTATTAACATTCCAGATACAGTAGGTTATGCAAGCCCTGCCGAATATGGTGCACTATTTAAATTTCTAAGAGAAAATGTCACAGGTAGTGACAAAGTCAACTTCTCCGCTCACTGTCATGATGATTTAGGCATGGCCGTTGCAAACTCAATCGCAGCAATTGAAAATGGCGCCAATCAAGTTGAAGGTACAATTAATGGAATCGGTGAACGTGCTGGGAATGCAGCATTAGAAGAAATAGCTGTTGCAATGCACATCCGTAAAGACATTTACGGAATCGAAACTGGCATTAACTTGCAAGAAATTAAACGTACGAGTCAACTCGTCAGTAAACTTACAGGTGTCGTTATTCAACCAAATAAAGCAATCGTAGGTAAGAATGCCTTCGCTCATGAATCAGGTATTCATCAAGACGGTATGTTAAAGAATCCTGAAACATATGAAATTATTACACCAGCTTTAATTGGAGAAAGTGCGGTTCCTCTCGTATTAGGTAAACACTCCGGAAGACACGCCTTCAAAGACCGTGCTGAAACGATGGGCTTTGACTTAAGCGACGATAAAATTAATCGCGCATTCGCGGAATTTAAAAAGTTAGCTGATCGTAAGAAGGAAATTACTGAAGAAGATTTATTAACATTACTAACAGATCAACAAATCCAACATGAAGAAATACCAGTATATGAGCTAAAAAGCGTTCAAGTTCAATATGGTACTGAGAACATTCCAACTGCAACGGTGCAAGTAATTCAACCAGATGGTGAAGAAGTAACAGTAGCTTCAACTGGTTCGGGTTCTGTTGAAGCAATCTTCAATACTTTGGAATTACTGATTAATTCTAAGGTCGAGATTTTAGACTACCGTGTAACTTCTGTAGGTAAGGGTCGTGATGCATTAGGTGAAGCGGTTGTAAACTTAACGTACAATGACCAAAAAGTTACTGGCCGTGATGCAGCGCAAGATGTCTTGGAAGCTTCGGCAAAAGCATATCTAAACGCTATTAATAGACAGATAATTCAATCAAGTTTAAGAGTTAAAGAATTAATTAGTTAATCATATAGAGGAGGAGTTTTTATGGAAAAGAAAATTACAGTACTACCGGGTGATGGCATTGGTCCCGAAGTTGTTGCTTCAGCCGTGTCAGTATTACAATCAGTCGGTAAAAGATATCATCATACATTCCACATCGCTTATGGTGCAATAGGTGGGGCAGCAATCGATCAACATAACGATCCGTTACCTCAAGAAACAATTGCTCTTTGCGAACAAAGTGATGCAATTCTACTTGGAGCAGTTGGGGGTCCTAAATGGGATCAAAACCCAGCTGATTTGCGACCAGAAAAAGGATTACTACGCATTCGTAAGCATTTTGATTTATTCTCAAACTTACGTCCAGTGCAAGCAATTCCGTCACTTTTAAAAGCTTCTCCTCTAAAAGAAGATATTGTGAAAGATGTTGATTTATTAATTGTTCGTGAATTAACTGGTGGTTTATATTTTGGCGAACCACGTCAACGTACGGAAAAAGCAGCTTTAGATACATTAGTGTACACACGATTTGAGATTGAACGTATCGTTGATAGTGCTTTCCAATTAGCGCGTGTACGTAGAGGGAAATTAACATCTGTTGATAAAGCAAACGTTCTTGAATCTTCAAGACTATGGCGCCAAATTGTAGATGAAAAGAAAGCTGGTTATCCAGATGTTGAAGTTGAACATAGTTTAGTCGATTCTACAGCAATGAAATTAATAACGAACCCAGCAGCGTATGACGTTGTTGTAACGGAAAATATGTTTGGAGATATTCTAAGTGATGAAGCTTCGGTAATTACGGGTTCACTTGGTGTGTTACCTTCTGCAAGTATTCGTTCTGATAATTTTGGATTGTATGAGCCTGTCCACGGTTCAGCTCCTGAAATTGCAGGGTTAGGCATTGCGAACCCAGCTGCAACGATTTTATCTGTTGCGATGATGTTGAAATATTCATTTGGCTTAAATGAAGAAGCTGCTGAAATTGAACGTGCTGTAGCTGCAGTATTCGAAGATGGTTATTTCACAGGAGATCTTGCAACTCCAGGAAGTCGCGTATTAACAACAGCTGAGTGGACTGAAAAAGTCATCAATGAACTAGACACTAGCTTCGTTTCAGATAGCATTATGACATCATATATCTAAGAAAAGGTGATATTATATGGCAAAAAATATAATCGAAAAAGTATGGGATCAACATGTCGTATATCAAGAGGAAGGGAAACCGGATTTGCTTTATATCGACTTGCATTTAATTCACGAAGTAACATCTCCACAAGCGTTTGAAGGACTTCGTTTAAACAATCGTAAAGTACGTCGTCCTGACCTATGCTTTGCAACGATGGATCATAATGTACCGACTAAGAATTTAACGACGATTAATGACCCAATTGCAAAAAAACAAATTAACACATTAGCTGAAAACTGTGCAGAATTTGGTGTTCAGTTAGCAGATATGGGACATCCAGATCAAGGGATTGTTCACGTAATCGGTCCGCAACTTGGTTTAACACAACCAGGTAAAACTATCGTTTGTGGCGACTCACATACATCTACTCACGGTGCGTTCGGTGCAATTGCATTTGGTATAGGCACAAGTGAAGTAGAACATGTATTATCAACTCAAACATTATGGCAAAACAAACCAAAAACGATGGAAATTCGTGTTAACGGTGAACTTGGCTTTGGCGTAACAGCAAAAGATATCATTTTAGCAATTATTGCGAAGTTTGGTATTGATGTAGGTACTGGTCATATCGTTGAATTTACGGGCGATACAATTCATCAATTATCTATGGAAGAACGTATGACGATATGTAATATGTCAATTGAAGCAGGAGCAAAAGCGGGTTTAATCAGTCCGGATCAGATCACTGTTGATTATATTAAAGGTCGTGACTATGCTCCACAAGGCGATGCATTCGAGGAAGCAACTGAGTATTGGCTATCATTAGCTTCGGATTCTGATGCTACATATGACCGTGTTCTTGAAATTGATTCAAATGAAATCGAACCATTTGTCACTTGGGGTACAAATCCTTCAATGGGATCAGGTATATCAAACCACGTACCTTATGCAGATGACTTCGAAGATGAATCAGATAAACAGGCACTTAAAAAAGCACTACAATATATGGATTTACAAGAGGGTACACCATTAACTGAAATTGCTATTCAACATGTGTTCATTGGATCATGTACGAATTCACGACTACATGATTTACGTTCTGCAGCAGCAGTTATTGAAGGTAAAAAAGTAAGTGAAAACGTAAAAGCGATTGTTGTTCCAGGTTCAGTGACAGTTAAGAAGCAAGCAGAGGAAGAAGGTTTAGATAAAATATTCTTGGATGCGGGCTTTGAATGGCGTGAATCAGGATGCAGTATGTGTCTTGCGATGAACGAAGATGTTGTTCCAGCTGGAGAAAGATGTGCTTCAACATCTAATCGTAACTTCGAAGGGCGTCAAGGTGCTGGTTCTCGTACCCATCTTGTAAGCCCACAAATGGCAGCAGCTGCCGCGATCGCTGGACATTTCGTAGATGTTCGCGAAATTTTAAATGTACCTGTGTAATGGAGGCGTAGAGGATGGAACCAATTAATGTAGTGAATAGCGTACTAACACCACTTAATCGAAAAAATGTAGATACTGATCAAATTATTTCTAAAGAATTTTTAAAACGCATCGAACGTACAGGTTTTGGTCAATTTGTTTTTTACCACTGGCGCTTCGATCAGAATGATCAACCAATTGAAGATTTCGTATTAAATCAACCACAATATCAAGGCTCGAAAATTCTAGTGGCGCACGAAAACTTTGGATGTGGATCATCGCGTGAACATGCACCATGGGCAATTTTAGATTATGGATTCAATGTAGTTATTGCACCAAGTTTTGCGGATATTTTCCACAATAACTGTTTCAAAAACGGAATTTTACCTATTAAGTTAGCGGTTTCTGAAGTAGAAGAATTACTTGCAGCAGGTGAAGCTTCACCACTTGAAACAGAAGTGAATTTAGAATCTCAAACTGTAACAGCAAATGGTAAAGTATACAATTTTGCAATTGATCCTTACTATAAACAAATGCTATTAAATGGCTGGGATGAGATTTCTTTAACCTTCCAATATGATGAGCAAATTACGAAATATGAAGCGACTCGCAAAGCGTTTTAAATAAGTATATAGACTACCTAGTGTCTAATTTGGCATTAGGTAGTTTTTGCAATTCTCGGGAAAGCTATTTTCTTTAGTTTTTTTAGTTGACTTTTGAAAAGGGGTGTAATGTAATGTTTCCAATATTAAAGACAGAACGATTAATTTTGAGAGAACTAGTTGAAGATGATGCTCAGGCTATATTAGATTGCTTCTCAAATGTTGATGTATTACGTTTTTATGGTCAAAATTCACTAACAAGTTTAGATCAGGTGAAGCAAATTATCGGCAATTTTTCTAATAATTACGAGAAAAAAGCAGGCATCAAATGGGGGATTGAGCGAGAAGATGTAGATGGAATTATTGGAACAATTGGGTTCCAAGAGTGGTCCCATGAACATAAGAGAGCAGATATAAGCTACGCACTTTCTCCTGAACATTGGGGAAGTGGGTATGCAACGGAAGGTGTGAAGAAAGTAATTACTTACGGTTTCGAAAATCTTGGCATAAAGCGTATTGGAGCGGTTGTTTTTGTGGAAAATACTTCTTCGAATAAATTATTGGAGAAACTAGGCTTTGAAAAAGAAGGAGTTTTGAGAAATTATATGTATCAAGATGGTGTTCCACATGATACGAATATTTACTCTTTACTAGAAAATAAATACAACTAGAAAACTAAATGAGATAGGAAATAAAATTCTAGATCGTAATTTGATCGCTTTTTAATGGAATAAGAGCACTAATATGAGAGTTCGCATAACCATATTGCCTGGGAAATCATATATAACAGAATTGAATTTTCTGAAAATAATTCAAGGGTATCAAGCGAATTGATAAGTTATAAACAATTCGCTTTTTGTATTTGGAATCGTAGAATTATTGTTGAGTTATCTCAGATTCTAAACGGTTTTTTGTTAATATGGCTAAGATATTGTACAATTAATAGTAATACATAGAGAAATGAGGGGAGCGTAATGACCAGTCATCAAAATCCAATTCTGTTTTATGACGGTAGTTGCGGATTCTGTCAGTGGGCAGTGCAGTTCGTCTTA
This sequence comes from Viridibacillus sp. FSL E2-0187, assembly GCF_038006425.1. Taxonomy (NCBI): domain Bacteria; kingdom Bacillati; phylum Bacillota; class Bacilli; order Caryophanales; family Caryophanaceae; genus Viridibacillus; species Viridibacillus sp. FSL E2-0187. The sequence goes on from NZ_JBBOVG010000001.1 coordinate 1,807,072, forward strand.
AAACATGAACGGAATCATGATATTCTATTTGCTCCTTTACAGGGTGAAACTGCAAAAAACACATTGTCACCAAATCTTACAGAGAACCTCGATTCAGTTGTAGTGAAAAGTTCCACTGGTATAATGACTGAATCAGAGGCGGTATTTTTTCTACTTCCTTATTTAAAAGCACCTTTTTCTTTGTTCGCTATTCTAAAATTAATTCCCTTATTTGTACGAAATCCAATATATCGCCTAGTAGCTCGCAATCGTCATAAATTAATGAAAGCACCTTCTAGTTGTCACTTACCAAGTGTAGATGAACGCAAAAGATTATTACCGTAAATCGATTTATTTGGTAAATGGAATAAAGAAAAACCATCAAGCTTTTAACTTGATGGTTTTTCTACTTTTTCAGGACTATTTGAAGCATTTAATAAAACTACTCCTCCAATTATTAATACTATGCCAAAGAATGTCATAATGCTAAATGGATCATCCCATAACAATACACCAATAACCGCTGTTATAGCTGTCCCTATTCCTGCCCAAATTGCGTAAGCTAAACTTAATGGAATGGTTTTAAGACATAGTGATAAGCAATAAAATGCTATTCCAAAACCAATTACTACACCAATAGAAGGGAGTATATTTGTAAACCCTTCTGATAATTTTAACATTGTTGTACCAAATATTTCACTAATGATGGAAATACTTAAAGCTATATAACCTTTCATACTATTACCCCCGATTATCTAAAGACTAATGAACACTACCACTTGAGAGTTTCAATACAACAACTCCACCAATGATTAGCACTAATCCTAAAGCTTTTTTCAAATTAAAATTTTCCTTATATACGATTACACCGACTAAGGCGGTTAAGGCTGTACCTACCCCTGACCAAATTGCATAAGCTGTGCCTAGTGGAATGGTTTTAAGTGATAAAGATAAGCAATAAAAAGCTGAAAACATTCCAATAACTACGCCAATAGAAGGGTACAGCTTTTTAAAACCGTTTGAAACTTTTAACATAGAACTACCAAATACTTCACTTATAATGGCTACTGCCAAAATGATATATGGATTCAAGATGAATACCTCCTACTTTGTCATGTTGATTAATTCTTGTATTACATTTTCACGCAATTTTTCATCTAATGGAGCTATATTAAACAGTTCTGAGTAGTAAAGCCCATCTATTGCTAATCGAATAATAGTTGCTGTTACTCGGTCGATCCTATCTTGCTCCACTTTATTTTGCATATACTGATAGCTTTGAGAAATGGTTGTTAATAAATCTGGATTTAACATAGAAGAAGCAAGTAGTCCTACATTTAACTCAGCATTGTGATTCAAATCCTCTTTTGTTGCCTCTATTAAAGCGCGGCTCCATCTACCTTTACCTACCGAGTCATTCATAGCGTGCTCATTAAATCGAGAAGTGAAATCTTCGAAAATATATTGAGTTACTTCCAACAATAATGCTTCTTTATTTGGAAAGTGATACAATAAACCACCTTTACTAATCCCAGCTTGCTTTGCGACTGCATCTAAAGTTAGTGAGTTTATATCATTGTCCAAAATATAATCTTTAGCAGATTTCAGAATATGTTTGCGCTTAATTGTTGCTTTTGATTCCATGTGTGAAACCTCACTTTCAACAAAACCGTCCAGACGGTCTTTTTTGTGTTTTCATTGTACCGTCCAGACGGTTTTTTTGTCAATATACAAAGCTATGATTAATTGATAAAAGGAAGTTGTAGCATATGAACATTTGATTTTGACTACTTATTTTCTAAAATAACTATGTTTTTATACTATACAACTAATAATAGAATATATATAAACCTCGTTAGTCTATATTATAACTACATCGCTGCTCCTCAAATTTATCATTAACTCATACATACTTCTACCACCAAATAAATAAGAAGGTTTATCACAACTTCGAAAGAAAACAATGCTATTCTGATTATTTTTAATAGAAATTTCTCCTATAACCTATAGCATAGACAACAAAGCAACTATATATAGTTTAAGATGATCCACAATAATTATTTAACATTAGTTATTAAAATAGTATTTCCAATGGTTATAATAGAATAGAGGTGATATACAATTGAACTATAAAAAGATTACCCGTAAAAAAATTTATGAAGAAGTGGCTGATATCTTATTAGAAATGATTAAAGAAGGTCAGTTGAAACCAGGAGACCAATTAGACTCTGTTCAAGAGTTGGCAATCAATTTTCAAGTTGGTAGATCAGCAATTCGTGAAGCATTAACTTCCTTACGAGCAATGGGACTGATTGAAATGCGACAAGGGGAAGGGACATTCGTGAAAACATTCACGGCAGATAATCTAGCTTATCCTATCCAAAGTGCAATGCTCATGACGAATAAAAATATTCAAGAGTTATTGGAAGTACGTCAAATTTTAGAGACAGGTATTGTAGCAAGCGCCGCGCAAAAAAGAACAGCAGAAGATTTGGAAGTGATGCGTGTTCATTTGAAAGAAATGATCAATCACACAAAAAATTCTGATCTAGGGGAGCGAGCTGACTTAGCCTTCCACCTAGCCATTGCAAAGGCTGCGGATAATGTATTACTTAGTACATTAATGCAACATGTGTCTGATTTAATGTCTGAATCTATGCGTGAAACACGTCGTATTTGTTTATATGATGAAAAACAAACATTAGATCTATTAAACGAACAACACCATTTGATTTACAAACAAATTGAAGCACAAGATTCAGAAGCTGCTGCAAAGGCGATGAAGTCTCATTTGCAATTTGTAGAGTCAGTTTTAGCACAATATATTCAAGAGGAAAATGACTGAACTGTAGGTCATTCTTCTTTATTTAATAAACAGAAAAATTCGTATTTTCAATAAAAAGAATGGAAAATAATTGTTTATTCCTGTATCATTAGTAAAAAACAAGTCATCAGATGACCATATCTTTGAGGGGGGTATGTACATGAAGGTAACACTATTTGTAACATGTCTTGTAGATATGTTCGAAACAAATGTGGGGAAAGCAACAGTGGAGTTATTGGAGCGGCTTGGTTGTGAAATTGATTTTCCTACAGCTCAAGTATGCTGTGGTCAACCATCTTACAATTCAGGGTATGTTGAGCATACGAAAGCAGCTATTAAAAAAATGATAGAAATATTTGAGGCAGCAGAAGTTGTTGTTACGCCATCAGGATCCTGTGCAACAATGTTTCATGAATATCCTAAAATTTTAAAAGATGAGCCAGGTTGGTCTGCACGTGCAAGACTACTGGCTGAAAAAACGTACGAACTGACTGATTTTATCGTTAATGTATTAAAGGTAGAAAATGTCGGTGCTAAGTTGACTGGAGAAGCAACTTATCATCCTTCATGCCATATGACACGTTTATTAGGAATTAAAGATGCACCCTATACACTTTTATCGAACGTAGAGGGACTAGAAATGAAACCCTTACCTTATGCATATAATTGCTGTGGCTTTGGGGGGACATTCTCTGTGAAAATGGGGAATATTTCGGAACAAATGGTTGATGAAAAAGTAGATGCGGCAATCTCTACAAACGCTCAGATTTTAGTAGCATCTGACGGCGGATGCATTATGAACATTGCAGGACGAATGCAACGTAGACAGGTGCCAGTGAAAGTAATGCATATTGCAGAAGTATTAAATTCACATTAAGGGGTGAGCATATGGCTGTAAAAATTACGGATGGGAATTTTAAAGACAAAGTAAAAGATAATTTACAAGATGACTTTATGCGCGGTGCAGTGTCTGGTGCACAGGATCGCCTTCGTTCTCGCCGATTAGAAAACGCTGAGGAACTTGGAAACTGGGAAGAATGGCGCTCTCACGGAGAAGAAATTCGCCAACATGTACTTGAAAATCTCGATTATTATTTACAAGAGCTTTCAGACAACGTCCAAAAGCTTGGTGGTCACGTTTTCTTTGCACAAACGGCTGATGATGCTAATCGTTATATTGAAGAAGTTGTAAAAAAGAAAGAAGCAAAAAAAATCGTTAAATCAAAATCAATGGTTACTGAAGAAATCGGCCTAAATGCAGTATTAGAAAAAGCTGGTTGTACTGTGATTGAGACTGATTTAGGGGAATATATTTTACAACTTGACGAACACGACCCTCCATCCCATATAGTCGCACCTGCTTTACATAAAAACAAAGAACAAATTCGTAAGGTGTTCGAAGAGAAGATAAATTATAAAAAATCTAATGATCCAACAGAATTGGCAAGACATGCACGGGAAACATTACGTAACGAATTTTTAACAGCAGATGTTGGTATTACAGGTTGTAACTTCGCTGTTGCTGAATCTGGTTCGATTAGTTTAGTAACAAATGAAGGGAATGCACGTTTAGCTACAACTGTGCCAAAAACGCAAATTACGGTTATGGGTATGGAGCGCATTGTGCCTACGTTCGAAGAATTAGAAGTACTCGTTAGTTTGTTGACTCGAAGTGCTGTTGGGCAAAAACTAACGAGTTATATCACGGTATTATCAGGTCCACGCCGTGAAGGAGATGCTGATGGTCCTGAAGAATTCCATCTCGTCATCGTAGATAATGGTCGTTCAAAAATTCTAGGTACAGAATTTCAATCAGTATTACAATGTATTCGTTGTGCAGCATGTATAAATGTATGTCCTGTATATCGGCATATTGGAGGTCATTCATATAACTCAATTTATCCAGGACCAATAGGAGCTGTATTGACGCCGTTACTTGCAGGATATGATGACTTTAAAGAACTGCCTTACGCCTCTACATTATGTGGTGCTTGTACGGAAGCATGCCCAGTGAAGATTCCGTTGCATGAGTTACTACACAAGCATCGACAAATAATAGTAGAAAATGAAGGTAAGGCACCAATTTCTGAAGGTTTGATGATGAAGGCATTTGGTATTGGGGCAGCCTCTAATCCGCTATATACAACGGGAACGAAAATCGCAACAAAAGTTATGAAGCCTTTTATGAAAGACAAAGAATTTATATCAAAAGGGCCGGGACCATTAAAAGAATGGACGATGATTCGCGAATTCCCTGCACCAAAAAATGAACGCTTCCGCGACTGGTTTAAAAACCGTGAAGGAGGAGACAAGAAATGATCCAACAACGTGCACCATTTATAAAAAATATCGCAACAGCACTTGGCCGTGAAATGAATACAACAAAAAAGCCTGAACGACACTGGAAGTACAATCCGCAAGCAAAAACACTTACTGATTTATCTCAAGATGAGCTAGTGCAAGTGTTTCAGAAACAATGTAACAATATTCATACAGACTATATTGAAACAACTGCAGACAAATTAAAAGAGGTGTTAGCAAATCGTGTAGATATGTATGGAGGTGGACCTGTTTCTATCTGGAAAGATGAACGCTTCGACACATTCGGTCTACGTAATCTACTGGTAGAAGAGTGGCCACAAGCAAGTGTTGAGGTAAATGAATGGGATATAGAAAATGGAGATGACAATATTAAACTTGCAGAAAAGGCGAATGTGGGTATTACATTTAGTGATATAACACTTGCCGAGTCTGCAACAGTTGTATTATTTTCAACGGGCGGTCAAGGACGATCAGTCAGTTTGCTTCCACAAACCTATATTGCGATTATTCCAAAAAGCACAATTGTTCCAAGAATGACGCAAGCAGCACAAATTATCTCTGAAAAAGTGCAAAGCGGGGAAACAGTACCACCATGTATTAATTTTATATCTGGACCAAGTAATTCGGCTGATATTGAGATGAATCTTGTAGTTGGTGTTCATGGACCAATAAAAGCCACTTATATAATAGTAGAGGATCGATAATTAAAAACATGTCTACAGTTACATTTGTAGACATGTTTTTAATTTCATAAAATTTGATGTATTCTGTGTTAAAATGAAAAAACAACATTTTCGAGAGTGCTTATGGCATTTAGAAAAAGGTCATAAATATAACTTATCACATACTATAATATTAATGTAATTTACTTATGTATCTAATTAGTATATTATTGTTGGTGGAGAAAAGAAGCTATTATAAAAGCCTTTTCATTAGTTAATTAGAGGGGGAACCAACCTATGGCAATCAAAAACTTGCATAACAGCCGTGCTTCATTCGAGGTAAATGGTAAACAGTATAACTTCTACCGTTTAGCCGCTATCGAAGAAGCTGGTATCGCAAAAGTATCACGCCTTCCTTATTCAATCAAAGTGTTATTAGAATCTGTTTTACGTCAATACGACGGCTATGTAATCAAAGAGGATCATGTTGATCAATTAGCAAAATGGGGCGCTGATGTAGACCCTAATGCTGAAGTTCCTTTCAAACCATCACGCGTAGTACTACAAGATTTCACTGGTGTACCAGTAGTTGTTGACTTAGCATCTCTACGTTCTGCTATGAAAGAAATGGGCGGAGACGCTAACGAAATTAACCCTGCAATTCCAGTTGACCTTGTAATTGACCACTCAGTACAAGTTGACAAATACGGTACTGCAACAGCTTTACAAGCTAACATGGACCTTGAATTTGAACGTAATGCTGAGCGTTACAACTTCTTAAAATGGGCTCAAACAGCTTATGACAATTTCCGTGCTGTACCTCCAGCAACTGGTATCGTTCACCAAGTTAACCTTGAGTACTTAGCTCCAGTTGTACACGTGAATGAAAACGCAGACGGAACTTTCGAAACATTCCCAGATTCAGTGGTTGGTACTGACTCACATACTACAATGATCAATGGTATCGGCGTACTTGGATGGGGTGTAGGTGGTATCGAAGCTGAAGCAGGTATGTTAGGTCAACCTTCATACTTCCCAGTTCCAGAAGTAATCGGTGTTAAATTAACAGGCGATCTTCCAAACGGAACTACAGCTACTGACTTAGCTCTTAAAGTAACTCAAGTACTACGTGCTAAAGGTGTAGTAGGTAAATTTGTTGAGTTCTTCGGTCCTGGGATCCCTCAATTACCATTAGCTGACCGTGCAACAATTTCGAACATGGCTCCAGAATATGGTGCTACATGTGGTTACTTCGCAATTGACGAAGAATCGTTAAACTATATGCGTTTAACTGGACGTGACGAAGAGCACATCCAAGTTGTTGAAAAATACTTGAAAGAAAACAACATGTTCTTTGACCCTGAATTAGAACCAGTTTACACTGACGTTGTTGAAATTAACCTTGCTGAAATCGAGCCTAACTTATCAGGTCCTAAACGTCCGCAAGATTTAATTCCACTATCAAACATGAAAAAACGTTACCACGAAGTAGTAGTAGCTCCTTCAGGTGTTCAAGGTTTCGGTTTAACTGAAAAAGAATTCGAAAAAACTGCAACTGCTAAATTCGCTGAAGGCGATGTAGAAATCCCTGCAGGTGCTGTAGCAATCGCTGCAATCACTTCATGTACAAATACATCTAACCCTTACGTATTAATCGCTGCTGGTTTAGTAGCTAAAAAAGCTGTTGAAAAAGGTTTAACTGTTCCTAAATGGGTTAAAACTTCATTAGCACCAGGTTCAAAAGTTGTTACTGGATACTTAAACGATTCTGGTTTAACTTCTTACTTGGACGAAATCGGTTTCAACACAGTAGGTTACGGCTGTACTACATGTATCGGTAACTCAGGTCCATTACTTCCTGAAATCGAAGAAGCGATTACTTCAAATGATTTATTCGTAACTTCTGTACTTTCAGGTAACCGTAACTTCGAAGGTCGTGTACACCCACTAGTTAAAGCTAACTACCTAGCATCACCACCACTTGTTGTTGCTTATGCATTAGCTGGTACTGTAGATGTAGATCTTCAAAATGATTCATTCGGTAAAGACAAAGATGGCAACGATGTATTCTTCGCTGATATCTGGCCTTCAACTGAAGAAATCAACAATGTTCTTAACAAAGTTGTAACTCGTGATTTATTCCAAAAAGAATATGCTCGCGTATTCGACGAAAACGAAAAATGGAATGAAATTGAAACATCAACTGATTCTCTATACACATTTGATGAAAAATCAACTTACATTCAAAACCCACCATTCTTCCAAAACCTTGCACCAAAACCAGAAGACATTAAAGGACTTTCTGGCTTACGTGTACTTGCGAAGTTCGGTGACTCTATCACAACTGACCACATCTCTCCTGCAGGTGCGATCGGTAAAGATACACCAGCTGGTCAATACTTACGTGCTAACGGTGTAGAACCACGTAACTTCAACTCTTACGGTTCTCGTCGTGGTAACCACGAAGTTATGATGCGCGGTACTTTCGCTAACATCCGTATCCGTAACCAAGTTGCTCCAGGTACAGAAGGTGGTTACACTACTTACTGGCCAACAGGCGAAGTTGAGTACATTTACGATGCAGCTATGAAATACGCTGAAAATGGCACTGGTTTAGCTGTACTTGCTGGAAAAGATTACGGTATGGGTTCTTCACGTGACTGGGCTGCGAAAGGTACTAACCTTTTAGGCGTTAAAACAGTTATCGCTGAATCTTACGAGCGTATTCACCGTTCAAACCTAGTAATGATGGGTGTTCTTCCACTACAATATGTTGATGGACAAAACGCTGAATCTTTAGGCTTAACTGGTAAAGAAGAAATCTCAGTTAATATCGCTGAAGGCGTTAAACCTCAAGATATCTTAACTGTAACTGCTAAAGCTGAAGACGGTTCTGTTAAAGAATTCAAAGCTCTTGCACGTTTCGACTCAGAAGTAGAAGTAGACTACTACCGTAACGGCGGTATCCTACAAATGGTACTTCGTAACAAATTAACAAAATAAGTTAGGTTTGATTCTTTAAGAGTTTTCCTTTCTTGTATACATGTGTAGCGTATCTAATTAGTATGCTACACATGTATTTTTCTGTTTTCATATGGAATATAAAGGATTTTTTGAGTCAAATTGAGAAAAAAATAGTAGAGGTGTACCAATTGGAATTTATGAAAAAGAAGAGACTTCAACTTTTCGTGTCTTCACTTGCCTTCATTCTTGCTCTTAATGTGCCGGTTGCATACTTTAATACAGTTCATGCAGCACCATCAGAGCAACAGCAAGAGGACAATGAGGAAGCTGAAATAGATGAGACGGTCGTACCACAAGAAGTAATTACAATAAAAGAAACATCGGATATAGATGAACCCAAAACACAAGAAAAACAAGAAAAACAAGAAAAACAATCATCTGTAGAAACTCCCGAAAAAACTGAAACAACCGAAGAAGAAACGATTGTAGAATCACCAGAAGCTATATATACATATGTAACAGTGAATGCAGGCAGTTTATTATTCGAACCAAATAAAACTACAAAAGCTCTGTTACAATTAACTGATGCATCAACTATTTACCATGTAAATCGTGCAGATAACGATAATTGGTATGAATTATCAATTGGTCAAAGTACATATTGGGTTGCTCGTGAAAACCTAAGTGAAGCAAACATAGAAATTGTTGTTCCTGAAGTGAAAAAGACAGTTAGTATTACAACTAAAAATTCCTTCAAAATCTATAACAAGCCAAGCACAACTTCGACTGTATTAGCGAAAGGCTCACAAGCAACAAAGTTAAAAACAATCAATATTGTCGACAATTACTTCGTTGTAAACGTAGGCAATCAAATAGGTTATATCTCATTTAAAGATGTCGAATTATCGTTTAAATCGTCTGATAAAGTCGAAATCGCAAACAAATCAGTGACACTATATACAGTCGTAAATAGTAAGTTCAAAAAAATCGGTACATTAACAAAAGGTGCTATTTTTAAACCGACAAAAACAACTAGTAAGTACCATTACATTAAGAAAAGTGGCAAACAATACGCTGTTCCAATTGCTGGCACAATGCCTACAAAGAAGGCAAACTCTTTAGCCACGCTGAAATCAGCAACTTATCCAATCACTTTATATGCTGAAAAAGCATCAGCTGTGTACGATCAAAATGGCATCAAAATCGGTTCTTTAAACAAAGGACAAACTGTACATTTAAAAGGTATATCAAAAGGTCACGGTATAATTGAATATTTAGGTCAATCTGGGTATGTCGATTTAGCTAATTATTATCACAAAAACATCGTTAATCCGACAAAAAACGTCACGTATAAGGCATACTCGTACTATGTGAAAGTTTTCGCTAAATTATATCCTGAATTTACATCTCTAGAGAAAATTGGTGAGTCTGTAGAGGGAAGAGCAATTTATGCGTTAAGAGTAGGGAATGGTAAGAAAGAAATTTTAGTAGATGCAGCCATTCATGCTCGTGAACATATGACTACAAATGTAGTAATGGAAATGATAGACAACTACTCTTATAGCTACAATAAAAAGACAAGCTTTGCAGGTTATAATGTGCGTCAAACCCTTGATACAACAAGTATTTGGTTTGTACCAATGATTAATCCGGATGGTGTGACATTAGTACAAAATGGTATAAATAGTATGGCAAATAAGAATCTGATTAAGCAGATCAATAAAAGCTCAAATTACAAACGTTGGAAAGCTAATGCACGTGGTGTCGATTTAAATCGAAATTTCGATGGCGAATGGAAATATGTACCTTTCACTTCGAAAACCTATAAAGGTTACAAAGGTCCACGTGTATTCTCAGAGCCTGAATCGCAGGCACTAAAAGCTTTTGTCGAACGTCATAAATTTAAGTCCGATATTTCATATCACTCATCTGGTCAAATTCTCTATTGGTTTAACTTCCAAAATAGCGCCAACTATAAGCGTGATTTAGCATTAACACGTCAAATTAGTCGTGTAACTGGGTATTCAATCATCCCTCCTCTTTATGTTCGAGGTAGTGGATCTTCTGCTGATTGGTTTATCATGTCACAGAAAAAACCTGGTATTACTGTTGAAATTGCACCATATGCAGGTGAAGGTCCAGTTTCCCATAAACATTGGAATAATGTATGGAATAAAAACAAATCAATTGGTTTGTTAGCATCAAAAGAAGCTAGTAAACGATAACAAAAAGGCGAAGCTATTGGCTTCGTCTTTTTGTTTTAGAAGGATATAAAATTAATAGTTTGATGTCGAATTACGCTATATATAAGGCTTTTATGAGTAATTTCAGTTAGACTTCTGTATAATAGAGTTATGAGGTGAAATAAATGTTTGTTAGTAATAAAGAGATAGAAATCCGTTATGCGGAAACAGATCAAATGGGTGTGGTATACCACTCAAATTATATCATTTGGCTTGAATTGGGACGTACACAGTTAATCCATGATTTAGGATTTTCAGTGACCCAACTTGAAGCAGATGGCTATGTATCGCCAGTGATGGATATTTCCATTCAATACAAAGCTGCGATGAGATATGGACAAGTTGCGACAGTTCGAACTTGGATTGAATCCCACGGGAAGTTACGTACAGTATATGGCTATGAGGTTCTTCATGAAGATGGCACTGTAGCAGTAACCGCAAAATCAGAACATATTTTAGTGAAAAAAGAAAGTTTTAGACCGGTTTCTTTAGGAAAAGTAGACCCTATATGGGATAGAAAATATAAAGAAATTGAAAGAAAAGAAGCTTAATGGCATTAGGTGTCACTAGAGCTGAGCTGGAATTATGGAAAGAGCGTGTGATTGCAGGTGAAATCGCTTTTCTTATGCATTATTGGAAGGACGAGCGTTTCCCAGGTTGTAAAACTGTGACAAAAGCAGGTTGTGCAGACATCGAAAAACTCATCAAATGGGGAGCAAACTATGGTTTAAAACCTGAATGGATCGATTATAAGCATTACCCGCATTTCGATCTTTTTGGCGACTTTGAACGCCGGATTTTGTTAAATGAAGGGCAACTTCAGCAGTACAATCGCTTTTATGCATAACAAAAGCATGGCGCACTTGGCGCCATGCTTTTCGTTTGTTTTATTAAGCTTCTTTAGTATAATCGTATTTAATTTCATTAAGTGTTTCATCCACCAATATATGTAGATCGTGATTGTCGAAAAACCACAAATCATCTTCTTCGATGTAGAAAAGTGTGTTATTCTTTTTAACTTTAACCGCAGGATTCGTAGACTGTTCACGATTCATACCTAGTGAAAAACCTTCATGAAAAGGGCTAGAGCCACCATAACGAGCATAAAAACGAATTTGGTCCCCGTCTTCTAAATCCATTTCTTTTTCAAACCATTCTAGTGCTTCATCTGATACGATAATTTTCATGTGATGTACACTCCTTGTAGTTTACAACCATTTTACCTTAGGCTCAGTGCCTGCTTTAATACGTACAATGTTTGAACGATGTCTGTAAAAAATAAAGACAGCTAATATTGTAATGATGATTAATAAAAAATAGTCTTGCTCAAAGAACGTATATATAATAGCATAAACAAAAGCTACTACAGAAGCAAACATAGAAGAAAAGCTGACCATTTTGGATACTTTTAAGCAAAGTATGAATGCAATAAATAAGATGATGAAAATTGGCCAATGGTAACCTAGAACAACACCAGCTGAAGTGGCTACCGCTTTACCACCACGGAATTTTGCGAAAACAGGGAACATATGACCAACAACTGCAATTGCTCCGGCAATCAGAGGATGAATGCCACTATCTGCAAAGTAAGTTAGTGTTGGTAATAGCGTCGCTATCGTTCCTTTTAAGATATCCATAAGTGTTACAACAATACCTGCTTTTTTACCGAGAATTCGGAAGGTATTCGTAGCACCTAAGTTTCCGCTGCCGTGATCGCGGATATCGGTTTTATAAAATAATTTACCGATCCATAAACCTGAAGGAATTGAACCTATCAAGTATGTCAAAATGATTAATAGAATCATATTCATAAAAAAACTCCTTCTTATTTAGTAGTTGGTACTAATAGTTTATCATAATACTATATTGGTACACAATATACTCATCTTCTTAGATTAATATCTTATTCTTATTTTGCTTTAGATTCAACGTATTGGTACAATAAACTCTATATGAAATTAAATTACCGCTTGTTGACAGTAAAAGAGAAAGTGCGTAATATAATTTTAAGTGGAACGGGTGTTTGTATTTAGGGGGAATTTTTTTGACAGATAAACAAACAGTCATGTCTTACAATGATGATGCAATACAAGTACTGGAAGGATTAGAAGCTGTTCGTAAACGTCCAGGTATGTATATCGGTTCGACTGATAGCCGAGGATTACATCATCTTGTTTATGAAATTGTCGACAATGCAGTCGATGAAGCGTTAGCCGGCTTTGGTTCACATATCATTGTGAAAATTCACGAGGATCAAAGTATAAGTGTACGTGACTACGGTCGAGGTATGCCAACAGGAACGCACAAAACAGGTAAACCAACACCGGAAGTTATTTTTACCATTCTGCATGCAGGCGGTAAATTTGGACAAGGTGGCTACAAAACAAGTGGAGGATTGCACGGTGTAGGTGCTTCCGTAGTAAATGCACTATCCTCATGGCTTGAAGTCACTATTCACCGTGACGGCACAAAATATAGAATGCGCTTTGAAAATGGTGGTAAACCCGCTACTACATTAGAGAAAATAGGTACAACAAAAGAGTCGGGAACATGTATACATTTCCTACCAGATGACACTATATTTTCAGCGACAAAGTATAATTTTGACACCCTTGCTGAACGGTTACGAGAATCTGCCTTTTTATTAAAAGGCTTAAAAATCGAGCTAATTGAAGAACAAACAGGCAATCATGAAACGTATCATTACGAAAACGGTATCGAGGCTTTCGTTGCATACTTAAACGAAGAAAAAGATGTTCTACACCCAGTCAAGTATGTTGAAGGATCGCAAGACGAAATTGCAGTCGAATTCGCGTTCCAATTCAACGATGGCTATTCTGAAACAATTTTATCTTTCGTTAACAACGTTCGTACTCGTGACGGGGGCACACATGAAACCGGTGCCAAAGCAGCCATGACACGTGTATTCAATGAATATGCACGTAAAATTGGCTTATTAAAAGAAAAAGACAAGAACTTAGACGGCTCAGATATTCGTGAAGGCTTAGCGGCTATTATTTCCGTTCGTATTCCTGAAAACTTACTACAGTTTGAAGGACAAACGAAAGGAAAGTTAGGTACTAGTGAAGCGAGAAGTGTCGTAGATTCAGTTGTGTCTGAGAAATTACTATACGTGTTAGAGGAAAACGCTGAACTAAGTGCTTCCCTTGTACGTAAAGCAATTCGTGCGCAACAAGTGCGCGAAGCAGCGCGTAAAGCACGTGAAGACGCACGTAACGGTAAGAAAAACAAAAAATCGAGTGCACTATTATCTGGAAAGCTAACTCCAGCACAGTCTCGTAACGCTGCTAAAAACGAATTATATCTTGTCGAAGGTGATTCTGCGGGCGGTTCAGCAAAACAAGGCCGTGATCGTACATTCCAAGCGATTTTGCCTTTGCGTGGTAAAGTCATCAATACTGAAAAAGCAAAATTACAAGATATCTTAAAAAATGAAGAAATCGCTACGATTATTCATGCAGTTGGTGCAGGTGTAGGAGCTGACTTCACTATTGATGATGCTGCATATGACAAAGTTATCATCATGACCGATGCCGATACAGATGGTGCTCATATCCAAGTCTTATTACTGACATTCTTCTATCGCTATATGAAACCGTTAATTGAAGCGGGTAAAGTATATATTGCACTACCACCCCTTTATAAAGTTTCAAAAGGGGTAGGTAAAAAAGAAGTAATGGAATATGCTTGGACTGAAAAGGATTTACAACAAGCGATTGATAAAATTGGTAAAGGCTATATTCTACAACGCTATAAAGGTCTTGGTGAGATGAATGCCGACCAATTATGGGATACAACAATGAATCCAGAAACAAGAACATTAATCCGTGTTAAAATCGACGATGGTGCACGAGCTGAACGCCGTGTTACAACGTTAATGGGCGATAAAGTAGAGCCACGTCGTAAATGGATAGAATCAAACGTTGATTTTGGTCTAGAAGAAGACTCCAATATTCTTGACAATGAATTCATTCAAAATGAGGAGGACCTAGTATGACACAGACCGAAAGTTATCAAGATTTACCACTAGAAGAAGTCATCGGCGATCGGTTTGGTCGATACAGTAAGTACATCATTCAAGATCGTGCCTTACCTGATGCACGTGACGGTTTAAAACCCGTACAACGCCGTATATTATATGCAATGTTTATGGGAGGTAATACACATGATAAACCCTTCCGTAAATCAGCAAAAACTGTCGGTAACGTAATCGGTAACTACCACCCACATGGTGATAGTTCTGTTTATGAAGCTATGGTACGTATGAGCCAAGACTGGAAAGCGCGTCATATGCTAATTGAAATGCATGGTAATAACGGTTCTGTCGACGGTGATTCAGCGGCAGCAATGCGTTATACAGAAGCACGTCTATCTGCTATAGCAGCTGAAATGCTCCGTGACATTCAGAAAGAGACAGTAGATCTTGTACCAAACTTTGATGACCAAGACATGGAGCCTACAGTTTTACCTGCAAGATTCCCAAATCTGCTAGTTAACGGTTCTACTGGTATTTCCGCAGGTTACGCAACGGATATTCCTCCACATGCATTACATGAAGTATTAGATGCTGTATTAATGCGATTGAAAAATCCAAATGCGACTGTTGATGAGCTTATGACTGTTATAAAAGGTCCAGATTTTCCAACCGGCGGTATTATCCAAGGTGTGGAAGGAATCAAAAAAGCATATGAAACAGGTAGAGGTAAAATTATTGTTCGCGCAAAAGCGGAAATTGAAGAGCTTAAAGGTGGCAAAGAGCAAATTGTTGTCACTGAAATACCATATGACGTTAATAAAGCAAACTTAGTCAAGAAAATTGATGAAATGCGTTTAGATAAACGTCTTGAGGGAATTGCAGAAGTACGTGATGAATCAGATCGTACAGGTTTACGAATGGTTATTGAACTAAAAAAAGAAGTACCGGGAAAACCAATTCTGCAATATTTATATAAAAATACAGACCTTCAAATTACGTATAACTTTAATATGATTGCGATTTATAAACGTCGTCCAACGATGATGACATTGCCATTATTATTAGATGCATATATCGATCATCAAAAAGAAGTAGTAACAAGACGTTCTCAATTTGACTTGAAGAAAGCGAAAGATCGCCTACATATCGTAGAAGGATTGATGAAGGCATTATCAATTTTAGATGAAGTTATTCATACAATCCGTCAGTCAAAAGATAAAAGAGATGCTAAAAACAATTTGATGTTAAAATTCAAATTCACAGAAATTCAAGCTGAAGCAATTGTTTCATTACAGCTATATCGTTTAACTAATACCGATATTACGGAATTACGTGAGGAAGAAGAAGAACTAAAAGCGAAAATTGCTGAATTACAAAGCATTTTAGAAAGCGAAGCAAAACTAATAAGTGTTATAAGAAAAGAACTACAAGATGTGCGTAAACGTTTTGCTGAACCACGTCGCTCAATTATTGAAGCTGAAATTGAAGAAATAAAACTGAATTTAGAAGTTTTAATTCCAAGTGAAGACGTTGTTGTGACAGTTACTAAAGATGGTTATGTGAAACGTACAAGTCAGCGTTCTTACAATGCTTCGAATGGTAAAGACTTTGCGATGAAGGATTCCGATCATCTATTGTACGAATCCCAAATTAATACGCAACAACATCTATTGCTATTTACTAGCAAAGGACATTATATTTATCAACCTGTACATGAGCTACCAGATATACGTTGGAAAGACTTAGGTCAGCACATCTCAAGTATTGTGCCAATTGATTCGGATGAAGTAATTATCAATGCACGCGGGGTAGAAACATTTGACCCGGACGTATTTGTTATGACAATCACTAAAGGTGGACAAATTAAACGCTCACCACTGAATGAATATGTTGTTCAACGTTATTCAAAACCAATTAAAACAATGAACGTGAAAAAAGGTGACGAAGTAATTTATGCGGATCTTGTGTCGATTACAGATGAAATCATCTTGACTACTCATTTCAGTTATTCCGTGCGATTCCCAATGGAAGATGTACCTGTTACTGGTGTTAAAACTGCTGGCGTTAAAGCCATTAACTTAAAAGAAGAAGATTACATTGTAGCGGCAAATATAATCCCTGAAAATGATAAAGGTGATTTAATGCTTGTTACACATCGCGGTGCAGTGAAGAAAATGGATGTCTCTGAAATTGAAGTGAGCGGTCGTCCAAAACGCGGAGTTGTAACCGTACGCGAATTGAAAAAAAATCCACACCGCGTCTTTACAGTCATTTATGTTCATAAAGGTGACATTTTACTTGTAGAAACTGAAAAAGGTGTTCAAGAGCAAGTACATGAAGATAATTATCGTAATGCAGACCGTTACTCAAATGGTTCATTTGTTGTAGATATTGATACTGACGGTGAACTTACAAGAGTTGTAAAAATGAAGCCTACAAAATAATATATGTAACTTTACAGGAAGAAAGGAGCTCATAGTAGCTCCTTTCTTTTTAAGGAGAATAATATGTGGAAAAATCGGAATGTTTGGATTATTTTAATTGGAGAACTAATTGCAGGACTTGGATTATGGGCAAGTATTATTGGTAATTTAGAATTCATGCAAGAAAAAGTACCTTCTGACTTCGTTAAGTCACTTATTCTATCAAGTGGTTTACTAGCTGGCGTACTTGTGGGACCATTAGCTGGTCGTGTCATCGATCAATCCCGTAAAAAAACTGTGTTAATTTACTCGAGTGCTGGGCGTGTTGTAAGTGTTGTCTTTATGTTTATTGCATTAGCGACAGGATCTATTTGGTGGATGGTTGTCTTCTTAGTACTTTTACAAATTTCTGCCTCTTTTTACTTTCCAGCACTTCAAGCTACTTTACCATTAATTGTTGGTGAGAAGGATTTATTGCAATTAAATGGTTGGGATATGAATGTTTCTACAATTGCTCGTGTTGCAGGAACCGCATTAGCGGGTTTGATATTAGTATATTCGGCTATAGGTACACTTTATTTGCTCTCATTCGTAGCTTATATTGCCATACTTCTCTTTACTTTTATGTTAAAAATCCCAAAAGAAGAATCTCAAAGGACCATTCAATTTAAAGAGAATACTAAAAAGGGTAGTGGCTTTAAAGAAGTATTCCCAATGCTACAAGCTAATCTGAGTGTGAAAATGACGTTTATTTTATCGTTTATACCTCTCTTATTTTTAGGTTCATTTAATTTATTAGTCATTAAGATAAGTGAATTTCAAGATTCTGCGATGATTAAAGGGATGATTTATACTGTTGAGGGCATTTCCTTTATGGTAGGTTCCTTTGCCATCAAATATATTGGGGAGAAATGGAGTATAGAGCGAATCTTATTTGTTTGTCTCATTGTCATTGGAAGTGGGGAAATGCTGTTGTATTTTGCTGGCAGTTCGTTCCTTACATTAATAACATTTGCGTTCTTCGGATTCTCCTTAGGCTGTTTCTTCCCAACAGTAATGACGATATTTCAAAAACAAGTACCAAAAGAATTTCACGGACGCTTCTTTTCTTTCAGAAATATGCTAGATCGGATTATGTTTCAAATCGTCTTATTGTCCACAGGCGCACTACTAGATTTTATTGGACTGCAATTCATGGTACTAGTATTCGGCGCTATTAGCGTACTGACAACGTCCTATTATTGGTTACAGATTAGACGTGGTGGGGTTCAGATTGAAGCTGAGCAAATATAGCAAAAATAAAAATTAATTCTCTATATTTAAAAGGATTTTTACTTTTTTCATAGAATTCTTGAAGAAGACTACAATCTGTAAGGAGGATTACTTTGCCCCAAACATTTAGACAGTTTTTAGATTGCTATTTAGAAATCTGGAGAACATGTTCATTTGAAGAGATGAAAGCACTCATTTCCAAAGACTATCAAGCAAGAGAGGTTACTCAAAATGGGATAGCCGATTATGGTTATAGTGAATCATTAGAAGGTTGGGCTCAAGGGTTTAATTTTGTGAAAAGTAAGGAAGCAAAATGGGATGTAAGAGAAATAGGTATAGTTCCTTTAGGTAAAGATGAATACATGGCAATACTTTCAGCAACGATTTTACTCGAAGGTCAAAGTCCTCTACCAGCTAATCTGTTTTTTGAAACTTTCCGTTTTAAAAACAATGGTTGGAAACATGTTAGAAGCTACACTGAAACCGGTGTACCCTTTGAACAATTGAATGGTTTGTCTATTAATAAAACTACTGTAATGACTGAATAACATGTTAAATATGAATTAGGGTATTAAAAAAGCATTTCTGTTGAAATGCTTTTTTATTTTCAAACTGCGTTCAATAATAAAGTACCAATTATCTATTTCTTTTCATGCACCTTTACATATACAGTACCAAATAAGTTGTCATCAAAAAAAGCATCCATTTTCCACATACCACTTTCCGGTAGCGACATATTCGATGGCATACTCATATCAGCACCGTTATGAGGATTTACAGTATTTTTGCCCCCAATTAATACAATTGGATCACCACCATCTTCATGGGTAGCTAATACTTTTAATGGACGGTCTAGCTCTTCCTTCGGTCCCCAAAAATGCCACATATACTTTTGAGTTTTATCTGGATAAAACTTAACTACTTCACTTTCATCGTATATAAAGCCAAGTTTTCCTTTTTCACCAATCATCGTATATCCACCAGATTCAAATAAAGAACTTTCTTTCCAAACCTCCTTCTTATTACAACCAATAATTGTTAAGATAGTGAATATAACAAAGGTTATAATTAAACTCTTTTTTAGCACTAATATTCCACCTCCCTTATTAAACAATTATATTCTCTTCTAATTTATAAAAACCTTTAATTCCCATTTATATATAAACAGAACTTGTATAGTCGGGAATTAATAGTGCAATTTAATACTTTTAAAAATCTCTCTTTTGAAATTATAATTGAATAATTTTTCTAACTATGAAATTATTGTTAAAGATAATAAAATATTTATAAAGAGAGGTTTATATGCAGAAAAAAACAAGAATTAATGTTTGGGTATGTGTGTCAATCCTTTTTCTAATAGGTGTAAATTGGTTTTATCCTTATTCTTTTTTTAGCGTTCAAAAGACACTTTCATTTGATGCTAATAATATTGTTGTTGAAGCATACACGGAAGAATTAAATGATTTTGCGAAAAACTATGAGTTTAGTTCTGAGTTTAATTTAACTACCGAACGCACACAATATATTCTTCAAATGTATGAACAGGAATGGTTAATAAGTAAAAAGCCTGTTAGGTTGAAAATGAATGACTTAGAAGCCATCATAATGGAGGTAAAAGAAACAAGAGAAATATTACTTGAACTAGCTTTCCGAGAAACATATTCTCATGAAACAAAGGATTATCTGAAAGCAAGTATAAAAAGTTGCTTAGATCTTGAAGAAAGTATTCGATATTTGCAAAATTCTCAAAATAATTCTAGGAGTACTTTAACTAGACAATTTAGAAACATCCAAGGGGAGTTTATATCTAACTTCGATTTATATACTTCCTTCTACCAATCATATAAAAGCGATTTGCTAGAAAAGTAGCTATTTAGGTGAAGGCATCATGATATAATGGTGGAGAAGATCTAAATGGAGTTGAGAATAAAGTGGAGTATGATTACTACAATAACCCTGAAACTTGGATTGGTGGTTTTTATGAGCTTTCGATGGAATATTTTCCTTCAGGGGATAGTAAAAGGCTCAATATAGCTCTCGAAGCATTGTGTAAAAATGCATTAGTTAAAGGTCTATGGAAAGAAAAAGGGGATTACCCAAACCAATCAATATCTTTACCTATACATATAGAAAATCAAAGTAATAGCCAATTTTACGGAACATTATCTCTATCAAATGGTATTGAGTTACCTTGTGTTATTTTTGTTACAAGAATAGAGACTGAGTCAGATTGGTTAGACATCGCTATACCACAAGCGTCATTTGAAAAGATTTTTCCATATAAATATCCCCTTACATATAAGTTAAACCCATGGTTGAATAAAATTGATGAGATATATACGCGATTAGCAGAAACCATTTTCGCCAATTCACCATTTGATTTGGCAATGATAGGTGAAGAAATTACAGGTTACACAAATCAAGAAGAGATAACTGTTAAAATTGTTAAAAATTTCACTTGTATACTTCCAAACCATTTGCAAAGACAACTAGGGCTTGAAGGAGAAGGAAAAGAATTGTCTAACAAACTTATTCTGAATAACATTTAGAGAGGTATTTAATGAAAAATATTAACGTGGATTTAGTTGTGAAATTGATAAATGAACAATTCCCCAAATGGTCTTATCTAGCAATCAAACCTGTAAAATTTAGTGGGCATGATAATAGAACTTTTCATTTAGGTGAGCAAATGAGCGTAAGGCTGCCAAGTGCGGCCAGCTATGTTCCTCAAGTGGAGAAAGAACAAAAATGGCTACCCATCTTAAGCAAAGATCTTTCTTTACCAATTTCTACACCATTAGCTAAAGGTAATCCTAGTGAAGAATATCCTTGGCCTTGGTCTATCAATGAGTGGTTAGAGGGAGAGTCATTGACTCACAAAAACATTCATGACATTAATCAATTGGCAAAGGACTTAGGAGCATTTTTAATTGAATTACAATCGATTGATGCTAGTAAAGGCCCTATAGCTGGCGAGCATAATTTTTATAGAGGTGGATCTTTAGCTGTTTACGATGAAGAATCTAGAGATGCTATTGTGCGTAATAAAGATGTTTTTGATGAACACTTATTAATAGAGATTTGGGATCTGGCCTTGGCTACTAAATGGAATTCAAAAGCAGTTTGGGTTCATGGTGATGTAGCACCAGGTAATTTATTAGTTAAAGACGGTAAGCTTTGCGCAGTAATTGATTTTGGAATATTAGGAGTGGGAGATCCTGCTTGTGATGCTGCAATGGCTTGGACATTTTTTGATGAAAAGAGTAGAAAGACATTCAAAAATACATTGAATATGGATAAAGAAACGTGGAGAAGAGCAAGAGGTTGGGCTCTCTGGAAGGCTTTAATAACATACTCGGGAAATAAAAATACTAACAGAGCCATAGTAGAAGAATCATACAAGGTTATTAATATCATCGTAGAAGATTACGTAAGAGAGAAAAACGGTTAAATTTCTTTCCTTCCTAAGCATCAATCGAATAGAAGTAGAAATGTAATGAAGACAATTATACAAGCATTTTTTTGTTCATTGATAATACATATAATATTATTCATCTATACTTTTGTTGGGGATATATTAAAACAAAATTTTACAAGCCAAATATATTAAACGAATATGACCCTGTTGTTCAAACGGATCTGGTATTCGCTTTTATAGGTTATGGTTCCCCATTAGTCTTTTTAGGCATCTTGTTTATAAGTATTATCTATTATGTGCTTTTATTATTATATTGATAAAAAAATATATTAAACCTTATTTTAAATTACGCAGTTTGTAGTGAAAAATAAAGTAAGAGCGTTCATACAACACAAGTGCTGCTTAAATTAACTAATTCAAAGAAAATATTACTCCAAAAAGAATATATTAATGAACTTATAAATTGCTCTTACTTCAACGCAGGAGGTAGATAGATGAGGCTTATATTAGAACTGATTCGTATAATTTTTATTTTTTTACTTTTAGGTGGTATTATGGGAAGCATTGTAAAGCAAATTTACTCACAATTTGATATCAATGTAGATAATACTACTGGTGGTTGGTTAGTAGGGATTTCTATTCTTATGCTATTATTTGTCTTGTATCGTAATAAACTTCAGTTTTCAGGATTCTATAAGGCCAAGAATCAAGTGAAATTACCAAAAATAATGAGCTATACGTGTACTATTTTTGCTATTTCAATGCTATTTATAGCTCCATTTTTCGCATAAAATAATGCTTCATTTATCAATCAGCTGTTAAAAACTACACTAAAATATTTCTATAAAGTCGTTTGAAAATCTAAGTTTAACAACAATAACGTCTTATTACGGAGAAGTTAATACGGATTTGCAATTATCGGCTACGCTGAACTAAACATGTATTGCCGGAGTGAGACGGATTTAAGCATTTTGTTACGCGAATTGTTCAGCTGATAATATTGAATAATCTCACTTTGAGAAATTCCCAATTCTAGATTTACTTTTTATTTGAAGAATGGTACACTTAGTTCTGTTGAATAACAATATATTGTGTTCGTTTTATTAAGGTACTACTATATGTAGTTTAAAAGGGAAGTTCGGTACAATACCGACGCTGTCCCCGCAACTGTTAAGCTGACGATGATTAAAGCCACTGTGCATTCGCATGGGAAGGGGATCAAAGAATGAAGCAAAGCCAGGAGACCTGCCTATATGAAACAAATCAATCATTTCTTCGGGGAATAAGAAGTGGGAACGTAAACATTCTTATGTATTTTTAACGTTCCCATCTTAGGCTGTCTCTCTTAGAGATAGCCTTTTTATATAATGAAAAGAGGTATATATATGAAACTTTATACGAAAACAATCTGTCCTAAATGTCTTTGGGTAAAATCTGAATTACAACGTGCAGGACTTGAGCCAGAAATTGTGAACATTGATCACGATGAACAAGCAAAGCAAACAATTATTGATGCAGGCTTTTTAAGCGTGCCTGTTCTTGAATATAACGAAACATTTATAGGAGATGTAACGGAGATTGTTTCTCAAATTGAGCTGATTGCACAATGATTGTTTATGCAAGTCGTACTGGCAATGTCCGAAATATAGTCTCCAAACTAAAGGTAGAATCAATTGAAATCTCTGAGGGATTATTATTGAGCGAGCCTTATCTATTAATTACATATACTGACGGTTTAGGTGATATCCCTGTAAAAGTGACTCGTTTTTTAGAAGAAAACAAGGAATTGTGTAAGGGAGTAGTTGTCAGTGGCAACAGTAACTTCGGACATGCGGTATTTGGAGGTGCTGGTGAGAAAATCGCAGCAACTTATCATGTTCCCTTAGTGCGTAAGCTAGATTTAAGGGGATATCAAGCTGATTATGAAGCAATACAAACGTTTTATGAAACGAGGGTGATGGGATGAAAACATATTTAAAACTTAATAATGATGTACTGAATAGTTATAGCACAACTGGTCAATTAGAGTTAGAAAAAGATCGTGAAGCAACGCGCCGTTACTTTTTAGAATATGTAAATGTGCGTTTACGTTACTTTATTGATATCGAAGAAAAAATTCGCTATTTAGTCGATGAAGGTTACTATGAGAAAGAATTTATCGATATGTATGATATGGAATTTATTAAACAGCTGTACAAAAAAGCATATGATTATAATTTCCGTTTCCCATCCTTCATGAGTGCAAGTAAGTTTTACGATAGCTATGCAATGAAAAGTCGTGACGGGGAAGAAATTTTAGAAAAATATGAGGACCGTATTGTCATTATTGCTTTGTATTTAGCACAAGGTGACACTACACTAGCAGAACGTTCCGTCGAAGCTATGATGGAAGCATATCAACCTGCAACGCCAACAGCATTAAATAGTGGGAAGAAAGCACGTGGCGAATTAGTTAGCTGTTTTAAACTATCTATGGATGACTCCATGAATAGTATTGCTGAAAATATTGGTTATTGTTTGGAACTTTCACGCCTAGGTGGAGGAGTTGGGGTGAACTTAACGGATTTACGTCCATTAGGTGATCCAATTAAAGAGATTTTAAATCGTGCAAGCGGTGTTATCCCAGTAGCCAAACTACTAGAAAATTCATTCAGTTATTCAAATCAGCTTGGACAACGAAATGGTTCGGGAGTTGTCTATCTAAATGTATTCCATGCGGATATCGAAAATTTCATTTCATCAAAAAAACCGAATGCGGATGATAAAATTCGTCTAGCAACTCTATCAACAGGCATTATTATTCCAAGTATTTTCTTTGAACTTATGAAACGAGATAAAGATATTGTATTATTTAGTCCTTACGATATTTATAAAGAATATGGCAAGCGTATGTCTGAGATTTCAATTACAGAGATGTACTATGAGTTACTAGATAATCCGAATATCCGTAAGATTAAACGTTTGAATGCGCGTAAACTTTATACAGAAGTAAAAAAAGCGCAATTTGAATCGGGCTATCCGTTTGAAATTTTTGATGATAATGTTAACGAAGTACATCCACTCAAAAATATCGGTCGAGTGAAAATGTCAAACTTATGTACAGAAATTTTACAAGTACAGGAAACAAGCATTATTACTGACCAAGATAAACCAAATGAATACGGGCTAGATGTATCTTGTAACTTAGGTTCAATTGATATCCATGCAGCGAGTAAAGTAAAGGATTTTGAAAAGTTAGTCGATACAGCTATGCACCTTTTAACAAATGTGTCTCAAATGACGCACATAAAGAATGTTCCGTCTGTCGCAAAAGCAAATAAATTAATGCATTCAGTAGGGCTTGGTTGCATGAATCTACATGGCCATCTTGTTACCGAAGGAATCATGTATGGCTCGAAAGAATCTGTTGATTTTATGGATTGCTTTATGGAAGCGATGAACTATTATTCTCTCAAATCATCAATGGAAATTGCCAAAGAAAATGGCGAATCATTCTACCGATTTGAGGATAGTGATTATGCTTCAGGTATCTATTTCGATCAATATGTAAATAAAATCGAAGAAGAAGTATCACCTGTTGTGTTAAAAGCACTTGGAAATGTTCCAATCATAACGACAAAGATGTGGGAAACGTTAAAGCAAGATGTCATGCAATACGGTTTATTCCATTCATATCGTTTAGCTATTGCACCAACTGGTAGCATTTCATATATTCGTAGTTGTACGGCATCAATTGCTCCAAGTACAGAGCGTGTAGAGGTACGTGATTATGCGGATAGCCGAACAATTTATCCAATGCCACATTTAACAAATGAGAATAGTCATTTATATGTAGAAGCATACGATGTTAATCCATACGACTTAATCGACTTATACGCAGCTTCTCAAAAACACGTAGATCAAGGTATTTCGATGACGCTTTATGTAACTGACAATTGGACAACAGAACAATTGGCGAAAATTTACATTTATGCATGGACAAAAGGGATTAAGTCCGTTTACTATGTTCGTCAACGATTACAAAGCTTAGAGGAGTGTGTAGCATGTCAAATTTAATCTACGAGGCGGTCAATTGGAATAAGCCAACGAGTGAACTTGCACAAGTATTTTGGGACCAGCAATGGAAGCAAATTTGGTTCCCTGAAGAAATAGCAGTAAGTAAAGATGTCAAACAGTGGCAAAGTTTTGAGCATCAGGATACGTATAAAAAAGTATTTGCAGGATTAACGTTACTTGATACAGTTCAGACAAATATCGGGATGAATCGTGTTGCAGCATATACAACTGATTTACAAGAAAAGGCTGTTCTTACCGTTTTTGATGCTTTTGAGGCGATACATGCCAAATCCTATTCCTATATATTCACTACGCTTTGTACGAACGAAGAAATAGATGAGCTATTTGAATGGGTAAAGAAAAATGAATATCTACAATATAAGGCAAATAAAATTGGGGATATTTATAACAGTATTGAAGAAGGAGATTCAGAGAGTTTATGGAAAGCAATGTTCTCGTCCGTTATGCTCGAGTCTTTCCTTTTTTACTCTGGCTTTTTCTACCCATTGTATTTAGGCGGACAAGGTTTCTTGAGAAATAGTGCAGAAATCATTTCGCTTATTTTACGCGACGAATCAATTCATGGTGTAGCAGTTGGATTCTTTGCTCAAAATTTATTTAAGCAGTTTTCAAAAGAGAAACAAGAAGAGTTAAAATTATGGGGATATGAATTATTACTAGATTTATATCAAAATGAAATGAATTATACCGATGACGTCTATGCTGAAACAGGTTTATCTCCTGAGGTAAAAGCATATGTACGCTATAACGCCAATAAAGCGTTAATGAATGTCGGATTTGAATCAATGTTCCCAGAAGAAGAAGTTAATCCAATTGTTATGAATGGTATTCGTAATGAAGGCTCCACATATGACTTCTTTTCACAAAAGGGTTCTACGTATGCAAAAGCAAAAGTAGCACCTATTACAGATGACACATTTAATTTTAATCGTTAAGGATGAATAATAATGAACTTAGACGTAAAAATCAAAAGAATACACACTGATGCATTGCTTCCTATGCAAGCCAATCCTGGTGATGCAGGAATGGATCTCTACTCAATCGAAGCTGTAGAAATTCCAGCGGGAGAAGCCAAACTAATTAAAACAGGTTTGCAAATTGAATTACCACAAGGAACGGAAGCTCAAATTCGTCCGAGAAGTGGATTAGCATTAAAACATAGTGTAACTGTTCTTAATAGTCCAGGCACAATTGATGAAGGCTACCGAGGAGAAATCGGTGTTATTTTAATCAATCATGGTAAAGAAACATTTATAGTAGAAAAATCAATGCGTATCGCTCAAATGGTTATTCAGTTTGTCCCTTCAATTCAACTACTTGAAGTAAATGAGTTATCTCAGACGGTACGTGGAACAACTGGTTTTGGAGCGAGTGGTACCAAATAGGATTAATATATAACATTCAATCCAAAGCAAGAAGAGTAAAAGCACAAAAGGTCATCCTTTTGTGCTTTTACTAATTTTAAACATGTATTTTTAGTTGATTTGCTTGAAGTACTTTATTCCCGTTCTATTAGTAATATATGCGCTAGTCCAATACAGTATTCACGTCTCTTTTATAAGTTCATACAGTAGTGAACTCCGCTATATACCCGAAGCCCTTATATTGCTTATGCAATAGATAGTACACAGAAGCAGGATAATTATAATAATAATAACTAACTAAATAATTCATGATTTCACTAAATACAATATACGTACATAATAAATTAAGGGGAATCAAAATGAAAAACTATATTATCGTATTTATAGTTTTAATATTGATTAGTGGTTGCTCTCAAACAACTTCAAAAGAAAGTAAACAGTTTATTGAAATTATTGGTGATATATCGGTATCTAAAATTGAAGTTATTGATGGGCGAACTGGGAAAAGACATAATATAACTGAAAATGAAAAGATAGAGCAGTTATACCAGCTTCTAAATGAAAGAGAATATAAAGAATTGAAAAATCATGAAAAAATTAAGGGATATATTTATAGTGCTGTTCTATATTCAGGCAATAAAGAATTTAACATAACCTTTTTAGGTGATGAAATTGACATCAATAGTACTTATTATGTACTGAATAATCCGATATTAGAAGAAGATATATTCAAAATTTTAGATTAAGGTAGACTGATAAACAGCTAGGAGGTTGATATTTACAGGAGTTTTAATCCCATTTTGAATAAAATTTACTCCAATGCTACAACAACTTAACTAGAAAAACATGATATTGAAACAACTAAAAAAGCATCTCCATCGGAATAATGATCACCCTGGAAATGCTTTTTGTGTTTATGGAATTGAACTTGTAATTTGTCTTTTTTTGTTTTAGTAGTTCTTGTATGTGTACTAAATGCCACTTCTCCGCGTTGTGTTGTTACATCTTTGCCTAAATTGCGTAATACATGCTGTCTACGACGTTTTGCTTTTGAGATAGCCAAATGATATCACTCCTTCTTTGAATTGCCTTTAGCATACATGAAGATAGAGATAGAAGCAATACATAGAGTACTTAACACCCCATTTTAATTGTTTGAAACACACTTAGGTAACTCTTGGTTAGAGCCAATTAGTTTACATTATTAAAGACTTCAATTATTATTATCTAATTGCGACAAACATTATCCAAGTTAGACTGTATTGAAAGTTCTTAAGTAAATTAACCTATAAATGTATTTAGAAAAAAAAGAGGTGACATTATGCAAATGAAAAAAGGAGTGGAACAGTCTATCTCGGCTATTCTTATACTCAATCTATTGCCCGATAAAGCAGTATTACCAGGAGAAGCCATTAGTGAACAGTTGGGAACTTCCGTGACTTATTTTCGAAAATTACTAAGAAAACTAGTATGTGCTGATTTAATCATGTCCGTACCTGGAGTAAAGGGTGGTTTCCGATTAAATAAAAAATCTGAGGATATTCGAATCTATGATATATACCTTGCAATCGAGGGACAGCAATCGCATTTTGCACCAAGTGATGTACTAGATGATGTATTGAATTTAAAGGAGAAAGGTAGTTGTCGTTTGATTACTGAAATCATGGATGAAGCTGAAACGGCATGGCAGTCAGTTTTGAAGAACAAAACCATCGCGAAGTTATCAGAAGAATTACAACAAGAACGTTTTGCAAAAGAAGTTGAGATGTTACAACAATGGGTGAAAGAAAAGATGGTTTTATAAGACCTAGACACCCTTTTTGGAGGAAGTAAATATGAATCATTTTCAGTCACATCAGGGATTTTCGCATGCATTTAAGGAAAATCGATTAACACTAGGTTTAGCTTTCCCTTTAGAGGCATATACAGGGAGCACTCCTCAAATGGATATTGATGATCAAATAAAGTTAGCGAAACAAGCAGAAGATTACGGATTTGCTGCGTTATTTGTGCGAGATGCCCCTATTTATGATCCGAACTTTGGTGACGTCGGCTTTCTATATGATCCGCTAATGTTTTTAACATATGTCGCAGCGAATACAAAAACGATTGCACTTGGAACGTCGAGTATTGTGACACCGTTGCGAAATCCATTGCATTTAGCAAAATCAGCGGCAACATTAGATCAATTGTCAAAACAGCGTTTCTTGTTTGGCACGGCGACAGGGGATCGTCCGATTGAGTTCCCAGCATTTAAAGTAGAATCAGAGAATCGATCAGCCCTGTATCAAGAGAGTATTTCCGTTATGAAGACCGTGTGGAACGAGACATTTCCACAAATTAAAACTGAACATGTTGTATTGACACACGGCGATGTTGTACCTAAGCCTGCTTTACAGGATATACCCGTATTTGGTACAGGTTATTCAGGACAGACGTTAGAATGGTTAGCAAAGAATACAGATGGCTGGCTCTTCTATCCACAAGATGTAACAAGTCAGCGCAACTTAATTCAAAAATGGCGCCATGCTACTGACACGTTTAAGCCATTTATTCAGCCAATCACAATTGATTTGTCTGCCAACCCCAATGAAGCACCAAAACCAATTCAAGGCGGATTCCGAGCAGGTCGGAATTTTATCGTTGATTATCTTTCTGCATACGAGACAGCAGGTGTTAATCATATTATGTTTGGATTGAAGTATAGTCAGCGTCCTGCTGCAGAAGTCATTCAGGAGTTAGGTGAATTTGTTGTTCCAAAGTTCCCGGCTATTAAATAGAAACTTTGTTTAAATGGTCGAAATTAGAGCACTATGCATTTAACTATAAATATAGTAAGTCGAATTTTAAAAAAGAGAAAAGAGATGAAAAAAATGATACCAAGTTTAAAGCGTATTAATGAACTAGCTAAAAAACAACGTGAGAGTGAATTGACAGCTGCTGAAAAGGTAGAGCAACAAGTATTAAGAGAAGATTACTTACGTGAAATTCGTGGACAAGTACTTGAAACTTTCTCAGGGATGAAGGTTATGGATCCACTAGGAAACGATGTAACTCCAGAAAAATTACGTTCTGAAAGAAAAATTGAATCCAACGATTAAAGGGGAGTTTGCACTATGAGATTAAGCGTATTAGACCAAGCACCTGTTACTGGGGGACATGAAGAAAAAGATGCCGTTACAAAGGCGGTAGAACTGGGAGTACTTGCTGATGAACTAGGATATCATCGTATGTGGATGGCTGAGCATCATAGCTCAAGGACTTTCGTCAGTGCAGCACCTGAAATTATCGTTAGCCATATAGCATCACGAACTAAGAATCTTAGAGTTGGTACAGGTGGGACAATGATGATGCATTACTCACCGCTAAAAATGGCTGAAGTCTTTAAAACACTTAGTGCACTAACACCTGGACGTATTGATTTTGGGGTCGGGCGTGCACCGGGGGGAGATCAACTTTCGATATTAGCTTTATCAGAAGGTCGTCAGCCAATGTATCACAATATGTACGAGAAATTTGAAACTACCCTTCAATTAATTAATGATGAAGTACCTGCAGAAGATTTGTATAAGCAAACAATTGCTGCACCATCTGGTATCGTATTACCCGAAGCATGGTTATTAGGTTCTAGTGGTAATAGCGCCTTAAAAGCTGGCTCTTATGGTGTAGGGTATTCCTTCGCGCAATTTTTTAACGGAATGATGTCGAAGGAAATTTTAGATACTTATAGAAAAAGTTTTAAACCATCTGTCTATATGGAAAAATCCGAAATAAATGTTTGTTATATGGTGACAACTGCTGAAACGCGCGAAGAAGCTGAATTTGAAGCAGGACCATATGATCTGTTTAGCTTGTTCTTTATGCGCGGCCAGATTATACCAATGATGACGCCAGAAGAAGTACAAAATTATCCATTGACGGAAATGGAGAAAATGCAAATTCAAGATAACCGAAGACGTCATCAGGTCGGTTCTGTAAAAGAAATAGCAACTTTTTTGGAAGCAGAACAAGCTAAGTATGGTTTTGATGAAGCGATGATCTGTAGTATTCCGAATTCCCAAGAGAAGCGTTTAGAAGTATATCGCTTATTGGCGCGTGAACTTTTATAAATAAAGTGTGAATCTGGTTATTTTGACATGATAGATGGATGATTTCAATAATAATATGAGCTATATAGATGTTCTTGATTTACGATATCAAATGTAGAAATAGCAACTAAAACCTTTTCCAAACTAGATAACACAGAATATTGTATGAATTTGGTATTATGGAGATGTCTTTTTTTATCCCTAAAATTATGACTAGATTTAATTGAAATAGAAGTGTTTCATTAGTTGTTCGGAGCGAAGGCGGCGACTCCTCCGGGAACAGCACGAGCGGAAGCACCCGGACTGAGCGAAGCGAGGGAGAAAGCTGGAGCCGTGCCCGCGGAAAGCGTCCGCCGTAGCGGAGAACAACGGCTACGAAGTAAACTAAAAAACAAAGCCTCGAAGATTTTACTAATCGTAAAATTTTCGAGGCTTTTCATATTTGAGGTTAGTTGTTTGTCCCAGCCTCATTCATGTTTATTGCGTGTTTAATTTCGATAGAACAGGGACATTTTGGACTGATGTATCTGAAGTTACATTATTTTGAGCACCTGTTGGATCGAATTCATTTTCTGATTTTGCTACGATTACAGTTGCAACCCCATTACCGATTAAGTTAGTTACAGCACGAGCTTCAGACATAAAGCGGTCAACACCTATTAGTAAAGCAATCCCTTCAACAGGAATCATCGGGAAGGCAGCTAAAGTTGCAGCTAGCGTGATGAAACCTGAGCCTGTAACACCTGCAGCTCCTTTAGACGTTAGCATCAACACCCCAAGTAACATAACTTGTTGCCAAATTGATAGAGGCACGTCATAAGCTTGTGCGATAAACATCGCAGCCATTGATAAGTAAATGGACGTACCATCAAGGTTAAAGGAATAGCCAGTTGGTACAACTAATCCAACTACTTGCTTCGAACACCCGTAGTTTTCAAGTTTCTTCATCATTGATGGTAATGCTGATTCAGAAGATGAAGTACCTATTACTAGGAAAATCTCATCTTTAATATAGGCGATAAATTTGAAAATATTAAAGCCAAAGTATTTTGCAATCGCACCTAAGATTAGGACGATGAATAAGAACATTGTAATATAAACAGATACCATAAGAAGTCCTAAATTAAATAGTGATTTAACACCGAAGTTTCCAATAGTATAAGCCATTGCACCGAATGCACCGATAGGAGATAGCTTCATCACCATACCGATAATTTTAAAGAAGATTTCTGATGTTTGTTCAAATAATTTAATGACGGGTTTTGAAGCCTCTCCAAGTGAAGCAGAAGCAACACCAAACAAAATAGCACAGAATAGAACCGGTAGTAACTGTCCTGCTGCAAGAGATCCGAAGAAGTTATCCGGAATGATACTCATGATAAAACCAACTAAGCCTTCACTTTCAGCAGCTGCAGTCGTATATGCTGACACATCGCTTCCATTTGCTGCAGAAGTATCTAAACCTTTACCAGGTTGTACAAGATGAACGACTAGTAAACCAATCGCTAATGCGATCGTTGATACTACCTCGAAGTAAAGTAGCGCTTTCCCTCCGATTTTACCAACCTTTTTCAAATCACCCATATTCCCAATACCGATGACAACAGTAAGGAAGATAATTGGTGCGATTAACATTTTTATCATTTTGATGAAAATGTCAGCTAGAACTTTTAACTTGGCGCCAAATTCGGGGAACACTGCTCCTACGACAACACCAAGTAAAATGGCGATAATTACTTGTACAGTTAGGTTTTTAAAATTGATTCTCAAATGTGTACCTTCTTTCTATAATGTGTTTTGATATCGTTTTCATTGCTATTATCATAAATGCAAAGAAAACGTTTTCATAGATTTTGGTGATAATGTTCTTTTCGGTCCTTTTGGTCTTTTTCCCCCAAAAATTATAAAAAGTTTACAAATGTATATAGGGCAAGGGTTTACGGGTTTAGCCTTTAATTGAAAGCTATTAATTTATTTTTATAGTACAGAGAATAAAAATCATTATGTATTAGTACAGGAGTTTGTTTATCAGAACAAAAAAACCACCTGAGATAAACCCAAGTGGCTATATACGAAAGTCTTGTCTAGCAGATCGAGTGCTATATAGGACATTTGTATACTAGTTAATGTGCAGTATTTTCAGAATCCAATTCATTTTTATAACCATTTGTTGGATCGAATTCATTTTCCATTTTCGCAACAACTACTGTTGCAACAGAGTTACCGATAATATTCGTAATCGCACGCGCTTCACTCATAAATCTGTCAACACCGATAAGAAGGGCAATCCCTTCGACTGGAATCATTGGGAAGGCAGCTAATGTTGCGGCCAACGTTATAAATCCAGAACCTGTAACTCCAGCGGCCCCTTTAGAAGTCAGCATTAATATCCCAAGCAAAGTGATTTGTTGCCAGAAAGAAAGAGGCACGTCATAAGCTTGTGCGATAAACATAGCAGCCATTGATAAGTAAATTGACGTACCATCAAGGTTAAATGAATAACCAGTTGGTACAACTAAACCGACTACTTGCTTAGAACAACCGAAATTCTCTAATTTACGCATAATAAGCGGTAAGGCTGATTCAGATGAAGAAGTTCCGAGTACAATCAATAGCTCATCTTTTATATAGTTTATGAATTTGAAAATATTAAAGCCGTAATATTTTGCTATAGAGCCTAATACGATAATCACGAACAAGAACATCGTAATATAAACGGATAACATCAGTTTACTTAATGACCATAATGAGCCAAGACCAAAGTTACCGATTGTATAAGCCATAGCACCAAATGCACCTATTGGTGATAATTTCATAATCATGCTTATAATTTTAAAGAATATATCTGCTACCTGTTCGAATAATTTAATAATTGGTTTTGCAGGGGCACCGATTGAAGCTGTAGCAACTCCAAACAACACAGCACAGAATAATACAGGTAGTAACTCGCCAGCTGCAAGAGAACCGAAGAAATTCTCCGGGATAATGCCCATGATAAAACTTGCGATGCCATGTTCAGATTCAGCAGCTTGTTTTGTAAATTGTGCAACATCACCTGCAGTTGCAGAAGAAGTATCTAAACCTTTACCAGGTTGGATAATATGTACAACGATCAATCCTATTGCTAGAGCAATAGAAGATACGATTTCAAAATAGATTAATGCTTTACCACCGATTGATCCAACCTTTTTCAGGTTGCCCATTCCTCCTATGCCAATTACAACAGTAAGGAAGATAATTGGTGCTATTAACATTTTGATTAGTTTAATGAAAATATCAGCAAGTACTTTTAATTGAGACCCGAAAGTAGGGAACAATGCGCCTACTATAATACCAAGAATGATTGCACAGATGACTTGAACTGTTAAGTTTTTAAAGTTGATTTTCATACGACTGGCCTTCTTTGTAATTTTATTTGGTATCGCTTACAACGATTCCATCATAACGCTGTTGTAAATGTTTTTAATGTTATGGTTTTAAAACTCTTTTTGGTCATATTGGTCACGAATTGTGTTAAAATTTAGATTCGCTCCAAAATGCAGTCATATCAAGGGATAAGAAAAAGCCTTGGAGTAATCCAAGGCTTTAAAAAACTTTAATACACAAATAAGAAAATATGTTTTGTACTAGTACAGTTGTGTAATTGTTGTTATTTATTGTTAATTTCTTTTTCGATTTCCTGTAAAAAGGTTTCGCTTACTTGTTTACGATAGTCATTATAAATCGGTTTGAATAGTTTTTGCCATCTTTGTTGTTCTTCATTCGATAACGTATTGATATGAACATCAGACAAAAGCTGTAAACTTTCCAAATCCTTATCATTCATTTGCTTCGAATGTTCAAAATTCCAAGCGGTAGCCTCATTAATTGCCTCTATTACTTTTTCCTGCAAATCAGTTGGCAGACTGTTATAAAAATCCTCGTTCATCATAACAGCGTAACCAAGTATGCCGTGATTAGTTATCGTTAAGTTCTTTTGTAGTTTATAAAAGCCCTTGGAGTAAATGTTGGAAATTGTATTTTCTTGTGCATTCAGTTCTTTTTTCTCTAGTTCTGTATATAGTTCATCAAATGATGTTGCAACGGGGGTTGCTTGAAATAAAGTGAATTGTTGTTGCAACACCTTACTTGGCATGGCACGTACTTTAAGTCCCTTAAAATCTCCAGAGGCAAGTATCGGTTTACCAGACGTCAGTATTTGCTTAAAACCGTTATTCCAAAAAGCTAGCCCTTTAATATTGTAGCGACCAAGTTGATTAAGTAATTGCTCACCGAAAGGCCCTGTTAAAACTCGCTCCACATCTTCTTCTGTATGAAATAAATAAGGTAAATCAAGCACTGACCATGTTGGCAACGTGTTAGTCATTTTGGAAAACGATGGTGCAATCATTTCAACATCGCCATTTTCCAATGCATTCAACTCATTGTTATCGTTATATAGCATACCGTTTGGATAGATCACAACGCGGATACGCCCATCAGTTTTTTGCTCTAATAATTCAGCAAACTTTATAGCAGTTTGTCCTTTAGGTGTATTTTCCGCCACTATATGACTAAAATTAATAACGATTTGATCATTTAACCCGCCTTGTTCTTCATCAATTGGTAATGTCGAGTCTAAGCCGAATTGTTGTTGATAGCCGATGATACCAATAAGTACTATTAAAGTGATGAAAGCTGTAGTAATATATAAACGCATTTATGTACTCCATAAAATTCTGACTTTTTTCTTACATTCTAACATAGTTTCAAATGTTACAATGGAGTCATTCTATAAATTATTCAGGGGGGCGCGATGAAAACAAAGCAAATTTCGATGAATAGCAAGATCATGTCGCTCACCTTTTTCCTCATCGTTTTTTCATTATTAGTTGCAGGTATTTTCGTACTCGGAAATATAATGAAAACTAAAGAAAAAGAGCTAGGTACCGAAGCAATGTTAATAGCTAGGACGGTCGGAAAGCTACCAGAAATAAGGGAGCAGCTTGATTCAAATAGATCATTTGAGAAGAAGTCTGCTACTATCAATCAAACCGTAGAAGGTATCCGTGTTATAAATAAGGCTGATTATATTGTTGTTCTAGATATGGAGCATAGAAGGTTATCACATCCTGTCAAAAGCATGATAGGACAGACATCTAATACAGTTGATGAGAATGCAGCTTTTGTTGAACATTATTATATTTCTAAAGCAAAAGGTGAAGTTGGTAATGTAGTGCGTGCCTTTGTTCCTGTTATGAGCGAAGAGCACAAACAAGTAGGTGTTGTAATCGTAGGTTATAGTCTGCCAACTGTATTTGAGATTATTAAAAGCATTCAAAATGAAATTATTATTGCTACAATGCTGAGTCTCTTTTTTGGAGCATGGGGGGCATGGGTATTAGGCCGTCATATGAAGAAGCAGATGTTTGGCTTAGAACCTCATGAAATTGCACGACTTTATGTAGAGCGAACAGAAACATTTAATGCAATGCATGAAGGGATTATCGCGATTGATAAAGAAAACACAGTAACCATCTTCAACAAAAAGGCACGTCAAATTCTAGGAGTAGAAGGTGACGACTTTATCGGCAAGAAAATCTATCATATTTTACCTGATACACGTTTACCCGAAATTCTTGATTATAATGAACCTGTTTATAACAAAGAACTCTTCATTAATCAGCATAGTATTATGAGTAATCGCGTGCCAATAGAAGTGAATAATGAAACGGTCGGGGCTATTGCTATTTTCCAAGATCGTACCGAAGTGAATAAGCTTGCTGAAGAATTAACAGGGGTTCAAGAATTTGTACAAGCACTTCGTATTCAAAATCATGAACACAAAAACAAAATGCATACAGTAGCAGGGTTACTACAGCTTGGCCACTATGATCAAGCACTAGCATATATTGTTAAAGTTAAAGAGCAACAAGATGATATTACGAATTTTTTAGATGAGCGGATTAAAAACCAAAATATCTCCGGTCTATTATTAAGTAAAATTAATCATGGTAAAGAACTTGGCATCGAAGTTGAAATCGATATGAATAGCCAACTGTCCTATTTACCAGAAAGTCTAGCATTCAATGATTTTGTAATCTTGCTAGGCAACCTAATTGAAAATGCATTTGATGCACTATTAAATGTAGAACGGGAAGAAAAACATGTCTTAATAAGTATCGATCAAGATGAACATACCTTATCTATTTTAGTAGAGGATAACGGGGCTGGTATTCCAAATGATAAACTGGAGCAAATTTTTCAAAATGGTTTTACAACAAAAGCTCAAAAAAATCACGGTATCGGGTTATACTTAATTGATGGAATTGTGAAAAAAGGAAACGGTACTATCGAAGTATCGAGTACACCTGGTGAAGGTACAAGCTTTTTCATCACTTTTTATTTGTAAAGGAGGGGCTTGAATATGCTTCCCATTTCTGTGTTATTAGTAGAAGATGACCCAATGGTGCGTCAAGTAAATCGCCAATTTATAGAGCGTGTCAAAGGGTTTCGTATTGTAGGTACTGCAGGGAACGGTATTGAAGGAATGAAACAGATTAAACAGTTGAAGCCAGATCTAGTCGTCATGGATATATTCATGCCAGAACAAGACGGCATTAAAACTCTGCAAAAGCTTCGTGAAAGTGATACAAAGGTGGATGTCATCACAGTGACAGCAGCTAACGATATGAAAACGATTCAACATGTGTTACAACTCGGAGTATTTGATTACATTATGAAACCATTTACATACGAACGCATTAAACATACTCTTGAAAATTACATGCATTTTAAAGAAAAAGTATCCTTAAAAAACGAATTGACTCAACGTGAACTAGACGAATTATTACATCATCAACAAAATACTAGAAAAGAACCGAACAACTTACCAAAAGGTCTAAACGGTTCCACTTTAGAGAAAATTGTTTCTTATATTGAAAAACAGGAAGCAGCCATTTCTGCCGAAGAAGTTGCCAATGGTGTAGGGCTAGCACGAGTCACAGCACGTCGTTATCTTGATTACTTAGAAAAACAGCAAAAAGTCGTCATCGATATTCAATACGGAGGCGTAGGTAGACCGGTTAATCAATATCGGATTATTCATTAATATGGTAATGCCTCTATTAGTTGAATTTTAGTAAATGTTGAAATTCTACTATATTGACAAAAAGGCAGACCAGTTAGTGAGCAAATTAAAGTTGGTGATAATATGTCAAGAAATATAAATAAATTATTAAAAGCATTTCCAACGGAATTAAAGGAAGATGTGATTAGAGTTTTAAGTATAATTGACCATTCAAACAAGCTAGACTTTTCATATGGTTTTGAGGTTAATTTTAGAGGAAGTAAGTTGAATATTCCTGAACGCATATATATTAATGAACCTTCCTTATTGCAATACAACACATTAACAGATAGACAACAAGTAGTATTAAATTGTTTATTTACAAGACATCATGATGGGTTTATTAGGGAAGAACATTTAAAAAAGATAATTAATCAATGTAATTACTACATTTGGATAATTCCATATATAATTCAACTTACAGGGGAGTATGTAATCGAAATTTTACAAGTGATCAAAGATAATTTAGATAGTATTGATAAGAGTATCATAAAAGAGTTTATTGCAGAAAATGCAACATTTTATAATACAATTGAAAGTAGAGTAATCAGTTATTGGAATTGTAATTATCGAAGTAAATATCCAGCTATAACAGATTATGTAGGTTATGAAATCATTGAGTATATCGATGCTTAAATGTTCTTTATATTAGGTTAAGTTTAGTTTAAATGGGGGATTCAATATTTTATTGAATCCCCCTAATTTTATTTAAAGATCCCAAAATGCACTTCTCGAACACATCTTCAAAGGATAAAAATTCCCCTACTGATATTCAATTAATAACTTATCCAACAGCATGATACAACACTTCAATGATAACGTTTCTACAATAGTAGAAAAAAAGCTTGTGATTTTGTAAAATCAACAAGCTCTTTTATCAATCTTTAAATATCTTGGAGTGTGCCCCATACTACAGAAATATATGGTTTTGTATTAACAATCAAATCTTTCATTAAAGAATCATTGAATGATACTTGAATAGATTCCCCGCCATTATTTTTAGTAATGGCTAAACCTGCTACTTCTTCTAAATCCAATTCCATTCGTATCCTTTTTTCGTCTCTCCAATTTATTCTTAGGCGATTTATCGAAGGTTCAATAATTACTTCAAGTATTTCGTTATCTCGTCTCAATACTAATGTGCTTTCGTTATAATACCAATCCAAGTCTTTGTCTAATATTTCTGGTATTGATTCAAATATATCAATCAGTTCATACATTTCTGGGAAAGTTTCGATTGTATTCATCTTCTCTCTAATGTTTCTATAGTTTATAGATTATTAAAACATTTTCTATAGTATAAATTATTTTTATTAAAATAATAATCTCTTTTTTAATTTTAATATTTTGAATCAGTTATCTCTATGTAAAGAAGCCAACTAGTTGCATTCACAAATTTATTACTGCGAATTGTATTAGAGTTCGCCTATTTTCCCGGGTAACTGCATAGATTGGTGATAGCAGACAAATAGTAGAATGAAAGATATTATTTGTGCAACAATTTAAGATTATGCAGTTTTCATAGGGGGTATGAAGGATGAAGAAGATTATTAATCAACCTGAACAAGTGCTAGTTGATATGTTAGCTGGATACAAATTAGTGCACGATGACGTGACGTATTTAGAAGATACACATGTCATTACACGCGCTCAATTTACATCTAATAAAGTCGGCATTATTAGTGGTGGTGGAAGTGGGCATGAGCCTGCACATGCGGGTTTTGTTGGTCTAGGGATGCTAGATGCGGCTGTATGTGGACATGTTTTTACCTCTCCTACACCCGATCAAGTATTTAGTGCTATAAAAGCTGCAGATCAAGGCTCTGGTGTTTTCCTTGTCATTAAGAATTATAGTGGGGATTGCATGAATTTTGAAATGGCAAAGGATCTAGCAGAGTTAGAAGGTATTGCAGTAGACTACGTTATAGTCAATGATGATGTGGCTGTATTCGATAGTAGCTATACAGAGGGGCGTCGGGGAGTTGCCGGCACAATACTAGTTCATAAAATTATCGGTGCTGCCGCAGAAAAAGGGGCTTCACTTGAAGACATTAAGACGCTAGCAGAAAGTGTCGTAGCACATCTTGCCACTGTTGGCGTTGCTATAAAACCTGCCATTGTACCTGAGGTTGGTAAGCCTGGTTTTGACTTAGATGAGGATGAAATGGAATTTGGTATTGGGATACACGGAGAACCCGGTTATAGCCGTGAAAAAATCAAAACTTCTCGTGAAATTGCAGAGGAGTTAATTAATAAAATTGAAGTAGAAACCAAATGGACGACGGATCAAACTCTTGCTGTACTTATTAACGGTATGGGTGCTACGCCACTTATGGAGCAATATATTTTCGCGCATGATTGTTTAAATCTATTGCAAGAAAAAGGCTACAAAGTACAATTTAAAAAAGTTGGGAATTACATGACTGCTATTGATATGGCAGGTGTCTCTTTAACATTATTACAATTAGAAGATCCGAAATGGCTTGAATATTTAACTGAAAGTACACTAGCGCCTGCTTGGTAAGGGGGAGTTTATAATGATCATCACAAAAGATTTTGCACAAAAATGGTTCACCGTATTTGCAGAAAAAGTAATTCAAGATAAAGAACAATTAAGTGAATACGATCGTATTATAGGTGATGGAGACCATGGCATGAACATGGCAAGGGGAGCGCAACAATTACTCACTTCATGGCAAGAGTCTGTACCTCCTCATTTAGCAGATGTATTCAAGCATGCTGCGATGAAATGGATTAGCGGGGTAGGTGGAGCATCAGGGCCCCTATATGGTACAGCGTTTCTAGAAATGGCAAAAGCCATTGGCACGAAAGAAGAGTTACAGCATGATGAATTAATAAATGTAATCAAAGCCGGATTTGATGGGATAAAAAAACGAGGAAAATCAGATATCGGCCAGAAAACAATGCTAGATGTATGGGCACCAGCTATTGAATCCATAGAAGAAAAACAGCTAACAACAGAGATATTAGAAACAACCCTAACAAAGGTTACTGCTTTAAAGGCAACAAAAGGTAGGGCATCCTTCTTAGGGGAGAGGTCTATAAACGAAGTAGATCCAGGTGCCGCTTCCTCTAAACTGTTTTTTGAAGCACTATTAGAAGCAGGTGATTTAAATGACGACTAATATCGGCATAGTCATGGTGTCACATAGTAAGGATATCGTAAAAGGTTTATATGACTTAATACACCAAGTTGCACCTAATGTGTCTATCACATTTGTAGGTGGGACAGTGGATGGTGATATTGGCACCAGCTTTGAAACAGTTCAACAAGCAATTGAAGAAAATACAAATGATCGACTGTTCGCTTTTTATGATTTAGGTAGTGCCAAAATGAATCTTGAAATGGCTGCGGAACTCTCAGAGAAAGAAATTGAGATTATGGACGTCTCGTTTATTGAGGGTGTCTATTGTACAGCTGCATTATTTGAAATGAATGCAGAATTATCTGCAGTTATAAATGAGTTAGAGAAATTAATGATAAAAAGATAAGGCTAAATTAACTCTAAAAGTCTTTTAAAGTTCTATAAAAACCACCTCTTTTGTTATTATTAGAGGTGATTTTTTATTGTATTTTTATGTTAAAGTTGATGTGGAGATAGTGAAGAAATATACTTAAACAAAAAGGTCTGTTTGGTTGATCAAGGAATGCATTAAAATGTTAATTATTCTTGTATTAACACGAAAAATGGGAGTGATTCATATGGGAAATACGCTATTTACCGCATTTAGTCTTTCAGGTAACAATGGATTAAAAAACCATTTAAAAATGAAAGAGAAATCAAATCGTTTTACCCTCATTCAATCTAAGGTAATATCTAATAATGTAATGCAGTATCTTTATGAACGCAATGGAATACAAATTTATAGCTATGCATTTCTATTAGAGGATGAAGACGGGATTGAGTCGTATATTTTTATTGAAAACAATGAAATATTTGAACAATTTGTTTCTCATCTAAAGGAAAAAGATGCAAATGAGCTAAGCATTGACGTATATTTAGATGTTCATAATCACGAGGAAACAGAGCAGAAGTTAAATCAATTGTTCCAAAAAGAAAAAGATATGGAAGAGGAATCGAATTATTGTCATTTATTTGGTCAACAAATGTGGCATGGTAATGCTTATATGGTTGCGAATCGTGCTGCATTACTAGGAATAAAAGAGGCGATTGAAGTTGCTTTAGAAAATGAAGAGTCGAGAGTAACAATGTTTCCTTCTGATGGGGAAGCCTATGATTTGTTTATCAAATGTACAAATGAAGGGTTTGAATGGGAACAAATTAATTTACCTTATCATAATCCAGAGGTAATTGAAAATGACAAAGACCAAACAAAAAAACCTGCTAAATTTTTTGAAAGATTTAAAAGGATATTAGCATTTGCGGATTAATATATGTAAATCCAAGGGAAAGTGAAATAGTTAAAATTAATTCTAAATCTACAATTGACCTTTTTCTAAAATCAATATTTACATACTAAGTTCGTTTTACTGTTATTATGAAATCAAAACCCGTTCTATTATATCCAATATTTTCATATATAGTTAAATTTTATTGACACTGGAATTTACTTTATGCTATATTTCGTGTAATAACTTTGAAGGGAAGATGAGTGGACAATGTTAAACTAATTCTATTTTTTACAAAAGAGTATATACATGTACTTGTAAAATTGGATTAGTCTGCTCATTTATCATATTTCGAAGAACCTAATACGAAAAAATAGGTTTATTTGTCATGAATAAATATATGAATCGACTAATCCTTCCAAATTAATGGGGGGATTTTTTGTTTCCTCTCATCTTAGAGGTGATTTGAATGACAGAGAATATTCTTATAAAAAATATGACATTTAAATACTTATCGATGCTAAAACCGATTTTTAAAAATGTAAATTTAAACATCAATGAAAATTGGAAATTAGGACTTGTTGGCAGGAATGGGCGAGGAAAAACAACCTTTTTAAAAATACTTTTAAACCAGCTTGAGTATAAAGGTTCTATACAATCAACATTAGATTTTAAATACTTCCCGTCATATCCAGATATTCATAAAAATTTAACCGCTTTAGAAGTGTTACTGAAACAAAACCCACATATCGATATTTGGCAAGTTGAACGTGAATTAACTTATATGGATATATCGCATGACATTTTAGATAAAAGTTTTAATGTATTAAGTGGTGGTGAACAAACAAAACTCTTGCTAATTGAGTTATTTTTGAATGAAAATTCATTTCCTTTAATTGATGAACCTACAAATAATTTAGATTTGAATGGCAGGAAAATCGTCAGTCAGTATTTAGAGAAGAAAAAGGGATTTATAGTTATTAGCCATGATGAGTCTTTTTTAAATCAATTCGTGGATCATGTTTTAGCCATCAATAAAGAATCGATTGACATGATTAGAGGTAATGTGGATACGTGGAAATATGAAAAAGCAAATGCAGATATGCTTTCTGAGGAAAAGAATGCCAAACTAAAAACGGAAATTGGTCGACTAAATGATGTTTCCAAACAAATGAGTACGTGGGGGCAAAAAAGAGAGAATAGTACAAAAGATGCCTCAGCAAGACGACTAGCTGCAAAACAAATGAAGAGAGCGAAAGCAGTGAAAAAACGAACAGAAGCGATGATTGAAGAAAAGGAAAGTCTTCTTCATAATATCGAAAATGTTTCTGAACTCAAAATGATAGTTAAACAGCCAAGAAAACAGGTTTTATTCTTTCGGGATTTTTCGATTTTAAGAGAAGGGATACCTCTTTTTGAACCAATCAATATAGATGTATATCCAACCGAACGATTTTTTATTGAGGGG
Source organism: Viridibacillus sp. FSL E2-0187 (assembly GCF_038006425.1). Taxonomy (NCBI): domain Bacteria; kingdom Bacillati; phylum Bacillota; class Bacilli; order Caryophanales; family Caryophanaceae; genus Viridibacillus; species Viridibacillus sp. FSL E2-0187. The sequence goes on from NZ_JBBOVG010000001.1 coordinate 1,851,653, forward strand.
GAAAATGGAGTAGGTAAGTCCACTCTATTAAATTTTATACTTGGAAGAGAGCAGCTAGAAACTATGGGTGAATATCGAATAAGTCTACCTCAACATCTATCAATACTAAGTCAAAAAAATCAAGTGGAAATAGATTATTTTTCACTGCTTAATCAATTACCTTCGAAAGAAGCAAAAGAAGAATATTGGCATCTATTATATCAATTAGGAATTGAACGTTCTAGTTTTTCCGATAAATCTAGTGAAAATTGGAGTGCTGGTGAACAGAAAAAAGTCTTCTTAGCAAATGCATTATTAGGAGAAAATGAGTTGTTTATTTGGGATGAGGTAACCAACTATTTAGATATGTTCGTGATAAATCAAATGATAGATGCGATAAAGAGATCTCAACCAACTATGATTGGAGTAGACCATAATGAATATTTCACTAATGCGATTGCTACAAAAAAGATAAAATTAAGATCTTTTTGATAAATGATTATGTTGTAGTAGTAAATGAAATCATTTGAAAGTACAAGAAAAGGATAGAGAGAGTAAATATATTTTACTCACCTATCCTTGCATTGAAATAACAATTTCTTTGCAGTATTAAAAACAAGTTAACGAAAGTACTATTTACAATAATGAGGCACATCGTTTAAACCTATTAATATATATTTGTACAGACATATTATCTATTTAAGATCAAACTAATCTTTCCTGTATAAAATAATGCGCTATATATTAAAGCAATTCCTGACATAACGATAATACCTATGAAGATAGACATCTCCCAAGGAGCTAAAAACGCTCCTAATATAAGAGCACCACTACTAATCATACTCGCTCCATTGAATCCTAGACCAGAGAAAGCAAGATATGACCCCCTTTTATCTGGCGGTATACAATTAGCCTGCTCCGCTTGAAATACAGGCGAATACATGAGCTCACCTAAAGTTGCTAATGCTCCAAAAAGTAATAGGAGATAGAAATGATTCGAAGAGGTTAAGAAGGTATAACCCAATCCGTACACTGCAAGCCCTAATAGGATTGATTTCTTATTATTCATTGTATTTGTCCATCTTGATACTAAAAAGGTGAAGCATACTACAAGTAATGTGTTTTCAAAGCTCAGCAAGCTGAACATTCGAACTCCTTCAATTTCAAAGCCAAAAATCTTCACCGATTTAAAGGTTTCCGCAAGCCGAACACTAATATAGCTACTTAAAGAAAATTCCGCAGAAAAGATAAACATCATAGCTAGTGTCAATTTCACAAAACGATGATCCATTAAAGCTGTTTTATAATTACTAATTAAATCTAACAAGATATTATCATGCTGTTTTTCTATTGTTGGTATAGAATCGTCCTGCAGCCAAATAAGATATGCAATTGCGATAAAAACAGTAGTTACTGTCAAAAAGCTAAATAACATAATTTGATGATTCATATAAAGAAGCCCACCTAAAATTGCACCAAAGCTAATTGATAAATTCAAAAGCCAGTAATCAATCGCGAAGACAGCTTTCCGGTTTTCAGCTGTTGTAGAATCTAATATTATCGCCTGCATGGCAGGTCGTCCAAGATTACTAGATATAACATAAATAAGATACAACGCAGTAAACAACCAAATTAGACGTTTATTTGGAATTAAACAAAGCGTCATCAATAATAATAGTGCGAATGTCGTAAAGGAAGTTATTAACAGCACCTTTTTTCGGCGAAAACGGTCCGCAATATAACCTCCAACTAAATTAGTAGCAAAATTAATTCCAACTGATAGAAGTAGCAGTGAGCCAGCAAATACTTTATTCACTTCATGAGCAAAAAACAAAGCGATAAATGGCATAACAGCATTAAAAGCTATTCGATTAAAAAAGGAAGTTATTAATCTCAATTTAATATTTTGTGGTAAATCTTTCAATTTCATATTGTCTACCTCCTAGATTTACTTTATATTAAACTGGACTAATAAGTTAAAAAAGGGACAATTTTATATATTATGTCCACTTTTAGAGGTGACTACTATGGAAGCAGCTTTACTAAAAATCTATCGATCATTTCAATCAGGGACAGTAAAACAAAAGGAGTTAGCAGAATTACTTGAATTAAGTGTGAAGCAAACATCGAGATTACTACATAGATGGGAGAAAGAAGGGTGGCTTAACTATACTCCTGGAAAGGGGAGGGGAGTTCAATCTTCTTTGAGTTGGTTACGTAATATAGAGGAATATTATGAAGGTGAAATGCAAGCTAAATTAAAAAATGAATCAGTGGAAGAAGCAGCGAAGTATTTAAACTTTGATTGGTCTGCAGGAGCAAAACAAAGACTTACAAAGATTTTTCAATCAAGATTCGGTTACGAACAAGACGGAACAGACAAATTAATCATTCCTAAAAGGCATCCCTTTATTACAATTAATCCAATAGAAGCAGCCGATGCTTATAGTGCAAATCTTGTATCAAACTTATATAACCGCCTAGTCCATGTTGATGCTAACGGTGATGTAACGTCGGAAATTGCTCATAGTTGGGAGCAGGCTAACGGCAGACTACGACTTTATTTAAGAAAAGATATCCAATTTCATGATGGGTCGATACTAACTGCAAAAGACGTAGTGAATTGCCTCAATAAACTACGAAAACATCCAACCTATCAAAAAATATGGGCACCAGTAGAAGCAATTGTTTCTCCAGCACCTCTAGTGGTGGAACTGCATACGACATGTAGTTATTGTTTACAGCTTTTAGGATTAATTAGTGCAAGTATTTTCAAAGAAACCAAAAATCAATTATATGGTACAGGTGCATTCTTTTTAGAAAAAAGTTCCCCTTCGATAACTATCTTAAAAGCCTTTTCAGAATATTTTCAAGAGAGGCCATTGTTAGATACTGTTGAATTTGTTACTGTACCAAAGGATTTTGATAAAATTTACCGTTCATCTCAAACTACAGTATCCACAGATACTATAGATGTGCAAAGTGACTCTGGTTTTGGAATTGTCATATTAAATATTTGTCACGAATCAGCTATTCAAAATAAAGCGTTACGTCAGTTTATTCACCATATAATAGCAAGACATCGAGAAGAAATTGTAGATTTAAATCAATATCATCATAATTATTCTCCAAATCATAATGGCTTCCTAATTGGTCACAGTAAGCCATATACAATTACAGAAGTCGTGTGTCCAAAAGTAGAAAAACCATTAGTTATAGAGTATGTAAATTATACAAAGGATCTAACGATATGGTTGAAAAACCTATTAGAACACGAAGGCATTCCGGTAGAACTGCGTTATGTGACATTTCAAGATCAACTAAATAATCGTTGTTTAACAAATAAAGCCGATATTATCATACATGGAGAGATATTTGAGTTAAATCAACAGCTCTCATTCTTTCAATTTATGACAAGTGATAATTCTGCTGCTTCTGATGTAGTACACGCCCATCCATTAATTACTGATCTAATTCAAAAATATGTTGAAACACCATTTGAAGAATGGACCAATCTAAATTTACAAATAGAAAGAAAATGTATCGATGAGTCTATTTTAATTCCTTTATATTATGAAAAACGTATTATTCCCTTCTCAACAGATATTCAAAATGTAACAATTAAGCATTTTGGCTATGTTGATTTCTCTAAATTGTGGATGAAACCATTAAATACAGAAAAAGGATGTCTCACGTTGTAACGTGGGGCATCCTTTTATAAGTTATAAAATATTAAAAAACGACTAAAGCGACTTAAGAATTGGTTCTTCGATTTTCTATACTAAGTAAGAGCTAAAGATCTCTTACCTTTGATAGTAAGAAAATCCAGGGAACTTAACAACAGGATATTTTACTTTTTGTAGGGCATTCAATAGTTCTGGTCCAACATGCAAATTGTCTTCTACTAGGTCAGAAGGGGTAAGCGCCATCCATTGGTTTAAAGATACATCAGCAAACCGATCACTCTTGAACATTTCCAAAAACCACAAACTTTCAGTACCGGTATTTTGAATGTAGTGTCCATTAGCAAATGGCACATAACCGACATCTCCAGCACGATAATCAAATGTTCGAGCTATACCGTTGCCACTAAATACCGTCATGCGTCCCTGTCCAGAGAGGTAATACTGCCACTCGTCGTTATTTGGATGCCAATGCAGTTCTCTCATTGCACCCGGTTCAATCTTGACAAGGGCCGCGGCGATTTTTTTTGAGATAGGAAAGTTTGTAGAGTCTACTATACGTACAGTGCCCCCAGGTATTTGCATTGGTTTTTGCGCTAATAACTTGTGCTTGAACGTTTCAGGAATTGTTCCGTAAGGGGATTGAACCTTGTCATTTTGTAGGGGACCTGGAACCTTATCTTGAAAAATATACACCTGCTCTGTAGGTATGTTGTCAAACGCACTTATAGGTACGCCAAAATTAGCAGACAATACATCTTTTGGCGTGTGAGCAAACCAATCCGAGATGGATAAAGTATTCAAGTCGGAAAAAGCACCGTCATCGAAAACGAGCAGGAATTCACAGTGTTCTAAACCTTGTATTGAATGTGGTAGCCCAGGTGGGAAGTACCAAAGCTCGCCTGGACCTACATCAGCAACGAAATTACGACCTTCAGAATCTATGGATGTAATTCGTGCATGACCGGATATCATAAAAGACCATTCTGCTTGTTGGTGCCAATGTAATTCTCGAACACCACCAGCCGTCAAGCTCATATTTACACCAGCAAGAGTAGTTGCTATGGGCAATTCTCTAACAGTAACCTCTCTTGACCACCCACCATGATTTAAAGTCATGGAGGTGTCTGAGAATGAAAAACGCATATTAGGGAGCAAACCAGCATCTGTCTTTGGTGGCACTAACATATCAGGGTTTTCAAGATCTCTCATAATATCTCGGGGTCCAGTATCATATCCTCCTTCGCCGTTACTTCGAATAGGCTGAGGTATAGTGTCTTCTATATTTTCGTTAGGATTATCCATTACGTAAACTCCTTTCATTGGACTACTTGCCAAATAAGAACATACATAATGATATATGATAAGGAATCTGTCTAAATGACCATCTACTTCAAGCAAAAGTGTTTTATCCATTTGATCTAGAATTCTAAACTGAAAAATAGAAGTGGAAGAGTGAATAAATTAGTCGAACAGAGCATCCCTTGAATTTTAAGGGATGTTTTTTTATTGAAAAAACCAGTTGGCTTTAAAGTGAAAAACTTATTCAATTTCCAACGCAATATTTCAGAAGTGGAATTTTAAACCAATGCTCTTTTTTTGAGTTGAGTCACTTTTGCATATTGTTAAATTTCGGTAAGTGAAACTTACTTGTTGCATATTTCTCAAATTTATATTATATTACTTGATGCATCAACTATTGATATATCAAACATTGATGCATCAAGTAAAATGAATTTTGAAAAAGGAGCTCTATATCATGCACAAATATCAAAAAACGAATGATTTCAATGAAATTGTATATGGTCGCCGTTCTATTAAGGAATATGACCCTACGGTTAAAATTAGCCGTGAAGAAATGAGTGAAATTATAGCTCAAGCTACGAAAGCACCCTCTTCAATTAATATGCAACCTTGGCGCTTTGTCGTCATTGACAGTGAAGAAGGGAAAGCAATACTAGCTCCTCTTTCTAGATTCAACCAGGATAAAGTCATGAGCTCATCTGCTGTAATCGCTGTCTTCGCTGACCTAAATAACTTTGATTATGCCGAAGAAATTTACAGCAAAGCCGTTGAACTTGGATATATGCCTCAAGAAGTTAAAGAATTTCAATTGAATGCGTTTAAACCGCTCTATGAAAAGATGTCCGATGAAAAAATGAAAGATACTATTATGCTCGATGCTGGTCTTGTTTCAATGCAACTCATGCTTGTAGCCCGTGCCTACGGTTATGACACGAATGCTATCGGTGGTTATGAGAAAGACCAGATTGCTGAAGCCTATGGACTGGATAAAGATCGCTATATTCCGGTTATGTTAATTTCTATCGGTAAAGCCATCAATGATGGTTTCCAATCATATCGCTTACCAGTAGATACAATCACAAAATGGAAATAAGATGTAAGTACAACAATTTAAAGTAACATTGAGGTTGTATTTAATAACTTCATTAGAAGTAATTGAAAACAAATTGGTATATTTCATATATATAGATAACAAACAAGTATTGGTAAATTAGCCTCAGGTTTGCAAGTTAGACGGTTTTGTATTATCTTTATTGAGGAGTCAATGATTGAGCGCTCAATAAAATAATAGGCACTCTTATATGTTGACTTCATAAAGTACTTAGGAGGTCAGTTGATGCAATGTTCACTTTCAAATCAAGAACAAATCTTACATCTGCTTAAAGGACTTAATAATCAAATTAGCCCTAAATTTGAGCGATGTACAGGCATTAGCTCAACACGCTTTGAATTGCTACATCAGCTTTTTGAAACAGAAGAAATTAATCAGTCCAACCTTCAAAAAGCTGTTAATATTGACAGTGCTGCTATTACCCGTCATCTAAAACAACTTGAGGCAAACGGTATGGTGACAAGACGAAGAAATCCAACCGATAATCGAGTGATTTTTGTTCGACTTACAGAGGAAGGGCGTAAGCGAATTGTTGGTTACAAAAAAGAAAAGATTAATTTTGTGAACCAAATGCTTCTTGATTTTAACCCAGAAGAATTAGAAGCTCTATCTGACATGCTTAATCGTATGCAAAATAATATTAGTGAATACTGAAATTTTGATTCACTAAATCAAATGAACTGGATCTTATCAAATGTAAGATTTTAGTTCAATCAATTTAAATAAAAGGATGGCTAACAATGATTATTATTCACGCAAAACTTCAAGTAAAACCGGACCAAGAACAAGCATTTTTGGAAGAATCAAAAACACTTCTTAAAGCTTCAAGAGCTGAAGAAGGTAACATTAGCTATGATTTGATGAAATCTACTGAACAAGATTACCATTATACAATGGTCGAACTATGGAAAGATGCAGAAGCTATTGCAATCCATAATACTAGTGAACATTTCACTGCTTTTACTCAAAAAGCTCAAGCTTTCATGGCTGCACCAATGGACCTTAAAGTATTCAGCGGAGAACATTTAAAAGCATAATTTTGTTTCAAATAGCAAACACCCCAAGAAGGTTATTCTTGGGGTGTTTGCTTATGTGCATTTTCAACTATAAGTAATACTTTATCTAAAAACACTTGATATTAAAACTATTTATAATTTAAAGGAACTATTATATGTAAGTCTTTTAACTCAATAGAAAAGTTGAACAAAGTAAATTAAAAGTAATAAATATAGTCTGGTTTCTTTTACTTCTATTTACATGTAATTTTATATGATAAATCTTGATTTAGTTGTGATTTTAATATCACGTACTTTAAGAAGATCTTCAATTGATTTACGTGAAGGATGGCCAGGATTTCCTTTGGTTGTTAGGGAGCTTATATCTTTATACTTAAACAAATACAGAGAATCTTCTTTTTTATGTTTCTTTAGAAGGGTAGATACGGATAGGACAGCTTTATCGTGCAGCACTTTAGAAAATTTATTCTTTGGTACATTTCCCCAAGCTAAAACTATGATATCGCTTAATCTAATAATTTCGTTTATTTTTTTGAAATTATTTTTCATCGTTTTTTCGAAAGATTTAGTATTGTTTTCTATTTCGTGAACCAATAAGTGTGAGTTTGGTTCATAGAAAGGGAATAAGTTTAGTATATTGATGACTCCATATTGAAATTGATTATTATCTCTGAAAAAAGAGCAAACTTTATTTATCGTTGGATCAGAATTTTCTCTACTCGCGTTATGAGGATTCATCATTATTACTGTAGCGCTTGATTTTGATTGAAGTGGAGTTTTAAGTTGCAAAAAATAACGTATAGTATTATCTGCTTCTGGATAAATATTAGAGACTATGATTTTTTCTGGGTATGAATATTTTTGATTTTTATTCATGTTTAACAATCCCTTCTTCATCTTTTGCATGTTAATATAATATACTAAAAATTAAAATGTATACATATATTGATATATTTATTCTGTTAATGGATATCTCGTTATCTACAATACTTCTCAATTTTTGAGAAGTATATAGATATTAATGACTTTTTTGCCTTAAAATAAGTTACAATTATTAAAAAGTTTAGTGCAGGAAAAACTTGAAATGAAGGTGAGTTTAATGAAAATAAGAAGATTAGTTGCGACAGACAATATACCAATGGATTTATTATTACAAGCCGATCCTTCCGAAGAGATTGTATTAGAGTATTTACAAAGAGGGGAATGCTTCGTGTTGGAGGATGAAGATAGCATTATTGGTGTATATGTTTTAATCCCTACACGTCCCGAAACTGCGGAGTTAGTGAATGTTTCTATTCAAGAAGAGCAGCAAGGGAAAGGCTTAGGTAAAATGCTAATTCAGCATTCCATTGCTACTGCCAAGTCAAAAAAATATAAGACAATAGAAGTTGGAACAGGCAATTCGAGCATTTCACAAATTGCTCTTTACCAAAAATGCGGATTCCGTATCACACATATAGATAGAGACTTCTTTATACGACATTATGCAGAGCCAATTTTTGAAAATGGTATTCAATGTATAGATATGGTCCGACTTTCTCAAGATTTACACTATTAGTAAAGGCAAATATTTCAAAAGTTATTTTCGTATATTTCCTCTTTTATTACTTAAGCTATACAGAATAGTGAAGTTTAGAAAGGAGGTTAAATATCATGTTTAGTTTTCTTTGGTTCTTAATTATTGGTGGTGTTCTAGGATGGGTAGCAAGCATGATTATTGGTAAGGATATCCCAGGTGGAATTATAGGCAATATTATTGCAGGTATTATTGGAGCTTGGATAGGTGGGAAATTATTAGGTCAGTGGGGACCAACCTTAAGTGATTTCTATATTTTCCCGGCTTTACTTGGTTCAATAATATTGATACTCATCGTAAGCTTTATTTTTAAGTTAATGCATAAAGATTAGAACCTGAGCATTTGCTCAGGTTCTTTTTTCTGAACTTCGATTCTAAATAACGGTTTCGTTAATCTACTCTTTAAAGAAATAAGCACCTGAACTTGAAGGTTTTTAAAAATAAAACCTACCAGAACGGTTTGCAGCAGTAGTTGGGGAGAGAGGGGGACGTATATCAGGTTATACAGAATTTATATTTCAATTATAATCAAAAACAACAAAGTCCATTTCTGTCCAAATCGGCTTATACCTATTCGATACATTGATTGGGATTGGAGTCACTTTGTTAATTTAATAATCCATTTTTTAATGTCAACAAGTCTATTGTATTCAGGTTTTTCATGTGTACCAGTGATTATTAGCGGGACAAGGGAATCGATTTTGTGTAAAGAACCATGTGCTCCTCCACCAGCATGGTTGTGACTATGTTTTTCTATGAATTCAAAGTGTGGCTTAGCATCTACAATAATAAATTGACCTTCATGTGAATGCAGAGCACCATTAAGTCTTGCGAGAGCATCTGGATAATCGCCATATTCGATAAGCCCTTGATTATCAATTTCCAAATTTAAAATGGAATGATCACCATCTAACTTCCAAGATTGGTTATAAAGATCCTTATAGGGTCCATTTGATGAAAATGTGAAAATCTTATCGGATTCTGGAGAAGTAACATAGTTTGTTCCTCCATCTTTCCATGCAATAATACCAATTCGGTTATCTTTTTTTAATGTCTTTATTATTTTTGAAATTTCAATGTTTTCTTTAATTAAGTTAATGTACGCCATTCTCTCGTTTATCGCGATTGCAATATCACCATTCTTCTTACGTTCCCAAAAAGTATAGTTTTTTAAGACATCATTTAAGTCGATTAGCGAAATGTTCTTATCTTTAATAATCTTAGATTGGGCACTATCTCCATGCACAATCCAAATTACCTGATTAATCGCTTCTTCCCAAGTCGGATAAGAATTGAGTAGTTCTTGAAGATATTGATCTGCTTTTTCAATTGGCTCTATATATTCTGGCCCGTTTTTGTGTAAATCCTTGTCTGCATCTGGTAAATAGGCCAGAGTAAATGCGGGCATTTTATTATTTTTAATTAAAAATTTCAACTCGTTAACAGTAAATTGATTATTTATGCCCATACTTTTCCAGGCGAACTTTTGACGATCATTATTGGGATCATATTGAGACAATGTTCCCAAAGAAAGTAGTGATGGTCCATTGGTATTTATTTTACTTGGTAGAAGTCCCATTGCTGATATTAGTTTCGGAACATTTAATTGATGTTGAAAACTTCCACGATATAAAAGTCCGTTAATAGAGGCAGATTGAATGTTACTCTTTGAGAGCTCTTCATGAATGGTCTGAACATTTTTGCTCAAATGCACTTTGTTTAAATTTACAATACCATCGTAGACAACATTTTTAACTCCAAGGCTCCAAATTTCACTTATCCCACTCCCATAACTAATAATGCGATTTTCATCTTTCTTAAACCAAATAAGTCCTGGAACCTTATGTTGATCAGCATAAGTACCAGTCAACAAAGTGCTATCAATCGCAACGGACATTGTGGGATAAGAGCTAATTACTTTTGGGTAGAATTGTCCGTTTTTTATTAAAAATGAAAAGGCAGGTGCTTTTTTTTCTTGAATAGATTTTTGGATAGACTGACTCATAAGAGAGTCTACAGTGATGAGTATGACTGGTTTTTGCTTTATATTGATAACAGTGTTGCTAATATCCTTTGAAGGCGACATTGAAAAGGCAAATGCAAGACAAACTATCAAGAAAATGAATACGATAATGGATACGACTATTTTATATTCCATGTTTTCACCCTTTTATTGTAGTGGACAATTAGTGTGGTTTATATTGGAAGAAAGATACGTCAAACTAAAATTTAGCCTTATAAAGATGGTTCAACTATAAGTTATCCATTCGTATTCCTCCTCCAGTTCTCATTTGCACAATGTGTAGTTACCATAACATGAAATAATATTATCCCTTACTATGTTCAGCTACTGATTAATAGCATCTTAATGAGAAGTATATGTTATGATTAGAAAAAGATTTTAGGAGGAATAAAATGGTAACATGCTATTTGAAGTACGTTATTGACCCTTATAAAGTAAATGAATTTGAAGAATACGGTAAGATGTGGATTCCACTTGTAAATAAATTAGGTGGTACACATCATGGCTATTTTCTTCCACACGAAGGTGCTAATAATATTGCTTATGCCTTATTCACTTTCCCGAGTTTAACAGCATACGAAGAATACCGAATGAAAATGGCATTGGATGAAGAATGTCAGGCAGCAATTAAATTTGCAGAAGATAATAAATGTATTTTAAGTTATGAAAGAAGTTTTATGCGTCCTATATTTAATTGAATAACCGTTAAATATGTAAAATAATTTAATGATAGCCCGTTAAGTAAACGGGGGCTTTAGTAGAATATTTTGGAGCTGTTCAGGCAGCTCTTTTTTTATTTAACTAACGGGGCGGGTTAGTTCGATAAGAAATGTTATAATAGACGCTACTAAAAAAGGTAGTCATTTAAATGAAAAACTGGGTTGAACTAACAAATTCAGAGGATGAAAAAGTGTGGAATAAAATATTCGACGAATTGAAGTTTGAACCAAGCACTACCAATCTTCCATCTTTTAAAGTACCAACCCCTTTTATTATCTACGATATTTCACTATACTTTGGAAAATATAAAGGTTTGGATGCCTATGATGACTTAGAGGAAAAAGCATTACTTGTTTTTCAAGAATGCACGTCAGTAGATGAATATATTTATGCATTAGATTGGCAGCATGAGTGTCATTGGATAAATCCCTATCTAGAATTTCAAAAAAATGAATTCGATAATTGGACAGTACCGATCTTCCCAAATGGCGATTATTACTTTTTTATTCATAAGGATTTTGAATGGGGATATTTAGGTGACCCTTGGGAAAGAACTATAACTATTTTCGGAAAAGAATTAATAGAAGGTTTTGAAAAACATCGACCACGAATGTTTGAAAAAATAGTACGTCAGGGGTAATGTATGCTTTGATAACGGGGCAGTTTATTGCAAGAAGGGACGTGTTTTATGAAAGAGATTAAATCGACATCTATTCAACCTAATGTAAGAGAACTTTTATCCTTCACAAGCTCTGAATATCACTATTTCCCGAATTTTTTTGAGTAAATAATGGGTGCTTTATTTTTATTAGATACATCAATAAGAGCGACTTCTTTTATCTGTCCAACTATAGTAGCATTTCTTTTTGAACAATAATCAAATGCTTTAGATAACTTTTCTGGAGACAATCTATTTGCTATAGTGCAATGTGGTATCCAACGATTCGGAAGGTACAATGAATTCGGGTCATCATTAAATTGTTCGAAATTTTTATGATGGTTAAAATGAAATTCATTCAATTCTGTTGTAACGGTAGGTGATAAGAACAATGCTCCCGAATTAAGAAACGAACCAATTGTATTAAAAGTAATATCAATCGCCTGCTTACCTTCATAAAAGACATCCATTTGTTTTGTAAAATAAGATGGGTTTAAGTCATTATAGCCTGCTAATGTAATGTGCGGTATCCTATTTTCCACTTCATATGCATAAAAGGAAATCGACCTTTCTTTTAACTCTTTCCAAATATCTTTAATAATCTGTTCTGTTGTTTCATCAAAAATTGCAATTAATCCGTACATAATAATTCCACCTCTTCGTTAGTTAAAATATTTTTGTCACAATCATTGAAATTATTTTAACATAAATATCCATTTGGAATATCAATTTATTATAAGAGAAATCTAGAGATGAAAATGATTTCAATTTAATTTTCATGGTAGGCCAAGGTTAAAAAACGAGTAGTGAAGATTCTTCGCACCAGATACAGCTTAATATTTGATTTCTGTAAAAAAGTGCTTGAATTTGTATCTTACTTCCTATATATTAAAAGAGACTAAAGGGTATCTTTTTTGGAGGTTATAATGAGAAAAGGTGAATTAACAAGGCGTAATATTATTCTGAAGTCTGCTACAATTTTCAACAAAAAAGGTTACATGACAACATCGATGAATGACATTATTCAGGAAACTAATATTCAAAAAGGAGGGATATATCGCCATTTTAAAGATAAAGAGCAGCTTATGGTCGAGTCTTTTCATTTTTCTACTGAAATAATGCAAAATCATTTTCAGGCGAGTGTTTCACAACACGAGAATGCCACGGACAGATTATTCGCATTTGTTGAGTCCTTTTTAGAATTAAGTTTAGGAGAACCGATAGCAGGTGGGTGTCCTATTTTTAATGCAGCTATAGAAATGGATGATTTAGACGGGAATGCGTTACTGCCATCTATCAATGAAGCAATGGATATAATGATAAATTGGTTAGTTAAAATTATAGAGGATGGTATTAGTAATCAGGAGTTGAAGCAGTCTGTAAAGCCATACGATACGGCGATATATATTGTTTCAACATTAGAAGGTGGGCTCGTATTAGACCGATTAAAGAATGATGTACAATTAACAAAGATCATAAGCAATAATTTGAAACAATATATTTCAATGATTGCGACTGAGCGGCAATAAAGCCGTCTTTTTTATAACCAAAAAGAGACTGAAAGGTATCTTTTTTAAGGGGGATTATTATGAAATATATAGTATTCATTGCTTTCGTAGTAATTATTTTATTTTTGAGGAGATATATCATACAGCATATTTTCACACCGAAAGTAAAGGTGGATAAAAAATACCCGAATTCAACTTATGAAGACATTAAAATTGAGCTGAGTATTGGAACAATGCGAGGATGGCTTATTAAAAGTGAGCAGGCAAGAGGTTGCTTTCTATTGGTACATGGATGGAGTTCTAATAAATCAGACATGTTACGATATGTCGATCCCTTATTAGCTAACGGTTTTGACGTGATAACTGTAGATGTTCTTGGTCATGGGCAAAGTGAGTCATCAGAAAAACAAGTGAGTATTGAATCGTTTGTCCAAAGTATAACAGCAACGATTGATTATTTATCGAAGAGGCCAGATATTAATAGTAAAAAAATCTATATTTTAGGGCATTCAATGGGTGGGGTAGCTGCAAGTATTGTGAATTCTACAGATTCGAGGATTAAAGCACTTATTACAGATTCAATGCCTACATCATTAAAAAGTATTAGCAATTCAATGGCTGAGAAAGTATCACTTCCATATATTCCGTTTGGATGGCTATTTGTCAGCTGGTTTCTTTTACGGGGAGGTGTTTTTTTAAAAGCTAGAAGAGAATGGTGTTTAGAAAGAATATTAAAAAACCAACAGGCTCCATCTCTTGCCGTACACTCTATTCAGGATAAAAAAGTAGCGATTTCAAATGTGGATGTCCTATTAAATGATAGCAACTTTAAACAAGTAATTAAAGTTGCAACAAAAGGCCACCACAATTGTGTAAAAGATAAAAATTTTTGGGATAACGTTTTTTATTTTATAGCAAATCATGAGGGGGATACAGTAGATGAAGTATATTGATACGCTTGTAATTGGTGCAGGTCCAGGAGGATATGTGGCAGCCATTCGCGCTACTCAAAAGGGGCAAAATGTTACTATTGTAGAGAGAGAGTATTTAGGAGGAGTTTGTTCGAATGTCGGTTGTATCCCATCAAAAGTGCTGATTTCAGTAGGTCACCGTTTTGAGCAAGCAAAGCATTCTGGTGATATGGGTGTTGTTGCAGAAGAAGTAAAACTTAACTGGGCAAAAGTGCAAGAATTCAAAAGCGGCGTAGTTTCTAGATTAGTAGGCGGCGTTAAAGGTCTATTAAAAGGCAACAAAATCGACATCGTGAACGGTGAAGCATACTTCGTAAATGCAAATACAGTACGTGTAATTGATGGTGGCAGTGAACAAACGTACACATTCAAAAATGCAATCATTGCAACAGGTTCTCGACCGGTTGAAATTCCAACATTTAAATTCACTAAACGAGTAATTAATTCAACTGATGCTCTTACTTTACCAGAAGTACCGGAAAAATTAGTTGTCATTGGTGGGGGTTACATCGGTACTGAACTAGGTTCTGCTTATGCGAATTTAGGTTCTCAAGTAACAATCATTGAAGGGGGTAAAGACATCTTAGCTGGTTTCGAAAAGCAAATGACAGAAGTTGTGAAAAAAGGTTTAAAGAAAAAAGGCGTAGAAGTTGTGGTTGGCGCATCGGCTAAAGGCGTAGAAGAAAATGAAAACGGCGTAGTTGTAACATATGAAGCTGATGGAGAAGAAAAAACAGTTGAGGCTAACTATGTATTAGTAACTGTAGGTCGACGTCCAAATACGGATCAATTAGGTCTTGAAGCAGCAGGTATCGAATTCGCTGAACGCGGTTTACTAAAAGTAGATAAACAATGTCGTACTTCAGTACCTAACATTTATGCAATTGGAGATATCGTATCTGGTACACAACTTGCACATAAAGCATCTTATGAAGGTAAAGTGGCTGCCGAAGCAATCGCTGGCGAAAATTCGATCGTAGATTATTTAGCAATACCTGCCGTATGCTTTACAGATCCAGAGCTTGCAACTGTTGGTTTCAATGAGGAGCAAGCAAAGGCAGAAGATATCGAAGTGAAAACAGCAAAATTCCCATTCGCTGCAAACGGCCGTGCATTAGCTTTAAATGCAACTGAAGGTTTTGTGAAACTTGTTGCACGTAAAGAAGATAATTTATTAATTGGAGCTCAAATCGTTGGTACTGGTGCATCTGATATGATTGCAGAAATGGCTGTTGCGATTGAAGCGGGTATGACTGCCGAAGATATCGCATTAACAATACACGCTCATCCAACTTTAGGTGAGATTACAATGGAAGCAGCTGAGGTAATTATAGGGAGACCAATTCATATTGTGAAAGCATAATGTATAGAATGATTTAACTATATTTTTGGAAATATTAATAGCCATAATTAAGAACCTACTTTGAGCAATCTTTGTTCAAAATAGGTTCTTTTCATATGTGGCTAAACGGATAAGATAAATTTGAATAAAAATCAAACTAAATCTTACAAGTTCATTTTAAGAATTCTTTTATTTGACTTAAGGTATTTTTAAGATTTCGTAATTATAATAAAGATACCAACATACTAAAGAATGTAAATAGGATTTGAGTTAATATTATTGAATGCACGTTTTGGTATCGCACTTATACAAAAGTTTAATTTTTATTAGCAATTGATGATTAGTGGAATTAAGTTAGTTATTTCATGTAAGAAAGAATCTTGGAAATTACGATAATGAGAAATTATCTAAATTTTTTGTTTGGTTTTATATCTCATATCAATTAGATGGTAAAGTGGAGGAAACTCAATTTGAAAAAGAAATATATTTATATTCTATTAACAGATACGGGTACTCTTTTTTCGAAAACCATAAAACAATATACAAAAGCTCCTTACAATCACGCATCCATCGCTTTTGATTTGAATTTAAATGAAATGTACAGTTTCGGAAGAAGGAATCCAAGAAACCCTATAAATAGTGGTTTTGTGAAAGAAGATGTATTAGAAGGTATATATAGAGCATTCCCACAAACAAAATGTGTACTATATAAATTTGAAGTGGATGAAGAAAAATTAGAAAAATTGAAGAGCATAATAGATAAATTCGAGAAAAATAAAGACCTTTATTATTATAATTTACTAGGAATAGTAGGTGTGGCATTTAATGAACCTATTGAACCACGGAATTCATTTTTTTGTTCTCAGTTTGTAGGGGAAGTTTTAAATAGAGCGGGTATTATCTTTTGGGATAAACGAACATCATTAGTTACACCAAATGATTTTAGAAATTTACCCGGATTTGAAGTGGTATATGAAGGAATGCTGTTAGAATATGAACCTATTAAAAGTAAAATTTAATTAAAAGTGAGCTTAAAGTAATACACAAATAACAAGAATTTATTCTCCATACAATGTGCAACATTATAACAAATTTTATTAAAGCTGAACTAATTTTTGTATTAGTTCAGCTTTTATTTGTGTTTAAAGATATAATTTGGAATATTTACGAAATGAAATTAGAGTGGGATATTTTTCATTTTGAAAATTTTTTTCAAAAATATAAAAAATTCAGAAAATTATTTACATATCTCATTCTATGTTATATGATTACTCGTAAGCGCTAACAGGGTAAATTTAGGCAAGAATTAAAAGTCTAAATGGAGTTTTGCCCTAAGGGGGGATAGAGGGAATTATTTATTTTGCATTTAATTAACATAAGAAGTTATTACATTAAGTTTAGGTGGGGTCAAAGTGAACTTAGAAAAATTTAAAGGAATATTTCCTGCTTTTTATGCTTGTTATGATGATGTAGGAGAAATTTCAGAGAATCGAACAAAAGAATTGTGCAACTATTTGTACAATAAAGGAGTCCAAGGACTTTACGTTGGTGGTAGTTCAGGAGAATGCATCTATCAAAACCTGGAAGAGAGAAAAGCGACATTAAAATATGTTGCAGAAAGTTTAAGAGGGAAATGCACGTTAATCGCTCATGTTGGAGCACCATCCACTAGAGAAAGTGTGATTCTAGCAAAATATGCTAGTGAATTAGGATATGATGCACTATCTGCTATTCCACCAATCTATTTTAAATTGCCTGAAAGTTCAATCTTTAAGTATTGGACAGAAATCATGAATTCAACTGAACTACCATTTATTATTTATAACATTCCGCAAACAACGGGATATAGCCTGTCTATTCAACTATTTAAGGAATTATTAGAAAATTCAAAGGTCATTGGGATCAAGAATTCTTCAATGCCTGTAATGGATATTGAAAGATTCAAAGCGGTTGAAGAAAATCTAATCGTATTTAATGGACCAGATGAACAATATGTTTCTGGGAGATTAATTGGTGCTGATGGAGGAATAGGCGGAACGTATGCAGTAATGCCAGAACTTTTCTTAATGGCAGAAGAGTTTGTATCAACGGGAAACTTCAATGATGCTCGAAGAATTCAAAGAGATATCAATGACATTATTATCGCTTTATGTTCATTAAATGGTTCTATGTACTCCGCTATTAAAGAAGTCTTAAAATTAAGAGGAATTAATATTGGAAGTGTAAGAGGACCATTAGAGGCAGTATCAGGGGAAGACCTAAACAAAATAAACGAAATTAAAGAGTTGATTGACAAAGCTATTTCTTCCTATTTAAAGGTAACAAAATGAAAAGGAGAATAGTATGCTTTGGGGATTCTAATACATGGGGCTTTAATGCTAGAACTATGGAGAGGTTTCCAGAAGGTGTAAGGTGGACTAGCTTATTAGCTGGAATGCTAGGTGATGAGTTTCAAGTAATTGAGGAAGGATTATCAGGTAGAACGAGTGTAGTAGATGATCCATTATTCGAAGGATTAAATGGTTATACTTACATCCATCCTTGCTTGATGAGCCATGCACCATTAGAGCTTGTCATTATTATGCTTGGTACAAATGATACAAAGGAAAGGTTTCATTTAACTTCTTATAATATAGCTCAAGGAATTGCAAGGCTTTCATCTAAAGTCAAAAATACTCCAGCAGCTCTAAAGGGAAGCTTTCCAAAAGTATTAGTCATTGCGCCTCCTCCTATTGAAAAAGGATATTACGAAACTGAAGTAAGTCAATCAATGGGAAGAGAATGTGATGTTAAATCAGAGGAAATGCCAAAGTTTTTAATGGAACTATTGGAGATTCAAGGTACAGAATTAATTGATACAAAGGGATTTGTATCAATGAATAAGATTGATTTCATGCATCTTGATGAAGAAGGACATAAGCTATTATCACATCTTGTTTTTAATAAAATCAAAAGCATTTTACTATGTTAATTGGATCGATAAGGGGGAGTAGTTCATGTTTAGAAAGCGCTTTCTGACAATGACTTTAGCAATTGCGCTTGTACTTTCAGTATTAGCAGGTTGTACAGGAAAAGAAGATAGTAAGTCTGGGGGATCATCTGCTTCAAATGATGAGGTAGAAATAAAAGTTTGGTTAACTCCACAGTGGAAAGGTGTTTTAGATGCTTCTGAAGAGGGAGCTGACTATGATAGTTTCTTCAAGCATGCAGCAAAGAGATTTGCTGATGAGTACAAGGATCATAAGGTTAAGGTAAATGTAGAGGTAGTTGCAAGTGAACAAAGGGATGAGCTTTTAAATGTAAATCTTAATGGTGGAACTCCTCCAGATGTTTTCTTTGAGAGCGTTTTCGCTATGGGGGATTATGCTCATCGAGGCGCCTTAGTACCTTTAAATGATATCGTTGATGATGAAGCTAAAAAAGATATTGCACAAAGTCATTGGGATAATGTTACTTTTGGTGATGATATTTACTTCTACCCATTCTCACAAAACCCAGGTACTTTAGCTTATAACGCTGAGATGTTTAAAGCTGCAGGACTTGAAAAGTACATTGGTGGAGAAGAAGAAATCAAAACTTGGACTTTAGCAGACTATGAAAAAATTCTAAATGCTTTAAAAGAGAAATTACCAAAAGACAAATATTCAAATGCATACCCAATGGGCTTATTTGCTCTGAATAATCAAGGAGATACTTGGAATCTTGCTTATTTAAGAATGTTTGGAAATCAATTCTTTGATAAAGATGGCAAGTTAATTATTGATGATGCAAATGGTGTTAAAGCAGCAAATTGGTTAAAGAAAATTTACGATAATGGTTTAACAAACCCTGGTGTAGAATCTGTTTCTTCAAATGATGTGAACGCGATGTTCCAAAATCAACAGCTTGCAATTAGTTTTACTAACGCAATCTTATTCAATAATGCAAAAGCTGATATGGAAAGTGGTAAAGCTCCTAAATTTGATATTAGACTTGCTAATATTCCTTCTGAAAGTGGCGATCCATTAACATTCACGTATGTGACAGGTGCAACTGTTTTTGATACGAAGGACGAAACTAGAATTAAAGTTAGTAAGGATTTTGTGAAATTTGTCTCAACGGATCCTGAACTTGTGAAGGCTTCTAAAAATGGAGTGCCAGTTAGAACATCTGTTGTTAAAGAATTTAGTGCAGAAAAGCCTTTCTTCGCAGCATATTCTGCTAACGATCAATACGCGTTTAACTTTACTGGAAATGTACCAGGTTACAGCCAATTACGACAAGTTCTTTACCCAGAACTACAGGCTTTATATACTGGTGCAAAATCAGCAAAAGATGCTGTGAAGGGTTACCAAACAAATGGTAATAAAGTAATTGAAGAATCAAAAGCTGATTCGGTTATTTACAATAAGTAGCCTTAAATGTATATGACTTTACAACAATTTAAGCCCCTTCTTTTTGGGGCTTAAAATTGTAGAAAGGTAAATGATGCTAATGAAAATCATTAAAGATTCTTATAAAGAAAATATATCAGGATACCTGTTTATCGCACCTCAAATTTTACTTTTTCTAGTATTCCTAGTTTATCCTATCATTGATGGAATAAGATTAAGTTTATTTAAAATAAGCTATCAAGATGAAGTATTTATTGGGTTTGAAAATTATCGGAAATTATTTAGTGATCCCGTATTCGTTCAATCTACTATTAACACAGTGATTTTTGTCATATGCATTGTGGCATTAACAGTTGTCTTTGCACTTTTCGTTGCCTCTGCTGTTTTTGATAAAAATGCTAAATATGTGTCCTTTATAAGGGGAGCCTACTATATCCCTGTAATGGTTTCCATGGTTGTTATGAGTATGATTTGGAGTTTCTTACTGAATCCTGCCAATGGTCTAATCCCTTTTATGGCAAGGGAAATGGAACTTTCAACAGTTAATTTTTTAGGTGATCCAAAGTGGGTACTACCCGTGATTATATTCGTAACATTTGCGACGAATGTTGGTCAGGCTATCATCCTATACATAGCTTCTATGATTGGGGTCCCAAAGGAACTTTTTGAAGCAGCTGAAATAGATGGGGCAAATAGAGTCAAAATTGTCTTTAAGATTATCATTCCAATGATTAAACCAACAACCATTTACATTATTATTATGAATATTATTGCGGTCCTAAAGATATTTGTTGTTATCCAGCTATTAACTGGTGGGGGACCAAACAATTCCTCTACAACTCTTATGTACTACTTATATAATAATGCATTCAAGTATAATCAGCTTGGTCTAGCTTCTGCTGTAGGTGTAATTATGTTCTTAATTACACTAGCACTATCGATTCCACAGCTAAAAGCTATGTTTAAGAAGGATTAGGGGTGATAAAGTATGTTAAGAAATAAGACCAAGAAGAAAGAAAAAATTGATATAGTATCCAATTTTATTGTACTATTTTTTGCTATCATAAGTCTTTTCCCTCTTTACTGGCTTGTGACAAGTTCTTTTAAGAATAGCTCCGATGTTGTTAAAATGCCGCCAGATTGGTTTCCAAAAACCTTTACTTTGAGCAACTATACGGATGTTTTTAACAATCAGCCTGCTTTTACATGGTCGTATAATAGTTTATTTGTAGCTTTGGTTTCTACGTTTGCCTTAATTATTGTAAGTACACTAGCAGCCTATGCATTTTCAAAGCTTAAATTTAAAGGGAAAAATATTATTTTCGTTATATTTATTTCAAGTCTAATGATTCCAAAAGAAGTTATGATAGTTCCATTATTTAGACTTATTCAAGAATTTGGTATGGTTAACTCTCTTAGTGGGATGATTTTTCCTAACATCGCAACTGCATTTGGGGTGTTTTTACTAAAAGGATTCTTTGATACAATCCCAGAATCTTTAAGGGAAGCAGCAAAAATGGATGGAGCTAGTGAATTTAAAATCTTTTATAAAATCATGCTACCTTTAGTTAAACCAGGTATTGGTGCACTATTTATTCTTAACTTTGTTCAGGTGTGGAATGACTACTTATGGCAACTCATAGTCGGTCAAGATGCAAATTCGAAAACATTAATGGTAGGTATTGCAACCTTGATGCAAGACTTAAATCCAAACTTTGCTTATAAGATGGCTGGTGCTACTGTAGCAGCAATTCCTATGTTACTTATATTTATTTTCTTCCAGAAGTATTTTACAAAAGGAATTACACTTGGATCGGATAAGTAATATTTTTATAAGTGGAGATGGTGGAGATGTATGTAAATGAATAAAAAACAGAAAATATTTGATCTCATTCATGGACAACTAATTGTTTCATGCCAGGCACTTCCAGAGGAACCTCTTCATAGTCCTTTTATTATGAGTAAAATGGCATATGCTGCAATGCTTGGAGGGGCTAAGGGGATTAGAGCAAATAGTGTTGAAGATATTAAGGAAATAAAAGAAATGGTTGGATTACCTATCATCGGAATTATTAAAAAGGTGTATGAAGGGTCTGATGTATTTATAACACCGACTAATAAAGAGATTGAACTTCTTTATCAGGAGGGGGTAGATATTATTGCATTGGATGCTACAAAAAGGATTAGACCAGATGGAAAGACAATAAGTGAAGTGTTTCCTGAAATCAGGAAAAAATATAAAGAACAAATTTTCATGGCGGACTGCTCAACCTATGAAGAGGCAAAAAAGGCTTATGAATTAGGGTTCGATTGCTTAGGAACAACGTTAAGCGGTTATACCGAATATACAAAGCATAATCATTTGCCAGACCTAGAGTTAATTGAACGGTTAGTTCAGGATTTTCCTATTCCCGTAATTGCTGAAGGTGGAATTTGGACACCAGAGGAACTGAAGTGTGTTTTCGATTTAGGAGTTCATACAGCAGTAGTGGGTACAGCGATTACTAGACCAATGGAGATAACAAAAAAATTTATTCATGCAATTCAAGTCAATTGATCAAAAATAAGTCCTTTTTCAAAAGGTATCTAAAGGTTATAGGCAGAGGATGACTAAGTCGTCACAGATCCTCACTTCCAGATAATGAGGGCGACCTAATTAGATGAACATTCCGCACAGAGGATATTGTCGATACTGTCAAAATAACAAATGAAAAGAATGCTACAGTAATTGTATTAACAAACTATGGTGAATTCATCATTTGCAAAGTACGCGGATTATATTTTACTGACGTTTGTAAAGGAAATCCCATTAGACATCGGTTCATTAGTAGCCAAAATCACTCAACTTTATTTAATTGATCTCATTTGCACGGAAATCACCATGAAAAACTATGAACAAGCTTCAAAAGTGAAAATGGAGATATCCGAGAATATCAGCAATAAGATTACTCCCAATATGGTTTTTCATATTCAGCATTAACCGAATCACCAAATAATGACATTGTATTATTCTATGAAAAATTTGATTCATGGTCACGCAACGATTTGCACATGAAAGATGTAACACGGTACATGTCGTTTACAATTGAAGAATTATTACAATAAAAGGGTAGTGATATAAATGATAAAGTATGCAGTAGTTGGAACTGGATATTTTGGAGCAGATTTAGCAAGGTCATTGAATAAAATAGAAGATGCAAAAATCACAGCAGTATTTGATCCATATAATGCAGAATCGGTAGCTGAAGAGTTAGGCGCAAATGTATGTGGAAGCCTAGATGAATTAGTGCAAAGAGAAGATGTGGATTGTGTTATAGTTGCATCACCAAATTATTTACATCGTGAACCAGTAGTAAAAGCTGCTGAAAACGGTAAACATGTATTTTGTGAGAAACCGATTTCTCTATCTTATGAAGATTGTAAAGCAATGGTAGATGCCTGTAAAGAAAATAATGTAATGTTTATGGCAGGACACATTATGAACTTCTTTAATGGAGTTCACCATGCAAAAAAATTGATTGAAGATGGTGTGATTGGTGACGTTCTTTATTGTAAGGCAGCTAGAACTGGATGGGAACCAATTCAAAAAGAAGTATCTTGGAAGAAATTCCGTGATAAATCAGGAGGGCATTTATATCACCACATCCATGAATTAGATTGTATACAATTTATTATGGGTGGAATGCCGAAGAAAGTAACAATGGTAGGTGGAAATGTTGCTCACGAACATGAGAATTGGGGCGATGAAGATGATATGCTGATTTTAAATTTAGAATTTGATAATAAAAGGTATGCAACAATGGAATATGGCTCAGCTTTCCGTTGGGGAGAACACTATGTGTTAATCGAAGGAACAAAAGGTGCAATTAAATTAGACTTATTCCACTGTGGAGGCACATTACATGTAGATGGTCTAGGAGAGAGTACATTCTTAATACATGATAGTGAGGAAGAAGATAATGACCGGACAGACATTTATACTGGTCGTGGAATGGATGGTGCAATTGCTTATGGTAAACCTGGAACAAGAGCACCACTATGGCTTGAAACATGTATTGACAAAGAAATGATTTATTTACACGATATTCTAAAAGGTGGGGAAGTTACGGAGGAATTTGAAAAATTGACAAATGGTGTAGCGGCGCTTGAAGCAATAGCGACAGCAGATGCATGTACTAAGTCATTAGCTGAAGATAGAAAAGTAGAATTATCAGAGATAATCAATAAGTAATAACTGTTGAGTGGTATCTTTCAGGAATGAAAGGCACCACTGTAAAAAACAAAAGCTATTTTCAGAAGAGTGCAATATCTAGGAAATAAATGAAACGTATTAAAAGTATTTTCTTAAGGGTACCGTCAAAGAAAGGATTGTGTTTTTTATGTGCCGAGAGGTTTCAGAGGAACTTAGCCACTTTTCACAGGAATTACAACAAACTTTATCGCCTCATTTTCATGGCGGACTGCTCTAATTATGAGGAAGCAAAAGAAGCGTATGAATTAGGATTTGATTGCCTAGGCACAACATTAAGTGGTTATTCAGATTATACAAAGCATCATCAATTACCAGACTTACTTTTGATGGAACTATTAGTTCAAGATTTCCCGATTCCGGTTATTGCTGAAGGTGGAATTTGGACACCAGAGGAACTGAAGTGTGTTTTCGATTTAGGAGTTCATACAGCAGTAGTTGGTACTGCAATTACTAGACCAATGGAAATTACAAAAAGATTTATTAAGGCTATTAAGAATTAAAACTTTTTAATGAATAGGCCCTTTTAAAAAAAGAGTTTATTCTGCACAAAGGATATGTGTAGAGGATGACTAAAGTGAAAATATTGGCAGCCGATATTGGTGGAACATCTATTAAAGTTGGCATCTCTGATAAAGATGGCAAGATAGAAGTATTTAAAGAATTCGATACGGAAAGTAAAAAAGGCGGAAAATATTTAGTTGAAAAACTAATTAAGATAATAAGTGAATTCCAGGACTTTGATGCGATTGGCATAAGCACTGCAGGGCAGGTTAATAGTATAGAAGGTTCGATCATTTATGCCAATGAGAATATTCCTGACTACACAGGTACGAAATTAAAGGAGATTCTTGAGAATCAATTTAAGGTTCCTGTTAAAGTAGAAAACGATGTAAATGCAGCTGCACTAGGGGAACAGTACTTTGGGGTCGCAAAGGAGTTTAATGATTTTCTTTGTTTAACATATGGTACAGGTATTGGTGGTGCCATTGTAATAGATTCTAAAATTTATAAAGGCCATAATGGATTGGCAGCCGAATTCGGGCACATTATTACCCATTCTTCAGGAAACAAGTGTAACTGTGGTAAGGCTGGTTGCTATGAGACATATGCTTCTACAACAGCTTTGATAAAAAGAGCAAAGGAAATACATCCTGATTTTAAAAATGGTCGTGTCATTTTTGACAAGCTTAGTCAAGGGAATAAACCCCTAGCAATGGTTCTTCACGATTGGATTGAAGAAGTAGCATTGGGTCTCAGCTCCCTTATCCACATTTTTAACCCCCCAGCTATTATTATAGGTGGTGGGGTTATGGATCAAGAAAATCTTGTAAAGATGATATCAAGTAAAGTTCTAGAGTTAACTATGGAGAGCTTTTCAGATGTGAAAATTATGAAAGCCTCCCTTGGAAATAAAGCTGGAGTTCTTGGTGCAGTCTCACTACATTTAAGATGAAATAAATAAGAAGAAGGAGTTCCAACATGGCAAACCAGGATATATTCTCACTCATTCATTCAAGGTACAATTCATTTACTAACACTGAAAAAAAAGTAGCTGATTATATTCTTGAAAATATAAAAGACGTTCTTTACATGTCAATCACTGATTTGGCAGATGCATGTAATGTGGGGGAATCAAGTGTTTTTAGATTCTGCAAAACGATGGATCTGAAAGGATACCAAGAATTTAAAATTGTTTTAGCTCATAGCATTTCCCTGGATAACGAAACTCCACAACTCTCCAGCATGATTACAATGCAAGACACAATTGGGGAACTAGCATCTAAAGTACTATCTTCAAATGTAAATGCACTTACAGAAACGTATAACTTAATTACTGAAAATGATATTTCCAATGCGGTTGAAAGTATGGTTCAAGCAGAAAGAATTCATTTTTTTGGAGTAGGTTCTTCCTTAATGACAGCAATGGAAGCGAAGAATAAGTTTATGAGGATTACGAATAAAACGGAATGTTCACTAGATTCACATCTACAAGTTATGTCCGCTGCTTTAATGACAGAGAAAGACGTAGCTATCTTAATCTCCTATTCTGGTTCAACGAAAGATACTATTGAAGTGGCAAAAGTAGCAAAAGAAAGCGGAGCAAAGATCATTTCGATCACTAGATTT
Organism: Viridibacillus sp. FSL E2-0187; assembly: GCF_038006425.1. Lineage (NCBI taxonomy): Bacteria > Bacillati > Bacillota > Bacilli > Caryophanales > Caryophanaceae > Viridibacillus > Viridibacillus sp. FSL E2-0187. The sequence continues at coordinate 1,878,297 of NZ_JBBOVG010000001.1, forward strand.
GCTAAATCTCCTTTGACAAGTTTTTCGGATATCACATTGCTTTGCGGTGCGAATGAAGGCCCGCTTCAAGGGGGGAGTTTAACTGCAAAAATAGCACAGCTTTATCTATTAGATTTGCTCTATTTTGAATATTTTAAAAGAACAAATAAAGAAGCAGTTCACAACAAAGAACTAACTGCAAAGGCCGTTATTGAGAAGATGCTGTAAAAATGTAAAGACACAATCAGTTAAATGAATTCAAAGATAAGATAGGAAGGGAGAGAATTTTGATGAAAAGAATTTCAATGTTCGTATTTTCATTCCTTTTAATTATTTTCATTTTTGCAAAGGAGAATTATGTTTCTGCTATGTCATCTACTGAACCCATTTTACACATAGAAAATCAGAGGATTAAAGACGGATACTTTACTAACTTAAATAATCAAGTTGATACGCTAAAAAGAATGGATGAAGGAACAATTATTGTAAGATTTCAATATACAGGCTCGTCCATTATGTCACTATTTTCTTTAAGTAATAATCAAGTCCCTGATGGTCATTTTCATTTATATATATCCCCTACAACTATAGGAAGCGAGAATCGCTTTGAGAAACCAGGGGCATCAAAGGAGAATGTGCATGTTAAAGCCCAGGTGAATTTGAAAGAAAATAAAGTTTATACCCTTGCGATGGTTTTAGATAAAGAAAAAGGGTATAAGTACTTTTTAGATGGTGAATTAATAAAAGAGGATTCTCAGTCTCCGAGGAAATTTTTAAGCAACATTTATGCACCTAATAGTTCACAAATAGGAAGAACAGAAAGGTCATCAGGCAATCAATATCAATTTAGTGGAAATGTTGATTTTGTTAAGATTTTCGATGAGCCACTTCCTAATGAGGCATTGACTACCATTACTGGGGAGACATCAGCTGAATTATTAGTAAACCCTATGCCTGATACAGCACAAATAACAAACCCGTTAAGTGTTTTTTATCCAGGATTTATGGATTCCAATAATTATAGAATACCTGCCTTACTCTATAGTAAAAAAGGAACACTTCTTGCTGGTATAGACCGTCGAGTTGTCCACGGGGGAGATTCTCCAAACAATATTGATGCTGTAATTCGCCGAAGTAATGATCAAGGAATGACATGGGAAGAAAATGGGATCGTTATCAATGATTACCCGGACCAAGCATCTAATATTGACTTGTCACTTTTACAGGATGAAACGAATGAAAGAATCTTTGCACTTGTTGATGGGTTTCCTCATGGGGGTGGACTAATGGGGGGATTCGGTACAAATGCATTTAAAGGGACAGGATTTAAAACTATAGAAGGTAAAAAGTACATGGTACTAACAGATGAAAATAAGAATGAGTACACGATTAGGGAAGAAGGAAATATTTATAACAAAACTGGTGAACTAACCGAGTATTCAGTTGATGAAAATCGAAATTTATATGTAAATGGTAAAAAAACAGATAACTATTTCAGCCAAACTTCTCCTTTGAAACCTCTTAAAACATCTTATCTTGAACTATATTACAGCGATGATGAGGGAGCAACATGGACAGAACCTATTGATTTAAATGATGAGGTAAAAGAAGAGTGGATGATCTTTTTAGGAACAGGTCCAGGAAATGGAATTCAGTTGAACAATGGACCTCATAAAGGAAGGCTAGTTTTTCCGGTTTATTTTTTAAATGAATATAACAGACAAGCTAGTGCGCTTATTTATAGTGATGATCACGGTAAAACATGGACTCGAGGAGAATCTCCAAATGAAGGAAGGGTAGTTGGGGAAGAGATCATTAATGAAAGGTACTTTACCAATTCTGCCCATGAAATTACAGAATCACAAGTTGTAGAAATGCCGAATGGACAACTTAAGTTATTCATGCGGAATTACTCGGGTTATGCACAAATTGCTACAAGCTTTGATGGTGGAGAAAGCTGGGATTCACAAGTAGTAACTGAGAAAGCTTTAATTGCACCATACAGTCAAATATCAGCTATTCGTTATACGGGACAGGTTGATGGTAAGGAAGCAGTAATCTTCTCCAGCGCAAGTGATAACGTTAGTAGAGTAAATGGAACTGTTAAGGTCGGTTTAATCGAGGAAGATGGGACATATGAAAATGGTCAGGTGAAATATTCTTTTAACTGGAAATATAGTCAACTCGTGAAACCAGATACTTATGGATATTCTAGTCTCACCAATTTATCAAACGGTGATATCGGTCTGTTTTACGAAGGAACAGCCAATACTAAAATGGACTATATTAAATTTAACATGGAGTATTTAAAATGGCAGAAATACAAGCAAGCACCAGAGCCAGTAATAAAATCATTTACTCTTTTATCTAAAAAGCCAAAGCCTTATCGTCCAGGGGAGAAAATCCGATTAGAAGTTGTATTTGATGATTTTGTTATGTTAATCGGAAACAAACGTATTAACGGCATTATTGGTGGAGAAAATATACAATTTGACTTAGTGGAAAAAACAAAGAATTCTCGTTTCATTTTTGAAGGAACCATCCCAAATATTAAACCAAGTGCATATACTGCTGAACTTAAGTTTGAAGATAATCTTGCAGTTTATAATGTTTATGGTGAACAATTCCAAGCAAATGAAGAAGCAATCCAACTCAAAGAAAAGATTATTATTAGAAGGTAAATCTTTAAGTTATCAAGCTATTACGAATAGGCATTACTTTTTGGGCTGTTCGTAATAGTTTTCTAATACAAAATATGACTTTAAAAAACGTTTTTTTTAACTTCATTTATCTGAATATTCAAAATCAATTATTAGGGATTCGCAAGATTGAATGGTGAAATTAAACGATTAAATATTATTTTGAACAAGTTTTCTATGTTAAATATAATACTTAAGGACACGTAATTGGCTCATAAGTATTTTTATTTATATAAAATACAAGGGGGAGAGAATTTGAATAAAAAGGTTTTGGTAGCAGCAATTGCATCAATGTTGGTTTTAGGTGGTAATGTCGCGGGGAAAGCGAGTGCTTCTGAGAGTGAGAAATCGGTAGGAAGAATAGCATGGGAACATGCAGGAGAGCTAGAGGCGCAAAAGGGATTTGACAAGAATGTTGGTACAGCAGGATTGTTATCAGGATCTTACAAAGATTATGTAATCGTTGGGGGAGGGGCAAATTTCCCGTATGAATCAGTTTTAAATGGAGGGGCAAAGAAACATTACTCAGATATATATGTATTAAAAAAGGGTAATAATAAATTAACGATGGTAGAACATACTAATCTTGATCATGAAATAGGCTATGGTTCTTCCATAACGACGGAAAAAGGGGTTTATTATATTGGAGGTAGCCCTGAAAAAGAATATGCAGACGATATTACTTTGCTAACTGTTGACCAAAATAAAAAGTTGAAAGTAAGAAAAATAGGAGATTTACCATTTACTATCAGTGATGGAGTAGCAACTGAGAAAGACGGAAAATTGTATATTGGGCTTGGTAAGCAAGATGGAAAAGAGAGTAATAAATTATATGAATATGATCTAAAAACTTCAAAAACTCGAGAATTAGCACCAATACCAGGAGAAGCTGTTCGAAATCAAAGTGTAGCTCAAATATTAAATGGAAGTCTATATGTATTTAGTGGTGGAGGATCTGTTGCTTATACAGATGGGTATAAATATAATATCGAAAAAAATATATGGTCAAAAGTTTCTTCAGTAAACTTAGGTGAGAAAGAAATATCTTTATTGGGAGCAAACTCAGTCAAATTAAACAAAGATGAAATGATGGTAATAGGCGGATTTAATAAAGAAATATATGATCATGCAGTTAAAAATTTAGGCACATTACAAGGGGAAGAGTTATTAGCTTTTAGAACTAAATACTTTAATACTGATCCTGTTGATTTTAACTGGAATAAAGATATTTTAATATATAATGCAAAAAAGGATACTTGGAGGTCAGTAGGAAAGGTTCCATTTGATGCTCCTTGTGGTGAAGGCTTAGTTTTAATGGGTAATAATATTTATTCTATTAATGGAGAAATTAAACCAGGGGTAAGAACTAATAGTATTTATTCAGGAACAATTTTCAAAAAATAAATATATTAATCTTGATTGCTGATACCGGTGTTACGGTGAACCGTTCCATAAGTATGTGCGGTTAGCAAAAATAACCACCTCGAACGTTGATCTTCCAACGGTTTAGGTGGTTATTTAAGTATCCGAAAGGGATTTTATATCTTGAGATAATTGAATAGCCTCTAATAATTCATCCCCTTCATTTAAGCAGCCTTCTAATAATGTGCGGTTTAATTTTTATAGTATTTTAATATGTTATGATAAAAAGGTAGAATTATCGAAATATTAGGGGGGGAATAAGTGATTACATTAAAACCTATGAAACAAGAAGAATTTAAGCAGTATCTGTCTTTTGCTATTGAAGACTTTGCAAAAGACAAAGTGACATCAGGCAATTGGAGTGAAGATGAAGCAATTGATCTCTCTAAAAAAGAATTTTCTCGTCTGTTGCCAAAAGATGAGAAATCAGAGCACAATCATTTATTCTCTATCTTTCACAACCAACAATTAGTAGGAATGATTTGGATTGCTCAAACATCAACTACAAATGAAGGCTTTATTTACGACTTTATCATTTATGAGCCACATCAAGGGCAAGGATATGGTAAGCAAGCTATGAAAGAAGCCGAAATTATTGCTAAAAAGCTAGGTATATACAAAATTGGACTACATGTATTTGGCCATAACAAAATTGCGTGTGGATTATATGAAAAGTTAGGCTATGAAATTACGAATATATCAATGTCTAAATCGATTTAATAAAGGCATACATAGTGCAATGTTGTTTTATTTTTTATTAATATTTTTTTATAAAGTTAATTTAACAGTTCATTTAGAAGAAACATTTTGAACGGTTTTTGTTCAAAATAGTTTCTTTTTATTTGCTATGAAATAAAAAATCTAATTCAAAATTCATGATTAATTGATTCCGAATACAAAATCGTTCGTCTATGAATGAAAGGGGGGGATTTGATGATGCAGGAACCGTTTAAGAAGCTCTATATTTTACATAGTGATAGCATTTATAAATACATATTTTTCATGGTCAATAATAAGGAACTAGCTGAAGATTTGACGCAGGAAACGTTTTTTAAAGCATTTAAGCAATTTCAAACGTTCCGGAACGAAGCCGCTGTCACTACTTGGCTAAAGCGAATAGCGAGAAACCTAGTCTATGATCATTATCGCAAGAAACGATTAATTCAGTTCATACCTCTTACTCATAAGATGGATTATCAAGACGATACACAAACGCCGATTGAAGTACTTGAAACAGGTGAGGAAATGGCGATTCTTTACGGGGCATTAAGAAAGTTGAAATTAAATCATAGAGAAACCATTATATTACGTAAAATCGAAGGATTATCAGTGAAAGAAACTGCCAAGTTCCTTGAATGCACGGAGGCAAAGGTTAAAAATAACACAGTTCGTGCAATCGCAGCACTACAAAAGATTTTACAAGAAGGGGGTCATGAAGATGGATCGTTTAGATGACAAATTACAGAAATTAAATACAATAAAGCGTTCACAACAAGAGAAGTTACAGACACTTGAAAAACTTTCGAATCGGATTGACAGGATACCTACAAAGAAAGTAAATTGGCAAGTTCCTGTAGTACTTGCGTCTACTGTTGTTGTCTGTATCATCTTACTTCTGACAACTTTTAATGGGCCTTTACAAAAGACAGCTTTAACAACAGCTACTGAGCCATTAAACAATTTTACTTCTACAGTGGAGCTAAAACGCATATATTATGTTGATTGGCCTAATAATATAAGTTTTGACAGTTTTCTTGCAAGAGCTTCAAAACTTTACTTGGATATGAATACTATTGAAGATCAACAACAACTTTCAACATTCAGCCATTATTTTAGTCATTTAAAAGAAGTTCAGCATATAAATAAGAATGAACTGGAACCTTTTAATGACTTCGTTTTGGTAGCAGTAGATGGACGGGAATGGCATATTAAAATCTATAAAAAACCAGGAGAACCATCAGTTTTAAGAGACATGCAAACTAATCAATATTTCCAGGTTAAAGAAAATACTAGGGAATTTGATGAGGATTTACTAAATTCAGTCTTTGTACAAAAAAATATAAAAGAGTTCTATTTGAGTATAATTGTAAACGTTATTCCAGCATTAGTAATTTTAGTACAATATATAGCGATTAAAAATACTTTTATTCCTAGCATTCCAAAACTTCAAAGAAAAAATCGAGATCGTGTTGTTAAATTGGTCATTTGGATTATTAGCTTACTCACTATTATATATCTAGCTCTTTACTATCATCCAATTAACATCCTAGTACTATTATCTATCCTAACATTAGCTATTTTGAACAAATTTTATTTCGATTGGATATTCATTCGTAAACATCATGATTCAAAGGTACAACAAAAATATAAGTTGTATTTAAGTGTACAAATGATTATTTACTTATTAATGATTTGTATGTTAATCGTCATCATCCACTAACCATACTCTAAATCGCCCTAATAATCTGAATTTCGACGAATAAATAATGATGAACTTCCCAATGATGTTTCTAGGTATACAAAAAAGGGAAATACATGTTAATTAAGAAATTTATGACGGAGGGGGATTGAGATATGCTAATTCTGCTTTTACTTGTACTCGTGATTCTATGTATGATCCCTTTGCTTCTTTTGGATTCACGAATAGGATTGAAAGAGGCGAATATAGATCGTGCGATTGAAATACTTGAGCAAGAACTTGAAACAGGTCAGTTAAAACTCTTTAAGAAACCTGAATTCAAACCCAATTTCAAATTAAGATTTGCTCATATGAAGCAAAAAACGGCAAGTAGATGGCAAGGATTTAAAGAAAAGTCTAGTCATTATAAAGATAAATTCCAATCATGGCAGCAAAGTCTAATCAATTCTTATCGCAAATAATGAGTAAATTAAAATACCTCAGCATTTAATGCTGGGGTATTTTTTGTTTTGTAATAGGTATAGATGTGAATCAACACAATTAAATAACAGAATTTATGTGTTCTCAACAATACTTTGATAAAAGAGAAAAATGGAGACGTGTAAGTAAAGGAAAATGTTAAATTCATTTAAGTATACTACCATATAAATTACCTATTCATATTGTATTACTAAAAAAGGGAACATATAATAGATTATATGTTTGAAAAACCTAATTTCTATAAGTGTTAATACCCTCCTATAGGTATACGTAATCAAAATAATTAAAGTAGGTGTAAGCTCATGTTATTTTTTGAACGAGTTAAAATGATGGTCCCTCCAATTCCATAGCTACGATAATTTGTAATACCTGAGATTTTCTAAGTTATAGGAGGGTTATTAGAAATGAAAAAAGTCTCAGTACCATCGTTAATGTTAATGATTATTCTTGTGGCATTTCCACAAATTAGTGAAACAATTTATACACCATCGTTACCCGATATTTCTAAGGCTTTAAATGTCAGCAGCAATGCTACTCAATTGACACTGAGTATATACTTTGCAGGCTTTGCTTTAGGGGTGTTTTGTTGGGGATGGTTGTCTGATATAATAGGTCGTCGTCCTGCAATGCTGTGGGGAATTGTAACATATGGCGTAGGTAGTCTTTTATGTTTTATGGCGAACTCAATTGAACTTTTATTAATTAGCCGATTTCTTCAAGCATTTGGAGCAAGCACAGGTTCAGTTGTCACGCAAACGATTCTTCGTGAAAGCGTTGATGGCCATAAACGTCATGTGATGTTCGCACAAATTTCTGCAGTCATTGCTTTTACTCCCGCAGTAGGACCATTAGTTGGCGGTTGGGTAGATCAAGCCTTTGGTTTTAAGGCAGTGTTTTTCACATTAGTTGTAATGAGTATTGGGATCTTTGTGTATGCATTTACAGCATTACCCGAAACAAAAGCCTCTTCTACTACAAATAAAATAAGTATTTTTCTTGTTTTAAAGAGGATCATCTCTGATTCGAAGGTTATTGCATTTGGATTGCTCATAGGAGGTACAAACGGTATATTGTTTAGCTATTATGCTGAAGCACCATTTATCTTTATTGAGTATTTTAAAATGTCTCCAGGTTTATATGGTTTTTTAGGGATAGTAGTAGCCTTGTCTTCAATAATAGGAGCTAACTTATCAAAACGTTTATTAGCTGTTTATATACCAGAAAAGATAATCTATATAGGATGTCTAGTAATGATAGTTGGGGCAACTCTCTTGTCAGTTATTGTACTTACAGGAACGAATCCCACAGTATTCTACGCAATAGTAATTCTGGTAGCAATTTTCATGCTCTTACTAGGGATAGGAATCGCTCTACCTAATTGCCTCAGCTTGGCACTTGTAAATTTTCAAGATGTTGTTGGAACGGCAGGAGCTATATTTAGCTTAGGCTATTATTTATTAGTTACAATGATTATTTGGGGAATGAGCCAATTGCATACAGGTTCTTTAATAATTATGCCATTGTATTTCCTTGTGCTCGTTGTCATCATGGGAATAACGAGCAGAATGTTTGTTTATAGAGCTAAGTGAAAATTTTAATATAAATTTATAGGTATAAAAAGGGCTATTCTAAAAGTCGGTGAAAACAACTTTTAGGGTAGCCCTTTGTCATTATCTCGGTTCAGATCTATACGTCGAATTCTAAATTAACGATTTTCCATTCATCATTCACCTTTTTAAATACTAAATGTAAGAATGTTGGAGGACTAACAAGCTCTACATTATTGCTTTTATAAAATTCTCTAATAAAGATGTTAAATGTTTGATTATCTTTATTATAATCATAACCTTGAATGACCCAATCATCTAAATAGTTTTTACCGTCAAGAGTATATAAAAGCCAATCTACATTATCAATGATGACATATAACCCATTATCTTTATTTTTTAACGTTAATTCCTTTGCCATTAATGCTTGTAGTTGCTTTTGATTACCTGTTTTTTGCGCTTGAACAAAGTCTCTAGATAAGTTACTTATAATTGCGAAGTTTTCTTTTTCCATTTTATAAACAGCAATTTCTTTTTTAAGCTTTTTTATTGTTTGAGTTGAATTTTCAGATTTGCTTTCATTTTCCTTAGGTGTATCAGTATTAGCTTTTGCATGTTGAAGTTCTACAAAACCATTCGAATTTGAACAAGCTGTAAGCAACATAAAACCAAAAACAAATAATACCCAAATCTTCTTTCGCATATATTACCTCCTCAAACTTTTCTTATTAATGCAGTTTCGACGTAAGGTGGAATATTTCCTTTATTACTTATAGGATTTCAGCGATAATTAACATTTTTGCAATATACCCATCTTAATTTAAATCAAGACCAACATTGATTTATTCTGTGAAAGATTGCACAAAAGTATTCGGAGGTAAGCCTAGAGTGGAGAATTATATGCGAAAAAGTAGTCTTACTATGTTGATGTATCTTTTAAGAAGAAATCACCTAAGTATTAACTCATCTAAAGTAGATAGGAGGCATTATTCCATTAGAGTAGGAATTATTTAGTGTAATAAAAAAACACCACAAATTTGCAGGTGTTTTTTTTGCCTTCCTTATAGTATCTATCACTGTAATTGAGTCTTCCTTAATACCCCTCTTGAGTTAAAAATCCCATAATATACTAGATCTTCATATCGATTTTCTTTTCTCACATGGTCGATTAATATACCTTCTTGTTTCATACCTAATTTTTGTATAACTCTTCCTGAGGCTGGATTTGAATTGAAGTAACGAGCAAAAACTTTATGGTATTGTTTTTCATCAAATGCGAATTGTAATATAGCTTGCGCTGCCTCCGTAGCATATCCTTTTCCCCAAAATTCTTCACCAATCCAATAGGCGATTTCACCATGATTAAACTGTTGATTGTTAGATAGTGCTATAGCTCCAAACAATTCGCCAGTACTCTTATCTGTTATAGCAAATTCAAATGATTTATTAGCATTAAAATTATCTAGATGATGTTCAATCCATGATATAGCATCCTCTATAGAGTATGGGAAGGGTAGGTACAATGTATTTTTATAAATATTATAATTATTACAAAGTTTAGTAACATCTTCTGCATCAGATTTTTGAAAGAGTCTCAGTACTAGCCTATTTGTTGTTATTGTTTTATTTTGATTATCAAATATCATAATAAATCCTCCTAACATAGTATGAGATTGTACTATTACCATCTAAGTTAAATGTACAAAGAGTAATTCTCTAATAAAACTAATGTAACTATCCTAGTTCTATACTTCGAGAGAAAAAGCTAAAAACCTTTTACTGACGGTTAATAACCTTCTCCTTTTTAATTCTCTTCTTTGTTATAAAAACATATTTTTTTAGTTTATGAGCTTAGTTGAAAGTATAGAAAGGAGGCAAATGAAATGAGTAGTAAGCATAGTTAATTAAAAACTACATAAAACTGAGTAGTAATTTTAGCTCACTCGTCTATAGTTAAGAGGGAGGGGTTTTATGGACAAAATGTCATTTCAACAAGTTTATCAAACGCATAATGATGCGATTTATCAATACATATTTTATCTTATTCAGCACAAAGAATTGGCAGAGGATTTGACCCAAGAAACATTTTATAGGGCGTATAAGCAGTTTGATACATTTCGTGAAGAAGCGGATGTGAAAACGTGGATAAAGCGTATTGCGCGTAATCTTGTCTATGATCATTTTCGACGCAAGCAAATTGTAAAGTTTATACCATTTGTACATGCTGATGATCGAGTTGAAAAAGAGACGCCCAGCGATATTCTAGAACGGGGAGAAGCAGTAGCCACTTTATATGAGACACTTAAAGAATTAAAACTCCCATATAGAGAAACTATTGTTTTACGGAAGATTGACGGGTTGAGTGTCAAAGAAGCGGCTGATTTTCTTGGGTGCTCTGAAAAGCAAGTAACAAACAATACTGCTAGAGCATTAAAGGCATTGCAGAAGATATATGAGGAAAGGGGATATACATATGTCACAGAACTTTGATTCAGAATTCAATAAGTTAAAGAATCCTCCTCGTAATTTACGTAAACAGCAAGAAACTTATGATAACTTACTACAAAAAATTGAAGAGGTGGATACAAAGATGAATTTTTGGCCACGCCTCCAATATCCTTTTATCCTCATTGTGACTTGTTTTGTGCTTTTAATCACAGTACTTACATTAAGTCCGAATAATAGTGAAAGTCCATATCAGAATGCATCAATGGCGTTAGAAGGAGTATCAAGTCAACAGATTGAAGCGATTTATACGCTAGGTCTTGAAAATAACCAAACAAAAAATGAAAAGTTTTATGGCAAAAGATCAAAAGCCTATTTTAATGTACAAAAAGTAACCGATTCCTCATATATACATTCCATTATCACTCATATACAAAATAATGAAAAAGCACAAATAGACAATGAACAATTATCGGCTATTGCAGATTTAATAATAGTTGATAAAGATCAAGAAATAAAATTAAAAATATTTGAGAATAAAACGCATGAGTTATTTGTGCAAAATTGGGAAACACGTGAAATGTTTCAACTAAATGACCTATTAATACTTGAAGATTTAATAAAAATCGAAGAACAAAATAATGAATTGAGAAATATTTTTCTAGGACTAGGACTAGTTTTAGTTTTTCAATATTTAATCAAAACACTCTTAATTAGAGTGTTTAAAATTCCCTTTCCTAAAGTACGAGTGAAACAGACTCCTTTTAAAATAATTGTTTCAATAGTGATATCTGTAGTTGCTCTAAGTTTAGTAAATATCTATCAATCAAATATGGTAGCCATCAGCTATTTTTATTTTGGTGCTTTCATCGCATTATTTTCTAGTATGGATTTATTATTTGGATGGCGTTTATATAAAGATAATGGGGTATTGATAAGAAATATTTTACAGCTACTTCTTTTACCTGTATTTTTAATTATTTTGGTGCTAGTTAAATAATTTTAGCGAGCTGGTCAGGGAGATCGACCAGCTTTATTTCTAAGATCTATTAACTTTGTGGATATCACTTCAACTCACACTAGCATTTTTTTCTTTTAAAAGTTAAATAAGAAAAAGAAATCCACCAATTGCAAAAAAACTCAGGACAGCGATTAGTAAAATACCAGAATAATCTTTAATAGACTCAAGTAATACTTCTTTGATTGTGACCATATATATTGTGCCCGCGGCTAAACTAATAGCAAACGACCAAAACATTGGATTGCCAATACCAATTGAATTACCTATGTAAGCACCAATGCCAACTGGGAGAGAAATAATCAAAGTTAAAAAGAACAAAGTCCATACTCCAAGACCAGCTATAAATAAAGGGGTAAATACAATTATGCCCTCAGGTATATTATGAAGTAGGATAGTGTGTAACAGCGATTCCTTGACTACACTGTTTTGGTTTGCTCCCAGCACAATTCCGATAGGTAAATTGTGAAATGTAATGCTTAGCACTAACAATATCCCAGTTTGTAATGCTCCATTTTTTCCATGATTTTTAGTAGCGCCAAATAGAACATGCAAAACTTTATGAGCAATTTGAAACAATATCACACCTGAAAAGAAACCAAGGATAAACGTGATCCAACTTCCGAGAATGATTGCCTCAGGAGCAATCTCAAAGCTTAACAAACCGAGAGTTAAACCTGCACAAATACCGTAAGTAATATCAATTTTCTTTTGTACACCTTTTAATATCCACGCAATTATGCCACCAAGGCTAAAGCCACCTACAGTGTAAACATACCCAATAACATAAATTAAACTCACTATATCATCCTCACTCAGCCTAACGGATTGTCTGTCTATAAGTTAATATGAATTCAGTTATGAATTTATGAAGGGTAGATAATAATGACTAGATTTAGAGTTTCTTTAATACATTATTTAAGTTCTATATTGTTAGTCCTGGGCATTGGAGATGCCACAAAGAGTGTAAGAATAGGAAATCTAGTAAAATATGTAGAAAATCGATGAGAAAAATAAAAGGGTAGATAAAGCATTTTTTAATCGCTTTATCTATCCTTTTGAAATTTCGTATACACTAATGAATTTCACTGTTATTACTAGTAACGAGACCCATATTGCTAGTTGTTTTATCTTTATGAATTTGTTTTGACTCACTTAGATGTTGCATAGTATAAACGATTGCTGTATGTAAAAATAATGCAATTATAAAAGATGGAGGTTGTTGTGATGTTGAAACTGTTTCAATATAACTGGCAAGTTCGTGATGAGTGGTTTACATGGTGTGAAGACATATCGGATGAAGAACTATTAAAGAATCGGGTCGGTGGATTCGAAAGTATCCTACATACCCTGTTTCACATTGTAGATGTGGAATATATGTGGATTTTAGGTTTACGAGGTGAACCAGTGCCTGAGGAGCCATTGTTTGAGGATTATGCTAGTGTACAAAAATTGAAAAACCTTTCAGCTCAATACCATGAGAAAGTGAAACCATTTGTGATATCTTGGACAAACGAAAAGGAATCTCGGAAACTTTCAGAAACTGATTTCAATGAAGAACCAATTAGCTCTAGAGATGCGCCAATTAGGCAGCGAGTCATTGAATGTACACACGGAGAGATTATACGACATGTAATTGTCCACGAAATTCACCACATAGGGCAGTTATCTATATGGGCACGTGAAATAGGAAAGGAACCTGTTTCCGCAAACCTGAGAGGCAGAGGACTTTTCGACAATTAGGAATACAAGGTCATGAAATAATTAAAACATAGGGGATATTTGCACAGTATGATTTTTTTGATGTGGTAGGAGAATACTTTAGTCCTCCGGTATTAATTTTAAGCATTAATCATGATATGTTGCAATAACATCCTTGCTATTTAAAATAAAGACCTCTAATTGAAAACTAAAATTAACAATCACACTACCAAAAAGTTTAGTAGTGTGCTTGTTTTAACTATTTTTAACGTACTACAACGCCCCATTGAAGAGCATTGTATGCGCGTTCAAAGTTCGTCTTGCTGACCCAATATTTTTCCTTCTTACTATTTGGATCTGCCACATAGTATGAGCCGTTGCTGTTGTATCCGATGACTGTGACAACATGCATATTATCAACGATATTCTTTGTACCTGCACTGCCCATTTTCCACTTGGCCCAAACTGGCTTTTTAAAATCTAAAGTAACGTAGGCTACGACTGGATTGCCTTTATCTAATTCTTTTTTGATTTGAGTAGTAGAATAGCCAGATACATTTGCTACTTTACTGCTAGATTCTTTACCATAAGTCGTTAATGGTTTTGGGAAGATGGATTGGAATACACCATTTTGGTTAGCATAAGGATTGCCACCAGCAAAACCTTTATACGGATTGCCACCTTTGTCCTTAGGCATATTATCTAAAAATGTACGTAAGCCGACTTTTGAATACCCTTTGTATTGTAAAGCCATCAATAAACTTGCTCCTTCACAGCCAAATGGAGCATTCACAGGTGATAATTGACTTACAAAAGGTACTTTCAATGTTTTACTTGAATAGCTTTTGACGACAGTACTAGAAATCCAACCTGTTTTGTTATTCACCTTTACCTTATGCCAAGTTGTAGAACCCACTTTTTTTGTAGCATATGAAGTGAAAACTTTGCCTTTTTTCGCTGAAGCAATCACTTTATATTTAGTCCCTGCATTCGCACGAACGTTTGATATGTACAAAGTCTGAATCTTCTTTACAGGTGCACTAACCTTAGTAATATGTCTATGCAATTCAGCACCAGCCGTAATAGATGTTGTTTCTGGTGTTATAGATGAGCTAGTTGCTGACAAGCCACTTAATAGTAATGAAAGACTCATCGTACTTGCCATTAGAATGTTCGTTTTTTTCATTTTAAAAACCTCTCTAAGTTGTTATTTGTTAAGGTAACTCTCCACAAAATCTGTTCTACCTTTTAATAAATAGTTTAATCACATCGAAAACGGATTATATACCATTATTATCTTATCATGTAAATCAATTGTTTTGTAAAAGGAAGAAGTTATGGAATGAAATATTATCAGAAAAATTTTTTGGACCATTTTACTAAATGAAGCCGGTATATATAAGGGTTAAATGAATGAAGTGTTTTTCTATTCATATATTAAATAAATGGCAAAGAGTGAAACTAATGAAATCCTCCATAAAAGGCATACTTATATGTGATACTAAAAGGAGAGAAATAAATGACAAATGTGAAAGCAGAAAAAAATTCTCTTTGGGAATGGACAAAAGCCTTATTCATTGCAGTTGGACTAGCGTTTATATTTCGCTTCTTTCTATTCACTCCTATTATTGTAGAAGGCGAATCAATGATGCCTACTCTAGAAAGTGGGGAACGAATGATAGTCAGTAAAATTGGTCATCCTGATCGTTTTGATATAATTGTGTTTCATGCAACTGAAGACAAGGACTATATAAAACGAGTAATAGGCTTACCAGGGGATCAGATTGAGTATAGTAGCGACCAATTATATATAAATGGACAACCGCATGATGAGCCTTATTTAAACAAATATAAAAGCAGTCTCTTGGATGGAGGTCCACTAACTGAAGACTTTACACTAGAAGAATATACGCAAATGTCTGTAATACCAGAAGGCTATGTCTTTGTAATGGGGGATAACCGAAGAAATAGCACAGATAGCCGAATCGTTGGTTTAGTTCCAATGAATAAAATAGTAGGAAATGCCGATATAACGATTTGGCCAATTGACGACATTGGGTTTATTGAAAAATATAAGTAAAGATTGGCGTATTCTGTATGAATAATGCAGGGTACGCTATCGTTTTATCTAAGTACCATCAGAGGGAAAATAAAAGGAGAGTAACATAATGTATACATATGAAATGTTTGAAATTGATGGGGTATTTACGCTGTTTAGGCCACTTTTTATAACAATTCTTTTGATATCAATACTTCTTTTTATAGCAATCATCTTACCAAAAGTTCGGAAACGCTATATTAATACATTTACAGTTGTAAGTATATCCATCGTCAACGTTTTATTTTCTACTCAATTATTATTTGTGGATGGTATTATTGTGGACGAACTTAATTTAGGTGGAGATACGATTACTTTCTATGTATTTATAGCGATTGTTGGCATTAGTTTTTTTAATGTTATTAGTTATTTCATAAGTCAAAATAGAGACTAATATGATTGTTAATATGGAATGCAGTTTTCAATGCCAACAAGACAAATCAACATAAAGCTAAGTTAGACTGACTAGATCTAACTTAGTTTTTTATTCAGACTGTTGTTGCATGAATTACGATCAATCTTTTACATTTGGATAGTCAATAGAATTAGCTATTTCCACTAAAGTTTCAGGTGTCACCTTATCTGAAACCCTTTTATCTATGCTTAGCATATACTGCCAGTTCCCTCTCTCGAAAACAAGTACATTAAAACCGGAAATTCTCATCAATGTTGCTTCATTTCCATTTTTAAGTTCATAAGTATTCAGTACATATTTCTTTCTTTTAGGAATTTTCGCTTCGATAGGTCGAATACCGATTTTATAATGATTTTCAGAAGCCTTATCATTAATATAAACCAATTCAAATGAATCATTGTTGTCACCTTCTAAATCATTAAAGCGTCAAAAATAATGAGTAAAACTTATTGGTGGCACTCTAAGTGGTAACTCCAGTTTTTCTTTATAATGTTGTTCAAATTCGTTTAAAGCAGCTACTACGGTTTTGTATCCAATCTCGGGATATATCTTTTCATAAGGACTTGGTTTATCATGTGCTATTGCAGGTACCATAAAAAAGAGCAGGGAACAAGATGAAAAAAAAAACAGAAGCATAATCTTTTTCATATTTCACCACCTCGTATTTTCTATAAGATTTTATTATTCCCAGTATCTTCAGGTAAATTCGGAATTATTGTGCGATAAGTCCCCATGAATATCAGTACTTGTTCTATAAAATGGTCAGATATTGAAATAGTAGCGTGAACTTGACATGCCACCTTTTGGTGTCCTATAATCAATGTGACACTATAAGGTGTCCTATTAGGGTAATATGAAGTTTAATCGATGACATTACAGGAAATAATAATGAAAAGGTGGGGGTGATTTTGAACGATAAAAGCCAAGTAAGGGATGTTTATGAAGCTGTTGCTGATCCAACAAGACGAAAATTACTTCGAATGTTATCAGATGTTGAAGAATTACCCCTACATGAGATAACGGTTCATTTTCAAATGGGCCGTACAGCAGTTTCTAAGCATTTGGCTATTCTTAAAGATGCTGATCTTGTAATCGCTCGAAGGGTTGGTAGAGAGACGAGGTATCGCTTGAATGCCACTCCGTTGAAAGAAATAAAAGATTGGGTATCTTATTACGAAGAATTCTGGAAAGAAAGAATTTTTAAATTAAATATTATATTGGAGGAACAAAAAATGAAACCAGATGTATCATTAGATTTTCAATTTACAAATTCGATAGAGCAGGTGTGGAATGCTTTAACAGATTCGGATACACTAGCGAAATGGATATGGAAAAATGATTTCAAACCAATCGTGGGACATAAATTTCAATTCCGAGCTGAGCCAAATGAGTGGTGGGATGGAATTGTAGACTGTGAGGTACTTAAAGTGGACGAGCCTCATACATTATCTTACACTTGGTTAAGTGCCGGGGAAAGTACAACTATTACATGGACTTTGAAAGAAGGTTCAGATGGAATTATCCATCTACATCTAGATCAATCTGGATTTAGTGAAGAAACAAAAGCACGCCAAGGAGCTATCGAGGGAGCTAAATATGCTTGGACAAATATGGGTGATCAGCTCGGAAAAGTATTAGCAGAACTGTAAAATGATTTCTTCATTATCTAGCTTCTCTGATATTCAGTACTAACCATTTTGAATGGGTACTTGAAAATATCAATCAAATAGAAATGATAAATATTAATCGTTCATACTAATTAACTATTCTTTAACAATCGGGCGCAATTCTGTAGCTAGAATTGTGCTCTTTCTTTATGATAATAGGCATTTCTAAAGAAAGAAGCCCTTTTATTTCTCACCTTATGGAAAAACAAAAAATAATTTAAATGAGCAATTTAAGTGTGTCCAATGCCTCATGTTTAATGGAATGTCTTACGTTTAATAAAGGATCACGAATTGCTGGATTTGACCCATTACATTGTTTCTTCAAAATGGTTTTAGAAATCTTCCTATACAATTAGGATGTGAATGTCGATTCAAAAAACACAACAAATTCAATTGGAATTTTACAATAATGGCATTATTAAATTTATAGAATCGAGAGGGCATCACTATGAAAATCAATCAATTAATTGCAAATAATATTAACAAATTAGATGCCGTACTACAAGTAGATAAATCGATAGGAATTGCTGGTTTGTCTGGATCTGGTAAAACGACTTTTTGTCAAACAATTGGCGAAGAATCCAAGAAGCGTCTCGTTTCTTTATTACCAAAAGCTGAATATCAATATTTATTTCCTACAATTATGGATACAAATTTTAGTGCCATCAAGATGGAAGAAATGCCTTTAGTCCTTTTCCTTGGAAAATCATCTATCTCTTCTAATCCACGTTCTACAATTGGCACACATACAGGTGTATTTAAAGACATTCGTGTTACTCTTGCTGAAAAATTCAATCTGTCTCCAGAAGTTTTTTCATTTAATAATGAGTTAGGTTGGTGTCCAAGTTGTAAAGGTCGTGGAACAACTAAAAATGTCGAATGTCCTAAGTGTCAGGGGAAGCGCTATAATCAAGAAGTTAAGCAATATATGATTGATTTATTTGATAAACCACATAATATTGCCGATATTAACGACTTAAGTATTGAATCTATTATTTCACTTGCAGAAGTTTTAAATATTAGTGAAGGTAAACAACATATTCTCAATAATATGATCAATATGAACATAGGTTACTTAACATTAAATCGTATTATGGGTACACTGTCAGGAGGAGAATTAACACGACTATACTTGGCAGAATTCATGGCAGCCAGTGATAATACCGTTATTATTATTGATGAAATATCAGTTGGCCTTGATCACCAAACACTTTTGAAAATTTTAGAACAGATTAAACAATTAGGCTATAAGAATCAAATTTGGCTCATTGATCATTCTGACACGGTACTAGACACAACGGATGAGCAATTGTTCTTCGGTCCAGGTAGTGGAAAATACGGCGGGAAAATTGTCGAAGAATCACCACGTCCAAAACCAATCATTTGGGAACGAAATGATGCATTTCCAACAGAGTACTATCAATTCAAGGAGCTCTACTGTCGTAATATTCAAATGGAAGAAATTCAGATTCCTAAAAATAGACTTGTAACCTTTACGGGTGAATCAGGATGTGGAAAATCGACTCTTGTTAATGAATGTATGGCTAAAGACTTTTTGAAGCGATATCCAAAAGATAAAATTGTCATGGTTGGGCAGGAACGAAACCAATCGATAACGAGCCGGTCAACAGTTGCGACGTTTCTTGATATTAAAAGAAAGCTCATAAAATATAGTGAAGATATTGATGATATTTTTCAGCGCTCGATTGAAGACATTATTGATGAACTCCCAGAAGGTGATATCGCTCATAAACGCTTGAGTTTATTGATCAAACTTGGTCTTGGTTATTTGACTTTAGAAAGAAAAACACAGTCCTTATCGACGGGTGAATTTCAATGTGTTCATTTAGTTTCTGAGTTGTTTACCAACTCTAGAAATCCACATACTCTTTTTATTTTTGACGAGCCTTCAAAAGGTTTATCACAAAATATTTTAAATCAATTCATCGATAGTCTTAGAAGCATTTTGCAAGATGAATCAGTCTCCATAATAATGATTGAACATAATGCATATATGCTTGAAAACTCTGATTTTATAGTTGATTTTGGTGAAAGACAGCTTGCACCTGTGCGACATTTAGATGTTGTCAGTCATGAAGAATATTATCGTCGAAAAAACAGTGAAGAAGGAGTTGCTCCAATACAAATTTCTTCAACACTCAATCAACAAAATGGCGTAACTTACTTAACAGAAAATCATATATCCTATTTTAACAATGCTGAAAACGTTTATAAGGGTGGTATCTTAAAAAGCTTATCATCAATGGCACGTTTGATTTATGGTGAATACGAATCTGAAACTATTGCACCAGTCATCGCCATTGATTTCGAACGGCATTTGTATAGTCAATATAGTTTTCTATATGAAATGGGTGGCTTGATCAACCATATTGTGGCTTCTCATCCGACCAATAAAAATACGAATAGATTTGATTTCTATAATCAAGAAAACCATTGTCCTTCCTGCTCGGGCCGACAAGTGATTGAAAAATTTGATATTGACATTGTTATTCAAGATAAAAACGTGCCATTCTGGGATGGACTATTCTATCCAGAAGTAATGGAGGTTTTAAAATACTATCAATATCCAAAATTGGAATTTCTGTTTGATGAGATTAAGAATGAACTCGGTCAGGATCTAACTAAAAGTTATAATGACATGACGGAAGATGAAAAGCATACCTTTTTATATGGCTATTGGGAAAAGTCATTTTATGATAAAGCAGGAAAGGCGAGAAGGACATGGGAAGGCTTTAATCTCATCATCGGACGTTATATAGTTGTTTCGAAATCAATCATTAAAGAGCAAATGAAAGCAAGCAAAGAAATGATTACCTGTCCAATCTGTAAAGGAACCGTTCTAAATCATCATAAAAAGCTAAAATTTAACGACACCGATATTCGTGAAATTATTAAGCTACCTATTGATCAAGTTATGAAAACAGTTGGTAAGTTACCGATATTTGAAAAACTAAAGGCTATCGTCGGTAGTGACATGACTTTGACAGAAGATGTTTCACTATTACCTAGAGATACACAAGTTGCTCTAAAAATGTTTGAGCTGGAGCAGGGAAGCTTTGCCCATTATGAAATGGTTTTACAAAATGTCCTTCCATTCTGGGGCAGTATTAGCGGCAATATCGAATCCATCAGCAAAAGTAATCGAATTACAATTTGTGATTTTGACAATATTACCGAAACGAGAGAAACGATCATTGATAAATATTTCACCAATGGAAAATACAAAAAGCTTACTTATGTCTATGAAGCGTTAGGTTACAAAAAAATTGTTACTCTCATAAATAAAATTAAAAAAAGTCATCAATGTCCTTTCTGTAAAGGGAAGAAAGTAATTTCCGAAGATGGACTCCATGATGGCGTATATAAATTATCGGTACCATGTGTAAGTTGTTATGAAAGTGGTATCAATGATGAAGGGCGTAAGGAAATTGTCGAAGGCATAACCGTGCAAACTTGGTTAACTGGCAATGTAAGTGATGTTGTTTCTGAAGGCTTAAATCTTGAGGCAGTTGCACATATTCCAATTTTTAGTCGTATTCGTGAGTTGAATAAACAAGAGATGATGGCGATATACCAATTCCTTGAGCAAAATAATAAAAAGTAATATTTAATTAAAGAGCTAGCTGTTATTCAGTGAAAAAAACTCATTTGCAATGATAAATTGTAAATGAGTTTTCTTTTGTTCTGAAATGACGCTTAATTGGCATCTTCTGACAATATTTATGAGTTGTAGTATGCTTAGAAGATATTACTTTTCCATTCACGAATGCGATCAATTCTTGTCCGAAGACTACTACCGCCATCATTCTCCCAACGATCAATGTCCAAGTATTCATCTTCCCAATCTGCAGGTATTCCTCCGTTACCTAAAGGGGTTCCCATTACTGAAATACTCACAATATCAACAATGTCATTTTATACATCATCCTTTTTTTATATTTCATACCTATATCTATATTATGTAATGTATATGTTTTAGTTCATTGCCTATGCCATTAAGTGAATTATTCAATAGGAGTAATTATATACGAGGTGAGCGTTAATCTAAGAAGGTTAGGTGATTTAATATTGAAGTTGTTTGTATATTAAAGAGGTATTTTTAATAGTATATCGAAGTATTTATTAACAACTGTTAGAAAAGGATGATTCAAATGAGTAGATTTTTATTATTATTTTTAACTCCTTTTATGCTTGTGGGATGTAGTCAACTTGCTGGAAATACAGCAAGTTCAATGTATTTAGAGGGTAAGGTAATTATTGATAATGAAGAATATAATTTGATACAAGGATTCTATACATACAAGGATGAAGCGGTAGAAAGTAAAAAATTAGACCATTTCTATCCAGTTGAAGTTGCAGACCAATTTGACACTTTAACTGTTGAAAAGAATAGTGAAATAGAAATTGTGCTTGAGAATAAAACTACGTCTATTACTGTGTATCAATGGAATGAAGATGGATTAGTTGAAGAAGTTCAATTAGACGAAAATGTATTAACAGTTCCTTCTGAAGAAGGCTATTATGTATATGAAGTTGTAGGGAAATGGAAAAATGGTGAAACTACTTTGGTATTTGATATTGATGTAAATTAGAAGTTTGTGAAGGAAGTTAAGTTGAATTATAGGCGAATTTCAAAAAGAAGATCCAGAATTTCTTAACTAAAGATGAGTTATTTTGAAAATACATAAAATTCAATTGAACGAAAGCTCAATCAGAATCGAATAGTTCACAAGATTTAGGAGGAATAACTAATGGGTAAATCTAGTATTATTTTCTTTGAAAGAAAATTTCCGAGTGCCAATATGATTCTTATTAAAGATCAACTACCAATCCTAATTGATACAGGTTTTGGGAGTGATGTGAAGGAGACCGAGGAATTAATTAAACAAGAAGGCGTATCACCAGAAGAATTACACCTAATTGTGAATACGCACTATCATAGTGATCATGTAGGAGGCAATTATCATTTCCAAAAAAATTATGGTGTTAAGATTGCTGCTCATAAATGGGACGCCGATTTGATTAATTCTTGTGAACCTGAATCTTGTAGTGCAGAATGGTTAGATCAACCTGTAGAACCTTATCGAGTGGATACAAAGCTCTCGGATAATGATGAGATTCATACAGGAAGTAGATTTCTGAGAGTCTTACACACACCGGGACATACGTTAGGGCATATTTCTTTATATGAACCTGAAGAAGAGATGTTAATATGCGGGGATCTCTTTCATAAAAATGACATCGGTTGGCTAAATGTCTTTCGAGAGGGTGTCTCGTCTATCCAACGATCACTTGAAAGTTTGGATCAGTTGTCGACAATCAGGATTCAACATGCATATTCAGGACATGGATCTGAAATAGAGAATCCTAAGGCTTCTATTGATGCTGCAAGAGAACGGTTTGAAAAGTGGCTAAAGACACCAGAAAAAATTTCATGGCATGCCTGCAAAAGAATTTTTTCATTCACATTAATCATAAAAAACGGTTTGGCAAAAGAAGAAGTCAGTAGCTACCTACTCAAGTGTGGTTGGTTCCAAGATTTTGCACGCTACTCTTTTCAGCTTCAGCCAGAAGAATTTATCCAAATCCTGCTCGATGAAATGATTCGTTCGGCTGCTGCCAGCTGGCATAATAATTATTTAATCGCTACCACTTCATACCAAACACCACAAAAGAGTTGGATGGACAAGAACATTAAACCGAAAGACTGGAAACTTCAAGATTTTCTCATTTAATTAAAAGGGGAGATTTAAATGCCATTAAACGTAGGAGATATCATTTCGTTTGAACGAACTTTCACAATTAGGGATGTTGAATTATTTACAGAAATTTCAGGAGATGAAGGAGTTCATCATAGAACACCTGATGATCAGGGAAGACTTGTTATTCAAGGGTTATTAACGGCAACTCTACCAACAAAAGTAGGTGGAGATCATAACGTATTAGCTCGAAATATGAATTTCGAATTTTTAAGACCTGTCTATACGGGAGATACAATTATTTGTGAAGTGAAAATTGAAAAATACGAAGCGCAAGCAAATAATAGAACAGCTATTATCGCTTCCTTTGTATGTAAAAATCAAAATGAAAAAGAAGTATTAAAAGGGGAATTCTCAGGTGTTATACTTTGAGTTCTATAAGTTATCTTCAACAAACAAAGACTTTAAGTACAATAATATTTATTTCAATAAATGCATTGGGTAGAATTTATCCAATGCGTTTTTTCTTAATTCGAAGAAAAGCTGTATATAGTCCTGCAATAATATACTATATGTAATTAGTTTTCAGGTGTAATAATTATATGATAATACCTTAAAAGGAGTTTTCGTATGAATATTGCTTCTGTTATAATTTACTGTTTTATTGTTACATTTACACCAGGACCTACTAATATCGTCATACTATCTACAGTACATAATTTCGGGGTAAAAAAAGCCTTGGAATATACATATGGTGCGACTATTGCTTTTGGTGCCCTGCTTATTATTTCTGCTATGTTGAATACAGCACTGATAACGGTTATACCAAAAATATTAATGGTTATGCAGATTATCGGAAGTATTTATATGCTTTATCTCGCTTATCAAATTTATAAAATGGATTCATCAGACTCAACTGGAAATAAAGGTGGTACCTTTAAATCAGGTTTCATTATGCAGTTTTTAAATCCTAAAGTTGTACTATTTACAATGACTGTTTTTCCTAACTTTATTTTGCCCTTCTATAACTCAAAGTCTGTGTTGACAATAAGTGCTCTATTTATAACTATCATTGGATTTTCAGCATTTATTACATGGGTTCTTTTCGGTGCAATCTTTAAAACTTTTTTGCAGAAACATGAAAAGATGGTTAATGTAATAATGACACTCTTTTTAGTGTCTGCTGCCATTATGATTTGGCTGTAGTAGGGTGATAAGAGGTGAATAAGATGGATAAATTTATTTATAAAAAATCGGCAGGTATTACGGCGTTATCAGCAAGTATTACGGATTTTAAGTATAAAAAGCATTGTCACGAGGAGTATGCAATAGGTGTAACATTGCGAGGAATTCAACATTACAATTTGGACGGTAGTTTACAATTATCATATAAAAATGGAGTAATGCTATTTAATCCAGAACAGGCACATGACGGAATGGCGCATGATGAAACAGGTCTTGATTATATTATGCTATATATTAAGCCACAATTGCTTTTAGAGGTTATTGAGAATAAAGATATAGTACGTTTTTCTTCTCCCATTGTGTATGATTATCAACTTGTACAAAGAATATTAAGTCTTTCTAATGCAATATTAAATAATGAAGAAGATGCTTTGTGTAGTGAATTACTCATATCCCTTACAGATATCCTTATTCAAAATAACCTATCAACAGATAATAAGAAAGATAATAATTTAATTAGAAAAGCAAAGGTTATGCTACATTCAAACTTAGAAAATGTACTTAAATTAGACGAGTTATGTAATCAGCTTAATTTATCGAAATTTCAATTTATTCGATTGTTCAAAGCGCATACTGGGATTACACCATATCAATACTATCTTAACTGTAAGATAGAACGAGCTAAGCAGTTAATAGATATGAATAAAGATATTTACTCAGCAGTAGCAGAATGTGGTTTTGTTGATCTAACCCATTTAAATAAACACTTTAAAGGCGTATATGGAACAACCGCATTTGAATATATGTCTCATTTAAATTGAGAGTTAATACTAAGCTTGTAGTATTTGATAGCAATAAGCTGTATGGTAAAAGAACTGATAAAGAATTCAAAAGCTAGTGAAGAATTATGATACACTCAAGTTTCTAAGGATATATTTAGCATTAGATCATCGAATGTTAAAGACTGATTGTACTTGACTATTCTTTGGAATAGGTTAATATGTCAGAGAATAAGATGGAGGATTAAACCGATTGATAATTGTTAGTTTTATAATAATTGCTTGGGTTCTTAGTTGGTTTAAGTTTGAGCAGATTTTTATTCAAGCATTTAAAGAACTTTTTAACAAGGAAATTTCAAAAGCCAGCTACTATTTCATATTCGCATGTTTAGGCGCAATTGGTGATATAGTGGCATTATTAAATGGTAGTTATTTTGAAAAACTTTAATATGTTGTCAGGCATTCACCTCTGAAGTTTTATTTTGGAATATTCATTAGATTTTATAGTTTTAAATAGAATAATCATAAAAAAGTGACGAGAATCAATATATCTCGCCACTTTTTTCGTTATAATTTCACAAGTGTTCTACCTTTCGCTTGCCCCTTAAGTAGGGTAGGGAGAACTTCAGGAAGTTGTTGTAGTGTCACTTCTTGCTGTATGAATTTTTCTAGGTTTTCTGGTTTGAAATCTGACGCTAATCGGTCCCATACTTTCAAACGAGTTTCCATAGGACAATATACAGAATCAATTCCAAGTAAATTTATTCCTCTTAAAATAAATGGGAAGACGGTTGTCGGAAGTTTTGTCCCTGCCGTTAATCCACTTACTGCAACTGAACCACCGTATTGAATTTGGCTTAGTAAAGATGCCAGTGGTTCACCACCAACTGGATCGACGGCAGCGGCCCATTTTTGTTTGCCTAACGCTCTTATTTTCCCATCATATACTTCTTCACGAGAAACAATTGAAGTGGCTCCAAGGCTTCTCAAAAACTCTTGTTCAGATTCTTTACCTGTACTTGCTTCAACTTGATAACCGAGTGTAGAGAGAATAGAGATAGCAAAGCTACCAACACCACCAGTTGCACCTGTTACTAGTACCTTACCCTTTTCTGGAGATGCACTATTTTCTTCTAATCTCAGAACGGACAATGCTGCAGTAAAACCAGCCGTTCCAATAATCATTGCTTCTTTTAACGTAAGACCTTTTGGAAGTCTGACAATCCAATTAGCTGGAATGCGAGCATATTCACTATAGCCACCAAAATGGGAGACACCAATCTCATAGCTAGTCGCAATAACCTCGTCACCTTCTTGAAAGCGAGAATCATTAGATGAAACTACAATACCTGCTAAATCAATGCCAGGAACAAAGGGATAAGTGTTAACGATATTACCGTTTGGAATAGTAGCCAAACTATCTTTATAATTGATCGATGAGTAAGATACTTTAATTAACACATCACCATCTGGTAGATCTTTTAGAGTTAGCTCATTAACTTTAACCGTAAAATCATCCTCGTTATTTACTACCAATGCTTTAAATCTATCTATCATTAGAAACACCCCTTTACTTTACTTCGTCTATAGAATAACAAAATTATTCTGACCGGTCAAAATAATTTTCAAGTGTTTAAATTAATGTATAATTGTCATATTAAGTATTACGGAGGTTACGATGAAAAAGAAAGAAGAAGAACGAAAAACACAAATAATGAAAGCAGCCTATAATGTAGTTTCAGAGTTAGGTTATGACAACGTCACTCTACAGCATATTGCGGATAATGCTGGCGTATCTAAAGGGGTTGTTCACTATTACTTTAATAGCAAACAAAACATCCTATTGGAATTACTAGAATCAATTACAAATCAAATTTATAAATCTGAATTAGAAGAGATTAATCAACACCAAACAGCTATAGCAAAACTTAGCGCATACATTGATGCCGTTTTTATTTCACCGCAAAAAAATAGAAAATTTTACAGTGTCTATTTAGATTTTTTAGCTCAAGCAAATGGGAATACAGATTATAAAAGAATAAACATGGATTTTTATGAAAATTGCTGGGGAATTGGGAAAGAAATAATTGAGTTAGGCAAAAAAGAAGGTATATTTAGCCAGGAGATTGACACGTTGACCAATGCAAAGATGATGAGAGCTCTCATTGATGGATCATTAATTCAATGGTTAACATCCAATGAGGAAGAGCTTCATCAATTCTATAAAGAGTCCTGTATGAATAGCATCTTAAATTTACTACAATATCCAAAACGATAGGTTAAAAATGTATAAAAAACATATAATGGAAATAAAAATTAAATATGTTGTACAAGTAAATATTTCCTGGATTTTAAGGTCCGAACTCGTTGGTGTACAGAGTTCGGCCTTTTAATTTTCCTTGAAATTTGCTTGTAAAGGTGAGGAAGCTATAGAGAATTACTAAATACAGATAACAATGTGCATGCTAAAGGTATCTTGTTCATCAAGTTTCTAAGGCAATTAGCTAGTTGACTTTGCTTGATCATTAGATCGCTAAATTTATAAGGATAATCTTAGGGTTTTAAAATTAAATTGTTGTATGGAATAAATGAAGTTCTATTGGTATTAGAACAAAGTGTAATTGTCTAAAACAAAATACATATAATTATGTTTGCGAGTCGTTTATAAATTGTTAAATTTCCTGAAGTCGTATAAGAAAACCAACTAGATGTTGTCAATCTTTTGGAATACATTATATAAAGTCTGAAAATTCAAATCATTAGTTGGAACTTCATCTTGAATTAATATATATAAAGTCTGATTGGGGAGGCAGAGGATCTTATGGAAGTATTGTGTTATGAACCGAGTAAAATACGTATAAATTCTAGAAAAACACTAATTATGGACTTTTTAGCAGGTGATATTGTGATTAAAATCGATGGTGAATTGTACTTTTTAGAGTCAACCAATGGAAAAGGCATAGAATTTGATATAAATAAAAACTGCATTGTAAATGATAACGCCATTTATAGGTTCACAAATAATACAGTATTTACCCTCAGAGACCTTGCTGAAAAAAGTAACCTTATCGCTGTTATTAAAACATATACAAGTCGTTTCGTTACTAAATTACAAAAGTTAAATGAACCTCAAATTACACCAGAAACGGAGAAGCTCATTGCTGAAATTGAAAAGAAAAATTTAGAGTGGCTCATTGATTTTGCATTAGACACGGGAGATAAAGAATTATTTTATAAATTAATAAAAGGACCATAGATTTAACATGGTCCTAGTTATTCAAGTAGAAATCTAAAACCATTTAATTATCCTAATATTTTGAATTTTTTACATGAAAGGATATATAATGAAGAGAGTGTTTTAATTAAGCAATATAAAAATTGCACACTGGATTGATAACTATCTAAAGAAAAGTTGAGTAATGTAAATTTTTCATTGTTAGGGGTGTATAAATGGTTGAACAAATTAGTATTTTTACTTTAAACGGCTTATCTGAAGATCCATTATTAACAAAAATTGAGCAGTTACAGGTTGGAGAACATATTATGATCCAAAATTACATGGTGGAGCGTACTAACAAATTTTACGAAATTCAAAATAATGAGGTACATGAGTGCTTCCTTACCACTCAAGAATGCTGTAACTATATTGACAATAAAGACTATTGAATGCTGTTAACAATATCACATATACCAAAAAGATTTAAAAAGAATAGAAGAGATATATGAAGGCATACCACTTTACCTTGGTAACTATAATAATGTACTTATTCAGAAAATTCCGATTAATTTTATTGCGAATAAAACCAATCCCCTCCAACAATGTATGATAAGGAGGGGGTTGGTTTTATCATGATGATATGAAGCAACGGTAATAGGTAAACAATATTAATCTATCTTCTTGGAAAGATGAAATGCAAGAGAAGTATTTTAGTTTTTATTTATATCTTACCTTCTGCAATCCACGGAATAAAGCCGTCTAAAAATCTCTCTGTAGCTGGCATGAAATAAGCTCCAAAATGATAATCTGGATCTAATGTGGTGATTATTAATGTCCCTTTAGTACTGACTTTATCAACATACATAACAGCGCCACCATCTTCGGTTGTAATTAACTTTTCAGCACCATTTGGTGGCCAGAAAACACCGTGCTGATGCCAAGTAGCATCGGTTAATGTCAGATAATTAAACAAGTCATAGTGAGGAGCAGATAATACTAAACCACTTTTCGCATCTTCTTCAAGCCACCACCAAAAATTCGTTTCGCGCTCCTCCCATTTTTGGTTCGGAAGCCATTCCCAAGGTTGTGGACCAAAAGCAACTACAATACCACCATTATTCGCAAATGTACGTACTTTGTTTGCTGCACGTATTAATAATTTTTCGTTTAATTGTGAAGGGAAGAGAAGCACGTCAAATTCATCTAAAACTGTTTGCTCGAATTCTGGAAAATAGATTAGTTGGGTAATATATTTATTGAATTTAGGTTCATTAAATGTTCGGTTATGAGGGGCATTGCCACTCATTATTACTGCTATTTTTCTCATATGTTTTTACTCCCTTGATGTAATTCATTAATTTCAGAATGTATCCATTGTAGTAATTGTTCACTAATACGGTCAGTAGTTTTGTTTTGTTTGTAATACCATATAAGGTCTTTACCTGCATGTGCTAAAATAGTGCCTTTTGTTGTATTGCGGTCAATATATGTGACAGGTTCATTGTTTGGCAATGTAACCAGTACTTCTGCATCTGTTGGTATTGGATGATGACCACGTGCAAAGAAGCCCGATACACCTTTGTTATATGTCATATCATCAGGGTCAACACCTGCAAATATCCCTTGGTCTTTTATGATTGTAAGAGCGTAATCAGTGTGGTGATTGATAGTTTTCGGAATGAAATGACTAGCTCCAGGTAACCAATCAATATACAGATGTCCACAGAAAACAATTAGTTTTTTATCATTTAAAAATTGTTCGATTAAACCTTTATGTATAGCTAGAAAGCGTTGGTCAACGAATTCAGGGATGATCAATGCTTGAATAGAAGATAAATCTGTTTTATCTAAATCATACTGATCAATCAATGTCATATTGTCATTGATAAAAGCGTTAGTTCTTCGTTCAAGTCCAAATGCATTGCCTGGATCTAAAATTAAAATCTCTTCTTTAGTTGTCATAATAATCCTCCAAAAGGCTTGTGAATGGTGAGTATGCCTATAATTGAATACATCTTATCATTAATGATAATCATTATCAAATAGAATTTTAATAAATATATGCTAAAAAGAAGCATAATAAGAAAAAATAATAGATGGTTACTAAGTGGTTATGTTGGAAAATGTCGAAAAGTATTGACTCTTATAATAATTATCCTGTAAAGTATAAAGTGATATTGATAATCATTATCATTTATTTAGTAGAATCAAATTATTTTAGGAGAGTTGAACATATGAATTGGAAATACCCATTATCAGCATTAGCCATTTCTGCGTTATTAGTAGGTTGTAATCAGTCGGATAATGCTAATAAATCCACATCAAAAGAAACAGTAGAATCGAAAGAAGAGACTATGATAAAGGACGAATTAAATCGCGAAGTAAAAATTCCAACAAATCCTGATCGCGTTGTAGTAGGTGGCATCCTACCTTATTTTTCTACATGGTATGTTGCAACTAATTCTACAAAAGAGATCGTTGGAATGCATCCAAACTCATTTAACGCTGCTTCGCATTCAATCTTAAAAGACATTTCACCGGATATTTTAAAAGCGGATACATCTTTTATTAAAAATGGTGAAGTGAATATAGAGGAATTGATGAAGGTTAATCCTGAAGTCTATTTTGAAATTGCATCGGACGAGAAGTCAATAAATAAGTTAGAAGAAGCAGGTGTTCCTACAGTTGCACTACAAGCAACAGCAGATTCGGATGATCCATTAGAAATATTAAATCGCTGGTTAACATTAACTGGGGAAATTACAGGAACAACAGATAGACCAGAGCAAATTATAGATGAAGGTAAAAAGAATCAACAAGAGATTAATGATAAGCTTGCAAATGTCAAAAAAGAAGAAAAACCAAAAGTAATGATTCTTCAATACCATAGCGATAAAGAAATATCAGTAGCAGGCTCTAATATGCACGGGAATAGATGGATTAAAGCGACTGGTGGTAAAGATGTTGCAGAGGAGGATGTTCAAGGAATTAAAGCAGTCAATATGGAACAAGTGTATAAATGGGATCCAGATATCATCTACATTACAAATTTTACCGAAACACAGCCAAAGGACTTGTTCAATAACACGATTAAAGGACAAGACTGGAGTCAGTTAACAGCAGTAAAAAATAAACAAGTGTTCAAAGTCCCTCTGGGCATTTATCGCTGGTATCCACCAAATGGAGATGCACCACTTATGTTGAAATGGATGGCTCAGCATAACCATCCAGAATTATTCGATTATGATATGACTGAAGAAATCCAAAAATACTATTCAAAATTCTACAACTATGATGTAACAGAAGACCAAGTAAAAGACATTTTAAATCCATCTTCTGAAGCTGCAAAGTATTAAGAAAACAACAAGTGAAGGTGAATTGAAATGAGAAAAAATACTTTGAAATGGACTATATTATTACTACTGCCAATATTATTTGGTTTCTTGTCTCTTAGCATAGGTCGCTATCAAGTAGATTTAGTAGTACAAATGAAAATTTTATTATCTCATGTGTTTGATATCGAGCAAACGTGGTCACAAATGGAGGAAACTGTTGTCATGAAAATCCGTTTGCCTCGTATTCTACTTGCAATGCTAATTGGTGGCGGTTTGTCTATTGCTGGTGCAGCATTTCAAAGTATGTTTGCGAATCCGTTAGTTAGTCCTGATATTCTTGGAGTTTCTGCCGGTGCAGGATTTGGTGCTTCACTTGGTATTTTGATTATTGGTCATGGCTTTACTACCCAAATTTTCGCATTAATGATGGGTATTCTAGCTATTCTATTTACTTTCATAATTAGCGGTATGAAGAAGAATATGCCGATATTTATGATGGTTTTAGCAGGTGTTGTAACAAGCGCATTGTTCCAAGCTCTCATCTCATTAGTGAAATTTGTTTCAGATCCAGAAGAAAAACTACCGTCTATTACATATTGGTTAATGGGTAGTTTAGGAACAGCTTCTTACAAAGATTTATGGGTAGCTGGTCCACTCATATTAATAGGTATTATTATTTTATATGCTCTAAGATGGCGTATGAATATCTTATCTTTATCGGATGAAGAGGCACGATCTCTTGGTGTCTCCACAACGAAATTAAAATGGCTGGTTATTTTTGCTGCGACATTAATTACAGCATCAGCTGTTTCAATCTCCGGCATTATTGGCTGGGTAGGATTAATCATTCCTCATATTGCTCGAATGATTGTCGGGAGTAATAACCAATATGTTTTGCCAGCATCGGTTTCAATCGGAGCAATGTATTTATTAGTCATTGACACACTAGCTCGTTCGATTACAGCTACCGAAATTCCTTTATCCATATTAACAGCGATTGTTGGAGCGCCATTTTTCGCTATATTACTTAGAAAAACAGGTGGTGGATGGCAATGATATTAGCAGTAAAAGATGGGAATTTTTATTATAGTAAAGGAAAAATTAAAGAAAAAACTTCTTTTTTGTATCATGATCCAATCAACTTTGAGTTAAAGCCTGGGGAGATACTATCAATTTTAGGTCCAAATGGTGCAGGTAAAACGACAATGTTGAAATGTATTATGGGATTGCAGCCATGGAAACATGGGGCATCATATTTAGATGGTAAACCGATGAATTCTTTATCCCAAAAATTCATTTGGCAACAAATTGGATATATACCTCAAGCATCCAAAATGACATTTGCTTATTCAATTTTAGATCTAGTTATAATGGGGAGAGCGATTTATATCGGCGCTTTTTCAAAACCTTCTGATAATGATCGGAAATTGGCATTTGAGGCACTTGAATCTGTAGGAATCTCTCATTTAGCAGAGCAATCTTGTAACTCAGTAAGTGGTGGTGAATTACAGCTGGCACTTATTGCACGTACTCTCGTGTCTGATCCGAAAATCCTTGTCTTGGATGAACCAGAATCTCATTTAGATATTCATAAACAGAAAATAATATTAGAAACAATTCAAAAGCTTGTCCGAGAAAAAAATATTTCTTGCATTATAAATACGCATTATGCTAATCATGCAATCTATTTTGGGGATAAAGTATTATTGGTGGCGAAAAACAAACCAGTTATCACAGGAAATGTAAATGAGTTATTAAATGAAAAGAACATGTTGACTTACTTTGGTATTGAAGTGAAGAAACTACAAATGACAAATCAAAATTTAACATTTAGTGTACTTGTTCCTGAATACTTTGGAATGGAAAAAATTTAATAGAAAAATGATTGTTAATGAAAATATCCCTTTTAAGTAGATACTAATACACTACTTAATGGGGATTTTGTTATGCCATTAAAACTATAAATACGTTTAAGAGTAAATGAATTCAAAAGCAGTATAGAAAGGAGAAAAAGGAGGAATTATACAATTATCTAAGTTTTTATATCTAGAGGAATCGTGTTTATTTGCCTTCTCGTTATAGTATTTATTTGCCTTTTCGTTATAGTATTTATTTCCATTTTATTTGAGGTAAATAATGGGCAATATATATGTAAGCAAAATCAATTGTACGAGTTTTATACTTCCATAACGCTTTTGATCTAAAATGATTTTCATTACATATCTGAACCCGATATGAAGTCAACACATTACCAAGTAATTCAGATGCAACTTATAAGCAATTGTAGTAATAAATTAGTTTTTTAGCTTTAGGGAGTACATATTACTTATTCCATATTTGAGTATCACTCAGGAATAAATATATTAAAGGGAAGGAGATATTAATGGTCAAGAAAATATCAATTTTAAGTATGGTTTTATTCATATTAGCATTAACTGGTTGTGTAAATGATGAAACAGCAAAAGAAGAAATCATTTCAGATGAATCATATGATGTTGAAAATGTTGATTTTTATAAAGGTAAGGCAATGGAGAGTAATCAAGTAATTGTAGAAACCGCAGATATGATGTATCGAGAGAATGCTACAGTTTTCACCTTTCAAAAAGGGGAAAGTGAAAAGACGAAATTAAAGAAAACAAAAACCAAAGCAGAGTACGACAAGATTAAAATTAGATATGTACTAGAAATAGGAAAAGAAGATTTAAAAGAAATAAGTACGAAATATAGTGATGTAATTAAAAATACGTTACCGATAGATGACCATTGAAATGAATGTTTAAAAGTAAGCCCTATACCCCTAAAATAGCCTTATTAAAAGGAATTCGTTAATACCAAACGAATTCTTTTTTGCAGTTTTGATGACACTCAAGCGTATCTTCAAATATACTTCTGACAAATTAATCTTCTCATATCACTTAGTAGGATTTAATAAAAACAGGATAACTATTAAATTAAAACATAAAAAGTATATATATTTGATAATATTTAGTACCAGGTGCTATAAATAAGTGTTAATATGATTAAGATAAATAACTTGGAGGTTTTTTTATGTTTCAATCAAAAGCGAGAATAACAGCTATCGGTTCGTATGTACCTGAGCGAACATTAACTAATACAGAATTAGAAAAACTTGTTGAGACAAATGATGAATGGATCGTGCAACGTACAGGAATAAAAGAGCGAAGAATGGCAAGAGAAGACGAGTTTACAAGTGATTTAGCTTATCAGGCTGTACGAAATCTAATGGAGCGATACAATAAATCTGTCGATGATGTGGATTTGATTATTGTTTGTACGATGACCCCTGATTTCAAAACGCCAAGTGTCGCTTCTACACTGCAGGCGAAGCTAGGTATAAAGAATACAGGTGCATTTGATTTAAATACAGCTTGTTCTGGTTTTACGTACGGATTATATGTAGCTAATGGGATGATCACTTCAGGATTAAATAAAAAAGTCTTGGTGGTTGGGTCTGAAACTTTATCTAGAATTACAGATTATACAGATAGAGCTACTTGTATACTATTCGGAGACGGAGCTGGAGCAGTGCTCTTAGAATATGATGAACAAAAACCAAGTTTCATTTCTTCACATATAGGTTCTGAAGGTGAAGGCGGCAAGAGCTTATATTGTTCGAATTTATCAAACATGATGAATGGTGAAGAAATAGTAGACAATGGAAAATTTGTTCAAAATGGCCGAGCAGTATATAAGTGGGCTGTCACAACAGTACCTAAAGGAATGAAAACGGTATTGCAGAATGCTTCAATGGAATTAAAAGATGTAGATTGGTTTGTCCCACACAGCGCAAATTTAAGAATGATTGAATCAATATGTGTGAAGAGTGATTTTCCTCTTGAGCAAACATTATATAGCTTAGTTAATTTTGGTAATACTTCAGCAGCAACAATACCACTGTCATTAGATCAAGGGGTTCGTGAAGGCAAAGTTAAAAACGGGGATAAGATCTTATTATACGGATTCGGTGGAGGTTTAGCACACGCAGGGTTACTTATCAACTGGACAGTTGAATAGAGAAGTGTATACGTCTTATAAAACGTGTGATAGACCAATATTTGTTAAGAAATTATACATTATTATATATACAGGATTAATAACATTTTATATAGGACTAGATAGATGAGTGACTACTGTCACTCATCTTTTTTTGAACTCATACATTTTAGTAGAGAAAATTTATTAATGATAATGCATAAGTTACTACTAATATCGATAAATATTAAATAGCATTCATTTTATTAAATACTTAAAATTATGCAATCTGAGAAGGTGAAGAGAGGTGATCAGTAATTATGATTAAGAAGACGATTATTCTACTTTTTTTTATAATGATTATCTTTATATTACTTACATTTTCAATCAAACCTACTATTAATTTTGATAATAATTACTATGCTCAAAAGATTTCAGATGCACTTGATACATATATAGAAAGCGATGAGCTAATCGAATCTCTTACAATCAAAAATGGGAAAACCTTTTTCTATTCGGATTCCAACCGTAAATCGATTGAAATCTTTTACTTTGAAGATGGAATACTTAGTTATAACGGTAAAATGAACTATGAGGTGTGGAAGAGGAAGGATCACGAAGGCGATCCAGTAGAATGGATATATCACGAGCTAGAGGATGGTGAAAGTATTATTTGGGGAGTATCACTAACAGACGATACTATCGAAATAAATAATAAAGTAAAAGTTCAAGATTATATACAATTAGAAAATGGAGTTAACGTCTTTTTCTCGAAAAATAAAGCAGAACTTAATTTACCTATTGAAGTGACATTTAAGAACAATAAATGATGGAAAATAGCATGTACGTTCATGCTTTACGATTTATAAATACAACCGAACTGTTTCTTCTTTGTAGAGGGTTCAGTTAAAGAGTACAAACCTAATTAAACTTTAAATTTCGGGTTCAAATCGTAGATGATTTGAACCTTTTATTATTGTTAATTTATATGATTTATTTCCAATTTAAGTATATAATAGGAGGTGAACTCGCAAGTTTGTATCTTAAAGAAATATTTGAAATTCATACTGCTTTTAAAGTAGATATCCATAATGAATGTTAATCAAACATCTTTCAGCTAATCCAAATAGCAGGTTTTGTTCAGTCTATAGCAGAACATCTTAGACCTTCCACGAACCATCGGATATTATGGCTCTTAAGACGGAACATACAACAAATACATTCGGAGGGAAAATTGATGATAGTAAATAAGAAGAATGTACAAACGACCGACAACACAATAAGTTATACACATTTTGAAACGGGGTCCAACACAATTTGCTTTATGTTTTCAGGTTCAGGATACAATTATGACAAGCCTTTATTTTATTATGCAACTATGACGATGCTTCAAAATAATATAGATATTGTACATATCCATTACTCTTACAGTGAACATATAATGAAAAAAACGCTTGATGAAGTATGTAAAGCAATGATGGATGATATAAACGCTGTAATTTTAGATGTTCTAAACAATGGTCAATACAATGAAATGATTTTTTTAGGAAAGTCAATTGGAACAATTCCGATGGCTCTTGACCTAATGAAAAGAGAAGAATTTTTAAAGTCAAAGATGATTTTACTTACTCCATTATTAAATTTAGAATTGATTTTTGATTCAATTGTAAGTAGCGAACATCAAGGGTTATTAATTATCGGAGACAATGATCCTCGTTTCAATTTAGAACAAATTGAAAAATTAAGTTATGCAAATTTGAAGATAGAGATTGTCCAAAATGCAGATCATTCCTTGGACATCGGTGGATTTGAGACATCTAA
Source organism: Viridibacillus sp. FSL E2-0187 (assembly GCF_038006425.1). Classification (NCBI taxonomy): domain Bacteria; kingdom Bacillati; phylum Bacillota; class Bacilli; order Caryophanales; family Caryophanaceae; genus Viridibacillus; species Viridibacillus sp. FSL E2-0187. Next base: position 1,916,237 of record NZ_JBBOVG010000001.1, read on the forward strand.
TTCAATATTAGCTTTATCAGATATAATGGAAAAACTTCAGGAAGTAATAAAGGTGATCTGAAATCATCGAAAAGATAATCTATTTAGGTGTTATTTTAGTTGCGAAAATGAATTCAAAAGAGGTGCGAATTACGCATCCTTCGAATAAGTAAAATAGCTTTTCACCTGAAATTTAGAAACCATTTAAACTACACTACGTAACTTGTATAGAGAAGAAGAAAATAGCTAGAGGGGATGGGGATTGTAAATGGTGGCTGAAATTATTATTACATTTATTCTAATGCTTCCTTTATACGGCTTATTAATATGGAGTTACTTTGAACCTGAGGAAAGCATTTTATGGGGAAAAAGGTGGATGTACAAAGAAGAACCCGAACTATCAAGCGGAGTAATTCGCTACACAAAAATAACATCTTTGGCAGCTATGATATTTTTGACAGTTATGTTCTTCGTATTAATTTTGATTAATGTTTTGTGATTAATAAGAAGTTTATAATCCAGAACAACTCCTGTTGGATGCTTATTTTACGACTATACAGCTAAATATGAGTTGTACTATGATGAGGGACTTACTGAAAAATTTGAGTTCTCGACCGACATCTTCCAAACTGTTCAAGCTAAACCATTTTGAAAACAGCAGGGGATCAGATGCCGATTATTTGAGAATTTGAATTGCCTTATCGTAATGAATCTATTTCCTAATAAAAAAAGAGCAGTAGCCGTTAATTTGGCTCTGCTCTTTTTTTGTTTTATGTAATAGAGGGACAATAGAACTAAAATTTTCTTGTTAAAGTAGTTTGTTATTGGTACTATTTAACAGAGTTGATTATTAAATGAAAGAGGGATAAATAACTATATGAAAAATTCAATGAAATTTGTCTTTGCTATGATTGTATTCATGGTTACAATTTCTGTGGGTTCTCATGTTAGCTTTGCTAATAGCTACGAGCCTATCATCCATGCAACCAATCCAAATACAACTATTACTTTTAGCACAAAAAAGCTTACGAATAAACCTGTTAAAGTTACCATTGATACATCTAAGTATGAAGGTGGCGATCATTATCTTTATGATAGTTTCTCGAAAAAGATTATTAAATCTAATAAAATAACGGTTGATATTTCTAAGAATGATCAGTACAACTTCTTGCCTGTTGATAAAGATATGGATGAAGAATCGGTCCCGAATTATGGATTTTGGATTATGATTGAAGTTCGTAATATAGATATGACGAAGCCGAAAATTAAGGTTCTTAAGCCTACTTTAGAGTTTGGCACAGGTAAATACCGATTGAATTTTGGAATTACTGATTACGAGTCTGGTATAAAGTCAGTTACTCGTCAAACTTCTTATAATTCTTCATATCCATCAAAAGAAGCATTTATGAGTATGGATGATAGTATGATTATTAATAGAAATGGTCGATACAAAGTGACAGCAACAGACTTTGCAGGGAATAAAGCAGTTAAGTATATTACTGTAACTGATTATAAAAAAGCGCCACTAAAAGTTAATTCATTTACGTCGAAAAGTAATTACATCACAGGGAAATCTATGAAAAATACTTGGATTTCTGTTTACAATTTAAACACAGGTTATAGAATAGCTAAAGTTAAAACGGATAGTAATGGCAAGTTTAAAGCAAGTATAGGAAAACAGAAAACAAATACAAAACTGTATGTATGGACTTGGCATATTCCAGAAAAGTATGTGAGTGCTAGTAAAGATATAACTGTAAAAAGATAATGAAATATAATACTAAATTGTTTTTGTTATTCTAGCTGACTTACCTTATCGCCACAAATAACAAATAAATAAACTAAATAAGGAAAAAATACTTTGGTAGTGTTGGTTATAAAAAAGCTTGTTTAAATAATCGAATATACTGCCTGCGTTATACGATAAATTAAAAGAATCCATTTAAAATTTTTTGATCAAAATGGATTCTTTTTAGTATACTAAGGCTCAACTTTATTCAAGGTTTAATATTCCTATTAATGTTGCTAAGTCTAATTTCAGTCCATATTGGTCTATACATCATTTTTCCTTACTTTGAGTGAATTTTCAATGATTAAGTCAAGTAGCTGATGATAAGGGATATCTGCTGATTGTGCACTTTTTGGCAACAGACTGTTTTTCGTCATCCCGGGTAATGTATTAACTTCCAACACATAAGGGACCCCGTTTTTAATCATCATGTCTATTCGGGCATAGACGCTACATTTCAATGATTTATAGCAAGAAATTGCTGTGAGAGCGACACGATTATGTGTTTCGGGCGGGAGCTGGACCACCTCTTCAATGGTAGCCACATCATTATATTTCGAGGTATAATCAAAAAACTCACCCTGATGACGAATGGAAATCACCGGTAAAAGCTTTCCATCCAATATCGAACAAGTGATTTCCTCGCCCGTAATAAGCTTTTCGATTATCACTTCGGAATCCCATTTGAATACTTCAGTAATCGCAGATTTTACCGTTTCTTTGTCATAAACAATTTTTACTCCTACACTCGAACCACCTGAATTAGGTTTCACAACTATTGGGTAACCTATCTCGTCTAGTTCATCCATATTAAGTTCTTCCATGTTCATAAGGTGAATCCAATCCGGTGTTTGCAGCCCTTCATACCTGATGATTTTTTTCGAGATATTCTTATCCATGCATAAGCTGCTGGATAGGACACTGCTCCCTGTATAGGGAACTCCCATGGTTTCAAGGGTACCTTGAATGGTGCCGTCCTCACCGAACTTGCCATGTAGCGCCAGTAGCGCAACGTCAAGATTCCTCGCATTTTTCACTAAATCTTCTTTTTTCTCTATATGGATTGGTATAATTTTATATTTATTTTTATCTAAATGTACCATCATTTCTTCACCTGTCATAAGCGAAACTTGCTTCTCGGAAGAAACCCCTCCCATAATGACGCCAACTCTCATTTTTTTAACCTCCAAAATTATTTTTTAAGGTGTCCCCTATGATTTTAATTCCCTGAATAATCTCTCTTTCGTTTAGCCTAGAAAATCCTAATCGTAACGTATGCTTTCCACTACTGTCCGTGTAAAAAACATTGCCTGGCGAAAAAATAACTCCCTTTTGGTAACATGTTTCTAAAAGCTTTTGTGAATCAATGTTGTTATCTAGTTCTATAAAAAGGTGAAGTCCACCGTCACCTGTTAGCCGTTTACAAGGAATATATTGCTTACAATAATGGATAGCTAGTTCATATTTTTTCTTATAGACTGCTTTCGCTTTTTTTATATACTTCTCAAAATAGCCATCATTTAAATATTGATATAACACCGCTTGGTCTAAAGTTGACGTATGAACCGTTCGAGCTCTTTTCATACTTTCCAAGTAATAAATCAACTCTTTGTCTGCTAAAATCCATCCAACCCGCAAGCCAGGAAAAAGAATCTTAGAAAAGCTACTGATATAAATGACATTATTGCCGAGTCCAGCAAAGGCAGCCAATGGAGCCTGATGTGATCCCGAGTAACGTAATTCTTCATTAAATCCATCTTCAACGATAGGAAGCTGATAGGCCGAAAATAAATCCATGATTTTCTTCCTTTTTTCAGAGGATGTTACGATTCCAGTTGGATTATGATAAGACGGAATGAAATAGGCAAAATCATATTCCTTCTTGGATAAGCATTTTTCTAGCTCCCTAACATTGACACCGTCATCCTCCATATCAATTCCATCGATTTCAAAGCCATGTAATCGAAAGAGCTTAAGGGCAGAATGATGGGTTGGATTTTCACAAATAAGACGACCGTTCTTTTTATTTAAAGTGGATAAAAGAAGATCCAGACCTTCCGTGAAGCCATTGGTAATTAATATATCTTTGTTTCTAATGTCTACCCCCTTATTCTCCATGTAGTGAAGCAGGTATTCGATAAGTGGTTTATAGCCCTTTGCATAGCCATAGTTAAGAACAATGTCTCCTTCAATAGACATCCGATTTAAAAAGGCCTTTTTAAAATTTTCTACATCAAATAGCTTTTCATCGGGTGCGATACTAGTAAATGAGATCATTTCTTTATTCCAGCTCACCCCATGCTTCATGAGGTCCATTTTTTCTGCCAAAAAGGTTTGCTCATTGATTTTTTCAGTCCAATTTAACTTGATAGATAGGGATTTGAAAGTCTCTACTTGATTTACAAAGTTTCCTTTTCCTTTTACCGCATAGATCAGGCCATCTTGCTCCAAATCCGCATAAGCCGTTAGAACGGTGTTTCGACTGATGGATAATAAAGAGCTGAGTTCACGGGTGGATGGAAGCTTTTGGTGCTCAAGCAAATGCCCGTTGGTGATCATTCTTTTTAAATATTCCTTAAGCTGAATATATAAAGGACGGCCTTCCGTTAGCTTAAAATCGTTAAACACTGAATTCATCCCCTTGCTTACATTTTTACATTTCTGCACCGATTCCAAAAGGTCCACTCAATATGTATTTTTACGGTCTTGTGGTAGGGTGTGAAACAATAAGATACCATTTAGAGTCTTTCACTATGAAAAAGCCCTTGATAAGTAGGAATCTTAATCGAGGGCAACAATAGTTTAATTATATATTGGGAATTAAACTAATAGTTTCGAAATTGACCAAGAATACACAAATTATTTTTGTAACTAAAAGGAAAATGTTAATCGAAGGGAAATGTTAGCATGAGAGGAACCTCTATAAAATCATATGTAGATGATAATGATGTGATTGTTAAAGCTAAAGTTGAGCGTTATATCAACGGTGAAAAATACGATAGTAGTTGGTAGTATTTTGGTTGTAAAGCCGTTAAACAAGCAAAAACTATAGCATCGTGATAGGAAAGTACAAGTATTAAGTTTTAAAAAAAGGGCAGTGACAGGGGATATGGGGAATCAAAAGTAAATGTTAGATTTTTAGACAATAAACGTAGAGGTGTAATAGAGATAAATGATTTGGATACTTTTGAACAAAAAATCGGAAATCATATCCATATCACCCTTTATTGCACTATAATGAACCATATGTAACAACAAGGGGAGTGAGTAATATGAATGGTTCAAGTAAGGTATTAAGCTCTGTATTACTTAGCGGAGTGTTATTAGTGGCTGGTTTTACAAATCCAGTTGAGGTTAATTCGAAACAAACCACAGCTGCCGATAATCATAGCAACATCACGATGGTTGCATCGACAATTAAGTACAAGGTGACCATCAATGGTAAACCTGTATCTCTTCATAATAGCTCTATTAGAATAGGCCCTAATCATATATTACCTGCAAAAAGCTTTATAATACGTTTAGGCGGAACGACTACTTTTAATAGCAAAACTAAAGTGTTAACTATTAAAAGCAATGGTACAACTTCTACAATCAAACAAGGATCTAAAGTAGCTACTGTAAACGGCAAGAAAATAACGCTATCGACAAGTGCTCAAGCAATCAATGATGTATTCATGATCCCTCATGATCTAGTGGCCAAAGTTACAGGCACAAAAGTGTCTATATCAACAAGTGCAAAGACTATTGACATCACTCAGGCTACACCAATAAGCCCATCGCGTATCAAGACTAAATATCAAGGCCATACGTATGGTTCTGATAACCAATACCAGTATGATAAAACAATGGCTTATGTTAATAATTACTTCAAGAACTACAAATCTACATTTGATTTTGGTTATACAGATTATTATGGCGAAGCTTATGATGATTACTTTAAAAAAGGGGTAAAAGTACCACCAGAATGGAGTAATAGAGATTACTATTATAAAGGTTTGGATTTCGCTGATCGTTGGGGTAGAGATTTAAGAAAGAATAAAGTACCTTACTCTCAGATTGTGAAACTAGCTGAGGTTGAGAGTAAAGCTAGAGATTTTTTAAATGACCAACCAATGTTAAGATGGGATGATGCATACGACGTATACTCGGCATACCACTTCTTTTACAAACGTAAAGGTGATTCGGATTCTTATGCACATGCACAACAAATTGTATTTGATATGAATGGTTATAAAACTAGGATATTATCTACACCGCCGTTATCATGGTTAGAAGTAAAAATAAATGGAAAATGGTATATTCAATACGATGAATATTGGGGTGCCACATGGAGACTTTCTACTTCATCGGGGGTTCAATAGTTGTTTCTCTGTGAATTCTGTTGCGATTGAAGGTTAGAGTTTCCGAGGATGGCGAACTGATTCATATTGACGAGGATACGGACAAGGTGGCAACTGGCGCGATTGATGTCATGGCATATTGGCATGTTGGCATGTTGGTTTGAACAATTATATAATCAAAAAAAGAGTAGTGTTCAATAAACGGGCAATTAAACCGAAAAGGCAAGCTTAAAAAAAGAGCAATTGAAATATACAATAAGGGGGACAATATGAAATTTTATCTTTCATCTTTTAAAATTGGAAATGAAGAACGGAAACTAATCGAATTAACGGAAAATGGGAATAAAAAAGTCGCATATATCAATAATGCACTAGACTTTGCGACTGATTTAGAAAGAAAAAATAAAAGTGATGTTGCAGACGTAAGTGAACTGCAAAGAATAGGTTTCACAGTGGATGTTTTAGACTTGAAAATGTACTTCAATAACCACGAAGGATTGAAAGAAAAGCTTGATCAATACGATGTTATTTGGGTAAGAGGTGGCAATACTTTTGTTCTTGCACAAGCAATGAGATTAAGCGGTTTTGATGAAATCATTAAAAAGTACTATAGAGAAAAAAGAGATATTCTATATGGGGGATATAGTGCAGGTGGTTGTATCCTTGGACCAACTTTAAAAGGCATACACTTAGTAGATGAACCTGAGCAGAAACCTTATGGAAATGAACATCAAGCTATATGGGAAGGTTTATGCATTTTGGATTATGTAATTGCCCCCCATTATAAATCAGATCACAAAGAATCTAACGATATGGACCGAGCAATTGAATTTATGATCGAGAATAAAATTCTATTTAAAGCATTAAGGGATGGAGAAGTAATCATAATTGAATAGAACTAATCCCAAATTCTAATACAGTTTAGCAATCGGGCGCGATTGAGGTAGATCGGAAAGGGATTGAAGGTACATCCTGTGAGATATAAATTTGGTTTTTAAGTTTAGTAAACAACTTAAATACGATGCTCTTCAAAAATGTTCTTAGAGGGTATTATTAAAATATTTAATATAATTATGCACAGATACTTCCAAAGAATATATTATCAAGATAACAATAAAAAAGCAGATAAATTTAAGGACATTATATATATTATATGTAATGTCCTTTCTTCAACTAACGATCCCTATTAGGAGAAATTTTAATCTCAAACACGTAAAAACTTTGGAGGTTTTCTCTGTACAAAATGTTTTTCAATAGACTTAAGAACTTCATCATTTCCAGGTAAAGAGACTGTTTCTATCGCTTCCTCAAAAGACAACCATTGATAGTCGCTATGTTCAACATTTAATTTTACATCTTGATGGTCTTCCACAAATCCAACAAATACAGGGGCAACATATATATAATTTTCTTGAGGTGAATATATTTGGTCAAATTTGTTAGATGTATATAATAATAGTTTTGTTATCCCGGTTTCTTCTTTTATTTCTCTGAAAGCTGCTTCCCAAGCCTTTTCACCTTCTTCAATACTACCACCAATATAACACCAAACATTCCGTAGAGCAGAAGTATTTCTTTTTAAGAGCAACACTTTATATTCATCTTCTATCTTCTTTAATAAAACGGTCGCAATCCCTGTACATCGTATTGGGACTTCAAAATATTCTTTACTCATTCAAAACACCTCTTTGTTTTTATATCTCTTTTCACTTACATTCCAGTGTGTTGGACGTGAAAGCAATTGTGGTAATTTAGTTTGTTTATCACCTTTTGCAGCATTAACTTGAACTTGTGTGAGAAAGATACTGCCAGTTAGATTTGCCCCTCTTAGATCGGTATCTCGGAAATCAGCTCCGATAAGGTCAGCCATGCGTAAGTCTGCGTCTCGTAAGTCTGCCCCAATAAGGTATGCCCCTCTTAAATTAGCTCCTCTCAAGTCCGCACCTCTAAGCTTTACCCCCATCAAATCTGCTCCTCGACGGTCAAGTGTTTTTCTTTTTTTAGAGCCAATATGCTGGGAGATTACTTTGCTCCTTACAAGTTCACTAGTGTTTAAAAGCAAAGCATTTACTACTGCTCGGTGCGATGGTACATCTAGCTTTAAAAGTTCATCGGAACTAAGTTTGCTAAGTCGTTCCGTTTCATGAAGTGCAGTGCTAAGTTCACTATGTATTGGACTTGCTTCCTTCAAATTCAGAGCTTCAGTCAGATACCAGATCATTTCATGAAGTTGATGCATAGTTGGGAAGACATCAAACATTTTCTGCGCTATTTGTGTACTTTCGCGCCAGTCAATTCCTTTAAATGTAGTTTGAGAAACTTTTTGTCCGGCACCGAAGCAGTCAAAAACCGTACAGCCTTTAAATCCCTCTTGTCTCAGACTATTATGAATGCTACATCGAAAATCCGATTGCAAATTGGAGCATGCTTTACCTGCCACTTTATCATTTGCAAAATCAACCGAAGCTGCGAAGGGGAGCGCTACACAACATAAACCAAAGCAATTTTCACAATCTGCATGTAGATCACTGCGGCTAATGTCGAGTTTTGTATTAGGGAAATCACTATTATCAATCATTTGATGTACTTCCTTTGCTTAAGTATTTTAATAAATTAATATGTAATTCTATTCTAATTTTTTATATTACCATTGATTAAATTCAACAGTCAATTTTTGGATATAATTAAATGGATGTGTTTATCGGAAATATTTTATAAATCATTTCTATGAAGGTTACGAGAAAAAATCGAAGAAGACACCATTACAATCCACTTACAACTCAATATTTGTATTCAAAAGAACCCTATCAATCAGTAGGGTTCTTTTTTTATGAGCATCACTAGCTTGTAACATTGATGTCACAAACCATTATTACTATGTAAACGAAAGGAGGATACGATGGTTTTTTCAAGTCTTTTGTTCATTTATTTGTTTCTACCAATCACCATAATACTGTATTACTCGGTGAAAAATAGAAAGTTTAGAAACATTCTTTTGTTAGTAACCTCATTATGTTTTTATGCTTGGGGTGAGCCAATATGGATTGTCCTATTACTTTTTAGTAGTAGTATTGATTATTGTCATGGATTGTATATTGAAAGACTTCATGGAACGAAATGGGCTAAATATGGTGTCGTTTCTTCTATTATATTAAATCTTTCTTTGTTAATTGCATTTAAATATAGTGCTTTTATTTATGAAAATGTCAATCTTATATTTAATACGTCATTCCAAATACCCGATGTTACATTACCAATTGGTATATCTTTTTATACCTTTCAAACAATCTCTTATACAGTAGATGTGTATCGAGGAAAGGTACAGGCACAAAGAAAGTTCTCAACTTTCCTTTTGTATGTGTCTTTATTTCCACAGCTAGTGGCAGGACCAATCGTTAGATATTCGGATATTGCTATACAGATAGAGAATCGAACTACAAATATTAGCCAAATCAGTGATGGTGTGAATCGATTCATAATTGGATTAGGAAAAAAAGTATTGTTAGCTAATACAGCTGGTAATTTTGCCACGATGTTTATGGAGCGTTCTTCAGAAAGCTTAACTGTTACAGAAGCATGGTTTGGTATTGTGATGTTTACGCTGCAAATTTACTTTGATTTTTCTGGATACTCAGATATGGCTATAGGATTAGGGAAAATATTTGGCTTCGAATATAAAGAGAATTTCAACTATCCCTATGTTTCACGATCTGCTACAGAATTTTGGAGACGATGGCATATATCTTTAGGTAGCTTCTTTCGAGACTATGTGTACATCCCACTTGGCGGAAATCGAAAGAATGAATTTATAAACTTAATGATTGTCTGGTTTCTAACTGGAATTTGGCATGGAGCTAGCTGGAATTTTATTGTTTGGGGAATGTATTTTGGGATTTTAATTTACTTAGAGAAAAAAATACTAGGTAGAATTTTAGAGAAACTGCCAAGTATTGTTTCGCACTGCTATTTACTAGTGGTTGTAATTATAGGCTGGACCTTCTTCTACTTTACGAATCTGAATGAAGCTTTCGCTTATTTAAAAGTTCTCTTTGGTTTTGCTAATCAAAGCTTCGCTAGTACTGAGTTAAATATTATTGTAATGAATAATATTTTCTGGATAGTAATTGCTATTTTATTATGTACACCACTAATCAAAGTCATTGGGAAAAAAGTTTTTAAAGGTGCAATGTATAAAAGTTGCCTGATTATCGTAAATGTTATGATTCTAATCATATGTACAGCAATTCTGGTTAGCGAAAGTTATAATCCCTTTCTTTATTTTAGATTTTAAGGAGAGTTATGAATGAAAAAAGGTAATATATTCGAGATAATTCATATCGGTTGTATGATTGGAATTGTGATAGTGGGTTTTACATTATTCATTCTATTACCAAAAGACCACATTTCTGAAAATGAAAAACGACAATTAACAACACGTCCTACCTTTTCAACGGAAAACTTTCTAAATAAAAGTTATTCCAAACAGGTAGATTTATATGTGAATGATACATTTCCGTTTCGTGAACAGTTTATTGCATTGAATTCATTCTATAACAATGCAAAAGGAATACGATCAGGAACAGAGGAGATACAAATATACAATATACAGAAGTAAATATAAGGAGAGTTAACTACTATGAATAAAAATATGATAATTTCTACAATTGCGACCTTACTAATTGCAGGGTGTGCTTCTACAGATTTAGAAAAAGAAAGTGTAAGTTCTATTAAGGGAGGAAAACAGGAAGAAGTTTTAAAGAATACAACTGCGGAGAAATCGGGTTCTATTATTACACTTGGTGATAGAGCAGTAGAAATTTTCTATGGAAATGAAGGTAACGCTGAGCGATATACCAATGCCGTATCAAGTACGAAACAAGCTTTAGGAGATCAAGTTGAAGTGTATAATATGGTTGTTCCATCGAGTGTAGAGTTTGCACTGCCACAAAAATATCAAAATATGTCCAAGTCGCAAAAACCCGTGATTGATAAAATTTATGACAATCTTGATAGTAAAGTTAAGACTGTAGATGCTTATAAAGCATTAGAAAAACATAAAAACGAGTATATATATTTTAATACGGATCATCATTGGACATCATTAGGTGCTTATTATGCTTATGAACAATTTGCAAAAGAAGCAGGTTTTCAAGCTAAATCATTAAATGAATTCAAAAAATATTCTAAGAAAGATTTCTTAGGTACTCTATATACGCAAACTCAGGATACTAAGTTAAAAGAAAATGCAGATGTTGTTGATTATTACAAGATTCCAGTTGATTACGATGTATTTCGATATGAAAAAGGGAAGGAAGATACACCAGTTTCTTCAACGTTATATGCTGATTATGTAGATGGTGTAAATGCTTACTCTCTATTTTTACATGGAGATTTTCCAATGATTAAAATTCAAAATAATGATAGTAATAATGGGAAGAAACTAGTCGTTGTGAAAGAGTCTTATGGAAATGCTTTTGTACCATTCTTAATACCTCATTATGACGAAATATATGTAGTAGATTCTAGATATTACAATAGTAGTTTAAAAAAATTAGTTAATGAAAAAGAAGTAAAAGAAGTATTATTTATCAATAATATATTTGCTGCTAATACAGAGAAAATTGTAAAAACAATTGAAGAAATACAATGAAGTGCAAAAGCCTAATCGAAGTGATTAGGCTTCTGTTTTTATGTGGTTTAGTTCTAAATGGGATATGGAGATTATTAATCATACTGAGCCTATCGTAAATGAATTCTTTATAAAGATTACTCAATAATATATTCATATGGATAAATTTGTTATAATTATTCTAATGCAATATTTAATATTCATAACGCGGTACATACAAATATACAAGGGGGCTATGCATGATGGTTACACTTAGCGATGATTTTCAAATGAATAATATTGCTAGAATGAAAGAAATCTATCAATCTGTTGGATGGAAAAAGCATAGCGAAAAAGTTATTGAACAAATATTTTCATCGAGTAATCATACCGTCTTTGCATTTATTAACGGCGAACTTGTCGGATTTGCAAGAGCTATTTCAGATGGTGTATTTAATGCAGCTATTTATGATGTGATTGTACACCCAGATTTCCAAGGCCAAGGTATTGCGAAAATGATTGTAGTTGAGCTATTAGTACAATTAAAAAGTATTTCCTGTATTCATATGATTTCAACTTTAGGAAATGAAGAATTTTACAAAAAATGCGGCTTTAAAAAGCTCAAAACAGGGATGGCTAGGTACTTGGATGTTCATTTGACTGAAGAGTATCTTACATAGTTAGAGAAAGGAGCGCGCGATCATGAATAACAACGAACTAATATCACTATTCCACAAAGAACTTAGACAAGAAGCTCAAACACAAAGTTATCTAAGAGAAGAAACAGAGCATGTAGTACGACACATTTCACAATATGGTGAATCCGGGTTCATAGTCTCATCTAATGTAAATGAAGATAATGCAAGAACAATCATAAAGCAGGAGTTAAACTATTTTAATAACCTAGGACAAGATTTTGAGTGGAAGGTATATAGCTATGATAAACCTGATAGTCTGAAAGATATTCTTAAACAAGAAGGTTTTAGCGTAGATGAAGCAGAAGCTCTTATGGTGATGAAACTAGATGAACAGCACCACTTGCTAATACATAATCAACATTTCGGTTTCAAGGAAATAACAGATGAAAAAGGTATTCAAGATATCGTTGATCTAGAAGATGCCATTTGGAATGAACCACATGCTGAGCTGGGGAAACGACTTTGGAGAGATAAACAAAATAATCCTGAAGCCTTACATCTATATGGGATATATGAGGATGATAAGCTCGTCAGTGCCGCATGGATGTACTTAGAGGCCAACTCCTCGTTTGTAAGCTTATGGGGAGGTTCGACGCTACCTATGTATAGAGGAAAAGGATACTACACAACGCTTCTAGCTGCTCGGGCAAAAAAGGCATTTGAAAAAGGGCATCCATTCCTTACTGTTGATGCCAGTCCAATGAGTAGACCAATCCTTGAGAAGTGTGGTTTTCTTTGTCTCGCATACTCTTACGGTTGTCAATCTCCTTCTAATAAATAGTAAATCAACTTTTCAAAATTACGATCATGTTTAGTGAATAAGAAATATAAGGGTGATACATAATTTATTTAACACCAATGTATCACCCTGTATCATTTATTACTTTAGATATATTGATAACATAAGCTAGACTAACATTGAAATGATGAAATCGGTTTTTTTCTTTGCTAAGGATGCATAGGTTGTCCTGAAGCAGTTCTCTTTAAAGAAATTTTGAGATTAATTAAATAAGTAAAGTTAGTACTGTGGACGGGCAATAAACCGCATCAACATGTAGAAGTTCAGCATATAATAATTGTCATCATCTTTGATATTCATATCCATTGGAGACAAAGTCATCTGTCTTCTTAGTTCTTCTCCAATAAGGACTTGCAAGTTTAAATGATTTTAAAATAATCAAAAGGAATTTATGAATAATTCGAGAATTATAAGAATATAAGGTATAGATTATTTTGGAGGGGATATTCATCAACAAAAGGGTCAGAGTAATGATTAGTTTATTTAGTTGCCTGATTTTATGTGTTTTTGGGGTGTATAGTTTAATAACAGCAAGTGCATCCGTAATTCCAGCCGTCTTATTTACTATTGGTGGTTTGATTGGATTTATAGGTGGAATTTATGAAATTAAGAACTTTGATATTGCATGAACAGTATAAAGTGAATGAACTTTAAGAAGAAAACACCGTACTTTGATATTATCTAATATCAAGGTACGGTGTTTTTTTCTTATTTAATAAAAAAGCATATTGAGGGGTTAAATGACGGAAAAATAAGTATGACAACTGAAATCAAGTAAATAATAGTAAAACATCGGATTATTGGAGGAGACATCATGGCTAAAAATTATCAATTTTATATAAATGGAGAATGGCGTGAAAGTCGATCAAAAGAAAGTATAAGCATTTTGTCACCTTATTTACGTGAGGAAATAGGCAACGTTCAAGCTATTTCTCAGGATGAAGTAGATGAAGCAATAAATGGTGCAAAACTAGCCCAAAAAGAATGGGCACAACTTTCTGTACGCGCTCGTGGAGAATATCTATATAGATGGGTAGATGAATTACTTGCAATGAAAAACGAAATTGCTCAATCTATTATGGAAGAAGTGGGGAAAACATTTAATGATGCTGTAAAGGAAGTGGAACGAACTGCAGATTTTATTCAATACACAATAGAAGAAGCAACACATATGCAAGGGGAAAGTATGTTGGGTGAAAATTTTCCGGGTGGAAATCGCTCTAAAATTGCGATGACTCATCGTGTCCCACTCGGAGTCATTCTTGCCATTTCACCATTTAACTATCCCGTGAACTTATCAGCTGCAAAAATTGCCCCCTCTCTAATAGTTGGAAATGCTGTTATTTTCAAACCAGCCACTCAAGGTGCAATTAGTGGTGTGAAAATGATTGAAGCTCTTCACAAAGCAGGCTTACCTAAAGGCGTTCTTAACCTAGTAACTGGACGAGGATCTGTAATAGGTGACTACCTTGTTGAGCATCCTGATATCGATATGATCTCGTTCACTGGAGGAACAGTTACAGGACAACATATTGCAAAAATTTCAAATATGATACCTCTTGTAATGGAGCTTGGAGGAAAAGACCCAGCTATCGTTCGTGAAGATGCTGATCTAGCGTTTACTTCGAAACAAATAATTTCAGGAGCATATTCATATTCAGGGCAACGTTGTACAGCAATTAAACGTGTCCTAGTAAACGAAACTGTTGCTGATGAATTAGTATCTTTATTAAAAGAAGAAATAGAAGCCTTAACTGTAGGGTCTCCTGAAGACAATAATATTATTGTACCGTTAATCGATGATAAATCTGCAGACTTTGTCCAAGGTTTAATTGATGATGCTTTAGAAAAAGAAGCCACATTAGTTACGGGAAATAAACGTGAAGGGAATCTCATTTTCCCAACCTTACTAGACAATGTGACAACAGATATGAGAATTGCTTGGGAAGAACCATTTGGCCCCGTACTTCCGATTATTCGAGTGAGATCAGATAATGAAGCCATTACAATAGCTAATGCATCAAAATTTGGTTTACAAGCAAGTGTGTTTACAAAAGACGTAAATAAGGCATTTACTATAGCACCTCAAATTGAAGCAGGTTCTGTCCAGATAAATGGAAGAACAGAACGTGGACCTGACCACTTCCCATTCATAGGAATCAAAGGTTCAGGTATGGGAACACAAGGTATAAAACGGAGTATAGAAGCAATGACTCGTGAAAAAGTTACAATTATTAATATTTATGAATAAGGAAGAATAAAACTTTAATAAGAGCCAATAATTAATTTATTTGTTGTTGGCCCTTTTTCTAAAGTCTAGTTAATCTGAATTGGTTATGTAGTTACATGAATAAAATAGGGAAGAGTTAGTTAATTGCGATTGATCTACCTAAACTATCAAATAGGACAACGACATAGTTTATATACCAGAATCATAGTATATGAATACGAAGATATGTACATATTATTGAAGGGTTACAGTAAAAAGAAAAATCTCATATTGTATAGCCAAGGAAAGTTGATAGAAATTAAATGCTAATAATAAGCATTATTAGCTACTCTCTTTTAAAAAGGAGGAGTCGAGCGTGGAAAGACCAATTGGAGTTACATTGATTAGTTTTTTCTATATTTTTGGAGCGGTTGTTTTACTTCTCACTTCGATATTTTATCATCATGAACCGAACGGTATAGGAATTGCTGAAAGGTTCGGAATCCCAAATGGGCCTGAGCGATTAGTGAGGATAATACTTGCATTGGCAACCTTTGTTATGGTCTATGGATATGCGAATTTGAAAAAATGGGGATTTTGGTCAATGATTGTTTACTCCATCTTTTTTGGATTGTTAAGTATAACCTTAATGACCTCTCAAAACATACAACCTTTTTTAGGGAATTTGATTTGGTCATTAATTATCATAGTCTATTCAATTTGCGTAAAAGCTGTTTTTTTAAGAGCAATCAAGTCTCGTGAAATTCAATAATCTATCTTTACTTAAATTTAATAATTTTGTTTCCTAGAAAATAAGTATATACTTTATTTTTAAATTAAAAGGGGCGACCACAAGTCGATATTGACTTAATGGACTGCCCCTTTTTAGTGATGTTTACATTATTGTTATTGAAAACATCATTACTAGTAACGCATTGCAACTTTCACAAGTTCTGCACCTAATTGCACATCAATAGGTTGCTCATTATCTTCTAATGCATTAAACGTGATGTCATTTACAAGTAAATTTTCTCTCATTAAATCTTCAAAACGAAGGATCATTTCTTTTACTTCAGTACTTGCAACAATGTTAAGAGAAACATACATCTCGACTGGTAGATCTAATTTCTTTCTTGTGTCTTGAATTGTACGAATAAGCTCTCTTATTTGTCCTTCTTCAATTAATACTGGCGTTAATTGTACATCTAGCAATACTTTTAATTGTTGATCACCAGCTAGCTCAAAACCAGGTGTTACAGCTGATTCTACAAGGATATGCTCAGATTTTAAAGTATAGCTGTCTTCATTTACATTAATCTGTGCTTCACCTTGAGAAAGAATTGTTTGTTTCTCTTCTTCCGTCATATTTTCTACATATTGCTTAACTGAGTTGACCGCTTTACCAAATGTAGCACCAGCCGTTTTGAAATTCAATTTGAAGTTAGCTGATTCATATTTCGAGATATCATTAGCAAATGTAACTGTTTTGACGTTTAATTCATCTTTTATAATATTTGTATAAGCATCTAATGAATTAGCGTCTTCATTTTGCCAAACGATGATTTGTTGAAGCGGCTGCTTTGTTTTTAATGAAGTACTATTACGAATACTTCTTCCAAATTCCACTATTTTCAAGATGGTTGCCATATCTTTTTCTAATTCCGGATTAATAACTGCTTCATCCGCTTTTGGATAGTCTTGTAGGTGTACGCTATTGTCGTGTAGTTTTAAATGAATGTCCTCTGCGATATAAGGTACAAAAGGTGCTAGTAAGCGGCTAATTGTACTTAAAGTCTCAAATAGGGTAGAGTATGCTGCTTTTTTGTCTTCTGATAGACCAGAAGCCCAGAAACGATTTCTAGAACGTCTTACATACCAATTACTCACTTCATCAACTAACGCTGCAATCTCTCTTGTTGCAGCTGTAAATTGGAACTCATCCATATACTCTGCTACAACTTTGACTGTATTATGCAAACGAGATAGCATCCATTGATCTAAGATTGTTTTCTTGCCTGTTTGATTTGCATCGTATTCAAAACCATCAATTTTCGCATACATCGCATAAAATTTATACGTATTATCTAATGTATCAACTAGTTTTGATTTTGCATCTTGCACAGTCTTTTTCGAGAATCGTTTAGGATTCCAAGGCGAACTATCGATCAAGAATGCCCAACGTAGAGCATCAGCACCATATTCTTGAATCAATTCAACTGGATCTAGAGCGTTACCTTTACTCTTCGACATTTTCTGACCGTTCTCATCTAATACATGACCTAATGATAAGACGTTCTTATATGGTGCCTGACCAGTGAATAGTGTAGAGACTGCTAATAGGCTATAGAAGAAGCCACGTGTTTGGTCAATTCCTTCAATGATGACATCTGCAGGGAATTGTTTATTAAATTTCTCTTTGTTATCAAATGGATAGTGATGTTGTGCAAATGGCATTGAACCGCTGTCAAACCAAACGTCAATAACTTCTGGCGTTCTTTCCATCTGGCCATGACATTTAGGGCAAGCGCATTGGACATCATCAATATATGGTTTGTGAAGCTCTATACCATCATCCAAATTAGTTGTAGCGATTTCTTTTAATTCATCAATGCTACCAGGTGCTACTTCATAGCCACAATCATCACAGATCCATACATTTAATGGAGTACCCCAGTAGCGGTTTCGGCTAATATTCCAATCTACAAGGTTTTCAAGGAAGTTTCCGAAACGTCCGTTTTTGATGTGCTCAGGATACCAAGTGATGGTTTCGTTATTCGCAAGCATTTGGTCTTTTAGTGACGACATATTGATAAACCAGCTATCTGTAGCATAGTAAAGAAGTGGTGAATCACAACGCCAGCAGTGTGGGTAGCTATGCTCATACTTTTCTTTGCTAAAGAGTAGACCTTTTTCAGACAGCATTTTAATAATATCTACGTCACAGTCTTTCACAAATTTGCCTTCAAGATCAACTACCTCTGCTGTGTAACGACCTTGCAAGTCAACCACATTCACAAAAGATAAGCCATTTTGTTGAATAGTTTTATAGTCATCTTCACCGTAAGCTGGTGCGATATGAACGATACCGGTACCACTGCTCTCCGTTACGTATTCAGCTAATACAACGATATGTCCTTTTTCGACAGTTACATAATTGAATGGAGGTAAATAACATACGCCTTCAAATTCATGTCCTTTGTGCTCACTTAGAACTTCAACATCTCCACCCATTACTTTTTCAGCTAATGATTTAGCGACAATAAAGATCTCTGATCCTTTTTGAACCCTTACATACGTTAGCTCTGAATTCATAGCAAGTGCTACATTAGCAGGTAAAGTCCAAGGTGTTGTCGTCCAACCTAAGAAGAATTCATTTTCTTTATCAGCTAATTTAAATTTCACAGTAGCAGATAAATCTTTCACATCTTTATAACCTTGTGCGACCTCATGAGAACTTAATGATGTTTGGCAGCTAGGGCAGTAAGGTGATACACGATGTCCTTTATATAACAAATTGTCTTTATGCACTTTACTCAAGATGTTCCATACACTTTCGATATAGTCATTGCTTAATGTCATATAAGGATCATCCATATCAACCCAATAACCTAATTCTTCAGTAAACGAACGCCATTTCTTCTCGTAAGTGAAGACACTTTCCTTACATTTGTTGATAAATGGCTCAATACCATACCGTTCAATCTCTTGTTTACCTGAAATACCTAGTTGCTTTTCAACACCAAGTTCTACAGGAAGACCGTGTGTATCCCAGCCTGCTTTTCTTTCTACTTGGAATCCTTGCATCGTTTTATAACGTGCCACAACATCTTTAATCGTTCTGCCAAATGCATGGCCTACATGGGGTAGCCCGTTTGCAGTTGGTGGACCTTCGTAAAAAACAAACGGTGTGCGTCCTTCTCTTGCATCAACAGAAGCTTGAAAAGTATCTTTTTCTGTCCACATGTTACGAATGCGTTGTTCACGCTGTACTGTATTTTCTTTAATTTCATTCGAATTCATTGATATCGCTCCAATACTAAATTATATAAAAACATACAAAAAACCCCGTCCCAAGTAAGGGACGGGGTTAACCGCGATACCACCCTAATTCTATTGAAAACCGCTCAATAGCACTCAGCAACGTACAATCATACGTGTTCCTTTTAACGGCGGACACCCGGATAGACCTACTAAATCTTCAGACTATCTTCTCAGAGAGGATCTTCACATTACACTTAAACACTGACTTGCACCGATCTGTCAGCTCTCTAGGGAATAAGATGTAACGCTACTCTTTCTCATCAACGAATTTGTATGCTTTTATTGAAAATTATCGTAACAGAACAGAAAAAAATTGTCAAATAATTAATGTAGGTATTTTTATTTTAAAAGGAATGAAAGAAAGTGAGGGATGTTACTAATTTATAGGTGTAGAACCTAGGCATTTAGAGTTTAGAGAATGTAGAAATTTAATAATTCAAAAATGAACGGACGTTTTGTAGAATTAGGCAACTGAAAATAGTGTAATATGAAAAGGATATAATATATTCAAAATAATCTATAAATAAATTACTTAATGTAGTAGAAAGATTGAATTCAATATAGCGTTTTAGAACACAAAGATACACAAATCTATTTTTCGCGAACGCTCACAGCAAATAGAATTAGTATTTAAAAACTTGTTAACCATTGATATATAAGGCTTTAAAGAGTGTTTTCTTATTGAATTTTCATTGCATAAAACACTCATTTTTGGACTGATAAAGGAAAATCAAAGTAGATTTTAGTGGTTTTTGTCATTTTGTGAATTCAATTTTTAATTTTGAAATGTTACTATTAATTTTACCAATCTATTTTTTGTACGATAGTAAGACTATAAATAACATTTACATTAAGTGATAAACAAAAGCGAAGCGGTGATCAAAAATGAAATTTATTGAAATAGGAATTGGCAATACATGGATTGTTAGAACAGAGACGGAATTAGAGGAAGGTTCTGAATTTGAGGAACGGGGGATAAAAGGACCGATTATTTTTGAATCGTTTTATCTTCGAATTTGGTTATTTAAAACGGTAGTAATCATGGATTCCAAAGAAGGTTTAAAGAAGATGAAAAAGAAGCGAAACTCCCTTAAGTTACTATTGGGTATTCAAAGTAAATAAGATAAAGAAGGAAACTTCGCATAAAAGAAATCTAAATCTGGTTTATAGCTGTTTATTATATTCTTTTAGCTCATCACGTAATTTTTTAATTTCTTCTGTTTGCTCTAGAACATTATTATTTAATCTTCTTACAGCTTCAAATACAGCAAAAACTGCACAAATAATTACAATCCCGATAACTTCCATTTGGCACCTTCTTTCTAATTACATAATTTTATTTATCGTATCTTAATTGTATTATTAAGTAAATATTATATAGTTTATAGATAGGATAGTAATAGAATAGTTACAAATTAATTAATTGATTTATTAGTTTAAATATTTAAGAGGTGATAATGGAATGAAAAGAAATACTGTAATTTGGATAATGATCATATTAATTTTGATAGTAGTTTTACCCCTATTAAATTGGTTTTTATTAGACAATCAACCATAGGCTGCATCGTTACATAAATGAAAATTAGATATTCATTTGAAGCTTTCTCAGCATAATTATTGTAGTTACATATAAGGCACCATACATTGTTTAAAAGTATCAATGTACGGTGTCTTATTTATATTGTTCATTTACTTTTACCGTTTAATTCATTAATCAGCAGAACCGCTTCATCTATTTGTGCGACATCAATAATTTTTATGTTTACGTTTAGTTTCTTTTGTATTTGCTTAGCTTCTTTTCTATTTGCACTTGGGATAATCATCAACGAAAACCCTGCTTTCTCAGCAATTTTCATTTTTTCTTTTAAAATTCCAATAGGTAATACGTCTCCCGTTTCGCTTATTGCCCCCGTAACAGCAATCTTCAAATCATTTTGCAAATCGCCTCTCATTATAAGTCCAGTCAACGTTAAACCTAACCCAGCACTACTTCCCTCAATAGTTTCGCTATTTAAAAATTCGTTAATTCGTCCATCTTCCTTTACTAAAAATTGTTTCACGTTATCTCTCATTTGATCTACGTCACTTTTCCCAAGATGGAACCATTTCAATAATTGCCTATTCTTGCTCCCATAACGATCCGAATTGGTGATTTTAGTAATATCTAGATAGTCCATTTTTTGCTTGTTTAAAAGGTCTATAACAGCTTTTTTGTTTTCAGTGAATTGGAAATCAACTCTATTTACTCCTAATAAATAGATTCCTGAACCTTTGTATATTTCTAAAGGATCTATATATCTATATACAGCGTGAGTGTTAGCATCATAAAATAGTAGAGGCATTTCGTAACAAAATAGTAGGGCCATCAATGATGTAATTAACATGACTTTTCGTTTAATAGCACGTTTATTCCAATACACAATAAGGACAGTCGATAAAATAATTAAGCTTAGTAATAAAATAACAAGAAAAGAAACTCCACTGATTACATCTGAAAGATACAAAAATAGAAAAACGAAATAATAAATCATCGTAATAATTACAGCCACTATATAAGGTAAACTCCTTTTTAGATTAAAGATAATTCCCTCACTCCTCACATTAGTGCCAGTATATTTTAAACTTCTAGAAAAATGCTAAAATCCCTTTAATTTGAGAACTATCTACTTTACATAAAAAAACGCGTAAATGAACGTTTTATAAACGTTTTTTTGCCTATTAAACGATTAATGGTATTGGATTCATTCATAAAAGTAAGACCTATTTGTACCTTACTTTAAATTATACATTGCTTTATAGGGTATAACTGTTTTATAATCTGTTTATACCTAACAAAGCAATGTATGGTTGAAGGAGAGAATTACGTGGAAATTGATAAGGAGATACTACGAGGTTATATAGACACAATCATATTAAGCTTGCTTTATCATGATGATATGTATGGCTATGATCTGAGTAAAGAAGTTAAAAAGCAAAGTAAAAATTCATTCGAAATAAAAGAGGGAACTTTGTATTTATCATTTAAGCGTCTAGAGAAAAATGGCTATGTTACGAGCTATTGGCAAGAAGGAAGTGCAGCTGCCAGGAGAAAGTACTATCATCTCACGAATACAGGAAAAGAGTATTTAAGCCATAAAAAGACGGAATGGCTTTTCATGAAACAGTTAATGGATCAATTTTTGAAAGGAGTCGAGTAACATGACATTAAGTAAAGAAACAAAAAATAAAATCAATCAATTCGTGAAGCAGAATACTAAACTAAGTGTAAGTGACAGTAATGAGCTTACATACTTTGAAGAACTTGCGATTCAAGCGAATCAAACATTAGGGGAGGCGAAGAAGACGGCTGCTAAATTTAAATGGTCTTCACATAAGAATAAAGAAGCTCAAGAAGAATTAATGAGCTATATGGACGACTATATTCAAGATTTGATGTTAGAAGAAGGTATTTCTGAAGCAGATGCATTTGAAAAGGCTAAGGCATCGTTTGCAGTTGAAAACCCAGACAATCCTATGCTAGATAAAAATGCGAAATGGATGCAATATCTTGAACCAAATATAGAGGAAGCAATTGGATTATATTACGCAGCGTTTATGTTCATCGGTTTAACGTTAGGTGCACTAATAGGGGTTATATTGCAAATGGTTGTGTTAAAAGAAAGTATTGGTTTATTATTCTTTATTATCACAGGTATTGGTTTAATGATGGGTCTAGCTTTTGGGATGTTAAAAAATGCGAAAATCCGATTAAATAGTACAAAATAATATTAAAAATAAGAAAGAGCCTGTTTTGTTAGTTTTATCAAAACAAGGCTCTTTCACTTATTAAAATATGTTGATATAGTTAAAGAAGTAAGAAGCGGATTATGAAGCATAAACTTGTCTAATCCATTTGTGTATAGCCTGATAGACTACATTTATAGTCAGGAAAATAAATTATTACAATTAGAAATACAGCTCTTGAATTTCTTGTTGAAAATTGAAAGTAGGATATAGAAATTGGCAATAATAGCGTCATTGATTTTTTTACTAACATTAATACTAGTTATTTGGCAGCCGAAAGGTTTGTCTATAGGGTGGTCTGCATGTGGTGGAGCCATCATTGCATTAATTTTAGGAGTAGTGGATTTTACTGATGTATTAGATGTTACATCGATCGTTTGGAATGCGACGTTAACCTTTATAGCAATTATCATTATTTCTCTCATATTAGATGAAATAGGTTTCTTTGAATGGTCTGCACTTCATATGGCTAGGGCAGCAAAAGGAAATGGTCTTAGAATGTTTATCTATGTCACAATTCTAGGAGCATTAGTAGCTGCATTTTTTGCAAATGATGGTGCAGCCCTTATATTAACCCCTATTGTATTGGCTATGGTTCGAAACCTACAGTTTGAAGGTAAAAAGATATTTCCTTTTATAATAGCAAGCGGATTTATTGCTGATACGACCTCTTTGCCTTTAGTCGTAAGTAATTTGGTAAATATAGTTTCGGCGGACTTTTTCAATATTAGTTTCTCCGAGTATGCATCCCGAATGATTGTCCCTAATTTCTTTGCACTTGTTGCAAGTATATTAGTATTGTTTTTATTATTCCGTAAAGTCATTCCGAAGAATTATAACCCATCAGTATTAAAGAAACCTGTTGATGCAATTCGGGATGTCACAATGTTTCGTTTATCATGGTTCGTATTAGGAATATTGCTAATTGGATACTTTTCAAGTGAAGCTATTGGTATTCCAGTATCATTTATTGCAATCCTTGTTGCAATGTTCTTTCTTATAATGGCTAGAAGAAGTAATGCCGTTAATACTGGAACAGTTATTAAAGGGGCACCATGGAACATCGTTTTCTTCTCAATTGGTATGTACGTAGTTGTTTACGGTTTAAAAAATGTTGGTTTAACAAATGTTTTGACTGATGTCATTCAATGGTCGGCAAACCAAGGATTATTTGCTGCCACAATGGGTATGGGTTTCTTAGCAGCGATTTTGTCCTCGGTAATGAATAATTTACCTACAGTAATGATTGATGCTCTAGCTATTTCAGATACTACTACTGATGGTGTTATACGTGAAGCATTGATTTATGCCAATGTTATTGGTTCTGATTTAGGACCGAAAATTACACCAATCGGCTCTTTAGCAACATTATTATGGTTACATGTTTTATCCCTTAATGGAGTCAGAATTTCATGGGGTACATATTTTAAGACAGGTATTATATTGACAATCCCTACGTTATTTATTACATTGCTAGGTCTTTATTTATGGTTATCGATTATTCATTAAAATGAATTATTTAAATAAAAAATACCTTCATGCACAGTATTAACATTATTTACTGAGCTTGAAGGTATTTTTAATTATTAAGCAGTATGTCTTTCTATTTGAGTACTTTGTTTATTCAAAGTGCCTTTTAATTCATATCAATATAGTCGACGCATCGATTCAATTTCGACAATTCGCTCACGTCTATCTAAAGAGTCCTCACGATCAATCATTTGTTCATCATGATGGATAGGTTCGTCTTTCGTTGCAGCACCTTTCTCATCGTTTATTTGACCTGAATGTCCCAAATCATTAAAAGGATCTTGACCTGTGACTAAAAGGGTTCCGCCAGCTTCTAATATTCTTGTGCAATGCACATTTTCTTCATCAGTTAAATTTAATTTTTTTAAACCTTCCTCTATAGCGGAATCATCAGAAAACCATGATTTAAACTGGTCAACCCAATTGCCAGTAGGATGTCTTTTAATGTCCGAATCCCATTTCAAATTCGCAAATTTGCTTCTATCCTTAGTGAAAATGTGAATATCGTTGCTTATAATACCACCTGATCGTAATTCTTCAATTTTATTTAATACGGCCTGTGTACCATAGACAACTACTATCTTTTGATTTAAGTTGTTTTGCATGCCAATTCCTCCTTGAATTAATGTGCTCAATAATTCTTTACCCTTAATGGGAAAAGTGTAAACTCAACCTAATAACTGTCATTTATGTACTTTCTTTGTTTGAATTCTATTGTAGTAAGTTCATTTTTAAACAATAGAAAAAGACAGGTTACAAAAACCTGTCTTTTTGGTGGATAGCGATTTTTATCCAACAGTGTCAATCATAGCTACCTTAACAGTAGCCACCGCCACCGTAACCACCACCGTAGTTCATGAAACTTGCACCAATAATAATTAAAAGAATAAACAGAACGATAAGTAATGCAAAGCCTGATCCATTATTACGACCGCCTTCGTATCCTCCGTTTTCATTGCCCATACTGTACACCTCCCATACATCTAATAGTTCATTCTATGTCAATATTGAAAGTGTGTTTGGGTTCAATGATTTAGTTTTATGAAATTATTTTAAAAATTAACGGATAGATGTTATATAATCCGTTTGTTTAAGTTAACCTCCTTATAGACGACCAGCAGGGAAAGCGGTTCTAAATGAATTCATTTGATCTACGGGATACTTGCACCCTATAGAAGATAGGATTATTTACACGGTGTGAAAAAACCCATAAAATCATATGTTTCTTTGCAATTTTTTGTTTAAAAAGGTTGTTTTCTCAAAATCGTTATTTTAGTAAGTCAAAAGGGATTAAACTAAATATGTTCCATATTCAATAAGTAGAAAACTGGCTAACCATAAAAAAATTGCTATTCGAATTATTATATACATTGCAAATTCAAAAGAAGAAAGTTTTCTTTCTCGTTTTATTTTTTTCAGAAGACGTACAGAAAAAATTGAACATAAGAGTAGAATTGCTATAGATATTTCATATATGTTTTCTAACAGTCTTACATTTTCTACTATGCTTTTCAGAATGATCATCCTCTCATATAGAAGATATGGGCTGTTTAGTTTGATTATACAAACTTTTTTAGTTGTATAGTCGACCAATTATAGAAATATTCCCATGTCCCTTCGCTTCAGTAAAATCACTTTTTGAAGGTAGGAAGTAACTGACAATTAGTTTCAAGAATACCGGTATGACTGATTTCTGCATAGCGCATCTATAAATATTAAACTCCTCTTTGCTACAGCATGATAAACCCTAATCAGCTATTTTAAGAAGCAACAATCTATATAAAAAGAGCTATTATAAAAAACGTCCAAATACCATTACTTTTGTTGGAAAATTAACCCTTAATGTTATAATTATCTAAAAACGGGGTGATTCCATGATAGATGATTTAAAAGTGCGTTTAATTCAGATGAGCGATTATCTTTCGCGAAGTGATATAAAACTTTTAGAAAAAGTTATTACTTTTGCAGATGATGCACATCATGGACAAAAAAGGGCTACAGGAGAGCCGTTTATTACCCATCCGGTAGCGGTTTGCGAAATACTGTTAGAATATAAGGCGGATATAACCTCATTAATTTCAGCATTACTTCATGACGTAGTGGAAGATACGGATATAACTATTCGTGAAATACAACTTAAATTTGGTAAACAAGTGGCTACAATCGTAGAGGGATTAACCAAAGTAGAGAAAGGTTTACTCGAAAAAGAAGAATACAGTGCCATCAATACAGAAAAATTGCTGACTGCTTCCATTATTGATATTAGAGTTGCTGTAATTAAGATTGCGGATCGATTGCATAATATGAGGACTCTTTCAGTAAAAAAAGTTGAAAAGAAAATTCCATATGCAAATGAAACAATCATCTTTTTTGCTCCACTTGCTGAGCGACTAGGGTTATACAGAATTCAAGAGGAGTTGGAGGCATTATCATTCAGTTATTTGAACCCACCAAAGTCAAATACAGTTCAAAAGTTAATAAACAAGTACGCGGCTAAATTTGCGGATCTTTTTTTAAATTGCTCTGCTGAAATACAAAGGGTAGGGGGTTCTCTAATTATCGGTTTGGATTGGGGTAAAGAACCTTTATACAGATCTTATTGCCTTTTACTAGAAGAACATGCTTTATCTGATTTATTCTCAATAAAAGTTATCACAAATTCACCTCTAAATTGTTATACTGCACTTGGGATAATACATAATCTATATACACCAATAGAAAATCAATTAATGGATAATATTGCAATAGCTAAAAGTCCATTTTTAAAACAACTAAAGACCAAAGTACATATCGACAATATCGAAGTAAACTTTATTATTCAGAGTGAGTATGATAAAAAACTAAATGATACCGGGGTATTTGCATTATTAAAAGATGATTTAACAAGTAGTGAAATAACGACTTTAAGTAGAGATTTGTTAGGGGATGCTATACACACAGTAAAATCTATTTCAAATTCTTCAATCGAATTTTATGATTTAATAGCTTTCGAATTGCTTCAAAGGGTTATTACTGTGTATACACCTAAAATGGATGTCGTCTCCTTGCCTAGAGGTTCAACAATTATTGATTTCGCATTTACATTAAATCCACAATTAGCTAAATGTATGTCTGCAGCATTGGTAAATGGCAAACTGAAGCCAATACATCATGTACTTAATGATATGGAAATTGTAGAAATACTTTCGATAAATAAAGAGATGGTTAGAGCTGATTGGTTAGTTCATGCTCAAACTTCAAAAGCAATTAAAGCAATTAATGATTTATTAAATAAATAGGGTCATTTTCATGGAGTTGCTGGAGCAGCTCTTTTTTGTTGACCTTTTAAGAAAAATTTTTATAATATTCTTTGGCAACCATTTAAACAATTTTATCGTTATATGTATTAGATTTCATGATTTTCAATTAAACCATGAAATTTAAGGAAGATTACAATTATAAAAGAATTTACTTATATATCAGAAAGATTAGGAGAATGATGATGGAAGATAAAAAGTGGTATAAACAGAAAAAATACCAAATTATACTTGGTATTGTACTGTTATTAGTATTCGGGGTAGGCGGCTATGCATTTAGTTTATATAATTCTTTCAATTCAGCTCTTGATAACATGCATGATCCTATAAATAAAACAGATAAGAGAGAAAATGATATATCTATTAAAAAACAAGATCCTTTTTCTGTATTATTGTTAGGTGTTGATGAGAGAGCTAACGATTCAGGTAGATCAGATACAATGATCGTGCTGACAGTCAATCCAAAAGAAGAATCGGTGAAAATGTTAAGTATTCCTCGTGACACAAAAACTGAGATCGTAGGGAATGGAACAGTAGAGAAAATTAATCATGCTTATGCTCGTGGCGGAGCAGAGATGGCCATTGCAACGGTCGAAAACTTTTTAGATATGCCAATTGATTATTATGTGAAAGTAAACATGGAAGGCTTTAAAGATATAATTGATACGTTAAATGGTGTCACAGTTGTAAATGATATGGATTTAACATACAAAAACTATCACTTCCCGAAAGGCGAGATAGAGCTTAATGGTAAAGAAGCGCTAATATTCTCTCGTATTCGATATGAAGATCCTCGAGGTGACTTTGGTCGTCAAATTAGACAAAAGCAACTCATTCAAGCCGTTTTAGATAAAGGAACAAACCTATCATCGTTATTAAAAATAGACGATATCCTTGGTAATTTAGGTGATAATATTAAAACGAATCTCACGTTGAAAGAAATGTTAGATATTCAGAAACAATATAAATCATTGAATAAAAATATAGAGCAAATTCAATTTGAAAAAGGCAATGGAGGAAAAGAAGCAGGGGTATGGTACTATTACCCTGATGCAAATGAGCTAAGTGAAATTAAACAATCGTTAAAGGGTCACCTTTTATTAAAATAGAACCTATGTATTAAAATCCCGTATCCTTTGTGGAATACGGGATTTTTTTATTCTGTTCTATAACGAAATAAATCTGAAGATACATAAGTAACTCTAGAAAAAAGACATAACGCCATTTAAAAAACTGTATAAATTAATAAGTACGTTTTTAATTAAAACGTTTAAGATTCTTTAACTGTATAAAATGAGGGGGAATTCACATAGATTTTGTTAGAGACTACGCAATGTACATGGCGATTTTCGGAGTGTTTGCATCAAGCTGGTTTGGCTGGGCACAGGAAAAACCAAAAGAAAACTGGCGAAAATATCTAGGCATTGCTTCTGCATTTTCGCTTTTAGTCGGCTTACTTGGCATTTATTTAAGCGTGACAAATTGGCATAGACCAAGCGCATTGTCGGAAGCGGCTACATTTAAGAATTATTTAATCTTCGTGTACATTGAATTCTTCGTAGCAGGGATCGGTGCTTTCTTATTAATTAAAAATAAAAGAAAAGACTATGTGGCTCCTTGGGTTGCCTTTATCGTCGGCATACATTTTATCTGGTTAAAAAGCATCTTCCAAGACTCCAGTTTATATCTCTTAGCAGCTCTCCTCGTCGCAGTCTCAATCATCTCCGTATTTCTCTCTAAAAAGCTTAACGTAGCCAATAGCGCTATTACAGGCATTGGAGCAGGTATAGTACTGTTTTGCTTTGCAATATTAGGATTCATCCGTTTTATATTGGCCTAAAAAAGAAATACTAATGAGTTTCTACAGATTGGCAATTATCCTTGGCAATATTCAAACGAGTACTGAAGTATATGTATTGATAATAAAAAATCGATTTTCAAATGACGAAATCTAAAACAGGAAATACAAACACTGGTAAATTTTACAGTCTACTTAGCAAAGATAATAGGTTTTCTTAATAAATGACTTTATGATTGCTTTCACTGTTACCACCAACTCTTTTTATACAATCGGTTCGATTGAAAAGTTTTATGTCAATAATTAAATAACTTAAGCATAACCCCGTCCTAAAATTAGAACGGGATTATGCTTGTTTGAAGTTGAAGTTATTAACACTTTGCACATGAAAGTCTCAAAGTTTAATTAACCACCGTCTTTTATTGTAAAAAGTCACTTATACTCGGAAAAAGTTAATGTTTGCACTATCCAATAATTCGATAAAAGACCAAATTAATTTAGCGAATAAAAAATAGTGGTTATGAGCGTTTTTAAAGGCCTTTAATTAAAAGGGTAGGGAAGTGTCATGTTTTTATATACAACATGATTCTGGGTATCCTAACAGGCTTTAAAAGTACAGAGATATAGATAATTAGATGTTTGTTATATTTTATAGAATATTATTTTTGCTTTAAGTAATGTAAATCTTTATAAGAAATAAATTTAGTTTAGGGATTACATGCTAAATTTCAAAAAAATATTAGTTGGATAAAACTTTCAGAAAAATCTTAAGCAGTAGAAAAAAGGAGCATATTGGTAAAAAGAATTTATAGGATATTGTTGCTAATTGAGCTAAAGTGAACGAAAAGGCTAATGATTAAATGAATGAGTTAATTGTTTTATCGAATGCCTCAAATGCATAATTGAACAGTTTAAATGGATCTATGACTAATTTAAATAAACTTTAATAAAACGTCAGTTCATCTTAAATTTCAAAATATCTCACTGTTTCAAGTATACTTATGAAATGAAACTTAACTTCCTATAATGTATATTATGTTCGGGGCGTTCTGTGATTTAGAGTAAAAGTGAATTTCCATCACTCTACTCTATGTTTGTAACTCGCATTTTTCACATCATTTAGATCTATGTATTGTACGCTATATTCAATAACATCGTTTATATATACTTGGTGCTGTTTCGCAAAACCCTTCAAAGCTTCTAAAAGATCTGCATCGTATGTTGTCTTATACTGCACTCGATCTGCTGGACGAGTTGCTTTATCATAGACGATTGTATTTTGATCTAATACGGCTTGTACACCTGATTCCAACAAGTAATTGACATGAGTATCATAATCATCAGCCATCACTTTTAGTTTCGCCAAAACCGCAGCACTTATATTCGTACGAAATTTAACTCGGGCTATATCTGTTGCTTGAATTAATTTTCCATTTGATAATTTCCACATAAAAAACACCATCTCCTAGCTTATTCTTAATAAAAAGTGCCCTTTCCCCTAGTATACAAACGAATGTTCTTATATGCAATATACATGTTCTTAATACAATACAGCCATTAATTCAAAAAAATGGATAAACAACCGTATAATTGTTGTATTTTTACACTATATAAGTTTGAATTACATTTTTTTAATGCGAAAAATGCCCTTTTCACACAACCAGAACATTTGTTCCGCGTGTTGAAAAAGGGCATTTTTCAGATGGCAGCTTCCGATTGTACAAAGGGTGCCAGAATTAAAGAATCATTTTTTTTGCCTTTATGATTAGAAAAGAAGGTCGACGAAGTTCTTTTTGCAAGCTAGGTAATTGGTTAATTGCTTCATTAGTAGGTATCGGCTCAATTATCTTTTCTATTTGCAAGTGCTTTGAGATAAGCGTATTAATGATGGTTGAAAATGTTCGATGATATTTGATAACACCATCAATATACCAATGCTGGCTTCTTTGCCCTTCTTCCTGGTAATTGTCTATAGCATAATGTAGAAGTCGTCTTTTATCATCACTAAACCAGTTATCCATCTCTTTTCTTGAAGTAACAATTGGATGTTCCATTGAAAAAAGAAAAGTACCGTTTTCACATAAGACATTTGAAATTTTTGATGTTATCGCTTCGAAGTCCTCCATATAATGAACTGCAAGTGAACTAATTACAATATCAAAACTTGAAGGTGCGAAGTTTATATCCTCGATCGCTTCATGTATATATTGAATAGATCTATGTGGATTATTTTTACGTGCCATTGAAATCATATTTAAAGAGATGTCGATTCCTGTTACATGTTTTGATCCTTGTTGTATGCAATAGCTAGCGAATTCCCCCATTCCACACCCGATATCAAGAATTTTTGTATCCTTTAATTCAGGTAACATTGCCTTCAACGTAGGCTGTTCGAGTAAGTTATTGTAATTATAACTAGATTGCCGAAGCTCCTTATAGCCATTGAAAAAGTCAGGGTGATCATAGATGTTTTGTTTCATTACAAACCTCCAAATTTTGGGGCATAACATTATGCTATATTTGCGCACCTTTATTTTCACATAATAAACAAAAAATAGACTTATATTTTATATTTTGGTAATATGTAGATAGATGCATACCTAAAATATGGGAATATTATATACTTACGAAACTGTCTTAACTTTACACATACAGAAACCATCTAATCGACCAAAGAGAATAGATGATTTCTTTTTATCTATAAATTATTGGTACTTATTCGTTACCTCTGACGACGTTACATATATGCGGAGCGAATGATAACCGCAAGATCATGGAGTATCGAGTTTTTAACTTATTCATACTCTTTAAAGGATAAGCTTCTAGTTAGATAGAATATTATATAACGCTTAATTTTGGGGGGAGTTTATGTTTATCGTAAATGTTGAAGGGGCAATTAACAAAAATGAAAAATGGCTTTTAATAAGTCGCAGCAAAAAGGAAGAACATGCTGGCGGCTTACTTTCTCTTGTTGGTGGTAAAGTGGAAGTAGATGGAACATCAACTGATGTATTAGAGAAAACATTAAAAAGAGAAATCTTTGAAGAAGTTGGTATTGAGGTTTCAAACCTGAAATATGTGAATAGTTCTTTTTTTGTTACAGATTCAGGATTAAACGTAATAGATATTGTTTTTCAATGTGATCACGAGTCTGGAGAAGCATATGCTAAGTGTTTAGATGAAGTAGACGATGTTTGTTGGATGTCGACAGAGGAGATTTTACATAACTCTGAAATACCAATTTATCTAAAGGAAAACATAAAGTTAGCTGAAAAGTTAATAGCTGTTTAAGTGACTTTATTGGTGAATAACATTTAGACAAAGACATATATGGCCGTAAAAAATAAAAAAGTGGCTTTCATCTTGTTACGATGAAAGCCACTTTGATTTATATAGACGCCCATAACACATTAAATTCGCGCCATAGGCGGGAATCGTTGCAATTAAAACAAATCAAACACGAATAAATCAATATTCGCCAAGGATTTTGACGGCTTTTTCTGTGAGTGAAGTGTCAATTGCTTTGTCGAAGTCGAACTCCCCTTGTGTTGCCCCATTTGCTTTGTACATATCGTATTGTGCATGAATGTCATCAATACGCATTTTACCATCTGGATCAAGACCAGTTACGTATACTTTTTCCCATAACTTCGCGTCTTTTAATGCTGTATGTTTTGTCATGATGTCGATGATTTGGTCTTTGCCTTCTCCTTTGATGAACGCATCATTATAATCACGGACACCTTTTAAATAAGCCAACATAAAGCGAAGTGAAACGTCTTGTTCTTCCTTCATAAATTTAGGAGATGCTAAAACTAAGGCTATTTGTGAATCTGGCGCATAGTCAGTTGTATCTCCAAAGCGTGCTAGAATGCCTTTATCGATTCCTTGAGCAATTAATGGCTCAATACTAAGCGCAGCATCTATTGAACCGTTTTGGAGGGCTCCAAGCATGCTACCGAAGTCATTCATTAGTGTGAATTTAACATCCTTATCCGTTAACCCTGCATGTTCAAGCATTCTTTGATAGATGTAGCCATCAATCGCATTTTTTGCAGAGACTGCAATCTTTTTACCTTTAAAATCTGAGTAATCTTTAATCTTATCTTTCATATGGTTACCGATAACAAATGAGAAATAGGATTTTCCAGGTACGTTATGCCCTTTATCTGCAATAATTTTAACGTCAATCCCCTGTGCAATTGCATTAAAGAAAGAGGCTGTTGATATTCCTCCTGCAATATCTATTTCACCCGCTGCAAGTGCAGGTAACATGTCATCACTATTCGCAAATTGAGCAAATTCTACCTCAATATTATAATCCTCGAAGTAACCTTTTTCTTTAGCGATATAAAAACCTGCTCCTGATGCCGCTCCGTCCTCAGCGATAACAACTTTCGTTTTTTTACTTAAAGCAGCCAAATCTCCAGATGGATTATCTTTACTTACTTCGTTATTGTCTTTCGTCCCTGTGGTTCCCTTATTTGATGTTTCTTTATCCGAACACCCTGCAACGAACATCGCTAGGATAAGGAATGGTATAAATAAACCTAACTTGAACCATTTCCGCATGTCATGCCCCCTTTTACTGATTACTTTCTAGATTTTTGTACTTCTTCTTGCAGATGCTTCCAAATGTCCACAAAGTGTCCTGCTGTATTTTGGTCCGATCTAATTTGCTCTATATTTCTCGGCCTTGGCAAATCATTTTTAATCTCTTTAATGATTCTGCCAGGTTGCGAGCTCATCAATAGAATTCGATCGCTTAGTAGCAATGCTTCATCAATACTATGCGTTATGAACAGCACCGTTTTCTTCGTTTCCTCCCATATAGACAGTAGCTCTTCTTGTAAAATGAATTTGTTTTGCTCATCAAGTGCTGCAAATGGTTCATCCATCAGTAAGATTTCTGGGTCATTGGCAAATGCACGTGCAATACTTACACGTTGCTTCATACCTCCAGAAAGTTCTTTTGGATAGAGGGTCGAAAAATTTTCTAGGCCAACTTTTTCTAAATAGTAAGATGTACGCTCTTTAATCAATTCAGATGGAAGATGTCGCATTTTCAGACCGAATGCAACGTTCTCTTCTACGGTTAGCCAAGGAATGACACCTCTCTCTTGAAAAACCATCGATTGTAGGGGCCTATTTTCTTTTCCCTCGGCAATCTTATATTCACCTACACTCGTAGTTTCAAGTCCTGCTAAAATACGTAGCAACGTTGTTTTCCCGCAACCACTCGGACCTACTAGACAAACAAATTCACCCTCTGAAATATTAAGAGAAATATGATCCAAAGCAGTGACACTACTATTTTTCTTGTAAAATACTTTTGTCATATCTTGAATTGAAATTTTAGTGTTGTTTTCCACTGCTTCACCTCCAAGATAAAATCTTATTTTGTAGTGCCCTTAGCAAAAGTGAAAATAAGTAGCCGAAAAATGAAATGAGTATAAGCCCAACGAACATCTCTTTTAACATAAAGGCTTTATATGAGGTCCAAATTAAATAGCCTATACCTGATGTAGCTCCCATCATTTCAGCTGCCACAATCGTTAAGAGCGCAATTGCCTGCCCCATTTGAATACCTTCCATCATGACCGGCAATGCCCCAGGAAATGCGATTTTTAAGAAAAAATCCTTAGAGCTGGCACCGTAATTTTTGGCGACATCTAAATAGATGGAGTCAATATTAATGACCCCTGCTGTTGTATTGATGACGACTGGGAAAAAGACGCTACCAGCAATCGTCACAACCTTAGAAAAGTCTCCGATTCCAAATAGGATGATGATAATGGGTAACAAGGCAAGAGTAGGAATTGGCATAAGCGCCATTACAATAGGTGAGATGAAGTGCCTAATTGGTGAATACAGACCCATCAATAATCCGATGACAACGCCTGGAATAACCCCAAGTAAGAAACCCGCTATTATTCGGTAAAGGGAAATGCCAATATGATTAAATAGCTCACCACTCATTGCCATGGAATAGAACGTACTGACGATTTCAGATGGCGGTGGGAAAAAACGTGCATCAAGCAAATTAGTCTGGGATAGGAACTCCCATAACAGCAAGAGAAAAATAGGTGAAGCGATTGTAAGCATCTGCTTCATGCGTTCTTTCAATTGTCTTTTCTTCCATTCCTGTTGTTCAACTTCGACAGGATTGTGGTTATTAGTCATTTTATCGTCTCTCATTCTTCACCACCTCTTCATACAAATGATATGTACTTTGCCCTTAAAGTGTGTCACGGGCCTATTAGAAAAGGAATAACGCCCAGTGGCTAGAACATTAATGAAACCACTGAAAAGGGCTGAATCATTTTAAAACACAAAGAACCCGGAAATTAATTTCCGGGTTCGATTGCACTTATACCTTCATGATCGTTATAACTGTGACTGTCGTGATTTCGCTGAAGTTCTCAAGAGTTTGTTATGCAGAGTTACCTCCGTTTGTCCATTCACTTGAGATTTTTGACGCTTATCCCTTGTCCAGTTGTGGTGGATTTGTTGAGATTTTGGATCTAAGTGTTCCGGCCTACTCATCGATTTCCGCCTCCTAGTCATGGTGGATCTATAAGTGAATCTTAAATAGTATAGCTTACTTACTCTTTATAATACGTTTTGTTTATTGGTAATTTTTTTATTCTATTTTTGTGAATTCAAATAGATTATTGAAATGAAATTTGCTCATTCTATATCGTCTGAATCCATTTATCTCCGTAAAGAAAAATGACAATCATCAAAACGAGAGAAAAATTCAGAATAATATTTGCTTCTTTCTTTATAAAACCACCTATGCAAAGAATTAGGAGTAATATAGCTGCTATCCAACCAATATTATATGCACCATATATGGCTGGTGCAAAAGCAATAGATGAAACTGCAGCAACATTCATCAATATGTCTACAAGTGTATTCTCCTCATTTGACTTAGTTTCTTCCCTTTTAGTAAATTTTCGTATTAGATAAAAAATAGCATGACCAGCTAACAAAAATATAGCCGAAAAAATGATAAGACGCCAAATATTAAAATCATTATTCATATCAATAAATAGAGAATTTAATATTTCAAAAGATTCTAAGTCTATTTCATATGTATTTGCTGACTTTGGATCATATAGTGCAGTCATATAACCACCATAGTTAATGTTTAAATATACTTTTTCTCCATCTGACAGCTGTATATCAATAATCCTTATACCTGCCAATGGTTCTACAAAGTCAATAGATTTAGTTTTTGAAATTTTGTTAATGACTTTTTGGAGTTTTTCAGTATCCCTAATTTTCGTTCGTTCGACAAACACCATTGATGAAATATTATAATAGCGTTTTGGCTTTAAGCTACTTTCCCTTAAGTTCCATGCTTCGGTAATCTTTTGCCCATTAAAGTCTTCTAAAGCTATGTTTTTTTGCTGCTGACGTTCATTATCAACAATCAGCAATACAACTAGTGCTATTACACAGAAAATACTCAGTACAAATGAGCTCAAGTAATTATTAAATGCTTTTTTAATATCACATTCCCCTGTCTTTTGAAGTTCCCCATTCGTTTTTATTATTAACTATTCTACACAATTTATTACCAAAATTAAACAAGCTGATTATTTCCATAACACAATATCAATGTAACGCATATGATAAAGGGTTAAATACAGATAAACAGAGGTGAATCATTGTTTATATATGTAGTGAAAGCGGGAGATTCTTTATTTTCCGTGGCATCAAAATATCAAGTAAATATGGATAGTATACGAATTACAAATGGATTGAAAATACCAAATATTGTACCTGGGCAAGATTTGCTGATTCCAACAAATGTCTATATTGTTCAACCTGGTGATTCCTTATTTAAAATTGGACAAATGGCTTTAGTGCCTGTTGAAACGATAAAGCTTTATAATGGTTTGCACTCAAATAATTTGTCTATCGGTATGCGTTTATATTTACCACCTAGAACCAAATATCGGGCAGCCAATTTTAGCTATTTAACTCCTACTACACCAGCAAGAGATATAGAATTGATTAATCAATTTGCAAATAGTAATTCTTATTATGGTATTTTTGAATATCATATTTCAAATGACGGTACACTGAGTCCGTTGTATCTTCACAGCATTAATACATTAAGCCGGCAAAAACAAGTAGCTCCAATTGCTGTTATATCCAACTTAACAGAAACAGGATTTAGTTCCGCAGTAGCAAGAAGTATTATTAGTAATCCAACTATACGACAGCAAGCAGTAAATAATATTTACAACATTGTAAAAAACAATAATTTTGCTGGCGTTAATATTGATTTTGAATTATTAAAGGATTATGATGCCGCTAATTATGTGACTTTTATCCGCATGGTGAGAAATCGTTTAAGTCCTGAAGGTTATACTACGTCTGTTGCATTACCTGCTAAAACAGATGATACCACTCCATGGACAAAAGGTTATGATTATAAAGGGATCGGTGCTGCTGCTGACTTCGTCTTTTTGATGGCATATGATTTTCATCATGGAGGTGGTGAACCAGGACCTGTGGCACCAATAAAAGAAGTACGACAAACAATTCAATATGCAAAAAACCATATGAATGCTAATAAAATCATTTTAGGTGTTCCGAATTATGGATACGATTGGACGATGGCTGGGGATGGTTCTGTTGTTAGCGCTCGTGCGATTGCTGTAGGAGATGCGGTGAATACTGCAATGACCAATCAAGTACCAATTCAATACTCCAATCAATATCATCAGGCGCACTTTGAATATTGGGACGCATTAGGCAATCGACATATTATTTGGTTTGAAGATTCTAGGTCTCGTGCACAAAAGCTACAATTAGTAGTAGATTATAAAATCAAAGGAATAGGTATATGGCAATTAGGGTTAGCATTCCCTCAATCGATTTATTTAGTAGATCATTTTTTAAGTAAAAGAACTGTTATTTGAAAATAGCATAAATAAAAATAAGAAGTACATTAATCTGTGCTTCTTATTTTCGTAGTTTTACCTGCTTCCTTCCACAAAACCATGCACAATATGAATGGCTGACCATTCACCTTCAGATGTTTCAACGATAGGATAAACCCTCGGGAATAGTTGAGCAGTTATTTCCTCAACTGACATGCCATTCTTATGCATATTAATAATTTGAGACTGTAACGCTTCTAAATGTTCAATCTTGTTTTTTATTTGCTGATGGCCATCTTCTATAAAACCTGCGTGGCAACAATACATATCTTTAAAATCATAAGTTAATATTTTCTTTAATGATTGTAGAGTATCGACGATGTTTTCTTCTGCTAAAATTACTTTCGTTTTGTCCTGAATAAACAAATCTCCAGTAAATAATGCACCAGTTTCTCTGTTTAGGAAAGCTAAATGGTCTTGAGTATGTCCAGGTGTAGCAATTACATCCCAGGTTGCATTTCTTGATCGGAACGTCTCCCCAATTGCTTGGGCATGAAATGGCTCACTTTGCCCCCAAAAGTACTGACGATACTTTGGATAGATATATTCTTTACTACAGCGTTCAACGGAGTCTTTATGAATAAAAAATGGGATATCTCTCTGTTCTTTTAACCAAGCTGCACAACCAATATGATCCTCATGGAAATGCGTAAGCATTACTTTCTCAAAATCAGCTTGTTCGAAAAAAGGACGAAATGAAGGAAACAAAGATTGTGCGCCTGTATCAATCAATACTCCGTCTACTGCAAAACTAAACACATTCATCTTCATTGGTCCAAGTCTTATTGTACTATTCGCCAGTTGTACATCATTATGATTTGAAACATCTATTGATTGTTCTAGTTTCACCATTGCATTCTCCCCTTTATGTACTATCCCTTACATTTTATCAGAAAATTAAAACTATAAATATAGTATTAGATTAATCCTTTCAAGAAAAACAAAAAAGCAGGGTGGCTACCCTGCTTCATAAAAGCTTAACTGCACAAATATTATTTCTTCCCAGAGACTTTAAATGTTCTTAGCTCTTTTTCAAATGTTGCTTGATTTAATAGAAGCTGCATACCTTTTGATTCGTCTATCGCAAGTTGCATATGCTTTTTATAATTTTCTAGATTTTTCAATTGCAGTGCAATTTCTGCTTCTACAGCATGGGCCATCCATGCTTGATCAAAACTATATGAGCGTGCTTTCTTATAATTTTTTTGTAAAACATCAGCAAGTGCTAAATGGTAGCTTCTAGAGGGTTCTCTTTTAATTTCCTTAGCAAACTTAATCGCATTTTCATATTGCCCTAGTCGATAATTACGTAGAAATTCAAAGCTATTACGGAG
The DNA here is from genome assembly GCF_038006425.1 of Viridibacillus sp. FSL E2-0187. Taxonomy (NCBI): domain Bacteria; kingdom Bacillati; phylum Bacillota; class Bacilli; order Caryophanales; family Caryophanaceae; genus Viridibacillus; species Viridibacillus sp. FSL E2-0187. The sequence goes on from NZ_JBBOVG010000001.1 coordinate 1,956,404, forward strand.
ATCTGGTTGCTTATATTTCGCAATGACGCGATCAATCTCTTTCAATTCATCCTCAAGCGTACCTTCTTTTACTGCAAGAACATGTGCGAAAAGTGGATTTCTACGTTGATTACGCATCGCTCTTTCAATTTTCTTCGCATCATTAGATAAGTACATAACTAGTACATTATTATAAATCACGGCAGCCACAGCAACTATAAAGACGACTACTATGACCCATGTAGGAGCATTAAACCATGCAAGTACGAATCCAATTACCGCTAAAAACAAATACAGTAAACCTAACCTTAAATAATACAAACTCTTCACCTCGAGCTTATTGTACATTAATTTTAAAAATAAAGCTTTTGATAGATACACAAAATTACATAAAAAAAACGTAGAGCATTATACTCTACGCCTGACTTTTAAACGATTGGCACCCAAGCTTCAATATCGTGTATGTCTTGTCCGATATATTTTTCAAAACTCATAGATGGTCGATGTGTAACATCCTGATTGCTGAATAATTTTCGGAATGTTTCTTGAATCTGGCCGATTCCACCATCAACTTTACCGACTAAGTAACGACCTTTTGGAATCTTCACAGTCACTGCTGTAATTTCATCTGGTAGAAGATGATCATCAATACCAGCGACGTAATCTAAGCCCTCCTCATTCATTTGAATACAAACACCATATGATACATCCTGCGATACGTTATAGCCTTCAAGGACATTCGCAAGTTCCTCCCATTTCTCGGGAATATCTGACGTTTTACCTTGATGAATACTTAAACCTTTCACAACAAGCCCATCAATTTCTTCGATACGTGTCTGCATTCAAAACACCCCTCTATGCTTTTTTAAGTTGCTTTTCGTAACATTCAATCCAATCTTCTACTGTCATTTTACTTACAAGTTCCGCAATTAATGCATAAGGTACCTTTTTGGCATTCGAAAATCTTATGCAACTTTTGCCCATATTAAGTTTAGTAGTCATATGTTTCGGATATTCAGCAACAAACCAGTCTAGTAACTCTGGTTTCGCATAAATACCCATATGATACAACGAAAGATGATTCTTTTGAGCAGCTACACCTATGAACGGTAGCGGCTCCTCTGGACTGCAGTGATAGCCATTCGGATATATTGACTTTGGTACTACGAAACTCGGCATTGTATACTGCATTACTGCTTCAAAGCCTGGTGGTAAATTTTCTTGAACCGTTTCAAATAGTTTTCGAAACGCATCACGCCTGTTTTCATCAACTTGTTCAATATAATCTGATATTTCCAACTCCAGCCCTCCTTTTCCAATTATTATACGCAATAATATTGAAAATACAAACTACTATTTACTTTTCATTGGATATTGGATTAATGAAAAAATATATTAATTCAAATAAATTACTCGAAGCAAACAAACTACTACTGTAAAGTTATTTTTAAATCGGTTTTCATGATATTTATGTCTGTTTAAAATAGATTTTCAATGTATTTATAAATAGATTTATCTTTAAATTCATAAAGGTTAGCATTAGTCTCACTACCCTCATAATTAAAAACAGAAAAGACCTGATTATTTTCAATTCGTAATCCGAATTTTCTATCCCCTGCTATCCATATAGTAATCCAATAAGATTCATCTATTTTGCTAGAACTCTCTTTTACTTTGTTTATTTCCGCTTCGGAAATGGTAGCTACAAATGCTGTGATGTCTTGTTCTTTAGTATAGAGTATTTGCTTACTATCCGAACCTCTTATAAGTTCTATTTGACTGATAGCTCCAACATCTGCTACTTCCCAAAATTCATTTTTGAAAGTTCCTTTACCTATTCCACTAAAGAAGATATAACAAAAAACGAAGCCCATAATTAAAATTAGAGATATAAGAAAAACGTTCTTATTTCCTTTCATCAAATCCCCCCATCTCATCACTTTATTCCAACTTTTAGGTATTTATAAATTTTTTTTGTCATTTGGTGAAATAAAAATTAAAGGTTTTAAATCAAAGAGCACAAAAAGAAGGATAGGTGGGCATATTGAAATATGCCTTCTCTATCCTTCTTATACTAAAAATGACCATGGTTTCTTCAGCAACACCATTGATCTTGTCAATTTTGAATTTCTGGTTTGATTTCTGACCATAAATGTAGGACATTTCTTTGTATTACCAACTCAATCATGTAAACATGCTGAATTTAAACTTTTAATACATTTTGTCAATGTAAATTAAATCGTTTCAATAAGCCTTAAGTATACGAACAAACCCAAGTAAAAGGTTATTCAAATTAATGAGTTATTCATGAATTTTGAATCAACCATGGTTTTATTAATGGTAAAACAGTATGGGGTTGCATAGCTTTGGTATGATCCATACTTTTTCCTTTTAAAATTTCTACATTCCATCCTAAGTTTTCTAACTCTTGTTTATTTTTTTGTAGTATACCGACAATATCCACTGTTACACTTCCAAAGTTCTTTCCATATACAATGGTGTCATTTTCTCCAGCAAACGCTAACTTCGGAATTGTTAGATTCTCTTGAATTTCTCGATCATCAAATTTCATTAGATTATTGTACATCGTAACAAACTGTTTAGTTTGATTTATGTCGATTTTTATCTGTATGTTATCCCAATCAACTTTTTCTGGACTAATGTGGTCTTGTTCATCATAAAAAGGAGAATTTTGGTTATTTAAAGCTTGTTCGTATGTTTTATTCGTCACTACCATCATTTCTTTATATGGTCCATCTATTGGTGGAAAGCCACCCATGATAAGGCTTTCTAATCTGTCTGTCCTAATGGCTAGTTGTAATCCAACTAGTGCTAACCAAGAGTAACCATAATAGCTAAATTTGTTAATGTTCATTTCATCAGCAATTAATAACAAATCTTTTACTATGTTTTCCGGTGTGAGATTCTCTGGGTTAGGATGTTGCAAACGGTGTCCTTCATAATCGAAATATAAAATTTGAAACTTGTCTTGTAGTCCCTCGATAAAGTGTTTTCCTAGTTCAGGGTCTACTCCCCATAATTTTAAGTTTTCTCCTTCCTCACCATAAACAGTTTCTTTAGCTAATGGCAGCATAATCGTTTTAAAATTGGGATTACCAACTAAACCAACTTTTAATTCTGAATCATCCATAAGTTTTATGAATTTCTTCATCTCTATCACTCCTAAATTGTTTTATACTTCTATCATATAACTTTCATGCAATCTTTCGGTTTTATGTTTTTTTTCCTTGATATGTGGGGGGTTCATTTAAATTATGTTATTGTAGCACTTTAAGGTTTTACTTTAAATAAGGAGATAAAAATGGAGACATACACACCAAAACAAATTGCAAATGCTTTAAACGTTAGCACAACAACTTTGAGAAGATATGAAGAACAAAATCTCATCCCGGATGTAACAAGAACTGAAAGTAATCATCGGATATATACATTGATACATTTACAAGCATTTACAACCATTAGAACATTATTAAAAGGTTATGAGGTAACTATTGTCTATGAAGCCATGAGAATGATAAAGAACGAAAATTATAAAAAATCTCTTTGGTTAATAAATGAACAACAATTCCATATTGAGTTGGAGAAACAGAAAGTAGAAGAAATACTTACAATGATTCAAAATGCTGATTTTACGAAATATAATAATAGAAAATTAAAGAAATGTATGCGTATTGGAGAGGCAGCTGAAATAGCAGGCGTTAAAACTTCAGCTATTCGTTATTGGGAACAGGAAGGGTTAGTCCGTTCGGAAAGGAATAATGAAAATGGTTATAGAATGATTACAATAGCAGAACTGCGAAAGATATTGGTTATTAGTAGTTTAAGAAAAACCGTTTACTATATAGAAAACATAAAGCAGCTTTTGAATGATTTAGACACGCAGAGCTATGATAAAATCGAGAGTTCATTTTCGCTGGCTTTAGAAAATCTGAGCAATCAGTTGTTATACCAATATAAAGGGATTTCAGAGTTACTAAAATATATAGACCTATTAAAAAGATAACACTTAGCTTTATCCGATTTTTCTCACTCTAATACAATTCTGTTTGTAAAAAAAGATGAACCGAAATAATTAATATTTCGGTTCATCTTTTTTATAACTGTACGATTTTTCTACTATAAGATTCAATAAACGCTTGAATCATACTATCCCCTTCAGGTGTACCAATGGATTCGGGATGAAATTGCAGGCCAAAGACTGGATATGCTGTGTGTTGAATAGCCATTATCTCGTTATCATCAGCAGCCGTTGCAGTTACACTAAAGGCTTGTGATAACGTTCTAGGCTCGATTACTAGTGAATGATACCTCATAACAGAGAGTGGGCCGAGAATGGCCGAGAATAAGCCTGTTTGCTCGTAATTAACCAAAGATAATTTACCATGCATGATATTTTGCGCCTGCACTATATTTGCACCAAAGGCTTCTGCAATTGATTGGTGACCTAGGCAAATACCGAGAATAGGAAACTCTTTATAAAGTTCTTTCACAATCTGTACAGAAATACCGGCTTCAGATGGCGTACCAGGTCCTGGGGAAATGATAATAGCCTCTGGTTGCATAAGACGGATATCATCTATAGTCAGAACATCATTTCGTACAACTTGCACTTCTTTCCCTAATGCACTCACTTGTTGATAAAGATTGTATGTGAATGAGTCATAATTATCTATTAATAGGATCATTTTCGCACCTCCAAAAGCGCTTTTGCTTTATTCAGCGTTTCCTCGTATTCGCTTTCTGCAATAGAGTTATAGACGATACCAGCACCAGCCTGCACATGTGCTTGACTGTTTCGAACAACCATTGTACGAATAGCTAAGGCCATATCCATGTCTCCAGAAATTGAAATATAGCCGACTGCACCGGCATATACACCACGTTTCATCTTTTCTAACTCATTGATAATCTGCATTGCACGAATTTTAGGTGCGCCTGACACAGTACCAGCGGGTAAGCAGGTTGCTAATACATCTAACACATGAATATCGTCTTTCAACTCACCAGTCACTTCAGAGACGATGTGCATGACATATTTGTAGTATTCAATATCCATATACTTTGGTAGTTTCACTGAGCCAATTTTTGATAGTTTACCTATATCATTGCGTCCTAGATCGACTAACATACGATGTTCGGCAATCTCCTTTTCATCCTCAAGTAAACCTTTCGCATGAGCAGCGTCTTCTTTAGCCGTTTTACCACGAGGACGTGTTCCTGCAATCGGATTCGTGGTAATAAGCCTGTTTTTAACCTTGACTAAACTTTCAGGTGAAGTACCCAAAATGATATAGTCTTCAAAATCCATATAAAACATATATGGTGAAGGGTTAGATGTACGTAATTTTCTATATAAAGAAAATGGATTTCCTGAAAATGGCGATGAAAAACGTTGTGAAAGTACAACTTGGAAGATATCACCTTGCTTAATATGTTCCTGAGCTGTTTTGACCATATCACAAAACGACTTTTCATCCATTGATGATTTAAATTCTAAAGTATCTTCTTCCTCATCAGGCTGTGAGACAGTCGTCATTTGTAGGCTTGTCACAATTTCTTGAATACTTGCCTTCATATCTTCAGGACTACGATCACTATTAAACAAATCAATCGCAACAATTGATACCGTTTGTTGTAAATGATCATAAATAATAAATGTATCGTAAAAAAGCATATGCATATTCGGCATGTCTAGTTCATCTGGCAAAGAGTTACCGATTTTTTCAAAATAAAAAGCGGTTTCATAACCGATATAACCTATTGCACCACCAAAAAAGGCGAATGGATAGTCTTCCCTATTTAATGGCAGCATTTCTTTTAAAACGTCAATTGGAGAACGTTGTAATTCACTATGCTGCCCTTTTTGAAATATTACCGTTCCATTTTCCTTACTCTTTAACTCCGCGATTGGATTCAAGGCGATAAATGAATAACGACCACTTTCTTCATGCTTAGCGGACGATTCAAAAAGCATTTTCTTTCGACCTCTAACTGCTTGATAAATAGATATCGGTGTCATCATATCCCCTTGAAGTGTTACCATCTCATACTCTCTCGTCTTAACTGTCATTTGCTCAAACTCCTTTTCTCAGCTCATCTCAAGTAACACAAAAAGCCCCCCATAGAGACTATTCTCTATGGAGGGCGGAAATTCCGCGGTACCACCTCAATTGCAGCAAAAAACGCTACCACTTTAAGCGATATAACGATTCGCTAATCGAACTGCCATACTCAACTTTCAAGCAGTCACTCAAAGGTCCATTCCATTAGTTGCTACGTATCGGTTTCCACCAAATCCGACTCTCTATCCGCGCATTCCTTATGTACTAATCCTTATCTACGAGTTCTGTTATACAATTGTGTGTAAAAATGTTACTTGCATTTATTATAAAGAGAAGTGTCTTAAAATTCAATCATTAATTTAGACTGATCTCTCATGGCTATAAAATAACTTATAGGCATCTAATAGAATTCTATAGTGATATCTAGTTCAAATTACAACATATGCTATACTTTGAACTATTAAAATATTAATAGTTTAGTTAAAAGGAAGTGTCTTATGAAAAAATTCAGTATTATTTCATCAGTAATTATCATCATATTAGTCATTGCTTATGGTTTAGTCGGAAATTACTTTTACAATTTCGCATTAAATGCTAATACGGAAAAAGAATTTTTAACCGGTAATCCGCATTTAGCTCAATCGGAAGCTGTTTCAGCTGAAGTAGCAAAAACAAGTGAATTAGCGGATGTTGCCTTTTCAAAAAAACACCCACCTATTACAAAAAGTATTGTTTCTTCAGATAAATTAACATTAAAAGGACATTTATATGAAAACAATAATTCAGATCATAAATGGGTTATCGTCGATCATGGGTATACCTCAAATAACACTCTAATGGTTCGATGGATCCGCAATTTTTATGAAAAAGGATACAATGTGTTAGCACCAAATCTTCGTGGACATGGAGAAAGCGAAGGAGATTACATCGGAATGGGTTGGGATGATCGAAAAGACATGCTTTTATGGATCAAGACAATTACTGATGAAGATCCGAAAGCTGAAATCGCCTTATTCGGAATTTCCATGGGTGGAGCCACTGTTATGATGACCTCAGGCGAAAAATTACCTTCAAATGTAAAAGTAATTGTTGAAGATTGTGGTTATTCATCTGTTATGGATGTATTTACATATCAGCTTGATGACTTGTTTAATTTACCAAAGTTCCCCGTTATGAACGCGGCTAACACCGTCACGAAAATCCGTGCAGGGTACGATTTAGCCGAAGCCTCTGCCGTCAAACAAGTGGCGAAGAGTAAAACACCTATGCTATTTATCCATGGTGACAAAGATACATTTGTCCCTTATGAAATGCTAGATGAAGTTTATAATGCGGCAAATGTTGATAAAGAAAAATTAATTATTCCAGGTGCAGGTCATGGAGAAGCTGAAAAAGTAAATCCAGAGAAGTATTGGAATACGGTGTGGGGATTTGTAAACAAATATATTGATTAATATTGAGTAACTTTGATCTGGGAGTAATTGCTCCCAGATCTTTTTTTTCATTAAAAAGCCAAAATCTTAACAATTATAGATTTTGGCTAAATAATCTTTTTATTTCATTTCTAATTCTTGCGATGGCTCACCTTTTTTATTTAGAAGTGTAATTCGTTCAGGATCAATTTTCAAAATGACCATTTCTTCAGGTTTATCAAATATTAATCCTGATAGCTTACTTAGAATCTTCGTCTTCATACTTTCATCATCAAATTGAGTGACTTTTCCTTCATACTCTACATAAGTATCGCCAAAACCTTTACCTTCATAGCCAAGTAATATGTGTGTAAAAGGATTTTCGTGCAGAGTATCATATTTAGTTGTCTCTTTACTTGTCGCTGTGTAGAGAGTCAAATCATCATTAAAAAAGGTCATGTAGCATGAATACGGTTTGTTATTATGCACTGTAGCCATTGTCCCAACTTTACTATCTTTTAAAATTGACAGAATATTGTCCTTTAATTTATTCATAAAGAAAACAACTCCTTATATATTATACGTTCAAATGTATATTTCCCTATAAGGAGATATATAAACATTATCTATGCCGATTTGTTTTGAAAAAAAGCAAGCATATATCGTAAGTAATGTCGAGTCGTTGTTATTCGCTCTTCTAATGATTTAGCAATGACATCATAAAATGCCGTTCCTGCGTCTGTTCCTTTTAATTTCCGTACAGTACGTCTTTCATCTGGCCAATAACCAATGAGCAAATCAGTTTCTTCCATTTCACGTGCGATTTGATATAAATATCCGTTTGAAGGAGTCCAACCAAACACGTCTTCTAGTTGTTGACCTACTTCTGCCATATAAAAGGACGATCTTGTTTGACTTAGTTTAAGTGCCAAATAGCGTACGATATCCTTTACTGATATAAGTTTCGAGAAATAAGCACGAAATTCTTCTGGAAGCGGATGGTTAGGTGCAGCTGGTTTTTCCCCGTTTTTTGTTAAGGCATAATAAAAACGATCCAATACGAGTACGATTTCATGGAATTGCTGGAAATAGAGTTTTTCGTATCTGCGAAGTCGTTCAATACCTAGCCCAGTAGCATGATAGAATAGCCTTTTTTGTTCTTGTCTTACTTTTAAAGCCCCATCTGCTTCTAGTTGTTTTGCAATACGTGCGACATATTCATAGCCAACAGGGCGTCCGGGAAAGTCTTTTTGAAAGGTTTTATGTATTTCAACAGAATAACATTCCGTTTGTTGTGTTTTGAATAGCCAATATAGTGCCACAGTATCTTTTATGCTAAAGCCAACTGTTTGTTGGAACGTTTTTTCTTTCATATACATCACCTTCCAATTAATAGTTTTATTTACATTTATTATAAACCTCGTTAGTCCATATATTCAACAAAAAATATACCCCCATATATACTCCCCTACCCTATCAATATCATCCACATAAATAAAGCGGATTAAGAGGATAAGAGACCTATATAGAGGCGTAGTTTTCTAAGATTGCACATTAATTAAAGTACTTTTACTACGATTATGCGCTTGATCAATAGCGTAAAACGAAACAGTTGAATTTCTCTTTAACTTTTTAATGTTAAACGAAAATTTACCAGAAGATTTTACTTCGGTTTTAGCTATAATCTTTTTTTCTTTAATCATTTCGATTATTGCAAACGGTTCAGCAGTACCTGTAATAATAGTTGAGTTACTTGTTACCTTATTTACTTTTGGCTTGTCTGGTGCCGTTTTATCTATGACTGTCAGTCTTTTTACTGGGCTCGTATTGCCTTGTTTATCTGTAATATAGACGGATAATTTACTATTGGCTACCTGTTTTTTAATAGCAGCAGTATAGCTACCATTTGATTGGACGGAAGCTTGAGCTATTTTTTTATTCCCTTTATAAATTAAAAACGTCGTATTTGCTTCAGCAGTACCACTTACCTTTGTACTCCGATCAGATACTTTTTTTACTGAAGGTGAATGTAAGAATTTCTTTGCAGGTGTTTGGATAGTAATTGCTACACCTTGCGAAACATTTTTCGCTTCGTCTTCTGTTTTCACTTCAATGTTATACGTCTGACCTGGCTTCAAATTGCGTATTGTATATGTAGATTCATTTGTGGTAGCTATTTTTTTATTATTTACGTATATTTTAGAATGTTTAAAGTCTTCGGTTGACGGCTTTCGCCAATTTATCTTAGCTGCATTTATTTGAATTGATGACGCTATTAATTTTGTCACCTCAGCAGGTGGGGTAACGTCCTTTAACGTATGCAATTGCAGGTCTAGGCCATTGGATGCTCTTCCATCTCGGCTTACAACTTTTAAAGTTATCTTATAGTCTTTAGAAGCTTGTAATTTTTTTATTGTATATTTGTTTGCAGTGGTGGATGTGACAAGTTTATCATCTAAGAAAATAGCTATCTTTTTAACGTTCGTATCATTTGGCAATGAAAAACTAACAGTCGCAGTATGATCGGTTACTTTTTCAATTTGAGGATCAACCAAATCTTCAATGACTAATTCATCGGCTTGTGGGTATTGAGCCAACCCATGCCCATATAAATTGTCGATCCCTGTTATACCGAGGTCAATTGCCTGTTCATCTAATTTTGCACGTAATTCTTTCGCAGATAAAAATGGGTATTGCTGTTTTAATAGAGCAAGTATGCCTGTAACATGCGGTGCTGCATATGAAGTACCGCTAGCATAAATCAATTTGCCGTCTTTATTAATCGTAGGTACAGCTTCACCTGGAGCAGTAAGATTCATAGATGAGCCTGTATTTGAGAAAGTACTAATCTTTTGTTTAGCACTAATAGATGATACAGCAATCACTTGACTATATCTTGCAGGATAAGTGACATTTCTATCATTGCCATCATTACCAGCCGAGGCAACAATTAAAATACCTGCGTTATAAGCTTTTTGAACTGCATTTCTTAGTGCAGGGACATCAACATATAAACCAGAAGAAATATTAATAATGTCCATTTTGTTTGCAATAGCCCAATCAATTGATTTGACGATTTCTGTTGTAGTTCCACTCGTTGTGCCATCCGCATATTTCAAAGAATATAATTGGACGTTTGGTGCAACCCCAATAACATCAGTGGTTTTTTGGTCTTTTAAATAACCACCAACTCTTGCACCGATGACTGCAGCTACTGATGTACCATGCCCATTATTTCTTATACCTCCACGATCCACATTGTCTGATTCTTTAATAACTGTTTCTGGCAAATCCCTCACAAAGGATACTCTTCTTACAACATTCTGCAAATCATCAATAGGGTTAATTCCTGTATCAATAACCGCTACTTTAACTTTATTGCCAAAAATACCGTTATTCCATGCTACAGGCGTATTGATTAAACTTATATTCCAAGTAGGTATTAGTAAAGGTTGAGCCGGTGTAGCCAAATCAGCTAAAGTCATTGGTGCTTCTTTAGTATCAACAAATTCAATGTTAGGATCTTTCTTTAGGTCAGACAGTTGTTGCTCTGTTAAAGATGCTTCAACCATTTCCACATTGTCCAATACTTCACCGACATCTTCAGCGTCCCCTAACACTCTCTGTTTACCTTCTTCGTTTTTATATGAGATCAACGCATTAATTGTATTTTCTTCAGCGTAAGCGAATTGATGTTTATCGGATAAGGTCCATAAAGCTGTTAAAGCAAGGCATGAAATACTTACATGCTTCCATAAAGGCTTTTTCACTGTTATGAGACCCCCTTTCTTCATTTTTTTAGCATAAAGTCTAATATTATGTATATTTTATTCTACTTAAAAGACTTTCACAAATCTAATATATTTTTAGCTCTATAAGTTTATATATTCTAGCATCCCTAAATTTAATATTAGATACAATCTTATGTATTTGAATTGAACTATTGGATAGAATACTCTATAAAAAAGAAACAAAAAAGCCTTCTCAAGTATTGCAGAGGAGGAATTTTTAAAATAATAATAGACGTCTTTTTTCTATTTTTTTAATTTTAACCTAAATTTTGGTTGAAAAGGAAAAGTAATTTTGCTATTATCAATAACAATAATTAATGAGCGATGAAGAGAAGAGTAAATAAGAAGGATTATTACAGAGACCCTTGGTTGGTGAAAAGAGGGATGGGAAATCTTATTGAACAAAAACTCCGAGCTTCGTACGGAACTAAGTATAGAGTTACTTAGGGATACTACGACGGATTCCCCCGTTATAGGGATAGGGTATCGCACTTTCGCCGTACCTGATAAGGCTTGTTGAGTGATCAATAAGCAAACTGAGGTGGTACCGCGAATTCAAACTCTCGCCCTCAAGACATTGACATATGTCTTGGGAGGTGGGAGTTTTTTTATTTTCTATTCATTTCTTAATGATTAAAAAAATTTTAAGTTGAGGTGATTATATGCATTGGGCATATCAAATTGCAGAAAGATTAATTCAGAAGTATCCCACAAAAGAGGTTTTTACTTGTGCTTCAGGGATAAGCCCTTCAGGTTCCGTTCACATTGGGAATTTTCGTGAAATAGTAACAACTTTTTTTGTTGTAAAAGCATTAGAAAGTATGGGAAAAAAAACACGATTCATTTTTTCTTGGGATGATTTTGATAGACTAAGGAAAGTTCCACAAAATGTAGCTTCATCTTACGAGAGGTATATTGGCATGCCTTATTCAGATGTTCCAAACCCTTTTGGTAAAGGATCTTATGCTAGTCATTTTGAAAAAGAGTTTGAACACTCATTACTAGCATTTGATATCGAACCCCAATTTATATATCAAAATATTGAGTATCGTTCTGGACGGTATATACAATTTATACGAACTGCATTAAAAAAACGTCTAGAGATTTATGACATACTTATGCGGTTTAAATCTAGCCCCCCTATAAAAGAAGAACGTGCAACCTTTTATCCAATTACATTGTACTGTCATGTTTGTAACAAGGATTCGACTACAATAAACTCTTTTAATGCAGAACTTGAAATTTTTGAATATGAGTGTACTTGTGGAAATAAAGGATCTCAAGCTTTATCAGATAGCAACAATATAAAGCTCAACTGGAAAGTAGATTGGGCAATGCGCTGGATGGTAGAGGATGTTGTATTTGAACCAGGGGGGCGTGATCATTCCTCTGCTACAGGAAGTTATAATGTATCCAAAGTTATAGCAAAAGAAATTTTCGATTATAAAGCTCCTGACTATGCTGCATATGAGTTTATAGGATTAAAAGGCACAAACCAAAAGATGTCTAGCTCATCTGGGAACGTTATTACACCAAATGAATTGTTAAATGTATATACACCAGAGCTTATTCTATTTATGTTTGCAAAATACAACCCCAATGCTGCTTTTAATATCGGTTTAGATGAGGATGTATTACGTAATTATTCAGAGTATGAACGGTATCTATCCTCTTATATTCAGGGCTTACTAAAAGATGAACACTTAATACATTCCTTAAAATTAGCAGGAGCAAATAGATCAATGAAGCAACCTAATTTTAGCCAAGTAGCAAGTATTTTCTCTTTAATTGGTTTTAACACCGATTTATTACACACATCTTTAAGTCAAACAGGTGAAAAACATACAATTGAAGAAATAACACGGATCAGCCACCGAGTAGCTCATTGGATGAACGATTGGAATCCTAATCGGTTAGTAAGTATTAATGACGAAAAAAATACTTTATACTACAATAGTCTACCTGAACTACAACAAGAGAAAGTGAAACAGCTTGTGGATTTACTCGCATTTGAACCTACCTTAACAGGCGATGCTTTAATGAAAAATATTTATGCCATCTGCCATCAGGATGACAAAAAAAGAATGCGCGAATATCAGAAAGACTTATTTAGAAATGTTTATCAGCTAGTGATGAATGAAAATAGTGGTCCTCGATTACCTTTGCTTATTAGTGCAGTGGGAAGTGAAAAAATAATAGAATTGCTTACTTTTTCTTAAGTATTTGAAGTTAACTATATAACATGATTAATTAATCATGTTATATAGTTGTATAATCACTTCTTCTGATTATCTTATAAAGTAAACAAGTAGCAATGTTCAGGAAAAACAAAATGGATAACTGTAACATTGAATTAACGAAAACGTATAAAAACAAATCCCAGTATGCTTCACCTGGGGGGAAATCTCCCCACTTTATTGAATCTACATTAATATAATTAATGAAATAGAAAATAAAAATGGAAAAGAAGTAACTAATGTACACAAAAATCCAATGTAGATAAAATTTGATTTTGAATCTACTTGACCATAGTAGCAAATTGATAGTTATACTAATTAAAGGTATGTAAAAAAGTTGAAAAATGGTCACCACATTATTGTCTATCAACATCAAAGCATAAAAATATTGAGCTAAACAAATGATTAATAAGTTTGTTAAAGCTACTAAAAGAACCGATGAATGTTTATTTTTATCCAATGTGTGACCCTCCTTAGTGGAATAAATGAAATTTTAACATAATTCCAACAATGTTGATATTATCCTTTTTGTAAGTAAAAAAAGAACTCAGAGTCCTGAGATTCGATTATTCGCTGAGTATGAAAGCAAACTGTATTAAAAAAAGAACTGTTTTAAAAGTCTAGATTAACGACTTTCGAAACAGTTCTTTTTCTTTTCTAGTTATTCAACATTCCATATTTCACTTTTATTCGTTCTAATTTTTCACCAATCGGTTTGGCTAAAACGAGTAAAAAAACGACATTTGATACTACATAGACAATCGTAAACGGAATAGCTGTTGACATAGCAATTAAATACCTTTTCCAAGAAAACAACCCATCATAAGAAATGACCGTCCAAATGTCCATACAGAAGGAATACATTATTCCAGCAAAAACCCCATAAATAATGAGTGCTATTTTGCTTTTCATCCAACCTTTTTGTCCTAATAGACCAGCGATAAAACCAAGGATCCCCCATGTAAACATTTGAAATGGAGTCCATGGACCTTGTCCGAAAAAGATGTTTGATGCTATGGCAGATGTCGCTCCTGTTAGAAATCCTGCTTCCGCTCCGAATGCAAATCCAGTAATAGCTGTTATGGCTGTCACTGGCTTAAAAGCAGGGATCCAAATGAAGGCTGCACGACCTGCAACAGAAATAGCCGACATAACAGCTATCGTTAAAATTTCTCGTGCTTGTGGTTTTCTTCTTTCAAATGAAACAAAGAATGGCACACAGGCTAATAATACGATAATCATAGATATAAGATTGTATTTACGATCATTGAAGATAGTCACTCCAATAAGCATGACGATTGGAATAACTACAAATATAATGATACTGGAGAAAATTAGACGTTTACGGGAGTAGTTATCTGCTCGAGCTGTTGATTGTGCTTGCATAACGAAATCACGTCCTCACTTGTCACTGCAAAATCATATAAATGACGCGACATTCGATGCGCTGCAGTTGTATAAAAATTATTTCCACTGTAAAACAGTTTTGGTTCATCCTCAGAAACGATATTGCCATCAAAGAACATGGCACAACGGTCAGAATACTGCGCTGAGAACTCAATATCATGTGTAACCATTACAACGGCCACTCGACGCTTTTTAAGCGCTCTCAGTACTTCGGCGAATATTTCCTTAGAATATGCATCAATGCCCTTTGTAGGCTCGTCTAGCAGGATTATTTTAGGGTTTAATAACAAAACCTTGGCTAAAGCAACTTTTTGTTGTTCTCCCCCGCTCAAATCATATGGATGACTATCTAATAAATGACCGATATTAAGTGTTTTGATAATTTCATTTAGCTGTACATTAGCTGCCTCTTTTGAGATGCCTAAAACGTCGATTATACTATCGAATTCAAGTTGTACTCTCTTTTCAACGAGTAGAGTTAATGGGTCCTGCGGTAATACAGCTATATTATTACGATACAGTTCGCCGTTTGAAAACTTTTTAATGGGTTTTCCATTAACGAAGACTTTTCCTCGATATGGTTTAAATAATCCTGACATTATACCTAGTGCGGTTGTTTTCCCTGTGCCGTTTCCACCTAAAATACTAACAATCTCCCCAGCACGTACTTGCATTGAGAAACCTCTTAATACATCTTGAGCATTCTTTTCATAACGGAACCATGCCTCTTTAACTTCCAAAACAATGTCATCAGTTGGATTGGCCGTACTCAATTTTCCTTCTAAAGCACGTACTTCATTAGTAAAGTGCTTTGTAAGCCAATTTCGCCCATCTCGTATCGTTAATGGTACAACATCATTGATTTGCAATGCATTATTAATCCGCACTGGTGTAGGTAAGCCTAGCATCATTGGATGAGAGGAATCGAATGCTTTTAAATGTTGTGCAACATCCTGTGGTGAATCATTACAAATAATGCGACCTTTCTCCATGACCACAACACGATCTGCTATAGGAAAAACCTCTTCTAAG
Source organism: Viridibacillus sp. FSL E2-0187 (assembly GCF_038006425.1). Taxonomy (NCBI): domain Bacteria; kingdom Bacillati; phylum Bacillota; class Bacilli; order Caryophanales; family Caryophanaceae; genus Viridibacillus; species Viridibacillus sp. FSL E2-0187. Next base: position 1,972,345 of record NZ_JBBOVG010000001.1, read on the forward strand.
CGATGTTCTACAAGAATAATTGTTAATCCAAGTTCTTTATTTAACTTTTGCAAAGTACCGATGAATTCTGTAGCTGCTATTGGATCAAGCTGTGAGGTCGGTTCATCTAAAATCAATAACTTTGGTTGCATAGCCATAATTGCTGCAAGATTTAACAGTTGCTTTTGGCCACCGGATAACTCCATCGTACTTTTCCTAAACCACTGCTGAATACCGAAAAAATTTGCCATTTCAGCCACTCTACGTCGAATTGTCATCGTGTCTAATCCTAAGTTTTCAAGACCAAAAGACAACTCATGCCAAACTTTATCAGTGACAATTTGATTTTCTGGATTTTGCATAACAAAACCAATTTCAGAAGCTGCAACGCGATCAGGTAAATCGGCCAATGCAGTACCCGCATAAAGAATAGTCCCTGATTTCTCACCATGAGGAGCTATTTCTCTTTTTAAATGTTTTAATAATGTACTTTTACCACAGCCAGATGTACCGCATAGAACAGCAAATTCACCTTCTTCAATTGTTAAATTGATATCATCTAATACTCGCTCTTGTTTATCTGGATATTGAAAATTTACATGTTGTATTTCAATGAGCGCCATTTAATTGCCTCCCGAATTTCTATCACAATAGGTATTACTAGTAAACTAGCATAAGAAGTATAAAGTCCTATACTAATTGGAGTTACAGTTAATTCAGTAAACGTTGGATAAAAATAATACGTTGTCACACCAAAGTAACTGCCAAGAATGTTTATAAAAAGAAGAGTTAATATAATCCCAAGTAAAAACCCATCTCTTTTTTCAAAAACGAATAGTGAGAATGTGGAACGGTTTTTCAAACCATAACCACGTGCTTTCATCGAATCAGCGGTCTCAATCGCATTTTCAAGTGCCCAAGTTATAAGAATGGAGATAATTCGAATCCCGCTTTTTACTCTTTGCCAAGGATTGCCGGCTGAAATATCCATGCCAATTGTCTTTTGTGCATGTGAAATAACTGTAATTTGATGTTTAAAGCGCGGAACAAGACGTAATGTTAATGAAATGACCAACGCTAGTGCAGGGGATACCTTACCGAATAAATAAAGAAATTTATCAGATGTCATTACAACGTTATAACAACCAAACCAAAAAATGACTGAACAAATCATAATGGACATCGCAAATCCATAAACAATAGCCTCTAATGTTATAGGATTATAATCTATGTAAAATAGAATGATTTCCCCGTCATGACTAATAAGTGGATTAATAATTGCTGCGATAAAAAACATCGGTACGAAAAACTTTAATCCACTTATAAATGATTTTCTATTAAGTAATAGATTTAATGTAATAGCTCCAATACATGTAATAAGTAAATAAACTGGATGCATATAGAACATGGAAAGTCCGATGACAGATGCAAAATATGCGAAAAGGACAATGGGGTGATACGTTTCAAATGCTTTCATGATGCTTATTACTCCTTTTAATCATTATCTACCTATATCACGGCCTAGATCGACTGTGTATTGAAACTGAATATTGTCACCATTTTTAACGGTAACTGCACTCACACCATAATTAGGGGTCTGCCCGTTTATAGAGTACATCCAACCACTTAATTCCCCTGCGTCGAATTCATAAAGGTGATTAATCCCTTCGATATAGACAGAGCCATATTGATTGTCGCCCGCTCCTTCATATTCCATATGAATACCATGTTCTTTTGTAGCTCGTTTAATAATAGACCAAACCGTTTCGTCTTCGTTTAAGATCTCATATTTCGTAGACTTTAAAATTACACCATTTTTCGGCACGTATTTTTCACTCTGTAACGCAGGTTTTAACATATCCCAATGCGTTAGCAAAGTTGCAGCACTAATAGAAATAGTTACATATTCTTTTTTCTTTTCATCTTCTTTATTAGGCTTACTTGGCTTTTGAGCGACGTTATTATTTTCTGGTTTTTTAACCTTGTCGGGCTTTTGGTCTTTTTCTGGTGTTTTATCTTTAGATTGTGCTGGACTTTTATCTGGCTTTTCTTTATTTGAACTAGTCGAAGTATCTTTACTAGGTGTTTTCGAAGTTGATGTTGACTCAGTTTTAGGTTTGCTAGTTGGGTTCTCTTTTTTTGACGTTACCTCTGCTTCATTTTTTAGTTCTTTTTGCTTTGTTTCGCTCTTTTCCTCTTCTTCGTTATCTGGCTTTTTAGCCTCTATTGTAGAATCCTTTTCTATTTCTTCCTTTGTTGATACATCACCGTTATCTCCTTTAACGATTATCTTAGTCTCACTTGCTCCCTTAACACTCTGCTCTTGTTCAGTCTGATTATTATATTCTTCAACAGATTGAATCTTACAGCCAGTGATAATAACCAATGAGAAGATCATCATTAGCCATAATGGTATTAATTTTTTCATTTATCGCACCTCTTCTTATAGATGGGAATAGGGTGCTGGAGATTAACTCCAACACCCTTCCTAATTCTTTCAAATTATTTCGTTTTAACTGTTACTTTTGTAGCATTACTTTTGTTGCCGGCTTTGTCTTTGGCATAGACTGTTAATTTCGAATTAGCCTTTTGATTTTTAATTTTCACAGTGAATTGACCTTTACTATTTACAGTGCCTTTACCGATAGACGTCTTGCCTTTTAATACATATACCTTTGCACCTTTTTCAGCAGTACCAGTCACTTTAGTAGTTGATTTTGTTACTTTTTTAACTGAAGGGGCTTTAGGAGCCGTTTTATCTACTACAGTTAATGTGTATGCTTTACTCTTATTTTTAGCAGCATCTGTAACATAAATTTTCAATGTTGAATTCGCTTTTTGTTTTTTGATTGTTAGAGAATATGTGCCTTTCGCAGAAGCAGTTGTTGATGCTAGTAACTTAGAGCCGTTATAAATTGTAACTTTCGCACCAGATTCTGCTTTGCCTTTAACAATAGTTGTTTGATCACTAACTATGTTAGCTGTTGCTAGTAATGGTGCTGTAATGTCTTTAACAACTATCGAGGCATTGTTACTTCTTACACCATCAGCATTTTCTGCGATTGCAATAATATTGCTTCCAGCCGCTTGTTTTTTAATTGTTACTGAGAAATTCCCTTTAGTATCAGCTTTAGCTTTATTTAATAAATTATTGTTATTGTAAATATAAACTGTAGCATTTGCAGTAGCTTTTCCTTTAACAACAGTTGCGCTATCACCAACAGACTCCACTACCGGTGCAGCAATATCTACTGCGTAGAATTTAATAGATTCTGCAGCATCTGACATATCATAAATACGGTTTTTGTCGTTTTCTAGACGATTATATGCAGCAAGTGCACGTAATCCTTGATCTGAAGACATTAAGTTTGGAATTTTAAGTGATAAACCACTCTTTAACCCACCCGTAGCACTATCTACAAAATTTACTAGGTTAGAAACAGCCCAGTTACCATCACCTTTAATGAAACGTGGATCCGTCTTTGGATTTGTTTGATTAGAAGTTAAATTGATGATGAATTGAGATACCGTTTCAGGACTGTCACCTTTTGCCCACTCTGAGTAGAAGCCGCCTTGTTCACCTAGTTCTTTACCTAAATAATCATTTGCTTTTTCAACTGCTGCTTTTACTTTGTCATCCTTTGTATAAGGTGCTAAAGCAGTAGCCGTCATTGACGTTGAATCTTTATCAGACCCATAATCTAGAGACCATGCAAATGATCCATCTTCAAATTGATCTTTTACTAAATCATTTACCAATTTCGTTCTTGTAATCTCAGCGTATTTCGCTTCATTTGATAAATCATAATTTTTCGTATCAATAGCGTTTAAGAAATGAAATTTATTCCCATTAGTTAATTTTTTCGCTTCTTCAGTAGCCAAATATGTATCATACATAGATTTAACTAAATCATAACCTCCCACATTACGTGGATCTTTGTTGATTGCTGTTAATGCAATAATGACTTTTGAATATTTACCAACGTCTTCAGAAATTTTACCATCTTTACTTTTAACCTCTTTAACAAGGTTGTTATAGTAAGTTTCATAGTATTTAGATGGAACTGGTACGCTAGCACGAGCGAAATCTGTTACATAGTCTTCATCACCAAATGACGGGTTAGGCACTTGTTGTAGTAAAAATGCCGCTGTTGAATTTAGAACGTTTTTATAACTGACATCTTTCGCTGGTACTTGAACTGTCGCTGAAGTATTTTCTGCAGCGTTTACTGTTGACAATTGTCCCGGTAGTTGTGAAAAGGCTAATAAACTTGCCATGCCGATTGGTGCTACCCATTTTCTTACCCATTTACTTGTGTACATGTTGAAATCCCCCATATCTTTTTGTGAATTATTTGTAGTTTTTGCTTCAAAAGGATGAACATATATATAAGGGCAAAAAAATATCCCTTTACGCAATGTAAAGAGAATTTGGACGGCGAAATGCCAAAAAAATGTACAGTTATATACAAAAAGGCCTTCGATGCTCCAAATCTCCCCCTCGAAGATTGAAACTACATTATAAAAGCAGGTCTCCTGGCTTGTGTATCTATTTACTCTTGTTCCTTCCCAGCGCATTAAACATGCACCAGTGGTTCGCAACAATTTCATCCACACTTACAGTAGCGGGGCTGCATCGGATTTACACCGATTTCCCTTTTAGCTTATGATGAACATAAGCACTCTTATAAGAAATATTTAATTGTCTATTAATCTAAAGTATTTCATAAAAGTTTTAGATTGTAAATTAGATTTTTGTATTGTAATAAAATTCAGACTTTTTTCTCTTAATTTAACAGAAACATGACAAAACCCTACCTGTTTTGAGCAACGGGTAGGGTTTTTATAAAATTGCTATGGCATCAGACTTCGTAATCATCGCTTCCCTTCGTATGTTGATTGAATGCGTTTAACTGTTCTACTGTTAAGTTTTTCACATAAAGATAAAAATTCATTGACTCCATACCATAATTTTCACAAGCAAGACAATACGTTTCATAACCTTCTCTATACATTTCCATGTGAAACCTCCTGTTATATAACAAATTTATTATTTTTTATTAATATATAACAGTTTGAGTTATCTGTCAATTATTCTAACGAAAATTTTTATCCTATTTTTCCATATAAAAAACACCAAACTTTGTAATTGAAAGTTTGGTGTTTTTTATTAAATAATTGAGGTCTCATTCTTAACTTTGTCCTTCGTAACAAGACTTACTACAACAAATGCTACTAAAGATAAGATAATAGGCAACGTAACCGTATGCATACCTAATACACTTGGCATTATTTGATCGATGTAGATATATGATGAAATCCCGATAATCATTGAAGCAATCGCACCGTATTTGTTTCCTGTTTTCCAATATAGACCGAATATAACCGGCCATAGGAATACAGATTCCAATCCACCAAAAGCAAATAAGTTCAGCCAGATAAGTAAATCTGGTGGTCGTAGAGCTACTAGTACCACAGCTATTCCAATAACTGTAGTCACATAGAAACTTGCCTTTTTAATCTGTGCGTCTGAAGCAGTTGGTTTTATATAGTTTAAGTAAATATCTTTTACAACAGTTGAACTTACTAAAATAAGTAAAGCATTGACCGTAGACATGATTGCTGCCATAGGAGCAGCAAGTACAATTCCTGCTAAATAAGGTGGTAATACTTTTAAAGTCAGTAAAGGCATCACTTTATCACCTATTTCTACCCCTGGTAGTACAGGACGTGCTAGTACACCAATTAAATGCATGCCAAACATAACTGTAGCCAGTGCAATTGTGCCAATAATAATGGCTGAATGCATGCCTTTTGAGTTTTTATATGACATGGCACGAACCGCAATTTGAGGTAAGCCTATAACACCTATCCCAATTAAAATCCAAAATGTCGATACGTATAATGGCGTTAAACTACGATCTGCACCATAAGGAGATACAAGATTCGGATTTTCAGCGACTAAATCACTCATTATATTTGAAATTCCACCACCAGCAATAACCGTTGCGACAAGTAAAATGACTGTCCCAATGACCATTACTGAACCTTGTACTGCATCCGTTAATGCGACTGCACGGAAACCGCCAATAATCACATATATTAATACAGCACCTGCAAAGATAAACAATGCAGCTGAATAGTTTAAGCCGGTTAATGACTCTATTAATCGCGCTCCACCAATCCACTGTGCAGCCATGGAAGCAAATAAAAATAGAATTATACTAACTGCAGATACTATGACAACCGTTTTGCTTTGATATCGTTCACGTAAAAAATCAATTAGTGTGATTGCTTGATATTTACGAGCAATAATTGCAAATTTTTTACCGAGAATCATTAGAACGAAATAACCTGCTGGTAACTGGGCCATCGCCAAAAGTACCCAACCTAGGCCAGTATTGTAGGCAACACCTGGTCCGCCAATAAAGCTACCTGCACTACCGTAAGTGGCCATCATTGTCATCGCTAGTAAGAAGCCACCCATTTCACGTCCGCCAAGGAAATATTCTTGCAAGAACGAATTTGATTGCATGACTTGGCGATTTGCCCATATCCCAATTCCAAATATAAGTACAAGAAAAACAACTAATGGAATAATTACTTGCCAATGTATCATTTGTGTTCACTCTCCTCATCGTCAAATGACACTTCTGTGAAGAGGAATTTAATAACAAAAACTATCAGGATGACCATGAAAATAGTACCTGCAATACAGCTATAGAAAAACCATGCTGGAAAACCAAATACATATGTATAAGAAGAAGGATCTCCTGAGCCCATCCCATAAGCAAAGCCAAACCAAATACTGAAGTTGATGATTACAAGAATCACCCCAATGATAGCTTCCCGATGCGCAATTTTAAATCGCTTATCATTCATATAACAATCTCCTTTATGACAAATCACAACATATCAAAAATAAGTTGCTTTAATAATAATACGTTCTCGTTTAAAAAATTGAAAGTATAGAGTTTAGTTTACATAATAATATTATGTAAACTAAAAAATATTGATATAATAATACCTATTTATATATTTAATGGATATATTTACATAAATAGTATTTTTGGAATCAAAAAAGGAGGATTAGCTAAGAAAAAACATCACTTGCAGTGACAAGATGTTAAGGAAAATATAAGTAAAACACATATAAAAAACGCCTCTAAGTTAACTTTCTAACTTGGAGGCGCTTTAAAACTTAAAGTACGCTTAATTTATCATCTTTTAAATCACTGATGAACATACAACCGGGTCCGTGGGTAATCATAATAGCTGGTTTACTTTCCATCGCTACTGCTTGAGGTGTAACGCCACAAGCCCAAAATACTGGTACCTCGTCTTCTTTGATTGTTACAGCATCTCCAAAATCAGGCATATTCACATCTGTGATCCCAATTTGGCTTGGATCGCCAATATGAACTGGGGCACCATGAACATCTGGGAAGCGAGAAGTAATTTGTACAGCTCGGATTGCGTCAGCATGTTTCATAGGACGCATACTAACAACCATTGGGCCTTCAAAAATACCTGCTTTTTCGCATGGGATATTCGTTTTATACATAGGTACATTACAACCTTCTTCAATATGTCTTACTGGAATTCCACTTGCAAGTAGTGGCGTTTCAAAAGTAAAGCTACATCCTAATAGAAAACAAACCATATCATCTTCCCAATAATCTGTAACATCGGTTACTTCTTCAGTGAAAACACCATCACGATATATTCGATATCTCGGTATATCTTTGCGAATATCTGAACCAGGAGCAATAGAGTTAGGTGTAAATGACCCAATATCGGATACATCCACTAGTGGGCAAGATTTGGGATTGCGTTGACAGAACAACAAGAAATCATACGCATATTCTTTCTTTAAAATCACTAAGTTTGCTTGTGTATAGCCTTTAGCCATTCCCGCTGTTGGTCCTGTCAGTTCACCATTTCGAATTAATTTTCGAATAGCAGTTGGAGCCATTGTATCGAATTGTGTCATCATATTTCCCCACTTTCTTTACTAGCTAAATAGTTTAGGTAATTCGACAATAAGTGTTCGAACGCTAAGTACAGCCATAACGACTACAACAAAAATACCAGGAATCGTTAACCACATCGGATGCTTATAGTTCCCAACAACATCTTTTTTATATGCTGCGATTAATAACGTACCAAGTGCAAGCGGTAAGATTATTGCATTGATTGCCCCTACTAAAACTAGAATTTTCACAGGTTTACCAACGAATGCAAATGTGATAGTTGATACCACGATAAAGCCAATAATAACCCAGTTATGATACTTTTCAATCATTGGGTGGAATGAACGAATAAATGATACAGATGTATATGCAGCACCGACTACAGAAGTAATCGCAGCTGCCCACATAATAACACCAAACATACGATAACCAATTTCACCTGCAGCTAATTTAAAGACAGAAGCAGGTGGGTTAGCAGGGTCAATTGCCAAACCTTGATGTACTACACCTAATACCGCTAAGAATAGTGCTACACGCATAATACCAGTAGCAGCAATACCTGTTACTGAACTTTTCGTTACATCAGGTAAAGATTCTACTCCTTTAACTCCTGCATCTAGTAAACGGTGGCCACCGGCGAAAACAATGTACCCACCAACTGTCCCACCAACTAAAGTTACGATTGAAAGGATATCCAGTTTTTCTGGTGTAAATGTATTTGCTAATGCATCACCAACTGGTGGCGATGTTGTAAAAGCAACATACATCATAAGTAAAATCATGATAAAGCCAGCTGCTTGTGCAACCTTATCCATCGCTTTACCTGCTTCTTTTACAAGAAAAATGAAAATTGCAAATACTGCACTAATAACTGCGCCCATAATCGGATCCAAGCCGAGCATAGCATTCAATCCTAGACCAGCTCCAGCAACGTTTCCGATATTAAAAGCTAGTCCACCAATAACAATCATGATGGCTAATACAAGACCTAAACCAGGAAGTACTTTGTTGGCAATTTCTTGACCACGCATACCTGATACTGCGATGATACGCCATACATTCATTTGAGCGAAGACATCTAAAATAAGTGAAACTAGAATAACAAAGGCAAAACTAGCTCCTAATTGTTGTGTAAAGACCGTCGTTTGTGTTAAAAACCCTGGTCCAATCGATGATGTTGCCATTAGGAAGGCAGCTCCTAATAAGACGCTACGTCCTACTTTCTTTCTGCCTTGTCCTTGATCTAAGCTAACCTTTGTCATATGAAAACCCCTTTTTATACGTGAAATGCTTGAACGTTGATGTTATTTTTCTCCAATGTGTTTCGTATATATTTTGCAAATGCAAGTGCATGTATTCCATCCCCATGGATACAAACAGTATCTGCTCGTAATAATACTTTCGTTTGTTGTTGAGACTCAATATAACCTTCTTTGACCATCGTTACGACTTGATTTACAGACTGTTCCTCGTCTGTTACTAAAGCATCTGATTGTGTGCGTGAAGTAAGTGAACCATCCGCTTGATATGTACGATCAGAAAATACTTCATGAGCTGTTTGAAGACCAAGTTTTTCTCCTGCCTTCGTTAACTCACTTCCAGCTAATCCGAATAATACAAGCTCAGGTGAGACATCATATACAGCTTGTGCAATAGCTTCAGATAATGCCTGATCTTTCGCAGCCATATTATATAATGCTCCATGAGGTTTTACGTGCTGCATTTTCTCGCCGAATGTTGATAAAAACCCTTGTAGTGCACCAATTTGATATACGATCATGTCATAGCCTTCTTGAGGAGTAATTTGCATTGGGCGACGTCCGAAGCCATTTAAATCAGGCAAACCAGGATGAGCACCAATTTTTACACCTTTAGCTATAGCCATTTTAACTGTTTCCCTCATCACTGTTGGGTCTCCTGCATGGAAACCACATGCTACATTAGCTGAAGTAATATAATTTAAAATTTCTTCTTGTTCCCCTAGTTTGTATTGACCAAAACTTTCTCCTAAATCGCAATTCAAGTCTACACGAAACATTTTCTCAGCCCCTTACTAATTCAAAATTGATTTAATGTCAGTTTTTCTAACACAAAATTTATATTATCACTAAATCATTATTCTGAAAACATTTATTTTTGAACTTTCTCACAATAATGAATTATCAATTGTAAATAACTTACTTGTCATTTACTATTATCTATCTATATGATTATATTGTTTAATATGCAAAATGAGGGGTTGTACGTTATGGGAGAAGAATTTAAACACGTGAAATTTAAACCTTTGGGTGATTCAGCAGTAATGGTTCAGATTGGGAATACAATTGATCCATCAAACTGCACTATTTTACAAAATTTAGCATCATTACTTGAAGAACAGCCATTTGAAGGGTTTATAGAAGCTGTTCCAGCATATACAAATATTACAATTTACTACAATCCATATACACTTTTTAAGGTTAATGGAAATGTAACATCATATAGCTTTGTATGTCGGTATGTACAACAACTGATTACTCAAATGACAACAGTTAAACAACACACGCAAAGAGTAGTTGAAATACCCGTTGTCTATGGTGGTGAATATGGTCCAGACTTAGAATATGTGGCCGAAATTAATGGTTTAACGACAGATGAAGTCATTCAGTTACATAGTGCAAATGATTGTCTTGTTTATATGCTTGGTTTTGCACCTGGTTTTGCTTTTATGGGAGGCATGAATGAAGCTATAGCAACACCTCGAAAAGAAACACCTAGACTTGCCATTCCTGCACTTTCGGTTGGGATTGCAGGCAAACAAACAGGAATTTACCCATTTGAAACACCTGGTGGCTGGCAAATCATCGGTCGTACGCCACTCGATTTATTTTTACCAAATGAAACACCACCTTCCCTATTGCAAGCAGGTGATTGTATTCGCTTTAAACCAATATCTGAAAAAGAATACAAACAATTGAAGGAGACAAGATCATGACAGTTACAGTCGTTAAACCAGGTTTATTAACTACCATTCAAGATCTAGGGAGATTCGGGTCACAAAAATATGGAGTCATCGTTAGTGGTGCTATGGATGCTTATTCATTAAGAATTGCGAATATTCTTGTAGGTAACTTAGAAAGTGAAGCCGTACTTGAGGTTTCATTATTTGGGACTGTATTACAATTTAATGATGACCATCTTATTGCACTAACAGGTGGAGATTTAACAGCAACGATTAATAATGAGCCTGCACCACTTTGGCGTCCATTTATAGTGAAAAAAGGAGACTTATTAAAGTTTAAAAGAGCCCACAAAGGTTGTCGTGCTTATGTAAGCTTTGCTGGCGGTATTCAAGTTCCTATTATAATGAATAGTAAAAGTACATATTTAAAGGCGGGAATGGGCGGATTTGAAGGTAGAGCATTGCAAAAGCAGGATGAAATAAATATCGGACCTTATACTAAAAGTAATAAAGAAATACATCAATATGCAATACAACTAGTAGGTCCTGCTTCTTGGTCTGTAAATTACAACGAATTAATCTCTTTAAAGCAACAGCAAACAATACGTGTGATGCCTGGTACAGAGTGGGATAGTTTTACCACTGAAAGTCAGCATTGCTTAACAAACAACCCTTACACGCTTTCTACAGAAGCTGATCGTATGGGGTACCGCTTTGAGGGGCCAGCGTTATCATTGACAGAGAAATTCGAATTATTATCAGAGGCTGTGACCTTTGGAACAGTTCAAATCCCACCAAGTGGTAAACCGATCATTTTAATGGCCGATCGTCAAACAACTGGTGGTTATCCGAAAATGGTTCAAGTCATCACAGCTGATTTAGCTAGTCTTGCACAGTTACAAACAGGCGCTAAAATCCGATTCAAGCTCGTAACATTAGAGGAAGCTCAACAAGCATTAATAGCTAAAGAGCAAAAAATAAAAACTATCGCTACTGCTATTCGCTGTTCTGCAAAGCTTTCTTAACATGTAAAAAGTTTTGTCCAACAAAAATATAGAAGAACAAAGAGAAAGAGCATGTTTTGAATGAAGATTATTCAAAACATGCTCTTATTATTTTTATATCTTTGTATATTTACTTATAACTTTAAAGTCATAAATAAACTATTCGGATCCTCAATGTAATTAGAAAAAGGCTTACAATATTGAAACCCTTTTTTCAAATACAGCCTCTTAGCAGGTTCATAAACCTCCATTGAACCTGTTTCTAAACTTAATCGCTTATATCCACGGTACCTAGCCACTTCAATAATATGCTCAAGAATACTTCTTGCAACGCCTTTCCGTAAATATAATGATGCAGTACTCATTTATTTTATTTCACCATGGTGTGCATCCAGTTCTTTTAGTGCTCCGCAACCTGCTAATGCGCCTTCTTTCCATGCACTACAGAAAGTAATCTCTGGTTTTTTTATTCCTCGATATTTAACTCATGTATACTTTCTGGTGGAGAATTTAGTGCCATACCTTGGAGATGCTCCTCCAGTAACGCCTTAACGTCATCACCTGATAAATCATCAATTCTAATATCCAAAGAATACACCTCTCAGTTTCTATTATTCATTTGCAAGTACATTCAAGGTACGTACTTAAGGCAGGATAGCAAATGAGCGAACTGGGAAGCCAGAAGCCTTTTCAGGTTTAGGTACGATGTTAAAGATGACAGCCCCTTTTGCGGGTAGCTGGTCTAGATTAGTTAGCAACTCTACTTGATATGTATCTTGTTCCAATACATATAGTTCACCTAGTAATGCATTGTTTTGACGGTATAAAATGCTAGAATCCGTATCAAAAGTTTCATGTCCTACTGCTTTAATATGACGCTCTTCAAACAAGAATTTTAGCGCATCAACCGACCATCCTGGTGCATGTGGATTTCCCTCAGCATCAAAGTTATTGAATGCTTCAACATTAGGCCAGCGTTTGCTCCAATCCGTACGAAGAGCAACAAATGTACCCGCTTCAATTTCACCGTGTTCGGCTTCGAATTTCAAAATATCTTCAACTGAAATCGTGAAATCATGATTCTCTGCTGCATCTTTTGAATGATCTATTACAATGAGCGGCAATGCAAGTTCTTTTAACTCTAATTCTTCTAAATAACGAGCATCACGAACAAAGTGAATAGGTGCATCTAAATGTGTTCCATATTGTCCAGCAAACGAGAAATTTTGAGCAAAAAAACCATCATCATGTGAAAATAAAGTTGTTTTTTCCAACCCATTGAATGCGTTGAAACGGGGTGTTTCTGCTCCAAAAGTATGTGTTAAATCGATCCATTTCTTTTCTTTTAACGTTTGTAGTGCATTGATTAATTCTGTTGACATATCCATCACCTCATCATTTTTTTGAACAAAAAAACCTCTTCTTGATAAGAAGAGGTTGACGATACGTCCATGCACTCTTCTTATCTTCAAGCATACGCTTCTGGAATTAGCACGGTACATCGTCCGTTGCTGAGATTTCACAGGGCCAGTCCCTCCACCTCTCTGGATAAGAAAAAAGTTATTTTGTTGATTCTTAATTTACAACTATAGAAATCTATTGTCAATAAAAATTTAGAAAATTCTTTATAATATATGATTTTTATAATCAATTATGATAGCTTTCTTCTACAATAATAGTGTAATATGCGCTCTAGCCTTGTTTGATGCCAAATGGCCAAATGCTAACCGCCTACTATCAAGAGGCTTTGTAAAGGGCACTGAGCCACTCTCAGTGCACGTTTAGCTGAAACTGACTTAGTTGATCCTCAAAACTATAAAAATCTCGCGATAGCCGGCTACAATTTATATAATATATTTGTTAAGTTCTTACTACTATAAGAAGCAAAACTAAATACTAAATAAATTAGATAATAAACAAACGTTTTGAATAAAAATTATAAAAAAAGTCACCCCAGCGTATTGGGTGACCTTTTGTCTAGCTTTCTATATATAACACTTCCCTAAATTCTCGATACATACAATTCATGTAATTTTGCGGAAAATTCATCTGTCGGTAATGGCTTACTAAAGTAATATCCTTGTGCAAAGTCACATAGGTTTTCACGGACGATATATAATTCATCTTCCGTCTCTACCCCTTCAGCAACCACCTGCATACTTAATGCATGTGCTAATTTGATAATAGCAGTCACCATTGCGACATTACTAAGCCCTGATTTTAAACCATGGATGAACGATTGATCGATTTTCAATACATCAATTGGAAACTGTTTTAAATAGCTTAGAGAGGAGTATCCTGTTCCAAAGTCATCAATAGCGATGATTACACCTAGAGCTTTTATTTGATTAAACGTTTCAATTAATTCCTCTGTTTGATGCATTAAGCTCATTTCGGTAATTTCCAACTCTAAATTTTTTGCTGGTAAACCTGTATCTTGTAATACTGCACGTAAATTGTACACAAAATTTCTTTCCTTCAAATGAATAGGCGAAATATTAACTGAAATACGAATATCAAACCCATATTCATCAAGCCACTTCTTCATTTGTTTACAAGCCCTTTTCAATGTCCATTCACCAATAGAACTAATCAATCCACACTCTTCTGCAAAAGGGATAAACTTAGCTGGAGAAATAAAACCGTAATCCTTATCATACCAACGAATTAAAGCTTCCATTCCGTTTAATTGATTTGTTTTTAAATCGATTTTCGGTTGATAATATAGTTGAATTTCATCTTGCTTAATAGCATGACGGAGTTTTGTTTCTAGCAGCAGGAATTGATTATGAGTACTATTCATCGTATTTTCATACTGTATGTAATTGCTAGCTCTATTCTTTTTAGCTTCTAGCAAGGCCACATTCGCAAACTTTATTAAGTCCTCGGGTGTATCTGCACCAGCTAGACTTGAGCTTATACCGATACTAATAGAAGAATAGAATTCAAATTGTTCAATCAAAAAACTATCTTCAAAATTAGCCATTATTTGATGTGCCTTCCAAATAGCATGTTCATTATTCTTCAATATGATCGCAAATTTATCACCACTATAGCGAAACAGTGATTTTTCGTCGATACCTAATCTTTTCAAGCGAGTCGCTACTTCAATTAGAAATAAATCACCTGTTAAATGCCCTAATCCATCATTAATACTCTTAAAACGGTCGATATCTATCATTAAGAGTGATAATGAAAAGCCTTCTTTATGTACATTTTTGAATTGATCTGCTAAACATATATTCAACTTTCTCCGGTTATATAAACCCGTCAATTCGTCATGATAAGCAAAGAATTTTAGTTTTTTTATATTTTTTTGTTCCGTTACATCTGTTCGAATCGACACATATTGATAAAGTTTACCTTTATCATTCAAAAAAGGTATTATCGTTGTTTGTACCCAATATAAACTACCATCTTTTGCGCGGTTACAAATATCACCACGCCATATTTTTCCGCTACCAATTGTACGCCACAATTCTTTGAAAAAGGCTTTAGGATGATGGCCAGAGTTCAACAAACGGTGATCTTGCCCAATTAACTCATCTTTACTGTATTTTGAAATGGTACAAAAATGATTATTTACAAATGTAATGATACCTCTATTATCTGTTATTGCGACGATAATAGATTGGTCCAATGCATGTTGAATATCTATTAATTGTTGTACTGAATACGCATCATTATGTAGGCTAAGATCTGTCGTTTGACTATAATCTTGGTCCATATGACCTCACTCCTAATCAGTTCGGCATAATTCGAGCAATTTCTCTCTTGTTACTATTTTATCACAACCAATATAAGGCTATTATTCAAATTAAAACAAAAGGTAAAAAGTCCTAATTAGAAAAAGCTATGAAACAATACAAGTCAAAGGGAGAAATTCCTATTATCAAATTTTTACACCATTCATATAGTTTTTATAGTAGTTGTGACATATTTTTTCTACAGTATATAGGTTTTTCGCTGTAAAATAATTCAAATACAGGAATTATAAAATGCAATAATCCGAAAAATTTGGCTAGTTCGATTGTCAGGAACGAATAAATGAAAAAGAAATTTAGTGAGCTACTTTTTTTCAATTACTATTAAAAAAATTTAAAAAATCACTAATTCATTTAAGTTTAAATTATATAAAATCAATAATATTAGGTAATAGTAACTATTAGACATTTTCCTAAATTTTACATGCAAATTTCAATTAGTTTACATAATAATATTATGTAAACTAATTGAAAAAAAGACCATTCAAGATGGTCTTTAATTACTTAATTTTCCATTCTTCTTGAAGAATGCTATAAACGGCATGATCTACAAAATGATCGTATAACCACTCTGATTGACGACTAATACCTTCTAATGTCATCCCTATTCGCTCTGGAATCGCTCTACTTCTCTTATTTTCAATAGCTGCACGAATTTCTATACGTTTTAGCTTCAAATCATTAAAGGCATGATCCATAAGCTTATGTACGGATTTGGTCATAATACCTAACCCTTCATAGTCCTTCGCTAACCAATATCCGATACTTGTAGACTTGTTTTGCCAATTTATATGGTGAAAACCAATAACTCCAACTATGTTATCTTCATATACGATGGCAGTTTGGAAGCCGTCATTAGCACTAAATTGTTTCATAGCTGACCGAATAAATTGTAATGTATCTTCTACCACTTCATTTGAATCTATAAAGGGCAACCACTCTCTTAAACTCTCTTTTGATCCCATCATAACTGTAAATAACTCTTGTGCATCATGCTCTTGCAATAACTTCAGTTGCAATTTCTCATCAATCTCTACAGCAAACATATGAAACCTCCTAGTCAAAATGTATTAATAAGGAATTATAGTATCAATTAAGTACTATGTAAATAGATTTAAAATAAAAAAATCCGCTAGCTCAAAATGAGTGCGGATTTGTATGCAAAATACACTGTTCTTATTAAATTAATTGATTAAATGGGTTGTTTTCAATCACTTGTTGGATTTCTTTATCTTCTACATGCGTATAAATCTGCGTTGTAGAAACACTAGAGTGCCCTAAAATCTGCTGTAAACTACGAATGTCTGCTCCACTTTTATACATCATAGTTGCAGAAGTATGGCGTAATTTATGCGGTGTTAGCTTTGTTTTATTCAACCCTGATTGCTCGTTAATCTCTTTTACTATTTTAGCAACACGTTGCCTTGTTAAGCGTGTTCCTTTCTGTGATAGAAATAGAGAATTACTTGTATCTGCGCCTTTTATAGCGTAGCGTTCTTTCTTTAAATAACGTGATAGAGCGCTCTGACACGCTTCATTTAGGAAAACGGTTCTTTCCTTATCACCTTTACCTGTAACAGTTAAATAGTCACCTTGTATGGAGGTTAAATTCAGTTTACATAGCTCTGTTACACGTATTCCTAAGTTTAAAAAAAAGGTAATCATGCAATAATTACGATAGTAATGCGTAGATTCCTTTATTCCATCTATGAAAATTCTTGCCTCTTCCATCGTCATATAAATAGGTTGTCTCTTCCCTATTTTAGGAGATTCTAACTCACTCGCAGGGTTATCTTCTATTAAATGTCGTTTTGATTTCAAATAATTGAAAAAAGACTTTAATGTAGCACCTTTTCTTGCTCTTGCATGTGCACTATTTCGTCTTTGCTCCTCACAATACTCTAAAAACAAGTACATGTCTTCTAATGATATTTCTCGGATAAAATCGATTGTTATATCTGATATATCTATTTGATCCACTAACTTTATATCCATATCTTGTTGTACCGCTTTTAAGAATCTAAAAAATAATAATAAATCATATTCATATTCTTCACGCGTTCTTTTTGACTTTCCTTTAATCGCTGTTAAATAAACTAGGAAGTCTCTCATTACTTTTGGGTATGTAGTTTTCAAAATTCGTCACCTCTTATACTACTATTCTAGCATAAAAAAGGTTCCCAAATGCGTATTTGGGAACCTTTTTTGAAAAACAATTTTTATCGAGATTCTCCTTCCTAAAAGCCCTGTTTCCTCCTAAAAATTAGGATGCTCCAAATTCGCTCTCAGACGATTCGAGAATGCAATATTCGTATCATTATAGGTCTCGAATTGCTTTGGTTTTTCGATTTTCTCCCCCAATTTCAGCAATAAATTAAGTTAGAATATGAGAAAATATGTTACATTAGTTAATAATTATAATATAAATTGAGAAGCAGAGAGGTGTCTAAAAAAAATCAATTTTCTCAAATAGTCGTAAGGAAGTTGGAAATTCAAGGCGATTATAAAGCAGCTGAACGCGCATTATTCAAAACAATCTCACTTGCAAACGAGGGAGAAGAAAATCAAATCCTACCTAACTATTGTAACAATATATATTTATTATGTATTAAAGAGGTGGAAATTAACGAATCATTCATATTTGGAAAAAAGGACTTTTATTTGAATAAAAAATACAAAAAGAAAATTTTATACCTTAATTTACAATTTATACAAAATTAGTATAAATATTATTAATGGTGAATGAAGTAGAAGAAGCATCGGTGATTTTAGAAAGTTTAACTAAAGAGCGAAAGGTCGAATACTCTATCAGACAAAAAAATACAATTAAATATCATTATGTAAAAAATATACAAACAACTAGAAAAAGATGAAGAAGCGATAGAGGGACTAATTTTATCTATATAATTATTATATTATTCGGAATGTAATAAACTATCTGTCAATAAATCGCCTGAAATGATTTATTTTTACGAAAAGTCTAATTATATAAAAAAGTTAGAATATACTACGATTAAGTTAATGAAAATGAGGGAGTAATTTTCAAAGAGTAGTTATGAATGGAGGACAAAACGTTTGGCAAAGAAAAAAGGTGGTTTAAAGCATGTAGACTAACATTCAAAATGAGGGAGTAATAATTGTGAAAGAGGCTATAAAGAATAATGAGGGACTAACACCAAACAAAACCCACAACATGAATGGTGTGGGTTTTGTTATTACTGTGCATTATAGTGCCAAACGCCATTTTGCAATGATTTCTTTAAGTGGCCATCTTCTTCTAAATAGTCTAAGTAGCCAATGACTTCTGACATGACAAGAGAAAAATCTGTATTGTACTTATGACGATATAGATTTTGTGCTATTTCTTTAGGAAGATATGTCCCTTCTTTAATAACGGAATATAAACGATTCGCTTTAGATTGTATTTTATCTAGCTTTTTCGAAATGACATTTTGATGGTCTTCAATAATTTCTTGATGCCCAGCAAAAAGGTATTCTACATCTAACTGCTGTAGTCTTATTAATGATTCCTTATGTTGTCTCACAGTATGTAGACGGTTCCCTTTTAAATCTGGATCTACAATTGCATTTGATGAAGTTGTTTTTAATACAACATCCCCTGCTAATAACCATTGCCTCTCCTCGTCATAAAAACTAATAGAATCAGCAGAATGCCCGGGGGTTTCTAATACTTTCATTCCTAAGATGCTATCCCCCTCCCCTAAAGGACGAATGATGGTTTGAAGAGCGTGTTCATTTTTATGTTCAATTGTCTGTTGCAATTTTTTTAGGCGTGGCTGCGCTTCTTCTATGCAACCCATTGATATGTATAGTTCCGTAAAAAAATTCTTTCTCATTACGAGAAATTCTTGTTCCACCATTAGACGTGGAATCGCTTCATGATGTGCATAAACGGGGATATCTTTTTTCTGTAGAACCCAATTGACTAGGCCAACATGATCTTCATGATGATGTGTCAAAAGAATACGAGATAAATCGCTTATTTGATAACCATTTACTGCTAATGTAGTAATGAGTGCATCTTTGTATTTCTCTGTATGAATCCCCGCATCTACTAGAGATAATGAATCTCCGTCATTTAATATGTAACTATTAATAGTGCCTACATTTCCATAACTTGTAGGCACTATGATTGGATAAACTGAACGAGACTTTTTCTTAATACTTATCAAATCTATCACGCCTTTCTTGAAATATTTACTATACAGTTTATAGTATAGAATTTTCATACTTTTGAAAACAAAAAAGACTGCTATAGTATTTAAGCAGTCTTAGTTATATTTTAAAAAGTAAAGTTACTTCCCTACTTCTAGTATTAGAAAGTCGTTCTAAGCTATTTCTATGAAGTCGTTTTTTCATAAATGCTAGTCACAGTATGAAATAGACTAAATTGTATTCAATAACGGTGGTATAGTTAAAGTTCATCCTATCCGTTTCACCTTACTTTTTTCAAAATATACAGCTTACCAGCCTGTTCATTTAAAATGGCTACTGTAAAGTTGTACGTCTCACTATTCATAATATCTTGAACAGAGTCGTCATTCTCATTGTTATTAAAGTAGTAATTCCCGGTATGTTCATCAGTTGGTAGAGCGTGTTGAATTTGCTTAGCTACTAATTGTTGAAACTCTTTACTAGCAGGTAAAGGTTGCCACTTGTCTTGTTCTGCAATTGATTCTTTAAATCTTTTTACTTGCTTTGGCTTCAAAAGGTATTCAGCATAAAATTCTCCGTTTGTTTTAAACTGTTTATGTCTATCACTTTTAGATACAAGTACAGCTCCCTTAGGAATTTCAGCTTCAATCATTCGTTCTGCATGCCTTGTTATATCGGAATGCACAATTAAAAAATAATACCCTACTAGTACAAAAATTAATAGTGCCCCTGTTAATATGAATATTTTCTTTGACAACAAAACCGCCCACCTTAAACTGACTTATTAAGTCGTTTTAATAAATTGATAAAAAATCATTTCATCAGTTACTTTAAAACCTGCATCTGTAAAAATATCCATCGGTTCATCCACTTCTATAAATAACTCAGTTTGCCTAAAAGGATGATAGGAAAAGATATGCATTAATGATTTCCTTAATAACTGAGTACACTTTTCTTTCTGTAAGCTCTTAAATGTATAATGGTGAATTTCTCCTAAATAGTGCATCGGTTCAACTCTTACATATGAATACCCCGAAATGTTTTGTACTTCATCTATGTAGAAAAATAGTCTTTGGTCCTCATTTAAAGTAGATGTGAACTTTTTCCATTCACCTTCTCCGATTTGTAAGAACTTACAAAATGATACATAAAAAGGGTGGACATTCAATTGTATTTCAGATGTTTCTTCATTAATATAGTTTTCCACAGAATCTTTCAATGCCTTTGTTAAATACATTCGTTTCATTTCATTTGCTTGTAGCTTTAATAGTAACTGGCGAATGCTATAGTTATTTTCATTTACAAGAAATTCAAATGTTCGCAGTTCTGTCGGCATGTTCCTATTAAGGGCCAGCCACATCTTTTCTGCTAAATAAGGATATTTGCTTGGATATTTAACAAACGGTCCACAAACTTTTGCTTTGTTTAAATTCATATAGACATCAAAACCAAGTGCTCCTATAATTTCTCCTTGATCATAAGCGACTACGAATGATTCTTTTAATGGCAAATCAGAGAAATAATAAGTAAGTTTGGAATGGATAGTGTGACGTTCTAAACTACAAAAGCCTATATGATGTTCTTTCTGATTGTTCATCATTTCTAAAAATACTGCTAGTAATGGTATATCCGATGGTCGTTGAATTTGTACAGTCATCTGATGTATCCCCCATAACGCCAATGGATATCAACTTTTTTCAACTTCTATCATTATTTTAGTAACGTAATTATCAATGCCATTAACTGATACTGCATCTAAAATATATTCTTCATACGAATAGCCTTTTAATTGTAACTGATGCTCTATACTATACGCAATCAACCTATCATAAGTTTCAAAAATATTGACTTCATCGCCTATATGATATCCGACGATGTAAAAGCCAGATGGTTTCGTCCAAATGTTCTCTCCCTGCCAACCTTTCTTCATTTTAGTGTATAAATATGAATAATTCTCAAAATCTCTCTCCATTATTTTATCTTTGTGTAGGATTGCACCGATTGGATGGCCACTATATAACTCATAGTTATCACTATAGTTGATAAAGTTGGAAACCGATTTTAGAAATTCTTTGTCTGTAGTGTCGAGTGTACTGTCACTTCTTAATAGCAACTCTTCTTCAGAATACACTAATGAAATACTTTCAAAGTCTGTCTGTAATGCGTTTTTTGTAATGTCTATTTTAGTATCAAGTATTTCTCTTAGATGAGTAAGGTTTTCAATTTTTTTCTCGATCAATTGCGCTTGTTGTTCTAATAATTCAATTGATTCCATTGGGGTTTTATTTTGTAAAAATGCTCTTATCTCTTTTAACGGCATTTTCAGCTCTTTTAATAGCTCTATGACTGCAAAAACTTCATATTGTTGATAAGAATAATATCGATATCCTTTTGCAGTTTTGATTTCAGGTGTTAATAATCCAATGTCATCATAATGAAAAAGCGTTTGTTTTTTAACATGACAGATTTTTGCAAATTCACCAGTAGTGAAGTATTTACGTAAATTTTCGCTCATTTAAGTCTTCTCCCTTGACTATACGGTTACCGTATACCTTATCATGCTAATATACCACGTGCAATGGTAAGTAAAAAGAATTTTTTTCTATTGAAGGGAACTGATAGTCATGAGTATAGAGATTCATGACGTAACGCAAGAAAATGAAAGTGCCATCTTGAAATTAAGTGTGGCTAAAGAGCAAAAAGGTTTCATTGAAACACCTCAAGAATGTTTGCAAGAAGCAAAAGAAGATTTACATTACCACCCTGTTGGATTATTCGCAGATAGCAAGTTAGTTGGCTTTGCGATGTATGGATATTTCCCAAATGAGGATGGAGATCAAGTTTGGTTAGATCGTTTCCTTATAGATGCTAAATTCCAAGGACAAGGGTTAGGAAAGATTATGCTTCAAGCATTAATCGAGAAATTAACAAATGAATTTAATTGTCAAAAAATATATTTAAGTGTATATGAAGATAATCCTGGAGCAATTCATTTATATAAGAAATTTGGTTTTGAATTTAATGGTGAACTAGATGTTCACAACGAGAAGGTTATGGTTAAAGCTGTATAGCTTAACCCCACATTATAAACGGAAATGTGTGCTTCTCCGTGTTAAGGAGTATTATTAATGTCAGATTCAACTTTTAAGTTACAAAATAGTTCGGTGCCTAAGGTTTTTGCATCTTATTTATTCCCTTCTCTTTTAGGGATGCTTTTAATGTCTATCAATATTTTAGTGGATGGCATATTTGTTAGTAATGGGATTGGTCCAGACGCACTTGCGGGCGTTAACATTGCTGTACCTATTTTCTCTATTCTCTTGTCGATTTCTTTATGGATCGGCATGGGAGGAGCTACGTTATATTCCATTTCTATAGGTCAAGGAAATATAGCTAAAGCTCGTTCGATTTTTACACAGTCATTTGTGTTAGCTATTTCAATTGTTGGCGTTTTAGTAGTTTTCAGCTTATGGAAGCAACAAGAAATTGCTTACTTATTTGGAGCCAGTGATGAAATTCTTCATTATGTAGAAGATTATTTACATGTTATTTTACTCTTTGGTATTGTCTATGTATTAGAGAATATTCTAAGTATTTTCATCCGTAATGATGGTAACCCAAAACTAGCTATGTTTGGATTAATTACCACTTCAGTATTAAACATCGTTTTCAACTACATTTTCATCTTCATGATGGATATGGGTGTAGCTGGAGCAGCTTATGCAACTGTACTTTCTACAGTAGTTGGTGTCATTGTCTTAATGTATCATTTTGTGCGCAAAGAAAGTGTACTTAGATTTGTTAAATTCTCCATTGATTATAAAACGATGGTAGAAATACTGAAAATAGGTTCACCAAGTTTTGTTGTTGAAGGGTCTGCAGCAATTATAGTCGTGGCTTATAATATTACATTTAGCCATTTCGTTGGTGAAATCGGTGTAACTGCATATGCCGTAGTCAATTACTTACATGTTGTTTTCTTAATGGTTTTCCTTGGAATAGGTGCCGCCCTACAACCGATCGTAAGTTTTCATTTTGGTGCCAAGCTGTATAGCCGCTTACAATCCTTTTTAAAACTTGGTTTAATAACAGGTGTTGGGTTTGGTGCAGCCGTCTTACTAATTGGCTGGTTATTCGCAGATCCAATGATTGCGTTATTCGGTGTGAAAGATTCAGAGGTGATTGCTTTTACAAAAGAAGGTATTTCCTATTTCTTCATAGGGTATTTATTTTTGAGTTTCAACTTAATTATGGCCGAATATTATCAATCTATTAAGCGAATTCGCTTATCTATGTTTATCATTATGGCGAGAAGTCTTGTATTATTTTTACCATTACTTTGGATTTTACCTAAATATTTTGGATCCCAATTTATTTGGTTAGCTTTCCCTTTAGCTGAAGGACTAACAATAATTGCTCTATTAATAGTTAAAAAACTTTTCCGTAATGTCTTACCGGAAAAAGAATTGGGGAATACAGGCGAAAAACCCATTATTTCGTAATTAAATATATTTAATTACTCGCTTAAACGCATATTTTCTAATATGACACTACAATTGAACTACCGAATTAGCAGTTATGTTATTTTTACATGATTTCAGGTAATAATCATGCGTTATTTTTGCAAATATCCTAATTTCTTCATCTAAATTTGATGTTGAAATTAGGATATTTTTGATTTATAAAGAAAAAAATCAACATAATATAGAATTTTTTTAATTTTTTCATAGAAAAAGATTGCTATTTTAGACAAATTTGAATATGATTATCTCAAGGGTTTTTGGTAATCACTGCTAACTCTTACTTTTATAAAGGGGGAAATTTTATGGATCACAAACTTGAAAGCGTTCTCGAAGGTGTTAAGAATTCAGATTCTTCTGATAAAACATCTAAGAAACGTAATAAAGAGATTACAGCTGATGCTTTTGTAGCAATTGCTGATAGTCAAGATTTTAAGAAATTGGTAAAAAAGAAGAATTCATTTATCGTACCGGTCTCAATCTTTTTCTTACTCTTCTACTTCACTTTACCAGTCTTAACATCATTCACAAAAGTATTGAATGTCAAAGTTATTGGTGACATTACATTGGTTTGGGTTTTTGCTTTGGCTCAATTTATCATGACATGGATTTTATGTATGACTTATGTGAGTAAAGCAAACAAATTTGACCAAGAAGCAGAATCGATTATTGAGAAAGCAAAGGATGGTGAGTACTAATGGGTATGAGTGTAATAGGTATTTCTTTCTTCGTAGCAATAGTAGGTTTAACTCTATTCGTTACATACCTTGCATCGAAGCAAACAAACTCAGCTAGTGAATTCTATACAGCGGGTGGCGGATTAACTGGCTGGCAAAATGGTATTGCGATTGCTGGTGACTACTTATCAGCTGCATCATTCTTAGGGATCGCTGGAGCAATTGCTTTATTTGGATTTGACGGTTTCTTCTATAGTATTGGTTACTTAGTAGCTTACTTAGTTGTGTTATATATCGTAGCTGAGCCATTACGAAACCTTGGTCGTTACACTTTAGCAGATATGATTACTGCTCGTTTCGATCAAAAGAAAGTACGTGGAACTGCTGCAGTAAGTACAATTGTAATTGTATTATTCTACATGATTGCACAGCTAGTTGGTGCAGGCGGACTTATTCAATTATTATTAGGTATTGATTATTGGGTTGCTGTACTTCTTGTTGGTGTTATGATGACAATCTACGTTCTTTGGGGCGGGATGGCTGCAACGAGTTGGGTTCAAATCATTAAAGCCGTTCTATTAATGATTGGTACAGTTATTATTTCGGTAATGGTTCTATGGAAATTCAACTTTAATGTTCTTGAAATGTTTAATACAATGAAAACAGCAACTCCACATGGAGAAGGTTACTTAGTTGCAGGTGCTAAATATACAAATGGCGTAGATACTATGTCTATGATGATTGCCCTTGTTCTTGGTACTGCTGGTTTACCACATATCTTAATGCGTTTCTTCACAGTAAAAGATGCAAAAACTGCTCGTAGTTCAGTTGTATATGCAACTTGGATCGTTGGTATTTTCTACATCTTAACTATTTTCTTAGGCTTCGGTGCTGCTGCATTCGTTGGTTCTGAGAAAATTATCGGTGCAAATGCTGCTGGTAACATGGCTGCACCACTTCTAGCTCAAGCACTTGGTGGCGACATGTTAATGTCATTCATCTGTGCGGTTGCATTTGCAACAATCTTAGCTGTTGTAGCAGGACTTGTATTATCTGGTGCGTCTGCATTCGCCCATGATATTTATGGACAAATTATCAAAAAAGGTAAAGTTACAGAAAAAGAGCAAATGAAGGCTGCTCGTCTTGCTTCTATCGGAGTATCTGTATTCTCTATCATTTTAGCTTTAGGTGCTCAAACAATGAACGTAGCGTTCTTAGTATCTTTAGCATTCTGTATTGCTGCAAGTGCAAACTTACCTGTTATCATTTACACAATCTACTACAAAAAGTTCAATACAACTGGTGCAATGGCTGCTATGATCACTGGTCTTGTTACTGCTCTAGTACTTGTAGTAGTGAGCCCTAACCTTTGGAATCCAGAAGGTACTGCAATCTTTACTGGTACTGCTTTATTCCCATTAACTAACCCGGCAATCATTTCTGTTCCTGCTGGTTTCCTTGCAGGCTGGATTGGATCATTAGTTGGTGCTAAATCTGATGCTCGTAAATATGCTGAAGTTACAGTTAAAGCAAATACTGGCATAAAATAATCTATCTTTCGACTTTCAACTTACGAAAAACTGCTTACTAGCTTGCTAGTAGCAGTTTTTTTGTTTTTTGTTGCTAGATACATAATTTTAAAATGTCTTCAATCTTATGTAACGTTAACGACTATTTTGTATTTAATTTATCTATTAAGATCATTTACTCTTCAGGAAGATATATTTTACCTAAAAAAATAAATACTACAGTACTGTCACTATCACTCCCTTATTTTATTTTTCATCTAGTATATATTGAGTTACTACAATAGTTTTCAATAGAAAGATTTATTATAATCAGTAGTATCAGTCATAATAAATAGAGCACATATTAATCGAAAAGGATTTTGATTATGAACAATACTACAACTCAAGTTATACTGACTGCAGTTATCGCCATATTTGGTGTATTACTCTTTCAACTTATTCATGCCCCGGTTCCCTATTTACTTGGTCCGATGACATCTGTATTAATTGCTACTAAGGTATTTCATTTGCAACTTAAGTGGCCTAAGACTTTTCGGAATGCTGGTTTACTAGTAATTGGTTATTCACTTGGAAGTACTTTTACAACGGATATTTTAGTTGATATGGTACAGCATGTTCCGGTGATGTTTGGAATTACGACTGTTACTTTTATTATTAGCATTGTTTTTGCGTTTATTGTCGCCAAAGTTGGTCATATGGATTACCCGACTGCTCTAACAAGTAGTGTGCCAGGTGGGCTTTCTCAAATTCTTATCTATGCAGAAGAGATGGATGGTATAGATATGACGACCGTTACTTTCTTTCATACTATCCGTGTAATTATGGTTGTTTTTTTAGTGCCAATTGTTCTTCATTTGCCCTGGATACAATCCGAATCCTCTAATCATTTTAATGCAGAAACAGTTAGTGATATTAACTATGTTACTTTATCTCTATTTGCCATACTTTGCTTTTTAGGAATGCTAGCATCCAAAAAGCTTCATATTCCTGCTCCTTATATACTTGGTCCAATTATAGTTACACTTCTATGCAATGTAACATTTTTACAAGCTTCTCCTCTGCCGAATGGTGTACTTAGCATTTGTCAAATACTTGTAGGGACACATATTGGTTTATTGTTAAAGCTAGAAAATTTACATCATAAGAAGCGGATGTTTACATTAGCATTTGCAAGCAGCTTATTACTAATTGTTATTACATTTTTATTAAGTGTTTTTGTAATGGTTAGTTTAGAGAATACATCCATAATGACTGGATTTTTAAGTCTAGCTCCAGGTGGTATGGATCAAATGGGTATTATCGCGCACGAGGTTGGAGCGGATGTCTCTACAATAACTATATATCAAGTGTTTCGCATGCTTTATATCTATATACTTATTCCACCGTTTTTGACGTTTGTATTAAGACGTTATCAAAATAAACATCTGAACAGTTGATAACATGTTTGACTTATTTATTTGAAGTTTAAAAAATATTTTCACTTTTTAACAATCTTTCAATTAATAATTGCAAATTATGGTTACCTTGTTTGTAAGAAGCAACTTATTAAAAGACATTAGCTTCTGCAAAAAGGAGTGAAGTTTGATGGAAATCAAGAAATTTATCGGAATATTTGTAGCATCTGCCTGTATCTCAGTAGCCGTTTATGGTTCTCTAACTTATGCACCAGAAAAAAAGCTAGAAGAAGACAAAGTTGCAACAACAGCGCAACCAATAGAATGGTCTTATGAAGGTGATACCGGCCCAAATAAATGGGGAAGTTTAGATGCCTCATTTTCAATGTGTGGCAATGGAAAAGAGCAATCTCCAATCAACATTGATCTTGAAGACGTTGTATTGGACAAATCTTTAGGTGATATTAAAATAAACTATCAGCCGACACTATTTAAACTGAGAAATGACGGACACAATATACAAGCTACTGATGATTCTGGAAAAAACTCGATAGTAATAGACGGTGAAAAATACACATTTTTAAGAATACACTTCCATACACCTAGCGAGCATCAAATTAATGGCCAACATTTTGCAATGGAGGCTCATCTTGTTCATGAAAATAGCAAAGGAGACAAGGCGGTTCTCGGATTACTTATCAATGCTGGTAATGAAAATAAATTACTAACCGATATTTGGTCAAAACTACCATCTAATATTACAGAAGCAGATATTCCTTTAAGTAATACTATAAACCTTGCTAAATTATTACCTACTGACAAAAAAGTTTATCGATACAGTGGTTCTTTAACTACACCTCCTTGTTCAGAAGGTGTTAAATGGTCAATTATGCAACAACCCATTGAAATGTCGAAAGAACAAATTGAGGCATTTAAAGCTATAATCCCACATAACAACAGACCTGTTCAATCTCTCAATAATAGAAAAGTGGTTGAATAATACAGACTAAATTCATTTCGACTAATAGCCTTCTTTAATTTAGGTATATCCTGAAACAACTTTACTTCATGAACAAAAACCCCTTACATATTTTTTGTAAGGGGGTTTGCATTTTACACAGGCTGATTACGTAACAACTCTGTTATTTGTTTATTATTACCATCATGGAAAGCTTGAACAATGGCACTACCTACGATGACACCATCTGCCATAGCACCGATTTCCTTCACTTGCTGTGCATTTGAAATACCAAACCCTGCAAGTACCGGTACTTTACTTACTATTTTCAAATTAGCTAAATGTTGTTCAAGCTGCTCTGTAAATTCTTGTCTCACACCAGTTGTACCATTAACAGTAACAGCATATATAAATCCTTCTGCTGATTTAGCGATTTTTTCAATACGTTGTTGTGGACTTGTTAATGATACGAGCTGAACAAGTGCAATATCTGTACCTTGTAATTCATTTGTGATTATAGTAGATTCTTCTAAAGGTAAATCAGGAATGATAAGGCCACTTACTCCACTTTGTTCGCATGCTTTAATGAAATTCAAAATTCCATATGCAATGATTGGGTTTAAATAAGTCATTACTACAAGCGGAGTGTGAATCTCTTCTTTAAATGTAGAAATAGTTTTAATAATATTTCGTAGGTTAGCTCCGGCTTCTAGTGCACGAAGTCCTGCCTCTTGGATGACTGGTCCATCTGCAACCGGATCTGTAAATGGAATACCTAGCTCTATAGCAGTTACACCACTATCTTGTAAAAATAATATCTGTTCGCGAAGGGAATCTAGTCCCCCGTCTCCTGCCATAATGTAAGCAACAAACGCTTTTTCACCTTCTGTTACTTTTGCCTCCACTACTTTTTGTAATGTTTTAATTGCCATTATTATTCCCTCCTAATGCATCTCGAACAGTTTGTACGTCTTTGTCTCCACGACCTGATAAGCAAATGACTAAAATTTCGTCCTTACTCATTTCCTTTGCAAGATTGGCTGCGTAGAAAATTGCATGTGAACTTTCTAGTGCTGGTATAATTCCTTCTGTTCGGGATAATAATTGCAAACCTTCTAATGCTTCTTGATCTGTTACAGCATCGTACTTCACTCTACCGATATCATGTAGATAACAATGTTCCGGTCCAACAGCTGGATAGTCTAAGCCAGCAGATATAGAATGTGCTTCTTGAATAAAGCCATTATCATCTTGCAACACATACATATATGCTCCGTGCAATACACCTTCTTTTTGATCTGCAATAGCAGCTGCGTGTAAACCTGTCTCAAGGCCACTACCTGCCGCCTCTACTCCGTAAAGTTTAACATCTTCATCATCTACAAATGGATGGAACATACCGATTGCATTACTACCTCCACCTATACACGCTACGATAGCATCTGGTAATCTACCTTCTTTTTCAACAATTTGTTTTCGTGTTTCAAGTCCAATAATACGTTGGAAATCACGTACAATTTGAGGAAATGGATGTGGTCCGAGAGCAGAACCTAAAATATAATGAGTATCTTCTACATTTGCTACCCAGTAACGAAGTGCTTCATTTACTGCATCTTTTAACGTACCAGCTCCTTGATCGACAGAAACTACTTTTGCACCAAGTAATTCCATACGGAAAACATTTAACGCTTGTCGTCTGACATCTTCTTTTCCCATGAAAATAATACACTCTAAGTCAAATAGGGCGCATACAGTTGCAGTAGCTACACCGTGTTGACCGGCACCCGTTTCAGCAACAATTTTCTTTTTCCCCATTTTCATAGCAAGTAGTGCTTGCCCTAATGCATTATTAATTTTATGAGCACCTGTATGGTTAAGGTCTTCCCGTTTCAAATAGATTTTCGCACCGCCAAGTTTCTTAGTTAAGTGCTCAGCATAATAAAGTGGATTTTCACGCCCTACATAATCTTTTAAATAGTAATTTAATTCATCATAGAAAGCAGGATCTTGTTGAGCTTCCTTATAGGCATCTTCTAATTCTATTAATGCAGTCATCAATGTTTCGGGAACGTATTGACCACCGAATTTACCATAACGTCCTGTTTGCTCTTGCTCGATTGCTTTTACCATTAAGATCTCTCCTCATCTTTTACTACTTGAATAAATGCCTTGATTAACTCATTACTTTTTCGTCCATTCACTTCTACACCGCTTGAGACATCTACCATATATGGTTTAACGCGATTAATGGCATCACCTACATTAGAAGGATTTAGACCGCCTGCCAAAATGAGTCGATTTTCTGAAATGCCATGTCCTTGTAGGAGCTGCCAATCGAATGACATACCACTTCCCCCTTTGAAATCAGTTCCTGGGGCATCGAATAATAAATAGTCGGTATTATACTTTAAGCCATTTTCTACATCAGCAACCGTTTTAACTGCTAATGCTTTAATAGAAGGAAACTGACAACTCTCTATATATTCAGGTGTTTCATGTCCATGAAACTGCACATAGTCAAGAGGTACTGCATCTACAATTTGCTCTAACTCTTCAAGTGTTGGATCAACAAAAACGCCGATTTTAAGTACACCTTTTGGAACGAATTTGGCAAGTTCTTTAGCTTTTTCAATTGATATTTGGCGTTTACTCGGTGCAAATACAAAGCCAATGGCATCAGCTCCTGCCAAAACTGCTGTTTGTATATGCTCAGGCTCTTGTAGACCACAAATTTTTACTTTCGTCATTGTATTTCCACACCTTTCTCCACTTTGAAAGATGCTAAAGTTTGTGCAACTTCGCCACTTCGCATTAATGTTTCTCCGACTAAAATGGCACTCGCTCCAAGATTTGCTACAATATCTGCATCCTGTGATGATTGTATTCCACTCTCACTGATCAATACTCGTTTTTCATGGAAGGGGAAAATGTCTGCAATCTCAGCAGTACGTGCTAAATCTACTTCAAATGTTTTTAAATCACGATTATTGACACCTATCAATCTTGCATCCAATTTAAGTGCTTGTTGAAGTTCATCCGTATTATGTACTTCTACAAGAATCTCTAATTTAGCTTTTTTTGCATATTCAAAGAGCGTTTCTAATCTCTCCTGTTGTAAAGCTGCCACGATTAATAAGATAACTGAAGAACCTGAAGCTTTTGCCTGATCAATCTGTACTTCATGAATGATAAAGTCTTTACATAAAAGCGGAATCCCAACAGCTTTAGATACTGCTTTCAAATCTTCGAATGATCCTTTGAAAAAAGGACTGTCAGTTAACACTGATATACAAGCTGCTCCAGCTCGCTCATAAATACTAGCTTGCTCCACTGGATTGGCAACTTCATTTATTAACCCTTTAGAAGGAGAGGCACGTTTCATCTCAGCAATGACTTGTAGTCGTTTATTTTGATACAGTGCATCAAAAAGAGATGGTCTTTTAATTGGTTCATTGATTTTTTCTGGAGGGTTTTGTAGTAATTTTAGAACCTCATTTTCTTTTTCTCTTAAAATCCGATCTAAAATCGTCATTTTATAACCTCCTGTTTTTTACGAGCTTCACTATATGCCACTACAGCATCTAACTTTTCTAAAGCTTTGCCTGATAAAATAGTGTCAATTGCTAGATCTACTCCATCCTTAATGCGATTCACTAATCCGTATGCAAATAAGCCAATAGCTGCATTGAAAACAACCGTATCAAAATATGCATCCCGTTTACCACTTAGTAATGTGCGCATAATGACCGCATTTTCATCTGCATTACCTCCACGAATTGCTTCAAGGGGTGCAGATTTTAAACCAACATCTTCAGGTGTTAATGAAAATGGTATTAAATCTTCATGATCTACTAAAACAAAATCATTTTGGCCAGCAAGCGATGCTTCATCCATACCTCCAGCTCCAGTTACGACAATTCCGCGATCTCGACCGAGCATCCTCATGACAGCTGCATACTCCATAGTGAATTCAGGTCTATTAATTCCTGTAAACTGCGTATCTAATGTGACTGGATTTGTTAATGGCCCTACTAAGTTGAATATCGTTGGTTTACCAATTTGGCGTCTCACTTGACCAATTCTTTTTAGTTTCGGATGGACATTTGGTGCATATAGAAAGGCTATTCCATGTGTATTTAATAGTTCAACAGTTTCATCAACTGATAAATCCGTATGAATACCTAGTGCTTCAAGTACATCAGAGCTTCCAGCAGCACTAGAGATTTTTCGATTACCATGTTTTGCAATCTTCGCTCCTGCACCAGCCATCACAAATGCTGCAGTTGTACTGATGTTAAAACTGTTCACGCCATCTCCACCCGTACCACAATTATCCATATATCTTGCAGTCGGAGCAGCTACCTCTAGAGCAAAAGATTTCATAACGGTCGCAAGTGCTGCTACTTCATGAGCAGTCTCGCCTTTTTTCGCTAATGCGATTAAAAATGCCTGAATCTCATGCAAAGCTGTTTCATCTTGAAACATTAGCGTTGATGCTTGAAGCATTTCATCAAATAATAAATGTTGATTGTTCTCTACCATTTTTATAAATTGTTTCATCATGCCACTCCTCATGTAAGTTCATTCACCTTGGAAAGAGATTAATGACTTTGCCTTTGCTTCCGTCTCGTCAAACTCATTAGAAGGAATTGAATCTTTAACAATTCCTGCTCCTGCTTGAATATACGCTTTATTGTTTTTCACAAGCATAGATCGAATCGTAATAGCAAAATCTATATTTCCGTTAAAACCGATATAACCAATGGCTCCACCATAAGTACTACGATGAGTTGTTTCAATTTCATCAATAATAGCCATTGCCAAGTGCTTTGGTTTTCCCGTCACAGTTCCTGTTGGGAATGTTGCTGAAAGCGCATCTAGAGCATGAAGTACTGGTGATAATTTGCCTTCGATATTTGACATTAGGTGCATGACGTGTTCGAATCGAACAATTCCCATGTAGTTTTTCACTCGTACTGTAGTTGGTGCACATATATGGGTTAATTCCTGTCTAGCCTCGTCAAGCAACATGTTATGCTCTGTAATTTTTTTCGGATCATTTAATAACTTCCTTGCTTGATGTTCATCTTCATCTATTGATTGGCCGCGACGAACACTTCCCGCAATTGGAGTTACCTTCACAATGTGATCGGAAACACTAACTACATTTTCCGGAGAGGCCCCGATTAAAATATGTTGATCAAATTCCATATAGTACATATAAGGTGATGGGTTCTGTTTACGCAATTTTCGGTAAATTGAAAATGGATTTCCAGTTAAATTGGCAACTAGCTGACGAGAAAGTACCACTTGCTCGACATCACCATTTTGTATATGTTGTAACGCTTGCTGAACTTGGCTTTCAAATTTTTCTTTTGTCACATTGCTTTGAAATTCACTTAAATGATAGTCTTCATCTATTAATTCATTGCCATTCGAAATTTCCACTGCTATAGCTTCTAAATCTGGTTTCTCTTGTTCTGGGTTCACAGCAGTATGCATAATAGTGACGACATCTTCCAAATGATCAAAAATGATAATTGTTTCATAGATTTGAAAATTCACTTCCGGCAGATCGAGCTCGTCATCTAATATAGAATCCTTCTTTGCTGCACCGTACCCAATATAACCAACAGCACCACCAGTAAAAGGGAAGGCAGATTGTTCTGTAATTCTAGGAATCAATCGTTTTAATTGAGTCAATAAATCGCCCGTATACTCGTATGTTTTACCTGTTGTGAATTGTTGTTCAATTAACTTTTGCCCACTACCACTATATGATTTTAAAGGGTTCTCTCCAATAAACGAATAGCGTCCTGATTCTTCGGATTTTGCTGAGCTTTCCAACAAAAATTTTCGCTGTCCTTTCAATCGATTAAATATTAATATCGGTGTTAACGTATCACCTGCTAATTTCTTCACTGTCGTTCTATAACTCAATTTCTCTTTGCTCATAACCATTTCTCTCCTCTGCTCAACTCATTATGAAAAAATTTTGCATAAAAAAAGTCCTCTCAAAAGGAAAATTCCTTTCAAGAGGACGATATTCACCGCGTTGCCACCTCAAGTTGAAGCATTATAAATATGCTCCCACTTAGCGTATCAAAAAGATACTACCCATAACGTAGGTTAGACGTCTACTAATAATTAGAAGTAAGACACTTCTGTTCTTAATAGCTCTCATAAGTCCATTCATATAGGAGATAGATCAGTTTTCACCCGCCACTGACTCTCTACACTACCATACCTATACTACTACTCTTACTCTTCAATTTCTCTGCTATGCTAATCTCAACTGTTCTAAAGGTGGTCTCGCTCCCGAAACCTGCTACCTATCCCGAACAAAATTGTTAAGTTTTATATTAAACTTTGAATTCTTAAATGTCAAATGAAATTTATAAGAATACATCCATTTTTATAAAGGGGTAATAAATAATATGGAGAATAGATTTCAGAAGATGTGATATGTTATATGATTGAAAGAATTGTCACTATATGTTTACCAGTAAGTGATATTAAAAAATCTAGCAAATGGTATCAAGAATTATTAGGGTTTAAAGTAGTTTATAAAGCTGAAGGTTACAGAGTATTAAGTGTTAGGAATAGTGGAGAACAGTTAACGATTGAGGAAGGAAATACTTCTCTTGAAAATCAAATAGACTCAGCGCTATTTCATTATATGCCAAGCCTATTTTAGGTTTACATCAACTTTTTTCTTCTTTTATTTTTTTTATCATTTTTAAATATTGCGTATCCCCTAAACCATAATTAGGAAACAAATGAAACAAGTTTTTTAGTAATTCACCTTGTGACATTTCTAGATGTTTTTTTATGTAAACTGTGATTTCATTATCTTCTTTTAAATATTCCAAATATAGTCTAATACCTTGATATGTAACAGGCAATACTTGAGCTTTTGGAAGTTGATGTTGGATCAATACTTGTTGGTATATTTCTTTGTAACCTGCTGGTATTACTTCAATCTCTTCTACATCATAAGTCAATTCATTAACCATATGGAAGAATACTTTTCCTTTATAATTCACTTGGTCCAAATACGCCAGCATTGTTAGCAAATTCATCTGACAGAACATGTCCTCACCAAACCATAAAACGATACATTTGTATTGATTTACAAATAGAGGTTTTAAAGAGTTAATCGTGATATTCTCATAATCTTGTAAAGACACTTCATGGCCTAAAGCTCTTAACTTTTTAAATTCATCACTGAATATTGGATAACATGTATTATTCGAACACATGGCTTCATTAAAAGGAACATAATCACTTTGCCCCATTAAGTGATGTTTAGAAAACTCTTCATACATCATCTGCCCATTTAAGACATTCAAAATATCTTTGTCGAATTGCTCATTCATTTTATTTTGTAAATTTTCAATCTTTAACTTCTGTGAAATATCCATTATAAAACCTCCCTTTTCCCCATTCATATTCAGTTTCACATAAGACTGTAGTGGTGAAGGATTTTTTCTAAAGGCATTTGGATTGATACCAAATGTAGTTTTAAAAGCTCTTGAAAAAGCCTCCTGAGATGAAAACCCATATTTGAAAGCAATTTCAATTGTTTTTTGTTCTGTTTTTTCAAGTTCAATTGCAGCCAGATATATCTTTCTAAGTGCCCTATATTTTTTAATACTAATACCCGCCATTCTATGAAACGTAAAAGAACAGTAATAGGGTGAATAACCCATATCTTTCCCTAAGTTCTTTAATGAAAAATCATCAAATAAATGATCTTCAATCCAGTCTATCATCTCCTGCATCAAATTGTTCAACCTCCTTTCATGCTTTTATTATAATTGAAAGGGAAAATGATGTTTTGATATAAGTTGTGGTTGCTAATTATTTTTTATTCTAGATTGAATCGATGCGAATGTCTTAAAGAATAATGATTAATTAGTGAACTAGATCTTGTTCGTATTATCTTTTTCAGTAAAAAAACTCAACTAATCTAATTAGTTGAGTTTATTATGAAAGCCATATTTATTGTTTTACTTTAATCGATTTAAAATATCACTTGCTAATTTTTTTATCACTAGCGCCTTTAAATATTTTAAATCACCTGTAGCAAGCCAATCTATTTCTTCAACCTTCATTAAAATTTGAGAAAAAAACTATTGCATATCTTATTGGACAAATTTGTAAGCACCTATTAACATTCAGCTTTTTTCACCATAAAGCAAACGAGCATACATGGTTCACTGTTATTATTAACACACCAGTGCTCTTCGCCAGAGGGGATTAGTGTTGCATCTCCAGCCTTTTCCACACTGTATTCACCATTACAGTATGTTTCTATTTCTCCTCTGAAAATATAAGAATACTCATCTTCATCATGACAGCTCATGCCAACAGTAGGAATTCGTTCGCCAGGTGTTAGAGAAATTACACTCATGCTCACTTCTTGAAAATTCCCCTGTTTTGTGAAAAGTTTCTTCATTTCATAAATTGGCATGCCAATGGGCTCGACTTGATTAACGTTAATTTTTTCCATTCCGTTTTACCACCTATTCTTTTTGGAGTTTTGGATCCAAGAAGTCTCGTAGACCATCCCCTACGAAGTTAGCACCAATAGAAATTGAGAAAATTGCTAACCCTGGGAAGGTAGATACCCACCAATTTTGAATAACCTTTGCCCCATCTGATACCATTGAACCCCACTCAGGTGTAGGCGGCTGTGTTCCTAGTCCAAGGAAGCTTAATCCAGAAAACATCAAGATTGCATTCCCCAGGTCAAGTGTTGCCATAACTAATAATGGACCAAAGCTATTCGGTAAAATTTCTAAAAATAGAACACGAATATGTGAAGCACCCATCACGCGAGAAGCAGTAACATACTCGCTTTCTTTTAAGGAGATAACCAGTGAACGCATTAATCTCGCATAATTTGGCCACCATATAATGGCCATTGCAATTACTGAGTTTATGATACTTGGACCAAGTGCTGCTGCGATTACCATCGCTAAAATTAGTGGTGGAAATGCCATAATTAGCTCTGAGAAACGCATCATAACTTCGTCCACTTTCCCTCCTTTATATCCTGCTATTCCCCCAAAGAAAATACCAAAAGAAAAGGCAATTATCACGGTAATAATACCTGCTGATAAAGAAATTCTAGAGCCATACATAACACGTGAGAATACATCACGCCCCAACTCATCGGTACCAAAGAA
The DNA here is from genome assembly GCF_038006425.1 of Viridibacillus sp. FSL E2-0187. Classification (NCBI taxonomy): domain Bacteria; kingdom Bacillati; phylum Bacillota; class Bacilli; order Caryophanales; family Caryophanaceae; genus Viridibacillus; species Viridibacillus sp. FSL E2-0187. The sequence goes on from NZ_JBBOVG010000001.1 coordinate 2,010,454, forward strand.
ATGTGAAAAGCTTGGTGGCTGATATCGAATGGATAATTCTTGTGCAGTTGTGCTATGCGTAGCGATTAATGGTGCAAAAATGACAACGATAATCCAAAATGCACAAATTAATAATCCCAGTTTAAAAAGAAATCCTTTTTGAGAGATAAAAGAGCTAAATTTTCTCATTATTTATACCTCACTCTCGGATCAATAATCCCATAAAGGATATCAATTAGTAGATTAATAACAACATAAATAAAGGCAATTAATAATGAGACGCCGCATATAGCTGGGAAATCGAGTGAAACGGCAGATAGGTAGGCATATTGTCCAATTCCTGGCCAAGCAAAGATATTCTCAACTAGTACCATTCCACCTAGTAAATTACAAAACCCTATTCCAGCTACTGTAATGACCGGTATCATTGCATTGGAAATTGCATGTTTAACGATAATTGCAGATTCCTTCAGACCCTTAGAACGAGCTGTACGTACGTAATCCATTGACAACACTTCAAGCAAATTGGATCTTGTTTGACGAGCAATTAATCCCATAGTAAAGAATCCTAACACCGTTCCTGGCAGAATCAAGTGCATAGCAACATCACTGAATAATTGAAAATTCCCACTAATAAATGAATCTAGTAAAAGTAATCCTGTTCCCCCTTCAGGAGTTGTTGTTCGTGTATCAATTCGTCCAGGTCCAGGCGTAATGCCTAAAACTGAAGAAAAAATATTGAGCATGATTAAAGCAAACCAAAAGCTTGGTATAGATACCCCACTAATAGAAACAGTACGAATGATATGATCAATAGCCTTATTTCTGAAAATTGCAGAGATTGTTCCAAATAGAATACCTAATACTAAGGCAATCACCATCGCTACTATCGATAATTCCAATGTTGCCGGGAAGAACTGCATTAAATCATCAAACACAGGTCTACCTGTTCGTATTGATGTACCCAAATCACCTGTCAGTAAGTGTTGGAAGTACAGAAGTAATTGACTAAAAAGCGACTGATCTAGTCCCCATTTCTCTTTAAAAGCAGCAACAATTTCAGGATTATTTAATGCACTTTGGCTCAAATTCGCAGCAACCGGATCACTTGGCACTAAATGCGAAAGAATAAAAACGAAAAGTGCCACACCAAATAATAAGAAAAGCAGAAACAATAGACGCCTAGCAATAAATCTAAGCAATATGGATCACACTCCCAACTGAAATACAACTCCCGAGTAAATCTCATTAAATGCTATAGTAGATAGTTACCTACCTACGAATGGCTGTTTGATCGTAAAAAATTATTTTGAAAGCTTTAATTCATTTAATCGTAATTTATAAAGGTCGTTATACGTAACACCTTCAAGGTTGACACCTACAGCAAATGATTTAGGGTGCTGTACTAAGAATGCATATGGACTATTCTCAGCAATTATTTCCTGCATTTTCCCGGAAATTTCCGCACGTTTCGTATCATCAATTTCCACTTTCGCTTGTTCAGATAAACTTACTAATTTAGCATTAGCTGAAGGTTCCCAGTTCGCACGTTTTCCTACAATATCGCCTGGAATAAATGCTAATTGGTTGCTTAGATCATAGTAATCGGGAGACCAGTGCATAACTAGGAATGGCGTTTTCCCATTTCTATAGTCTTCGATAACAACCCCAATATCTCCAGTTTGAATTTCTACATTAATATTAATTTTTGCAAGGTCTTCTTTTACTTTTTCAGCAATTGTTACCCATGAAAGTCCTTCTGAATCGTAATTAGCAGCTGTTAGAGGTACGGTAAAGCCTTTTTCATACCCTGCCTTTTTCATCAATTCTTTTGCCTTTTCTAAGTTTTGATAATTATCTGGTCTAGATTTTGCACCAACAAAACCATCTTGAACAAATGACATTGGTAATAGTGCACCATCTCCTGCTAATTGCTGGAAGCCTTTATAATCAAGTGCGTAACGAACAGCTTGCTGAACAAGTGGATCCGACATTTCTTTTCCTATTTCAGTACTATTATTCATTAGTAAGAATGATAGAGTTGAAGTAGGAGAAGATATAACCTTCGAATTTCCACCCTCTTTGATGTTTTTCACTTGGTCAGGTCCAACACTTAATGCCACGTCAATTTCACCTTTTTCAAGTGCTTGAATTTGTGTATTTGGATCCGGAATTTCTTTGATGATTATCTTACTCGCATTCACAGTACCCGTATAATACGGATTCTTTTCAAGAACCATCTCTGTATTTGGAGTCCACTTCTTCAATACATATGGACCGCTGCCTGCTGATGTCCCATCAAGGTGAGTAGTTGCTGCATCAGTTGTACTTGCATCTTCTGCATCTGAACCACCTTGTTCCTTCACAACTTTGCTATCTACAACAGCAAAGGCATTACTTGTAAGTTTTGAAAGAAATGATGCATCCTTTTCCTTAAGATTGACGACAACAGTCTTGTCATCTAGTGCTTCCACTTTGACAACTCCTTTTGCAAGAGCAGAAGCATTATCTTTTAAATTTATTGTACGATTAAAACTAAATACAACATCCTCTGCAGTTACAGCATTACCACTCGAAAATTTACGCCCCTCTTCTAGCTTAAATGTATACACAAGTCCAGATTCGTCTACCGTATATTCTTTTGCAAGGGCTGGCTTTGGTATAAGTTCTGACCCTTCTAACGTGTATAAATTCTCATATGTTGCATAGAAATATAAATTCCCAAACACTTCATAAGCACGGGCTGGGTCTAAGGTTTTCCAGTCGGAAGCAACCCCAATAACGATTGTATCCGTGTTAGATGTGCCTCCAGATTCATTTGTTTTTTCTTCATTATTGCTACAGGCGAAAAGTGATAGCACCAATACCAATAAAATAGACAGTAAAGAAATTTTTTTCATCATCTAAGTTCTCCTTTTATAAAAAAATTTATATTTTTACTTTATATGCAAATGACATGATGCAAAGTGCTTACTACCTGTTTGAATAAAGTCAGGCTCTTTTGTTTTGCAAATATCCATTACTACAGGGCATCTTGTATGGAAACGACAACCGGCAGGCGGATTAGATGGACTTGGAACATCCCCTGTAAGAATAATCTTCTCTCGATGTTCATCACTAATATCTGGAACAGAGGAGAGTAACGACTTTGTGTACGGATGTTGCGTTTTTTCATATAGTTCATCACGAGTAGTCAATTCAACAATTTTACCTAAATACATAACTGCAACTCGGTCACTAATATGATGTACCACGCTTAGATCATGTGAGATGAATAGATAAGTAAGGTTCAATTGTTTCTGTAAGTCCTCTAGTAAGTTAATTACCTGTGCTTGAATTGACACATCTAAAGCTGATACAGGTTCGTCACACACAATAAGTTCTGGTTTTAGTGCCAATGCTCTAGCAATTCCAACCCTTTGTTTCTGACCCCCTGACATTTCATGAGGAAATCTATCGAGGAAACGACTTGCTAGACCAACCATATCCATTAGTTCCTTAATTTTTGCTTCACCATTTTGTATTTTATGAATTTTGAATGGTTCTAATAAAATTTGCTTAATGGTTCTACGTGGATTTAAGCAAGCAGATGGATCTTGAAAAATCAGTTGAGCCTTTTTAGCAAAATTTTTCCGTTTTGATTTTGAGAAATTTGTAATATCCTCGCCATTAAATAAAATTTCAGATCCCTGATCAGGTGTATATAGACCAAGTAGCGTCCTACCTAGTGTACTTTTACCACATCCACTTTCACCTACAAGACTAAATGTTTCACCCTTTTTTATCGTAAAAGATACATCATCTACTGCTCTAAGTAAGCCTTTTTTTCCATCTGGACTTTTAATATGAAAGGTCTTTTTTAAGTGTGAAACCTCTAAAATGTTCTCTGTGCAAGTGTCGTTTGATACCGTAGCTATACTATTTGTATTATTTTGCAGCATTTACATCACCACCCTTTTCGGATCCGTCATAAATAAAGCATTTTACTTCACGACCATCTTCAAGTTGAAATAATGTTGGAACTTCCAATGTGCATTTCTCTGTTGCATACTTACAACGAGGATGAAAACTACAACCACTTGGCATATTTAACGCATCTGGGACAGTGCCTTCAATCGCTTCAAGTCTTTCCACTTTATTAGAGATTTTAGGTATAGCATTAAGCAGTCCTTTTGTATACGGATGAAGAGGATCAGCAAATACTAACTCAGTTGGACTTTTCTCAACAATTTGGCCAGTGTACATGACTACTACTTTCTCACACATTTCTTTAACGACACCCAAATCATGGGTGATCATAATAATACTCATATCTCTCTTTTTCTTCAGACTGTTCATTAAATCTAGAATTTGCGCTTGAATAGTAACATCTAATGCAGTAGTAGGCTCATCGGCAACTAATAGTTTGGTATTACAAGCTAAAGCGATTGCAATCATAATTCTTTGTCGCATACCACCAGACATTTGATGTGGATATTCTTGAAATCGCTGCTCAGGAGAAGGGATTCCTACCATTCTTAGCAATTCAATTGCATGCTTTTTTGCCTCTTGTTTACTTACCTCTTTTTGGTGAATCAAGATTGGTTCCATAATTTGCTTTCCACAAGTATGTAAAGGATTAAGTGAGGTCATCGGCTCTTGAAATATCATTGATATAGAATTCCCTCTAATCTTCCGCATTTCATTAGGCGAGAGTTTTAACAAATCTAAACCATCAAAATCAATATTTCCAGTAATTTCAGTATTAGCATTTTGTAAAAGTCCCATTATTGTAAGGGAGGTAACACTTTTACCGCTTCCACTTTCACCAACTATTCCTAATGAACTACCTTGCGCTAGTTCAAAGCTTAAATTATCTACTGCTTTTACAACACCCTGTCGTGACTTGAATTTAATCGTCAAATCCTCCACTTTGAGTAATGTCATTAGTTTCACCTCTTTCAAAAGTATTGTTAAAAATGATTGCTAAAGAATAGTTATACTAAAGGGGTAAACAGACTAATTATTCAGAAAATTTAACATACTAATCTATAACACTAAATTTGTCTTTCATTAACATCCTTTTAACTATTGCACACTATCTTCCTTTTATTTGCTCACGGAAATCTTAAGGTTCTATGTGTTTAAATTATGAAATTTATTTGTTTAATTAAAAATAACTGGGGTGATTATGGAAAGTAATATAGTTTCTTGATTTATAGGATTTTCCCATATATGAGGAAGACTTGAAGGGAAATGTATGGCTTCTCCTTCACGCAAATAATATTCCGTCTGGTCAACAGTGAATAATACTGCCCCTTTTAGAACGTAATAAAACTCTTCACCCGGATGTTTAAATGGTTCGTTTTCTTTTTGATGAGGCTTTATTGTTACGAGAAAAGGCTCTATTTTTCTATCTATAAAATTATTGCTTAACCTAACATAAGTAGAATCAGAACTTTCTATTTTAAAAGGTTTTTGATCTTTCTTTTTCACTGCGTAATTTAGATTTCCTGTCTCTTCAAAGAAATGAATCATCTTGACTCCAAACGCGTCAGCAATTTTTTTTAATGATGTGATAGCTAGTGATGATGTTCCTCTTTCAATTTGGGATAAGAAACTAACAGACAAATCTGTCTTTTCACTCAATTCCTTTAAAGTCATACCTTGTTCAAATCTTAATTGCTTTATTTTTTGAAAAATTTCTTCCATAACTTAATTCCTTTCTCTTAACAGTGGAATAATTACTGTATAACTGTAATTTATTATGATTTCACTAAAAATATTCTTAATATATAGTTATCTTAAGATAACATTGTTATATAATGTCAAAATTTAAACGATCCTAGGGTACGTTTCAGATTATCATCTAATTGCCTAATACTAGTATCCTACCAAAATTTAAAACCCCGTATATCCCTCCACTCCTGCATTTATAATAATTTTAAGGGAAAGAAATATATTGATATAAGTTGTGGTTACTTATTTTTTCATAGTCAATTCAATTCATGCGAATATCTAAAAAATAATGAATATTTAAGAAACTAGATCTTGTTAGTATTATCATTAAAGCATCAATAGATTTTCTTACTTTATTATTTATTTTTTTCTTAGTGGCTAGCTTTTGCTTTTAATATATAGACTAGCGAGGTTTGTATTTTATCAATTAATTATTATATATGACTAGCAAGTTAAAGAATCTTATATTATCTATATAGTAAATTAAAGGACCATGAGCGAACTTTTGCCCCTGGTCCTTTAATCGATTTGATAAATATTCAAATTTAATGCAAAAGGGTTTTTAGTACTTTATTTTTCCAAAAGAAATGTTGATATATAGATTGAGCTATGAAATTGAAGATAAACGCCATAGGATAACTTATCCATACACCATTTAATTGCAATGTTGTGTGATGTGAAAGGAAATAAGCTACAGGTACTTCAATAAGCCAAATACTCGAGATTGTAAATATAGTTGGCCATAAAACTGTACCGGTTGCTCTCATTGTTGCTGAGATAGACTGCGTATGCCCCAATATAATATAGCTCCAAAATGAAATGAAAATTAGGCTATGTGCAATATCAATTGCCTCACCATTATCTATAAATATTCTTAAAATTGGATTTAAAAGCAAATAGACAATTAATATTAGCAAGCCACCAAGAAGATAATTCAATTTAATTCCTATTTTTTCTATTTGCTTTATTTTAGAAATATCCCCTGATCCTACAGACTGTGCTACAAATACAGATATCGCAATTGAAATGCTAATTGCAGGTATTTGGACATAGCTCGCTATTTGATTGGCTACTCCATAAGCTGCTGTTGCATTTGATCCATAACTATTTACAAATGTGATTACCGCAATTTCAGACATAGCCATTGCTACCAAACTAATGCTGGATGGTAGCGCTAATTTTAACAATGCTTTTAAAACGGTGCCTTTTAATTGAAAATGAATAAGAATCGTTTGATCAAATTTAAGAATGTGATTACTCTTATGCAGGTAGCCTATAAGAAGTAATAAAGAGATTAGACTTGATATTAGAGCAGCATAAGCTGCACCATTTAATCCGTATTCCGGTAACCCCAACCAGCCAAAAATAAGTATTGGTAGCAATAGAATATTTAAAATTACACTAATAATTAAAAAATAGAATGGTGTTTTGGAATCACCAACACCTCTCATTAAGGTTGTATACACCATATTTAAGAAAGTGATAGGTAATGTAATAAATAAAATTTGAGCATATTCTACACTTTCACCAATAATATTCTTAGGTGTTCCCATCCATTTAAGAATATCACCTGTAAAGACACTTCCAAAAATGGCGCCAACAACAGAGATGACAATCGTAAAGGCTAAAGTGACTCCAACGACTTCCTTCATTTTCGCCATATTTCCTCCACCATAAGATTGCCCGATTAAAATCGAACTTCCTGTTCCTATACCGACTGCAAAAGTGATAAGGAAAAAGAATAATGGAAAAAAGGCAGATAGTGCTGCAAGAGAATCCACTCCAAGTGTTTGCCCAACGACAATTATCCCGAAAACTTGGCCTAATGATTGAATAACACTTGCAAAAATCACTGGAATAAGAAAAGCCATCATTGGCTTTGATATAGTTTTATTTATATTAAGTTGATTCATATAATACTAACTCCTTAAGTAAAGAGAAATATAATGATGAAACTCACTTTTTAAAGTGCTAATTTGTTCTATCAAAATATCATTCTTCGTTTTATTAAAATCATAAAGTACTGAAACTCAAATCCTCCTTTACTAAGTTTCCTTTACTTGAGTTCCAACTAATAATAAAGATTCCTTATTTTTGTTAAGTCTTTCTATAATCATCTCCTCTTCTATTCAATCAATCCACTTTTCTAACCAACAGCTAATTATGTTTACAAATAAACAAACTTTATTTATTTTTGTTTATATAATAACAAACATAATAATGCATTGTTTGTTATTAGTCAACATCCTTTAGTGGCTTTCTCTAGATTTTTTCTACTAGACTAGCGAGGTGTATATTTTTATTGTTAAAGACAGAATATAATTAACTATAATTGTGATATTTATTACTTATATAGAAAAAAATAAGACCAAGAGCGATTTTATGCCCTTGGTCCAAATTAAATATTTATTTTGAATTCAACGTCTTACATTTTCTGATTTTAAAGTATAAATCTCTTGAAATTTTTATCTATTATTAAAAATTCAATAAAGTTCTACACTAAATTAATGTATTTTAAGGCTCATTTTATAGACAAAAAAGGGCTTGCTTACATTCTGAAGAATCAATTGTAAGTAGCCTATATATATATTTAATTAAAAGTCAAGAAATGATTTATAATAATTAATCTATTAATTTATTAATAGAATGTTACACATTATAAAATGAAATTATAAAACGGAATCGACATCAATTGTTGATGTTGGTTTGGAATAAAGTTTGTTGCAATCGTTGATTTTATAATAGAAGAAACCCACGCATTTTGAAAAAAGTTTGATCAAAATGCGTGGGTTTTATTTAAATGCGAAGTTATTTTTATCAAACTATATTATAAATAATCGAACTTTATTATAAATGATCAATCATTTTTACAAACTACAACTCTTTTTTCTATTAATTTATTTAAGAAACATTTTTTATCTCTTTACGAACAAATTCACATGTCCAATAACCTAAAAATGAATTTAAACTTCTGTATATTGTCCAATCTTTCTGAATTTCTCATAGCGATCTTCAATTAATTGTTCGCCATTTAGAGAATTTAATGCTTTTAGTGTGACGCTTATACATTCTTTTATATAAGATGCTTGCTTCGCAACATTGCGGTGTGCTCCACCAGTTATTTCAGGGATTATACCATCAATAACGTCGAGCTCTTTTAAGTCAGGTGCTGTTATACGCATTGCTTCTGCAGCTTGCTTCCCTAGGCTACCATCTCGCCATAAGATCGATGCAGCCCCTTCAGGCGAGATAACCGAATACGTTGAGTTCTCTAACATAAAGACGCGATTAGCTACCCCTAATGCAATGGCACCCCCACTTCCGCCTTCCCCAATAACAATACTAATAACTGGTACTGTTAGAATCGCCATTTCAGAGAGAGTTCTAGCAATGGCTTCACTTGGGCCGCGTTCCTCGGCTGCCTTACCCGGATAGGCTCCTTTTGTATCAATAAAACAAATAATTGGGCGCTTAAATTTCTCAGCTTGCTTCATTAAGCGTAATGCCTTACGATATCCTTCAGGGTGTGGCATACCAAAATTTCGTCGAATATTTTCTTTAGTTGATTTTCCGCGTTGATGTCCAACAATTGTTACGGGCTGTTCTTCAAAGAGAGCAATTCCTCCAAGAATAGCTGCATCATCACCAAATGTACGATCTCCATGTAACTCAATAAAGTTTTCACACATAGCTTCTATATATTCTAAAGTAGTTGGTCGTTCTGGATGTCTAGCAACCTGTACACGATCCCATGGCTTCATATTGGCATAAATAGATTGTTCTAGCTGTGTTAGACGTGTTTCAAGCTTTTCGATTTCGCTTGTCATATCTACATCTGCCTCTGTAGCAATCGTTTTTAATTCATCAATTTTTTCTCGTAATTGTACTACTGGTTCTTCAAAAGCTAAATTTTTAGACATGTTGCACACCGCCTTTTGTATGCATTTTTACAAGCATTGCTACTTGGTTTCGTAAATCTTTTCGATGGAATATTGCATCAAGCTGACCATGCGCTAGTAAAAACTCTGACTTTTGGAAATCATTTGGTAATTTTTCTCTTAATGTTTGTTCGATTACACGGCGACCAGCAAAGCCAATCAATGCTTGTGGTTCTGCAATATTAATATCTCCAACAGAAGCAAAACTTGCTGAAACGCCACCGTATGTAGGGTGCGTCATGATCGAAATAAATAATAGTCCTTCTTCACTATGACGTTTTAATTCCACACTCGTTTTTACCATTTGCATTAATGATAGAATACCTTCTTGCATGCGCGCTCCACCACTAGCAGTAAAGATAATAACAGGTACACGTAATTCAATAGCTTTTTCAACGGCACGTGTGATTTTTTCTCCTACAACGGAGCCCATTGAGCCCATACGGAAATGAGAATCCATAATTGCTACAACAATTTCTTCTCCATCAAGAGTACCTAACCCAGTCAGTACAGCTTCGCTTAATCCCGTTTGTTGTTTAGCCACTGAAATTTTTTCTACATAATCAGGGAAATTTAGTGGATTACTTGTTTGTAAATGATCATCCATTGAAACAAATGAACCTTCATCTAAGAAATATGTTACGCGCTCCTGTGCAGTCATTTTGAAATGATGGTCGCATTTTGTACACACTTTATGATTTTTTTCTAATTCCTTTGTTAACTGAATGTGACGGCATTCTGGACATTTTGTTATAAGTCCTTCTGGAAATCCCTTTTCCTGTCCGTCCTCTTTCTTTTTACTAAATAAGCTACGTATTGCCATGTTTTACTCCCCCTATGTTTGTCTAAATGCCTTGTTCAGCATTTGGTTCGTAAGAGCTTTTAATGCTTCTTTTTCATAGCCAAGCTGCATCGATTTCAACATAGTTTGAATCATTAATTTTTCTTCTTCTGTTGAGTTTCGATTTAAACGGTCACCGGCATAAACTGCTAATTAAAACCAGACTTTTAGTGAAAAACGATTTCTGACGTGATGATTATTTCTCGTAAAACATCCACAAAATTTCTACGAGCTGATGCTTTTGTGTAGAAGCTAGAAACGTACCTCACCTATGTCTCGTTTTAATAAGACCTAACTAACAACTCTAAACTTCGCAATGCCTCTCTCACAGAGGATCGCCCGACACCCAGACGTTCTGAAAGGGCTCGTTCGGAAGGTACTTTTCACCAGCCTGTATTTTTTCCATTTTTATAAGTTGTCGTAATTGTTGGACGATATCTAAAAACACTTTCTTTTGTTCGGTTTTTTTATCCATACGATCAACTCCTGGGTCAATCTATTCGCCTTTGAATAATTATTGCTGTCGCTTTCCTTTCGCGCAGATAAACAATGCATCCAAAGGCTTTATCTTCATTCAGTAGGTGTTTGGATACCTACTATAAAGAAACAAAATCCACCACCTTCAGATGATGGCGTCTCTTACTGAATGAATTCAAAAGTGGTCTGGCCACTTTTGAAGTTGGCTTTATCTTACAAAATTTCTACGAGCTGATGCATTTGTAGAAGCTAGAAACGTACCTTCCCCATGTCTCGTTTCAATAAGACCTAATAACTCTAAACTTCGCAATGCCTCTCTCACAGAGGGTCGCCCGACACCTAGACGTTCTGAAAGGACTCTTTCGGAAGGAAACTTTTCACCAGCCTGTATTTTTTCTATTTTAATAAGTTGTCGTAATTGTTGGAAGATATCTAAAAACACTTTCTTTTGTTCGGTTTTTTTATCCATACGATCAACTCCACGGTCAATCTATTCGCCTTGGAATAATTATTGCTGTCGCTTTCCTTTCGCGCAGATAAACAATGCATCCAAAGGCTTTATCTTCATTCAGTATCTTCATTCAGTAGGTGTTTGGATACCTACAAAAAAGAAACAAAATCCACTACCTTCAGATGATGGCGTCTCTTACTGAATGAATTCAAAAGTGGTCTGGCCACTTTTGAAGTTGGCTTTATCTTACAAAATAATTATTTGAAAGTAAAGGAAAAACTGCATAAAAATTTATGCAGTTTCTAACGTCAGTTTCGAATAACATACGTGCTATCACCATTCACGAAGTGACCAATTTACTTTTTTACCAGCCTGATATACTTGATAAGGTAAATCTACATCATCTATAATTTGTGGCTGCCATTCTTCATTGATAATTTTAAAATAAAAATCTGTTAATCTTCGATGGAGAATGGCTTCTTCTGTACCTGCAACAGAGGGTATTCTAGGCTTATCATCTCGAACACCTTTTATTTCTTCTTTATAGCTGTGTAAAATAGCTTGACCATCTATTAATGGATTACTGTGTAGATACTGTTTTAAACGTATCATAGATTTATAGTAGGATTTTAACGCTGATAAAAATCGACTAATTGTATTCGGACTCTTATTAGTTAAATTTACAAAACGAAAAGTGATTTTATCACGAACCTTACATTTCATCTCATGCATCAAATAATCTTCAATTGCGACACGTACCTTTTCCTGAGGATCATTCCATAGCACCCTGTTCCCTTGATAGTGACTCTCTTTCTCTAACCATTTAAAAAATGGAAGCAAACATTTCAAATAGGATAAAGCAGAGCTTTTATCAATTCTCCCTAAACAATCATGATAATAATCTGTTAAAGGAAGAAAAGGTTGGTTATCTTTAAATACTAGTAACTCATATTTGTTTTCAATATGCTTTGGACAAAACTCAAACCAATACAATTACTAACCTCCTTTAAACAAGAACTAAAGTTCATATCTTATTGTTTTTCTTCGTAATTGTAAATTGTTTAATCTTTTAATAAATCTATAAAAAATTTATTCAAAATAAAAATGCACACTACTAAAATCAAATTTAGTAGTGTGCATTTTTTATTAAATGTGAAACATTATAAACAAAACGCTATCTAATAAGATGTAAAATACAATTACTTGTACTTAATCTTACAGAGTAAGTGTTTCTTTCTTATTTCATTCTTTATTTGCTATACTTTAAACGTATATTCCCCTTACATCATGATCGCTCCATCTACATGAAGTACATGACCATGAACATAAGATGCTTCCTCTGATGCTAAAAATAGATAAGCATTTGCAATATCCTCAGGCTTCCCCATCCTTTGCAAAGGAATAGTTGCTGTCATTCTTTCAATGATTTCTTTTGGCATTTTTTTCACCATTTCCGTTAATGTAAAACCAGGAGCGACAGCATTGACGTTTATACCTTTACGCCCAAGTTCCTTTGCCCAAGATTTCGTCATGCCGATAATACCCGCTTTAGCAGCTGCATAATTTGTTTGTCCAACATTGCCATACACACCACTAACGGAAGTCGTATTAATAATTTTCCCATACTGATTCGCTACCATATGCAATGCTACTTCCTGCGTACAATGAAACACCCCATTTAAATTTACATTTAATACTTCTTGGAAGTCGGTTTCAGTCATTTTTGTCAGCATCGCATCTCTCGTGATACCTGCATTATTTATTAAGATATCTATACGCCCAAATTGATCTACCGTTTTTTGAACCATTGCCTTTACACTCTCTCGATTACTAACATCAACTTCTATAAATAGTACTCGCTTTGGATCAAGCGTTTTTACTACTTCTTCACCAGCTTCTTTGGCATAATCTGCTATTACCACCGATGCACCTTCTTCAAGAAATCGTGTTACTGTTGCATAACCAATTCCATTCGCACCACCAGTAACAATGGCTACTTTTCCTTCTAATCGCATTTGATCAACTCCCTAATTGATTCATTTGTAGTTTCTTTAATTCTTCTTCTACTAAAGTTCGTCGTAATATCTTACCTACTGCTGTTTTTGGTAATTCATCACGAACTTCCACTATAGTTGGCAGTTTATATTTAGCAAGCTTTCCTTTGCAAAACTCTATAATTTCCTTTTCATCTAGTTGTTCACCATCTTTTGGAACTACGAATATTTTCACTGTTTTACCTCGATATGAATGAGGTACACCAATTGCTACAACTTAATGCAAGGTGATCTGGATTATCTTTTACGGCTTCATAAAACACATCAACCATTGTTCGTTGATCAATTTCAATTGATGTCTTTACATTTTCTGGATAACTTTTATACCAAATTGCATTTTGCATCATCGTTATCATCCTTTATACATTTCTCATCGCCAATTTCACGACTTCTTTTGTCTCTTCAAAAATTTCTCCCTCAAAGTATGGCTCCCAAGCAACACGTGGTGTAGCTGGGAAAATCAATGTACAAATCAATATACTTACTGCTGAAAGCCCCATACCAATTGCAACAGCTGGTATCGGTAAAACAAGAATTCTCTTCGTATTTAAGAAACTAAAAATTATATATGAAAGTGCGCCAATAATACTGCCTGCATAAGCTGACTGTCTATTAGCTCTCTTCCAATATAATCCGAAGAATATTGGACCTATGAATGCACACCCAAAGAATCCAAAAACATACGCCGCCACAAATGCAATAAATGCCGGTGGATAAATGGAAAATACAAATGCAATAATAGAAATAATAATTAATAGAACTTGAGTTATTCGAATTAAAACACCATCTGCAATTTTTTGTATTTTAAGTTTCGATATTTGTAAGGTTTTCGCGAAGTCGTTCTAATTCTAAATAATTTACGGTTGAGTATTTTTGATGCTCATTAAATAACTTATTCAAGGTTGATAAATCTCAGTAGTTAGCAGCATAGCAAATAATATAGTTTATTAAATTATTTATTATTATATTCTTGGAGTTAGTATAGTTGTATGGACACAGATTTTAATGAAAGTAGTTACGCCGAATCAACACTAATTGGCATCTAACTTGCATGTATATATGACAATATGAGTTTCCAAACACATATTACAACATTAATATTAGGGAGTGTTTACAAAATGAAGATGGAAACCGAAAAAACAATCGTAGTAGACAATTACCACGGTACAAAAGTAAAAGATCCTTTTAGATGGTTAGAAGACGCAAATAGTCCAGATACAATAAAATGGACGGAGCAACAACAAGATAAGACACGAACATATATAAATGCTATTCCACAAAGAGAGGCGCTAAAAGAACGACTAACCAATCGCTGGAATTATGAAAAATATTTCATTCCACAAAAAAAGGGGAAATATTATTACTATCATAAAAATAATGGATTGCAAAATCAACCTGTTTTCTATCGAAGTAAAACACTTTCTGATTCTTTGCAAGAAATTGTCATCGATCCAAATAAATTGAACTCCGAAGGTACTACTGCCCTTACAAACATTACCTTCAATAAAGATGGAAATTTAATGGCTTATGCCATTTCTGAAAACGGCAGTGACTGGCAAGAATTCAAAATTCGCAATATGGATACAGGCATTGATTACCCTGAAAAAATTAGTTGGTGTAAATTCAGCACTATCGCTTGGGTAGAAAATGGGTCCGGCTTTTATTATAGTCGTTTTCCGGAACCTGGCTCTGTAGTGCCAGAAGATGAAAGCAATTACAACCGTCTCTACTTTCATACATTAAGTACACCACAATCTGAGGACAAACTTGTGCATGAGAGAACCGACGACAAAGAGTTAGCGTTTAACGCTACATTATCAGATGACTACCGTTTTCTGATTCTTGAATCTTGGAAAGGAACAGAAAATATAAGTCGCCTTCACTACCGCCCGATTGACAGTGAAATTGAATTTATCCCTTTAGCTATTGAAGGGGACGCTTATTACTCATTCCTTGGAAATGTAAATAACGTCTTCTACGTCTACACCAATAAAGACGCACCAAATGGAAAAATTATTGCTATCGACGTTGAGAATCCTGAAAAAGAACAATGGAAAGAGATCATTCCCGAACATCAAGATGTCATGTACATTTCAAAAATGACTGGCGATTATTTTGCCATTTCTTATATGCGACACGCAAGACATCATTTAAATCTGTTCTCTCTAGAAGGGACACTTATAAAAACGATTGAATTACCAAATATGATTACAATTACGGACATCTCCACGAATAAAAAACAACAAGAAATCTTTATAAGCTACACGTCTTATTTAAGTCCCGCAACAATAGTACGCTATGATATTAATACAGGCGACCTTGATACAATCTTCGCTTCTCAAAAAGGGTTAGATAGCTCTCTATTTCAAACGACACAAGTTTTCTATCCATCAACAGACGGTACCAAAATACCAATGTTTATCACACATAAAAAAGGGATTGAATTATCCGGAAACCATCCTGTCCTCTTACATGGATACGGAGGCTTTAATATTAGTTTAACACCTACCTATTCTGCTTCGAATGCAACGTTTATTGAAGATGGTGGTATTTTTGCAGTAGCAAATATCCGAGGTGGTGGCGAGTACGGTGAAGCATGGCACCAAGCAGGGACATTTAATAGGAAACAGCAAGTATTCGATGATTTTATTGCTGCAGGGGAATGGCTCATTCAACACGACTATACAAATCCTTCGAAACTCGCAATTATAGGTGGAAGTAATGGCGGTCTGTTGGTTTCAGCCTGTATGAACCAACATCCCGAACTATTTGCAGCGATTATTTGCCAAGTGCCTGTAATAGATATGCTACGGTATCAACACTTCACAGTTGGCCGCTTTTGGACATCTGAATTTGGCAATGCAGAAAAAAATGCGGAGCACTTCAAAGACATTTATGCTTATTCACCGCTCCATAACATTACCAAACAAAGATATCCAGCTACTCTAGTTACAACCGCTGATTCAGATGATCGGGTTGTACCACTGCATTCTTATAAATATGTAGCAACTCTTCAAGAAGCTCAAGAAGGTGAAGCACCTATTCTTTTACGAATTGAAAAAAATGCTGGACACGGACTTGGAAAACCTATTGTAAAAATTATCGAAGAACATACAGATATGTATACATTTCTGTACAACTGTCTAAAACTATTTAAATAAATAGTTTTTTTATTCAAAAGATACAACCTAACTACAACAGAAATTATGATTAACAATCTTCTCTATATGAAAAAGAAGACGATTCCAATTTAAGGAAATGCCTTCTTTTTCATTCTACTATTCACTTATTTTCGGGTAGAATGCATCACGTAATCCATCCTCAACAAAGTTAAATGCCAAGACCGTAATCAGTATCATAAAACCTGGTAAAAGTAGATACCACCATGCTCCAAGCATGATTTGAGGGTTCTGTGCACGTTGCAACATATTTCCCCAACTTGGGGTTGGCGGTTGGATACCAAGTCAAAGTTAGCTGAATGCCGCCTCCGCCAATATAATAGTTAGTATTCATCACATATTTTTCCTAATACAATTTCAATGCCAACTAGCTTTATTTGACCTTAAAAAGACTACCTATATTTAAACGATTCGAAGTATTGAATCATTACCCTATACTTCACACTTTTAGTTTAGTTGTTAGTCACCATTACTTTTCTATATTTAAAATCTATCCTCCTTAAAAACCCTAATTTTATTTCTTTCATTAAAATTACTTCAATCTACTTCATTTTTAATTAATTATCTTCTGAAATTTAGCTCTTTTCATAATATAGTAGGATTCTGTCAGGTTATAAAAAAAGCAACATCTTCTTATATATAAGAAGATGTTGCTTTTTAGATTGTAGATTTGAACCATTTAAAGGTTCATAATTTCATACACTTTTTCCATATCGGTATGCTTTTTCACATGTTCCGCAAGTAACTGATAAGCATCCTCACGACGTTGTGCATCGGTTTTTACTGCATCTGAAATAGCAGGTAAACCCTTTTCAATTCTTAAGACATTTACTATTTCACGAGTAAATTCTCGGTTATTAAAAATCCCATGGAAATATGTGCCGATAACACGGCCATCCGATGTTACTGCCCCATCTAAACGACCATCATGTAGTTTTAAAAAGGCTTTTGTATTGGAATCTTGTATTTCAGTTTGACCTAGATGTATTTCAAAGCCTGTGAGCTCTTGACCATTAGACAATAAATTGCCAGTCATTTGTTCTGTTTTCTTTGAAGTATTGAAAACCGTTGTGACCGGTAATAACCCTATTCCTTCCGAATTACGTCCATCACCTTCAACAGCTTCAGGATCTGATAATTGATTCCCCAACATTTGGAATCCACCACAAATACCGAAAATACGTGTTCCTTTTGCACGAAGCTTTTGAATTTCTTCTACAAAACCTTCATCTCGAAGCCATTGTAAATCATCTACAGTATTTTTCGTGCCCGGTAAAATAAGTAAATCTGGTGTTCCTAATTCACTTATTGAACGAACTAAACGAACGCCTACTTCGGGTTCATCAAAAAATGGGTCTACATCGGTGAAGTTCGAAATCCTTGGTAAACGAATCATCGCTACATCGATAGCAAACTCTTGTTGTTTTGGTTTTTTAAACCGAAGTGATGATAAAGCCAAGGAATCCTCTGCTTCAATATTAATTTCTATGTAAGGCACCACTGCTAATACTGGAATACCAGTTGCTTTTTCTAACCATTCAATCCCATCATCTAATAACTCGCGCATGCCTCTAAATTTATTAATAATAATCCCTTTTACACGTTTGCGCTCATCTTCATCTAATAATGTGAGTGTGCCTATAATGGATGCAAATACACCACCACGATCAATATCAGCAACAAGAATAACAGCTGCGTCTGCTAGATGGGCCATACGCATATTAGCAATGTCTCGATCTTTTAGATTAATCTCAGCTGGGCTACCCGCTCCTTCTAAAACGATTATTTCGTATTCGTCTTGAAGTTTACGTACTGATTTTTCAACGATTGGCATTGCTTCTTGAACAAAGTCGTTGCGATATTTAGTAGCTGTCATGTCTAGTAAATGTTTACCATGCACAATAACCTCAGATACCATATTTTGCTTTGGTTTTAATAATATTGGATTCATATCTGTCGTTGCAATGACTCTTGCTGCTTCAGCCTGCACGCCTTGTGCTCGACCAATTTCTCCTCCATCAATTGTGACAAAAGAATTCAGCGCCATATTCTGTGATTTAAATGGAACAACTTTGTATCCTTCATCTGAAAAAATACGACAAAAAGCAGTACAAATCATACTTTTCCCAACGTCAGATGCTGTTCCTTGTATCATTAACGCCTTTGAGGTCAATTCCATTCCCTCTTTCCTTAAAATTCTAAACCTTTAACTGCCGGTATACCTTCTTCGTAATAATGTTTAGTGGCTTCAATTGTAGAAACTAAATCCGCTAGTTGAATTAGTTCTTCTTTTGCACTTCGCCCTGTTACAACAAGATGCATTGTTTTTGGTCGATTTTGAATCGCTTCAACCACTTCTTGAAGCGGTAATACATCGTCGATTGGGAATTTCGTTATTGCTAATGCATTATTGAGCTCATCTAACACGAGTAAATCAATTGTTGGATCCGCAAGAGCTTCTTTTGCTTTTGTCCAAGCTAATTGTAACGCTTCTCTATGTTCATCGGGTGTTTTAGTCCATGTAAAACCAATACCCATTTGCTCCATTTCAACACCCAATTTTCGAAGGGCCAAAGCCTCTCCATAAGTACGTTCTGGAGATTTTATAAATTGCATGTACCTGACGTTTAAACCCCGACCTACTGCTCGTAATGTAACACCTAGTGATGCAGTTGTTTTACCTTTACCATCACCAGTATACACCAAAAATAGACCTTGTCGTGCCATTTAAATTCCCCCTAACATTCTTTTATAACCACGTAGTTTTTTCTTCATAAGAAGTACGTTTAGTCGGTGAGACTTCACGACCTTCTTCTGGGTAACCAATGAAAACTGTACCAATCACTTTTTCATTTTCTGGAGAACCGATAAAATTCAACATACGTTCATCATGTACTAAACCCACACCTCGTGTACGCCATACAAATCCAAGCCCTAATTCTTTTGCAGCTAACCACATCGAATGAATAGCACATGACACGGCAAAAACATTATCCTCTGAATCATCAGGTTTATCTGGTATTTGATCCGCTGTTACAACTATGGCAACAGGTGTTGTTGTAACGACTTTTAAAGAGCTCTCAACTAAATGAGGTTTTGTAGGGAAACGTTCTTGTAAATAAGCTTCTGCCATTTCTTCATAGCGAGTCATTGCTTCACCTTGGATAACATAAAAATTCCAAGGTTCGCGTAAGCGATCATTTGGAGCAAATGTTGCAGCTTCTAACAATTGTTCAATTTTCTCTTTTTCAACAGGCTTGTCCTCATAGTTACGTATCGCACGTCGCTCTTTTAATACTTCTAAAATAGACATTTATTTATCTCCTTTTCGTTATTATCAATAACAGTTCACTTTTTCTTATTGCAGAACAGTAGAAAGTTGTTTTTCATACCATTTAATTTTATCTCGCATTTGAACAACCTCACCAACTAATACCATCGATGGGTTAATATATTCTTCGCTAACTACTAAATCATGAATATTATCTAATGTCCCTGTTAATGTTCTTTGTTGTTCTGTTGTTCCCCATTCTATAACTGCCACAGGTGTTTTTGCCTCTTTTCCATGGGCAATTAATTGAGCGCTTATATAAGCTAAATTACCGACGCTCATATAGAAGGCAATCGTATCGATTCCTTTAGCCAAAGCATCCCAGTTTAAATGATCTTGTCCTTTATCATCTCTACCATGACCAGTGACAATTGCAAAGCTTGATGCATATTCACGATGTGTAACCGGTATACCTGCATAGGCAGGTGCTGCTATTCCAGCAGTAATTCCTGGTATAATCTCGTATTCAATACCGTGTTCAGCTAATACTTCTGCTTCTTCTGCTCCTCGCCCAAAAACACAAGGATCTCCACCTTTTAATCTCGTAACCGTTTTTCCCTCTGATGCTTTTAAAACTAATAAATCATGAATTTGATCCTGAATTAGGTGATGCTTCCCTGGTGACTTTCCACAGAAAATCAGTTCAGCATCCTTTTTTGCATGTTCAAGTAATTTCGGATTAACGAGTCTATCGTATGCAATAACATCTGCTTTTTGAATACATTCCAATCCATAGACTGTTATTAGTCTTGGATCGCCTGGACCTGCACCGACTAAATACACTTTTCCTACTGCCATGGCGCAATCCCCCTTTTTAAATAATGTTGAAATAGCTCCTCACGTTCGGCTATTTTACCTTCTTTTGTTAAGGTTAAAAATTCTGGCCGTAATAGAGCTTCTAATAGTTGTTTCTTACTAATTTCATCTATCACATTCGTTAATACTTCCGTACGAGCGTTTTGCAAAAATGCCACGTACTCTCCGTAATAGTCATCAAATTGAAGAGTTAGATCGTCTTTTAGTTTCTTTGCTAAGCCAGGATTGGTACCTGACGTTGAAACTGCAATTGTTAAATCTCCTCGTCTCAATGTAGCAGGTACTATAAAATTACTTGCACTTGCGTCATCGACTATATTCAAAAGTTGATGTGACATAGTACATTCTTTTACTTTTGCATTAACAGCTGAATGATTCGTAGCAGCAATAATGCAAAAAGCATCTTCTAAATCAGAAGTTTCAAATGACTTTTCAAACCATGTAATGAGATGATTTCTCCATTTTTCTTGCAGTTTCTCATGTAGAACTGGGCTAATGACAGTAACAATGGCTCCGGCATTTAATAGTGACGTTACTTTCCGATTTGCCACTTTGCCTCCACCAATAACGACACAATATTTACCTTTCAACTGAAGCATGATTGGATAATATGTTGTCATTGTTGTTGATGTCTCACACATGCATTCACCCACTGCTCTACTAAATCAGGATTTGATGCGAAGTGGAAATGAGTATATCCAGCAACTAAATTCCCGTTTAAATAACCTTCTGCCTTTTTACCAAAACGCCCCGTTGTTTCATAAGCTGGTTGAATTTCCTCTGAAGCTGTAAAAGTGGAGTAATGGAACTCATGCCCTTTAGCCATTTGATTTTCATCAATTATGAAGTTACCTGGAGTGCCAGAAATATCACGATATCCTAGTGCAGCAATCTTTTCTTGCATTCGTACAGCTCCAGGAATGATACCAGTCATTGCATATGTATTGCCTTTTGTATCTGTAATAGAATCTGTTAAATACATAAATCCACCACATTCTGCTAAGGTTGGCATACCACTGTTCACTGCATGTCGTATTGAATGTTTGACAGCATCTTGTTTTGAAAGCTCTGCCGCAAATTCTTCGGGGAATCCCCCTCCTATGTAAAGACCATCTACATTTTCTGGTACTACCTCACCGTTTAGTGGTGAGAAGAAAACTAGTGTTGCACCGTATGCTCTTAATAACTCTAGATTTTCTTCATAATAAAAATTAAAAGCAGCATCCTTTGCCACAGCAATTGTTACACCTCTATCAGGCCGTTGGTCAAATAATCCACTTGAGAAATGCACAATTTCAGAGGTTTTTGCCAATTCATAAATGCGATCTATCTCGACTGTTTCTGAAATGAGCGATGCAAGCTGATCAAAAAAAGGATTCAATTCACCACGTTCAATAGCAGGAATCAAACCTAATTGTCGACTAGGAATATCAATACCATTTTCACGTTTTAAATATCCTAGTACGGGAATACCACACTCTTGTTCGATCGCAGCTTTGACTATTTTATAGTGATTTACACTACCAACTTGATTGGCAATAACTCCAATAATATTTGGTTTATCCGAAAGTATTTGGAATCCTTTAACGATGGCTGCTACACTACGGGCCATGCTAGCACAATTGACGATAAGTAATACAGGACTATCCGTTATGACACTGATTTCAGCTGTAGAACCTGCATCATTTAACGGGCTTTTACCATCATAGAATCCCATTACTCCTTCAATAATAGAGATATCTGCACCTGTACTCGCACGGACTAGCAATTCTTTCACCGTTTCATGATCAAACATCCAGCTATCTAGATTACGAGAAACACGGCCAGTTACCGCAGTATGGTATGAGGGATCAATATAATCCGGACCGCATTTGAATCCTTGTACTTGGTAACCTTTCTTTTGCAATGCAGCCATTATGCCGATTGTAAAAGTCGTTTTACCAACGCCACTTCCTGTACCTGCAATTACTAGTCTTCTTGAACTCATCACTTATCCCCCCGAGATTGCAATTAAAACCGGTATAAACAACCGGTTTTAATTAGCAATTGATACTATTCATTATGTAAAATAACGGCAACTGAAATAGTTGTGTTACCTGATTTTTTCTTAACTAAAGCTAAATCATCTGAACCAGTATATAGGCGAACTGCTGGTTCACTTACACCATAAGCCCCTGTATATTTAAATACAGTATCAGATGGTGCTTCAATTGTGGCTATATTCAATTCAGATGGTGTGTAGTACTTAAAATCCCACCCGTATTTCGCAACAGTTTGGAGAAAACCTTGTTCATCTTTTTTTAAATCGATTGTACATAGTGCCTTGACACTTTTAATCGAAAACTGAAGTTCTTGCAGTGTATCCAGAATAACTTGCTCAATCTCATCTGCAGATGTACCGCGATTACACCCCATACCGATTACGACATTTTGCGGACGATACACAACACCATTTTCTAAAATGGCTTCTTCAGCTTTTGTTAGCAATCGATGCGTAATGATTAATGCCCCTTTTGGCTTTGCCTCTAGAGCCTTTGAAATACTAGGATATTGTTTGATATTTTCTGGTAATGGTGTTTTCAGATGCCACCAGTTTTTTTCACCTGACTCTTGTACGATTGCAACAGGTTCTTCATTTACTACGGAGGCACTTACAGGTGTTAACTTATCTGCAGAGTCCCAAACCCAGCCAAAGCGAGAACCGAAAAGGTCTACTGGAATTGTTTTTTGGACATCTGATGCAGTTGTAATAATCGCACGAGCATTTAAAGCAGAAGCTACTTCGTGTGTTAATTCATTTGCTCCACCTAAATGACCTGACAGAACACTGATGACGTTTTCCGCACGGTCATCAATAACAACAACTGCAGGATCTGTCTTTTTATCCACTAAAATAGGTGCAATCATACGTACTACAGCACCAAGTGAAATTATCATAATGATACCTTTATACTGTTTGAACAGTGTCGGTAACAACATACGTACACTTCCTGTAAATAGTTGAATATGCTTTTGTTGTTCATCACCTTGTTCAAACTTACTCATATAGTAAACGTCTGAGTGTACAAATGATCGATGCAAATTACGTGCTGTTTGTACACCATGCTTCGTTATAGCGACAATAGCATATTGATTATGTTGATCTACAACCGGTTCAATACCTTCTTGTAATTCAATCATTGCGGTTTCACACCTTTACGGAATCCATGAGTGAATGTTGCATCATATAATTTTGAACGGTATTCATCTTTGTCATGAATATTAGGATCAAGCGCCCATCCTGCTAAAATCATTGCATGCTTACGAATACCATTTTTACGCATATCTTCATCTAAATTTATCAATGTCGTACGTACGATTTTTTGATCTGGCCAAGAAGCTCTTTGAATTACGGCAATTGGCGTATCATCGCTCCAACCTGCTGCTTGTAGTTCTTTGACAATTTTCTTAGTTAAAGTAGCGCTCAAAAATAATGCAATTGTACAATGGTGACTTGCTAAATCACGAAGTTTTTCAAATTCAGGTACTGGAGTACGGCCTTCTGCTCGAGTCAAAATAAGTGTTTGTGTTAAATCTGGAATTGTTAGCTCAGCACCAATAGCAGCTGCTGAAGCGAAAACCGAACTGACACCTGGTATGACTTCTGCATGAATATCTTCCTTCTTAAGTAATGCAAGTTGTTCCATTGTCGCACCATACATTGCAGGGTCACCTGTATGGATGCGAGCTACGGTTTTTCCAGCATTTACTCGGTCAACAATAACACCGACCATTTCTTCTAAATGCATACCTGCAGTTTTAATTACTTCAGCTTCTGGTTTTGCTTTTGCAATAAGCTCATCATTTACTAGTGAATCTGTATACATCACTACATCTGCCGTTTGTAAAATGTTTAAGCCTTTCACTGTGATTAAATCTGGATCTCCAGGACCTGCCCCAACTATGTATATTTTCTTCATTATTTACGCACCACCATTAGAGTTAAGTATTCTAGCTCTGCATCTTCTAATTCATCCATTGTCCAAATGACTTCCTCATCAGAGGTAACTTTTGTAACGACAGAAGCCTTGTCATATAGGTTTAATTCTTTTAAAACTTGAATCATTAAATCCATTACCTTTGCCACTTTAATGAATACGACAGCATCATGATCTTCAAGTGCTTTTTTCATAACAGCATAATCATCGGTAGCTGGAATAATCGCAACATGGTCATCCCCATCAGCAAGTGCAATACCTAAACGTGATGCTGAACCGTTGAAAGATGATATACCCGGAACTGTTTTAATCTCTATTTCTGGGTGCAATTCTTGCATCAACTTCATCATATGGATAAATGTGCTATAGAGTAGTGGATCTCCTTCAGTTACAAAAGCAACATCTTTGCCCTCTTGTAATTTTTCATATACTAGTTCAACTGCTTTATTCCACTCTCTATCCAGAATCGCTTGGTCCTTCGTCATAGGGAAAACAAGACCAAGCATATCCTTTTCACCTGGACGGATATATACATCAACAATACGTTGTGCATAACTTTTACTTCCTTTGCGTTTTCGCGGATAAGCGATAACTGGCGATTCCTGAATCACACGGAATGCTTTAACTGTTATTAGTTCAGGATCTCCAGGACCTACTCCTAGACCGTATAAAGTACCTAAATTACTCATGGATTTCTTCCTTTCGTTTAGCCGTAATTATATAGATTGGATTCAATGGTACGAATCGTTTCATACCTAAAATTGGTTTACTTCTAGAAATTTGGGCATGCATAATAGATGTTTCAAAACCAAACTCCTCAAATGCTTCATTCGCGCGGTATAAATTTTCAATGGTCGCAGCATTTAAAACAATTCTTCCACCTTGAGTTAAACGCTCACAACATACTTTCAATAGATCCTTCATGTTACCACCTGTACCACCAATGAAAATGGCATCTGGATTCGGGAATGTTTCAAGTCCTTCAGGCGCTTTGCCGTGAATCGCTGTTAAATCTGTACGGAATTTTCGTTGATTTTGTAGGCAATTTTCAAGATCACCTTCATTTTTTTCAATCGCAAATACTTGTCCTTCTGGTGCCAACTTCGCAGATTCAATAGCCATTGAACCCGTACATGTACCGATATCCCAAACGATACTGCTACTCGTCAATTGCATGGCATATAAACTTAGAACACGAATTTCTTTTTTTGTAATCAACCCTTTATCGGGTTTACGTTGTGAAAATTCTTCGTCATCAATGCCTAATGTCCATTTTGGATTTTCTCCAACTTTTTTAAGAATGACAACATTTAATGGAGAGAATTCGAGATTTTCCATATCCTCTAATTCATACCAACCGTATTTTTCGCTTTCACCTTGTATGTTTTCTGCAACAAAAGCGCGGTATTCTGTCATGCCAAAGGATAATAAATATTCAGCAATTTTACTCGGGCTATTATCTGTATCTGTTAATAATGCGATTTTCGATTTGCCATCGATTTTTTGTGCTAAGCCCTTCATACTTCGTCCATGAACACTTATTAAATAAGCATCTTGCCAACTCTCACCCATTTTTGAGAAAGCTAATTGAATAGAACTAAAATAGGGATATACTTCGACATCTATTTTGCTTGCTAAATAACCACCTAGACCGTAAAACAAAGGATCTCCTGATGCTAAAATGACCGTTTTGCGCTTTTCATTTTTTAATTGTTCTACTAGAGGTTGTAACCCACCTTTTACAACAATTTTTTCTCCTATATAATAAGGAAAGAATTCAAGTAATCTTTCTCCACCTACCAATACTTCACTTTCTTCAATCCACGATATGTATTGAGGTAATAAACTCTCTTGTCCATTATCACCTATTCCGATCAATTTAATTGATTGAATCAATGCCATCAGCCCTTCCTAATAATTGTCCTTTCATGGAATAAATTGCAGTGTCCATGATAAGTCCACCCCGTACATGATTGAGAGAAGCTGTACAACAAGCTTCACATAAATGATTGAAGAATAGATCGTAACCTGCTTCCATCATCATCTCACCTACTTGAGAAGCTGTATTTGCTCCTACCACTTCTTGCACTAGGTCGTCTGGTGCTCCTACGTCTTTTGCAAGTTGTGCCATGAATTCAAAATTGATAGCAGCACTTTTCGAGTGGACCATCATGACACCTTGGGCAACTTTAGAAAATTTCCCCATCATGCCAACTAATGACACTCTTTTAATACCTAAACGTTTACAATGCTTTAGTGCAAAACCAACAAAATCACCCATCTCAATGAAAGCTTCCTCAGAAAGACCTTCATATTGTTGCATGCCATATTTTTCACTTCGACCACCTGTTGTTAACACGACATGTTCGCAACCCATGGCTACTGCCACACTAATTGCCTGAACTATACTTGCCATATAGGCTGAACTAGAAAACGGTACAACAGTTCCTCTAGTACCTAATATCGAAATGCCCCCGATAATTCCCAATCGACCGTTTAACGTTTTTTTAGCAATTTCTTCTCCATCTGGTACAGAAATGACAACTTTAACGCCGCGATCAATTTGAAATTCATCTAGCGTTTCTTGGACAGTAGTGTTCAACATTTTCCTTGGTACAGGATTGATAGCTGCTTCTCCAACAGGAACAGGAAGACCCGGCTTGGTCACTCGTCCCACGCCGACTCCTCCGTCTAAAATAATTCCAGGTTGATCTCCCCAACTGACAGTAGAAATAATCAATGCTTTATGTGTTGCATCTGGATCATCTCCAGCATCCTTTATCGTCTCGCAACTTACTGAGTTTTCTTCAAAGGTATTTTTTTCTATAGTAAATGTCGCATCTCGGCCCACCGGCAAATGGATCGTTGCTGTTTCTTGTGCTTCACCAGTAATCAGTGCCGTTAAAGCTGCTTTCGTTACGGCCGTTGCACAAGCGCCTGTTGTATAGCCATGACGCATTTGCGATGGATCTTTTTTCTCTTTCTTTTGCATCGTTAAGCCTGGTCAGCTAATAGAGAGATTGCATTAAGTGCCGCAACAGTTACGGTACTACCACCTTTACGTCCAAGGTTTGTAATAAACGGTACTTCCGTGATTTTAGCTAATTCTTCTTTCGATTCTGCAGCAGATACAAAACCTACAGGCATTCCTATAATTAAATCAGGTTTTACTACACCTTCTTTAATTAAGCGAATCAATTCTAATAATGCAGTTGGTGCATTTCCAATTGCGTAAATACCACCCTCATGTAAATGTGCAGCTTTTTGCATTGACATAATAGCACGTGTAGCACCTGCTTCTTTTGCTGCTTTCGAAACATCTTCATCAGAAATATAGCAATATACATCTCCACCGTGTTTTTGGAAACGTTTATGTCCTGTACCACTTTCAATCATTTGCACATCAGCGATAACTGCTTTACCAGCCCGAATAGCTCTAATACCTGCTTCAATCGCATCTGGATGAATAATTACTGAACGACCTAAATCAAAATCGGCTGAAGCATGTATAATACGACGAATGATTTTCCATTCATCTTCTGTAAAATCATGTGGACCATATTCCTCTAAAATAGTAGCAAAACTATGTTCATAAATTTTATCTGGATCAACTGTTAAAGGTTTAAAATCTGTTCTGAAATCCATACTTGTTACCTCCTAAATTTGGGAAAGTTGAGTTTGTAATGCTTGAATAACATCAATAAAAGTAGAATGCACATTTTCATAAGCCACTTTCGGTCTTGCAATCATAATTGTTTCAATACCACATTCCAGAGCTGCTGTTAATTTCTCATCAACTGAACCTACTTTGCCACTTTCTTTTGTAATCATTAAAGTGACACCGTATTGCTTATAAAGAGCTATATTAAGCTCTTTTGAAAATGGGCCTTGAATAGCAACAATATTCTTTTGTTCTACACCAAGCTCTGCGCATTTTTCCATATTGTCTAAACGTGGTAGCATACGGGCAATGACTCTTGTATCTTCTAAATCTAGTAACTTTTCAGTAAATGTACCAAGTGTTTTACTACCAGTTGTTAGCATGATGACACCCCGTTTTTTGGCCGCCAAATTCGCTGCTTCCTCGTAGTCTGTTACTAAGATTAATTTGTCATTTTCGAATTGCTGACTTTCACGTTCATAACGGATATATGGTACACTTGCTAATCTTGCACCCTCTAGCGCGTTTTTTGATGCCTCTTCTGCAAATGGATGTGATGCATCAACTACAGCTTGTAGATTTTTTGATTGAATAAATTGAGCCATATTTTCAGCTGTTAGACGTCCAATATGCGTTTCTATTTTTGCTTCAACTAAACTTTTTGCGGCTGATTCAGTGACAACAGTTGCTAAAACTGGATACCCAGTTTGTTGTAACTCTATTGCCAATGCTCGGGCATCGCTCGTACCTGCTAAAAACAAAATCATTTTGCAGTACCTGCATGTTCGTGATCGTGTTCATGGTGGTGATGGTCGTGATCGTGGTGATGATGGTCGTGGTCGTGATCATGGTCATGATGGTGATGATGATCTACAAATTCCATTGCATTGATACGGTATTGGCAAGTATCACAGTTCATTTTCACATCACCTTGAAGTGATTCTTCAACTCGATCTGCTAATACTGTTTTTAGTTCAGCATGATAACCGAAGTAAGCCGCTAATTTCACTTCTAATTCAGGGTACGTAGTTTGGTAACTTAAGACCATTTTTTCCATACGTTCCATCAGAATACCTGTGAATAGGAAGTAAGGAAGCATAATTACTTTTTTCGCTCCGAGTTGCTGACATCTTTCAATACCTTCCTCAACTGTTGGGTAAGTTACACCCATGAATGCACATTCCACTGTACGAACATTTAATTGTTCCCATAGCATACGGGCAATTTTATAAAAGTCGCTATTAGCATCGGGGTCACTACCACCACGTGCGATTAATAAAATAGCTGTATCTTTATTTTCCTCTTCATGATTGAAACCAGCTTCTGTTAAACGCTCTTTTAAAATTGAGAAAATGGATTCATGCACACCTAGTGGACGACCATATGTAATTTCTACAGTAGGATATTTTGCTTTACCTTCATCAATCGCTGCTGGAATATGAATTTTCGAATGTCCCGCTTGTAATAAAATAATCGGAATAACATGGATGTCTGTTGCACCTTTAGCGACACAATTATCAATTCCCTGTGCAATGTTTGGTGATGCGAATTCTAAAAAACAAGATTCGACTAGTAGTTGGTCATCTAAAGTTGGCTTTAATTGCTCTATAAACTTGTTAACCTCTGCATTACCTTCAGCTAAACGACTACCATGACCTACGAATAATATAGCTTTCATAAATACAATTCCCCCTAAGTTTTAATCCCCGCAAGGTGCAGGTTCAATTTCAATTTTTGGTGACATATCCTGATAGTTAAATCCTTGAATTCGCTTCACACGTTTGAAGTATTTGAACAAGCGCTCGTTCGGATGTGCGTTTTGACGATATTCTTCAACAATATTGCTGACAACTTCTACAATTTTCTCGGGCTCAATGCCCTCTGCTACCGGTTGTCCTGGGTGAGCCGTTCTACCAACTGGTTTCGCACCAACAAAAAGATCAAATTTACCCTTTCGATAGACGATTCCAACATCCTCCATCACAGCTTTGTAACATGCCATACCACAGCCATTAAAACCGATATTAAATTCTTTAGGCATGTTCAGACCGCCAAGTTTTTCTTGAAGTTCCTCTGCATATGGAATACCGCCAGTTTTCTCACCATCACAAAAATCACATGCTTTAATTGTGACAACATCACCAACTGGTGACAGAATAAAGTTTGCTTCTTGCAGTTTAGCTGTAATGATATCTGGTGTTGTTGTTGGGATTTTCAAAAGAATATTATGATTTGGTGTATATTCCATAGTCCCTTTTTCTCCAACTACTTCAGCTAATGTCATCATTTGTTTTGGTGTAAATCTTTTATTGGCAACCCCAGGGCTTACGGCTAATTCGAAAATAGCTTCCATTTCTTGTTGTACAAAAGTAGTTTGAGTTTCCACTTGTTTACCCGTTACACGAGTTAATGCATCTAATGCCATTTCAAATGAGCTAATTTTAGGTTTTGGTTCTGTTTTTACAACTGACGGTTCCTTAGCTCTTACTAAAGCAGGTGCACTATCAATGTTTTGACTACGCTGAATGCCAGTTTCTTGGTCCATTGCCCACGGCTCTGCCTCTTCCTTCAAGCGTTGATGTGGTTTAAGTGGTTGTTTTTCGGCATTCAATGTGTACTTTCTTTGGTAACCACGAGGTGTAATCATTTTATTGTCATACAAAAATGTCGATGAATTGCCGATGACAACGGTCGTTAACATGCCAATATCATGATTCAACATATCTTTTAAATTAGTGATAATGATATTTTGTCTATCACGATAGGCGCTTTTTACTAACCCTACTGGTGTTTCTGGCGAACGATACTGTAGTAAAATACGTTGTGTTTCAACAATTTGTCGAGTACGACGGCCACTACGTGGATTGTAAAGAGCAATTACAAAATCCGCCATAGCCGCAGCTTCTACACGTTTTGCTATTAAATCCCAAGGAGTTAGATGATCACTTAAGCTAATCGTGCATGAATCATGCATGACTGGTGCACCCAGTAAAGAAGCACAGGAGTTAATTGCCGAAATACCAGGAATAACTTCAATTTCAACACCGGTTGCTTCTGTCCATCCCTTTTCTATTAACACTTCATAAACTAGTCCGGCCATACCGTAGACACCGGAATCTCCACTTGAAATAACCGCCACTTTTTTGCCGTTTTCAGCTTGTCTTACAGCTTCTTGAGCCCGAGAAACTTCTTCAGTCATACCTGTACTGATGACTGATGTATTACTATCAATTAAATCTTGAATGAGTTCAACGTACGTTTTATAACCGATTATGAAATCACTTTCTTGCAATGCTTCAACTGCTCTAGTTGTAATATGTTTAAAATCCCCTGGACCAAAACCAACTACATAAAGTTTGCCAAGTTGCGACATTCAAACATCTCCTTTTCAATACATCTAACTATTTGTTTTTCGAAATACCTTTAATCGCTCCTGATGTCGGGTTTTTCGTCATGCTACCATTAATTGTTTGGTAGACGACATGCGGGGCAACTTGCTGATCCATACAATCACGAACAATTTGACGGCCAATTTCAGGAGATTCAGCTTTATACCAAGTCCCTTGTGGATATGCAATTACGACACAGGCATCTTTACAACGACCATTACAGCGAGTTCGAGTAGTATGTATTTGCTCGTCAATCCCAAGCCTAGTAATCTCATCTCTCACTGCCAGCGTTACCTCTTCCCCGCCTTTCTTCAAACAACTACTGCCATTGCAAATAAGCAAATGACTTTTCATACTTTCTAAATTCCAAGTTGTCATAGTGATCCTCCCATATGGTGTTCATCATTTTTTAAGAAAAGTCTATGGAAATAAGGTGAATTGGCAACTAGTCATCAATTTTGCAAATAAAAAAACCTTAATTCAAAGAATTAAGGTTTAAAAACTAGATTATTCAGACAACACACCAAAAAAAACAAGCGTCATCCACTGTAGCCTTCACCTTTCCCTCCGAAAAGTATCGTTCATAATTATAAAAGCAGGTTTCCTGGCTTACGCGTCACTTTACTTTGATCTCTTCCCAGTATTTCACCAGTGAGTATTATCATTTCATCAGCGTTACAGTAGCGGGGGCTGCATCGGATTCTAACCGATTTCCCTATTATCCAACATGCTCAATAAACCAAACATGTCGGCACTTTTAAATTTGATATTCAATTGTATTATTCAGTAAATTCTAAATCTGTAACTATCATATACTAAATTTTACTAGATTCAAATAGATTTTTTTATGAATATTATCTTGACATAATTTAGAACTTGCATTTTCACCTATATAATGTCGTTCAGAAAGGTTATATCTACCTTACTACTTAATTTCAATATTTTTGAAAATTCTATAAAAAAATATAGTAGAAAGAAAATTCTCATGATACACTATATTCTGAAATCAAACAATTCAATAAACTTTATGGTGTTAAATTAGCTTTTAACTTAAAAGGGAAGTCGGTGTTAATCCGACGCGGTCCCGCCACTGTGTTGAGGAGTTTTGCTACATAATGTCACTGTCAAATGACGGGAAGGCTGTAGCAAAATGATGATTCTAAGCCAGGAGACCTGCCATAAAGTGAGGAACTGTTTCAACCTACGAGGATGGGTGTGAAAGTGAGTAAGTCTTATTTTTTGATGACTTTTCCTTCACGCACTTCTTTCTATGAAAGAGGTGCTTTTTTATTCAAAAAATCGCTGTACGCCCTACCCTGAGAGGTATTTCATAGGAGGTGTTATTTATATATAAATGTATATCTAGTAAAAATACATAAACAAAAGGGAGAATAATATGAATAAGTTAAAATCAATAGTTAACTGGAAAATGATATACTTTTTAGCATTTGTCATGATTGTTCCAAAACAAGCATTTGCCATGCATATTATGGAGGGGTTCTTACCTGTTGAATGGGCTATCTTTTGGTGGGCAGTAACAATTCCATTTTTGATTCTTGGATTCCGATCAATACGTAAAACAATTAAGGAAAATCCAGATACTAAAATGATGCTTGGCTTATCTGGGGCTTTTGCTTTTGTTTTATCTGCACTTAAAATTCCATCTGTAACAGGTAGTTGTTCTCACCCTACTGGTGTAGGTTTAGGAACTGTTTTATTCGGTCCATTTGCAATGAGTATTGTAGGTTTTATTGTTCTTTTATTTCAATCATTGCTTTTAGCTCACGGTGGCTTAACAACACTTGGTGCAAATGCCTTTTCAATGGCAGTCGTTGGTCCTCTAATTGCTTACGGTGTATACAAAGGGGCTTCTAAAGCAGGCTTATCTTTTGCAATTGCTGTATTTTTGGCTGCAACTTTAGGTGATC
Source organism: Viridibacillus sp. FSL E2-0187 (assembly GCF_038006425.1). Classification (NCBI taxonomy): domain Bacteria; kingdom Bacillati; phylum Bacillota; class Bacilli; order Caryophanales; family Caryophanaceae; genus Viridibacillus; species Viridibacillus sp. FSL E2-0187. Next base: position 2,044,193 of record NZ_JBBOVG010000001.1, read on the forward strand.
TTGGCACTTACCTAGTCACTTCTATTCAATTAGCACTTGCATTCCCTTCTGAAGTCGGTGGATTCTTTGCTTCTTTCACGAAATTCAGTAGTATTTTTGCATTAACGCAAATTCCTTTAGCTATTTCTGAAGGTATTTTAACTGTAGTCATTATGAATTTCTTAAAAAAATACAACGTAGCTGAGTTAAAAGCGCTGCACGTCTTCTCGAAAGGAGCTGAACAACGATGAAAAAAAATCTAATATTAATCTCAATCGTTGTCATTCTTGCAATCTTCCCTCTTTTCATTCAAAAAGGGGCTGAATTTGGAGGAGCTGATGGTGAAGCTGAAGCTGCCATTGGTGAAATAAATGCTTCATATGAGCCTTGGTTCTCAAGTATTTGGGAGCCACCAAGTGGTGAAATTGAAAGTCTATTATTCTGCCTTCAAGCAGCCATTGGTGCTGGTTTTATCGGTTATTTTGTTGGTCTAACAAGAGGTAAATACAAACGCAAAGATAATGTTAATAACAAAGAAGGTCAAATATAAGATGCTTCTTATTGATAAATATGCTTATATGAATCGTTGGCAGCATATTCATCCAATAGAAAAAATGGTATTCACCTTTTTTCTCATGTTATTTTCGTTAACTGTGAAAGATACACTTGTATCACTCATCACATTCACTGTGATGAGTGCTTTTACAATTTTAGGTGCGAAAATTCCTTTTAAATATTATTTCAAGTTATTATTAGTGCCTAGTTTTTTCCTATTATCGAGTATGCTGACTATATTGATTTCATTTTCAAGTAATGATTCATTAATCACTTCTTCACTTTGGACAACTAAATTGTTAGGATTGCATATTTTTATTACGGAAAATAGTGTTGAGACGGCAATTCAATTATTTTTCACAGTGCTAAGTAGTATTAGTTGCTTATACTTCTTAACGTTGACTACACCTGTACATGATATTTTACATGTCTTACGTAGACTGAGAGTTCCCTCTTTATTAATTGAATTAACTGAAATCACATATCGCTTCATTTTCGTTTTTTTAGAAACATCACTTAAAATTCATCAAGCTCAAAATTCTCGTCTTGGTTATTTAACTGTGAAACAAAGTATTCATTCGTTAGGGTTACTTGTTTCATCTTTATTTGTTCATGTGTTTCAACGTTCAAAAGAGTTAATTATTGCGATGAATTCTCGATGCTATAAGGACGATATAACATTATTAGAGAATGATTATTCATTTTCTAAAAAAAATTGGGTATTCATTGCACTTATTTTTATTAGCATTGTCTCTGTTTATATTCAGTTTGGAGGAAGTCTAAATGGATGAGCTATTTTTTGACATACAACACCTTACTCATAGCTATCAAGATGGCACAATTGCATTAAACGACCTTTCTCTTTCTATAAAAAAGGGCAAGAAAATTGCATTACTCGGTAATAACGGTGCTGGTAAATCTACATTATTTCAGCATTTAAATGGGATATTACAACCTTCTTCAGGTGAGATATATTTTAAAGGGTATCGGATGGAATATGGACGCAAATCTTTATTAAAGTTAAGAGAGCAAGTTGGCATTGTCTTTCAAGATCCGGATTCTCAGTTATTTTCTGGTACTGTAAAACAAGATATCTCGTTTGGACCTATAAATCTTGGATGGTCTAAAGGAAAAGTAGTTAAACAAGTAAACTGGGCGATGCAAGAAACTGAAGTTATCCCCCTACAACAAAAACCAATTCATTTTTTAAGTTTAGGACAAAAAAAACGTGTCGCTATTGCTGGAGTTTTGGCTATGGATCCCGATGTCTTTATCTTAGATGAGCCATCTGCTGGTCTTGATGCATATTATTCTAAGCAAATCATGTCACTTTTAAATACGATTCATAAACCGCATAAAACCATTATATTGTCGACACATGATGTGCATTTTGCATATGAATGGGCTGATGAGATCATCGTCATGAGTGAAGGACAAATTCTATATCATGGTGATCCAGTCTCCGTTTTCAAACAACCTAACTTACTATCAAAAGCTCATCTTGAGAAGCCTTGGATATTTGAAACGGTAGAGCAATTACAACAAAACGGAGTGTTAGCAATTGATGCCCTCTTTCCTAGAAATAAGGAGCAATTATTTCAGCATTTTAAGGCAGACATAACTGTTAAGTAACAATTATGATTCTAAAACCGTACTAGATTTTTGCTAGTATGGTTTTTATTTTCTCTTAGATGCTGGATTTTGATCTTCATTATATAGACTAGAGAGGTTTGTAAATAATCAATATTTAGTCATATATTATTTATAATGTTATTGCTTTTTACATTTAATATAGAAAAAAACAAAGCCATGAGCGACTTTTTGCTCATGGCTTTGTTTAATTTCTACTATTTAGTTGTCCGAATGTTCTAAAGTGGTGTTTTCATTTTTAGTTTCCTCTTTGAGGATAGACATAAAGAATACTACTAAGCTGCCTAAACCTATCCAACATAAAACAGAGGTTGGTTGATTCCAACTTAATGTTTTACTAAAGAAAAATAACTCTCTTAGCCCATCTACCATAAAACGCATAGGTAGCCAAGGGAATATCCAATCATGATAAAAAGAAGGCATAAATTCGGGTGCCATTGCTAATAATGGTGCTCCAAAGAATAACATCAGCACAAAAATTGGTACACCGGCAAACCCTAACCAAGAAAGAATAGCTGAAATCATTAATATGAAACTAAAATTTGTAATGGCTAAGAACAGTGCTGTATCCATAAATTTTGGTATTTCAAATCCAAGCATAACGTCCGCTATCCAAGTTAGTGTAAACCCTATAAGGATAGCACATATTGCTGCAACTAGAACTTGAATTAATTTTATAACTAACCTTTTCTTTCTTGTTTTTTGCTGTAATTTTTTCGTTGAGTTCCAAAGAATAACAGATGCAACTATGCTCGCCATCCATAATGGTTGGAATAAAGAAACGGGTGCATTCCCCTGAGTCCCCGACGAATTAACATTAGTGACTACTTTTTTAATTGGCGATGCTATGAAGGAAGCTTGTTCAGTTGTGATCATATTTCCTTGTTTTTTATAACCTTTTAATAGTTCTAAACTCGTATTCTCGCTTAGCTTGTCATAAATACTATTAAACATCTGTGATACGGTATTAGATGCTATTGCATTCATACCTTGATTTACAAACAATTGTATTTCTGGAGATACTGGTTTTGGTGATTGTAATGAAGCTTGTTTTGCACTATAGTCTTTCGGAATTACTATTGCACCATAGTATCGCTTGTCGTTCATTCCTTCTTTCACTTCTTTAAAACTAGAAACTGTTACCCATTTAATAGCTGCTTCATCATCATTTGAATTTACGCTTGATGATTTTTTAATGTTCTTTTCAATTGTTGCTCCTAAATTCAATGTCCCTTTTTGTGGAATTTCAACCCCCTCATCTTCATTAACAATAGCAATCGGTAAATTTTTTGGTGATTGTTTTACTGATGGTATTTGAGTAATTGCAAAGATAAAAAGAACAACTAAAGCAATAACTGGCACCGATAGTAACATTTTATTTTTGAAAATATTCACTTATTTTCCTCCTCAGACTTTCATGACCGTTAATAATTTTATTGAACACAGTGTTGAATATCGGTCGTAATGTTTATTATAATTAGTATCATTGAAAATACAATAAACAATAAATAGAGGTCTGATGATTAATCAACAGATGTTTAATTTGTGTTCATTATTCATCAATAATTTTGGAGGTTTTTGCGTTGTCAGATATAAAAGTTGATAGAAGAGTTATTAAAACTAAAAAAGTCATTAGAAATGCACTTACAGAATTAATGGCTGATAAAGGATTTGATGCGATAACAGTAAGAGATCTAACTGAAAAAGCGGATATCAATCGTGGTACATTCTATTTGCACTACCAAGATAAATACGATTTATTAGCTCAAAGTGAAGAAGAAGTGCTGTTGAAATTAAAAGAAATAGGACTAAATCTCAAAAATTTAAATCTTAATGATATTCAATTTTTTTATACTCAGAATCAGCCAGCACCATTTTTAATAGAATTATTTGAATATTTACAAGAAAATTCCGACTTCATGAATGTCATTCTTGGTCCAAAGGGCGACCCTTCATTTCAAGTGAAAATTAAAGAGGTAATTAGACAAAACATAATTCAAAATCTATTTATTAAGTTAAAAAAAGAAGACATGCTAGTTCCAGTTGAAATGTTCATTGCTTACGTTACTTCTGCCCATTTAGGTGTCATTCAACAATGGTTAAATAGTGGTATGAAACAAACACCTTATGAAATATCATTAATACTTTTCAATTTGACGGTACAAGGACCTAGAGCTTCTATTGGTCTCTGAATTGCAGTCAGGAATATTAATTTTCAATCTTTTATCAACATCAAAAAGCCAGTCGCCGGTATTATACCGTCAACTGGCTGCAAAATAAGTTATTTTCTACCGCAAAAAATTATTCATTAACAAGAGTCTCTAACGCTACTGTAATCATGTCATTAAACGTTGTTTGACGTTCTTCCGCTGTTGTTTCTTCACCTGTAATTACATGGTCACTAACTGTCATAATACTTAAGACGTCGATGTCATATTTAGCTCCAAGTGTATAAAGAGCTGCAGTCTCCATATCCACACCTAGTACACCGTAATCAGCTAACTTATGAATCATTGTATCATCGTCTTCATAGAATGCATCGCCAGTGTATACATTACCTACGTGAACTTTCAAACCGTCATTTTGTTTAGATAAACGATATGCTCTCTCGAGAAGAGTAAAACTTGCGTTTGGTGCATAATTAATTTGCGGGAAAATGATGTTTTGCATTTTTGAATCATTTGTTGCCGCCATTGCCATGACGATGTCTCGGATTTTCACTTCACGCTTCATAGCTCCGATTGTACCAATACGAATAATATTTTTCACACCGTAATCTTTAATAAGCTCAGTAGCATAAATACTCATTGAAGGGGCGCCCATTCCTGATGATTGAATAGAAATCTTCTGCCCTTTATATGTCCCCGTATAACCATACATTCCACGGACTGTATTATGACACTCAACATTCTCTAAAAAAGTATCTGCAATATATTTTGCACGAAGTGGATCTCCTGGCATCAATACTTTTTCAGAAATTTGACCTTCTTTTGCATTTAAATGGATACTCATAATACTTCTTACCTCCGAATAATTGATATGTTAAATTGATTTTTCTTATTTATTTACTGTTTGATTCTTCAACTGTGCTGAAGAATAAATCCAGCTTAAGACTAATCCAACCGCAAATGTTAATAATACTCCAAGGCTATTTCCTTCAAAAATACCTTTTGCAAATGGAGCAGGGAATATTGGATTTGAAGTGAACAGAAGTCCAACAATAACACTTACAAACCATATAATTACATTCCCTTTGTTTACAGCAATATTTTTATCACCTGAAATGATATCAGGATCATAACCTTGCTTTTTGCGAAGAATAACGTAATCTGCTACGAATACAGCTGTCCAAGCTGCCAAACCAATACCGACAACTCCTAAGAACATTTGGAATGAACCTAAAAAGTCACCATTAATGAATAACACATAAGTCGGAAGCAATACCATGATTGCACCGTGGAAAATAATCGATGTTCGATCTGAAATTTTTATATTTGTAGCTTCTAAAGCATTACGTCCGGAACGTAGTGAAATAACTGCAGGTGGAATAATTCCGCCCAGTGCTGTAATAAAGTATGGAATAACCATCCATTTAGGCATTTGTAACGCTAATGCAGCAATTGGATCCGCAGAACTAACCAGTTCAGGATTCGTTGCATTCATTAAAATACCTAAGAACATAATGACAAATAGTGGTGAAGCTGATGCGAACGTTGTTGTCCAGAAAATGGATCTATTCGAAGATTGAGGACTTTGATAACAAGAGTAATCACTCGCACACATTGCCCAACTAAGAGCTGAACCAGCAATAATAATGGAAATAGCAGGCAATACTCCTCCAACCCAGTCTCCATTTGGCATATTCACAAGTGCTGACCAATCTGTTTGTGGTACTAAAATAGCCAATACAACTACTGTTAAAGCACCAAAAATATAAGTAAATATCGTTTGAGCTTTAACAAGCGTTTCTTGTTTTACAAGAGATAACGCCATAATCGCAATTGTAAGACCGATTAACCCGATTATTTGTGTTGTTGTTGTTACTTCAAATCCTATCGCAGTAACAATTGCATTAATTGAGAAAATACCCGTTGGAACATTACCGACACTCAGCCAACCAATCAAACAAATCCATGCTAGAACAGCTGGAATCAAGTTTCCCTTTGTTCCAAAAGGCGCACGGGATAATACAAATGTCGGTGCCTTTCCTAGCTTACCCGGTAAACTAAGATACCCGATAAGTGCAAACGATGCTGCACCTAAGAACGCAGCTACGATTGATTGTATGAAGTTGAGACCATAACTTACGATAATTCCACCGTAAACCAGTCCCATTATCCCTATATTTAACGAAAACCATATCCAAAACAATTGCTTAGGTTGTCCAATTCTTTCGCTTTCTAGAATTAAATCAGGGTGTTTTTGACTCATTTCCTTCAACCTCTTTCTTGTTTAAAGTTATTTTCCCTAAAACATAGTAAATTATGAGTAATTCATGATTTTTTTAGTAATGTATATTATTAACTTACATTTCCACCCAATAATATTTGCCTGACGTCAGACCTCTTCATTTAAAAAAAATCATGTTTTCACTCTCCTTGAAAACACTTACATCACATTACACATGTATAATAACATCACATAATTTATTTTTGAAATACTTTGTGCAAAAAAAATTTGTGTTGTGACATTTTTTTGACAGTTAACTCGACTGCCCTTCAAGGTTAACTTACTTATGACTTACAAAAAAACACCTTCACGTTGATTTTTAAAGGTAGGATCCCCTTTTTCAACGAAAGGTGTTTTTATTTGTCTCATATTTATAGGTTAGTGCATAATTTTGTTTGTCTCTTTTATAGTTTAGTTAAGAAATTTGTTCTTTTAGAAAAGTAACTAAATCTAAGTGATTAGCTGGTGTAACACCATGTCCGTCTGAATAGCTCTTAAAAGTGACAGCTGCACCTAATGATTCAAAGAAATCTTTACTTTCAACTCCCCATTGATGAGGAATAACATAATCATATTCACCATGTGAGATGAAAATTGGCATATGTTCTACCGATTGTTTATGATACTCGTTTTTCACAAAATCAGGGATATAACCACTTAAAGCGACAACAGCTGTTAACTTATCACCTAATACAAATGCTAGTGATTGCGCTAAAATAGCACCTTGGCTAAAGCCCATTAATACAACTTTTTCTACATCAATATTATAAATGAAAGAAGCTTCATCTATAAATTCTCGGATAAAATGCACTACTTTATCAAAAACTGGACGATCCGGTTTCCCTATATCTTGTATTGTAAAGAAAGCATAACCAGGTTTTTGTGTAATAGGACCCCGTAAACTAAAGATATGACAACTATCTTTAAAATCAGCTACTAATCCAGGTAAATCTTGCTCATTACTCCCCATCCCATGTAATAAGAAAATAGCAGGGTATTTTTTAGCTGGATCCATATTTTTTGGTTCTGTATGAATAAATGTAAAAGGTGAGTTCATTGATTGTCTTCCCTTCGAGATAAACTACATTTATCATAGCATAAAGTATGCTTCGAAGGTGCTTACCTTTTGATTTTAATAGAAAATGTTCTTTACTTATAAGAAGTATCTACACTCAACAGAAAAAGCTCTATTCCATTTAACTAATAGAATAGATTATTTCTTTATATCATTCCCACTCAAATGGTGTTTCTTGGTATACATAGTAGTTCAACCAGTTGGAGAACAATAAATGGGTATGTGAACGCCAAGTATTATATGGTTGCTTTGATGGATCATCATTTGGAAAATAATTATGTGGAACTTCTATATTCAACCCTTTAGCAACGTCACGAGAATATTCATCTGCCAAAGTATGTGCATCGTATTCTAAATGCCCGGTAATCATAATGTGCTTTTCATCTTCTGACATGACAATAAATACTCCAGCATCATTAGAGGCTGACAATAGTTTAAGCTTTGGATGAGCTTCAACTTCTTCTATAGATACTGATGTATTCCGTGAATGAGGAGCAGTAAATATATCATTAAAACCGCGAACAAGCTTCACAGTTGGATCTGTGATTGTATGATCATAAATTCCTGAGCATTTCTTCGCCAGTGGGAATTTCCCAATACCATAATGATGATAAAGTGCTGCTTGTGCACCCCAACAGATATGTAAAACAGATGTGACATTTGTTTTGGTCCAATCCATAATACTAACAATTTCTTCCCAGAAATCAACATCTTCAAACTCCATTAATTCAATCGGTGCACCAGTTATAATCATACCGTCAAATCGACGGTGTTTAACATGTTCAAACGTCGTATAAAACGATTCTAAATGTGTTTTACTAACATTTTTAGAAACATATGTCGCAGTATTTAAAAACGTTACGTTCACTTGTAGAGGTGTATTACCAAGGAGACGCAATAATTGAAGCTCGGTTTTCTCCTTTTCTGGCATCAAATTTAAAATCAGTATATTTAAAGGTCGAATATTTTGGCTTTTTGAACGGTCCTCTTCCATTACGAAGATTTTTTCCTCTTTTAGTAATTCCGTTGCCGGAAGGTTTTTTGGAATATTAATTGGCATTGCTATTTCTCTCCTTTTTTCTTTTTTTATTATGTACACGCATATAAAAAGCCCTCATTCTCTAGATAAGAATGAGGGCTAACTTAACACGCTCGTTTCTTATCTTCCAAGACTTTTGTCTTGTAGGACTTAGCACCTTTCTGATTGAATCAGAGGTTGCTGAAGCTTCACAGGGCCTTATCCCTCAGCTTCTCTTGATAAGAATATTTAATTGATTTAATCCTATCATTAAATTGTCAGATAAGCAAACATTTCTGTCAATTTAACCATAGGAAATAAGCCCTCTTAGTTTTCCTACAGGGCTTCAGAAAAGTATTTTAAATCATAGTAATTAAGTATGTTTAATATAGTATAAAACATATTCCAGTTTTATGCAACAATTACAAATCAGTTATATATAACAACTGATTTTCTTCTAAATTCCTTACTTTATAACCATTTGGATTATTCCTTTGCCATCTCCAAGCATCTCTACACATATCTTCTAGTGTTTTTTCTGCCACCCAATCGAGTTGTAGCTTTGCTTTTGTAGCATCTGCATAGCTAATGGCAACATCACCTTCACGACGATCGCTAATATGGTATTTAATGGGGATACCTGATACATATTCGAATGTTTTTACAACTTGTAAGACGCTATATCCTTCACCTGTACCTAGATTAAATACTTTCCATCCATTCTTTCTTTTTAAACTTTCTAACGCTTTGACATGACCTTTTGCTAAATCAACTACATGAATATAATCACGAATACCGGTCCCATCAAGCGTTGGATAATCATTTCCGTATATATTTAAATAAGGTAATTTACCCGTTGCCACTTGTGTTATATAAGGCATCAAATTATTCGGTATAGAAAAAGGATCTTCCCCTATCATTCCACTAACATGTGCTCCAATTGGATTAAAATATCGTAATGAAATTATTGAAAAAGAAGGATTTGATTGAGCAAATTCATATAAGAACTTTTCAACAGCAAGTTTTGTTGTACCATAAGGATTCGTTGTATTTAAGGATGCAGTTTCAGGGATAGGACATTGTTCTGGAGTACCATAGACAGTTGCTGATGAACTGAAAACAAGTTGACGCACTTTATATTTATTCATTAATTCGACTAACTGGATTGTGCTTACCAAATTCTGCGAGTAGTATTTGATAGGATTATAGAGGGATTCTGGAACAGATTTGGAGCCTGCTAAATGAATGACACTATCGATTGGGTAGTTCTGAAACACCTTTTCTAAATCTTCTTTATGACTAATATCTACGGAGAGACATGTTATTTTTTTCTTAGTGATCGCTTGCATACGATTGATTACTTCAATATTACTATTGCTAAAATTATCTACAATAATGATTTCATGTCCAGCTTGTATTAACTCGATACAAATATGTGAGCCAATATATCCTGCTCCACCAGTTACTAGTATGTTCAAAGCTTCTCTCCATTTCTTAACTTCTTTGTATTACGAATTACCTTCTTTCTTATGGTACGAGATGTCTTTTGGATAATCGCCCCCTTTATTACAAATCATTTTGTAACTTGTCTAATTAAAGAACAAGAGAAGAATTATTTATAGAAAGTTAGTGATGATCAAGTATGGTTACATCAATTATTTCTTTCTTTTCATTGTGAGCCTGTAAATACTGGCTCACTGTTTTATCATACATAGAATGAAATGAGAATCTATCTTCGAAATAACGGTAACCTGCATGTCCTAGTTTTAGCCTTAAGTCGCGATTCTCTAGTAATTGAATCAAGCGGTCTTTAATTACTTGAATATCATGATTTACTATATACCCTGTTTTACCATCGATAATGAGTTCTGATACCCCCCCTACATTTGAAGCGATAACCGGTAATTGAGCCCTCATTGCCTCTAAAATAGAGATAGGTAGTCCTTCAAAATTAGACAGCAGGACAAATAGATCAGCCTGTTGTAATTGTGTTTCGATATCATCACGAGAACCTAGAAATTTAACGCGATGAGCAATATCATGTTGTAGCGATAACGCTTTCGCAGCTTCCATCTCTTTGCCATCACCTATGAATACTAGCTGCCACTCCTGCTCTTTCATTAAGGAAAGTACCTCGACCAACAAATCTTGACGCTTAGGTTGCTCAAATCTTGCTACCATGACGATTTTTGGTATTTTGTTTTGAGAAAGGCGCTGTTTGATATTACACTGAATACCATTATGAATCGTCAGCATTTTTTCTTTTTTGGCAACTTTTTTTTCGATAGCAAGTGAATAATCATAATTTGAAACAGTAATTATTTTGGTTGTTTTTCGGGCAAATGCCTTCTCAATTTGTTGATAAATCCAACGTTTTATTGGTTTGACTCCTTCCGTAAATGCCCAACCATGTGCAGTAAAGACAGTCGGTAACTTTAAAGAAAAAGCTGATAACCTTCCGACTGCACCTGCTTTAGATGAATGAAGAGCTACAACATCTGGATTAATACTGCGTAATATAGAACGTATTTCAAAAAATGCACGTATATCCGCTACAAGGTTAATAGCCCATTTCAAATGTTGAAGTTGTATAATGCTTATATTCTTTTCATTTAACGGCTGATAAATAAGTGCCCCTTTTGAAGTGAGGATTGTTATTTCATGTCCATCTAGAGCTAGTTGTTTTGTAAGAGCTATTACATGTGTTTGTGCGCCACCAGTTGTATCTAATTTCGTAATTATTTGAACAATCTTCATTACCTCACCTTTCTTAGATCTTTGTATTATTCTGATTTAGCCCATAATTAATGTAACTTATCAATCTGCACAATTTATTTACTTTGAATACTAAAACATCGAAAGCCCATAATTACACAAATACAAAAAAATCTTCTAGGAATCTATTATGTAAAGTTTAAATAAGCTATTCTTTCTTTTTACTCCATGTATGACTTATCTAGCTTACTGAATGTCATTCCTATTGTTTTTAATCTATTAATGATGATCAAACACCATTAATTCTCGACTTACACACATCGCCATATATATGGATGAAATATGACTTGAAGTCCTTATCAATAAGCTCCCTCTCTACTAAAAACTACACTTATAGTACGCATTAATATTTTGATATCGAGTAGAAATGAGCAATTCTCTACGTAATCTATGTCATAATTTATTTTTCTTCCATGAGGAATATTAGAACGTCCATTAATTTGCGCCAAACCTGTAATTCCTGGTTTCATATACAATCTTTTAGACTGTTCTAGATTATAATAAGCTGTAATTTCAGGTACTTCAGGTCTTGGCCCTACTAAACTCATTTCACCTTTTAAAACATTAATAATTTGTGGTAATTCATCTAAGCTTAGTTTTCTTAGTAATTTCCCGATTCCAGTCATACGCGTATCCTGCGAATTCTTAAAGACGAACTGTTCAGGTACCCCACCTTCCCAGTCATTCACTTTGCTCTTCTGAATTTGATCAATACGCATCGTTCTGAACTTCCAAATTTGAAAGTTTGAATAATTTAATCCAGTTCTCTCTTGTATAAAGAAAATAGGTCTTCCTGATACAATTAGTAATGAAATAGCTATTATTAGCATGAAAAGTACAACGATAGGCAAAATAATACTAGAAATAAATATATCTAATAGTCTTTTGCCATATTTAGCGTAAAAACTAGGTCTATCTATTAGGTTCACTTGCATATCAAACCTCCTTTTTTACCGTTAATTATGCACTACCCCTATGACAAACGTATTGAGTCTTTTACTTGTATTAGAATATGAGTACCATTTTTTAGAAATAAAATTATTATATAAAAGAACAAATTTACGTCAAGTTCATTCTAAACCTTATTTTCTCGGTCTTATCATTAAGAAATATATGAACATTACTCTTCTTTTATGATGAAATCTAAGTTGAGTATATTTATTTTCAAAATTTTTCTATTTTATTGATAGAAAAACACAAAGAATAAGTCAATTGTTATAGATTTTTTAAAATTTAATTAGTTTTGCAACATTTGCATAGTAAAAACACTTTTTATATTAGTATTTAATAGAAAACACTTTTTATTTTTCACAAAAAAACCAAATGCCTACTAAAGACATTTGGTTTACCATACGAAATTGTATTTTAACTTAATTAATGAGCTAGTAAAATGTTCACTAATATTTGCAAACTCCTTTGATGCTTATGAATGATATCTAGCTTATTTTAAAGGGTGCGTAAATATAAATATCACCTAATTATATATATTTCACTAGTAAAGATGAACCAGGAATGCTTATTTGTTTAAAAAACACTTAAAACATGAGCATTCAGTGAATTTTTATCAAATTATATGAAATTACTGAAGTTTATCTGTTACATAATAGCTTTAGTATGTTAAAATATTTCTTAAAATTACTTTTGCAACTAAGGAGTGCTTGCATGTGAAAATCGAAAAATCAAAAAAAATGGCTATGTTTCCAAAAGCAATATTCGGTGATTTGAAAGCGGCAGCCAATGCGAAAGCAGCTGAAGGCGTTAAATTAATCGATTTAAGCTTAGGAAGCCCGGATCTTCCACCAGACGAAAAGGTACGTAAAGTATTGTCTGAACGAAGTGCATTAGCTAGCTCATATGGCTATACACTAAGTGGTACGAAACGATTCTACGAAGCGGTAGCCCGTTATTACAAACGTCGTACTAATGTAGACCTAGATCCAAATACGGAAATTATTCAAACAATGGGTTCACAAGAAGGACTTGTCCATTTACCGATGGCCTTCTGTAATAAAGGTGACTATGTACTAACGACGAACCCAGCCTACGTAGCCTTTGATGCCGGTATTCATCTTGCAGAAGCTATTCCTTACTATATGCCTTTATTAGAAGAAAATAATTTCTTACCAGATTTCGATGCAATTCCAGTAGAGGTTGCTGAAAAAGCAAAACTGATGATTCTAAACTTACCAGGAAATCCAGTTCCTGCAATGCCTAACGAAGAGTTTTTCGCAAAAGCAGTTGCATTTGGTCGTAAATATAATGTCATTATTTTACACGATGCTGCCTATTCAGAATTCTATTTTGAAGGTGACCGTCCATCAAGCTTCCTTGCTACACCAGGAGCAAAAGATGTCGGCATGGAAATCAACTCTCTTTCTAAAAGCTTTAGTTTAGCTGGTGCACGTATTGCGTACATAGCAGGAAACGCTGAGATGATCTCAATTATCAACGAATTAAAATCTAATTTGGATTACGGAACTTTTGAGCCAATCCAAGAGGCTGGTATTGTTGCTTTAGACAATGCTGAAGAAATAACAGATCGTCTTCGTGCTACATTCTCAAAACGACACCATATTTTAATGGATGGATTAACTAAAATTGGTTGGAATGTAACACCTTCAAAGGGTGGTATGTTCGTCTGGGCTAAATACCCTAATCAAGAAATGAACGATACTGACTTTGTATATCATGCAATTAAAGAAACAGGCGTAGTAATGGTACCAGGTATCATCTTCGGTGATGCTGGAGCTGGTTATGTACGCTTAGCACTTGTTCAAAAAGAAGAATTAATTGCTGAAGCTGTTCAGCGACTAGCAACATTATCTGTAGTGCACGCTTAATAGATTTTTACCGCAAGAGGGTGATTCCTTTTGCGGTTTTTTTGTGGTGAACCTGATGGGGAATTTCCATGTGAGTTTATTTGACTTGTTTAGCTTCATTTGTTCTAGTTGAGCTGTCTTTTAATCTATTCGGCTCTCCTTTTATCCTATTCGAGCTTTCTTTTAACCTATTCGCTCTTTTTGGGTTTCCTTTTGTTCTACTCGAGCTCTCTTTTAACCTATTCAGCTCTCCTTTTATCCTATTCGAGCTTTCTTTTAACCTACTCGGCTCTACTTTTATCCTACTCAGTCTTTTTTGGTTTCCTTTTGTTCTATTCGAGCTCTCTTTTAATCTATTCGGCTCTCCTTTTATCCTATTCGAGCTTTCTTTTAACCTATTCGCTCTTTTTGGGCTTCCTTTTGTTCTACTCGAGCGCTCTTTTAACCTATTCAGCTCTCCTTTTATCCTACTCGAGCTTTCTTTTAACCTACTCGGCTCTACTTTTAACCTACTCACTTTTTTTCAAACCAAAAACCCAAAAACTTCATACAAAATGAAGTTTATGGGCTATAGTTTTAACTATTGATAAAATGTTTCTTCATTTTTTAACTTAAATCTCCTAGATCTAGTCTTTCCTAAAGCTATATAGTTGCTGTTGTTCAATACTCTTGAGATTAGCGTTCTACTATTACAGCTTAGAAAATCGATGCATTCGGTTATTGTAATTTCTTCAGCACAAATAATGAACCAATCGTATAAAGTTTGTTCGATTGCATTGGGAATAACTACATGGCATTTTGAACAATGCCATGTCCGTTCAGAGATACGGATGTCACTCGTTCCGCAATGACATATGACTCCCTTTTTTATTTGCTCAATAGGTATGTTGTATTTTTCACATAACGGTTTGTGTTTGTACGCTTTATTATTCACTTTAATTGAATGAATCAATGCTTCTAATTGAGCTTCGTTTATAACTACAGGAAGTTCATTTAGTTTTTGAATAAATAGTACGATTTCTTTCGACATGATTAGCGGTACAGTTGTAGGCGCAGTTTTAATTACTGTACGGTTATTAGGCATAATAATTGTTTTATAAATAGGTAATTGCTGAAACTTCATGTTTTTTAACCAGCGCTCAAATGTGTCTGATGCACGAAGTAATTGCATTTGTGGACAATGATATGCAATGGATTGCCCTTCAAGTTCTTGTATGAGTTGGTAGGGCTGTTCTTGGAAATGTAAGGTTCCTCGCATATTTTTGATTTCTATTAATAGAATATAACTTTGTGTGAGCAAAACCGAATCTATTTGGGCAATACGAGTTGGAGAGAGTTGACACTCGAAGTTTGGGAAGTAATAAAAATGTTTGTTAAACAGTACTTCTTGTACCATTTGATCTACGCGACATTCGCCATTAAAACCAGCTGTTACATTTTCAAGTTGGCGAATGATGGCTTCGATTTTTTGATGATTTGGGGAGAGTCGTTTAATGAGTCGCTTATGTGCATACATTTCACTTGGTACTTGTCGCTTAATGAATATAGGCTTAACCTCCTAAACTACCACACCTTTATTCATACCACTTTATTTACAGAATAGTCAAACAATATCACTCTATATATTATTGCTTCTTTTAAATGAAAACATTGTAGTTTAATTCAAAAGTAAATAAAATTATAAAGTAAAAAAGAATCCATTCAAATAAAATGAATTCTTTTTTATCCAGGCACTTAATCTCCCAATAATATAATCTTTTGCGGTGTAGTTTGTGGTGGAATACTACGTGTACTCATTTTAAAGAATACAGCTATATCCTGTTCATTAAGCATTTCAGCTGCTATACTTTCCCCTGCTGCATTTAGTATTTTCGTATTTGAACTAATGTTTAACCGTATATCTGCTTCTACTAAAGATTTTTCCGCATTGTATGTACCAACTTTGTTGCCGTAGAATAAATCTTCCTCATTTACAAGCACGAGTGTTGGAGAGAATTGCGGTGGAAAGATCATCGTAGCAGGTTGAAGCTCATGGACATAGGCATGAATAAAAAAGCCTTGCTTTAGTTCACTTACTGGAAGGTGCTCGTATGAAGTGCTATGAAAAAGGAGCGTTTCTTTCGTTATATTAAGTATAAATGTAGAGTTGTCCTCTTGTTTTTGACAAGTTAAGGCGAAATGAGATGATGTTTCGTTGAGTTCAGTGAGTATGCCTTTGAAATGTATATAGTTAGACATGTTAATACCCCCCTTTTTTACTTTTGACGAATTACATACATGGAAGTTTCGTGTTCAACAATAAGCGAACAGGTCCGTGAACCGATCCGCTTATATAAAACACTTTTGAAAGAGGTATAGAATATTGAATTGCGATTCTCTGAACGCATTAATTCAAGCTTATTAATCGTTTATTATATCTGCTAATATTGCAATAGCTGCATCAATTTCTTCATATGTTACCGTTAGTGGTGGCAGTAAACGAATCACTTCTTCACCCGCACCAACTAATAGTAAGCCTGCATTTTCAGCTTTTGTAATCAATGGAGCTACTGCTTTACCGCAGTTTACACCTAACAGTAATCCCATTCCTTTTACTGTAAACTTCTCTGCTGGTAGAATTATTTCTAATTGCTCTGTGAAATACTCTGATTTTTTAAGTACTTCCCCTAAAAATGACTCTTTAAACACATGATTAAGAACTGTTTGCGCTACGGCTATGGCTAGTGGGTTACCACCAAATGTTGTACCGTGTGTACCTGGGCTGAATGTGTTGTACATTTCAGCTGTTCCAAGCATCGCCCCAATTGGGAAGCCCCCACCGAGTCCTTTAGCAAGTGTTAAAATATCTGGTTTCAATGCAGTTTGTTCATATGCATAACGTGTACCTGTACGAGCGATACCTGTTTGTACTTCATCAATAATGAGTAAGATGCCTTGATCTTTACAGATTTTAGAAATGGCTTCACCAAATTCTTTGGAAACAGAATTTACGCCACCCTCACCTTGCACGACTTCTAGCATAATAGCTGCTACTTCATCATTTACTACTGCTTCAAGAGCTTTGACATCGTTAAATGGAACATGGATGAATTTATTTACTAAGGGACCAAAGCCTTGTTGCACTTTTGCTTGACCTGTAGCTGACATCGCACCGAATGTTCTACCGTGGAATGAATTTTCAAAAGTGATGATTGTATGTTTACCCGTATGCTTACGAGCTAGTTTTATCGCTGCTTCATTCGCTTCTGCTCCACTATTACAGAAAAATCCGTGTGCCAGATGCGTATCTTTTACAAGAGTGGCTGCTAATTGCTCTTGTTCAGGACTTTCAAACAGATTAGAAATATGCCATAATTTTTCACTTTGCTCTTTAATTGCCTCTACTAAAATAGGATTTGCATGCCCTAGACTTAGTACTGCAATGCCACTAGTAAAATCCAAATACTCTTTTCCCGCTTCATCATAGACTTTCGTTCCTTGCCCTTTTACTAAATGTATTGGGCGTCTGCTATAATTCCCAAATAATGCACTCATGCGATAACTCCCTTTCTTTGGATCGTTGTACCGACTAATTTTGAACCAACGATTTGAACAGTTGGTATTCCTTCAATTAAACAGTCGATGGCAGCTTGAACTTTTGGAATCATACCACCATAAATATCACCAGATTGAATCCATTCTTTGATTTGTTCTGGATTTACACTGTTTTGAACTTCATCGTCAATTTTTACCCCAGGTGTATCCGTCACGAGTAACAGGCTATCAGCATTCATTGCTAAAGCTACTTTACTAGCAACTGTATCACCATTAATATTAAGCGGTATTCCATCAGAAGAGGCCCCAAAGCAAGATACTACTGGAATGATTTTTTCAGCAAGTAGAGTTTTTAGAAGTGCCGTGTTAACGGCTTCAATATTACCTACGTAGCCGTATTCTTTTTTGTCTAAGAATGTACAATTAAATAAACTTCCATCATAACCACTTAAACCGATTGCTTTAATACCAGCTCCATTCAATTGATGCGTTAGTGCTGGATTTACTTTACCAATTAATGTCGATTGTACGATTTCAATCGCATCAATTGATGTAATTCGAATTCCATTTTTAGTAGTAGTCTCTATATTAGCGCTGGCTAATGCTTGATTAATAGCAGGTCCACCACCATGGACGATAATAATGTCTATGCCTTTTTGCTGCATCTTTTTGAAGTTTTCAAAAAAATCAGTCGTTAAACCTTCTAGCATACTGCCACCTAGTTTAATAACAATCGTTTTATGATCTGTATGTTGCGTTAATTTGCACGTAGTCATACGTTAGGTCACATCCCCAAGCAGTACCATATCCTTCACCTTGATTTAAGGATACTGCAATTTTCACTTCATTTTGTTTCAAATAGACAATCAGTTCTTCCTCAGAAAATGGTACTGGTTCACCTTTCTCAACAACTGTAGTTGAGCCAATTTGAATTTTCACATCGGTCGGGTCAACTGTTGCACCACTGTATCCGACGGCACAAATAATTCGTCCCCAGTTTGCATCACAACCAAAAATTGCCGTTTTCACCAATGGAGATCCTACAACTGTTTTGGCAATTTTACGTGCCTCTTCATCAGTTACAGCACCTTCAACTTTAACTTCGATTAATTTAGTTGCACCTTCACCATCTTTTGCAATCATTTTTGAAAGATCTTGAGATACAGCATGGAAAGCTGCTTTAAAAGTTTCCCATTCTGGGTGTGCTGGTGTTAATGTGGCATTGCCTGCTAATCCGTTAGCTAATACTAAAACTGTATCATTTGTTGATGTATCTCCATCTACAGTAATCGCATTAAATGTCACATCTGTTACTTCTTTTAATAGTTGTTGCAATGCTTGTTGATCGATATCTGCATCAGTAGTGACATAGGCAAGCATTGTTGCCATATTTGGCTCGATCATACCCGATCCCTTTGCTACACCGGCAATGACAACTTCTTTATCATCTATACTTACGCTATATGCTGTATTTTTAGTGACCGTATCAGTAGTTAGTATTGCTTGTGCGAAATCGATTGCTCCTTCTAATGTTGCATTTGGTGTAATTTCAGCAATCCCTTTTGCAATCGGCTCCATGTTCATGATTTCTCCGATTACGCCTGTCGATGAAACTCCTACTAGTTCTTTTGCAATCCCTAATTTTTCTGCTGTTAATTGTTGCATTGTTTCAGCATCTTTATAGCCTTGTGTTCCTGTACACGCATTCGCATTCCCAGAATTGACGATGAGTGCTTGCATTTTGCCGTACTCTTTCACAACCTGCTTTGTCAGTACAAGAGGAGCTGCTTTAATAACGTTTGTTGTAAAAACACCAGCTACATTTGCAGGTACTTCACTTACTAAAATCGCCAAATCTTTTTTCTTATGTTTGATGCCACAATGTATACCTGTTGCAGTGAACCCTTTTGGTGAAACGATATTTTTACTTGAAATTCTTTTTAAGCTCTCAAATGTTGTTATCATAAAAACACTCCCTTTTTAAATGTATAATGGCACTTGCATAAGACCCGCTGTTTCATCAAAACCAAACTGTATATTCATATTTTGAATGGCTTGCCCTGCTGCCCCTTTGACTAAATTATCAATAACAGAAACTATAGTAGCTTTACTAGTTCTTGAATCTACTTTCACATGGATATCACAGAAATTAGAACCATAAACTTGGTTCGTTCCAAATTTTGCTGATTTCTTGATAATTCGTACAAAAGGATTGCTTTGATATTGTTTAACTAAACAGTTATATAGTTGTTCTTCTGTTGTCCCTGAAGTGATTTGAGCATAGCTTGTTGCCAGAATCCCTCTCGTCATCGGTACTAATGTTGTTGTAAATGTAATTGGTGAATCACTATTTGTGAACATTTTCATAGCCTGTTCAATTTCAGGAATATGCTGGTGTTCATGTATTTTATAGATGGCTGTATTTTCATTTGTTTCACTGAAGTGAGTCATCATACTAGGCTTATTCCCCGCGCCTGAAATTCCGCTCTTTGCATCAATGACTAAGCCATCTGCATGAATTAGATTTTCTTTTAGTAATGGTAAAAGAGAAAGCAAAACTGCCGTTGGATAACAACCTGGATTGGCAATAAGATTTGCTTCTTTGATGGCCTCTTTGTTCCATTCAGACAATCCATATACACTTTGCTCAACAGCATCACTAGGAGCCGGATCTTTTTTATACCATTTTTCATAATCTTCTAAATTTTTAAGTCGGAAATCACCAGATAAATCTATGAATTTCGTTTTGCCATTTAATAGAGGTGGTAGTAACTTGCTTGAAACCCCTGATGGAGTACTTGTAAATACAACATCTAATTCAGCTAATGTATCTATATCAATTTTCTCTAATGGTTGATCGTATAGTTTTTTTAGATGACTATATTTTTGTGAAAAAATGGCTCCTTCATCAGAAGAAGTGAATAATTTAATTTTTTCGACTTCTTGATGATTATGTAATAATCTTATTAGTTCTAACCCGCCATATCCTGTTGCACCAATAATTCCGACCTTCAACTGAATCACCCCACATGTATGTTACAAATTATTATAAGTATGTATAAATATAAAGTCAATTGTATTTTTATTTGCATTTCGTTATATTGGGAATGTACACGCTTCCATCATTGGTACTAAAGCATTTAATATTGTAAAAATATTTTTTCAAAAGAGATTTTTCGAAATAAATAGTATTTTTATACATAAAAAAACAGCATTTCCTTCAATATAAAATCGAAAGAATAGCTGTTCTGCTTTTTAAATCATACCTTTTATTTAAAAAATCATTCATTTTGTTATTGCTTATAAAAAAATCGGTAGCAAAAGCTACCGATTATTCGTCTTTCCAGTTCTCCACTTCATATTCCATAGTAGGATCTGGTTCTTGTCTATTATAGCGTTTCTTATATAGATAGAACAAATGTGTAACTAACACTTTCAGTACTGCGTAACCTGGTATACCTAGAACAACACCTGGTACACCGAATAATGAACCCGCAGTTAGTAATACAAATATGATGGTAATGGGATGTACATGTAACGATTTTCCCATAACTTGTGGTGAGATAAATTTCCCTTCCACTAATTGTACTATAGTCCATACCACTGCCAGTTTGACCAGCATAATTGGTGACGTTACGATAGCAATAATCGCAGCAGGTGTTATGGCTATAATAGGTCCTAAGTAAGGCACAACACTTGTTATCATCGCTAAGAAGCCTAGCACGATTGCATAATCCATATCGATGATTAAGAAACCAATTGTAATCATGACACCGATACAAAATGCAACAATAATTTGCCCTTGAATATATGAGCTAATTTGGCGATCTGCTTTATGGAAAAGGTGAGCAGCGTCATCTCTCATACGAGGAGGAAACATTTTCAAAATAAATTTTGGAAGCTTTTCTCCATCTTTTAATAAGTAGAATAAGATGAATGGAACAGTTACGATTGCTAAAAGAATTCCAGTTAGAGTAGAAATCAAGCCTGTAATACCTGTCGCAATACCACTACCCAGTTTACCTGCTGTATCCTTAACTGTATCACTTAAATCTTTCGTTATATTTGACATTACTTGATCTAAGTCAAAATTGTATTTAGCTAAGAAGGAATTGAAAGTCGATCCTTGTACGAAAGATTGAATTTGATGAAGCATTTCCATAAAGTATTGTGGGAATTCATTAATTAAATTTGTAAACTGACCTTTTAAAAATGGGAATACTAGTATAACTAACAAAGTAATTATACCTGCTAACCCAAGATAAATAATCAGAATCCCCCATACTCGCGGTATTCTCCATTTCTCAAGTATACGCAGAATCGGTCTTAATAGATAATAAGCAATCGCGGCTAAGATAACCGGGAGTACTACTGTTTGTAAAAAAACAATAATGGGATAGAAAATAAAAGATACTTTATCATAGATGAATATAATACAACCTAAAATTAATAAGGTTATTAATCCAAAAAGTAAATTTCTACCCCCTAAGAAACGAATAAATCTCGTTGAAAAAAATGATGGTTTCTCTGGTTCCATCCAATCCCCCCTTTATGACAAAAATGCTATATGAATAGTTTACAGGAAGCATTCAATTTGCGCTAATAATATTATTATACCCCTATATTACTGTTCGAAATCAAGAAATTCCTCTAAAGCTTTATTATTTAAAGCACGATCTATTTCAATGACAGACCCTGCATGAGAATAATTGGCAAATGTATAGCCATGTTCAACTGGGATAGTCAGTTTTTCGATATTTAAATCTCCACCTTTTATGATTGATGCCATTAATGATAATTCATCTTTAGCTGTCATATCAGTTTGAACATAACCTTGAAGTGCTCCTAATAATTTAGGGAAATTTTTATAATTGCCAGGTGATACAACTTCTTTTTTCAATGCTTCTAGAGCTTTTTGTTGTCGATCTACACGTCCAAAGTCACCTTGTGCATCAGAACGGAATCGAGCAAAGCCTAATAATTCTTTACCATTCAACTGTTGTGTTCCTTTTTTCAGTTTAACTCCTATGTTTTTCGACATATCTTTGTCGACATTAACTTCTACCCCATTCGGTGCAAGAATATCTACCATTGATTCAAAGCTTTTAAAATCAATTAATGCATAGTGATTAATTTCTACATCGAACATATTGCTAATTGTATCCTTTAATAATTGAACACCTTCTAAATAATAAGCCGTATTCAACTTATATGATTGATAGCCAGGGATATCTGCATAAATATCTCGCATGAATGATACCATCTTAATGTCATTCGTATCTTTGTTCCATGAAACAAGAATCATAGAGTCTGTTCGCGATTTAGCTTCACCGCGAGAATCGACACCTAAAAGTAAAATATTTTCTATGTTTTTTGATGAAGCTTTATCACCAATAAATTTTTCTTTTATCTGTTCTTGCCCTTTCGCAAGTTCTAGACCTGCTTTATATTCAGTGTATGCATATACTCCTCCCCCTACTAATAGAAGTACGAGAAAAGTAAAGAACACACGACCTTTACGAAGTTTGCGTCTTTTTTTACGCACTCGTGTTTGTTGATTTTCTTGCATGATGTATGCTCCTTTCAAGTGAGTATGTTTTTCTAGTAGTCAATGTTGTAAACTAAAAGATGTACAAGATTTCACGTATTAATGACGTCTTTATACTATTGGAGGTTACAACATGGAACAAATTACTAATATAGCTACATTTGCTGGTGGGTGTTTTTGGTGCATGGTCAAACCATTTGCCGAATATGACGGAATACATAAAGTAACTTCAGGCTACATGGGTGGACATTTAGAAAATCCGACATATGAAGATGTAAAAGCCGGTCACTCAGGACATTTAGAAGTCGTCCAAATTGAATTCGATCCAGCGATCTTTTCATACGAAAAATTACTAGAAATCTACTGGCCACAAGTCGACCCAACTGATGACGGAGGTCAATTCCAAGACCGAGGTGAATCTTATAAAGCAGCAATTTTCTATCATGATTCGTTGCAACAACAGTTTGCTGAAGCTTCCAAACAAGCGATAGCTGAAAGTGGAAGATTCACTAAACCGATTGTCACTGAGATTCGTGAAGCAAGTATATTCTATCCTGCTGAAGATTACCATCAAGATTATTACAAAAAAAGTGCCAATCACTATAAAGAAGACCGTGCTAAGTCCGGTCGTGATGAATTTATAAATACAAATTGGAAATAACAACAGTTAACACGTAGTATACATACTACGTGTTTTTTCTCTGAAAAAATAAAACTTTTTTTAAAATAGTATTGTCTATATTTTCAAAAGTGGAATAATAAGAAATATCTAATAAATCTAACGGAGATGATTATTTGTCTTTATTCCTTATTATTTTACCCGTTCTAATAGTGTTTTCTATAGGTTTTATCGGCCAAAGATGTATAGGTTTTGATATAAAATCGATTTCTACCGCTGCACTATATTTAATGTCACCATTCCTCGCGTTTCGTACATTTTATACGACACCCTTAACTAAAGATTATTTATACATAGCGATTTTCACAATAACGTTAACGGTTGTTCTGTTTCTTTGTACTTGGGGAATATCTACTTTACTCAAGGCTTCACGATCAGAGTTTTCTGCAATGATCCTCGGAGCCGTATTTATGAATAGCGGCAACTACGGAGCACCAGTAGTGTTATTTGCTTTAGGTGCTGCGGGTTTTGATATAGCCGTAATTATTATGGTTCTTCAATCGCTTCTAATGAATAGCTTAGGCATTTTCTTTGCTTCAATAGGTGGATCACAAAAAGCAACGATACAACAATCCATCCAAAAAGTTTTACGCATGCCCTTAATTTACGCTGCACTAGCGGGTATTACTTTAGAATTTTACCATATTACTATTCCCAAAACAGTAATGGATGGTGTTAGTTTAGTAGCTGAAGCTTCAATTCCAACAGTGATGCTCGTTCTTGGGATGCAGTTGGCTGCTATTTCAGCTAAAAAAGTGGATTATCGCTTAGTTTCGGTTGTATCTATTATCCGTATAATTCTATCACCGATCTTAGCAGCAGTAATTTTATCTTTTATGCCCCTTAGCTCTCTTATTAAAACCGTTTTAATCATCCAATCTGCTATGCCCGCTGCTGCAAATACTACGATGATTGCACTACAGTTTGATACCGAACCCGATTTAGTATCCTTTACTACATTTGTAACTACAATCATTAGTATCATATCGATTCCGGTTGTACTCTATTTCCTAGGTATTTAAGTTTTATCCAAGCATAAATTTGTTAACAAACACTGTAATTTACATATTATTTTTCTATTCTTAAATGAAGATTACCGAAAAAATCGATTGATTGGTATAACCACTTTTTTTATCGGTGTATTATACATCAAATCCAACGGTTTGATGTATAATACACCATTCTTCTTTAACAAAGGAGTTTTAAACGTTATTGTGCCGTTGTTTGATGGAGTTTTTGTTAAACAATATGGGAAGAACAATTCAACTTCTTTGTTTCAATATCAGTATGTACAATTATATTACTATCCTTTTTCCTGTAAAGATCTGTTTGAACAACAACTGTAATCAATTAGTCAATAACAGTAAAGGCGAAAAAACAATAGAGGAAATCTTCGAATAATTTGATTTTTAATACAAAAATCCATATTCTAATACTATAGATAGGAGTTTAGATATAACATGACAAAACAAAACAAATATGATGAACCAAAGTTCTTTTCTGCTTATGAACAAATGCCCCGGTCAGTGGATGGACTTGAAGCTGCTGGTGAGTGGCATATTTTAAAAACACTTCTACCAGATTTGCAAAATAAGCGGGTACTAGATCTAGGTTGCGGGTTTGGTTGGCATTGCCGATTTGCAAGAGAGCAACAAGCGAGTTCTGTAATAGGCGTAGATTTATCTGAAAAAATGTTGGAAAAAGCGCGTGAAAAAACAGACGATCCTAGCATCACTTATATTCAAGAATCGATTGAAGATATTCAATTCTCAGATGCTCAATTTGATGTAGTCATAAGCTCGCTAGCTTTTCACTATATTCAATCGTTTGATATAATTTGCCAAAAGGTCTACGATTATTTAGAAAATGGTGGGGCATTTGTCTTTTCTGTTGAGCACCCAATTTTCACTTCAAGAAGTGAACAAGATTGGTATGTCGATGAAAAAGGCAATCGTTTACACTGGCCAGTTGACAATTATCAATTTGAAGGATTACGTGAAACATCCTTTTTAAATGAAAGCGTACAAAAATATCATCGTACAATTTCTACTTATATGAATGATTTGATTAATGCAGGTTTTAGTATTAGTGCAGTAAAAGAATCTACACCTTCTGAAGAAATGTTAAAGAATATACCTGAAATGCACGATGAAAACCGTAGACCAATGTTTTTAATGATTGCTGCAACTAAAGATGTCTCTAAATCTAAATAAGGAAAAAGAGGCAGGAACATAAATAGTTTCAGTTCGCGTAAATCGAGATTGCATAATACGGAATAGATTTATTTGATATAGAAGTGTTTCATTAGTTGTTCGGAGCGAAGGCGGCGACTCCTGCGGGAACAGCACGAGCGGAAGCACCCGGACAGAGCGAAGCGAAGGAGAAGGCTGGAGCCGTGCCCGCGGAAAGCGTCCGCCGTAGCGGAGAACAACGGCTACGAAGTAGACTAAAAAAAGCCTCGAAGATTTTACTAATTGTAAAATTTTCGAGGCGTTTCCTTTTTACAACCTGTACATTTCCCTATTTTATACAGCTTATTCATAATTAATCCACTTATAATAGGAAGCTTAACATTAAAAACAAGTCTATTTATCCAGCATAAACTAAAATCCGCTCATTCCTAGGAACAAGCGGATTTTATTAAATTTATTGATGTTGCCTTCTTGTATAAAGGACCAAAATGATTAATAACAACACCATGATGAATGAGATTAAGTTTAAAAATACATGCCCAAAGTATTTGAAAAAAGGGGTAATAAAAAGTAAACATGCAAAGGCTATACAGAATAAGCCGTTGTTTTTTGCAAATTTGGATTTATTGCCCTTGAATTTTTGACCATTATATCCTGCAACTAATTCAACATCTTCTTTTTTATAGATAAATAATCCTAAGGCTAAAAAGCAAAGACTGATCAAACTTGTAATCATAATGTCGATTAAAGTAGCCAAGTTTACTCCTCCTTAGTGCTTATTTTATTTCATTTAATAAAATCTATGCATGGAAGATGTCTTGCTTTTATAATTATATCTTCTAAAAGTTAATGTTATTTTATTGTTTTGTAAATTTTCGTTTATTTTTATCTAACATTATTTAAGAATATCCTTGAAAAGTAGCTTATATTCAAGGTTTGTATCTAATTAGGACTGATCCTTATTCATCGAATTTGAATGAGCAACTAGTAGATTTTCACAAAGTATTTACATAAAAACTCTTTAGGCAGATAAAGGATTTTTACGCACTTTTTATTTTTCTTATTTTGGCAACAATTAATAACACTAAAGGTAGTAATAATGCAAATGTAGCTGAATATGGTATCCAGATTTCCTTATTAAACTTTAGTTGATGGATTACATCAGGATGGATCATTTGAGAAAGAGCAACCATACTCAACCCTAAAGGTAATATTAGAGACCTATAATTCTTTAGCTTAAGTAACTGTGCAATCCCTACAACTGACACATGAAAATAAAGATAGATTCTAACATACAGTGTAATAATCCATAAGAGAGCCATAGTGATTTCAATACGTTGAATAAAATTACCTATAGAAATCCTTTGTGCCATTGCATAACTAGGGAAAACCCGGTGAGCCGTATCAGTAGGACCAAGAACTAAGACACATAAAGTAATCAAGATTATTAAAATAATCCCGCCAGCTATAGCACCTATATAAAAACCTTTTGTTCCAGATTTAGGAACATTAATAGCAACAGGGAATACCATTAACAATACGACCAACGGAAATGCAAATTCACTAATAAAAATCAAAATACCGTTGATTATTGATTTAGGATTAGAATTTAAAACAGGCTCCAAATACTCTATATCTACTTGTGGAGAAATAAAAACCACAAAGAATATTAACAGTAAAAAAAATACGGGAAAGAGAATTTCCGTAGATCGTGCAAATGTTTCTATTCCTAAATAAGTACCAAACATGATCACAATCATGAATAACCCACTAAATGCTACGAGAGGTGTTTCAGGCATAACTTCAGTACGCATGAAATCGCCTAAAAAATATAGAAGTCCAGTTCCAGAGAGATACGTAAATATTAGAAAGAAAATTACAATTATCTTTCCAACATATTTCCCAAGAATTTTTTCAATCAATTGAACTAAAGATAATTTAGGAGAAATATTTCCAACAGTGATATAAAATTTCACTAGTAATAAACCGACCAATACTCCTAATACAGCTACAACCCATGCATCTTGCTTCACAACTTGTGTTAAGGTTGCAGGTAAAATTAAAATAGCTGCTCCTATAGAATAGAGCATTACAATTATTGCGAATTGTCTTACACTAATAATCTCTTTTCCCATAGTCTATTTCCTCTTTTGCTGTTAAATTATGCCACTTCATTTAAGTGCCATCTTAATTAATTCTCCCATTGGCTTAAAGATTACAATGATTAAATCATAAGGATTTGGTACTTTTACTTTTAAAGCTACAGCTATACATAAAGTAGTACTGAAGAATAGTAATATTGAAAAGGTCCAAATCTCTTTTTTTTCACCATTCTGCTTTAGTTTTGGTAATTGAAATAACAAGATGGCAGTAAAGATGATTAAAATTCCAATTGTTTTAAACATTCTCCATTACTCCTTCTGTTCATATAGCTGTGAATTTCTCAATGTTCCTAATCCCTTTGTCTTAATATTCACTTTTACATTTATTTTTGCTTTAGGAAAAATCGCCTCTTCCCATTGACCTTTTATCTTTTTCCATTCTTTTGGGTGAGAACGATAAATCTTTTCCCCAAAGCCTACTACATCAACTTGGTATTTGTTTTGTAATTTCTCAATTAAGCTTTTTATTCTCTTTTCAATCTGTTTGCTTTCTTTTTCATTAAATTGCTTTATTGTCTTGGAATCTGTTAAGTCAATTTGACATTCCACTTCTCCTATATTTTGTTCAATATTAATATTGACATCAAATTCAGGAATATCTTTTATTGATTTTACTTTTATTTCTGTTTTAGAATTAATTACTTGTGTTGCAATATTCCCGTCATTTTTTGGACATGAGACACTTTCTATCGTACTTTCTATTTCATCTCTTAAGTAATTATAACTTTTACTTTCTTCTTCATTTAAAATACCAACTAACTTATCCTCTTTGAAAATTGATAAACCACTGTACTGCAATAATGCAGGAGTGTTAACAATTTCCATATTTGTTTGATCATTCCCGATTTTTTGGTCCCCGATTATTTCTACGGTTGTTAATGCAGCACTTTTAATATCGTTACTTAGATGGTTGATTAATTGATCTAAACGCATCTTTGATGTTACACCCCATTTTTTCTGAGAAACCTCTAATGAAGAAAACAATTTATTGGCTGGAATCTTTTCTAAAGGCGTTAAAATATTCAAGACTTCTCTTGCAGTAGATTTACTTGAAACAACTATATAAAAATTATTCCGTACTTCATGATCCCTCGCTAGGAGTTCTAGCGTCGGTTTAATCCCATCATTTGCCACTCCCTCACCGATTACCATTATTTGAAGATGAGATAAATAGATTGCCCTTGAAGATATTAACGTCATTTTTCTTATTGCCTCAAAAATTGTTTTACCCTTTGTTGTATATGTTACTATTGATGTTCTACTACTTGATTGTTTAATTGAAAGTTCAGAAGGATCGACAATTTGAACAGTAACTTCATATTGATCGTCTACTCTATCTATACCCAGCGCCACTCCAATTGCTAGTTCATTTAATTCACGTTTACTCCAACACCCTGTTAATAAAAGCGTAATTGAAAGTAGAAATAGGATAAACGTTATTTTTTTTCTAACTTTCACCTAGATCACTCCTACCCTTTTTTCGTACTGGCTTCTGTTCTCTTGTGGCATTTTTTTGATTTACTAAACGAGGCCTAGTTAAAAGTGACCCTCGTGAAAATACAAGAATTGTATCCTTTTGATCCGATGGAATTAATGGTGCAAATGGTGCTGTATATGGTATACCAAAAGACCTTAAACTACAAACATGAAGGATAATTGCAAAGGCACCCATCATTACTCCGAACAAACCAAACATCGCAGCTAAAATCATTAAAGGGAATCTTAGCATTCGAATTGAATTTGACATTGCATACGCTGGTGATAAAAAACTACAAATGGCTGTTATTGACACAATAATAACCATTACTGCTGAAACAATCCCAGCCTCTACTGCAGCTTGCCCAATGATTAATGTCCCGACTATGGATACTGCTGGACCAATGACTCTTGGCATTCGTAGGCCGGCTTCTCTTAATATTTCAAATGCTATTTCCATAAGAATTGCTTCGATAAAAGCTGGAAATGGAACCCCTTCTCGTTGAAGTGCAATACTAATCAACATGGGAGTTGGTATCATTTCTTGATGGAATGTAGTGATTGAAATGTACAAAGAAGGAATTATTAACGAAACAAATATTCCGCCATATCGTAAAATACGAATTAATGAGCTTATAATCGATCGTTGGTAATAATCCTCTGCTGCTTGTAAAAACGCAGGAAACAATGCTGGAACAATAAGAACAAAAGGAGAGCCATCAACAATGATAGCCACTTTTCCTTCTAACAATGCTGCTGCAATAACATCTGGTCGCTCTGAATTATAAACGGTCGGGAACGGGGTGAATTGAGAATCTTGAATTAACTCTTCTATATAGCCGCTATCCAGTATGCCGTCTATCTCAATTTGATCTAATCTTTCAAGAACTTCTTTTACGATTTTATCGTTTGCTATTCCATTGATGTACATAATCGCAACATCTGTTTGTGTTATATCTCCAATAACTCTTGATTTTATCCAAAGGTTCGGGTCTTTTATCTTACGGCGAATAAGTGCCGTATTCGTACGGAGTGTTTCTGTAAATGATTCCTGTGGTCCTCGAATTACTGATTCCGTACTTGGTTGTGATATTGCTCGATCTTTTGAACTTTTAGTACTTGTAGCAATACCTTTTGTTTGGCCTTCTAAAAGAATGACTGTTTCTCCATTTAAAACAGCACGATATACACTCTGAAGATCATTTACATCTTCCACATCACCTACTGTTAAGCAGAAATTCTTCAAATATTGAATGATATCTTCTTCACGCGTTTCGGGTGTCGAATCTATATCTAGCATAAGTGATTCCATGATAAAATCTGTAATTGCAGTTTTATCTGCGAGACCATCAGCATAAATAATTGCAATCCGTTGTTTATCTGTTTTAAGAATGTCTACTTCTCGAATAATAATATCGTTACTGTTCCCCATTGCTTTCTTGATGATTTTCACATTATCAGCAAGACTTTTAAGAAGCGGATCCTTAGATTTATTCTTTTTGGATTCAGGAGAATTTGAATTATTATTTTTTGAAAAGCTCAATTTGAATTCCCCTTTCAATTGGATATTAGTATTAGAAAAAGTATGTACTTGTTTACAAGTCATTAAACAAAATTTGTTATTGAATAAAATTTATTAACTTTAAAACCCCACTTCTACCAATCAAAATTGGTGAAAGTGGGGTTTAATATTTAAAAATCATCATTTTATTATTACTAAACTTTTTGAATCGATCATCCATTACCGATGTTGTTTCCTGTTCTTATGAGGTAGAAGCTTGCCACATATTGATATTAACCCATAAGTTTTTGGCATATATATTTCCATCCACTTCATGACATATCAACTCCCCTTTTTATTCCTTACAGAAAATTTATTTCCTTAAGGAAACTTTATTATAATATATTAGCTATTTCCGTTTTGGTTCACTATTCTGTGAGGAAATTTATAATTATATTTATTTCAATCCAAAGTATGTACAATTGGCTATTATGATAATTAGTTCACTTAACAAATATCCGAAAACAAAACGAAACGAAGGGACATATTGGGACAATGATTTAATTCCTATTAATGAAGATAAATTATACGTTGAATAGTGGTTCTAGTTAGATAACAAATTTTCAATTATTAAAAACGCAGGATATTACATCCTGCGTTTTTTTTGAGGTATAGCTGTCAAATTAATGTTTAAATAGCATGCTTATAAAAATAACTCTTTTAGCTCACCCAAGATTCTTTTAATTTCTTTATTCGCCAAGTACCACCTTTATAGTGAACTGTACTTTCTACACCAATAGCCCCTTTTGCTGATCTATATTTCGAACCATTAAAGAAGATATTGTTTTTTACGTTAAAATTCACTTTTTGAACTGTTAGTAGTACTCCGTCCAAGGTATTCTCATTATAGTACCCTTTTTCTTTTATATCATCGAAAGTAGCGTCCATTACTTTAACTTTATATTTATCTTCGAAATAGTCTAGAATAGATTTTTTCTGTTTTTCATTTACTGCATCAAAATTACTCATATCAATCGCAATATATTTCATACCATCATTCAATGATTTGTCTGTTTCCATAATGGCATCTAAAGCAACGCAATATATTTCACTTGCATGTTCTTTTATATTTATGTCAGTGTTGCAGGCTATAAGTAAAAACGTCAGCATAAATAGCATAGCCGTTAGTTTATTTTTCATTTGCCTCCCCCTGATATAAATAATTAAATATACTACTAATACTTCTTTATTAGAATATTATCATATTTTATAAGAATTTTCTAAATATTGTTAGCTTGATATAGATTAATTGATTTTTCTTCACCAGCTAAAAAATGGATAACAGATTGTGAAATCAATGTAGCTGCTGGAACTAGCATTGACTCGTCGATATCAAATTTTGGATGATGGTGTCCATAGGTTTCCCCTGGTCGCCCAATACCAATATAAGTATACATACCTGGAATGACTTCTGTATAATTAGAAAAATCCTCGCTTCCAAGTATCGGAGTAATCTCCTCTACTCTTTTTTCACCGAATAATTGAATAGCATTTTTCTTCAACATTTTATATAGCTCGTCATCATTCACCAATGTAGGGTCCCCATGTAAATACTCCAATTGATATTTTGCACCGAATGATTCACATAATCCACTAATTATTTTATCCATCCGATTATGGATCTTCTCAGCAATTTCTTTTCCGAATTGCCGCACAGTTCCCGCTATATAGGCTGTATCTGGAATAACATTATAGTTAGTTCCAGATTTTAATTCACCAATACTTATAACTGCCTGTTCAAGAGGATGTAATGACCTACTAATAATAGTTTGAATCTGTGTAATAAACTGAGCAGCAATAATGGTCGGATCCACAGTTTCATTTGGCATTGACCCATGCCCTCCATTACCAAAAATAGTGAGAGTAAATTTATCACAGCCTGCCATTGTTGGGCCACTACGAACACCTATTTTACCTAATTCTAAAGGCTCCCATAAATGAAAGCCAAAAATTGCGTCTGCATCTTTTAAACCACCACTTTTTACGACTTCAATGGCACCTGCTGGAACATCTTCTTCGGCGTGTTGAAATAGAAAACGTATTTTCCCTATGATTTTATCAGGATGTTCTTTAAAATAATGAATCAATCCTAATAAAATTGCCATATGTCCATCATGTCCACAAGCATGCATTACACCATCTATTTTTGAAGAAAATGATAAGCCCGTTTCTTCAAATACAGGTAGAGCATCCATATCGGCTCTTATGATAGCAGTCTTACCTGGTTGTTGCCCGGCTATTTCAACAGCAACGTCTTTCCCTGAAAATGTGAAGGGTTTTAATCCTAATTTCTCTAATTCCTTAATAATATATTTTCTAGTATTGATCTCATCATAAGATACTTCTGGATATTGATGAAAATGTCTACGGTAATTAACCATAATTTGATGTAAATTAGTCAAATTCATATATGAACCACCTCCTACCACTTCATCTTATTATTGATAATTGATTAATTGAGCAATGGTCACAAAAATAGCTCCCAGAACATAATGAATAACGATCAATGGCCAAATCCACTTCACCCATTTAATCCACGAGATACCACCTAATGCTAAACCGGCCATAAAATAACCAGAAGTAGGCGTGAAAATATTTGAAATTCCATCACCAAATTGGAAAGCTAATACTGCTGTTTGACGAGTAACCCCTAATAAATCTGATAATGGAACCATTATTGGCATCGTTAAAGCGGCTTGGCCACTACCCGATGGGACAATATAATTCACTAAACATTGCACAATATACATGCCAAGTGCAGCTAGTTGTGGTGGTAAAGAGTCTACAGCAGAAGCAAGCCCATATAAAATCGTATCCATTATAAGGCCTTCTCTTAAAATAATTAGAATTGCATTCGCAATGCCGACTACTAACGCACCCATAATTAAAACCTCACAGCCTTTAATAAATGCCTCAGCCATACTACTAAAATTCATTTTTGAGACAAGGCCAATAAGTATACCCATTATCAAAAACAGTCCTGTCATTTGTGTTAATCCCCACTCAAATTTAATGACACCTACAGCTAGCCCGACAAGTGTCCCTAATAATACAAAGAAAGCGAGTTTATGCCGTGTAGTAAAAGGAAATGTTTGATCGGAATCCGAACTATTTATGAGTGCATTTTTTTCACCGAACATAACACTTGCCTTTGGGTTCTTTTTTATTTTATTTGCGTATCGCATGACATACCAAATACTAACGGTTAAGAAAATGACAAAGAAAATAATTCTTAAATACATACCTGAGAAAATAGGTAATTCTGCAATTCCTTGAGCTATACCAACCGTAAACGGGTTCATAAATGCTGCCGTGAAGCCTGCAGATGTTCCGAGCAGTACGATTGCTGTCCCTACCATCGAGTCAAATCCAATTAGAACTGCTAACGGGATTAGAATTGTAATGTAGGGGATTGTCTCTTCTGCTAATCCTAACATTGCACCTGATAATGCAAAGAATGTCATTAATACTGGGATTAAAAGCTGCTCTCTGCCAGCAATTTTTTTCGCCATGCTATGGACAGCACCTTCGATAGCCCCAGTAGCTCGCAATATTCCAAATGCTCCACCTACTATAAAAATATAAAAAATTAGCGGCGCAGTGGCAATCATCCCTTTATGAATCGACTCAAATACATTTAAAATTGTCGTTCGATTTTCTGGTATTTCGTGATAACTTCCAGGTACCACAATCGTTCTACCATCTTGTTCGATACGCTCAAATTCTCCAGCTGGAATAATGTAAGTACAAATAGCTCCAATTATAATGACAGAAAATAAAATGACATACACATGAGGAACTTTGAACCTAGCCTTTTTCTCTGTTTGCATTTCTATAATCAACACCCCTTTTACAATTACTTTTAAAACGCCTTATTAATAGTCTGTAATTCAATCTACTTAACAATCTAGGTTCTATTAAATAAATTTGATAGAATATAAGAATTAAGCGAAAACAAAGTAAGTATAAAATATGTTGTTAAGCTAATTCTCCTCCGTCTACGGGGATGTTCTGACCTGTAATATATACCCCCTCATCAGAAGCTAGGAACGCATAAACCCCTGCAATTTCTTTGGGAGTAGCATGTCTTTTAAGCGGGATATTTTCATTAACCTGTTCTAACATTTCAGGTGAATACTCGGCGATTTGCATAGCAGTTAATACATAACCCGGACAAACTGTATTTACACGAATCGTTGGTGCAAGTTCTAAAGCCATTGTTTTTGCTAACAGGTTTACACCAGCTTTTGAGGCATTATAATCGGCGTAATATGGATGACCTGTTATTCCATTTGTAGAAGCTGTCATTAAAATAACCCCGCTACCTTGTATCAACATTCGTTTAGCTGCTTCTTGTGCTGTGTAAAAAATACCATCTAAATTAATACCCAATACTTTTTTCCATTGTTCTGGAGTGATGTCTATAAATTTATTTCTTATACTAATTCCTGCATTTGATATTAAGATATCGATTCCATCCATTGCCTCATCAACTTCTTTAAAGGCTTCCTTCACTTCATCAGGATTACTAACATCAACTAAAATCCCGTATTTAATAGAAGAATGTTCTTCTAAAGTCTTTTTTAATTGTTCTTCATTATTATCTAATACGGTTACTATTGATCCTTCTGCAGCAAATCGAAGTGATGTGGCTAGACCAATACCACTAGCGCCTCCTGTCACTACAACACGTTTATTTTGAAGACTATCTGAATATCTTCTGAATCCCATGAAATTTCACACCCTCTGCACAATTTTTTAAATAAAACGATCAATTATATACGCTTTCTACTTAGCTTCTTCCATTCCTAATAACTTTCTAATCACTTGATTTGTTAGATTCGGAACTACTTCCATCGTGTATGCTAGTTCTGTACGTTCATATCGATTATGGGCATCGTATCCATATGGACCAATGTTAATTGTTGGAACATTTATTTCACGGATTGCATCATAGTTTACATAATGCTTTGTGCCCCAACTTGGATTATTTTCAATAACTGCTTTTATATCCTCTTCCCCATCACTTAATGCAACACAGCTCATATCACATACATAAGGGAAATAGTTACGCGTTACGATTGGTTTTGAATAATGAGGTTGCACAATTTCAATTGCATAGTCCAATGCCTCTATCAAATTTTGCTCTTTTTCATTTTTTCCACTCAAATCGACACGAGGCGAATAGAGTGAAGAGTAAAATAGAATAATTGCTGGACTTTTATCCTTCATCCAATTCCATTCTTCTTCAACAACTCGAGCAGAATACATCCGAACATCAAGCGTTTCATCTAATAGTAGATTTTCTTTAAATTGTTTCATATGGTCTAAGTATTTATCTCCATGAAGTTCCATCAGCGTTTTTTGCATATCTTCATAAACAATTACTCTAGTCTTCCAAGGTAATTCTGAATATGGTTGCCCACTTATTTCGCAATATTTTCGATGTCTTTCCTTCATTGTATAAATTCCGTTATCAAAGGCCATTTCCGCTTGTTCTTTCAACAATGAAAGTACTTCTTTAGGCGACCATGATTGGATAAAAAAATTATAGTAAACGTAAGCTGATAAGGCTGTTTGAATCGTATAAGTTGGCTTAAAATCAGTTTGTTTCAACGAAACTGGTGGCATAGGGGTTTCACCTAGTGATTGATCGCATAAATCGGGATTATAACTAATCTGTCTCGTTAACTCCGCTGCAATATAATTTGGATCTAATCCTTCAAAACTAGATCCGGCATGTGTTTCAGCACCTGTTATAAAGAAAGAAGGTAATAATTTACCGACTGTTCCTTTATAGATATATCGATTAGGGTCACCTTCATAGCGAGGGGCAACGAAATCTGAATTGATCAATGCTTGATAATCAAAAAGATGTTCTTCCTTTAATCGTTTTAAATCCTTCAAACCAGATAAAACACCATGTGAACTATCTTCTTCGTCACATTCTGCGAAGAATACTAGATTACCAATAAGTTCTTCAGGATGTTCTGAATAGTACTTTAATAAATAGAAATGACTTGCAACTCCACTCTTCATATCTAAAACACCACGTCCAAAATGCCATTCATCTGATAGTAAATGTTCTTTCACTAAATCCGGAAGCTTCTCATTTGCAAGCGCTTTCTTTAACTCACTTGGTGAACATGCTTTATCTTTCAAATGACTAAAATCATCAATTCCTACCGTATCGGTATGACCCATTAAGATAACCGTCTTATTCGATTTTTCCTTTGTACCTTTGACAAAAGCAAAGACATTGTAGCGTTCGACTTTATCTTCTTCTGTACGTGACATGAATACATGAGATGGGTTACTTTTGAAATAATTTTGCGAGAAAATTAAATCATATAATCTCTTAGCAACTTCAATTTCTCCCATAGTATTTACGATACTTTCCACGCCAACTAATTCATCAGTTACTTTTAAAACATCATCATAACAAGTCAACATTCAAATGCACTCCTTTGAAATTAATTCTAAGCACTTATTAATCGCCTTTATAAAACTTGCTGTAAAAAACGGATTGTTTTTTCTTCTTTTGGATTTTTAAAAAATTCAGACGGCGGTCCTTCTTCAATAATTTTACCATCAGCCAACATGATGACACGATCAGCTACTTCCCTAGCAAAGCCCATTTCATGGGTTACTATGACCATTGTCATTCCTTCCTTTGCTAGATTTTTCATCGTTTCTAAAACTTCTCCTACAAGCTCTGGGTCTAGAGCAGAAGTCGGTTCATCAAATAACATAACTTCAGGCTCCATAGCAAGCGCTCTTGCTATCGCGACTCTCTGTTTTTGACCACCTGACAGTTGATCCGGATAAAAGTTTGCTTTATCAGCTAAACCTACTTTTTGTAAAAGTTCTTTTGCCTTTCTTGTCGCTTCTTCCTTACTTTGTTTTTTCACATGAACAGGTGCCTCTATAACATTTTGTAAAATCGATAAATGAGGGAATAAATTAAAATGTTGAAAAACCATTCCCATATTTTCACGAACTTTATTTAGGTTCTCTTTTCCTGCATCGATTAATTTTCCGTTAATCTCTATTTGACCACCATTATTAATTTCAAGAAAATTCAGACATCTTAGTAAAGTACTTTTCCCTGAACCACTTGCACCAATTAATACGACAACTTCTGACTTCTGTATTTCTAAAGAAATATCTTTGAGTACTTCTAAATCACCAAATGATTTACGCAAATTTTTCAGTTTTATCATTTTTCTTCTCTCTCCCTCCAACATCTAATTTTTTCTCCAGCTTATTGAAAAGAAGTGTGAAGATAAGAACTAAGATTAAATAATAAATGCCGACTACAAAATAGGTTTCAAATGGCATATAGTTAGCCGCTTGAGCAGATAATGCATGATTGAATAGTTCGGATACTGCAATATAAGCCACCAACGATGAATCCTTCAAACCAATGATAAATTGATTTCCTAGAGCTGGTATGGCTCTTTTAAAAGCTTGAGGGAGTATAATGCGGCGCATTCCCAGCATATATGGCATTCCTAATGAGCGAGCTGCCTCCACCTGTCCACGGTCAATAGATTGGATAGAACCACGGAAAATCTCAGCTATATAAGCTCCTGAATGTATTCCTAATGCTAAAGCTCCTGCTGTAAAATCTGATAATACAAAAACACTTGAAATACCATAATATAAAAACATTAATTGAACAATTAATGGCATTCCTCGAATTAAGAAGATATATATATCTGCAATTTTTCCTAGTATTTTAATATTTGAGACTTTAAAGAATGCGAAAACTAAACCAATTATAGTAGCAATTATTAATGACACAAAGGTAAGTTCTACTGTTATTAATGTCGCTTTTAAAAATTCAATTCCATGAGTTTGAAATATTGAAGCAATATTGGTTAAGAAGTTCAATAGCAATCTCCTCCTTTCTAAATCTTGTACTGTTCAATTTAAACTCTATTTTTTATCAAGTAGATTTACTCCAAACCACTTTGTGCTGATTTTCTCATATGTTCCATCTTCAACCATAGATGCTATCGCTTCATTAATCGCTTTTAATAACTCTGGATTTCCTTTATTTATTGCAACTGCAATTTCTTCAGTTTTGATCACATCATCGATTGGTTTAATTTTCAATCCTGATTCTTTAATTGCAGAAACGCCAACAATACGGTCTGTAATTACTGCATCTACACGACCTGGTGGCAAATCTTGCAATGCATATATATCACTTGGAAAACTCTTAATTTTAGTCGTATATTTTTTTGCATCGTCTGTATAAGTACTCGCTTGCATAACACCAATCGTTTTGTCCTTTAAATTCTCTTTCGCCTTTATCTCATTATTTCCTTCTGCTACAAAAACTTGTGCTCCCGAAGTGTAGTAAGGATCTGAAAAATCTACTTGTTTAGAGCGATCTTCTGTAGCTGTCATACTGCCAATAATCGCATCATATTTTTTCCCTTTTAACCCTTGTATAATCGTTTCCCAAGGGTTTGTTACTGGATTAGCCTCTAGTCCAATTCGTTTTGCAATCTCGGTCCCAATTTCAACATCAAACCCTACTAGTTTTTCATTTTCTTTATAGTTTAGAGGCTTTAATAGACCGCTCATTGCAAAAGTCAATTTCCCCTCATTAACAAGTTCCATTTTCACTTTATTATCATCTGTCTTTTCGTTTCCTTTAGAATTGTTAGAAGAATTACTGTTACAAGCACTTAAAACAAAAATAACTAATAATCCAACAAAAAGAGATAATAAAGCATTTTTATTCTTCTTCATTATTCATCCACTCCTTATTTTTATTAAATAAAAATCATCTGGACTCTACTCGAAAAACTTAAGTATTTCCACCCCTCACTCTTTTCCAGGTAACAAAGGCAATCAATTCTTATCAATTGATTGCCGCTGCTTTTACTTAATAAGTTCTGGTTTTAATACTTTCTTTTGATACATCCTCCAAGTAATACACCATTTTTCGGGATTATCTAAATAATCTTCTTCAACTAGTTGATGAATTGTACTATTGTACGGAGCATTTTTCACAATTTCAGGATTGTTATATGCTTCATCTGAAATTTGCTGAAGCGCATTAATGTATTCATCTAAATCCGTTTTTGAATAAGATTCAGTTGGTTCAAGTGTAAATGGTTGTGGAACGATATACGGGTGGTGACTAGTCCAGTAATGTAGACCGAAATCAGTCATCCTTCTTTGTACATCTTCTGTAGTAATACCTGTTTCACTAGTCATCTGTTCCCAACTATATCGAACTTGTTCTAATCGCTGGCCTTGAACGTAGGGAGCACTTGCACCACGAATTTTTTGTACTTTATGGTATAAGTAATTATTATTCAATACTGCTGTTTGG
The DNA here is from genome assembly GCF_038006425.1 of Viridibacillus sp. FSL E2-0187. NCBI lineage: Bacteria > Bacillati > Bacillota > Bacilli > Caryophanales > Caryophanaceae > Viridibacillus > Viridibacillus sp. FSL E2-0187. The sequence goes on from NZ_JBBOVG010000001.1 coordinate 2,085,020, forward strand.
GCTACTTCTCGTAAGCCATCTGGACCTAATGCGCGTATCCATGCATAAGACCTTAAGATTGTTTGGGCTACTCCATGGAATGCACGTACTTTGCCAATCGAATGTTGTAGATTATCATTTAATGAATATTTTTCTCCATCATATTCTACAATTGGTCCTGGTAAATATTCTTTTAATGCTTCAGTAACCCCTAGAGCTCCTGTTGCTGGCCCCCCACACATATGAGGTGCAGCGAACGTTTTATGAAGGTTAAAGAAACACATATCAAAGCCCGCTTCTTTTGCTCTTGTTATACCTAATAACCCATTTGCATTTGCTTGATCGTAATAACAAATACCACCCGCTTCATGTACAATCTTAGTAAACTCTTTAATTTTAGAATTAAAGATTCCTGTATCTTCAGGATTTGCTACAACAAACCCAGCCGTTCTTTCAGAAACAACTTCTTTTAATTTTTCAATATCCGGGAAGCCATTTTCATCTGGATGTAATGTAATCACTTTATATCCTTTCACAACAGCTGTTGCTGCTTGTGATGGATGCGAGAAGATAGTTGTGATGATTTCATCACGCTGATTTCCTTCATCATGTGTCTCATGATATTTTCTTACGATGGAAGCCATAGCAAATAGCGCTTGTGTTCCTCCACCTGGCTGGAATGAAAAAGCGCCCATCCCTGAGATTTCACGCATACACAAATCTAAATTATGAATAATTTCCAACATACCTTGTACAGTGCTCTCTTCTTGAAGCGGGTGAAGGTCCATCATCTTGGGATTTCTAATCAATAATTCATTTATTTTCGGGATATATTTCATCGTACATGTACCTTGACCGATTTCTACATTAAAGTCTGATCCCAATGTCTCTTGAGAAAGTCGTAAGTAATGGCGAAGTACACGTGCTTGACCAATTTCCGGAAGATTCGGTCTATTTCTTCTAGACATAGATGCAGGAATAGTAGATACACCGTCACCAATAGTAGATACCACTTCTTCATTTGCTAGTGGTACTTCAACACCTTTTTCTCCTTCTTGATGAAGTTCAAAAATTATAGGTTCATTCCATTTCGCTTGATGAAAATCGCGAGTAGCTTCAGTTCTAATTATTGGTTTCATTCTCAAAACTCCTTTTGTAGACGTTTATTTTGTGACAATATCTTCAAGAGCCTCTATCAAACAATCCATATCTTCTTTCGTATGCACCTCTGTCACACAAAACAGAGCACATTGTCCATACTCTGGGAACTCCTTAGAAAGATCCTTACCTCCAAAAATCTTCTTTTCTAATAACATTTCATTAATTGTTTGAACCGAGATTCCCGTTTCATTAAAGTCCACAATAAATTCTTTAAAGAATGGCGAAACAATTCTTGAACCTTGTATACCCGCAATTTTATTCAATTTCTTTACGGTGTATTGACTATTTTGCATAATGGTTTGCCCTAATTCATACATCCCCTCAGGCCCAAGCAAAGATAAGTACACGCCAGCTGTAATACCCCATAATGCCGTTTGAGTACCAACCGATTCTTTTCCTTTTTCTCTTTGGGCAAAAGAAGTCCGTTCATACGCCACATCACCAAATCCATATTCCCCTTCTTTTATTGTTGGTACGATACCAAATAAACGTGATGGAAATTCATTAATGAATTTTTCTTCATCTAGAGTAGCGATAAAACCGGCTTGACCTCCGCTGTAATTCATATGCATACCAAGTGGTTGTAAATCTCCACAAACAATATCAGCACCATAATGACTCGGTGGTGCCAATACACCTAATGAGATAGGATCCACCCCTACAACAAGTATTACATCATGTTCTTTAGCGATTGCAGAAATCTCATTTCCTTGTGATTCAATAAATCCTAAATAGGATGGATTTTCAAAGTAAATCGCTGCTACTTCATTTGAAATTTTACTATTCAAGTCATCTAAATCCATTAAACCTGTATCAAGATCGAAAGCAATATTGGTAAATTCGAGCTCTGGTGAACCGTAATTAGCAATAATCTTTGTTCTTTCCGGAGCAACTGTTGTAGCTATCAAAACTTTCTTTCTTCCATTAATGCGAGCTGCCATTCTAATTGAAGTTGCTGCAGCCTGCCCCCAATCAAATGTAGGAACATTCACAACATCCATATCTACTAACTCAGCTAATAGACTTTGATATTCAAATAAAGACTGAAATCTACCATGGTCTTCATACGGCTCTCCAGCATAAGCTGTTAGAAATTCCGACCTTTGATTTATTTCGTCACAAACCGCTGGAACAAAATGTTGCCAACATCCGGCACCTAAAAAGTTAATATAGTCGTTTGTACTAATATTTTTCTTCAAAAGACCTTCAATATGTCTTCGTAATTCGTATTCTGTTAATGCTTTTGGTATATTCATCTCTTCCTTCAGCTGAAGTTCTTCAGGGATACATGAATATAATTCCATACTGTTCTCTACCCCAATAACTTTCAGCATTTCTTCTTTAACTTTAGGTACCATATTTGGGATGTATGGGTGCACCTTTTTTGTCATAGTATTACCTCCTAGTATTTTGGTTATCGTTATGCCAAGCCGCCACCATCAACGACTAATTCCGTTCCTGTTACCCAACTAGATAAATCGCTTGCTAAGAAGAGCACTCCTTTAGCAATATCTTGTGGTGTTCCTAATCGTGCCAATGGACGGCTCACTGCAGAATCTTTTAAGAAAGAGCCTTCTTCAAGGTTTAACTGTTGTGCCTCACTTCTTAATAAAGGTGTATCTGTATCTCCAGGACAGATACAATTGACACGGATATTTTGTGGTCCATGGTCAATGGCCATTGCTTTTGTCAAATTGACAACACCAGCTTTTGCCGCACAATATGATGCAGCTTTGTCTCCACCTTTTAGTCCCCAACCAGATCCAGTATTGATAATACTTCCACCTGTACCTTCAGCCATAATAGGAATGATGTATTTAGATAGGAGATACACACCTTTTAAGGAAACATCTATAACGGCATCCCATTCATGTTCTTCTAAATCCACTACAGTTTTTCGCTTAATAATCCCTGCATTATTGAAAAGTACATCTACATTGCCATATGTTTGCTTAATCTCTTCACTTACTGCCTGGCAATTTGCTGCACTTGTTACATCACATTTCATAAATTGAGCCTGAAAACCATTCTCTAGAATTGTACTAGCAGCTTGCTCACCTTTAACTTCATCAATATCTAGTAAAATGACTTGCAATCCTACTTCAGCTAATAGTTCTGCTGTAGCATATCCAATTCCAGAGGCCGCTCCTGTTACAACAGCTACTTTGTTAGTTAACTTAAAATAATCCTTTTCCATGTAAAAACCCCCTTGAACTGTTTTATTAGTAATAAAGCAATTAGTGTGCCAACTCTCATTCGTGATGATTCCTAGCTTTTGTTCAAAATAAAATATTATTTTTGCCATAATTGACTGAAAATTGACAATTTTAACTTCATTAAACTACAATTATGACAACTAAATTATTCATATAATTAAAAATCCTAATAATAATGTAGAATGATTGATTGATATTTCTATGTCTAAACTTACTATTCACAAATAATTACACACTAAAAGTGGGAGGTTGTATGAATGTCATCTATTTCCTCAATTGCAAAGACTATTCGAACATTTGCAGAACTTTTACAGGTTGAAATTGCTTTCTTCAATTATGAAGGTGTATTAGTAGCATCCACTGAAGAATATCAAGTTCAAAAAAAAGATCGAGTCTATTTACCATTTTTTCAAAAACAAAACAAAGAAGCTGTTAGTTTTGTAAAAGATCCCGGACATATGAAAATGTGTAAAGGTTGCCACTTCCAATCGAAATGCCCCTCAAAAGCAGAAATTTTAATTAAAATCACAAAAAATGATAACCATTATGGCTTTCTTTCCTTTGTAAGTTTCACTTCAGAGGGACAAGAAAAGTTGATTGCACAACAAGATCAATTTAAATACTGGTTAACACAATTAAGCGAAATTATTTTAACGATATTGGACGGTTCAGGTGAATTTAAATATACAGGGAGAAATTCGAAGGAAAATATTAATTATATTATCGGGAACAATACTCAGCTAAAAAAGCTAAAAGAACTTCTTTCTAGAATTGCTAACAGTACTTCTTCAATTGTTATTACAGGTGAAACGGGTACAGGAAAAAGCCTTTTAGCAAAGTTTATACATGAGCAAAGTATGTTAAGAAAAGGTGAATTTATCGAAATTAACTGCGCTAGCATTCCTGAAACATTATTTGAAAGTGAATTATTCGGATATGAGGAAGGAGCATTTACAGGGGCAAATAAAAAAGGCAAACCGGGCTATTTTGAACTTGCAGATCGAGGGACATTATTTTTAGATGAAGTTGCAGATTTACCTGTTCATTTACAGCCTAAGTTATTAAAAGTTTTACAAGATGGCATGGTTAATCGAGTCGGTGGAATCAATCCAAAAAAAGTAAATATCCGTGTGATTGCTGCCACGAATCAGCCCCTAGAGGAAATGATGGAGGCTAAACAATTCCGTTCAGATTTGTATTATAGATTAAATGTCATCCCAATTCACTTACCTGCTTTAAGAGAAAGAAAAGAAGATATAGACACATTAGTCCCCATCTTGATAGATCGACTTCAAAATCGTACAGGAAAATTCATTCAAACATGCTCAGACGAATATTTGAAAAGATTACAACAATACCATTGGCCAGGAAATATTCGCGAACTAGAAAATGTCATTGAATACAGTATGAATATGGAGAGGGGTCATCAACTAACAGAATCTTCACTTCCCGACTACTTAAATCCCACACTACTCCAACCACCTAAGAAACTAAAAGAAAAAAACGATTTAAAGGATATGGAAAAGGATGGGATAATTCTAGCCCTCAATCGATATGGCTTTGATTTTGAAGGTAAAAAGTTAGTTGCCGAGCAATTAGGCATAAGTGTACGTACACTATATAGAAAAATGGAGAAATATAATATTTCTGTTCCTGTCAGATGATTTGTCGTTAACAATAGCCCTACTATCATGTACCCATTTATATGAAAGTCTTTAACTATCATTCATCGGAAAGGCTTTATCACCTAATCTTTGTATTACTTTAAATAAACTAAAAATAGTTTATTATTCTTATTAGAAATGAGGAATGATTTAAATGTTAAAAGAATCCTTTCATATTGCTGTACCTACCGCATTTATAAAAGATGAATCGTTAAACATACAAGGTACAATAGACCATATTAAATATTTATATAGTAAGGGAATAAAATCTGTTCTTGTAGGTGGGTCTACTGGAGAGCAACATAGTTTAAATCTCAAAGAAAAGTTGGACTTGCTTAAAGCTGTCTCAATAGAAGAAGAACTCATAAACAACATGGAAATATTATTTGGTGTTTCTTCTATTAGACAGCTGGAGGCTATGGAGTTTGCTAAAGCGATAAGTAAGACAAAGATTGCAGGAATTTTACTGGGATATCCACCTTATATTCTTCCGACTCAAGAAGAAGCATTGAGATATTCTGAAAAGATTATTGAACAAACTAACAAACCAACAATAATCTACAATAATCCAAGAAGAACAGGATTTGATTTATCGATAGAAAATATCATTATATTAAGTAAGAATGAAAATGTAATAGGAATTAAAGAAGCAGGTCTTAAAGATAAAATAATAAAAATGAAGGATCAAATTAAAAATGACTTTTATTATTATGCCGGTGGCGAAATAGATTTAGAAGAAAAAGTTCAAATGGGGTTTAATCGATTATCCTCAATTGCAGCAAATATATATCCTGATGCAATCAAAAATTGGTTTATAAAATTATTAACTAATCAACCGTTAACCGATCAAGAAAAAATTGAAATATCAAGCATTATTGAACAAATCTATACAGGTTCTGCTTTAGTAAATTTAAAAGAAAGGATAAATGAAAAAGGAATAGACATAGGTATTTGTAGAAGTCCTTTAGGTAAAATTTAAAATACTATATTTTATGTTCCTCCCCTACTAATGAGGCCGCTTTTAAAATTTCAGAAGCCAATATCCTCAGTACGACAAGTGAGTGATATTGGCTTCTTTTTATTCTTATTTTTTAAGATGATTGTATATATTGCATGGAATAAAAGGTATTTTATTTATTACGTTTATAAGTGCAAATTCTACATCATCTAGCTCTCCCAAAATATAACTATGGCATTTCTTCTATCATATATTTTCGCTATAAATATAGTATAAAAGGAAATTATTATATACATTAACTTCGCGATAGTATATCGTATAGCTTGAAAGTAAACCATGTAAATTATTTTTTTCATACAAATTATACATGAAGTAAAATTGGAGGATTTTAAAGTGTCCAGTATTGACAAAGTAATTGAAATACAAGAAAGTATCTCACAAGCTGATTCAGCATTCATATTAATACCTGCTGAACTGTTATGGATCATAATCGGTATTTATTCCCTGATGGATTTAATAAAAAACAAAAAAACAATTTCATCTTCCGGCTTTATAATGAGAGGACTTTTCTTTATTTTCACACTATCATTAGTAGGGTTTTTCACTATTAATATTATGAAAGCTGATTTTTCAATGGATGAAAAACAATGGAAAGATGATTATTTAAAGCCGTACATAACTGCATTACCTGAAAACAAAACATATGTACAAGATTTTACACAAATATTAGAAATACAAAAAAATCACAACAAAAAAATTAAATCTATCTATTTAAATAATAACGTTAAAACGATTTGGGTTGAATTAGATATTCTTGACAAAAATAACACTTCTAAAACAATATCTGTTCAGACTATTATTAAAAAAGAACCAATTAAAGAACCTTATATAACATATAAATCTATAAATAAAAACATCTCTAAAGTATATACGAAACATGCATATTACGAAACAATTTTACATATTCCCGAGGAATATAAAGTTTTAGCTCCTGTTAAGTAAAATACGAAATGTACGTATTCCTTTTATGAAAGAAATAAGCGTTTGTATCCTATTTAGAGATACAAACGCTTTTTTAATAAATTTAAGTAAATGAAAAAACACTCAAGATTTGTTTTGAAACTAACGTTATTTATACATCCTCTAAATAATATTAATTCACATGTTAAAACCCAATCTCATACAACCGATTACCTTGTATATATTGAATTTTTTTAGCATTCATTTTTACTTGATGAATGTAAACAATGGTTTTTGTTCGTTTAATCAACTTAGTCTTTCTAATTTTACTATCATACATTTTCAAGCCTTCTTTATCTGTATAAAAAATGCGTTGTGAAGAATAGTCGATGTATTGATTGCCTTCATAAATATTAATATAAGGCAACTTAATACTTTTCCCTGTATTGGTGTCTAAATAATAATACCTACCCTCTCTACCACTATAATAAATGAGAATATCATTTATCGTAACACCATAGCTCCTAGCCTCAAAACCAATAGCATTATATAAGTAATCAATTGATTTGTATTGTTTTATTTTTTCTCCATTCTGTTGCATCGAATACAAACTACCTTTTTCCGTGAAATAAATGGTTCCAGATTGTATCCAGAAACTATCTACCAATCTCTTCAGAGTCTTTTTCTTTTTTGATTTTAGATCATATACATTTAAATCATATTCCTTCATGGATTGTTTGTTATAAGTAACGTAAAACAGGCTAGAACCTTCGATTATAAATGGAGTGACAGTATTAGATGGGATATAATCTTTTATCACACGTTTTTTATTGCCGTTAGCTGTCATTTCATATAACTTTAGAGCGTATCCTTCTGCCGGTCCATAAATACTTTCAGTTCGATAGACAGGCTTTGGGAGGTAGAGTTTAGACCCAACTTTTTGTAGTTTATATATGGAACGATCAAAATCATGAATTAGGTCACCAGATTTTGTCGTTAGTTTATACTGAGCTGTCATATCCTTTAATCCAAGTGATTTCTTCACCTTTTTATTAGTATTATAACGAGTAAATTTAACAACCATTTTTGCTTTGCCATTTGGTTTTGCATAGTACATCCCTTTGGTAACATTTTCACTATCTTTTGAAATGTAATATTCATTTGCAGCTGCCAAAATTTCTTCGGGTGTAAGAAACACAATGGATGCAATAAATAATAAGAAACTAAAGATAACCTTTTTCAAATACTTTCTCCCCTTCCTATTAAACTAACTTCTATTGACTGTTGCTTAAAATTATTAGATCGATAAAATTACGATATTCTGTTTTTATTCATTGTTAAATTTGGCTTTTTTAATACACCCCTAGCCTTAATAGATATGCTTAAAAATAAATGAAAATAACTATTATATATCTTTTAAATATTTTAACTGTTCAGTTATGTCAAATAGTGTTCTGTGATTTATAATAGAATATAGGTACTTCCTAGTATCGAATTACTTCACTAATATCATAAGCTGTAATGGCTTTAGGATAGGAGATTACATATAATGTCAACTAACTTAGCAGCTCTTTTTCCTTCTATCAATCTACTTACCGAATGTCCTGTCAATATTGAAGAAAATGTTCATATATTCCATAATCAATTCAACAATACTTGGATGACCGTCGACAGAAAAGAATTAACAGCTCGTGATTATGCTCTGTTAACTTCACTTTTTAAAGAGATTCAACCTACATTATTTAGTAATGATTCTATCTCGGAGAAATGGATTCAATTTTTATTACAAAGTGGTCCTTCTCCTTTAAAAGAGGATTGTGATATCCGTATTATTCAGCTGCATTTTAAAACTGACGACATCTTAAAATCCGACTTGAATCAAGCTGTTCAAGCGTATTTTAATGATGCTATGCAACTTATTTTTATTTCTACACATGAAGCCGTCCTCATTGAACAGAAAGCTTCATATATACATACTTTTGATGACTTCTCTTCTTTTATCGTTGCACTTGAAAGTGATTTTTTCTTACAGGTCAAGATATATATCGGAAAATTCCATTCGACAGCTACATTATTTTCGAGTCATTTTATAAAAGAAAAAGAATGGTTTAATAAAGGTCTTGGAAGAAATCATGCTGAACAAATCTATACGATGGAAAAGACTTTCCCTATTAATCTAATTGAACAAATGTCTGACGAAATGAAACAGATAATCCGGAAAGAAGTATTAGAGCCAATTGAATTTGATATGGAGTTACTTCAAACAGTCCAGCTCTTTTTTGAGAATGGATTTAATGCTTCAGTTACGGCTAAAGAATTGCATGTGCATAGAAATACACTCCAGTATCGTCTTACAAAGTTCCAAGATATTACCGGTATTTCTGTAAGGTATTTTGATGGAGCACTTGTTTCATATTGTGCAAGTTTGATAGCTAGTGAGGATGAAGACAAAGCGCACAATTAATACGTCAGAAAATTGTGCACATTATACATATGATGTTTCACCTATGATTGTTAAACTTTAATATATAAAGAAATATTGATATTAAAGGGGTGCTTAATATGGAGAAAATGGTTCTTGAAGATATTTTTAAAGTTTATGATGACGGAAGTACGGCAGTTTCTAATTTCAATTTGCGTGTCCAAGATGAAGAGTTTATCGTTCTTGTAGGTCCTTCTGGATGTGGGAAATCGACAACACTTCGTATGATTGCTGGACTTGAAGAAATTTCTGAAGGGGAATTTAGCATTGATGGTAAATCTATGAATAATGTTCCTCCAAAAGAACGCGATATCGCAATGGTATTCCAAAACTATGCACTATATCCTCATATGAGTGTATATGACAATATGGCGTTCGGCTTAAAGCTTAGAAAATTCTCAAAAGCAGAAATTGAGAAACGTGTAAAAAATGCAGCGAGTATTCTTGATCTTGAGCCTTACTTAGATCGTAAACCAAAAGCATTATCAGGTGGACAACGACAACGTGTTGCACTAGGCCGCGCAATCGTTCGTGATGCAAAAGTATTCTTAATGGATGAACCATTATCAAACTTGGATGCAAAATTACGTGTTCAAATGCGTGCTGAAATTGCAAAATTGCATAAGCGTTTGAAAACGACAACAATCTATGTAACACATGACCAAACTGAAGCGATGACAATGGCTTCACGCCTAGTTGTTATGAAAGACGGTCTAATTCAACAAATTGGTACACCAAAAGATGTATATGAGAATCCCGAAAACGTATTTGTAGGTGGCTTTATTGGATCACCTGCAATGAACTTTTTTGAAGGCACAATAGATAGTGGTTACTTCAAAGCTGGAAGTATCTTATTGAAAATCCCTCAAGATAAACTAGCAATCTTAAATAGCCAAGGCTATAACGGTAAAGAAATTATTCTCGGTGTTAGACCGGAACATATTTCTGAAGATCCATTAGTACTAGCTCAACATACTGAGTCTACAGTTGAGGCAAATATTGAAGTATCCGAATTAACAGGGGCTGAATTAATGGTCTATTCTACATTAGATAGTCAACAATATATTGCTCGATTATCTTCTGATTCACTAATCCAACCTGGTCAAAAAATTAAGCTTGCGTTCGATATTTCAAAAAGTCATTTCTTTGATAAAGAAAGTAAGAGTCGCATTAGATAACAAAAGAGGTTGGGACATAAATAGTTTCAGTTCACGTAAAAAGTCGAGATTGCATGATGCAATCTCGATTTTTGCGTTTAATTTTGACAATATATGATGGAAGATTATCCGCGTACCGCATATTTTCTTAAGTTTATGGCCATTAATGCGAGACCAATATCGTTATCAACCTTCGATTTTCCACTAACAGAAAATCGCGTGAAATCTAAATTAGCCTTCAGAAATCCAAAAACTGGTTCTATGTCAATTTTACGTTTACGATAAATTGCAGCTCAAGGCATGGTATAAGTGTTTTCATGTCTGTTAGATTAGGAAAAACGCCATACGCCAACGTAAATTGTCCTTCCGTCGCAACTTGCACGTTATATCCTGCCTTTAGTTGTCCGTTTTGCATGTAGTCATCTTTCATGCGCATAGATGTCGCATCATTTTCCATTTTTGAATAACTATTACGTGTGCCAAAAATCTCAAAACCTCTTTCATACTTCTGTTTGCGTGTAATCCACTCATACACTTGTTTCACTTTCTGTGTTAATTTTTTGTAAGAGTACTTAAATTTAATCCGAAGATGTCTTTTTTTATGCCTGAAATTATGAATAGATTTAATTGAAATAGACGTGTTTCATTAGTTGTTCGGAGCGAAGGCGGCGACTCCAGCGGGAACAGCACGAGCGGAAGCACTCGGACTGAGCGAAGCGAGGGAGAAGGCTGGAGCCGTGCCCGCGGAAAGCGTCCGCCGTAGCGGAGAACAACGGCTACGAAGTAAACTAAAAAACAAAGCCTCGAAGATTTTACTAATTGTAAAATTTTCGAGGCTTATCATTTTTGAGGTTAGTTGTTTTGTCCCAACCTCTTAATTTTTTATCTCTTTTCATCTATTATCGTTGAAGCAACTCCACGTAATACGGCTTCGTCTTTATACACGCTCGCTTCAATACGCTCTTCTTTGCCTTTTAATAATGGATGGCTAAGGTGCTTTCTGACCTCATTCTTAACTGCCTTGATCAGCTCTGGATGATGATTGAAAACACCACCGCCAAGAACGATACAGTGCGGATCTAAAAAGACCATAATATGATGTACTTCTTTAGCTAATGAAGTAACTGCCTCGTTTATGATAGAGACTGTTGCATCGTCACCTTGATAGTATAATTCCATCATTTCATGTAATTGCAATGTAGGATTATTAAAATGTTCTCGCCCTTTTGATTCCAATGCAGGACCAGAAACTAGAGGTTCAAGCGTTGTCTCTGGATTGTCTGTTAGGCTAAATCCAATTTCTCCTGCCATGCCTGCGCCTCGTAAAAACTCTCCTCTGTGAATCGAACAACAAGAAATGCCAGTACTCAGTGTCACATAAACCATAGACTCATTAGAAAATCCACGGTTCGTATATTCCCCCCAAGTAGCCATATAGACATCATTGTCTATTTTAATCTGTGTTTCGGGAAACTCAATAGCTAATCTATCTGCTAATGGAAAGTCTCTCCAAGGTAGATTATTTTGAAAAACTGCTATCCCTTTTTCAAAGTCCACAATTCCGGGAATTCCCAATGCAATCCCCATCACATCATCCATGTACACACATGAATTCACTAGTAGATTCTTAAAAGAATCTACTAGTGAATGGAATAGTTTTTCGCCGTCATATTTTTCACTTGGTATTACGATTTCTTCAACAACAGTTCCATCTTTGCGAAACAAAGCTGTAGCTAATTTAGTGCCACCAACATCGGCTGCTAAAATGTATTCCATCTTCATTCACCATCCAATTACGCCAATTTAACAACTTGAGTAAGGTTACGAGGCTTATCTGGATTATATCCAAGATGAATCGCACGTTGATACGCAAGCAATTGCAGATAAGGAACATAAATTCCATGTCTATTTAAATCGCTAATTTCATCAGTCAATTTAATAATATGGTCCGCTTCAAAACCTTCAGGTGTTGTACCAATAGTAAGAACACGACCACCAAGTTTTTGAATATCTTTAACTAGCGCTTGATCATAATCTGCTGTTTCTAGTTGAGTCATCAAGATTACAACTGTAGTTTCATCTACAATTGAAATAGGTCCGTGTCTAAACTCTAAATTAGAATAGCTTTCACATTCTGTTTGCGTCATCTCTTTTAATTTTAGTGTTGCCTCTTTCGCAATCCCGTTATATGAACCAGATCCTAAAAAGATAATGCGTGTTTTAGTAAGATCCTCAGCAACAACTTTTGTTAAGTCTTCATTTGTTAACGCATCTGCAACCAATTGTGGTATTTGTTTTAACTCATTTAAATTGTGAGTTGCGTTTGCTAGTGTTGCAGCAAATACTTGTAGGCCATACAACATATTCGAGAATGACTGTGTCATTACGACGCTTTTTTCAGAAATATGATCAAGTGCGATCACATTATCTGCTGCAGTTGCCATCGGCGTATCACCGTTACATGTAATTGCCATTGTGCTAAGGTCAGCATGGCCTTTTAAATGATCAAGTGCAATAAGTATTTCTGAAGTAGTTCCCGATCTTGAAATTGCAACGATAAGATATTTTTTCCCTGGTACTATACATGAAGATGTATGAAGGAATAATTCAGATGCAGGGATTGCCGAAGCAAATACGCCTGTCACTGTTTGGAAATATTTAGCCGCAGAAGCTGCTATATAATATGATGTACCGCATCCTGTAAATAAAACTTGATCTACATTTCCGATTTCAAGATTTAAATTCTCTACAATCTCAAGAGTTTTTTGAAGTTGTTCACCTTGACCAGTTATTTCTTTATAAGTATACATATTTCTTTTCCCCAATCTATAATTTTATGATTGTAATTTGTGCCATTAATTCTTCAACTTGTTGAGAATCAATGAAACCAATTTTGCTATACATTGCGTTGACTGAACCACATGCTAATGCTCTTTTATAAGCTATTAAAGGTTCTTCACCATTAGCTAATCCATATAACAAACCACCGACAAAAGCATCTCCACTTCCTACTGTGTTAATGACCTCTACTTTTGGTGCATCTGCTTTGAAATAACCATCTTGATTGACAAAAATCGCACCTTTTTCTCCTAAACTAAAGCAGACATGCTCAACCCCATCATCTACAAATCGTTTTCCTACATCAAGTAGATCCGTTTCATTTACAGTTGCTTTACCGAGAATTGTCGCAATTTCAAACTCATTCGGTTTGATCGCATAAGGTTTTGCTTTAATGCCATTTTGCAAAGCATCTCCACTTGAATCAAGAATAGCTTTTGCTCCGTTTGCATTGATAATATCAATAAGTTCTGCATACGCCGTTGTTGGTAAACCTTTCGGTAAACTCCCGGATAATGCAAACCACTTCACATCTTTAGACTGATCATCAATCCAATTTAGCATTGATTGCCATTCTTCCTCTGTAATCTCTGGACCACTCTCAAGTAATTCTGTTACTTTACTTTTCTTTGAATCTAGTACTGTTAAGCAGACCCGGCTTTCACCCTCTACTTGAATTAACTCACTTGGAATACTTTTCTTCAAAAGTAACTGGCGAATTCTCTCGCCATTTATACCACCTGCAAACCCACCGACAGTAACGTCTGCTCCAGAACGCTTAAGAACCTTTGCAACATTAATCCCTTTACCGCCCGCTTCTTGAATTATGTTTGAAACTCGATTCGTACCTCCAACAGCTAACGAATCAACTTCATACACTTGATCGATTGCTGCATTTAACGTGATAGTTGTTATCATTTTTGTAGAGTAACAATCTTTGTTTTCACTAAGTCAATAAGCGCTTCACGTGCAGGCATGAAATATTTGCGTGGGTCGTTTTCATTAGGATTTTCTTTGAAAAATGCTCGAACTTCTTCTGCAAACATGTCTTTCAATTCAGTTGAGAAGTTCACTTTTGCAACACCATAATCTAATGCTTTTTTTAAACTAGCATCCGGTACACCCGATGCTCCGTGCATTACTAGAGGGATATTTGTTAATTTTTGAATTTCTTCTAGTAAATCAAATTGCAACTTTGGCTCTTTTTTATAATTTCCGTGTGCTGTTCCAAATGCAGGGGCAAATGAATAGATTCCAGTTTCTCGTACAAATCGTTCAGCAATTACCGGATCAGTGAAAAATGCTTTAGACTCTTCAAGTTCAAGATCATCCTCTACACCACCAATTGTTCCTAACTCTGCTTCAACTGGTACATTGATAGCATTTGCTGCATCCGTTACTTTACGAACAAGCGCAATATTTTCTTCTAACGGTAGTCTTGAACCGTCGATCATAATTGATGTATAACCTGCGCGTAAACATTCCATCACAACATCATAAGATTCACCGTGGTCCAAATGTAGTGCTACTGGTACTTTTGCTTGTTCGGCAGCTGCTTTTGCCATTGCAATCATATATGGCATTTCTACATATTTATATGTGCTTGCAGTAGTTTGCAGAATAACTGGTGATCCTGTTGCTTCAGCTCCTGCAATTACTGCTTTAATGATTTCTAAATTGTGTGCACCGAATGCACCGATTGCATAATGATTATCGTAAGCGTCTTTTAACATTTCTTTCGTTGTAACTAATGACATAATTTCATCCTCCTATAGATGGGTTGTTGGGTTAACTTTAATTATTTAAAAACTCATAGAATATTCTATGAGTATTAATGGAGCTCAGTGTAAAATCTGCAACGATCACCACGTACAATTGAAATACAAAACTCTACGGGGCGATTATTCGTGTCATAAGCTGTTCGTTCCAATAGTAAAGCAGGCTTTCCGATTTCTGTCTCTAAAAGTATACTTTCTTCCTCTCGAATTAGAACCGGTTCAAAAGCCTCTTTTGCTCGAACAACTATCACATTATATCGTTCAGCCAATAAATCATAAAGGGAAAACGTGCCAACTTCATGCAAAACGGACATATCTTGAATAACTGATTTTGGCAAAAATGATGATTCAAGAATAATAGGTTCATCTTCCGCACAGCGTAGTCGTTTTATTTCAACGACCATTTCACCTTCTGGAAGCTGTAGTCCTTGCCTTACAGTCGCTGATGGCTCGACTTCCTTCACTTCAAGCACATGATCTTTTGGATGTAGACCTTGTTCTTGTAAAACTCGACTAAAACTATAAAAACCACCTAGTGATTGTTCAAATTTAGGTTTCGAAACAAAAGTTCCTTTTCCTTGTACACGATACAATGTACCTTCTTGAACTAATTCTTCAATCGCTTTTTTCGCTGTGTTTCTACTTACTTGGAACAACTCCATTAAACGATTTTCAGAATCGATTTTATCACCTGGCTTCCATTCACCTCCTCTAATGCGCGCATCTAAACGTTGCTTTAGTTGATGATATAATGGAATAATACTTTTTTGATCTAACGGTTTCATACGTTACTCATCCTCTTCTTACTTCTTCATAAATTCAATATATCATCATTTCACAAAGATTGACATTATTTGAATGCATCTTTCTGTTGAAAAGCAACTAATCCTCTACAAATTGTCAATTCCACTTCATCATTTTCTCCTAGGACTACGATATCAGCATCTTTTCCAACTTGAATAGATCCTTTTCGATCGTATAAACCTAGACGTTTAGCTTGGTTAGTAGAAGTGACCTGTAATTGTTCATGAATAGTAAGTCCTAGCCATTTAATAAGATTCTTACGTGCATTATTCATCGTTACTATACTACCTGCAAGTGATCCTGTAGAAGTTAAAATGCATTTTCCATCATTAACCTTCACACTTTGACCACCTAGATCATAAACCCCATCCGACATTCCCTTTGCTCGAATTCCGTCTGTAATAACGAGCATTCTTTCAAGCCCTTTCATTTTTACAACCATTTTTAATAAGTCTGGATGAAAATGAATACCATCAGGAATGACTTCAACATACACATTATCATTTAAAAGTGAACTTCCTACGACACCCGGATCACGATGATGCAATCCTCTCATTCCATTAAAGAGATGCGTAGCATGTTCAACTCCATGATCTATAGCTTGCAAACACTCTTCGTATGAACCATCTGTATGGCCCATCGATGGAATGACACCGTTACTTTTAAGTTCCTTTAGCAATTCAAAATGGTTATCTAACTCAGGAGCAAATGTTAAAACTTTAATATTGTCTTCAGATAGCGTTTGCCATTCTTTAAACAAACTAACATTAGGTACTAGAATCGCACCTTCCGGTTGAGCCCCTTTTTGTACCTTATTAATAAATGGTCCCTCTACATGAATACCTAGCATCTCCGCCACACCTGAAAGATTATTATCTTTCATATAGCTTGCAAGATTTTCAATAACCTCATTTATATGTAATATTGGATTCGTCATCGTTGTTGCAAGGAAAGAAGTTGTTCCCTCTTTGGCAAGTGCATAAGCTATTTCTTCAAAAGATTCTTTAGTCGAATCCATAAAATCATATCCGGCAGCACCATGTATATGCATATCGATCATACCTGGAATAACATATTGCTTTCCGGTACAATCAAAAACTTGGTCCTCATCGCTAAATGTCGGACAATCTGTCATTTCTCCTACCGACTCAATCTTTTCCCCTTTTATATAAACAAATCCATTTTGAACAATTGTTTTTTCAAGAACAACTGTTGCGTTAATTAATAGTATATTTTTCATGATATTGTACCTTCTTCAAATTGCTGTTTAGTATTTTTATCTTCGTTCTGTATAGAACCATCCGATTCCCCTTTTAACTTGAAAATTTGGGATGACATCCATGTAAGAAATAGTATCGTTACACTTATTCCAAAAAACGGCAGTAGCCCTGGTATGAATAAGAAAATTCGATACAACACATAGAGACCGATAATAGAACCTAACATTTGGAGTGGAAATGAGATACTTAATAGAAGAGATGTCGAAAAATAACGAGAGAATGGTAGGTCGTAATGTGCAAACACTTGGAATATATTCATTACCATTACTGCATATAAAATCGTAATCATGACAATCAACGTCAACATTAATAAACTATAACTACCACTCATATTTAAAACAATTTTCAAATTGATTATTAAAAAATAACCAATACCAATTAAAATAACACCAATCTTATTTGAGTTAATAAACTCTTCTTTGTATACTTTCCAATAATTTTTGATAAGTGTTTTTAAATCATCTTGACCATGTAATCTTTTTCTCATTATTGAAAATAGACCAACAGTAGCTGGTGATATACCAAAAATAATTAGACCTAGTAAAACTAATCCAATCCACATTAATTGCAGCACAGCTAGCATCGTCACAAATTCTACAAACCAATAGAGCTTCCCTTTCCATCCGTTCATGTTCAATTATACTACCTCCCTTAAAGGGTAAAACTCATACAAGGAGGTCCTTGTATGAGCAATTTTAAATTTACTTTTCACCTTTAGTGCGATCGTATGCTCCTTGAGCAGTTTTAAGATAATCTTGTAATCCCATTTTATCAAGAGTCTTCTTGTAGTCATCCCACTTGCTGAAGTCTTGTTTACCAGTAATAAAGCCTGCAGCCATTTCATCAATATATGTCTGAATATCTGTCATAACCGCACTAACTTTATCACTTTCTTCAAGCGTATAGTTCAATCCTGGTAGGATATCTTCATCTTTAATACGATATGGACGAACTTGCTCAGCGTTTTTAATTGTGTTTTCTTTTCCTTCAGCACCTTGGAAAAACTTCTGCTTTACAATTCCTGGATAATACCCACCTGGCCAAGTTAAAAATTCACTAATTGCTTGGTCCATATTTTTACCATCAGGATTATCAGTGATTTCCGGTAAAAACTTGAAGTTTCCATCTTTGTCTTCTTCATATGTTACGCCCTCGAAGCCCATGAAGAACATCTTCGTCCCTTCATCACCATAAAGGTAATCAATCCAACGAACTAAAGCTTCTGGATTTTTTGCCTTATCAGTTAAAACAAACATACCAAGGTTTCCAAGTCCATTTGAAACTGAGTTATAAGCACGTTCTCCAGTAGGACCTTCTAGAACAGGTACACCAACATATCCATCAAGCTTCAACAATTCTTTAGGGTCAACTTCGTTTAACATACCATAATTGCCTTTAGATGCTTCAGCAGAAAACGTTTGCGGTTCTGTTGTGAAAACATCTTTGTTAATTAAACCTTCTGTATAAAGTTTGTTCAAGAAAGTAAGTAATTCTTTATATTCATCCGTTGATGGGACAAAGCGGAATTCTTCAGTTCCTTCTTTAAAGTCAAGGTTTATGTTCATAGATCCTTGCTTATTCAAGCCATACGTACCACGTAAATAGTTAATGAATTCAAGAATACCATATCCGCCACCCCAAGCTTGTTCATCCGCTTTACCATTGCCATTCGGATCTTCTTCTTTGAATGCTTTTAATACTTTATATAATTCATCCGTTGTTTCAGGCGCTTTTAGGTTTAACTTATCTAACCAATCTTGGTTAATCCAAGGTGTCCCAGCTCGAAGCGATTCAAATTTCGGGTCATAGATTGTAGGGAAGCCATAAATATTGCCATCTGCCATTGTAACGCCTTGTTTCACTGATGGATACTCTTCCATAATCTTCTTAAAGTTTGGCGCATATTCATCAATATAGTCGTTTAATGGTAGAAACACACCTTGCTGTCCGTATTTAACTAAATCTGTTTTAGGAAAAGCTGAAGCAAAGAATAATTCTGGATAATCCCCAGCTGCAAGCATTAAGTTTCTTTTCTCTGCTAATGCTTCAACTTGTACTGTTTTCCAGTTCACTTCTATATTCGATTTTTTCGCGTACTCATCCCAAAGCATCAGTTTGTTCCAATCTTGTGATGCAAAGAATTTTGCTCCAAAACCATCAACTTCGATTTTTTCTTTAGCAATAGGCATACCCGTTTTATTAACATTATCTATATTCTCGCTTTTTCCAGTTGTTCCTTCATCACTAGAGCAAGCTCCTAAAATACTAGATGTTAATAATAGACTTGTTACAATACCAGCAAAATATCTCTTCTTCAATACAATCTCCCCCTCATATATCTCTTTTCTTTGCTACCCCTTAAGTGAGCCGATCATAACCCCTTTTACAAAATATCGTTGTAAAAACGGATAAAGCATAAGCATCGGCAAGTTTGCCACAATCAGTACTGCATATTTCAATCCTTCAACACTTAGTTGTTGAGCTAAAAAGCTTTCAGAAGTTGCTTTAATCATGTCATCAGTTTGACCTTGAATCAGTATTTGGCGAAGAATCAATTGAAGTGGGAACTTATCTTGATCTTGCAAATAAATCAATGCTTGGAAGTAAGAATTCCAATGGCCTACTGAATAGAAAAGTACCATTACTGCAATTACAGGAAATGATAATGGTAGGACAATACTCCAAAGAATTTTGAAATTCCCTGCACCATCAATCATTGCCGACTCCTCTAACTCATGAGGAATAGACTGGAAGAACGTACGCATTATGATAATATTCCAAACTGCAACAGCATTCGGAATGATCATAACCCAAAACGTATTTAACATTCCTAAATCACGAATAAGTAAATATGTAGGGATAAGCCCCCCACTAAAGAACATTGTGAAAACGATAAATGCCATTATGAATCCGCGTCCCTTTAAATCTCTGCGTGACAACGGATATGCAGCTAGAATGGTCATAATAACATTCAAGATAGTACCAAATACTGTATATTTCAACGTGTTCACAAAACCATTAATAATATCCTCGTTCTTGAATACCTTTTCATATGCATCTAATGTAAATTCTTTAGGCCATAACCACAGTTCACCTGATAATACATACTGTGGGTTACTAAGCGATGCACTGAGAACAAAAACCAATGGATAGATTACTAGTAAAGCGACAATTGCAAGAAATACAATGTTGAATATATTAAACGCGCGATCTGTTTTCGTTTCTCTCAATTTAGTCACCCCTTACCATAGACTTGTCTCACTCACTTTTTTAGCAATTTGATTTACCATGATGAGCATGATGAAGTTAATGAGCGAGTTGAACAGACCAACTGCAGCTGAGAAACTATATTGAGCTTCCAAGATACCACTACGGTATACGAAAGTTGAGATAACATCAGACGTCGACATATTTAAATCATTTTGCATAAGAAATACTTTTTCAAATCCAACAGCCATAACTGATCCTGCATTCAAAATGAACAGAATAACAATTGTTGGCATAATTGCCGGAATGTTAATATGAATTATTCGTTGGAACTTAGAAGCACCATCAATCATTGCTGCTTCGTGTTGAGCGGGATCAACCGCTGCGAGTGCAGCAATATAAATTATTGAGCTCCACCCCATTGTTTGCCATACATCAGAGAATACAAACAGCGTTTTAAACCAACCTGGTTCTGTTATAAAATCAATTGAATTGCCTCCAAATAACATAATCACTTGATTGACAAGACCATCTGATTTTAAGAACAATAGAAGCATCCCAACGACAACAACTGTTGATAGGAAATGCGGAGCATAAATTACTGTTTGAACAAATTTCTTATATCGTAAGCTTTTTACTTCATTTAGCATAAGAGCTAGAATGATAGGAACCGGGAATGAAACTAATAGCGTGAATACTCCAATTCCTACAGTGTTTTTAATAAGTCTCCAGAAATAGTAACTATCAAAGAATCTCTCAAAGTGTTTTAATCCTACCCAAGGACTCCCCGAAATCCCTTTTGTCGCGATAAAATCTTTAAATGCGATCTGCAGACCATAAAGAGGAAAGTAATGAAATACAACAAAGTATAAAATAACAGGTGTAAGTAATAGATAAAGTTCCCAGTTTTTCTTGAATGATTTTTTCCATTCAATTCGAGCACTTTTCTTCACTTTCGGTCTATTTTTTAATGGCTTCTTTATTTCACTTTTCTCTATTTCATCTACATAACCTACACCTTCATCCAGTTTAGTCATGGTCACACCCCTTTTCTTACAAACTTATTAACTGTGTACGATAGTAGATTCTTGAGAAATGTTGACTACTTTACCACCCGAACGGATAGACTCTGTAGCTGCACATCCAACTGCTACGCTCATTCTTCCAGCAAATGGAGTTGTAAGTGGTTGTTTATTGCGTAAGATTAATTCAACAAAATCTTGTGCAATTTTCGGATCTGCTCCGCCATGACTTCCTTCTTCTGGTTTCATTTCGTATGTTACATTACTAAACTCTTTCACAGTGTTAGTTTTACGTGTTTTTAAGTATATTTTGTCGTTTACATCATCGTTCTCTATACGACCTTCTGTACCGATGAACGTATAGTTACGGTTATAATCTGGTGTAAAGTGACATTGCAGATAGGATGCCTTAATGCCGCCTTCAAGTTCCATAATAAGCATATTGTTGTCTTCTACATCGATTTCTTCTCGGAAAGCACATTCTGTAAATGTATGAGGAACATATTCAGGACACGTATTCTTTAGATCACACTCAGGACATGTTAAAGTGTTTGGCTTGTCCCCTCCGTAGTAATCAAGTGAACCAAATGCTGAAACTTTTGTCGCATATTTACCTGAAATCCAATGAATAACATCAAGGTCATGCGAACCTTTTTGTAATAGAAGAGAAGTTGTATTTTTTGAATTCCCGTGCCAATCGTGGTAGTAGAAATAGCCACCAAATCCTACGAAGTGACGAACCCAAATAGTTTTCAATTCGCCGATAGCACCTGAGTCAATAATGTCTTTCATAGTTTGGTACATGCTCATATAACGCATGTTGAACCCAACCATTAAATGCTTTCCTGATTTTTCCCAAGCTTCAATAATTCGGTCACAACCTTCGACCGTAATAGCAAGTGGTTTTTCAGAATACACATGTTTTCCAGCTTCAAGAGCCGCAATTACATGTTCTTCATGTAAATAATCTGGAGACAATACTGCAATTGCATCGATATCATCACGAGTCAATAATTCTTTATAATCTTTTGTTAAAAATAACGGTGAGCCGATTTTCTCTTGAAACTTATCTAATCGTTCTTGAGATAAATCAGCAAGTGCAACAACTTCTGATTCACCATCTGGTTTATGCCAATACTGAGCAAGTCCACCACGTAAACCTGCACCAATGACACCAATTCTTACTTTTTTCATTTTTACACCTCATCTATTTTTTAATTATTTAAATAACGGGGGAATATTTCCTGATTTCCGGAAAACGTTTTCCTAAAGAGTTTTAAAAATTAATTTACGATTTGTTATGTAGACTGGCGAACTAATAATTCGAATGGTAATAAAGTTTTTAAGGCCATATTCGGATTATCTTCGATTTGACTCATTAACGTTTTTGCTGCTATTACACCCATTTCATATTGTGGAACTGATATAGTTGTTAACGCAGGAACAATGTATTGGGCCATTTCGTTATTATCAATTCCTATGAATGCAATATCACTTGGAATATTAAGTCCAAGTTCATGAGCAGCCCGCATAGCTGCTATGGCAAGTAAATCACCTGCACAAAAAATTGCGGTTGGACGGTTATTTTTTGTCTCACTCAATATTTTTTTTGCTGCCAGATAGCTTTGTTCCATGCACCAATCAGAATTAATGATCCAGTGCTTTTCAATTGCTAATTCAAAATCATTCATTGCCTTTTTAAAGCCTTTGTAACGTTTTTCTTTCGTCATTTCAATTCCAATTCCACCGCCGATGAAACCAATTTTTTCATGACCTCTTGTAATTAAATGTTCAACAGCTTGATACGCAGCTTCTTCCCTATCGTAATCCACAGTAGAAATTGCATGATCACTATAGTTAAAGTCAACGCCAACAACTGGAATTAAATCCTTAATTTCAGTGAGTTTTTCTTCGTCAACCTTATCAATCAGTAATACACCATCTACTTCTTTTTCTCGGATTATTTGATGAAAAAGTACATCATCTTCTAAATCTTCATTGCTTATCAACAATAAAGTATAGCCCGCATCATTTAAGGTTTCGTTAATACCTGAATAAATTTTAGAAAAGTAAGGGTTAGTCTCCGCTAAACGCGAACTTGCGAGCCATGCGATCCTCTTTGTATGTTTCTTCTCTTGCGCTGAAGATGATACAAGTTGTCTTGCATATTCATTTGGTATATAACCTAGCTCTTTAACTGCCTTCCATATTTTCTTCTTTGTATCAGGGTTCACATTCCGTGTGGGATCATTTTTAATGACGCGTGAAACTGTCGTAATTGAAACACCAACATGTTCCGCTATTTCTTTTAATCTAACCATTTTTGTACCTCATTCCCTTGCAACCGTTTTCAATTCCTATTATTATACAACATATTTTATAGTAGTATAGGAAATTTTTTACTCACCTTATATTAGGTCAACAGGTTGTAGGTACAAGTTAAATTAAAAAAATTTCAATACCTTTTTTATATTCTGAAAATTGGTACTAAATACAATATATAATCCTGAATATTAATTGTCAATATATTTTTTTATTTACTTTATTAACATAATTTATCATTAAGCCAGTCTTTAAACTCTTGGGTTGTTTAATGTTAAAACAATATAAAACTATAGCTATCAGCGTATTTATACGTTTTAATTATACTGATTCTTCAATTATCAAAACCTTAAAAAGGCTGTTTAAATTTATATCTTATTTATAATAATTAAACGTATTTTATAATAATTGTAAATCGTATTTGGCGATTTTATTATAACACCAGTCAAAGCCCGCATAGTATTTAACGATATTAACCTTCTTGAATTGTTCTGTAACTTCCTTCACGAATGAATCATGAAGTGCTGTACCTTCTTTTAGTAATGAGCGTGTAGCAGTAAGCCACGGCCTTTTTCAAAGCATCTGCATTAGCCTTGTTCAGTCTTCAATTCCTTACCAATGACAGTTTCCATATCGTTTAGGATATTACGCCTAATACTAGCCTTTGTAGCGCCACCTATGATGAACGAAAATCCCTGCCCTTTGGCGCCACTGGCTAATAGTTTTTAGTATTCTTTTTTATGAATGAGTCTCCACAATTGTGCCCTTTTCTTAAATAAACAAGAAGTCGAAAATGATAAAAAAATCGCCATAAATTGTTATCTTAATACGAACGTCTTCTCATCCATTGCGTCGCAACCCATTTTTCACCTTTAATAACAGGTTCACCACCATGTAGAGTGAGCTCATTTAATGATGTATCCTGATAAAAATATTCGAAATATACCGCCATTCCTCTTTTGGGAGATACAGAAAGGTTGAGTTTTGGAAAGAAAGTCTCTCCTCCTTCTTCTACATCATTTAGGTACATGACAAGGGTACTAATACGATTATTATTTGCTGCTTCACTGTTTTTTGCGAAAAAATCATAATGTGCTTTATATTCTTGGCCGACTGTGTACTTTAAAATATGTAACCCTTCTCCATGTTCAACAGGAACATTCATGATTGAAGCGATTCGTCTTTCGATTCTAGTAACGGCCTCACATTCTTCTAAAAACGTACCACTACTCGTCCGAACGTTATTTATTTTGCGCGAAACTCCAATTTTAGAACGTTTCATTTTATTTTCAGACATTTCAATTAACGTTTCACATTCTTCATTACTTAATACATTTGCTAACACTACAATAAGAGGCTCTTCCAATCTTGAAATAATTTGGATTTCTCGATCTTCTGTTACAATTGTGTTTCCAATGTGTTTAAAAATCGTTAGTTCCTTATGTTTAACCGTTTGATCTCCCATTTTTCTTTTCCCCATCTCTGATTGGATATTATCAATATATCACACTTTTCTCTATATTCAGTTTTTTCAAAAAAAAAAAAAAAAACGAGTGCTGTTCCGTTTTATTTATACTTCATCATAAAAAACCTCGATTCAATTAAGAATCAAGGTTCATATAATTCGCTAGAATACAGGACTCTACGAACAATGCCTCGCATGTTTCTTCAAGGCCGTCATTGACTTGTTCTTTAAATAATTTGAATCAAGCAAACTTGAATTTGCTCGATACGTTCTTCAAGCATACGACCTTTCTTACAAATGAACTCTTGAGTATAGAAGAAACTCAATTTATTACGATTTAATCATTCTATTTAAATGAAATATAAAGGATTATTTACCTCTCTTTTCATTTTTTTAATGCTAATATATAAGTCTATTGATTTTTAACTTACAATCACCAAAACACACATATATAAACTTCTTTTTCCAATAAAAAAGAGCATCCCGAAGGATACTCATTTATTCTTTATAGTTATGGTCTTATTGGGCAGTTACCTTTACTATCACATTTCGGTGGAGCAACTCCCCCTCCACCGTCACCTAAATGATGTGGTAGAGATGCTCCAGCACTTCCAGCAAACGATAAACTCAAAACTAATAATGCACCAGCGATCGTAAACAGCGATTTTTTCTTCTTCATCAACAAAACCTCCATTTATAGTATTTTATTCCTCTTTTGTAATATTCTAGGTATTTTAATGAAACCCTCTTATTTTTCTGAATTTCTAAAATTTTTATCAGCCATTAATTTTATTTTAGTTTCAACAAATCCATAAGCTACGTTAAAAAGTCGAGCGCCTTTATCTTATCTGCAAGTTTAATGGGTATACCATATCGAATGTATCATTGTATCAAAGCAAAATAAAAAGCACCCATAAGGATGCTTCAGTTTTAAAAGGAATCATTTTCTATCCAAATACCATTTTTATCTGTTGGATCATAAGACCCAGCTATTTGTAATTTTGCATTCATTATGGCTATTTTTTCAGAAGGAAAATTTGTTACATATGCAATATATGGATCTGCTTGCTTACTTCCTTGATAGTAATGGCTGTTTACAAATTGAAAATGTCCATTTGCGTCTTTAGTAATTCTTATTTTAATCTTCTGATCACTAATTTTCACGATAAATTGGCTAATAATTTCTTCGACACTCTCAAATGCTTCATCTTCTAAATAATCGATATCTAACATAATATTCGCCTCCCACACTAATTATAAGTTGTAAAAGACTCCATGTCTGTGATGTAAATCACAACATCCATCAGTTAAATATAACTTGATTACTTCGACACTTTTAAATGTTGATTTTTATTTAGTAATTAGGAAACATTCATCTGTCGAGGTTCCCCGTTTTTCTTCAACTAACCTGTTAACAAATGTTTTTTTAAACATGGCAATAACTTACGCTTATTTGCGATCACTTAGTAATGATGAACATAGTAAAAGATACTATTAATAATTAATTTCCTGTTGCAATAAATTTCCTAAATGAGAATTAGATACACTGCTAATCCTTCATAAAAAAATACATGTAGCATAAAATAGTTATGATATGACATTGATTACTGGAGGCTAAAAGTTTGAATGCAAATAATAAAGGCTTAGGTCAAGGTCAAGATAATAGCGATCAATTAGCACTTCAGGCAGCTGAGCTAGCCGTCCTTGGAGAAATAGTATCTACACTCGGTGATACCATATCCACTATTTCAGCATTACTTGCATTAGAGGCAGAACGACAAGAAATAAATAATGATAAAAAGAATAAGGAAGATAATAAAAATATGCAAAAGCAAATTGATTATTTAACAACTGAATTAGAAAAACTAAAGTATCAAGTTAATAAACAGAAACCTTATAGGAAATAGTATGAAAAATTCTACTGTATGATTGAATATTTTCGTAAACTTTCAGTTGTTCTACTGCACCTCTTCTTGTTTATCCAAAATAATTTGAAATTTCTCATCCTCAGTTTCTTCAATTGTTTTCTTTAGCTTACAATCAGACAGAACCAATTTCATTCTCTTTTTGTTTCTTCGACTTCAAAGGTCGTTGCATTAGTACATAGCCCCTTAGCAAACATCCAATGCCTCTCTTTTATAAAATCTTAAAACGTACAGGCACCTAGTAACTCAAAAAACATATACTGTGCAAAAAGGATTGAAAATTATGCATTGGCATTATAAAATTGGGTACTTAATAGGTCAACCTGTTGGAATCTCATTCACAAATGGTCAAGGGACTTCAGGTATTTTGTGTGGTGTATCTGGCGGAAAACTTCTTGTTACAGAATACCTATATCAAGCACAATTCGCCCTCAAACAATACGACTTCCACATGATTCAAGATATCAATGCATTCCCACCTTGCCATAACCAAAAATTATATTAATAAAACATCCATATAGGGTGTTTTTTTGTTAGGCTGTTTTCTAAAAATCATCTATTTTGATAAAATAACTATAAAATTTATTATAGATGTTGGATTTAACTTTGTGTTGGGGGTGTTGGAAATAGATAACTGTACTTTTGTTGCAATTTCTTCAAGTTTTATGGGAGCGTTTGTCTGTATAATGGTTGCTGTAAAAGTTAGAAAAGATAAAAAAGATTAATTCGCTGAACTCTTCATAAACATCTTCCCACATACTTGAACGACTCCTTGACCCCCATTATATAAACCTTTTAAGAGTATAGTCCAAAAGCAACAAGCTATACGAAAACAGCCTTTAGTTAATAATTGAACATAGTTGGGGTGGTGCCAATTTACGCCCTCAAATTAAGGAATATTAAACATTCAATAAGTATTAGTTAAATATTTTTTTTTACTACAGTAAAAAAGCACCCCGAAGGATGCCGAATTTCACTCTGTAATTATTTTTTATAGTTACTTTTATTATTACATTTCGACTGAGTTAAGTAATTTAACTCTGTTGCCCTCTATATTCCAATCCTAGTCTTTTCTTTACTTCTTCATTTACTTGATTTCTTAAAGCTACTTTAGAGTAACGTAATTCCTTGTCATTTCCTCGAGTCTTAACAGTATAAGCAACGAAATATTCGTCAATTTCCTTTATACCTTCCAATACCTTCATGCCATGCATACCCAATGTTCGGCTCACATCTCTTAGATCTCTCGTTAAATTTTTTAACTCTTGATCAATCCACTCTTTAAAAGCAAAATTTGTTTTTAACGAATCCATATGTTTTTTATCACGTTCTAAGGTGCGAAGTGTAAGTTCTAATATTATTGCATTATGAATATGAATTTGTGGGTCTTGATGGATCATACAACTTCATTCTCTTTTCGAATTACTGGACTAGTAGCAAGAACATTTTCTATGATAAAAGTTCTTTTAGCATGTTTTACAAAGCAATAAGCTTGGAAGATTCCATCGGTCATTTTAATGATTTTCACACGCCTTTTAGTTATCTCTCCACCTTTCGACATATACATTAAATCAATAATTTGATTGCGCTGCATGGCTTTGATTAGCTGCTCTTTCACTATGTTCACTCCTTTTTCATTATTATACAGAACGTTTGTTCTTATTTCAAATAAAAAAATAACCAATTAGCTTTTAATCACTAACTGGTCAGACTATGTATTTCTTTTCTACTGCAAATATCCACTCTATATTTGCTAATTCCACTTTTGGCAACTTTGAGTAAGAAAGCTGTTTTACAGGGGCAAATAATTAGCCTTTAGGATATTGAGTTGAAAGCATATGATTTTCAATTTAATTATCCTTCATAATTGTTCTCTTGGCTTTTTTAATAATTCTACTCGTTGCCCTAGTATTTGAATCTTTCTCCCACTTTTCACACACGTTTATTACCCATTCTGGTTGGGTTTTGCTAGCATCATTTAACCAGTTTCCAACAGAATCTTGAACATACTTAGAGGAATCTGATTTGAGTATATTAAGAATAGGGAGGGCTTTGTGAGGATCTTGTTTTAGTGTTTCAATGTGCTTCGTCCATACACCACGTGGACGAATAGATTCAACTGAGAATCTGCGAATATTCTCATCATCACTTTTTGCCCATTCCTCTAACAAATTCACACTCAGCTCTATGTTCTCTGTAAGGTTTTCTCGAATAGACATCCAGGCAATTTCCCGAACACCAAAATGAGGATCTGCTGCGAATGGCTCAATATACTCCAATTTAAATTCTAATGAGTCATTAGAAGTTTTATTCATAAATGTTGCCCAACACCTTACACTATCTGACATATGAGTGGAGCATTTCATAATGATTTCTTCCCTTTTTCTATCGATTTGTCCTTCCATCACTTTATCTAACAAAGCTCCTGTCATACGTATAGCTTTCATGCCAGAGTGGGCTTCTTGTTGCTCTAATTCAGATATGACAAATTCAACTTTTTCTTCTAAACCAATCGCTGGTAAAATACTCTTTACTAATGACCTATGATCAATTGAAAGCCATTCAGTTAAATTAACACTCTCTATTTCACCTTGATTAAGTAATTCTAGAACTTCATTGGGGATTTCACTAGCCTTTCTGGCACCTTTTCTGTTTAAAATGTCTTCACTAACAAGCATTTAACACCCTCCTTTTCATCAAAAATAACCCTAATTATACCTTTAATATAAAAATAAGGTAATTTTACAATAATATTATTGTAAACTATTTAAAAAATCTTATCACCTCACACCTTTGGTAATATTTTAATAAATAGAAATTTTCAGTAAAACAAGATAAACTATTAACAATCACTTATATAAAACAAGAATTGGAGAAAGGTGGATAATAATGATATATCATAAAGATAATAGTGTTCTTATTCGTTCAATGCTGAAAAGCGATGTAGAAAAGTTTGTCACTGCGTTCGCGGAGCAAAATTGGGAGAAACCTTCTGATTTATTTAATAACTATTGCAATCAGCAGGAGAAGAATGAAAGGTCTGTAATAGTTGCTGAAGTAAACAATGAAGTTGCTGGATACGTTACATTACTTCCAAACACTGAAATTGGTCCTTTTGCAAATAAAAACATACCGGAAATCGTTGACCTAAATGTCCTTATTAAATTTCAAAATAAAGGTGTTGGCAACAAAATGATGGATGTAGCAGAGAGACTTGCCAAAGAGAAAACTAACTTTGTTTCACTTGCGGTTGGATTGCATTATGGATATGGTTCTGCTCAACGCATGTATGTAAAACGAGGGTATATTCCTGATGGTTCCGGCGTTTGGTATAAGGAAGAACAATTAGAACAATATACAAAATGTGAAAATGATGATGATTTAGTTCTGTATTTTCTTAAAGATTTTAAAGTGAAAAATTAATAACTAGACCTTAATAAAATGGATGATTATTGTACTGAGAACTCAATAAAATGACTTTACAATACAATCTGAACATTTTTAATACTACATAGTAAAACGCATACAAAGTAATAACTTCGTATGCGTTCTTTCATTTTACTTTTCTTTTTTCATACGTTCGTATGCTTCTTGAGAAACCTCAAGATAAGTTTGTACTCCCATCTTATCAAGTGATTTCTTGTAATCATTCCATTTACTAAAATCTTGTTTACCAGTAATAAATCCGGCTGTCATCTCGTCTACGTATGTTTGAACATCAGTAGTAATAGTACTAATCTTGTCTGTCTCTTCCAATGTATAGTTTAGTCCTGGAAGAATATCTTCATCTTTTATACGATATGGTCTCGCTTTCTCAGCATTTATTGCAGAAGCTTCTTTTCCTTCAGCTCCTTGGAAATATTGCTTTCTGACGATTCCAGGGTAATATCCACCAGGCCAAGTCAAGTACTCGCTTACCGCCTGGTCTAAATTTTTGCCGTCAGGGTTATTTGTAATGCTATCTAAATAGTTAACTGTTCCATCTGCATTTTCTTCATATGTCACACCTTCGAAACCCATGAAGAACATCTTATTACCTTCATCTCCATAAAAGTAATCCATCCAGCGAACCATTGCTTCTGGATTTTTTGCTTTATCTGTTAAGACAAACATACCTAAGTTTCCAAGACCGTTCGTCATTGCATTGTATGCACGCTCTCCTGCTGGCCCTTTAAGAACTGGCACACCAACATAACCATCAAGTTGCAGTAATGTTGCTGGGTCAATCTCACTTAGCATTCCATAGACCCCTTTAGACGATTCTGTAGAAAATTGTAAGGATTCAGTCGTGAACACATCTTTGTTAATTAGGCCTTCTGTATAAAGTTTATTCAAGAATGTAAGTAATTCCTTGTATTCATCAGTAGCAGGAACAAAGCGGAATTCTTCAGTACCTTCTTTAAAGTCGAGGTTTTTGTTCATAGTCCCTTGTTTATTCAAACCATATGTCCCTCGTAAATAGTCAATGAATGGAGCAATACCATCTCCTCCACCCCATCCTTGCTCATCTGCTTTTCCATTGCCATTCGGGTCTTTTTCTTTAAATGCTTTCAATACTCTGTATAATTCATCAGGCGTTTCAGGTTCCTTCAGCCCTACTTTGTCCAACCATTCTTGCATGATCCAAGGTGTCCCAAGATGTAAGGCTTCAAAGTTCGGATCGTAAATTGCAGGGAATCCATAAATGTTCCCATCTGCCATAGTAATTCCTTTTCTCATCGACGGATATTCATCTAGTATTTTTTTGAAATTTGGCGCGTACTTATCGATATAGTCATTTAAGGGCAAAAATACACCTTGTCGTCCATATTTAATTAAGTCTGTTTTTGGAAAAGCCGAAGCAAAATAAAATTCAGGATAATCCCCAGCTGCAAGCTTTAAGTTTCGCTTTTCAGACAATACCTCTGTAGAAACGGTTTCCCAGTTTACTTCAACGTTCGTCATTTTCTCATACTCATCCCAAAGCATAAGCTTGCTCCAATCTTGTGAAGAAAAGCGCTTTGCAGCAAATCCATCAACCTCTATCTTTTCTTTCACAATGGGCATGCCCGTTTTATTTAAGTTACTTACATTCTCACTTTTACCATCTGCTCCCTCATTACTTGAACAAGCTCCTAAAATACTAGTTGTTAGTAATAAACTTGTTACAATACCTGCAAAATACCCTTTCTTCAATACAATCTCCCCCTCATTTATCTCTTTTCCTTGTTACCCTTTGAATTTCCCATTCGTAACACCTTTAGAAAAAATACTATTGTAACTCAAGGTGCAACGAATAGGTTTTCTAGCACTTCTTCATTGTTGAGAGAATTTCTCTTCGAAATCGCTATTTTTTTATCAAGTCAACTGGTTGATCTTACATATGTATTTGTCTATGAAGCATAAGTAAATATGTAACGATACTCTCATTTACTAAAAACAGAACTTAGTAAACATTTTCATTTCACATATACCACTAACGGGTTGTAGGTATAAGTTTTATTAAAAAACACCAGAACGTTTAATTATAATCAGAATATTGTGACTACAAATAATATATAGTCAAATATACCAATAGTCAACATAATTTCCCAAATATTCAACTCGAGACTTTATGCCCCTCTAGATTTTTATTTGTTATTGAATCTGATAAAGATTATAGTGATTGCCTAAAATGCTAAATGAATTTTTATTGATTATGTTCCCCCTTCAACAATAAAATTGAATGGGTTGACACTATAACTTTTGGTGTTACTATTAAATTGAATATTCTAACTAATGACCTTTTGTCTTTCAAAACTAAACAAACTGAGCATTTTAAAACAGTCTAACTCTCTTTTCATTTTTCATTTTTTCTTCAACCAGATAACTGATTCAGCAGACTACATTGTGGAAGGATTATTATTATGTGGCTTTCTAAGCCTAAATCTATATTTGAATATTAGTTTCTATTAGTTAATACAGAAAATAGCAATATTCATTGATTAGTAATGAAGTCATTCACAAGAGCAAGATCGACAATTGATTATCAAGGAGGATACATACTATGAGTAGTAAACAACCTATATTTTCATTTTTTGTAGTCAGTGATATTCAGCTTACTGAGCTTGATTTAGTGTCTCAACAGAAACTTGCTTCTGCTTTACAAGATATGAATGATGTAAATCCTGAGGTAGAGGCATTAATTATTAATGGTGATTTAGTAAATAATGGTGAAAGTAAAAGCTATGAAATTTTCAAAAGAATCATCGAAGAAAATCCTCATCCAGAACAGACGTATTATACAATTGGTAATCATGAATTCTTCAAAAATGATGGAAATGAACCTTCCATTCAACGTTTTTTGAATTTCAGTAACCTTGAAAACGTATATGATGATGCAATGATACACGAATATCCTTTTCTTTTTTTAGGAACGGAGAGTTGGGGTCCTATTGGTAGCCCTACAAAAGATTCAGCTGTATTAAGCGAGCAACAATTAAACTGGTTAGAAGAGAAAGTAAACGCTTTGAAACAGGATAACAAGCCTGTTTTCGTATTCCTACATCAGCCACTACCTTATTCTACATACGAAACAGATTTAGAATATTATCAAAATGGTGTTATACAAGATAAAGAAGTAAGAAATTTATTAGCAAAATTGAAACACGCTTTTCTCTTTGCAGGGCATTCTCATTGGGATCTTCGTAACCCAAATATGTTAGTGAAACAGGAAACAACTTTCGTTAGTACAGGAGCAATTTATAATACATGGGGCCCTGATGGAGAAGGTGGAGATACAGTAGTGAACTCAGATGGAAGTCAAGGGCTGTATGTGCAAGTATTCCACGATAGCATCCAAATTGCGGGACGTGACTTTGCGAACAAGCAATGGATTCAAGAATTTGATCATAAAATAATGTTATAAGTTAGCACTTCCATCAATGGTAAGCTACTCTCTCGATTATTTGTTGGTTCAAAAGGGCTTTCACGACCATTCCTCACTTCTAAGTGGGGGGCCCCATAAATTGGATTACTGCTTTAATAAGAAAGAAGGTTATTACATCAAATGATTGAAAATGTACCTTCGAAGAAGCCTGTTATTGTTATTGCACTCGTAATGGCTGTTTGTTTATTGGGCAACGAAATGCTTTTCATTGTCCTTCCATTGTATTGGAAATTCTTTGGTTTAACAGCATTATGGCAGGTTGGCGTACTTTTATCTGTTAATCGTTTCATCAGGATTGTCATTAATTCATTAATTGCCTGGTTCTATCGTAAAGTAAACACCCGAATGGGAATTTTGTTAGCAGTCGTATTAGCTGTAATCTCTACTTTTTCCTATGGATACTTAAAAGGCATATGGTTGCTTCTTATAGCGAGGTGTTTATGGGGGTTCTCATGGTCTTTATTTCGTTTAGGCGGATATCTAACCATCATTACATATAGTACTGAGAAAACAAGAGGCGAATATGTAGGATTATTTAATGGTTTTTGGGGATTAGGTACGCTAATTGGGATGCTGTTTGGAGGAATACTAGCTGAACAAATTGGCATTCAATCTGTTACAACTGTGTTCTCCATCATAGGCGCTTGTAGCATTCCTTTTGTTTTGAAGTATATACCAAAAACAAAAGATAAAGAGGAACAGATGAATGAGGAGAAGAAAAAACATCAAAGTATATGGAAAAATGAGCGCATCGTATTATCCTTGGCTACTGGTATAATCATTTACTTTGTCATATTTGGCGTTTTTAATTCTACTTTAAGTAATTTAATCGGCATGCAAATTAAAGAAAATCTATTAGTCTTTGGGTTATCTTTAGGAGCAGCATCACTTGCGGGTATATTCCAAGCAATAAGAACAGGATGGGAACCTTTTTTAGCTCCATTACTTGGAAAATGGTCAGATCAAAAATGGGAAAGAAGTAAAGTCTTAATCTTCGCCTTATTGATGGCCTCTGTTTGCTTTTTCATTTTACCTTTAAGATTTTCAACTATACTATTTATCTTCTTTATTTTTGTTTTCCAATTAGCTATAACACTTTTAGTGACAATGAGTGATTCAATCGCAACTGATGTGGCAACTGGTCAATCACAGATGACTGTCCTCTCTTTATATACATTATCTTCAGATATAGGAGCAGCATTTGGTGCATTGATTGCTTTTGTCATGATGGATTTTCTAGGCATTAGTTGGCTTTATTGGATCACTGGCCTACTACTACTAATCCTTGCTTTCCAATGGATGCGTGCTGATAAGAAATTAAGAAATTTATAAGATTTACTCGATGTCTAAATGACGCGAGTATTTCAAATAAATTAGTATTTTTAACTTAGGAGAAAATGAAATAAGAGTCTTAAAAAGATCATTTATTTTTTGATGCTGATTGCCACTTTTTTTAAATTAAAAGTTCTTCTGCAGTTTCCATTGATAAACTTTTAATACTAGCCATAGCTCCTCTCCTCAAACAAGTATAAATTGGAGATTATGTATCTAATTAAGCTTACTTGCTAAACGCCATCTATTAATAGAATATTTGTTAGTTACAGCCTTTTTACTAATACAAGTCACTCCTAATTTTTTTATTACTCAATATTATTCTTCATGCAAGAAAAATTGATTATATTTTTGTTTATATACGTTTATTTAAGGTAATAATTAGCTAACTATAGCCTTATTTAAAGGAGTGGCATTTTGAAGGTTTTATTAGTATTGTCTAGCATAGTTTTACCTATTATTATGGTTTATCTTCAGAATAAAAATAATTTGATCGCAATGCTTTTTAATATAATCGCAGTTATATCAACCATTATTTTTGGAAGTATTGCATCCACATCCATATATCAAATCATCGTTGACAATGCTGTGTTTATGACTACAATCCACAAGGTTTTTCTCGATCCTCTGTTCTTAATCACAGGGGGGTACCTTGGAATATTCATCATTTATAGATT
The DNA here is from genome assembly GCF_038006425.1 of Viridibacillus sp. FSL E2-0187. Lineage (NCBI taxonomy): Bacteria > Bacillati > Bacillota > Bacilli > Caryophanales > Caryophanaceae > Viridibacillus > Viridibacillus sp. FSL E2-0187. The sequence goes on from NZ_JBBOVG010000001.1 coordinate 2,121,154, forward strand.
AATGATTCTTACATTGGATGAAAGATAATATCTATCTTCATCCTTTTTTGTTCGATAAATCATTCTTAAGCTAGTAACATTTTCTCATAACATTACATAAAATATCCAACGAGGTGAATGGATATTGAATTATAATTCGTTACAACAACAAGTACCGAACAAGTTGTTAGCTGATATTGCTAAAGCCCTTGACGGGGAATTCACAGCTATTCAGTGTTATGAAGTATTGTCAAAACAAGCCCCAAATAAAGATATCCGAGATAGAATTTTGGAAATTAGAAGTGATGAAATGAGACATTATCAGATTTTTTCACAAATCTATTTTTCACTTACAGGGACACAGTACACTCCTAAAAGGAATGTGAATTGTCCTACTAATTATCGGAGTGGCATTCTTCATGCCTTTAAAGATGAACAAGAAACCGTAGACTTTTATCACAGTGTTGCTAGAGAAGCTAATAATTCATTTATACAACAACAATTTATGCAAGTATCATTTGATGAACAAAATCACGCTGTTTGGTTTTTGTATTTTATGAACAATGGTTAATTGAAAAAGAGAGGCAATATTATTTGCCTCTCCTTAATATGCAAAAATAAAAAACTGACGAAAATTAGTCAGCTCTTTATACATAATTTATTTAGATGTTCCAAGCGATTTGAAAATACAATATGCCTTTTATTATCTTTAATTGTCCATTCGTGCAAGCTAGTGTCACCACAATGAAAAATCGTATTTGTATCAAATGGAAGCTTTAAAAATGATTGATATAGTTTGTTTATCATTCCTCCATGACTTACTATCGCAATAGTGGCATCATCAGGATTTTCAGAAATGATTTTAGAAAGTATCTTTTCTGCTCTATATCTAAAATCTAATATAGACTCTTGTTTATAAACAGCATCATGAGGTGCTAGACCATTCACTATAGGATACTTTTCTTCCGCTTCTTCTCTTGATAGCCCAGCTATTAATCCATTATTCCATTCCATTAAATCTTCTTCATATTCGATTTCAATTTGCTGTTTGTTGCCTAATAATAAGGCTGTTTGAGTAGCTCTTTTCAAAGAACTACTATAAATTTTATCTAATTTATAATGATTGTTTACCCATTCTGATAAAAGAATCACTTGTTGTTGTCCAACTTCTGTAAGTTCAAAATCTGCTCTTCCCTCATGTACGTTCAGAATATCTGCTTCTGATTCTCCATGTCTAATGATCAATAGTCTCATATTCTGCTCCTCCAATATAGTTTTTATAAATATTAAATCGGAAATAAATCTTAGCTATAATTCCCTTTTATCTTACACATATTCATATATGAAAATACATACATTTTTGGGGAAATTAATTATTTTTATCCTTTGAAGAAACAATTGTATCTTCAAATCTGCAAAGATTTAAGTTACTATTATTGTTAAGTTATGGGATTTTGGTAATATTTTTTAAATCAAAACCTACAAAACGTTACATGTTGTATGAGGTTTCAACTTAGTGTTATAGGCATATTTAAGGTATTCAAAGATATTCAAATGAAGAACAAGGGGTGTAATAAGATGTTTCCTATATTAGAGACAGAAAGATTACTATTAAGAGAAATAACTACAGATGACGCAGAAGATATTTTCGCATATTTTTCTAATGACAATGTTACACGTTATTATGGACAAGATACTTTTAAAGATCTACAACAAGCAGAAAAAGTCATCGATCTTTTTTCAAAAAACTATGCTGAAAAAAGAGGCATACGATGGGGTATTCAAAGAAAAGGCATAAAGGGCATAATTGGAACAATTGGCTTTCATGCTTGGTCACCTAATCATAAACGAGCAGAAATAGGTTATGAAATTCATCCAGACCATTGGAGAAATGGTTATGCTTTAGAAGCGGTATCTAAAATTCTTTCTTACGGTTTTGATGATATGGAGTTAACTCGTATAGGGGCTATAGTATTTGTTGATAATGCAGCATCTAGTAAGTTACTTACCAAAGTTGGATTCCAAAAAGAAGGCATTCTTCGAGACTATATGTACCAAAATGGTAAAGCTCACGATACATTCATTTACTCAATGCTTAAAAAAGAAAATAACTAGTGTTATTTAAATAATGGCGACTTTACTCAAATATTGAGGCTTAGGATAAAAAAATAGAGTCGATTCTCCTCATGGTAGAATCAGCTCTATTTTCCATTTCTTAATGATTTAGTTTTCGAAAGAAGTTGCAATTCTTAAAGCGACTAAAGGATCTTTTACTTGATCAATGGTATACACGATTTTTTCTTTTTGCCAAGTAATTCTGTTACCTGAGCGCTCTACATCAAGATGAACGAGTCCATTGGGTTTAGGAATTGGAAGAGTATTAGTTTCTAAAAACTTTGTTGCTTCTTTTGCTAGTTTTACTCCTTGCTCCCCTTTCGTTGTTAGCGAGCGTGTATTAAGTGCCCACCTTCCTTCATTCCAGCTTGTAAATACTGAACCCGCTCCAGCATCCTGATACCCTGTAATGCCATAACCCAGATCCACTTTTTGTCCTCCGAGCTTGCTATAATCTTCAAATGCTATTTGTTCACTAGATTTTGTCAAATTAGCGTACTTTTTACCGTTTAATCGAGCAATCACAGTTGCTTTGTGTTTATTTTTTAATGCCTTATTATTAATAGAAATCGGCTTATCACTTTCCATAAATACCACTTCATAATAATTGGCTGATGAATTAGTAGTTGCTGTTAAATGCTTTCCTTTAGATAATGGTAATTTGCTTGGTAATATTTTAGATAAATCCGTTTTCAACTGTGTTTTGATTGCCTTCAATACTTCATCTTCGGTAAGAACTCTATTCGTTTTGACAACTTCATTATCGACAGTATCATTTTGTTCAATTTCACCTTTAGTGTCCTTATCCTTTTCCTCTTGAACTTGAGTTTTACTTACACTATTCTCATCATTTGTCTTTACTTCTGCCTTATCATTGGAACAGGCAAATAGTAAATTGATAATAACAAGCAGAGATGATACTTTTCCTATTGCTTTCATTATTATCTTCCTCCCTTTAACTGATTAATTACCCTTTTAGATGTTTTACCCTCAAATTTCACAACATAAACTTGGTTAGTTTTTGTCGCTTTCAAATGAATGAGAGGTATTGCTATTTTAGCATTATTTAATAAATTTTTGTTGTATAGCTAGAATTGGCGAATTGGTAGATCATTTCCTTATTCAAATATTATAGAACCAAATTAATTAAATATTAAAATAAAACGATTGATAGAATAAAGTATTAATACTTTTCATAATAATCTATATCTCTCATTTAAAGGAAGGGGCATATTAATATGGCATTGAAGCCAGAAGTAAAGTTATTGCTAGAGCAATTAGAACAATCGGGTACTTCACCAACGCACGAATTAAGTCCAGAAGAAGCACGAAACGGTATTGCTATAGAAGAATTCGCAGGTGAGCGTGTAGAGGTAGAGAGTGTTGTCAATCGAGTTCTAAACACGAATGTTGGAGAAGTTCCCGTTCGAATATATACACCAATTAAAAGTGAAGAAGCTCTACCTGTGTTTGTATATTATCATGGTGGGGGTTGGGTTATTGGAAATCTTGATTCAGTGGATATTCCTTGCCGCCAAATTGCGTCCGAGTCGCAATGTATAGTCGTATCTGTTGACTACCGATTAGCGCCAGAAAATAAGTTTCCAGCAGCGATTGATGATAGCTATGCAGTGATCGAATGGTTAATAGATCATGAAAAAGAGTTAAACGTAGATGCTTCTAGAATCGCAGTAGGCGGGGATAGTGCCGGGGGTAATATCGCAGCTGTTGTATCATTGAAAGCGCGAGATCTTGATGTCAACAATATCATTCAACAAGTATTGGTATATCCTGTGACAGATTATAATTTAAATACTTCTTCTTATTTGGATTACGCAGATGGATATTTCTTAACAAAAGACACAATGCAATGGTTTTGGAACCATTATTTAAATAGTGATAGCGATGGAGAAAGTCCTTACGTCTCCCCTCTAAAAGCAACAAATTTAAAGGACTTACCACCTGCATTAGTTATTACCGCTGAATATGATCCTTTAAGAGATGAAGGTGAAGCTTATGCTAAAAAACTACAAGAAGCGAACATCCCTGTTCAACTAAAACGTTACGATGGTGTCATTCACGGTTTCTTTTGGATGGCTGGTCTACTTGAAGAAGGTGCAGATGCTATTAAACTTGTATCCAGTACGCTTAGTAAAGCATTTGAAAATACAACAAAAGATAGCTTAATATAAGCAATCAAAAAAACAGGAGTTAAGCATGTGAACACAGCTTAACTCCTGTTTTTTATTTCACCTGAAAATCTTCAGCGTACTTACTATTAAAAAATTCAATTATTTGCTTTTTGTGATGGTTATCATGCCAAATAAAGCTGCTAATATAGCTATACATTGAAAAAGGTGCCCCTGAATCTGGGTCAATCTTATCTCCATTAATTTTAAATTGCACATAAAATTCAACGTCAGATTTGGTCTTTAATTCTGCCACTAGACGTTTTCTACTTTCAACAAATTGATCAATTAGGCTCTTCACAGATATACCTGATAAAGCATAGTTAGAAGCCTGATCATTTAATTCTTGAAAGTCTATACTCTTAATATCAGTATTCTGTTTCATATTTGGCAGTATTGCTTCCAGTACATATTTATCCCAGAATGCTAAATGCGCAATAATTTCAGCTACAGACCATTTACCATTCTCAATGGGTTTGAAAAAATCCTTCTCAGGATACTCTTTCAAGCTATAAACCCAGCCTTGTACTTGCTCAAATTCTGTAATCACTTCATCTTTAGATAACTTTTTCTTTATAGGTACATATAAATCAACTTTGCATTTCCCCTCATTATCATCTAATGGATTATTCAAACTAAATTCAAGACTAATCTTATCATCTGCAACATAGTCACTTTGAGGTATCCAATCTCCAAAAACGGCTTGATAAGCGATGACTAATTTATCAGGTGTATCATAGAACTGATATAGAGCATACAGTCCCCCTGTTATTGTTTTAAATTGTATTTCCGATTGCTCTTCTTTTACAAAATCCTTTGGTAATGTAATACAAGCATCGTGTCGACACAATTCCGGAGCTACAAATTCAGGATTATCAAGAGACAATCCTATATAATTTTGCGTAGGTGGAAACAATCCATTCCTTGCTGCCCACTCCCCTAGTCTTTCCCAATGATTACTAGGTTCAAAATAACTTCCAAAATGTCTAATATAGGCTACCTCATAGTCTGGAAGATTTTTAATCACTATACTCATTTCTAATAACCTCCAAATATTCAACTAAACACTAACTTCTATATTTAATATAAAAACTCCTTTTTATTAAGGCATATTTCCAATCGATATTATCGTTAATCTTTTGGATATTTAAATCCTAAGTACACTGACTTTTATGACTATTGTAATCAATAGTATCCTTGAAAATAAATTTAAAATATACAAAAAATTCTATTTATACCAACTAAAAATACCCTTTTACGTTATAATTTAATAAAGGGGGCAAGGTAAATGATCAAACAATCTATTATTGAAAACGTGCTTAATGCAGCTCTTTCTACGGGGGGTGACTTCTCTGAAATATTCATTGAAGATAAGTATGTAAATAACATTGCATTACAAAGTAACAAAATAGAAAAAAGTATATCTGGTCGTGATTTTGGAATAGGTATACGTATTTTTTCTGGTCTTCAAAGTATTTACACATATACGAATGATATATCTGAAGAAGGCTTGTTACTCGCAGCTAAGCGGGCTGCACTTGCTATAAAAGGCGGCGGAACAGGTACGATTCACCCGCTCCAAAAAGAGATATTTAATCCAGTTCACCAAATCGCGCAAATGCCTCAAACAGTAGAACATGCAAGGAAAGCTTCTATTATGAGACAGGCAAATGAAATTGCTAGAAGTTATGATGAACGCATTCGTCAAGTTGGTATACGCTATATGGACGAAGAACAAAATATCCTCATTGCCAACTCAGAAGGAAAGTTTGTGGAAGACACTCGTGTTCACAGTAGACTAGCCATTCAAGCAACTGCTTCAGAAGGCAATGAACTGCAAACAGGTTTCTACGGACCTGGTGCTCATGCCGGATTTGAATTTATGGAAAACCTAGATTTGACTCACTATGCAGGAGAAGCAGCACGTATAGCAGTAACAATGCTACATGCAGAAGAATGCCCTAGTGGGAAATTCCCAGTAATCATTGACAATGAATTTGGTGGCGTTATTTTCCATGAGGCTTGTGGACACGGACTAGAAGCCACAGCTGTCGCAAAAAACAATTCAGTGTTCGCAAATCGAGTTGGTGAAAGAGTTGCACCGGAAATTGTCACTTACATCGATGACGGTACCCTAGCAAACGAATGGGGTTCACTTAATATTGATGATGAGGGTGAGAAAACAAGAAAAAATGTCTTAATTGAAAATGGTATTTTAAAAGGTTATTTAATTGATAAATTGAATGCACGTCGTATGAAAACTGAATCAACTGGCTCTTCACGCCGCCAGTCTTATCGCTTCAGTCCGACATCACGTATGACAAATACGTATATCGCTCCAGGTATATCAACACCAGAAGATATTATCGCTTCAACAGAGTATGGCATTTACGCAAAATATATGGGTGGAGGTCAAGTTAATCCATCTACAGGTGACTACAACTTTGCAGTTGAAGAAGCATACATCGTAAAAGATGGAAAAATTACACACCCAGTACGGGGAGCAACACTTATAGGGAACGGAGCAAAAACATTACAGTTAGTTGATCGCGTTGGGAATAACCTTGCACACGGCGCAGGTATGTGTGGGGCGATGAGTGGCAGCCTTCCAGTTAATGTCGGCCAGCCAATGATTCGTGTCAGTGAAATTACAGTCGGTGGGACAAAGGGGGAATAAGTAATGCAAATCACTGAATTCCAAGAAAAACTGCTTCAAAAAGCAATGGATGCCGGTTTCAAAGAAGCTGAAGTATACTATGAAAAAGCTGAATCATTTCAATGTATGATTTTTGAAGGAGAAATTGATAGCTACGAAACATCTGTGGATGGTGGACTTAGTTTACGGGGTCTTTATAACGGTAAAATGGGTTATGCCTATACAGAAAAAATCGATGAGGATTCGATATCATTTTTAATAGACAATGCAAAAGCAAATGCAGACGTGCTTGATGAGGATGATGGGACTGATATTTTCGATGGAAGTAGTGAATATACAAACTATCAATCTTATAGTGAAGAACTTGCGAATGTACAAATCTCTGAAAAGATAAAGTTAATAAAGTCTATTGAAGAGAAAATACGTGCATATGATCCGCGTATTGTAACACTCGACTATTGTGTACTTCATGAATTCTCAGGAGAACAATCATTAGCAAACAGTAAAGGTCTTTCATTAACAGAGAAAAAGAATGGACTTATCATATTCGTTTCAACAGTCGTTAAAGACGGCGAAGAAATGAAAACAGGTAGCTTCAGGAAAATGACTCGTGATTTCCAATCGCTCGATGCCGATGAAATTGCCAAAGAAGCTGCAGAAGAAGCATTATCTAATCTCGGTGAAAAATCCATTCCGTCTGGAAAATATCCTATAATAATGCGCCATAACGCGGCTGCTTCATTACTTTCAATATTTACGCCTATCTTCTCAGCAGAGAACGCGCAAAAAGATCAGTCACTTTTAAAAGGAAAAGTGGGAACACAAGTTGCATCGAATTTAGTGACAGTACTAAATGATCCATTCCACCCAGAGGCACTGTCTGGATCAAGTTTTGACGGAGAAGGTGTTGCTACAAAAAAACAAGCAATTATTTCAAATGGAACTCTTGAAACATTACTCCATAACAGGAAATCAGCAAAATTAGAAGGCTGCGAAACAACAGGAAATGCGCATAAACCTTCTTACAAAAGCACGCTCTCTATCGCACCACAAAATATGTACATTGCAACAGGTGAAAGAACTTTAGATGACTTACTCGTATCAGTATCTGAAGGAATCCTTATTACAGACTTGTCTGGTCTTCATTCAGGCACGAATACAATTTCGGGAGATTTCTCCGTTGAGGCGACTGGTTTCCATATTAAAGAAGGTAAAATTGCTTCGCCAGTTAAACAAATGACCATTGCAGGTAACTTCTATGAATTGATGAAGGATATTGAGTTAACCTGTACAGACCTTTACTTCCTTCCAGACGGCTACGGTTCCCCTTCACTACTTGTTAAGGAACTTTCCGTTACAGTTGATTAATAAGCCAATCTGATATGTAGACAAAAATCATTGAATACAAAAAAAGCTGCCTATATCCTAGGCAGCTCCTAATTAAATCTTATTCAGTTATCGCTACTTCCTCACCGTTCAACATTAAACGATAAGTAATTTCTGCTTTCAAAGAGGCAGAAACTGCACAATACTTCTCTTCTCCAAGCTTAATTGCACGTAAAACTTTTTTTGCATCTATATCGCCTTTTACATCAAACAATAAAGTAGCCGCTGTGAAAGCCGTTGGAAGTTCTTCACGTCGTTCACCATCTACTGTAATTTCGATAGATTTGATCTTATCTAAATGTGGTTTTAAAATCATTGTAACGTCAATACCGATACAGCCTGCTAAAGAACTAAGTAGCATTTCAGTTGGTGTTGCAGCTTTACCTTCTCCCCCGTAGTTAGCAGTTGCATCCATTACCATTGGATATCCTGTTGGCCCTACTGCTTCAAAGGCACGTCCACCTTGCCATTTTGCTTTTATTTGCATATTAATCAACCTTTCTTCTATTAAAATTCATTTAAATTTGCTAAAAATTTCTGAGCACGTTCTGTTGATGGATGTGTGAAGAATACTTTAGGTTCTGCATCTTCGACAATTTGTCCATCTGCCATAAATAAAATACGGTCTGCCACATCTCTTGCGAATTTCATTTCATGTGTGACAATCACCATCGTCATGCCCTCTTCAGCAAGTTCTTTCATTACTTGTAAAACCTCACCGACTAGTTCTGGATCCAGTGCAGATGTTGGTTCATCGAATAGCATAATTTTTGGTTCCATTGCAAGTGCTCTAGCAATGGCTACACGTTGTTGCTGACCACCTGATAATCTTGAAGGATAAGCATCTTCTTTCTCTTGTAAGCCAACACGTTTTAATAATGCAGAGGCCATTTTTCTTGCCTGCTCTTTTGATTGCTTTTTCACGATTAGTAATGCTTCCATGACATTTTCAATTACCGTTTTATGCGGATACAAATTGAACTGTTGAAACACCATACCTGTATCTTGTCTAATAGTGTGAATTGTTTTATGACGAACCTTTTTTGAATCTGTTGCTTGTAATAAATGATTATTAACAGTAACACTACCACCTGTGATAGTTTCGAGTCCGTTTAAACAACGTAAAAATGTACTTTTCCCTGAACCACTTGGTCCAATAACTGCAACAACTTGATGGGCAGGAATCGTCAATGATATATGCTTTAAGACCTCATTTTGATCAAAGCTCTTTGACAAGTCTTTTATTTGTAACATTACGTTCCCCCCTTAATAGATCGATAATCTTTTTTCGATTTTATTTAATATAAATGTAAAGACTGTACTCATAATCCAATACATCAATCCAATTGCTAAATAGAACGGCATATATACATAATACTGTGCTACAAGTAGCTGAGCAGAACGCATAAGTTCCGTTACCGCAATTACTGATACGAGTGAAGTTTCTTTTAACATACCAACAAAAGTGTTACCAAGTGGTGGAATGGCATAGCGAATCGCTTGTGGAATGACAATGCGACGCATCGCCTGTGCTTCTGTCATACCTGTTGCAAGTGCCGCTTCTGTTTGACCAGATGGTACAGATTGAATTGCACCACGAAACGCTTCAGAAACATAGGCACCAATATTTATACTTAACGCAATATATGCAGCTGTTAAAGCATCTAATTCGACACCATAATCTACAAGCCCATAATAGACGATGACTATTTGCACAAGTGGTGGTGTTCCTCGAATAATCGATACGTAAACTCTCGCAATTCCGCGGAAGAAACGATTGCCCTTAATACGAGCAATCGCCGTTATTAAACCGATTATTAAGCCAAAGAACATTGAAACCACTGTTATTAATAGTGTATAATAAGCACCTTTTAGTAAAAAAGGAAGATTATCAATAACTATATCCATCTAAACTTCCTACTTTCCTAAATCTGCTTTTGGTTCTTCATCAAACCATTTTACGAAGATTTCTTTATATGTTCCATCTTTTTTCATATCCGCTAATGCTTTGTTCATCGCTTCAACTAATTCTTTATTACCTTTTTTCACGGCAACTGCTGCTTGATCAGATTTAATCGGCTCACCGACAGCTTTCACTTTAAAACCATTCTTTTCAATGATTGGTTTTAATGCATAAACATTATTAATTGTCGCATCTACACGGCCTGCATCTAAATCTTTTAACGTTGTAATGACATCATCATATGTGTTGATTTTGAAGTCCCCGACTTTTGGCATTAATTCATTTCGTAAGAATGCTTCGTCATTTGTACCGAGGCCAACACCGATTTTTTTGCCTTTGAAATCTTCTACCGACTTAATAGAAGTATTATCCTCTTTTACAATAACTTTCACATCATTTGTAATATAAGGTGCAGTAAAATCAACTTGTTTTTCACGATCTGGCGTAATCGTTACTTGGCTTAATAAAGCATCATATTTCCCTTTTTGTAATCCAGGTATTAACCCCGAAAAATCTTGAGCAACAAATTTTGCTTTGACATCTAGGCGTTTTGCCAATTCTTTTGCAATATCCACATCAAAACCGGTATATTCTTTATCTTTATTCATGAAATTATAAGGTGCATACGTTCCCATAATCCCTACTGTCATTTCACCTTTTTCTTGAATTGCGCTTAATGTATTATTATTTTCTTTTTTTGTCTCACTATTGCCACATGCCCCTAAAATAAGTGCAGCAGTTGCAGCAAAAGCGAAGAAAATTTTGCTTTTTTTCATTTTATTTTCCTCCTTTGATTACATACCAAACAGTACAAAAAACTCAAATTGAACGGTCAATTCAACAAACTGCTCTAACTCTAATTGTTGCTATTCCTCATTTGTAGATTGAAAAAGAATCTACAGGACGTTTTAACATTTTCAAGGCAGAAGCTCTTCGAATATCTTATTACTTGCAAAAGCTTCTCGGATCTTACTATATCTTGTCCACTTTCTGTTGAAAAATCAGCTGAGAATGTATTCCTTTAAGTAGGATTCCCATAAAATATCGATTTTTCACTATAAATTGCAAAGTTGTTCAAAAAGATTTCTTGATGATATGAATGCATCTTGAACAGAAGCTTTTCTACTCTATATCCAATTGAAATTGTATGTAAAATTGCTAAACGTCAATCGTTCAATATTTCAATAGCAATCATTTCTAAAGCAATCGAAAGTTAATGTTGTTTCGTTCTTGTTTGCGCTTATCTTGTGTTTGAATGTTAGTCAACTCGCTCGACTGAATCACGAGTCAATTAAATCCTATAAGATTACTAAGTTATAGTCAACTATTATTACTTAAATTCACTAGTTTTTATGTATTTTTATATCTTTCTATATTTTACTTTCATTTTAACATAGTAATAGTCTTTTATTAGTTGTCTAAATTCTGTAGTTAGGTTTTTTTAAAAAGATTAGTTCGTAGAGAATGAATTTAATCAAATAACTCATTCTATATGAAAAGGAGATGGTCAATTATGCGAAAAACATTCATTGCACTTGGAATTTTTATTATAGCCAATTCAACATCACTACATATACCAACAAACGCTTATGCTCAACAAGAGATTCCTGCATACGTTAAATGGGGAAAGCTTGCTTTAATAGAGACAAATTCAAAATATCCCAATGCAAAAATAATTGATTACCTCCATCAAGGTAGAGAAACGAAAAAGGATACAACGACTGAAAAATTTAAATTATGGTTAAAAGAAGGCAACAGAGAGTTCGGCGTTTTTGTAAGAATTGAGTATAATACCCATACTGAAAAAGTGCTTAAAATTGAACTTCAAGAAACTTCTAAATAAGCCATCTCAGTAGAGTTAAATACACTCAATAGTATTATTTTTTCTCATTGGTCATACATGGATCTATGTAAAACATACGATCCTCTTTTCACCACTTTATGGGGCTCTAACACTAAAAGAATGAGCGTCTATAAACTCCGTAGTGAAGAAATAGTTTTTGCTGAGCTTTCCTAAATCAAGTATTAATCACTTCATTTTTGTTAAAGATAAACGAAAGAGGAGGTGTGATACTATGACTCAACAGGTTCTTTGCGAAGTGAATAACTGTACATTTTGGGGGTCTGGAAACAAATGTACTGCTGAAGCAATTTATGTAGTAAGTCAAAAAGGTAACCAAGCATCCAATAGTGAAGAAACGGATTGTAAAACATTCTCTCCAGAAAAAAATTAACTGTTTTTAGGGTAACCAATTTCATGGTTACCCTTTTCTATTCACATTACTATATAAAGTCGCCATTTCATCAATAACTTTTTTGGGGGGCTGAACGAAAGAAAAGTATATCACGCATAACTGCTTTAAAAGCGCTATTTTCAGATGAGTCTTCTTCTTATTGTTCAGGCTGGTCACAGGTTATACTCGCTAATCAGTCCTCGAGGTTGGAAGTACACAATACATTGGCACGTACTTTTAAAAACGTAGAACCATCTATTAAAATAGAGCAAAAAAAATACTGCACGTGGCAGTATTTACTGAAAATGCTATGTATTAATGTATGTGATGGGTGCCTATGCCCGGATATGAATGTTTCACTATTTATTGTTAATAAAACCAATGTAATAGGCACCTTAGACTAAGAATTTTAACCGCAACAATATTACTAACAACGAGCTCTTACAGCTCGGGCAACTTCTTCATTTGTTCTAAGCTGAAGTGCTTCATTTGCAAGTTCCACCATATCACTTTTTTTCAATTGACTGATTTGTGTACGTGCTTTTAGAATCGACGAAGCACTCATTGAGAATTCATCCAATCCCAAACCTAACAATATCGGAATGGCAATTTCGTCTCCAGCCATTTCTCCGCACATTCCTGTCCATTTCCCTTCACGATGTGAAGCATCAATCACCATCTTGACTAGGCGTAAGATTGCTGGATTATAGGGCTGATACAAGTAGGAAACACGTTCATTCATACGATCTGCTGCCATCGTATATTGAATTAAGTCATTTGTTCCAATACTAAAAAAATCAACTTCTTTCGCAAACTGATCTGCTAGTATGGCAGTTGAAGGAATTTCTACCATGATGCCGATTTCAATCCCCTCGGCAACTGCTGTTCCATTTTCCAAGAGTGTCTGTTTCTCTTTTTCTAAAATATCTTTTGCTTGGCGAAATTCATCTAGCGTTGCAATCATGGGAAACATAATCTTCAAGTTTCCAAATGAACTCGCTCGTAAAAGAGCTCTTAATTGTGTACGAAATATTTGCTTCTCTTCCAAACATAAACGTATCGCCCTGAAACCTAAAAATGGATTCATTTCTTTAGGTAGATTCAAATATGGAAGCTCTTTATCCCCGCCAATATCTAGTGTACGCACAACAACCGGCTTATTTCCCATTCCTTGAAGAACACTTTTATATGCCTCAAACTGTTCATCCTCAGTAGGCAATTGACCTTTATCCATATATAGAAATTCCGTTCGATATAAACCTATACCTTCTCCGCCATTTGAAAAAACTCCGGCTAAATCTTCCGGGTTACCGATATTTGCAGCTATTTCCACATGGTGATGATCGGCAGTAGCCGTTTTTTCATTTACTAACTTCGCCCATTCTGCTTTTTGTTCCTTGTGCTTTTGATGTTTCATTTCATATGTGGCAATTTGTTCGGAAGTAGGATTAATCTGCACGATTCCATTTAATCCATCCACGATGACCATGTCACCATCTTGGATATGCTGTGTTAATTCTTTCGTTCCAACGACTGCTGGTATTTCCAGTGAACGAGCCATAATTGCGGAATGAGAAGTTCTCCCACCTATTTTTGTCGCAAATCCTTTAACATACTTACGATTTAATTGGGCTGTTTCTGAAGGTGTTAAATCTTCTGCTATAATGATGACTTCTTCAGAAATAGTACTTGGATTCACAACTTTTACACCAAGCAAATGCGACATAATTCGTTTGGTTACATCCCGAATATCCCCCGCCCGTTCTTGCATATATTCATTATCAATTCCTTTAAACATTGCAATGAACATATCCGTTGTTTCTTTAAGCGCATATTCAGCATTTACATTCTCTGTGTTAATTTTTTCTTCAATCGGTGTGATTAACTCCGGATCATTTAACACTAACATGTGCGCATCAAATATCGCTGCCTCTGCTGCTCCAAACTCATTTTTTGCAACCGTGCGAATTTCTTTTAATTCACTTTTGGTGAAAGATATTGAGGACCGAAAACGTTCAATTTCTTTTCCACTATCTTCAATCTTTTTTTTATTGAATGATAAATCTGGCTCAACTAGAAGATATGCTTTTGCAATTGCAATGCCGCTTGATGCCGCGATTCCTTGTAAGTTCATGCGTTTACTAATCCTTCCTTTTCCAATGTTTCTTCTAGTTTATTTAATGCTTCTTCTTCGTCTAATCCTTCAGCATTAATTTTAAACTCCTCGCCAAATGGAATTCCAAGAGCCATCACACTCAAAATGGATTTTAAATTTACCGTTTTTTCTTTATAAATTATTTTTATTTCTGATTCATAATCACTTGCTACACTAACCAATACAGATGCCGGACGTGCGTGAATACCTGCTTTATCTATTACGTTAAAGTTTTTTTCAATCATGCTTTTCAAACTCCTTTATTGAGTAATCCGAATATTTTCCAATAAAATCAAATCATACGCATGCTATTTAATAGAGAGACTATATTAATGATCAACCTAACTTTTCTAGTTGGATTTCACTTAAACTCCAGTTTATTTTTTGAATATTGATAGATCCTGTCTTTTCCTCGACTTCTTAAATAAACTCCCTGCGTGTTCTCGCTGTGAGGCTAATGCGATTTTCGCAATTTTTCCGTTCGCGAGCTCTTTCCATCTTATAAATTCAGCTTCATTAGGATCCTTAAAGTACCCCGCATTTTGTGAACCTTTATGCTTCTCATTGAAGCATGATCCTTCTAAAAACATTCCTTCCGACTGAGCTCCTGGCAATCCGCTGTTAGCAACATTGACAATCCAATTGATTGCCGTTTTGAAGTAAATGTAGTAGGTAAGAAACGCGTGACGACAAGTTGAAGCATTGTATTGGAAATCTTTCAAATGACGTCATGCCCTTTGATTCCATGAATATAGGTGTCGAATAAACCTGGCACTATCATCAATCCTGACAATCCTTCACTTCCGAGTTTTCGGGGACTTCATCTCTAAAATCCCCGAAAACCCCATTGTTCGTTCTACATTTTCAAGTAGAAATCGATCGGCAGTAATATAATACGTCATTTTTTCTGCTATCTATTTTTAAAATTAACTAGTTTAATTTCCAAATTACCAATTTGAACTGCCAGCCCGACATGACCTACAATTTGCACTCTTAGTTAAGCAAATTTTTCTACTTCACTTTCTTGCTTCTTTTTCTTTTTTATTAATCCTGTTGCTAGCACGCCTAGGATGGATACGATTACAACGACAGGAATGATATTCAGATCTGAGAATATCTTAAGCAATGTGAGTACTATAATTCCATCTGGCACTAGAAGGGCAATACCGGTGATTCCATATTCCTCTAGTCCAAATAACGGATAGAACAATGCTACAGGAATAGTTAATACTAAACCGTAAACTACACCAGAGACCATAGCCCCACGTCTTCCTCCTAGTGCATTTCCGAATATACCTGCTGCTCCTCCTGTGAAGAATCCACCTATAATAGATGGTAAAGGAATAACTGTACCAAATGCTTTCGATACAAACATTCCTATAATCATACCGATTACGGAAAAGACAAAACCGAGCATTAAAGCTGTTGGAGCAAATCCAAAAATTACAGGCACATCAAGAGCCGGCTTAGCGCCCGGAACCAATTTAACTGCAACTCCTCGGAATGCCGGTACGATTTCTCCCAAGAACATTCTGACTCCCTGAAGTAATACTAGAACTCCAGCAGTAAAGCCAAAAGCCTGAATTATAGAGAACACTAACCAATTCTGCTCCCCACTTAATGTACTGACAAATTCAGGGCCAGCCACAAGAGTTGTGATTAGATATAAAATTAACATCACGGCTGAAATTGAAATCGCTGTGTCTTTAAACATTTCAAGACCTTTCGGCATTTTAACTTCCTCAGAATCTTTCGAAGCATTTCCAAATACTTTTCCTACATAAGCAGATAAAACAACACCACTTGTCGTTAAGTGCCCATATGCAATTTCATTATTACCGGTAACTTTTCTCATAATTGGCTGTGCTAGAGCTGGGAATAAGACTAAAACTAATCCTTGAATTAAAGAACCCCATAATACAGCTTCTGTAGTAGAGTACCCTAGATCATAAAACGCCCACGCTAATGCTCCCGACATAATCCAAAGCATGTGTCCTGTCAAATAGATATATTTAAATGGTGAAAACCTTGCTAGAATAATATTTACAACGAATCCAAATGCCAAAATTAAAGATGTATTACGTGCTATTTCATTAACATTTTCTGATAGAGCACCTATTACTGCTTCATCAAAAGGTACAACTCCCGTCAAATTAAAAGCTTTAGTAAACATTTCACTAAACGGTGTAATATAATCAACAATAATACCCGCCCCAGCGCTTAAAATAAGGATACCTAAAATCGTTTTAAAAGTTCCTTTAATAACATCGCCAAATGCCTTGCGTTGAATTAATAGACCGATTAGGGCTACTAGTCCAAGCATAATCGCTGGAGTTGTCAATAATTGAATTATGAATTCTAGCATATACATCCCCCCACTTCCTTTTTGATCGTTACTCAGTCTTCTTGCATGTCAGCTCATTAACTATTTTTACGCTTCAAAAAAGCATTTAATCTTTTCCTTAATTTCTGCTTTATCCACCATATTGTTTAAATAAATTACTGGGGCATCCATACTTGGGAACGACCCTTTCATATCATTCGACGTAACAAATAAATCTGCACTCAAGCCTTTAGCTGAACCCATATCGATTGCCTCAACTTCTGCTTTTTTACCAATTTCTTTTAAAATATCATCAATTGTCATTTTCACCATTAGACTTGTTCCAAAACCCATCCCACAAACTGTATATATTTTCATAACTATTCTCCTCCTATTTTTCAAGTTTTATAGACATTTCACTCGGCTTTTGTATTTTTTAATATGTTCTTTATTAATGTCATCTCCCTTGTCTAAATTTGAGCTTACCCATACACTTGGCTCTTCTCCTTCTTCCACTAGACTGCTAATAGTTTGTGCGATAATACTTTGCAAGATCATAAACCCAATGACAGAAGATGTTGGACCAAACTTTGTTGCAAATCCCTCTACTTCGATAACTGCATCTCCACTAACGCCACAATTATCTAGTATGACATCCGCGATATCGATTAATTTTTTCCCTGAAGCATGTCTAGAGGTAACGTCATTGGTAAATTCATTTGAAGTTAACGCAATGACCTTTAATCCCTTTTCCTTTGCTTCTAGCGCCATCTCAATTGGAACAGAATTTCTGCCTGACGTAGATGCTATGATAATGACATCGCCTTTTTCCGTCTCTTCACTATCAAGAATCTTTTTGGCATAGCCGTCCAATCTTTCGAACCAAGTACTTTTTGTCGCTTCAGGTCTTAAAGATAAAGCGGGCTCAAGTATTGCGTTAACAGCTACTAGACCACCGGCTCTATAAAAAACTTCTTCCGCATACATTTGGGAATGTCCGCAGCCAAAAATGTGTATCAATCTATCGTTTTTGATTGCCTCCTTGATTAATAGGGATGCCTCATTAATTGCATCCATTTGAGTAGCCTTCACTCGTTTAATAATCTCTTCAATTTGCTCAATATAGTTTAATGCCATCATTTTACCTCACCCTTTTCACTAGTTTATAATTCATTTAGAAGTACTAATGCCTCTTCAACATTTTCACAATTTTTAAGTTTCGTTAATCGATCCTCATCATTAAATAATTCCATTAACTGCTGTAATGCTTGTAGATGCAATTGTGCATCTACCGCACCAAATGCAAAAGCTAAAGTTACCGGATCTCTTTCTTTATGACCGAAAGAAACTCCATTTTTTAGTACCTGTAAACTCATGCATGCCTCATTCACACCATCTTCGGGTCTTGCATGAAGCAAGGCAATTCCAGGTGCGATAACCATATACGGACCGTTCTTCTCAACGGACTCTGCCATCGCAGCAATATAACTTTCCTCAATGGCCCCTGTATTTTTCAATAACTCTCCGGCTTTTAGTACCGCATTTTGCCATGTATCACATGTATCCTCTACTACGACTGTTTCTTTCGTCAGCATATTTTTCAGCATAATATCATTCCCTTTTAGTTAAGATTGTTGGTAGACATCACCACCTAATTGAAGCGCTTTCATTTTCCTTGAAATTTTTTTGATCAAAATTAAAATATTCATCCTACTTATTTTAAATACATAGTTTAAACTGTAGAGTGGTTATGTTGTCATAACCACTGTTTTGAAATGAAAAATCTATATTGGACTAACTTGAATTTTTAGTTTTTAATAGACTTTTCTTTACGTTAATTCTACGGTGTACGAGAATTTATCCCCAAGTGCCACACTTATGTTATACCCAATCAATTCTTCATGGTGGTATGCATATCGCTTAATCAGCATTCCAGGTTGATTACCTTTAACCTTTAAGTGTTTAGCTTCTTGTTCTTGAATAAGTGTTGCCGATAGTCTTTCTGTTGCTTTTGTGACCCCAATTTGATAATCCTGATGAAATATCTCATACATCGATCTTTCATTTAAATCATTTTCAGTTAAATTCGGAAATATTTTTTTAGGCAAATAAGATGTTTCGTGCATCAGTGGTTCACCATCCGCAAATCGCAATCGTACGATTTTATATACTTCTTCTAACGGATATAAATTCATTTTTTTAGCTAATCGATCATCAATCGCAAATACATTAAAAGATAACACTTCTGTCGTAGGCTTCTTCCCTAACTTCTCCATTTCATTGGTAAAACTATATAATTTAACTAAATTTTGATTATATGATTTCGATGCTACAAAGGTTCCTACCCCATGTAATTTGTAGATATATCCTTCTCGTTCTAAATCTTGAAGTGCTTGCCTTACCGTTATCCGGCTTAATTTATAAATTTCACAAAGCTCGCGCTCTGAAGGCAGTTGCTCATTCTCAACATATTCTTTTCCTTCAATCTTCTTGATTAGCACCTCCATGAGTTGCAAATAAAGTGGCACTTTACTGTTCTTATCCATATTTCTTGACAGCTCCTTGCTATACGACTCTTGAAAATAACCAGATCGTTTTATACATCGACCTGGTTATAACCACTTGATATTTTCATATTATCAAAGTATTCTGACAATGTAAAGAGGTTTAAATTGAAACTCTATAAAGAATGTATGAGAAACATCACGATATAAATTGCAGATTAAAACCCAAATTATAGATCCTGCTAATTCAATTAAAGAATGTTACTTAGGGTTGGCTTTTGGGACAAAGAGTTTTATTTCATCGATTACAGCAGATCCTTCATAATAATTGATATGCGGAATTCCAATAACAAAGTTATCTGGGTATGCAGAACCTTCGGGCCATTGTTCTACAGAGTAGCTGCCATGTGGTCCCGTAAAAGTGAGTGTCGAATTAAATTGTCCGTCATATTCTTCTGGGGTGTTATTATAATGCCAGATTGGTCTACCATCTTGAATAAATTCACGTTCATATCTTAATGTTTTTTTTCCAATATATTTAAAGTTTCCTGTCATTTCCATAACATAACCTGTTTTATTTCGCTCGATAGCGAATTTATAACTTTCCTCAGGCATTAGCTCAGGTTGGATTTCAGCATTGGAAATAATAGAGTACTCTGTATCAGTGTCAGATAGGGAACCACACTCGGTTTCAAACAAAAATGAATTATAACCCATCGATGGATCTCTAAACGTATCTCCTGCAAAGAAAAGGCCGTTTATTGCATTATTTGAACTTTTATCACCAAGTTGTTTATATAATTCTCCAGTAGCAGGATTACACGTTGCATATGCACTAGCCCATGTTGCATTTGTATTGTACGCATCCATGCCTACTTTTCTATGGTTGTGAATAAAAACATTATTGTGGGGTGCCGGTTTTTCATAGTCCATAATTGACAAGAAATAGTAACCGTTTTCATTTGTTATATCTCCAAAGTTCTTATTGGTATGATTGGAATCCCCAGTAAATTCTCCACTTCTTTTCCATGGATGATTTGATTTACGCTGATCCATTGTATATCCATTAAACTTATCATCGTAATAAAAACTGTCATTTCTTTTTCCACCAAAGTCTATATTCCTTAACACATATTCCACTCTGTATTCAGATGGTAGAACTTCAGTAGAGCGAATAATAAGACCTGAATCAAAGCTAGTCTTTAATTCAGCAGCATGGTCGCCTTTTTTTAATTCAACATTTCTTAATGTTGCCTCGGTGTCTGGTATCCCATCTTTATCGTAGTCCCTAACCGCAAACTCTGCAGTTAGCCAGCCATCTTTTCCAAACTGCATTTGTTTTCGTAATAAATTAAAACTGTTAAGCTGCTTAAAAAAATCATCTCCTCCTTTGATTTTAAAAAAGTCACCATCATCGTCAAGATGGTCTACATGCCAAGGACTATCATTACCATAACTATCAAGAACCCAATCTGCTCCATCAGTTGGTAACTCTTTATTAAGTTTCTCTTGGTATTTTAGCTTCCATTGTCTTTTGACATTCGGCTCTTTATCCAAAACCTCTGCTTGAACTTGATCAACTACTAACGGTGAAATCAAAATCATAGATAAAAGACATTTCACAATAAATTTCTTCTTCATCCTCACAATTCCTCCTTTAAAATAAGTGATAGAATGCGACTACTTTTTGATCAATCTAGATTAAACGGATCATCCTCCCTCTTTTTTTCACAAAGTATTATTTCAATCCTTAAACCCGGTTCAAGTTAATACATGTTCATAACGACAAAATTTCTTTAACGATATTATAGTTTTATCATTTATCGCCCCTATTCCTTGGAACTAATTTCATTTCCCTCTAAACTGGTTATAACCAATTTATGAAAATACTAAATAAATAAGTAATATTTGTCAACGGAGTTATCGAATTATTTAAAGAAAAAGGCCTTTCACCAATTCTATAATTTGGTGAAAGACCTTCTTGATCTAGTGTTTTTCTGGTATTTCAAAAGGTTGCTAAACTTAAAAACGACTTTTCTCAGCCTACTGTAAAAGCATGTGGTAAGAGATAGCGTGAGGGGAATTTTTTATCTAGAAAAATCGTACAGTATTTTGTTTTTATTCCTTTATTATCTTTATACTAAAATATGGTATTAAAAGATTCTGAATTATGGTAATATTATCTCAACTAAGAAAGGTGGGGGTTATGATGAAAAACATTACAACTATTCAATATCATAAGAACTTAGGAGAACTGATGGGCGACTGATCAAGCATTAAATAATATAAGCATGCTTGAAAGCTCGTTCACATTATAGGAGGAGCATCATGCTAAATAAACAAGGATTCGATTTGTGGGCAAATGATTATGATCAAACAGTACAAGTAAGTGAAGATAATAATTTGTATCCATTTGCAGGATATAAAAATATATTAAGTGCTATCTTTAATGAAATAATGCAGATAAAAGAAGCAAAAGTGTTAGATATAGGGTTCGGGACAGGTGTTTTAACAAATAAACTGTACGAAAATGATCATCACATAGATGGATTAGACTTTTCTGCGAAGATGATCGAAATAGCCCAATCTAAGATGCCACTAGCTAATTTGATGGAGTGGGATATTTCAAATGGTTTACCTGAACAATTACAAGGTAATGAATATGACTTTATTGTAAGTACGTATACATTACACCACCTAACAGATGATGAAAAAGTAGTTTTCATTAAGAGCTTACTATCTTTGCTGTCTGAGAATGGAAAAATATTAATAGGCGATATTGCTTTTCAAACACGAGCAAATCTTGAAAATTGCCGAAAAGATAGTATTAGCTATTGGGATGATGATGAGTTTTATTTTGTTTATGACGAAATAAAAACTTCATTACTTGATGTAGCTAAATGTGAATTCCAAAGCATTTCTCACTGCGGTGGTTTATTTGTAATTTCAAAGTAAATGATTATATTCTTGTGGCAGTATAGTCATCTTTATGATTGTGGCTACACCGTATATTTACGCAATCCAATTAACACAAACAAATCCTCCAATTCGCTCAGAATTTGGAGGATTTGTTTTCTATAATTCCTTCAGATACATCTATTCAATCGTCAAAATCTCTCGTATATCTTGTTCTGTCATAGAGGTCAAGGAATCTTCGCCCGACTGAATTACTTCGTCAATTAGATGCTTCTTTTTTTGTTGAAGCTCGTATATTTTCTCTTCTATTGTTCCTTTTGCTACCAGACGGATTACATGTACTTCATTTGTTTGACCCATACGATGTGCTCGGTCTGCAGCCTGTTGTTCGACTGCAGGATTCCACCAAAGATCATAAAGTATTACTGTATCAGCACCAGTCAAATTTAAACCAGTGCCTCCAGCTTTTAAGGAAATAAGAAATATATTACCTTCGCCCTTATTAAATCGCTCACATAATTCTACGCGGTCTTCCGGAGGCGTTTGTCCATCTAAGTAAAAATAAGGTATACTCTTGTAGGCTAAATGGTGCCTGATAATGCTGTGCATTTGAGTAAACTGTGAAAAGATCAGCACACGTCTGCCTGAATTACGGCATTCTTCAATAATCCCCTTCAATTGTTCGAATTTTGCCGATCCTCCTGTATAATCATCAACGAATAATGCAGGATGACAACATATTTGACGCAGTCTGGTCAGACCTGATAAAAATTTTATGCGATTTTTTTGAAAACTGCCATTCCTTAAATGCTTCAAAGCTTCATTTTTCAATTCGGCCAAATAAGCGGCATATAATATTTTTTGCTCCTCTTGTAACTCTGAGAATTGCATAGTTTCAATTTTATTTGGCAACTCTTTCAAAACCTCTTTTTTCAAACGTCTTAAGATAAATGGACGTACTCTTTTTGCTACATTTTCTCGACTTAATTCGCTAAAGGCTCTTCGATTTGGCAATAACTCTGGGAATACGACATGGAATATTGACCACAGTTCATCCAAAGAGTTCTCTATTGGCGTTCCCGTTAGTGCAAACCGATAATCTGCCTGAATCATTTTCACCGATTTAGCAGTCTTTGTAACTGGATTTTTAAAGGTTTGCGCCTCATCCAAGAATAGTGTATGAAATTTCTCTTTGCGGTAAAGTGATACATCCATTCGTAATGAAGGATACGAAGTGATGATTACATCGGCACCAATAGACTTATTCCACAAGGATACTCTTGTCGCTTTGTTGCCATCGATAATTTGTACTTTTATATGAGGCGTAAACTTTTCCAACTCATTCTTCCAATTATAGATGAGAGACGAAGGTGCAATGATTAAAATCGGCAGTTTTCGTGCACGAACATCAGGTAGCACTGATTCAATGTAAGCAATGCTTTGTAGTGTCTTTCCTAGCCCCATATCGTCCGCAAGAATACCACCGAATTTATATTTGGCGAGCATTTTGAACCAACTGAAACCAACTTTTTGATAATCGCGAAGTACTTTCGTCAAAGTACTAGGCGCTGCATTTTCTACCTTTTCTGGATTCTTTAAGTTTTTCAATAGGTTAGTGAAATTTTCACCCGGATCGATTAAATCACCTTGGTCCAATGAATCGATTAATTGCATTCCTTTAATCAACGGGATTCTAATTTCTTCCCCAATGATATCTCTTGCGGATAGTTCCAAATCACTTACAACTTGGTATAGTGCTAAAAATTCCGGTGTTTCCAATGATACTAACGTGCCATTTGGAATTCGGTAATACTTTCGTTTTTCCTCCAATGATGTGAGTATCTCTTGAATTTCTGCTTCCGAAATGCCCTTGATATCGAATTGGAATGCAACCCAATCAGTTCTTTCTCCTACCTCAACTTTTATCCTTGGACCCGTATACCCTTTATGAATCCGCATTTTCACTGAAGTAGTAGCATAAATTTGAACTAATTTTTCTAATTCCGCAATGTTATGATGCAAAAATTGATACTCTGCTTCTTCATCATATAAGTAAAATCCACCAGACGTTTGAGTAAAGGAGCTTTCAAGTAGTAGCTTGATAATTTGTTCTTCTTTTGTTCGCTGACGCTTAATCCCTGGAAAATGTGGAAAGGGTTGTTCCGTTTCTTCACAAGGGTTAATAACGACTTGATCATAATGGAACTCCAAACCTGCAAGCAATCTATGTCTTACGCGGTCAAGAAATAACTTGGCTCGAAGTGGGGTTTCCCCTATTCTTTTTGATACAGATTCTGCAATAATAACCTGTCCAAGTTTCATCAAGCCAGGTATGACGTTTCTCATAAAGTGATCGATTTGATTTTCTGAAATAATGAGTTGGTGCTTTCCAGACTGATCCAACATGTCTTTTAATTCTGCTAATCGCTGACAATCTTCTTGAGGTAGTTTGTATAATAAGCCTTCTGAAAAAGCATAGCCATAAGCTTTTAAAACTTTTATCTTTTCAAGACCTTTAACATTAAGATGGTAGTCTACTGTATTAGCTTCGTCAAATTCAAAACTTAAAGGAAGATCTTGTCCAATTTGTACCCCATTATAAATATTATCCCCTTGCATGAATCGTACTGCAGGTGCAGCAGTTAATAAAGGAAGCAACTGCTCCCAATCAGTTGCAGAAATTAAAACCAAATCATCTTGTATATCAAAATTACTTTTTACACGTTGACTCCTTATCAAAAATTGAAGGACATCATCGGATTTTCTTGGAAAGCTGTGGAGTACAGGTTTATAAACCAATCCTTGTGCATATTCAAACGGATCTCTTAGCTCTAATTCACGAAGAAACTGCGTTGCTTTCGAGACGGTATGTAATAGATTAGAACCTACCCTTATCTCAATTCCAAACACATACTCCATATTAGGAAGTAAAACTGGCAAGCACGTAAATTCAACATTAAGTGACTGTCTATTATCAAAATGTAATCCCTGGCCACTTGGTTGCTTCAATTTATTTTCAAATAAGCCCAGCATTCTGGTAGTCAAGGCATTTTCAACATGCTGCTTCTCTTCAATAGCAAGTAGGACAGCTGCAATATGCTGACAGTAAGTTTTCACAAAGCCTATTGTTGGACAACTACACTGAGCTACAATTTCTCCATCGGCATCTAATCTCACTGTGACGTCAAAATCAGCTCCCGCTTTTACACCAGCTTCAATTATCGAATCATCTTGTTGAAAAGGATGAAGATTTACTTTTCCAGCTTGATAATAAGATTTCCCCTTTTTAAAAGCGACTTCTCCACATAAAATCTTTATCTTTTTTTCATTCATTGAAAAATCCATCTTTCGTTCCTTTCTAGGCTTCTTAATGCGCTACTCACATTCATGTTTAATAACTTATTATTCATTTTCTCATACAAATCATCTGTAGCAAAACATGTTTACTTGTCATTCATTTACGAAAATAACTATTTGTACAACCTTAATGAAATTTGATTAACACTTCTTCTCTTCTATTAGCTTAAATAACAGCAATATCAAAGATTGTTAAGCTATTTAACAAAAGAAAAACCGCCAACAAAATGACGGTTAGTTGTGCTTTAAAATCTAGAAAGTTGTTTAATTTCTCGATGGGAAACAAATAGTTACAGTAGTTCCTTCATCTATTGCACTTTGGATTTCAATTGTCCCTTTATACTTTGCTGCAATATTGTAGCAAATCATCATGCCTAAACCTGTCCCTTTACTTTTTAGAGAGTAAAAAGGAGTACCAAGACACTCTATTTCCGTGTCAGACATGCCATGCCCATGATCTATTACTTGAATCTCTACTATATCTTCTTTCTTTCCACCAGTTACAATAACAGAATCCCCAATCTCAGAAGCCTCTATTGCATTTTTTATTATATTTATCAGTAATTGTTTCAACTCTATCTTGTTAGCTGCTATGTAACAATCTTCTTTTATTTCTAATTTGATATTATTATTATTTAGTAGCCCATATGAATTTAGAAGATCAGTTACACTTTGAAGAACAACTTTTAAATTCACTGATTCAATATTTAGATTTTCATCTGGCTTTGCGATAGACAAAAATTGAGAAACCACACTTTCAGCTGTATTTAATTCATCAATCATTAAAGTAAATTGGCTCTTTATTGCATCATTAAATTGAGAATCTTGTTCATATAACTGTAAAAATCCTTTAACAACAGTTACTGGATTTCTAATTTCATGCGCAACAGCAGCTGCTAATTGTCCCGCTGTTTTCAAACGCTCTGCTTGTTTTATTTGTTCATAATATAATTCTTGTTTTTTCACACGTAGATTAGTTAGATAGAATATAAAGTATATGAGAGCTTGACTACCTACATAGTTAAAAACATTACCTACTAAATCTTGTTTTATATAGGTATATAGATTACCGTGATCAAATAACGCAATAAAGCCGAATGTAATTGCAATTAATATAGAGTTAATAAATAAAGAAAAATGAAAGAGTTTAGAATCAAAAAACATAATGGCTACTGCGGGTATAAAGCATAGGAAAATAAAGTTAGACCAAGTCTCTGGATATAAAATGAAGATGGTATAAAAATAGATAAATGCTTCAATAATAATAATTGTTCTAAAACTATGAGTTCCATATTTCGGATACAAAAGTAAACTAACAGAAATAATCACAACAATTGAAAGATGAAAAAGAAAACCAATACCTAAATCTGCCATAAGGTGATTCTTAATTAAAACCCCCATGGTCATAATCGTTATTACTAATAGTATTGTAAAAAAATATAATTTCTGATCATTACGTATATAAGTCTTAAACATACAAACTCCTTTTATTAATATTTTAACTTTTCTAATAGGACGTAAAATATCTAATGTAAATGAACACATAGTAAAAGGAAGATTTTTTCTGTGTAAAATGCATTCACCACAAACAAATCACAGAAAAAGATCTTCCACTTGATTAAGTTTACACCAGTTATTGTCCAACCTCTAGTAAAAAATGAAGATATTAGGGAGTTTTTTCATATTTATCATGCATCAAAATGAATAATTAATTGAACAAACTTACCAGCAAAGATACGATTATCTTCTATAAGTTTAAGTCGTCATTATATTAAGTACTGCACATTATCTCTCTTTTGCACGTTCACGATTTACAAAAAGAGATAAGATGAAACCTATGAAAGAAATTGCTGTTATAAAATAGAAAGTATATTTGATACCAGCAGATAGGAATTCCGTTGGTGAAGAATCTGGAAAGTTCTCTATATAACCTTTTTGACCACTAGTCATCAATGTTATCGCAAGTGCTGTTCCTGTTGCACCCGCAATTTGTTGTAATGTGTTCATAACAGCTGATCCGTCTGCATAAAGGTTACGGGGCAATTGATTTAAGCCATTTGTTTGTGCAGGCATAATAATCATAGAGATTCCCATAAATAAAATCATGTTCGCCAAAATAATTTGCCAAATTGGTGTGTCAGCAGAGATTGTCATAGCAAACAATATACTGCCTGTTAGTGTCAATAAATAACCCAATGGTAAAAACTTCTTCGCTCCAAATTGGTCAAATAATTTCCCGACAATTGGTGACAGTAATGCATTTAATAAACTACCAGGTAATAAGACAAGTCCTGCTAACGCTGCACTTAATAGCAGTGTACCTTTTAAATAAATTGGTAATAAAATAGCAGTAGATAAAATAATTAACATTCCACTAAATAATAACAATGTGCCTAGTGTAAACATAGGATATTTAAAAACTCGCAAATTAATCATAGGCTGTTCCATCTTTAATTGACGAAGGATAAATAGAACAAGTGCAATAAACCCTATAAAGAATGGAATATATACTTGTGTCGACCAAAATGATTTTTCAGCAATCGAACTGAGACTATAAATTAATCCACCAAAACCAATCGTCGAAAAACAAATTGAAAGTACATCAATTGATGGTTTCGTAATACGAGATACATTGTCAATTTTCTTCAATCCAAAAACAATAAGCCCTGCATAAAGAACTAGACTAACCCAAAAAATAAATGTCCAATCCAATGTATCAACAATTACCCCCGCAACTGTAGGACCAATTGCAGGAGCTGTAGTAATAACAAGTCCCATTAAACCCATTACAGCGCCACGTTTATGAATAGGGAAAATTAATAGTATGACATTCATCATTAACGGTAATAAAATACCGGTACCAATTGCTTGAATTAAACGACCAATCAATAACAAAGTAAAGTTTGGAGCTAATGCTGCTAGAATTGTACCAATAATAGAAAAGATTAGAGAGCTAACAACTAATTGCTTAGTTGTAAACCATTGAATTAGAAGTACAGAAACAGGTACTAAAATTCCTAATGTTAATAAATAACCTGTTGTTAGCCATTGTGCTGTTGCTGTTAATATAGAGAAATCCTCCATAATATTCGTGAGTGCCATATTTAAAGCAGTCTCACTAAATAAACCGATAAAAGCACCAAACATTAATACAAATGCCATTGCTTTCGGATTTCTTACTTGTTCCATTTGTGTAGATGTTGTCAAAATAAACATCCTTTCAATTTTATAATAAATAGACCAGTCTATATAATTTTGATAAAGAAAAGCTTCCTTACTTTTTCAGTAATAATGGAAGCATTTGTCCGACACGATAAAGTGGTCCACCGTATTTTTGTGTTAATGATAGTGTTACCCCACCCTCAATAAGGGCATTTAATGTCGTACTAATATTTGTTGCTTGTTCATCACTGTATCCATTTGCCAACAACTTCTCTTTATATAACTTTTCCCAGCATAGATATGTATCTTCACAAACTATGCGCATACTTTCATTTACTAAAGCTGTTTCAGATGCAATAAGACCGAATGGCACCGTTGTTAAGCTATCCGCATCTTCTATATTGTCAAAACGTTTTGCAATAACGTCTATATGATGTTGGAAGGCTTCAATAGGATCTGCTATTGTATTAAGATGCTCTTTAATTTCAGCTGCAATAAGAGAAGCAGATATTTGAATTGCTTCAATAGCTAATTGTTCTTTACCATTTGGAAAGTGGTGATATAAAGAACCTTTAGGAGCTCCTGATTCTTTAATGATCTGATTTAAACCTGTTGCATGATAGCCATTTAAATGGAATAGTCGAGTAGCTGCTTTTAAGATTCGTTCACGTGATTGATTTTTATTAGTCAAAGAATCACCTCTAAATAAAAATTATAACGATTGGTCTACTTAATAAAGTTAATCGAAGGAAGAGCGAAAGTCAATGTTGTTTTGTAAATATCGTAGTAATTATGATTTTTTAATTAGATCGTTAGTTTAGTAATATTGGAGTAAATTTTATAGAATTCTCTCAAAATAGTTATTACACGAAAAAGGAAAATTTGGCTTTAATTTTCTAACTACAGAAATAATTAACGTTCAAAATTTTAAAAAGCTAACTGAAGCATTGATGTATTGGTAATTTCAAAGGATAATATACATCATCAAACGATTCATATAAATTAAAATGAGGTGATAGTATGAAAACAAACATATATTTAAACAACGAAAAATTAATTACAGGAATAACCCTAAAAGATGCAACCGAACTTGAAAGCAACAACATGGCTCTTCATGCATGTGTTAATCAAGAGAATGTGATGGAGAATCGTAGAAAATTAGCCACTTCGTTGAATTGTGAGGTAGAAGCATTCGTCTGCGCCAACCAAACACATAGTTCGAATTTGCATAAGGTGACAATTTCTGATAAAGGCCGTGGTGCAGATTGTACTGATACCGCTATTACGGATACAGATGCTCTGTATACTTATGAGCCGAACCTATTATTATGTTCCTTTACTGCTGATTGTGTCCCTGTGATTTTTTATAATGAAGTCACTGGTCTTATCGGGGTCATTCATTCAGGATGGCAAGGTACAGTAAAAGAAATATCCTTAAACGTTTTTAATCACTTAATACAAGTCGAAAACTGTAGTCCAAATGATTTGCATATTCATATTGGTACTGCACTAAGCCAAGAGAAATTTGAAGTTGATGCTGATGTATATGTAAAATTCAAAAATCTAGACTATGCAGATGATTTTATCTATTTTAATGATGAAACACACAAGTATCACATTGATAATCAGCAAACAGTGAAAAAACAATGTGAACTTGCTGGAATCCCCGCAGATCGAATTACAATTGATCAGACATGTACTTATATGAACCCTGAAGGATTCTCGTATCGTCAGGATAAACAAGCAGGTAGACATTTAAGTTTTATAATGAAAAAAAGCAATTAAATAGAGAATTAAAGCCGGCTCAAATTTGTTGTTTTGAGTCGGCTTCTTTCTTTTTCCGATAATATTTGTCTCTAACAGAAAAATCTTATTGTTCTACTTTTCTGAAATATCGATAAACTTTTTCTAACTTTTTTGTTTGACTTCCCTTTGGACTTTCCATATTCCCAAATTCGAAAAACTTTACTTTTTTGATACCTACAAAATTAAATAACGCTTTTTTCATCAATACTTTATGTGCATTATTCAACCATAAAAGTGGATACTTTGCAGGTCCCTTCATTGTAGAAATACAGACAACAGACTTACCTTTCAGTAAACCATCTGGTAACAATCCCTTTTTATCTCTATAAGCAAAATTTGCTGCAAATAATTGATCAATATATCCCATAAGCATCGCAGGAGGCCTCCCCCACCAGATTGGATATACAAAAACAATTTTGTCTGCCCAAGTAATTTGATTACGGTATTTTTCTAAAGTTGGATCACGATACATATCACGTCTTCTTTTATTCTCATTAAATACTAGAAGAGGATCAAAACCTTCTTCATATAAATCTAAAATCTGTAACTCTGTGATGTTAGGATTCTCTTTACTTCCTTTAATAACTTTTTGTAAAAATGCATAGTTCAAGCTTTTATGATTAGGATATGTATAAATTACTAATGTTTTCATAATACACCTCTTCACTTATCATTTGATAACTAAAATATACACCACCTCATTTTAGTTGTCAAATGATAATTGTAATATGATAATATTTTTGTTATCTTCACAGTAAGAGGTGAAATTTATGGACAAAAATGCTCTATTTAATAAATGGGTTTCATTTACAGCTTCCGTTCATAGTGTGACACATGAATTAACAAAAGATGCTAAATCAGATTCCATCACGCCAGTGCAATATAACATTTTAGAATCTATTACAGTAAGTACGGAGCCTGTTACCCCAAGTGAAATTAGTGATTGCCTACATTTATCAATGCCGAATACAAGTCGCGAACTTAAAAAGTTAATTGAAAAAAATCTAATCGAAAAAGTAAGTGATACGAAAGATCGACGGAAGCAATATATTCTTCTTTCAAAAGAAGGAGAAGCTATGATGAATGAGACATTTAAGTTAGTTGAATCTCGCTTCCTAAATCGTATAAAACATGCTTCAGAAGAAAATTTAGAGGATATTAATCGTGCATTAGACGTTCTTCAATCAAAACTGTTTTACTAACTGAAAAAAATTTAGCTCCTCAATAAAAAGTTGGTCGTTTACTGCTGATCAACTTTTTATTGAGGAGCTATTTTAATAAGAACCCATAGACATAAACACTAAATTACAATTCAGTATAGTGAACTTTATACTAATATGATTAAATATATAATTATAAGTTTCTAAAATGAGTAGCTCGATTTCGACCTTTCACCTTAGAAACATACAGCGCTTGATCTGCTTTTTTAACGATAGAATCTTCTGTATCATTCTCGGAAAAAGTTGCTAACCCGATACTTACTGTTAAATTTCCGGTCTCTGTCCATTCTGATACTTCAATAGTTCTATTTAACTTCTGAGCAATTAATATTGCTTCTTCAACATTAGTATCTGGAAGAATTATTGTAAATTCTTCGCCACCAAATCGAGCTACAATATCATCTGTTCGTACTTGTATTTTTAGGATGTTAGCTAATTTCGCAAGTACAATATCTCCAATTTGATGACCATATGTATCATTTACTTTTTTGAAATGATCAATATCAATAATAAGTAAAGAAAACGTCTTTTCTTCTGTACGGTACATCACAATCTGCTCTTCTAGTTTTTTCTGAAAGAATCTTCGGTTGGAAATACCAGTAAGCTTATCTGTATTTGATATTTTGACTAAATCCGAATTGATTTCCATTAGTTCAATCTGTTTCTTTTCAATTTCAAGATAGATTTGTTCTAGTTTTGCTAAAGCACGATTTTTTTCTAAATAAGCCTCTTCCATTTGTTTTTTAGTCGTGCGCAACTCTAATTCGTAGTCAATTCGCTTCTTCATTTGAACTAAACTGCAGTCTATCACATCATTACCATCCTGCCGAAATCGTCTAGCATTCATTAAATAAGGAATGGACTCACCAGTATGGTTTGCAAAGTTAATGAACAGCTCTTCTACATACCCGTGTAAATTAATATTAGGGTAAAAATAAGAATGAAAAATCAGTTTATTGGCCATCGTCAAAAACGATTCAATATGCTTCCCTAATAAATTTTCTTGCTTATAGCCCATCCATTCAAGGAAGGTATTATTGACCTCATTTATATATCCATTATGGTCAAATGATATGAACCCACAAGGTGCCTCTTTTAATCGTACCTCCATCATTGAACTCCCCTACACAAATTATTTCATTAGATAATCTACTATTATATTAGTTGTTTCTACTGGCTGACTTATATGTGGATAGTGCCCTTTAGCTTCAATAATTTGAAGTGTACTATTTTCTATACACCTATTTAAATACTGCCCTACTTCAATTGGAACAATGCTATCATTCGAGCATTGAATAATAAGGGTTGGTACTTTCAATAATGGTAAGCTTTCTCGGTAATCTGAATAGAATGTTACTTCCGCGAACTCTCTTGCAACACGCGGGTTCGTTGAGACAAAGCTATTCTCCAAATCATAGGTTAACTTAGGATCTTTAGTTTGGTCCATAGCAAATGGTGCCATATAGCTAGCCCACCCTGCAAAATTCATCTCCATCATAGTAAGTAATTCTTTAATATCCTTTTGTTCAAAGCCACCAATATAACCATCTGTATCATTTAAATAACAAGGGGATGGTCCTATCATTATTAACTTATCGAAATAATCCGGTCGCTCAATCGCAGCCAGCATTCCAATCATCGAACTAACAGAATGGCCAATGAATAGTATATTTTGAAGATCCATCTCTTCAATTATATCTAATACATCCTGCTTATAACCTTGAAGCGTACTGTATTTTTCGGATTGGTACGCTGTAATATCTGAATTTCCTGACCCTATATAGTCAAATAAAACTACACGATATTTCTCTGCAAATTTAGGCGCAATATATTGCCACATGCTTTGATCGCAACCAAACCCATGCGCAAAAATAATTGTTTGCCCTCCCTGCCCCATTACCTTCACATTATTTCGAGTCATCCAATCATTCATGTAACATGCCTCCTTTTCCTATTTATCTTTACTATATTCATTTTGAATGATTACACTTTAAAAATCTAGTATAATTTTACTACCTAAATACCAAATAACAGATGATTTATATATATCGTTTTCCTTTTTGTTTCTATAAATAAAACAGCTCTACAAAAGAATTAACTTAAAAAAGCCAAATAATTAAAAGGGCGTTTCATATTCTACCTGACAAAAATGTAACGCCTAAATAAGGACTATAATTTTTAAAAATAAGAGGATATATGTTCAATGTCTGAACATATATCCTCTTATTAGGTTAGACGGGTTTTTTTGACCTTACTTCATGATTAAAACATATAAGTAGCGCTTGAAATCACTATCAATAGCAATATTAAAATTTGTAGAACAATCGCCAAATTTGATTTTCCACGTTTACTCTTCACAAGTTGTGCTTGGCTGTTAGAAACTTCTTTGTATTGTTCTTCTAACATTTCATTTCTACTCTTCTTCTTTTGATTTTCACTTAAGGAATTAAACCAATTTATAAATTTTTTATATTCACTAATTACTTTTTTTGCTTCATCGAACATTTTTATTTGTCCAAAATGAATCCACATCACTCTTTCGCAAAACGCCTCTATTTGGGACAATGAGTGACTTACAAAAATAATCGTTTTCCCTTGGCTTTTAAATTCATTTATCTTATCCAAACATTTCTTGTAGAATGTTTGATCTCCCACTGATAATGCTTCATCTATAATTAGAATATCAGGATTTGTATGAATTGATATTGCAAAACCTAAACGGGATTTCATACCACTAGAATAGTTTTTAACAGGTTGGTTAATAAACTTCCCTATATCTGCAAAGTCTATGATAGCTGATTTTATTTTATTAATTTCAGCGCTACTTAAACCGTGCATCAAACATTTTAGCTTAATGTTTTCTAAGCCTGTTAATGAATTATTTAATCCTACAGAAATAGCAATTAGTGATGTTTCTCCATTTATGTCGACCTTACCTAAACTTGGAGGTATTACTTGCGCTAATAGATTTGAAAGAGTAGATTTGCCAGAACCATTTAATCCAATAAGACCAATGGCTTCTCCTTCATTCACCTCAAAACTAATATTTCTAAGTGCAAAAAAATGATCTCTATTTTTTTTTAGAGAAATAATATCAAATAGTTTTTCAGATTGCTTACTATATAAACTGAAACTTTTTGACACATTCTTAAATCGAATTTTCGGATTCATATCTTTTCCTCCGACTATAAGTAGTCAACAAATCTATCACGAAACTTCAAGTGTATATAAGATCCAATTGTAAGTATTAGGATAGTTATACTCCAAAAATAAATGGTATACGGAATATCCTCATAAAACCATTCCCCTCCTAAGAGAGAATGCCTAAATCCTTCGATAATATAAAATAAAGGATTCAATTTCAAAATACTGACTAACCATTCAGGGAAGTTGTGAACATTCCAGACGATTGGTAAGAAATACATCATTAACCGAACAATCGATTGTATTATAATCTGAATATCTCGAATAATAGTTGTAAGTGTTGATAATAACAGTGTCAATGCAAACAGAAAGACATACAGGGAAACTAAATAATAGAGTATTTGTATTAAATATATACCAGAGAAAATACCATATCCTAAAGCAATGCCAAGAGTTAGGATAATCATAGGTATGAAAGAGATTGAATTCCCAACGATATTAATGGTAGGCAGAACGCTTACAGGAAAGTTCATTTTAGATACTAAATTTACTTTTGCATAAACACTATTTGACGCTTGAGTTATTGTCCTACTAATATACAACCACGGTACTAATCCAATGATCAGCCATAGAAAAAATGGGGTTCCCTCAACAGGAGAACCCTTTCTTATTCCTAGACCAAAAATGAGCCAATATACACCAATTTGAATGAATGGATTTAATAGTTGCCATAAAGCACCTAAATAGTGCATTGCATACTTACCTTTTTCTTCATATAAACTTAATCGAAATATCAGATTAAAGTGGGAAATTTGTTCTTTTAATATCTGTGGAACAAAATTCATACAGCAGTAGCTTTCTTTTTAGTATAGTTATAAAGGTTTCCATAATTAATATATTCAACATAATTTGGAACGCGTTTGACTACATTTTTTGTATCAAAAATCCTTATATTTGACATAGTGGAAAAATCAGGATCTCTAAACTCCTTAAATTCATCATGATCTGATAAAACAACGATGAGATCAGAGTCTTTTACCGCTTGCTCTAAATCTTGTATAACCCAATCTAATTTAACGTGTGGATCATAAGCTCGCACTTCATAATTATGCTCTGCTTGTAATTGTTTGAACACTTCAATTGCTGGACTTTCACGAATGTCATCTACATTACCTTTATATGTGAGACCTAAAATAGTAACCACTTTTCCTTCGACATTATTCATTAGTTTATTGACATTTTCTACAACAAATTGCGGCATAGAGGTGTTTATTGTACGAGATAACTTTATTAACTGAGCAATCTCTGGTGCCTTTGCAACGATAAAGTATGGATCGACAGCTAAGCAGTGACCCCCAACACCTGGACCTGGTGTATGTATATTGACACGTGGATGTTTATTGGCCATTTCAATAACATCTAATACATTTATCTCTAATCGATGACATACATTTGCCAACTCATTTGCAAGCGCTATATTCACATCTCTAAATGTATTTTCCATTAACTTAGACATCTCCGCTGTTCTCGCATCCGTTTTAATAATTTCACCTTTTACGAAAGTACTATAAACGATAGCCCCTGCTTCTTCGCATGCAGGAGTAATTCCGCCAACTATCCTATTATTAAACACTAACTCATGAAAAATCTGACCTGGTAGTACTCTTTCAGGACAGTGTACTAGGTAAATATCTTTTCCAATTACAAAACCTGTTTGATCTACTAACGGTTTGATAACATCATCCATACTACGAGGAGCAATTGTCGATTCAACGATTATTATATTACCTCTTTTTAAATAGGGTAATATAGATTTTATTGCATTAATAACATAGGTCAAATCACAAGATTTATATAAGTCCTGATTATTAGGTGTAGGAACAGCAATAATAAACACATCAGCCGATTCAGGAGTAATTGACGCTCTAAAAGTACCCATTGCAATGACTTCATCAAGTGCTGTTTGTAGTCCAGGCTCTTCAATATGAATTTCACCATTATTCAATGCATCTATTACGTCCTTCTTCACATCTACTCCTACTACTTCTACATTGTGCTTTGCAAACATGATAGATGTCGGCAAGCCGATATACCCTAGGCCAATTGTGCATAATTTCATCAATATTCCCTCCAATATTCATGGTAGTATGTTCAATCGATTAATGATGTACCAATTGCAATAAAGTGATATTAAAATCCTTCTATTTATATTCGCTTTTGCGGAGTAAAAATTGTCTTTTACATCTCACTTCCTTTCAAAATAATTTCAACATTTCAATTCATATTAGAAAAATATTTGAAAATCTTTTTATATTTTCTTCTCTCATATAGAGTAGCAAATTTTTCTATATCGATGGATTTTTGGATTATAAAATCTTTATACAATGAATAAATTTTGTAGAGCGTATCAATAGCCTCTTGTTGTTCCTCATTCTTAATTTTTTTAATTCTAATAAGATACCAATTTCTAAAGTAGAAGTTAAACCTTCGTTCCATATATAAATCCAACAGGTCGTTTTTTATCAAAAATGGTAGTCTTTCTTTCTCCAATGTATAATACTTTTCAAAAAACGCTTTCGTTACCGTATTCGTTACAGATCCGGACACAGCTGCGTAGTAAATATGTATATCCTTATCAATCACAGCCCCTTTATTTGAATGCAATAGTAGTTCTTGGAAAAACAATGTATCTTGTCCACCTGCATTTTCAATCATTTTCAAATTGTTGTTAATGATAATTTCCCTTTTCACTACTAATGCCTGAATACTTTGTGTCCTTAAATCGGTATCCATTAATAGTTTTTTAGGATAATTGATAATGTTGCTCTGACAAGCATTAATTACAGTTTCAAAATATTTAAAATTACCGATTTTCGAATTATTTAGCTTAATCATATTTCCAATGGCTATATCTAATTCATTATCTTTTTTTAATACATTTAACAATTTGGCATAACCATCATTAACGGCTTCATTGTCTGGATCTAAATACGTTACATATTGGGTAGTAGCAAGTTCCGCTCCCTTATTTCTAGCTCTTGAAGCACTCCCACTTCCCCCTTCATGATAGAAATAGGTGCCGATGTTAGGATGTTCCCTAGCAATTCTATTAATTGTAGCGATCGTCTCTTTTTTTGAAGAACCATCATCTATAATGATGATCTCCATCTTTTCGAAAATGCTACTTCTTTTAAGACTATTAAAACACTTGTTTAACAAGTATTTTCCATTATTAAAAACAGGTACAATGACAGATAATTCATACGTTCTATCATCACTTTCTAATTGATCTTTTTTAAATGCTGTATTTAATTCAAAATGATCAATACAATAGCCATTTTCTCTTATCTGTTTTTGGTTCATATTCAACAATTCATTTGTTTGGAAAACTTCTGACCAAAACACTGTTTTATATTTATCTTTCATCTCATTGATATAAGTATGTTCAACACCTTCGACAAGCTCGCTGCCATGATAATAACTATTTTTTGCAATATAATCAGAATTCGTATATTTAAATCCATTTATCATATCTTCTAGGTAATACTCTTGATAATTGTATTTTGAATTAAAAAAAGCGATAAAATCATAGTCTTGTTTTATTTCTTCATTAAATTCAGCTTCAGTTATTAAATACTTTTCTTCATACGTTTGATTTTCAAAATCTCGTATTACATCATTACTCAACAAATTTGCGACAACCAGTACTTTCTTTGAATGTAACTGCCTGTTAAAACCAATACAGTCTAATAGATAATCAAATCTTTCAAACGTAGTATGAGAAGACATAACATTTCTAATGCCCACTACCTGATGATTATACAATTCTTCATTAGTAAATCCATTCAGAATATCCTTTAACTCGTTCTGATCATTCACGAGAAATACGTTCGGAAACTTATCATTCACCCCTACACTGTAATTAGAGATAATAATATTTCCTATTGCTTGTAGTTCGTAAATTCTATTTGCAAACATTGTTTCACTAAATTTAATTGAATTTAAGTTGATAGACCAATCATATAATTTATGAATTTTTTGAAGATATTCATGATCTATAGCAGGTGAACAATATGGTAAATATTTTGATGGAAAGAAGTAGTTAGGCTTATTTAGCTGAAAATTTCTATCGACTATTTTTAATCTTCTATTAGCCTTGATTATTCCATCAAATATTTCAATTGTTTCCTTTTGCCTTTCCGGATATTTGTTAAGCCACGATCCAGCAAAGAAAACATCACTACTTTTTTGAATATTTTTTATTCCAATTGGATTATGATAGAGTGGATTAACACCAAACTCTAATACAAAAATATTGTTATGACGACAGTCTTTTTGATAACTTTCAATCTTCTCTACTGCTGTCGTAAATACATACTCGCACTTTCTTGCTAGTCCAATGAATGCTTCATAATTAACAGGATCTTCTTTAGAGTAAAACACCGTTTGAATTTTATTCTTTTTAAAAAAATGTATTATTTTATGTGCTTCATCTCTTTTTCGTGATGAAGGATTCCCTAAACCCTCCCAAGCCTTATCCAAGCCCTTCCAAGTACTAACAATTAATAAGAAATCTAGTTTACTTTTATACTCTTTGTAATTAGAAAATGTAATCGGATAAAAGTTTGCTACATCTTTGTAGGAATGATATAAAAACTCATCTGCAATGATTCCGACATTTACTTTATACTTTTGGTAATATCGACTTCCGTTGCTATCTGGTATCATTTCAAGCAATGGTTTTATACTTTCAAAATACTCGAAATCAGCAACTTCTTCCCTATAAGATAAATACTCTTCTTTATCCATTTTGATTGATGTATCTTCTCCGTCATTGAATAAAGAAAATGGTTCCATGGATATATTATCTGGTAACTTGCTATTTTCTAATAAGTGATTGATCTCATATTTTTCTTTTTTAATAGCATACTCGATAAGTTCTTTTCTCGATTTGATTTGATTGATTTGCTCATCCAAATTAGCTATTTTCATATTTTTTGCCTCGCTTAATTCTTTTCAAAAATCTCCAGTATGCATAAGTTACTTTTGCTAGTTTTGAATTACTGATTGCATAATGTTGGGCAGATAATTGTTTATACGACGTTAGCAACTTTTCTTCACTTTCGTATATTCTTAAAAGCTCTTCAAAAATGCTTATTTTAGACTGTTTTTCATATATTAGTCGTTTCGTTAGTTGATCTAGCTCTTCAGATGTGTCATTTGTTTTTAAGTCCAAAATTAACACTCCTATTATTTTTATTGAGATATGGTCGTTTCCATCGCTTTAAAATAAGCCGACATTCTTTTTGTATAAACATTTAGAAACAATCCTTTTTCACTTTCCCAATTATAAATTTTACTAGCCCTTAAACTATTTTCACTCAATTGGTTATGTAATTCCCTATTCTCAATCAGTCTATTCACTGCATCAGCAATAGCACTTGGATTATGAGAATCGATACATATCCCTGTATTTTCTCCCTCAATTACCCTTTTGATTTCAGGAAAGTCGCATGCGACCACTGGTACCCCTGCCATCATATATTCAAATAATTTATTTGAAGAAGCTGAGTAATGATTAAAGTTTGTGTTATTCAAAACTTGAAAACCGATATAAGCATTCTTTGTATATTTCGGTAATTCAGCAAGTGGTACTTTTGGTATAAACCTTACTTTCTCCTGAAGATTCATTTCCTTCACCATTTTCACCAAATCAGGTTTTATTCTTCCGTCTCCAATTAATACAAGTGTTCCTTCCTTAAATTTTGGAACGGCCTGTATTAATTGTTTCAAGCCCCTACCCGCTTGAATTCCACCTTGGTAAAGTAGAATCTTTTCATCTTCAGGTAATTGAAGCATTTTATGAAGATTTACTGTTTCATTTAAAACTACTGTCTGCAAAAAAGGATAATTATGCACTACATTCGGATAAAATCCATATAAGTCTTCGTTGTATTTAGCTCTTGTATGATTTTCTACTATCATAGAATCAATTCTTTTAATAAAAAACTGTTCCATCATGCCATAAATTGGACTATCGTAGCCCGTTCTACTTGTTTGAACTTCATGTGAATCGTAAATAAGTGCTTTCTTTTTCAGTCGCCATTTGGAACATATAAAACCTTGTGGCAAAGTATTTAAGTCGTTGGAATGATACAGATCATACTTTTTCTTCCTCCCCCTAATAATCATTCGACAAATTATACTCCCTCTAATAAACACTGTTTTAACTTTTGTCTTTAAAAGAACCAATCCCAGAAAAGTTACTAAGAGAGTCGCAAAAGGAAAATAATAAACTATAAATACCCAAATGAATGCTGCAACTCCACCTACTAATTTATACTTCAAACAAAATCTGAGACATGCTTGAAGTATTGTAAAGAGGATGGGGTATCTCCGTACTCTAAAGACATTAAAGTTTTCATTTCTCTTGTCTTCAAATTCCATCTTTTTATCAGTTGGATCATGAATGCAAATAAGGTCTACTTTATAGCCCTCTTCTGATAACGCGGTACATTCCCTCAGCACTCTGGCATCATTAGTAAAATTGTTCCAAACAAACATACATACATTTTTACTCATAATGTTAAATCCCTATCTATTTTATTGTTTAATGGATCTATTTCTCTGAATTTATAATCACTTTCAAATAAACATGTTAATTTTTTTATATTTTTTTCCCATAAAAACTGTTTTTTAATCAAATTCATACTATTATTCGCTATTTTTTGTCTTACTTCAGGATTATTTTTTAACATCAAAATATATTCTACTATTTCTGCAGCATCTCGATTTTCAGAAACAAAGCCTGTTCGATTCTGTTCTATAAGCTTTTTTGAATATCCTGAAACAGCTGCTACAACTGGCAATCCAGATGACATATAATCGATTAATTTAC
The DNA here is from genome assembly GCF_038006425.1 of Viridibacillus sp. FSL E2-0187. Classification (NCBI taxonomy): domain Bacteria; kingdom Bacillati; phylum Bacillota; class Bacilli; order Caryophanales; family Caryophanaceae; genus Viridibacillus; species Viridibacillus sp. FSL E2-0187. Next base: position 2,163,161 of record NZ_JBBOVG010000001.1, read on the forward strand.
CTGGTAAAACTGTATCAAAAACTTCCTTATTATTTAAAGCAAGTACACCCACATCATGTTTTGCATTTAACTTTAAACACTCATGGCGAGTAGTCGGATTTTCGATTGTTACATTAGCCAATTTGTTATCGCTAATAAATTTGAATAGCTCATTTTTCTTTTGTCCATAGCCAACGATAGTGATCGAAATATGATGTTGATTCAAGTGTTGAACTAATTTTTTGAGGAACTCTACATCCTGAGCGAGTCCAATATTTCCTGTATAGATGACTTTAAATTGGTCATCTTTTTTGTTTACTACATTTACCTCAAAATCTCTAGCAGCGTTCGGAATGAATACGATTTTGTTGCGATCTACTTTTGACTTTTTTACTATATAATCCATAAAACCAATACTATTAATGACGATGTAGTTTGCCTTTCTATATAAATAAACTTCTAATATCGAAAAAAACTTAATGATCCACTTGTTATTAAAGACTCCAACCCCTTTTAATGATTCAGGCCAAAGATCTCTAATGTCTAAAATAAATTTTGATTTATACTTAATTTTCGCTATGACACCAACAAATGCCATAAAAATAGCTGGTGATGTAACAAATACTGCGTCATATTTTTGTTTATCAAATAAAACAAAAAAGAGCATTTTTAATGAGATTTCAATATAGTGGATTAATCTATTTAACATACTAAATGCATATTTTCTGTTTTTAACATGTACTCTATGAATATTCTCATGATCATTTAACGATTTGTTATTCCAAAACTTCTCATCTTCATAAAGATGTTTGTTTGGATAAGACGGTTCTGTAGTCAAGACAGAGACCTCGTAACCATCTATCTGTAGTAATTGAAAAATATTATTCATTCTATTTGCGTGGCTACCAATTTCAGGATGAAAATTTTGAGTGATAATCAATACTTTAGTTTTTGACAATTAGAATATCCTCCTAAATTAGATGTTTTTACCGACACAGTTTTTCATTACATCTGATAGCCTGTTTATTGTAACATTTATTTTTACATTATTTGTTAATATAATGATTCCTTATCATTAACAATTTGTAAATTTTTATTAATGAACGTAAATTATCAAGGTTTATTAATAAATTCAATACTTTTTAACATTTGTATCATACTGTCCATATGCTTCAATCTATCTTTGGATTTTGTAATACTTAATCCATCAATTAACATTAATCTAAAAGTTAAATAATATTGTCAATTTATTAACTTTGTTAATGAATTGTTTATGTATGAATTGCAGTACGCCATATAAATCAGATGTACTGTTTGTCATAACTGATGTTTGTAATATAATTTTTTCACTCTCCTCAATAAATGAATAATGTTGAAGATCACAGAAAAACGCCCTCCAACAAATTAAGCTGGAGGGCGTTTTAGATTATTAAGTTAAGTATATAAAGTTCAATGAAGGCTCTCTACTTAAAGATTGTTGCTGACAGAAGAAGGATCAAACGCCTGTATGTAGAACTTTTGCAGGTTAGTTTAAAAACATGATTTAACCTTTAAATAGGTATCTACTTCAGCGTATACATCTGCTAGCCTTTGTTAATCTTGTTTACTTCGTAAATGAACGTGTACGAATTTTGCTACATCGTCGCTACTGCCATTTACCATTAATAAAAAGACTTATTTTCACCTCATGTTGTAGTAAATAAAAATCCTCATCTATACATAACTTAAATCGATTTGAATTCGTTTTATAAATGAGGTTAATTAAATGCTGAGACCCGCTCATTTCTTTGATAAGTTATATTCTTTTACATAATCCGCTATTGGTTCCTGGTGTCTTTCTATTAAAGTTGTTGTTGTTCAGTTGTAAGAGCTAAACTGTTCACTTGATTTCATTGTTCACAAAATCGGTATTTTGCGAACAATGACATTCACTCATTATTTATTTAAACAGTTCCAAAAATGCAAAAAATGGACAGCATTATCCTTACAGTTTTCCATTCGTATTCTTCCTCCAGTTCTGCGCACATCTGAACTATGTGTAGTTTCTACAACAAGATTCACTTTTATCCCTAACTATGTTCAGCAACTAATTAAAAGCTTCTTAATGAAACCCCTAAGACATCCCCTTTAGTTGAAGAATAGCTCCAAGATCTTCAACTAAAGCACCCGTTAGCTTAAGTGCAATCATTCACATACTAAAAGGATCGTTAGTCTAATTGTTGAATTAACCTTAGAATTGATTCCAGTCTCTTTTTAACAATGAAAAGGAGTAGTGGTCATAATACTTACCTCTAAATAAATGCTTATCTCTGTAAACCCCTTCATTCTTAAATCCTAGCTTTTCTAATAATTTTGTAGAATTGCTATTTTCCAAAGCTACAAATGCGTTAATTCTGTTCAAAGCCATATTATTAAAGCCACTTTCGATAGCAATTTTCAATCCCTCTTTCATATATCCCTGTCCCCAATATTCGTGCCATAAATCATAGCCTATCTCCGCTATATTGTTCGTTCTATCCCAAGAATCATATCCACACGTTCCAATTTGCTGCTGATTATCTTTTTTGACTAATATCCATCGATTAAATCCTTTTTCTTCAGGATTTGAATTCCATTCAACAAAATCTGTAGCTTCATTTCTAGTCGTAAACAATTCTTCATCATATAAATATTCACATACTTTTTCGTTGCTAAAGTGTCGATAAATAAAGTCAATATCCTCATTTCCCACATTCCGCAAAATCAATCTATCAGTTTCTAAATTAGGAAATTTACTATGTACAGTCAATTTAAGCACTCCTTATGATAACTAAATTAGGAACGTTTATTCTTAGATGAACAACGTTAAATCTTTACGACTTTAATATTTCGACAGTCTTTAAAATATACCTTCTTATTCAACTATCCTGCCCCGTTAGTTGAATAAGGATTAAAGTTTAAAGTTCAAAATTCATTTCAAACTCTTTTTAAATATCCGTGCTATCCAATCATAAGTTGGAAAGCTTTTCTCCTGTTAATATTTCTAATAAATCAGTAGAATCTTCCTCGTTTAGTTGAACATATTCACTTCCTGCCACAACTTCCACCGTATCTTTATTTGAACTTATCCAAATTTCATATAATACTGCTTTATCCGATATTTTAGGATCTTTAGATTTAAATGCAAACTTATAATCAGCAGGACGTTCCAAATCTACTTTTGCATTTTCCCAATCATCTCTATTTAATATAATATCTTTCACCTTTTGAACTTGTTTATTATCAGTAATTTCTTTGAAGTCTTCATATTTATTTTCATCACCAATACGCTCTTGAACTTTTAATAAATCTCCTTTTACTTCTTTCCCATTAGAACACCCTGTTAAAATAAATAAAATCATTGTCAATGAAATAAATAAGGTCTTTGTAAATTTCATATGAACTCTCCTTTATTTAATATGTCGAACTTCGTTTAAAAATAATTCCACATAATGCGTCAACAGTAGCGTTAGCGGAATGAATTTAAGGAGTTGATACGTGAGATGATTTTTCAATATGTGATGTAACAAATTCCTTGTTCAACTAACCTGCCTCGTAGTTCAATAAAGAAAAAAAGAGCTACCTATGCAACTCAATGATTTTCAAGTAAAACTCCCCGTTAGTTGAATATGAAAAGAACTACATACAGCAGCCTGATTCTCTTAAAGTAATGCATCTGTTAATTCAATAAGAACAATTAACTTACTACACAATATGGACTTCGAGTGTAAAAGAAGAGCTAGCACAATACATGATGACCTAAATTTTTACAGGTATAACACTATACTTTGTAAAATAAGCACCTAAAATCAACAAAATCATAATAATAGCCCAACTTAATATTCCCATAAAATTTAACCAATAAGCCAAAAGGCTGGTTATAGCAATTAGAAATAAGCAAATAGATGATAATGCACTTTTTATCCCCGTTATACCAGCTTGTTTTCTTTTTTGAACAACAATGAAACATGAAAAACAAAGAATGCCTATTGTTATTATTGACAGAATTATTGGTATCAAGAAATCACCTCCCATTTTATAAGCGAATTCATACGAAACTTCGTGACCTAAGGATATTATTCCATTTTAAACCATTACTGTTATTTTTGATATTATCATAATTATCCCAAAAATATAATTTCTTATTCAACTAAACTGCTCTGTTAGTTCTATAAGAAAAAGGCTCAACTCCATATTGAAGTCAAGCCTCATTAACTTGAAGAGAAAACATTTTAGTTTCTTAATTATTCCCTGAATTCATTAATAGTGAAACTGATGCAATTGATAAAACTGTAAGTAAAATTAAAAGAATTTGAACACAGATTCCTATGATACTACAAACCTTACCTGAAATAGCCAAACCTTTTCCTTTTTCGCTTGTAAGGTCAATCTCCTTCATACTTTTAGATGACAAAATAATCCCGATAATACCTAGGATTAATCCAATAAAAGGTAAAGGTAAAAATATGGATAATATACCCAACACGAGCGATACAATAGATTTACTATTTGTTTCTCCCATTTTATCCTCCTATAAATAAAAGTGTTCTATTATTTAATTTATTACAAAAATCATAAACCTATTCCAAACACAGGAACTGTTCCGTTACATAACTCTACTTATTTCTAGCTACGTCGTCGTGGATCCCAAAATCCCTGCATATTCAACTAAACTACACCGATAGTTCAATAAGAAAAAAAGAGCTGCATATGCAACTCAATGATCTTCAAGTAAAGCATCCCATTCGTATTATAAGGTAAATAAGTCACTATTACTGAATGAGGTTAATTAATTGTTAAAGATATGAATTAAATTGAAAAAATAGATAAATTTTTTAATAAATAGTACGCTGAATTATAATTAAATCTATAATATATAGAGGTGATACTATGAAGTCAGTAGGTAAAAATAAAATCCAAAACCTTTACCGAAAACAAATAAAGGAAAAACGAGAAAATGAAAAGAACTTCATTGAAACACTTTTAATTATTATTCTAGTTGGTATACTCATCTCAATAAGTGCATTTATCGGAGATAGATAAAAGATTGATTATATACCGCCATGCTCTTTAATGCGTGCTTCAATTTTCTTTTGAGGTTGAGATACTTTACTTGTAGAAACCCCTTAGAAATAAAAGTGCATGTTGTGAACATTACGTTCATAACATGCTCTTACTACTATTTATGTCTCATTTTACTGACATCAATTTATTAGGAAATCTGCTGAATTAATGATTGGTCATTGTTTCTTACCGAATTGACAGCGGTTGATACTGCATATGCTTCCATATCAGAAGCAGGATAGGGAACATCGAAGTAATTGGGTGTCCTGCTCTCGAGGATTGAGCCATGCTTCATACTCTTTTGTGGTAAAATCACTGGCATACGGTGATGTAAAGTACTCATTAGTTATGTGGGTGATGTAGTTAGCTTTGTACAAGAATTAACTTTCTTACCTGTTTGCGAGTACCAGGTATCCCATAATCCTGCGACTGCAAATAACTGGTCATTCTTCACCTTAATCCTATATGGTTGTTTTGAAGAGCTTGTTTTTTGCCATTCGAAAAATGAGTCCATAGGAATTAAGCATCTTCTACGATTAAATGATTCGCGGAAACTTGGTTTTTCATCTACCGTTTCTGAACGAGCATTTATCATTTTAGTTCTTATTTTTGGATCCTTTGACCATCTAGTAAGCCCCCAGCTTAAATGCCCCATACGATTAACATGGCCATCGTTAATAATAGAAATGATATTGTGAGTAGGTGCGATATTATAAGTTTTTGTATATTCTTCATCATTGATCATCTTCTCAACATCAAATGCCTGAATTATATCTTCGAAGCTAGAAAATAAACTGAATCGTCCACACATTTTCATGGCCCCTTCTATTACTGATTTACGTAATACAATAAGATAACTATTTTCTCTGGGTTAAATTTCACTTTTACCATTATTCATCACCTAACCGTATATGGAATTATTCTATTATATATTTTTCAATTTCATTTGAAGGATTATAATTTTTCAAGTCGGGTTTATTAATATTACTCTTTATCGCCTCTTCTGTAAGAATATACTTAATTTGTTTGACACCATTATGTGCAAAATAGATATATTTAACATAAGGTTCATCTTCAAAAACTACTACCACATAAAATGGTGGCATTTTTACTCCATATATTCCATCAACTGATTTTATGTCTTTCTTTTCGTATCCCTTTTCATCCACTAAATAACTAGTCACTCTTTTTTCATATTCAGTTTTAGTGATTTCTATCTTTAAATAAGCTGCAAGGAAAACTGTAAATATAAGCATAAGAAATATGAATAAAATAAATTTTACTTTCTTACTCAAAATCTCACCGTCTTTAAACATAAAAACACCTCACATATCTTGTCTTGTATCATTCTGCATTCCATTCATTTTTTCCTTCTTTAACCACATCACCCTTTTAGTTGAAGAAAAAAAGAGCTCTCTGAAAAGCTCTAGGATCTTCTACTAAAGCACCCTTTAGTTGAAAATGGTTATCCTGTATATTATTGATTTGCATTGATTATAAGCTCTTTGTCTTTATCAGTGACAAAATGATTTTTCAATACAGGTTGGTCAACTAAAAAAACATTTTTTTCGCCACAGATTCCACGTCAATGCTCACTTTGTTTAACTGATCTAGTATGACTCTTACACCAGTCACTGTTTCTTGCTAGTTCGTAGCAATTACTCCCGGTGAGACCATGGATGCCATGATGTTATTTAATAGAAACCTCTTTTAGTAAGCTCTCTGTTATAGCTTTGATAGCATATTTAGTCGAGCTGTATACACCATGACCTTCCCCTACTGCATGACCGGCAATCGAACCCTCGTCAATGGCCACTTCCTTGTTACTTCATTTGTTGTAATACCGCAGCAATAACATATAGATCACCCTGAATATTAAGTTTAATCATCATTTCCCATTCTTTAAATGGAGAAAAGCATCATGCCTGCAGAGTTAACGGTGCTTGGTAAGCGGCATGTGTTCCTGATCTGCCATTTTGCCAGGGAAAACATACCCGTCCTAAAATCCTTATTCTCCATATGTTTACCAATGATCAAAACGGGAACATTTTATATAAGTCAATTTATAAAGGAGTTTTATTATGCTTAATCATACAAAACAATACATCAATGGTGAATGGGTTGAATCTACTGGATCACACACAATTGAAGTAGTAAACCCAGCAACAGAAGAAGTGATTGGTAAGATCAGCAGTGGAACTGAGGAAGACGTGAATCGGGCTGTTCAGGCAGCAAAAGAGGCGTTTCCTACCTTTTCTAAAATGTCAGTGAACGACCGAGTAAAGCTTCTGGAGGATATTGCAGAAGAATATGCAAATCGCAAAGAGGATTTAATAAAAATAATGACCGAAGAGCTAGGAGCTCCAATAACAAAATCCGAGGAAATCCATTATCAAATGGGGCTTACACACTTTAAACAGGCAGCAGAGGAATTGAAAACTTTCAAGTTTACGGAGGAAAGAGGGAACTCTTATATACAGAAGGAACCAATTGGTGTCTCAGGACTGATTACACCATGGAATTTCCCTACCAATCAGATTTCCACAAAGCTGGCCAGTGCATTGGCAGCCGGTAGCACTTTGGTGGTGAAGCCTGCTTCTAAAACTCCATTTGCATCTATTATTCTGGCGGAGATTTTTGACAAAGTTGGTGTTCCTAAAGGTGTCTTTAACCTTGTAAATGGTTCGGGTTCAACAGTTGGGGAGGCAATCAGCTCTCATCCGAATGTCGATTTTGTATCCTTTACTGGTTCGGGTGCAGTTGGAAGCAGTTTAATGAAGAATGCTGCAGACGATATTAAAAATGTCTCATTGGAACTTGGCGGCAAATCTCCTTTAATCATTTTAAAAGATGCTGATGTAAAAAAAGCAGCGAAAACTGCTTTAACTCAAATAGCTACGAATACAGGTCAGGTATGTTCAGCGGCAACACGAATGATTGTACCGGAAGAAATGCATGATGATTTCATTGAAGCTATGAAGGAATTAGTAACGGAGTTCCCCGTCGGTGATCCACAAGACAAAAATACATTTATGGGTCCACAAGTTTCCGAAGACCAATGGGAAACCGTTCAATCCTACATCAAGAAAGGTGAGGAAGAAGGAGCAACACTTGCTATCGGCGGTCCTGGCAGACCAGATGGAACTGATAAAGGATTCTTTTCCAAAATAACAGTTTTCACGAATGTGCAGAACCATATGACCATTGCACAAGAGGAAATCTTTGGACCTGTAATGTCAGTTATCACGTATAAAGATATTGACGAAGCAATTGAAATTGCCAACGACACCATTTATGGCCTTGCTGGTTATGTATTCGGAAATGATACAGAAGAACTGAAGAAAGTCGCTTTAAATATTCGAGCAGGACAAATAACGATTAATAATAGTGAAGCAGATATGTCGGCACCATTTGGTGGATTTAAACACTCCGGTATTGGCCGTGAATGGGGAGATTATGGAATCGAAGAATTTCTTGAACCAAAAGCGATTATGGGAATGCCATCTTAATAGTAAAGCTGTCCAAGGATTTTTTTGGACAGCTTTTTTAGTGTGCCAGGAATTTGCGGTTAATCAGGTAAGCGTCCGAAGCGCTTGTTCTCCGATAGGTGAATACATTGTAAAAGTTGATACCTACTTTGAAATGAATACAGTATCATTGATGAATGAATTAATTCAATACTCTCTATCCAGTATTGAATTAAAATGTTGATCATGCCATTGGTTATTCCAGAACAGTTCTTCTTGAAATGTTCCCTCTCTTCTCATGCTTGGCTGCATATGCAACTCAATGATCTTCAAGTAAAGCAACCTTTAGTTTAAGTACAATTCTTCACAATCCTGCTAACCTTCCCTATTAAAATATAAAACAGCACTTAGTTACTAATTATATTAATAATTTTCTGTTGAGCATCTTTGGCTTCAGGGATTGGCATAACAACAAACACATGGTTCATTTTAGGATAAACAAAGGTATTGATTTCAATTCCTTGTTCTATTAGTTTCTCATCAAATTTTATTGCATCTGGATATAAACTTTCGTGTGTTCCAATAAAATGAGTAATTTTCCCAAGTCCTTTAAAGTCACCGTAAATTGGACTAATCAATGGGTCATTTAAATTTTTATCAGCTGCCCATATCTTTGTAATTACCTCCATTCCTTCACTAGCTAACATCGGGTCCTTTTCTTCATATTCAGGTATAAGCGGATTTTCAAAACACATATCAACACATGCAGATAATAAAATAATATCTTTCGGTTGAGGCAAATCGTTCATCTTCAAAAGGTGGGCCAGACCAAGTGTTATATTTCCCCCTGCTGAATCTCCCATGATGGTCAATTGATTAGAACTTTCAATGGTTCCAAGAATTTCTTTATATAGGTTGAGGATTTTTGGGTAGGTATCTTTATAGTTAAAATGAGGTACTTTAGGATAAATGGGAGCAATAATTTTCGCATTTAAAGATTGTGCTATTTTATCCATGAACAACCAGTGTAAATTTAAAGGTTGATTCGTCCAAGCACCACCATGTATATAGAAAATAACTTTTTGTTTCAAAGACTTTTGGTCATTTAAAGAGAAAACCTGTATTCCTTCGAATGCCTCCTCCTTTACATCACTTGAAAATTTAATATCATCCCCAATAACATAGCGCTGAATATTTTCAGTTCCCCTTTGCTTAACGAACCGTTTGGTATTTTCAATACTAGAAAAACTTTTTTTATTACTTTGGGAAATTAACCATTTTTCAAATTGAACACTTTCTTCAGAACGTTCTCCGTTAAAAATTTCAACACTCATTTTTTTCTCTCCTTTAAACATTTTTAATGTTCTTCCTGTTTCATAACACGGAATGATTTATAATAGCCGTGTGTCTCTTTATCAGAAGTCTGTAACAAGTTAGATAGAAGGTCTTGAATTGAACGGAGGCTTTAAGTTTTCCTTTCAATTTTATTATTATATTTACAATACCATTTAAAGTATTACTTAGCATTTTCATGATTTCTCTAATTTCCTTTAACGAGTAACTTAATGATTAGGCATCTTTTTATAAATTTATTTTTTCAAGGTAATCTTCTGTATGTAATCGATACCGATAGAACATCATTTCGGTGTATACTGCATCGCGTTACGATAAAAATTGAACTATACTTCAAGGCCAAGATAAAAAATTTCAATTTTTTATTCCTCATTCTTCAACTAAACTGCCCCGTTAGTTGAATAAGAAAAAGGCTCTACTCCTTATTGTAGTAAAGCCCACGGTAGTTTAAGAAAAAGTAATATTTATCAGAGGTGCAATGGAGAACCCAAAATAGATTCATTCCATTCATGATAAAACGAACTAATTGTACTAAATCGATTTGAAGGATTATTTTCCAATGCTTTTAAACATATATTATAAAGGTTTTTTGATGCTTCCCACTTTTCGAAACTCTTATCACTTCTTCCCCCAATAAAAGCAAAAGCCAGCCCTGCCAAGGTATATACATTGGTAGCACTTGTAATTGCAGCATTCAATTGATATTCTTCAGGTGCTTTATAACGCGTTGAACCCCAAAAATCCTCTCCAATATCATTAACAACTGGTGATTTACTAAAAAAATCTATATCACAAATGTAGAATTCGCCATTTTTAAAATCATATAGTATACTGCCATCATAAAAATCAACCATTACAAATCCTTTTGCTTCAACAAAAGTGGCAAATTCATATATTTTAGTCAATATAGAGATACGTTCTTTTAAAGGTAAATTTCTCAGTTTAACAAATGGAGAATAAGGTGAATTATACTTTTCAAAAGGAGTAAAATCCCAGTGATTATGCATACATTCTCCATTAACCCATTTAAATTTCAAACCAAATCCTTGTTCTATCTGAAATGCCGATAAGAAAGGGGTTAGGTTTTGATGAACAATATGTTTATAGACTTCTTCTGCTTTTTTCAAGCGTTCAATCGCAGCTTGTATCTCTCCTGTATATTCGAGGTTTCTTGCACCAGCATACTTAATGAAAAATTGTTCTCCATTCGATATAACACCAAAACTGATATTTCCTGAATCTTGTTGATTGAAAATCGCAAATATTTCTACTTTATTTAGCCAATCGAAATTATGGTTTTCTCTTAGTTCTAATGTTCTTTTATTTTTACCAACTAATACTTTTATCAAATAATACCCCTTCTATTGAGTGTACGTAGTTTATAGAGGGATGATACGGCACTCAAAAGTAATATACCTCTTCGTAGTGTTTTGATTTTTTCATATGACATCACACCTTCCATATACTTGGAAAAATCTACTCTTTCATATTATTAAATTCTCCAATTTTAATAAAAATCCTTCTTTAACTAACCTGCCCCGTTAGTTGAATAAGAAAAAGGCTCTACTCCTTATTGAAGTAAAGCCCACTTTAGTGATAATATGTATCCGTCAGGAAACGCCCAATTAACAAGCAATGGTTATTAAGTCTGGTTCAACGAATTCTATTACAAATTTAGGCGTTGGGCAAAATATATACTGTTGATAGGAGTCTTTTGCTGCTAGATGAGCAATATTTTCAATAACCTTTGATAGTAGCGTCTTCACCTAAGGTAATGTACTAAAAGGAGGAAGATCGTCTTGTAAGAAAAGATAAACTGAATTCACCGTGTTTAGTTCTTTATCCTTTAAAAACGATTCCACCTTAACGTAGCCCCTCCTCATAAGTCAGTTTCATTGGTATCCACTACAGTTTAATATAAGTCTGTTGTTGCTCCTAATGTAGCACCGCGAATCATAGATTCATCACTAAACTTTATTAAATCACTCGGTTTTCCTGTAACCACTACACCAATAATTTTAAGGTTCTGAGGTTCTAGTTTTATTTTGCCCTGATTAGTTATGCTATTAATAATTTTCTCTGCATCGCTTTGATAATTACCACCATCCTCCTTTACCATCTCTAAAATCGATATAAAGTTAGATGCAGGATTAGCCTTCGGATGTTTGTTATATTGAAAGCCATATGATTGAAAGCCATTTACTGTAGAGTCTCTAGGAAAATTCTCATCGTCGTTAAACTTATTATAACCTTTTATGTCATCTTTACTAAAAGTATCTACCCAATACCATGCTAATTGTTCTTTAAATACTTGGTTTACTTCCTCAATTGAGTATCCATCATTTAATGAAAAAGCCATTTCTACAACAGTGTTATCGTCAATAATATTCAGTAAAGTCCTATCATCAAATATTTGCTTATAGTTAACTTGTGGATGAAAAAATTCAACTACTCTTTCTCCTTGATAATATAAAGGAATTCGCTCATCCTCTATGCTGCCTGATCCAGAAGGACCATCAATAGTAATCAATCTAGATGTCCCCAAACTAGTAAAGACCTTTTCCCGTTCACCCCACGGAATTGGAACTCCAGCGACTTTTTTTACTAATTTCGTTTTTGCTGTTGCTGAAGTTAGAGAATAATTATATGTTGTACCTTGTTCTTCAATGTTGGCGCCCATAATTCCATTCCAAGTCGAATCTAAGCTAGTCTCCTTTTCCATTTTTATTTGCATCACTTTATCTCCAATAAAATATAGACTAGTTAAAACAATCAGACTAATAACTAATGAAATGAGCACCACTTTTATCATTGAACGTTTCTTTGCTTTTTTTACCAATTTCTCAAACTCAAAATCTTTTGGAAAAAACTCATTTTCCTTGTTCATTTTCATACCTCCTATATTGTTCTATAAACTCTTTTCTTGCCCTATGGAGAATAGTCTTAACAGATCCTTCTTTCATGCTATACAGCTCTGCTATCTCATTTATTTTTAATCCTGTACTATATTTCAGAAGAAGCAACTGCCTGTATTTTGGTTTTAGTTTAGTTAAGATTTCATGAATATCCCTTTCTAATTCACTTTGCATGAGGACTTTTTCAGGTGTTTCTTCCTCAAATATTTCTTGTAAGTTGAATTTCAATAATATATCTCTTCGCCTAGATTTCTTACGAGACATATCATAATATTGATTTATTGCTACTCTAAAAAGCCAACTTTGGGTATTATGGACTGAGTCTATATATTGTAAAAATTTATAAGCAGTATCTTGAATAATATCTTCTGCATCTTCCTTTGATGCACCCATTTTTATTAGGTAAGAGTAGACAAATTTTAGTACCTCATTTAGTTTTTTTCCCATCATGGAATCGTTCATTTCAAACCTCCTACCTTTAAAACGTTTCAATAATAAAAAGGTTAACAAAAAAATTACAAATTTAGATTACTTATTTCTCATTAATGCATATTGCTTTAGTTGTGAAATAAAAAAAGAACTTGGCAAGAAAGTTTTCGCTTCTCGCCAAATTCATTAGAAGATATAAATTAGAAAATATATTGATTACATTTAATTAATATTCGACAGCTAATGGCTATTTATAGTTAGATATACTCTTTGTTTTACCACTATTTGAGATACTTTTCAGCTTGTATAATGCTATACAAGTAAATATTTTCTCAACAATATGCCCAGATTATGGAACTATTTTTAAACAACACTCTTCAACTATCCTGCCTCGTTAGTTCAATTAAAAAAGACTCTACTCCTTATTGAAGTAAAGCATCCGTTAGTTGAATAAGGATTTACTGTTAGGAAACAAATAATCAAACATTGTCCTTATTCTAATGAGGAGAAAAACCCCTTTTCATTTGTTTAAATGTCTCATTAATCCTTCCAACTACGTAAAAGTTCTTCGAAAAAGAGTTTCGGCGCAGAGGACTGGTCATCTTGTAGATAGCTTTTTGCCACAGCCATAATATTTAACTTCGGAACAATAAATATATATTGTCCGTATAAGCCATTCGCATAGTAATATTCAATTTTGGTGTTACTATTAGTAATTTCACAAGTCCATAGCTGATAACCATATCCATATGTTCTGTCTTCTTCTGCTTCAAATTGTTTATATGGTTTTTTTGCCTCGTGGATCCAGTTAGATGAAACCACTTGATTTGATTTAAATTGCCCTTCGTTTAGTAATAAAAATCCAAACTTCACCATGTCCTCTAAATTTAATGAAATACTAAAGCCACCCTCGTGAATTCCTTGCGGGTCCTTTACCCATATGTATTTTTTTATCCCTAATGGATGGAATAGAAATTCTTCAGCAAATGAGGAGGTAGAACCTCCAGAAATTTTTTGGATGATCGCGCTTAGTAAATGAGAGTTTCCACTATTATATTCAAAGGTTGAACCTGGTCTATTTATAACTGGTTGTTCTAGTATGAATTTAACCCAGTTTTTTGAACTTTGGAATTTTCCTACTTGTAACCCCGAAGTCATAGTCAGCAAATGAAATAATGTGATTTCCTCCTTCATTGGGTCATTGAACTCTAAAATTTCCGGAAAGTAGTTATAAATAGGTTCATGAATTTTTTTTATTAGCCCTTTATCGAACATAATTCCAATTAATATAGACACAATACTCTTTGTAATGGAATAAACCTTTGTCGGATTTTCTACGACTTTTTTATTCTTTAAATATTCAAAGATCCGTGTATTTCCTTTATAAATGACAAAACCTTCAATTTTAATCTTCTTCACTTTCTTCTCTAACTCATTAAAAGATATTTCACTCATACATATAATCCCTCCTCCACTAAATTGCATGATTAGTTTATGTACATCAGTTTATAAATTAACCTAAATTTTAACATAAATTCATTAATTTAACCAAATGTTTTATTCAATTAAATAGCCCGATTGTTGAACACAAGTTAAACAACACTGTTTAACTAACCTGCCCCTTTAGTTAAATAAGTTCAACAAAACCATTAGTTGAACAAAAAATGAAATTTTTATTATGCTAAACAACTATGAGAAATAAAAACACACTCAGGTTAGAATAGCCATCGCTAAAACGGGAATCAATATAAAAAGGAGATGAATGGATGAAAGAACGAATATTCAAGTGGTTGTTGGTTATGGGGTTTTTATTTTGTTTGCATATAACAGATATCATGACTGTTTATGCGAATGAGGGACCCTTGTCAGATGTATCGAGGCAATGGTTGAAAGCGGACTTACGAGATGAGCCGGAAGAAGATTTACCTGACCTTAAAGGAGGATCTGAAAATTCCGGGCGGGATCCTCTGCAGCCTGTTGACCTAAGAATTTTACAACAACGGTATCCAGAAATATTTTTCTTACAAGGTCCTACTGATCAAAAACGAGTTGCTTTAACTTTTGATGATGGTCCTGATCCACGTTTTTCAAATGATGTACTAGATGTATTAAAACAGTACAATGTACCAGCAACATTCTTCGTGTTAGGTTCAAAAGCCGTTGCTAACCCTGAAATTGTCAAGCGAATGCAAAACGAGGGTCATGTAATCGGAAACCATACCTACTCCCATCCTAACCTTGTCAAAGAATCAGACCACGGAACCCTAGATAGGGAAGTAACTAGAACGGAAGATGCTCTTAACGACATTATTGGTTACCGGACAAAATTATTTAGACCACCATATGGCTTCTTATACAATGAATTAGTCGAGAAGCTTAGGGAAATGAACTATTACGTGATTGCCTGGTCGGTTGATTCGTTGGATTGGCAGGAAGACCCGCCGGAAGTTATTGCTTCGAAAGTAGTAGACAACATTCATCCAGGCGCGATTATTCTCATGCACGATGGGGCAGAATCGAGTGGAGATCGAACGAATACGATCGAATCACTTCACCAAATTATCCCAAAACTACAAGAGCAAGGCTATGAATTTGTCACAGTTCCAGAGTTGTTGAATATTCCATATAAGAAATAGAATGTATCTCTTACATTTACCTGTTATATTTTTTCTTGAAGGCTTTTTTGGTATTACTATATGGGGTACCACCAACATGTTTACAAAAAGCGCCCCTATTGCATTAAAAAAGACCAAGAAGACATATTCCCCGCGCTAAAGGGAATATGTCTTCTTTTTTAAGACACTCAAACTCTCATTAATTAATAACCATATTTTCTTCCCCATATCACTACCCCAATCACTGATTACTGACACTCTATATAGTCGCTATTATTATTTTTCTTGTTCTACTAACCTGCCCCTTTAGTTAAATAAAGAAAAAAAGAGCTGCATATGCAACTCAATGATCTTCAAGTAAAGCACACCGTTTGTTTAAGTACATTTGAAACCAACAGTTATCCAAAGTGATTATTAAACCACCAAACAATAAGAATCATACTCACAATTCCCCAAGCTGTGGTACTCGCTATCCACCAAATTATGGATTTAGCTTTTATTGAACTTTCCTTGTCTTCCATATTTACTGTTATAAAAGCGAGCTTACTTTCCATACTTTTTTTCATAGAAGTGAGAACAACAAATCCGATTATTATGAAACCAATAGTTATCCAGAGTAATAAGTCCACCTTTTATACCTCCTTTTTTTTGTAAATTACTTTCCTTTCAATCTTCTTTATTCAACTACTATCCTGCCCCTTTAGTTCAATAAGGTACTTACTGAATTACTTTAATTAACAAAGCGAGAAACATAATTAACAACAAAACTATTTGTAGCCAAACCATAAACTTTACGATTAATCTGGCCCAAACTTTCTTTAGTAAACCATAGTGAAGAACAATAGATAAAAATAAAAGACTGACTATTCCACGAAGTATACTACCATCTACAAAGAATAAAGCTACATTTATCAATATAGATATAATAAATAAAATGACATATACCTTATATATCTTTTCTTTTCTTTGTACCTCGTGTTGGAATTGATACATTGATTTTCACTTCGTATTCCTCATATGTTTGATAAATTGATTATACCTTATTCAACTAAACTGCCTCGTTAGTTCAAGAAAGAAAAAAAGAGCTGCATTTGCAACTCAATGATCTTCAAGTAAAGCTCCCCGTTAGTTGAAAAAGAGCTTAAGGTCTCTACTCTTGATTAAAATGCAATAACTTATCTAAAGGTATTTCTGATTCTTTAAAGCCTATTTAGTTATCATCATTCGTACCCTTGGCATACTCAGCACCATATATAGCCGCTTTTAGTCCTCGTAATTATTCAGCATATCCGTTTACAAAAAAACCAACTGTTTCGAGTTCACTTTCAGTTAATTTTCGGTTTAGCTGCTTGGCCAATTCCTGCTCCATTAAATCACGATTTCCCTGATAGTTGACGACAAGCATTGCACAATCTTTCATTAGCTTTAGCTCGGTCTCCATTTCCTGCTTCGTGCTAGGCTTTTCGTGATGGGAAAGTATATATGTTTCGACATCATAGGCTTCAATCTTCTTAATGAGTATCAAAGCTTGTTCAGCAGTATAATTCCATCTTTCTGCATAAAGATTGGCATAAAGACAATCTCCTAGAAATAATGTTTTTTCCTCCGGAACATAAATGATACAAGAGTCTGCTGCATGATCACCGCCAACGTGTTCAATTACACAGGTTATATCGCCAAGATCAATGGTAATGGCTGTTTCAAAGATAATATCGGGCAACGGCAGGTCAATATTTCTCTTTGTTCCGAATTCCAATTTGATTGCATCGGCACAAAATGGAATCTCAATCCCTGCTTCTACCCGTTGATCAAGATCGTGATCTTCCCATGAAAGCTGCTGCATATCCTTAATATTGTTGTAAGTTTTCTCCTGACAAATTACCGGTATTCTCACATTCTCCAGTCCAAATACATGGTCCCAGTGGGAATGGGTAAGAACAAGAAAATCCCCGCTTATATTAGCCTGTAGTAATTCGTCCTGAAAAAGCTGTGCATGCTGGACAGAGTTACCGGCATCAATGATGATAGTTTTCTTAGATCCAGAAACGGCGGCGAGAATGGGCCGATCAGTTTCTCCCACTGGAGTCAGGTAGACAATATTTTTCGATAGATGCTGTAAAGTTTGCATATTTCTGTTCTCCTTAGGATAGTTTGATTATCTGACCAAAACATCAATCAGCTTGCTTAAGTATAGCAAAATTATAGTAAGCGTCACATAGCGCCCACCTGTTATTCATACTTGTTCAACTAAACTGCTCCGTTAGTTGAAGAATAAAAAGTATTGCTTAAGCACAATCTGAAAAAAGCTGACTATCCATACATTATTCTTCAACAATGATTTCTTTTAATTTAGAAGAAAATGTCGTTAATAAACTTTATAATTTTCCTTTTTCCACAATAGAATTTCATTTGCAACAGAACTAGGAATATCCCAATGGACATTGTGTTTGGTGTTCTCTATGCCTTTTACCTTTATTGTATTAATGTTTTTTTTAATTTGGTGTAATCCTCTGTCTCTAGATGCATCAATAATTGGAATTGTTGCATGCAATAACAAGACAGGACACAGAATATTATCATAAGTTGTAGAGCAAGGTTCTTTATAAAATGCCTTAATTGTTGCTAGAACACTAAAAAGGTCTGCCTTTAAGATAAAGTTACCTTTTTCCTTTTTAAAGTTAGAGATTATTATTGAATCAAGGCTTGTATCCCATTGTTTTGTTGTGTAATTTTGGTATTCTTTGACCACTTCATCCCATGAGCTATATTTACTCGATTCAATATATTGCTCCCAACCTAGCAAGGCTTTTTCTTTTGTCATCCCGTCAACGTGCTCAGGAAACACATAT
The DNA here is from genome assembly GCF_038006425.1 of Viridibacillus sp. FSL E2-0187. Taxonomy (NCBI): domain Bacteria; kingdom Bacillati; phylum Bacillota; class Bacilli; order Caryophanales; family Caryophanaceae; genus Viridibacillus; species Viridibacillus sp. FSL E2-0187. The sequence continues at coordinate 2,181,850 of NZ_JBBOVG010000001.1, forward strand.
CCTCCATCTATTAAAATTAATCCTAATGTCTTATTTGGGTGAATTTTAGCTAAATTTAGAGCAAGGTCCGCCCCCCAAGAATGCCCTAATATGTAAAATGGTTTATTCGTAATCTTTTGTATTACTTGATAAATTCGGTTTACTAAAGAAGAAAATCTGTAATCATCCTCCAGTTCTAGTGGGCCTGTTTCTCCATGACCTGGATTATCTAAAAGAATTAGATGAAAATCATTTATTAGGTATTCGATAAGTCCAGAAAAACTTTTTAAATCACCTGTCATCCCATGTAGACAAACAAGTGAAGGAAGGCTGTTTTTACCAAATTCATAACCGTGAAAAGTATAATTATCTATTGTTATTTTGAATTCCTTCAATTCTAAAATCACTCCTTTTATCTTATATAAAAGCTCTACTAACTCCAATTGTTATATTTACAATTTGTCGAAGTTATTTTCATATATTTCGTTCTTAAGATGGGCGGCATGCTCAACTATTATTTAAATATTCCAAATGATAAATATAAGCTAAAATTGTACCATTATTAATAATAAATACATTTTACCTACCACTTATTTTACATTAATTCCTTATTCAACTAACCCCCCTTTAGTTGAATACGAAAAAGAGCTATCTTAACGGCTCCAAGATCATCTACTAAAGCATTCGTTAATTCGTATAGAAACGAAGAATATAAACAAGGAGACAATAATCCACATGTATCCTTCAAATCTTTTTCTATCTTTTTGAAGTTCGTCTAATCCTATTACCAACATAAACGCACCTAAATATAATTAGAAACTAAATAAAGCCACGACAATAACTAATATAGATACTGGTATAAAAAAAAGCCACCTACCATTTTTACCATTATTTTTAAATTCATCTATTCCTATAATTGCAATTAAAATTCCAAGCAATAAAGATGATATTGGAGCATACAAATAATCTTTTGTGATAAAGCAGTATCCTGAAATTGCCATTACAAATACAGCAAGAATCATTTTAATAATATACAATTCAATTCCCCCTTGATTAATAACACTAACCTTCCACGTTAGTTCCATAAGAAAAAGGCTCTACTTCTTATTGAAGTAAAGCACCCGTTAGTTGAAGAAGAAAAGTGAAGCTTATTCAACAATCGCGCCCAATTGTTGAAGATATCTATTAGCTCACCAAACATATAGCTATTCACTTCAGTAAACCCTTAAACTTCAAGGGCTTCTTCTATAACTAAAATGGAAATAAGCGCTGACCCTTGCTAGGATCAACGCATCTCGTTAGTAATAATCGAAAAATATTTACCTTCTAAGGTAGAGTTACTGTAAAGCTTTTAAATTCAATGTCCGTTTCATTAAAAGGTTGAATATTTGTTTTTGTTTCATTGCCTTTAAGGTCAACTTCCACACTAGTTCCTCCTAGGTGGAAATTAATATATGGTATAACTGTCAATGTTTTTGCATTATCTGTGATTGGGTCTATTAGTAGACTACCTGTTAATTCTTCCTTTCCATCGACATTTTGAATTTGACTACCTCCCGAATGTGATATAAGTTCGTTTCCTTTATCATCAATCACTTTGAAATCTAGGTACCCATTAGTTAAATAATTTATTTTTTCTGTGTCTGCATTAAAGTTAAAACGTAAGCCGGCTGCGCTTATTTCTAAATCAGAAACTGTTAAATTAATGTCTTCTACAGTTTGACTATGATTAATAGTTAGATATTCTACTTCTGTTTTCATGCTAACAGGAGTAGAAAAATCCCACTGCTTACCGTCAACACTTGTAAAGTTTACACCTAGAGTAAACGCTTCAGGCAAATCATCTAGAGAATCTATGTTAATTATTCCTGTTTTGTGTGTAGGTGATATTTTGGTTTCACTATAAGTACTGGCATTTGAAAAAGCTTGTCCATTTATTTTAATTTCAGGCCCGGATGATAAATAGGATTTTTCAATAATGTTCTCTGATATGATTGAAAATCCAATTGTAAAACGTGTCCCATCATAGAAAACTTCATCAAGTGTAATTGATGTTCCTCCAGTATTTTTCGTATCCCCTATTAAATTTGTTAATCCTTGCTCATGAACTTTCTCTAGACCAGGATCTCCAGACTCACTAAACACAGCACCTATTATTGGTATTTTCGAAACGATATTAGCCATGGCAGGAGAGACAGTTGCGGAACTAACAAACAGAATAGATGCTACTGCAACTGAACTTAAGCTATATACCATCTTCATTCTCAAAGACTTTTTTCCCCTTTGATGGTTCTCATGAATCGTTTTTGAAATAATTGCGTCCAATTTATCAAATGGAACGTGAATGTTATCAATTTCTTCTTTAAACGATGGAATTTTGTCTGTCATCGCAATAAACCCCCTTTAATTTTGTTCTTAATAGATCTAATCCACGACGAATATTTGTCTTCACAGTACCTTCGGGGCAATCAAGAAACGCTGCAATTTGCTTAACTGTATAATCTTGATAAAAACGCAGTAGCAAGACCGTTTTATACTTTTCCTCAATTTCTTCCATTGCTTGAAGAAGGTCAAGATGTTCCTCAGTTCGAAGATGCTCTGTATTCTCAATCTGATCAAAGATTTCATTATTAATTGAAACAAGCTTTTGTTTCTTCTTTAAAGTTGCAATAGCTGTGTTAATTAAAATTCTCATTAACCACGTTGAAAAATAATCGTTATTTTTCAATGTATTAATTGAATTTAAAGCTTTATATAGGCTTTCTTGAAACACTTCAAGCGCATCATCTTCATTTCGCATATACATATAAGCCATTCTGTACATTTTTTCTTTTTCTTCATGTATTAGCATTTGAAATGCCTCGGAATCGCCTTTTTTAGCACGCTTTACTAACTTTGATTTTATCTCCAATTAACAAACCTCCTTTCCTCTTATACTTATTAGAGAAATTGGAGCACCAAAACGATTCAAATTTATCTGAAATATATACAAAAAAATCGGCCTCCATCTATTCTGGAAGCCGTAATCCGATTAAAAACTAATTATATATAAAATAAGTACATTATCATACAATACCTTTAAATTAAGGTAAAGACTGAATTTTCTCAAAGGTATCTATTCAACAATCTGTCCCGATTGTTGAACACAAGTTAAACAACGCTATTGAACTAACCTGCCCCGTTAGTTCAATAAAGAAAAAAGAGCTGCATATGCAACTCAATGATCTTCAAGTAAAGCACCCGTTAGTTGAATAGCAACAACCTTTGAGAAAACAGCTTTTCTATTAGGGATGGAGTCAGGATTTACAATGTTAAGCATAAAAAGCCCCCAAATCTCGCTTTGGAAAGGTTATAATGATAACTTCTGAAACATTTATAATTGAATTAACGTAAATATAGTAATTATTTATTGTAAGGAAGGGATTATTATTTTAATTTATTATTTGTTATTTGGTTTAGGTGGGCTTTTAGTTATAGGTACACTAATTAGTTTTATTCTAATGTGTATAGAGAGAGAAATTGAGTTTTGGCCGACTATTAAAATGCTGGGCGGTTTTCTAATTGGACTCCTACTTTTATGGATGACCATTCCAAGTCTAAAATCTGTAATAACGAAAGACTTTGATGTTGTTGATGGAAAATGCACTATAGAAATATCTTCATCTGGTCGTTCTTCTGATTCGACTTTCAATATGCTTAATACAGACGAACAATTTAGTTTCTTCAATGAGATTCCTGAACTTGATGCTTATGGCAAATCAATTCCTTATTTCTGTGAGATTACGGTGACCAAAGACCATATGTGGGAAATGGATTATAAAATTTACGATTTAAAGACAGGAAAGCTTATGGATTCACACACAGGTGAGTAGCTTATTCTTTTAAAAAATAAGAAGAAAAATTATACATATGCAGCTGATAAAATGTTCCCAAATCAAAGTTTGGAAATACACGAAAAAGCCACGAATGTTGTTAAATCAACGTTTTGTGGCTTTTTGTATGTACATTAATTATACGGTGTTTTATACACCTTTTTTAAAAGTCAGCCATAGCAGTGGTTTGCGGTCATTTATACAGATAAGTTTATCACATTTCAATTGCTCTTTGTCACCAAAATAAACCCATTTTGTTAGATATAGATTTTTAAATTAGCGACATCCTTAAAGTTATCCTTATTGAACTAAACTGCCCCGTTAGTTCAAGAAAGAAAAAAAGAGCTGCATATGCAACTCAACGTTCTTCAAGTAAAGCCCCCTCGTTAGTGCAACAAGTAAAATATTTAAACTCCTAAAATTGTTTTTATACGGTCATTTTCTTCTTTCTTATCCAAATATTCAAATAGTCCAATTCGATTTCCCCAAGGGTCAGTAAAAGTTCCCCATTTTGCAGAAACTTCTTCACGGGAGTAAATCTCAAATTCGTCAATTTCCAACTCTTTCACTAGTCTATCTCTTTCAGCTATTATATCAGTTACCCCTAAACGTAAAGGTCCACTTTCTTCTGATGGTGTTCCTTCAGCAACTTGCAACCAGTAACCGGGAATTATTTCCCATTCAGCAAATCCGTCGTGTGGTATGAAATCAGCTTTTTTGCTTAGTAATGCTTCATACCACTTATGTCCTTCTTTAAAAGCAGTTACACGAACTTGATTGGTTATTTCAAAGATCATCTATTTACCTCCTAAAATAGTACATATTATATGTATTCTATAAAGTAAGAAGCAATCCTTCTTATTGAACTAGCCTGCCCCGTTAGTTCAATAAGAAAAAAGCTTCACTAATTTTTGAAGTAAAGCACCCGTTAGTTGAAAAGGAATTACATATCATTTATCTGAAAAGTTATTTGCCTCATTTTTAATCCTTGATATTACTCCGTCTAAATTAAACTCTGTAGGTATATCACCATATCGTAATTCATCAATCATTTCACTTATTTCATACCACCAAATCAAATCATCTGGATAATGTAAATCCGAAACAATCCGAAAAATCATATAAGCTAAATCAAATGTCACTGAATAGTTATTTGCTTGTATTATTTTATTAGCTAAATCACCTATATAGGCTCTAGCACACATCTCAAAAGTTGGTTTATGTATTTCCAACTCATTTAAAGCTCTATTAAAATAAACTTCCACTTCGAAAATATTTTCATCAAATGAAAATGAAGAAATTATATCTACGGATGGTGAAGACACATCGTTTTCTATTAAGTTATGGGACCAATTTACATAGTCCTCAGTCGAAACAGTTCTCTTATGTATTCTATAAAATAATGCATTTGTTTGCACTTTATCAACCACCTTATAGGTTCTTTTCCTACAACTATATTATAACCCTTATTGAACTAAAGCCCTCGTTAGTGGAATAAGTAAGTTTTTTAGATTTCACTCAGATAATCAAGTAACTGATAAAAGTATTAAAACAATTATCCAACTCAATACGGTAATACCTAAAAAAGAATTTTTAATTTTATTTCTTATATCTTTAGTAAAACCATTTAAGTATTGACGAACTCCTAAACCAATCGACCAAGCAACAATAATGATTAAAGCCAAAATAATTATAAACCTTGAATTAGGAAATACATCGCTTAATGCATTCACAATTAAACCGTTCAACCCAAAATATAAAAGTAAAATAAGTGCTATACCATAACTACTTAAAAACCATATGCTATTTTTATTCCTAGTCATCTCGTCTCTCCTTTTAACTATAATAACATCACATTGCCCCTTTAGTTGAATAAGAAAAAAGAGCTGCCTGAACAGCTCTATGCTCTACTACTAAAGCACCCGTTAGTTGAAGAAGGACATTGCAATCCCTAACCAAAGATTTGTGCAGTAATAGCAAACAACTCTTTATTCCTATATGGCATACTAATAGAGTTCTTTATCATTATCGGAGGATTACTAACTTTTATAAATCCACTTTTCTCCAAGAACAACATTAACTCGTCATTACTAGATGACACATCAATCCTTAACTTTCCTTGATGATTAAGAACTAATCCATCGATTATTAAAGCAGCTATTTGTGAATCTGGTGCTACAATAGGTCCTATTAATAGATTTACTGGACCTGATATGGATAATCCAAATCCAATAATCTTCCCCTTTAGATTTCTAACAACTAAACATTGTTTTGATTGATTTATCCTGTTAAGAAGTAATTTTCTTCTTGTACCACCAAATGCAGCCGAATCTAATTCAATAATTTCATTAATATCATTCTCACGGTATTTCTCCAAGGTAATATTTGGATGATTATTAAACAATTTAGTTGGAATATAATTATCACTTAAATACTTATGTACAGAGTCGACAGTAATAAAACCCAAGTTTTCATATAAAGGTTTACCACTCTCAGTTGAAATTAACATTATTGAGGTATTTTGAGAAACACTGTCTATACACTTCTGAGTAGCCTTTTTCCCTAAGCCTAAACCTCTATATTCTTCATTAACAATAACCATACCTATTGAAGCTAAATCAGTATCATAAGGTATTATTGCAGCACTCGAAACAATTTTCCCCACAGCATTTTTATGTCCGTATATTTTACCAGATGACATAACAGTTCTGATTTCATGTTCATCATAATCCCAGCCAACTGATGTAGAAAGTTCTACTAAACCATAGACATCATATTTATCAAATTCCACTAATTCTAATACTGTTTTATTGTCTATATGCATTAGAAATCCCCCTATTTTATTTCTATTCTTATCATAATTTACCATCTCGCCTTATTCAACAAACCTGCCCCGTTAGTACAATAAAGAAAAAAGAGCTGCATATGCAACTCAATGATCTTCAAGTAAAGCACCCGTTAGTTGAATAAGAAAAGCGATGCTTCTTCCACAATCGCGCCCGATTGTGGAAGATAGTTTTTCAACGAAAGCCCCTGTAATTGTAGTATAGGAGGAAAACTCAAACTTTCATAATTAAAGCTCAAAAAATTGTTTTTATAGTATGGTTGTGTGTTATTTTCATCACATAACGCACGAATCCAAGTACACCATTTTAATTATTGCTTTGTCATTAGAGAAAGATATCTAGTTTTTGCGATGCAATAAAATCGTCTCCAAGGTAAAAAACGCCCTCTTTACTTTCCTTAAATAATACTATAACATAGTAAAAGTTAAGTACTCTAATTAGAGTACTTTGAATGGAGTATATTTCTAGAAGGGAAGTAAAGTATGAAATTTAAACAGTTTACAAAGTTACAAGGCTTTGGTGCGTCTATCTTTATGGGTGTTTTTTATGCGGTCGCAATGCTATTAATCTTCTTACTAGGTTACACAGCATTACCAGGAAATATGGACGAGCTTAAAATTGCGCTTGTGAATGATGACAAGGGCGAAGCAGGAACTCAAATTGCAGATCAACTAGCAGAAAGCTTACCATTTGAAATCACAACGAATATTTCAAATAAAAAAGCGTTAGATAAATTAGAGGACAACAAATATTCGTTAGTGATTCATATTCCAGAAAACTTTTCTGAGAATGCACAATCAGGTAAGTCAGCTCAAATTGATTTCACAGTGAATGAAGCAAGCGCCACAATGGTATCTTCTTCAATGAAATCAGTCGTAACAGAAATTAATAATCAATTAAGTGCAAGCTTCTCAACACAAACAGCGAAAGGCGTTCTTTTAAATATGAACGTACCTGAGGAGCAAGCAGATGCGATTGCAACACAAATTGAACAAGCTTATGTAGGCAACTACGTTATCATGAACGATGTGCCAGACGGAATGCAAAACAACATGTTACCAATGTTCTTAACGATGGCTTGTTACGTAGGGGCAATGATTGCAGCGATGCAGTTAGTACAAGCCTTCAATCAAAGCAAAGGAAAAACATCAAGAGCGAAACTTTTCGGTTATGTACAATTATCAGCCCTTATCATTGCAATTGTTTCATCTATTTTCGCAGTAGGTATTGCGGTCTTAATTGCAGACTTAGATACAGATGCTATTTTCAAAGTTTACGGTCAACAAGTATTGTTATACATGGTAGCGTTTAACTTCTGTGCAATCTTCACATTCTTAATCGGTGAAGCGGGAATGATTTTAAATATTCCAGTATTACTGTCACAAACTATTGCCAACGGTGCAACAATGCCACGTGATATGATGTACAGCTACTTCGATGTAGTAAGCTATATCACACCAATGTATCATTCGGTACAATCTTACTTGGCTGTGATGTTTGGTTCAACTGAACAAGCACCATTCCTATGGGGCTTAGTATTAGTAGGTGTAGTTGCAGTACTGATTAATGCGTTAATCGTTACACTTGTACACAAAAAAGTACCTGTAGAAGCATCTGAAGATGTACCTGTAAATGTACCTGTAAAAATACAACACCAATCTTAAAAGACTAGAATTGAAGGCTTCAATCGTCGCAAGAGGTTGAAGCTTTCTTATTTGTTCGGTACAGTAAAGGAGGAGGTGCCTCATGTCAATCCAAATATATATTTTAAGTAAGTTATTAGAAGGGGAAAATTATCCTTATAAGTTGAAAAAGGAATTATCAAATCCTATTCCATTCGATAAAATGGGCAACTTAACTGAAAGTAAGCTCTATTACCATTTTGAGTCACTGACAAAACAAGGTCTAGTCGAACCAGGTGAGATTATTAAGGAAGAAAATCGTCCAGACAAGCAAGTTTTTGCGATCACTGACAAGGGCCGTGAACAGCTGCCGAACAAGATTTATGAGCTATTTGAAAAGGCGAATAATATTCGGGAAATGGTTGTAGGCATCATGTTTTTACGACATGTAGAAAATGCTCTAGTTATCCCGATTTTAGAGAAAAAGCTAGAATCTTTACAAGGGAAGCAAGAACAATTACAGGCAATTTACAACCAAATCCAATTAGATGATTCATTGAAAGAAAACGCGTATTTTATCCAATCATATTATTCAGAAAACATTGCGAATGAAATTCAATGGTTAGAAAAGCTTATTAGGAAATTGAAGGACATTAAAGAATAACGGCATTTTTAATAATTATCTTTATCAATCTAATAAGCGAAGATCAAAGCAAAATACCAACTCTGATGTCAGACATTATATAGTATAAAAATAAGAGATAGAGGAGCATAATAGGAATTGCTCCATCTATCCTTTTTTGTACTACAAATTACTTCATTTACTGCAACAAATTGATTATTTAAATAGGCTGTTTTCTCAACGATTGTTGCTATAAAATAGTGGGTCTTATTCAACAATATGGTCCGATTGTTGAACAACAAGTTAAAACACTCTTCAACTAACCTGCACCGTTAGTTCAATAAAGAAAAAAAGAGCTGCATATGCAACTCAATGATCTTCTAGTAAAGCACCCGTTAGTTTAAGTGTATTCATTCACAAATAGTTATTTCAACCTATATCTCTTTCTAAAAGAGACTAAAAACTAAATTTTGTAGCTATACAGCACTTACTTATGAAACGATTCTCCGTAACATGTATAAGTGCGGTTTTTCTTAATCAGCTTTATACTGGATTAAAGGATGTGACTATCATGAATTTAGGAATTGGCTTTTTACCAAAAAAGTATTATGAAAATGAACCTTCGACTGGTGGCTATAACTTTTTTATAAATGAAGGCATTCAATACGCCATTAATATTGGTGAAATGTATTACCCAAAATGTACAGAACAACAACTAGCTTTATTTACAGAAAGTTTAGCTCCGTTTCCACTGTATTTTTTATTTGAGCAAAATAATAAAGATTTTATTGAGGAATTAAAACAAGATTTGTATGATGAACAACTATCGTTTAAAATATTTCATCAATCAAAAATTAGCACTTATTTTATGATTACTGTTTCAAATCATCAAGAATTACTTCGACTAATTCCCATTATGATCTGGCAGCATAATTATAATATGAGTTCACTTTGGTCAAATCGAAAAAATGCTTTTACGATTGAGAATAAAACGTGGAATATGAATCGTGCAAACGGGAAATATGCTTCGATAGAAGAGACAATTTGTTTAAACTTCAACGAGCCTACAACCATATTTTGGTTTGGCCATGACTTTATTGGCACCGATATTTTTTCAAATGAAGAACGGTTTGCAAATTTAGACGGAATTCAAAAGTGGATACCCCCATTTATTAAAACTGAAATCATTGAATTCAGCTAAACGAAAACCACCTAAAACGTATGATTTCAACGTTTTAGGTGGTCTATTCAAAATCCTCTTTACTTATGGTACGGTTCACCGAATCTAATATTAAATTCGTTATAAAAATGGAATTCCTTCTTGGACTAACCGGCCCTTTAGTTCAATTAGAATTAAGAACAGCCTAAGCTTGAACATTCTTTAATTCTTTATTTTTCTTGTCATTATAAAGATAAATTGATGCCACAATTATCCCAATCAAAAGATACTTCAAAAAACCGCCTTCAATAAAATAATTGACGATACCTATGCCTACCAACAATGATATGACACTAAATATGATCCTTATAATTACTTTCATTAAACCACATCCCTTATGTGTGAAATTGGACTAACCTGCCCCGTTAGTTCAATAAAGAAAAAAGAGCTGTATATGCAACTCAATGATCTTCAAGTAAAGCACCCGTTAGTGAGTACAGACCCCCACGAGGAAACTGTTCTTTCGTTCATTTATTTTGCCTCAAAGTTCTAGGGGCTTACTCACCTACCATACCGTCCTTATCATTATCTTGCATATATGGGTATAACCAATGATCACTCGTTATTGGCATACTAAAACCTGCTGCTTTTGCTTCTTTAATCGTCACCTGTCCATTACCGTTTGTATCAACACTCGAAATATCTTCAGTGCCATTCGACTTATTAGAACTAGTTGACTTATTTAAGTTAGTTGATTTACTTTCAGTTAAGCCTAGAGATTTATTTATCTCATCAGGGTTGCCGTTATCAAACTCATCTACAATCTTATTCCCTTTTAAAGTGTAAGTGTACTTATAATGAGAGGGAATCTGCGTTTCCGTATTAGGATATGTGATAATTGCTTCAAAATTAGTAGCTCCACCAGCTTTACGAATGGCATCTTCCATATATGCTTGATCACCATGTCGGTTAAGCGTACTTTCTTGTGGAGTAATATTGTAAGCATTGGATACCCCTCCGAGAGAATCTGCAATGATATGTCCTTCATCTAAATCTGATCTTTCTACACCAGGAACTTTTGCTTCATCATTGTAGTATCTGCCAGACGATGTTACAGGTTCGTTATCGTCATCTTGTAGAACGATTTCGTCAGCAATGACACGGACCAGTTGCCCATGTTCATTCGTAAAAGCCCAATACTTCCGGTCCCCATAACCAATGTCAATAACAATGTTGTGTTCACGATGTCCAGACAAATCGCCACCGTCAACTTCAATAAGTTTGTATCTCGAGAACAGGTCATTATTTTTTTCGGTTGGCGTTTCTTCCACTACTGGTTCATCTACAACCGTAGTGATAGTCTCTTCTTTTTCGCTATTATTTGAATTTGTTTCAACTGTGGTTACATCTTGTGAATCTGTTTCTTTATCTGCAACGGATGCATCTTCTACGTTAGTACAACCAACTATAAAGATGGCAGTTAAAAGTAAGATTAAATAGTTTATTTTCTTTTTCATTTTAGGACTCCTTATAGTATTTTTTACAGTTCAATCTAGAGCTCTTTAAAAAAACATAAATTAACATTGTTAACCTATTTATAATAGTATATTACAATATTAATTTTATTAGAGTAGATAATTAGTTCTAAGTATGTAGTATTAAATTCCAATAAAGAAAAAAGAGCTGCATATGCAACTCAATGATCTTCAAGTAAAGCACTCCGTTACTTTAAGTACCATCCTTCACAATCAATAATCATAACAATCCTTTATAGTCCTTTTTCGCTAATCCGTTTAATGAATAATAACACTACCAAAATTGCAATACAGCCCCACCAAATGCTTAATAATGATTCATTTAATGAACCTGGATGTTCACCCTCCAATTTATAAGAGGAAAATAAGCCTTGGGTTATTAGGATGAATCCGAAAAGTATCGTACTAAACAACCAATACCACCAGCGTTTCATTGCTACACCTCCACTAAAATCCTTATTAACTACTTCGTTAGTTGTATAGCAACTATTTTTGAGAAGACAGCCTAAAATAAAGTAGGAATCCATAATATAAGAATTACTCCTACAACAGTTACAGATATAACTTTAATTAAATCCTTTTTACTTCTTTTTTCAAAAAAACACCACCCATAATATTTGTCGTTACTTTCAAAATGCCTAAAAATCTCTCGTCACAGGAGCTCAATGATCTTCAGGTAAAGCACCCGTTAGCTTAATAAGAGATTTAGAAGCCAGCATTTTCAATAAATAAAAAGAATTCACTTAAAAAAGAGATCGATCAAAATGGGTTCTTTTCAGCAGATTTAAGTTTGGTCTTCATAAAAAAGTTTGATCATATTTTACCTGTGTTGCTCCACAAACTGGCCCGATTGTGGAATTTATTATTTAGGTTTTTTGGTTCCAATTTTCTTTGTTTTAATCTTTTTTGGAAAAATGCTTATTTAAGATATAGCTCCATTAATTAGAACTTTCCTCCATTTATTTTATTAAGGATAATATTAAAGTTACAGATTTATCTACGAATGATCTCTCCGGATGAGATTTCAATAAAACAGTGATTCCAATCAATGCAACAACTAATGTCTGAGCTAAGGCTTTAACATCTAGATTGCTTTCTAACTCACCTGATTTAATACCTTTTAAAAGGGTTTCTTGAAATATGACTGAAAGATACATTTCATGCTCCCTTGTAAGGATTTCAAATTTTTCATCGTGTGGGGCTAGCTCTACAATTGTATTAATACAAAAACAGCCCTTACTTACTTTGTTCTTGTACTCCTTTTCAATCAATTCTTCAAATAGATTACGAAATGCTTCCTTCACAGATATAGTGTTTTGTAGTTTTGTTCTAATGAGGGAGGCATGCAAATTTGTATATTTACGCAAAGCAGCTTCAAACAACTTCTCTTTATCTCCAAACGTTGCGTATAAACTGGGCCGCTGTATTCCCATAATGGCTGTTAAATCACTAATCGATGTGGCAGCGTATCCCTTCTCCCAAAAAAGTTCCATAGCAACATCCAATGCTTTTTCCTTATCAAATCCACGTTGTCGAACCATGATAAATTCTCCTTCACAAAAAAACTGTATTTCTCTACTGATATCAATCTTATTTTTGGTTTCGTTTTATTTGTTCAATGACCCCTAGTCTATCCACTTGAATCCAATATTCCACTATTTTTTGATTTTCTAGTCGGTATATGGCACTACCTATTTCAATAACTTCTTTATTTGTAGGTGGGTAGCCCTCATATTCTGCAATATGCATTCCAATCTGTTTCCATCTAACATAAACCTTCTGATTGTGAGAAAGAAGTTCTTGAATTTCAATTTTAAAATTTCCCCATACTTCCAACATTTCTTTTATATGATCTGCATAATTCTTGGGTGATCTTATTATTGTCACCATACTATCTGAATTCATTTGATGAGCTTTTACCTCTTTCGTCATGAAGGTCTCAGCTAGTTCAGGTTTGTTACCCGATCTTACAACTTCAAAAAAACTTTTTATAATCTGTTCGTTAGTCTTTATTGTTGAATACGATCTTTTTAAAGTAGTTTCATCTAGGCCCCTATCAAATTTTCCTTTTCCAATCATATTAAACCTCCTTTAATTATACCGAACGGTATATTTTGATTTTATTTATTTATATCCTTTTTGTCAATATTGGGTTGTTTTTTCATTTAAAATCTCCAATTGAAATAATTTAGTATATGCTCATAACCTCATGTGTCATTGACCAAATTCTTTGATGAACAGTAAATAATGTTCAAAAATATCTTGACACCAAAATAAGTTATGATTATGCTTAAAAAGCATCATTTTATACCGTTCGGTATATTATACTTATTGGTAAGATTAATGAAAAGGAGATGTACTAAATTGGATAGTAACGATAAAAATATAAGATTTACTGAAGAGATTGTAACAAAAACGGATGAGTTACAATTAGTATCCAGTTCAACAATGTCTCGATATACAGAACTATTATTAGCAATAGCTTGTGGTATGGCTGTTGCTAATATCTATTTCGCCCATCCATTACTCGATTCAATAGCTACTGAATTCATTATTACCCCCTCGACTATTGGAATCGTAATTACAATTACTCAGATTTGTTATGGATTAGGACTGCTGTTATTGGTCCCTCTGGGTGATTTATTGAATCAACGACATGTAATTATTGGTCAAATGTTAATGTTAGTTGTTGCTTTAGTTGTTGTTGGTATAGCTCCTACCAGTATAGTGTTTTTCATTGGTATTGCAGTGGTTGGTTTGCTTGCCACTGTTACACAAACTCTCGTCGCATATGCATCAACGTTGGCTGTTCCTGCTGAGCGTGGACGAGTAGTTGGTTTCGTTATAAGTGGAGTTGTCATTGGTATCTTACTGGCAAGGACGTTTGCTGGCATAATGGCTGATCTTGGAGGCTGGCGTTCTGTCTACCTTTCTTCAGCCGTTTTAATTCTGATTTTGATTGGCTTATTACACAAAGAACTTCCGAGAACGGTTTACAAACGTTCATCTCTATCCTACCCGAAGTTGTTACATTCTGTTCTAATGTTATTTGTACAAGAAAGGATTCTGCTTATTCGTGGGATATTGGCACTTTTGATTTTTACTGTTTTTAGTACTTTTTGGACTTCATTGGTGTTCCCGTTAAGTTCTCCACCTTACTCATTTTCACATACTGCTATTGGAGCATTTGGTCTGGCTGGAGTTTCTGGAGCATTAGCTGCAGCACGGGCTGGGCGATTATCTGACCGAGGATTAGGGCAACTTACAACGGTTGTAGCATTAGTGTTACTAATAACATCATGGTTCTTTATTTACTTTATTAACTATTCCATTCTCCTATTAGTTATTGGCATTATCCTTCTTGACCTTGCTATACAAGCAGTTCATGTCACCAATCAGAGTTTGATTTTTACAGTCCGTCCTGAAGCAAGAAGCCGACTTACTGCTGCATACATGGTTTTTTATTCCGTTGGCAGTGCCACGGGGTCCATAATTTCAACCAACATATACGCAAATTATGGCTGGAAAGGGGTATGTTTATTTGCTGTCTCTGTCAGTACTTTGGCTCTTGTATTTTGGATAGCGACCTACCGTCTAGCTAAGGAGATTACACAGAAGTAATTTCGTCTCCAGCTTCTTCAACTAAACTGGACCGTTAGTTTAAGTACATTTTTTCACAATCTTTATCGTGATTTACTGACATATCTAATTTTGCCAAGGGCAACAGCTGTACGTGTGATTGTAGTTTTGTTAATAACACGTTCAGTGTCATTACAAAAAAATAAAAAGCGTCTAAACCCTTGATATACATAGGTTTAGGCGCATTATCTTCAATTGAAAATATCAAGTTAATATCCTTCTTCGTGACCAACTTGGTCATAATGATATTAAAACGACTTCTCTTTATACAAATATGGCCAATACAGACAGTCAAAAAATATTAATTAATATGGATCAACGTCATAAAAACGTTGACTTTTAATTATATAATGAAAATTAAAAAACCATCTTGATAAATAACTTATCAAAATGGTTTTTTCTTGTTTCTAAAATATGAATTAGTTTTTGGTAACCTGGTAAATATGCAACTCAATGATCTTCAAGTAAAGCACCCGTTAGTTCAACAAGTAAAATTTATCTGTCTATTGATTAAAGTATTGCAAAATAATACCTTTACCTTCTTCAACTTCTACTTCAGCATAAGCACCATTTATGAAAGTGATTTGTGGTGGAACATGCCCGCAATCCATGTCATAAATAATTGGTATCCCAAGCTCATCAGAAAGTTCTTTATAAACATCTTCAACTGTGTAGTTATTTACAGGCGTATTCGCATCACTTCGACCAAACATAATACCTGAACATTGTTCAAACCAACCAGCTAACTTCATTTGTACTAATGACCTTCTTAAATCTGTTGTGTTCATTTCACAATTTTCTAAATACCATAATACAGGCTCTCCACTGATATATTGTTTTCTAAAGTTTTGTACATCACCATATGCTGTACCAATCAAATGTCTTATCATGTCTATGCATCCACCAAGTAAACGACCTTGTATCTTAACTTTCTGATTTGGCACAGTTTTCCAAAAGGTTTGTTCTGTTAAATTAAAAACACAAGGAGACGGAGAATTGTGTTGCCATTCTTTTTGATATTTAGGTGATGAATGTTGAAGGACAGATTCTCCAATATTTGTCGATAATACAGACTGCCACATTGCAGTGGTGTCATCTGAATATTCCCCTCTTAAATCTACAAGATTTGTACCATGAGCAGTAGCTATACCTGTTTTTAATGTGATTGCTAATAATAATACACTTGTATCTGAATAACCTAATACCCATTTATTTTTTATCTTTTCAAAATCAATTTTTTCAAGTATTTCAATTAACAGTTCTCCACCCCATGGAGGAATAATGATATTTATATTATCATCACGCATCATTTCATTAAACTCATCTGCGCGTTTTTCGGCAGGTGCTGATTTGGCTTTTTCTTGAGTCCAAACCGTTTCACCACAAATGATTTTAAATCCTTTCGATTTCAGACGCTCACATGATTGTTTAAACATATAATGTAACTCAACTTGTACCCCAGATGAAGGTGCTGTGACTCCTATGATTGCATCTCTTTCTAAAAACGGGTATTTAATCATATGCATCCCCTTAACTTTTACATTATTTTACCAAATGAAATTTAGTCGAACAATAACTATTTTCTACTTAAACTAAACTGCTCCGTTAGTTCAATAAAAAAATGCTCCACTCCTTTTTGAAGCAAAGCACCTTTTAGTTCAATATTGATTAAGATTATTATACTGTTAGCTTACCTTCAAAAAATGTTATAGACTTACCAGAAAGAAAAATAGTATCATCCAATACTTTGACTTTTATTATTCCCCCTCTTTCTGAAGCCTGATAAGCTGTAAAATCGGTTTTATGCAATTTATTTTTCCAATATGGGCCTAAACAACAATGTGATGAACCATTTACATAATCCTCAATTATTCCTTGAGCAGGAGAAAAGAAACGAGAAACAAAGTCGAATTCATTTGCGTTAGAATGACTGGTAACAATAACTCCTCGGACTGGTAATTGTGCAATTAAATCTATATTAGGGTTCAAATTCCTTACAATTTCTTCTGATTCCACTTCAACTAAGTAGTCGAGTCTGCTCTTGCCTACATATACAGGTTCAACACCTAAAGCTTTGATTAATAATTCAGGTGCAACCACGTTCTCCTCAATAATTGCAGGAAACTGTAATTGAACCCAACCATCTATTAAACACGCTTTAAGAACGCCACTTTTTGTATGAAAGGTAATAGATTTGTCTTTATCAACAAATCCTTTTTCCCATAAAAAGAATGAACTTGCCAGTGTTCCGTGTCCACATATTGATATTTCGGTGGAAGGGGTGAACCAGCGTAGATGATATTCACCATTTAAGAAATCGATAAAAGCTGTGGTTGGTAAATTAATCTCTTTCGCAACTAACTGCATCCAGCTACTTTCTTTTTCGTCACTTAAAAAACAAACAGCAGCTGGATTTCCTCTAAAGGCTTGTTCTGTAAAAGTATTTATAATTGACAATTCCATCCTTATTCCTACTTTCTATTATTTAACCTATAATACTTAAAGTTCTCTCACCAGTGACTTTATTCCTTCTTCAACTAAACTGCCCCGTTAGTTGAATATAGAAAAAAAGAGTTGCATATGCAACTCAATGACCTTCTAGTAAAGCACCCGTTAGTTTAAGTGCATTTATTCACAAACTTATACTTATTGTTTCATTTGGGAGGGGGTTAAAGATATACGAAGTTCTACAAACTGACTGTACTTTTTAGTTTAAGAACCTTTTTATACTTTATATAGCAAGCTACTCTCCAAGGAATTAAATAACAAATAACAAGTAAGAAAATTAGCATATTGAGTGTACCTGGTTCGATAGTAGAAATATGTTGTCGAAAATAATAACGTAAAGCAATCATAATGGCGAAAGTAATTATAAAAGCAGGACTTTTCTTAGCATAAATTAAACCATCTTTTCGTATTTCATAATCTGACCATAAAATAAGAGGAATAGAAAAACCCACTCCTAATAAAATTGCTATTGATAATTGAAGGTATGTGACGTGCCCAGAAGCGTTTAGAAGAAATGAAAATCCTGGTGTTAAAAATAGAAGAGGAAGAATTAATCGCCCTCCTCTCCCTTTGGTTGGTTTGTACATTGAACGGATTCTACGAACTAAAATGAACAATCCAATAATTAGAAACATAGAAGTAGCTGGTATTCCAGTTTGCATAAAAACCTCCTTGAATTATGTTTTATTATATCTATCATTACATAAATTTCAACTAAAACTATATTTTTCCTTGTACAAATAAAATGCCCTGTTAGCTCAATAAGAAAAAAGAGCTGTTTAAACAGTTCAATGACCTTCAAGTAAAGCACCCTTAGTTCAACAAGCAAAATATTTAAACTCCCAAAATTGTCTTTATACGCTCATTTTCTTCATTCTTATCCAAATATTCAAATAGTCCAATTCGATTTCCCCAAGGGTCAGTGAAAGTTCCCCATTTTGCAGAAACTTCTTCACGGGAGTAAATCTCAAATTCGGCTATTTTCAACTCTTTCACTAGTCTATCTCTTTCAGCTATTATATCAGTTACCCCTAAACGTAAAGGTCCACTTTCTTCTGATGGTGTTCCTTCAGCAACTTGCAACCAGCAACCAGGAATTATTTCCCATTCAGCAAATCCTTCGTGTGGTATGAAATCAGCTTTTTTGCTTAGTAATGCTTCATACCACTTATATCCTTCTTTAAAATCAATTACACGAACTTGATTGGTTATTTCAAAGATCATCTATTTACCTCCTAAAATAGTACATATTATATGTATTCTATAAAGTAAGAAGCAAACCTTCTTATTGAAGTAAAGCACCAGTTAGTTGAATAAGAGTTATTTCTTCTTTCTTGTTTGAATGTATTTTTCCGTCAATAATCCCGCATTAAACACCGATAAAATCATGGTGAAGAAAAATATTACCCGAACGACTGGGTCCCTCTTATCAGCAATAAACTCAATACTAGAAAAATTAACATAAACAAAGCCAAGAGCAACAAATATAGATAAGATAAATTGCCCTTTTAAAGACTTAATCATAAAATTCCCCCTATAAATATTATTGAACTATCCTGCTCCGTTAGTTCAATAAGAAAAAAGAGCTGCCTATGCAACTCAATGATCTTCAAGTAAAGCACCCGATAGTTATAGAAGAAAAAAGAGACGCTTATCCTTGTTCAAGGATATCGCCGATTACAGAAAAACGTAAAAAACCACACTTCCTAGAATTGTTCAATATCAGCTATTACACTTTTCAATACATCAATTGATTCCACGGCGTTTCCGTCATATTCCAAACTATGATTAACATTTAGAATTAACTTTGAGGTGATATTTGGATTTTCTATGACTTTAGAATATCTTTCCTCAGTGTAAAAACTATCTTTATCTCCAATTATGCACAAACCTTTATTCTTACTTCTTACCATTGCACCCAAAACATCTTCCCTTTGTATTAAAGGAGTCAACCAAATTGCTTTTGCATACTTAAAGCATTCTCTGTTCAATTCATAACTCATAGCAATTGTCCCAAGTGATTTTCCAATTAGATAGAAATTTTCATATGTTTTGTTGGTTAAAACATCATCAAAAACAGTTTTTACATCCAATTTAATTGCTTCACTTATTTCTTCAATAGTAAAATCATCATAGACTTTGTTTTTGTATTGATAATTAACTTGCAAAACATCATACGATTTATGTAAAAATACCCCTGTTGAGTAATGAAGAAGAGGTCCCTGCGTGGTATATCCCTCACCTGGTAGTATTATTGCTAAGTGCTTAGAATCTTCATTTCTGCTCAGTATTGTAAAAGGAATATCTAACTCCTTATACCCTTTAACTGTCCGCGTTTTAACATTAAACATTAAAATCCCCCCTGTTTCCCAAATATGTATTTGGTCGTTATTTGCATAACTTAAACTTTCAACGTAGGCCATCTAATTTCCTTTTTTTTCAACAATCTGGCCCGATTGTTTATCACAAGTTAAACAACACTGTTCAACTAACCTGCCCCGTTAGTTCAATAAAGAAATTTCCGCTAGTAGCTGATTTAGTGAAATTTTATTTATATTAGTTTAATTTAATCTTCAAGTATAAAAAATTTAAACTTTGCTTGATTTATACTATTCAACATATTCTTCTATATCCAGTACTTCAATAACTTTAGACCAATGCAAAGCTGTCCCTACGAAATCTCTTACATCCAACCCTTTCATTTCATATGCAGCTTCGTCATTAACGGTTCCTGTAGCATCTTCAATAAATGTGACTTGATAGCCCCTGTCATAGGCTGCTATTGCTGTAAACTGGCAACAAAACTCCGTGTTAAATCCTGTTATAAAAAGATGTTCCACACTCAGTTTCTTTAACTTATCACTAAGTTCTGTAATGCTTTCATATCTCCACCACTTTCATTTGATCCTTCTATTTTGACTAATTCAACATCAATACCTAATTTCCTGCTTATTGCACTAAACTGCCCCGTTAGTTCAATAAGAAAAAAGAGCTGCATATGCAACTCAATGATCTTCAAGTAAAGCACCCGTTAGTTGAATAAGAGTTGTAATATCATTACTAATCAAATTTATCTTTATTTAGAAAATACAATTAAATCATTCAATTACAATTACTTCTCCATCCCTTTCCCGTTTTTTGTAAGAGCCCCTCTTATTGGTTATACTAATTTTATTAGGGAAAGTAGTGTTGAGAATGAAAAGAAAAATCTTATTCGGTCCTGCTGCTATTGTCGTTATACTTATTGCCACACTTGGAGTTCGTGAATATGGGGCTCTTAAATATTCAAGCGACAAAGATGACTCAACAAATAGCAACATTGTAGAAGCATCTGAATCCAAAATTTATTATGCTGAAATCGGAGAATGGGTTTCAAAGATGAACGTATTACTTTCCGAACCGATGAACGACCCAAAATTGAAAAAAGCGAGTAACGATGAAGGTTTCCAGTATTACTTGAAGTCACTAGTAGTCAATGATGAAGCACCAATCCATTTAATTAAAGGAAATAAAGAATTAGAAAAAGATTATATAAATTTGTTCCTTTTAACAAGTTATAAATCTAATAAGCAAGATGCCCGTACGGTACATTTAGATCCTAATGGTGAAGCAATGGAATCAACAGATTTAGTTAATCAATGGGCATCTACTGATAAAAATACGCGTATTGCATTCGAATACATGAAGCAAATTAACAATGATTTAGACTTTGCAATTAATCATAATGGAAAAGGTGAACTATATGGTATGACGCATGTATTGAACACGCGTTTGGCTTCGCAACAAACGAAAAAAAAGCCAGTCCTATTCGCTGTAGGACTGGCTTTCGTGTTGTCTTGCTAAATTTCATAACGTTTCGCACTTAAAGTATATCATGATTTAATTTCTCAATCAAAAGTATTGAGTATTCTTTTATCATACTTGTTACGTAAAAAAAGAACCTCTAAGCATACAAGACTTGAATAATATTTTTGTATATGAAAGATTAGTTCTTTTGAAAAGTTTTTTTAATGTATCATCATATTGTGTAGTGTAGAATGAAAAGAAACCTTATCTAAGGAGAACAAAATGAAAATAGAACGTATGTTAACCATAATTGTGATGTTACTTAATAGAAATCGTGTAACAGCCAATGAATTGGCTCAAAAATTTGAAGTGTCGGTTCGGACTATTTACCGAGATATTGAAACAATCAATCTAGCCGGAATTCCTATCATTTCCCACTCTGGAAACAATGGTGGATTCAGCATTTATGAAAATTATAAATTAAATCATCAAGTACTGACTCTTAATAATCTGTCCTCCCTTCTTTCTGTTCTCAAAGATATTAATTCCACGGTTGACGACATTGAGCTAGAATCATCCATAGAAAAGTTAGAAAATATCATTCCTAAAAACAAGGCAGATGAACTAAAGCTGCATATGGAACAAATCATCATTGATTTACATCCTTTTGGAGAATCTCTAGAACAAAAGTCATTAGTTAAAACGCTAAGAAAATCTATTACACAGACTGATACACTGATGATTGACTACAGAAATTATAATAATATTGTCAGTAAAAGACGAGTTGAACCTATGTCACTCATATTTAAAAATTATACTTGGTACTTATTTGCTTATTGTCTTTCAAAAGAGGATTTCAGAATATTTAAAGTTTCCCGTATAAGTGATTGTTATATCGAAACTCAATCATTTGAACGTCGAGAAAAATCGTATCATGAGATTAGGTCATTATTAAATGAGCAAACAATAATGACAACAATTGTCTTAAAAATTTCCTCTATAATGCAGTCTCGTGTGGAGGATATTTTTAATAAAGAAGATATTTCGGTGTTAGAAACAGGTGATCTTCTTGTTAAAGCTACACTCCCCGAAAAAGAATGGTTGTTCTCTCTCATATTTAGTTTTGGAGAGCATGTAGAGGTCTTAGCTCCAAAAGAAATGCGTGAAGCAATTGCTTCAAAACTCAGATTGATGGCTGAAAAATATCGTTAATTGCGTTTCTCAAAGTTGACAGACTGTTGTCAAATCACCGTGATAATATTGTTGTTGTAAGACACATTTATTTTAATTAGGGGGAACGTTAAATGACAAACAATTATGAATTTCCAACACCAACACTTATCTCAGTTAACGGTGTGAAACTAGAAGTTTTTGAAGCTGGACAAAAAAATTGGGGGCGACCTATCGTTCTGTGCCACGGATGGCCAGAACATGCCTATTCTTGGAGACATCAAGTGACTCCTCTTGTAGAAGCAGGTTATCACGTTATTATTCCCAATCAACGGGGATATGGAGAATCTTCTTGTCCCAAAGAAGTTACAAAATATGATATTAAACATTTAACCGGTGATCTTGTTGCTCTATTGGATCACTATCAGTACAAAGATGCCATTTTTATGGGGCATGATTGGGGTGCAAGTGTTGTTTGGAGCATGGCTTTGCTGCACCCAGAACGTGTTCGTAAAATGATTAACTTATGCTTGCCCTATCAAGTTCGTGGAGAGAAACCTTGGATTGATTATATGGAAGAAGTTTTTGGAGTCGATTACTATTTTGTTCACTTTAACAAACAACCAGGTGTTGCAGATGCTATACTAGATGAAAATTCATCACAATTTCTTAATAACTTATATCGAAAGAATGCTCCATCACAAGTTCCTGGTAAAGGAATGGAAATGATTAAACTAGCTAAAGCAACAAAGCCATTAGGTGAACCTGTTATGAGTGATGAAGATCTTTCTGTTTATATCTCAGGGTTCAATAAGACAGGTTTCACTCCAAGTATCAATTGGTACAGAAATCTAAATCGTAATTGGCATTTATTAGGTGACGTCTCTCCTGTTATTCATCAGCCAACATTGATGGTATATGGCGAGAAAGATATTATTCCGCCACTTCAAAATATAAAAGATTTTGTACCTAATATAGACGTTAAGAGTTTGGACACTGGTCATTGGATTCAAGAAGAAAGACCTGAAGAGCTTAATCAAATGATTTTAAAATGGCTGATAAAATGAGTGAAGCTTTATTTTTTATTAATCAAACAGAATTTATTGATTGGTTAGATATTCATCACCAAACAGCTAGTGAGATTTGGGTAGTTTTTCCAAAATGACCAATAAAGCTAGTCTTACTTGGTCAGAATCAGTAGATTGTGCACTGTCGTTTGGTTGGATTGATGGGATACGAAAAACAGTTGATGAAGATAGCTATAAAATCCGCTTTACTCCAAGTAAGTCTAATAGCCTCTGGAGTAAAGTTAACGTGCAAAAGGTGCATAAATTAATAGAACTTAATCAAATGAAGCCTGAAGGATTGACTATTTTTAATCAAAGAAATGATCAAACAGGTTATTCTTCCGCTAATAGGAACGTTACTTTAATAAAAGAATATGGGGATGAAATTAAAAAAAATCAAAATTCTTGGAAATTCTTTAATCAGCTTCCACCTTCTTGCAAAAGAGATTCTATTTGGTGGGTAATGAGTGCCAAAAAAGAAGAAACTAGGCCAAGAAGATTGAATCGATTAATTGATTCATGGAAAGAGGGAGACATGTTAAGACCGTAGTTTTATCAATTAACAGCATTAATTTATATATACCTGGATTGTTTAGAGAGAAGAATATGTAGCTTTTGAATAAAGTTCGATTAAAAGTAAGTTGCAAACGCTGATTTTATACAGAAAGAAACCAACTGTTTTGAAACAAAGTTTGATCAAAACAGTTGGTTCTTTATTTATCTAGTTTGATTTTTATAATAAAGATTGATTATTTCTGGTTGCAAATCTTCAATTAAAGTACCCGTTAGTTTAAGTACATCCTTTCACAAACTCTCATGATTTTTTGGAATTAACTTTATTTTGCTGTATTAAAAATAAAAAAACCCCTATCAGGACAAAGAATCCACCAACAATTTGTAAGGTGACAATATGTTCACCTAAAAGAATTACTGCTAAAATAGTTGCTCCAATTGGCTCACCTAAGATACTCATAGATATGGTTGTTGTGTTTACATAGTTCAATAAAAAATTATAAATAACGTGCGCGATAGTGGGAAATATTGCTAATAATATAAAGATACCCCACTCTCTTGAATCGTAACTAGTAATAGGAAAACCCAAGAAGAGATTATAGATATTTAATGAGATCGCTGCAAATAAGAAAACGCAGAAACTATATACCCAATGAGAAATACGCTTTACGTTATTTTGTCCAATTAATAAATAACCCACAATTGCTATAACGCTTAAGAAAGATAATATGTCTCCTATAATGACTGATTTATTACTATGTCCGAAATCACCCCACCCTACCATAACTACACCGATGATAGAAATTCCGATAGCTAGGATAGTTGAAATATTGGTTCTTTCTTTGTAGACTAAAAACCCTCCTAATAAAGCGATAATTGGCTGTAAACAAAGAATAATTGTTGAACTAGCTACAGTCGTCAGTTTCAAGGAGCCAAACCATAAAGCAAAATGTAATGCTAAAAAAACACCAGCAATAAATAAAAGTAACCAATCCTTTTTGGATAGCTTTAAAAATTGGTTTCTATATATATATACCATAGGTAATAATAAGACACAGGCTAAATACATTCGATACATACTTAATATTGTAGCCGGTGCGTCCGACCATTTAACAAAGATTGCCGCAAAAGAGATTGCAATGACTGAAATTAAAAGAAGAATTCCAACAGATTTTTTCATATTTCCCCTCCAACTAGTTAATATATATCTCTGTTATCATTTTTAATTCATGCTTTTTCGCAACCCATTAAAATAGATATGCTCTATACCTTCTAAGATTCTATTTATGGTATATCCTTGATGAAGTAGTTGTTCATCCACGTTATTTAATGTTCCTAGGATTGCTTCAACTGTAAACGGAACATCAACATCAAAAATTTCACCATTTTCAACAGCTTCTAACAATAATTCACTACATAGTTTCCGCATCCATTGATAAAGAGGGGATTGAATGGGACGATAGTTTGTAGATGCCCTTGTAACTTCACATATCCAATCAACTCTAAACTCTAGATAAGATACAAACTTTATAATGACTTGATATAGTTTATCTAACGAAGAAAGATTCTCATTAGTATTACTAAGATAATATTGTGTATCATCAATCAATACCTGACATTCTTCACGTACTATATCTGCACAAATATCACTGAGTTTATTATATTGTCTATATAAACTAGCTTGGCCCACTTTTGCAGTTAGAGCAATTTGATGCATATTTACGCTTTCGACACCTTTTTGAATAAATAGCTCCTTAGCAGCGTTTAAAACTTTTCTTTTTGTAATCTCTTTTCTAGGTTTTTTTTCTGGTTTTCCACTCAATTTTCTCTCTCCTAACAATTATCGGACAATTTGTCCGTTTTGGGTATACCTATATTATAATCCTAATTAATTTGAGTCAACTATTTTTTGATTTTAGAATACTCTTCAACTAAACTGCCTCGTTAGTTCAATAAGAAAAGGCTCTACTCCTTATTGAAGTAAAGCACCCGTTAGTTCAATTTGACAAATACTAAATTTTAATTAATAGTTTTGAGCATATTTATCCCCGCTATTTCAAATCCTAGTTCCTCATATAGTTTCCTAGCCCCTTCATTTCTTCCGAAAACATGGAGTTTAAAGTAATAAATCCCTTCCTGTTTTAACCACTCCTCAACATTTTTCATCACTCTAGTTCCGAAACCTTTACCTCTATTTTCTTCAAAAATAAAAATCTCATAAAGAAATGCACTTTTCTTTTCTTTTTCTAACTTTATCCAAATAAATCCAATTAATAGATCATCTTCATAGATATTAAATAAATGATGATTAGAGGTTTCTATTCCTTTAGGCAGTAGGTTATTTAACTGTTTACGCGCTTTAGAAAGGGGGTCTTCGCTGTTTACTTCATGTACATTTTCCGATAAAAAATAGCTATATCTCTCAACCTTATCTTCGAAATAAATTGTAAATTCTTTTTCTGACATTTTCTTTAATAAAATGTTCATTTTACTCTCCTATATTAAATGACTTGTATAAAAATATTGATCAAACTGACCTTTAGTATATTCAATTGAATATCCTCATAATTCTGACTATATTTTACCATTAATATTAATTCATTTGTGGAGTATTACTCCACAATCTGGCCCGATTGCTGAACAACACTCTTCAACTAAACTGCCTCGTTAGTTCAATAAGAAAAAAAGAGCTGCATTTGCAACTCAATGATCTTCAAGTAAAGCTCCCGTTAGTTTAAGTACAATGTTTCACAAATTGATAACTTCCTTGGAATTTAATACAACAAAAAGGTTCTAAAACCAAAGCCTTTTTAATTAGATTTACCTTTTAAATCCACCTTCTGAATGAATAATCTGACCTGTAATCCAATCTGCTTCATCGCTCACTAGAAATTTAATAGTTTTTGCAACATCTCTCGGTTTTCCTATTCTACCGAAAGGAAACATCGGTTTTAATTCATTTTTTATTTCTTCTGTCATCCAACCTGTATCAGTTGGACCTGGATTTAATGCATTAACCGTTATTCCTAAAGGGGCTAGTTCAGCCGACAACGTAATAGTTAAAGCATCAACTGCTCCTTTTGTTGTTGCATATGCTAATTCGCCAGGCATTGGTCCTTGAAACTGACCTGAAGTAATATTGACTATTCTTCCACCTGATTTCTTATCAAATCTTTGAGCAAATCTACTACTTAATAGTGTCGTTGCACGCACATTTACCATGTAATGTTTATCTAATTCTTCGGCAGTTAAATTAGAAAAATCGTTGTTAGTTGAATATGCTGCGTTATTAATCAAGATATCAGGACTACCAAGTTGTTCAGAAACTTTATTTAGAAGTTGTTCATGTGCATCATGTTGAGTTAAATCCAACTCCATAAATGATACCTTAATACCTTTTTTTATTAATTCTTCTTTTAATTTTACGGGTTCATCTATTTCAATGCTCCAAGGCATTTTTTTATCATATTCCGTCCAAAAAGTGAAAAATATATGATAACCCGAATCAGCTAACTCCTTACAAATAGCAGCTCCAATCCCTTTCAGACGGCTTACACCCGTAACAATCGCAACTTTCCCTTTTAAATGGTCCATTATCATCTCTCCCATACCTAATATTACTTCACCATTATTAACCAAATTACTTATTGAACTAAACTGCTCCGTTAGTTTAAACGTAACATTTCACAATGGAACACCGAAGCCTACTTGATGTTTTAGACGTAAAAATAGACCATCGAAATGATGGTCTTGTTTAACTAAAGCTCCCCGTTAGTTGAAGTAATCTAACGTTTTTTTTGCCAATAATAAAATGATATAGAAAAGGTACTGATAGACAAAATTAAGAAGCTAATACCTATAATCATTGGAACATACATAAAAGCATTTATTAAATTTTCTGAAGTTGACCACGATGAAGCATTACCAGGTCTTGAAAAAAATATTGCATTATTTTCCCCGTTAGCCCCAAATATTAAAAACAAAAACCCTAATAAGAAAAAGCCAACAGGAATTCCAAACGGTTTTAAATTTTTATTTTCCAAAACCCCTCACACCCTTCGCCTAAATCATACTATTTTTCACAACGAAATTACTTAACTAACCTGCCCAGTTAGAACAAGAAGCGATTGACATAAATATATTTAGTATTCCGAATTGTACTCCGCAAAAAAAGGAAGTAACAAAAACAAAAAAACACCATATATAATTATTATTGAAAAAGTATAAGAAATGGATAACGATAATTGAGTTGATATTATAAAGCCAAATATCCACAATGGTATAACTGACAAGAAAGACAATATAACCCTTGAAAAGAATATTATCCTATGCTCCGTGCCACATTGATTGCATTGAATAGGTCTGTGTGCTAAAAAAAGAGATTTTAAGATTATACTCCATTTAAATTGAATATTACATTTATCACATTTCTGTAAACTCATATATTCATCGCCTCCTATGTAAGAATCATTACAACAATCTTACCAGTTTTACCGTTTAAGTTGGGTTTAATATACAATTCACATTTCAACTAATCTGCCCCGTTAGTTCTATAAAGAAAAAAAGAACTGCATTTGCAACTCAATAATCTTCAAGTAAAACACCCATTAGTTGAATAAGAAAACATTTATATTAATACTTTCCAATCTTTATATATATCAGCATCTATCCCTAAATCCTTTGTCTTTAACCAATCAAACGCTTTTAAAACTAATGGTGAAGCATTATCTAAAGAAACATCTTTTTCGGATACCCATACGGCTCCCAATGAGTCTTGTCCTTCAAATTGTTCTGGTAATTTTATTTTTCCACCAATTTTTCTAACTGAATAATAGACCGCAATATGATGAACATTCGTAAACTCTTTCCACAACCAAGGTAGTTTAAAATCCATAACTCCAATGTTTTCCACGATTTCAATTTCGATACCCGTTTCTTCAAGGAACTCTCTTTTCATTGCTTCTGATAAAGTTTCACCTTCTTCTAAACTTCCTCCAGGCAAGTCAAAACGCTTTATATATGGACCTCCATTTTTATTTATTACTAAGAGTTTATCACCGTCAACATAAATGCCGTAAACTCCTAAAGCTCTGTGATATTTGATATTAGATATTAGATATAATGATCTTACCTCCTAATAACTTTTTTCTTTGTTAAATTTAACTCTTCTTTTAGTTTAATAACTTCAACAAAAAAATGCGTTAATCCTTCTTGAACTAAACTGCCCCTTTAGTTCAGGAAGAAAAAAAGCCACCTAAGCAGTTATTTCATAATAGTTGAGCAAGGAATACAATTTTTATCTTAACCAATCCAATTGTATCGCTCGCTCTTTAGCGATATCTAGAATCTGTATCCTAGACTCATTTCCTAATTCTACTTTAGAAATTATTTGTTTAGCAGTTTCAAAATTAGAGATTACATACCCTGATTTTTCAAAATCGAATGTATAAGGTAGAAATTTTACAGCCTTTACTAAAAACCACACTGTATATGTATCGGATGTTTGCCAATACCACGATGCAAATGGAATCCTCTTAGAATACCTACCTCTTCCATAGCTTCACGTTCAAGTGCTTCATCAATGCTTTCGTTCTCTTCAATTCTTCCACCAATAGTCGTTAAGAGCTTTTCTTCTTTATCCCATGCCAAAACAATTGTTCCGTTTTCCGTTATAGGAATACAATGTACACCTGCAATTCTTTTATCTTCAGGTAAATCAATTATCGTATTTAACATAGTCGGTTCCCCATTTCCTACAAAGTCCTTTTGTTATCTCGCCTAGGGACATCCTTTTTCCTTTTAACTACAACAGCATTCTGTTATTGAACTAACCTGCCCCGTTAGTTCAATAGGAAAAGCGATTCTTATTAAAGAATCGCTGCTCCTGATTGCGGAAAATAAGAAACTTTCTATTAGTCGTTGTTCCAAAGAAAGTAACTGAATTATTGGTTCAAATCCATATATCATTTTCAGCAGTTAATTTATAATTAGTTTCACCAGTGTTGACTACACCTTTAGGCTCTACAAGCATTATATGACATTCCTTTTCAGCGTAAGGTTTATGCTCTACACCTTTTGGTATCACGTACATTTCTCCTTTGGAAAGTTTAACCGTTCCATCGCGGAATGAGATGGACATCTCCCCGTCTATCACTATGAATGCCTCATCGGTGTCTTTATGATCATGCCATACAAAATCCCCAATAATCTTAACTAACTTAAACTGATAGTCATTCATTTCACCAATAACTTTGGGCGACCAGTGTTCACTAAATTTGGAAAATTTCTCAGTTAGATTAATAGCATTATAATTTATACAAATTCCCCCAGAACTATAATTACCCATATTATACAACTTAGATAGATTAATTACTATTTTGATAAATATCACAAAATTTTCTACTAATCCTTCTTTAACTAAACTGCCCCGTTAGTTCAATAAGAAAAGGCTCTACTCCTTATTGAAGTAAAGCACCCGTTAGTTTAAGTGCGATTCTTCACAAATTCTTAGATATTCACAATTAAAAGCGACTTACACCATATTTATTAATCCTCAAAATGTTCAGTAGATCACTCATCATTTTAAACTTTTTTTTTGCTGTTCCATCTAAAAAAAGCTTTTATTTTTCTTTCATTTACTTTAACATCGATAAGGGCACCCCAAAAAAAAGAGTTAGAGGTGCTAAATGTACGGTATTATTAATTATGAAATGTTTTTATTAACTGGGATTTTATTGAATCTAATCCCTGGTGCGGACACTATGTATATTGTTGGTAGAAGTATTTCACAAGGTAGAAGAGCTGGTATTTATTCTGTGTTTGGTATTATTACTGGCTCCTTAGTTCATACGTTATTAGTTTCTTTTGGTTTATCACTCATACTTACAAAATCTATTGTATTATTTAATACCATTAAGATTATTGGTGTTATCTATCTCGTTTATTTAGGAATTAAAATGATACTTGATAAATCAAACATAGGTTTTGAAGCGTCATCAACTAAATTAAACTTAAGAAGAATTTATATACAAGGACTTTTAACAAGTCTAACGAATCCCAAAGTTTCGTTATTTTTTATTGCTTTTCTTCCGCAGTTTATAGATGTTAAAGCATCAGGTCCTATTCCTTTCTTAATATTAGGGATTACTTTTACTACAACTGGACTACTGTGGTGTTTATTTGTTGCTTATTTCTCTTCTTACATTACTAAAAAACTAAGAGGAAACCAAAAGGTGGGAATAGTCCTGAATAAGATAACAGGAATAATATTTATTTGTATGGGGTTAAAGCTACTTCAAACTAAAGCTCCCCATTAAACTTGTAAAATAAAACAATGCCCCCAAATAAAAAGTCCTTTCAAATTTGAAGGGACTTTTTCTTAATTAATATTAGTTCTTTTACTGCACAATATCTTTCAGATATTCATTCAATGTAGTGATAAAATTTAGAATTCGGCATTGGTATATCTATTTAAAGTAACCTTTTTCTTCAACTAAACTGCCCCTTTAGTTGAAGAAAAAAAGAGCTGTGTAATGTCTAAACAGCTCAATAATCTTCAAGTAAAGTGCTCGATTGCTGAAGAAAGTTCTAGAATTTTAATATGAAATTACTTCTTGAATCTGGTCATGAATATTTCCCTTACTTAACCCTCCGTGGTAACAAGCTTGCTGTTAGTCTCACTAACTCGTAAGAGTTAGGCAAGTTTCCTGTTTGTATAGACAGCCCATGTCATAAGAGTTTTCTTTCTTTATGACAAAAGGTGTATAATAGTATGAAGAAATTTTATATTATCGGAGGGTAATAAAAATGAAGATTTTGTTTGATGAAACATACAGTTCAAATGACGGAAAGCGAACAAGCAGGAATATTTGGTATGGATATGCTGATATATCTGATGTTGGTGAGTATGGAAAAAACATTAAGCTTAATGAAGATTTTATGGATAATTTATGCGAAATAATAAAAAATGACTTATCTAAGAATGCAGCAAATGCCCCTACTGAAACTAACTGGTATTTCTATGGAAGTGCTGTAACTCAGGACGCTATTGGAGACAATATCCGTCCGACAATTATGGTTCGTGAGCGATCTGACGAGTTTATTACTAATTTTAATATCAGTGACCACGATTTTGCTGTAAAAATTGATACTATTCTGTTGTTTAAGGCGGATTTTGAAAAACGTTTAGCGCGTCATTGATGAGTAATATCAGTATAAGCATTTTCAAACTTTAAGGGGATGATTTCATAATGAATTCATTCTCCTTTTTCATGTGGGGTGAGTCTTTTTGTGTGGAGGATAAGGACTTTTAAAAATACAGATGGTGAATAATTACACTTAAAATAAACTGCCCGTTAGTTCAATAAAGAAAGTTGCGCTGCATATGTAACTCAATGATCTTCAAGTAAAGCACCCGTTAGTTTAACAAGCTAATTCAAGGATATGTTTTCAAATGTTTAAAACTTATTAATTCACCATGTGTATTTATCACAACTTTATCTTCCCCATATCCATTATGAGCACCATAGTAAGGATACACTTTCAACGTTATCTCATATAATCCACCAATTCCATATACCTGCTTTATCTTTAGGATATTAGTTTGCGAAGAAGCCCAGGTAAGACCTTCTGGTGCATTTTTGTCATTCTTATAAATTTGAGAAATTGCTTTATCTACTGGTCCTCTATTGCTACTTATAAGTGCCATTTTAACCGTTTCGCATAATTCCGTATCAGCCTCATTTATAGTTTTTGCGTATAATACCTCATTACTGCTAAACAAAAATAGTAATAAAATTAACGGAAACACTTTTTTTTCAAACTAATCACCTCTTTATAAGTATTCCCAAAGAGCTTGTTTTATTCAATTAAACTGCCCCGTTAGTTCAATAAGAAAAAGGCTCTACTCCGTATTGAAGTAAAGCTCCTCGTTAGTTGAAGTATGATTCTTTACGAATTCTTGGAAATTCGTAATAAGTAGTGGATTACCTTATTTATTAATTTTCAATATTGTTCAGTAAACAATATTGAAAATTAATAATGCAAATTGTTTTATTTAGTAACCTATCGTATAATTTAATTAACAAATATTAGGAGGTGCAACAATGAGTTTATTTGCAGCTCTTACCCTTGCTATGGCTGCTTCGGCCAATGCTGTTACTAATGACCTGAAGATTAAGAAATTAGAAAAATGTATTGAGGAACTTGAAAAAAATTAATAGAATTAAGTCTTTTGTACACACATATATTTTTATCGGTATATTAAATAAACTAAATAACCTATATATGCAGATGGGAAATCCAATCTTTTTTACTGCACAAAATCTTTCAGAAAATCAATCAATATAGAGATGAAATTTAAAATTCCACTTTGGTAAATCTGTTTAAAGAAACCCTCTTCTTCAACAAACCTGCCCCGTTAGATTAAGTGTAACATTTCACAATAGACAGCCGAAATTTACTTAATGTTATGGACGTAAAAATGGACCCGTTAGTTGAAGAAGAAAAGTGAAGCTTATTCAACAATCGCACCCTTTTCTGGAATAATAGCTAATGAGTTACTAATATTCATCACGCTTTATTTTTGTATGCAACTTGAACGATTTGTTGTTCACCATTCTTCTCAAAAAACTTATAAGTTTCCATCCCGATTTTTTCCGCAACTTTTTGTGATGGAATATTTTTTAAGGTCGTATATGAAAATATTTCGGAATAGCCCAGAACATTAAATGCATATTCCTTACAAGCAGACGCTGCTTCTGTGGCATATCCCTTATTCCAATACTCTTTAATAATGTGAAACCCGATTTCGGGTAACCTAACACCATCGATTTTCTGCATTGTTATTCCACAATCACCGATAAATGTATTCCCTTCTTTTAAAACAACTGCCCATAGTCCGTGATTAAATTGCTTATAATTTTTCTCATTCCATTTGATCCAATTCTTAAGCTCTTCTTGTTTAAATGGATGAGGGTAATATTGCATAGACTCTGGGTCGGAAAGCACTTTCGATAATTCGTTATGATCGTCCATTTTTAACTCTCTAAGGTATAATCGTTCCATCTCGATTTTCTTCAAAATGCCCACCCTTTGCTTTTAATTTTTTTTGCCGCAAAATGGCCTATTGCTGAAAAAGGCACAATTCATCTTCAAGAATTGCACTCGTTTGCGGAAGATTAAGTTTAGTTTAGTTTAATAACAAACCGTTTGTGTCAAGGAAAGAATGATCTTTTTCAATTCTCATTCTAAAATGGTTCATTATTCTTATCTGTTCTTCAGTTAACCTTTCTTTATTCCAGTACATATGCATTAAGCTATACTCAAAGACTTCTTTTAGTTTTATAAATAAGGGGAGTTTTTCCAACATTTCCTTTGGGAGATCGTTTTCCTCTTGGTATCCCTCGATGATTGCTTTTGTAATACCTCTTCCATATTCAATGATGTTCCCACCACCCACAAATGAATACTCTATCGCACTATAAATTGGAACAGCTAAATCAAAGATATAAAAATTCTTCTCACAATCTTGAAAATCAACCATTGACAGTTTTAAATCATGATCTACCAATATATTCTCTAACCATAAGTCACCGTGTAACAATCCATAATTGGAATTGTCTTTTGGGATGTTTTTAATCTTTGTTAAAATTCCTTGTGCAACAGCTCTAATCGTAGTCTCTTCCTCAGGAATATATTTCAAGAAAGCATATTCCTCATTTTGATACCAATCATTGATATATCTAGTCGGATTTATCTCTTCAAATTTTCTAGAGAGGCGATGTAATTTACCAATTTGCCTGCCTAACTCTTTTAAAACATATGCATTCCATTGATTTCTTGATAAGTGTTTACCAGCAGCAGATTCATAAAGAACAGTTAATACTTCCTTGTTATTAAAGGTTATCTTTTCTACCTCTTTACCATTTATTGAAACTATTGCAGGCGATACACCTAGTCCTTCTTTATGTAGGTAGTTTGTATATGTAACCTCTTCTAATTGTTCATCATAACCTTTGTAGTTTGTAATTCTTGCAAAGTATTCACCTTGTTTTGCGGTGCACCGAAACATTTCATTTGTTACTGCTTCAATTTTAATAAAATCCACTGGATATATTCCGTTGAGCAATTGTAGTATGTTTTGTTCCATAACAGCTATCTCCCGTCTAAATAAGTATATTATTTTTAACCAAGTTTTTTCGTTTTTACTTCGCTAATGGTTTAAGTTTAACTAGTTACAGATAATATGTAAACTATATAACAAATTATCCAATTTATGTTTAAATGCAATATTCCATTAAATGGCCCGATTGTTGAACACAAGTTAATCAACGCTATTGAACTAACCTGCTCCGATAGTTCAAAAAAGAAAAAAGAGCTGCATATGCAACTCAATAATCTTCAAGTAAAGCACCCGTTAGTTTAAGTGTAACTCTTCACAATTACTTGATATTATATAGGTAAGTAGAAATATAAATATAAATTAGAATTTAGTTTATAGTTATAAAAATAAGTTTTTTATACTCTTATAATTCTTCAAAAAGGAGAGTTTATGAAAAAGACTATTGTTTTTGTATTAACGATACTTATATTATTCTCAGGATTCGCAACACAAAGTTATGCGTTGTCAGATTCGAAATCTGTGGCAATACAAGCGTTGCTAGATGATGCCTCTCGTACATCAGGTGTGCCTGGAATGTCAATCTCAATACTTGCTAATGATGAAGTGTTCTACTTTTCTTCTGGGTATGCAGATCTTGAAAAGGGGTTGTCTGCAAGTGAAAATACACTCTATGAGTTGGCCTCGGTGAGTAAAGCTTTTACTGGTATGGGGATTCTGCTATTGGAAGAGCAAGGGCTGCTATCAATGACTGACCCTATCCAAAAATATTTACCTTGGTTTACGTTAAAGTATCAAGGTAAACCTGTTGATATGCAAAGCCTTACACTAAATAACTTCCTTCACCATACCAGCGGCCTAACAAATATTAGACATACTCAAAATATTCCACAAGGCAATACGCCTGATATGTTGCAAAAGACTGTGGAAACGCTGGTAGATGCTGAATTGGCGTTCTCTCCCGGTGAACAATATAACTATGGAACCGTTAATTATGACGTATTGGGTTTGGTTATTGAGATTGTATCACGACAAAGCTATGAAGACTTTATGAGGGAACAGGTATTTCTACCCTTAGGTCTTCACCAGACGTATGTTTATAAAGAAGATGCTCAAGCCACTGGACAGTTAGCGCAGGGCTACCGTTCTTCCTTTTTCATAACAACTCCATTTAACGCTCCTGATTATGCTGGGAATAAACCTGCCGGCTATATCATTTCTAATACAAAAGATATGGCGCGTTGGATGGGCATACAGATGGGTATCGTGCAGGACATACCCGAAATATTTCACAGGGTTATCGAAAAATCACATAGGGGTGATATGTCTGTTTCGGCTGTCAACGATATGTATTATGCGGCAGGTTGGTCGGTAAACGCCGAACAAACGTTTATGGAACACACTGGGGGTAATCCGAATTTTAGAACCGAAGTAGCCATACTGCCAAATGAACGAACAGCCATCTGCTTACTGAGCAACGGCGCAAATACCAATATAAACCTGGTACTAAAAGTTAAAAATATATTAAACGGCAATCTAACTCAGTCATATGAGATAAGCAGCACACAGCTTTTGGACATCATTTTGTCGTCTACCACAATTATTCTTTGCCTATTGGCCGTTCTGTTACTTCTCTTAGGATTAAGAAAAAGGAAAACGAATGAGCAGCAGCCAATGACAAAAAAGAGAACAATCGTAACAATTATTTTCCTAATCGCTACGATTGCCCAGTGTATAATGTTTTTTGCCTTCGATTGGTCAACGATACTTATTTGGCAAACATATAGTGTTCTTACAGCTTTGATTTCGTCAACATTATTAACAGCAAGCATTACTTGGTATATACTCACCGATAAGATGCCTCGCTCCGAAAATAAGTATAATGTTAAGTAATTAAATTTCAATTTATCAATATTCTTAATTTAAAAAACAGAAGACACCTCGGTGTCTTTTTTAATGTCATCGACACTTCTCCTAGTTAAACCCACTTGCTATTTCTTCCATTAACCTGCCCATTTAGTCGAACAAGAAAAAATGAGCTGTATGAACAGCTCAATAATCTTTTGCTAAAGCACCCGTTAGTTGAATAAGAATGTAATATTAAGCCTACTCTAATTCACCTATAAACCAAATATCTCTTTTATAAATTTTCCCATCTTCATCGGTTATTTCTTCTTTAAATCCTAAGACATCCATATCTTTGGAGATATTTATTCCCCAATCACTCTCAAAACTTCTTTCTTTGGACAGGGGAATCCATTTTTGAAATTCGTCATTTCTATTAAAGAACCCCTCGAAGTGAGATTCACCAGCAAACACTATAATTTGAGAATCAAACAATGCTTGGAAACTAAGATAAACAACCACTCGACACTTGTCAGGTGTATTTGGTTTGATTTCAATCAAATGTTTAGCCCGTTCTAATAAAGTTTGAATACAAAGTCTCTTAATTCCAAAAGGAGTCCTATCGGAATCAATAAAACCTTGTGCAACTGGCAAATGAAGATGCCAATACCCATTATAAAAATCCAAAGGGAAATCAGAAGTTTCCTCCAAAATTCGCATTATCATATTTCTTGTTTTTCGCTTTAAACCCCTTAACTTCTTATTACGCATTTTTTATCTCCTATCTATTTTCCATTCAATTAACCTTTTTTTGTTTAGTATATAGTTGCTTATTGTCCCCGTTTCCTTGTTAAACTAACCTGCCCCGTTAGTTCAATAAAGAAAAAAAGAGCTGCATATGCAACTCAATGTTCTTCAAGTAAAGCACCCTTTAGCTTAAAAACTTTTTGATTTTAAATCTATAATATCTACTAACTCATCTATTGTTCCAAAGCACTTTTCGATTTCAGGTAAATGATAAAATGTACTGGTTGTTTCAATTTTATCTACTTCTTTGTTCGGTGAGTAAAGATAAATTTTTTTGTCATTCCCCATAGCAATACCTAATTCAATATGGCTTCCTTTTCCTGCTGGTAATAAAACAACAACAAAATCCGCTTCTATTACAGCATTTTTCTCCTTTTGACCTATTACCTTTAGTTCTTCCAATGTTGTTACGTTCTCATTTACAGTCCAGTCATATGTATGGATAAATCCTTTATTTTTTAACCTTTTACTAACATATCTAACCTGATCTATATTTTTTAAGCTTGATGCAATATAAAATTTCATAATTTCTCTCCTTTTTATTATCATATATATTACTAACCCTTATTCAACTAACCTGCCTTGTTAGTTCAATAAGAAAAAAGCTTCACTCATTCTTGAAGTAAAGCCCCCATTAGTTGAATTAGAACAGCGACGCTTATTAAACAATCGAGCCCGATTGCTTCAAACTTTTATTTATGAGATATTTCATAAAAAACGGTGGTATAGTAATCAAAACCTGCCCAGAAATCTCCTTGTAAATTACCTAACATCCTTTGCAAATCACTTCTCGAAAAATATTTTCCGTTTCTTATAAATCTAATACTTTCCTCCAAGTTAAGGAAATTATTTATGCTGTCAACCATGTATACTCTTTCTTCTCTGGAATAATCTCCTTCAGAAACAAGGTCTAACAGGGTATTTCTTGCCTGTTGTACATCGAAAAGCATTCTATCCAGTTTATCTTTATCAATTGTTTTGGAGTCCGTGCCGATTAGCCATTCTTGTTCAAAAATCGGAAGAATAAATTGAGTTCGATTTACCGTAGGATTGTAATTAACACCTTCTAAATCCTTTTTTAGATCCTTCTCATAGGCAGCTTTAAACTCGGCAATCTCTTCTTCGTAGGTTTTGCCATTATGGGTACCCGAACCAGGATGATATGTAAAGCTTTGATGGATGCTAAAAAGCGATAATGGATAATACCAAGATATGAAAGCTATAGCAAGTACAATAAATAATCCTGAGCCTATCCCCCAGACCTTCCTTTTCCGTTTTGTATTCATATAAATCCCCTTTATCTTCAGATTAATCGGCTTGTTTATTCAGATGTTTATATAACAATATTGCCCGATTGTTGAACACAAGTTATACAATACTCTTCAACTAACCTGCACCGTTAATTGAAGAATTACTTTGCTAAAACTGAAATGTAGCGCTGATTATAATAATCCACACAATTAAAAGAAATGATGTTGTCATTAAAAACGTATTTATTGAAGTTTTTTCATCCGTTTTTATCTTTTTCAATATACTAACTAAGTTTAAACAGAAAACAATACTCAAAATTGGTGCTATGTATAAACCAATGTCATCTAACAGCCTGAAAATCATAAATTGCAACTCCATTCAACTTATTACTTATAATTCAATAAGAAAAAAATATGCTAACATAATTAAATTTTAGCATATTTTCTAATATATAACTTAATCTTTCGAATTGAAATAATCCTATATTAATATTATGTATAAGTTTCTCTTCTTCAACTAAACTGCCCCGTTAGTTGAATAGTGTGTATAAAATAAAATCCCAAACTCAAAGAGAAAGGGACTTTCTTTAGGAAGATTCACTGCCTTAATTATTGCAACCATTGTCGCAACTGTCACACAAGGATTACAACCAACGATGGCTAATAATTTGAAAGGTTACTAATATCTCATTCAACAATTGCTCCTGATAGTTTAAATAAACAATCTCTCGAAATTTTCAGTTATGTCAGGTATGCTGCAACAGTATTGAAATTTTAGATACTGGATGAGCGTTTTTACTTTCTACTTCTCCTGCTCCTCTAGCACCTGCTCAATCCCGAGCAGAATCAGCTTCAAACCAAACTCAAACGACCTGTCGGTCCCCATCAGCTCAAACAGCCCGTTAGTGAACATCCTCCGGAACAGTCCTGCATCTGTCTCGTTCATGGAGTCCAGAAGGCGCATCATCTCTTCTCCCGGAGGCGTTTCTTTGGCCTTAAGGATAGCGGAGACATTACGCTCATGCTGATAATCGTCTAGAACGAAGTAGTAGACATAGTTCACAAGCGTAGTAACCACTTGTATTTTTTGTTCTTGCTCAAGCGGTGTCGATTCCACACAGAGCAGCATACGGTTGGTGAACCTTATGATATCCGGTTCGTGGGGCAGTATCATCATCATGATCTGCGTTGAGCAGGGATAGCGGCTGAGCACGCTCCTTACCGTTACCGCTAGTGCCGTCAGTTGTTCCTTCCAGTCCCCATCGGAGTGGAATTCCTCTAGAATTATTTTCGATACCTGGTTGGCCAGACGCTGGTAGAGATTTTGTTTGCTCTTGAAGTACCAATACAAAGATGGAGCCTGAATCCCTAGCCTATCGGCCAATCGTCTCATGCTGAATTTCTCGATGCCCTCCTCTCCAAGAAGCTCCCACGAGGTTTTTAAAATCTTATCCTCCGAAATCTGAGGCTGCTGTTTTTTCATTGGTATCCTCCCTTTCATCTAACAGTGTAAGTTTTTGCTTTACAGATTTATAGGTTCATGATAACATCTAACACTGTAAGGTTCAACCTAACACTGTTAGATAATTATATAAAAAGAAAGAAGTGATCTACATGGATGCAGAAAACCTCTATTACTTTGAAAGAGCATCGGTCAGTAAAGCTGTAGCCCATTTCGCCGTACCAATGATGCTAGGCTCCTCAATGAGTGTCATATATTCAATTTTGAATGCCTATTTCCTTGGTACTCTCCACAGTACTGCCATGTTAACTGCACTCGCATTAACCTTGCCGTTATTTGCAATCATTATGGCACTAGGAAATTTGATTGGTATGGGGAGTGGTACATTCATCTCACGTTTGCTAGGAGAGAAAAAATATGATGATGTAAAGCATGTGTCTTCATTCGCCTTTTACAGCAGCTTAGTTCTCGGTCTTATCGCGATAGCTGTCGGCCTACCATTGATTGATCAAATCGTTTATGGCCTTGGGGCAACTTCTGACTCCTTCGAATTTACAAAGGACTATGTCACAATTATGATCATAGGCTCACCATTTGTCATATTGTTCTTCACACTGGAGAATATCGTGCGCTCAGAAGGTGCAGCAATTACTTCTATGATTGGTATGATTCTAAGCGTTATCGTGAATATTATTCTAGATGCACTAGTTATTTTCGTCTTCCATTGGGGAGTAACTGGGGTTGCGTCCGCTACGGTAATTTCTAACGTTGTTGCCAGTGCATTTTACGCTTTTCATATAAGAT
The DNA here is from genome assembly GCF_038006425.1 of Viridibacillus sp. FSL E2-0187. Taxonomy (NCBI): domain Bacteria; kingdom Bacillati; phylum Bacillota; class Bacilli; order Caryophanales; family Caryophanaceae; genus Viridibacillus; species Viridibacillus sp. FSL E2-0187. Next base: position 2,223,455 of record NZ_JBBOVG010000001.1, read on the forward strand.
ATAAAAGCCAATTCTTAACCGTTTCAGCAAAATGGTTCAAGGTTACTAAAGAGATTCTGAGTAATGTATTTAAAATCGGAGTTCCCGTCTTTATTATGAGTATCTTTTTGGGTGCAATGTCGCTCATCTTAAACCACTTTCTTATAGAATATGGGGATCAGGCAGTAGCTGCTTTCGGGATATCATCACGTTTATTGCAATTTCCTGAGTTTATCCTGATGGGCTTATGTGAGGGAATAGTGCCGCTTATCGCCTTTTCTTTTACAGCGAATAAATTGCGCATGAAGCATACAATCGGATTTACATTTAAAACGATTGTGGCGTTAGCCTTCGTATTCGGCGTTATCGTTTATCTGATATCTGATAACTTAATTGGTTTATTTACTAATGACCCACATTTAATTGAAATGGGAAGTTACATTCTACATGTAACGTTCTTATCCTTGTTTATTACCGGTATTACCACATTGTTTACGGGTATATTTCAAGCAACAGCACAAGGAACTGCTGCGTTTATTATGTCAATTATTCAAGGAATTACACTAATTCCTGTGTTGTTTATCGCCAAACTTACGTACGGATTCCACGGAGTAATCTGGTCGCTTGTCATTGCAGATGCCGTCTCATTCCTTGTGGGTGCTATAATGCTGTATGTTCTACGGAACAAATTGCAGCCCGATTTGAATAATCTAGTACAGTAGAAAACATAAAACACCCAAAAGGCAGGATTAAGGCACTCCCCTATCCTGCCTTAATCTGCTCTATTGTCAATTGGACAGTTTTTTTCGAGAAAGAGTGCAATTCATTAAACAACAACCGCTCTTAATTTTTTTGTCCAACAAAATAGCCCGATTGTTGAACACAAGAAACAACACGCTTCCCCTAACCTGCTCCGTTAGTTTAAGTACATTTTTTCACAATCTCTATCGTGAATTACTTACATATCTAATTTTGCCAAGAGCAACACCTGTAAGTGTGATTGTAGTTTTGTTAATAACACTTTCCGTTACAATATGTTACAACAAAAAAAGTGCCTAATCCCTTTTGTATCAGGGGATTAAGCATATTTTAAAGACTATAGTTTTAGTTTAGTTAATTGGCATTTTGCGAACAGTGAAAACTATGTGTTTAGCAGTTTATTATAATGTAACCCACTCTCCCAATGAATTTAGTAAAAATAAAAAACACCCTCCAAAAAAATCTTTGGAGAGCATCATAGGCTAGTTTGGTAACCGCTTTTCAAAGCGAAAGGACTATTTTAACCATGGTACCAACCAGACTTACAGTTAATAGTAAAAGCACGGTACCATTGCCCATCAAATTCAACAAACAATTGATAATAACCAGGAGCACCAGGTGACTTTTTGATTTTATATTTCTCCCCAGGTTCTAAATGACCATTCTTTATCGCTCTTTTTATTACACCCGATTTTACACCTTTTGACCATTTATCGGGTTCTGCAAATAATAAGTTTTGCATATGTACATAGCCGTATGTATTCTTATATTTAATTTTAGACCAACCTTCATAGCTTGTAGAATATACCTTTACTGTCTGACCCGATTTTAATTTACCAATCGTATTAGAAGAGTTACTTCTTTTAGCTTTAACATTTAGTGAAGCCTTCTTAACATAAGCTTTTTCACTTGAAGATGCTGCACTAACATTTGCAGTTGGAAAACTGAACGTAAATGCTATTAAAGCAACTGCTGTAATACATAATATGAATAATTTTTTCATTCTAAGAACCCCTTACACTATTATTGGAATATATTATAATTATTAGTATATCATCTATATAGAAAACCAGATAATACTAATTTTAATAGAGATTGAAGTAAAGGTTTGCGGTATTAGTAAAAATGCTCTCCTTGAATTTTTTATTGGTTTATCTAAATCCTCCGGTTATAATGATCTAGGCATATCCAAGAGGTATTGACCAATCATTATAAAAGGACTCCATCTAAGTTAAGTACTGATGGAATCCTTTTTATTATTTTATAAATACCGTTCTTCAAGAAATAAGAATTCATTTGGTCACTTAACAAGTGAATTAATGTATAACACTAAGTATTTTTAGTTATATAATATTTAATGCTAATTGACTGAAGAAAGGATCATTATTATGAATAAAGACCTATTAACATTTATGGTTTTCTTGAAAGAGGGTGTATCCCTATTACCACAAGATATATCAGCAAAAACTTATATTTTAAAGAAAACACCTTATGTTTCACCAATGTATATGTATATTAGAGGTAAAGATCATACATTTAAATTGCCGAATGGAGTATCAATTGAACAACCGAAGCTATGTGGCCGACTATCAATTAAAAAGGGTAAGAATACTACATGGTTAGATAACAAAGGTACATGCTATCTCTGGGGTTTTGCAAACTTCCAAGTCATGTACAATAAAAATCAGCAGTTATTTATAGCCATTGAACCAACCTCAGACAGGATGACCCAATAACTTTAAGGAATTTAATAAGAAGGGTAAATTGGTAGGCATAACAGAAAAGAACTACTATTCTTCATTTAAACTTAAACTTCCAAACTATATACAATTTGAAGAATATGAACCAACTTATGATTTGTTTTTGATTAAACCTAAAGCAAAGCCTGTATTCGTAAAACATACTAAAGAGAAGATAAATAGAAACGAGATAAGTAAATTGTTGTATTAATAAAAAAATTAATAAAAACACAAAAGGATGCCTAAAACTCAATTTTTTGTGCTTTTGCGTTACCTGCTGCAATCGTTTGAACAATTAGTCCTCTACTGCTGTTTTTAAAGCCTGGTTTGCGTAATTTAGATGAAAGTCTATACCAGCATTTCGGATTTGTCTATCGGAGAAATATTCGCTAGTAAAATGACAAAAGGCATCAAGAGTAAGCTTCTTGATGCCTTTTGTCGACAGTCTGAAACCTTGCAATGAATAAGGTTTTATAGGACTCTATTTTTATTTGATTTCTTGCCAAAAAGACAATGCGAATATCCAATTTGGATTCCCACTTCCTTGATAGCTTTGAACAGCTTAGTATATTTTACCTTTGTGCTCTACTCTATCACCTTTTGTGTACGCCTTATATGGATTCCAAATGTTATCAGGAGCTGGTATTCGGTTTAATTGGATTAGAATCGGTACTTTTCCAAATTTCAGCTGTTAAGTTTGGATACCCTAGGGACTCCACCTTTTGGATCGTATCATTATTTGGGCGCAATCCCCATTTTTCGAAAAATGGAATTAAATTTTGTTGAGCTGCTTTGGAGGCTTCAATCATAAATAATTGTTTCTTATCTTCATTATTTTCAGGTAACATACTATCAGACATATCTCTATACGATTGATGCAATTTTGGATAAAATTCTTCTCCATACGCTAGATTTAATTGCCATAGCATAGCAAGTTTAACAAAAAGATCACTAATCTCGTCATAATTCTTATTCTGCTGTTCTAGGTAGTCAAAAACCTTAGGATAAACACCTTCTCTTTCTAATCTGGTCGTTTGACCAAATGCTTTTTCTACAGCAAGACTATAAATATTGTTCTGAACCTCTGTCATATTATGAAATGCCCAAGGACTTTGTTGTCTCATATGCCCCGCCTCATGCCACGGGCCCCATCCATCATTTATAAATTTATTAATATCTAACACATGTTGGATTGCGTCTCCTACATATGCAGTTCTATAAGTGTATGCATACATATAATAATCTAGAGAATGGTTATCCTCAACATAATGTAGATAATGTTTATCTACTTGTCCTTCAGATAATCCAGCTACTTTATCTTGAATTCTAGTAGCTTCATCCAACTTTTTCAATAGTTGAGTAGGATCTGTGTTAGAGCCAATCAAATATTTTTTAACACGTGCCGGGCTAGCAGTTATCAATACACGCTCCCCTTTTAATTCCACCGTATGTGCATTTGGATATTGATTAAGCATATCTATTAAATCTTGTTTCGTATGCTTTCCAAGTTCATAGAGAGGGGTAGCCGTTCCGCCTGTTGTTATTGTTTTAATGGTGCCTCCTTGTCGTTTATTGTAAAAATAAATCATCCCACCGTTTGGAGACTGTATAGTGTTTCGACCAGGTTTTAATGTAAAGGATTTTATTTTTGAATCTTCACTCCAAGAAGCATCATATGAAAAAGTTCCAATGTATGCTTCGATTTTTTGATTTCCTGCTACCCGAATGATTATTTGTTCATTTGGCCTAGCGTATATCCCAGTCGGTTCATAAGGACTAAATTGCCAATCTCTTCTTTCGCTATTTTGGAATTTCTCTATATCTCCCTTTCCAGGAACAGCAAACTTCCGATTTTTCACTTCCACTGATTTTTCGTTTTTTAACACGTTAGATACTTTCTGTTGCTGTGTTTGTTCTTCCGCAAAGACTTCTAATGAAGGCGTTATTCCGGTAACAAACATAGAAAATAGAGCAGTTGCCATCACTAAATTTCTTGTTTTTTGTTTCTGTCTTCTTTTCATCATATCCCTCCTACTATTTTTTTGGTATTCAAATCAAGTATATACTATTACATATATTCCTATAGTAACTTTTGACACATTTTTTTACATTTTTTCTATAAATATACCAATACCAACGTGTTATAAATCATTCTTAACTCCTTATTCAGAACAGATAAACATATCAATAAACATTTTGAATAGTATTATTAATACAAATTAATAGAAAATAATAACTTTATTGTAATAATTATGCAAGACACGTCGTATATGTGAAACGTTAGTCGAAATCGCCGACCATTTACGACATTCTGATGATATCAAGTAAATCTATGCGAGGCGTAAAGAAACAATTGAACGTGTTTTTTCGGATACTTACTTTTACTGCCATGAATTTAAAAAAGCTTGCTACTTGGACATGACAAGCTTTTTAATAAAGAGAATATTGCTAGAAAAGTATGTTCTCTTTAGAAGGAGAATACCATTTGCTGAACATAAAAAAATGACAAAAGGCATCGAGAGTGAACTTCTTGATGCCTTTTGCCGACAGTCTGAAACCTTACAATAAGCAAGATTTTTTAGGACTCTATTTTTATTTAATTGCTTTCCATAAAGACATTGCGAATATTAAACTTCCTTCTTGTTTTAAATTACCAACTACAGCTATAGGTACGACGTCAAAGTTTTCGAGCATGGCTATCCAACTGGCATAAAGGCTAGTCGCGTCGATACAAATAATGGGTTTATCCTACAGATTATCGTACATGCTACATAATGGTTAATCTTTAATTTAGCTAGCTCTAAATGGGATGCGTTTCTTCAATCTACAATCTTTTAATTTTTCATTACCTTCCATTCATGCCTCTCTAAGAAATGCTCGGCTAACCCATTTGCCTTGTTTGTGATACTTTGTGGATAATCTAATATTTCAAGAAGCTTAATTGCATTTTTCGTTTTTGATGGTCCAGAATGAATTTTATAATCAAAATGAACTTGACCATTTTCAATTGACTCACTGAAGTGATAATTGGTATACGTACTTTTTGTGATTCCGGTTAATTCGATATCATGTGAGGCAATGATATTCATCCCTTTATTCAAAGAAAGCCATTCCATCATTGCAGCCGATGCTGCTATTCGTTCTATCGTATTAGTTCCCTTAAGTATTTCATCAATAAATGAGATACATGGTTTATTTTGCTCACACAGTTGGATAATACGTTTGAGTGACTTAATTTCAGCATTATAGTTGCCCTACTTCAACGCCCCTCATGTTAAATCATAAATAGCTATATATCAACATGGATGATACTTTCTGAATAACCACCTCTTTCATCCCCCATCTTTATTAGTGGGGAACTTGGGGGACTTTTTGGGGGACACATAAAATTATAAGGGTTGGTAAAATAAAGCTGGCAGGCGCATATACAACTCTAAAAATATATTTAAAAAGAGCGACTGCCTCTAGGCTATCGCTCTTTATCATATTCTAACCCCAAACGCATTTTCACTTCTTCATTTACTTTATTCCTTAAAGCAACTTTAGAGTAACGTAATTCTTTATCGTTTCCTCGAGTTTTAATAGTATAAGCAACAAAATATTCGTCAATATCTTTTGTACCTTCCAATACCTTCATTCCATGCATACCTAATGTTCGACTCACATCTCTAAGATCTCTGGTTAAATTTTTTAACTCTTTCTCAATCCAAGCTTTAAAAGCAAAATTCGATTTTAAATTCTCCATGTGTTTTTTATCTCGTTCTAAGGTGCGAATTGTAAGCTCAAGTATTATCGCATTGTGGACATAGATTTGTTGGTCATGTTTTATCATATGACTTCAATCTCCTTATATATTCCTTTTCACTTATTATACAGAACATTTGTTCTTGTTACAAATAAAAAAAGACCAAATAGATAATAGTTTCTATCTGGCCAAATTATGTATAACACATCTTTATCTACCTTTCATTAAATCCTCAACAAACATAAATTGAACTTGCCTCATGTTAATACAATACTCTTCCTCTGTTATCGCCATTTGAGCCCCGTTAATTTCGATTCTTGGACTTTTTCTTATATCTGTATTTGTGTAAAAATCAAAATTTTTACCACCATTAAATATCACATTTACATAAAATTTTTTATCTTTTGCCTGCATACTCCATACCCCTCTATTTATTTTATATTCTCATGCACTAGTACTTCACAATCTTCTGGTTTCGTAATATGATACCCATACCCTTCAGGTACATCTACTATTAACAGGCCTAATTCTGGAATCGGTTTAAATTGACGCACATCGGTATCTGTTTCGAATGTGCTTCTTAAACCCGTTTTAAAAATTAATTCAACTGTATACTTTTTCATATCCGCACACCTCCTTTACCAATTAATTTCCATATCATTCGACAAACTCCTTCTTTTTCACCCAAAATAATATATGCATTTATACGAAACTATTATATTGTAGATAATAGGAGGTTTTGTTATATGAAAAAAATAAATTTAGTTTTAATTTTCACCTTATTAATGTCGCTGTTTATTGGTGTTATGCCATCGGATGCAGCAAGTAATGTAAAAGTTCATGTAATTGATGTTGGACAAGGTGATTCAATCCTTATCCAAACAGGAAATGAAAATATTTTAATCGATGGCGGTAATAAAGGTAAGGGTGATGAAGTTGTTGCCTATTTAAAGAAACAAAAGGTTAAAACATTAAATGCTGTTATTTCAACACATCCAGATGCGGATCACGTTGGTGGTTTGGCTGAAGTTATCGATACTTTAAAAGTTAAAAGTGTTTACGCACCCAAAGTTACACATTCTACAATTGCATATAAAAACTTCTTAACTTCAGTTAAGAAAAAAGGATTAAAAATTAAAGTAGCTAAAAAAGGTGTAGAAGTTCCAACTAAAGCAAAAAACATTACACTAAAATTCTTAGGTCCTGTTACTACATACAGTAAATCTGATTTAAATAATTGGAGTGCAGTATTACAACTTACACATAGTAAAAAGAAATTCCTATTCACTGGGGATGCTGAAACAAAGGCTGAAAATGATATGCTAAAAGCTGGTGTACTCTCAAAAGTAGACGTATTAAAGGTTAGCCATCACGGGGCCAAAGAAGCTACTACTACAAGCTTTTTAAACAAAGTAAAACCCACTTATGCTGCTATTAGCGTAAGCTCTACGAATGGCTATGGACATCCAACATCTGCTACTTTAAAACGATTAAAAGCAAAAAAAGCGAAAATATATCGTACTGATAAAAATGGATCTATTGTATTTACTTCAACAGGATCTAAAATTACAGTGAAGGCGGCTAAAAAATAGATGAAAAAAACAGGAATAATTGATCGCTTCGAAGGTGATTTAGCTGTTATTGAATTTGAAGATGGTATGAAAGATATTCCTAAATCTAAGTTGCCGGATGGAGTAAAACCAGGAGATATGCTTGAGTTTGAAGGAAACTCCATCACAATAGATCATGAAGGTAAAAAGAAGTTAGCTAAAGAAATTGAAGATTTGGCTAATGAATTGTTTGAAGATTAATGATTAATTTCACTATATTTTATTAAATCAAAAGGTCCCCAACTCTATCTTGAAGGGGACCTTTTGTTATTCTTGTAATTGTTTATCTTTCACATGCAATGCCATCATTATCACGATCTAAATCATAATTATTTTTAATCGCTTTGCTATAAATTTTGGATGAAATTTTAGTCCCACTAGACATTGATTTGTAAGAAGTTGTATTGTTTTTTCGACTAACAACTTTATTTTTTGTACTTGAAAATTTTGCTACGCCTTTTGGATACTGCTTATTAAATGACGTACAATTTTTATAGATTCCGCTTGCTGCATCTGCTTCAGTCGGCGCTAATGTTGCAGTCCCGCTAATTATGATTGTTGTGGCTACCACAATACTTATTATTTTCTTCAATAAGATCTCCCCCTTTATATTGGATAATACATTATTTGTAATAAAAGGTGAATGATAGTTTTATGATGTTATTTTTCTAAGAGTCCTTTTAATTGATAAAGTACAGATGCAAACTTTTGTTCATTGTTATTTTGCTGAAACTTGTGAAAGGGATTCCCCGCTGTTTTAATACGATCTAAAACAGCTGAAATATTAAACATACCAGGATTCAAATTCTCGTTCACCTCATTCCAAAATAATGGCGTTGCTATACATCCTATTTCATTTCCCCTCGGAGAATATGGGGCAATTATGGTCTTCCCCTCACGATGTTGAACATAGTCCAGGTACAATTTATTATTTCTATTTTTCTTTAAGCGCTCAGTTGTAAACCATTGTGGATCCTGTTCTATTAAAAAATCACAAACAAACTTTGTAAAAACTCCAGTTTCAACATATGTAAAAACATCCTTAGGTAACGGAATATATATTTGCATACCTTTACCCCCGGACGTCTTCACAAAAGAAATTAATTCGAATTGATCAAAGATAGCTTTCATATGCAATGCAGCTTTTACTGCTAAATGAAATTCTTTTACAGATGGTGGGTCTAAATCAAATACAATTTCAGTTGGTTTATCCGTTTGGATTGGTTGGAAAGGTATGTGAAACTCTAAAGCAAGTTGGTTTCCTAACCACAATAAGGTTTCGATGTTATTACAAATAACAAAATTTGTATCTCCTATTTGTTTTGTTTTAACAAAATCAGGTACATTATCTGGACTACTTTTCTGATAAAAGCTTTCTCCTGGTACCCCGTGTGGATAGCGGATAAGCGTTAAATTCCGTTCACGTAAAAACGGTAGCATATAAGGAGAAACGAATTGTAGATACAATAAGTAATCGTCTTTTAAGATATTACTTGCTGGCCATATAGGCTTATCTGGATGTGTAACCTGCACTGATTCAGGCATTGGATAAAGCTGACGCTGCATTCTCTGCCAATTACATTCATCAGGACTCATCTCCAGTTTAAAGGAATTGAATCTTGGTTCTCTTAATGTTTCTCCCATAAAATCAATACACGCTATTTCTACGCAGATAGACGGTTCCAGTTCCCAAATGATTTCTGAGCGTTTTACTCCATTAGATTGAAACAGTGCTATTAAAGTATTTGATTCTTCTTCTTTAAGACCATGTTTAAATGTTACTACTTCCACAAGCTGGTCTTCTTTATAAATTGCACCATGAAAGAAACCATTACTTTTATTGTATTTCGTAAGTATTGTAGTAACGTATCTCCAATTTTTTATTTTTAACCAACTAGTTGTTCGCTTATTACTCACCCATTTACTGGTCTTTCGTTTTGCAATAATCCCCTCTCCGTTACTGACTAAAATATTTTTCCACAATTTATTACTATCACTAAAAACATCTATTGCTTGTAATCGATTTATGTCTTCATAATTTATTGAAGTTGGCAGGCTGAGAGTTTCAAATAACTTTTGTAAAACATCTTTACGCTTTATAAAATATGAGTTTGTCTGACTCTTCCCTTCATTTTCCAAGCAATCAAACACAACAAAATGGCAGGGGAATTTTTCCACATGTTTCTTTATAGTATTATGACTACGCATCCTCCCCCTTGTTTGTACTACAGAAAAATTACTTTGAAAGTTATTTGCAAGAAAAACTAATTCTCCATCCAAAGTTAATGGTAGAAATGATTTTATTCGTTCTTTAATTTCAAGGCAAAAGTCAATGATCTCAGGAAACTTTTGATTAAGTATATTCCCATTTCTACTTATAAGAGTAGGTTCTTCATCCCCTCTATTCCAAATAAGCATACATCTGAATCCATCATACTTTGCTTCATACAACCAATCTTCTCCTACTGGAATTTCAGTTGCTGCCGTTAAGAGCATTGGTTTCAATTTCTCTCCTACTTTCAAATGGTATAAATTTAGTTTTTGATTATTTCTCCTATTGATACATAAAAAAAGACGATTGATTGCATAGTAAGAAGAAAACGAGGTGAAAGTATTGCATACAGTTTGGAAAGGTAGCATTAGTTTTGGATTAGTTAACATTCCTGTTAAACTCCATACGGCAACTGAAAATAAAGATATTAAGCTAAGACAATTACACAAGGAATGTAATACACCTATTAGCTATAAAAAGGTATGTGAGGGTTGTAATAAAGAAGTTAAAGACGAGGATATTGTAAAAGCTTATGAATATGCGAAGAATAAGTTTGTTGTATTAGATGCAGAGGAACTAGAGAATCTAAGAAAAGAAAATGAAGATAAAGCTGTAGAGATAATTGATTTTGTAAAGATAGAGGAAATTGATCCTATCTATTTTGATCGTTCATATTTTTTATCTCCAGATACTACTGGGAGTAAAGCCTATTCTCTTTTAAGAAAAACCTTAGAAGAGTCAGGTAAAATTGGCGTTGCGAAAATCATAATAAGATCAAAAGAACAATTGGCAATAGTGCGTGTTTATAAGGATTCGTTAGTTATGGAAACCATTCATTTTCCCGATGAAGTACGTAATGTTGCTGACATCCCAAATATTCCAAGCGAACAAATAGTGGTTCAAAAGGAACTTGATACGGCTCTATTGCTAGTTGATCAACTTACAACAGTTTTCGAACCTACAAAATATACAGATGATTATCGCAATGCATTAATGGAATTAATCGAAGAGAAAAAAGCTAGTAACACTGTAACAGCAAGCGATAAACAACCAGTACCTAATAACGTTACTGATTTGATGACAGCCCTTCAAGCTTCGTTAGATAAAACTAAAACCACAAAGAAAAAGACAACTACGAGAAAGAAAGCTACAAAAAAGACATCCTAATAACTCTCTCTAATGAACTTGCTAATTGTTAAAGGTTTTATTATTAGTTTATCGGGAATTATTACATTAAGATTAAAGGAGGTATATATATGTTTAGTTTTATTTGGTTTCTTATTATAGGTGGTATTCTAGGATGGTTAGCTAGCTTAATTATAGGTAGGGACATCCCAGGCGGAATTATTGGTAATATTATTGCAGGTATTATTGGTGCTTGGATAGGTGGAAGTTTATTTGGTCAATGGGGACCAGCCTTAAGTGATTTCTATATCTTTCCAGCTTTACTTGGTTCAATTATTTTAATTTTAATAGTAAGCTTCATAATGTCATTAATGCGTAAAGCAGCTTGATGATGGCCTGAGCAAATGCTCAGGTTTTACAGGCAAACAAAAAGCCCCATCCAATTAGGACAGGGCTTTTTTGATATATATTTGATTTTATTAAGTAGAAGAAACGTTGCATACTCGAATCGTCTGATAGACTACACTTTTTCAACAAATTCTTTATCTGCAGTTACATATCCATACTTTGTTTTTAAACGATACGCACTGCCATACTTAACAATTTCTTTTGCAGTAACTGCCTCACCAGGTTCAATTTTCTCTTCACGTTGATTTTTATCAAACTTAATTGTTTTGTATAAGTAACAACCTTTTTTAATTCGATATAGCCCTGTTCCTGACTTGTAATATGACTTTGCAGTTGACGAGTTTGATGATTTAGACGGTTTTGAAACGGTTGTGATTTCTTTCTTTTTGTATCCTAGTTCACCAGCTATTACTTCTGCGATTGCCTTGCTAATAGCTTCAAACTTATCGTTATCACTATAGATTTTCGCATCAGCTTTTGAATCCACAAAGCAAACCTCGATTAATATTGCTGGCTTATTAGTGGCATTAAGGAAATACAACTCTTTTCTTTCTTTTGCTCCACGGTCTTTTAATCCAGAGGCTTTACTAATAGCTACACTTACTTTTGCAGATAACGCTTTTGCATCATAATACAGGCATTCTACACCGCGTGGATCATTTGTTTTTGTGGCTGCGTTAAAATGGACACTAATATCTAAATCACGTGCTTTGCTGTTGTGATAATCAACAATGGTGTTCAAGTTCTGATTTTGAGTTTTAGACATGTTGTCGTGGAACTTAGAACCTTCACCATTGTACTCAGTTGTTAAAATAGTATGAACTCGATTAACTACTTTGCGAGCTTCGTTAACTTCATCCAAGATATCTGCAGCACCTCGTACTATGTCTGAGTGACCACTTGAGATTACATATTTTTTTGCCATATTATTTCAACCCTTTCTGTTTCAATAATTCTTCTTGTTCTTTCGCCTGTTTCGTTACGATATAGCTGTTTTTGTAGACTCCGTAAACAATCAATATGAAAGGTACTGCAGCAAATAAAGTATTGATAAATGCATCAATTGTCGAGTCCGTAAACCAAGTGAAAGTAAAGCCAAGCGACTGCAAAAATAAAAGGACCGCTGATAGCAGTCCTCCGAATAGTGCGATATATTGTTTTAGTTTTTCCGTTGTCATTAAATGACCCCCTATTTTGTTTTAAGAACTAATGCTAACAAGGCTAAAATCACTGCTCCAATGATTGTGGTACCTACCCACCAAACAATTTTATCTATTTTATCTAACCGTTTATGAGCGCTCTTAGTACTTGCTAAAGCTTCGTCTGCGGTGTCTCTCGCTTCTTCAGCGACATCTTTGACATCATTAAATAAATCAATTTTTGTCTCAACTCTAACAGTTCGTTCAAGAATGTTGGTTAAAATTTTATTCGTTGAGTCTTCCAATAACCCCACCTACTTTTCTCCAAAATAAAAAACACACCCGATAGGATGTGCTTCTGTATTTAATATAAATATTCGATTTTACTCTATATACACTTAGACTGCGTACAATACTTCGAGGCGTTTAGTAAGTTGCGTTGTATTGTCTTCTAAATCTTCCAATTCATTTTTTAATTGGTTAATTAAATCTCGACAAATTACTAATTCCTCTTCTACAGTCTCAAATGATGAATTTATTTGTTCCAGTACAATCAACTCCCTATGCAATTATACAAGCCAATAGGAGTAGGTTAAATGATAATTATCTGCTATTTTTAACAAAAACAATATTAGACTCATCGTTAATTTCAGCTACTCATCTTTGACTTTCAACACCTTTTTACCCTCTTGGTTTAATATTTCAAACTCTTCATTTGTAATCAAGTTATTTTCATCTAGTAATTTCATCATAGAATTCATAAAAAACACTAGAGTATCTTTATCTCTCATTTCTTCCAATGCTTTTTCTAACCCATTTAAGTCACTCATTTCTCTACACCTCCCAAAATAATTATTGGAGGGAAATAGCTATTTTATACACTTAATAAAATTTATAAAAATAACTCTAATCGATTGACTGCGTCGAGACTTTGATATAAAGAAGCGCAATAAATTTAACGCTTTAAATCCTTCTTCAGTTGCTTCAATTCACGCTTCAGCAAGCTAATAAATGTTGGCTTATCATTATCAAATGCCACCTCAATGCGCTTACCTGAGACTTCGTATATTTCTTTTACTTCCGTTATACGAGCATCCATTGTAATGTTCCACTCTTTATATTGTTCGGTTGTGATATCACCTAAGTCCCAATCTTTTTCATACACGAAAGGTGATTTGGTTAGTATCTGACCTTCCATATAAACCTCTTGAGCATGTTCGGCTAGCTTTTCTTCCCCTCTATCAGTGAGGTCTTTAACTATATCCTCAACTGGACGTGGTGTTTCGGTAGAGTTTTCATCATCCGATGTTATTGTCTCTTCAACGTCCCTGGCATCAACAAAGAGTTCATAGCGATTGAATCCTTCGGCACTATCGCCAAGTGCAATAACACGACGATCAACGCCTTCACCTTGCCCAGCAACATATGCCATGTTTTTATAGTTGAGATACGATTCTGTATATCCTAATGATTTCAGTGAATTGTACTCAGGACTAAAAATAACTGGTGGATTAACTCGCTGTGTTGCTACCCTATTAACACCTTCAGATACTTCGAATACAAATTTCTTATTTTTGATATCTATAGCTATATTCCAACCTATACCGCTCAGTTGCGATATGGTAGTTAGTTCCTCTGATAGTACGTCAAATCTAGTACTACGGCTGATAGTATCACCACGTTGTTGGTCAGATGCAATAATTAAGTTAGGAAATTTACGTTTTGGATCTACTGAATTAACAGCATTATTGTTAACGTAATGTTTCATCACTGTTTCTGCAGGACCTTGTTTGTTATCGTTAGATGTATGTGATGGTGGCTGTATAATCCTCTGTGCAAACCACGATTTCAAAGGCAATGCTCTTATTAACCAATTTTCTGTTTCCTTCCCATTTTCATCTAATTCGATTTCTCGATGTTGTATGATGTAAGCTTTGTGTAATTGGTTGTGCGGAAATAAGATGCGCTGGCATAATAATTGGTTTGCACCTTTTGCGTAACGATTTACTTTCAATTCAATAGAGCCGATTCCTGACCATGATCTAGTTAGTTGTAGTGACTCGTATTTTGTGACCTCGTCAATAAGGATAAAATTTAAATCGATTATTCTAAGTGGTAGCATGATTCGCCTCATTTCCTGCATAATAAAAGCGCACCCTGTATATGGATGCGCTCGCTTGTGTGCTTAGTAGTATTACAGTATTGAATTCAAAGTTAGAAATAAAAATCCTGTGATAAGAAATAAATTGATACATACAAAACTAATCCAATTAATAATTTTTCTTTTTTTACTAAATTTATACACCTTTATTTTAAATTCATAATCTTCAAGATTACTTATAAAAAAATATATTTCTCTTAAATTCGTTTCGCCCGTTTCTGTTTTACTACACAAGTATTTATCTTTACCTATTTTTTTCACAATTTTAAAATTAAAAACATTCGAACCATCAGATTTTAATCTTCCTTCAACAGTAGATTTTGGTATTATAAGCAATTTCGCTAAAAATAAAAAAAACATGGCAAATAATACTCCTGCAATCGTTATGACTCCACTTTCCAATAAGTTCATATTACTTGAAAAAATTAAAATACAAAAATATCCAAAGCCAGTTACAAAAGCTAAAGAACTATAATCTATAAATCTTTCAGTATTTGAAGAAATTTTTGATTCTAGAGTAGTTTGATTATAATTTTTTATTGCGGTTTTCAATAAGGTAAAAATAATACCGACTATAGTTGCTGGTAGAAAAAGATTTTTAACATTTTCTTTTAAATAATCAACAATTTCAGTACTCACCCCAGCAGTAGTTAATAGGATAAAATCCATAATTAATAGTATCCTCCTTCCCTTAAGATATTGTTAATTTTAGATCTAATTTCATTATTTTGAAATAATAAATTTTTGATTTATTTCCTAATTTAATATTTTACTATAGCTTGAATTTTACTTTTTACATACCTATTCTTCATTAAACTGCTGTGCCATTTACAACTTCTGTTACCACTGTCTTTAGGTTAGACAGTGCAGGTACTTCTTCTGCTGTATACGTTCCTTGCATTACAAGCGATACCCAAACTTTAACTAAACCCGAATTTTTATTAAACATAATTATTCATCCTTTTCTATTTTTAATTTTTTGTATACAAAAAGCGTCCGCTATTATCAGACGCTTGGTGTTGTTAATGTTGCGATATACATTGTCAGTTCTGCGAGTGCTTGTTCTTGGTCAGCTACCTGTTGTTTTAATGCTGTCATTTCATCTTCGTTTACGTCCTCGTAATCGTAGTATAACTCTGTACCGTTGTATTTAAGTATGGGTCTTTTCCCTTCTTGTTCTTCGGGTTCGGGAATAGAATCCACTAAAATACCTTCTATTCTTAATTCCTCTTCTGTCATTCCTAAACCATGCTTTTCATTAAAAGGTTGGTAATGAACATTAACGATTGTATTATCCGGATTTATTTTCACGAAAATCATAGAGCTTTTCCTACCCTTCTTGATAGTGTTTTTATTTCAATTTCTTGAAAAGATAACGCATTCAGCGCAGAACAAATAAATTTATTTCTTGTCAAAAATGGCCTTTGTCCCATGTGATAAATTCCAGAGTAGCTTGTAAAAGGCATAGTTGCGACGCATTGAACACTTGCAGAAATCGCATCTACTATATAAACCTTATTAACAGAAGGTAATATTGCATATACAAAGTCATCGTTTCTATCATAGGTAATAAATAAAGCAAAAGAATCACTCATTTCACTACTTAAGTTTATTGAAGCTATTTTTGCAAATGTTTTATTCTCGTAGATTGAAATGACTCCTGTATCAGGAGTGAGAATAAAAGTGTAATTATTTTGTATTCTACAGCAAGAATAATAGTTTCCTGTAACTGATATAACCCTTTTATTTGTGTTATCTTTAACTATAATAGCGTTGTTAAATGCCTGAACAAACCCTGTTAGTCCTTTATCATAATTAATATCTCCTTTATACGTAGTATTGCTTGTGCTATTGTTAAGTTGGTAATAAGAAATTACGTTTAATTCTAAATCGTAATGTACTACTGTTCCCGTATAACTAATAGAAGAAAAAACATCTTTTGATTCTGATAGTTCCCACTGAGTAACGTAGGTTTGAGCATTAAGCCCCGTATAGGTTAAGACCTTAATTAGTGTCGGAATCCCTGCATTATTAACGGCTATTTCAGCTATAACAGGATAATTTGAAGATTTCCCTGCTAAATATATCCTCCCTCCTTTTGCAATAAAAACACCATATGATTCAAATTCAACACCATATAAAATATCTGTAGTGTTTTTTCGTAGGCTATTAGAGCTTATTAAATTTAAGTTACTGTCATATACCTTTAGAATGTTAGCAGTTGTTAACGCGTAAAATCTATCAGTATTTTCATCAAAAGCAATTCCTATTAAATAGTCAGACGTAGTTGTAGCTACGGACTTTAGCGTTTTAGTTGTATACGAAATATAAGATCCATACTGGGTAGTACTTCCACTTCTACTTCCAAAATTCCCTCCGTGATTTCTTAAATCAAACATTTATTACACCTCCCCTAACCAATCACCGTCAACGTCATACAACAATGTTTTTGTAGTTGTTTTCAGTAACGTAACGCCGTCAACATCATAAAATTTAATAGTACGTGTTGTATATTTTGGTGTTGCACCTCCACTAAGTACGCTGGTTGCATACAAAGTATTGTCCCCTTTCCGCTTATATGTGAGTGTTGTAAAAATACCTTCTTTGTCTTTATTTGACCTTGTAATAGAAAGGTTCTTCGTACTTTCAAAATCATTTAATATTTTATCTGTTGATGCTTTAACCGCCGCATCTTCGGTCTTATGCGTCGTAAGCTCTTGCTCCACCGTGGTAATTCTACTTGCCAAATTAGCTGCCACATTACCATCTAATATGTCATGTAGTGACTCAACCCACGTCTCGAACTCTGCCTTTTCATTTATCTGCCACTCTGTAATATCAGTTTCATACAACAACTTTTGATTATTAAACCATGCGTCAAATTGTTGTTGGAAAATAGATATAGGAACTGTAATTAGCGACTGAACGATGCCACATACATCTTCTAATGCCCTTTCATCTTTGATATCATTTGCGACAATACTGGCTGTATTAGCTCTCAGTCTGACTTGTGCGAGAGATAATTCGTAAATATATTCATCTCGTTGTAAGGTTGGAGCTATTGGTGTTGCACTTGTTACCCCTTCTTTGATGAACACCTTTATGAATCGGTTTTGATTTCGTAAATCTAGACGCAGGACAATGCGATCAATACGGTCATTTGTTGTTTCTGGTAATGAGTGTGTTAATACTAACGGCGTTGTATTTTGATATGAATAACCTTTAATTAACGCTTCACCTAGTGCAACAGATGTTTGTAAGCCGTTGTCTAAAGTGACTTGTAAGCCGTACTCTTCGTTGTCATCTAACAATAGCCCAGCTGATAAAACTGAGCTGAAGTATTTTGCAAAATCACTGGCGTAGTGCCATCGTTCATCTCCAGGCGCGCTATTAAAAAACTTATATATTTCAGCCATCTTTAAACCTCCTATACTGCGTTATATCGCTTGTTGTAGCTGATATTTAATATTGCACCTTGTACATCATTATCAGCGGTATATTCGATGTCATTTTCACCGATGCATAATTTAAAAAAGTCACTATCAAGGTCTATCCAATGAAATACACTTCGCATTTCTCCGTTTTCACCTACGAAAAAAACGGATTTATTTTCTTCACTGGTATCAATGACCATTCGCTCACCTTCGAGTAATTCTTGATCTACTTTGATAAACTCTCCAGTTGTGTTATTAATGATTTTCGGATTTAATGCCGGTCCATAAAACTCTACAAATATTGGTGTTGGTGCATCACCATCATTGTTTATAATCCGTCTATCTTGCTGTAGTCCCATCTGGAACGGCCCTAAAAATGGAAACTGGAATAACGGTTTAAATGCTGGTTCTTCTTCTACTTTTAACGACTTCCAATACGGATCCGGAGCAACGAATGTAAGTGTAGACTTTTGTAACGTTTTTGTACGGTCGCTATCGTCACCGTAGATTGGTACATGACTTGCTACTGCATCGATAATTCGTACCACATAATCATTTTCATATTTCAAAATGCCTGGGCCTAATTTCGGATTACATATTTGAGCGATTCTAGCACGTGCTTTTGATACGTCTCCATAGTTTTGTTCTAGATCAGCAACGATTAGAAAAATTATATCAACCTCACGCTCATCTAGAATTGCATCTAAATAGGTTGAACCATCTTGAAACGGACTCTTTTGAGTTTGTATTTGAACTGTTACATCTCCTAACCCTGTAACAGACTGTAAATAAAAAGGAGGACCGCCAAATGTAACGGTCTCTCCTCTTGGATTTGTATAAGTGACGGTTTCCATTAACGTCCTCCTTACATGAATTCCGTTGCTAGTTTTTGTAGCTGACGTTTCGATTGACGAGCATTTTCTGCTGGACTTAAAGCAACAGGTGAGTGTAAGTGTAATTCTTGGTTGATACCGCCAAGTGTAGCTGCGCCACCTTCTTGATGTACCCACAAATCAACTGACAACTCTTGCTCAATGTCCTTTTTGAGTTGTTTCATGTTTAATCCAAGATCTCCTGCACCAGCAAATGAAACTTTGCCAAGGTCTAACTCAGGTTTAACCCACTCCGCAACTTGTGCTGCTGTTTTTATCGCTAGACCTTTCATGTCCTGCATACCTAAAGAAATACCCTTGACCATATTTTTACCGATCATATTTCTGCCCCATCGTGATGGAGAGTGGATGTCTAGTGCCTTTTGAATAGTTTTTTTAATGCTTTCGGCAATACTATCAGCTTGCTTTAGTAAAGATGGCGTCATTGATGTTAATCCGTTTTGCATGCCTTTAATGACGTTTTTACCGATAGCTGGCATAGATGCAGTTAATGCATTAAACTGATTTTTTGTACCTGTAGATAGTTCTTTAATTTTCGCTTGCCATTCCTGGTTATAAGTTGTTAATTGTGTAGCTGTTTGCTTACGCAATTCTTCAATTTTTTTATTTCTTTCTGCATTCATTCCTACAAGCTCAGTAGTAGCAACATCTTTAGCTAACTTTGATTTCTCTTTCCATAAGTTAACGTACTCTTGTAACTCTGTGCTTGATAAAGTGTTCAATGCGGCAATTTGCCCTGCAGCACCTGGCCCCATCGCTTGTAATTCTTCAAGTAGCCCCTTCTCAATACCTTTAGATGCTAAACTAGCCATGTTTTCAGACCATGTTCGCATAGTATCTAATTGTGATTGTAAATTGGATTTTAACTGTTGACCACTTACTTGTGCAGCTTCTGGTACCTCATCAAATAATGCTACGAACCCATTAATTGATTTTGTACGTTCAGCTAATGCATTGTCATAGGCATCATTTAACTCCTTCTCACCGTCAATTAACTTCTGATTAGCTTCTAGAATTTTAGTTGTATATTCTTCATTGAGAGAAATAAGTTTGTCATGGATTTTTTGTTTTGTTTCTGCAACTTGCTCTTCATAGTATTTACGTTGCTCTGAACCTTTTTTATACTGTTTCATATATGATTGGTAAGCTGTTAATTCTTGAGTTAACGAAAGTTTATTAAGTCTTAAACGACCTTCGATATACGATTTTTCTTTAGCAAACTGTTCGTCTAATTGATTACTATGTGCCTTCTTAGCATTGATTTGAGCTTGAGTACGTTCCTGTGAACCCTTTTTAAATGCTGTAGCTGCCTTATTCCAATACGCTACTTCTTGAGCTGTTGTCATTTTGCCAAGTTTCACTTGATTATCAGCAAATGTTTTCAAAGCTTTCATACGATTGGCAGTACTAGATTTCTCTATAGATGCAATTTTCTTGTTAGCACTTGAAGTAATTGTTGCTCGTTGTTCATTAGCTTTACGGTGGATCTCTGTGATTTGACGTTCTTGAGCTGCAGTTAATCCGTTCCTCTGTTTGGATGCATTTAATCGAATTGTTTTTATTCGTTCTTCAGCATTCCTTGTTGCAGTTGCACGTTTGTTCGAAGCATCTTTTTCTATGGCAGCAATCTCTTTATGATTATTACTGATCGTACTCGCAATGACTTTGTTATAACCCTGTATTTGAGATTTTGTTAAGTTAGCGTTTTTCGAAAAGTCTGGTACAGCTGCCCTAACTATTTTCTTAGTGGCTGTTGCAACTATACCAACTGTTGCAGAAATACCATTTGCTAGACCTTGACCAACAAATACACCAAGTTTGATTGCTACACGAGATGGTGAATGTATCCCTAACAACTTTCTAATTCCTGCAGGAATGCTATTTGCGATTTCAGCTACTTTTGAAGTAACAGAGTCCATCATACTTCCTATACCGTTAATAAGCCCTTGTATAATGTTCTTTCCGATTGTCATCAAATTGACGCCTTCTAAAAACGACTTTGCCTTATTCCAGCCTGTTTCAACTGCTGATTTAACAGCATTCATTGCCTTTGATACTGCCGAAGACAGACTGTTGAATATTGACACTACCGTTGATTTAATTCCATTCACAACTGAAGTCACTGTTCCTTTTATGGCATTCCATATCGATGTGATGACACTACGAATAGCTGACATTACGGATTGGATTGCAGAACGGATAGCGTTAAATCCATTTGTAACGACGGAACGAATTGCCGAAATTGTACTACTAAATAATGTCTTGATCGCATTCCAAACTGTTGAAATAACCGTTCTTATTCCTGACATTGCAGATGATATCTTCGTTTTAATTGCGTTAAACGCTGTAACTACAAACGATTTGATTGCATTTAATGTATTGGTGAAAATGCTTTTAATAAATGCCCATGCACTTGAAATGATAGAACGTGCCGATGTTCCAAAGGCTTTTAATGGTCCTAACAGTTTACCTACAAAGTAAAGGTTTACTGCGCCCCAAATGAGTTGTAATGCACCTGAAAGAACTTGCTTTACGCCTTCCCAAACGCCCTTCCAATCACCTTGGAACAATGAAGAGAATGTCTTTATAATGCCAAGAATAATGTTTATTGCACCTTTAATAACGTTCATAATTGCGTTCCAAGTTGAAACAATAAGTGCTTTAACCATTGGCCAAATAAAGGTCATGATTGCCATAACTGCCGACATGACGGTTGTTATTACATTGCTAATTGCATTCCACACTGTGCTTGCAGTTGCTTTTATACTTGCCTGGTTCTCGTTCCAGAATGACGTTATCTGCGACCAGATTGATTGGATAGAAGTCCAGATTGCTGTTGCAGCTTGTGTTATAACGTTTTTTATAGCTGCCCATGCAGTGTTAACCTGATTTCTGAAGGTTTCATTTGTTTTATATAGTTTTACGAATACCCCCATCAACGTGGAGATTATTGTAATTGCAATACCAATTGGACCCGTTAATATTCCGAATGCTGTCCCAAGTTTCGGTAATACTTTCATGGCTATCGGCTGTATCGTTGCTCTAAAGTTAGTAAATAAACCACCTATGAACGTTAACGACTTACCTAAACCGCTCATAATTGATCTACCCATTCCGCTAAATAAAGCCGAAAATGCTATTATATTAGGAACAGTCGCTAGTAAGATACCTCCGAATGAAATTAATCCAGCCATGATAACACCTATCACTCTATTTCCTTCCATCAGACCATTACTAAACGTTAAAAATTTATTAGCAATCACTACTATAGCTGCGCCTAGAGGAGCCATACCAATTCCCATGTTCACCAGGAATTTTGTTATATTACCTATCAACGACATGATTGTTGGTGCTGATTGCTGTACATAACCTACGAATTGTTGGAAGCCTTGATTTGTTGATAATGTTTTTGACCACTCTTTAAACCTTGCCATTAGATCAGCTAGGTTAGTCATCATGCCACTAGACATCCCACCGAATGCTGAAAAGAAATAAACAACTCCTGCAGTTGCATCTCTAAAGATGGCACGTATCTTCGGCATGTTAGTGTTTACATATTCCATAAATGCTTGGAATTTAGTTGATTTATCTAGACCAGCAGCCCATCCTGCAAAGTTCTTTGTCATGTTCAAAAAACCTTGTGCTGTTGATTCACTTAGTGGTGCTATTGCCGTCAAAGTTGATGCGATTCCTTTGAACACATTTCCAAACGCTTGACCAAATGTAGTAAGCATCGGTGCTGCTGAAGTATTAAGATATTCTATAAATTTTTGAATAGGCGGTGTACCAATTGATTTACTCAACGATGTCATCAATCCGTCAACAGCTTTTGCACTCGACAAGAACATTGGTTTCAATTGCCCTAGCAATCCATTAGAGATATTCATAAACTTCGTGAATGCGCTCAACACAGGCTTTTCAGTAGCCTTTACCAATCCATCATATGAAGACTTAAAGTTATCGAATGAAGCCTTGGCTTTTGTTTGCTGTGCATCTAATTTTGCATTTTCTTTAAATAATGCTTTGATTGTAGGAATTGCAACTGCACCAAATGCTCCAGCGCCTACACCTGCTGAGGTAAATGCCCCACCTAGCGCAAGAGTAGAACCTGAGACCGTACCAATCATTGGCCCTAAACTACCGATTAAACCACCGATATTTGCAATAATTGGTGCTATGGCAGGTAAAACACTAATCATAGCGCCTTGGAGGGTATTCGCTGCTAACTCTCCAAAAGCACGAATGTTAGTAGCGATACGTCCAATACGTCTTTGAAACTCTTCGATGCGAGCCTCAATTTTTATGATTACCTTCTCTCGGGCTAAAGTTCGCATTCGAGCTTGAATTTCGGCCATTCTACGACGAAACTGGCTAACATCTGCGCCGATATCAATTCGCACATCATTTGCACTTGTACGGATTGTATTTTGTACTTGTCGCATATGTGCCATGAACTCAGTGATACGTGCACCAACCGTCGCTTGGAAGTTTGCTCTCATATTCTCACTCCTTTTTGTTTAGATTTAATGCCCAATTATTCATTGCCTCTTTAGCTTTGTTGTAGTAAGTTAAATCGTATTCTTTACTTTCCTTCCACTCATCTGATTCATCACTCAAAATGCGTTTACGAGCTGTTTCAGCATCGAATAAATCCTTCTTAACATTCAACTTTTTCTTGTTGTTCGCAACACGGTTAAACATAGCTAATAGTGCTAAATTATCTATCTCATCAACATCACGTAATTTTGCACCTTTGATAAATGCTTGGAATTCATTAGGTGTCCATGAAAGTATTAAATCTACATCAGAAGTACCTAAATGGTAAAAGGCGCTCGTAAGCACCTCTGTGTATCCTAAGCCGTCAGTTCTTCTCGGGCTTCTTTCATCGTTGTTAAGTATCTTTCGTTTTGTTCCTTCTCTTCGTCTGTTCCGCCCATTCCTTCGACCATATTCAAGTTCTTCCAAAAGTTCTTGACTGTTAGTTTGAAAAAACCACTATTATCAATCGCTTTGAACGCCTCTTTGAATGCAGATAAGGCATCACCGTCTTCCTCAATTCGTTCTTGTAATGCATCTTCAATTTCCGCAATAGACGGTTTTTTCTTTGAGGCAAGATACGATAATGCGCAATCCCAGAACTGTGATAAAGCCTTAATATCGTATTGCAATAAACCCATATAGACTGTTGAGAATCCACCAACATCATTTCCATTTGCATCTTGTGAGTTATATTTTTCATCTGAAACACGATCAAATTTAAACGTGCATTTACCTTCTAGTTCTTCACCTTTGATTTCTAAAAATGCCATGATTAATTTCCTCCAATGTGTTTTTAGTAGTTTGTTTTAAGTATTAAAAAAGAGCGCCTATGCGCCCTCAATTAGTCTCCTCCTGGTGCTGTGGTTTGCTCTGAACCGAACTCTCCTGACTTCTCACCAGGCTTTTCGAAACCGTATTTAGCGAAGTCGATTATTTCAGCAGGCAAGGCAGGAAGTGTGCCTTCTTGAGATTGTCCAATTACTTGCACTGTTGCCGAAAGCTCTTGAAATCCTTCTTGCGGATTTGATTTCTCTACGGATTCAACTAACACGTATGCGAATAAAGCATCATGTGTACCCTCTGGATTTGGAACTAAATCAACTTCCCAAATTTTAAGCTGTTCTTTTTTTCGAATAGCATCTGAAATAGCTTTTTGCCCTGGATCGTTTTTGTCACCGAAGCAAGTAATCTCGAATGATTCTGAGTTATCGCCGTAAGCAAGAATACGACCGAATTTTGTTTTTTCATCCGACAACTCATTCTCCATTGAGTGAGTATTATCGGTTAAGTTACCAATCATAAAGCCGTCAGTTCCTAACGCTGCCTTTGCTGATTGCACTAGTAATACGGTATCTTTACCATTTTGCATATTTGTTGCCTCCTAATTGTTTGTGATTGTGTATTTCATGTTTAGTACGCCATGTTTTGTTGATGCATCTACATCGTCAAACACCTGTGTCCCTTTGCGTACAATGCTTTCAATCTTAAATCCTGACACTTCATAACCACGTTGCATAAGTTGGCGTTGGCACATATCTAAGAGCTCATACACTTCACGCTTACCGTTGAATTGCGACCATACATGAATAGTGAGGTTTAATTCCTCACCTGTAGAATGCTTAGTATCAAACGGCATAGAAAAAGGCTCTCCCACTGTTATGTAGGGAAAAGCCTGGTTCTTCTGTACAGCATCGAATATACCTTTAGCTTTAGCCATCAATGCTGTATCTGATTTTAACTTCTTAATAATTGCTATCTGTAAATCTAAAAATGGCAATGTATATGCCATGTGATCACCTACCTAAATAACCGATTTATACGACTAGTGAAATGACGTTCACCAGATTCAACAGCTGGCGCCCAAAATTGTTGTGGCTTCTGTCCTTTAGTTGTCACATAACGACCTAGCTTATTAGACCAATACGTCCAAGGTGTTTGCCTTCCGTTTCCTTCAACTGCATAAATTCCTGTGCCATATTCGATATACACGGCGTACTCACTACCAACAGTAACCGTAGCGCTGAATTTATCTATTTGCCTTACTTCAATTGATGCTTTTAGACTTCCATCATCAAATGGAGCTAAAGCTTTCGCTTGAGCTTGAATCATTCGTACCGTTTCTAGTACAATCTTTTCAATTTCATTCTCAACATCCCTCGACCAACTAGTGAAAGCTCGCTCTAGGTTATGTCCACTAAACGTTATTCTGGCTATTTGATTTCACCTTCTTTAACGGCACTCTCATTATTTCATTCATTCCACCTTGGTCCATTGGATCACCTGCAAACTCATATACTTCAGAACCAAATAAGATACGCATATCAGCTGTTAAATCGTCTCGATATTCGTAGTACATGAATCTGTCTAATTTTGTTTGTAGCTGTTGAGATTGAAATGATTCAGTGCTTGTTGGTGTGTCAATGAAAACTTCTAATGTATCGAAGTCTTTCCAGTCTTCTGCGTAGGCGCCTGAGTCGTCATAATCAGCTACGAATGATTTAATCGTTACTTCATGCGGAAATTCATCGTAAAGCATGAAATTTCACCCTCTTATATTGTCGAATTAACGAATACATAGAATCTGGAAACTCTAAGTCATAACTATAAGACACTGACCCCATTGATCGACTTGTTAAACCTGTTGGAATCTGATTGTGTTTAATAGCCTTTGCAATGAAGATACGAATGCCAGCAGGTAAATTAGATGAATCGAACTTTCTGTTACAATGCCCTTCAGTAAATTCCAATAACAAAGGCGCCATCACACGATAATGATCATCATGTTTAGCGCCCTTTTGCTGATTGATTTGTTTTAGTTCATTAATTTCTTCTAGCGATGGTTGCCACATTTGACCACCTCTTTTCATTTAGATGGCATCTACTTCTTCGAGAAGTGCCTTATCTTCTTTTGTGACCATTGCTGCATCACCAATTTGCAATACTCTATTATGCAGTTTTACGTTTTTAAGTATAGTCACCTTCGTCTTTTTAGGAGTCGGGGACTTTGCCTCTTCCTCACCATCTAAATCTACAACTGCTGGCACATCTGTAACGTCAACTTTTTCTGTCATTTGTTCTCCTCCCTTACCCTACTGTAGCAATAAAGATATTGTCGATTGATTCAAACGATGGCATAACTATTTCACTCACAATCGTTTGTACATTTACTGGATGAGGTTCTTTTACTGTAGTAACAGCTACACCAGTATTAACTATTTTCACATCTGCTGCACTTGAGCCAGTCAGTAAATCCGCCTCTTCTGGAGTGGTACCATAATACGTATTGCCTAGTGTTCCTGAAGGTAAAAGAGTAAACACATTATCCGGGAAGAAACCTTTTACTACTTTTGCTTCGTCCATGAATTTCTTGTTATATACCGCGACTGATAAGCCTAAAGTATTTTGTAAGAAATCTTTTAATTTTGCATCTGTAAGTACAGTAAACTCTCCACCCATTGGTGTGATTGCTTTACGGATACCTTCGTGTTTAAGTAAATATCCAAACGTTTTACGTGTCACAATACCATTTGTCGGTCGAGTGCCTGTTGCATCTTCAACTATATCTTGCCAACGTTGGATGTCTGCCAAGGGTGTAGATGATGCATCAGACCATTTAGCAGTTCCAGTTAACACTTCTTTTCGTTCATCTTTTAAACCATAGTTGTAATCCAACGGGACTCCGTTTGCATTGATAGCAATCTTACCCGTAGATAACAGCTGCATGATCATACGCTCTGGCTGAACATCTGCACCTTTAACCAATTGTCCTACATCATCATATATACGATTTACATGAGTTTCATATAAAGCTGAGTTGTTTGTTGCAAGTAAGTTCATCAAGTTTTGACGGTCTTGCTCACCGATTCGCATCGCTTCACGGAAAAATGGCATTTCTGTTTTCACTTCCGATACTCCCATGCGGTCACGTACTGGCGCTTTCGCATCAAAAACAGACGGTGTAAGAGCTACAGGTAAACCATTAGCACCTTTAATCCACGAAAGCTCTAAACCTGCTTTCTTTTTTGATGGGAATAATGTTGCCCCTAAGAATGGGACTTGATTTGAAGCTGATTCAGTTACATAACTAGCTACGTTTGCAGCTGTCACTAAGTCGTAAATAGTTGGCATTTAATTCAATCCTCTCAATTTTGATTTTGTTAATTATAGAAACTTAATTAAAGGTAATGCTGCTTTAGCTTCATCTGATGGGGCCGTTGGAATTTTATCTAAATCCACAAATCCATGAATCAACAATGCGCCACCTGCTGGGCCATGAGTAACATCTACATCATTGAACAATACTCCTTGAGCTGTTGCATCATTAGCCGGATAAATCGTACCTGCTGGTAAAATCTTTCTACCATCAACTGCTGTTATACCTGTATCAGTTACCTCAATCGACTGGTTAACGTAATGATCAGGGAATTTAACAATTTGTTTCGTATTACCATAAGTAGTAGTTTCAAATTTACTCATTGTTTGTTCCTCCTAATTAATTATTGAAAATAGCTTTCACGAGCTGTTGTTAAATGCTCATTTGATTTATTTTGCGTAGCTAACTGTTTACCAAATGCTCCTTCTTCATCACCTCCACCATTTGCACCTGGTATCTCACGACCGCCAGCCTTAAATTTTTCATCTACTGCTTTTTGAAGTGCTGTTGAGTAAACTGTTTCGAAAGTTGTAAAACGTTCTCGAGTGCTATTCTCATCAGAACCTAGCAAGAATGGCAAAACGTCAACAGGCAATCCTTTAGTTGCTGCCTCTTTCGTAAATTCTGTCATCAATTTTTCTCGTTCAGCTGCAGCTTTTGTATCTGCGAGATCTTTTTCAAGTGCAGCAATACGCTTTTGTTCCTCCGTTAGTTGAGGGTTCAATTCCGACACTTTATCATCAATTAACTTTTGCAAATTGTTCGTTTTCCACGTTTCTAAAGCTGTACTGTGATGCTTGTCTTTTTCTGAATCAAATACACTCTTAACCTCGGCATTTGTTGATAGCACTAACGTCACATCGTTCTTTTCTAATGCTTTATGGATATATGATTCAAACGCTGTTTTGTCACCACTTTCAGCAAGTTGTTTTACTTGTTCAAGGTCGATATTCATCGTGATTCCTCCTAGTCCTTCGCACGTTCTCACCCACGAAACACAAAATTAATAAGCCTGTTTAATGTCTGTTGCTTAAAGACGGATAAAAATCGATATTTCATTTCATCATGCTACAAACTGCCTTTTCCAGTCTTTAAAATCTACGAATGGAATAACAGTACTCGGTGGTTTTAGTTCCTTCTGAGCCTTTTTAAGAGCCTGCTTATACGTTATACCTTCATCACCCATATACTTCTCGATTCGATTTGCAAGCTGCTTTTGGTATCCAGAATCCATGTAATCACGCCCTCTACGATACTCTGGATATTTACCGTCAATCAAATAAATAACAGTACATCTGCATTGAATATCCATGTTTGCCACACCCCACATATGAGGTCCTTTACCTTTCAATCCTAAGTGATGGAAGTAACCCTTATTATCAGCTTTCTGCCCATCTAACTTACGATGTGAACTTCTAACACGTAAATCCAATGAACTCATCCAGACCTTGTCTAGGTTTACTTTGTCTTTAATATCTTCCTCGACTTGTAGATCAGCTGCTGAACGAACTCGGCCACCTTCAGTTCTCGCTACTAAGATAGCTTTCTTACGGCTAAATCCCAACACTTGTTGAATTCGATAAGCTAAATCTGAATAACCTACACCTTGTTGCAGTGATTGTGCTATCTCAATGTTCAACTTTCGAATTAGTTCTCTACGATGAAACTCAAATATTTTAGGTAAAGTTAAATACTCAACTGGATTAATAAGCGCTGTTTGTATCATTGATTCAGAAGGAATTTGAAACCCTAATTCTTCTGCGTTACTCATAGAAAATAAATAAGCCATCATCAAATATTTCTCAACGTAGAGGGTTTGATGTGACTTAGTAATTTCTTTTATTATTTTTTTGTAATCACCGTCTAACTGTTGGGCTATGCGTTTCATTTCTTGCTGAAAACGATTGTATTTATTAACATCTGTCCAGCTCGGTTGTTGACCTTTATGAGATAGCTTTAAATACATATTAGACATTTGTGAAAGTATTGATTTGAGGCGCTTAGCGAACAGCTTTTCAATGTCTGATTCAGTTTGAGCCATTAGTTTGTCTAGTTGCTCATTGATCTCTAACTGGTCCATCATCTTCACCGTCCTCAATAAGTGGTTCTAAATCGGACTCATAAAGAAATGCATCTTGTTTCATCTGGTCTAACTCATACTGCACATCATCAACAAACGTTAATAGTGATAAACGAGTAGCTTCAGATACCTGCCCTTTCAACAGTTGGGTTGTTTGTGCTTCATCTAATATGTTTGCAGGTAAATTTCGCTTAAATGAAAAGAACATCTTTAAATAATCCTCTTGCTTAAAACCTTTTCGCTTAGCCCATGCACTGAATAGCACTTTGAATTGATAACGTAAGGTCGAGGTGAACTTACGCTCCATAATGATAGATTTGTTCTCTAGCGCCATTATTTTCAACCTCATTGCAATACCGCTAGCATTTCCGCTAAACTGCTCATCTGCAAAGTTGACTGATTTAGCAAAACGTAGAATGTTACTTTCTAAACGGTTTAAATGGTTCTCTATCATTGCGTCGTTAATATCTTTAGTTAGATACTTGATTTCATCCTTATCACCCATGAGCTCAAATATTCCTGACTTATTAAATCTTTCTAAATCCTCTGGGTCAGCCCCTACACCTCTTAATATTAGATAAGCCAATCTGAATTGCTCTAATTCATTTGAAGCATCCGATAAAGTGCGATCATAAGCATCAATTAATGCTAGCACCTTCTCAGCATCACCTTTAAACTCTTTATTGTTGGCTGTACCAAACAAGGGATTAAAATCGAATAAATGTAGTTCAGCATTTTGTAGCGCAAATCCAGCATCACCATGAGAGAAATAATAGACGTGATATCGGTCATAAAACTCTGCATACTGATTACCGTCAAACGTGTAGTATCGTAATGAATAAGCTGGTTCATGAATATCTTCACCTATAAATACCGATTCCCAAGGCTCTATGTTTTTAATACGTTCATTACCCTCTAAATCGATATAACATAGTCGTGCAGCATAACCGCAAATTGAAGCCATCAAGCCAAGTTCTGCATCATTATCATCTGCATTATTGCGTAACAAGAACAATTCCATTTCTTTTTTTATGTCATCTGCATCTTCGTCGACTCCGTAACTAATCGGATGTCCAAACATGTAACCAATTTTTGTATCAATGATATCTACATCAAAGGGGTTGTTTAATTGGTTATTTACCTTGTCGTCCAATCGAACAACGCTTCTCGAATCTAATTGGTAATCTACAATCGCACGATTAAAAATCTCGGGACCATCAACCTCATCAACACAATATCGACTATATAGTTTCGTTGTTCGCTGATATTCAGGTTTATGTGCCGATATAATTTCAAGTACCAATTCAGCTGTGATGCCTTGTTCGTCTATTCTTTTCTTGTATTTCAGCATATTATCACGCATTTTTATCACCTCTATCTCGTCTTCTTTTTGGTTTTAATTCTGTATAGATTGCATATCGAACTGCATCAAGGACGTCATCCCATTGTTTAACAGGTTCTCCTGTTGTTTCATTCCAAACATATAAATATATTTCCTTATCAAATCGTTTTACATTTTCACTAACAATGAATAATTTATTGAGTTTTAAGAGCCGAGCAACTTCTTCAATACCGGAGACAACTGCCTTGTCAGCATTAAGTGCTCTTAATCTTTCTCTTCTGAAACGTTCTATATGCTCTGGTCTTGCTGTATCACAATAGAAGTTAATGTTGCCATAGCTTTCTTTAATGCCTTTAGCAACCTTCACCCAGTAGTCAATTTCTTCATGCTGTTTGGCGTGTTCCTCAATGAGATAAATGTTTCCTTTATCATCAATACCCATCACTACAATCGAGCCATAGTGATCGTAACCCCAGTCAACGCCAGCAAAGTATTTAACGATGTTAACTTTCTCGAATTGTTCTGCAGTAATGTAATGAGAGTCTTTACGGAAATCCTTATAAATAACACCTTCTGCAGATACCCATTGACCAAGAATATCTCTGTCAGTGAACATTCCAGTTGGAGTTGAAGCAATAATACTCTCTACATACTCAGGATCTAGATAAATGTTATCAAACAATGTGAAATGAAATGCTCTTATGTTCAAACGGCCATTATCTAACATTTGACCATCTTTATCGATGTAATCCGTTTTAACTGAATGCGCTGGATTCTCTGGGTTAGTATCAATCAAGACCCTTGCACCTTTATATGAACAACGTGAGATAACTTCCTTCACGAATGAATCATGAAGTGCTGTACCTTCATTCAACAATGCACCTGCAGCTGTAAAACCACGGGCCTTTTTCCATGCATTTGCATTAGCTCCATCAAAGCAATATATTTTATTGCCGAATACAGTGACTGCATTAGCCTTGTTAAGCTTCAATTCCTTACCTAAGACAGATTCCATATCGTTTAGAATGTTACGCCTAATACTGGCCTGTGTAGCGCCACCAATGATGAACGATAACCCTTGCCCTTCATACTTCGCAATGTGCATAAGAAAAAGCAGAATAAATACGAAGGTTTTCCCTGCCCTTTTGGCGCCACTGGCTAATAATATTTTCGGATTCTCTTTTATGAATGAGTCCATGACTTCTCTTTGTTTTGGCGTTAGATTCAATCACTATCACCTGCCAAACTCCTAAGCATTTTAGCAACTTCGCTTTCTTGCGTTGTAGAACCGTCACCATTTTGGAGTTTGTCTACTTCAATGCGAGCTTTCTCCACTTTCAATTGCTTCAGCTCAAGATCATCTAATAAATCCATATGCTTTGTTAAAAAGTCGAGCGCCTTCATCTTGTCAGCAAGCTTGATGGATATACCATCACGACCCTGCTTTACTTCAGTTATTAGTGAACCGTCGACTTCCAATGAATCCTCTAAGTTAACGTATGATATCGGATAAGTAGAAGGTTCTCCATCTTCACCGATTAGGATATTCCCTTCCTCATCACGTTCATGCCGTTGTGTAGTGCCGAATGATACAAAGTCCGTCATATCTGCAAAGGCGATATCAATCCACTTTTGTATAAGTACTCTCTTACTTAATAGCGCATCACCTGTGATTTCATCACGTACACGAATGATTTCAGCGCTTATCTTAGGATTTCTAAGGTGACGCGAACCTTCAACCATAGCCGTGTTATAACCGCACTCATAAGCTTTCTTATAAGCTTTAGTAGCATTCCAACTCTTCACATAAAACGCAACAAAGAGCCTTTGTTTATCGGTTAGTTCATTATCATCACTGACAACTAACTCCGATTCAACAGGCTCTTTTTTAATTACCTTATTAAGTTGTTTCTGTTTAGTAACGTTACCTTTCGATTTAGTAACGTTACCATTCAATTGTTCATCCCAATTATCTTGATTCTTCCACTTTCGTATTTGTGAATCAGACAACTCTAATTGTTCAGCAATGTCTTTTAGTTTCATTTCACCTTTGCTATTGATCCACAACTGAAATGATTCATCACGTTTGGGGTTTCTAGGTCTAGCCATCTCTCATAACACCACCTCCGAATAATCAAAATAAAAAGCACCCCGAAGGATGCTTGTAATCAGAAATATCTTTCTTCAAAGAACTTTATTGCATAGTAATACGTTTCTGCTTGATAACTATTTAATGAATTAAAGTTGTTTTCATTTTCTATTTTCTCATCACTAAACCTTTTCAACATTCCATAAAATGCGAAAACGTTGCTAGCTAACTCCGGCTCAGCTTTTATTACTAATACCTTTAAGTCTTCAAAATCATTTGAAATGTATTTTGCATCTTTGTATGTATTAAAAGAATAATTCACACCACTTTTACCATCAGCTACTTTTTTGAGATTCCTTAAGAGCGCTTCATTATTTTTAAAGAATTTATTATAATTTAACCGAATCTCTTCAGCTAATAAATTATCAACTGCTGAATTAGCAACAATAATTTCATTATCAAGAGTTGTTTTGCTTTCCTTTTTAAATATATATATTGCTCCAATAACAGAAATAAAAGCTCCAAATGCACTACCTAATAAAGATTCCCAGTCTATTTGCAATAACCACCTTAAATAATCCAAACTATCACCTCCCACAATCACTATAAGCAATCATAAGAAGCAAGTATATTACATATTTGATAATCGATATATTTCACTCTCACACAAACGAACGCCATCCAATAAGGGGTTTTGGTCAGCTAGGCATTCGTTTGTGTCAGGGCAAAATAAAAAGCACCCTGAAGGATGCTCTATTTTTCATATTAGCCAATTGGACATTGACCTTGATTATTGCACGTCGGCGGTTTAATACCTCCGCCACCACCATCGCCACCTTGACTAGGCGGAGTAACAGAACCTGCATTTGCACTTGTAGCCAACGATAGACTCAAGACTAATAAAGCTCCAGCAATAGAAAATATCGACTTTTTCTTTTTCATCAATACCAACCTCCTTGTTAATATATTTCCACATTTGTTATATTCTGCATTTTTATATAAAACCCTTTTTTATTTTTTATATTCTTTAAAGTTACACTCATTCAAACGAACAATATATTTAGTCCTACGCAACACGTTTATACTAATCATTTACTAGAATCAGAGCAAAATAAAAGCACCATAAGAGGCGCTAATTTCAAACTATTTTAATTTTGTTCCATGGAATGTTAATTTGTCTTGAAATGGCGGACTGAATTTCTCTTATACCTTCTATTTCATCTGGATTTACATCCTCATCTACCTCGACAGATATGTAATTATATTCGTTTAACTTACCACCTATAATGTGATATTTCACCTCTAACACCATGTTATACCACCCCCCTACAATAATTATAAATTGTAGAAGACTGCAAGTCTGTAATGTAAATCTGATAAAACTATCACATTACACTCATTCAAACGAACAATACTGATAACCCCAACACAATCGTATATGGTCCGTATCATTCGCTTGAATCAACATAATTTAAAAATGGACAGAGTCCAAAGTGAATTTCCTAACCTGTGATATATTCCATCTTAGCGAAGTATAACTGTGGAATTTATCTTCTTGGGTCGGTCGGTCTGTTTTTTCATTCTTTTAGGTTAAGGTTAAATGAGAGGAAGAATGGTAGGCGTGGTTAAAAGATGCACCCCCTATTATCCCCCTCATATATGTAGACTTCGTAAGGCAACGTAAGGCAAAGAAATTTCATGAAACTAGCTCTTTCACCTTACTTCTCGCTCTCTTAATATACGATTGAACCGCGCCCTTACTGACTTTCAGCTCATCAGCAATCTGTTGAAAACTTTTTTTCTGAACTTCATGTGCAATGTAGCAAACTCTCTCTTTATGACTCCAAGTAGCAAATATCTTAGCAAGATCTTTTTTCTCTTCAGTAGTCATGTAAAGTTGCTTAGAATCGATAGCATAAAGCTCATCTGTTATATCAGGAATCACATCGATACTTTCAAAGAATTGTCTTTGGTAAATGGATTTCTTATCAATCCCGTTGTATGTATCTGGTTGTCTCCCTGTCTCCATCCAGTCCATAGCAAACGTCATGCTCTCAATCATGCAGTTGATCTGCGTTTCATCCTCAAAGTTATCTTCATGTAGATTTGCTTTCATTTGATGCAAAGCATTTCTACCTTCTTTATATTCTCCAAGTAATCTATCTGCCCAATTATCCATATATATCGCCCCTTGTTAGATAAATAAAAAAAGGAGCACCGAATAAACGCAGTTAATGCGTAAATTCAGTGCTCCGAGTTGTTCTCGTAAGCGGTTATTCATTTATATTTATTTTAACACACTTAAGTTTTATTTTGTAAATTTAGTAGCTCTTAATCAACTAAAGCACCCGTTAGTTTAAGTACATCTTTTCACAAATTAATTCGATTTGATATACACAATTTCATGCCTTCATCACAGGAATGCTTCTCCGTTTGTTCAATTAGAGATATTTACAACTCTAAATAAAATAATTGATTTATACCATTTGATATCCCCTGATGACGATTTCTCTCTCTTTAAATTATCAATTATAATCTTCAAAATAAATTGTTCATACTCCGTTCATATTCATTTTATATACTCAGCTCAAGTAATAATTATCAATAATTTATTTACTTACAGGTAACAGTGATTAGATAAATTAAAAAAGTGAGGGATTTCAATGCTTATATTAGCAATTATATTCATTACTGCAGCATTATTATTTTATTCTGTAGGAGTATGGTCAGAGAAATTTCAAAAGACATTAAAACCATGGCATGTAATCATTTTTTGGTTAGGATTAGTTTTCGACACTATTGGAACAACTACAATGGAAAAAATGGCATCAGAAGGATCTCTATTTAGTTTCCATGGCATAACTGGTTTATTAGCAATTTTATTAATGTTATTTCATGCTATCTGGGCTACAATTGTTTTGATTAAAAAGGATAAAATTATGATGGAAAAATTCCACAAATTAAGTATTGTTGTTTGGATAATATGGTTAATTCCTTATATATCAGGAATGATTTATGGGATGACGAATAATTTTTAATGTAATTGATCACATTTAATGTGATCTTTTTTATTTTCCAATAAAAATACAACAAAATCAAAAACAATAGTTAAGTTATTGAAAATAAAATGGCCACAGATATTAGAGCTATATATAATATGTGGTCATTTATTTTATTGAAGTAAAGCACCCGTTAGTTTAAGTGAAACTCTTCACCTTGAAAAGTTTACCATCTCTTAAGCTAACTCGATATAGAATAATTTTACGCAAATTATAACTTTTTTATAGCAAATCTCAGAACATATTAATGATAATTATTCAAAATAACAAATCGTTTATTATTGAGATGACATGACGTTCATACTTTCTAAGATTTGTACAACTTCTTCAGTTGGTATATTCATATCATCATTTATCCATTTTCTAATTACTTTAATGATTCCACCTGTCGAATAAGTGAAAAAATATTCTAAATGAGTCTCATTAGCATTTGGTAACTTTCTTCTAATTTCTGCAATTGTTATATCATGAGCAGAATTCAAAACTGTATTTAGTACATGAGAGCTATTTTTTTCATTAAAAATGATTTTACAGAGGTCTTTATTTATAAGTATCAATTTTAAAAGTTCATTTAGTATATTTTCTTCTCCCGAAATATTAATAGTACTCATCATTTTCTCTATCAATTCTTCTTCAATACTTCTCATTAAATCAAAGGGATCATTATAATAAGAATAAAAAGTTCCGCGATTAATATCTGCTACTTTACAAATATTCGTAACAAAACTACTTCCTATAGATGGGGAAATTTCGTAGCAAAACGCCCGTGGAAAGTGGCGATTATTGGAATTGCACTTCTATCTATAATTGCTTGGCCTATTTCCCATATGGAACTCGCATTACCAGATAACGGTTCGAAAAGTGAAGAGACAACAGAAAGAAAAGCATATGACTTACTTACCAAAGCTTATGGCCCTGGCCATCTTTCAACATTAATTGTAGCTGCTACAACTTCAAGCGAAACAACCAATCCACAAGTAGCATTAAGTGATACTATAGAAGAGTTAAGTGGGTTATCAAATGTAAAAAATGTTAGTCCAGCAATTCCGGGACCTTCAGGAGAATTGTATCTTATTTCTATAACTCCAGATACAGGAGCTGCCGATTCAGAAACAAAAGATCTTGTAAATGATATTAGAGAAAAGGCAAAGACCTTGGAAAAATCCAATAATATAAAATTAATGGTTACAGGTACTACGGCGGTAAACATTGATGTATCACAAAAACTGAGTGATGCATTACCATTATTTGCTCTGTTAATTATTGGATTTTCATTCATCTTATTAGTAATAGTATTCAGGTCTATTCTAGTTCCATTAAAAGCAGTACTAGGATTTGCACTGTCTTTAGGTGCAACATTAGGATTCACTGTATTTGTTATACAAGATGGAAATTTAATTGATTTATTTGGATTCCCCATTGCCTATCCTATATTAAGCTTCTTACCAGTCATTGTGATAGGGATTTTATTTGGGTTAGCAATGGACTATGAGGTTTTTCTAGTTAGCAGAATGCGTGAAGTATTTACACATACCGGTGATGCACGTAAAGCTGTTTTAGCCGGAATGAAAGATAGTGGTGGAGTAGTAACAGCTGCAGGGTTGATTATGATTTCAGTATTTACTGGATTCATGTTAGCACCTGATCCTATAATTAAAGCAATGGGCTTTTCACTCACATTTGGCGTTATATTTGATGCTTTTGTAGTAAGAATGGCTATTGTACCAGCAGTAATGATCTTAATGGGAAAAGCTTCTTGGTACTTGCCAAAGTGGTTAGATAAATTACTACCAAATTTAGATATTGAGGGAGAATCATTTATGAAAGAAAAGAAAGAATTAGAAAGAAAAAAGAATTAAAAGGAGAAAGACGTAAGTTCGAATAATGCATAATGTTTTTAATTAATGGTGCTGCTTATTTTTTATAAAAAAGTTCATCGGTCGTATTAAATAAGAGGGTGTTTTGATCAATCTTTTTTTAAAGCATCCTCTTTCTGTTTGTTCATTTATCAAGGTTATTAATATCAATTTGATCAAACTTTAATCTAAAACAACATCTTCAAATTCCATAAAAACTACATCGCTAAATATGGATATTAAATTACGCTTTAAATTTTGTATAGCTATTTTCTTATTGAACTAAACTGCCCCGTTAGTTGAATAAAAAAAGAGCTGAATGAACAGCTCAATAATCTTTTGCTAATGCTCCCCGTTAGTTAGTTGAAGATGATTTAACTCTCTTCAACGTTTATAACTAGTTCCCCAAATAATTTCTCATTAAAATATACTTCTAATTTCCATAATCCACTAGTAGGGAACACCATATACGATGGGATATGGGAATCTGCACCGTCATTAGGGCTAATAGAAGCATTAGAATATTGCCATACTTTATCTTTGCCAGATAACAACACAGGATGCTCTTTCCCTTCTTCGTCAGTTCCAACTACTTTAAAATCACCACTGATACTATCTTTCTCTCCCCAAAAATACCACATATACTTATTTGATTTATTAGCAATAATCTTTTCTTCTATTACCTCACCTGTTTTACCCGATCCGACCAATAAACCAACTTTCCCTTCTTCGCCAATCAACAAATATTCACCTTTTGCACCATCACCAAAAGTAACGGGTATTGAAAAAGTTGAACTTACCTCCCGAGTTTCGTTCTTATCAACATTGTTACAACCAACAAGTGTCATTAAGAATAGCAAAGAAATCAACATAATCAATTTGTTCCTCATATTGCTCCCCCTTATCAAATAGACATTTCCTGTAATTAAATAAATTAGTTA
Source organism: Viridibacillus sp. FSL E2-0187 (assembly GCF_038006425.1). NCBI lineage: Bacteria > Bacillati > Bacillota > Bacilli > Caryophanales > Caryophanaceae > Viridibacillus > Viridibacillus sp. FSL E2-0187. The sequence goes on from NZ_JBBOVG010000001.1 coordinate 2,262,778, forward strand.
AACTCTTCTTAGATGAACGATATCCTATACACTACTTCAACATTTTTATAAATATCCCTTCTTTATTGAACTAACCTGCCCGGTTAGTTCAATAAAGAAAAAAAAGAGCTGCATATGCAACTCAATGATCTTCAAGTAAAGCCTCCCGTTAGTTGAATAAGGACCTTCTCACTTTTTACACATTATGTTCGATTTGTGCAGTAATGCATAAATATCTAATTACAGGACATTTTATACTTTAGATTCCTCATTTTTTCTCTCTAATACAGATCAATCTAATAAAATTAAATTTCAAATACTACCGATTAATATCTAATAAATAAATAAATAAATAATTAATTATTCTAAGGAGTGTTTCAACTGAAACAACACTTTAAGAAAAATGTAATACTTGATTTTATATTAATATTGATTCAAACAGATTGTATCATCGGATTTATTATCACAGATAATTATGATTATATGAGAATGACTATTGGAAATCTTATTTTTTGGTTAGTATATATTATTTTAGAATTTAAACTAAAGTGGGCTATACCACTTTATATCCGTATTGCTGTTATCCTTTCACTGATTTCTAATGATGTATTTGGACAATTTTTTAATTTGTATGTTACATCAGATTTATTTGATCGAATTCAACATATCTTTGGTACATATTCACTCACGCTTTGGGCATTTTTCATATTACAACAATTCGTCAAAATGAAATTTATTCAAAGAAAATTATTAATTATTCTTTTTATTCTTCTTTCAACATCATTAGGTAGTTTTTATGAAATATTTGAGTTTTTGCAGGATGAACTGTATAAACCAGTTATCAAGAATCAACCCAGTTTATTAGATACAGATTTAGATTTAATTTCAAACTTTACAGGAGGAATCATTGCCTTAATTCATTATTTATCTTCAAAATCATTAAAATCCTTTAGGCTTCCTTTTGAACAAAAAACATTTACAGGAAATTAAAAGTTAAGTTCAAAATTCACTTTCCTAATATCATTAGTTTCAGTGCTTAGCTTCACAATCTTTATAGCTATTTTAAAATATGTATCCATTAAAAAATCACCTCTAAGAAAAACAAAGAGGTGATCAATATTATTTTGTATAAATCAAAATTAAAACCTTTGAGTGTACTTTATCTCACTATGCGTTGGCTTCCCATTCTGCCAACTAATTTCCTGTTTACCGAATCTTGTTGGAAGCGCATCTGGGAGCCCCTTTATAGAAAATAAAAAGGAGCACTGAATAAACGCAGTTAATGCGTAAATTCAGTGCTCCGAGTTGTTCTTGTAAGCGGTTATTCATTTATATTTATATTTATATTCACACAATAGCAAAATTGTTAGCCAATTGCCCATTACTCCATTTTTCGAATGAATAATATATTACAGATGGAGGTGGAAAAATGGATAACTGTAGTAACTGTAATAAACAATCCTGCTTATGTGGAAGTCAAATTGGCCCTTTCAGAGCTGTTGAACTCTGTGGAATTACTGGTGTATCTCCTATACCAATAACAACAACATGTAGTGGTTTATGTGAATACGGATATATTTATAATCTAGGTGCTGAGGTTGTAGCTATAGATGCTGATATTATTTTTGATTCTACAGGCATAGTTACACCTGGAATTACCCATGTTCCAGGAACCTCTCAAATTGTTGTTACCACACCGGGAATCTACGAGATTAATTTCGTCGTCTCAGGTGTAGAGCCTAACCAATTCACACTATTTTTAAATGGCGCACCGGTTACGGGAACAACCTATGGTTCAGGGGCTGGCACTCAACAAAACACTGGTCAGGCAATAATTTCTTTAGCATCCAGCAGTAGTCTTACACTTAGAAATCATTCTTCTGCTGCAGCAGTTACTCTGCAGACTTTGGCTGGAGGCACACAAATAAACGTAAATGCTTCTATTATACTTAAATTATTAAGTCCAATTGTCTAGAGATAAAATACTCGGTATGATTTTCTTCATTTTAAAACTTCAAAAGAATAGATTCTCCATAAATTAAAACCTTTGAGTGTACTTTATCTCACTATGCGTAGGTTTCCCATTCTGCCAACTAATTTCCTGTTTACCGAATCCTGTTGGAGGTGGATCAACTGGTTTTAATTGTCCATCACTTACAACGTATACCGCATTTTCATATAGATTAACTTCAGCGATCATATCATCTCGTAATTGTTTTTCGCCCAATCGCTACACCTCTAATTTTTTTATAATTCTTGAATCTTTTAGGAACTTGTCCCGTATACTAAGTTAAGTTAATTTTTGAAATGTGTCGTTTGAGTCTGCCAACTCTTACGGCTTTTTTTATTTCTCCCACTCAATAGTAACTACCGCCTTTGGTTTGTCCGAATAAAACTTCCTTGCTACTAGCTCAATCACTTGGCTGTCATCATGCCATATAACCTTACTCAGACCGTCTTTAATACCCTTAACTAGATTATCTATGTCAGGCTTAGTGGTTGGTCTTAACTCACCTTCTACAGCTTGTAAATGCTTCTTTTTGCTGAATGACTTAGGTATTTTACGGTAGACATCAATATGCAGTCGTATTGGTTCTGTAATCAGTTCGTCTAGTGAATGCTCTGAAGCTACTAATCTGACAAAACTTTTATAGTCTTTAGATTCCTTTGGATCACGTACACGTACACTTACACCTTTACCCATTCGTGAAAACTTCGGTCTTTGTTGCGCTTGAACGTCTCCGTCAATTTCAAATGTAATTTGGTTCAAACTACTTCGCCCCCTTCGTTCTGTAATATTCCTTCGTCAAACGCTCTTTACAAAAGTTTTCCTAAACACCACTAATGTTACTTCCAAAAAAATCTATTTTTTTATTATTGGACAAATTGCACAACCTCTTTTCACCTTAAACCATATGTTATCAATGTACGTCATTCAAATCGGAAAGGAGGTCTTGAAAATGAGTAGTAGTAATAGTCATTGTAGTCGTTGTAAAGGTTGCATTTGCAATAGATTAAGACGCTTAGATAGAGGTACTGAAGTTGATGTATTCTTATCTGGCGGTCAAGTGTTAGAAGATGTCGTATTTTTAAGATTTGATCGAGATAATTGTTGTGCATTCTTTGATGATCCAGAAACTGAACCTGGTTCAACACTTATCGTAGACTGCCAAAGAATTGATGCAATTCGAATAGAAGCAGACTAATTTATCAGGGGCCACTTTCTTAATGGGAGTGGCCTTCACATTTTCTTTCGTTCAAATGAACTTTAAAACGGCAAATCAAACTAAACTATTTTGCTGCTTTTCATAAATCGGCTTTTTCGGCTGCCATACTTCAACGAGTTGCCAACCGTCTGCTTGTAGCGCCTGAATTTCTTTGTTAACCTTTGGCACCATTGTATAAACACGTTGACCGTCCTCAAATTTGAAAAGTGTTGCGTATGCGCTATGGTGCTTCACTGGCTGTTGTTTACGATGATTCACCTTTGTTCTTTTCACCCGAGCTGCTGGATTGTCGACTAAAACACCGTTTCTTTTCATGTTCATTGGTTAGCCTCCTTAAAATATTTGAATAAATTTCTGTTTTGCAACACACTCTTAATTCTGTTGGAAAAAATCCTAAAACTAGACAGGGAGTGCAATTATGGGAATACTAACTGGAAACCCCCAAAAAGAACCTTTACATTATGGTGAAGTGTTCACTATATGGACGAGTCTTGCTGCAAATAATGGATTAATTGCTGGGTATCAAACATTTTTTAATCACACTGGCGACAAAGATTTATCCAAGATCATTGAAGAATGTATTCAAATGATGAAAGAGGCAAATAAGCAATTAGAAAAGCTATTAAAAGTGAATGGCATCGCTCTTCCACCTGCGCCTCCTGAACGTCCAAATGCAAGAATTGAAGCCATCCCTGCTGGAGCAAGATTTAACGACCCGGAGATTAGTGCAGCACTTTCAATGGATACTGCTCAAGGATTGGTTGCATGTAGTCAAGCTATGGGAACATGTACTAGAGAAGACGTAGCTTTGATGTATGGACAATTCCATTTGGCCAAATCTCAAATTGGTGCAAAACTATTACGACTTAATAAAGAAAAAGGTTGGCTTGTTCTTCCTCCATTACATGTAGACTATCCAGAAAGCTAATCTTAATTTTGGGGCGATCTATTTTGATTGCCCTTTTTTATATATTCTCTTCATCTTCATTCTCCTAACTCTCCACCGCACGCTTAACCACCAAAGCACTCCGTATAACCTCGTAATCTAGCAATTCAATTGGGTCACCTTTGATTTCGATAATTCCCAATTTTCGCAATTCATTAATGACATGCTGGCGTTTAATTTGTTTTGTGGTCACGCCACACACCCCTTACCCTGCATATTTAACCGCCCAGCAACTTCAATTGCATAATCCGTCGCCTTATCTCTACAAAGCCCTGTATGGCTCATGATTGTGTTTAAATGTGATTCAAATTGTTGTTCGAGTGCTGCCGTATAACCAAAGTGTTTAATCGTACCTACAACGATCGCTATGTGATTTACTGCTTGTTCGATTTCAAGCATCAGCAGTTCACTCCTTTGATTTCCATACCTAGCGTTTCAAGAGTTGTTAAGATTCCATTTGTACATCCTTTAGCGTAATCATAGTCTGAATCTCTATCAGAGCCTTGTACGATTCGTTCCATAGCGTTAAATCTAACTTTAATAATGTCCTCTGGCGTTTGCTCGATTTCATATCCTTTATCTAAAGTTCTTACAAATAAGCGGATTGTAGGAAAGGCCTTGTAGATAAGTTTCATTTTTTCGTTTCCGTAGTAATCATAGAAGCCGCCATTTTTCTCGTCATTGTATACACGCATTAATGAATCAAACACCAAGTCTTCCTGTTCTTCTTTAGTCATTCCATGCCATCGAGATATTTTTTTTGCAAGCCCTTCTGTTTCTTTTACATTCGCGAAGTTTATCGCCTCTGCAACCTCTTTACTAACCATCACTTTCTCGCTCATTCTCCAATCCCTCCAAAGTGTTTAAAATGTCCTGCCGTAATTTTTCAAAATCACTTGCCAGCTGTGAGTAGTCTGTTTGTAGTTGTTCAAGCATTTAGAAACCCACTTCCGATGGTCGTTTATCAATTGACTCTTTAAATACAATCACTTCAACACCGCGCATCATACGAGATATTAGCTTTCCGTCATACATTTGTTTTAGCTTTGCAGAAGGTAAATTCGTTGTAATGATGGTTGCTTTGTCCTGTCGGCTATTCATCACTGACCTTAATACTTTACTGGTGTATTCCGATGCTTTTTTCTTTGAATCGATGTCACCTGTTTCAGCACCTAGATCATCAAGTACTAGGAAATCTACTTTGCCTAATAAATCCGTGAAATACGCTTGTGTGTAATGGCTCTCTTTGTTATCAAAACTATCGTGAATTAATTCGAGCATTCGAGCGATGTCTATGAACAAACATGAACGATTCTTTGCATCTGATTCATTTAGTTCCTCTAGGATAGACATTCCTAAATGTGATTTACCTACACCTGTATTTAATCCTTGAATCCAAAGATTGAATACCTCGCCGTTACGGTACTGATTGAAAAAATCTAATGCTTTATTCTTGTTGTTGTTTTCTTCGCTATTGGTAGGTTTGTAATCACTAAATCGGATAGCTCGTAAAGTCTCATCTTGTATGATGGATAGCTTTTTCAATGTGTTGTACTTTTTCAATCGTTCGGCATCTAAAGCTTTTTCAGCTTCCTGTTGCTCAACACTTTTAGTCATACCTTCGCAGTAACAAACAGGACAGTGTGAGTTAATATTGTCGTTATAATCGAATAGAAAATAGGATTCATGTTTTTCACAACGATTATTAAAATCCCAATTCAACATCTCCAATTTTTGTTGAAGTGTTTGACTGATTGCTTGCATGTTTTTCACCTCGCTTACGATAGTTGTTTAATTTTTGTATATCCGTAACCCCTTGTCGTTTCCAACGATTAAGAATACTTTCAATGTATTTAATTGGCTTATTAACATCCATAGCACTTAACATTTCTTTTGTAGCCTCAAGAGTTAGTTCATAACCATGTTCGTCATATACATAACCGAGCTCTTGTGATTTATAAATAGTTAGTGGTCCAAGGTCGTCTTGATAGAGTTTTACAATTTCAGCGAATTTAGGATCTACTAACCCACCCCCGACCACTTTCTGTTGTTGTAGTTCTTTATCTACTTCTAGTTCTAAATCTATATCTAGTTCTAGTTCTTTATCTGTACCGTCATGTGACGTCACGCTAACGTTAGGTGTATCGTCATTCGTTTTTGGCCCAGGTAATTCCATCAGTTTTTTGCGTTCTCGATACTTCTTATTGCGCTCTGCATTAAGCTTTCTAACTCGCTCCATACCGTCAATATTTTGATGATTCTCCCAGTTCTTAATGCGGAACGCATCATTATCAACCTCAATCATTCCGTATCGTTTAAAGGTCTGTAGAGCCAGTCTGACGGTGTTTAATGGTCTGTTAAAGATAGTCGCCATTTCTTCCTCGTTCATAGCAATATTTTCAGTTAGCATGATATAGCCATTTATGTTTGCCTTCCCTGCGGCTGCTAATAGCTTCACCCAGATGACGATGATTGTATCTGCATCGGGAAGGGCTTCAATTAACTTAATCTTGTCGTTTTCAAACATATCTGTTTTGAGTTTGATCCATGTTATGTCTGCCATCATGGTCCTCCTTACGGTATAAAAATCATCTTTCCGGTAGCCTTAGAAAAGAAGGGGATTACTCCCCGTCTCTTATTAAACTTCTTGTACCGACTCTAAATTAGCTTCGATAATTTCATCAGGTGCTTGTACAAACAAATCATCATCAGGAGTTACATCTTTAATGTTGCGACCTACACCCTCGTCATGAGCAATTTGCTCTTGTGTCTCGACACTAATCGGCAAGTATTTCCACATGTGGCGAACTACTGTTTTCTTAGCCATTTCTTCATAGTCAGAAGACCATGGAGAGTAACTTGAATTAGCTGATTTAGAACGTCCTTTACGCTTCTCAATATCTGCTTTTGACATGAACTCAAATTGATGACCGCCATCTTTGAAGTGGGCCGCTGCATAAGCACCAATGAATGCTCCTTTGTCCTGTGACATAGTAGGGATATGCTTCAATTTTGGTTCAAGGCCTAATTCATAATCGAATGTGTCGTTTTCATATACCGCATGTGCGTAAATAGATTGAATATGACCACTACGACGCGCTAGGTCTATCATTCCTTTGTATCCAATAATGAATTGTACTTCTGTGATACCTTTTTTGTTGTTTTTGAATGGTAGTAAGTAACACTGACCTAGTAATCCAGGTTCTAAGCCGAGTTGTGCAGCTTGCATAACTGCACCTAACAAACTTGATACATCAGCTTCACGTAATGTTGGAGTGGTGCGAATTGTTGTCATTGTTAATCGAGTTAAACGGTCCACGCTCATATGTTTAGGTAATGCTTCTGCCATTGCTGGGGCCATTTGTTTCAAATAGTCCTCGATTGTTTTCGGTTTTTGTTGAGCTGTTGCAGGTGCCTTCTGTTTCATTTGCTCTTTTAATTCGTTGTTAGTTGCCATAATAAAATTCCTCCTATTAGTTCACTTTTTTATATCCAAATTTGCGGTAGCTTGATTGCTTCGTATATTTCTTAAAAATGTTTGGCAATTCCTCACGTAATAGCCTGGAATCGATTCGATTTTGATTGATTGTCTTGTATGTCAATCTATAGTTCTCAGTGACGCCCTCTGATGCTGTTTCCAGTGACATTTTAAGCTGATTGGTATATTTCTTTTCCAACTCTTCAAGACCCTTAATTTCAGCCTTAACGTTCTCTAAAGCATTGATGATTTTTTCTTTATCTGTATCTAACATGACAACTTCATCAGGATTTTCTGTGTAACGTTTTGATATGAATTCGACAGCTGCATCGGATCCATCAATCTCAGGAGGCACCTTTGCAAGCACATGATTCTCCCAAAAGTATTTTTCACGCTCAATCATGATTTGTATAAGCTCTTCATCTCGCTCAATTTCCTTCCAAACAAACTTATTTCCACCTATTAATACTGCAATGTAGGCTTTTTCGAACCCTGTAACTGCCATATAGTGTTGTACCTGGCATAAGTAAGCTGCAGGAATTTCGTCACCGTCCCAGTCGTCATTTTTATATGCTGAAGTTGTTTTGCATTCCAGGAATGCCTTTTCACCAACAACCACACGATCTAGGTTAGCTGTCATGAATTGATGTTCTTTATGACGTAGCATTTGGTTCTTTTTGCGAACCTTTTTACCTGTACGTTCTTGAAATTCTTTGGCCACAACATCCTCTAAGACGTTGCCCCAATAGATAAATTCGTTGTCCGATTCTTCTTTGTAGTCACCTGTTTTTTCAAGGTAAAGTTGGAATGGAGATTTCCATTTGTTAAAGCCGAGAATAACTGCCGCATCACTACCTCCGATTCCTGATCTTCGAACATCTAGCCACTCACCGCGTGACATTTCTGCTGTATTTGCAAATGATTCAAACATGCACGTTCTCTCCTTCTGTGATATAATCACTTAAAATATCTTTGTTGTAGGGCCACTTTCGCAGAGTGGTCTTTTTATATGCCCTCTGCCACTCCTTCAACTAATAGATGTTCACCTAAGCAACTCGTCCCGCAATATATATCACCTTCAAATGTGACACCTTCGCCACTAAAAACTGATTCACGACAATGTTCACAATTGCAAATTGGTCTTGCATATGAATTAAACTGATAAGATTCATTGGTAGATAGTAATGTCATTCTTTTCACCTGCCTTTTCAATTAATTACTTTTGTGGTATAATATTATTGGTGTAAATGTGTGTCAGTTAACCCTCCCCAAATGGTTAGCTGGCTTTTTTTATGCCCATAATCCAATTGCTCCGATAATGGCCATCAATGCTGTTGCTCCGTAAAACCAAACCTTGTCCGACCAGTGCGCTTCATCTCCCAAAAAGTAGTTGTTGAGTTTCTTCATCTAGCTGGAACCAAATCCAATCTAACCCCTCTTCCACTCATCGTATTTACTACTTCCTTCAACTTGTCATGATTTCGTTTGTAGCTTTCCAACCTTTGCAATTCCTGAAGTGATGCAGTTACATCCTTAGCTGTTCGTGCTGCAGCATCATAACTACCTAGCGTTGTATGCACTTTTATTTCTACTAACAAATCCTCGATATAATCGTGTTCTCTTTGTGCTGCTAAATAATCCTGCGGTCTAAAGTTCTCTTTTCTCATTGCAACCATCCTCTCGCTTTCCATCTAGGTTCGTTAATTCGAACACGCTTTTTCCTTGAAATCCCATAGTCATTTTCTAATTGCATTAAAAAGTTTTCAGAGAAAATCGTGGCTTCCAACATCTCATCATAAATTGTTTCAACCTCTAGTAATTCATCCTTATCTAACGTACCTGGTGGCTTGACTAGCACCATTTTTTTAACAGCTTCAATTGCTTCAAGCATTTCCTTGACCGCATTTGCAGCCAAGGACATTCTGTGACGTTCGATATTTTTCCCCCTTAGAACTGGTGTAGTTAGTCCACTAGTAAAAGCGCGCATTAGATCTGCCATATACTCTGTGTTTTCATAAGCTTGAATTGATGCCTGAGCTATATCTCTTTGCATAGGTCTGCGACCGTTTTTAAGATGACTGACCATCTGGGGACTTAGATTAAAATCTATTGCCAACTGTTCATTTGTTAAGTTTTCGTTTTCGATTAAATTTTGTAATGCCTTACTCGCATCTGCTGATTTTTCAAACATTTTTACCGCCCCTTATTTGTATTGGTATAAATTACATAAATACTAGTTAACTTGGTAAGATGTTATTAAGAAATGACGAGCCTGTCCAAACGCCTGCCAACGTTTTTTATTTATTCAAGCTCGTCAATAATTTCTAATATCGCTCTTTCTATTGGTTCGTAAATCCAGTAACGTTTACCACGTTCCCCTACACGTCTTTCGTGTTGTTTAACACGTGGATCATGTAAAATGTGTCGTTCTAATGATGAGGGGGACATACATGTGATGCGCTTTAATTCTGCTATGTCACATAGAAGTAGGCGCGGTCTAGTATAATCTCGAACAATATTATCCAATGACCGTTGTACCATTTCTTTATCAACTGCAATTTCAATTTGTGCTAAGTTCAATTGATATCACCTGCCTTTATGCGATTTCTATTGCATTAACTTGATATTTGATAGCCATTTCTTTAACAATTGCTAGATAGATTTCTGTTAAACGTGTATCTTCAGCAATCACATCAATCTTTGAAACTTTACTAATTTTTGATTTAGGAACACCGTTTAAAGCCATTTCTTTTTTACGGTTATTTACACGGACTTCTAATTTACAACGACCTCGTTGTTCTAATACTTCATAACTCTCGTTGCGGACATTTCGGAATTCTTCAAAGCCACCTCGTGTCTGTCCTATACGATTTAGAATTGTTGTTACTTTTGAACGCCATTCAGCTGGATTGAGTAGAAGAATGTTAGAAATATTTTTTTGCTTTTCTTCTATTAACCCAACACGCTTTTCGGCTTCGTTAATACGACGTTCTTGCTCAACATTTACTTGAGCCATCATGGCAATTAGTTCAGCTTGAGATTTTGGTTTAGTAAGTTCAGCTTCCATAGCATTGAATGCTTCGATATATTTTATTTTGAATTGAAGAGCTTCCTTACCGGTAAAGCCCATTGCTAGTAAAGTGAATCCGTCTCGGTTCATGAAATATGTTTTACGAGGTCTGCCGTAAGAATCAGGTGTATCGCCTTCTTCGAACATCTCTCCAAAATTGGATACATCTTTTTTGAAGGCTTCTATATCACGTAACACATGCCCGTGTTGTTTGTTAAAGTTTTCCGCCACCGATAAAGAAGTTGTTACCGCTTGTTGGTTGTTCATGATTACTAATTGATTCATTAATTTTCCTCCTTAGTAGGTATTTCCTCACCCTTTGTCGAATAGTGACAAGAGGAGGTGATTTATATCATGCTTTATAAGCGATGTTCTAAGTGCAGTGCTTCTGCAAAAGAAAAAGATGCTAATTTTTGTTCCAACTGTGGTCAACGTTTTGAAGAAAACCATTGTTCTAATGAAGAATGCGAAAATAATAAAATAAACCTCGATAAAAATGATTGCTATTGTTTTAAATGTGGTAAAAAAACAACTTATTTTATAAAAGGTTATTCTCAAGTGCAGACAGATTTACCGTTTTAGGGCATAACCACAATTAGAACAATATTCCCAAGAGCCCTTACATTCTTTATTGCATCGATTACATTGAACTGATTTAAGTATTTCAGAATTCCCCTTACTCAATTGTTCCAATTGGTTGGTATCCTTTTGGGGCAATTCCTTAAAATCGTCAAGGTTCATAACCTTAATAAAACCAGGTAGATTTGCCGGTTCGGATTTCAGCATTATGTGCTCCTCCTTTTTTTTCTCTCATACCCATCAATAAAGATTCTAGGTCATGGCGTTGACTATTGCTGTCGCTTGGGATTTAATCGGTCCGTCATGGCGTACTCCGCTCTTCGAATGTTTATTGCTGTGTGCGTGTATTTTTTACGCTAGTTGCTTTTCTAAAATACACATTTCGTGTACTTCTGTTTCAAAAAAAAGCGTCCAATCAAACTCAAGTAATTGAGCTAGTTTTTTAGCAATGTTAACACTGGGATTTCTTTCTCCTTGCTCGTAGGATGCATAAGTGGTTCTTGCAATATCAACACTGGAAGCTACTTCTTCTTGGGTTAACCGATTTTCTATACGTTTTTGCTTTAACCATTTTCTCACGTTCTCACCTCACATTACACGATTCGTGTATTTGATAAATTAAATATATTACACATTACGTGTATTGTCAACTAAAAAAATACACTTTTTGTGTATTTTATTATTTTAATCATCTCTACACATCTTGTGTAGTTTATAATATTAAAGAGAGGATGTGCTTATTGTGCTTTCTGCTAACCTAAAAAAATTGCGAGGTTCTCAAAAATTGACACAAGCCGATGTCGCTGATCGTATTGGTGTTGCAAGAACTACGTATGCCATGTATGAACAAGGAAAAAGAGAACCTGATATAGATACAATTAATAAAATTGCTTCTTACTACAAAGTAACGACAGACTACCTACTAGGTAGATTGGACTACAATCCATCACCAATCAATAAGGATGAAGAAGAGTTTCAAGCATTTGCTAATAATCCATCGTTACAGAAATGGTATAAAGACTTACCAAAGTCTAAAGAAGAGGATTTGGAACTGCTGAGGGCTATGTGGGAGACTATAAAGAGGAATAAATAAAAAGGACACGGAGACGTGTCCTTAAAAAATGCTATTCACTGTAAAAATTTATAAATTAAATAGTTTAATGGAGGTGTTTTTTACGTACACATATGATGAAATAGTCACTTCATTTAAAAAACAAAATATAACTGGCTTAATCGGTGGAACTGGTGAAATGAAGGAACTAGCAAAGATATTAGAAGATGATGAAGACATTAGATACGCAACGATTGCAAAGCATAATAACAAGAATCACCTTATTACTACTACTAATTATCGAATTATCTTTTTAAAAAAAGGTATTTTTAAAACTCAATTTGTTGAAATCCCTATCGATCAAATAACTCAATTACAAATGGAAACTCACGTAATTTCTGCAACAATTACATTTTTATATAACAATCAACTTATCATGATTGAAAAAGTAAATAGACTTTCTTCAAAGACATTCTTTGAGAGTATGAAAATGCAACAGCCTTTTGAAATAGAGAAAGCTGTTGTAGAACCGAAATTTTTTAAAACACAGCAAAATGAAAATTTGATAAAACAAGATACAAAAAAATTTGAAGACTTTGTAGTAAAACGAATTCTAATAAATGCTGTAGGGACAAAATATGAAAATAGAGACAAGACACTCCTTTCAATAATAAACAAAATGAAAGAAGACGAACTATTTGTGTTTGATAAATATGGTGGTCTCAAAAACAAAGAAATTATTGAAGAAGATTACGATGAGCCAGTATATGAATATTATTCAGAATCTTATCCAGCTCAAGCAATCGATTATGAACCGACTAATGAGTTTGATCCTAACGCAATAAAAGTTCTTATTGGAATGGATTATGACTCCCTACAGCACATTGGATATATTCCCAAAACTGATAATACAACAATTCATGACCTTGCTAATAAATATCAGTTTATTATGGGGTCAACGATTATTGGGGGTAAATACAAAATTGTAGCAACTGATGACAATGGTGAAGAAAAAGTACGTATTATTAATAACAAGGAATATGGAGCAAGATTGACAATTACATTTTTCGAAGAAGAAGGTACCTCACTACTTGCAGCCAATAAAATATTTGATTTTAGAGGACAAAAATCTACTTTCTAGATTCAATTCTCCTAACACATCACAAGTTGAGGAAGAAGAATTCCTAGCATTTGCTAATGATCCATCACTGCATAAAGAGCTGGCAAATTCGAATGAAGAAGATTTACTACATATATTAAAAAATATCATTTTAATGAATATATATATAACTAGATTCAGATGATGTATGCAAGATATTTTTTACTACTGCAAAAAAGTTAAAAAAGCTGTTGAACATCGTAAAAAAGGATAGAAAAATGTATTAGTTCATGCAGAAGGACTTTTTGAAGATATACGAAGGCTTAAATGCTTTAGATTCAATAAACCACCCAAGGAGGAAGTATACTCGTGACAAATATTACAATAAAATACTACAACGTTTTTATTTCAAAAAACGATCAACTAACAAATATTGATTTTGGTGATTATCTAGATCACGTTAGAAGTATACCATCTAATGAAAGACAACAAGAAGATATAATTTTAAAATTAATGAAACACCCTGACGAAATGAGCTATGGTTCTGACAGAGCATTTACCATTGCAAATTACCGTGTTAGAAAACCAAAACAAGGTGAGAAAAAAACTGAAGAATATTTGGAAATAAATTTTGATGTATTTGAACAAACAAACTGTTTCTATCAACATACAGAAAGACTGTTTATATGTGAATATAATTATTATGGAGCTAAAATTAAAGATATTAAAAATTACTTAGAAAAATTTCTTCCTAAAGTTGAAAATGAGGGAGATGACAAATGGAATATAAAATTTATAGAATTAACACCAGAACACACAATTCAAGATATTACACGTGCTAGAGATATAGGCAATTTAGAAATTAAGTTAGATTTAACTTCTACTCAAGTAGACTTTTTTAGAAGTAATTTAAGAGATAGACAAAATTTTGTTGATAATTTAAATGAAGAAGATATTTTAGAGGAGCAAGTATATGATTATATTGATACTACCTTTACTGAAATGCTTAGAACACGAAACTTATTTGGTGGTGGTGTGAGAGATATCCTTTTCTCCAAAGGTAAAAATTGGAGAAATAATCCATTCAATCTTGAGGCTGTTAAAGCGTTACTATGTTATATTGATGTAGACAGCGAATTATTTATGAATATAAAAGTTTCATATACTTCTGAAGATGGTATAAAATATAATAATATAGATTTAAAACATTCAAAAGTTCTAAGTAAACCTATTGTTGTAAACGGGGATTCATGGGAAATAATAACATCCGATATAGAACGCTACTTCTACGAATTAAGTAATAGAACTGGTGCAGGAAATGCGCGTAATCATCACATTCAGCATCATATCCGAGTAAATGATTACCCATTTATACGCCCATTAGTTACCATTAGTTAATTAAATGTTTAACTTCAAAAGGAGGAGGGATTCTTGGGGAGCTTTAAAGAAAAAAAACTTCAGAATAATTTCGTTAATTTTGTTGTATATTATGGTAAACATTTAATCTGGATTATAAATGTAATATTTATTTTTCTTTTTATCCTTACTAATTTATCATCAAGTATAGAAAAATATTTAGGCCCTGTTTTTCGAGATTTTTTACCATCATTTCTAAAAGAAAATGGTAGCAATTTAATTTCTCTCTCTGCTATATTTATAGGCATATACTTTACTGTATTTACACTTATAATTACATTAAATTTCAATTCTTCTATTGCTAAGTTATCTCAAATGAACTTTAAAACACTAATTACCTTTATTCGTAATGCATTTATCGTTACGTTTGCTTATGTTATATTTCTATTAGTGATTATCGGAAATGGGTTAGATGAGCCAGAAAAAGTGACCTTCTCTATACAAATAATTAATCTACTAAATTGTCTATTTGTTATTTATATAATTATGTCAGCCCTTAGAGTAGCTTTACTACTTTATGCTGCATATAGTGTAGATTTAAAAAATCTACATAAGTTAAAAACAGAAACTCAACAAAAACAAAATCAATTAGATAATTTTATTTCAGAAGTTCAAAATTATATGGATAAACATTAAAAATCTGCTATTTTTCAAATATTTAATTTAATTCTTAAACCCTACTTCAAAATAGTAGGGTTTTGCTTTATACTAAAATAGAACATTTGTTCCATTCCAGAAAGGATGAAAGTCATGCACACCTATTGCTATAGTCACCTAGAAGACTTTGTTAAATCATTTTATTCAAGGTTACATATTTATCAGCCAACAGATTTAAACATGTTTCAAATCGCTAAAGAGTTACGTATCAAAGTTTTTTTCTGGCCCAATGGCAGCCAGGCACTATTTTTTGAACAAACTGGCTACATATTCTTAAATAACGAACTTTCACCTCAACAACAATGGCAGGACTTCACACATGAGCTCTGTCACGTCCTATTACATAGTGGTGATCAAATGCACCTCCATCCCCTTTTCGTTGAATACCAGGAGCATAAGGCTAAGAATTTTGCCATGCATGCAGCAATACCAACTTTCATGTTAGACGAACTATACCGAATACATAAGTATCGTTTAAGCGTATGGATGATACAAGAGATGTTTAATGTCGAAGAAAATTTTGCAAAAAAAAGGTTAATTCAGTACGCAGAGAAATTGAAATGTATTAGTTAATAGATACCAATATACAGTAACTTATGTTGTTATTAATTAGAGGGGGTGTTGTTTATAGCCAACCCTGTCCGAACGCCTGCCAACGTTTGAAAGGAATAGACAAAATGGCTAAACCAAAATTAATAAAAACTGCTAAAGATAAAGATCTATACTGGTACAAAGATAACGATGGAAACAAAAAATACGCTTACCGTTATCGTTATTACAATACATTGGGTGAACGTAAAGAAAAGAGTAAACAAGGTTTTGATACTGAGAAGAAAGCCTTGCAAGCACTAACTAAGTTGAAAGCTCAGGTATTAGATGGAAATTTGCAACAAGTTGAAAATGAAGATATGACAATTGCAGCCTGGTGCGATATTTGGCTTGAGTTTAAAAAAAGTGATTGGAAACCATCTACTTTAATACTTAACAAAGGCGCTGTGAAAAATCATATTAAACCTATGCTTGGAAATCAGAAACTAAATCAACTTAATAAGATTACTTATAAGCGTATTTTCATTGAGCCTTTATTCAAAAAATATAAGCCACTCTCTGTATTGTCGTACCACCGCACTTTTGTAGCAATGGTGAACGCTGCAGTAGATGCAGAAATATTACAACGGAATCGATTTACTAATATTTCTTTTAAAGATGACGAAAAAGAGGTTGAAAATGTAATTAGCGCAAGTCAACTCAATCAATTACTTAGTTATGCAAAAACAAGAAATGAGTTACAATACACAATCATCTATTTATTAGCATTTACTGGAATTCGGTGTGGCGAAGCGTGCGGGCTAACCTGGAAGGATGTTAATTTTATAACTGGTGAAGTTAATATCAATAAAACAAGAGATTATCTTGGAGTACGATCACCAAAGACAAGCAATAGTTACAGAGTATTAAAAGTGGATGACGATGTGTTAGCAATGCTGAAAAAGTATAAATTAACAGCGAAAAAAATACATTTAAGGTTTGGACATAAATTCAATGAAGAATCTTATATTTTTATTTCTTCTAATTTCGGTCGGCCTATCAATACAACTGCTATCAGCAAAGCATTTAGAGTTGCAAGCGATAGACTTGGATTTAAAGTAAAAGCTCATACATTAAGACATACGTATGCTAGTTTGTTAATTAGTAGTGGAGTTGACGTTGTGACTGTTGCTAGCCGTTTAGGTGATACAACTGAAATGGTATTTAAAGTTTATGCCCATGCTGTAGACGAAAATAAAAACCAAACAATTGAAACGTTCAAAAAGGTGCTAGAAAACAACTGATTTTTTATTTTTCGTTCTTTTTGGGGGACTTTTTGGGGGACCTTCCCCAAAAATGACCTCTAAATACTGATAAATAAAGGTTTTTATAAAGTAGTCACTATCTTTCAGCAATAAAGTAACTATCCCCATCTAGAACATTATCTTGAATTGCCATTGAAGTTACAATATAGCTAGGTTTCATTGTCCAAATTTCTGCTAACACTGTATTAATTGTTTGTGCCAATATTGTATTAATAGCAATTGCTTTAATATACGTAGATTTCCCTGATGCATTAGAGCCTGTAATGAGTGTGCTCTTGTCTAGATTTGAGGTGTTTTTTACTGGTTCATTGATAAGTGGATGAAACATATTTTTGAATGAAAGTTCCTCTTTCTCCACAAATGTAGGGATACAATATGTATCTAATGATTTTCTGTAAAACGCAACTGCTACCCCTGCATCCAGTTGCCCAATAAGCTGCCATAAATCACGGTATTCTTCTTTATGTTTTGAAATCGTTTTAATAATATTGTTATAAGTAATAAAATCCAACAAAAATAGTATTCGAATGTATTCAAAAATGATATCTAAATCTCCGTTACCTCTTCCTATTGAAGCAATATTACTTAAAACTAAAACTTTTTTTATTGACTGCACTTTGACTTTGAACTTGTCCGCAAATGTTGTAAAATCCGGATTTTTGACGGATGCAAAGCGTTTTCCCGTATTGATGATAGCTGCTATGTATGAGGTTGAGTATAAATTATTCTCTAGCTCTGGTTTATTTTTATAGTAAACGAATAAGTTAATTAGAAAAGATCCTACTAAACTAAAAATTCCGTACTTTAAGCTGAAAAACATCAGAATAATTGAAGCAAATGGTATTAAAGCAAGTAACACATATATAGCTACATATTTTATATTATTTTGATTCTCATAAAAAAAAGAAGACGAGTTTGTATAATCTTGTTTTCCAAGCCCTGATAATATGCGTAAAATTTCTTCTCTTAATGCTGAATTACTCTCCAGTAGTATATAAAGTCTTTCTTTATCTTGTATATTTTTTAGAGATGGATCAATATCTCGAAGCTGGTTAAATAAATATTCCGCTCCAACTGAAGTCTGTGTGTAATTTATTTTTTTAAAAACAGTATTCATAGCAAGATCATCCCACGTCAACTGATCTATACCGTCATATCTTGGTTCACTATTTTTTTTATTTTCCCAGTACATTGACACTGATTCATCATCTTCACTTCTTGCATCAAACTTTCCTGTTGCCCATTCTTTCCTAAACTTTTTTAGTCTTTTCTTATTTATCATTAATATATTATAGGTAAAAATAGCAGTCGCAACTATTACAAGAATTATTATTAAATTCATCATTTCTTTCCCTTCTATTTCTAATACCTTTTTTCATTTATAATTTTATTTGCTCTATATTTATCGGTATAATTATCCATATTAGAAGCGAAATAATATTACTTTTCACCTTAATATGTAATAATTGTAAAATATATCTTATGCTAAGTAAATAAAAAGGCATAACATTTAAGTCATGCCTTTCGTTCCAAAAATCTTTTGAGCTGGTCATTTTGTTTTATTATCTTCAGCTAAGCGATACCCTTCTTGAAGCATAGGAATACTCAATCCAAAGGTCATTTGTAAATGTGGATAATCTTTGAATTTTCTCCAATCTCCACCCCATTCAAATCCTAGCTCTTTTGCTAATTTTGCGACTTCGAACCAGTCGGATTCCCCATTGTGATTACCATCATATTCAATATCCCATTCTATTCCGCCATTAGCATTCTTAATGGCATAGTCAAAGGCTAATCCATAATTATGAAAAGATTCTCCTCCTTTTGAATATGTGACAATGTTGCCTTTAGTAGATCTACCTTGATTGTACAACTCATCCTGCTTCTCAAATGGTCTAAGTCCTTCTGTTATTATGACGTCAATATCTATTTCAGCTGCTTTTTTTAATAAGATATTTTTATTCTCTTCCACTATAGGGTGTAGTTCCGTCAGGATTGGTGCCTCATCCCCAAGAAGGACATATTTGTCATCTTCTATTTGGCTAAATTGACTAGATAAATACAATAAACTAAAGGTAATAATAAAAATAATAATGATAACGATTCCTGCAATTAAGCTGTAGTTAGTGTTACTTTTCATGTAGAACTGTTCACCTCTAAAAAATGATTCCTCTTTAGTATGAAGCATTCAATTTTCCCCATTCATTATAACGTAAAAAGGCAAAATTAAAAGGCTTGAGCTCGGTACAATACCGAACTTAAACCTTTACAGCTCGTTGATTAAGCTGTTTATTGACAAGATATTCTTTTTAAAACTAGTAGAAACCTAAAAAAGATACCCTTAATTGGAATTTAACTCCATTTAATTCATTTTATCTTGTATAATATAGAGTAAGAATATTTAGATATCTCTTCCGTTTAAATAAGAGTTTTAAAATGGCACCTATTAAGAGATATTACTCGTATTTATTAACTTTAAGAAAAGAGGAATAGCTATGATTCAGTTTGGAAAGCCGGATATTACGAATTTTTTACAAAATTTAACCGTTAGTGATTTTGCGGTTAGTCCTGATGAAAAGCAGCTTGTATTATGTACGAATTTTAATGGTCATTTTAATCTTTGGGGAATGGATGTAGAGAAAAAATTTCCATATCCACTGACTTTTAATAATCAAATCTCAAATTTTATATCATATTCGAAAACAGGTGAATTCCTTTTAGCTGGATTTGATAAAGATGGTGATGAAAATAGCCAAATTTATGCGATTGCACCTGAGGGAGGAAACCAAGTACCCATCCGGTATAAAGAGGGAGAACGTCATTTCTACGCGCATTTGACTGAGGATGGTAAACATCTTTATTACTCAACTACAGATGGAAATGCGAAGTATTTAAATAGTCTAGTTTATGACATTGAGAGTGGAAAGGAAAAGATACTTATAGAAGGTAGTGTTGCACCTACTTTTATCGATACAGTTAGCCCTGAAGAAAAATCATTTGTTTATATTAAATCGTTTGGTAATACGTATTCATTAGCATATGTACAGACCGATGTTGAAAATGTATTGCTAACCCCACCAACGGATGAGCAGCATACAGTATCCGGTTTTGTATATACTTCTGAAGACGAAATTTATTTTTTAACAAACTATGATGACGATCTTAGCTATTTAGCAAAATTTGATATTCAATCTAGACAATTTACAAAGATGCTTCAAATAGAAAAAGAAGACTTTACTAATATATATTATTCGAAAAAAGAGCATTCACTTTATATTGTTGGTTCATATGGTGTAGAGGATCGGCTTTATCGTTATGCAATTGCAGATGGAACAAATGAAAAAATCGAAATACCTGTTGATATTATTGAGAAAATGGTTATTATGCCTAGTGGACATTTATATTTGCTTGGTAAAAGGGCTACGAAGCCAAATAATATTTTTGTGTCAAAGGAAACGGGTTGTTCCTGGTTAGAGTTAACACACTATAGAGTACCAGGTGTTCGAGACGCGGATTTAGTGGAACCCGAAGTGCTAAGCTATCCATCGTTTGATGGTTTAGAAATTGAAGCACTCTTGTTCAAGGCGAAGGAAGAAACTTCTAATGGTTATGTTATTTTATGGCCACATGGTGGTCCACAATCAATAGAACGTAAATCATTTCGACCGATGTTCCAATTCCTTGTTAACCAAGGATACTCTATTTTTGCTCCTAACTTTAGAGGCTCATCGAACTACGGTTTAAAATTCATGAAAATGGTTGAGGGTGATTGGGGTCATGGCCCTCGTCTTGATAATATTACGGGGGTTGATTGGCTTATTGAAAAAGGCTATGCAGATCGTGATAAAATGCTACTTTTAGGTGGTAGTTATGGCGGCTATATGGCACTTCTTCTTCATGGCCGTCATGCAGATTACTTTAAAGCGGTTGTCGATATTTTTGGTCCAAGTAATTTATTTTCATTTATTGAGTCTGTTCCGGAGTTTTGGGGACCATTTATGAAGCAATGGATAGGTGATCCTGAGAAAGATAAGGATAGATTAATAGCTGATTCACCAATTACGTATTTAGACGGTATGACGAAACCTATGCTTGTTATTCAAGGGGCGAACGATCCTCGTGTTGTTCAAAAGGAATCTGATCAAATCGTAGCTGCGTTGAAAGAAAAAGGCCTAGAAGTGGAATATACTGTGCTAGAAGATGAGGGGCATGGATTCACGAAAAAGGCGAACGAAATTTTCGTGTATAAGAAGATACTGGAATTCTTTAATACAGAAATTAAGAACTAACTGTAATAACCTCCTATCAAAATAATTGGTAGGAGGTTATTACAGTTTTAAATTTAAATGTAAACTACTTATTACCTTGATAGATTTCCCTTCAATCCTAACAACATTATCCTATTACTAATACTAAAACACGTTTTGCCACGTTTTTAAAAATTGCAATGTGCTTTCTCTTCCAATACTGATTAAACTTTCTTTTGTTTTTTGATCTAGATCAAATTGTGTCGCGCTGTAATTTTCAACGGGTATGAAAATAATATCCTTTTCAAGTCTACGAGAAATATATCGCTCATCATGTGCATCTTTCATAGTTGTAAAGAGTGCTTCAAATAATTGGAGTCCATTGTTAATTTTTTGTGGATCCATATCTTCTCTAGGGTGACTTAGCTTCAATCCAATAACTGGACGTTCCTTCAGACCACTATCATCATCAAATATCCATATCGGGAAATTACTAAGTACTCCCCCATCAACTACTATCGATTCTCCATTTGCAATCTTCAATTTGACCGGCTCAAAGAAAAAGGGTATCCCACAGCTCATACGTAAAGCACGGGCAACCGAGAAGGACTCACCATCAATCCCGTAGTTTTTTAAATCATCTGGGAGTACTAGCATTTTACCATTAGTTAAATCCGAAGCGATAAGCTTTATAGAACCACTTGGTAAATCACCAAATGTATAGATGCCTTTCAGTGCAAGTTTTTTATAAAACCATTTTTCTAAGGCTTTACCTTGATATAAACCCATTTTAAAATAAAGATTTAGCCATTTCAGAAATGACAACCCAAACAATGTTCTAGGCGGATCAAGCAGTGCAGAAACATCCAATTCATCTAACATCTTTTCTATTTCATCCGAGGTAAATCCAGCTGCGATAAAACTTGCGAAAATAGCACCCGCACTTGTTCCAGCTACTCGATTAAAGTGAATGTCCCTTTCCTCAAGCACTTGATAAGCACCTACATACGCAAAACCTTTAATTCCCCCACCAGAAAATACCCCATCGACATTCAATACTTTTCCCCCTTCATCCGTACTGATAACTCCGTAAGAAATGAGAGCGTTATTAAGAACTTATGTCGAAAATGTCGTGAAAATGTTTCTTATCTAAATTAATTTATTTTGATTAGATTTAGAAAAAACCTCAGTTATTTATACATCTCCTTCGTCTAGTTTTTTATTTAATAGCACATAATCATCTTTTTCAAAGGTTATTGCAACTCTATCTAATCTATTTCCTCCTGGATATAAATATAATTGTTGATTGAATTTTATACCCAAAGGTACGACAGTTTGAAGAATAAAATTTATAATTTTAAAGCTTTCTAAATCAACTCCTTCTTTCAAATGATTTTTAACATGAATCACTACTAGATCTTCGATATTCTCAAATCTAACTCTTCTAGGGGAAATATTATTACGCTTACAAATCCTTTTTAATAGATTCTGATAATAATCAGTTTTTATCATGACAAATCGCCTCACATTCAATTCAACGTATACGCACCTAAGAACAAACATTGTGAACTCTTTGTTTTTTCATAAAAATGGAATTTCTTTCTCAACTAAACTGCCGCCTTTAGTTCAATAAGGAATTTTTAGGATTCCTGAAGAGGAGCAAAACCTAGTTTGACTTTTGTTCAAATGTCACACTAATCCAGCTAACTACCTAATAGCTCTGCAAAAAAGATTCTCGGTGCAGATTGCTTGTCATTTTGTAGATGGCTTTTTGCCACAGCCATAATATTTAACTTCGGAACAATAAATATATATTGTCCAAACAGGCCGTTAGCAGAGTAATAATCAATCGGGGTGTTAGTATTAGTATTTTCATAAGTCCATAGCTGATAACCATATCCAGATGTTCCTTCTTTTCTGGTTTCAAATTGTTAATATGGTCTTTTTGCCTGAATGAGCCAGTTCGATGAAATCACCTAATTTGAAATAAATCGCCCTTCGTTTAAAAAAATAATCCAATTTTCACCATATCCTCTAAATTTAATGAAATATTAAAACCACCCCGTGAATTCCTTGTGGGTCCCTTAGCCAAGTGTTTTTTTTTATCCCTAATGGACAGAATAAATATCCTGCTCCTTTAGCTGCCTAAAAAAAGAAGCTGATCTCAGCTTCTTTTAATTGAAGTATATCCCCCGTTAGTGCAGTAAGAAAATTGTCAATTTAATATGAACGTACTGGTGAAATAAGATGAAAATAAGATGAATTATCAATAGGTTCAATTAAGACTGGCCTCATTGCCCCACCAAAACTTATTCTTATCTCTTCTTCTTTTATTACTTTTAAGGCGTCCATTAAAAAGCTTCCATCAAGTGAAATACTTAAATCGGTCTCACCATTAATAGTTTTAATATTTTGAGTTTCTTCTATTTTACCTATTTCTGATGAGTTCGAGAATATTCTTATTTTTGTATCATTTTTGATTTCTAAATGAACATTGTTATTTTTCCATTCGCTTGCAAAAAGACAAGCTCTATCAATACCTTTTAATAGCAGATTTGTGTTAAGAGTAATTATTGTCTTCGAATCATTTGGCAATAATCCTGAAATGTTAGGATAATTACCTTCAATTAACCTTGAAAAAAGTGAGATAGTATTTGATTTAAATACGATATAGCTATCTGTTACATATATATGTATGAAACCCGTTTCCTTATCAATTAACTTGATAAGCTCATTTAGGCTTGTACTTGGAACAATGAATGAACCACTTAAATTTGATTCTATTGCAAGCTCTCTTAACGCTAAACGATGGGAATTTGTTGCAACACATGAAAGGTGGTTATCCTTAAACGACATATTTACTCCTGTCAAGACAGGTTTAGATTCACTCTTTGAGACTGCAAACACAGTTTGTTTAATAATTTCTATTAATTCAACACTGGGGATTTTAATGTATTTAGCTTCGTCAATTTGAGGAAGATTTGGGTACTCTTCAGCATTAAATCCGTATACGTTGGTTACAATTTCATCGGATTTGATGGTAACTAATTGTTTTTCGTTTACTTTTAAATGTATTTCACCTGGAAATTTCTTAACAATTTCACTTAAATATTTGGCAGGAATAACAACACTACCAGCGTTATAAACTTCCAATACTTTTACACCATCAATCGTTAAAGGAATAACTTTTTCAATAACAATATCAGAATTGCTTCCGACAAGGACTAAACAATTATTATTAGCAATTATCTTAATACCTGACAAAATAGGGAAAGGTGTTTTTAATGATACTGCTTTATTAACTTCTAAAATTGCTTTGTTAAAGCACTTATTATCTATTTTAAATTCCATAAAAAATCCACCTCATTTTAATCGTTAGTGAACTATTTCGACAAAATACCTAAAATCCCCTTTTTCTTATTCAACTAACCTGTACTCTTAGTTGAATGGAATTTAAAGAATATTCGATAAACTATTTATTTTAACCAAAGCTTCACTTACTTCTTTTCTCAGTTGTTGTTCCGATATTTCAGAGGCATTTTCTTGTCCAGGAAGACATTCATTCCAATAACTATCAACTGCTTCAAAAACTCCGTTTAAGATTTCGAAAAACGTATCCATTCTTTCTGTCTCATTTTTAAATGTATTTAGATAGTCACGTTCAAAATGCTCAACAGGAATTACTTCATTAACAAAATCCTCTATTAACCTTTTATATTTATAAAAAACAATGCTTCACCTCTTTTATGGTTTTTTATTCAATCCAATCTAACGATATTCCTTCTTCAACTAACCTGCTCCGTTAGTTCAATAAGAAAAAGGCTCTACTCCTTATTGAAGTATAGCCCCTTTACTTTAAGTACAATTATTCACACACTCTCTTTCAAGGTAAGAAAAAAACTACCCTATTTATTTTAAAAATGTATAGCACATCCATTCATAAAATTTTTCCTTCTCTTCAAATTGTGGATAATGCGCTGATTGCTCAAAAGTAATAAATTCTTTTTTATTGGCTTCAATCTTATCAAAATATTTTTTTGCTTCATTTGATGTAGTCATATAATCATATTTACCCATAACAAAATAAACCGGTAATTCGAGTTTCGTTTCGTTAGTAGGTAATGAATTTTTTAATATGTCCTTTAACAAAAACTTCTGAGAATAGGCCAACCCACGATTATAGCGGATTAAATCTAATAAGTTATACTCACTACTGAGTAATATACCTAAATTATCTCCATCGGGGTTATCAATGAGTCTGACACTTCCGCCATATTTCATAACATAATTCCGTGGGGTAAACATATCGCCATTTTTAATTTTTTCAGTTAACCCTTGTAAATATAAAACATCATCCATATTGCCAGCTTTTTGAGCCTGCTTAATAACGTAGTTTAAACTTTCAATCTCGCTTTCTACTTGATTACTCATTTGTCCAATACCAATATATGCTTCATACTTCTCAGGAGCTTTATGGGCAGCCTGCGTGCCAATATATGTACCAAAAGAATGACCAATAAGTATTACTTTTTCTTTGCCGAGCCGTTCTGATATATAATCCGTCAAAGCCAATAAGTCCTCCACCAGTAAGTCTGACGAAAGATTAGAATAGTCCTCAAAAAAATGATAGGATTTTCCACTTGCTCGCTGATCGTAATTAACAACCGTAAATTTAGTTTCCAGTAAGTCTTGGTATTTTTCTGCATATGGTATTTCCGAGCATCCAGGTCCTCCATGTACAAAAATAATAACAGGATTATCCTTATCAGTGCCACGTATCATTATTTCATGATTACTTCCATTTATCTCTACTTGTTCTAATGCACTTATACTGTTATCACCTTTTATATGCGAAGTCCAAGTAGGGCAAAAAAGTGCTATTATTAGTCCTATTATAATAATGGCTCCAATATATTTTATTAACTTCTTTATGGTTTTCATCTGTTCTTCCCTTTCTTCTCATTTTTTTTGTAAGTTGAATTGTCGAATCTTTATTTACGTCTTCTCCAACTTCATCAAAAATACATACTGTATTGATTTGAGCTTGCTTTTTGACCTCTATTATTAATTTCATTTCCAGACGTGTTGATTAACTGATTTTTACCATTACTATTAAAGTAGGAAGTTGATTTCCTTAACTAACATGCCTGTTTCATTTCATATTTCTACTCTACAGATGAAAGGTCATATACTGTAGTGTCAATAAGTCATTAATAAGTCATAACTATTTTAAAGAAATGACTTATTATGGCGATTGGCTATAATCTAATAGGCGATCCACGTCAGATTTTTTGAATGGTGGACCTTATGAATTGCCCTTGAAGTAAACAAATTCAAAATAACATTCCAGTTCGTTGAAAAAAAAATAGAGTGAAGACAAAGTTAATTTGAGTTTGTCCACACTCTCTTACTTCAATATTTCTTATCTTCTATAAGACTCTCTTCCATTGCTTTCATAATAGCTGAGGATCTGTTTTTAACATTTAATTTCGAATAAATGTTAGAGACATAATTTTTCACAGTTCCTACTGAAAGAAACATCTTTTCTGAAATGTCTTTATTGGATAATCTTTGAGTTAAACATTTTAATACTTTTAATTCTTGATTATTTAATTCATATGGATTTTTCATAGAGTTATGGTCAAGTTGTTTCGAGTGTTCGTTTTTAGTTGATTGTATCTGACCAAACACCTCTTTTGCTAATTGTTGAGGAATGAGGGAACCTCCGTGATACACCATTTTAATTCCCTGAACCAAAAATTCAGGATCAACAGCCTTTAATATGTAACCCTCTGCACCAGCATTTAAGGCATTCAAAACGTGTGTAACATCTTGAAAAGTAGTAAGTATAATAATTTTTATATTGGGCCATCGTTTTTTAATTTCTTCTGTCGCCTTTACACCATCCATCACCGGCATTTGAATATCCATTAGAAGAATATCAATATTTCCCCTTTCACATAAAGCAATTGCTTTCTCCCCATTTTCAGCAGTTCCAATAATCTCAATGTCAGATATGCTTTCAATAACAATTTTTAAGCTCTTCCTTAAAATCTCTTGATCTTCGACGATTGCCGCTTTTATCATGATAATAACACTTCCTTTGCCATAGGTATGCGACACGTTATCCTCATACCAGCATTCAATTTCGAATAAAATTCCACTGTACCTGCCAATGCCGATATTCGATCTTTCATTGAACGTAAGCCAAACCCTAAATGCAATTCACTAAAGCCCATTCCATTATCTTCAATGAAAACAATTAATTCTTCTTGATTAAACGAAATAGTTACATTAATAATGGTAGCCTGCCCATGTTTTTTCGCATTTGTAAGCCCTTCTTGTATACAACGAATAATGGCAAACTTTATCCTATCGCCGACTTTGGTCGCTTCTCCTTCGACAATCAGTTTTATATCCGTTGATGTATGTTTCATAAAATCAACAATCAATTCTTGCAAAGATTCAATAAGTGTTTGATGAGTCATGGGCGACATCTGGTGAATTGTCTTTCTCACATCATGCAATCCATCTCGTGCTAAATCCGAAATCTCTTTTATACTTTTTTCTGCTTCTATTTTATCTGCCCGATATAGAAAAGGAAGAGCATCTAAACTCGTTATGACTGATGTGAAAATATGGCCTACCGTATCATGCAAATCTTGTGAAACTCTATTTCGTTCTTCCTTAATCGTCAGTTCCTCAATCTTTTTTGAGTAATATTCCAAGTCCTCGTTCTTTTCCTCAATAGAAGCAATTAACGTTTTATTGGCGTTATTGACAATGGTCATCCTTCCTAAACAAAACCCGATACCATAAAAAATAGTTGTATCAATGAAGCGAGCAAAGAAACCCTCATCAGCGAAGAGATCGCCGGCTAGTGTGCCAGCAAAAAAAATAGAAATATATAAGAAAGGTCCTAACCAAATTAACGGCTTCCCTTGACAAGCATAAGCTACAGTAAGCATAGGCAAGAATAGAAAACCGTAAGTCTCTGATATTTCATATTGGATCGATAGGTAAATAAATGCTGAACCCGTTAGCAATACCTCGGTAAATACATACTTTGGGAATTTTATAAGCCCGGGCCTATAAAATAGGTGAGGTATTATGTATAAACTAATAGCCCACAAAAGTAGAATCCACTTGTTCAAACCTGTAGTTTCTATGAATATCATGTAGCCAATATTCGTAATCCATATTGTACGAATGAGAAATAGAACATAGTCCAACCATTGCCATTTCTTTTGATCCATTACTGCTCTCATACTTTTATATCCCCCAACTACGGCGTCTATTTCATCGTTCCTAAAACTACTTCGCCATTCTCGTTCTTATAATTGATTATGTTTAGTTTATCTTCAAGGGAGAAACTAGTATAGTTTTTCTTTAAAGCTTCCAGGGATGATAATGATATTTTTCCATCCAATATGTAATCACTTCAATATTTTTTGAGAGATTTAGCAATAATATTAATATTTCTATTTAAGCCCACGTTAGTTTAAGTGTATTATTTCACAAACTAAGTTTGTTTTACATATTTAATCTTTTTATTTATTACAGAAATGCTACACTATAGGAACTAATATTTCACACAAATGTTTGTCGATCATCTGTGGGGTATATCGTTCTATAATTGGTTCTTCTCTTAATGATAAATCACTTTTTTCTATTTCAGAAAAAATGCTATCCCAAAACTTATTGATTGCTTCTTTTGTGTGGTCAAGCAAGAAAACGGCATATTTTCCACCTGTAAATTTACCCAACAGAGCAGGTTCTTTCACCTTAAAATGATTATTTACTATAATACAAATATCATAACAACACTCCTCTTTAGGAATAATCTCAGGGTTATCCTGAGGTATGCCTAGAATTGTAGAATTATTAAATATACCATTCAACTGTGCCCACTTTTTAAAGGACTCCATTAGTTCCTGATTTTGTTTTCCGCCATACTCCCCAACATTTCGAAAATAAGCAATCCTTGATTCAGGTAATTCTTCAATAGTCATTCCCATAATTAACACCCCTTCCCTGAATAAGGTAATATCAATTAAATTTTTTTTCAAGTAACTTTTTAAAATAACTTAAATTAATTTACTTTTTCCAAATCATCATATCTTTGAAATTAAGTGTTATAGCACTCACTTTTCAACCAAACTGCACCTTTAGTTCAAGAAAGAAAAAAAGAGCTGCATATGCAACTCAATGATCTTCAAGTAAAGCCCTAAACTTCAATTATGATATTTGAAAAGTGAGAAAAAAACATCAAGCGTAAAATCTTTGTTAGATTAGCGCCCTTTTACTTTTACAATCTTTTTACCACTAAAGTACCTAAACCTAAAATCATATAGATAGCAAACAAACATATTATTAGAAAACCTGTTTCAACATATTGAATCCCCATCCCATATGCAATAAGAAGTGCTATACCCAAACCGAACAATAACATATAAAGTGCAAACATAAGATATTTTTGAATTAATTTTATACTACGTTCATCAAAATCAGGCACATTCACATTTCTTTTTTTGTTTAACTTTGATATGGCTAAGAAAATCAAGAATCCACCACCAGATCCTATGACAATTGGAAATACTAACTCATAAGGATATTCTCCTGTTTTTTTACCAATTAAATGAATTCCTAAAAACCCGCCAATTATCATACACCCTATAATCACGATCCAAATGACTATCTGTATTTTTTTAACACTCAATTTATTCCTCCCCCGTTTCATCTAAATAAAATAGATCCTCAGTAGGTAAATCAAAATATTTAATGAGTTTTAAAGCCAATTCCAAACTAGGATTATACTTATTTTTTTCAATTGCGTTTATTGTTTGCCTAGTAATTTGTAAATCCTGAGCCATTTGGACTTGTGTTATTCCTCTTTTCAAGCGAATTTCTCTTATGTTATTAATGACCTTCAACAATAAACCTCCATTTAACATGTAAAGACATCTTTACAACCATATTATAACAAAAAGCATAAATGTGTAAAGATATCTTTACGCAATTATGCTTTTTCGCTAAATCAGATAATAATTACATTTCAAACCTTTTTGTACAATTTATCCCAATAAATTTCCATCCAGAACTAAAATAATTACTCTTTATAATGTGATTAGCTTTCTAGCAATTAGATGCTCACATAACGATGCTAATGGTAAGCCAACGACGTTTAAGTAATCCCCTTCTATACGATCGACCAAAAAGACACCTTCAGTTTGTATGCCATAACCACCAGCTTTATCAAAAGGATCTCCTGTTGAGACATATGCTTCTAACAATGCATCAGAAACATTTTTAAAGATGACTGTCGTTTTTTCAACTAATGTTGATTCTGTTCCATCCTCTTCAATAATTGCTACAGCAGTTAAAACTTCATGTTCTGTATTACGAAGAGTGCGAAGATGTGCCATTGCTTCGTCATGACTCTTAGGTTTATGTAGTAATTGATTGTCTTTTGCTACGATTGTATCTGCGCCAATGACTACTCGCCCTGGTGATAATTTCGCCACCGCGCGCGCTTTTAATAGTGCAACCTCAGTAACATATTGTGATACTTCTGACGCTTGTACACTCGTTTCTTCTACATCAGCAGTTACGATTTCGAATGGTATATTTAAACGGCCGAAAAGCTCCTTACGTCGTGGTGATGCAGATGCTAAAATAAATGATCTTGTCGTTTGAAATTGCATAATCTTCACTCCTCATTTGTATCATACAAAAGATGACGGTATTTGCAAAGTGATGCGACAAAAAGGCCATTGTCAAAAAGCAATTTGTCGATTAAATTCCCCATCTAATGACGTTCCACACTATATACTGTAAAATAGGATATAAGTTTTTATACAAGGAGTAGGTCTAATAGATATGAAAAAAACAGTACACGTTGTTGGTGCAATAATTGAAAATGAAGAAAAAGAAATATTTTGTGCGTTGAGAAGTCCAGAAATGTCGCTTGCGAATTACTGGGAATTTCCTGGTGGTAAAATTGAAGCAGGTGAAACACCTCAACAGGCTTTAGAACGTGAAATTAATGAGGAGTTTAGCTGTAAAATTGAAGTTGGTCAAAAAGTAGAAGATACAACATACGAATATGAAAAAGTCATAGTCCGTTTAGAGACATATATGGCGAAAATCATCCATGGTGTTCCTACAATTAGTGAGCATGCTGATGCACAATGGGTGCAACGTCAAAATCTATCACAACTCGATTTCGCTCCTGCAGATATTCCTGCGGTAGAAAAACTAGCTAATCAAAAATAATAGACTATGGGCGTGAATTTAATGGAACATTTAATAAGTAAAATTGAAAGTTCATTACATAAGGGCTTTATCGATCAAAACAAGCATGTATCAGCACAATTCAAACCAAAACTACTCACAAATAAAGCGCATGAAAATGTGCTATCTACTTTATTACAGGAACTAAAAACATGTAAGACTTTTACTTTTTCAATTGCTTTTATCACTGAAGGTGGTTTAGCAACTTTAAAAACGATGCTATACGATTTAGAAAAAAAAGGGATTAAGGGCCGAATTTTAACTTCCACATTCCTAAGCTTTAATCAACCTAAAATGTTTAAAGAGCTTTTGAAACTTAAAAATGTTGAAGTACGTTTAACTAGCGTCAAAGGATTCCACTCAAAAGGATATATTTTCGAGCATGAAGATTATTATTCACTTATAGTTGGTAGCTCAAACTTAACAGATAGCGCTTTAAAAACAAATTTCGAATGGAATGTGTTTTTAACTTCACTAGAGGAAGGTGAAGTTATTCACCATTTTAAAAATCAGTTTGAAGATGCCTGGCATGAAGGAACTCCATTAACTGATGAGTGGATTGCAGCTTATGCACAAAATTATATAGCTGCCCCTTTCATTAAAACTAATTCTTCTAATATTATAGAAATGAGAACAGAATATCTTACAAACACATTAGCAGAGAGTCTTTCTATTAAACCTAACAAAATGCAAAATGAAGCACTTCAGCAAATTAAAGCATTACGTGCAACCGGTGCAAAAAAAGGACTTATCATTTCTGCTACAGGGACAGGTAAAACATATCTATCCGCATTCGATGTTCGCAATTTCCAGCCTAAAAAAATGCTTTTCATTGTACATC
The DNA here is from genome assembly GCF_038006425.1 of Viridibacillus sp. FSL E2-0187. NCBI lineage: Bacteria > Bacillati > Bacillota > Bacilli > Caryophanales > Caryophanaceae > Viridibacillus > Viridibacillus sp. FSL E2-0187. Next base: position 2,295,514 of record NZ_JBBOVG010000001.1, read on the forward strand.
GCGAGCAAATCTTAAAAAAAGCAATGTCAGATTATCGTAAAATATTAGGTGGAAACGAAGAAGATTATGGTATTTTATCGGGTAACTTCAAAGAAGTGAAAGCTCGTTTTCTATTTGCAACGATTCAAACCATCTCGTCTGAACGCTATCTTCAACAATTTGAAAGCAACGAGTTTGATTATATATTAATAGATGAAGTACATCGTGCTGGCGCAAAATCTTATCAAACAATCTTTAATTATTTTGAACCTGAATTTTTACTAGGGATGACCGCTACACCTGAGAGAACAGATAACTTTAATATATATGAACTTTTTGATTATAATATTGCGTATGAAATTCGCTTACATGCAGCACTTGAAGAAGATATGCTTTGCCCCTTCCATTACTTTGGTGTTACAGAGTATGAAAAGGACGGTGTTATTATTGATGAAGTTACTGAACTACAGAAGCTTGTATCACATGAGCGCGTACAACATATTATTAAAAAAATTAACTATTATGGTTTTTCTGGAGATAAAGTTCGTGGATTAATGTTTTGTAGTTCTAAGGAAGAAGCTCGCCAATTATCAGATACATTAAATGAGCAAGGATTGAAAACATGTGCTTTAACAGGTGATCATTCACAAAACGAACGTGAAGAAGCCATAAAAAAACTGAACTCGGGTGAGCTTGAATATATACTAACTGTCGATATATTCAACGAAGGTATAGATATCCCCTACCTAAATCAAATCGTGATGCTACGCCAAACACAATCTAGCATTATTTTTATCCAGCAATTAGGACGAGGCTTGCGTAAACATGATTCAAAAGATTATGTTACGATTATCGATTTTATCGGTAACTATAAAAACAACTATCTAATCCCAATTGCTCTTTCAGGTGATCGTTCAATGAATAAAGATAACGTGCGCCGAAGAACTGTAAATACTGATTATATACAAGGTGTTTCAACAATAAGCTTTGAAGAAATTGCTAAGAAACGTATTTTTGAAGCTATTAATAATACAAATTTGTCTACTTTAAAAATATTAAAAGAGACATACAGCGAACTTAAAAATCGTTTAGGAAAAATTCCTTCACTGCTAGATTTCATGCATCAAGAATCACTTGATCCAGAAGTAATAGTAAACTACTCTGATAACTATTATTCATTTTTAATAAAAATGAAGGAAGAACTTCCTTCATTAACGGCTTACGAATTAAAAAATTTGTCCATGTTTTCACTTGAACTTTTAAACGGAAAAAGAATTCATGAAATATTGTTAATTGACATCTTGCTAAAAAACGGTTCAATTACTAAGTGTGAATTTATTAAGCTAGTAAAAAAATTTGGTACATATCTTGAAGAAGAAACAATACAATCAGTTGAAAACATATTATCTTTAAACTTCTTTGTCACTGTTGCTCGTGAAAAATATGGAAATAAACCACTAATAGTACTGGATAACGATTACTATAAGTTTAGTGACGAAATAGCTCAAAGTTTAAAAAATGAAAATTACAAGAAATTCATCGAAGATATAATTGGATGCGCCTTAGAAAAAAACAAACAATATGATTCTACTCAACCATTTACTATATATAAAAAATATTCAAGAAAAGATGTTTGCCGCCTTTTGAATTGGGAAAGTAATGAGGAAGGCACCCTGAATGGTGGACATGTAAAATCAAATACTTGCCCAATATTTGTGAATTATCATAAAGTAGAAGATGATGCAACCGTACATTATATGGATGAATTTCTTTCAAATGAAGTGTTTAAATGGTGTTCAACTAAAAATCGAAAAATTACTGCAAAAGATATTGCCCCAATTGTTAAATCTGATTCAGAAAATACTACAGTACATTTATTCGTTAAAAAGCATAATGGTGAAGGCAAAGACTTTTATTACTTAGGAAACGTAAAAGTAGATGAATCTAGTGCTATAAACGATCATTTAATTGATAAAGGTAAAGCTTACAATGTTGTAACAATGAACATGATTTTAGAGCATCCAGTAGAATACAATATGTATCATTATTTAGTAGAAGAATAAAAACTCGAAGCGAAATTGCTTCGAGTTTTTTTACACCAATTTAAAATCAGTAAACCATCCTATTTACTTAAAAACATTCTTCTTATGCCACTTAAAATACTTTTTATTTGGTTCGCTTCGATTTACACGCATTTTAGGATTAACGCCGTATTTCTCATAATCGCTTTCATTCAGTCTGTCTGATATATGCATTTTCCCTGTACCATCAAATGCAATATAGCCTTTATCGTATAAAGCATCATGATTACAGCATAGTAACAAACCATTGTATGGATCTAACCGCTCTTCATTCGTGCTGTCTTTCCAAGGTTTTGAATAGCTCGCACGTAGCATCTCTGGTAAATCAATCCCACATAATGCACATTGATGATTCCAGAATGGAGCTAAAGCTTCTTTATGCTTTTGCTTACCTTTACGGATTTTCACTTTCGCTTCAGCTTCTGTTTCTGCAATAATCGGTATTAAACTATTACGCTCTTTACTTACAATAGGCCCGATTGCAAACTCTAGTTGTTCCTGATCCTCCTCATAAATATTTAAATCACTTATGAGTTCTAGAATTTTAATAGCTAATAACTCGTTACAAGGAAATAGATACCCCTGATTTCCATCACCATTTTCCTGAAAAGCAGAATACTTTAATGGAAGAAGCGGCTGAATCTCTTCAAAATGCCTTTTAATATTTAGTGGCTTCTCTAATTCTTCATAAACAGTCTCAACAGTATAACCATCGACACTATTCTCACTTTTATATGGATTTAACGATTCTCTAAAATCTGTTTTAGTAATACTTACTGCTACTATATCACCTTTAACATAATGAAAAATACAGTCCCCTGATTCAACTTCTTTCATTCGTCCCCAGGAATGCGGTGTTTGACCACTCTTGTCTAGCTGGTGTGACCAAATAATATTATGTTTTTTCTCTTCTTCATACGTTTGTCCTTGCATAACTATATAAAAATTCACGCCAATGCACCTCTTACATTATTCTAATACAATAATACCACTATTAAGGTCGAATACTGTAGAATGATGCTTTATTCTACATTTCTACTATGATATTCTCTCCTCCATTAAGTTTCCGAAGTAAACGACGTAAGCCATTGAAAGAAAGTTTTACTACATCATAATACCTCTCTGTAATATCAGACAAAATACCAATAATTTTAAAACGAGAAAAAATGCTCACGGCGTCTAAACATGCAGTGAGCATTTTCTGTATTAGTGAGGTAAGAATATCAATTGGAATGCAAATAGAATAGCGAATACGTAAAGCAAAGGATGTACTTCTTTTGCTTCACCTTTAGCAATTTTTAAAATTGGATAAGTGATAAATCCAAAAGCAATACCTGTTGAAATGCTTGAAGTTAGTGGCATAATCAAAATGATTAAGAATGCTGGGAACGCTTCTTCAAATTTACCCCATTCAATATCTTTTACAGATCCAATCATTAATGTACCAACAATAATTAGAGTTGGAGAAGTAATAGCAGCAACTCCAGAAACAGCACCAACTAATGGACCAAAGAATGAAGCAACGATAAATAGAATAGCAACAGTTAAGCTAGTTAAACCTGTACGGCCACCAGCAGCAACACCAGATGACGACTCGACAAATGCTGTTGTTGGGCTTGTACCAAACATAGAACCAACAGTTGTGGCAACTGAGTCAGCTAATAATGCATGACGTGCACGAGGTAATTTATCGCCCTTCATCAAACCTGCTTGCTTAGCGACACCAACCATTGTACCTGTTGTATCAAAGAGTGTAACTAAAATAAATGAGAATACAACGCCATATAATCCAAATGAAAAGACTTGGCTAAATGCTTCAATTGGATTCCAAATTAAAATACCTTCTGGTAAATGAGGAAGAGCTAACACTTTTTCAATATGTAATTGATTAGTTAGCACTGCTACAATACCAGTAACTATCATACCGATAAATAATGCACCTTTGACATTACGTACCATTAAAATAACAGTGATGAATAAACCAAACAACGTTAAAAGTACACCAGGAGAAGTTAAATCACCTAGCATCACTAAGTTACTATCACTTGCGACAACCACTTTGGCCATACGTAAGCCAAGGAATGCGATAAATAAACCAATCCCCGCAGTAATTGCATGTTTTAAATTTTGGGGAATCGTCGTTATTAGTTTTTCACGTAATGGAGTCAGAGATAAAAGAATGAAAATTATCCCTGCCACGAAAACAGCTGCAAAAGCAGTTAAATAATCAATTTTACCATCAGAGGATAATACGACTGCATAAGTGAAATATGCATTCAATCCCATACCAGGAGCAATTGCGATCGGATAATTCGCACAAAGTGCCATCCATAATGTACCTATTACAGCAGAAATAATAGTTGCCATAAATACTTGATCAAGTGGCACACCTGCATCCGATAATATTATCGGGTTTACAACAACGATATATATCATAGTGAGGAATGTAGTCATTCCTGCAATAAGTTCAGTCTTAACATTTGTACCATGTTCCTTTAAACGAAACATTTATTTACCTCCTTCTTAAACACGAACATTTTTTGCAACATTAAATATAATATTCGCTTATAAGACTAAATGCAACCCTTTTTCTCAAAGTCATTATTCTCTAAATTATTTGATTATATTTGAATAATACACATTTTCAATGATTATTTATTATGTAATATATCTATAGAAGAAATTCTTTAATTGATAGGAATTATTCTGCTTATCAAGCCAAAAATGTAGAACTACCAATATTCAAATATTTGTGCACAAAAAAACAGCCACTACTATGAGTGTCTGTTAAAATATTTCGACAAAAGGAAATCAAAATTCTCACATCTTGAATGTCTTTTATTATTTTTATATATTTTGGTTATTTAAAATCCATTTTTATAAATAAAAGACTCATTGAGTGTTACCATGTATTCCATTTTTGAACTTTGCCAAGTTCAATTTACGAATTTTTAAATCACTGCGGTCCTGCAGGGTCACTTTTTTAAGACCTTTTAAGTTTGGTCACCACTTCCCCAATTTTTCCCTAAGATTTTCTTATAGTAATCATGGATCCAAAACAATCAATTTCTATTTGATCTCTTTCAGGGTTTTTATGTCATTATTTTCTATCATCTCAAAAGATTTATTTATATTACATACGTAGTTGATTGGAGCGGAGGGCGGCGACTCCAGCGGGAAAAGCGGGATAGTCGAGACCCTGGACTGAGCGTAGCGAAGGAAGCGGCTCGGCCCCGCCCGCGGAAATCAACGGTTATTCATCTATATTTATTGTAAAAGAAAAAGACCGTAGACAAACTCTAATTTCTTCGAGTTTGTCTACGGTCTGAACAGAATACTGCTAAGAGTGTCTGTTAAATCTTTGTGATTTTATTTATTTCTAACAAACAGAAGTTTATACCACTGATTCACTAAAAACGGCATAATGGACAAGCTATAAATAATACCTAATTGTACTCCATTTAATTTTGCAACTTCAAATACACCTGAAAGTGATGGCATGAATAATACTAAATGTAAGCTTAAAAATCCGATTAAAAATGCTAGCCAAGTATATTTATTCGAGAATATACCAATTGTAAAGATCGATTCTTTTGATCTCGAGTTGAAACCATGTACTAACCTAGACAAACATAATGTTGTAAATGCCATTGTGCTTGCGGTTAGAGTATCTCCGGTGGACAATCCCATTTCAAAAGCAATGATGGTTGAAATACCAATTAATAAACCTTCGAGCACCACTTGAGTAGTAAATTTTTTATTTAATAATGGAGTATTAATATTTCTAGGCTTGTACTTCATTGTTTTCTTATTATGTGGCTCTAAACCTATTGCAATAGCTGGTAAACTATCTGTAAGTAAGTTGATAAATAATAGATGAACTGGAGCAAATGGAACTGGTAACCCTAATACTGTTGCATATAAAACAACAAAAATAGCTCCTGCATTACCTGACAATAAGAAAAGAATGGCGTTTTTTATATTGGTATACATACTTCTACCATTCGAAATAGCCTTGACAATCGTTGAAAAATTATCATCCGTTAAAATCATAGAGGATGCATCTTTCGCTACCTCGGTACCGGTTATCCCCATCGCTACACCGATGTCTGCTTGTTTTAAGGCAGGGCCATCATTGACCCCATCCCCCGTCATCGCAACGACATTCCCTTTCTCCTGCCAAGCTTTAACAATACGAATTTTATGCTCAGGTGTTACTCGTGCGTAGACAGAAATATCTGGAACTATATCTTGTAGTTGTTGATCAGTTAACTCTTCAATTTCATATCCTTCAATCGCTTCTGAAGGATCTTCTAAAATACCAATTTGTTTGGCAATAGCAGTTGCAGTTATTTTATGATCCCCTGTAATCATAACTGGTTTAATACCAGCCTTTATACAGCTTTCGACCGCCTCTTTTGACTCTTCTCTAGGAGGATCCATCATCGCTACTAATCCTAAAAAGGTTAAATCACTTTCGACTGATACATCAATTTTTTGATTTTTTCTTGTTTCTTTAAAAGCAATCGCTAGTACCCGTAAACCATTCATGGAAAAAGCACGATTCACATCTTCTATTTTTTTACGATGTTCTGCCGTAATATCAATGATGCCATGAGATGTTTTGATCTTCATAATTTTAGATAGAAGAACATCTAATGCGCCCTTGGTAATCATGACATTTTGTTGATTAATTTTATTTACTGTACTCATTAGCTTTCTGTCTGAATCGAAAGGGATTTCCGCAATTCTTGGAAATTGATCTCTTACGATTAGTTCGTCGAGATTGTACTGTTTCCCTAATTTTACAAGTGCAATTTCAGTAGGGTCTCCAATTTCTTTTTGATCTCTCTCCAAGGAGTTGTTACATAAGATCGCCTTTAAGATAAGATCCCTTTCGATTTCATTCTCTGTCTGGAGTTGATTATGTGAAATGACTTTTTGATCAACATATACTTGTTGAACTATCATTTTATTTTGAGTGAGGGTTCCCGTTTTATCTGAACAAATAACAGAAACACTACCAAGACTTTCAACTGCATAGAGCTTGCGAATAATGGCATTTTCCTTTGCCATTTTTTGTGTCCCAAAAGCCAACACAATGGTAACAATTGAACTTAATGCTTCTGGTATTGCAGCAACTGCAAGCGAAACAGCAAACATAAACGATTCCACTATTTCACGACCTCTAATAAGATCAATAGTGAAAATGGCTACACAGATCATCGTGATACCTAATGCTAATTTTTCACCAAAATGATCTAGGCTTACTTGTAGAGGTGTTTTCTTTTCCTTTGCAGTATCTAGTAAATTGGCAATTTTCCCGATTTCAGTTTCCATTCCAATAGCTGTAACAATTACAATTCCACGTCCATTAGTGACAAAGCTTCCAGTGAAAACCATATTTTTTTTATCACCAATAGTAACTTGATCATCTTCAATAGGTACCGTACTCTTCGCTACAGCCAACGATTCACCTGTCAGCGAGCTTTCATTTATATGAAGATTATAGCTTTCTAATAATCTTCCGTCAGCACTTACATAATCACCGGTCTCTAAATAGAGAAGATCCCCAACCACAATATCTTCTGAATCAATTTCAATAATCTGATTATCTCGCATCACTTTTGCAACTGGAGAGGTCAATTCTTTCAGATTTTCTAAAGACTTTTCGGCTTTTACATGCTGTACAGTACCAAGGATTGCGTTTAAAATAACAACGATCAGAATCACAATAGTACTTCCTACTTCGCCTAATAGATATGAAATGACAGCGGCAATCATTAAAATAATGACTAATAAATCTTTAAACTGTCCAAATAAAACGGCCATTGTGCTTGTTCTTTTTCCTGCTACCAATTCATTATAGCCGTATTCTTCTTGTCTCTTTTGGACGTCATAATCACTTAACCCTTCTTTTGTTACATCCAATATATCCATGACTTCAGTTGATGATTGTTGATGATATTCTGACATCTGATTCTCCTTCCAGTATGAAATTATTAGATTATCATGCTAATTATTGAAACTCTCTGTTGTTCCCTACTTACCTAGAGAGTCTCCTAAAACTTAAATAACTCAATTCGAAATGTCATTGGAAGTTAGCTTAAATATCATGTGCCAGTAGCTAAAGAATCGATAACCTTCTAAATCAATTTGAATGGTAAAGTTCCTTAAAAATTTTGTATCAGTTCCCTTAGACCTAACTATATTCGATAAAAAAACTTTAAATTCTCACCCTACAGACCCTATTTGGGTTGTCCTTCCATATAAAGGTTACGAATTCTTTTAAATAGATTTCAGGAAAATAGCATTCGATGATAAACATCACAAATTCCCTCTCTATCTACTCCATCACAATAATATTTTCACTTTAACAATTCTATTCAAATTTACTTTCCAGTATGATAATAATCGATATAGAAATTAAAATATTTTGTTAAATATAAAGTTATTTAATTTATTAATCGATAGGATTGATATTATCGTACTCATTATCATTTAAACTTTAATTAAAAATGAGTATGTACACGTGAAAAATACTACGGCATACAATATAAATCTCTGACGGGTTCGCTTTATAAAGAAAAAGCGAAAAACCCGCTCTAAAGAGCGGGTTTCAGACTGTAGACAAACTATTTTTGGAGAGTTCAGATGCTAAAAAATAGTTTGCCTCTTGCTTTATGTCAAATTTATCCAACAACATTTATACGTAGTGCTTTCTATGCTACAATTTACTATAAGTGAGGAAGGAAGGTGTCTTATGAAAATATCCGTTTATGTTGCAAGTGCATTTAGCAAGGATCATAAAGGCGGAAATAAAGCAGGAGTGGTATTTATTGAGAATACATTGACCACTACTCAAAAAATGGCAATAGCCAAACAACTGGGCTATGCGGAAACCGCATTTATATCAGAATCTGAAATTGCTGATTATAAATTTGAGTATTTTACACCAAAAGAAGAAGTTGATTTATGTGGTCATGCCACAATTGGCTCTTTCGCGATACTGATGCATTTAAATAAACTTTTCAGGAATCGCTATACGATTGAAACGAACAGTGGTGTTCTTACTATTACCATCAAAGATGACATCATATTCATGGAACAAAACAAACCGAAATTCTATGATGTTGTATCTCCAAATGAGTGCATCGACTGTTTTGACATTAAAGCTATAGACAATAAATATCCAATTCAAATTGTCTCCACGGGCTTAAAAGATATTTTAATTCCTATAAAAAGCGAAACACAATTACATGGACTGAAACCTAATTTTGAAAAAATTAAAGAAATCAGCAAGTATTATAATGTTGTCGGGATGCATCTATATACTTTTAATGACAATCGAATTATATGCAGAAATTTTGCTCCACTATACGACATCAATGAAGAAGCAGCGACTGGAACTTCAAACGGTGCATTAGCTTGCTACCTTTATGAACAGCACTACTTGCAAAAAGAAGTCTATGTATTTGAACAAGGTTATTCTTTACACTCGCCTTCCGAAATATTAGTTAAATTAGCAACCAATAGCAAGAATGAAATAGAAAAAGTTTATGTAGGCGGCAAAGGCTATTACTGTGAAACTAAGTGTTTAAATATAGAAAATATTGAGTGAAAATAAAAAAATACCGAATAAAAAGGTTGAGAAAATAATTTCTCAACCTCAGACTGTAGACAAAGTATCTGATTATTCGATACTTTGTCTTTTTTTCTTGGAAAATGGAGAAACGGTGCTGATTTAGATGTTGAAAAAACAAGATATGAGTAAATGAGATCAAATTGTTTTTTATTCTTTAGATGATCTAGTTCCACAGGAACATTTGTTAAGAGATATTGATAAGTAAGTTGATTTCAATTTTATTTATGAATTAGTAGAAGATAAATATGATGAAAATAATGGTAGACCTAGCTTAGATCCAGTTTTATTAATCAAGTTACCATTAATTCAATATTTATATGGTATTAAGAGTATGAGGCAAACAATAGAACGATTATTTGGAACAGCTAAAGAATTTCATGGTCTTCGCTATACGAATATGATTGGTAAAGAAAAAATGCACATGAAAATTGGGCTTACTTTTGCTTGTCTAAATATAAAAAAATTAGCAAAAATCCTGGAATTAAGAGACCAATAGGACTCTATTTTTTTTGCCTATTTCTGTGTTTTAATTCAAAAATAGAGAAGTAGATAAAAAAACAAACACATTATTTAATTGAACAATGTGTTTGTCTTCAATCTGAAACCCGCTCTAAAGAGCGGGGTTTTCAACTTATACACATCCACTAGATTGAAGATGAACTTTTTCAGAGCATTTATTTTGTTTCTTCCATAAATCTTCTAAGGTTTTCAACGATTTCTTTTGATTTGGTATGGTGTAAATAATGTTCGCCTTCAAGTGTCATCACTTTTCCATGTACCGAATCTTTTACTTGCTCTTCATGCAATGGTATCCATCTTTTTACACCTGTATTATTCGCTTGTATAAAGAAAATCAGGGGAAGATTTTTGGGAAACGTTAAATTTTCAGCAGCTTTAAAGTTAGTGTTGAAATTTTCCATTTCGTTTGATGTACTGGAATTATACATATTTCTTAGAGAAAGAATTCTCATTTGTTCTTTTGTTTTGTCATCATATGGTAGTCCAGTATATGGATCACCAGGTAGTTTTACTACCAATCTGGCTAAACCTGATTTTTTGAGAAATTTAAACGTTTTTATTGGGAATTTAGTATCCATACCACCTTGTGTAGGAACACTACTATCGATTCCGACAAATGCGCTCACTTCATTTTCATATTTGTTCACATAATCCAGTCCATATATGCCTGCAATAGAATGACCCATTAAAATATATCGGTCAATATTCAAGTTCTGCAATGCTTCATGTATTTCACTTACAATATTCTCTGTACTTCGTTCTTTTTCGGTATTGTCACTTAATCCATATCCAAAAGGCTCAACCACAACGACTCTATAATATGGAGATAGCTCATCCACTAGTGGCTTAAAATCAAGTGCTGGTGCAGCTGTTCCATATCCAGGTAGTAGCACGACAGTCTCGTCCCCCTTTCCTTGAATCAAAACATTCATATCTTTCCCATCGACTTTTACAGACTGACCATAAGGTTCTATTTTTCCTTGCTCCGATTTATTACAAACAATATGAACAATATAAACCGTTGCTAAAAAAATTCCGAATGCTATAATTATTGCTCCTATTATTTTGAGTAGAATGGTTAGTATTTTATTTGTTCTCATACCCATTCTCATTTTTATTGTCTCTATTAGTTTCACTTTTATCTTCTCCTGTCTTCATCTGTTTATTGGGCTACCATAACAAGCCGTTAAGGAAAGCTTATATGACGAAGATGTACTCTTTATGACGACAATATGAACTGAGTATGAACAAGCAAAAAAATACTACGACGTTATATGCAAGAAAACTTGAATATAACGTCGTAGTATAGGGAATACAGAAACCGCTTTTAAACATACGATTTGATAACTTATCAATTTAACTAATTTGTTGACGTTGTGATTGGCAAGGTGACAATGGTAGTTGTTCCTCGGCCCAACTCACTTTCCACTCGGATATCCCCTTGATGAAGCGATACAATTTGTTTAACTATGGCAAGTCCCATACCACTACCACCATATTTACGACTGTGAGAACGATCGGCTTTAAAAAACCGATCGAATATACGCTTCTGGTCTGCGAGTGAAATACCAATGCCCGTGTCGGATATTCGTACCATCACGTTTTTGTTATCTTGTTTGATGCTGACATTAATAACGCCGCCATCCTTGGAAAATTTGATGCTATTGCCTAGTATGTTCGTCCATACTTGATTTAATTGATCATAATCAGCCATTAAGCGAACCGGCTTTAAATTGAGCTCGAAGCGAATGTTACGCGCGGACCATTGTGGCTGGATCGCTACGATGACTCTTCTAATCTGTTCATCAAGGTTAAACGTCACCAGCTGCAATTGCTGAGACTGCGATTCAAGTAAGCTCAGCTTTAGCAGGCTATCACTCATCTTAGACATCCGATCTGCTTCAGCGATGATAATGTCGAGATAACGGCTTCTCTCGTTATCTGTGAGTTCTACTTGCTTGAGTGCTAAAGCATAACCGGATATAGAGGTGAGCGGCGATTGAACTTCATGCGACACGTTCGAGACGAAATCCCTACGCATCTGCTCTAGTTGATGTAGGTCATGCGTCATTTCTTCGAAGCTGCGAGCCAAAGTACCCAGCTCACCATTTTGTTTAATATTCAGCTTAACATTGAAATCTCCAGCTGCTATACGCCTAGTTGCTTGCGTCATCTTTTTAATTGGCCTTATAAGAAATATAGCTGCAACTAGAATTAATAAGCTTCCTGCAATCAACGAATAGGTCAAAAAAGTTATCGCCCAATTTCTGGTAAAAGCAGAAGAAGGGGGCGCGAGCGGCTCTACAAACATTGCTCTCGTTCCCATTTCCGTTTTCAACGGTAACCCTAAGAAAAAACTAGCAACACCATTTGGATTGACTTGAACAATATTTCCATCAAGTACTTCCTTTAGTTGTTCATTGGTCACAGTCACCGGATTGTGTCCGTTTAGTGATCCATATGACTGGAATTGACCCGTTTCATCATAAATTCGAATATGATATGAATCGAGCTGCTTCATTCCACTTACGAATAATTCCGCTTCACTTAAAGGAAGTGTTTCATAAATCCGGACAATGTCCTGACCAAAGTGAAGTAAGGGGATTTTTAAATTTTCGTTCAATTTATCTTTAAATACCCAAGTTGACATGAAAAAAGCAATGATAGTTCCCCCGATTACGGAGAGCAGAAATGTCAAGACAACACGCGTATATAAGGATCTGGTCATTCGTACACCTCAAGCCGATATCCCAGTCCACGCACAGTTTCAATACGAAAATCTGTTGTAGTAGAGAACCGTTCACGGAGGCGTTTAATATGTACGTCTATCGTTCGATCATCTCCAGCGTAATCGATCCCCCAAATCTGATCTATCAACTGCTCACGAGTATAAACCTGTCCCGGTGTTCCGGCGAGCTTATACAGCAATTCGAACTCCTTGAGTGGCAAGGTAAGCGAATCTGACCCACTCATCACCTTATAAGTCTTCCGATCAAGGATGATGTTACCGAACTGGATCGTCTGCGTAGAACCAATGCGGTATCGTTTCAATAATGCCTTAACACGAGCCGTCAACTCCAATGGATCGAATGGTTTCGTCAAATAATCATCTGTTCCAAGTTCGAAGCCCTTCACTTTCTCCCATGTTTCACCTCTTGCAGTCAACATAAGTAAAGGAAGATCAGGATTGGCTCTTCGAAGCTCCTTGCATAACGTCCAACCATCCATAATCGGCATCATAATATCAAGTACTACAAGATCCACATGCTTCGAGGCGTAGACAGTCAGTGCTTCCTTACCGTCCACGGCTTCAAGTGTTTTGAATCCATCGTTGCGTAGAAATAAACAAACAAGTTCGCGAATGATCGCATCGTCGTCAGCAACCAGTATAGTAGGCATGCGATTCCTCTTTTCCATCTCATATTGAAGTAACTATTATACTATATTTAATATTGATTTACTCCTATTCCCCCTTTCTGTTCGATAGTAAATAGAAGTCCCTTACTTATGATTATCAGTTATAAAAAAAGACCTAGGAAGCATCTAGGTCTCTGTCAAAACGCATTAATAAAAAATCTTCCTTGTGGAGCTTTTATTTCAAAGAAATACTTTTCGTTTTTCTTTAAGCCATCCAATTTCACGCTTTTTCCAGACTTTACTTGAATTTCATCAACTATTACTTTACCATTTACATCTTTTACCCTAAGAAGGATATCACTTTCAGTATCATTTCCATTATCAATGTCATTACTTCCGGCATTTACGATAGACTTCCTCCAGAAAACACGATCATATATTAGATAATTTTTGTCATTAAAGTTTAGGTTTTGCCACTCTTGCGTATCATCTTCTAAATCCACGACTGCGGTCACCTTTGGAGAAAAGAAATCATGAACAACACCTACATCTTGATAAACGAAATAACCTACAATCGTGATAAAAAAGGTCAATAAAAAAGTCATAACAATAGCCTTAATAACTTGGATACGCCGTTTTGTATTTATTTTTTTAAAAGGTGTAATTGCTTTTTTTACTTCTTCCGGTACCATTTGAACATAATCCATTTGCTGCTGTAGCCTTTTTAACGTCTGCCTACACTCTTCGCAATGCTGTACATGGCCTTCAACTAATTTTGCAGTATCTTCACTACAAATCTCATCAATATAGGATGGCAATAAATCTTTTATAATATTACAATTCATAAGGATCAATCCTTTCCGCTAGTTTTAATTTGGCACGGTAATAGGTCACCCTTGCCCAGTTCTCACTTTTATCAAATATCTCGCCAATCTCTTTAAAGCTGAGAGAAATGGATGTTCTTAATAAAAATATTTCACGATAAGGTTCATTTAACAGATGTATTTCTTTATGTATCGAAATGAGTGTATTCCGTTTGATAATCTCGACGTCTGGCTGCTCATCATTAGACGGCATATCCATCCCCATTTGTATCATATTTTCTACACTATCATTATTAGAATGCTTCTCCTTTTTTAAGTAGTTATAATATGTATGTTTTGCAATCTGACATAACCAAACAGACATTTTACATTTACCGTTGTATCGATGAATAGACTTTACCGCCTGATAAAAGGTCTCTTGTGTAAGTTCTTCAGCTAGATCTACATTTGAAGTTAAACAAATAAGAAAACGTTTTACTTCATCTGCATATGATTTGTATATATCACTTAAATCCTCCACGTTCCTCCCCCCTTCTCTCCAATTTTTCACCTGTGACACTTATATATAGATTTAAAATGCTATTCGTTACAGAAATTATTAATTTTTTTCATGTATAGATAATTTTTGTAGAAAAATCAACATAAACTTCCAACAAAAAAACCATTTCACCTCTATGAAATCCATAGAAGTGAGATGATTTTAATTAATTTTCATTATAATAATCAATTTTTTTTCAAAGCTGCATTATCAAGTACCACAATAAGTACGGTATGGCACTGTTGATGTAGATATCGTGGCATATTCAGTTTGTTCTGCTGAATACTCATAAGGATTTGAAAGTACATTTAAAAGTCGCTTCATCACACTATAGTCACCTTGATTCACTGCTGCTTCTAGTGCAGCTTCTACCCGATGGTTACGTGGAATTACCGCTGGATTACTAGCTCGCATCAACTGATTCGATGATGTTTGCGATTCTTGTTGTCGGCTTAGCCTCGCTTGCCAAAGCTCGTACCACTGTGCGAATTCTTGAGTTCCATAAAGGGCGGTTTCATCCATCGCATCTAATGTTAAAGCGCGAAAAGTATTAGTATAATCTACACGATACTTCTTCATTATACTTAAGAGTCCATTAATAAGAGCTTCATCTTCGTCCTCTTCATTTAATATCCCAAGCTTTGCTCTCATCCCTGCAAGCCAATTGGATTGATACAACTCATTAAACCCAGATAGCTGATTTTGGGCCATTTTGATAGCCTGCTCCAAATCATCATGCAGAAGAGGCAATAGAGATTCAGCAAAGCGCGCTAAATTCCAACCTGCTAATAATGGCTGATTACCATAAGAGTAGCGTCCTTGAGTGTCAATGGAACTGAACACGGTTTCTGGGTCATAGACATCCATAAAAGCACAAGGACCATAATCAATAGTTTCACCGCTAATGGTCATGTTATCTGTGTTCATCACTCCATGTATAAAACCAACTAGTTGCCATTTGGCAATAAGCTTCGCTTGACGCTCAATCACTTCTTGAAGTAACGAAAGATATTTGTCCTCATTAGCTTCAATGTTAGGGAAATGACGCTCAAGTGTATAGTCAGCAAGTGCCTGGAGTTCATCTACAGTGCAAAAATTTGCAGCATATTGAAAGGTTCCAACACGTATATGACTAGCTGCCACACGAGTCAAAACTGCGCCCGGTAGTTCGGTTTCACGGATAACTGACTCACCTATTGTTACTACTGCAAGACTACGGGTAGTAGGGATATCAAGGGCATGCATAGCTTCGCTAATAATATATTCGCGTAGCATTGGTCCTAGAGTTGCACGGCCATCACCCCCGCGGGAGTAAGGAGTTCTACCTGATCCTTTAAGCTGAACATCAAGCCTCTGCCCATTTGGTGAAATGTGCTCACCTAACAGTACTGCTCGGCCGTCTCCTAACATATTAAAATGACCGAATTGATGGCCCGCATAAGCTTGAGCAAGTGGTGAAGCGCCTTCAGGAATCTGACTTCCTGCAAGTGTTTCAATACCCTCTTCTTTTTGTAATTCTTGAACATTTAAGCCTAAAGATGTTGCCAACTCGCTATTGAAAATGATCAACTCCGGCGAAATTGCAGGTGTTGGATTAATGCTTGAAAAGAAAGTGTTCGGCAGACGGCTATAACTGTTGTCAAAGTTCCAACCTGTTTCATTATTTTTTGTCATGGTTTCTCCTTTTTTATCTTTTAATAATTCACATTCTCATATATGAAATAATAACCAAAAACATTTTTATAATTTTTTGTTATTTACATTCTATAAAAACATAATGCATTTCTTTTTAATGTTTACTTTTGCTTATTTATTATACCGTTTGCACAGTTTCAAGTCCTTTTTATTTTCAGAATTGCTTAATTAAAGTGAACACCACGATTTGCACTTAACATCTATTTTCTCTTCAACTTCAACTCTATTATCTCTTCATGATTTCCCCATTTTACAGTGACCGGAATTACCTTTTCTTCACGGATAAGCAAACCGCCTATAGAAGCACTAGTTAAGGTATATTCACGTTGAACAATAGATTCATTTAATTCTTGATTGAGAGAACTTTTTTCCCCAGCTACAGCATATGAAATGTGTATCTTCTTGCTTAGAGCTAATTCTTTTAAGTTTCCTTTATAATGCACGGTTAATTTGCTTTTATCATCATTTTTGTAATCTATTTTACCCGTACCCTCTCCCCAATGCTCCGAGGAAGTATATTCAAATGTTGCTTTCCAGTTTTTACTCTCACCAACATAATGAATTTTTTTCGCATTGACATCAAGTGTGTAAATGGAATGATCCTCATCTTCTGAATTAACAACAAGTACACCTTCTGGCGAAAACCTTGGAACTACAAGTCTATCAGGGATATTATCGAATGCATGGGTATCCGTAAGACTGGAATCAGCTAAAGTGTAGAGCTTTACCGTATCTCCTTCTGTCAATGCAATATGATTTTGATAAATGCCGAAGTCACTAAAGTCGTTTGTTTGAATAGGCGAAATTTTACCAGTATTAAGATTCATCTGTTGTAGCACATCATCTCCGATAAAAAATACTGAATCGTTAGCATAAGATAGCCTTTGTACAAGATCTGCCTCTACATTAAACACTTTCACTTCTTGATTTCCAATATCGTAAATGTAAATAGCTTGCTGATCTTTGATTTTATTTGCAGCAATAAAATATTGATCATTTAACACTGAACGACTATTTGAGCTTTCTAAATTAATAGGTATTTTCGTAATCTTTTTCGTTTCGAGATTTATCATTCGGAAATTCACTTTATCTGATGAAGCATCTAAGAATGAAATTTTATTACCGGAAATTTGTAAGTCACCAACAAATTGCTGATTTAATTTATACGTTTCATTTGAATATCGATTTTGTACATAAATTGACGAAACAGTAGCATACACCAACCATTGTTCATTGAATGCAATATCTTGTATAGGAACTGCTGTAGATTTTATTAAATCTTCCTCAAAATGCATGTTTAAATCATACTTTAAAACCTTTTTTCGATTTGAACTAAGTGTAATTAGTGAATGAGTTGAATAATCATATTGAGCATCTATTAAATTTGGATATTCATAAGGTAAAATTGCTTTTTCATACATCACATCTGCATTTTTTTCTTGTCTAATTACCTGTTCGTTTAAGTAAATTACCGCGAACAAACACCCAATAACGGCGAGTGCAACTCCAACTAGAACGGGTTGCCATTTACGTTTAGGTTTCTTTTGTTGTTCAAGACGTGCTTCTGCTTTTTCAAGGATTGTTTGCTGTTTTTCTTTACTTAAAGTGACATGTTTAGGGACTATTTGATCTAATATGCTTTTCCATTCAATTTTCATCTAGCACTACCTCCTCAAATGTTGTTTTAGCTAAACGTCTTCCCCTCGCTAACCTGGTCTTTACTGTATTCTCAGAGCATTCTAAAATTCTACCAACTTCTTGTATCGAAAATCCCTCTAAATAATACAGCCAAAGCACTTCTCTATATTTTGGGGTTAACTTTGAAAGTAATGCACTTACTTCACTACTCATTTCTTTCATAATAGCTCTCTGTTCAGGACCATCACTTGTGGGTAGCAATTTTGAAATTGTTTCCGTCCATTCAAGCTTGCGATACGACCAACTTTTTAAATAATTGTGACAAATATTCACTGTAATTCGATATAAGTATGTTTTTACACTAGATTTTGCTTCAAAATCTTCAAGATGTATGTAATATTGTATAAATGCTTCTTGCACGAGATCTTCAGCTTTTGATTCGTCTTTCACATACGTATAAGCAAGCCTTACGAGATACTTCCCGTACAAATCCATGGCTAGCTGCAGCTGCCTATTGCGCTCTTCTTTCTCCATCAGCTCTCCCCCTTGATATGTGTTAGACAATGCTCATAAATTTTAAGTTTCACTTTTGGTTAAAAAATGAAAAAATAATTAAATATATTAATCTAGTCATTGCTGTATTGCTATAACTATACAGTAGGTATTGCATTAAAGGATGAACATTCAAGAATATATGAGAATGATAAAAGCTAGGTAACCGATGGGTCATGACATTAATGTAATCGAGATTAATAATTAAACTCATATTAAAAAATCCTCTTAAGTCATTAACGACTTAAGAGGAAATCTCTGTTTCAGAGTAAATGAACAATAGTTTCAAATGCGAAATACACGCTAATAATTGTTAATACAGTAGCAACTATATTCTCCACCTTACTTCCTGTCCGAGTTGTAAGCGGGAATCGCACTGTAATTTTTAGTGGGAAGAATAACTTAATGCCATTTTTTGTAGCCATATCAAGGATATAATGGCTGACCATTCCTAGTAATACACCTGCTGTGATGGATTCATTCGAAATATATGTATTCATTACAAAGGACATTAATAATAAAAATAGTAAACTATGTGTGAACGATCGATGCCCAAATATCTTATTGACGATTTTTGATGTGATACGGAACGTCCTTCCTATTTTACTGCCACTGTGACAAATATCTGGAATCAACGCCCCAACAACACTTGAACCAATAAGTATTAATGGATCGTAATTTGAGATTTGTGCAAAAGCAAGACCTGCTGTAATGCCGCCTAAGATGTGAGTATTTCCTGTCATGCTTGTTATTCTCCTTAATTCTATTTAAATGTGTGCCCTTTTACATTACACTAATCATAGTCATTATTATATATATAATAGTGTTTTTTTGATAAACAAACAAATGTTTCGTGTTAATTTACCTAAGTTCATCATATCCTAATAAGAATCATGTCCTTTAAAGCCATGCTGGACTAATCTTAACTTGGCCACTATAGTAAGTGATACAAAAAAAGGCACCCACGATTGTTATATAAAAATAACATTTGTGAGTACTTTTATAGATATAGTTCTTTACCACAAAATACATCTGAGTTTTATTCTGTTATAGTTAGACAATCTTACAATCTTTTTTCTAATACACAGTTTTCAACGTATTTGTTTTACGATTGTACTTTGAAATATAGGTGTATTCTATATCAAGGAAGCGATTATAGTATGTAGTAATAAGTTTGTTATTGGACACGTAACGCACAGTTTGAGCCCCAACTTCTCCACTGATTTTTACTTTAGTGAACTTTCCGTTTTTAATCGCATATATTTTTTCTACATATGGCCATCCATGATGTTCATATATGCAAAAGATTAATGTCGGTTGATTTGCCCGATTCATCACCTTTACCACAGCTTTATCAATTTCAGTATCTTTAAATAAAGTACTCACATTTTTTGTACTTTTCCCGGGGTACTTTACTGTAAAGCGGTAGCCATCAAATCCATTACTTGTTTGTAGTTTCAATGTTTTTAAATCGCGATCCACTGCAGAATACGATTTTGCTAAAGCCCTGTTGTTACTTGTAGTACTAAATGTAAAAATAGAAACTACAAGTAAAATGCTTGTAAGGTAGACAATAACTTTTTTCATTCCATCAACTCCTAATAGGTATATTATCACTAATAATAACTAAAAAATAGATTAAATTACTAATAAATACTTCATAAAAAAATTATCCCCTTAATGTATTCATAATAAAAAGCGCGATCCAACAGTTCGTTGAGAAACGACTATTGTGGACTCACGCTTTTAAATATTCTTTCTTTTTTTATAGAGAGGTTCATCTTAATATGTATATATAAGCTGTTTATTAAAAATATTTAACTAAGTATTACTTAAGTGTTGTAGGATAAATATGTACACTGAGGAGTCTTTTCTCATGCTTGTACTTTTCTGTGAGAAAAACTATCTCAAAAGTTAAAACTATGTTAAAACGTCTTATTGAAACCTTCTAGTTATTTCAAAACTTCTACTTCACCGCATTTACTTTTAAGCAACTATACACTCTAGGTATATAGTATTTATTGTAAACTAATGGGTATTCCTCATAAATAAAAACACTCTCTAACAATAAATCACAGTCTTCTCCACCAACTACTTTATGTTTCTGTGATGAAGAATTAACAGAAGTTGAACGCTTTATATCAATTGTTGATCTATTTGCAAGCTCATAAATTCCGGTTTCAAGCATTTCTAATAATTGATCACTATCTTGTAAATCTAAATTCAATTCAGCTACTGCTTCAATCGCCATATTCGTAAAAGAATACGCCACAACTTCCCCTTCACTTTTATACCAGCGCTCACATGCAACAACTGCTGCAGACTTCCTACATAATACTTGCTGCGAATATTCACTATCCAAATCGATTCTAAAACTCATCTCAACATCGTCTATTAGTTTCGTATGAGATTTATATAGAGGGTTCCCTATTTTATCTAAACCTATTTTTTGATTATTAGTTGGAATCTTCGTAATGAAATTCCCTTTACCATGTACTCTTTTAACCAGACCATCGTCTTGTAGTAGAGATAGGGACTGTCTTAATGTCATTCTACTAACCCCGAACATTTTTGCTAGTTCGGGTTCCGCCGGTAATTTACTATCTAACATGAACGTACCATTCATGATGAGTTTATATAATTGATCATATACAGTAATATACAATGGTTTTTTTCTTTTTTGTATGTTCGCGATTTTGAATTCCACCTTCACACACACCTATGTTATTTTTAGATAATGGATCCTCATCTATTTGTTTCTTTAATATGTATTTTCAATTCTTTTCATTTCCTAAATATAAAAAATGTGTCACAGTTTATTATCTGTGACACATTTACTTAAACTAACTTCAGTTAATTCGTTTTTGCTGATTTACCCAATAAAGCCACAAACAATCCTAAACTAACAGCTGCAATAATTGAAAGAACAATTAGGATAGTTGAAACTTCTACTTTATCAAGCATTGCTGCAGTATATGTGATACCAATAGAAGCAGCCACATTCAATGTTAAATTGTAGAAACCGATTGCTGTTCCTGATTTATCTTTTGGTATAGTTCTAATACATGTTTCAAGCATAGGTGCATACATGAATGCAAATGAAGCTGAGAATAACATCATAGAAATAACAAAAATGACAACAGGACTTCCAACAAATAAGCCTGGAATTAATAAGCTAGCTGCAATACCAATAAGTGCTATAGTGATTGCTTGTTTACTGCTTAAATATTTTGCAATTTTCCCAGAAAGCATACCAACAATAATTGCTGCAATGTACCCAGGGATTAATAATAATGAGATAACATCTAGTTTTAAACCGTATACCCCTTCAAGGATAAATGGGAAAGTAAAAATATAGCCTAATTGAACTGTATAAATTACAAATGCAACTGATAAAGTTCTAATAAAATTCTTGTTTTTGAAGAAAGTTATATCAATTAGAGCTTTAGGACTTTTACTTATATACACTAAGAATAACGTCATAGCAATAATAAAACCAATTAGATATAGCCAATTAAAGTCTGAAATAAAGAGAATAACCGAAGTAGCAATTGCTGCAATTAAAAATAAACCAATTACATCAACATAGCTTTTTGTAGACTTTTCTTTCGGTAGATATTTCATGATAAATGGAACAAGAGCTATTGTTACTAAAGGAATTATAAATAGAGTCGTCCAATGTAAATATGTTGAAACAAACCCTCCTGTTACAGAACCAATTACAAGTGACAAAGAATAACTACTTGTACTAAACCCTAAAAACTTTTTCTGTTCAGCTTTTGGCAAGTGCTTTGTAACGTAAATCACATATAATGTTTCAGCAGATGCTAAACCAGCTGTTTGAATAATTCTCGAAAATAGAATCATCGCATACGAATCTTTAAAAACGTAACCCATCACAGAACCAGCACAAATCATAATAACACCAGCGATTAAAAGCGTTCTGATATTAATCGAATCAGCTAATGAGGCATATACAACTGCTCCAATACCAATTACAAGACCTGCAAGTGTAGCTTGCCAGCTAACCGTTGTTACTGAAATTCCAAGGTCATCTGCTATTGCTACTGAAACTAATTTAAACGAATTATCAATAGTCAATGCGAAAACAAAGAAAAGTAAAATTATAGGTACTGCCTTTTTTACATTATGGTTTTGTGATGCTGATGATTTTTCACTTATTGCGACCATTCTATGGCTCCCTGTCTTAAGAAAATTTAATTTAATTCAATATATAACATGTCATTTGACATGAAATCGAAGGCTACATTGAGAAGCAGTTAAATGTTATCATTTAACTGCTTCCTCTAATTTACATTCGCTTTATTCCACTTAAATAGTAATTAAGCTAGCTCTAATGCAATTTCCATCATTTTAGTAAATGCTGTTTGTCTTTCTAATTGAGTTGTTTGCTCATGTTTAAAGATATGGTCACTAATTGTTATGATACAAAGAGCATTTACACCTGCTTGCGCAGCATTCATGTAAAGTGCAGCAGACTCCATTTCCGCGCATAAAATGCCCATTTTACTCCATCTTTCCATTGCTGTTGGATCAGCATTGTAGAAGACATCACTTGAAAGAACATTCCCTACGCGAACAGGATATCCTTTTTCATCAGCTACTTTTTTAGCTTTCTCAAGTAATTCATATGATGCAGTAATTGAGTAATGACCTGGTAGATTAAATTGGTGTGCGTAATTAGAATCTGTCGCAGATCCCATTGCAAACACGATATCATACAAATTCAGGTCATCTTGAATTGAGCCAGCTGATCCAATACGGATTAAGTTTTTAACGCCGAATACGTTAATTAATTCCCATGAATAGATCCCCATGCTAGCTGCTCCCATACCTGTACCCATTACAGAAATTTTTTGTCCTTTAAAAGTACCTGTATATCCAAGCATGCCACGCACTTCATTGAACTGCACAACATCTTCTAAAAAATTATCTGCAATAAATTTAGCTCGTAATGGATCTCCTGGTAATAGAATTGTCTCTGCAATTTCTACTCCATTAGGCTTAATGTGTGGTGTTTCTTTGTGATTTGTACTCATCAAATAAGTCTCCTTTGAAAATGTTTTATAAAGTCGTTTATACATAAAGTACTCTATTTCTTTAGAAATCTGAATGCGCTTACTTTTCAAGTAAATATAGACAACTTATATATCTATCGAACATCTTGTATAACAAGTTGTCTAATTGATATTATATAAAAATACCACATATTCATTTCTTTTTTCAATATAATTTTCACATTTAACAATTTAACATTAAAATATTTTCATTTTTTGTACTAGATTTGATTGAAATTACCTTATTTATGGAAATTTAAATAATTTAGCAAAAAAAATCTACACATAACATCAAACACTATTTTCTTAGATTTTTCGTTTAGGTTCTACTACTTAAAAAGGGGTGTCTAATAAGTCCTATTAAGACTCATTGACACCCCATTAAGAACTTTAGCGTTATAGAAATACTTCCATTTACAAGATGTATCATATATTTAAAACTTAATAATTGATATCCCAATCAAATCTTTCTATTTTCCATTAAAATCCATAAAATAATATTATTATATCGAGATAATTTATAGTAATTTTCATTGCTTCATTATTATCATTTTTTTATATTCTCGCAAAACGCTCATAAACATCATTTAATGTTCCACAACCCAATTGCTGAGCTTTCGCTACATATAAGCTCCACAGTTCAGCAGTTAATTTTGCATCTCCTAATGCATGATGACGATTAACTACGGAAATACCATTTTGCTTACATAAATCCTCTAGTTTCACATTATTTGATTTTAGATCAACTATTTTATATAGGAAGAAAGTATCTACAATTCGGTGCTTAAAAGGGGTACGGAATAGCTTTGAACTGGCATGTTGCATAAAATGTCTTTCATGATTGGCATGATGTGCTACAAGCGTACTATCCCCTTTAAATTGCAAAAACTGGATAAGGACTTCAGATAAACTTGGCGCTTCTCTTAATTGCTCATTTGTTATACCAGTTAGCTGAATAATTTCCTGGGGAATGTTCTGATCAAAATGAACAAGCGAGTAAAATTCCTCTTCTTTTATAATCGTTTTTCCACTCATTTTAATTGCACCAATCGAGAGTATTCCGTCCCCTTTTTCAGGAAAAAAGCCTGTTGTTTCAATATCGAAAACTACTACATTTAGTTCCTGCAATGGCGTATTTAACGCTTTTTCTTGATTCACTTCTTTTTGCAAATGCCTTAAATAAGCCATTTGCTGTGAGTTTTGAATATCACCTATTCTACCAGTATTTCTTTTACCTTGAATTCCTCTTAATAGTTGGATAAACGGTTCAAAGACCATTGTTAACACCCGTTTCAATAAGAGCTATCACATAATCATGAAGCTTCTTACCATCTTTTAGAATTCTTTTTATATCTTTACGTTGTTCTTTTTGAAGTCTTTCTATATTCAAGAAATGTGTATCAGTATAGGATTCCACTTGAAATAATGTCAGACGATATCTTAATAACGTTAAGAAATTGTCTTCGCACCCCTTTAATGCCTTTGAATATTCCTTTGTTTCCTTCAAGCATTTCATTCTTTCTAGGGTAGAAGTTTCATAAATGCCTTCTTTTATGGACAATACTCGAACGGCATTCACATAAGGTAAAAACGCTGCATATTTTAGATTTACACTACCTTGGTACAAGCCATGTTGCTCTACTAAAATTTGACCAAGTGGACCAATGACATTCTTTATATGCGTGACATTCTCCATAAAACGCTTTAACACTGTCTGATGTTTTAATTGATATTGATAAATAACCATTTTCAACGCTTCTACATATGAATTGCTCCCTGTTAAAACCCTTGCATCATAAAATATTTGCAAGTAACGAATGGCATCCCAGCTTTCGCCTTCCATCCATTTTAGAAGCTGCTCCTTCCAATCATGCAATGACTTACACCAAAGTGAATTTGAGCTCATGACATTGCCTTGACAATATGGGTAACCAACGATGAATAGACCATAAGATACTTCTTCACCGAGTTTCTTAAAATAGATATCATTTTCAACATTCGATGTTTCATATATCAAACCGTGATCTTGATCACTGATGACTCCTTGCTCACATCTACCGCCACTCCCTGTTATAAACCATGAGAACTTACACGGAGGGGCACCCTTGTTCACGCGACTGATAGCTAAATCAAATACTTTGCACATCACTAGATCATGAAATTTATTCAAAGAAGCCGTATCATCTAGAAAAGAGGGAATATTTTTATCCTTCCATTCCTTTATAGATTCATACGTTTTAACTTCTGTTTCCACAGCAACACTTCCCTTTTTACACTAAAAGCCCCTTATAAGGGGCTTTTACCATATTAACGTTACTTAGTTTCTACTACTGGACGTAGATTTGACTCTTCTAAAACCATTTGCTCAGGATACCCATAGTTACCATGTTCACTCATATCAAGTCCCATGATTTCCTCTTCCTCGCTAACCCGAATACCACCCATCACTTTTTTCATGATATATAAGATGACAAACGATACAGCAAATGCATAGGCACCAGATGTTGCAACTCCCATTAACTGTACACCTAACTGTTCAAAACCACCGCCATAAAGTAAACCTGGTTTTCCTACTGTTGCAAGTTCAGGTGTAGCAAATAGTCCAGTCGATAAGGTACCCCATATACCTGCTGTTCCGTGTACGGATAATGCGAAGATTGGATCATCAATTTTTTTCTTTTCAAAAAATCTAGTACTATAAAATACTATGATACCAGCTACGAACCCAATGACTACAGATGCCCAAACATCTACAAACGCGCAAGATGCTGTAATTGCTACTAACCCTGCTAGCGCACCATTTAAAATAGTTGTAATATCAGGTTTACCTAACACTACCCACGAAATTAAAGTCGCTGCGACCGCACCTGCTGCTGCAGCAAGATTTGTATTTAAAGCAACAAATCCGAAGAAGGCACCATCAACTGATACAGTACTACCAGCGTTAAATCCAAACCAACCAACCCACAAGATTAATACAGCTAAAGCAGTATACACTTGATTATGACCAGCAAGATTATTCGCCGAACCATCTTTATTGTATTTTCCAATTCTTGGTTTCAGTAAGATAGTCGCTGCCAGAGCTGCCATTGCACCTGTTAAATGGACAACTGTTGATCCCGCAAAATCTTGTTTTCCATGTTCAGCTAACCAGCCGCCCCCCCAAATCCAATGTGCAATGACGGGATAAACTAATACTCCGAATAGAATCGTGAAGATGACGTATGCGGAGAACTTCGCACGTTCTGCAAATCCACCAAGTGCGATTGTAACTGATATACCTGCAAATGCTAGTTGGAAGACGAAAAATACAGTTGTAGCAAGCCCTGAATCTTTCACTAATTCTCCTGAATAAAAGAAATCTGACATACCGACAAAGAAATTTGCATCACTGCCAAAGATAAACCCATAACCTACTGCCCAAAAAACTAATGATGCTAAACCAAAAGTAAAGACTGTTTTTCCTGCAACGTGACCTGCGTTTTTCATTCTTGTTGAACCAGCCTCAAGCAAGATAAATCCACCAATCATAAAGATTACTAAAATTGCACCTAGCATCGTCCACAGGCTGTTCATCAAATACATAACATCCATCCTCATACTCCCCTTTTCTTTATGTTAGTTTTCTTGTTATTTATATGTAAGAAAACTTAACATGTTATTTATATTCTTTATTTTACCTTGTTTTCACCCCTTGTCAACAGAATTTTCAGAATAAATAGAAATTATGTTAGAAAAACTAACATGAAAAGGGTTTCAATATCACTAAGAGATCAACTGTATCCATAATCATTGGAAAAGAAAAAGAATTCACTTTGAAAATGCATGTTCAAAATGAATTCTTCCCAAAGTAAATTAGCTCCAGCTTTTTACCTTAAGGACAAGCAATTGAAGAACAATTAGCCAATTTAGGTTATCAACCGGAGGACTTTGATTTTGTAGTACATATTCATTTAGATGTTCTTCAACTATTCTGCCCCGTTAGTTTAAGTACATTTTTTCATCATCTTTATAGTGAATTAACTTACATATCAAAATAAAAAAGCAGCTCTCCTCTAAGAAATATATAGAGGTGGGATGCTCTTAATCAAGCTATATTACAAATTATCAATCTTCATTATAAATGAACACGCTTATTTTCATTTCAATTTTGTTATGTAAAAAAGAGTAACAAAGAAAAGAATATTAAACTTAGAAATGATAAAATAATAACAATAATTTTTTGGAATTTGAATGACATACATTTTACTATACCTAATAAAAAATTAATCAAAGGGTTTCCACCACTAATTGTCCATGATGGTCCTGTCCCTCTTGCAGCTTCTTTTTTAGCCATCTGAAACTTAGGATAATTGAAAATATAGATCCAATAATAAAACAAACTAATAATATATAATAACCCTTCATTTAAAATCTCCTTGCATTTTTTCCCCATGTATCTTATATGCTTTATATAGTCTTTCTTACACATACCTTTTACCTGTTACAACAATATATGTCGATGACCATAGTGCTTCACCAAGATTAATTTCACCATCTATAGCATACTGATTAGCTAATTCAGATTTAATTTCCCATCGATGTTGATTTAGAATAAAGTTTGATATTAAATCACTCTAAACCCTTGAAAAATTAATAAAACATAGTTTAACCTGTTATCATTTTAATAATTCGATTCGTTTACGTTTTTTAGGAATAGGAATAACACCGAATTTAGCAATTAAAAGAACCACTAAAAATACAAAACAACTAAAACCTGTATTATCACTTGTAATGAAATTTAACTGGATAATTTGCAACGCCACTAAAACGTTTAGTATATAAGAAATAAGAAAACCAAAAAATGAAAGAGACGTTACATAATTGCCGAATAACAATCTTCTGTAATTAGATACATCTGATGTATTAGCTTTTTGGATAGTCAAAGTATGTTGAACTTGTATTACTAAACCGTATGTGAAAACTAAAATAAATAAAACAATTACTACATAACCAATTACATCAGCCATCAAATCACCTCTCTTATTTTCGAATTATACCCGAGTTATCTTTATAAGACTTTTATTATTCAACTAAATTGTCCCTTTTGTTCAATAAGAAAAAAACTGTCTAAACAGCTCAAAGATCTTCTACTAAAGTACTCTTTCGTTTTATAAGGTCAGCCAGAGTAATCTGGTGCACTATTTGTATTCAATTTATAGATTGATAGTATCCTGGGTAGAACAGAAGCACCCGTGGGATTTAATCTCCCAACAACTAACATGTTCACTCTCTACTTGTTAACACATGATTATACTGGTTGGGACATGGTGATATCCTGTATAACAAGCATCGAGTAAAAAGCTCTAACTTACGAAAAACTAAAACAGTTAAACCAGCTAATCAATGCTCTACATCCTCTTTTTTATTACAGTTCACCTAAGTGATAGGCATCAATGGCACTATTAAATTTGGTGGTTTAACATCAAGGTCGAGTAAGGAGTTCTCTGTTTGTGATGAATTCAGAATTGCTTCCACTTCCTCTGAACTGTTTATCTAAACAGTTAATCCCTACCTTTCCCTTTACCTAATGCTATTTCGAACTAAGATTTTACCTACTTCAGTGAATTATTCGATTATGATGTTTACATCGCTCATAAAAGCATCGTCTTTTTATTTTCCATTTGCTTTTTGCACCTCAAGTAACTCTGAAATCGTTACAAATTTATATCCCTCTTTTTTGAGTTTTGGTAGGATTTTTTCCAATGCTTTAATAGTTTGTTCTCGATTTCCACCTCCATCATGAAAAAGAACTATATTTCCTTCCTTTGCACCTTTTAACACAGTATCTACAATTTTATTAACACCAGGATTTTTCCAATCCATTGTATCTTGATGCCAAGACCACATAACCACTTTATACCCTGCCTTTACAATTGCATCTATCATCCCATCAGTGTATTGTCCTTCAACAGGTCTGAATAATACGGGAGAATAGCCACTAATACCATAAATCGTTTCATGTGTTTGTTTTATTTCTTTCATTAAGTTTGAAATATTAGTTTTTAACGGATGTGTATATGTGTGAATTGCTAATTCATGCCCATCTTCATACATTCGTAAAATGACTCCGGGATTCTTTTCTGCATTTTCACCTACAATGAAAAAGGTTGCTTTTGCATCGTATTTGGCAAGTAATTCTAAAATCTCAGGCGTGTATTTTTTATGAGGGCCATCATCAAACGTCAAGGCAATAATTTTTTCTTCAGTATTTATTTCCCAAACAATCTGCCCTGCTTGTTCATAGTACTTTCTTCCTTTATCCGCGGAAGTAATCAATGTGAAATAGAATATAGAGATAAAAATAGCACATACTGACAAAATCATCATAGTTCGTTTCAATTTTTTCACTCCCCACAAATAAAATCTCTATATATTATTTGTGAATCCCCCCAAAAAATACATTCAATAAATCATAACAGCAGCACTAACCAAAATATAAAAAATGACTTACAGGAAATCGTTTTCCTATAAGCCATTATACTTTAACGATAAATTCAATTGTAAAGGTTAACCAGTCTTCTTTATTATCAGCCTCAATTGTTCCACCATGAAGCTCTATAATTCTTTTAGTGATAGCAAGTCCAATACCAGACCCTCCATCTTCCTTTCTTGCCTTATCCCCTCGATAAAAACGCTCAAATAATTTAGAAACGTCTTGTACTTGTAAGTTCTCTGTTTGATAAGATATTGTAAAAACAGCTTTAATACCCAAAAGTATTCATAAGTAATTAAAGTTTTAGATAACTCATAAAGCACTGCATATTTCTTTAAAGGAAACTAAATTAAGATATTGGTTAAATTGATTGATATTCGCCTGATGTGCACAAACTGAAAGGCTATATTCACTATCGATCATATATTGTTTGCAAATATAATCAGTAATTGGTTTACCTATAAGTACATCCGTTAATAGAATAGAGTCAAGGTTATGTTTCTTTACATTAAAAAAATTTAAGGGACACGACAGTCCTTTACCAATGGCTTTGATATAACTTTCTTTCAAGGTCCATATATCATAAAAAGCATGAATTCTATCCTCTTTGGCGTTCAACAAATCCCTATATTCTTCTTCTGTAAATAATCCCATTGCAAGCTGCAAGTCGAATGGTCTTACTTTTTCTATATCGACACCAACTTCTTCATCATGAACAGCACAAACCACGTACTCACCGGAATGGGAAATATTGTAGTAAAAAGAAGGCTACCCACATAAAAAAGGTTTACCATATGTATTTATACACACTTCTATTTCCTCAATACTTGAACCGTATCGTTCTTTAAGAAGAATACGTACCATCAGATTTCCTATTAATGAGCTGTACGAATCATCAATCTTCATGAATTTTTTCACTCGATTTTGCCTTTCCGCTGATAAATAAGAAAGCAAACTGTTTAGAGTCTCTCTATCCCTCTTTGCAGGTAATTTACAAATATATACATCAACCAATTCTCCTATCTCCTACCGCTTAACTGTCCGATAAATTGAATGTCAAAATGTTTGAAAACAAAGAGGTCACTGTTTAAAATCACAGCAACCTCGTACTTACGTAGAAAGTGACAATATCGTAACTTCTTCGTTTAATTTGTAACTCTAATCGAAGGCTACTACTTCTTATTTCCTATAAAATGTAAGAAAGAAGAAAATAAGGAGGAATTCTACTATGAAAGCATTAAAGTTAGCAATTGGAACGCTGTTTGTAGCAGTT
The DNA here is from genome assembly GCF_038006425.1 of Viridibacillus sp. FSL E2-0187. Taxonomy (NCBI): domain Bacteria; kingdom Bacillati; phylum Bacillota; class Bacilli; order Caryophanales; family Caryophanaceae; genus Viridibacillus; species Viridibacillus sp. FSL E2-0187. The sequence goes on from NZ_JBBOVG010000001.1 coordinate 2,327,168, forward strand.
ATTATAATATTGTTTATATCTCTTTTGGTTAAAAACGAGCTTGCGGATATGTTAAACCCTTTTATTCATCAAAAGGATGTTTTTGTAAAGATTGATCAAAATGGAAAAACGATTGATCAAAAAACATACGAGTATACCTTAGACGGAATTAATGAAGATGGCAAGAAAATAAAGATTACTTTCACTGCCGGTAAACAATTACGTGAGGGAGCATATTTAAAAGTTGATACAAAGAGAACTTATGTGAAAGCCTGGGAAGAAGTGCAGTTGAATGATATTCCCTCCATTATCCGAGACAAGCTCAAATAAGACTTATGGAACCGTTTTTTTCTAGAGGGACCTATAATGTGCGAAATGCGAAGAAACTTACTGTGTTTCAATGAAATTATCAAAATGAAACTTTTAGAACTTTCTTTCGTAAATATTTAAATAAGACTTCTATGGAGGTGTCCACATGAAAGATATATTTAAAGGTATCCTAACACTTATCTTAGCCTTAGCTATATGGGATGGAATCAAATACATATGGAGTCTTCTTGCTTAAACTCCGATTAAATAGCCATTCTTTCGTTATTTTTTCTGTTTAAATATATGTTTTCAATCATCTATATCATTTAATGTTTCTAAACAATTTGGTAGTCTGGACTTCTATTTCGCAATTTTAATCAAAAGGTAATAACGATATTCCATTAAGTAATGAGATTAAACTAATCAAAAATTTAGTTTAGGGCTTATGTTTAACTATTCGGCTCTCGAAAATTAAACTTATTAATTTTAAATTTATTTTAAAATCAAACTTTCTAATATAAGATTTCTTAAGTACTTTTCTCTTTTTTCTTCTCCACTTGTAGTTATTAGATTTGCTTGCCCACTCTTAAACTGCATGAATGGATATCCATCTTTTTCATCACAAGGTATCCATTCAGATAAACTTTCCTTATTTGGATTTCCAGTTTTAATGAATCTAGACCAATAATCTGTAATAACATCCATCATCCCCCAGTCCTGTTCTCTCCATTCTCTATGAGCTCTCCCGGGCTTTAGAGAACCCATTGTAAACCATAAATCTCCAGAGTGATAGGCTCCATAAAAATCTTCATTTTTACCTGGAGCTACATGAGCAAAGGAATAAACATAAGGTTTTTTAGCCACTTGGTTCAGCCCGGCTGATAATAACAATCTCTGTAACCCATCATCACTGAAGGCACGTAAAAAAGAAGCATAGCTTTCTTCTTTTGTTGAAGTTGGGTAAAGAGACAGGATGTCCTCTCCATACATCCCTTTAAGTTTTGTAATTAATATCTCATTTGAAGTTGGGCTTTTTGTAGAATTAACTGCCATCAAGGAGGTCATTTCATCTGTAGTTCCACCCATAATAATATCAATACCTTCAATATTTCTCGGATTCATAAGGTCAATAGACTCTTCAGTGAACACATAACCATCTAGTACCGTTCCTTGTATTCTGGCAGCTAAGTCTTCCAAAATAGTTGCGTACCGCATTACTCCCTTTTCAACATTTTTAGCAACTGGCGGTTTCAAGAATTCCTCCATTTCCATTTCTCGGAGCTCCTTCAACGTAACATCACGACCAAACGATTCACGGATAGCTTCTTTTGAAAGAGAGGCAGCTTCTTCTACTGTAGGAAATGGTTCTCTCATTCCAAGTGCTTTTCCCATAGCGCCTGGATCATTTAGGAATCCAGTTAATCCACTTTGGATGATAGCGCGTTGGTAAAGACCTTTTGCAAGTGGTGAACGTAGGAGATTCGTAACCTGCATAGCACCTGCAGATTGCCCACCAATAGTAACTTTATTTTTATCCCCACCAAAAGCTTCGATATTTTCTTGAACCCATTGCAATGCAAATATATTATCAAGTACAGCGTAGTTACCACACGCACCATGCTCATTTTCTTCACACAGTTCAGGTAACGTCAACCACCCAAGGAAACCTAATCGATATTGAACTAATACTACGATTACACCTTTAGCAGCTAGTTTGGTTGCATCAAATTTAATATCAGATGCACTCCCATAATTACCTGCACCACCATGAATCCAAACATATACTGGTAACTTTCTTCCTTCTTGAACTTCTGGTTGATAAATATTTACTACAAGACCATTTTCACTTACTGGTGGTCTATATTCTGAAGCATAGTTAAATTCACTATACCAAAATGCTCCTTGGCAATTTGGATCTGGATTTTGCAAAAAACGATCTCCATAATGATCACAGCCTCTTACCCCCTCCCAAGATTCTGGAGGCTGAGGAGCACGAAATCTATTTTCTTTCCCCGTGTCTGCACCAATCGGTATCCCTTTAAATACAGTTACACCTTGCGTATCTGATGGTATTCCGATTACTTTTCCATAGCATGTTTGAATAACTTCACCGTTCATTCATATTCCTCCAATTTTTCTACTATTATCATTTATTAAAAAGTGATGCAAAGTTTTAATTGAATCTGGATAGACCAAAACAAACACATACATTGTTTTTTTCTTTATCATTGTCCCATTACCCAAGTCATGACAACTTTAAACTGTAAATCCACCTATATACTATTTAAAAAAGTTAGTTTTTTTATAATAATGCTTATCAAAGTACCAAAAGCCCTTTTTATCTCCTCACTCATTACTGAAAAGAGATCGCGTAGCAAAAATAAAGAATTGGAAAAAAAAGCAATCAGCCATAGTGATTCATCAATTCAGTATACAAACAACCAGAACGACATTGTGTTTTCGTGACATTTTGAAGTGATATAGGGCATACCTTCTTAACGGGAGGGATTATTTGTTAAAAAGGATATTGATTATTGCTGGAATACTTATAGTAGGAGTAGCCTCATTAAGCTTGTTAAATAAGCCTTTAGAAGTTGACACTTCTGTATCGACTAAAGAGAAACAAGAACCTTTAGCTACTAAAGAAGAAGTACTAAATATAACTACATTGAAAAGAGTAAGTGAAAAACTTCATGAAAAATACGAGGGGTTTATTGTAAAAATGACTTCAAAGAAAGAATTGGTGATACAAGTTGAAGCGAATAAAGAATATTTTAATTCCGTTAAAAAGGATATGAGGTCCATTGCAAAAAGTATAATTAAATCCTCGACATTAAAAGACTATACAGTTGTTGTAAAGAGGCTGGATCTATCTATTATTACAGAAGAAGTTAAAAATAGACCGAAAGAACTTAGCCAATTAACATCGACTATAATGGAAGGTCTTAAAGATTACGACATAATCGAAAATATCAATACGGTTTATCAAAAATCCATTACCATTCATACATCCTTAAAGATTTTAGATAAGGATACATATAACTTAGTTTTGGGAATAGAAGAGCAAGTACATGAAATCTTACATTCTAAAAAACTGAAATCAGTATCTAATATTGACTCTTATGAAATAAAAATTTTAAATAACAAAGGGAAAGTAATAAATTAGTCAGCTTATAAGTTTAAACAGCATTGGCATCTCTTCTTATCAGACTTTTTACAAAAAGAGAGATTCGCCAAGCCTACCCTGATGTAAGTGAAGTGACAATTAATGACATGGAATAATCTTAAGGGTAGCTCATTTTGATAGTAGGATTTCTAGTTCCTTTGGTGAAGGTGGCTCGAAGATTTTTATCTATTCCTTATCATTCTTCAAGAATAAGTAAGTCTTCATTTTAATTTCCAATAGTAATACCTCCTTGAAGCGATTAAAGATATTGTATCATTATTCTTCAACTAAACCGCCTCTTTGTTTCAAGTACATTTCTTTACAATCTTTATAGTGCCTTTAACATAAAATATCCAATAAAAAACTCATCTCACCTCTAAGATATCCATAGAGGTGAGATGAGTTTAATCAATTTTAGAACCATTTCTTGTAGACCATTTAAGCCACGATTTCCGATTATAACTAAATCTACTTTGCTGTCATATATATTCTCATAAAAAGTTTAATCACATTTCATCTCAAATTAAACTAAAGTACCCCATTAGTTAGAGAAATTTGTTATCAATTATTCTTGAGTTTCTACATCACTTTTATACTCTAATATATCTCCAGGCTGACATTCTAAAGCCTTACAAATCGCATCTAAAGTTGATAATCGAATCGCTTTTGCTTTTCCATTTTTCAATATAGAAAGATTAGCCATCGTTATTCCAACCCTCTCGGAAAGTTCAGTGACACTCATTTTCCTTTTCGCTAACATGACATCAATATTGATTATTATTGCCATTTTATTCACCTCAGACCGTTAAATCATTTTCAGATTTTATAACAATCGCATCTTTTAAAAGCTTTTCAAGAACAGCAGCAAATACTGCAATTACAAGCGAAGCAAAAATAACAACCATTCCGATTAATATGATACCTGGGGCGTCGTCCAATTCCGCCATGAAATAAAAGAGTGGCATGCCTACCACATACAGAGTTGTGATTATAACTGCACAAAATTTTATATTTTTTAAAGCTCTTACAGATAATTCCGAGAAAGCTTTGCTCTTGTCAATATAGCTTAAAAGTTTAAAAGCTTGATATAGAGCGAAGTAAAAAGGTATCGCCGTTACGTAAAAATAGATTAAAACAAGATATTTAATATAAGGAATATTTGAAAATAACTCTGATGCAAACTTCGCTATCTCAGGCACTACAAAGATGCACAAAGCAAGAATTGGAATTCCAATAAGAACAACAGCTACCTTCAAAAAGAGCGTAGACACTTGTTTCATAAAAAGCACCTCACTTATTTATTATAAATATTATCTTATCACCGCGTTTATCGTTTTACAATAAAAATATATCGATTTTTATCATTCATTTATTGTTATGTAGCGTGATTTTCCCATCAATTTCAATATAAATACACATTAAAAAATCACCTCAAAGTAAAACTAAAGAGGTGATTTTTATAACTGCACAATAATATTTTACTCTCCACCGCCACAAGAAGATCCTGAATCTGAAGTATCTGAACTAGATGAAGAATTTCCACATGAAATAGATGAATCACCAAATACAGAGGCAAAAAAACCTGTATTTGTTACTTCATTATTGCTACCAGCTCGTGAATAATCAGCTTCTTTCTTTAGGCTAATACTTTTATTTTCTTTACGTTTTTTATTGAATGGCCACATACGAGACACTCCTTAAAAATGAATTCTTTCTATAATAAACTAGATAATAGCTTCTTTATAAGGCCCAGAAATTGAAATTTTCAAAAGGATTTCTGTAAGCTCTTCTGCCGTATATCTATCTAGGTCTGCTAACCACGAGATGATTACTTCTAAAAATGCACCCGTAGCATATTGAATTAGTATATCTTTAGGTACTATTACTGCCATACCTGATTCCTGTGCCGCTCCTATACCTTCTTCTACAAAAGAACGAATAATACGCTTAAATTCTTTCGCAAATTTTGTCTTACGATTTTGTAATAAGAACATTTCATAGAAAGAATGATTATCCTTAATGTGTTTAAATAAGGACACCATGTTTTCAGGTAAGTTGGTTGAACTTAAATCTCGAATGGCCATTTTTTGCTGAACTGCAATATGAGATGTTAAATCACTTAACATCTCTTCAGAAAATTTATCCATTAGTTCATTAATAGACGAATAATGCTTGTAAAATGTCGGACGTGTAATATTAGCACTTTCACAGAGTGTTTTAATAGAAATAGTTTCTGAAGAAGTGAGCATATTAAAGTATGCATTTTTAATACTTTCTAAGCTTCTTATTTCTCTTGGATCCAATCCTTCTTTCATTAGTCGCAATACCCCCGATCAATGTACGTATTCCAATATTATACAAAAAATAATGTGAAAAAGCGAAATAACTTAATTCAAACAAAATTACTCATAAAAAAAGAGCTGACTTTGAATAATCAGCCCTTTTCTATCAAATTAAAGATTAAAGTGCAGTCCATCCACCATCGATAACAAGTTCTGAACCAGTAACAAAACGTGCCTCATCACTTGCTAAGAATAATACACCGTACGCAACATCTTCTGGGTTACCCATATAAGGAAGTTGAGTATGTGCTTCATAATAAGGCATAGCAGGTCCCATATGTGGCTCTGTCATTGGAGTAACAATAATTCCTGGGTGTACTGAGTTTACGCGAACTTTATCTTTACCGTACTCTATTGCAGCAGCTTTTGATAATACACGCAATGCTCCTTTAGAAGCAGTGTAAGGGCTTGTGCCAGCCATCCCCACAAGTCCACCAATAGAAGAAATATTAACAACTGAACCACTGCCGTTTTTCTGCATCTCAGGAACAGCATATTTCATACCAAGTACACAGCTATTTAAGTTAATATCCATTACTCTATTCCATTCAGACATCTCGATATTAGCAATTACACTCGTGCAAGACACACCAGCATTATTAACAAGAATATCTACTTTACCGAATTTCTCAACAGTTAAAGCTACAACTTCTTTCCATTGTTCTTCTGAAGTTACATCATGCTTAAATGCAATAGCCTGACCGCCAGCTGCATTAATTGCTTCAACTACTTCATTTAAAAGTTCTTCTTGAATATCAGTAGCAACTACACATGCTCCTTCTTTAGCGAATAACTCACATTCTTTAGCACCCATACCTGATGCTGCACCTGTAATAATTGCCACTTTACCGCTTAAACGTCCCATATAAAAGACCTCCGATTAATATGTATTTGAACAAACTATTTTACACACTGGAAAATAGTTTCCGCTATCTTTATAACACGAATTTTCTGAAATAGCAAATAAGGGTATTTTTGAATACCATAATAACTAACACTTAAAATTAAGGACCTATATAAATGGTTGAATTATACATAAGTATTTTAGATTATTCGGTGTTAATAGAAAGAGTCCAGTCCAAATCGATGAAACTGTTGCACTATTAATAGAAACTCTTCATTCAATTTTATTAATAAGCAATCAAATCACCGTTTTTCATTTTCCATTTCGGCAAAAAATCAAATTACATATAAGTAAAAATATTCAATTTATTACTTGCTAATTTTTAGCTATTTATCCATCTTTCAAAAATAAAACATCAATTTATACACCATTGCAAACTAGTATTTTACCCTGGAAATTTAAATAGGTCTAAACTCACATTTTACAAATATATTTCATCTATTATTCTATCTATGATATTTGCTGATAATAAAGCCAAGAATATATACACACCAACGTTTATATTATATTTCAAATATTTCAGTACTGCGAAAAAGTTATTGAAATCAATAGTTCTAAGTACGGCTATCATTTGAAATGAAGTTTAGTAAACGATATAGTAATAAAGTAAACACTCTATTTTGCCCATAAAAAAATCCCATATTTGATGTTGTTTTTCCCCTTTTTTCTTTACCCTCATCATCAACACATATCAATAATTGGTAAAAATATGAGTAAAGCAAGCATAAATATAATGACTAATTTCCATTTACTTTATTAAACAATTGGAAATTCAAGTAAGAAGGATTGATTTGGTCATCTTCGCACATGATAAATCAATAACTTCTTATTTATTTTTCGAGATAATTAAATTTAATAATCGTTATTTCATGACTGCTTCTGTTTTCAAAAAGAATATTAAGAACGAGGTGTTTAAATGGATCCTTTTGTAGAAGTAAGAAACGTATCAAAGATTTTTGGTAAGTCTCCCAAAGCAGCACTGGAGCTTTTAGAATTAGGTCGTTCTAAAAAAGAAATTTTGAAAGAGACTGGACAAACATTAGGTGTAAATAAAGTGAACTTTAGTATTTACCCTGGAGAGATCTTCGTAATTATGGGCTTGTCTGGTAGTGGTAAATCTACGTTAATCCGAATGTTTAATCGTCTGATTGCCCCAACCATTGGTGAGATCCTAATTGATAATGAAGATATTGTAAAAATGAGCGCTTCCCGTCTGAGAGAAGTAAGACAACAGAAAATTAGTATGGTATTTCAAAACTTTGCTCTTTTCCCCCACAAAACAATTTTAGAAAACACTGAATTTGGACTTGAGATCCAAAAGAAACCTATTAAAGATCGACGTGAGAAGGCTATGCAAGCTTTAGAAATCGTTGGACTTAAAGGGTATGAGCATCAATTACCTTCACAACTAAGCGGTGGTATGCAACAAAGGGTAGGTCTTGCTCGCGCACTTGCTAGTGACACCGATATCCTGCTGATGGATGAGGCATTTAGTGCACTAGATCCATTAATCCGTAAAGATATGCAAGATGAACTACTTGAGATTCAGGAGAATTTCAAAAAAACGATTATCTTTATTACACATGATTTAGACGAAGCACTAAGAATTGGTGACCGTATTGCTTTAATGAAAGACGGTAGCATCATCCAACTTGGTACACCGGAACAAATCATGATGAACCCTGCAAATGAATTTGTTGAAAAATTCGTTGAAGATGTCGATTTATCTAAAGTCTTAACAGCTTCACATATTATGAAACGACCAGAGAAAATCGGTGTCGATAGAGGTCCACGTGTTGCGCTAGAGATCATGCGTAAAGAAGGTTATTCAAGTATATTCGTGGTGGATCGTAAGCAAAAATTACTTGGCGCTATCTCTGCCGAACAAGCACGCCAAGCGATTGATCAAAACTTATCAATATCAGAAGTCATGACAACCGAAGTACCAACAGTACCTGAGGATGCACTACTTGTTGATTTAATGGATGTTATGGCGACCTCCGCACTTCCTATATCAGTCGTAGACGATAAACACAGAATCAAAGGAATTGTTATTCGCGGAGCTGTCATAGGTGCATTAGCTGGTAATAAAGATTCCTTGAACGATTTGGAGAGTGAGTAAACGATGAATATGACAAAAATTCCATTAGGTGAATGGGTAGATTCTTTAGTAGATTGGATCACAGTCACGTTTGCTGCACTGTTTTCATTCTTTACAAATTTAATCGATGGATTGTTAAATATAATTGTTGACGTATTGAGTGTAGGTCCCCCAATTGTATTAATTATTGTGTTAGCCTTACTAGTCGGCTACACCAGTAAATGGCCATTAGGTATTTTTACTGTAGTGAGTTTGTTATTAGTTGATAATTTAGGTTATTGGGATTCAACGATTCAAACTTTAGCAATTGTGTTAGTATCAGGATTCTTTATCATTTTACTTGGTATTCCTATCGGTATATGGTGTGCCCAAAATAAAACTGTGCAAAATATCGTTACACCTATTTTAGACTTTATGCAGACAATGCCTGCATTTGTTTATCTGATTCCTTCGATACTATTTTTCGGAATTGGTGTAGTACCAGGTATTGTTGCATCGTTTATTTTCGCGATTGCGCCTGCTATACGTATGACGAATCTCGGTATTCAAGAAGTACCAAAAGATTTGATTGAAGCATCAGATGCATTCGGCTCAACATCTAGTCAAAAATTATTTAAAGTTCAATTACCTCTAGCAACACCAACCATATTAGCAGGTATTAACCAAAGTATTATGCTTGCCCTTTCAATGGTTGTTACCGCTTCATTAGTAGGTGCTCCTGGACTTGGTGCAGATGTATACCGTGCGGTGAGTCAGATAAATGTTGGACAAGGTTTTGAAGCCGGTCTTTCTATTGTGTTTATTGCCATCATTTTAGATCGCATTACGCAAAACATTCGTAAACCTGCATATGAAAAACTTGTAAGTCGTAAAATTGTCCTTAGTATCGTCGGTATCCTCATTGTAGTTGCTGCATTATTTAACACATTTACAAAAGAGGACACTATTAAAGGCACTGGATCTGCAATTGGTGAATCGACAAATTATAAAATTATCGGTATTGAACCTGGTGCTGGACTAATGGCACAAGCAAAAACGGCGATGAAAGATTATAAATTAGATAATTGGACGCTTGTTGAAGGTTCTTCTGCAGCAATGGTTGCTGAATTGAAGAAAGCATATTCAAAAAAAGAACCAATTATTATTACAGGTTGGTCTCCACACTGGATGTTCGCTTCCTTTGATTTGAAATATCTCGATGATCCTAATGGGACATTTGGTGGCGCAGAAGAAATTAATACAATCGTACGAAAAGGATTAAAAGAAGATGCTCCTGGTGCCTATACAATACTCGATCAATTCTCTTGGGACACAAGTGATATGGAGAAAGTAATGGTAGATGTATCAGGTGGTATGGATCCAAAAGAAGCAGCTGACAAATGGATTAAAGAAAATAATGATAAAGTAGCTAAATGGACGAAAGGAGCACAAGCGGGTAATGGTGAAGAAATCAAACTCGTTTATGTTGCTTGGGACACTGAAATTGCTAGTACAAACGTCATTGCGAAAGTACTTGAGCAAAACGGCTATAAAGTAAAAATGAGTCAAGTTGAGGTTGGTCCGATGTTTGCAGGTGTTGCAAACGGAAGTGTCGATGCAATGGTCGCAGCATGGTTACCAAGTACTCACAAAGATTATTATGAATCATACAAAAAAGATTTGGTTGATTTAGGACCAAACTTAAAAGGAACAAAAAATGGTATTGTTGTTCCTAAATATGTAGATATTGATTCCATTGAAGATTTAAAATAGAAGAAAACGAACCCAAAATAGTATCCACTGTTTTGGGTTTTTGTTTATTTAAGTTACGGCTTCAATCTTCCGATGCACCGTAGCTACTAGTTCTTTCACGGTATACTGTTCTAGATTGAGAATTGTTTTTACGATTTGTACTCTTTGTTCAAAAGGTAAGTCGTTTACAATTGTCATAAATTTCTCAACTAACGCATCTGTAGACACTGGATTTTCTGGATCTCCAACTGGATATCTCGTTTTTGCTTTATAAATCGAACCATCATTAAAATGTATCGACACATTTGTACCCCATTCTTTCGGATATGCAGCATCTACTTTTTCATCAACTTGAACTTCAATTTTTTCTACTATTGCGCGAATTGTTGGATCATGCAATATTTGTTCTGTAAATGAATGATAACCTCCGCTTCCCGTTATTAGTGCAAGTGCCGCACAAAACTGAATACTAAATTTTGCAGCATAAATCGTATCAGGTGATGGATTATCCGTTATATCCAATGCTACTTTATAAGTTGAGATTACGATTTTCTTTATCTCTTTTAAATTCACATTATGTCCTTTATGGTATTGAACTAGTAAATCCATTACATGATGTGTATGACGGCAAGAAGCATGAATTTTAAATGAGTTTTCAATAATTTTAAAGCTATCGCCAAAACCTTCTGTCATCTTGGACACATCATGCTGCTCACTCATAGCTTCAAAAAAGCCTCGGCTTCCTTCTAAAATTTTCTTCGCGCCCGTAAATCCTTTTTGTGCAAGTAAACAACTTAAAACACCGTGCATTGCCGCTTTCCCTGGATGAAGTTGCTTGGACATTGCGCCATCTTCAATAAATTCCCAAAGACCAGCTGCTTGTGTACCAGCACTACCTAACGCGTCGACAATTTGATTTTCATTTAACTTCAGTAGCTTCGCAACTGCCGCTGTAGCACCAAAAGTTCCACATGTAGCAGTATTATGGAAGTAATAATAATGTGATGGTGACACTGTTTCCCCAATTCGATATGCCACTTCATACCCTGCGACAATCGCTGTTATGAGATCTTTCCCAGAAAGCCTTTTCCACTCAGCAACTGCAATTGCAGCTGGCATTACAACTGTTGCAGCGTGCACTATAGATGCCTTATGAATATCATCAAGTTCAATAATATGACTTGCCGCACCGTTTAATAATGCTACATTCAATACCGAATTTTTAACATTAGTAACTGTTGTTGCTTGCGGTGCACCACCCATTTCACGAATGAGTTTATCAATCATTTGTATCGGTAGCCCGTCTCGTCCTTTAAGAGCAGATGCGTAATAATCTAGAATACACCGTTTTGTAAATGTAACGACTTCTTTCGGTAACTGCTCATAAGTTAAACCAACAATGTAGTTTGCTATTTGATTGCTAACCCCCACACAACTACCCCCTAATCCATTTTAATAATAATGCGTGATGAATCTCCAGTTGCTAGTAAATCAAAACCTTCGTTAATATCTTCGAGGGTAATAATGTTCGACATTAGCTTATCTACAGGCAAGCGCCCTTGCTTCATAAGCTCTATATAACGTGAAATATCACGCTTTGGCACACAACTACCTACATACGATCCTTTTAATGTCTTTTCTTCTGCTGTTAATGTCACGTAAGGAAAAGAAAATTGATGTTCTGGATGTGGTAAACCCGTTGTTGTCGTTATACCGCCACGCTTTGTTACAGCATATGCAACATCCAAAGCTGCTACTGCCCCAGCTGTTTCAAATGCATAATCGACACCGCCGTTCGTATACTTTTTGACTTGTTCAACGACATCTTCGTCTCTTGAATTAAAGACAGCCGTAGCTCCCAATTCTTTTGCTTGCACTAGTTTTTTATCATTAATATCAATCGCAATCACTTCACTAGCACCTGCCGCAATTGCACCAAGCAATGCGCTTAAACCAATGCCTCCAAGGCCGATAACAGCTACCGTACTACCGAGCTTCACATTTGCCGTATTTACGACCGCACCTACACCAGTAATAACCGCACAACCAAACAAAGCGAGTTTTTCAAATGGCAAATCTTCATCAATTTTCACCAAAGAATTCTCTGATACTACTACGTATTCAGAAAAAGCAGAGACACCTACATGGTGATTGATATCCTCTATTTCGGAATGAATTCGAACGCCTCCACTAATTAGTGTCCCTGCTCCATTTGAAACAGCGCCTGGTTCACAAAGTGCCGGGCGACCTTCAGAACAAGGAATGCAGTGTCCACAGCTTGGCACAAAAACACAAACCACTTTATCGCCAGGTGAGAATGCCATCACACCTGCGCCTACTTCAACAACAATACCTGCTGCTTCATGTCCAAGCGCCATTGGAAGAGGGCGTGGGCGACTACCATCAATAACAGATAAGTCCGAGTGACAAAGACTTGCTGCTTTAATTTGAACAAGCACTTCTCCTACTTCTGGTGAATCTAGCTCTACTGTTTCAATATGAATTGGTCGACTTTTTGCATATGGTTTTTGAACACCAGATGCCCGTAAAATAGCTGATTTTACTTTCATTGGTAACGTCCCCTTTACGTTAAGATATTGATACCGATAAACTTCAACTCTGTCATACCTTCAATCGAATATTGAATACCTTCCTTGCCAACTCCACTCTTTTTTACACCGCCATATGGAATATGATCATAGCGCTTGACAGAAACTTCATTTATCCATACACCACCAGTTTCCAATTGTTCTGCTACACGAAGTGCACGATTAATATTATTTGTAAATACACCGGCCTGTAAGCCGAACTCTGAATCATTCGCCCATTTAATAACATCTTCTTCTCTAGTAAATGGTATGATAGAAATTATAGGTGCAAAAACTTCTGCACAAACCACTTTCATATCAAATCGAACATGATCTAGAATGGTTGCTTGCATCATTGTCCCATGGCGCTTCCCACCAGTCAGTACAACTGCCCCTTGCGCAACCGCTTCATCTACCCAGTCTTCTGCACGTTTTGCTGCCTCTTCTGTAATCATCGGTCCAAGTTCTGTTGATTCATCAAGTGGATCTCCCATTTTCAAATCAGATACTTTTTCAACAATCTTTTTTATAAATTCCTTATACACTGTCTGATGAACGAAAATACGTTGTGCTGAAACACACGCCTGACCTGCAAATGTGAATCCCCCCATTGTAATCGCATTGACTGCATGATCGATATCTGCATCTTCAAATACGATATTAGGTGCATTGGAGCCAAGCTCTAACGTAATTTTTTTCCCTTTCGCCATCTCTTGTATTTTCCATCCAACGGTACTACTACCTGTGAATGTCACCTTTTTAACAAGCGGATGTGTTACTAATGTTTCTACTAATTGTTCTCCAGGACCATTTAATAAATTAAATGCCCCCTTTGGTAAACCAGCTTGTTCAAATAATTTATATAACTTTATAGCTGATAATGGTGTTTTTTCTGCTGGTTTTAACACAATGGTATTACCTGCTGCGATGGCAGGTGCAACTTTATGAAGAGACATATTTAACGGGAAATTGAACGGTGTAATTGCTGCAACTACTCCAATTGGTACCCGTTTTGCTATACCTATTTGCCCTTCACCACCAAGTGCATTATCTAAAACAATTTGTTCCCCGTTTAAATTTTTTGCCCCTTCAGAAGCAAAGCGTAATACTTGAACAGCTCTAGCTACTTCACCTCTTGCTTCTACAATCGGCTTGCCTGCTTCTTGTGCTAACGTCTGCGCAAAATCTGTTGCTTGTATTTCGAGTAGATCCGCCGCTCTTCGTAAAATAGCACTACGTTCATGTGCTGGCATTGATTTCATTTTTTGTTGGTATATTTCATGAGCTACTTCAACTGCAAGTTTCACATCGCTAGTCGTAGCACAACTGACTATTCCAATTAGCTCATTATTATAAGGATTGCGAACTTCAATTTCTTCACGTAAATCACCTTTAATTTCAACACCTCTAATATAAGAACAAGATTCAATCATTTTTTAATCCTCCTCTGTATTTTATAAAAATACCCTAAGACAATAGTGGCCTTAGGGTTGTTATAGATTTACTCGTAATAGCCTTCGGTTGATTTAATAAATGAGTTAAACTGATTTGCATCATGACCAAACCATATCGTTGAATTATTTTGTTCTGCTAGCTTTCGAATACGCTCTGCTGAGCTACTATAGCCCACAGAATCATAAATAATACCTGGTGGCTTGACGGGTGGCCCTAAGCTCTCTGCAGTATATAAAGCATCTGAAGCAAGCAAAAGATTACCTGTACCTGGCAACTCAATATGCAAACCAAGCATGCCATACGCATGTCCTGGACCAAAGTTTAAGATTTTGATACCTTTTACAAGCTCTACTTCTTTTTCATGTGGCTGAATTGTGCGCCAGCGAAGCTGATTTTTTATCCATGCTTCTACATCACCCCATATATAAGCACCCATATCACGTGTCATAGCAAATGTTTTCATAACATTAGATAACTCTGAATCATGGACAATGATTTCGGCATTCGTAAAAAGCTCTAAACAACCGGCATGGTCTAAATGCAGATGAGATGCGACAACATATTTAATAT
This sequence comes from Viridibacillus sp. FSL E2-0187, assembly GCF_038006425.1. NCBI lineage: Bacteria > Bacillati > Bacillota > Bacilli > Caryophanales > Caryophanaceae > Viridibacillus > Viridibacillus sp. FSL E2-0187. The sequence goes on from NZ_JBBOVG010000001.1 coordinate 2,342,313, forward strand.
CCTCTGGACGTACCTTTAGTTGTTCTAAACGATTGATTAAGTAGCATTCCTCACTTTGGAAAACTGGGAACAGCTTTTGTACACCTTGTGGCCAGCGTCCTTCTTCTCCCATCCCATCAGGATTACATCCTGTATCAAATAGAATTTTCCCTTCAGGATGATCAATTAATACTGCATAAACTGGGAATTCTACAAACTCTGCTGGGGGAGAAGGATTATCAACACTTGCTGGGTTATGCATAGCAATCATATAGTTTTTATCCATCTTCATCGAACCTGTGTCTAAAACATACACTTTCGATTTACACATAGTCATTCCTCCAATGATCAATTATTTAGAGCTACGTTCGAAAAAAAGAAATCTGGCGTTAATTTTCCAAAGCTTGCATGTTCATTAACCGTTCGATTTCTACCTCGCTTTTCCCTAAAGCTTTCAGCACTTCAACTGTATGCTCCCCTAGAGCTGGGGGGGTATTTCTGATTTTCAAATCCACTGATGATAGTGTAATCGGTAAGCGTGTTAAATGGATGTTTCCATTGTTTGGGTGCTTGGCATCTATAAGCATTTGGTTACTCAATGTTTGTGGGTGCATTGCTACATCAGTCATTTGCTGAATCTCAGCACTAGGTACACCTTGCTCCTCTAGAGCGGCGAGCCAGTCTTCTGCTTTTTTTGTTCGCAGTAAATCCGCTAGTTTTTTCATTGAGCAGTGCACGATTTTGAACACGCATTACATTTGAAACAAAACGCTCATCTTTAAGCCATTGTTGCTTCTCTAACACTTCGCAGAGCTTTATAAATAATCGATCATTAGAAATGCCAATCATGATCGGCACATCTGCTGTCTGAAAAGCCCCATATGGTGCGAAGGAAGCGTGATTAGAGCCTAATTTTTCTGGATTTTGCCCAGTTAACATTGTTGAGAGTAAATGATAACCTACCCAGTAGACCCCTGTTTCAAAAAGTGAAGTTTCAACTTTTTGTCCTTGTCCATTTTCTTTACGCTGCAAAAGAGCTGCTAAAATTCCAAGTGCACCCCACACGGCACTCCCTTGATCTAAAATCGATACAGGTACACGTGCTAATTGATCGCTCCCTGTCATACTCATTAAACCTGTTTCGGCTTGTAAAATAGCATCGTAACCTGGTTTATGTTTGGAGGACCCCTTTTGACCATATGCTGTCAATGAACAATAAATTAAACCCTCATTTAAAGATTTCAAAGTATCATAGCCAAGCCCCAACTTATCGGCTTTTCCTAATCGATAATTTTCAACAAAAATATCGGCATCACGTATTAGTTCATACATTACTTCTTTTGCTTCTTGTAATTGCAGATTTAATACAACTGACTTTTTATTGCGATTAATATTCAAGAAAAATGTTCCATCCTCTTTTACAAGTGGGGCCATTTTGCGTGCTTCATCACCAATACCTGGACGTTCAATCTTAATAACTTCCGCACCAAGATCAGCTAGAATCATCGTCAAGCTAGGACCTGAAATGTTCGTCGTGACATCAATGACTCGCATTCCTTGTAATGGCAACATACAATTCACCACCCTTCCAGTTACACCTTCCTATTTCAAAATATCACTTAGTAAGATTTCGGCATTTTCAAAACATGCTCCCCTACAAACGATAAAATAAGGTTTGTCGAAATAGGTGCTACCTGATATAATCGCGTCTCTTTAAATTTACGTTCAACATCGTACTCCGTCGCGAAACCATAACCACCATGTGTTTGTAATGTGACATTGGCCGCTTCCCAAGACGCATCCGCTGCAAGTAGCTTTGACATATTCGCCTCTGCCCCACATGGTTTTCCCTCATCAAAAAGTTGAGCAGCTTTAACACGCATGAGATTGGCCGCCTCAATATTGATATATGCTCTAGCAATCGGAAACTGAATACCTTGATTTTGACTGATAGGGCGATTAAAAATGACACGATCATTCGCATAGTTTGTAGCACGTTCAATAAACCAGCGACCGTCACCTATACATTCTGAGGCTATTAAAATACGTTCTGCATTCATACCATCTAGAATGTACCGAAAGCCCTTTCCTTCTTCTCCAATTAAGTTTTCTACAGGTACTTTTAAATTTTCGATAAACAACTCAGTCGTTGAATGATTCATCATCGTCTTAATCGGCCGAATTTCAAGGCCATTTCCAACTGCCTCCCGTAAATCAACTAACAGCACGGACAAACCCTCACTCTTTTTAGTTACTTGTTCAACAGGGGTTGTACGCACGAGTAAAATCATTAAATCTGAATGTTCCGTACGAGATATAAACACCTTCTGACCATTCACAATATAGTGATCGCCTTGTCGCACGGCAGTAGTTTTTAAATTTGTAGTATCCGTACCTGTATTTGGTTCTGTCACCCCAAATGCTTGTAGACGTAAACTTCCATCAGCAATTTTCGGCAAATACATACGTTTTTGATTATCCGAACCATGACGTAAAATGGTTCCCATTGTATACATTTGGGCATGGCACGCTCCGGAGTTTCCTCCAGAGCGATTGATTTCTTCTAAAATAACGGAGGCTTCTGTAATACCAAGGCCCGAACCCCCATATTCTTCGGGAATGAGAGCTGCTAAAAAGCCTGCATCAGTTAGCGCTTTCACAAATTCCGTTGGATATGCTTGATGTTCATCAATTTCTCGCCAATACGTATCGGAAAATGCTTTACAAACAGCACGTACACTTTGACGGAGTTCTTCTAAAAACGCCACTTTTTCATCTGCTAATAACAACGTAATTCTCCCTCACTTCCCTGTGAAAATTGGCGCCCTTTTCTCATTAAATGCAAGCACACCTTCAAGTCGATCATTTGAATTAACCGCTAGATTATAAATCTCTATTTCTCGTTTTCGCGCTTCACTATTTGATAACGCTCCTAATGTATTTGCGCTCTTCTTACAACCTTGCACACCCAATGGAGCATTTTTTGCAATTTTATTTGCAAGTCTTAGTGCTGTTTGGAACAACTCCTCCGGTGGGACGACCGCATTAAGTAGACCAGCATCACTTGCTTCTTCTACTCCAAAGATTTCACCGGTAAACAACCATTGTTTCGCTTTATGTAATGGCACTCGTTTCGGTAAAAGGCGAGAACCACCACATCCAGGCATTATGCCACGCGTCACTTCCGGTAAACCAAATTTCGAAGTTTTTGCTGCAACAAGTAAATCGCAATTGAGCGCTAATTCAAAACCACCTGCCAAAGCATAGCCATTTACTACGGCAATAGTTGGCTGTGGTAGATCTTCAAGCGCATAAAACATTTGTTCAAATAATTCATGCTGTACTTTCCAAGCCTCATCAGAAAGTCCTTGACGTTCCTTCAAATCTGCTCCAGTGCAAAATGCATCGTTATTTGAAGAAGTTAAAAGTACAACCCTAATGGACGAATCAGTTGATACAACTTTTAAAAGTGACAACAAATACTCAGCCATTTTTGTATTAAAAGCATTGAGCATTTTCGGTCGATTTAAAGTTATGTTTAAAATCTGTCCGTTATCTCCTAAAATTTCAGTTAGAATGGGATTCATAATTACACTCCTTCATTGACTAAAATTGAAGCCCGTGTTATTTCACGAGTTGCAGAAGTATCAAGTGCTTTTGCAATATCTGCTAACGTATAATCACAAGCTAGCATGTCATCGAATGGGTATACATCGCTTTTGTCACTTAAAAACGCGAGTGCTTTTTGCAAATACCATGGATTGTATCGAATAACTTCTAAAATCTGAATATTTTTTCGCGTCATTAGCCCTGGGTCAAACTCAGTCAACTTTCCTGGTGAGATATTACCAATACTAATGTACTTACCCCCTGCTTTTAATAAATGGATCCCCTCATTAAATGCAGCAGGAACACCCGTTAACTCCATCGCAATATCCGCTCCTCTATTATTCGTTAAAGCTAATAGTCGAGCTACGCGATCTGCTACTGAAGGATATTCTGCAAAAGAAATTGTATAATCTGCCCCAAACCTCTTCGCTAGTGCAAGACGACTATCAACGGCATCAATCACAATTACTGTCGCCCCTAATGATTTTGCAACAGCGGATGCATTCAAGCCGAGTCCTCCAGCTCCTTGTATGACGACTGTATCGCCATACTTAATGCCAGCTTTCTCAACCCCAAAATAAACTTGAGATAGCGCACAATTGGCACTGGCCGCAGATGCATCTGAGACATTTTCTGGTACTTTATAAAAATATTGATTTGGATGAATATAATAATGTGTTGCAAACGAACCATGGAAATGAGGATATTCATGAGCATCCTTACTCCAAAATTCGTATGCATTTTCGCATAAGTTAAACAATCCTTGCTGACAATGGTTACACTTGCGGCAAGTTAAGAAGTAAGCCGCTGCAATCCTGTCTCCAACTTTCACTGGATTCCCAGCAAAATCAGTGGTGACATTTTCACCAAGCTCCACAATCTCTCCCACCATCTCATGACCCATCACACCAGATTTTTTTGTTGGATGTTGTCCTCTCCAAATGTGTAGTTCAGAACCACATACATTTGTTCGAATCACTTTCACTAAAACGCTACCTTGTCCAGCTTTTGGTAAATCATATTCTTCAAAGATAAGTTGCTCAGGCTCTGTCATCACCGCGACTTTCCCTTTCATAGGAATCCCACCTTTTCTTTGATTTACATCTTATTAATTCTATTTCTATGAGATTCAAAAAATGAGTATATTCTAAAGATTAATTTTTTCTATATCAAAATTTTTACAAAAGATGCACTAAGAATGACCATTCATACTATTTTCATTACCAATAAGATACAGAATTCAGTGGTTTTGACTAAAAAGCATATAATATACGTAAATTTATACACTTTTAGAGTTTTATTTACTGCCTTGTATAGCGTTCCATGATATACTAGAAGCATTGTGAAAAAAGGAGGAACTTACATGATTCAAGTAAGTAATGTAGGTCTTCGCTATGGCGACCGTAAATTATTTGACGACGTAAATATTAAATTCACACCGGGTAACTGTTACGGACTAATCGGAGCAAACGGTGCTGGTAAATCAACATTCTTAAAAATTCTATCTGGTGATATTGAGGCACAAGATGGCCACGTATCAATGGGTAAAGATGAACGCCTTTCTGTATTAAAGCAAAATCACTTCGAATACGATGAATTTAACGTTTTAGATACAGTTGTTATGGGGAACAAACGTCTTTGGGAAGTAAAAGCTGAAAAAGACGCAATCTACGCAAAAGAAGAATTTTCTGATGAAGATGGCATGCGTGCTGCTGAATTAGAAGGTGAGTTTGCAGACCTTAATGGTTGGGAAGCTGAATCTGAAGCTGCAACATTATTAAACGGTTTAGGGATTGGTGACGAACTTCACTATATGCTTATGGCTGACCTAGAAGGTTCAGACAAAGTTAAAGTGTTATTAGCACAAGCTCTATTTGGTAAGCCTGATGTTCTATTACTGGATGAGCCTACCAACCACCTTGACTTAAAAGCTATTCAATGGTTAGAAGAATTTTTAATCAACTTTGAAAATACGGTTATTGTTGTATCCCATGACCGTCACTTCTTAAACAAAGTATGTACACATATTGCTGACCTGGATTTCTCTAAAATCCAATTATATGTTGGTAACTATGACTTCTGGTATGAGTCTAGCCAATTAGCACAAAAAATGATGTCAGACCAAAACAAGAAAAAAGAAGAGAAGATTAAAGAGCTACAAGCATTCGTTGCTCGTTTCTCTGCGAACGCTTCTAAATCAAGCCAAGCAACTTCTCGTAAAAAAATGTTGGATAAAATCGAGCTTGATGACATTAAACCATCTAGCCGTAAATATCCATTCATCAACTTCCAAACTGGTCGTGAAATCGGTAATGACGTGTTAACTGTTGATGGTCTAACAGCTAGTCACGATGGCGAAACACTATTTAAAGATATTCGCTTCTCAATGAACAAAGAAGATAAAATCATTTTATTAGGTAGCCCACAAGCAAAAACTGCTCTTCTTGATATCTTAATGGAACAAAAAGAAGCAGATGCTGGAACATATAAATGGGGTGTCACTACATCTCAAAGCTACTTCGAAAATGATCATGATAAATACTTCGGAGGCAATGAGAGATCATTGGTAGAATGGTTACGTCAATATTCACCAGAAGACGAAACTGAAAGCTTCTTACGTGGATTCTTAGGTCGTATGCTATTCTCTGGTGAAGAAGTTAAAAAATCTCCTTCTGTATTATCTGGGGGCGAAAAGGTTCGTTGTATGCTTTCTAAAATGATGCTTGCTTCTGCAAACGTTATTTTACTTGATGAGCCTACTAACCACCTTGACCTTGAGTCAATTCAAGCACTAAATGAAGGTTTAATTCGCTTCAAAGGCGCTATGATCTTCACTTCTCATGACCATCAGTTCATCCAAACAATTGCTAACCGCGTAATTGAAATCCGTGAAGACGGTTCAATTTTAGATAAGCAATTAACTTATGATGAATATTTAGAGTGGAAAGAAAAAGAAGGCTTAAAATAATCCTTTAAAGTTAGACAGGTTATTTTGTTACTTGTAAGGTCTGAACCCGGTATTGTACCGGGCTCAGGCCTTTTAATTTTGCCTTGATTGGTTTTTGATTGTAGTAATCTAAATATGCTACGAGTATTTTTTCTTGAAATGCTCTACACTTTCAAAATCAATCTAATACCGAAGAAGTTTTCAATTACTGCATTGTCGTAATAGTTACCTTTATGGGACATACTCTGTGTAATATTTCATTCTTACAAGGCATGAGGGTAATGCTTCATTTGTTAATGCCAAGCTTAATTAGAATTTATCAGAAGTTTTTTCCTTCTGTTAATTGTTCAAATTCCTTCTCAATAAGTGAATATATAGACCTTGATCCAGTTTTATGACATTTTCTTAGAGATAACTAGGTTTCGTTATTAACATTAAAGTGAATTAGATAATTAGGAGATGATGAAAAAAATGAACAAAACGATTATTACCTTAATTGCTATTGCAACAATGTTAACAGCAACAGCTTGTAACAGTAATGGCGTAAATAAAACCAATAATGAGGTTACAGAAAAAAATGAGCAATCGGCGCAAACCGAGGGCGGACAAGAAGTTCTACAAGAAAATGAACAATCAAAAGAAAATACAAATCATGAGGAATGGACTTCATTACCTGAATATAACTATATTATTGAGCAAATTGATAATAAAGAATATAACTTTCAAACTGTAACAGATAACGAAGGTAAGCGTGTTCTTCTTCTAATTGATAAAAATGGTGTAGAACAATATAAAACAATTTTTATCAAAAACACCAGTCGACTTAAAATAATTAAATTAGATGGAGAAGGACAAATTTTCAATGAAATCTTAGATAAAAAATAAAAAGCTTCCAAGCTTTTACTCGTCCTGAATTTAGAACGAGGTAAAAAAACTACATCTCCAATTGTTAGTTGGCGTCTAACAATTGGGGGTGTAGTTTTTCATGTCCACTCTTATAATATTATCTGTATTTATAGTGCTGGCACATACATCCAAATAAACATTTGAATAATTCGCTTAAATATCACGATTTCTATACAATATTTAAAAGATCCGCCAGCTCATGTATTTCATACGTCGGCTTAAGTCCTATTTTATTTTCTTTAAAATGCGGATTAAACCAGCACGTATCAATCCCGTAATTTATTCCGCCTTGAATATCAGAGGTTAAAGAATCACCCACAATCAACACCTTTTCTTTATCTGTAATCTGTAGCTTAGAAAACGCATAATCGAAAATACCTTGTTCAGGTTTCTGGAATCCAATTTCTTCAGAAATAAAGATATGCTCAAAAGTGTTGCTGAGAGGAGAGCCCCCTATTCTTGATATCTGCACATCTTTAAAGCCATTTGTAATAATAGACAGCCTACAACCTGAAAGCTTGTCACATACTTCAACAGCGCCCTTAATAGGATGTATTTCTTTGCCCAAATACCCAAGGTAAACACTACCGAACTTATCAGCATTAATTTCAAGCTCATGTGTAAGGAACAATCGCTTAAATCTTTCAACTCCCAGTTTTGGTAAAGTGATAAGACCTTGTTCCAAATCTCTCCATAACATCATGCTAATCTCTTTGTATGTGGCTTCATAATCCGCCAATCCAGTAGGTAATCCGAACTCCACAAAAGTTTTATGTAAGGCATTCTTTTCCGACTTACTAAAGTCGAATAGTGTATCATCAACATCGAACAAAATAATTTCGTATTTCATATAGCTACCTCCATTAATCAATACCGACCTAACTAGGACGCTTCACTCAAATTTAATTCAAAAAAAATTATTGATGTACTCTCTATTACTTCATTTGTTATATCTTTATCTATTCCTCTATTTTGTGTAAAAAGCTAAATAGTGATATGACTTCTTTTAATAGTTTAATACAAGAGTACATCCATATTATACGGTATATTTAGAAAGTATTGTTTATCTGACAGCTCTTTCATTCAATTAACTTTAGTCATTTAGTTAATTTTTATTTGACCTACTGAAACAGAAATATCTAATTCGTTATCTGACTTAATGTTATTTACTATTCGATTTCCTGCCCCTTGCTTTATAATATTTTTGTTTAATAATTTATCATTTTCTGTTGTTATTTTTCCATTCTTAGTTGCAATATTAAAGCTAATTTCATTCATCTCTAGCTCTCTTGGTAGCGTAATGTGGGCATTGCCGTTTGATAGTTTTATCTTGTTCTTGCCCTTAATATGAGTAAAAATCAAGCCTTTCAGTGAGCCAGTTTGGTTCTTTATATTAACTGTTCCATCGACAGATCCTATTTTAATAGAACCGTTTTTTGCTTCAATATCTAAGTCTTCCCCTTTAAAAGAGTCTACCTTAATATTCCCTACACTTGAACTAAGGCTTAATTGATTAATTTCACTTACATTTTTTGCAGTTATATTGCCATTTCGCGTATTTATTTGCACATGTTCTAATAACTTAGAAGGAATATTCAATATCAATTCCCCTCTTTTTGTTGAACCAGGCACTATGGTCATCCACTTTTTTTGAATTGCCTTTATCTTTATAATGGCTTGATCATTCTCATAAACAACATCCATGCTAGGACTTCCAACTAAAGATTTTTGACCTGTATATTTAATATTCATCATTGGCTCACCAGTGACAATAACAATGTTTGAAATATCAGCATCAACATAAATCCTCTTCACATTTTCCAAATCACACTTGTTCACAACATCTTTTTTACTCATATTAGATGAAACAAAAGAGCCAGCTAGTATCAAAATCAACACCCCGATTATCCATTTTGTTTTTTTCATACTCTTCTCCTTATTTAGAATTAATAATAATCAATTTAATTTCAAAAATAAAATATTTTAATTACTAAAATATATATTAAATATAATATGTAATAACGATACTAATTGTCAAATTTTTTAAATAAAAAGTTTAACTATGAGTTTAAGAAATGATGTAATATTTAGATATTGAATTGAAAGGATGGCTATATAAAATGATCAAACTAAGTGAATTACAATCTTGGGTATCAAAACTTGGACTTATTCCGCATCCAGAAGGTGGATACTACAAAGAAACTTTTCAATCTGAGGAACGCACTTCTGATAAAGAGTTACAAGTATCTTTTGAAGGTCAACGAAAGCTTTATACGAGTATTTATTTTCTATTAACATCAAATGATATTTCCCATTTCCATCGTTTGAAATCTGATGAATTATGGTATTATCACGGTGGTAGTCCTTTAACAATACATATCATTCATGAGAATGGAGAATATGAAGAGATTAAATTAGGATTAAATCTTGAAAAAGGAGAAGTTCCTCAAGCTTTAGTACCTAAACATTCAATCTTTGGATCTTCTGTTATGGGGGAAGATGTATGCTCTTTAGTTGGGTGCATGGTTTCTCCAGGTTTTGAATTCCAAGACTTCGAATTGTTTACACAGGACGAACTTCTACTTAAATATCCTCAACACAGAGATATCATTTTGAAGTTAGCTTACAAAGAAATTCCAAAATAACTTAGTGTTTACACGACCTATAAATTGTTCTCCAAGATTATTTACACCATGGCAAAAGGAACGTGTCTTTTTACCCCTGTTTCCTATACACGTATAAAGATTGTTAATTTTTATTTTAAACATTAATTATTATGCAGGATTATATTATTTTATTTGCACTATAAGAGCAGGTTAGTTGAATAAGCATAGCTATATTTGCTACTTGAATAGCCAAAAGAATTGAATTAGCACATACTAGGAGGAGTACTTTGAAAATAACTAGAGAAGCAACACTATTTTTAAAAAGGACTACACATTGACGATTCCATTAAACGTGGTTTTAGTGAAAGAAAAATCCAATTTCCGAAAAATAAAAAACAGATTAGAAATAATCTGTTTTTTAGGTTTTATTAATATTCGATTTTTTTAAATAGCTTATTTATCTCTACAAAAGTTCTTGAGATTTCCTCTATCTTTTCTTTTGAGAATTTAGAAAAAATTGCTGCAACTCTTTCTTCCCCTTTTTTAGTAAGAGAAACCCTTACAACTCTTCTATCATCTTTTATCCTTATTCTTTCTACATAATCTAAGTTTTCAAGTTTATCACACATATTCGTTGCTGCACCAGGGGTTAGCATGAATGCTTCTGAGATTTCAGTAATTTTCATATGTTTGAATAATTTTAGTCTTAATAATAAGAGGATTAAATTCTCTGAAAGGTTTTCATCATGCATAAGTACCTTCATAAATTCATTTGATTTATTTTGAATATCAAACATTTCCTCCATTAAATTCTTTATAGCATCTTCAAAAGATTTTTCCATCACAATCATCCCTTAGATAATTTTAGTTATTAAAATTTAAATTTATTAAATAATTCAAGAACTATATATGTATTATACAAGCTAAAGTAAGAATTTACTAATTGTTATAGAAGACCATTTTCTAAAGTAACTCAAAATAAAAAGCCACACCTAGTTGATGTGGCTAAAATTATTACTCTTCTATACCGACAATTTCAGAGATATGTGCAATCGCAACCGTTGTAAAGTCATCTAAATCAAGGTATGCATAGCTTTCTACTGTTTCACTTAAATAATTTTCATAAAACTCGTCGGGAGATTCATCAACAACATATGTATTCCCATTTCCCATAATGACCAGTGATTTCTTCATATCTCTTCCTCCTCGTAACATATTATTAATATCATATGCTAGTATTAGAGAGGTTCATGCACCATTTGGTAAGTATTATTTAAAGTATTAAATATCCATGCAAAACTACATGACTCCCCTATCAATATATATTTTGACGATGAAGGTGATATACATTTATTTCCAGTCCATTTTAATTATCTTTCTTGGTCCTCATAATATGTTTTATCTGCATATTTTTGATCAGTACCATTTAAATAAGCTAAGATTACCCTTGGATTTTTCAATAGTCCCCAATCCCCGTAAGCATCAAATCTTCTGCAAGAAGTGATCATTCCATTTTTTATCGTTCCATACTTTTTATTATTTTTCTTTCCCAATTCTTTCAACCGTTTAGCAAAATCTGCGTCTTCTGCCATTAACATATTTTCATTAAATCCATTGATTGCGTTAAAGTCTTTTCTATAGCACCAGAAAATCCCCACAGATATTAACCCATACTTAAAGAGTAAGGGAACAATTAATAACATTGCTGAAACGATGATTCCTAAAGATACCCTTTCAAACTGCCCGTTCACGCCACCACCTATGTATTTTCCTGATGCTAAATATTTGTCTACATTCGATAGCAAACCCTCTGTCATCTGTGTATCGGCGTCAATGGTGATGATTATTTCACCTTGTGCTATTGCAGCACCTGCATTACGAATTTTAGATAAGTTTTTATCATTATTTTTTAATGTAATACAATTATAAGACTTTGCTACTTCCTCCGTTTTGTCTGTACATCGATTTAATACGACAATGATTTCGATTTGATCTGCATATGCTTGTGATGCTTTTTTTATTGAATCTAAACATTTTCCAATGTACTTTTCTTCATTATGTGCAGGGATTATAACGGAAAACTTTATTTTCTCGTTATATTCCTCTTCGGATTTTTGATTTGCACTTATCATTTGTCATCTCCTTTATGTGTTCACTATTTTCTACTCTCTCCAATAATATATATGCTTTTAATGATGTAAGTATCGCTTTCAAATATAATTAATATAATACATTCCTAATTTCTATTGACTCCCAGATAAATATTCCAAAAAACAACATAAGTTAATATTATGGATATTCATAATTTTAATCACATTTCCTTATCAATTAATTTGAGATAAAATGGGAATATAACATTATAAGGAGGTTTTACTATGTCATTTTTATTTAAATCAATTGCTCATATTCAACTAGCTGCCCCTAAAGGTTCAGAAGACGAAGCAAAAAGATTTTTTGGTGATATTCTAGGCTTTCGAGAAATTGAAAAACCAGAGCTTTTAAGAAAAAGAGGTGGGGTTTGGTTTGAATTTGCTAACTATCAAATTCATATTGGAATTGAAGAACCATTTAGTCCCGCAAAAAAGGCACATCCAGCTTTTGAGATAGAAAATATTGAAGCTTTAAAATCCCATTTATCCAAAAATGCTATTAAATTCATTACTGATGAAGATTTACCAGGAGCAATTAGAATTTATATAAACGATCCTTTTGGAAATAGAATTGAAATTTTAGAGTGGGTTTGAAAAAGTAGCATAATTCTAGCTTTAATATACAAGAGGTAATCAAGACTATGTATGATAGGAGTCAAAAAAAATAAAGAGCCTGTATTGACCTTATTTAAAATGGGCTCTTTATTCATTTATATGATTATTTTTGATTTACTCCATCTAATTGTTCGTGTTTAACAAACCACGTTTTAATTTCATCTACCATGTTTTCAAATGCAGCATTTTCAAAAGGTGAAGCAATATTAGAATGTTCAAGTAAATCAAGGAAAGATAGTTGTCCTCCTTGTTTACATAAATCCATGTACATACTCCATGCGGTCTCCTTATTTGTTTGAGCTTTTGTCCAAATTTGTAATGCACAAATTTGAGCTATTGCGTAATCTATATAGTAAAATGGAAATTTGAATAAATGAATTTGTTGCTGCCATATGCTTCCTTTTGCTAAATAAGGATGATTATATGATGTTTTATAAGGCATATACTTATGGGCAATTTCAATCCATTTCTCTTTCCTTTCTTTAGAAGATATACTTGGATTTTCGTAAATAACATGTTGAAACTCATCAATACATGCTCGGTAAGGCATTGCATATATAGCATCTTCTAGATGTGAATATCTATAATTCTGAGCTTCATCTCCAAATATATCTTCCACATATGGCCAAATCAAAAATTCCATTGCTATAGAACTTATTTCACAAGCTTCTTTAGTAGGTATTATATATTCTTGTATATTATTATTTTGATTAGAAACAGCCATTTGAAATGCATGCCCAAATTCATGTGCAAGAACTTTTACATCCTTACGCGAACCATTTAAGTTAGCAAAGATATATGGAGTCTTTTCATCACACAAATAAGTAGAGTAAGCTCCTCGTGCTTTATTTTCTTTAACCGACAAATCCATCATTTTATTCTTAATCATAGTTGTGAAAACTTCTCCACACTGCTTTGAAAGCTGTTGGAATATTGTCTTAAATTTTTCTATTATCCAGTTAATCTCTCCACTTAAAATAGTGTCAACAGATTTAAATCGAACTTCTTCATCAAAGTACTTTAGAGTATCTAATCCTAGTCTAATTCGTTGCTTTTCCCTTAACTCTTCCGAAATAGGAACGATATATTTTAAAATCTTTTCTCTGAAGTTAGCTACATCATGTTGATTGTAATCAATTCTTGAAAGTCTTGCATACCCAAGTTCAACAAAAGAATGATAGCCTAGTTTTTTAGCAATGTCCGTTCTCACCTGAACTAAAGAGTCGAAAATCTCATCAATTCTCTCTTCATGTTGCTCCATTAGCTCATATTTCTTCTCAGTTGCTTCCTTTCTAATAGTTCTATCTTGGGAAGCTACAAATTTATCTAATTGAGAAAGATTTCTCTCCTCCCCTTTAAATTCTATTTTTGCAGTTGCTAATAACTTCGTATATTCACTAATCAAATTATTTTCTAATGCTAAATCAGCAATAACCTCCGAACTGATGGTATTTATATTAAGTTCAGCAAGTGATAGCAATTGTTTTCCATACTTTTGAATAATTTGTCCTTTGAATAATGAATTAATTAAATGTTCATAATAACTCGCTGTAACCTTTTCATAGACTGGCCACTTTTTGTTGATGAACTGTTGTTCTTCCTGATATTTTATATCTGAAGAATTTAATAGACCTCTTACTTCTGCTATTGTTAGCATTGTTAACACATGATTTCTAATTGCATTGATCTTATCAATTATCTTAAATTGCTCGTTATATGACTCTGCTCTAGCAAACCTTTCTAATAGATTCGATACCCTATCCTCAAATTCAACCATGTCTGGTCTTTTGTAAATAAGCTCATCAAAAATCATCATTCTCCTCCATTATCAGTTTATTCATATTCCATTTTATGGTATATTATAAACCCCAATAATTAAAGTCTTATTATTCAAAAAGTTTTATGTTATAATTACAATATAAGTAAATTGGTATTGTTAGAATACATTAAAAGGGCCAGCTTAAGAGTAAGCGGCCCTTTTAATGTATTCTATAAACTTTTTAATTATTAAAAATAGTTAGTTCAACCTTTTTTGGTCGAAGGCTACAAAAAACCAGCTAATATTAACTATAATTGCAGCAAAACAGATCGCTACAACGACAAAAATTTCAGGAACGATATTTTGAACAAATCCTAAAACTAAAACTGTTCCCATTGTAGCCGTAAATATTAAAATGCCAAAGCCACAAAGTATTGCCATAATAAACTTCATCGCATTTATCCCTGCTACGAATAGAATTACAGGTAATAGATAGCAGAATAATATCATCACCATTCCTAGCCACATACCTACGGAGCCAAATTTATTAGCATTCGGGCCCAGGTCAGAGATAGGTGTAAGTGAACTTATGACTAGTAAAGAACAAAAAAGGATTGCAGAAATGAGCGTCATTACAATAACGCCTTTTTTATTCACCATTAGTTCTAACCACCTTATTATTTTATAGATTATATCTATTTAATAGGTAGATACATAACATCCTCATCATCATACACTTCTCCTGTAAGCAAAAAACCGAATTGTTCATATAAATGTCGTGCATTTGTATTTTCTTTATGGACTGTTAAACGTATCTCCTTACAAATATCAAAACGATTTGCAATCCACTGAACCATTTCATTTAAAGCTGCTTTACCATACCCTCGACGTTGATACTTGTTATCCACTATAAAACCGTTTATCCAATACATATCCGTCGTATTTTCTTCATAAGCATGCATTATGAAGCCGACCATTTGCTCATTATCATAAATGGCGAATGGTATATATTCAACGGAATCTCCATCTGGTTTGATATATACTTTTGCAAGTGAGACAGCAACTGATGGCACAAAATTTGACTGTCCATTTTTAACACTTAACTTCAATGCTTCTTCCCAATTTTCTCTCGTTACGGGTTTTAATTGTACTTTTATATTAAGCACCTCTTTGTCAATTAAATTAATAGTCAATTACATTTTAATACCTCTTATATCCATAATACACAAATTAAGTTAATTTAGTTGAAATTATTAATAAAATCAATAAATTATCTGTTGTTAATAACGTACTTTCATTATTGCATTTTAACCTTTAGGAAAATGAAAGCTGAACAAGGTTTTTTGGGAATGTTTGTCGAAATCTATAAAGAGAAGAAGTTGTTCTAATTGAATAATTGGGCAAAATTGTTTAGGGAGGTATCAAATGAAAAAGTTTTTGATTGTTGCATTAGTCATTGTGTTGCTTGCTCCATTTTGTACAGTCCTAATCAAAAAGCAACTATATGAAAAAAGAATCGAAAACTATTTGATAGAAGATATGTCTTATCAGAAGGAAGTTATACAATCCATTGAATGTAAATGGCACTTTGCAGGTCTTCCAAGCTATTGGGTAAAGGTTATTTTTTCAGATGAACCAAATGTCGTCTATATTTTTTTCCCTCATAATAAAGACCATTTTGGGCCATATGAGCATTCTACAATTGATGGGACGATTCTTTCGACAGATCAATTAAAGCACTTTAAATCTTACGAATAAACGTAAACCAGTCAAGATTATTGATTATTCGCTATTCGAAATTTAAGCGTATTTGAGAATGAAATCTCGAATACGCTCATTAATTTGATTAAATACAACAATCAATTTAAACAGAGCCAATAAATAAAATATCATTAATCTATTTGTTGAGTAACAACGCTCTTTTTGAAAACACCAATCAATGTAAGAATTAACCCTATTATAAAAAATGTTGGTAAAAGGAGCATCATCATACCTACACCAGCGAATCCATCACCAACAGCTATTGCCACCGCTATACTAATTAACCATCCTACAAATGGTGTGAAAATGAACATTGTAACTAATCCCCAAATAATATATTTCTTTTTTAAAGATTGATTTTTAGTGAAAGTCACTGAAAAATAAACCCCTAATAAAATGATAACTGAGGCGAAAAGGAACAATTATTAGCCCTCCCCTTTTCAATAAAACTGGATTTTTTCGAACTAACAAATATAGAATCATTAATATAGTTACAAATACAAACCTTCAAAGTAAACTGACGTGATGGTCTGAGCAATTTCTTCGATAGAACTTTGATGTTCGTTACGGACAATTTCCCAAAGATACATTTCATTTGTGAAAAACCACCCTTTTGCTACAAGCTCATGGTTTAGTTCAGCTCTTGCCAGTCCATTTTGCTGTGCATAGGCGACATCCTTTGATATTCGCTGAATGAACTTCATCCGAATTGCTTTCCATTTATCTGATATAACCGTTGATATTCCAATAGCTTGTTCAAAAACTTGCATCATATTACGCTCAGCTTCTGCCATTTTCAAAAATGCATTTGCTTGTTTGTTTATCATATGTTTTGCTTCGTCTTTTGATTTTGGAAAGAAAGAAGTTTCGGCAATTTCATAAAATTGCTCCATGATATTCTCCATTAATACAATTAAAAGATCCTCTTTTCCTTTAAAATGAACATAAGCAGTTCCATAACCGATGTTTGCCTTTTTGATCATCTGAGAAATAACCGCAGCTTGAAAACCTTCTTCAAGAAAAATTTCCTTTTCAACTTCTAATAACTTTTGACGTGTCATAATTGAGCGCAAATGTCGTTTATCCCCTACTTTACGATTATCCATTCCTATTCCCCCTTAGCCTCTAGCATAAAGGAAATCTTTCAAAACAAAAATATTTGTTTAAAAAAACATTCGAATGATTTAATATTATTAATTTTCTGAATTAACTTATTGACATTGTGTCATATTCTTTGGTACGATTCTCTGGAATATTCAGGAAAACCAATTTAGGAGGATCAATATGGTTTCAAAATACACTTTGGATTACGCAAAACAACTGGATGAGAAAGATATCCTTAAAAGTTTTCGAGAAGAGTTTTATTTAAAGCCAGATGCCATCTATATGGATGGAAACTCATTGGGACTACTTTCGAAAAGAGCTGAGCGCACTCTTTTGGAATCATTAGAGGATTGGAAAAAATACGGGATTGACGGATGGACTCAAGGAAATCATCCCTGGTTTTACATGGCAGAGAAATTGGCCGGAAAGATGGCACAATTAGTTGGCGCATCTCATGAGGAAGTTATTGTAACTGGCTCTACAACTGTAAATCTGCATCAACTTGTAGCTACTTTTTATAAGCCGGAAGGAATTCGCACAAAAATTTTAGCAGATGAACTAACTTTTCCGACTGATATTTATGCTCTTCAAAGTCAACTATCTATACATGGATACGACCCGAAAACCAATCTCATTCGTGTGAAAAGTAGCGATGGCCGATTTCTTGATGAGGATGACATTATCGAAGCAATGACCGATGACATCGCTCTAATCATCTTGCCTACAGTCCTGTATCGCAGTGGTCAAATATTGGATATGAAACGTTTAACTGAGGAAGCTCATAAACGAGGAATCATGATTGGATTTGACGGATGTCATTCTATTGGTGCAATTCCGCATTTATTCAGTGAATGGGGTGTAGATTTTGCGTATTGGTGCAATTATAAACACTTAAATGGCGGTCCTGGTGCTGTTGGGGGCTTATATGTAAATCGAAAACATTTTGGAACGTTGCCTGGATTGGCTGGATGGTTCGGGTCTAGAAAAGATAAACAATTCGATATGGAACATACATTAACACTTGCTGAATCTGCGGGCGCTTATCAAATCGGAACACCTCATGTTTTAAGTTGTGCACCTTTGATCGGGTCTTTAGATATTTTCATAGAAGCAGGAATCGAGAATATTCGGGAAAAATCTCTAAAAATCAATCAATATTTAATAGATTTAGTGGAATTCGAGTTGGAAAACATGGGATTTTTCATTGGAACTCCTAGAGAAGACATACGTCGCGGAGGTCATGTGAGCCTAGAGCATAAAGAAGCTGCACGCATTTGTAAGGCATTGAAAGAAAACGGTGTTATCCCGGATTTCCGAGCACCTAACATCATTCGTCTTGCTCCAGTTGCCCTATATACTTCCTATGCAGAAGTTTGGAAAGTGGTACAAATACTTAAAAATATCATGTCAGAAAAAAAATATGAAAAATTCAAGAATGAACGAGAAGTTATTGCATAACTTGATATCCACCAAAGGACAGTTTACAAATTTCTAAATCATGCTTCAATTCGAGATTCCTCCGTTACTATTTTTACTTGTCTCCTTTTTTGTTTCGAATAGAAGAAATGCTAATCATTGTAGTGGAAGAATCTCTAGATGTGAAGAAAAAATAGATTAGAATAATGGGAAGCAATTTATATATGAAGAGTGAGGGGATCGCAGAATGACGAATCAAGAAAACAATGAACAAACAAAATCTGGGCTAGAGAAAGAAATTCAAACCGATTTTCAAAAATCGATGTCTTACGGAGATTATCTCCACCTTGATAAGATTCTATCTAGTCAGCATAGACTTTCCGACCATCACGATGAAATGCTTTTCATCATTATCCATCAAACAAGTGAGTTATGGATGAAACTTATTTTACATGAGTTGGCAGCTGCTACTGAGTGTATACGCCAAAATAAGCTGGAACCCTCATTTAAAATGTTATCGCGTGTTTCGAGAATTCAACAGCAATTGATTCAATCATGGAGTGTTCTTTCAACCTTGACACCTTCTGAATACATGGAATTTCGTGATAAACTAGGTCAATCTTCTGGATTCCAATCTTATCAAAACCGTTTAATTGAATTTGCATTAGGAAACAAAAATGTCCATATGCTATCAGTCTATCAACATCAGAAAGAACTATCTGAGCAAATGCTGCAGGCCCTTCATGAGCCAAGTATTTATGACGCTGCGATTAATGCCCTTGTAGCACGTGGATTACCTATTGATCAAGAAGCTATTAGCAGGGATTTTTCACAAAAATATGAACCAAATACTAGTGTCGAAGAGGCATGGCTGACAGTTTATCGCGATGTCGAGCAGTATTGGGACTTATATGAATTGGCCGAGAAGTTAGTAGACATTGGCAATCAACAGCAATTATGGCGTTTTAATCATGTAAGTACAGTAGAAAGAATTATTGGTCATAAACAAGGTACTGGTGGATCATCGGGTGTTACATATTTAAAAAGAGTACTAGACCAACAATTTTTCCCAGAACTATGGAGTCTAAGAACAAAACTATAAGAAGAAATAAAGTAGTTTTTTCTATTAAATGAACTTCAAAGAGAATAATAGCCAAAAGAGATGGAGGTAAGATGCATGAGTATGTGGATAGATATTTCACAACGACTTGATGAAAACGTTGCAGTATGGCCTGGGGATACTCCATTTTCATACAAAGTCAACTGGAGTAAAAATGACAGTGGATCTGTCAATGTAGGTCAAATTAATATGAGTTTACACACTGGTACTCATATTGATGCACCTTTTCATTTTGATAACGACGGAAAAAAAGTAATTGATCTGGATCTCGATTTATATATAGGGAATGCACGCGTTATCCATTTATCAAACAAAACTAGCATTGGCGTCAATGAATTATCCAATTTTGATCTACAAGGCGTGACACGACTGTTAATTCGCACAGATGCTTGGAAGAATCGAAGCGTTTTTCCACAAACCATTCCTCATATCCAACCAGAATTAGCGGCATATCTTTCAGAACTTGGTGTTCGTCTTATTGGCCTTGATTTACCTTCAGTAGATCCACTTGAAAGTAAAGAATTGTCTGCCCATCATGAACTTGCCGGTCATAACATTCACATTTTAGAGGGGCTTATATTAGATGATATTGGGCCAGGTAATTATGAGTTGGCAGCCCTCCCACTCCCATTGGTTGAAGCAGATGGAAGTCCTGTACGTGCTGTATTGAAAAAATTACCCTAACAAAAAATAGGCCTTGAAACAATTGTTAAAGTGTATGTATTGAATAAAATTTTCCATATAAACGAGCCGGGCCACGAAATCGTTTTGCTTGTCTTATTTATCTTGTTCCATTAAATACTGATTACTTCGTTTAAGCTCTTATTAACTAGTCCATCAATAAAAAGAAAAAACACATATTAGCTAATATGTGTTTTTCGTCTTTATAGGTTATTAGAAGTCAAGATTTATCGGTTCCATGACAATAATGTGATAAAATCGTGAATCCTGACTACTAGTGATATGATCCCACTAATTTTAGTATACACATCTCTATTGTATAAATGGTGTTTAGTTAGGAATTATTTCGGTTCAATTACAGCAAAGTAATTCTCTTCAACATCTGCAAAGTTAAAGACTTTTCCATGAGGTAATTCAACGATTGCTCCTACTTTTACGCCTTTTTCTTGTAAAATTTGATAGTCCTTTTCAAGATCATTTGAATAAAGCAAAATAGAAGGTGTACCTAAATGCAATTCTGGACTCATCTTAGCTATAAATTCTTTATCATGTAAAACAAAGCTAGTCTCACTGTCTTCAGTAGGTGCAAGTTCTACCGATAATGGTTCGTTGCTTTTTTGTCGAACAACAAAGTTTAATTTATCCTCCCAAAAAGTTGCAACTGCCTCAACATCATTTACATATAGCATTACTTGTCCAATTTTATTAATCATAACGCCACCTCCTATTTGATTAAATTAGTATAACATGTTAAGTACGATTTATTATAGACTATCGCTTGTACGGTACTATAAACATCCTAAGAAATCTTATCCCAAAAATAATTTGTAATAATGTATTATTTCACTCATTTAAACTTATACTAGCAACAGAAGCTTTTCCATTACATATTTTTCAAAGAATACATATTATCTACATAACGAAGAACTGAAAAAAGGAATATCCCGAAAGATATTCCTTTTTATTAGCTAATATTAAAGTTTAGTAACGTTAGCTGCTTGTGGTCCGCGGTTACCTTCAACTACTTCAAACTCAACTTTTTGACCTTCGTCAAGAGTTTTAAAGCCATCACCTTGGATAGCGCTGAAGTGTACGAATACGTCGTTTTCGCCTTCAACTTCGATAAAACCGAAGCCTTTTTCTGAGTTAAACCATTTTACTGTACCTTGTTTCATGTGAGAAAACCTCCAAAAAAATAAATGTAGACAATATGCAATTAATGACCGAAATCAAAAATTCACATATTCCATAAAGTACCGAACTACTGCCGATCACTTCATGGAATATGTGAATGCGAGTTGCGGTTAATCAATTTCAATTGTTAAGATAATTATACGTACAGCTGGAAGTTTTGTCAATGAATGTTCATGATTTTTGGTAAATATTCTTATATTTAAGGTTGATTTTTCTCATCTAACCAAATAATACCGTGATAAGTTTGAATATCTTCATCACAAGCTTCACAAAACCCAACTTCATCATCAGACCAAAATGCCCAGAATCGTTCTTTTTTACTAGCGTCGTGATCATACTTTTCTTTGAAAATTTGTAAAGTCCTAATCAAAAAATATTCTGCTTCTTCTTTAATTTCAAATACATTTTCTTCAATAATATGTTCTTCCCAACCTTCAAATTGCCACCACGGCTCATAATCCGCTTTCATATAAATTATTTTATACATATTTTTCAAATCCTTTTATTTGTATTTTGTATATTCTACCGAAACCTTTTTTTGTGCCTTTATTCCCTACTATTAATGTGATAAAATTACTATAAAAATACAACATTTTAACATAGGGGGATACGGATGTTTGCTACTATTAGACCCAAATTGGAAATGGCTCAGCTTCTTCAAAGAGGAACTGATATCAATACCGTTGGGAGGTTTAAAGATACATTAGCATTTAATAATTTCCATAAAGCAGATGAAGAAAACTTAAAAGAGCTATATTCAAAATTAATGGAATGTACACCTTCCATGCGTGATATTTTCACAAAATACTTAGAAGAAATTGCGCCAGATAAACATAATCCAATTTCTAATCAATATATAGAAAAATACTTAAATGCATTCTTTTTACATCCTAGAGATGAAAAGTACGTAGATGAAACTGTTCGTTTTTTCTACTTATTTAGACATCATAAATTTGAACCAGGTAAAACCATTGTTATCTTCAATCAATTTGCTTTTTATGTCACTACACACATATTGTATAACTTTGGGTACAAACCTGCCAAAGCATTCGACTTGATGCGTTCATTTCAAGCTGCTGTGAATATCGATCAAGAACTATTATTTGAGGTAGCGACAGAACGAATGATTGAACACGCAGTTAGTGAAGTTTCAGCTTTAATGGATACGAACTCACAAATTATGTATATGAAAGACCTTGTATATAGTTTGGATCGTCAAAACGAAGAAATTCAATCATCCACTGCTGCAACAGAACAGATTACTGCTTCCATTACTGAAGTAGCTAAAACATCCGCCCGTATTTCTGAAAAAACAGCTGACTCTGTCAAATATGCTACAAATAGTAAAAACACCATTGATTTAGCATTAAATGAAATCTTCAAAACGGAAGAAACCTTCACATCGATTGTAGAATCATTCAGTGAATTACAAAAACGAGTCAATGATATCGAGAATGTAGTAACTTTAATAAAAGAGATTGCTGATCAAACAAATCTTCTTGCTCTAAATGCTTCTATAGAAGCAGCTCGCGCAGGTGAACACGGAAAGGGCTTTGCTGTTGTTGCTCAAGAAGTTCGTAAGCTCGCTGAAAACACTGTATCAGCATTAGGAGAAGTCTCTTCAAACGTAAAACATTTAAAAAGTTATTCAAGTAATGTAGCTACATCGATTTCTCAAACAACAACTATTATAAAAGAAGCAACAAATGAGGCAAAAGATTCTCTCCCCCTTCTTTCCTCAATCGTAGAAGCTATCGAAGAAATTAATGTAGATGTAACAAATACAGCTGCAATATCAGAACAACAAGCTGCTGCAATAGATGAAGTCTCTCATCGTATGGTACAAATTTCTGATTTGCAAGATGATATTCGCGAATTAGGACAAGCAACTTCAGCTGGCATCCATCAACTAGGTGCTGAGATTAATCATTTCAGATTAAGTATAGTTGAAAATAATAATGTACAACTTTCAAGTAATGCCCTATTACAATTATCAAAAGCTGATCACATTCTATGGAAATGGCGCGTCTATAATATGTTCTTAGGGCTAGAGAGAATCGAAGAAAGTGAAGTATCTTCACATAGAGATTGCAGACTAGGGAAATGGTATTCATCTGAAAAAGCATGCGATAGGTTCGGGAAAGAAAGAGCCTATATCGAGTTAGACTCACATCACCAAAAAGTTCATGAAGCTGCAAAACGAGCTGCTGTTTCCTATAACGCAGGTAAAATCTCCGATGCTGAATTAGCATTAAAAGAGGTTGAAAGCTCATCTCAACAAGTACTCCATTATATTAATGAACTCATTGAAAAATTGGAAAAAGAACGCTCAATAATATAATATAAATATAAGTAAGCCGACAATATAGTAAATGCCGGCTTACAACTTCTATTTTTTTGGAATCATTAGAATGAAAAAGCGAGCACATTGGTATATACTGGCAAAGTACAGGGTTACTGTTATTGATTTTTCATTAAACTAAAATCTATAGTAATCGGCTTGAAGGGTAACTGCTATATAAATGAACATTAGTAAATTGAAGTTGTTATAGAGGGCACTAATGAGCAGACGACCTATTTCTTCAATATGTTACAACGTGGTGTTAATCCACTATCGGAAAATAATAGTTTCCATGTTGAATTACATAATGATTTAAAAGGTATACTTCTATGGAGTCGGATATTGATTAAGCCGACTCTTTTTTGTACGATAAAGTGAAACTTTCTTGTATCTATTTCGTACATAATATTAGGGTGTTTAAGGAGGAATTTATAATGCTCAATTTCCGACACTTTCTAGCAAGATATGCAATCACAATCCCTTTTTCTTTCTTCATGTGGTTTGTATTTCTATTTGCTTTTAAACTGAATTTTCTTGAATGTTCTGGCTTAGCTTTAATCACTTATTTTACAACAGCCTATATTGTCAAAAAAGTTCAAGTAAGAAAGCAATTGAAAATGGTAGGCATAACTCGCTCAGAATATCGTCACATTAAAGAACAAATGATGTTAGCTGAAGCTCAAATTAAAAACTTAAATCGACACTACACAAAGGTTCGCTCTATCTCTGCCTTTAAACAACTATTTGAAATGAATCGATTAGCAAAACGGATTTTCCAAATCGTACGGACAAACCCTAAGAAATTTTATCAAGCCGAAGATTTCTTTTATGCCCATCTAGAATCAGCTGCTGAATTGACTGAGAAATATGCCCTACTCTCAACGCAACCGATTAAAGACATAGATGTTCATATTGCTCTTCAGCAAACACGTGATACATTAGAAGACTTAAATCATACAATGCAAGAAGATCTACGAGCGGTCTTAGCATCTGATATAGAAGAGTTAAAAATGGAACTAGATTTTGCTCAGATCTCAACGCAAAAAAACAAACCTTTGCTAGCTCGAAAGGAGAATTTATATGACGAATAATCCATCTTCACCTGAACCAGTTAAATCAATGGACGACCTACTTAGCAATCCGTTTGATATGCAGCCAGAACTAGCGAAAGCACCATCTACTTCCCCTGCTCAGGACATGCCCGTCAAACAAATTGACAGATTATCGGATGAGGATAAAGAGAAAGCGAAACAACTTGCTTCTCAAATTCCAGTTGGCAACTATGAATCCATTTTAACTTATGGTGCCAATGCTCAAAACGAACTTTCACGCTTTTCACATCAAATGCTTGACCATGTACAACGTAAAGATATTGGTCCCGTAGGTGATGTCTTAAAAGAATTGATGGATAAGCTATCTGAAATCGATCCTGAAGAACTATCTCAAGATAAAAAGTCAGGTCTTCGCAAACTTTTCGGTAAAATTGCTCGTCCAATCCAGGAAATGATGACAAAATATCAAAAACTTAGCACACAAATTGACCGCATCGGCATTCAATTGGAACATTCTAAACGTGGTTTAGTAGAAGATGTGCAAATGCTTGATAAACTATATGAGCAAAACAAAACGTATTTCGAAGCATTGAATGTTTACATCGCTGCAGCTGAACTTAAACGAGACGAAATCACAGCCAAGCTTTTACCTGAATTACGTCAAAAAGCAGAATTTGCTAACGACCAAATGCTTGTACAAGAAGTAAATGATTTGGCTCAATTCGTGGACCGTCTTGAAAAACGTATTTATGACTTACAACTATCTCGTCAAATTACAATTCAATCTGCGCCACAAATCCGGATGATTCAGCAAACGAACCAGACGTTAGCTGAGAAAATTCAAGCTTCGATCATGACGGCTATCCCTTTATGGAAAAACCAGATTGCCATCGCTCTTACTTTAAACAATCAGCGAAGAGCCGTAGAAGCACAAAAACAAGTTACCAAAACAACGAATGACTTGTTACTAAAAAACTCTGAAATGCTCAAAGTAAATACGATTGAAACTGCAAAAGAAAACGAACGCGGTCTCATCGAAATCGATACTTTGAAAAAAACACAAGAAAACCTCCTTCAAACAATCGAAGAAACGCTTCAAATCCAAGCTGATGGACGTCAAAAACGAAAAGCAGCTGAAATTGAAATTGCTCGTATGGAAGGCGAATTAAAGCAACGTCTACTAGCTATTCATACACAACAACAACAAAATAATAATCGTCCGAATTATTAATTACAGAAAGAGCTCAATTCAGTCAACTGAATTGAGCTTCTTTTTATGATTATTTTTCCGACCAATAATATCGCTATATTACTTTGTTCCAGTAAAACGAATTGTCATCTGCCCTATAATAAGTATTAGTATAAAGCTAATAAATGAAACTGATTGTACAAAGCTGCTTAACAAAACAATACTACTTTGTAAAAGCATCAATGAACGCAATAGCTTGTTGACAGCTATTTGTTGATTACTTACTGGGATCGGATAAAAAGCATTCATTCTAACACCCTTGGGTGAAATGAACATATGTTTAATTTGATATATCGTTGCAAATGACAATGCACTTACAATCATCCATACAACAACAGGTACATTTACAAAAGCTACTATAAAAGCTGAAATAATCGTTAACCTTAACCATAAATAAACGGACTCATCTGTTCTCATAAAAGTACGAACTATTAAATACAGAGAAGTATTCTTTTGATCGTAACGTATAAGCTTAGTCGCAAAATCGAGCCATGCTCTTCGACTAATATTTTCTTTTAAAAAAGGCACATCTGTAAAATAACTCACAAATCGATAAAATCTAGCCATTCGAGCACTTTCGATTTTTGAAAAATAGTCAAACGGAATAGGTTCAAATATAGCTTTCTTTCTATCCTGTTTCTCATATACTACTAATATTACAATAAAAATGAAGAAGAAAATGATTTCACCCTCGATTGCTAGCTTCAAAATAATAATTGAAAGTGACATCCGAAGTAAGCGATTTATAAAGTGATGTCTCCCCTGCTTCTTTCGGTGATTTGAAAACTCAATTTGAACATTAATATATTTTAAAATTAATATTGCACATAATCCCAAAGATATTTTCCATAAAGTTGGACTTTCTACTTTAAGTAAAAGAGGAATTGCAGCACTATACAAAACTAGTACAGGGAAAATTTGCGACCAGTATGTCCATTTCAGCGCTTTTCTAAAATAGCTATCCATTCTAGACTCTAGCTGTAAAAAATAGACCTGGTCAGGTTCACGAATTAATGTTGTCGGACTACTAATTGATAACAGTATCCCACAAACAATTGATACTAGCCATTCAGATGGGAAATCATGCGGAACCACCTGTAACCATTTCATATAATAAGCAACAGCAAAACTCCCAGCAATAATTATAGCTATATAACTTGTAGCGAGAACAAAACGTAGGTACTTAAAAAGTTCTTTTAAATATTGTTGGAATCTTTTGGCCCAAATTTCTTCTAGATTCTTCATTATATTCCCCTACTTATCAAATGACTTCTTAATTTATCAAAGCTATTAATTCTTGATTATTATTATTTTTGTTATACCTCAATCTTAACTTTAGAAAACTGTTCATCTGAAATAACTTGTAATCCATTTCTTCTTAGTAAAGCAGTCGTAACACCATTTCCGACAATTTTTTCATTTTCAAATTGTCCATTATAAATCATTGAACTACCACATGATGGACTGTATTCTTTGAGGACAATCATAGTTGCATTTAGCTCCTGTACCTTTTTAAGTGTAGCAACAGCACCTTTTATGTATAAATCTGTAACATCTCTACCTGATTTTTCAATTACTTTAGCCTTTCCGTCCAGTACATCTTCCCCATTGCCCCCTATTATTTCCGCAGGTTCTCTTGGTGTTGAGAAGCCACCTAATAGTTCAGGACATACAGTTACAGCCTTTTTTTCTTCTATTAGTTTATGAATTTTATGATCTAAACTATGTGTACCGTTATATCTTACCTTTAATCCTGCCAAACATGAACTTACTACTATCAATGTTACCACCTCTATATAACTGTATCTTAATTCTTTATAATATTAAACATAGTATAAAAAAATCCCCATAACAATTTGTGTTTTGATTATTTTTTGAACAAAACTGATGTTTTTACTTTAATATATTTTCTTACAGTAGTAGTTACCTGTATAAATCTACTTTAGCTACCAGATTATGTATATAACAAGCTTAACCCCGTTCTAAATTTAGGACGGGGTTAATGTTTAATTTTTGATGCAAGATACATCATTTTACTAAACAGTATAACAATAAAGTCGTTTAAAAATCTTAGGTTATTCAACAATAGTGCCCTATTCTTGAATAAGTATTTAAATTATAAGCAAACTCCTAAAATTAAATTTCCATTCCAAAACTAGAAGATTTATTTTTCATAGCCTTTATCAATTTCTCTCTCAAACTTACTAACCATTCAGGTTCATTTTCCCACCTTTTTTCTACAGATCTTAATATACGAACATAACCATATAAATTGGCAAAACGTCTACAAGCTGGTAATAGAGACATCATATCATCTGAAAGTTCATATTCAGTACGATACCCATCCATAAAGCATTGTTTTTTTTGCTGAAACATTTCAGCTGAAATACAATCTTGCAAACTATCTAGTGCTTGCTCAATATCCATTACAAACCAGTGATACATAGCATCGTCAAAATCAATAACGTTACAAGATTGAGACTCTTCATCAAAAAATACATTATCAAATTCAAAATCATAATGAATCAGTCCAAAATTGTTTTTTGTAATAGGAATAGAGTCAAAATAGTCTTGTAGTAATTTTGTTTCCATTAAAGCCAATGTTTCATTTGGAATATCAATTAGAATATTATGAATCCAATTTAATACATCACTGTATGACCATCGTTTGTTATTAATAGGTTTGTACTCACTAGATAACTGATGAAGTTTTCCTAATGCCTTTCCATGATTGAAGATGATGATATCATTTAAATCCGTCTTGTTAAGCTGTACACCTGCTACACGTTTAAATACAGAAGCAAAGTATTCGCCCCATGGAGTTTGTACTTCAATAAGTTCCTCCCCATTTTTTGAAACAACTGTTTCTAAAACACCACACTGTTCGGAACGGAGGTAAGAAATAAAATCCAGCTCTGCTAAAATATTTTCTCGGTATTTCTCTGCTTTTGGAGAAAATCTTAAAAACTGTGTCTTGCCCTGGGCTTGAAAAGGATAAATTGCATTTGAAGATATTCTATAATATTTAAATAAATCAATAGATTCTTGATCAAATTCCCAGTTCCCCAATATCATTTCTGCTAAATCCGAATTGTCAAAAAGATATTTTAATTTCAACATTAACAGCAACTCCTTATTTTTCTAATAGCATCATTTTTTGTTTAACTTTCCTTCAGTTAAAATTTCAAAAATACCAGTTGAAATTAAATTTTCGTTAAATAAATCAAACAAAAAACCACAGGATTATATTAAATAACCCTGTGGCTCAAAATGTTTAATTCAAAACAAAAAAGCCTGTGCTTTTATTTGCCCAAGCTCTAATCATAGGTCAAATCAACCAATTTCTAACTAATTTAATCCGTATGAGTGAGAGGCAATAAATTTAATTTCCAAGGTTATCTTCATGAAATTTGTCATTGCTTAAGCTCACTCCTTTCTAAAGTATTGAGAAAATTATAACAATTTAATTTTCAAAAATCAATTACTTATTTGTAATGCCTTAAAATACTATTCCATGATATATCCAGTATAGTTCTTTCAATCATTCTAGAATATGGCCCGATTGTAGAACAAATAGTATACAGAGTGCTTTAATATTCTCATCCATATCACGTTTTATCTGTTTTATAGTTGGAACTTGAGCTTGTTGCTCTCTTAACGATTCGATTCGTTTGAGTATTTCTGGATTGTTATATTAAGTTGCTTTGTAATAACTTTATTTTCACCTATTAATAACAATGGCATTTACTAGATTTTTCAGTTGATAAAGTATATTATTTCATTAGAATATGCACAATCTATCTATAATAATATAAAATGGTGAATTCGTTAAACAATTAACCAAACAATGCTACGAGGGAGGGATACATGTGGAGATGGAGTTATTAATTGGTCTGATAAGTGATTGGATGTATTTTATGAATTACATAGATTTTATGTATTTAATTATTCCTATACTTGTTAGTTCTATGCTGCTCTATATACATTTAGACGATAATTGCTCTTGGCATCAAAGTACCGACGATTTAGTACTGGACATGAAATCTAATACTTCACAAGTCATTGTTAAATGGCTCCCTCCTATCTTACATTGGCTAGTTAAATGTATTTGTACGGATCAAGATAATATAGAAGAACATGCCTTTTGATTTATAAGCATTTTGTAAATCAAAAGGAGGACTATAATTGAAAATTAAGTTTTGGCGTTTATATTTTGTTTTATTAACATTAATAGTTTTAACAGGCTGTTCTGAAGGTAATAGCGGAACTAGCAACTCAGAATTTATGCATGACCATTTTGTTGCACCATTCATTAATATTATTCATTTTTTTGCAAAACACTTTGGTGGTAGCTATGGCCTTGCCATCATTGCTATTACCATGATCATTCGTTTTTTGCTCTTACCTTTAATGCTCAAAAATTATAAAAGTCAAAAATTAATGCAACAAAAGATGCAAAATTTAAAACCTGAAATGGATGCTTTACAAAATAAGATTAAGAACACTAATAATGCTGAAGAAAAAGCACAACTTCAGCAAGAGATATTTGGATTATATAAGAAGCATAATGTCAATCCTCTGAATATTGGCTGCTTACCATTATTAATTCAGACACCAATATTAATGGCGTTGTATTATGCCATTAGAGGAGATCAAACCCTTTCCTCACAGAGCTTTCTTTGGTTTAACTTAGGGACGCCAGATATTGTAATGACACTTATAGCAGGCTTACTTTATTATATTCAGTTTAAATTATCAATTAGAGATATGAATGAAACACAACAAAAACAAATGCGTTTTATGGGTTTACTCTCCCCTATTATGATTACCGTATTTAGCTTCAGCAGCCCAGCAGTATTGCCACTTTACTGGACGATTGGCGCATTATTTCTTATCATTCAGCAATACATTGCAAGGAATTTCATTAAAATTGAAATACTTGTACAGCAAAAAAACTGATAGAATATTTAATCGTATTCAAAGTAATATTAAAACCAAGAATGTTGATTTAACAACATTCTTGGTTTTTTTAATTCTTTTTGGCTGATTTAACCCTTTTCGGACGGTCCATTTTGTTTTTTATTAAACAAATAAAATCATTAGATAAATAATCAGGTGTCGTCGGATTTTATATTTTACCAAGGTCTTCTAATATTCTGAATGATAATGCTTCAACAATTCATTATTAACATACATTCAATTCTTTTTTTAACGCATCTATTCCTTCAATTACTTTTTTTACATTTTCATCATTGTTTAATTCGTTCCTTGCATGTAGTAAAACAGGTCTAACTGCTTCTACCGAGCGACCAAACTCATTCATCCATTCGTAGCGAGGAACCATCCAAGTGTGAAAGTGATGGGTAGTATCTTCATTGTAAAAGTAATAAACATGCTCTATTCCTAGTACTTCTCTTTGTGCTTTTCTAATCTTAGATAATAAATTTATGTAATCAATCTTTTCTTCTTCGTTTAATTCATCCAAACATTTAATATGGCGTTTCGATGCTAAAATAACTAACCCCTCTATCGGATATGCGACGTCTTGATGCGCATGAAAATACTCTGTTTCAACTAATACACCACCATCTATTTCAATAAGCCCTCCTGTTATTGCACAACTTAAGCATTCTACCTCAACTGTTTTCCCGTTAGATAAAGTGATTTTTCTCATAATTCCTCCTAAAAGCATAAATGTATACAGCTAATAATTAGTTTACAATAAAACAGGGAATTATATCCATTAATCTTTATTCTAGGTATAGAAAAAGGAGCCATTTAGGCTCCTTTCTTTAGAAACTACTTAATATTGGAAATGAAGTTTTAAAAATAGCTATTTTTTAAAATAAGTTCAATATTAATCTGACATTCCATTTTAAAAAGTTAAATTAACAAACTTCATTTCAACTCATCACTACATTTAACACTTTTTAATCCACTTACGATATTGGAGAACAACTAGCATCCCAAGCATCGGCATCAGTAATACATATGAACAAATAAATAACCAGGTACCTATTTGCTGAAACGGACTATTTGTAAAAGTCATGATTACCCAAAATAACATAGCAATTAGTGCAACAAAAATGGTGGAAATATTAACTGGTCTAGCTAAACGTTCAATTTTATCAATATTAGATTCTACGTCAGTGTAGATTGGTTTTATATTAGGTGAAGCTTTGAAAATGTGCATTTCATAACTTGAACAAACATGTGTCCAACCGGCTGTAGAAAATAATTCAAAATATTCCTCTTCTTCAACTTTTTCTAACTTACGATAATCAATACTATACTGTACATCCTCTGGTTCTTTTTTTTCTAAATTGTAACCAAGTGTTGCAAAACTACTTAAATGCCATCCTTTTTGTGCATTCTTCTGTAGCTTTTGCATATCCTTTTGCTCGGAAAACGCTAATCCCCCAGACATCATATATTTCATATTCGTCATACTTAGTCCCCCTTTGTAAGTTCTTTTTCCGCTAATTTAAGCATTATTTTGCGTCGTTCAATATCTTTCTCTAAAACTGTTCTCCCTTTTTCCGTAAGTACATATACCTTACGACGAGAATCTGATGCGTCATGTAGCACTATCAATTCTTCGGCTAATAATTTTTTAATAATCGTATATAAAGTAGCAGGTCCAATGACAAAAGCGCCATTCGTCGTTTCCTCCACTAAACTCATCACTGCATAGCCATGCTTTGGTTTTGCCAATGCTGCCATAATATAAAATACTGGATCTGTTAATTGTTCAAGTGACTTCAACTTAGCACCTCCATATATATCACTTAATGATATATCTAAAAGTAATATATCATTAAGTGATACAAAAAAGCAACCTCAACATGAGATTGCTTTTTAAATGTTGTTTTATTCCTAAGTACATTTTCATTTTTAAAAGTAAAAACTTTATCACATAAACCCCAATTTCAATTGACATTAATGTCATTTAATACTGGATAACAATATAGCCAGCCCCTCTTGCAAATCAGCCAATGAAGCATATGCATAAGACAAACGTATATGATGCATATCATTAGGATCATATATGTAGCCAGGATTGATAAGAACCTTTTGCTTTATAAGTTTTAAAAACAATGCTTTATTAACTATAGGCTCATTAAATCGCAACCAAATATAAAAGCCCCCTTTTGGCTTCGCCCATGTTGCTACTTCTTTAAAATCTTTTTCTAATACCCCTTCAACAAATGAAGCACGCTGTTGTAATTGTTGGCGCAATTGTCCAAGATGTTGATCATATAAACCAGTCACTAACCAATGTGCGACGATTTCTTGTGAAAAAGCACTGGAGCCGTAGTCAGTTTGCATTTTAATATCAGCGAGTCGATTGATAACGGGTTCAGGCGCGACTACCCAGCCAATTCGGAGTCCTGGACTTAAAGTCTTTGATACACTGCCCAAATATAAAACTTGTCCTGACTGATCAAATGATTTTAGAGAGGGTACAGATTCCTCAAATAATAATTCTTGATATACATTATCTTCGATGATAGGGATTTGCAATGTACTACAGATGTCCAATAATCGATGGCGTTCATCCACTGACATTATTTTTCCAGTAGGGTTATGTAATGTTGGTACAGTATAGAAAAGAGATTGTCTTTTTCCTTTTAAAGCTTTTAATGTTTCTGCTAATCGTTCATTGCTTTGTACTGATACCATCTGCATTCCAGCAGATTGAAATGGGTGAACAGAATTTAAATATGAAGGATGCTCTTGAAAAATAATGGATTGCTGTTCAAGTAAACCTACTGAAATTAATTGAAGTGCTTGTAACGCACCTGAAACGATTAAAATACTTTCAGGAGATTTATGAATACCTTGTTTACCCAAATAATCACTTAATACCATTCTTAGTCTTTTACTCCCTTTCGGTTCTGAATAACCTATATCGCGAGCATTAAGTGACATGGATTGTAGTGATTCTTCTAGTAAATTGGTTGGCAATAATTCAGGAGACAGTTCTCCAGTACCTAACCGTATCATAGATGCATCTTGCTCATATTCATTGATTAGTTGAATTGTATGGTAATTAGGCTTATGAATACTCGTTTGAATATGCTTTTGCCAATTGGGCTGTGATTTATTTAGTAGGACATTCCAGCTATTATTAGCCACAAAAGTACCCCCACCTCTTTTTGTTTCAAGTAACCCATCAGCCTTTAACTCATCCAATACTTGAATAATTGTACTGCGGTTCACATCCAACATTTCAGCTAACTTTCTTTGAGGTGGTAGCTTCATCCCTATCGTCCATTCACCTTGTTGTATAAGAGAAGTTATCCAATCAACGATTTGGCTATGGAGGGATAGTTGTGAATGTCGTTTTGGTTTCCATTGCAAAATGATCTTCTCCTCTCACAAAATTGGTTGGATTAAAAACCAACCAATTGGATGTTTTCCTTTAGTTTTAACATAGGTAAAGTTGTAATGGAAGGGAGTTTTGATATGGAAGCTATATTACATGGATTTTTACTAGCATTTGGACTTATTTTACCTTTAGGTGTACAAAACGTTTTTATTTTCTCGCAAGGTGCTTCGCAACCAAATTTATTGAAGGCACTACCAGCGACTATTGCTGCTTCACTTTGTGATACTTTGCTTATTGTACTTGCGGTGTTTGGCTTATCTGCCATCGTATTGCAATTTGAATGGTTACGCTTAGGGTTAATGAGTGTTGGAATCATTTTTTTAATTTATATGGGGTATTCAATTTGGACTTCTAAACCGGCAACAGTTGAGACAGGAAAAAGCTTACCGATGAAGAAACAAATCATCTTTGCATTATCTGTGTCATTATTAAATCCACATGCGATTTTAGATACAGTAGGTGTAATTGGGACAAGTGCATTAAAATACGCTGGCATGGAACAAATTATCTTTACGGTTACTTGTATTGCAGTGTCATGGTGTTGGTTTTTCGGTCTTACATTAGCAGGTGCAACGATGAAAAAACTTGATAGCTCAGGTACATTGATGAATGTTTTCAATAAATGCTCAAGTATCTTTATATGGTGTACAGCATTGTTCTTATTCAAAGGGTTATTTTTTTAATTGATTGAACTCCAAATTTTACTGAATTATTGATTAATTACTCTATCACCTATAAACTAGAAGAACACTAGAGTGGTTAAATAACCCTATTTA
Source organism: Viridibacillus sp. FSL E2-0187 (assembly GCF_038006425.1). NCBI lineage: Bacteria > Bacillati > Bacillota > Bacilli > Caryophanales > Caryophanaceae > Viridibacillus > Viridibacillus sp. FSL E2-0187. The sequence goes on from NZ_JBBOVG010000001.1 coordinate 2,377,970, forward strand.
AAAATAAGAAGCTTTGTATATAGTTAAATCCGAAGAATATCTTATATAGTCGAAGTGTATTGAAAGAAGACTGCGAAAAAAATATGAATTCGCAACTAAACATGTGAATTAATTTCTATTTATTGAAAGGCGGACTTGTATTGGCTATTGAAGATAACGATTCCAAAGCATTAAAAACCCAAGCTTCGTGGTTACAAAGTTATATTGATTCTCCAGAAAAACAGCGAAAATTGTATAAGAGAACATTATTCATTATTGTTATGTCACAAATATTTGGTGGTGCTGGTTTAGCTGCGGGAGTAACTGTTGGAGCACTTTTAGTTCAAGATATGTTGGGGACAGATAGTTTTGCAGGATTGCCTGTAGCATTCCTAACTTTAGGTTCAGCAAGTGCAGCTCTAATTGTAGGTCGCTTAACTCAACGGTTTGGACGCCGTATGGGTCTCACAACTGGCTTTTTAGCTGGAGGCGTTGGGGCATTAGGGGTAATACTAGCTGCTACTACAAATAACATCATTCTGCTCTTTGCTTCATTACTTATTTATGGTGCAGGCACAGCGACTAACTTACAAGCACGCTATGCAGGTACAGATTTAGCAAATTCTTCTCAACGAGCAACTGCGGTCAGTATAGCCATGGTGTCAACAACATTAGGTGCGGTTGCTGGACCAAATTTAGTAGGCGTAATGGGAGGTGTGGCCATCTCCTTAGGTATTCCACCATTAGCTGGCCCATTTATACTTGGTGCAGCAGCCTTTATACTAGCAGGCTTAGTACTACTGATTTTTCTTCGTCCAGATCCTTTCATCGTAGCAAAAGCAATTGCAGAAGCTAAAGACGCTAATATTAGTAATAATTTAAATACAGATTCTACGGTTCAAGCAGCGAATAAGCGAGGCATAATAGTTGGAGCTACAATAATGGTTTTAACACAAGTAGTCATGGTAGCAATAATGACTATGACTCCAGTACATATGGGGCACCATGGTCACGGGTTAAATGCAATAGGTTTGGTAATTGGCTTTCATATTGGATCTATGTATCTCCCCTCTCTCATAACGGGTATACTAGTAGATAAAATGGGACGTATCACGATGGCCATTGCTGCTGCTATCACACTGCTAGCATCTGGTGCAGTAGCAGCTCTTGCACCTGGAGATTCGTTGCCGTTCCTAATCCTTGCGCTAGTTTTGCTTGGAATGGGTTGGAACTTCGGCTTTATTAGTGGGACAGCACTTATTGTAGATGCCACTACTATTACTACTCGTGCAAAAACACAAGGGACAGTAGATGTTTTAATTGCCTTATCTGGAGCATCTGCCGGAGTAATGTCAGGTATCGTCGTAGCAAGTTCTAGTTATGCTACACTTTCCTTTGTAGGAAGTACTCTCTCTCTTTTACTGATTCCAGTAGTAGTTTGGTCTCGTAATAAATCGAAAAAACAAGTACTTATAAATTCAGAAGAGTAGATATTTCAATTAGTTAATCAATAAAGACAATTTCGAGAAAAAGCTCCTTGCTATAAAAAATGGCAAGGAGCTTTCGGCTATTGTAGCATTATTCCAATACAGGAAGTATACAGTTAAGATAAGTAGATCACGAAACAAATCAGCCTTGCGTAGTTGATTCCCTGGAACTCTAATATTCTAAATATTTTTATTTCCTTCGTTAGTATTTCTTGCAAGTATTTTAACCCAAAGTAATATTCCGACAAATACCGCTAACACTAAGACTCCATATGTAATACCATTGAAAAAAACCGCATTTGTATATATGTTGATCACTGATCCGTATTCTCCTTTAAACGGATGGTGCGGTGTATTTTCTAGTTCTTTCAAAGCACTTCCCATAAAAGTTGCACCACAAATTAATCCGACAACTAATACGCTTAAACCACCGAGTAAATATTTATTTACCTTTGACAACGATTTAAGGGAAAAGTCCTTATATATTATAACTACCCATGTCCAAAGAAAAATCAAGAGCAATGGAAGAAAAAAAGGGTAGACTATTATAGCAGGATTTCCATTACCAGACATCCCTTCCCTGTTATTTTTCAATGTTAATATATCTAGTATTATTAAACTAAGTATATTTAAAAACAAGGATGCGATAATTATAAGAAACTTGATTCCTCCAATTCTTCTTTCCATGTTATGAATTACAAAAAAGATACATACGACCACAAGTACTATATATAAGTAAGGTAACATCATAGATTCCTACTTTCTAGATACTTCAAAAAATTCGTTTGAATTTAATTTTGCCTTATACAAAAAGAGCTCAATTAGAATGAATTGGCTCTTTTTTTCTTATTACTTGTATGTTCCCTAGAAACAGGAGATTTGATATAAATTAGAAGTTCACTTAAAAAGGAGCCCTCAACACCACTATATCTCTTTATTATCTATCCTTTTCGCAATAGTTCGCAAAATTTCGTTTTTTTCTTTTTGTAATTTCACCATGTTCACTGCAAACCAAATAATAAATACAATTGGTAATATGTAAAATAACAAAACCGGTAGAATCGCTAAAATCTCCATTTATTCACCCCTTTATCAAGTTTCTCTATGTATAATATTTCCTCTAACTAGTATACAGGAGACACTTCCTTTTATGACTAATAAATTCGTTATGCACTCAAAATTGAGATCGGCACCCATTTTCCCACAAAAAAAAGCTTCACAAGTACAAAAAACTTGTGAAGCTTTTCTAATTTAGCTTATTTTGTTTTATTATATTCCTTCTCTGTTCCATCTGCGAATTTCACTTCAAGTTCAAACGAAGTATAGTTTTTGTCTATGCCAAAGACAGAGATCACATGATCGATTACTTCATCATTTGGTGTAGATGCATCAAATTTAAGCTTCTTAAACATAGGCTCTAACTTAGCCAAAGCTTCGTCGCCTCTAAGCTTTACATTATTGCGGTCATCATCTAGCTCAACTTCCACACCCGTAGTTTCATATTCGTAATCAACTTCATAAGATTCTGTCGGTGAATAATCCACATCTAACGAAAACTCAGCAAAGTTATAAGGTAAATTTTGAGTTGTACCTGCTTGTCCATTGTTATTCGTATCTTTGTTAGTGTCCGTATTAGTATTTGTATCAGTGTTTGTATTTGTGTCGGTATTTGTATTTGTATCCGTTTCTTCTTGTTTAACAGTTGTGCCACCCGTATCATCTGTTGCCTTATCAGAGCCACAACCGTACAACATACCAAATAAAAGTGGTACCCCTAATGCCATTTTCCAATTTTTCATTTACAATCATCCCTTCTGAATTTACTTCTCGGTTTATAATATACCCCATTATTTTAAAAATAAACTTTTTAAATTATTTATCATAAATAATTTGGATTAAGGATATGATAATTTGTCATTAATTGAAAAGTAAATACCTTAAGGTTTTATTTGTTAATTTTTAATAATTAAGTTTTGAAATAAGAACTAATATCCTACCTATTTTGTGATTATTTTCAATATTTAATCTAATTCGCTTCTATGTAAATGATTAACATTATAAACAAGTTATGATGTTATATATCATCATGTTTGCTTCATTTATTCTATGAAGATATTAATAAAACAAAACTAATGAAGATCCATAAGGTTCCCCAAATGATTGCACGCTTCACACTTACTAGTGCAGACATAAAATTCAGTAATAAAAAAGCTAGCATTAATACAAAGTAACTACGAATTAAATTCGATAATCCTTCTTGTTTGGCTATAAAAAGATTAATCAACACCAGAATTCCTATAATAAAAATTAAACCTAAGCATAACATCTGAAAAAGTCTATTCTCAAAGACTTTTTCAATTCCAAAAGCAATCGTAATGATTATCGAAAGGGTTACACTCGTATATAATAAAACTTCACTCATTTATTTCATCCTTAATAAAATTATATATATTTATAATCTTTCTTTTCCTCCAAAAAATAGAAATGAAGTAAACTTACACTCTAACAAATATAAATACTTATTCTTTATAATTAAATATACCCCACTTTTTATTACAAAAATAAGTATAATTTGTTGAATTTTTATTTATGTAGTAAATTTTTATCATTATACACCTTTTTCAGTGTAATTTATCCCTGTTTTTATAAAAAAATATGTTTTTGGAAGTATTTCAATAATGGTAATTAAACAGATAATTATAAAATTTTGTAGAAAAAACATAAAAACTCTATAGAATTATAATGAAATCACAGTAGTTAAGTGTTTAGTGGAATCGGAGAAATTGCTAGTTTATTTCTGTTTGAGATGGAATTTATCAGGTTAGAAGTTGCATAGGAATGACATGTATATCGCTCATGTATCACTACTTGTTTTGTACCACGAAAATTGAGTGAATAGCACACTTCAAATGTTAACCGTCAGTTATTCAAATGATTAATGGACGTATATTCAGCATTTTGAATATAGATTGTAAAAAAACACTTGACCAAAACATGGCCAAGTGTAAAGTAATATCAACAAATTAGAGACTGCAAATCTCTAGGATAATATGTTAACATTTCGATACCTTCGTCAGTGACAAGAACCGTATCTGAATGTCTGAATCCTCCTAGTCCCTTTACATAAATTCCAGGTTCCACAGTAAATACCATTCCAGGCTTTATTTCCGTATGATCTCCTAAATCAAAGAATGGTGCTTCATGACCAAGTAATCCAATATTGTGACCTGTATGATGGCTGGTTAGTTCTGTTATGCCAGCTTCTTTAAAATATTTTTGAACCGACTCTTCAACTGCGGAGCATGGTATACCAGGTTTTATTGCTGAAAACGCCACTTCTTGTGCTTCATACATGTATTGGAAATATCTCTCTTGTTCTTTGTTTGCTTCTTCTACAAACATAACTCTCTCCAATTCACTCGTATAACCAAAGACGTCAGAAGCAGCTCCAGTTACTAAAGTATCACCTTTTTTCAGCACAATATTTTGAGTTACAGCATGCGGAAATGCGGATTGTGGTCCAATTTGGCCTCTGAAAATAGCATAAGCAGTATTTCCGTGAGGCTTATATTCTTGCCCTAATGTTTCAATCATTGCCATAGTAGCTTCCATAGAAGCTCTGCTAGTAATCTCAATCTCGCTCAATCCGGCTTTAGTATACTTTTGCAATAATCGATGTGCTAAATTACCCCAACGACAAGATTCTTTAATTAGCTCAATTTCATTTTTAGATTTAATATAACGCATTTCCTCTATAACACCTTTTAATGTTACAAATTCTTTGACGGTAATTATTGCATCAACCGACTGACCACGATAGCCCATTGATGAACCATACCCAATAGCATCATAGCCTACTGTTTTATTTTCAAATCCGTACTCCTTTAATACTTCCTTTAAGTACTCCATTGGATGTTTAATTCCTGGATATTCCGGATATGAGTGAACAAAATCTACAACTCCGTATTCTTCAGCATGTTCATGCTCCAAAGCAGGTACAAATAAGTGAACATTTTGGTTAGGATCTATAAATACCCCGATTGGTCTCTCAGTTGGGTGGAAATGAAAACCAGTTAAATAAAAGATATCTGTTACTGAAAACACGATCGCAGCATCACAATTTTTTTCAACTAATTTCCCAAAAAACTTTTGTTGGCGGTCTTTAAATTCATACTTAGGAATGGCTAATAGCATACGTAATTTCCCCCTTGTTTTGGCTATATAAATGGCAATTTACCGTGTGACCTTTTTCAAATTCAGTTTGATCTGGTAACTCTGTTTTGCATATCTCCATTGCGAATGGGCACCTTGGATGAAACGTACATCCAGATGGCGGGTTTGCCGGACTAGGCACATCCCCTTTCAAAATAATTCTTTCTTTCTTTTCTTTTGGATGAGTTATCGGTACTGCAGATATTAGGGCTTGGGTATATGGATGCTTCGGATTATTAAACAAATCTTCTGTTTTCGCAATCTCCACGATTTTACCCAAGTACATAACTGCTACACGGTCAGTCATATGCTGAATAACGCTTAAATCGTGCGAAATAAACAAATAAGTTAAGCCAAATTCTTTCTGTAGCTCGAGCATCAGATTGATTACTTGTGATTGTACTGATACATCTAAAGCAGATACTGGTTCATCTGCAATAATAAAATCTGGCTGAAGTATCATCGCTCGTGCAATCCCAATTCGCTGTCTTTGACCACCAGAAAATTCATGAGGATACCGGTCCAAATGATACTCAGATAATCCAACTATCTGAAGTATCGAAATAACCTTTTGTAAAGATTCTTTTTTGTCAAATTTGCTATGAACCTTTAATGGTTCCATCAATATTTGACGGATACTTTTTTTCGGATTAAGTGAAGCATATGGGTCTTGAAATACCATTTGCATATGTTTTCGAAGAGAGCGCATTTTCTCATACGGTAATAAAGCTAAATTTGTTCCGTTGAATAAAACTTCTCCATCAGTTGGTTCAGTCAATCTTAATATCGCCCTGCCTGTTGTTGATTTACCACATCCAGACTCACCCACCAATGCAAAGGTTTCCCCTTTCATTACCGTAAAGTTCACATCATCCACAGCTCTTACTACAATTTTTTCTTTGAACATTCCCTGGGAAATTTCATAATACTTTTTTAAATTCTTAACTGATAACAGTACTTGATTCTCCAATGCGCTTCACCTCCATTCCCTCTGGATCCTGAAGCCAACATTTGCTAATATGCTTTCCCTTTTGAAAAGATGGAGGAGTTTCTGTCAAACATTTTCCAAATACAAATGGGCATCTATTTGCGAATACACAACCTTCTTTAATTTCAGAGGGTTTTGGTACTTGTCCTTGGATGGAAAACAGTTTACTCTTTCTTTTATTATTTGATGGCAATGATTGTATAAGTCCTTGGGTATATGGGTGCAAAGGTTGATCGAATAATTCATTTACTTCTGCCTCCTCTACCACTTCACCAGCATACATTACGACTACACGATCACACATTTCTGCAACAACACTTAAATCATGGGTAATCAGTATTAAACTCATATCATTCTTTCTTTTAATATTTTTCAGCAACTCTAATATCTGGGCTTGTATCGTAACATCTAAAGCTGTTGTAGGTTCATCTGCAATCATGAGCTTAGGCTGACACAACAAAGCAAGTGAAATCATCACCCTTTGTCTCATCCCTCCAGACAATTGATGTGGATATTCATCGATAATCTGCTCAGCTCTCGGAAGACCCACCTGCTTTAAAACTGCAATAATCGTTTCTCGTATTTTAGATTTAGACATCTTCTTATGTTGCCTTAAAGGTTCGCTCAGTTGTTTACCAATTGTAAATACAGGATTCAAGGAAGTCATGGGTTCTTGGAATATCATTGAAATCTCATTCCCGCGTAGTTTGCGAAACTCTCTTTCAGTTAATTTCGATAAATCTCTATCATTGAATAGAATTTCTCCAGAAACAATTTCGCTAGTTTTATGAGGGAGAAGTCCCATAACAGATAGGGATGTCACACTTTTCCCGCATCCTGACTCACCCACAATCCCGAGGGTTTCTCCTTTATTCACATGAAAATATACACCTCTTATAGGTTGGATATTTTCTTTGCCATTATTAAATTGAATACGTAAGTCTTTTACTTGCAAGATTTTTTCCATCACAATCATCCCTCCTTGCTATTCACCCTTCAATTCCGTATCCAATGTATCACGGAGCCAATCTCCAAAAAGGTTAACACCCAGAGCAGTAATCATAATGGCGATTCCCGGAAATGTGATAAGCCACCACGAACTGAAAATATAATCCTTACCTTCATTCAACATATTGCCCCATGCTGGTTCTGGAGGTTGAACACCAAAACCCAAGAAACTTACAGAGGCTTCTGCAATAATATAAGTCCCAATTTGAAGGGAAGACAGGATAATAATTGGTGTAAATAAGTTAGGAAGAATGTGTTTGAACAATATCCCAAATTTTGAAACACCGGTTGCCACACATGCAGTTATAAATTCTTGTTCACGTAATGCAAGAACTTCGCTCCGAATGACACGGGCAAAAATAACCCAGCCTCCAATTGCTAGTGAGATAATGATATTTCGAAGACCTGATCCTATAATGGCGTTAATTACTAAAACCAATAGAATAAAAGGAAAACTTAATTGGACATCAACAATACGCATTAATACAACATCAACCCATCCCCTAAAGTAGCCTGAGATGATTCCAACAATTGTTCCAAATGTACCAGCAATAAGCACAGTACTTAAACCTATAATTACGGATATTTTTGCTCCCATAATTATTCTAGAAAATATATCTCTTCCTAACTGATCCGTTCCTAACAGATGGCCTCCAGTCATAGGAGGTAACAACTTTTTACTGAAATCTGCAAGAAGAGGATCAAAAGGAACAATCCACTGACCGAAAATGCTTATTAATAGCAAGATTAATATAATGATAAATCCAATAATTCCTGTCCAACTTCTCATTAGATTTAAGAAAAACGCTGTTATTGCCGATTGTTTATTTTTTCTAACACTCCGTATCTTTGTTGTATGAGGTACTTTTGGAAAATCTACTGTCATTCACTCACCTACTTTACTCGAATTTGCGGATTAACATATGCGTACAATATATCCGCAATGAAATTAATCACTGCATAAATTAGGGCTACGATAAATACTCCAGCAAGTACGATTGGAAAATCTCTATTCATAAGGGATTGCATTAATAACCTTCCAACCCCTGGCCATGCAAAAACGACTTCTGTAATAACAGCCCCACCAAGCAAGGTACCTAAATCAAGCGCTACCAACGTGATAATTGGAATTAGTGAATTTTTAAGTGCGTATCGCCCCACTAATCGAGTAGTCGGCACCCCGGAAGCCTTCGCAGTTCGGATATAATCTTTTCTTAACACATCCAACATGGTGGATCTAGTGAAGCGAGTAAACCTTGCTACGCTATAAGCCGCTAGAGTTATCATCGGAAGAATCAAATGTACTATTGAACCTGCACCACCTGAAGGAAGTATGTTAAGTTGAGCAGCAAAAAAGTAGATGAGTATTAGACCTAGCCAAAAACTTGGGACAGCTTGACCTAGTACAGTTAAAGCGACACTAATTCTGTCAAAAACTGAATTTCTTTTATAAGCAGAAAGTACTCCTAGCGGAATGGCAATCAATAAGGAAAGAATTAATGCTGATATTGCTAACTGAAATGTAGCAGGTAAACGACTCAATACAAGTGGTAGAGCATCTTCTCTACTACGTAAAGATTGCCCAAAATCACCTTGTACCGCATTCACCATAAATTCCCCATATTGAATATATATTGGACGATCAAACCCCAACATTTCTCTATATTCCTCAATTTGTTCCCTTGAAGCATCTGGGGGTAAGAACAAAGCTGTTGGGTCACCAGATAAACGTATTAGAAAAAATACAACTGTAAGCGCTAATAAAACAACAACCACTACTTGAATCAGTCTTTTGATTATAAAATCAAGCATACTCAACCCCCTTAAATCAGATAAATATTTATTACCTATTTAATAAAAGAGAGGGAAACAACAAATCCCTCTTAATTCGTCCAATTAATAATAGAATTTTTAATTCCATGACATCTCATACGCTTGCATTTTCTCATCCACTCGAGCTTTGAAATTCAAGTCTTTTCGGACAGCATATAAGTCTGCCTGTTGCCATAAAGGAACCCAAGCAGCTTTTTTAACTAAACTATTTTGAAGTTCAGCAAATCCATCAAGTCTTTCCTCTTCATTAAACAAAGCGGTTGTTTTATAAATTTTTGTTTCAATGTCTTTGTCATAAAAACTGCTGTACGGTGCAACTTTTGTGAAGAGATCTTCAATTGTAGATTGCGGATCGAATGCTGGACCCCATCCTAGAATAAACATGTCACCCATTTCTCTATTTCTTATTTTTTCCAAATGTGCTCCCCACTCGTTCACTTGAACATTGACCTTCACACCAATTCGCTGTAATTGAGCAGCAATAGCTTGAGCAACTTGGGAGTCCATGGGATAACGACCATTTGGTGTATCCAACGTTAAAGTTAAAGATTCAGATTCATATCCTGCTTCTTTCAATAAGCTTTTTGCCTTTTCTTTATCGTAATCATAGCCTTTGGTTTCAATGTAGGCTGAATTTATTTCTGAAAGCGGACCTGTCATTTTTGTCCCATGGCCATTCAAAACCGAATTGAGTAATTCATCTACATCCACCGCATAATTTAATGCTTGACGAACTTTTTCATTTTTTAGTGGACCATCAAAAAAAGTGTTTAAAGCAAGGTAATTAATACGTGCTGATGCAACTTCTTCTACTTTCGATTTATCGTCACCTTTAATTTTCGCAACTGAATCCACTGGAATATTTTTAAACAAATCTACTTCTCCACTTAAGAAAGCAGATAAACGTGAACTATATTCTGGGATATAACGGAACTCCAATGTCTTAATTTGTGGTTTCCCTTGCCAATAATCCTCAAAAGCTTCTAATTTCAAGTAGTTATCTCTAGACCATTCAACAAATTTATAGGCTCCAGTTCCTACTGGTTTTTTTGCTGCTATTTCCGTTCCTACTTCGTTAACATAGCCTGGTTCCATTATTAGTAAATCTTCAGCAATACGTTGAATTATGCCTGGGAAAGGCTTACTTGTTTTAATCTCAACTTCCAACGGTGAAATAACTTTCACTTCTTTCACGTCCACCCATCGAGATTTATAAAATGATTTATTCGCATCGTCCAAGATGTAGTCAATGCTGAATTTGACTGAATTGGCATCGAAATCAGCTCCATTATGAAATTTGACTCCTTCTTTTAAATTCAATTTCCAAGTCAATTCATCTACGTTTTCCCATTTTTCAGCAAGCTCAGGGACGAATTCCCCAGATTGACCATCCCGACCAATAAGGGCATCATAGACATTACGAATTTGTGTGTCAGTTACATAATTAACGTCTGTATTTGCCATTAAAGTTCCAGCATCGGCTTCAAATGCAATGACAAGGCTATCTTTTTTTGATGAGGAAGTGTTACCTTCTTTACCTGAATTACTCGTCCCTGCCGTACCCTCAGTACAAGCAGATAACATTAACAATAAACTTAATGCTAATAAAACAAAGATGCTTTTTTTCATATAACGATGCTCCCCCTTATTGAGTTTTTGAATATAATATTTCTTCGATTTTTTTCATCGATTCAACTACGATTTCGATTTCTTCTTCAGAAATTTTATCAATCATACTTTGAACAGTGTTACTAGCTTTATCAGCAAGTGTTTTTAATGCCTCCTCTCCTATATCTGTGAGCTCTATATGTTGAATACGACGATCCAATTCAGAAAGCTTCTTTGCTATAAGACCATCTCGTTCAAAATGTTTAAGAATTCTACTAATATAACTTTTGTCTAATAGAAAATAATTTGATAAATATGCTGCTGTACAGTCTTTCTTGTTGGAGATTTCAAATAGAATTAATGCTTCCGTAGCTGAATAAGGACTTTCATCAGTGTATATATTAAAAAGACCCATATGACGTGTGTAAAAACGATTAAACTTTTTTATATCTTGTATTATTTTTTCGCTCATTTCTAAATTTTCATCCTATTCTGAATTTTAAATTTACTTTAAATTAGAAAGTGGCTTTAGTCAACTATTATTTATATTAAAACTAGCAAATACACATTATAATTATTTTCATAAATAAAAAACCCCTTTTGATTAAATTTCAATCAAAAGGAGTTTTTAACATGCTCTAATTAAATTTAATAAGTTTATTTATTTCAGTTGATGCGTTATACATTTTTGGACAAAATATTTTAAAATTATTTAATTTTTGAGAAAGCTTATATTTACATCGTTTAGGAAAATTGCATCTCGTTTTATACCTCAAATTCCAATTGCATTTAACAATATCAATTTCTTTCAAGTTGTTGATTCTCCATTAATGAAGCGGCTCAAATCCTCCATTTGTTTCTTGATCAATTTGTTGAAAAAGAAACTCGACTGTTTCCTTATCAGAGGCAGTTGGCAAACGAAATTTTTGTTGGTAATCTTCTGCCCCTTTGCCTGTTATACAAACCCAATCTCCTTTATGGGCATGCTCTAATACCTCTTTTATCGCTATTGTTCGATCAGAAATGACATAGCCTCCATCTCTTAATGCATAGAGAGCCTGCTCCATTTCTTCATAAGGGACATCATTCAAATCATCCAATGTCAGAATATGAACATCGCTTATTTCTTTGGAAACACTAACCATATCCCGTCTTTTTTCCTTATCCCTGTCTCCTCTAAACCCAAAGACGTGAAAAACACGATTAGCTCCTTCCTCTCTTGCTGTTTGAAGACATTGATAAAAAGCATCTGCTGTATGAGCATAATCTATTACAACCGTAGCTCCATTAGGATGTTGTAGCATTTCAAATCTACCGGGTACTCCCGGAAATTTTTCTAATGCATAAACAACTTTTTGTTGTGGAATACCTATCAATAAAGCAGTTAAAAAAGCCATAGAAGCATTTAGGATATTATGTTTGCCTAATATGTTGAGGCTTAATTCCACACTTTGATTTCCTTTAAAAGAAACTGTCGATATACCTGACTGTAAATGAATGATTTGTAGGTCATGGTAACTTTGGTCGCCTACCAAAAATACTTGATACCCTTTTGAAGTTAAGAGATCTGCTAGCTTTTTCCCCCAATTGTCCATTTGATTTATAATAGCTAATCCATTTGGCTTTAATTGATCAAACAAGCTTGCTTTCACAGAGAAGTAAGCTTCCATATCTTTATGATAATCAAGGTGTTCTTTATCTAAATTTGTAAATAAACAATAATCAAACTCCACACCCTCTACTCGATATTGAGATAGACCGTGTGATGAAACTTCCATTATGATAAATTCATCTTCACTCATGGCAATTTGCTTTTGAAGTTCTAGTGCATCGGGGGTAGTATTGACAGAAGGTAAGGGTTTTCCATTAACAACATTCTGGACTGTACCAAATAAAGAACACGATCTTCCGCAGTTTTCCAAAATATACTTAAGCATATAGGTAGTTGTGGTTTTACCATTCGTGCCAGTAATTCCAATTACAATTTTATTTCGTGAAGGGTTACCATAAAATTGACACGCCATTTGTGCTAGTGCTAAACGACTGTTTGATACTCGAACATAAGGTACGACCAAGTCTTTCAAGTCTTTCTCTCCAACCACTACACTCGCTCCCGCTTGAATAGCGGCATCTATAAACTGATGACCGTCTACACGAAAACCTGGAATTGCAACAAAAATGTCGTCAGGACGTACTAAAGAAGAATTTGTCGCGATTCCTTTTATATCTACATCAATATCAAGAAGATGTGAATTCACAGCTTTATCTACATGTTCCAAAAGTATGTTTAATTTCATTACGGCTCACTCCTAGGTTGCAAAACGAGTCATTTAATCCACGCATTTTATTTATGACCTATTGTGAAATATTTATACTAAAAAGGCGCTCTGATAAGTGAGCACCTTTTACTGAAAACTATAATTTTTTATAAAAAAAGCGAACAATTTTGTTTCATCAAATGCAATGTGTTTTATAAACAAGACCGCTTACATACAGATTGAACACTATAAGAATTATGCTAAACTAAAGGTCTATATAAGAAAAGCTATGTATTTAGGAGTTGTAAAAATGAACATAACAATTAGACAAGAACAATCTTCAGATTATAGAGTTACAGAAGATGTTGTACAAAAAGCATTTGGGAACATGGAATTTAGTGATAAAACAGAACATGAGCTAGTAGGTCGTTTAAGAAAATCGGATGCGTTTATCCCTCAATTATCTATTGTCGCGCTTGATAATGATGAGGTTATAGGGCATATTCTCATAACAAAGATTAATATAATCCACGAGGATCAATCTTCAGAATCTCTTGCACTTGCCCCAGTTTCTGTATTACCTGAATATCAAAATAAAGGCATTGGCAAGCTTTTAATAAACACTTCACTAGAAAAAGCAAAAGAACTTGGCTACAATTCCGTTGTCGTATTAGGACACCCAGACTATTATCCGAAATTCGGATTTAAAAAAGCATCAACATGGAAAATTAAAGCACCTTTTGAAGTGCCAGATGAGGCATTTATGGCATTAGAATTAAGTGATAACGCACTTAGTAATGTTTCAGGTGTAGTTGAATACTCAAGTGCATTTTTGGGATAAGATATTCAACAGAATAAACATTGTATAGCTATCTCCCATTGGATTTTTATTATCTAATGGGTTTTTTTGTGAAAAAAATCCATTAGAAATTGTATTATTGTGGTAATGTAATTACAACATTGTTCTATTTTTCATATTGTATTTTTTCAGTGAGCAATCCAATAATCATCTCACCTAGTTTCTCTTTGGTAAATCATGAAAATTAATTACTAGAAAATTTATTAGAAATTTATTTTTATATTATATCCTTTCAATATCAATCGAAAGGAGAATTCTATGCGAAAAATATTTAAAGTATTAAAAAAACTATTTGTTCTGTTCATTATCCTTATGATACTAGTAACCGTATCGATTTTTACCTATCATAATTATTTATTAAAGAAAGAGTCGGCACTAATTAAAAATGCAGGTACGTTAGTCGATTTTAATAGTAAAAAAATTAATGTTTACATCGAAGGTAGAGGTGAGGATACGTATGTATTTATGCCCGGCTCCGGGGTAGCTGCTCCTGTATATGAAATGAAAGGTCTTTACAGTAAATTCTCAAAAGAAAATAAAATTGCTGTAATTAATAGAGCTGGATATGGTCACAGTGATGTTTTTAACGATAACAGAAATATTGATACTATATTAGAACAAACTAGAAGCTCACTTATTCAGAGTGGAAATAAACCTCCATATATATTAGTCCCACACTCTTTATCTGGATTAGAAGCTATTTACTGGGCACAAAAATACCCAAATGAAGTGAAAGGAATCATTGCTTTAGATATTGGTTTACCAAAACAATATGTAACTCATAAAATGAGCCTAGTTGATTCATTAACAGTAAGAGGAATGAATCTTTTATCGAAAATGGGTTTTCATCGACTCTTTCCTTCTTTAACATTTAATCCCGAAGTAATTAAACAGTCTTTTTTAACTGAAGATGAAAAAGAAGTATTTAAAGCCATTTCATATAAACAGTTTTTTAATAACAATATGGAACAAGAATTGTTACAGGTATACGAAAATGGTAAAAAATCAGTTGCCCTACCGATACCAACAGAAACACCTATTTTATTTTTAGATGCGATTACTGAAGAAAATAAAAACTCGAAATATACAAAGCAGAAAAATAAAGATTATAAGGAGTTTGCAGAACAACTTTTAATATCAGATGTGATTACTATGGAAGGTAAACACAGCATTTATTTATATTCTCCGGATGATATATATAACCTTGCTAAGGATTTTATTAATAATAAAGTTGAGAAAGATTAGCTGATTTAAATTTTGATAATGGAAGGTAAAATAATGAAAGAATATAACATATTAATTGTTGAAGACGATCTTATGATTGGTCATTTACTACAGAAGATTTTACGACGCGAAGAGTATAATGTTTGTTGGAAAACAGACAGTAAAGAAGTACTAGATGTAATCCATAAAATAGACTTAGTTATAATGGATGTCATGTTACCTGGTGAAGATGGTTATCAAATTACCAAAAAAATAAAAAACTTAGGCTTAAATATCCCGATTATTTTTCTATCAGCAAGACAGGATATTGATAGCAAACTTCAAGGATTGACAGTTGGAGAAGATTATATGACAAAGCCATTTGATCCTAGAGAGTTGTTACTAAGAATGCAAAAAATGCTAGAGAATCAGTACGGTACTTTTACACAAATCAAACATTTGTATATTGATGCGGAACTTACTAGGGTTTTTAATAAAAACTTAACAAGCGAAGTTTCTTTTACTTCTATTGAAAGAAAAATATTCTTTTATTTATATGATAATAGAGATCGAATTTTGACAAAAGAACATTTCTTTAATTATTTATGGCCACTTGATGATAGAAATCAAAATATCATAAACGTACACATGAAAAAAATTAGAACAAAGCTTAATGATATAAATGGTGAGATTATACAAAACATTTATGGAGAAGGGTATAGATTAAATACCTATATAAAAAAATGAAATTAAAAAAGAAATATCAAATATTACTATTTTCTGCAATTATTAGTGTGCCCTTTTTGTTACTAGTGATTAGTGTGCTTATGTCAATAATTTATAACGCTATTTTTAAATCAAAACATCGAGACATCCCTTTTCATGAATCTTTTGCGTATCCAACCATGCTGTTCGTATTTTTGATCTCCTTATTTTTGCTTGCCTTTTTATTTTCGAGATCTATTAACTCATTATTAAATAAAATTAATATTTTGAATAAAACCATTCGAGAATTAGCTAGTGATGAAAAAATCCCTGAAAAAATAGTAGTTAATAGAGATGATGAAATAGGTGAACTAATCAAGTCTGTAAATATATTAATCGAAAGAACAACGTATAGAGAATTAGAACTAAAGCAAAAAGAAGAAACAAAAAAAGAACTTTTAAATAAATTAAGGCATGATATTAATACACCGTTAACTACCGTTAGATTACAATTATTTTATCTAGAAGATCAATTTACCGATCAAGTACCTATACTAGAATCACTCTACCAACAAATACAATACATTTCTGATTTAACAAATGAACTGAATATTAATTCTACTGAATCGTTGGAGAATTCTTATATCCTAAATGATGAAGTGAATATGAATAATTTATTAGAAATCATGTGCAAGAAGTGGGGTTATTTGTATAGCATTCATGATATTGATTTGATTTATAGCTCACAAATTATAGATTTCACTTGGATAAGTAACGATTTGTGGATTCAAAGATTGTTCGATAATATTTTCCAAAATACTTTAAAACATTCAAATGCAACAAAACTAGAAATTATCGTAGACAATAATATTATTTCATTCCAAGATAATGGAATTGGTTTCAATACCGATGGTAATAATACAGGGCTAGGTTTAAAAATTATTGAAGATATAGCTAGGTCATTGAATATAAAATATACTTTACAGTCAAATCAAAATGGAACGTTATACAGTTTTACAACAGAATACAATGAATAAAGCCATGACAATATAGCATTTGTTTTCAAAACTAATTCAAAATAAAAAGCTGGGATGACCATATCAGTCATTCCCAGCTTTTTAATTTATTCGATGATGTCACATACACGGCCAATTTGACCATCTGTAAGACGAACTTTAATACCATGAGGATGGAAAGAAGAATTCGTCAATAAATCCTTTACGACACCTCTCGTTTTAATACCTGTTCGTTGATCTTTCTTCAAGATAATATCTACGACAAGTCCAGGTTTTACGTCACTTCGATTTTGTCCGTTCATTTGAAAATTCCCTTCTCTACTGCTTTGATGATTCATCTAGTATAGCATAACGCTTTTAATGGATGGATAACAGATAGCTATATACTATGTAGAGTTTTATTTCACATATAAGTCACATCAATTATTTCCAAGATTAATCTTAATGACAAAATAATAAAGCTTACGAAAAATGACGAAGACAAAAACCTGCGATTACAACAACATCTATAAATATTGAAATTACTCCATAATTAAACAAAAAAGAACGCTATATTATAAATTCTGTACTTGAAATCATGTATTCTACATCCGCTTGTTTTAAAGTTATTGTTTATTGCTTATTTCGACATTTTGTTTGATAATAGATATTAATAGAAAAGCTCTAAATAAAACCATTAATTACTGATTATGTATATTTATGCATATTAATCAAAATACGATAGGACACTTTCTATAATTGATAGAAGTGCCCTGTTCTTAATAATATTTTAAAATAACAAACGAATAAATACTAGTTATTTCACTATATAATGTATATGGACAAATTGTCCAAAACGTTTTGTATCTATTAAAGTCAAATTGATCTGTGGGTTATTTTCTTTAAATAATGGAATGCCAGACCCTAATATATGGGGTGTGACAGTTATAATATATTCGTCAATTAGATTTTCTTTAATAAAAGCATCGAGTATACCCGAACCACCAACCATCCAAATTTTAGCGCCTTCTTGTTGTTTTAATTTTTTAGTAAACTCAACTACATCTTCTTTTACAAAATCTACATATTCAGTTGAACCTTGTTCAGAGGTAGTAAATACATAGTTTTTCTTATCAGGATATGGAAATGCATCAGCGTGTTCCATAACGTAGTCATATGTTCTTTTACCCATAATCGTTGTATCAATTGTTTCATACATTGCTGCATATCCATTGTCACCCTCCCCTTCAACTTCTTCTAACCACTGCAGATCATCATCTTCCGTAGCAATAAATCCATCTAAACTAACGCCAATATATAAAATAATTTCTCGTGCCATCATCTTGTCTCCTTTTATTTTTAGTTTATCCCTTATTGATAAAATCATTAGGTATAAACTATACTAACGTTAAAACATGACAAGTAATGGCATAGTTAAAAAGAAAAGGTGAAAAAATGTCAAAAGCGAAGCGTCTACTAGATATTCTTATGTTTGCCAATGCAAAACGAAAGTTCACTGCACAAGAAATAGCGGATGAATTTAAAATTTCCATTCGTACAGTTCATCGATATATATTGGACTTGAGCGATATGGGTTTACCAATTTATGCTGTGCAAGGTCGGAACGGAGGATATACAGTTTTATCAAATAGACTGCTTCCTCCGATTTTATTTACAGAGGAAGAAGCTGTTTCAATATTCTTTGCTTTTCAATCTCTAAATTATTATCGCAACTTGCCTTTTGATACAGAAATCAGCTCAGTTGAAAATAAATTATATAGTTCACTTCCGAATGATGCTAAAGTGAAAGTCGATAAGATTCGATCTTATATCGCTTTTTGGAACCCTAAAAGGACAATTGATACACCATTATTAAAGGATGTATTAGAAGCTTCTATTGAAAATAGAAATTTACATATTCAATATGAGTCTAAGACAGGCATGAAAGCAAAACATATTCGCCCTATCGGTGTGTATGCTCATGACGGACTATGGTATTTGCCTGCTTATGATTTTAGTAAGCAGAAAATTTTACTGCATCGTCTAGATCGTATTCTTTCAATTTTATCCACTGAAAATAATGAAGATGAGTTCATGAATTTAGAAGAATGGTTTAGCTCAAATGAAGTAAAAAGACCAATTCGATTGCATGTAATTTTATCAATTGAGGGTGTACTTCAATGTAAAAGTGTACCTAGTTTTGAAGGGCTTGTAGAAACTAAAGAAGATGGAACAGGATATATCGACTCTGACATTGACCAAGGTGAGATTTCTTTTATTACCCCGTTATTTTTTAGACTTGGAAAAGATGCGCGAGTATTAGAACCACAGAAATTAATAGATGACTTGCATTTAAAAGCTAAAGAAATATTAACTATATATCAAGGTAATAAGTAAAGTCATTTGTGTTATTATTCTCTTTTCAAAGACCCTTTCTTCAAATAACCAGTAACTAACCTCATCAAACGTACAAAAAAGCAGAAGCAAAAATGCTCCTGCTTTTACTACTTATTATTAAAAATCAATTTGTGTTTTGCTTTATGCGTTAGTAAAAATAAGTGGTTTTCTTCCCTTTAAAGGTTGAGTTTGCTCAATAGCATAGCCCACATTTAATACTCTACCTTCACTGAAAGCTGGACCCATAATTTGTATTCCTACTGGCATATCACCTTTAAAACCACAAGGTACTGATAATGCAGGTAAACCCGTTAAATTCCCTGGACCAGTAAAACGAATAATATTATCTATTAAATCTACTTTTTTACCATTCAAATCTGCAAAACTTTCACCTATAGTTGGCGCAATAATCGGCAGCGTTGGTGATATTAATACATCAACCTTTTCAAATACATCATTAAATTCTTGTTTTAACTGTCTTCTAACTTGCTGTGCTTGTAAATAATCAACAGCCGAAGGAAGCTCACCTAATTCAAATAAGAATCGAATATCATCACCAAAATCAGCTGGTCTGTTCATTAAATCTGAATGATGTATAGCTGAAGCTTCTGATAAAGAAGTAACTAATTCAGCCCATTCAGAATGTTGAAGAGTAGGAATTTTAACCGTTTCTACTTTAGCTCCTTGATCTACCAGTTTTTGAATACTAGCACGAACAAGTTTATTAATATCCTCATCTACTTGATTAAAGAAGTAATCTTCATTAATTCCAATTACTAAATCCTTCACATCTCCTGTAACTTGTCCTAAATAGTTATCAATAGAGACATTTACAGAAGTAGGATCATTTCTGTCATAACCAGAAATGATTTCTAACATCCCTGCTGCATCTTTAACTGTTTTTGTCATTGGTCCAATATGATCCAGTGACCAAGCAAGTGGATAGCAACCATACTTACTAACTCGTCCATGTGTTGGCTTAAGACCTACAATACCACATGCAGATGAAGGAATACGTATAGACCCCGCAGTATCAGTCCCTAACGAGGCAATACTAGCACCTACTGCTACAGCAGCTCCTGAACCACCACTTGACCCCCCAGGAATTTTGTCTAAATTCCAAGGATTTCTTACAGGACCATAGTGTGGATTATTATTTGTTATCCCCCATGCATATTCGTGCATGCTGAGTTTCCCAGTAAAAATAACACCAGCTTCTCTTAATTTTCTAACTACCGTAGCATCGTAATCAGAAACAAAATCCTTATGAATTTTTGAAGACATTGTCGTTACTTTATCTTTAAAATATAAATTATCTTTAAGAGCAATTGGCATACCATGATACATCCCACGATAATTACCTTGCACAATTTCCTGTTCTGCTTTTTTAGCAGCTTCTACTGCTTCTTCTCTATAAAAAGCCATATATGAGTTAATCTTGTCCTGACTTTTTTCAGCATGATCTAGGACAGCTTTTGTGAGCTCAACTGGCGATAATGTTTTATTTTTAATTAACGGTGCAAGTTCATCAACTGACTTCAAAATTAGATCATTCATCAATGTGGTCACCTCCAGGAATATTCTTCAGACTAATGTCAGCATCGTCAATATTAACTCCCTCTAAGTTCCCTCTTAGCGCTTGTATACCTTCCCATTTCACTTGCAAACTTTCAAAATGGTCTTTCTTTACTGGAATCCCCTTGTTCTCTAACAATTCTTGAATCGACAATGACAAACGAATCACTCTCCTCAAAATTATTCATATATCTCAATAAGTCTATGACCTAATAAGATTGGACCAAAGTTTCTTTAAAGTAGAAAGAAAATATACGATTAATAATAGAATAGTAACCTCAAATAAGGATTATTTTATTAAAAATACGCTATGATAAAATCAAATCATTACCTTTAAATCAAATAATTCACAATTTTCTAAATCAACTTAAACATTACATGATTGGTAGATTATTGTCAATTCGATAAAGTTTTTTATTCACCTAATAAATAAAACTATTAATCGCTACTACATTAACTGATGTTTACAAAAAAAATAAACTAAGAGCTGACACAGCTTTTAGTCTACTTTTCAACTAATATTTTTTTTATAGAGGATAGCATCAATAGCTCATTTAATATAATGTTGTTTTCTATTTATTTTACATTGATAGTGCCATACTCACTTAAGAGCTCCAATCGATTGGATCCGTCACCAATTGTACCTACTTTTGATTTTTCAGTATCCGTTTCTAATTTCAAACTATCTAAATTTAGTGTTATATCAGATGAATTACTATTTGAGGTAAGTTTCAAAGAGGTCGGAACTTCTTTATAGGCCACAGTAATATCTCCTGACTTTGTTTCTACGAGTAATGTCTTTCCTTCTACTGCATCTTTCACTGACACTTCACCATCTACTGAAGTAATATTCATATTTGGGCTATTCACATTCATTAAATAGTTATCACCAGAAGTAGAAGCTACTGATAAATTCTTTAACGAACTTTCTTTCAAACTTAGTTCACCTTCTTTTGACGTAAATCTTCCTTTCTCCGCTGACAGTCCTTCAATTTTTTCCGTACCTGAGTCGTTTGATATCACTATGTTTTTAGTCTTAATATCATTCATTTTTATATCACCAAAGATATTATTTACTGTGAGCGTATCTAAAGCGTTCTGTGGGATTGAAAGATGAATAATTCCTTTTTTTCCAAAGCTGAAGTTATCAGTAAACCCACCCTCTTCATTTTGCTGACTAATTATTATCCTCATGCCTTTGTTTTTGATTGTGACAGGATTTTTCTTTTTGTCTTTTTGTTTACCTTCAACTGTGACAGTTAGTTTGTTTGTTTCACTGTTTTCCAACTCAAGATCCCAAGATTCATTGTTAATAACTACTTCTTTTATTCCCTCAATATCAAATGATTTTTCTTCTTGAAATTTATCCCCTCTTTTATCCATGACACTTAAGAGAAATCCAAAAATAGCGATTAACATAATAGATGTTATAATGAATTTTTTCACTTCTTTTCCTCATTCCTTTTAAACCAAATCTATTTTTTCAACTTTATGATAAGAGAGATAGCCGATTAAAAGTCCTAGAAGACATAGTGTAATTGGAACAACAATGAATTGTATAAGACTAACCTGAGTTCCACCACTTGATACATTTCCATTTATTAAGAAGCTAATTATTACGGCCGAGGTAATGGTTGTAGCAGTTGATTTTTTTCTCATTCCAAAGTACAGAGGAATCAGGCTTACTCCAGCAATCATAAAAGCGCTAATAAAAGTTGTTGGAACTGTTGCAACTATTTCACTCAAACTCATTGGTGTTGCAAAGAATCCTAAAATTGGATTTAAAAAATAAATTATCACACTAATGATTAAAGTAGCGATGATAATACTAAAAAAACAGAATCCAAAGACAATTGATAGCTTTGCTTGCATTAATCTTTTTCGTTTTAGCGGGTAGCTAAACAATAATTGAATCGTTTTATTCCTGTATTCATCTATTACTAATCGTGATAAAATGACACTTGAAAAAATTATAAATACGATTCTAATGAAAATATTTGTTAAAGACATGAATTCAGCATAATTTCGAAACATAAGATCATCTTCTACTTTAGATCCCCACGCCATTAAACAAACAGCAGCTAAGATCCCCAATATACAAAATACTAACCCTTTAAAATAACTGGATAACTGATTTTTTTTCCATTCCAGTTTCATAAGTTTCAACATGACGATTACCTCCAAGAAAGATTTAAGAAATACTATTTTTTCTATCCTGCAACGTTCTTTAAATACCTCTTTTAAAATTAAATTGCATCCTCTATCTCAATATTTCGAATCGATAAGAAAGCAATGATAACTCCTACAACTGCAAAGCCTAATTGAACCGGAATAAAAGTAACCATTGAGAATACTGGATTAGAAGAGCAAACAATTGACACTACTAAGAGAGATGACAATATAGTTATAGGAACAGAATGTCTACGCATTCCAAAATACAATGGAATCAAGCTGATTCCTGCAGAGGCAAATGAATATGGGATCATTTTCAAAACTTCAGCAATGTATTGACTTGCAGTTATTGAAAATGGAACAATGTTAAAAACATTACTAAAGATAGAAAATAAACCCGCAACTACGATATTACTCAATAACATGGTTATAAAAGTTATAGCCGCTATAAAAAGCAATTTACTAGCAATTAATTTCTTACGATTAATTGGATATGAAAACATGATCAGTATGGTTTTGCTTTTATATTCACCAATCACTATTTTCGCGATTAATACCGAGGCAAACACAATAAATGTAGCTCTGACCATTGCACCAATCAATACGAAAAAGTCTAGATGCGTCGTAGCAATTATGTCACCTTCAATTTGAGAGATGTACATTACGAACCAAAGTAAGGCTATCATAAGGATGTTTGCTATTATTGCTCCTCTGAAATACCAGCCAAATTTATTTTTCACAAGTTCTAATTGCATTAATTTAAGCATTAATCCCCTCTCCGTTCATTAAATTCATGAAATATTCCTCCAAAGAGCTATGCTTTTTGTTGATACTTTCAATCTCAATATCATTCATAATAAGGGCTTTTGAAATCTCTTGCTGTGTTGCGGTCATCTCATATATGCGAATTGTTTGATCACTCACGATTTTATAATTTTTTAACTCTAGCTGATTATCTAAAATGAAAGCAGCTTTTTTGATATTTTGTACCTTAACCTCAATAAAATCTGTCTGTTCTCCTTTGATACTCTTCATAGAAACTTCTTTTATCAATTTTCCATTTTGAATGACTCCAATAGTGTCTGCCATTTGTTCCATTTCGGCTAATATGTGGCTAGAAACTAATAAAGTAATGCCATATTCTTTGCAAAGCATTTTAAATAGCTCTCGCAATTCTTTAATACCGATTGGGTCTAAACCATTGATAGGTTCATCTAAAATTAACAGTTCTGGTTTTGTAGTAATCGCTCTAGCTATTCCTAATCTTTGTTTCATTCCAAGTGAAAAATCTTTCACCTTTTTGTCATCTACATTATTTAACTTCACAAGATCTAAAGCATGGTCAATTGACTTCTTGTCATAATAGCCCATGTATTCACAATGTAAGTAAAGATTTTCTCGAGCTGTTAGCTTCTCATAAAAAATAGGATATTCAATAATTGTCCCCATTCTTTTTAAGACTTCGTATGATGTATTCGTTAACTTTTGACCAAAAATTTCAATATCACCGCTCGTCGGTTTGATTAAATTTGTAATCATTTTCATAATAGTAGTTTTACCGGCCCCGTTTGGACCCAAAAATCCGTATATTTCACCTTGCTTCACATGCATATTGACCCCGGAAACAACCTCTTTTCCTTCAAATACTTTGGTTAGTTGATTTGTTTTTAATATATATGACATTTTGTCTTCCCCTTTCGCTGTCTCTTTTTATTGTACGGAACGAACATCTCTTTTTTCTTACTCGATTCTTACAAATTTCTTAAGCCCTTCAAAAGCGAAAGGAGATATTCATTTTTGTGACAAGAAACAAAACAAAAAGCTTGTAGAATCTTTCTACAAGCTAATATTTCATTCTTTTTAACATAATTGTAAATACTGTTTTATCATAAGGCTTACTTGAAAGATGAATTTCCCCATCTAAAGCTTCAACAAGCCGTTTCGTGATTGTCAGCCCAAGTCCACTACCTTGATATAAACGATTTCTTGAATCTTCTAATGTATACATTCGCTCAAAAACTTTATCGATATGTGACTCCGAAATACCTTTTCCTTTATCCCAAATATCAATGTACACTGTCTTGTCATCACTTCTTAAAGTTATTCCTAGTGTTTTTCCATCATCACCATACGTAATTGCATTCGATATTAAATTATTTAGAATTCTACTTAACACGTCTGTATTTCCATGTGCATATAGTTGTTCATTCGGAATATTAATTTCAACCGAAAAGCCCTTCGCCATAAGTAAATCATAGTACGATAAAATATTTTCCTGACATACTTCGTTCATATTAACTCTCGTTAACTCGATTTCTTTATCTCCTGACTCCAGTTTGGATAAATCAAAGAATTTTCGAATAAGTTCCATTACTTCAATTGTTTTTATATGTACCTTTTCTAACAAAACATGTCGTTCATCCTCGTTCATTGTTGGATCTGTATGTAATATCTCTATATAGCCGAGAACAACCGTAAGCGGTGTTTTCAAATCATGAGATATATTAGAGAGCATTTTGCGCATTGATATTTCTACCTTTGCTTGATTTGCATTTGTTGTATGCTTTGCTACTAAGAATTGATTAATAACCACTAATAACTTTTGCAGTTCTTTATCATCAGTTACTACTAATAACTTTTCAGTTGTTTGCTTTTCTAAATTACTCTGTAGCTTTTCATAAATGTATCTTAAATCCTTATCTTTATTTTTCTGCGTATTGTATTGGAAAACGATAAAACCTATTAATACGATGATTATTAATATTAAAAAAAACACCATTTTACATCACTTCCAATTTATATCCGATTCCCCATAACGTTTTAATATACACTGGGTTTGATGGATCGTCCTCAATCTTCTCTCGGAGTCTTCTCATATGAACATTAATAACATTTTCATCACCATAATATTCTTCATTCCAAATGAGATTATAAATTTGAGCTTTTGAAAATACACGATTTCGATTTTTGGCAAATAACTTTAATAACTCAAACTCTTTAGAAGTGAGTTTAATGACTTCACCTTTCTTCCAAGCTGTATAATTGATTGTATCTATTTTCAAGTCACCAATTTGTATAATTTTATCGTCTACCTTTGGAGGAACTGAATATTTTGTCGAACGACGAATTCCTGCCTTTACTCTTGCAGACAACTCAATCATTGAAAAGGGTTTGCAAATGTAATCATCTGCTCCAAGACCTAACCCAATCGCCTTATCAACATCAGTATCCTTAGCAGACATCATTAAAATTGGCACAGCACTATTTTCGCGAATCAATCTCACAACTTCTAAACCATCTATCTTCGGCATCATAATATCAAGAATGACTAGATCAAATGAACCTTGCATAAACTTCGCTAGCCCATCTTCTCCATCTGAAGCCGTCGCTACAACAAACCCCTCTTTTGTTAAATAGCTTTGGACCATTTCTTGTATAGATATATCATCTTCAACTAGCAAAATATTAGATTGCATGCACTTCTCGCTCCTAGCTTTTACATATTCACACAAGTAATTATACCTCAATATGGATTTACTGATAATAAAAGGTTAAATTTTGTTTAGAGTGGAAGCGAAATAATATAAGGCTATGATTAATTCTGGAATAAATAGAGAGTGATACTGAAATGTTCCTCTACTTTTCTTCTTTAGTGTCCCATACCCAATCTACAACTATTTGCATTAGTGCTAATGCCAAACAGAAGAGGAACCCTTTCATAAAAGGCTCATTTTTATGAGTGAAGTAATCGATAATATTCCATGTAATAATGGCAACCAAGAATATAAAAATATACTTTTTAATAGATTTCATAAGCTCGGCACTTCCATTCTATGTACTATTTTCATACAAACATACCTCTTGAATAGACCTAATTGATTATTATCAGATAACTTCTTCGATATTTTCTTTAGTAAATTTTCCATAACGACCATAAAAAAATTATTAAACCGATAATTCCTAAGGTGGTACTTAGTAATGCTTTATATTTAGATGAAACATGAAACCAAATTAGAACGCTATGTACAATTATTCCAATTGAAAATAGCAAACCGCTAATTATTTTCAAAAAAACTATGTCAACGATTCGTCCAATCATTAAAAGTAGAATACTAAGAGCTATCAAACTGTAAGTAGAGAGAACACTTTTTTTCGTCAACTCACCCACAAACCGTTTTCGATCCTCTTCTGACATCTTCATTAAAGACCTTCTCATCAAAAAAGTTGGTATCATAATAAATAATAGTAATTGGATAATGGCATCAATTCTCATCAATTTCTCCTTCTTCATAATACCTCTTAATTTATTATTTTACCTTATATTGGTAGAAATAAATATATCAAAATTATATACAAATAAATTGAAATCACTAATTAAAAGGTACTCCATTATATTTGTAGAATTTATTATTAAAATAGAAAAAGCACTACTCATGCTTCAATTCAATAAGTTGATTAGTTGGAGTAATAGCTATTTTCAAAAACGCGTTTTAGGAAATTATAGTCACTACGGTAGAGGAAGGTGAATAGAATTAAAAAATTTTATGTATTCATTATTATTGGATTGATTGTAATTTGTACATTTATTTTTGAACCTTTTCGTTCAGAACCACCTACACCAAAAATAACGACTGGAAAAACTGTCATTCCTACTACACAAGGATCATTTTGTTGGGAGGGAAATTTATTTGCTAGATGTGTAGATAAGATTTATTCTTCCCCTTTAGAAATGGCAAAAGTACATAAACCAATGATAGTCTCTCCTAATCAAGAAATTATGATTAAATTTAAAAAGGAACCTCTTGCCGGAACTTTAATAGTGGAAGAACTGAGAAATGAAAACAATATTAAAAATATAAAAGTTAAAAATGGAAAAATTTTAGCACCCAAAGAAAAAGGTGTGTACTTTTATCACGTTATAGCTAATTGGAAAAATGGAAGTGGAAATCACGCCTTCTCAATAGAAGTAAAATAGCCTTAATAAAAACTATCTAAAAACAAAGTAGATAATTCGTAATATTTTATGATTCTACTAAAAAACAGATTATTTTATTATTTATGTGTAATGATGAACAGAAAAATAAATAAAAGCCGGGATGACAAAACGTTGTCATTCCTGGCTTTACGGCATTGAGTATTGTCTTAAATAATCGCTTCAATATTAGTTAAATCTTCGGCAGTAAGTTTGATCTCACTTGCTTTTAAGTTTTCTAATAATTGATTTGTCTTTTTCCCACCAGGTATAACAGCTGTTATACCTTTTTGTGCTAGTAACCACGCAATTGCTAAGTTACCAATTGTAGTATCTTTCTTAACAGCTATTTCTTTTAATTTATCAACTTTTGATAAGTTTGCTTCAAAATTTCCAGCTTTAAAAAGATCTACACGATTTCGCCAGTCACCACTATCTAATTTCAAATCTTTTGTATATTTCCCTCCTAGAATACCAAAAGCAAGAGGTCCATATGCAACAACAGCAATTTGTTGCTCGATGCAATATGGCAAAATATCTTCTTCAATAGCACGGTTTAGCATATTGTACTCCAACTGGACAACATCAATCTCTCCTGTACTATTAGCTTCTTCTAACTGCTCAAGCGTTACATTTGAAATACCAATTGCCCTAATTTTGCCCTCTTGCTTCAACTTCACCAATTCAGCAACTGCTAATTCAAGCGAAGCACCTAGTTCAGGAAAATGGATATAGTAAATATCAATATAGTCTAAACCTAAACGTTGTAAGCTAGCTTCACATGCACTTCGTAAATAGTCAGGTAAGTTATTTGTGACTATTTCTCCTTTTTCATTCTGCATTCTCGCACCCTTTGTAGCTAATATGTATTGCTCACGTGGGAAACTTTGAAGTACTTCTCCAACTAATTCTTCTGAACGACCAGGCCCATATATATCTGCCGTATCAATGAGTGTAACTCCATTGTTTAATGCTACTTTCACTAATTCTTTTCCATCTTCCTCATTCAAATTTTCGAACAAGTTATGTCCACCGACCGCATTCGTGCCTAAACCAATTGTTGAAATGGAAATATACTGTTTTTCAATTGTCGTATAGTTCATCCAAGATTCCTCCTTTTACATTTAGCGTGATAAGTGAATGAGTTCCTCAGCAACTAGGTGACTAAAACTAATGATTTTTTTTGATAGCTGATTAAATTTCCGACGTGATAGATTCCCAGTTGAACCCGAGACTGCAAAGGCCGCTACTACCTCATGATTGATCAAAATCGGTGCTGCGATACAGCGCATACCGATTTCAGTTTCCTCATCATCTATAGCATAACCACGTTTGTTAATCTCTTGAATATGTCTTAGAAATAGATCCTTTTCCTGAAAAGTCTGAGCAGTCATTGGCGTAAAGTCGATATTATTAATTATGGCTTTTTGATCTTCATCGGATGAAAAAGCCAGTAATACTTTACCTATGGCAGAATGATGCACCTTTGATTCTCTCTTCCTTGACTGCACATCAATCTCAATTCCTTCTCTATTCACAATTCGTTTCGTGACAAGTTGTTCATCTTCGATTACTGCAAGATAGACATTTTCTTGTATTTCTTTTACGACCTCAAGTGGCGTTTTTAATTCATGCCAAGGAATCTTTTTAAAGTTCACAATGACTGTTTGAAAAAATGCCTGATTCACTTGAAAATAGGATTTTTCTTTCGTAATTAACTTGTATTCTTGTAAAATCGCTAAAATCCGATAAGTTGAAGTAGAACTTAATCCAAGTTCATCCCCAATCTCAGTCGCTTTCAGTTTTGGATGCCGTTTTAATAACTCCAGCATCCTAAGCCCGTTTTGCAATGTTCTCTGTTCTGTTGCCTTCAACTCACTCACCTCACTACATATTTAGCATAAAGATGGATTGAGGAAATAGAAAATAATTATGCTTTATTTTCGTATATAGAGAAAATACGAGTTTGAATTGAACTTTTCTTGATATGTTATTCAAACACTTAATTTGTTTACAGAGATGGAGAAAATGTAATTGTATAGCTTTCTCCTAACTCATCCCGTAACTGCTCTGATAGTCTTAAGCCATCTTTATTGAATTTAGCGATTAAATCTTCAGCATTAGGTAATCTCTTATCAGTATCCCAGTCTATCCATTCTCCGTAATTTTCTGACCAACTAGAGAATGAATCAAGTAAATTTATCGATAAATCAAACTCTTCAATCTCAAAATTAGCACGACACTTTCCACACCAAATTGGATCTGTAAAATCCGCCTCTACAATCAAATTGTTAGAAATCTGTGAATTACAATTACATTTCATTCTATTTCCCCTTTTATATACTCTGCTGTTTAAACACCGAATTTTTTATATTTAATTCCTTAACCAACCATCATCATTTATCACCCTGACTGTATCACTAGCCCAATCATCTTTCTTAACAACCTCAAGGTCACATCGGTAAACTTCTCCACACTATCCGCTGCAACAGATTGAGGTCCATAAATCATTCTGAATAACTGCAACTGCTCCTCACTTGGCATATCAGTATTCAAGAATAAATGCATGACATGAATGCCCTTCTTCTCTGCATCCATTACCGCTTCTGCTGTATCAACAATCCCATTTTGCGCATAGCCAAATGCTGAGGGTTCCCCGTCGGAGAAAACAAGTAGAAATCGATGTTTTTCATCACGTGCTTCTAATCGCTTCGTCATCCAACGAATTGCAAATCCATCGCGATTATCTTCATGTGCTTCTAATGCCATAATGGCAGAGCCACTATCCTTTGCACCGTCCTCTAATTTATGCACCCATTCAAATGTATTCGGTTGTTTTTCTTCCGTTGCTTCGTAGGCATCTTCATAAAAAGAAACGATTTCATGTGTTATACCCATTTTGCGTAAAACATCATGAAAAAGTAGAACTGCTTGCTTTGTTTCATCCATTTTATCAATCATAGAAGCCGAGCCATCAACTAATAAACCAAACACTGCATCTAAAGGCTTGGCTGGTGAATTTTTCTTATAAAATGGCTTTGGTCTTTCATCGATTAAAAAGGTTGTTAACTTGGAGGAAAGTCGACCTTTTGTTAAATGGTCACGTCTAGCAATTTCCTTTTGAGCCATACGCTTTCTAAATTCAGCCATTAATGCCTTCACATAAGGTTCTTGGGTAGTACGCCAAGTGACTAAATCATCCATTGAACTAGCTTCTCGGACCGTTTCAATTCTTCTCTCTTCATAGATGACATTACGATGTTCTTCACCAAAGTATTTGCCTGCTCGTTTTTTCTCAGGAGGCAATTTTTTTACATCGTCAGTATCATCTTGTTGAACAGAATCCTTTTGGTCTTGTGCTCCGCCAATACCGACTTCGGAAATCTCTGCACCTTCTCGTCCTTCTTCTGCTTCTGTTGACATTGCCTTTCCTTCATTACCATGCTCTAGTTCATAACGCATATGGACGCCCTCGTCAGACTGTGACTCGCGATGCCAAGTGCGGAATAGCTCTTCAATCGTTTCTTTTGCCTCTTCTTTGTTACCTTGTTCTTGTTCTGTAACACCTTTATGTTCATTGAACTTTGCTGCTTCTGCTATAGAATCCATAACTGCATAGTAAGTATGCATTAAGTCTTTTTCCACATGTTTTGCAATCATAGCCATTACGCGATAAACAACCGCAATGTTATCTTCAGTTGAACGAGCATCATAAAGAGACTGCCATGTGAATTGTAATGGTTCAAAAAAGTCAGGCATACTAGATGTATCTAATTGCATAGAGCCTTCATGTGCCATGACGAATAAATAATTCAAAGTAGCATCTGCTAAAAAGCCCTTTTGTAAATTAACTTGAAGTTGCTGCTTATGAAACTCTAAATACACTCTACGTCTTACGTTAAATGCCTCACCAGTACCTGGTCGTTCCTTCTCGACTGCATCCATTAAACGGAATTCTTCTGCCATTAATACAAGTTGCTCAAATAAATGGCCATTAGGTTCCCCTTGTAAATCCTCAAGTAATTCTAAAAAAGGCTGCACTGAAAAATAGCGCCAAAAGCCAGCCGCTAGCAAATAGATATCCGATAATCTCCCAGCATGCATGATTGCCCGATCACGATGACGCCAAAAAACACTCATTGAAAGTGCCTGTTCCTTAGGACGTAACTCTAGCACTTGTCTTTCTGTTAAAGATAAGTATGGTGCATGAGATAACGCTCGCGTTAACTGCTCATAATGAAGCATCTGGCGTGCATTAATCTGTTCATTATTAAATTGAATAAAGCGATTCATCTGTGACATGCAATCAACCTCACTTCACCCACGTTTTAGCTAATTCCATTACGAGCTCACGTTCTCCAACATCGTCCAATTTCTCTGCGACTGCATAGCGAATTGCGCGTAGTGGTTCAATATATTGTGCTAATTCAGTAGCGTCCATTAAACTACGGATAGATGCTGCTTCTTCACTTAGCAAGCCATTTTGCACCTGCCCCTTCAAATCCTCAGCTAAATTGTACATGACGTTTTTCAAACTTTGTGGTGCATTTGGAAAAGCACTTTCCCATAAATTCTTCAGCTGCTCACCAGCTAAGTATGGAATGCTGTAGGAAATAAAGCGGTTCTTCAGTGCCTCATTCATCGGTGCTGTTCCGATATAACCTTCGTTAATAGCCGATAATACATTAAAATGTGGATGAGCTTCAATTACTTCTCCCGTAAACGGATTTGTTAACATACGTCGATAATCAAGAACACTGTGTAAAATCGGTAATGTCTCCGCCTTTGCCATATTGATTTCATCAATATATAGTAAGTGCCCTTCCTTCATCGCCTTAACAACAGGTCCTTCCACAAACTCAATTACTGTTTCTCCATCCTTTTGCACGATTGTCTTAAAGCCAAGTAAGCTTTCAGCATCTAAATCAACCGAGCAGTTGATACTATGCATAGGCTGTCCAAAATAAGCAGACACCGATTCAGCTAACTTCGTTTTACCTGAACCCGCTGGCCCTTTTAATAGCACTGGTTTTTGCAAAGCAACACTGATCAATACATCTTGCCACAACGTCGGGTCTGGTGAAATGTAGCCACCATTTCCAATAAGTAATGCTTGTTCTTCGCTATATACACGAGCAAGACGCTCATTCTTAATCTTTTCAACTAAATCATGCATGTCTAGTTCCTCCTTGTTGAGCTTACATATGATAAAAAACGGCTTTCGCATATTTTTGCGGAAGCCGTTTTTGTTTAATACTACTACTTATTCGAAGTATTCTTTGTAGAAGCCACCAATATTTCCTGAATTATCGATAACAAAAATGAATTCTTCTGTTTCATTTTTCACTTCATATTCTTTTCCAACTGTTAGTACATTTGATACAAGGTATTTCTTTGCATCTGTTTGTTTACAAGTAACTGTTTTAATAGTTGGCGCGTCTTTCCATTTTAAATGTAACATGGTATAAACAACCTCTCTTATTAGAAAATCCTTAATAAATACGTAAATAGATTACATTCTCCTATTTTAAACGATTTTCACTGGAATGTGCGAGAAAAGCGCATATTTTTTTGAGAAATTGTAACTGGATAGTAAAGTGATTTATAAACTTATGCCAATCTTAACGACTTTTATTAGTTAAAGCTTTTCTTAATAACTAAAAATTTCACATATAAAAACCCATAATTTTTAACAACTATTCAAAAAATCTGATATAATTGATATGGAAAACATTTCATAAAAAAGATATATATTGATTAACCAAATACTGAGAATAAATAATTTTAAAAGGAGGTATAAGACAGTGGATAAATTAAGAATTAACTCTTCAAAATAAAAATTTGAGGAGGATAAAAAATGGAATTAACATATAAAAACAGTAAAACTATCGATAGTGAACAATTAAAAAATTTATATAACGATGTTGGTTGGACTGCTTATACAAAAGATATAGAATTGCTTCAACAAGCATTACTTCAATCTTTAGAGGTCGTCTCTGCTTGGGATGATCACAACTTAGTGGGGTTAATTCGTATAGTTGGTGATGGTTTAACGATAATTTATATACAGGACATACTTGTATTAAATGAGTATCAAAACAAAGGAATTGCTTCTCAATTAATACAAGATGTTATGAGCAGATATGAGAGTGTTCGACAAAAAGTACTATTAACTGAAGAAGCTCCAGATGTAAGACATTTTTATGAAAAACAAGGCTTTCAATCTTGTGATAAAGGCGATTTAGTATCGTTTGCTAAGTTAAATTAGATGGTACTTGTCTAATATTTAGTAATAGAAATGTTACAAAAGAGGTAGAGTTGATTTTATTACTCTACCTCTTTTGAATTTAATCAATATGGACTGCTGCGAAGTGATATTCAGCTGATTTGTGGTATGCTAATACTATATAATTGTACTTTTCGCACTTGGAGGTGTCCTCATGTCCTTTGGTAGCTTACCGGGATGGTTTTTCGTCATCGCATTTGCCTTCTTCATTATCTTCTTTATCGTTGCAGAATGGAAAACACGAAAATAACATGACTAAAAGCGATAGGAGATGCTGTCTCCTATCGCTTTTTTATTGAACAGTTATATTAACTTGAATTGGTTAACTACAAATGAATCTTCGATATGTCCTACAATATCCCCTGCATCATTCTTAATGAAAGGTGGTCGCAATTCTTTTAAGTACTGGATCATATTCTTATCTTTATAATTTATCTGTTCTAAAATTGAAGCAATTATATTTGGCCACACATCTTCTGAACCATTCATCACCTTTAGTGCAATACCGATTCTTTCTTCTTTTAAAGCGAAGCAATAAACTCCTTGCGCTCCTCCTTTTGCAACAATATTTGAACTTTGCAATAGTGTGCTACATATGAAGTTTTCTGATGCAATCATATTATTATGTCGGTTCATAGCTGCTGTTAGTTTAACTACCGCTTTTCTTATTTCGGTATCTTCAATTAAATCTGGACAACCTAGTTTAAGGAAACAAATGGCCATATTTTCAAGTGGAATTGCAAATACCGGAACTCCACAACCATCAATACCGATTTTAATTTGATCAACTGCCATATTTGATAGTTTGGCAAGTATATGTAGAATTTGCTGTTGTAGAGGATGCTCTGGCTTCCAATACTCATCAACAGAGTAACCTAATTCACGACAAACCGTGATAAAGCTCATATGTTTGCCAGCACAATTGTGATACAATTTACGCTTTACTTTACCTTCTCTTATAACTTGCTGTTGTGGACTTTTATTTAATGGATAAGAGGGAGCACAATAAAGCTCCTCTTCTTCTACAGGTAGTTTTGACATCATACTCTCTAATGCATCTACTTGATAGGATTCTCCTCGATGAGAGGCCATAAATAAAGCACTTTCTTGTTCAGTCAATTGATACTTTTCAATAATATTCGTCATAAATACAGGAATTGCTTGTATCGGTTTAGCTGCCGAACGTAAGAAAACATATTGCTCTGTATCACCGACATGAAACGCAGTTTGTAGCTGATCATCTACGCCACAAATTATACCTGTATGAGTATTTTCAAGCATATTTGCTCGATATTCTTTTATCAAAATATCATATGTCATTAGCAATCATCCACCTTACAAAGGTATTCTTAAACTTATAAATCTAGTAAGACCTTTTGAGCTTGTATAGCAGCTCCCCTTACGACCCCTTCACTACCAAGCTTTGAGTATACAATTTTAAGATTTTGACGAATGGACTGCCATATATAACGGTCACATTTTTCTTCTATAAATTTGCCTATCCCCGGTAACTCATCAATTAAATGCCCACTTAAAATGATATACTCTGGTTCATACAAACAAGCCATATTACTAACAGCTAGCGCTATATACGTAGTTACACGGTCCATTATATTACATGCCCATGTCTCCTTTGAACGATAGGCATCATATACTTCTTCTATAGAATGGATTGGCTTTACTTTATTGGCATCAGCTATAATGGCACTTTCAGAAATATACGTTGATAAGCAACCTACTTTACCACAATGGCATATTAAGCCATTAGGATCGATCACTGTATGACCAATTTCTCCAGCGTTATTTGAAGTGCCACGGTGTACTTCACCATGAAGTAAAATGGCTGCACCAATACCTGATCCAATGCCTAGTAAAATACAATTATCAGAGTCTATTGATTGCCCAATTGTATTTTCAGCTATTATTTTCATCTTAAGCTCGTTATCAATGATGACATTATGAGTCGTTAATTCCTTTAAATCATCTGCCAGTGAGATGTTTCCCCACTGCAGTTGTTCGGAAATTTTAACGATTCCTTTTTCATAATCAATAGAACCTGGTAATCCTACCCCTAAACCGATCACTTTTTTCATTTCAATATGGTTTTCATTAATGATTTGTAAAGTTTTTTCATGAATATTATTTAAAGTTTCTCTATAACTCTCTTGTGATTTTCTCTGGAAAATTTTAAAGTCCACAAGCTCCCCTAGAAAATCGACTAAGCCAACTCTAACTATTCGACGATCTAGTTCCACACCTACTGTATATAAGACATCTGGACATAATTCCAACAATGTTGGCCTTCTTCCAATACTTGTTGATTCAATAAGTGATTCCCGAACAAACCCTTCTTCTTGTAGCTCTTGAACAATTCTCGTAATTGAAGTTGGACTCATTTTCGTTACTTTGGACAGTTGTATCCGAGAAATTGGTGACATCGTTCTTATTAATTCTAAAACTAATAATCTATTTTGTTTTTTCATCAATAATTGGTCTTGCTTTTCCATAAGACACACTTCCCTGTTCATAAGTAAAATTCTCGAGAAACATTCCTTATGTTCATAGTAATGGAAATTACTAGAAAAATCACTTTATAACTTATATTTTCGGATAAATTCTACAGCTTGAGAAATATCTGCTTCAGGAGCATCCTTTACTTCTCTCTCAATAGTTAAATATCCTGTGTAGTCTACTGCTTGTAATGCTTTAAAATAGCTGTCAAAATCAACATCTCCTTGACCTAATGGAAGCTCTCTGAAATATTCTCCAGCAGCTACCATTTCAGCAATTTTACGATGATCTACCCCTTCTCCGTACCCTACAAAGCCATAGACATCTCTTGGGTCAGTCTTTTTTAGCTGCACGCCATCCTTCACATGGGTATGAACAATATAGTCTTGTAAAATTTCCACCCCTGTAACTGGATCATCGCCTGTTACCATAACCATATTGGCTGGGTCAAAATTTACTGACACACCATTGGTACTTAGACTATCTAAAAACTCCTTTAAAGTTTCAGCTTTTTCAGGTCCAGTTTCAATTGCAAAGTAAGCATCTAGACTTTTCGCGTATTGCCCTAGCTCCTCACATGCTTGCTGTAATGCATAGTAAATTTCACTATTTTGATCTTCTGGAATGATACCAATATGTGTTGTCACAATATTGGTACCAAGTTCGACTGCCATATCTAGTATTCTTTTTGATTTTTCGACTTTGAGTGCATTGTCATGTTTGTTTTGAAAACCATGCCCTCCTAAATCACCACATAAAGCTGAAATATCTAAATCTATTGATGTTAAGTAATCTCTTAATTCTTTTCGAGCTGATGTAGACATATTCTCAGGTGCCATTTCTCCCGAAACGGCATAGATTTGAACACCGTCCGCTCCGATGTCTTTCGCTTTTTTTAAACCTTCGTAAAGGGGTAATCCAAAGCTATCCACTATAACACCGATTTTATTAGATAGTTGTAAGGTTGATGTCATTTTAGTAGCGCACCTCGCTTTTTGTTTCTGCTGCTTTATAAATACCTTCTAGGATTTTCATAATTTCAACTCCATCTTCAACTGGTGCTTGTGAAACTACGCCTGTTACGCAGCTTTCAATAAATGAATTAATTTCATTTTGAAAAGCATTTTGGAAATCGAAACTTAAGTGATCAATTTGAGGTTGCATATTCAAAATTGTATCGTTTTCTTCGCTAATAATGACTAGTTCTGGTTCTAATTCTGCCCCGCCTTTTGTGCCAAATAGTTTTACGCCTAATTCATCCTCTTTTGCATGTAATGTATATGACACATCGACTAATAAAGAGGCACCATTTTCGAATGTAATTAAGGCATTTGCTAAGTCTTCCACTGTATTTTCTGTTTGATCATAATCAGCTGTTTTATAAAAACTTAGATTCTTTACGTTTTTTCGATTCCCTAGATGGTTATACGTATTGCCTGAGATTGATTTTACTTTTGGTCTGCCCATCAAATACCAGCAAATATCGATGATGTGCACCCCAATATCAATTAAAGGGCCGCCACCTGACTTATTGACATCTACAAACCAGCCTCCTGGGTTTCCTAGGCGTCTCGTATACGTAGCCTTAGCATAATAGATATCCCCTAGCTTACCAGCATCAATAAAGGACTTTAATACTTTTGTGTTCGTACCAAATCGTCTCACAAATCCTACCTGGAATACTTTGTTATGCTTATCTGCCTCTTCTTGAATTGCATAAGCTTCCTCTACTGTCATACATAAAGGCTTCTCAACTAGGATGTGTAAATCATGTTTTAATGCTTCGATCGCAATTTCAGCATGCGTTTTGTTCCAAGTACAGATGCTGACCGCGTCAACATTCGTGTCTGAAAATAACTCTTCTAAATTTTTAAATACCTTTTTTGCATCATATTGTTCAGCTTTTTTTTGCGCTCTTTCATACACATAATCATAAACACCGTATATAGTGACATCTGGATTATTAGCATAAGCTTTAAAATGATGGTCAGAAATTGTACCTGTTCCTATAACACAAACATTTATTTTCGACATAATTCCAGCTCCTTTTGATGTGGTTTATCTGTTAACAGTTCGTCTCATGCCATAAGCGTCTGACATTATCCATCCCAATTTTTGAACCAACTTCGCAATCTTCCATG
Source organism: Viridibacillus sp. FSL E2-0187 (assembly GCF_038006425.1). NCBI lineage: Bacteria > Bacillati > Bacillota > Bacilli > Caryophanales > Caryophanaceae > Viridibacillus > Viridibacillus sp. FSL E2-0187. The sequence goes on from NZ_JBBOVG010000001.1 coordinate 2,417,159, forward strand.
CCTTCAAATTCTATTGTGAGATAACCATCATATCCTGAGGATTTAACAGTTTTCATGATTTCACGAATATTAAGGTCACCGTGTCCTACAATTGCACCGCGTATATAATTATCGTTTACTGTTCTAAACCATTCGCCTGCACCTGGATTTTCAAAATAAGGTCTAGTATAAAAATCTTTAAAATGCACTGTTGCAGCGTACGGAATATTTTTCTTTACACCTACTAAAGGTTCTTCATCTATACACAGGAAATTTCCTACATCTAATGTTGTTTTAAAATTCGGTCTATTCACTGCATGAATAACTTGTTGTACCCGATCACTCGTTTGAACATTAAAACCATGATTTTCAATTGTTGTTGTAATACCAAACTGTGCTGCATAATCTGCGAGGAGTTGGCTTCCTTTTACGAGTTTATCGAAGTGTTCGTTAAAATAATGTATTGTCATATCCTCTTTTGGTAACGAAAAGGCAGTAACATCATGTCGCATAATTTTAATGCCCATTCGATTCACAATATCAACATGTTGCTTTAATCGCTCTACCTCTGCATAAAATGCTTCATCGGTCTCTTGAACAAAATTTGCTGGTAAAGAATATGCTGATAATTCAAGTCCAAGTTGTTGGGCTTTTTCTTTAATTTGATCGGCAAGTTCCGGGTTATCTACAACTGTGAATTCATATGGTACAAGTTCGACGTGCTCTCCACCATTATCTGCAACCCATTGAATGACATCTAATACATCCATATTTCCTGCTCGCATTTTTTTTACTAAGCTATACGTACTTAATCCAACTTTCATAGCGATCACCTCTTCGATTTATTGGTCTAACAAATGGCAAGATGCAAAATGATTTTCTTCTTGAAGCTGTTGTCTTTTTGGCTTCTCTTTTTTACAAATATCCATAGCAAAAGGACATCTTGTATGAAATGTACACCCTGATGGAGGATTTTTCGGACTCGGTATATCCCCTTTTAGAATGATTTTCTCTTTTCTTAATCTAGGGTTTGCAACTGGTACAGATGATAATAATGCTTTCGTATACGGGTGTTGCGGATTTACAAAAACAGTGTCTTTAGGACCCGATTCTACGATTGCGCCTAAATACATAACACCAATATTGTCACTTATATGCTCAACAACACTTAAATCGTGTGAGATAAATAAATAAGAAATACCATACTCTCTTTGTAAATCTTTTAATAGATTTAATATTTGAGATTGGATAGATACGTCCAGTGCAGAAACAGGTTCGTCTGCAATAATAAGCTGTGGTTTCATAATTAAAGCTCGTGCAATACCAATTCTTTGTCTTTGTCCACCACTAAACTCATGCGCATACCTTTCTGCGTGATACTCACTTAATCCTACAACTTCTAAGATTTCTAACACCTTTTTCTGACGCTCACTAGTCGATAGATTCGTATGAATAGTCAGCGGCTCAGCAATAATTTCTTTTACTTTCATACGTGGATTCAATGATGCATAAGGGTCTTGGAAAATCATTTGAACCGATTGCCTCATCTGCTTTAATTGCGATTCTTTTTTATTTGAAACTTCCATTCCATCAATCCAAATAGATCCTTCAGTCGGTTCTAATAATCTAGAGATGAGACGACCAGTAGTCGATTTACCACAGCCACTTTCGCCAACAAGACTAAATGTCTCGCCTTTTTGGATTTCAAATGACACATCACTTACTGCTTGAATTGTTTTTTTCTTCTCAAAAAAACCATTTGACAGCTCGAAGGATTTCTTGAGTTTCTCCACTTTTAATATTGTATTTGACATTCGCCTCACCTCGTTTCTAGTTCATATAGCCAACAACTGCATAACCTATCATTCTCTATTGCTAGACAAACAGGTTCTTGCTCATGGCAAATTGGCATTGCCATATTGCATCTAGGCGCAAATTTACAACCTTTTGGCATATTAGATGGATTGGGTACATTTCCTTTTATGGAATCTAATTTATCTTTTTTCTCGCCTAATTTTGGAACAGATGCGATCAACCCTTTACTGTATGGATGCTTCGGATTTTCGAATAAATCGTATACAGATGCCTCTTCAACAACTTTGCCAGCATACATAACAACTACTCTGTCACACATCTCAGCTACTACACCTAAATCATGTGTGATTAAAAGGATTGACATTTTTTCTTCTTTTTGAAGTTTTTTCATAAGCTCTAATATTTGCGCTTGAATTGTTACATCGAGAGCAGTCGTAGGCTCGTCTGCAATAAGTAAATTTGGATTACATGACATCGCCATAGCAATCATCACACGTTGTCTCATTCCTCCAGAAAGTTGATGCGGATATTCATCTACAATTTCATCTGGCCTTGCAATCCCTACTTTCGTGAGCATCGCAATTGCATGTTCTCTAGCTTCACTTTTACTTAACTTTAAGTGTACGCGGATTGGTTCAGTGAGCTGTTTTCCTATTTTCATTACTGGATTTAATGAAGTCATAGGATCTTGGAAAATCATCGCCATTTGCTTACCGCGCAATTTACGCATTTCATAGTCTGATAGATTGACTAAATTCGAGTTATTGAAATAGATATTTCCATTTGTGATTTCACCTGTAGTCCCTTGAAACAAACGCATAATGGATAATGATGTTAAACTTTTCCCACAACCAGATTCACCAACAAGACCTAACACTTCACCTTCATTGATATGAAAGTTAACTCCGTGCAATATTCTCGTCTTCTGTTTATCCCTCGTAAATTCCGTTTGTAATTCTTCAACCTGAAGTAGTTTTTTAGTCATATCCTGATTCCCCTTAATCGTTCTTCGTTTTCGGATCTAATACATCTCGTAATCCATCACCTATTAAATTAAAAGCAAGAACAGTTAAAAAGATGGCAATCCCAGGTACAATTACTACATGTGAAGCTGTGCCTAAATAATCTCTACCGGTACTTAACATTACTCCCCACTCAGGTGTTTCAGGACTAGCACCTAAGCCTAAAAAACTTAAACTTGAAGCTGCTAAAATCGCTGTCCCTATTCGCATTGTTACGAAAATAATAAGGCTACTTACTGTTTCCGGGAAAATATGTTTATACATAATGCGACGATGTGGTGCCCCCATTGATTTTGCTGCTTCTACATAGGTGTTCTCTTTGGCCTCTAAAGTGGCCCCACGGACGAGTCTAGCAAATGAAGGTATCCCAAATACCGTTACTGCGATAATCACATTATTTAAACCAGGTCCTAGAATTGCCACAATAGCAATTGCTAAAAGTAAGTCTGGAAAAGAAAACAAGACATCACTTGAACGCATTATTATACGATCCAACCATCCGCCAAAGTAACCACTCATTAAGCCTAAAATGGTGCCTAGGATCATTCCTAAAAAAACTGAAGCGAAGCTAACGCTCAACGAAATTCTTGTCCCCATGATTAGTCGACTTAATATATCTCGGCCATATTCATCAGTTCCTGCTAAATGTGATTTACTAGGAGGTTCTAATAAAGCATCGTAATTTGGTTTATATGGATCGAATGGTGCGATATAAGGCGCTAAGATAGCTACTAAGATTAGTAATAAAACAAACACACTAGCGATAAATGCTACTTTTTGCTTCCTAAAATTTTTCCAAAACTCTTTCACTGGAGAGTATTTTGGTTGCATGGATACTGTTTTCTCATTTTTGTCTATTGAAACGCTATTCATAAATACCCTCCTTTAGGACTGAATTTGAATTTTTGGATTTAGAACGCTGTATAAAATATCTACTACTAAATTGACGATAATGAATTCAATCGCAAACAGTAGAAGTGCTGACTGAATTACTGGATAATCCCGAAATGCAATTGAATCAATGAGTAAACGGCCCATTCCAGGGAAACTAAAAACTGTCTCAACAACAACTGATCCACCTAAAAGGAATCCGAATTGTAAGCCTGCAATCGTTACTACAGGTATTAAAGAATTTCTCAAAGCATGTTGTATAATAACAACTGATTCCTTCAATCCTTTCGCACGACCCGTTCGTATATAGTCTGTCTGCAATGTTTCTAATAAAGATGACCTTGTAAACCTTGCAATCATTGACATAATACCTGCGCCTAACGTCAATGAAGGCAAAATATAGCTTTTGAAGCCTTCCGATCCACCAGTTGGAAGAATACCAAGTTGTACAGAAAACAGTTGAATCAACAGTAATCCTAGCCAAAACCCCGGTAATGAAATACCAGATACTGCTGTTACCATTCCTAAATAATCAGGCCATTTGTTTTTAAATACAGCTGATATAGCTCCTATCAATAAACCAATAATTGTCGCCCAAATCATCGCAAAAAATGTTAAATAGATAGATGGCATGAAGCGCGATGAAAACATATCTGAGACTGGTAAACCCGTCTTTAAAGATGTGCCTAAATTACCTTGCAACAAATTCCCCATATATGAAATGTATTGTTTCCATATAGGATCATTTAAACCTAACTCTTCTCTTACATTTTGGACATCTTGTAAAGTCGCATCTTTACCTGCAACTAACCGTGCAGGATCACCAGGAATAAAGTGAATAAACAAGAATGACAGTATCGAAACTACAAAAATTATTGGCAATATTTCTAACACTCGTTTTATGATATATCGAAGCAAATATACTCCCTCCTTCAAAAGGTGGATACGAGAAACTTTTATTAGTGTCGTTTTGCATTACTTTTTAGAAAGCAAGAAGCTGATAAAAATTTCAGCCTCTTGCCAATAATCCGCTAGAGTTTATTTAAAATTAGCATCTTTTACATTCAACCCACCTGTTGGTTCAACGACAACTCCCTCTACATCTGAACGAACACCATAGACAATTTCATCAACACCTAAGAAAATCCAAGGTGCGTCTTTATAAACAGTTTCTTGAATTTTCCCATATAATTCTTCTTGTTTTGCTTTATCAGAAATTGAATTTGCTTCATCCATCCATTTATCTACTTCTTTGTTATTGTAATAAGCTGTATTTGCACCATTTGGAGGGAATGATTCACTATGGAATAATGGTTTTGTTGCATTTGTAACATCTGAAGCATATGAAGACCAACTTACATACCACATTTGTAGTTTTGCATCATCAGGCGTTTGGGCACCATAAATTTCATCAGAAAGAGTACCTTCCTCCATTGATTTAATTTCTACTTTTACGCCAATTTGTTTTAACTGTTGTTGGATAAATTGCATACCCTTCATCGTATCAGAGTTTGTATTACCCCAAATCTCAGTTTCAAAGCCATCTGGATATCCAGCTTCTTTTAATAATTGTTTTGCCTTTTCGATATTTTGCGCATAAGCCTCTTGTTTTTTATAATAAATCGTTTTCGAAGAAATGATAGAATCAAGTGGTACTCCTAAACCAAAATTCACTACTTTGATAAAAGCATCTTTGTCGACAGCGTAGTTAAATGCTTGACGCACTTTTGGATCATTAAATGGTTTTTTGTACGTATTAATCGATACATAATGAGCGATTGTGGATGGGACTTTAAATACTTGAATGTTCTTATCGCCTTCCACTTGGGCTATATTTTGAGATGGAACAGGATAGATAACTCCTGCTTCTCCTGTTTTTAACATCGCTACACGCGAACCACTCTCTGGTACAGGCTTGAATGTAATTTTCTTGACTCGGTCACCTTTACCCCAATAATCATCGAAACGCTCGATTGTTAAATGATCACCTTGAACCCATTCACCAAATTTATAAGCGCCCGTACCTACAGGTTTTTTTGGAATATCTGCTGGATTTTCCTTCACTGATTTAGGGCTAATAATTTTAGCTACTCCAAAACGAGTTAGCATTGGGCTATATGTTTCCTTTAAAGTGATTTTTATTTCGTATTCACTTGGAGTTTCTATTTTTTTAATTAAGCTAAAACCACGTGAATTTAATCGTAAGCTCTTGTCTTTCATTATCCGTTCAAAATTCACTTTAACTGCTTCAGCATTAAAATCTTCTCCATCATGGAATTTAATACCTTGATGTAATTTAAATGTATAAACAAGTGCGTCTTCACTTACTGAATAGTCTTCAGCTAGAACATTTATTATTTGGCCTTCATCATCGAACCCAAGCAGGCCTTCTAACATAGCCGATTGTACTGAGTTAGAATTTGTATCTCCTGTATTATGAGGATCCATTGAAATGAAGTTTTCATTTACTGCGACAACCAGTTCTTCTTTCTTTTCAGTAGTCGGCTCTTTCTCCCCTTTGCCTTCACTACTATTTGTTTCTTTCTTGTCATCAGAACAAGCGACCATAAAAATGGCGCAAAAAACGACTAACAACAGAATTTTCCAACCTTTCCTTTGCAGCATTAACCCATCCCCCTTGTTCTCACAAATTCAAAGACAATGTCTAATAAAAAGATGAACGATTTCGAAATGAATAGTCTTGGATATGTGAGAAATTTTATAAAATAATTTCTTAACAAAGCTTATGCATGGAAAAATGATTTTAACACCATGAAAATAAATATTATATAATTCAGTTATTTTTGAGCATATTTATATAGATTTTCATATTAATTACTCCAATGGTGAAAAAAATAAAAAGCGGGCTCTTCTTTTGAAAGAAGAACCCGCAATAATGATTAAATAAATTAATCTGAAATTGTATTACTCATAATAATAGAGATAACAGTATTGATAACTACTAACGAAATGATTCCTAAAATTGTAATTCCCATTATAGTAACCCTCCTCTTTTTCTGCATAAAACTGATTCGATAAAGACAAGGATTTATAAACAATGTTTTCTCTATCATTATAGTAAATATCTATCTATTTATCAAAAAAATACGCTTATATGACTTAAATAAAGTGATTTAACAGATTAAATTACCCTATTTTACAGTAATTTGGATTTAATCATTAAATAATTCCCCACATTCTTCTGTTTATTGATTAACAATACTACAAAAAAACAGATTCTTTCATTCTAAAAGAATCTGTTTTAATCTATATTAAATGCCTTTGCAATAGGCAGTATTTTAACCAATTAAAGCATGTTTCACTACTTCATAAGCTTGGCAAATTGCATTTTTGTTATCTGCAGATTCACTTACTAGCATCTCACATGTAAAATCGTATAAATTTGAATCTGCTCCAGAAGCAACAGCATACATTACTTCCTCTTGAAGTTTTTCAACGTAAAATATGATTTTCTGATCCATTATGAAAAAACTCCTTTTATTATATTAAATGCACTACCCAAGCGAAAGATGTGTATGGACTATTTATGTATTATCTTTATTTATTTTATAACGTCAGACATCCTACTTCCACTATTTTAATTCAATTTCAACACATAATTTGTCTATTAATTGAAAGCAAATTATTCCTTCATTAATGGGTGCGCTTGCATTAAAACGAAAAAAAGAAGTGTCCTTTTTCAGGACACTTCTTTATAAATCTTTATACATTTACTTCGAAATTGATAATGACATCCATAAAAGCAGCACCGTATTTCTCTAGCTTGTTTGCTCCTACGCCGTTTACTTCTAAAAATTCGTTTGCTGTTTTTGGTCGTTTTGCACACATATCTTGTAATGATTTATCAGAGAAGATAACAAATGGAGGTACATTCGCCTCATCTGCCAATTGTTTTCGAATTGTACGTAGTTCCTCAAATAATGGATCGTTTTCAGCAATTTGTCTAGTGACAACAACACCTTTACGTTGCACTTTCACTTTACCGAGGAGTACGTCTTTACCTTTTTCAGAAACAAAAATAGTTGGCATGTTCCCCTGTTTCACAGATAGTAAATCTTCAGCAATCATGAACTCTATAAAATTGGATACTTCTTTAACAGTCATATTTTTCATAATGCCATATGTGGAAAGTCTATTTAAACCAAAGCTGATGACTTTTTGATTTTGAGATCCGATTAATACTTGAGCAATCATTGTTTTACCGAATTTCTGACCCATGCGGATTACACAACTCAGTACCTTTTGTACATCTTCAGTAACATCAAAAATCTCTCGATCGTCCTTGCAATTTGCACACTTCCCACAAACTTCCGCATTTTCTTCACCGAAATATTTCACAATATATTGCTGTAAGCATTGCTCAGTATGGCAATAATCTGCCATTCCTTGCAATTTAGCGAGTTCTCCAGGAATACGTTCACGGTCCTGCGATTGGTCGATTAAAAAGCGTTGTGTTTGCACATCTTGAGAAGCATATAAAACAACACATTCACTTGGTAATCCGTCACGACCAGCTCTCCCTGCTTCCTGATAATAACTTTCCATATTCTTTGGCAATTGGTAATGAATAACGTATCTGACGTTGGATTTATCTATACCCATCCCAAAGGCATTTGTTGCGACCATTACTTGTGCTTCATCTTTTAAAAAACGTGTTTGCTCCTGTTGACGAAAAGCCTCTGGTAAACCTGCATGATATTTTGCGACGGAAATACCAGCTTTCACCAACACATCATATACATGATCCACTGCTTTTCTTGTTGCAGCGTATATAATACCAACTTCATTAATGTTTTTCTTTACAAATTCTTTAATGTAACGGTCTTTGTCTTGTCCTAAAACAACTGAAAAAGAAAGATTACTACGAGCAAACCCAGTAATAACTGTGTTATCATCAGTTATTTGTAAAATGCGGCAAATGTCCTCCCGTACTTCCGGTGTTGCAGTGGCTGTTAGTGCTAAGACAACAGGATTCTCTTCAAAAACAGTCATCAATCGATTAATAGCACGATAGCTAGGGCGGAAATCATGCCCCCATTGTGAAATACAATGTGCTTCATCTACGGCAATCAATGGCACTTTTATATTCTTTAACTCAGACAAAAACTGAGGCGATTCTAGTCGTTCAGGAGCGATATATAATAGCTGGTATCTTCCTTCATGTAAGTTTTCCATTGTTTCACGTAATTCACTTGCAGATAATGTACTATTAATAAAAGCCGCAGAAATACCAACTTCAAGTAGCGTATCTACTTGGTCTTGCATAAGGGAAATTAAAGGTGAAACAACAATAGTTGTACCTTCTAGTAACAGAGCAGGAATTTGATAACAAATTGACTTCCCTCCACCTGTTGGCATTACACACAAGCTGGATTTCTTTTCTAAAACATTCGAAACTATTTGTGCTTGTCCCTCACGAAAATCATCATAACCAAAATATTTTCCTAGCAGATGTTGTGCTTCTTCAAACATTCACCTACCCCCTTCAATACGTATATATGTCTTTCCATTGTATCATTTAATAGATTGAAAGGCTTTTAATTAGTCGAAGATAAGCAAGGAAGAAAAATCTTTTGATTTCATTTCACTTAAATACACTTATTTCATGAGGTTACTTTGCCAAAAAAAAGTTCAAGGGTTAAAAGTAATAAAATATGATAGAACATTACTAGACTTGTATTTGTATATCTTCAATAAAGCCCTCAGCCGCTTTATATTTCAAATTGCGCTATTTCTTTTTCTTAGGTGGACCGTATTTTTCTAACTTTGGCCCTTTCGCAATAAAGCGAGTAACTTTTTTCACTTGATCCATGGTAATTCGTGGTGTCACACCTTGTATCCATTCTGGATCAAATGTACCGCTCCAATCAGGGTCTCGATTCGAAAGTTTTTCAAAATCAAAAATCATTTCCCATGATTTTTCAATTTCCTTAGTAGACCAATTCTCAGCCTCTTTCCACTCTTCTTCACTAGACGTACAAGGACCTTCGTTTAATGGAAAGTGCCAAGACTCAAAATCAGACCAAAGAATATCTTCATCTGGAATTTCTAATTTAAGAATAACCCCACGAGTTCCTCTACGTAAATTAGCTGGTCCATTTCTGTCGGGATGGCGTTTCCATACCCAAACAGGATATTCATCGCCTGCATAGTTAGGCAATCGTTTTTTCATTTGCGCAACCATCCAGTTATATTGTCTCTCGAACCAATCCGCGTGATCAGAATGCGTCCTAGACCCTTCGTAGTACCCTTGCTCTCGCATCATCTTGTATATTGATTCTGGATGTACGGTATAAACTATCATGATTTATTTCCCTTTCTTAATTCCGATTGTCTTATTTAAGATGATTCAAGTTCAATATTTATTAGCTCCAGAAATCTACTAGCTATTAAAAGATTTCATTAAATAAATTGATTCCGTATGACAACGACCATCGTGATAGCAATAATACAGAAAATAATAACCCCCACCGTCATAATCGTTCCCATAGATGCACCGTACAATTTAAAAGGTTCTGGTGGCGCCTCATTTGACGGATCCCTCGCTAAAAAATCCGCTACTTTCATCATATGTAAAAAGCGTTCTTGCGAAAAATTATTATGTAATTCAATTTGCTGTTCTGCTAAATAGCTTTGATTCCATTTAGTTTCATCCTCTATAAACACTTTGCCATCATGAATCATCCAAACACCTAACTGTTGTTCGTTGATTTTGGTAATCGCTTCTGCTAATTCTCCGTCATTATCTTGTGGATGGTTCATTAAATAAATCCGTAATTGATGTTGAATTTCCGTTATATCATTACCTGCAAGTATTGTTTCGAGTTGAGTAGGCATTTTTGTGTCTCCCTTTTCAAATACTAAGCGCTTACACAATTGTAGTACAGATAGCTTCTTTACGTAATAGGGTTCACTGAATAGCCTTATATATAGTTTTTGATGTTTTCCTAATCTACTCGCAATATTCCAATTTGATATACTTTTTAAAACAAATCTTACAACTTGATTAGCTAAAAGAGAATTTCAAAACAAAAAAAGAGTGTTATAAACCACTCTCTTTTAACCACTAAAAATATTAATTCAATTGTTAACCAAAAATCATCGGTAAAAATTTTGCAACTAAATTATCAGCACCAGTAAGAGGATTAATGATAAATACCGCAACAAAAACTCCCGCAAGAAATGGCCATAAATTTCTTATACGTGATCTTTTCCTCGTTTCATTGTTTTTCAAATTATTCATTATACTCTACTCCTGTTCTTCTAAATCTTGCAAATATCAACTTTTGGACAAGGGTACTTACAAAACCATTTATTTTCTCATCAAGGGTGTACATAATCTTCTCCATAAAGAAAACCGAATTCCTCAATAAGAGACCAACTATTATATCTATTATTTTACATTTATATGCACTTTTTGTAAAACGAACGGAATAAGCTGTAGTATGCTGTACTGTTAAATCAACACCATAACAAAAGCTCCATAAAAAAGAAAGATCTTACTTCACTTGCTTAGCTCTAAATAAAACTCTAATCAGTGCCGTTTTAATCATTTTTCTTAATTTACTTTTCTAAAGTATGAAATTACACTTGTCATATTCTTTTATCTCGCTTTCTATTCCTGTGAGTTCTCAAATTTAAAAGCCCTCATTTTTAATAGAGTCACTGACAAATTATCAATAGAAAACTACTTGCCGTACGTATATTCAGATAAACAATATGTATCTCTCCTTCAAATGGTTATACTATATAAGAATGAAATGATTTATGGGAGGAATTACTTTGACTACAAAAGGTTATTTAGCAAATGGATTATTTGGATTAGGCGATCGCTTAGTAAATGAGATGGTCGCAAAAGCAGTACGCGAGGCAGTGCCAGGTGTTGATTTATATGTACCTCAAGAAAATATGGCGATTAATGATAAGTCATCTTACGCCAATAGTTTAGCAATTGCAGGTGCTGATATTGAGGCTCTAAAAGCAAGTGATTTCTTAATCGCTGTCATTGATGGTGTTGAAATTGACTCTGGTGTTGCTGCAGAAATTGGTGCATTTTCGATGCTAGACCGCCCTATTTTCGCACTATACTCTGATACACGCCAACAAGGCAGAGATAATACAAAGAAAATCGATGCTTTAATTGCAGATGGAACAGAAAACCAGTTTGCCTACCGCAATCTGTTTGTCATTGGGTTAATCAAACAAAACGGCATGATTGCTTCTTCAATTGAAGATTTGATTGAAGGAATGCGAGAAAGAAACATAGCAATAAAAGAAGTTCAATCGGTTAACAAGTAACTGAATTGAAGCCTATCACATTAATATAAAAATCAATCTATTACAGGAATATCCTTCATTCAATTGAATATACATATAAAGATTTATTTTGGAGGATGATAGAGGTGAAAAATGTGATAGATGGTATCAATTATTGGATTTATTACGTTCCTAAAGAAATCAAACGTATGTCAGATATAGATGTGACTAAAAAACCATCGCCAACAAAATGGTCAAAAAAGGAAATATTAGGACACCTTTGTGATTCAGCTATTATGAACATTGAACGATTCATTAAAATTCAATATGAAAAACAACCATATGTACTTCCCACTTACAATCAAAATGAATGGGTAGCTAAGCAAAATTATCAAGATACTCCTATCGAGGAAATTTTGACCTTATTTTACGTTTTAAATAAACAAATCATCGCCATTATCAATAATATTCCTGATGAAAAACGCTCTTACTTATGTGACATTGGAAATAAGGAACTTAAAACATTAGAGTGGCTTATTCAAGATTATTACGATCATATGGAACATCATCTTAAGAAACAGATTTTCAAGTAACACATAAAAAAAAGGTGCTTTAAAAGCCAACTAACTGGCTTTTAAAGCACCTTTTAAGTCAAAAGATAACTAGTGATTTTCTATTTACAGTCCTTCAGTCAAAATTTGTTTCAAAAACTTCCCTGTATGAGAAATTGGAACTTCGGCTACTTGCTCAGGTGTGCCCTCAGCTACAAGTTTACCGCCTGATGATCCACCTTCTGGACCGATATCGATAACCCAGTCAGATTCACGTATCAGTTCCAAACTATGCTCTACAACGATAACAGTATTACCTGCATCGACAAGTCTATTTAATAGAGAATGAAGCTGTTTAATATCAGTTGGGTGGAGGCCCGTCGTCGGCTCATCCAACAGGTACAACGTATGATTTTTAGACGACTTACTTAATTCTTTTGCCAGCCTTATCCGTTGCCCTTCTCCTCCAGATAAAGTTTTAACCGATTGCCCCCATTGTAGATAGCCAAGTCCAACTTCACATAGCATCTCTATCATGACTGAAATCTTTTTCTCCGATTTGAGAATCGGCAAGCTTTCCTCAACAGACATATTTAACAAATCAGAAATGGAGTAACCTTCATATTTAACTTGCAATACCTCATCAGTAAACCTTTTCCCTTTGCAGTCAGTACACTTCACTTCTAAATCGGGTAGGAAGTTCATGTCAACAGACAGTACGCCTAACCCCTGACATGTTTCACAACGCCCACCCGGGGAGTTAAATGAGAAATGCTTAGTAGTTAACTTTCTTTCCTTTGCTTCTGGCAATCCTGCAAATAACTTACGCAAGTGTGTAAACATATCAGTATAAGTTGCCACATTAGAGCGCTGTACTCTTCCCATTGGTGATTGGTCAAAAATAACTATATCGCCAACATGTTCTAATCCAGTTATTTCCTTGCATCCCGTTTGCTCCTGTGCTTTAGGACTTCCTTGTGCAAGAATATCAAATACAAGAGTTGATTTTCCAGAACCCGAAACACCTGTGACAGACACTAGACAACCAAGTGGAATAGAAACAGTCGGGATATCGACATTTCGAAGCTGTGCTTGTTGAATAACGATATTCTGTCCGTTCCCTTTCCTACGAACGCGAGTTGGAGGTGGGAAACTCTCTTCTCTCAAATAGGTTCCAGTAACCGACAGCTCACTAGACATCAAGTCCTCCAGACTCCCTTCGCCTACAACAGTACCGCCATGTACTCCTGCTCCTGGACCGATATCAATGATATGATCCGCTGCACGCATCATCTCTACATCATGTTCTATAACGAGTACTGTATTACCCAAATCACGCAATTCCTGAAGTACGCGGATTAGGCCGGTTGTATCCTTTGCATGAAGACCCGTTGTGGGTTCATCCAGAATATATAGTACTCCAGTTAAAGCTGAACCAAGCAGCGTGGCAAGTCGAAGTCGTTGTGTTTCGCCTCCAGAAAGTGATACTGTCTGACGGTTTAATGAAAGATAGCCAAGTCCTACATCAATAAGCCGTTGAAGTCTTGTAAGCATATCTTGAAGAATGGGCTCGACCAAATGTAGACCATCCTGTGGTAACTCCGTTTGCAAACTTTTCGTCCATTCGAATACATCTTCGAGCGACCACTCAGAAACATCTGAAATAGTTGCATTTGCTACTTGCACTAGAAGAACTTCTTTTTTTAGACGAGCTCCGTGACAATCCGGGCAAAGTTGTTCATGAAAGAAGCTACCCTCTTTTGCTTTAGAACCTGAGTCGCCTTCCTTCTCTTTATAACGTCTCCATAAACCTGGGATTACTCCTTCAAATTTCGTCCCTGCAGCAGGCTTAACATTCGGATAATGACGTTTAAATTCCTCACTCTCGACTCCGTAGAATAACAAATCGCGCTGAATATCATTGTAATTTTTCAAAGGGAGATCAGGGTCGAAATCAAATCCATAATGCTTCCCTGCCGCTACTAAAATACGCATTTGAATGTCACGATGAACACCTTTTAATGAGGTAACACCCCCATCACGCAAGCTGAGCTCAGGATTGAAAACCATCGCCTCGTTTATACTTGCTACATGACCAAGTCCACTACAAGTTTCGCATGCACCCTCCGGCTTGTTAAAAGAAAAGTGCAACATTCCAAGCTTCTCTTGCACTTCTCCACAATGCGGACAGCTGATTGATTGTGCTTCTATCTCCTGGTCTTCCGCTGTCAAAACTCCTGTTGGTTCAAAAGAAGGAGGAATACTGCCATTACAAGAAGAGCAAACTTGCTCTCCCAATCGGGCAAAAATAAAACGAATATACATATAAATGTCCGTCACGGTACCAACCGTCGAGCGTGGATTACGATTCGTTACATGCTGTCCAACACTGATGGACGGAGACAGTCCTCGAATGGACTCGACTTTTGGCTTGCTGATTGTGTCAGCCATCATTCCCATGGAGTCTAAATACTGTCTCTGACATTCCCTTTGAAGAGTATCCATAGCTAATGTTGACTTTCCTGATCCAGAAGGTCCTGTTAGAACAACTAGTTTGTATTTTGGAATCGAAAGTGACACATTCTTTAGATTGTTTTCCCAAGCACCTTTAATAAAAATGGTATCTTTCATGAATATCCTCCTCACTATAGTACATCCACTCGGTAATGCCGAGACAATCTAATACATATCGATTACTTCTAACTGAAATGTATACGTACTATACATTGATTAAATTTTTGGTTCATCTTTATCTGTAACAATTACTCTTGAATTCCCCATCATGAAGACGAAAACCACTGCTATGACAATTGGAATAAGTGCAAGTAGAAAGACGTGCGTAACTGAGTTGGACATTGCATTAACAATGACATCAAGAATCTCAGCAGGTATTTTCTCGCGTACACTAGGTTCAAAAATTTGTCTTATATCACCAACATTAAACATTGCTGAATTTGCGCTTTCACCCAAACTTTTGAATCCTTCAGCTAGTTTATTTGTAAATACATTATTTTGGATCGTACCAAAAATCGTAATTCCCATCGTCATTCCTAGCGTACGAAGGAATGAATTAGTTGAATTCGCAGTTCCACGATAACGAGCATCTAGATTATGCTGAGAAGCCGTCGGTAACAATGAGAATGAGAAGCCCATGCCAAAACCTACGAGAATCATATACAGCGTCAGAAGAACTCGAGCAGTATCTGGTGTGAGTGTACTAAGTAGGAACATACCTGCGAAATACGAAATAACAGAAATAATCATTAAGTTACGGTAGCTTATTTTTGTTAAGAAAATACCACCAAATGCGCTTCCTGCAACGGAACCCAACATCATTGGCATGAGGATAAGTCCAGCATTTGTTGCTGAAGCGCCATATACAGCCTGAACATAAATAGGAATATATACTGTCAAAATAATAAAGGTACCACCATATAAGAATGCCAACATTTGCGAAGAAGCAAATAGACGACGCTTAAATAAGAAGAACGGAAGTATTGGTTCTTCTGCTTTTAGCTCCACGAAAAAGAACACAATAAAGAAAATAGCAAAACTAACAAACAATGAAATAATCGGTGCTGAGTTCCAATCATACTGTTTACCGCCCAGTTCTAGTGCAAACATAAGGCTGATGACCGCAAGCACAAGCGTTGCCGCTCCCCACCAATCGATCTTTTGCTTCGTATGTACTGGAGATTCCTTATAATTCTTCATTATTAATAAAAATGAAACGATACCGATTGGCAAGTTAATATAAAATACCCATTCCCAACCAATATTATCTGTAATATAGGCACCTAAAAGCGGTCCAACAACACTAGCAATACCAAATACCGCGCCCAAAAGACCCGTCATTTTCCCTCGTTTTTGGGGTGGGAATATGTCAAATACAATAGTAAATGCGATTGGCATTAAAGCGCCGGCACCAATTCCCTGAATAGCTCTGTAAATACTAAGTTGCTCAATCGTTTGAGCAACGCCACAAAGTGCAGAACCAATTACGAATACTGTTAATCCAAAAATAAAAAATCTCTTTCTGCCATACATATCGGATAATTTCCCGAAAATCGGCATACCTGCCATTGTTGTAACCATATAAGCGGATGTAACCCAAACAAATTTGTCCATCCCACCTAGTTGAGAAACGATGGTTCCCATAGCTGTCGCAACAATTGTATTGTCAATTGCCGACATGAAAATCGCTAGTAATAAGCCCGTTACAACTAGCTTTATGTTACTTTTTGAAGCTTCCATTTATAAACCCCTTTGCAAATTATTAATGATTTCGATAGAATGAACTTGTATAATATCACAGTCATCAAATATCTCGATAAACTAATATCTCGACCATCAAGATATTTTCTTATTTTAAAAGGAGGTTTATCCTTTGTCAAGTCATCAAGATGATCAAACTCTAGATCCTCAAGAACATTTCACTTCGCTAATGCGCGGTCTAGGAACACGTACGATATTACATCAGCAAAATGTTGCTGCCTCTTTAGGGTTATACAATAATGATTTTATTTCATTAGATATCCTACGTGAAACAGGTCCAATTACTGCTGGCGAGCTATCCAAAAAAACTGGGCTCGCTACGGGTAGCATAACTTCCTTAGTAGACCGACTTGAAAAAATCGGCTATGTTCGGAGACAAAATGATCCCAATGACCGTCGCAGAGTCATCATAGTCCCTGAGTATGAATCTAAAGAAGAAATCCGTAACACGTACGAACCGCTTCATAAAGCAATGCTTAATCTAGCCTCCTCCTATACACCGGAAGAGCTTGCTCTCATTTCGCAGTTTATAGGAAATGCGAGTACAGTATTAGAAGAGCAGATTCAACATCTCAGCTCCACTACACGTAGTAAATCTTCTAAAACTACACGCTAAAAATGAAAAGGACAGTATCCTTATAGTCAATTGGCTAAGGAATACCGTCCTTTTTTACTTTTAGTTAATCACAATCGAAAGGAATCCAAAGATATATGCTTGCTTGATTCATTCAGTCCATGGAAATATTAGTTTCCATTTGAGAAATTACCTATAACTTCACAAACCTGCCGTTTATGCCAATCTACTTTATCCTTCCAATAACGCTTTATAATAAATTAATTCGCCATCCACTTCTGCAATCAGCATGAAGGTATTGTCATCCCCTACCGCAAATATCTTAGTTCCTTTAGCTAATTTACTTGCATAGAAATTTTTAAACATAGAACCAGTAGTTTTGCACTTTTTGATTTCACCTAAAAGATTGCCCTTCCCTGCTTTAAGCTCAATCATTTCTGTTTTCGAATAAATAATATCTTGATATTGCAAAATATCTATATCTGGATACTCTTTTAATAGCTCTTTTGCGGTCGGATTATGTGTAGCTGTTGAACAACCTACTAATACAACAAAAATGCTCAACAATAAGATACAATATTTTATTGGAGTCATCATGTAACCACACTCTCGATTTATTCTGCATTCCTATTAAACTCCACATAGCCAGATTCTATTTTGACTGTAAGAGCATTATGTTGACCCTCATGAAAGAGTTTGAATAATTTTAACATATTTTGTATAAATGTATAAATTTTATCAATATAGATGAACCGGTATTTTTCACAAAGATCATCCATATATATTTGTATAGGAAATTATTATTACGAACAGGTCCAATAAATCCCGTTTAAAGGAGCACTCTTATGTGGTTTTTCTTTGCTTTACTAACTGCCTTAGCTTGGGGTGGTGCAGATTTATTTTATAAAAAAGGTTCAGACAGCAAGGATAAATACAGTCATTTAAAAATTGTCGTTATGGTCGGTCTTGTGATGGGAATCCATGCAACTGGCTATATGCTGTATGAAGGTTTAATTTTCCGTCCTTCCGACATGCTAAAATATTTACCTGTTTCTTCTCTTTATATTTTATCTATGACAATTGGTTACATTGGGTTACGTTACTTAGAATTATCAATCGCCTCTCCTGTACAAAATTCATCTGGTGCTATTACAGCTGTTCTTGTCTTCATTTTCTTCCCTCAGCCAGTTGATACATTACATATTATTGGAATAATTATTATTTCACTTGGCGTTATTGGTATCGCAATAGTTGAAAAGCAAATCGAAAATGCAACATTGCGATTAAACAATACTGAAATCGACAAAAAATATCAGCTTGGATTTATGGCGATATTGTTCCCTATTGCCTATGCGTTGATCGATGGTGCTGGTACATTTGCTGATGCAGTCTATTTAGATGAGCTGAAATTAATGACTGAAGATGCTGCATTACTTGCTTATGAATATACATTTTTCATCTGTGCAGTTATCTCTTATATTTATTTAAAAGTAATAAAAAAAGAGACATTCACAATTTTCAAAGAACGTGACAAAGCATGTGCAGCAATTTTAGAGACAATCGGTCAATTCTTTTATGTATTTGCCATGTCATCATATGCGATTATCGCAGCCCCAATGATCGCATCTTATAGCATTTTCTCTATCATTCTTTCACGTATTTTCTTAAAAGAGAAACTATCGCCAAAACAATATATTGTTATTATGATTGTAATGTTAGGGATTGTTTTATTAGGAATTGCGGACTCTTAAAGTATAATCGGCCAAAAAAAGTACATCACTTCTTAAAAGTGATGTACTTTTTTTAATTCGTTTGATCAAAATTTTCAAATTGATCGGCAAAGGTTTGCATCTTATCTTTTTCAAATACATCTAATAACTTATTGTACTCTTCATCTTCGATTACATAATAAAGCGGCACTCTCGCTATATAATCAGAATATAAAATACGCTCATTTTCTTCATCTAACCACATATTATAATTCACTACAATTAGATTCTGCGTTCTATCCTTAAATTGAATATATTGATATGGTAAACGATTCACTTCTTCATCGCTTAATTTTAAATTTGTACCATTATTGAAAATCTCCATTAATTCATTGTACTTCGGTTCGGTTTCAATCGATTTTTTTACAACTACATCGCCTTCCTCAGTGATATTGCCTAACTCAATTACATTATTTGATTTCATACAACCTGTTAGAACAAACATAATACAACACAACATTAAAAGTTTCTTCATCACACTATCCCCTTTTAAAGGTCTGAAAAGTTTTACCGTAGTTGTATTATGTTTCCCAATTCCACTAAAAATATTACGTCTTACAAAACTTCATTTAACTATATTTCCAAAACAATTTAAGTAACAATATAGAATTTTCTATTCACTTCGTTACTTTAAAGCGATAAACTATATTGATATCATGATTTTACTGGAGGAAGATTTTCTTGAAAGAATTCATTAATAAGCTGTTAACAGGAATGAGTATTGGGATTGTTGTATCTTTAATTCCAAACGCTCTTGTAGGTGAACTATTAAAACTACTCATTCCATATTTTCCAGCTTTACAACAAATATTAGATATATCCGTTTTAGTGATGAGTATGTTACCCATAATGATTGGTGTTACTGTTGGTATGACATTTAAATTAACACCTATTCAGACAGCTAGTATTGGATTAGCAGCTGTTGTCGGTAGTGGAGTAGTGCAAATAAATGAAAGTGTTATGACATTACAAGGTATTGGTGTCGTTTTAAACACAGGTGTTACAGCCGGCTTAGCTGTACTTTTTGTTAAATATATAGGGGCAAAATTAAAAGATTACACGATTCTTTTGCTACCCACCTTAACAATTTTCATCCCTGGATTATTTGGTTATTTGATTTTGCCTTATGTCAAATCAGGTACAGGCATTATTGGGGTAGGGATTCAACAAGTTACAGATTTTCAACCTATTCTAATGGGAGCAATTATCGCTGTTATTTTCTGCGTACTTATTTTATCCCCTCTCTCGACTGTAGGAGTAGCAACGGTCATTATGCTTTCTGGTATTGGTGCTGGCGCGGCCAATTTAGGTATTGTCTCAGCCGGTATTGGTCTATGTATCGCTAGCTACAAATCAAATTCATTGGGCACAGCACTAGCCCACGTACTTGGTTCACCCAAAATTCAAATGCGTAATTTCTTTATGAAACCTAAAATAGCTTTTCCAATGCTTATTACAGCTGCGATTTTAGGTGCACTTGCTGGTGTATTAAATGTTCAAGGAACGTCTATGAGCGCCGGGTTTGGTCTATCTGGACTTATTGGACCATTAAACTATATCAACTTAACACCAGATGGCTGGACAACTTCGAATATTACAGTCATGATTGCAATGTTCTTCGTCATACCAACCGTTTTAAACGTGATCTTACTTCGTATCTTCTCAACAAATCTTAAAATGATTAAATCAGAAGATTATAAAATCCATATTGAATAAATTGATGCCATGTGAAGAATATTTTTCACATGGCATTTTGATTTATTGATAGGATTAGTTATTTTGTGAATAGATAGGTTGTTGGTATTTGTTATATGTGATCTCGGTTTGTTGTTAGTGGTGAGTATGGATAATCTTGCTTTGAGTAGCGATAATCCATCCCCGAGTAGCGACAATCTCTCTCCGAGCAACGCTAATCTTCCTGAGTAGCGCCAATTTCTCTCCCAGTAGCGATAATTCTTCCCCGAGTAGCGCTAATCCCTTTCCCAGTAGCGCCAATCCCCCTCCCAGTAGCGCTAATCCCCCTCCCAGTAGCGCTAATCCCTCTCCCAGTAGCACCAATCCCCAAAACCCTAACTCCTAACTCCTAACCCCATCAAACCCAAAAAAAACCACCCCAAATCAGCGGAGTGGCTTTCCAGCATTATATTTTATTCATTCTCTTTAAAAACTTTTTTAAGAACGGCTATCATAAACTCGAGATCCTCATCTGTGCAAGACAACGGTGGGCTAATAGTTAAGATGTTGTTATAGCCTGCTACTGTATCTCCGTTCTTACCGATGATTAAACCATTAGCCTTACAATCAGAGACGATTTTCAATACACGTTCGTTAGATGCTGGTTCCATCGTTATTTTATCTTCTACCATTTCAATTCCTAGTAAGAATCCAAGGCCGCGAATATCGCCTACATAAGGATGGTTACTTAATTCTTTCAGCTCTTTTTGAAGTCTATCACCTAGTTCTGCCGAGCGATCGAATAAGTTTTCTCTCTCCATGATTTCGATATTCTTTAACGCTACTGCACATGCAGCTGGATTTCCTCCAAATGTATTAAGGTGACGTAGATGACTATTTTCTTCTCCAGTGTTGAACTTTTCATAGATTTCTTTTCGAACTGCTGTCACTGAAAGTGGTAAATAGGCGCTAGTCAGTCCTTTTGCCATTGTAATAATATCCGGTTTTAAATTAAAATGCTGATGCCCAAACGCTTTACCTGTTCTTCCAAATCCACAGATTACTTCGTCAATAATTAGGAGTACCCCGTGTTTGTTACAAATTTCTTGAACTTTCTCGAGATAGACAGGATGAGGGATTAAAATACCACCACCTGTAATAAGCGGCTCCATAATAATTCCTGCAATTGTTTCTTTTTGCTCCCAAATAATTTTATCTTCAAGTTCTTGGGCACGTTGGAGATTGTATTCTTTAATGGATTGCCCTTTTGGTCGGCGATAATTATCTGGTGGTGCTACATGTAAAAAACCGTGTGAAAGTGGTTCATATTTATATTTTCTAATCGCTTGCCCTGTAGCTGACAATGCCCCCATTGAACTACCATGATAAGCTCGATAACGAGAGATGAATTTAAAGCGAGCTCCTTCACCGTTTTGCTGGTGATATTGACGAGCAATTTTAAATGCTACCTCATTTGCATCTGAGCCACTGTTCGAATAAAAGAACATATAGTCTCCACCAAGCATGTCATTTAACTTAGCTGCCAGCTCGATTGCTGGTTCATGGCTTTGTGTCATCGGCACATAGGCTAATTTTTTCATTTGATCATATGCCACTTGTGCCAATTCTTCACGACCATACCCTACATTTACAGCCCATAACCCGGACATGCCATCGAGATATTTATTGCCATTATGATCAATGATCCATGCGCCTTCACCACTATCGACGATCATAGGCTGACTTTTTTCATTGTAAGCTGAGATATGGTGCCAAACATTTTGAAGATCTTTTTCAACTAAAGATTGAGTTGGTTGTTTTACAGTTTCCATGCATTCGCTTCCCTTCTATATTAGAATTCATGACGAGCTGTTAGCATCTTTTTACGTGTGTAAAACTCAATTCCATCACGACCATTCGCATGAAGGTCTCCATAAAATGATTTTTTGTAACCTGAGAATGGAAAGAATGCCATCGGAGCTGGAACACCAAGGTTGACACCTAACATTCCTGCATCGATTTCTTCTCTAAACTGACGAATAGCTTTTGCACTATCAGTGAAAATACATGCTCCATTTGCAAAATCAGATTTGTTTGCAAATGAAATTGCATCATCTAATGTATCTACTCGGACAATTGATAAAACAGGAGCGAATATTTCTTCTTTCCAGATTTTCATCTCTTGTGTTACATGATCGAAAATAGTTGGTCCAACAAAATAACCACCTTCAGTAGGCTGATCATTACGCCCATCTCGTAATAGCGTTGCACCTTCTTCAATGCCAGATTCGATATATTGAATTGTTCGATCTTTATGGGAATCTCGAATAACCGGACCAAGGAATATCCCTTCTTTCAATCCATCCCCTATTGATAACTTATTTGATTCCTCTACTAATCTTGTTACTAGTTCATCTGCAATGTCACCTACAGCTACAACAACTGCACAAGCCATACATCTTTCTCCTGCTGATCCAAATGCTGCATTAATAATGTTCGTTACTGTTAAGTCCATATCTGCATCTGGCAAAACAATGGTATGATTTTTGGCTCCAGCAAGTGCTTGAACTCTCTTACCATTTGATGTACCAGTTTTATAGACATATTCTGCAACCGGTTGTGATCCAACAAATGACACTGCTGGAATATCTGGATGACTAAGAATGCCATTCACGATGTCATGAGCACCGTGGACAAGATTAAATACACCTGCTGGCAGACCTGCTTCATGTAACAATTCTGCAAGGAAATTTGCTAGAAGTGGCGTTCTCTCAGAAGGTTTCAAGATGAACGTGTTACCACTCGCAATTGCTAAAGGGAACATCCAGCATGGTACCATCATTGGGAAATTAAATGGTGTAATTCCCCCTACTACTCCAAGAGGATAGCGATACATACCAGATTCAATATTTGTTGCGATATCAGGTAACTGATGGCCCATCATAAGTGTAGGAGCACCTGCTGCAAATTCTACGCACTCGATCCCTCTTTGTACTTCGCCATATGCTTCGGTATAGTTTTTACCATTTTCGACCGTTATAATTTTCGCTAGTTCATCCCAGTTCTCTATTAATAATTGCTGATATTTAAATAAGATTCTAGCACGCTGAGGAACAGCAACTTTCTTCCATGAAGTGAAAGCTTGCTTTGCAGCCTCTACAGCTTTTTCCAAATCTTCTTGAGTTGAAATTGGAACTTCGGCTAATATTTCTCCAGTTGCAGGATTTGGCACTTCAATGTAGCTTTCTGTGGACGATTTTACCCATTGTCCATTAATAAAATTTGAAAGCGTTTTCTTTTCTGTGATTACCTTATTCATATTCGTCCTCCTATTCTACTTTTCTTTAAAGTTGACGTTATTAATAATTAACCTCATAATTTATTTTACAGATTATTTAGAATAGTTGCACTTTACATAAAGTACACTCATGTTAGATTTTTTTTAACTTATTGGGGGGCTATTGGAATGATTGAATTTGTTTTAACCATACAAGACATATTAGAAAGAAAATCGTTTAAATCAGCAAAAGTAATAGCAGGTTCAAAAGGCTTAAATAATCAAGTGAAATGGTCACATATTTTAGAAATAAAGGAATTCGAAACACTGATTAATGGTGGAGAATTAATTTTAACAACTGGTGTTGGCCTTCAACTCGACCTTACAACTCAACTCAAATATTTAAAAAATCTAATAGAAAAAAACGCCGCCGGTATGTGTATTGAAATCGGTCCTTATTTTAAAGAGATTCCAATTGAACTAATAAAATTAGCGGATGAACATGATTTTCCTCTGATTATATTTGAAGAGGTTGTACGTTTTGTCGACATTACTCAAGATTTACATACACTAATTATTAACCAACATCACCAATGGCTTTCCCAACTTGATACGCTGTCCACAAAATTTATTGATCTTTCATTAAGCCCTAACGGAATCCTAAAAATTCTCCAAGAATTGAATCATTACTTCCGACAAGGTGTTTTGTTTATAACGGATAATTCAAAATCATATTATTATCCATCTGAAATAAAAGAGTTAGAAACTTCTATTCGGTCTTTTATAGAAAAATCACAATCTGATATGACCGTACAAAGGAATTTTACTCTTTCCAATGAAACATTTGCCCTCATGCCGGTTAAAGGACTGGGACAAGTTTGGGGGCATCTCTGCTTACAAGTACAACAACCGATGTCTAATGAGTTCTTCTTTCTTATTTTAGATCGAGCAGCCCTTGCCATTGCACAAATCCTTTTACGCAATCGAACTATTCAAGAACGAAAACAAAACATGGAAGATGAACTTGTACAAAACCTTATAAAAGGCAGAGACTATGAACAAGATGACGTTCAAACTTATTTACCAGCTGCAAGTCGCAATATGTACTTTAGGATTTTTGTTATGCAGTTAGATTCCTCAGAAGTCAATATCGTCGAGGAAGACTGGGAAGAAATGAAGTTGCAACGCTCAATGTTAGTCCGCTCCATTTTCAAAAGGCTTGGTTTTTTTCCAGCTGTTTCTTCTAAAAGGACTGAAATAACGGTCATTGCATCTTTTATTGCAGCAGATCATTTGAAAGAGAAAACTGATAGATTTGAACAAATCATACAAAGTATCAAGGATATGAAAGATACAAGTACATTTTGCGGAGATGAATGTAAGTTTGGCGTGAGTAGAGTATATAAGGACATAGCTCAAGTAAGGGAAGGTTATGTAGAAGCAAAGAAAACCATTACATTGAAAAAATCTGATATCGTCAACACTTATTTCTACAATGATCTTGGTGTAAACCGACTGCTATTATTGTTAATTGAGAGTAAACAACTTGAAAACTACGTTCACGATTACTTAGACGTTATTTTAAGCTATGATCAAAAGTATGAAAGTGATTTATTTACAACACTTTGCATTTATTTAGAATGTAACGGAGTTAAGAATGAAACAGCTGATCGTCTCTTTATCGTAAGACAAACGTTATATAATAGATTAGAAAAACTAGAAACACTTCTTGGTTCGAATTTTATGGAACCTTCTAACCGTCTTGCACTTGAGGTTGCTATTAAAGCCTATCAGATACTGCTTAAACAAAATAATAACGAAGGAAAACCGGTTTTTCTCGTATAGAGAAAACCGGTTTTTTTATTTTCGCTGGATTAGTTTGACCTTGGATCTAAAATATCTCGGATTGCATTACTTAACATATAAAACCCTAATACCATGAATGTAATGGCAATACCAGGTGCATATGTGTACCATGGTGCACTTTTCAGAAAAGCTTGAGAGTCTTTTAACATCCGGCCCCAACTAGGATCTGGCGGTTTAACCCCTAGTCCTAAATAACTTAGTGCAGCTTCAGCCAACATTGCTACTCCAAAACTAACAGATGCCGCTACTATCAAAGGTGACGAAACATTAGGTAGTATATGACGGAACATAATTTTGAATGGTTTGACCCCGATTAACTTTGCTGATAAAACATATTCGTATTCTTTGTGTTGTACAAAACCACTACGAGCAATTCGGGCGATACTAGGAATGGCGATTAATCCAAGTGCAATCGATGTATTGACAATGCCTGAACCAAACACAGCTACTAGCATTAATGCTAGGATAATACCTGGAAAAGCCATTAAAGCATCCATGATTCTCATGAAAACCTCATCTACCCAGCCACCAACATATCCAGCTATCCCACCAATAAGTGTTCCAAATACAACACCAATCGTTACCGTTAATGTGCCTACAAAAAAGGCTGTTTGAGTGCCTTTCATAATGCGACTGAAGATATCTCTGCCGAATTCATCGGTTCCAAACCAATTCTCACTATTTGGTCCCTTTAACTTATTAGCGACATTCATAGCAGTCACATCATGTGGCGTATAGAAAAAACTCACTATCATTAATAGTAAAAAAGATATCAAAATGAGGAGGCCAATTATTAAATTAATATTTTTAGCATTACCCATTAATGTTTTCATATGGACCTCCTTAATTTAACCGTATTCTTGGGTCTAAGACAGAATATAAAATATCTACAAAGAAATTGATAAATACTACTACAAATGTGATGTACATTACGATACCTTGTACTAACGGAAAATCACGATATCCAATCGAAGTGATTAATAATTGTCCAATTCCTGGAAGAGCAAAAACCTGTTCTACAATAATTGTTCCTGCAACAACTTCAGCTGTTATTAATCCGAATATCGTTAATATTGGAATCATCGAATTTCTTAAAACATGTTTATACATTACAAACTTTTCTGTAATTCCCTTACTACGTATTGTTCGAACATAATCCAACCTTAGCTGTTCCAATATCGCATTCCTAACATAGCGAAATTTTACAGCGATTTGAGGAATAGCAATTGTCAGAGCAGGTAATAATATCGCGCCTAACGCACCTGCTATACTTTCAGTCCAAGGAACATATCCACTGATTGAGAAGAAACTAAAATTCATTCCTAGGTATAAGATTAATAACATTCCCAACCAGAAAGAAGGGATAGCCATACCTACCTGAGTGATGGAAGAAAATACAACATCACTCATTTTATTTTGTCTTTTAGCAACAAAAATACCTAAAGGGATAGCCACAATTATTACAATAAGCAGTGTAATCGCAGCTAATGAAATCGTGACCGGTAAGCGATCCATGAGCAATTCTTTTACTGGCATAGAAAATCGTATCGATTCTCCTAAATCACCTGTAACTAAACCTTTTGCCCACTCAAAGTATTGAACATAAAGCGGTTGGTCCAAGCCGAGTTCTTTTCTTAGGGTCTCTACTTGCACTTCATCTGCCTCTGTTCCTAACATTGTACGAATCGGATCACCCGGTAAAATTTGAAAAACTGCAAAAGTGATAAAAGATACAATTGCCATTGTCACAACAAATAATATAATTCTTCGGATGATATAGGCCATGTCTATTCTTCCCCTCTATTCAGTAAACTTCACTTCTGACATGTCGTGGAACCAGAATGGATAACTTTTTAGTCCTTCAATTTTTTTATTTGCAGCCCATAGTACTTGATAGTCAGCAATATATACTGCAGCAGATTGCTCACTTAATATTTCTTGTGCACGTTTATACATCTCAATTTGTTTTTTCTGATCCGTTTCTTTTAATACATCTGCCATGACTTTATCAAACTCTTTATTGTTGAATCGGAAGAAGTTTTCTTTGTCATTTGTAGAAATATAATCATTTAAAACTTCATATGCTGACGGTTTTCCCGTTAAATCAATCGTTGTCATTTCATAATCTCTTCCAAAATACACACGCTCTAGCCAAATCCCCCATTCTACTACTTCAATCTCAACATCGATGCCAATTTCTTTTAAGTTCTCAGCAGCAATTTGAGCGATATTAGAGTACATGTCATTATGAGAAGATACTGTGATTTTTGTTTTAAAACCTTTTGGATAGCCTGCTTCAGACAATAACTTTTTAGCTTTGTTAATGTCACGTGCATAGACATCTTGTAATCCATCAAGATAGTAATCTCCCATTGCTGGACTCATATTAGAACCAAGACGAGTTGCGTATCCAGAATAGACAGAATCAATAACATCCTGTTTGTTAATAGCAATATTGATAGCTTGACGAACTTTTACATCATTAAACGGCTTTTTTTCTTCATTAAACGTAATGACTAATGCTGAGTTGTTATTTTGGTGACTGATGTTAAAATCATTTTCAACCTCAGATAATCGGTGCCCACGAACTCCTGTTAAATCTACTTCTTTAGCTATCAAACTCATTACTGCAGAGTTATCATCTGATTGGAATGCGAACGTTACCTTATCTAAATAAGGAATGTTTTCTTGCCAATAATCTGGATTTTTTTCTAATACTAAATTAGAGCCTGGTGTGTACTTTACAAATTTGAATGGACCTGTTCCAATTGGATTTTCATTTTGTTTGCCATCATTATCTTTAGGCACGATTGCAGATTGTAAAGCTGTTAAAGAGTAAAGGAAATTAGAGTTTGGCTCTTTTAGCTTAATAACAACTGTCGACTCATCAGGAGCTTTAACAGATTCTACATTGCCAAAGTTACCTGAAAGAGGCTTACCATTTTTTGTCCCCATTAAGTGCTCAAATGTATAGAGGATATCATCTACTTTTAAAACGTTACCATTATGGAATTTCACATTTTGTCGGATTTTAAATGTATAAGTCAAACCATCTTTTGATAATTCATAGCTTTCAGCAATTGCGGGTTTTAATGATCCGTCCGTTTCTGGAGCAAATAACCCTTCGAACATATTTAAGATCATTTGAAATGAAATGGAAGCTGTAGCTAAATGCGGGTCAAGAAAATCGGGATCATCATTTACCCTTACTTTGATCTCTTGTGTTTTCCCGTTACCTGAACTTCCCTCTCCGCTTTCTTTTCCTCCCGAACAAGCACTGATTAAAAACATACAGATAACAATCATTGCGACAATCATTAACCTCTTTGTACTCTTCATGTTCAAATCCCCCCTCTTTGAATAAAGATATTTTTATGTCGGCATTTCTAATTTCTTTTTGCTGTTGTAGCTTTTATAGCTCGGTGCACCTTCAACTTCATTTGCTTCTTTAATAGCGACAATTATCGCTTCTTCCATCGCTTTTGCTGCCATATTGCCAACGAAATCTACAGGATAAGACTTTCCTCCAGTAGCTAACACAAAAACCGTATCCCCATCCAGCATAGTATGTACTGGGAAAATGGTTCTTGCTAAGGCATTTTGAGTAATTTGGGCAACCTTTTTTGCTTCTGCTTTTGTCAATTTTGCATTGACTGCCACTAAACCAATTGTAGTATTAGATCCCGGTAGGGCATTTCCGGATAAATTTTCTTCTATAAACTTAAGGCTATCTATAATAAGCCCAGTATTAGCATCTATTGGACCTGCTAGTATTTCTCTTGTCAGTGGATCTCTGACATCTCCAACTGCATTAACAGCGACTAGTGCACCTACAACGAAACCATTTTCTAATTCAATTGAAGTACTACCTAAACCACCTTTCATGCAATGATCAGGTCCTGTAATTTTCCCTACTGTAGCACCACAACCTGCTCCCACATTTCCAAAAGAGAACGTTCCCTTTTTTGCTTGCGAAGCAGCATCGTAGCCCATTTGCTTATCAGGGCGAATACTTGGACTACCTATTTGTAGATCAAAAAGTACTGCACCAGGAACAATTGGAACTTTAGCGACACCTACATCAAGACCAATCCCTTGTTCTTCAAGGTATTGCATAACACCTGATGCAGCATCTAAACCGTATGCACTTCCTCCTGATAAACAAATACCATGTACTTCTTCAATTCTATTAATAGGATCGAGTAAATCCGTTTCCCGAGTACCTGGGGCTGAGCCTCGTACGTCAACGCCACAAACAGCCCCACCTTCTGCAAGGATAACCGTGCAACCTGTTAACGCTTCTACATTTTCTACGTTACCAACCTTTATACCTGGCACATCTGTTATATTGCCAAAGCTCATGTACACGCCTCCTTATTTTTAAAACATTCAATTAATTTTGTTTAGTTAATTGGAGCACTTTACTTTCTGCAATCGAAAGCTTTTTATTATTTTCATGTGAATATAAATGGCAGGCAACTTGCTGTCCGCTTTCGTTATGAATAAGTTCAGGACGTTCCACTTTGCAACGATCAAATGCCTTTGGACATCTCGTATGAAACGCACATCCCGTTGGAGGATCAGAGGGACTTGGTGGCTCTCCGCTCAGCTGGATTTTCTCCCTTTTCTTTTCGAAATTTACTATAGGAATTGCAGATAGTAATGCCTGTGTATATGGATGAAGCGGATTATTATAAATATCATGCTTAGGTCCGATTTCAACAATTCTTCCTAGATACATAACACCTACACGATCGCTAATATGTTTCACTACACTTAAGTCATGAGAAATAAATAAATAAGTCAAATTGAATTCTTCTTGTAGATCTAACATTAAGTTCAACACTTGCGATTGCACAGATACATCGAGTGCTGATACAGGCTCATCTGCAATAATAAATTTTGGATTCATCGACAATGCTCTCGCAATGCCAATACGCTGTCTTTGTCCTCCAGAAAATTCATGAGGGAATTTTGCGAGCGCTTCTTTTGGTAATCCTACCTTTTCGATTAAGCTCTCTACTTTTCTAGTTCTTTCAACTTTTGATAGTATTTTCTGAACAGCTATCGGTTCTCCAATAAGTTGCTCTACACGCATTCTAGGGTTCAATGAAGCGAAAGGGTCCTGAAAAACCATTTGCATATGTTGGCGATGGTTCTGTAGTTGACGATTTCCTAAATGTTCTAGATGATTTCCTTCAAAAATAATTTCGCCATCAGTAGGTTCAGTTAAACGTAGAATGGTTCTTCCTAAAGTCGATTTACCAGACCCTGACTCTCCTACAATTCCTAAAGTTTCCCCTTTGAATACATCAAAACTAATATCATCAACTGCTTTTACAAGCCCTGCTTTCCCTTTAAAAAGAGTGCCTTTAATCGGGAAATAGGTTTTTAAATGCTTAATTTCAAGTATTTTTTCTCTCTCGCTCATTCTATAGCTCCCCCTTCACTGGCATAGAGGTGGCATCTAACTTTATGATTATTCTCAAACTCTAAAAGTTGAGGCATTTCTTCTTGGCATTTTGTCATAGCATGTGTACATCGCGCAGCAAAGCGACAGCCTTTTGGAAATAAATGTGCAGGCGGTACATTCCCAGGTATTGATTCTAACCTTTTTAAATCCACATCAATATTTGGAATAGTCCTTAATAACGCTGTTGTATAGGGATGCTTAGTTTTCAAGAAGAGATCTCTAACCGGTGCCTCTTCAACAATTTGCCCTCCGTACATGACAAGTACTCGATCTGCTGTTTCGGCTACAACACCCATATCATGTGTAATGAGTAATATTGAGGATCCAAATTGTTCTTTCATATCGATCATTAAGTTAAGTATTTGAGCTTGAACCGTAACATCTAGAGCTGTTGTCGGTTCATCTGCAATAAGTAACTTCGGGTTATTGGACATTGCAATGGCAATCATAACCCGTTGTCTCATTCCACCTGATAATTGATGCGGATATTCTTTAATAATTTTTTCGGCTCTAGCAAATCCAACAATTTTCAATAAATCGACAGCTTTTTCATAAGCTTCTTTTTTCTTCAGTTTTTGATGTTTCATTAACGATTCGACGATTTGATTTCCTATCGTAAAAACTGGATCTAAAGAGGTCATCGGTTCTTGGAAAATCATTCCTATCTCATTCCCTCGAACTTTCGTCATGTCATCTTCTGACAATGTAAGTAAATCTCTTCCTTCAAGGGATATAGAACCTTCTACAATCTCACCTGGAGGACTAGGTATGAGCCTCATAATGGACAAGGAAGTGATACTTTTTCCGCTGCCAGATTCACCGACTAACGCAACAGTTTCACCTTTCTTGATGGCGAAACTTACATCATCTACAGCTTTAGCTATTTTACCTTTACCAATGTGGAAATACGTTTTTAACCCTTTGACTTCTAATAGTTGTTCATTAGTACTTTTTGAAGGCTCTAAGTGCAGTTGTGGACTTTCCATAAGTTCACCTCAATTTTAAGTTCAAATAGAAAACTTCACTGCTATGTTTTTCACTTGAGTATAGTTTCTTAACGCGATGAAACCTTTCTCTCTTCCAATTCCACTTTTTTTATAGCCACCAAAAGGCATCTGGACGCCACCTGCAGCACCATAATTATTAATAAATACTTGGCCAGATTTCACCTTGGAAGCGACATAGTGAGCGACATCGATATTTCGAGTCCAAATACCAGCGACCAATCCATAATCCGTGCTATTCGCTAACTCTATTGCTTCTTCAATTGTTTCAAATGTGAAAACTGTTAATACTGGTCCAAATATCTCTTCCTTCGCTAATGCATGTGTATTGTCTAGCCCGTCAATAATCGTTGGTTGGATATAATAGCCACCTTCAGAACCACTAATAGTAACTGTTTCTCCACCTGCGATTATTTTCCCTGCTGATTTTACCTCCTGTATCTTGTTCATAATTTGATCGAATTGTTTTTTATTTAAAATTGGTCCAATCTCTTTGTCGTCGACACCAGGACCAATCGTCAATTCGTTAAACTTCGCTGTTAATTCATGTAAAAAATGTTCTTTATATTTCTCTTCAATAAGTAATCGAGAACCCGCTGAACATGTTTGCCCAGCATTTTGAATAATAGCTCTAACTACGCCTTCTAGCGCTAATTCTTCATTTGCATCAGCAAATACGATATTTGGAGATTTACCGCCAAGCTCTAGCGTCACGGGTACGACGTTATCTGCAGCAGCTTTCATTACAGAAATACCAGTGTTAACGGAGCCAGTAAAAGTAATATGGTGAATTCCTGGATGTCCCGCTAATGGCCCACCGACATCAGCACCTAGACCTGTAATATGTTGAAATATCCCTTTAGGTAACTCACTTTCTGCAAACCAATCTGCAATTGCATGTGTAGTAAGAGGCGTATCTTCCGCACTTTTTACAATGACCGCATTCCCTGTTGCAATTGCTGCAGCAACACTTCTCGCAGTGATTTGAAGAGGATAATTCCAAGGGACGATATGTGCTGTCACACCGACAGGTTCTAAAACAGTCGCATTTAATATCCCCTCTTCAATCGGTATCGTGTCTCCCATCACTTTGTCTGCTGCTCCACCGTAAAATTCAAAATATCTAGCGGCAGCTTCTACATCAGCTTTGGCTTGTGAAATAGGTTTCCCCACATCTTCACATTCCCACTTACTCCATTGCTCAGCATTATTTCTAATATGCGCAGCTAGGCTAACTAACAGTTGTCCTCGTTCATAAGGCTTTACCTTTTTCCATTCATCGCTTTCGAATGCCACTTGGGCTGCATGTACTGCTTCATCAACATGCTCTTTTTGACCTTTTACTATCTCAGCAATCAGTTCTCCATTTGATGGATTGAAGACTGGTAACCACTCATTAGAATCGTCACCAATCCATTCCCCATTGATTAACATTGGTATACGTTTCATCTTCTTCACAACCTCTCTTCTTTACAGGCCTCTTCCACCATCAACATTCAATGTAGCCCCTGTTACAATTTTCGCGCGATCGGATAATAAGTAAGTCACTGCGTTAGCGATATCTTCAGGTTCGATTAATTCACCAAGAGGAACACTTTTTCTAAATACTTCCTCTTTCACAGTGCTGATATCAGCATCTTTTGCAGCAAATTGACCTAGCATATTGGTATCAGCTGGTCCAGGATTAATGGTATTTACTCTAATAGAATAAGGAGCTAATTCAATTGCCATCGCTCTTGAAAAACTTTCTGCTGCCCCTTTTGAAGCAATATATGACTGTAAACCTGGTCGTGGCCTTACAGCTGAAATCGAGGCAATAATGACAATTGAACCTTGGCGATTCGGTTTCATATATTTGACTGCTTCTTTACATGAAATGAAAAGACTAGTCGCATTAATATCCATGAGTTTATGCCATTGGCTTAAAGTCACTTCTTCAATAGGTGTTGCTGCTTGAGCAATGCCTATTGCATTTACCAAACCATCTATTTTGCCGAAGTCCTTGTGAACTTGAAAGAAAATTTCAGCAATCTGTTCTTCAACTAAGACACTCGCTGCATGCGTGTGAAGGTTAGGATGTTGGATTGATTGTAATGAATCTGTAGATAAATCAATCCCAATAACGTAAGCTCCTAACTCGAGCAGTTGAGATACAATTGCTTTCCCCATTCCTCCACCCGCACCTGTCACAACTATTACTTTATTGTTTAAGTCCATATTTTCGACTCCTCATTTTCTTTAATTGCGTACTGTTCTATTATTTTCGCTGAGATGGCTGAGCCCATTTGTTCGGTAGTTGCATTCCCACCAATATCTGCTGTTTTTATCTTCCCTTCAAGGAGTATCGATTCAATCGCATTAATAATTTTTGTAGAAAGATCCGTTCTCCCCAGATGGTCTAGCATTAAGGCTGCTGACCAAATCTGTGCAATTGGATTAGCGATTCCTTTCCCCGCAATATCCGGTGCAGAGCCATGAACAGGTTCAAACATAGAAGGAAACTGTTTTTCTGGATTAATGTTTGCCGAAGGTGAAAGGCCTAACCCCCCGACAATTCCTGAACCAAGATCTGATAAAATATCACCAAATAGATTGGAAGCAACAACGACTTCAAATGATTGTGGTCGTTGCACAAAATATGCAACAAGGGCATCAATATAAATCGATTCTAATGCAAGGTTTGGATATTCGTTTTTTACTATTCTCTTAACATGTTCATCCCATAGTTTCATAGAGTGGATGATTGCGTTAGACTTCGTAGCACTCGTTACTTTCTTCTTACCATTTTTCTCTGCATATTCACATGCAGCTTTAACTATTCTTTCAATACCGGCTGTAGTCATAATGGTATTTTGAATGGCCATCTCTGTATGTTGAGTCTCAAACATACGACCGCCACTATTTGAATATTCACCTTCTGCATTTTCACGGAAAATGACAAAATCGATATTATCCCCATTGCTAAGTGGTGATGTAATGCCCGGTAATGATTTCACAGGTCTAAAGTTTACATATTGCTGGAATTGCTTACGAATTGGCATTATTAATTCCCATATTGTTACGTCATCTGGTACTCTAGCGTCACCAATAGCACCAAATAAAATAGCGTCATAACTTTGTAGTGTTAAAAGTCCATCCTCCGGCATCATTCTGCCATGTTCCAAATAAAAATCCGAACTCCACTCGAAATTTCCCTTATTCAACACAAAATTCTGTTCATGTTCTTCGAGGACAGACAACACTTTTAATGCTTCCGCCATTACTTCGACACCGATACCATCTCCAGGAATTACCGCAATTTTAAATTCAGTCATTTACATTACTCCCATCCTTTAAAAAGCGTAATGCTGCATCTTTAAAAATAGCCGTTGTAACCGCTAATTCCTCAATATCTACATACTCGTTGATTTGATGTGGAATTTCTCTATCTCCTGCCCCAATTGTGACAATCGGTACACCATGCATGTGTAAAAACGTCCCATCTGTCGCTCCAGGTACCCCATTATAAATTGGTTCTTCTCCTGTTACCTCCTTGACAGCATCATAAACCGCTTGAACAACTGGATGATCTTTTTCAGTAAATGTAGATGGACGGTTATCTAAAATCGTTAATTCTACATTAAAATCGGAGTCATCATTCTTTAATTTTGCAATAATTGCATTAATTTTATTTAATAATTCATCATGATCTTGTTGTGGAACGGTACGAATATCGAGTGTCATCATACAATGATCAGGAATAACATTAATCTGAGCATCTCCTTTTACCGGTGCTTGTAAAATAGTTGGCGTGATAGAAGGCCATTTTAAGTAAGGGTCCTCTCCTAATCTTGCTTGCTCTTCCTTCTCAAGTTTTTCGAGTTCTACAATAAATCTTGCCATTCGCCAATTTGGATTAATGCCACTCCACGATATTGCCCCGTGCGCCATCTTGCCGTATACGTCTACTCTAATGCGCATTGCCCCTCGCTGAGCGATACAGACATTATTTTCTTCAGGTTCACAAATAATAGCCCCGTCTACACCATCTGCCCAACCTTGTTTGATGAAGTGCTTAATGCCAAGCATCATGCCTTCTTCATCAACAGGAATGCACAAAATGATCTTTCCACAAAACTCTTCTTTATCTTTTAAAATTGATTGAACAGCGGTGATCATACACGCCAAGTTACCTTTTGTATCATTCGTTCCTCTTCCGTACATCCGCCCATCAACAATTTCTGCACTGAAAGGACCGTACGTCCAAGCATCAACATTTCCTTCTGTTACAACATCCGTATGCCCTTCAAAAAGAAGTGTTTTACCAGGTTTACCTGAATCAATGATGCCAATTACATTTGGTCTACCAGGTACTACTTCTTCAATATGTGTTTGAATGCCTATATTCTTTAAATATTCGGCTACATATAACGCTACTTTTGTTTCATTTGCATCTGCTATACCTTCTCTATATACACTTGGAATTTGGACTAGCTCCCGTGTTAATTGAATGACAGCTTCTCGGTCTCGTAAATACGTCTCATTTTCTAATTTTAAATTCATGTAATCTCCCCTTCTTTATTGTTTTTCAAATGTTCATAAGGAAAGCGAATATAAACTAAATAATAGTTATGAATATTCTGATATTAATTATATTTTGAAAACGTTTTCTATTAATTGGACAATATGTGTGTACTTCTTATGCAAGAATAGACAAGATGTCTTATCTCTACTTGTCTATAATTAGGAAGTTCAAATATGAAGGAATTCAAGTGGTTTTCTGAGGAAAGGAACATTCTAAATAAAAAAAAGAATCCTTCAAAATGAAGGATTCTGAATTAAGTATGAAAAATAAATAATAGCTTAGTTATTCTTAATATAGCTGAGGAAAATATTTTTTAGAATAAGTAATTGTGTCTCAGATGGTACATTTGATTCAAGCAAAAGTATGCTTCTATGAAGTGATAATTTCTTCGCGAAAATACCGAACACATTTGACAATGTTGAGAGTGTATCCGTAATAGGTATATCTGTTCGAATAGAGCCATCTGTTTTACCAGTTTCAATTATTTGATAATATATATCTACAAGTTGCTTGGAAGCAGCATTATAGACCTCCATTCCTTCAAAAGGTTCGGTAGATTGGGCCACATATGTTTCAAAACTTTCAAGAAACTTAATCCGGCTTTCTTTCTGTTCGTTAAAAACAATAAATGTATCAAATAAATGCTCTATCTTTTCATAACAAGTACCAGGTTTTTCTAAAACTTCTTGAAAGACAACTAAATTTGATTCAAGTGCTTTTGCAGCTACTGCGACAATAATCCTATCTTTTTTCGGAAAATAGCGAAACAAAGTAGCTATGCCAATACTTGCTTCATCTGCAATGTCTTGCATAGTAGTCTTTTCAAGACCCTTTCTTGCAAATACTCGATCAGCTGCTTCTACCATTTCAATAATTCTTTTTTGTTTACCTTCTAATCGTTCTTTTTCTAATCGAGATTTAGGATCCATAGTAGTACACACTCCTTTTACCGTTCTTCTAGACGCTTGTGATTCTATCAAATAGGATGATGAAAGTCAAAATCGTCATTCTATACCTTTTCGTTGTAATATTTTAACTATCATGATATTGTATTTATCATATTGATAGTTATACTATCATTACGATATTCATAATATCAGTAACTAAATTTTTTAACTTGAAACCGAGGAGTATAAGTATGAAAAGATTTTTAAAGACTAAAAGTATGTGGACGCCTGTCTGGATGGTATCTATTTTGATGATCGTTATGGCCGTCATCTACATCCCAATTTTTTCTAAAGCCACGCCAAATGTTCAAAATTTCCCTATCGTTATTATAAACGAAGATACAGGGAGTAAAGTGAATGGGCAGCAAGTAGATATGGGCAAAATCATTAGTAAAAATATTGCTAATTCAAAAGACAGTACTGCAATTAAATGGCAAACTGCATCTACCCGTGCTGACGGCTTAAAAATTTTAAAAAATAATAAAGCCTATGCTGCATTAATCATTCCAAAGAATTACACTGCATCAATGCTAAAGTTACAAGGTCATTTATTACAAAACAAAGAGAATACAAAACAAGCAAAACTTGAATTAATCGTTAATAAAGCAGGAGGTCAATTTGCTTCTGGAATAGCACAATCATCTTTACAAGCAGTGGCAACAAGCATTTCCAAAAGTGTAACTGAGCAAATTTCAGGGACATTGAATAGCTCAAAATCTACCCTCTCGCCAGAAAATGCGCTCGTCTTAGCAAATCCTATTCAAATCAATGAGAAAAATATATCTGTAGTCAAAAATGATAATGGTATGACACCTTTTATAATGGCATTATTATGCATGATTACAGGTATGATGGGATCTCAAATGGTAAATGGTTATGTAGACTCTATGCATACAGCATTAAAAACACATGGCTTGAAAATGAAAAAACATGCTGTCTTAAATGCAGAAATAATATTTGGAATTTGTATGACTGTACTGATGTCAATTTTATTAGTAATTTGTACATTTGCAGTTTATAAAGTAGGGCATACGGCAAATTTAATTGCTATATTAGGATTCCTTATTTTTGGATCTATGACGATGTTCATGTTCTTCCAAGTATTCAATCTATTCTTTGGAAGATGGAGTTTATTGATCGCCTTTCCCATCAATATAATGGGGATATTCGCAAGTGGCGGACCAATTCCAGTTAATATTTTACCATCTGTTCACCAAATCTTTAGTAATATCTTACCAACTCATCATTTAGTAGACGGTATGCGCTCACTGATTTATTATGATGGAAGAATGGCATCTGGCCTGTCTTCCTCACTAATAGCCTTATCAATCTTTTTGGTAGTTAGTGTTGTACTTTGCTATGCCATTAGTCGAATAAAATTCAATAAAGATAATCGTAATCAATCCGCGGTGTCTACTGCAGAGTAATTTATGTAATAGCACTGGGGAAACCTCTAAGATAATAAAAGAGCATGTTATGAACGTCAAAACTGTTCAAAACATGCTCTTTTTTAATGTAATAAATTCATTTATTTATAAAAAGTTTTAAATTTTATTAAGCCTTAATCAACTAACATTCCCGATAGTTTAAGTGTATTGCTGGACAAAAAAGCACTAAGTCATGAAATACTTTCCATTAATAATGTTTGTATCTTCCCTTCCATACAATACTTTCTTTGGATTTATAACGATGATTAAAAGTGCTACTACTAAATAAAAAATTGCGTTATACATGATTAAATCGATTAAGTTTCCGTTTATTATGCCAATAAAAAAATTAAAGAATTGATGGATGATGATTGGGATGATTAAATTCTGATTTAAGTTATAAAATGCTGTCATGATGATCGTAATGGACATGATTGAAATCATAAAGAAAAGAATGTATTTGATTAAATCAATACCCATAAATCCTGTAGTAAACCATATGGGTAGATGCCACACCCCCCACCAAAATCCGATGATAATCGAAGCTTTTAATGGTGAATGTTTCTTTTGGAGCTCCATTAGAGCGAAACCTCTCCACCCTAATTCTTCTCCTAGTGGCCCTGACAGAAGATTTTTCAAAAAGAAATAGATCAGCATTCCCCATGAAGATATCGTAAAAATTGAGTCTGCTTTACTGTTATTAGATACGAAAAACATAATCATTAAAAATATGAAGGCTTGAATCATAATTACAGTAAGAATCATAGAGAGTTTAAGTTTATTCTTGAATTTATCTTTTACAAATTGTATAAAACTTTGCCCAGGATAGATTTTTTTAAATAACGCTGCAAAAGCAAATGTAGAGGACCAAGCTGATATACAGAGCATTACATTAAAGAACCATTCAGGAAATCCTAACAACTTTATGGCTCCTACAAGACAAAAAAGTGGCAAAAAAATGATATTGGTTAGTAAAATAAAACTTGCTACTGGTTTTTTTAGTTTCTTTTCTCTATTCATGTAAAATCCCCTTTTCAAACTAAGTATTTCGTAAAAATCATAGTGCTCATATTTACGAATATATTCAGCTTAAACCTAGGGGTTACTCACAGGTCAATACATGTCTGCATTATTTTATAGGTACATACATTTCTAAAAATACACGTTCAAGTCCATCTTCATAAGTGGTAAGTAATAGATTTATATAAACTAATCCCAACGGTTCATACCCATTTTCTATTGCTACTTTTCTTAAACTAGCTTCCACGTTATGGTCAATATTTTTTCCACCTGTTGACCATCTTCCATCTTCAATAACGGTATACATACATTTTGGATGAGATAGAATTTCACCTTCAATTTCTTTATGAAAGTCTTCTACTTTTCTTACAATTATAAACTTATCTTCTAGAATACCTTCGTCATTGAATCTTATGACTCTTCTTAAAGAATTTAGAGTAACTGCTTTTTTCAAGCTGTCCGTGTTCTCTTTAAGAGTTTCATATTCATCATACGCAGTGAAATGCTCTATTTCTCCTTTTATTTCTAAAGGCTTCATTTCTTTTACTGTGTATTCCCCTAAGAATTGTTTAATTTTTTCGCAATCTTCTTTTACGATCTTAAGCTTTTTTAAAAGTAGCTTTTTATATTCTATTTCTTCTAATACTTCTTGTTCTTTCTCTTCCAATAATGATTTTATGCCCTCTATACTCTTACTCTTTCTTAGCTCCTGGATTTTTTTTATTTCAATATCCATTTCTCTATAGAAATTTACTGTTGTTATATCATATATATCAAAACGATTATATTTTCTATACCCATTCTCAATATTTTGCTTCGGCTTTACTAATTCCTTTTCTTCATAAAATTTCAAGGTATCTCTAGATACACCTAAAAATTGAGCAACTTGTCCAATAGTGTACATTATATTCTCCTTTATTATTACTACATATTCTTTATGATATTTCTCATTTTCAGTCCATCAAAAAATAATAATATAAGTTTTATAATAATAACAAAGTTAACGAATAAAAAGTAAATAACTAACAAAATTAGAATACAAGTGAAATGTTTCAAAATACATCGTTAAATATCATTATTCAAAATTGCAGTTCACAAATGAATATACGACTTTGATAATATAATACCTTATATTAATTTAATGGAACTCGTCATTTTATTAATAGTTTTATTGATAAAACCCTCCATTTCCGCTAAAACATACTTTTCGCACAAGAAAAACGTTATAATTTTCAGAAAAGGGAAGGTAGATTGTATGACGATCCAACAAATAAAATATGTACTTGCAGTTGCACGTAATCGCTCAATTAACAAAGCGGCACAAGAATTATTCATTAGCCAGCCTAGTCTTTCAAAAGCGCTAAAGGAACTCGAAAATGAAATGGGCATCACGATTTTTTCACGAACCAATAAAGGAATTATTATTACAAAGGAAGGTACAGAATTTTTACAATATGCTCGCCAAGTTGTAGAGCAAATGGAACTATTAGAAAATCGCTATTTATCAACAAAAGTAAAGCAACAGCAATTCTCGGTCTCTACTCAGCACTATGCCTTTGCGGTAAGCGCTTTTGTACGCTTACTCGAAAACTATGACCGTAATGAGTATGATTTCATGCTACGTGAAACGAAAACATATGAAATTATTGAGGACGTCAAAACACTACGAAGCGAAATTGGTATTTTGTATTTAAATGAATTTAACAAACAAGTCATTGAGAAGTTTTTACGCGAAGGTAATTTGAAGTTTAATGAGTTATTTCAAGCAGATGCACACGTGTTTATATGCCGTCAAAATCCACTTGCGGAGAAACCATTTGTGACGCTCGAGGATTTATTGCCTTATCCATACTTGTCATTTGAGCAAGGAGATTATAATTCTTTTCATTTCTCAGAGGAAATTTTGAGTACATTATCACGTCCAAAAAATATACGTGTCAGTGACCGTGCCACACTATTTAATTTATTAATTGGCCTAAATGGCTATACCATTTCTAGTGGAGTCATAAATGAAGAGCTCAATAACGATATTGTAGCCGTTCCACTACATGTCGATGAAAAAATGCATGTCGGTTATATTACACACAAACATGTGGATCTAAGTCCACTTGCACATGTTTACCTTGATTATTTAAAAGAAAGTATCGCAGCAGAAATGAAAACGGTATAGCTTTTAACTATAGCAAATGACAGGTTTTAGTTGTTATGTTTTAACTACTATATTGATTTAAAGCAAGTTTACATAAGTCCACAATGTCACTTTTCTTCTACAGAAGAACTGCCAAGAGAGAAACTTCGACTTATTTAAGAGATTGCTGATGAAATCCGGGGATAGATTTCTCAAAGAAAAGCTCTAAAACTCTTACTCATAATCGAGTAAGAGTTTTAGCTTATCTTTTTTCTAATAAAGTAATGGGGAGATTTTTATGTAGAGTTAATATAGTTGATTCCCTTGAAAAGTAAATGTTAAAAAACGGAACTTGAATACATTAAATAAACCTTAATATCTTTTCTCTTATTTCTATATCTTCTTAATTAAGTGTTTAGGTACATGCTCAGTACAGTAAGGTAATTTTATCCTATTTACTTCTAAGAATAATTGATCAATATCTGTTAGCTTCTTAGCACAACGCTGGCACACTCGTTCTACATCCGTTTCTCGTATATCTTCGCTTCTAATATTTATTTCTAAACTTTCGTCAGTCTTACAATCACGATATGGTGCCAGATCAGACCATCCGATAAGGAATTTATCACAAGCGCTACGTATTGCATCTGCTTCAGCAGCATTTACTGCATTTCTAAAAGCTGAAACATTTTTTATATCCTTACCTCGGTCATAATGACTAAACCCCATACCACTTCTTTTTGCTCCAAGTATAGATAACTCACCTCTTACAATTACTGCACTATCAGCTTCTACAATTGTAGGTTCTCCTATTACAGACCAAGACCAATGCTCTCCTGCTACCTTTTCCAGACGATTAATATAAACTTGTACTGGAATATGTGCTTGTCTCTTATTAGATGATGAAAATTGCACTGTACCATTAGGAAAAGGAGCCTGTAACGCTAGTGCTATCTCTTTATAGTTCATTTAATTCACCTTCATTAATTATTTTTTCTACTAGTTGTTTAAAATATGGAAGTTGCTTTTCTAATTCATTGATTCCTTCAATATTAGTAATGAATTTCTTTTCAAAAGAAGATTGATTTAACAACCATAATGCTAATATCCCTGCGGCTTTATGTAGTGTGTCTTCACGATAATTAGGAGCTATAACTTCAACTTTTGGCTGTAAAGTTCCATTTGCAATTGTTTGTATATATGTAATCGAAACTAAGTACTTCTCAAACCATATACTAAATATGGAGTAAGGATTAATTTCTAAATCAA
This sequence comes from Viridibacillus sp. FSL E2-0187, assembly GCF_038006425.1. Classification (NCBI taxonomy): domain Bacteria; kingdom Bacillati; phylum Bacillota; class Bacilli; order Caryophanales; family Caryophanaceae; genus Viridibacillus; species Viridibacillus sp. FSL E2-0187. The sequence continues at coordinate 2,460,961 of NZ_JBBOVG010000001.1, forward strand.
TACGCCCCTCCTCGCAACAAATAAAGCAAGGTTGGTTTAAATCTACTACCTTTTCACCTTCACATAGAGGACAAATATTTACCTGATTATCATTGGTTAAATAGACTCTCCTCGTAGAAAGATCTATTGTGAATTTTAATTTATCTTTTTCTTTTATCTTAAGAAATGTCCGAATTTTTTTGGGTATTGTTACTTGACCTTTAGATGTAACTGTACTTTCTTCTTCAAGTTTCATCGTTCTACCCCCTATGCTTACTAGACTCAGCAAGCACTAAATTGAATATGTTTTTCCTTGGAAGTCGCTCATATCTCCTTACTTTTACAATGAAATTCCTTACTTTTTAGACTAACTAGGAACTTTCACTTTGTCAATCAAAATACAGTTCTTAATAACAAAGAAAGTTATTTTAGAATAAAGTTTGATAAATAGGAACTCTAAAGTCATATTTTATAGTAAATAAAAAGAAAGCATTTTAAACAAAGATTGTTCAGAATGCTTTCTTTTCTGGTTTTTATGGGCATTGTATTACAATTTAAATTTCTGTACTTGTAAATTAAGTTCTTCTGCAAGTTGAGCTAAATGATCTGAGCTGTTAGAAATTTCTTCCATCGAACTTGTTGTTTGTTGAACAGTTGCTGTAGTTTCTTCTACTCCCGCTGCAGACTCCTGAGAGATAGATGCAATATCATCAATTGAGGCGTTAATTTGTATTGTTGTTTGAGAAATACCACTTAAATTATTAGAAATGACATTTATATTATCAATCATATCACCAATTGCATTTGAAATATTGTTAAATGTCTCACCTGTAGTGGCGATTTGTTCTGTTCCTTGAACCACTTCCTCATAACCACTTTGAAGTGAAGTTGTTACATTTTTTGTTTCTTGTTGTATCTTTTGAACAATACCAGCTATATCAGTTACTGAGAACGTTACTTGTTCAGCTAACTTTCGTACTTCATCAGCTACTACAGCAAAACCTTTTCCTTGTTCACCAGCACGTGCTGCTTCAATCGCTGCGTTTAAAGCAAGTAAATTTGTTTGATCTGCAATACTTGTAATGACAGATACCAATTTTGAAATTTCTAAAGATTGCACTGCTAAATTTTCTACTTTTTGCACCGATTCTTGAACGATTCTATCAATTTTACTCATTTGTTCAGTTGAAGCTATCATTAGTTTACTGCCATCATGTGTAAGACTTTGAACATTCGAAGTATGATTATTCATTTTCTCACCTTCATAATTTGCTTCTTTTACTTTTTGAGTAAATGAGTCCATCACAGTCGCTAAATCACTCGCGTTACTTGCTTGGGATTCTGTTCCTTCAGCAATTTCTTGCATTGTTAACGCTATTTGTGTACTACCCGTTTTTACTTCTAATGCAGATTGTGCAAGTTCTTCACTATTTGAAGCAACTTGATTGGACACATCTTTAATATTACTCAAAATTTCATGAACATTTTTACTCATTAAATTGGTCGCTTCAATTAATTGTCCAATCTCGTCTTCAGACGTTTTTGGAAGGTCTGTCTGACTTATATCACCTTGCGAAATCTCCGTCATACGTTTTGCCACGAGTTTGATTGGTTTTACGATCATTCGAGCAGTTATATACGCTACAATCACTGAAATGATAGTAAGTAATATAGTTGAAATAATACTTATTAATTGATTATTTTCTCCATTCTCAATCATCTCTTTACCTATTTTCTTAATAGCCTCTTCTCGAGTGTTCGCTAACTCTTCATAACCTTCCTGTATTTCACTGGCTTGTTCATCTATCAACTTCAGGTTATCTGCAGCTAGTTGCTTATTTCCACGATCATATTCTTCAAATACATCTTCTTTTATATATGTACGCCACACTCTTGCTTTTTCAACTAATTCATCTAATTTCATCGAAGAAGTTAATCCTTCAACAATCGCCGCATTTTCTTCAGCGATATCTGTATATTCATCAAATTTTTCCTTATATTTTTTATCACCGGAAATAATATAACCTCTAGCTGCTGCCGTTCGATTTGCAAATGAAGTAGCCAACTCATCATCTGCTGCTAATATTTCTAACTCAAAATCAACAATCTCCTTCGTTGATTTCGTGGAGTTTTGCTGCATTAAATAACTATACACATTATACCCTGTCATTATAAGTACTACGATCATAAAGCCAATTGATATTTTCGCTCTTACTGTTTTGAAGTTTTTAAAACCTTGTATTTTCCTCAACTTCACTCTCACCCTTTAGTTAATTTTATGTAATTTTATTAAAATTTTACTTATTTATTAAAATACAAAATAAGTAAATATATGATTTTAAATCAATTTTCGTCAAATAACCTCCATCTAGCATTATACATTATAATATCAAAAATAATAGTATTATTTTACCACAACTTTACGCTCATAAAATACAGTTTATTCAGAAATTAATACACCATTAACCCTATTACAGGGCGACTGATATGAACATAAAGTTGCAAAAACTAAAAAAACTAACTCATGAATACATATCATGAGTTAGCCAAATTTTTAGTATAAATATGTTACTTAATGAAACAAACCAACTACTACAAATCTTCTTTCTGTAATAACTTATTCGACAACCATAAGCCAAATCCACCAATGCTAATAAAGAGAATTGCACGAATAAGTAAATCTAAATACGAAAGGTCAAAGAATATTAATTTCGCTATTCCAAAAACTAATAAACTATATCCAGTATACCGGATGAATTTTTTCTGTCCTTTCGAACTAATCCATAGGGCAATACATGCAGTAATAAGAATAATAATCGTATGCCCTGTATATAGGAATCTTTCACCGAAATAATGTACTGAATGAATTTGTGATACCAATGTAATAACTGCAATCATATTTACAAGAAGTCCGATTGAAATAATTGGTCCCACGGATTTCCTTAATATTTCTTGCCATTTTCCAAAGTAATTTTTCCCTTTATAAATTGAATATAGTAAGTAACTAAATATAACTACATAAACTATTCTCAAGACAATATTTTTGGCAACTACTTGGTCAGATAATTCCTCTAATGGTAAAACATAGATCATTGAATAGCAAAAGCTAAATAGGAATACAATCGGTAAAAATCTTCCGATAAATTTCTCCTTTATAAATAGCATTGTAATAGTTGTAACAGCTAAGACAATTAACAAGAAGTATAGTAATTCACCTTCTATATGAAAATAGCCATAATCTATCTTGGCAATATAGGCGAATACATAGAAGCTAATTAATATCGGTACAATTTCTAATATTGCAAACTCTTGCATTGCTTTTTCAAAGCGCCCTAATTTAGTTTTTGGACGATTTGCAATTATAAATAAGACCAGCATATATACAATAATGAGTAATTGATTGATATTTTCGAAGCGCCAAAATGGATCGACTGAACTATCTAAAAAGACAAACAAAACAGTAAAAGTGAATATGAGCGAATTTGTTACTTTCATTAAGCTGGCACGTAAACGCAAAGCTAAAAGCAAACTGACAAATGCGGTAAATGGTAATAAGAACTCTTTCAAATTTGTTGCCAATTCTAACTGAACAACGAAATTCATCGCAGCAACTAATGCCACAGTACTGAAAACATCCAAAAGTCTTCTCTGCTTTTTCAAATAAGCGTAACTTCCAAGTCCGATGAAACCAATCATGTAAACTAATAAGAAAAAGCTATTATAATTAACTGCTAGTAGGTTAATGAAAAATAAACTAATCATACTAATACCAAATAGTAGACTCTCATATAATGTTGATATTTTTTGTTCAGCTTCATAAAATCGAATCCAACTGTACAAGAAGATTCCTAATACAATTAAAAAAGTACAACCAAATGCAATCTCTTGATAACTATTCATAAAACCAACAATTAATACTGCCATTTGCGAAAAGAGTAATCCTGTATACAGTGCAATTATTTGTTGATGCTTCCAAATAACAATTTGTAAACAAGCAAATAATAAAACAATAAAGCCTAATATGATTGTTTCACCAAATGCCATATACTCAAGTAAATATGGCAAAAGTAGCGATGTGAATGCTACAAAAACAGTCAGTACTTCACTCTTTTTCATATAACTAATAACAATTCCGTATGCAATATATAACATTGCAACGAACAGAGCAACAAGTAATGACAATACATCATACAAAATTGCTCCAGCAGCCGTCGTCAAAATACCGATGATAAATGCACCACCATAAAGCGTAATATACAGTGCTTTTTGACGTTTCTTTTTATACTCCATAAAGTATGCTAACCCAACTAAAACAAGTGAGAATACGTACGCTAATGCAATTTTAAAACCATTAGCTAGAATGCCATAATCACTGATTAACTTTAATCCCCATAAAACGCCAAATATAATCATAATCATAAAAACTTTTGGCAATGACCAAACTAGCATCTCTTCTATAGACATTTCTTTTTTAGTTTCTTGAAGTGGTGTTTTATTTACTTTCAATTTCTGCACAGGGTCCTGTTTAAGTGGCTCTTTCTTAATAGCAGGTTTTATTTCTGTATGTATGATTTCAGCTTTTTCTACTCTTTTGGTTCGTGGATTGATTTGATTTTGTAGCTGAGCCATATCACTCTTTAATATGGAAACTTCCTGCTCTAACTCAATTAGTCGTTTCTCTAAATCATTTGAATGCACCCACACTCACCTCCTACTTAATATACACGTCATTATACACATTACCTTTACACAAAACAATGACTTTAGTTAAAAAAGATGTAAAATTACACTTTTAATACAAAATGATATAACTTTATAAATCTATTCTAAGCTTAATTAAAGCCTCTTCTTAACCTATGAAAAAGCCTCCAAAGTTATATCGGAAGCTTTTCAAAATAAAATAAATATTGGATTTTGTTTTAGTCAATTTCTAATGGCTTTTCAGAAGTTAAAATTATTCTTTCATCACTATCTACTTTTATTTCTACATGATCTTCATATTGTGTGACCTTCCTCGTGTCAGGCGCGAAAATCGCTAGAATTAGTGATAATAATAAACCACCTATCATAAAGCTTCCGAATATATAAGGAGCAGCTCCGTATTTTGCACTCATTGAAGCCCATAGCATTGGTCCAAAGCCAACGATGGCAGCTGCAATTTGATAACCGACAGACAAGCCCGTATAACGTACTTTCGCTGGAAATAGCTCTGAAAATAGTGTCCCTTGAGTTGAAAAAATTGTTGCCCAAAGAATTCCTAACAGTACAACCTGCATAAAGTAGAACATCGTTACACTTTGAGGAATCATGATGAAATACGGAATCGATAGTACAAGCATGCCAACTAAGCCAACAATATAAATAGTCTTTCTACCAATAAAATCAGATAAATAACCGACAATAGGAATCGTTATTATCATAGTTGCACAACTAATCGTTAATGCCATTAATGCTGTATCTCTTGAGTAGCCTAAATAAGTTGTCGCATACACTAATATAAAGGACATTAAGAATACATTGAAAAAGCCATCACCTAGCTTTAAGCCAATAATGCGTAACACATCACGCCAGTTGTATTTGAATGTTTCAACAATCGGCACCTTCGCCAATTCTCCCTGATCCTTTTGACGTTGAAACTCTGGTGTTTCCTCAATACCACTTCGAATCCAAATTGCTAACACTATTAAAACTGCGCTGAACAAGAACGGTAATCTCCAGCCCCAAGCCATAAACTGCAACTCTGTCGTTAACGAACTGATTAATGTAAAACTAAAGGTCCCTGCAACTAACCCTAAAGGAACACCTAATTGTGGAATCGAGCCGAATAAGCCACGCACACCTTTTGGAGCAGATTCAGTCGCTAATAATACAGCTCCCCCCCATTCACCACCTAGGGCAATACCCTGTATCAAACGTAATGCAACCAATAGTACTGGTGCTAATACCCCTACCTGTGCATAAGTCGGTAATAAGCCAATTAAAAAAGAACTCCCTCCCATACCTATTAAGGTCAACATTAGAGAAGCTTTCCGACCTATTTTATCTCCCATATGTCCGAAAATAACACTACCAATCGGACGGGCTGCATAACCTGCTCCAAATGTTGCGAAGGCAATTAAAATGGAAACCGCTGGATCTCCCGTTGGAAAAAATAATGTTGAAAACACTAACCCTGTTGCTGTCCCGTAAAGATAGAAATCATACCACTCTATTACAGACCCTGCTAGACTTGCAAAAAGTATTCGTCTCTTTTTCATATAAACCCTCCCTCAATTAGTCGATTAGCTCGTACGTATTGATTGTCTTAATATATGCTTTTGAATTTTACCAACAGGTGTTCTTGGAAAAGCTGTCACAAACTCAATTTCATCTGGCACTTTAAATTTCGCTAACTTTAATTTACAAAATTCTATAAGTATATCCTCACTCACCAGTGCACCATCATTTAAAATAACAAAGGCTTTAATTGCCTCATCACGCATTTCATCTGGAATACCAATGACTGCCACTTCATATACATCGGGATGTTCCACTAGTACGCTCTCAACTTCATTTGCGGCGACATTTTCTCCTGAACGCTTAATCATATCCTTCATACGATCGATAAAGTAAAAATAACCATCCTGTGCTATTCGAGCATTATCTCCAGTCAGTAGCCAGTTATTTTGTAGCGCTTCTTTTGTTGCATCTTCATTTTTAAAATACCCCTTCATCAACGTTCTGCCGGGTACGCCCCTAACAGCAATTTGTCCAACCGTACCTTCAGGTAAATCCACACCGTTTTCATCTACAATTTTTACTTCATACCCAATACTCGGCTTACCAATACTCATATTTTTCCGTATGCCATGTATCGGATTGATCAAGGGTACTCCAATAGTCTCTGTCATACCGTACATTTGAAGTAATCGAATATCAAACTTCTGCTCAAATTCATCAAGCTGATGCTCAGCAACAGATTGAGCGAACATGATTAAACGTAAACTATTTTTTTGATCCTCTAAATCATATTGCTGCGCTAAAATCATTCTAATTGGAGCTGCAAACAGTGAGCCAACCGTAGCACCTAGCCTTTTAGCCTGCTTGAAATATCTCGATGCGCTAAATTTTTCTGTTAATGCCACACTTGCCCCGACAATTAGAGCCGACATTGTCGAATAATACTGAGCGTTACCGTGGAAAAGTGGTAACACAACGAACTGACGATCCTCTGGACGCAAGGAAATTGATTGCGCTATCATCTCTCCTGCAAAAATATAATTAGCGTGCGTCACTTGAACGCCTTTTGGCTTTGAAGTCGTACCCGATGTATATAGCATTCCAGCTATATCATCAGAAGAGATTTCAATTTCCCGTTCCATTTTTTCAGAAGCCTGTTCCATTAATGCAGTAGCATTAAGAGCATGCTCATGATTTCCTTCAAATCGGGTTAACAATATGTTTTGTAATAAAGGTAACTTGTTTCTGACCGCTTCAAACTTTTGTATATATTCCATTTCAGTCATGAGAAGTACTGATTCAGAATGGCTCAGTATGTATTCCATTTCATCACTTGTGGATAGAATATTTGTTGGTACCATAATGGCACCAATCCCTCCGATTGCAAACCATGCAACCATAAAATCAATACTATTTGGCAAATGTAGTGTAATATGATCCCCTTTTTGAATACCTAAATCTAGCAATACATTTTCGAGTTTCGTCACCCTTTTCTGAAAATCCATGTAACTAAGCTCTTCTTGCTCTCCACAAGCATTTTCAAATAATAAAAAGGTCTTTTCGGGATACATCTGTGTTCTTTCTTCTAGTAAACTTCTTAATGTGATATGACCCATAATATCCAAATTATTTCCCTCCCTTTAAATACTTTAAAGCGCTTTCATTCGTAAGTTGGAATTTCAAAGACTACGGTCACTGACTATTGTTTTTATATTAATTACATATATTTGTAATGTCAACAATTTTCTGAATTTTCTAATTAAACTTTATTTTTATTTTTGAATAGGGTAAATTGAGGTTATATACTTTCATTTCAGACAAAGAAGGGAGAAAACTATGAACCAACTGACACAAAGGCAACATCAAGCACTTAAAACTAAGAAAAAAATTTTAAAATCAGCACTAGAGTTATTTAGCAAAAACGGTTTCAACAACGTAACAATCGATGAAATTGCTAAAAATAGTGGCACATCCAAAGGTGCGTTTTATGTTCATTTCGATTCTAAATACGGTGTTTTTTTGGAGAAATTTAAAGAAATTGATCAATTTTATGAGAATTTTACGAAGTCACTTCCATCAAACATTTCTTTTAACGAAAAAATTCTAAGGCTTTTCGAGGGTCAAATGATTTACTTACAAGAATCACTTGGTAAAGATTTAATGCGTACAGTTTATATGAGTGGACTTATTGAAAACGAACACAACTTTTTTGTAAATATGGAACGTACACTTTACAAAATTATTGAGGGTTACATAAAAGAAGGAATTGAGCAAAATGAGCTCTCTAACAATCTCCAAATTAGAAGGACATCCTTACTAATTAGTAGATGTATGCGTGGTACACTATACGACTGGCTGCTATTCGGAGAAGATTACGACCTTGTTCAAGAGAGTGATCAATTTATTCGGATTTTCTTAAATGGATTAAAAAAGTAAATAGAATAGACAAGGATAATGGGATCTAGTCATGGATTTTTTTACCAACATCACTGTCTGTAACTACTATTCTCTATTGTTCATTACATAGGTAGCTATCACTCTCAAAATTAAACAACAAAAAAGAGATACCCTACAAGTCAATTAGACTATTAGGATAACTCTTAATTATGTATGGGTCAGGACGGAATCGAACCGCCGACACTTAGAGCTTCAATCTAATGCTCTACCAACTGAGCTACTGACCCGATTGGTTGCGGGGACAGGATTTGAACCTGTGACCTTCGGGTTATGAGCCCGACGAGCTACCGAACTGCTCCACCCCGCGATAATATTATTGAAAGCCCTATTTAAAAAATGGAGGAGGAAGAGGGATTCGAACCCCCGCGCGGTATGACCCGCCTGTCGGTTTTCAAGACCGATCCCTTCAGCCAGACTTGGGTATTCCTCCGTACTTTGGAGCGGAAGACGAGGTTCGAACTCGCGACCCCCACCTTGGCAAGGTGGTGTTCTACCACTGAACTACTTCCGCATTTGTTATGTGCTCTTTAGTACATAAATTAATTTAACACATATTACATTTATCCGTCAACACATAAATAATATGTTAGAATATTTAATTTTTAAGGTATACTAAAATAACAAATATACAGCGTTTCCATTTGTGCTACTACAAACCTATTATCATCTAGATTATCGTCATGTTTACTATAGTTCTAGATGGTTTTCTTTTATTCTAAATCTCTATTTTATTCTTCTCGACTATACTTTTTAGTATGATCTTAAGACATCTACTCATAACTGCATTATTGTTGTATAGCAAAACCTCTAAATGTACCTATATCAATTTCTGAATAAATTACTTTGCATGCGTCATTTAATGCATTAAATTTCAACTTATCACTACATAGCTTTCATTTATTTTACCCACAAAAAAACGTCTCATACATCAATTTTCTGATGACGAGACGTATCTTTTATTATGCTATTACTTAAGGACATAAGCGATTTGCAAGTTCCTCAAAATACTTTACGTCATAAATTAGCGCTTCTTCATCGATTTTAAATTTAGGGTGAAGCAGGAGCCAGTTCAGAATAGGCGGCAAAATCCCCAGTACTAATTAATGTATCTAATTGGATTCTTTAACTTTTTATCTTATTGCTTGAACTGACATATTGTAATAATTTGTATAATAATTCTGGCATTTCTTCAAAAGCACTTTTCACATGTAGACGCTCTGAAATTTGATGTGCATCTTTTCCAAAAGGTCCTACATTTAATACGGGTGCAGTGAATTGTTCCATTTCTTTAAATGGTATTGAATATGTTTGTCCCCAAACTGGTGTATTTTTTTCATACGTTTTCCAATCTTTATCCGCTGTAAATTGACAATAACTCAAGTCACAAATTCCATTGAAATAATGAATATGTTCTAATGGAATATCATATTTCTTGGCTTCTCCTAGCAATAATGAAATTGCACCATTAATCAACGGATTTTCAGAAGAATTCGCCGGCGGATAATATGGTGGTGCAAACAGCAATACAACTGCTGGTGCAAGTTCTTGGCAGTGAATCATTAATTGATCTGCAATGCGCAATGATTTCTCACGATCATCCCACTCTTCTTGCCCAATTACTTCCTCGATTATTGAAGTCACTTTTGCTTCACCCAGCTTTTCAAGTGCATGGCTTTGCAACTCTTCAAATTTGATAACACGAATGTTACCTACACCGGCAATACCTTGTTTTTGACAAAGTTCATCATATCGCTTCTGGCAATTAGCCATCGCTTCATTTGCAACAGATTCAAAGATCGACATGATTTCACCCGCACTACGTTTCAATAAGAAAACGTTATACATAGCTACAGCACGATAAGGTGTTTGCGTTGAATACTGCGTTTTTAAATCTTTTAGCTGCAACGAAACTGGGAGTGGTGTTTTTTCACCGTAATCTTCTTCACAGAATCGTTCATTCCATTCCATTTCCTGTGTTAAGAAAGAACTCATATAAGGGGCTGTAATACCTTTTAATGGTTCTCCAACATGTGTCTCTTTGCCATAGAAAAGGGCTGATGGCATGATTTTGCCAATCGTTCCAGAATAAATATATTCCTTTAAATCTGCTGGTCCTTGTGAAAATGATGGCTCGCTATTTAAAAATAAGACTATTTCTAAATTCTCTTTTTCTTGTAAATGTGTAATATGTTTTACCGCTTGTCGCATACCAGCAGAGTTTACTTCCTCATCTGGTACTGTTATTAACAATAAATTCAATTTCCATTTTTCTTCAATTGCACGCTCCATCAATTGCATATGAAGTGCCAGTCCCATCTTCATATCCATTACGCCTCGACCAAATAAATAATCACCTGATTGTAAATCCTTCTGTGCTGATTTAGGTAATAAATTTGGATTTGCTAAAAAGGCTTTTGTTAGCTCTTCAGGCATTGTTGCAAGTGGCATTAATGAACCGTACTCTTCGATTTGTACCGTATCGAAATGGCTGATTAAAACTACCGTTTCTTGTACATCAGGATGCTTATATAAAGCAGATACAACTTGGCGGCCTTTATCAACATCACATAATTCAATATTCTGTGGATGCTGTTCAAAATAAGGTAGCTGCTGTAATTTAGCTTGTAACTTCCTTGAAAATTGCTGTTCTCCGGTAGTCAATGTCTGACTTTCCCAACTAACTAGTTCACATATTAATTCTCGTAACTGCTTGGATGTACCCCACATCATATCTCGCTCCCTTTTTCAACAATCACTTTTTGATCTTCAGGTGCAAAGGACTTCCCTTTTAGCCTTACTTGATAAAAGATTAAACAAGCTATGAAAAACCCTACCCCATAAGCTAAACCAACTCTTTGAGTGGAATCCCATGCAAGAAACCCTAAAATCAACGCGCAAAATGCGATACAAAAAAGAGGAATAAATGGATAGTACTTTACTCGATAACCTAAATCCTTCAGTTGCCCACCGTTTTTTAAATAATGCTTTCTAAACATTAACTGCGATAATGCGATACCCATCCATGAAATCGTAACTGAAATTCCAGCAATAGACATAAGCAATACAAATACTGTATCTGCTTCCATAACACTCGTTAAAAGTGATAACAATGAAAATACCATTGTAAATACAAGAGCGTTAAAAGGAATTTTATTTTTATTGACTTTTCCGAAAATTCTTGGTGCCATTCCTTCATTTGACATCGCCCAAAGTAATCGAGTTGATGCATAAAGACATGAATTTCCAACAGATAATATAGCTGTTAAGATAATGAAGTTCATAATATCTGCTGCAAATGGAATCCCTACTAAATCTAATAACGTTACAAATGGGCTCTCTAATAAACCAAGTTCACTAGATGGGAAAATAGCAGATAGTACAATAATTGAAGCAATATAGAAAAGAATAATACGAACTAAAATCGTACGAATAGCTCTCGGAATATTCTTTTGAGGGTTTTCTGTTTCCCCTGCTGCAATCCCGACTAATTCAGAACCTTGATATGAGAATATTACGTTCATCATCGTGACAAAAATAATCGCAATCCCAGCTGGAAATAACTGTGTTGGCGCTAAATTTGTTAAATGCGGAGCTGGACGATCTGCAATAGGAACCCAGCCGACAATGACAGCAATACCAATAATAATAAAGATCACAACTGCCACTACTTTAATACCAGAGAACCAAAATTCTGTTTCAGCAAATCCTCTTGTAGACAAGGCATTCAAAGAAAACAGCAGTAACATAAAGAGTGCACACCAAATCCAAACTGCTACATCTGGAAACCAATGTTGCATCAATATTCCTGCAGCTGTAAATTCAACACCTGCGGTTGCAGCTGAACCTACAAAGTACATCCAGCCAAGAGAAAAACCTGCAGATGGGTGTATATATTTTGTTGCATACGTTTGGAATGAGCCTGTTACAGGCATATGCACGGCAAGCTCTCCCAAACAAGTCATCACCATATACAAGATAAATCCACCAATTAAGTAACCAATAATGGCACCTCCAGCACCTGCTTGATTAATCGTATAACCAACGTTTAAAAACAAGCCTGTACCAATCACTCCCCCAAGTGAAAGCATCAATAAGTGACGGCTTTTCATGGATCTCTTTAATTGGTTTGAATCATTCACCCCTTGTTGATCTTTCATACCCATCCCACCCCATGTATGTTTTTAAAAGCGAAGTGACAAGCAGCTTAAGCCACCATCTTGTTTTTGGAACTCACTCATCGATAATTCAATAACGCTATATCCAGCTTGTTCAATTTTTTGTTTTGTCGCTGGATAACCCGCAGGAATTATGACAAAATCATTAACAAGAATACAGTTCGCTGAATATTCATCTTCTTTCGGAATAACGATTTTGTCGTATGAAGCAAATAATTCGTCCTCAACAAATTCGCCAGCTAAAACCATTTTTTTGTCACCTAAATAAGCAATTCCTGTTTTCAAATGGAAGAATTCTTTAAGTTGTACAATATGAGCCACGTAATCTTCTTTTTCTAATATAGATTTTAATTGTTCAGCACCTTGTTGATTTGTACGCTCTGAAATACCAATGTAAAAAGTATTATCTGCTTGCAATACATCGCCACCATCTAATGTGCCTGGACTTTCGATGTAATAGATTTTTTCAAATAAACCTTTTAATACTTGTTCCATTTCGACAATTTCACCATTACGACTAGCTGCTCCCGGGTTTGATACAACTGCAAAATCTTTTGTTAAGACAGCAGTATCCTCTACAAAAGTAGAATCTGGGAATGCTTCATCTGCTTCTAAATAAGTAACTTCTACTCCACAAGTTTTTAACGCTTCAACATAAGCTTCATGTTGTACTAATAACTCTTCGTAATTTGGTGTACCTAAATCAGAAGTTGTTAATCCCTCTACATAACTTTTACCTGGTTTTTTTACAATAACATTTGAAAACATTTATATATCCCCCTTAGTTTCTTTCGACTGGGCAAGTTAAACACGTTGGCCCGCCTGTCCCTTTTACTGTGATTTCATCGCCTTTATACGTATAAACTGTTGCGCCTGCTTCTTTCAATAGTTGTTCTGTAACCGGATTGCCAGCTGGTAATACACATACTCTTGGTGCTAGTGCTAAAACATTACAACCAAGTGAATCATATTCATCATTTGGTACCTCAAGAAGAGTAAAGCCTTGTTCTAATAGCCATTGTCGCAAGAAGACTGGCATTAATCTTGAATGTACAACCGCTAAATCGTTGTCCACAATGCTGATGAAAGACATTAAATGTAAGCAAGCCTCTTCACCTAAATCATGTGGTAAAGGAACAATCATCACTTCATCTACAAAAGGCTTGAAGATTTCTGTAAGTTGACGAATCGCTTCATCATTCGTACGGTAGCCTCTCCCTATCGCTACTGTCCGCTCATTTAACCAAACGATATCTCCACCATCTGAAATAGCCTCCCCTTTTAAGCTACCGATGATTGGTATATTCTTTTCTGTCAAAAACTCATTAAACACATCTGCTTCAGGTTGTCGCAATTCTTTTCCTGAACGTAAGATGATAGCTCCGTGCGGTGTGAATTTCACTGGATCATGTGCATATAAAGAATCCAAACCGACAGTTTCGTTTTGTGGCAAGAAATCTATCGTTTCAACATGCTTTTTTAGAATATCTAGAAACGATTCGTACTCATTTATAGCTTCATTAAAATTCGGCTCACTAAGATAAAAATATTTCTCCCAATTCCCTTGAAGATGCTGTTGGTTGATAAACGCAGCTTCGGGACTTTTCACAATGACTCGTTTCAAAGGTGCATACATTGAATCACAAAACATACTTACCCTCCTTCTTTCCGTTGAACGGAAAATTTTTCCGTTAAAAGGAAACTATATATTTAGAATATATGAAAAATATAGTATAATGTCAATATATTTTAATAAATCTGAAAATATAACTTGAGGTGAATTTAATGCAAACGATTGATCGGATAATGCAAGTAATTAGCATAGTATCCAATGTAAAAGAAGATGGCATTTCTATTACCGAATTGACACAACAAACAAAATTACCACTGGCAACTCTGCACCGTATGCTCTCTTCATTAATTGAACATAGACTAATAGTTCAAGATAACGAAACAAAAAAATATCAACTAGGTAATGTTTGGTTAGAATTTGGACTTCAACTCTATGATCGCTTCGATTATGTAGCGACCATTCGTCCTGAATTAGATCGATTGGCCAATATCGTCAATGAAAGCGTTTATTTAAGTAAACCAATTGGAACTGAAGCAATGGTGATTGAAAGGATTGATGCGCCTAATAATCGAATACGAATTGTCGATCAATTGGGTATGAGAATACCGATGCATATTGGAGCCGCTAACAAATCTATGCTTGCCTGTATGTCAAAATCACAAATACATGACTGTGTAAAGAAAACACTAACACAAAAAGAAATGGAAGAATTGTTTGAAAAATTATTAGTAATTCAGGCTAATGGTTATGCAATCAGCTATGAGGAGAAAACAGAAGGTACAGCTTCCATAGCAGCACCAATCCGCCAAAGAAATGGTGAAGTACTAGGCGCAGTAAGTATAGGCGTTCTACAATTTACACTAACTGAGGAACGTATTGAATTTTTAAAACAGGAATTGTTGCAAACTACAACGAGAATTTCGCAACAACTTGGTTTTTTATAAGAATTAAATTTAAGAAATAAACCTTATGCTCCCCTTTTCTTACACAATTGTGTTAACAGAAGACATTTCGTTTAAGTTTTTTAAAGTCTCTCAAATTCATATTGTTTAAAAATAACCAAATAGATGCTGAGACAAAACAACTAACCTCAAAAATGAAAAGCCTCGAAAATTTTACGATTAGTAAAATCATCGAGGCTTTGTTTTTTAGTCTACTTCGTAGCCGTTGTTCTCCGCTACGGCGGACGCTTTCCGCGGGCACGGCTCCAGCCTTCGCTTCGAACAACTAATGAAACACAACTATTTCAATTAAATCTATAAACGTGAAGACTGTACGGGTTGTCCATTGCATGAGTTATGTACATAAGCGAGAGAAGGTACAAATCGTAAGCCCATGTTTAATGAAAAGTGGGAGCAACAAAAAGATTATATAAGAGCAAAGCTTTCAGAAGAAAAAACAGTAATTTTCTGTTCGTGGAAAATCGAAAGTTGAAAACGATATTGGTCTCTCATTAATGGCCGTAAACTTAAGAAAATATGCGGTACGAGGATAATTCCCCATCACATATTGTCAAAATCAAACACAAAAATCGAGATTGCAACATGCAGTCTCGATATTTTACGTGAACTGAAACTATTTATGTCCCAGCCTCTTTTAATAACGCTGTTCTAGTTTTTTTAATTTGATATCATAAATGAAATTTCCAAATGGTATAAATGCTACAACAAATGCTAGTAATGACCAAATTACATTCCAGCGAACACGAATTGTTACGTATAAAATAACTAAAACGTAAGCGACGAAAATGAAACCATGCGCTGCGCCAGCAATGCGAACAGCCATTGGAATATCTAACATATACTTCATAGGCATCGCGATTAATAATAATATCAATAGCGAAATGCCGTCAAAATAGCCAGCTAATCTCAGCTGACCAACAGGATTTTTAAGCATAATTTCTCTCCTACAAACAATTTACTAAGATAATATCCGAAGTTACTACTAGCTTATCGAATTTTATGGTACCGTACAATATTGTTTATTTAAAAAGAAAGAATGTTGTGTCTGATTATTGACGAAAGAGTTTAGATTAGTTTACAGACGAAAATGCAAGTGACTTCAAAAAAATTTGAATCGTTATATTATACCTTACACTATTGTGAGATTTTCTTAAAAACAACCTACTATGTACTGATGTCATTATTCTACTTGGAGAAATATATCTCCCCACTTATTAAAACAAATACTCTGGATGTCACTTAAAATTTAACCAAATTGGAAGCAATCACTTGTAACTTATTCATCCTCTACTTCTATTAGATAGATCCCCCCTGAGAATCCACCTCGTTTTTCTTTTTTCGATAAACGAATCTGTTCCAGCTCCTCGTAAGAGACCCCATAAACAGCTAGGGAAGCATGAACTAACTCTAATATATCTGCAAGCTCCTCAATAGCGTCTTTTTGTTCTTCTGCTTCTTTAAATTCAAGCCCTTCTTCTAGCATTTTTAATTTTAATTCTGTTAAATATTCATTTGGTGCTAGAACACTAGTTGTACATTCTTTTCCAGACTCCTCAATTATTTGAGGGATCAAATCTCGTACTAGTTTGTTGTATGTGGGCATTTTCGATTGATCCTCCTACTTTTAGAATGGTACTTTATCCATACTGATCATTTAAATTATAAAACAATTCCTCTTTTCCATATAAGAGCTGCCTTTGTTTTGGTGTCTTTGTTTTGCTTTATTTCCTAAAGCCTTGCAGTACTTATTATATCGATCAATCTTATTATCCATATTAACTAATTGACAGCCAATTGACAGATGTTCTGGCCACGCAAAAAAAATATAGCTATTTTTACCTAGTGAATTATCACATACCTATTCATAAATTCCACTCTTCTTTAAGACACAAGTTGCCTCCCCTACTTTCATCGTCCTCTATTCGAACACTATACATAAAGCTTTCTGTCCCAGTATTAAATAAGTATACCTTTATTGGTGAACTACAAAAAACACCGCCAATATCTTATTGGTGGTGTCTTAAGTTATTATTCGTATTTCTTCGTAGGATAAAATAGAGGACAATAAAGAAGAAAGAGAATCCTATTTCCACGATAACAATAACAGCTGTATTGATTTCTTGCCATACGCCAGTTAGATTTAAAAAAGCCGGAATGGTTGCGGTCACCCATGATTGAATAATGGCAATCCAACCGGTATATGTTTCGATGTCTTTTCCTCTTGCCAGAAGTAGATAAAATAATGTCCATAGGAAGGACCACATAAGCCAGATGATCGTGAAAGGGATGTCATGAAAGTGAAAGTAGTTAATCCAAGCAAACCCTATTGCTAGAATAGCAACCCATAGTGAATAATAGCCAATCCCGCTGTTACAAGTATTGGTTAAATTAGAAATACCAACATACAAATAATTGAATCCAAATAAAAAGAGACCAGATGCTGAAAGAATCGTCGAAATGTCTCCATTTGCAGTTACAATCAAGTAACTCGGTGTAAATACTTGAAGAACACCTACAAATAAATTAAAGATACCCGCGCTTTTTCCATCAATTTTTCCTAGTAACATATATCCATTTAGAAATAAGACAGATCCTACGTACAATAATCCAACGTTACTCATAATAAAAATCTCCTTTACCGTAATGTACAAGTTGAAGGTTTGTTGTCATTACGTTCTATCTCCTTTTTTCTTTGAATTTTATAGATATTTACAAGTAAGGATGAAAGGTTTCATGCACACTACCACTCCATAGGTTTGAATTTTTTCTACGATTTTAGAATACACTTCAAACCTAAAGAAACAGTAGAAAAAACCCTTGATAATCCTTAGGTTTTTTAAGTTCATAGTGATAAGTTTTTTTCACTTATGCTTCTCACTTTCAATTCCTGTGGAACTGCATTTACTTTTAAAGTTTACATATATAAGTTCAGTTTGTACTTATTAAACTAAACTACTCCGTTAGCCATCCATGTTGCGTAAAATTAACACTACACCACATAAATGAAAGATAATTACGTTCTTTCATGTGAGTTGAACAAAAACAATCCTTGAGAAAATAGTCAAAAAAAAAACAGAGCTTGATCTACAGTACATGTAGTATCCACCCTGTTTTTCAACTAATATGCCCGTTATTTATATATCTTTTTTTCTTCTATGTCAATATAGTACTTCTAGCAATAACTCTTCAAAACTGCTCTTTGTTTTCAACACGGCCGTATCGACCGTTGTATAATAAACAAGCAACTAACTAATCAACTTCTTCAGGTTGAGCTACTGACTTTATATAGTCTGATTACATACAAGGTGCCAACTTAAAGAAACAGTAGGAAAAATCCTGAAGATTATTAAAGTACATAGAGATAAGTTTTATTTTTCACTTTTACTTTTCACTTTCTCAATTCATATTGAACCACATATATTGCTAAAGTGCCTTTACTTTAACCAATCTCGAAAGTCTTCTGCTAATTTGTGACCGAAAAATACATACCTCTCTTTGCCATTATTAGGAATTAAGGTTCTTTATCAAAATCGATTTTATTAAAAATTCAAATCTTCTTGCATCATACAATAGAATAATTGCTTAGATTCGTAATGCAACATTAATGAATCTACCTGTAATTCAAATTCTGAACGCAAAAAAGACACCTCCATGTTTAGTAATAACGTAAACCATTAAACATTTAAGTGTCTTTATAAGTAGACATTTATATAGTTATTTGTAGATACCATTAGAAGTTTATGGCTAAACTATTTTCTAACATTATCTACTACATGATCAGAAACCCTTGTCCTAAACCTTTCAGTTTACCTCTTTAGGCTCTAATAATTAAATTTTCACTACTTCTTGTTTTAATAAAATATTCTTGGTGTTCTTTTAGAAATCCAACATAACGTTCGACTTCTTCTATTGTTGTGTATGGCGAGATCGCAAAAAATTTATGTGCATATACGGATATACGTTTGTTTGAGTTTACTGCTTCCACGAGACGCTGCTTTTTTGTATTACCAAAGAAGACAGTATCTCGTTCTTCACCAATTACCTCTGCAAACTCGTCATTGAATTGATTGATTTCCATTATTTCTTCTAAGGTTAAAAGTCCGTTCAATTCATCATTCCATTTTGTATTTTCAGGATAAAAACGGAATGTTGTAATCGGCGAAACTTCATTCGTGATCACCATATTCGGAACTTCTTTTATTAACATCTCTCTAAATGTAATATTGACACGAATATAGTTGGCTAAAAGCTCTTGATAGCCTTCAATTCCAAATGCTAATAAAGACGCATAAATCGTCAAAGCACTTCCCATTCGCGAGCATTCGAGCGTGTAGCCTGTATGATAGCTACCATAACCGCGATTCCCTACATACGGCGTTTCCTCTGCATCTAAATCAACATACTTAAGATACTCTCTATTTTTGATTAAAAATAAACTCGTGATGTATGGCGTTTGTCCAAGCTTATGGAAATCAAAGACCATACTATCTGCTAGCTTGATATGTTTGAACTTATGTTGATAGGATTTCAATACCTCATTAACATTGTCTTCAAATCGAAGAGGATTGCTTTCAAAGTCATAATTATTAAAGAAAGTATACATGCCCCCCATAGCAGAGTCTGCATGAATATAGATTGGATATATGTCATTTGTGCGTTCCAATTCTTCCGCTATCCGCTTAATTCCCTCGATGTCATCAACCCCAAATGTATCAGTAGTTCCCATTGTGGCAAGGACATAAAGAGGGATGCCTCCTTTTGCAATAACATACTCCATTTTTTCTTTTAAATCTTCTAGATTCATAGAATGATCAGCATTAGCTTTCACACGAATCATGTTTTCTACGCCAATCCCAGTTGCTTCTACAGATTTATACAGACTATAGTGTGATAGCTCCGAACAGAAGCAATAGAGATTTTGTGGTACACCATTTTGATTAGAGGACGGCGCGTAACGGGCAATGGCAAGACGTAAAGAGTTAAAGACAGCCCCTTGTCCTCCCCAAGTTGTATATCCAGCACTGATGCTTGCATCGTATCCTATAAGTTTGGATAGCATACTAGTTATTTCGACTTCTGCTGTAGCTGCTGCTGGGCCTTCCACATCCCAAATATTGTTCCCATTGACTAGCACCATTACTAAATTTCCGATAATACTAGCGATATTCGGAAGGGGTGCTGCATTGGCTACATAGTTTCGATTGACGAACCGGTGTCCTTCTACCAATTTTAGAAGCTCTTGAATCACTTCCTCCATCGGCACACCCGTTTTCGGAACATCTGCATTTTGAATGATACGATTATAGTAATCCTCTGTGTATTCGGGCATTTCACCTAGCGTGAGTTTGTTAGGATCCTTTAATTCATCTATTTTTGTTAAAATCGTCCGAAAGTAGGACAATATTTCCTCTCTTTGAAAGTCATTCCCGTCCATACTAGGAAACAATTTTTGTACTTTCTTCATTATTTTAGCTCCTTGATGTTTTTACTAGTAGTAGTTTTATTTTTTAAAAACTAGAATCCATTCGGATAGATCTGTTGCATAAAAAACCGACGATGATAGCAATTTGAATTACATATTTTAAGAAAAAATAACAATTGTAAAAGAATATATATCCTATATTCGATAATTGCCCCGTATAAAAAAGAAGCTTTCCACAAGTTGGATCAACCTATGAGAAGCACTCTTTTATTTATCAGCCAGCAAGGTAACTATATTTATACTGCTATATTGACCATATTTTCAGCATCTTGACCCACTTTAGCTTCCGCAGTTTCTAAACCATGATTTCATGTTTATAATAATTTGTCTAAATCATTTTTTAACTCTACAAGATTTTTTGCTTCCTGAACAAGTTTTTCCATTGTTTGTAGTTCATCATCACTAATCTCTATTAGTTCCTCGAACATTTCTACAGATTCTCGAGAGATAGAAGCAATTTCAACAATTGTTGCCATTATCTGCTGAGAAGCAGAAGATAATTCTTCTGTACTTGCTGAAGAATATTCATTATTTTCAGCAATGATCTTTGTAGTAGATAGAATCTCATCAAACATGGTTCCAACCTCTACAATGTTCGCATTTGTATCTTTAAATTCTTCTGTTCCCTGTTGCATTGACTTGACAACTTTTTCAGTTTCTTCTTGTATATTCTTTACAATATTTGATACTTCAGAAGAAGACTGGCGTGATTGTTCGGCCAATTTTCTAACCTCATCAGCAACAACCGCAAATCCTTTACCATGTTCCCCCGCACGCGCAGCTTCTATTGCTGCATTCAATGCCAATAAATTGATTTGTTCTGCAATCCCTGAAATCACTTTTACAATAGTGCCGATTTCGTGAGATTTTTCTCCGAGTTTATTTATTGCATCAAATGTTGTATTTACCGTTTGATTAAACTGTTCCATTTTTTCTAAGGAATCTTTTAACTTCTCGTTTCCTTCTTGTGTCAATTCTAAAGTTGTATTCGATTGTTCTGAAATTTGACTTGATCTCACTGAAAGATCTTCGACAGCCTGTGCCATTTCTTCCATAGATTCAGCACTTTCTTCTGTGGCTACTAATTGTTTCTGTAATCCTCTACCTACCTCATCAATAGCCGCTCTAACAATATCGCCTTTCTCAGAAGCATATTCACCGATTTCAGCGAGATTTTCTCCTTTTTCATGTACATTTTTTGAAAATGACAAAATTCTTTTCCTTGTACTGCTGAAAAAATCAATTAGTTGGTTAAACACAGCATGATTAGAACTTCTTTCATCAACTTTGTTTGTAATATTACCTGCTGATATTTCTTTCATTCCATTTATTATTTCTTTATTAATATGAAGATGATGTTTTAGTGAAAAATAACGGTAAGCAAAATACACCGCTACCCCCACTAAGATAACAATTATTCCTAGCATAATGGCATCCATGATAAATATATCTCCTAACTCCTATTAATTATGAATATTTTAAAGCTCTTTTATAAGGATATATGTTCCATCCGCTACATTTTCAGGAATACCATTCAACTTACTATTATCGCTATATTTATGAACAATATAATTTCCTTCTATATCTTCATATTTTTTCATATTATGATATTTTTCCATTACACGTATTGACTTCGGGTTTGTTGCTTCACCTAAAACAGCCTTCACACCTTGTGATGATGCCTTTGTTAACAAACTATTTCCTAATTGCTGAATAATTTCGTGACGGCCATGTTCAGCTGTCAC
The DNA here is from genome assembly GCF_038006425.1 of Viridibacillus sp. FSL E2-0187. NCBI lineage: Bacteria > Bacillati > Bacillota > Bacilli > Caryophanales > Caryophanaceae > Viridibacillus > Viridibacillus sp. FSL E2-0187. Next base: position 2,483,553 of record NZ_JBBOVG010000001.1, read on the forward strand.
TCCTAACATGAATAGGTGTAAAAATTCTCCGTATTTAATTTCTTTTCCGTTTCGTTTTTTATAATCTTCCATGAAACGTTTATCTACATCCTCCAGAACACGCAGAATTACATTCATATCAGAAAAAGAACCTTCAAATATATCTTCTCCGATAATCTCTGGTGCATTTATATCTCCAGCAAGCGCACCAACAACATTATTATTAATATCCAGAGCGACAGCGCAATATCCCTGCTCTATTGTGGAGTCTAAATAATCTTTGGTAAAATGATAAAAATCTTCATAACTGATATTTAATTGACCTACCATCGGTTCCTGAACCCATTTTCCTGAAACATCCAGTCCAATAAATGAGCGAGCTAGACACTCAGCTGCTTTCTGAATTAATGCTGTTTGATCCTTCGTTATAATTTCATATGTATACAATTCTTGTGTTATTAGCATTTATTGATCTCCCTTTCGAATTAAAAAATAAAAACTCCGTTTCTATTTGACCTAACATTACATAGGATGATTTACTTTATCGATAAATGTACCTGTGAACTTAATTCTTTCAAGTGCATTCCTAATTTGTACTTGAGCAATTTTAGATGAAGGTTTTACTACAAGGATATCCTTAAATCCTAAGCTAGAATAAAATTGCATCGTTTGCTCCAACTGCGGTACAACTTTTGATGGGACAGTTGTTTGGTGAGTTCCATCGACAACAAACGTATATTCTTGTCTTGATACTTTATTAATCGTATCCTGTAAATCTATCATATAACCTTCTGCATCTTCCTCTTTCATTAATCCATGCACCTGTACATGAACTTCCTTCGAGTCCTTATTAATTGCCATTTTATATTTCTTTTTATCTACGACTATCATCTTTTAACCTCCCTATTCTCTATAATCTGTAATACTTCATTGTTGACATTTGCACGTTCTTTTCGTATGAATGTTATAAATAAAAGCTATCCCAGATATAGATAAGGATAGCCAAAAAAACGTTTTATTCTTGGCGACCCGACTATCATTATCCAAGAGGATTTTAGACTCGTAGCTTTGCGTCCTTACCTTTCGATAAGTTTGCCTTTTCAATTGTAAAAGATAGTACTAATATCATGCTCATATATTACTATAACATTATATATTACTTGTCATTTTTTGTCGAACTAGAATTTTTCTTGCTTTACTTACGAAAGAGTCTGCTCCACAGTAAGGCCCGATTTCTAAACTGTAATCAAATAAATGATGTTAAATGGAAATTAACATCATAATTTAAATTATAGAATTAACTTTCGTTAATAACTAAAAGGGAAATATGCAGATAATAAAAAAGATTTTGTTATGGCTATAATAAACAAAATATTATTATTGCCTTTTTCAATTTACAGGTACGATAGTTAAATAAGAATTAAACAAAATATAAGAGCCTTACTACAATAAAATGTAGCAAGGCTCTCATACTTTTATATTAAAATTAAATAAATTTATTATCACTTTACGGTCGACTTAAAACAAATTTGTACTGTTTGAAATACAGTCGAGATATTTTTTAGCTGTTGTTTTACTAATGTACTTTTTAATTTGCTGTTCTCCATCTATTGGAGCGAATGCTATGGGGACAGCATTCAATTGATATTTTTCTTGTATTGCTAATTCAAGGTTAAAAGTCTAATCTCTAGGATCGTTAATAACGATGTTCACGTAATTTTTTTCTTTGGCGTTCTTCAATAACTTCGAAACAGTAGGTCTAGACAGATCGAGAGCTTTAGCGATTTCACCTTGAGTCTTATCTAAATCGTAATACATCTTTGCTACATCTACACTAAGTAAATCTTTATCATTGAACATAATTTGCTCCTTTAATGGACTGGTTATAAAAATGATATGCTTTTTCAATGTAAGTCAGATAAATACCTTCATAGTATGGGGTGCCCATTGCCGTTGGAAATGCAGTATGAGGCGTTTCGGAAATCAAAATTACAAGGAAGATTTAATTTCATTATAATGGCGATCTCAATTTGGAAAATACAATTCATGAAGTTATTGTATATACCTTTAAAAGTATACTTACTCGACTGTTCTATTAGTTGAAATATTAAATTTTTGTAGACCATCAGACCTAAGACTATAAGAAACTACTTTTTTCTTCCACTGCTTAACTACATCAACGTGATTATCGGGATTATAAACAAAGAAATTAACATCTTTTTTGCCCTTTTTCAAGTTGATGACAAATGGAGTTACATCAGTCTCTGGATATAGAAATAATTTTTCATTACCTGGAAATATATAATGTTTTTTTAAAAAGTTAGCTTCATTAAAATACTCAATAAATCTAATTTTTTCTTCCTCTTCTAAATTCTTTCCGTTAAATGTTACAGTGACATCTTCTGAATCAAGTTTTTGATGAAGTTCGAATTTATCTAAAAACCATGCCACAAGTGCATTTGGAGGACTCATTAACAATTTAAAAAAAATCCCAATCACTATCATAATAGCAACTGTCCATGTCATATTATATCAGCTCCTTCAATAATAATATCTGGTTACTATAGACCTTTATTTTAATAGTATACTATTAAAAAATAGTAATTTACAAACAAAGGTTTTTTTATAAACAACGTAAAAAACATCCGGTAGCCCTTTGTATACAAATGTTAAATTGTAAATCAATTCACATTCATAGCCACAAATAATTATTAATTAGCCTTTAAGATGTTTCATTAACTACCTCTCAATAATAAAGGATTTATTTTTTAAATAACCATCCAATTGGATTGTTTTTTGACCATCCATTTATCTTAGGAATAAAATTCAAAATTAAAGTTATTAACAAATTTTCTTAGAATATAAAAGATGCTTTTCCAGAAGGAAATGTTTACAAACAATTAAGAGCTTCTGCAAACCTTTTGATTCCTTCATCAATCAAACCTTCATCTTCTCTTGCGAAAGTAAAACGAACATATCCATTTCTAGATCCCATTGTAGAACCAGGAACATAAATGACCCCTCTTTTAATTGATTCTTCAAGTAATTGGATTTCATTGAAATTTTTAAGTATTTTACACCAAATATGAATTCCACCTTGAGGAATAGAATATTCCACCTGGCCATTTAAATAAATATCAAGGCTTTTTATAATTCTATCTCTCCTTTTTTCTAACTCCTTAATTAAACTTTTTATATGAAAATTGAAATTTTCTGATTCTAAAAAATCATTCGCTATCCATTGTGTATAGATAGAATGTCCAAAGTCTATTTGCTGCTTTGCATCGGATAATCTTTCAATCACCGATGTTGGGCCAATAATCCACCCTATTCTTAATCCTGAGGCAACAATTTTGGACAAAGAACTAATGTATAATACGTTTCCGTTCTTATCCATTGATTTAAGGGTAGGTATTTTATCTCCTGAAAAAGCTGTTAAACTATAAGGATCATCTTCAACTACTGGAATCCCAAGCTTTGAGGATATATCTAAAATAGCTTCTCTTTTTTTTACATTCATTAAAGAACCTGTTGGATTTTGAAAATCTGGATTTAAAAAAATCATTTTAATCCGGTGTTTTTTATATAATGACTGCAAATCTTCAGGATTAATTCCATCCCTATCGACTCGTAGATAATGTATTTGTATACCTGCTGATTTAAAAATCGGAAGATTATAATTGTAAGAAGGATCTTCAATTGCTATTGCATCTCCAGGCTTTAACAAACATTGTACAATTAAATGTAATGCTTGTTGCGCTCCTGATGTTATAAGTATTGAAGAAGGATTAGTTTCAATTCCCCGACTTTTATTTATGTGTTTTGTAAGGGTTTTTCTTAGGATTTCATTCCCCTGTGGATGATCGTATCCTAAGCTTCCAATTAAAGAGCGAGTTGAGGTTATCTCACTTAAAAAGCTTTTTGGGAAAAGTTCTTCTGACAATTCACCTGCAGCCAAATTAATTAAATTATGTTCAACAGCTTCTTTTCTTATTTTTTGTGTTACAGGTAGATTAGGTAAAAAAGAACCCGCCTCAATATACCTATTCCAGCTAGGAATCCTTTTTTTTGTTATACCCCATATATCTTTACTAATGGTAGTACCACTTCCTCTATTTCTTTCAATTAGACCAATCGACTCTAATTCGTCATATGCATTAACCACAGTACTTCTATTTATCTCTAGAATATTCGCTAAACTTCTCTCTGATGGCAATGGTTTATCAGGTGGAAATGTACCATCTGCAATTCCCTTTTCAATATATTCTGCGAGTTGTTTATAGATAGCTTTTTTTGCTTTTCTATCAGGTTTCCAATCCAAATATACTCACCTCATTATTTCTACTAAACTTGCTTAAATTCGCCATTTATCTTTTACTCATTTTCATATAAGAACACTGATTTGATGCCTATTTATTTCAATTAAATTATACTAAAAATTTTTTTCTAGTTTTATTATAGTTTTAGAACATTTTGTGTTATATTTTAAAACTTCTAGTGTTTAAAATTTTGTGCAACTAGTATAAAAATCAATTGTGAATCCAAACCCATACAAACCTATAGTAGCCTAAAATAGTTCAAAGAATAATTAAAAGGGTTTTGTTTATGAAAAAAGATGTATCATTTTAATCAATCTTACTGAATGTGATCCATTGTTAGTTTTGGATCCAAAAGAACCTCAAGCTTAAAGACAAGCTAAAGACATTATGCTATCGATAGGGATTATGTCCTTTATCATTCTTATTATTTTAGCTAAAATATTAATTAAATTCCCTGCCTCAAAGCAAAGTCCATTGTTTCAATTGAGCAAAAATTAAAACCACATATAACCAAATAAAACACCCTAGTATTACACCCAGTGAGAAAATGCGAAAAAAGGTTCCAAATAAATTGAAACCTTTTTAAGAAATAAACATTAAGCTGTAATGAAAATTAATTTATGTACTATGGTGTCTTAATTATTTAAGGGAGGAATACAAAATGACTAATCTTCACGTATTTCTAATTGCTTGCTGATCAACTGGCGGGATACCAAAATGTGATTGGGACTTATTTAGGAGCTCAGAACGATGTTACTACGTAGAACAATACTATTATAATTCGGTAAATAGCAGTAATAAATGAAGGAGGGACGATCCTAAAAAGACTACGTTCCTTTTTTTAGACTGCTGAAATAACCTCTTTACGTCGATAACTGTTGGTTGTTTCAAATAGAAATTTAAATCCTACTCAGAAATTGTGAGGAACCTTAAAAAGTAAAACTCATACAAGGAGATCCTTGTATGAGCAATTTTAAATTTACTTCTCATTTTTAGAGCGATTATATGCTGCTTGAGCAGTTTTAAGATAATCTTGTAAACCCATTTTATCAAGGGTCTTCTTGTATTCATCCCACTTGCTGAAGTCTTGTTTACCAGTAATGAAACCTGCAGTCATTTCATCAATATATGTCTGAACATCTGTCATAACCGCACTAACTTTGTCATTTTCTTCAAGCGTGTAGTTCAGTCCAGGTAGGATATCTTCGTCTTTAAGAGTGTATGGTTTAGCTTTCTTGGCATTTAGTGCAGATGGTTCTTTACCTTCAGCACCTTGGAAGAATTTTTGTCTAACCATTCCAGGGTAATATCCACCTGGCCAAGTTAAATATTCACTAATTGCTTGGTCTAGATTTTTTCCATCAGGATTATCTGTAATCGTATCTAAATACTTGAAGTTACCATCCTTATCTTCTTCATACGTAACGCCCTCAAAGCCCATAAAGAACATCTTCGAACCTTCTTCACTATAGAAGTAGTCCATCCAGCGAACCATTGCTTCAGGGTTTTTCGCTTTATCTGTTATAATGACTTACTCGTAATATCATATAGTACGCGGTTAACCATTGATATATAAGGGTTTCACACTTTTTATCAAAACAGAAAAAAAAACTGTTAAAATCATGTAATTCTTGTCATCAATTGTAGCTGGTAACCCCCTGTTTACAACGTTATTATTTTGAATAATGGTTATGTCGTTTCAATGTCAAAATCAATTAGTGAGGAATGGATATCTATTGACGAGTTTTTGTCACCGAATCTGAAATTTAGTAGAATAATAAACTCTTTCATCAATTTGAAAAAGAACTTCGAATAAAAAAACATAGGGAGATTTTAGTCTCCCTATGTTTTCATTCATATTATTTATCTGTTTGTTTTTGCTTTTTTTTCAAATACTCCGCACGTATTTTTTCAAGTTGCTGCTTTTTATCAAATTTGGCAGGTTTAAGTTTTTCATGATACTTTGCCACAGCCACCTGACCTTTGGTATCCAATTGATATTTCCCCACTTTGTTCACCTACTTTTCTTGTCTTTAAAGAGAATCTATTCAACAAATATAATATACCTTATTTTACTGAAGTAAACCTTTTTACTTTATTAGTATACTGCCTAACCTTGCATTTATCAGTAAAAACTTAGTAAAATAATTCATAGCCAAATGGTATTCATTATACTTATCTTTACTACCTTAAATTTGCTGATTCATTTTAAAGTAATCAATCAAGTCGCTAATTTTAACTAAAACAAAAAAACTCTTCCAGTTATTTGTTATAAATAACTAAAAGAGAGTTTAATTTTTAAAATATAAATAGTTGTACATTAATCATTGATTTAGTTCTTAACAAACTACGTAGTCGTCTTATTCTCAATAATTTTTTAACTACTTGTAATGTTCCTCCGGTTTTTTCATGTTCAGAATAATCTTCTTGTTTCCATTTAATACAGTACCAGCTTTAACACTTTGTTTTTGTACATAGCCTTCGCCGATAATTTCTATATTTGCACTAGCCATTGTTTGATAAGTTAATACGTTACGGAGTGACCAATCTGTAAAATCAGGTACTATTGAATCTCCATCTGTCTTCAAAAATACAAAACCGCCAGATAAGACTTCTGATTTTTCTGTAGGGTATTGATCCGTAATTGTATCACCATTACCTATAATAATTGTTTTAATGCCATTTCCCTCAAGTTCTTTTTCAATATCCTCAACGAGTTTGCCTTTTAAGTTTTCCATCGTTTGAGATTTCGTTTTCTTATTTTTTTCAGGTTTAATATTTAAGTACTTTAAACTACTTCCCATAACTGTATTAAATACTTTTGATGTTGGCTCAGAGCCCACTTCTGTTGGGCCAAGTTTAGGTTTTCCTACGGCAATGTACATCACTAATTGAGGATTATCTACAGGAGCCATACCTAAAAACGAATACAGAAAATAATTTTTTCCTCTTTTATCGTATTCGCCCGTTGATGGGTCTGGCATTTGCGCAGTACCTGTTTTACCTGATACTTCATATTCCTTACTTGCAAAATCTTTAGCGGTTCCAAATTCAGAAGTAATAGTAGTAGTCAAAATCTCTCTAACTTCTTTTGACGTTCGCTTAGAAATGGGTTTGCCTATAATAGCCGGCTTGTTTTCTTTTACAATTTTCTTCGTATTTGGATTCACAATTTTCTCAATAACATATGGTTGCATCATTTTCCCATCGTTCGCAATAGCTGAAACAGCTTGTATTAATTGTATCGGTGTGACTGTAGAGCCTTGTCCATAAGTTGTTGTTACACGGTTAATAGGATATTTATCTAAAATTTGACCTGTAGCTTCATTTGGTAAATCTATTCCTGTTTTTTCACCAAAACCAAACTTTTCTACATAAGAAATGAATTTGTCATCACCTATTAATTTCAAAAGATGAGCCATCCCTACATTGGAGGAGCGCTGAATTCCTTCTAAGTAGGTGATCGTTCCCCAACCTTTTCTGTCATTATGATCTCCAATTGGTACATTTCCTACCATGTATTGACCAGATTGAAACTTAGCGTTTGGAAACCATTTCCCTTCTTCGATTGCAGCTGCTAATGTAAAAGTTTTCATTGTAGAACCTGGCTCTATCGTCAACTCTGTTAACTGGTTTAACCAACTATTTTCAAGTCCAGTACCGTCTTGCGGGTTATATGTTGGCCTTTGCGATACAGCAAGTATTTCACCCGTCTTCGGATTGGCAACGACTGCTACCATCGATTCAGGATTATATTCTTTATTAACTTTAGACATTGAATCTTCTAAAAAGTTTTGTATAGTTTTATCAATCGTTAGATACACATCTGCTCCATCTTTTGAAGGTTCTACCATTTTATCGCTATTAGGTAATAAATAACCCCATAAATCACTCTTATATTGGACCCATCCATCAGTACCGGATAATTCTTTGTTATAGATGGATTCTAAGCCCATTTTACCTACCGTTCTAAATTGTCCGCCTTCTTGAGTATCCCTTTGAGCTAAGCCTATTAAATTCGATGCAAAGATACCGTTTGGATAAAATCTCTTTGATTCTTCTATAAAAATGATGCCTGGTAACTTTTCACTACTAATCTTCTCCATTACGCCATGGCTAATATTACGACCTGCAGCACCAAATTCTACTTGGCGAATTTCATTACCTTGCGCATTCTTCGCTTTTGTATTTAATTTATCAAATATATCTTTTTCACTAATAGTAAGATATTTCGCTAAAACTTTGGCGGTTTTCTCTTTATCAGAAACATGCATAATTCTTTTAGTTCCCTTAGAAGCCTTTGGACTAATTACAGCTACCAAGCGATAGTTAATAGTATCTTCTGCTATAACTTGTCCCTGCCGATCTAGAATTTTACCTCTATTAGCTGAAATTACTTTTGATCTTTCATATTTTGCGGCCGCTTTCGCCGCCAAAGCTTCTCCCTCTACCTGTCCTGAAGCTTGAATAAAAAAGATACGGAAAAACATAGCGAAAAATAGTCCTCCATAAAGGATTAACATTAAAAAGGCTCCCCATTGAAATCGAAACTTTCTCTTCATTATCCAAACACTACTTTCACGTTTTTTTCGTTTCGCTTCAAGCCTAATGAGTTCGAAACTGACAATAATTCAATTAAGAGCACTATGGCATGGAGAACACTTTTTTCCTTTGACATTATTCTTTTAGAAGGTCTATGTGTTGGCTGCTGGATATACTTTTGTTGATACTGATTATGTAATGCCATTTAATCACCTTTTCTTTGATTTTTTCTGCTATTCTTATTTTTGCAGAGCGAACTCGATAAACACTCCATCTTGGTTGAAGCGTAGAAACGCTCCTAGTATTTAAGACTACTTCTCTTTTTAATTATTGTTTTTCTTCTCCACGATTTTAAATACCTCCCAAAAAATAATGACTACTAATAGTGAATAATGTCTATATTCATTTGGAAGAAAAGCAATTAGTAGTATTGTAGTTATTAAGAATTGTGGCATAAGTATCCAATAACGCTTATTGTGAAAATGTTTAATTACAGTTCCCTCTTTTTCATTTGGTTATAATATATTAATTTTAACATATATATCCAATAAAAAAATCACCTCTTAGAAAAACTAAAGAGGTGATTTTTATAAACTTTATTTTAAACGATCAATCTTTTCCCATTTATCTTTTAAATCTTAATATATATAAGATTTCTTTTTTTTCAGAGTTAAAGTACTATTAGACGCCTTTTTTCTTATATACACAAAAAACGTAGTCAAAAGAGACATTAAATCTTGTCTTTTTAACTACGTTTTTAATATTTCTACCATCGATTGTTATTGAGCAGTATATCCACCATCAACTAATAATGTCGTACCTGTTACAAATGAAGAATCTTCACTTGCTAAGAATAGTACTGCTTTTGCTACTTCTTCAGGTGTGCCAAGGCGGCCCATTGGATGTAGAGAGATTAGATGTTGGTTAGTTGCTTCATTACGTCCTTTAATAAGTGGTGTATCGATGTAACCTGGGCATACTGCATTTACGCGGATACCTTCTTTAGCGTAGTCTAGACTAAGTGATTGAGTTAACAGCTTAACGCCACCTTTTGCTGATGCATAAGCTGTTACACCTGCTTTACCGGCATGGCTATGAATTGAACCACAGTTAACGATTACGCCTCGATTTTCTTGTTTTAGCATTTGTTCAATAGCAAATTTATCACTTAAGAAAATGCCTGATAAGTTGATGTCGATTGTTTTTTGCCATTTTTCTACTGATAATTCGTGAATCGGTCCATCTTGAGCAATACCTGCATTTGCATACATGACATCTAATGAACCAAAAGTTTCAACCGTTTTAGCTACCATATTTTTTACGTCGTCTTCACTTGTCACATCTGTTTTTACAAATAAAGCTTCAAAACCTTGTGCTTTTAAATCGGCAACTACTTCTTCGCCACGTTCAGAGAAATCGGCAATGACTACTTTTGCGCCTTCTTGTGCAAATAAACGGACAGTTGCTTCACCAATACCACTTGCTCCACCAGTCACTACTGCTACTTTATTTTCTAATTTCATTTTTTTTACCCTCTTCCTCAATTTGTACTTGTGTAATATGGCATTATTGTAACACTCGAATTGTTTTAGTAAAATTTAATTATATTTAATCTATCTTTAATATTTCTTAAGGATGTGTGGAATTTGAAATTAGAACAATTGGAATACATAGTGGAAATTGCAAACTGTGGATCTTTGACTAAGGCTTCGGAGAAGCTACATGTGACGCTTTCTGCTGTAAGTCAGTCGTTATCTACTTTAGAGAACGAGCTACAAATCACTATTTTCCACCGTTCTCGCCAAGGTACTATCCCAACTGAGGAAGGAAAGAAGATACTAGAAAAAGCGAACCAAATTATTCAACTTATGAAAGAAATGGAATCAGAAGTGGAGAATATACAGAACGAGCTTACAGGACAATTGCGAATTGCGACAATTCCAAGCCCAATGCACCTATTTGTAAGTGCTGTTTCTGATTTTAAGAAGGTGTACCCTAAAGTAGATATAGATATTTTCGAAGGTGGTTCAAAGGATATTCTGTCAGATTTACTACAAGATCGAATTGATATTGGCGTCCTGATTTTGTATGAAAAAGTACTCGACAAACTAAATGGTCTAACTATTGAAAAGCTTCGTGATTGTAAAATGGTTGTGGGTGTACCTTCTAATTCGCCATTAGCATCGCAAAAAAGCATTCCCCCTGAGCAGCTACTTCAATATCCACTCGTTGTTTATCGAGATGATTTTATCTTATGGTATTTAAACAACATCATTGCCCGTTATGGTAAACCTGATGTTCTCTTTAATACGAATAATACCGTAGCAATTCACAATGCTGTTAAAGATGGTGCACTAACTTTTGGCTTGGATTACTCTTTTCAAGACCATGGTGGAATGAACGAAACTTCAATGGTGACAATTGATTTGGATATTGCAAACTTTTCTTTCATTCAATTAGGTATTGTTCATATGAAAAATCGTTATATGTCTCCAGCAGTGAGTAAATTTATTAAATTGCTCCAAGAAAAGATATGATGTGCATTTATTAGACAATAATTTTAAAAGCCATTTAATCCTGTATAGTGATTGAATGGCTTTAGTTTTAAATTCAGTATCAATTCAGATTTACTAACTCTTATTTACATGTTCTTTCCATTGGCAATTCTATTTGACCTGATGAATAAGGAGCGACTTCGTATATTTGGAAAATAAGATTAATCCCTGATTTTGAATTCGTCCAGTAATATGGTGTCAAATTTAAATTCAAATTTTTATCAGCTAAAGGGTATTTTTCTTTATCGGCAAGGATTTTATTAACTGTGCAAGTGGCAGCTTTATTATATGCAGCAGTAGTTTTAAAATTTTGTTTCAGTGTTACTTCTTTACTAGAGTTCGTATTATAGTTATAGCCTTCGCTGTAATACTCACCGTGCGCACCGCCAGTATAGTAATACTTTGTTCTCACAATACTAACTTTGTTATTTTGGTTGTATTTGACTGTAAAAAAGGTTTTATACTCATATGAAGCATAATCTTTTTTTGATAAACCAAGTTCTTTTCGATCTTTGTCATATCTTTTTAATATCTTCTTTCGCTCTTTATAATCTTGCTGGGCTAACTTCTTAAAATTCGAATTGATTTTTTCTTGTCTTAGTTTATTCTTCATGCCACTGATTTGCGGGTATTTTATATTGCTATTAAACATAAATTTGTGAGTTTTTACCGTCACTGCTTTTTTCGTTTCAGCATGCATTGTTAAAGGGCTCAATGTAAATATTAGTACCATCGCAATAAGTAAACTACACACCATAGTAAGTGATCTTTTCATACGTCACAGCCTCTCACGGTTAATGTATTAACAGTATACCCTTATTTATTTTTACGATGATATTCGTACAGCCAAGTTTTTTTATACAATTATGTACATCAATCATTTATAATTGATCGCTAAATGGAGTACTGCCTGTTCATCTGTTAAGTTTGTGTAAGAGTGTTGTTCGCTCGCAACAAATTGAATTGAGTCAAACTTATTAAGTGTATAAGATGACTCTCCTATCGTTATTTCAACTTCTCCTGCCATAACCGTCGCAATTTCTATAGCCCCTGGATGATGGGCTTCTGGTTCATACTTACAACGAGGTTGCAAGTATGCACGATACATTTCCGTACTTCCTCGAAGATCATTAAATAAGGGCTCAATTACCCACTCCTGATCGTTTCCGAATAATTTTGGCCCTTTTCCTGCACGTAAAATATTGATATTATTCTCCGGTTTTAACAGAGCCATTAAAGGTACTGAAAGACCATTCGCAACTTTCCAAATCATTCCTAATGTTGGATTCGTTTCACCACGTTCAATGTTACCTAATGTTAATTTACTTACTCCAGTTTTAGCTGCCAAGTCCTCTAAACTTAACTTTTGTTCCTTTCTTAGTTCACGTAGTTTTGTTCCCACAAATTGAATCAATTGTTGTGTCTCATCCTTATTTGAACTCATATTTCTTCTCTCCTTATTTATATATACTTAACTTTTTACAATATTTAATAAATTATAACATACCTTTATGAATTAAAATAAAGTATATTATACTTTACTTTATCTAAATAAAGGTATAGTATTTATTACCGAAATAGAAATCAAATTGAGGTGATAAATTATGAAAGCAGTAGTTGTTGGGATCTTGTCTTCCCTATTTTTTTCAGCTACATTTATAATAAATCGAGCAATGAATCTTGATGGAACAAGTTGGGCATGGACAGCTTCTTTACGATTTATATTTGCCATTCCATTTCTGCTTCTCATCGTAGCATTCAGAAAAAATTTAGGACAATTATTTCGTGAAATGAGTAAAAACCCTTTTCAATGGTTATTATGGGGAACACTCGGTGGAGTAGGTTTTTATTCATTATTAAGCTTTGCAGCCGTTTATGGTCCATCTTGGTTAACATCCGGTACTTGGCAAGTTACTATTTTAGCAGGTGCATTACTTTCTCCTTTATTCTTTGTAACGGTACCGAGCGTTGATGGAGATAAAAAGGTCCGACAAAAGATTCCTTTTAAAAGTTTACGTGTAACTGTCATTATTTTAATTGGTGTAATTTTAATGCAAGTAAATCAAGCGGGGCATATAAGTGTTAAAGAATTTATTTTAGGGTTTATACCTGTTGTCATTGCCGCCTTTTTATATCCATTAGGCAATCGTAAAATGATGGAGATGTGTCAAGGAAGAATCGATACTTTCCAACGTACATTAGGTATGGCCATTAGTAGTTTACCAGTTGCTATTATATTTGGTATTTATGGAACTGTTACAGTTGGATTACCGACTGGCTCACAATTTGGACAAGCATTACTATTAGCTTTATCTTCCGGTGTGATTGCAAGTCTTCTTTTCTTCTTAGCTACAGATATGGCAAAAAACAATATGGGCTTACTTGCAGCTGTTGAATCAACGCAAGCTGGTGCAATGATCTTTACTGTTATAGGTGAAGTGATATTACTAAATGGATCTTTCCCGAAAGGTCTTTCATTATTCGGCATGATTCTTGTAATAGTCGGAATGGTTGTAAATAGTTTAGCCAATGGAAAGCAAAGAAGCATTAGTAAAAGAAAACTTGGATAATGATTGAATTCTCCCACCTTCTTTGTTTTATTCTTTCTATCTATTTTGTTGATTGATAGATGCAAATTGGATGGAATTATTGGAAATAAATAATCTTTATACTAATGAGCGATCGACTCTATTTTGAGTTGGTCGCTTTCTTTATAATTTACCGCTATATTCGATGGAAAATAAAATAATAGATAGCGCATATACCTTCCTGAAATTTCATTCTTTGATCTGTATTAAATAAAGTTTAAATTTTGTTATGTTTTGATAAGAGGTGATAGAAAATGGAACTATATTTAAATGAAATAATTCAATCGACAACAAAATCCCTTAAATTTTGGGAGAGTAAAGATAAAAATCATCGCCTATTATATTTTCAAATTGACCCACAAAACGATGGAATTCCAGCTCATTTTCATCCATTAGGGGAAGATTATGCGATTGTAGTAGATGGCGAGATGCTTTACGACATTAGTTTTGATACACAAATAACCGTATCTGAAAATGAGATTGCATTTGGCTGGCAACATTTTGTTCATGGATATCACAATCGCAGCAATTTCCCGTTACATATCATCATTTTTGCTACACCCGAGAATAATCCAAGTATTTATAATGAGGTTGAAAATAAAACTTGTTTTGATGAAAAAGTGCGTGTCCAAAACTTAACAAATAACTTTAATACAATGGAATCAAATTTTATTAAATTTTCTATTGTGCAAGGTGATCTAGCTATAAAGAATTGCATCTTGTATGACTGGCAAAATAAAAAAATCATTTTCCCTACTGAAACAACGGAATATATTTTGAATAAAGAAGGTTATTTACAAATTGTATTTAAATGAAAAGTTATATATATAAATAACCTCTATAAAACGCTATTACTTAGTACTTAAATAAATTTACTATAGGAACTATTAATTTCCTGATTCGTCCTATTAATTATATGCTCAATGGAAAGATATCTTTGCTTTCCTTTATCTAATTGCTTTACAATAGTTAGGAATAGTAAGACTTTAATATTTTTTGATATTATATGGAAGGAGGAAGGTTTTGCAGATTTGCAATACCATTAAATGAATGAAACTACTAACAAAATTACTAACAGGTATGATTGTATTTTTCGCGATTATCGGCATAGGTATTTATGTACTAGTGCAGCAATTTGAGAATTCATATGACGATTCCGAACCAGAATACGTTGAAGAAACAAAAAGTGTCGAAGAGTTTATCGGTTCCATTTCGGAAACTGCTCGTACACTTGCAGCAAAAAATGACCTTTACGCTTCTGTAATGATTGCTCAAGCAACTTTAGAGAGCCAATATGGACAAAGCGGCCTTGGTTCTTCACCTAACAATAATCTATTTGGCATTAAGGGAAAATATAAAAACGACTCAGTGAAACTTGAAACGTCTGAAGATGATGGCAAAGGTAATATGACAACAGTAATGGCTGAATTCCGCAAATACCCTTCCTATAAAGAATCATTGGAGGATTATGTGCGTTTACTACGTAATGGTCTTTCTTGGAACAAAAAGTTTTACACAGGCGTTTTCAAAAGTAATACAAAATCCTATAAAGATGCCACAAAGCATTTAACTGGATCTTATGCGACTGATTCAAAATATAACAAAAAACTAAACAAACTAATCGCTGAATATGATCTTACTCAATATGATAAACCAGTAAAAAATAAAACTACTATCAAAGTAGCAGACGGCGACTCACTGAATCATATTGCAGAAACCTATAATGTTAAAGTTACCTCCATTAAGCAGTGGAATAAATTAAACACAGAAAATATTGAAGCTGGTCAACAGTTAGAAATTTTTCAATATTAAAAGAAGATGATCCCGAATTATGTGGATCATCTTCTTTTTTCTTTATCTCATCAACTATTTAAGAAGAAAAATTTATAAAAATAACTCCATCTCATTATTTTTCATGGTATATCCCATTTTCTCATATAGATACTTGCCATCTTCTGAAGCATGCAGCCATATCCTTTTAGCCCCATTGAGCTTACTTTCTTCAGTATTATTCTCAAGAATTCTTCTTCCAAATCCATTTCCACGATGTTCAGACACAGTATACATATTCAAAATATATGCTGCGATTCCTTGAAGATTTTCTAAATATGGTGGCCTTCTAAATATGATCAGGCTACCGATACTCATTACTTCCTCATTTATTTCAGCAACATAATATTTAAATTCTTTATTAACAAGTGCTTTTTTTAAGTACTCCCTTGTAGATTTTACAATTATTAGCTCCTCTTCATGAGATTTGATCTCACCTAATTCCTTTAACAAAGCTAAACACAAACTAATTACACTTTCAATATTCTCTATAGAAACCTTATAAATCTTGTATTCTCTCTTATTAATCGACATTAAATCACTATCTTATATTATTAAAATTATCTTATCCTAGTAATAATCCAAGTAAGTAGTTACAATAGTTCAGGTAAAAAGATTCACAAACCGAAATAAATTAGGTGAAATTTATATCAATATTCCTTATAATATGTAAAGAGATGTAAGTTAAAAGTATTATTGTCAATTGTTTTCACTAAATACAAATAGAAAGTAGTGATATTATTGAAGATTGGGAAAAAAATATTATTAGGATTTACTTTGATGGTTATTCTGATTGGAATCTCCTCTATTTTTACAGTAAAACATACTCGTGAAATTAATCAAAGTTTAGATGAATTGGTAGATAGACGATTTGTTCAAATTAGATTAGTGGATGATATTCAATATGAAATGGCTCTACAAGGTTCTTATTTACGTGGGTATCTATTACAAAAACATAGTAAATCATTGGAATCATTACGAGATCATCAGGTCATTTTTGATAAAAAATTAGCCGAACTAGAATCAATAGCCCAATCTGATACGATGAAGGAAATAGTCGCAGATTCAATCACTGCTAAACAAGAGTTCGATCGTTATACAAAAGAAACGATCTACGCACATCAAACAGGAGATGCAATTAAAGCAACCCAATTGATGAATGAACAAATACAACCTATAAATGACAAAATTTTAAACAATGCTGAAGATATGCTTACATACCAAAACGAACAATTAGAGAAAATTCAACTTGATGCTATAGATAAAACAAATTACGCAACTCTTTCGGCAATTATTAATTTCATAGTAAATCTAGTTGTTGCAACGGTCATATGTATCATTATTACGCGAATGATTTCTACCCCTGTTCGTAAGTTAAATGAAGGAGTTAAGCTAATAGCAAAAGGCGATTTATCACAGCCTGAGATCATAATTCGTACGAAGGATGAACTTCGTGAACTAGCTGATTCATTTAACGAGATGAAGCAGAACTTACGTCATCTAATTCTTGCAACGAATAATAGTGCAGAACATTTATCCACTTCTGCAGCGGAGTTATCTGCAAGTACAGAAGAAGTATCACAAACTTCAGAAAATGTTTCGACTAGTATAGAAACAACTTCATTAAATGCTTCTATGTCATCTGCAGCAGCTAAAGAAAGTGTTATTGCTATGGACGAAACAGCTTCTGGAGTTCAACGTATTACTGAATCAACGCAAACTTTACACACAACCGCAATTGATACACTGACTATTGCAGAAGAAGGTCAGAACAAACTGATTGATGCTAAGGAACAAATGCAAAATATTTACGATGCAACTGTACTAGTAACAGAATTAACTAAACAACTCGGCTTACAAACTGCAGAAATTGAAAATATTACAAAAGTTATAACAGGAATAACTGAGCAAACGAATTTACTAGCTTTAAATGCAGCTATCGAAGCTGCACGTGCTGGAGAACATGGTAAAGGTTTTGCTGTTGTAGCAGATGAGGTTCGAAAATTAGCAGAGGAATCGAAATTATCAGCCAACAAGATAGTTAACTTAACAGCTACTATTCAACGAGATACAAAAAATGTGGAAACCGGTGTTTCACAAGGTTTGAAGACTGTTGAAGAAGGTGTCAAAATCATTGAGCAAGCTGATGTCTCATTCCACTCAATCACAGGCGCTGTACGTTCAATGACATCCCAAATCGAGGACATTTCTGCTGCTTCCGAACAAATTTCCGCTAGCGCTGAAGAAGTAGCCGCTTCTATATCAGAAATCGCAAACCACTCAGATGGTACTTCAATTCAAATTGAGGCAGTATCTAGCTCCATTGAAGAACAAGTAGCTTCAATGCAGGAAGTCCATAGCATTGCTCAAGATTTAAATGCAAAATCGGTATCTCTTCAAAAAGAAATTCAACAATTTAAGTTATGATAATAGGGCCCTTGGAAATCGTAATTTTCCATGGGCTTTTTTGATTCTTGCTAATACTATGTAAATAGTTTATAGCCTTTTACTCAAACTCACTTTATTGTAATTTACATGATTGTCTACATCTTAGTAGATCCTTATATGTGTCTATAACTCCATTAATTCTTTAGTATCAATCTTTTCCTTTTACATTTTCTCTCAATCTATTTACACTTAATATAAACTACATATATTGGAGGCGAGTCAGATGGAAAAGATCGAACAAATTAGCGAAGGGTTGTTTTGCATCGATACGTATGATTTAGGACGACCAAATCGGACTAGTTCATATTTGTTAAAAGATAAAAAAATTGCATTAATCGAAACATCTGCAAGTCCTTCTGTACCTTATATTATGAAAGGACTTGAGGCGCTAGGAGTGACCCCTGAAGATGTTGACTATTTAATATTGACACATATCCATTTGGACCATGCAGGTGGAGCTGGGTTATTTATGGAGAAATGTAAAAATGCAGAACTAATTGTGCATCCAAAAGGAGTACGTCATTTAGTGGATCCTAGTCGCCTCATCGCCAGTGCAAAATCTGTTTATGGGGATCAATTTGATACTCTATTTGACCCTATTTTACCTGTAGAAGAATCACGTATGAGAACTGTTGAAGATGGAGATCAACTCGTACTCGGTGAAACAACTTTGACTTTTTATCATACAAAAGGTCATGCGAATCACCATATCTCTATCCATGATAGTAAAAGTAATGGGGTTTTTGTTGGAGATACGACTGGAGTTTATTATCCGGAACTTTTGGAAGAAGACTTCGACTTAATCCTTCCTTCTACGTCACCAAATCAATTCGACCCTGATGCGATGGAACAGTCAATTCAGTTTTATGAAAAGCTTGCGCCAAGTCAGCTATACTTTGGCCATTATGGTGTTTACTATGAGCCAGATATGGCATATGAGCAAGTTCGTTACTGGTTACCAATCTTCTTAGAAGAAGGTAAGAAAGCAATGGCGGCAAAAGAGGAATTTTATGCTAGATCACGCGATTTAGAAAAACGTTTGAATGCACATGTAAATGATTATGTGTTACAACATGGTTTATTGCTCAGTCATCCTGTTTTCAAAGTGATACCTCTAGATACGGCAGTCTCTGCTATGGGAATCATTGATTATTTGGTGAAATTAGAAGGATAAGATATTAAAGAAGCAGGTTTGCAATTTAAGTTGCAGTCCTGCTTCTTTATCAGTATATATTTGTTTACTTTTAATCTGATGTTTTCTAGTATTCTAATTTTCACTATTAAATAACAATTGCTTAAGCTTTTCATCTAAAACTCTACTTTAAATTTCGCTATTTGGTCACTTAATTCAATGAACCACTTTTTATCATTAGTATCTAATGCTAATTCTTGTAGTGCTAGTAAATCTTGTAGTTGCAATTTGTCTTCGTCATTTAGTATTAAATTTTCGAATTGAACAATCCGATCTTTTTGCTGAACACCATCAAAAAATTTAACAACTGCTGCTCTTCCCTCTTGATCAATAGATAAAATATAACCATCAAGGTTTTGAGAAATCACCCATTTACCAATATCCTTTTTCATTAATTCCATCTGCATCATTCCTTTCACTAGCTCGAATTTGTATAGATTCATTTGCTGGCTTCTAGAAAATACAAAAAAATCCGCTTGCATGTACATGACTTCATATTCAGAATTTTTACCTTCTAAAATGATTTCAATAAGCTTAGCGGATAATTTTAGTTTTTAGTGTTACTATATTTTATCACTTATTTTCTGAATAGTAAATTAATTAATAGTTAATATAATCTATTTATATTTATGATGAAGAAGACGTAAATATACCGTTTAACTTTCTATGAAGTTGTACCTTTGATATAAATTTTAATCAAATTAATACAGGGACTCCTATTAATGAACAAATAGAAACAGCATTTTATAAATTTGCATGCTAGTTTGTGGATTGTAAAAATAATCAGCTAATATTATCTGTTGTTCAACCAAAGAAGAAGTTCTTCATGTTTATAATGATTCTCAGTTTCTGAAATAATTTGAGTAAGGAGAATATCAAGGGAATCCGTTAATGAGTTTAAGGTTTGTTGAACTAAACCATCCTCAAATTGATCTAACGGCTTAGGTAACTCATCTTCGTCTAAAATAAAGTAGTCTCCATTAGGTAGGACCAAAATATCAATTATCAAGTCCTCAAACGATACCAAATTATCAATCATATATGTATTTTTTACGATATTAAAATAAGAACCTATATAATTTCCTTTATTATCTCTCCAGATATATAAATTATATGGACGATCCTTCCAGTAATAAGCAATTGTATAACTACCTTTAGATATAGTTAACTTTTTTTGGTGATTTGCTATCATCGTAAAGGAATCCAATATTTCATGAAAAAGTACGAAATTATGATTTTGTGCTTGTAACAGCATACAACTATACTCTACAACTGTGGAGTCATACCTTATTTTTCTTTCTATTATTTTATCCCCTCGTTGAATAGATGCTGTTCTTAAATTGACCATAACTTTAGTTTCCCCTCTCAATAAATACTCTATTCCGCACCTATAGTTATCGAAATGCGTTTAGTATGAACCTCTGATGCTTCGATTTGATCTCTTCCTTTTTCCTTTGCGATATACAAGTTCTGATCTGCAAGTTTCACTGCTTCTTGTAAATTCATATCTTTCTTCAATTCCGCAATACCAATAGAGACCGTTACATATGTTGATAAATCCTCATCAATATAAAATGGGGTAGTACGTATCTCTTTTTGAATTGACTCAAGGCACTGAACAGCTTGATCAAAGTTAGTATGTCCTTGGTATATGATAAATTCTTCGCCACCATATCTCCCAACCTTTACATACTCATTTTCATAGTTTTTATATATGCTTCCAATTTCACTTAAAATTTGATCACCTACTACATGACCATATGTATCATTTAACTTCTTAAAATAATCAAGATCAACCATCGCTAAAAAGTGATTTTCATTTGTTGCTTTTCTCTTTTCTTCTACAATTTCAAAGAACTTATTTCGATTTAGTAACTTCGTTAATGAGTCATGCCAAGCTATAAATTCTAGTTGATTATTCAAATTGTATCGTTTTCGTTCCAACAAAACAAAATAATACAAAACAGATGCTGCTCCTAGCAATGAAGTATATCGTAAAATAAATATGCTTTTAAATATTTCTAGGCCGTTTGGAATAATAAAAATAATAGGAAAATCTGAGATAAACCAACATGCCGTAAGAAGAAGAATCTTATCTAAATAACTACTAGAAAATTTGTTGTTTTTATAGACAGCTAATGTTAATAAGGTAGGACCAATCAAGCCAAATAAGATACCCGGTATAGTACCCACCCCCCCTATCAAAACACGCCAAACCGAAACAATCAATAAGATGGGAAGTGTCAATCTCCAATTACCAAAATAAGCTAAAAAAATTAACGGAATCATTCTTAAATCTACTCGATACCCCTCAAATTCGATTGGTAAATAAAACATTGTTATAACAGATGCTGAAACTGTCATAACGAGTAAAAAAAGATATAGCATATTCGGTAAGCGTTTTCTGTAATTTTTAAGTGCCTGGATGATTAAATGCATTAATAAAATAATCGATAGATTCGATAAAATCGATTGAAGCATATTTACTACCCCTTTTATAAATAACTGCAAAAAAACGAATGCACAAATATTATTTTTAGCTACATTAGGTGTTTATACCACAACATTATTCATATGAAAAATACTGATTCTTCAATGACAAAGAAATAATTTATTTGCATTTCGTTTCACTTTATTAATTAATTGATTTATTAAATACTCTTTAACAATTTATTTAACTTTTCAATCAACACTATTATGATACCATAAACCCCCTTCTATCACACTATAAAATTAGTACCTTTGAACTATAATTAATTTAAGAACAATTATCACCTTTTTAACTATAAATAAACTATAAACTTGTCTTCAATCCATAAACGTCGTAAAATTGATTATATAAGCCCATTAGCTCTCTCGAAGTATCAAAAATATTCTTTCTTATAGGAGATATAGATATGATTAACGTTTTATTTGTCTGCCTCGGGAACATTTGCCGCTCACCGATGGCTGAAGCATTATTCCGAGACTTATTAAAAAAAGAAAACTTAAATGACAAAGTGACAGTTGATTCTGCGGCTACTGGATCATGGCATATTGGAGAACGCCCCCATGAAGGTACGCTTGCTATTTTGGAGAAAAACAATATTTCTTCTGCTGGTATGGCTGGTCGTCAATTGAAAAAAGAAGATTTCGAGCAATTTGAATATATAGTAGGTATGGATAATAGTAATATCATGAATATTTACGAAATGACGGGTCAACCTAATCATCCGAAAATCATACGTCTACTCGATTTAACGGATCATAAAAAAGATGTCCCTGATCCATATTTCACTGGAGACTTCCAGGAGACATATGACCTTGTTACTGACGGTTGCCACGCATTACTTGAAAAAATTCGTAGTGAACACAATTTAACTAATTCATAAGAAAGTCCCGCCAATCTATCATTTGGCGGGATTTCATTTTTATAGAAATTGAGAGATAAAGAACAATCAATCTTTTTACTGTACTAAACCATTCTTTCAATATTAATTGTTATAATAGATTTAAATTTTTTTCAACTTAGGAGGACCACATATGGATTTTGTAGCCATTGATATAGAAACTGCCAACCAATGGCGCGACAGTATTTGTTCGATCGGATTAGTAAAAGTGGTGAATGGAGAAATCCAAGATACCCTATATACATATATCAATCCAGAACAACCATTTGATGAATATCATACACATCAACATGGCTTAACAGCAGAAATGGTACAACATGCGCCGACTTTTAAAGAATTCTATCCAACATTATGTCGTTGGCTAAACAATCAATTTGTTGTTGCGCATTATGTCAAATATGATGAAAACGTCATTCAAGAATCATGCGAGAGTATTCAACAACTTCCCCCTTATTGTCAATACGGATGCTCATTCGAATTAGCACAAAAAGCATTCCCAAATCTATCAAATTATAAATTAACCTCTGTTGCATCTAATCTATCAATCCTATTATCTATGGAAAATGCTGACTTGATTGCTGGCATTGTACTTACAATTAGTAAGATGAAAAATATTCAACAGATAAATAGATTATTTGATTCTACTTTCGAAAATAGTCAAAATAAAACTGCACGAATGAATGCGCCTTTTTTCAAAGGAAAAACAGTTGTCTTTACAGGTGGCTTAAAAGGTATGACTCGTTCCTCTGCTGCACAAAAATTACGGCAAGCTGGCGGTATCTTTAGCAATATAGTATCTAAACAGACCGATTATTTAGTCATTAGTCGTAATAGTATTGAACGCTCTGAGTCCGGTCATAAAAGTAGTAAATTTCAGAAAGCTGAACAGCTAATAGCCACAGGACACTCGATTCAACTTATGCATGAAGAACTTTTTATAGAAAAATTAAAATAGAGTTTGAATTAAGCACTACTAAACAAATTTAGTCTAACGAACGTGATATATGTTATTTCCCAATATAAAAGAGCCAGCATAAAAATGCTGGCTCTTAGCTTCTTAATCTTGCAATGAATTTTAAAAAAACCTCCAGAAGTAGAGGTCTTCCGTTTCCTTATAGATTTCTGCTCCAGATTTTTCTAACACCCTGTGTGAAGCAATATTGGTTTTATCAGTATCTGCTATCACAAACCTAACCTCAGGCTGATTTAACAACCAACTTTTAATATTATTAACGGCTTCAGTCATATAGCCTTTTCCCTGATATTGAGGAAGAGTGTAATAACCAATAATTACTTCACCATCTTCATTTGGGCGACCTTTTAACATGATACCACCAACTGTACAGTTATTATCTCTCGATATAATTAGCCAATTGGTGCACCATATATAATCTTGCTGATTTTCCATTACTTTTGATAGCCTGAATTTCAGAGCTAGTTTAAGCTCTTCAAAAGTTTTCTGGATTTAATGGAATTAGTTTTAGTCTTTTAGTATTTAATTCTACCATTCTTACACTCCTATCATAATTTTGACGTCACTTATATAAACTCATAAGTAAAATTATAAATAGGTATTTATTATTGGCAGCAGCCCCCAATTTAATTATTTACTGTAGACAAACTCGAAAAAATCTAGATTTATATATAGCTTTTTTATTTTAAATAAATATAAATATATAAGACCGTTGATTTCCGCTACGGTGGACGCTTTCCGCGGGCGGGCGCCAAGTCGCTTCGTCGCTACGCTCCAATCAACTACTCATGTAATAAAACAAATTATTATTCAAACTAGCTTTTTTGATAGTCTACTCTACTTCAACAGCAATGTGTTTGAAATTTACTACATCAAATAATCCGGTATCTGTTAGTTTTATGTCTGGTATTACAGGTAAGCTAATGAACGATAGTGTCAGAAATAGATGAAAGTCTAAATCTGGGTTGAGCTGTAATAATGCTTCATGCAATTCGTACAGTTGTTTTTTTGCAATAGGAGCTGGTTGATCTGTCATTAGCCCTGCAACTGGCAAAGGAAGAGCACTTAATATTTGTCCTTCTGCTACAACAACATAGCCCCCTTGCATATTCTGCAATGCTTCAACAGCAAGTAACATATCCTCGTCATTTGTTCCTAGCACAAGTGCATTGTGAGAATCGTGAGCAACAGTAGTCGCAACAGCTCCCTTTCGAAGTCCAAAGCCATGTGTGATACCAAGACCAATATTCCCAAGTTGATGATGACGTTCAATAACAGCCAATTTCAACATATCATTTTCTACTGAGGGTATGAAAACACCATCTTCAACAGTAACATCAGCTATCAACTTCGTCGTCATAATCTGATTTGGTTGAATTTCAATAACATTCGCTTTTGAGCCTTTAATAAAAGGAATCGCCAGATCGGATTCAGTCAATGCGGGAATATTAACAGATTGCAGAATATCAGTTGGAACATAATTTTCTCTTTGCTTCTTTTGTAGTATCTGACCATGTTCTGCAACCTTTTTGCCATTTTTCCATACAGTTTTTGGCTCACAACTATTGAGATCTTCGAGTAGAATAAAGTCTGCAATAAATCCTTCCGCTAAAGCACCCTTATGTAGTAGTTGATAGCAATTGGCTGCATTAAGTGTGGCTAATTGGATTGCTTGTAGCGGTTCCATTCCCTCTTCAATTGCGAGTGCAATGTCATAATTAATACTACCCTCTTGCATGAGTTCGTCAAGATGTTTATCATCTGTACAAAATAGGAAGCGATGAGCATTTGTCGGTGTTACTGCAGGTAGTAATGCACGAAGATTTTTGGCTGCAGAACCTTCACGAATGAGTACATACATACCTTGCTTCACACGATTTCTAGCCTCATCTGCCGTTACACATTCATGATCGGTTTGAATACCAGCGGCACGATATCCTCGTATTTGCTGAGGGGATAATCCCGCACCATGGCCATCGATAATTCTCTTAGTAGATTCAGTTTGTTCAATTTTTGCAAGCATCTTTTCATTAGCTTCTAATACGGCTGGAAAATCCATAACTTCAGCTAAACCAAGTACATCTGGATGAGTTAAGAATGGCGCTAAATTCTTAGCTTCTAACACTGCTCCAGAATTTTCAAATGATGTTGAAGGGACACTCGATGGTAGCATTACATGAATATCCATCGCTGCATTTTTAGCATTATCTAACATGTATTGAATCCCATTTACCCCAGAGACGTTAGCAATTTCATGTGGATCTGTAATCACCGTCGTAATTCCATGTGGTAGTAAAATACAGCTAAATTCAGATGGCGTTAACATCGATGATTCAATATGGATATGACCGTCAATAAGGCCTGGAATAACATATCTTCCTTGCGCATCTTCTTCATGCTCTGCTTCAAATTGACCATCAGGATCAATTGCCACAATGTATTCTTCTGAGACAACAACATCAGCCATTCTCCATTGTAAGTTGAATACATCAGCTACCTGAGCATTTCGTAATATAAAATCAGCTTTTACTTTCTTTTGTGAACATAAAATTCTGCGTTGCCTACTAGTTATTTGGGGATTCATCAAGATACCTCCTAATTGTTCTGTAGTAACCTTTTTATATTTATACCATAAATATACTTGCAACAATAATTACTAATGTTAAAAATGGAGTATTTTAGTAATTATTATGAAACTTTCTCTTTCTTCGTTCGTAAACAAGTAAAGGGGGTTATCACATGTTCAATCAACCCAAAATAACTATTCCCCGTTCTGCTGTGAGAACGACATTTGATATTTTAGCAATTGGGTTATTTGTAGTAGCAATTATTTATGGAATTACACAATGGTCTAGTCTACCTTCTGAAGTTCCAACACATTATAATGCATTGGGTGTACCAGATGACTGGGGCCCGAGATGGATGTTCTTTTTACCACCAATTATAGGAGTAGTATTATGGTTATTCTGTCATGTACTGGAGCAAAAACCACATTTGCATAACTATAGTACATTAACAGCTGACAATACAGAAAGGCTTTATAAGAATTCCATGTTACTATTAAATTTTGTGAAAAATGAAATTCTATTGTTTTTCGCATTTAATATGTGGACTGATGTGCAAGTAGCTCATGGTGGTGATAGTTTACTTGGTGTCTATGAGATGCCACTTTTCCTTGCTATCTTATTCGGTACGATTATTTTCTTTGTCGTACGCTTTTTCAAGCTCAGATAATAGTTTAAAAGCTCAAGCCATGCAAATTCGGCTTGAGCTTTTTTGTATTTTCTTACTTTGTATACTTCGCCAATTGGAATTTTTTCTTACCGTTTAGTTTCCACAAGACAATCCCTTTCCCTGGAGCAATGTAGTAATGGGAATACGTATCATAGATTTTATGATCTATTCGAACTTTGACAACTTCATTAAAAGAACCCGCTGCAGTTTTAACTGACATATTTACATCTTGGATTTGCACCTCATCTTGCTCATTTTTCCATTTCTTTCCCTTCGTTAATGGGTAATTCAGTCGAAAACTTGTATGCCCGGTTGGAGATAGATATGTGAAGTACTTACTATTTTCCAAATACGACGTATCCAATCCATTTTTTGACTTTGCTTTAACACCGCCTTTTACTTTTACATAGGTTTCACTACTCTTTCCATAATAGATATTCTCTTCGTAATTTTTGTAAGTATACTTCCCTATTTTAGGTAGCAAATCCCCCGTCACTTTTTGCACAGCTTTTTTAGAGTTTAGATAGGAGGCAGAAACATATGCTGTTCCTTTTTTATATTGAATTTTTGACCAACCTTTTGAGGTGCTAATCACTTTCACTGTCTCATTTTTCTTTAAATGACCCAACTTTTTTGAATTTGTTGTAGCTTTCATACGAACATTTAATACATCTGCTTGTACATATTGTGTCGTGAAACTTGTTTTTGCTTCTATCTTCGGCAGGTTAATGAAACATACACTACTGATTAAAATCACAATAGCCAATATATATCTAGACCGCTTCATTTTGGAACTCTCCTCCTATTCAGATCAAAAACCTATTACTTCCATACAAACCATTATATAAAACTAAGTACCCGAAAATATCCAATTTAATCATTTTTTTAAATCTTAATAAACAGAATTTTCTACCAACTATTAAATTTACTATTTTAATTGGTATATTTACTACCTTGCTCTCCATATATTGAGTTTAAAGATTTACTAGTTATAGCTATTTAATTGAAAGGAGGAGAAAGGATGAAAAAGAGTTTAATAATATTGCTATTGCTAACGAGTATGATTTTAACAGCATGTGGTGGTGGCGACAGTAATAAGGCTGGTAATGCAGGTGAGTCCACAATTGATCGTGTAAAGAAGGCTGGAAAATTGGTTGTTGGTACTGCTACAGGATATGCACCTTTTGAAATGGTCAATTTGAAAGACGAGTTTGTAGGTTATGATATCGATACCGCGAAAGCAATTGGGAAGGCATTAGATGTAAAAGTAGAATTTAAAGAATATTCATTTGATGGATTAATAGCTGCATTGCAAGTTGGTGAAATTGATATGATCGTTTCAGGAATGACAATTACTGGCCCCCGTGCTCTGTCTGTTAGTTTCCCGAATCCATATTATCAAACTAAGCAAGTTATGTTATTACCTGATACAGATACGACTACAAAATCTTGGAAAGAACTTGATAAAAAAGGAAAGAAAATCGCAACTATTATTGGAACCACTGGCCAAATTTTTGCAAAAGCAAACTTCAAAAATGCAGAATTCAAAGATTACAGAGAAATGCCAGCTGCGGCTTTAGCAATGTTATCAGGTCAATTAGATGCCGTTATCTATGACGAGTCTTCAGTCCGAATTTGGCAAAAGCAAAATGGAAAATCTCATATTTTAGATGAGAATATTTCTGCAGAAAATTTAGGTATTGCCGTAGCTCACAATGATTTAGTAACAGTTCAATGGTTAAATTCATTCCTTTATAGTTATTTAGGTGGACCGCAGGAGTTAGCTTCACGTTCTTACTGGTTTGAAAGTGATGATTGGTACGGAGATATTAATACAAAAGTAGAAGCAGAATAATAGGTTATGTCTAATACTTTGAAGATCTTATTTTATGCTTTGTACGTATAAGATCTTCAATCATTTTAATGTCCTTATATAAGTCATATCAATGGAGGAGTTCCTACACTATGAGATATCAACCTGATTGGAGTGTTATCACAAATAATCTCGATATCTTTTTTAAAGGGATGTATTTGACGCTCGAGATTTCAGCACTATCTTTACTATTTGCTATACCTATTGGGATTCTTTTTGGAGTTGGTCGGATATCAAAAAATCCTATCATTCGTTTTATTTCTTCCGTATATGTTGAAGTTATGCGTGGTGTTCCCCTTCTTGTTATATTGATTTGGATTCATCTCGTTCTGGGTCAGTTTTTAAAGCTGGGTGCTTATTGGGGATCTATTGTTTCTCTCGCTATTTTCTCTGGTTCATTTATTGCAGAAATTGTTCGTGGGGGAATTCAATCTGTTCCTAAAGGACAAATGGAAGCTGCGCGTTCATCAGGCATGTCCAATTTTCAAGCAATGCGTTTAATCATATTGCCTCAAGCTTTTAGAAAAACATTACCTCCTATGGCATCGCAATTCATCATTCTTATTAAAGACTCATCTCTTGTTTCAACCATTTCAGCTGTAGACTTAACATTAAAGGCGACAAATCTAGCCGCTATCTCCTATCGTTACATTGAAATATGGACATTCGTTGCTCTGTTATATTTTGCAATGACATTTACATTATCTCTAATCATACGACAGTTTGAAAAACATTGGCTAAAAAGCGAGTATTAAGAAAGGACTGATTGCATGATTTCCATTAACAGTGTTAATAAAAGCTTTGGCAATAATCAAGTTTTAGTAGATATTAACTTAGAGGTAGAAAAATCAAATGTGATTGCATTAATAGGACCAAGTGGTGCAGGAAAATCCACTCTCATCCGAGTGATCAATGCTCTTGAAGAAATTGATAGTGGGGCAATTATAGTAGATGGGACTTCGATTCATGATAAAAAAACGGATATCAATAAAGCCCGTACAAATATCGGTTTCGTATTTCAAAGCTTTAATTTGTACCCATTTTTAACAGCGCTTGAAAATGTCACAATAGCTCCTATTAAAGTAAAAGGAATGGCAAAAGCTGAAGCAGAAAAAATGGGTACTGAGTTACTTAGTTCCCTTGGCTTAGCTGACAAAATACATGTCCATCCCTCTCATCTTTCAGGTGGACAACAACAACGTGTGGCCATTGCACGAGCTTTGGCAATGGATCCACAAATCATGCTTTTCGATGAGCCTACTTCTGCACTAGACCCTGAGATGGTAAAAGAAGTATTGGATGCCATTCGGAAACTTGCTAAGGAAGGAATGACGATGATTGTTGTGACACATGAAATGGGATTTGCACGCGAAATATGCGACAAAATTGTTTTTATGGCTGAAGGAAAAATTGTAGAAGTCAATTCACCTGAAAAGTTTTTCACTGCCCCTGGATCTGAACGTGCAAAGACATTTTTATCAAAAGTTTTAAATCACTAATATCGATACACCAAATAATCTTGTAATTTATATTAAAAGATATAAAAGGATAGATAAAGCAAAGAACCTTTATCCATCCTTTTTATAAAACAGTTTAGATTTCTTACTATTTTAAACGGTCAAATCAAAATGGAATATTATTTCCTCTCCGTATTCACCTTCAAATCTTAATTCTTGTTCTTTAAATCCAGCTTTTATGTATAAATTAATTGCTGCGATATTTGTATGATGAACTGTTAAAATAATCTCGTTCTTTTCAGGGTAGTGCTGTTTTATTATTGTAGGCAATAATTTCAATACATTTAGAGCAAATCCTTTTCTCTGGAAACGTGAGTCAATAGAGAATGATTTAAAAATAATACTATTTTCATTATTCGTATATATATTTCCTCTGTTATTCGTATATAGTGCAAAACAGCCCACTAAATTCCCCTCATAAACTACACTAAATGGCTGATTATATTGATCCCTCTTAAATTCCTCGATAACATCAATTGGTAACGAAGTATAAATTTCTTGCTCTTCAGGTAAACAGTATTTAATTACTGCTGGATAATCACTTTCTTTAAATGTCTTTATAACTAATTCATTCAACAATGTATCATCCCCATTTTCTAATTTTTACTTTTATCATTTTAACACAGAGAATAAATTTAATATTCCGACTTTATATTTATTGATGGATATAACAAAGATTTTAAAACAAAAAAATACACCACAACTAGTATTGTGGTGTACTTTCTAGAAAAATCTGCAACATGTTAAACAAGCAATCTATTCACTTCATTTATTTTTTATCCATAAGTACTAATGCAAGGGTAGCTATTGGCCCTAAAATTAAAGATAGTAGAAACCAGTTGAATCCTGAACGATTCTTCCCCTGTGCAATACCTGCATTTATGAGCATAAGAGTACCCCAACCGACTACATATTGATTATCCATTATTTATCCCGGCTTTCCTTTTTAATTACTATTTATACGGATAAAGAGGATTATTGGTTTCAGATTAATACCTAGCTATATTACTAGAACTTCTTCTACACCATTTTGATTTAATATTTGCTGTGCCTTGTTACGTACTTCTTCATTTTGAAAACAATCTTCGTAGAGTACCATACGGTTAGGTTTTTTGCTTGCTAAGATATTAATTTGGTCTAGTGATAGGTCCTTTTCAAGACAGATGAATACTGTGCCTCCATTGACTGAAAAAACGGTACATTCACCTAATATGAATCGTTCAATCGGTAGTACTATATCTATTCCTTGCTTGAGAAGTATTTCAAATAATACATCCTCTTCACTTCTTCCTTGTTTCACAGGTTGAGTTAAATTTATAGGCATCTGTTCTACATTTGATAGGTACTCTTCCCACTTTTTTAAATTCGTCGTATCTAGTTTGAAATTTTTAAAACCTAAATCATGGTGTGTGGAATGATGTATCTCCCTTTTCATACATACCAACCGCTCTTTACCAAGTTCAGATAATAACGGCTTTCTACCAACGCTCTTTAAATAATCTATAAGTTTCTTTGTGTCTCTTCTAGCTTCACTAGATAATTTCATTTGTAATTGTTCAAGGTTTTCATTAATTTGCACAAGTATATAACGCAGGGATAAATTACTTTCAATATTATATCGTACTGTCGCTTCACCAAACGTCCCTGACCCAGAGAAAAAATCCATCACTATATCATCGTCTTTTAAAGCGACCATACTCAAAATTCTTTTAATTAATTTTAAAGGTTTTTTACCGTTTCGATAATCTACGAATCCCTCTTTATCTAAACCGGTTGTTTTAATATCTGCCCAGAAATCACAAGGATGTACGGTCAAATAATCATCGGCAAAGAGTATTTTAATACGTGGTGACTCTACAGTTGTATTATAGTGATTGTTTATAAAATACAGCTTGTTGTTTGGTGTAGTTATTACAAATGCTTGATTGTGATTTGTTTTTCTCTTTTCATCAGCAATAGTTTTTGCACTAGCCGCCACTGAAACGGTTCTAATAATTCTCCAAGCATTAGTAAACAAGAATCCTGCAAGATCTCTTTTTTCAATATTGTTCTTTTTAGCAAATTCAGAAACTGGGACCATTTGTATGTTTGCTAAAATGGCATCACCTTTTTTAATGTCTTCTATTGTTCTATCTTCATTATCACGAATAGCTTTTAATTCTTCTATTTCTTTTTTACTAATATTTGTGAGAATTGTTTTATATTCATTATCCCATGTACTTTTAGGGATTCTTATTTTTTCAAATGTAACATTTCTTTTTTTATAACAAAGTACATATTCCTTTAATTTAGGAATTTTTCTTTTAACATGCGTCATTTTTACACCTGTTGGTTCAGACATTTTGACTACAATGGTCGTGACAAAATTCTCTTCCCCAAATATTTCATTGCAAATACGTTTTAAATTATCCACTTCATTATCATCGATAGAGATAAATATCACTCCTTCATCAGACAATAAGTTACGGGCAATTTTCAACCTCGGATACATCATATTTAACCATTCTGTATGAACTCTTCCACTTGTTACTGCATTCGATTCTAAACTTTCATTTGTATGTTCTTTATAGTTTTTCATCTGGTCACGGAAGTTGTCTTTATAAACAAAATCATTTCCCGTATTGTAAGGAGGATCAATATAGATAAGCTTTACTCGATTATGATAACTATTTTGAAGTACTCGCAAAACTTCTAAGTTATCACCTTCAATATAAAGGTTTTTTGTTGTTTCCCAATCTAAACTCCCTGCGATATCAGGTCTTAAAGTTCCTGTCGTTTGCTTTTGAGCTGATTGGATCGCCTCTGTTTTACCACTCCATGTAAAATCAAACCGTTCTTTTCCAGTTTCTATCTGTTCACCTAATAACAATTGAAGCTTTGCAAAGTCTATTTTATTTTCTGTACAAATTTCTGGAAAAAGCTCTTTCATTTTTTCAATATTGTGCTGTACAGTATGAAAAGTTTGGCCATCTAGTTTATCCATATAAATGCACTCCTTTATGTATGTACAACTATTGCAATTACAAGAACTCTCTATTTGACAGTATATTCCCATTGTTATATTAACTATTCAAACAAAGCTCATATATGTTTTTTCCTATTTGTTACAATCTTTAGTTATTAGCTGACATTTTTTAAACATATAGGTTAAAATAGTTCTTAAGTACTTTTTCCCCTGACCTTTGTTCTATTTTTCTAATGAGTTAATATAAAGGTGGTTGTGTAAATGCTTTTAACAATTGAAGAACTAAAAAATACAACGCACGCTACTTATCTATCCGGAAAACTTCTAGAGACTATTAAATTCGGGCATGAACTAGTTGAAAAAGCGATGTTACAACAAGATCGGATTAGTATTCGTTATGGCTATATGTACCTTGCAATTTCATACCATGCATTGGCTGATCTAAAAAATGCATTCCACTATACCTTTTTATTCGATGAGTACTGTCAACAAAACAAAGAGGATCTGAGTGACCAAGAGAAAGAAAACCTTTATCTTCTTCTATTTTTTCTTTATGAATATAATGAGAACTGGGAAAAAGCTCGGGAAACAATAATATTAAATATGGATTTAGCAAAAAAGCTATATGCTACTGATATGATGAGCAATTGTTTTTGTAATTTAAGCAAGGTTGCGATTGCGGAGCAAAAATATGACGAGGCTCATGAATATGCTTTGCAAGGGTTGGATTTAGCATTATCAAAACATGCGGATATTCCTCAGCTAACGTTTCAAGCATTATGTAACCTTGTTGAGGCATCGTTAAAACTAAATCTAGTAAATGATGCTACCAAGTATTTAAGCACATTATCAGCTTGTTTAGACGACTCTAATTCAATCAAGTGGCAAATCCTTTATTATCAATATGTCGGAGAGTTGTATTATTTAAAAGGTCAATTTGAAGTAAGTTACAAAGCCGCAACTACTTGCAAAGAACTAACGTCAAAGGCAGGAAATTTAGCCGCTAAAATTAGAATTATCTCACTGTTAATAGAGCTTTGTGAACGGTTAAATCAATTTGAAGACGGTTATTATTATTACAAAGAATACGTTGATATTTTACAAGAATTAAAACGAGCCGCTATTTATAAAACAACCCTTCAGCTTGAAATTCAACATCGTGTGGCAGCTATTCAAGAACGCTCCAACTTAGATGGCTTAACGAATATTTATAATCGTTATCATTTAGAAAACGTAGCAAAAAAGTGGTTATTAGAAGCAGCAAATGAAAAATCGAATGTTACTTGTTTAGTATTTGATATCGATAAATTCAAATCAATTAACGATCAATATGGCCATTTAATTGGCGATGATGTCATTAAGCTAGTCGCAAACACTTGCAAAGAATTATCCAATCTAGAAACAACGTTCGCAGCTCGTTTTGGTGGTGATGAATTTGTCATTTTACTCCGTCACCTAACATCCACTGAAGTAATGGAATTTGCAAATACTCTTAATCATACATTAGCTGCCATGAAGATTCCTATAGAAGATTCTATACTTACATTTACAGTTAGTATGGGCATGGCGACCAACCTTAAAGGTGAAGTTACTTCTTTCCATGAAATCTTCAAAAATGCAGATATCGCATTATATAACGCAAAAGAAAATGGACGAAATCAGATTAGGCAGTACGAGTGAACTTTTATTAAAGGCATCACTACTTCATACCACTTTTCAAAATAAGGTATACTTAAACTTCTAATTCAGTTTTGAGTCAGAAGTTTATTTTTTTATTGAACGTATTATCTTTTTTAAAGGAGTAATAAGAATTATGGCAGAACTACTAAAAGATGTTTATAATAAAGCTTTTTTTGATCAATTTTGTAAGAAGGTAAAAAGCGTCTATCCAGCATTTAATGAACAGCAATTCATGACACTTTTATTTGATGAAGAATGGGAACAACGCGAGTTAAAACAACGAACTCGACATATTACTCATACATTAAGGGCTACCTTACCCCCTACTTATCCAGATGCTATCGCTGTCTTAAGTCGACTTGTTCCTGATTGCAAAGGTTTTGAGTACTTATTTTTCCCTGATTTTATAGAAGCTTATGGTTTATCGGATTGGGAAACTTCAATTGAAGCATTAAAACTCTTTACACTTACATCCAGTTCCGAGTTTGCTGTACGCCCTTTTATTGAAAAAGATCCGGAGAAAATGATGCCCATTATGGAAGAATGGGCAAGAGATGAAAATGAGCATGTGCGTAGATTGGCGAGTGAAGGGTGTCGTCCGCGCCTTCCTTGGGGCACAGCTTTGAAAATGTTTAAAAAAGACCCTACTCCCATTATTCCTATTCTAGAGTTATTAAAAGCAGATGAAAGTGAATATGTCCGTAAAAGTGTAGCAAATAATTTAAATGATATAACAAAGGATCATCCTGAATTAGTAAAGTCTTTAGGTAAGAATTGGATAGGTCATAACCCTAAAACAGATTGGATCATCAAACATGCTTGTAGAACACTTCTTAGACAAGCAGACCCAACTACACTCGCATTATTCGGATTCCATAACAATCCTATTATTGAATTACAAGAATTTAACCTTTCAACAGATCAATTAGCTATTGGGGAAGCGTTAACATTTAAGTTTATGTTTACTAATCCCACTACAGATGCAGCAAAACTTAGGATTGAGTATGGCATTGATTTTATGAAAGCAAACGGTATAACACGTAGAAAGCTCTTTAAGATAACAGAAAATACGTATCTACCTGGTGAATATACTTATACTAGAAGCCATTCCTTTAAACAGCTATCTACTAGAAAGCATTATCCAGGTGGACATCGACTAGCAATCGTTATTAATGGCGTAGAAATGACTGGAATTGAGTTTTTATTGACGGAAGAAAAAAACTAGGATTTTTTTCAATACTTTCTTATACTCATAGTTGATTATTTACACGCATAGCCAATTATACTTTAGACTATTAATTAATAATTTCTTTTAATAAAAAAACAGATCCTCGTAACTGAGAATCTGTTTTTTTGCTCTTTTATATATTTAAAAATGCTTTTAATTCATCCATTTGTTTTGCGGCTTTCTTATAGCCCATATCATAATTTGCTCGCATTTGGGTTAAATCTTTTTCGAAGCTATTTAACGGTGCATCTGGCCTGAAAATAAAAGCTCTTCCCTCTTTTTCCAAGCGTTCACAATAATCGAGCGAGGCATTATAATGCTCCACACGTTGTTCCATGCTTTTCACTAAATTGGGATATCGTTTACGAAGGAGCTTCATGACTAATTTACTTTGGCGATCAGTTACTTTTCGATATCCTTTTGGTCGAGTTAACACAAGCACATGCTTTTCAAAACCATCGTCTATTAAATGCTGAATAGGAATTGGATCCGCTAATCCCCCATCATAGTATGGAATATCATTTATTTTAATTTCTGGGAACAATACTGGAATCGCACAAGTAGCGCGCAATAACGTACATTCCTTATCCATTTCAAGTGCGTCCATATATTCTATGGCCCCTGTATACGCATTTGTTACACCAAATTTTACTGTTCCCTCGAATTGTTGGAATCTATCCCAGTCAAATTTGTCTAACTCATTTGGAATTATATTGTAAGCAAAGTCTAATCCAAATAAACTTCTTTCTCGCCAAAAATTACGAATGCCAATATAGCGTTTGTCATGACGATAATTAACAAGGACGCGAAGTGAACGCTCTTTTTGCTCCGATACATACGAACAGGCATTAATAGCCCCTGCCGAAATACCTACAACATGTGGCATCATAATCTCTTCATCTAAAAAAGCATCGAGTACACCTGACGTAAATAACGTACGGAATGTCCCACCCTCAAGCACTAAACTTGTATCCTTCACATTGACCTGCATTGAATCACTCTCTCACTATATTTCTATTATTATTTTATCATATCACTATCACTTAGAATTAAACGAGGTTAAATTCAAACTCTGATTGATGTAATTGCCAAATATAAGATAGCACAACATATTTTATGTTCCCAGAAGAAGAAGCATATAAATAGCTGCGTAAACAGGAATTGCAATAGATGTAATTAGATACATTGTCATCTCGCCTTTAGAAAGTTTTCTTTTCCACTTAGTTAATTTAAGCTACCTACAATAAATAGCGCTTGAAATGAATATTAATAAAAAGGCAAAATCCTTAATGTTTTCTAAAATGGTAATCAAATAATCAGCTTCTTTTAGGTTTTCACTAAGAGAATTATTCTGTAAATATTTCAAAAACCCTTTGTATTTAGGTAATTTAAGCTTATTCAAAACAATAATCAAGTTAGATAGATCCAAATAAAAAGAAAAAGGGTAGCCCTCAAAGGCCGGTTTATACCGACTTCTGGGACTGCCCTTTTTCACATGACCATTACTTCACTTTCACGCTAAGTTTGCTACTTTTATTTCCTGCTAGATCCTTAGCGTAAATTGATAGTTTAGTATTTGCTTTTTGTTTTTTGATTTTCACACTGAAATTGCCTTTGCTACTTGCTTTAGCTGAGCCAATTTTTTTGTGTTTACTATTGTAGATTGTAATTGTTGCTTTTGCTTCAGTTTTACCTTTTACTCTTGTAGTTTTCGATGTAATTTTAGATACTGTTGGTTTTTTCGGTGCAATTTTATCTTTTACTATAATTGTTTTTGATACGCCTTTATTACCTACTGTATCTTTCGTTTTTACGACTAATTTTACGTTCGCTTTTTGTTTTGCAATCTTCAGAGTATAGTTACCTTTGCTACTCGCTTTTGTTGATGTAAGTAGTTTAGAGCCTTTATAAATAGAAACGGTTGCTTTAGCTTCTGTAGTCCCTTTTACAGTAGTTGTTTTGTTTGAAATTGTTCCTACTGTAAGTTTTGTTGGTCCAATTTTATCTAATACAGTTATTGTTTTTGTTACACCAGCATTGCCAGTTTCATCAGTAGTTTTTACTACTAAGTTCACATTCGCCTTTTGCGCAGGAATCTTTAACGTGAAAGTTCCTTTACTGTTAGCTTTCGTTGATGCAAGTAATTTAGTTCCATTGTAAATTGAAACTGTTGCATTGGCTTCTGTTGTTCCTGTTACGGAAGTTGTTTTGTTTGAAATTGTTCCCACTGTAAGTTCAGTTGGGCCCTCAGTATCTGGATTTTCCACTGGTGGATTTGTATCTGGTATTTCACCAGCTGCTAATCTTGCAAATGTTGATTTTCCATTCAATGCGTCTTCTAACGCAATGATTACTTGTTCAGTAGCCATTAAGTTTGTTTTAGTGTCTCTAATCATCCATTTAAATGAACCGTCTTCTAATTGATAATCATCAATCATTTTTTCAAGGATGTTAACTTTTTTACCGTCTTTTTCATAGCTCCATTTGTTAGCTGTTAAATCTTCTCCAGCTGTAGCTAGTCCCATAATAATACTTGCCATTGAGTTTGTATTATCTACAAAACCATCTTTTTGATATTTTGCATGAATACCATCTACTGCTTTTTTAATTGACTCGTTAATTGTTTCATTGGTCTTATCAGCATTATTTAATAACGTTAATGCAGTTAAATTCCAACCTGTTACATCTAAATCATCAGATGAACCAAATCCAGAGAATAATCCTGAATTATTTTGTTTCTTTAAAATCACTTCTAAATGTTTGGCTTTATCATAATCTGCATTTGCTAATCCTAGCGCTATTGATGCCCAAGATTCACCGTATGCAGTAAAAAAGCTACCATCAGCTTTTTGTTTGTTTTGTAAATCTTCAACAATGTTGCGTTGTCCAAGGTTTGTTGGATCTAACCCTAGAATATAGGCGCCTATAATAGTACCTGCATCTTCATTTGAAGTACTTGAAGCAGCCGTTTTAGGTTTCACCCAATAAGATTTTTCGTTTGTAACTTCTGAGCCCTCTGCCCATTTGTAGTTTTTAATATCCATACCTAATGCATACATTGCGGATAATGACCAGTAGCCACTGTGTGAACTATTTACCCTAGAACTAATAGTTTGGTTGTTAGTAATATAATATTGTTTTGCCTTTTCTAGTGAGTTCACTAGTTTTTCTTTGATTACTTGTGGTGATGTTGTTTGAGATGCATTGTCATTGTTTACTACAGTAATACTTTCAGCTTGAGCAGTAAACGGCGATAGTAATGAAAGTAGCATAACAAAAGCTAGCATCATACTGAATGAACGTTTCAACATTTGAATTCCTCCGATTTTATTAAGGTTTATTGGATTCGGAATTCGGCTTTTTCATGCTAATCGACTATATAACTTTCACTTATTGATGAAATTTAAAAGTTCTTAACAATGAAAAAAGCTATTTCTCCATAGAGAAATAGCATAAATACAAAGAAATATA
This sequence comes from Viridibacillus sp. FSL E2-0187, assembly GCF_038006425.1. Taxonomy (NCBI): domain Bacteria; kingdom Bacillati; phylum Bacillota; class Bacilli; order Caryophanales; family Caryophanaceae; genus Viridibacillus; species Viridibacillus sp. FSL E2-0187. The sequence continues at coordinate 2,523,336 of NZ_JBBOVG010000001.1, forward strand.
GGACAACAGTATTGTCTAATATAGATTGTTTTGCCGTAATCTCACTTTATTCCGAAGAGTAGATATACGCTTTGAATTAGATAGGTCTCCTGGCTTATGCATCAATTTACTTTAAGGACCTTCCCGTATAAAACAGTGGTATTCCCTTATTTCATCAGCATTTACAGTTGCGGATACAGCTTCGGTATTTCACCGAATTCCCTTTTATGTATGTACTACACCTAATTCTGGCATACAATATTCACTTACTATCAATTTATCATAATATTAAAAATTAATCTATTAAATAATGATTTATTTTTGATATTTTATCCATTTCACATCAAATAATTACATAAATCAAAAAAGGAATGTATATATCTTAATCTCAAAATTGGATTTACTCTATCATTTTATGACCACCATGACTCCTAATAAACATGTTAAAATAGAAAATAATACTATATTAATAGTATTAATAAAGGAGGCATTAGATGGCTAATTTTGGAGATATGCTTATACTTTTTGTTGTCATTGCTTTAATTTTATTAGGTACGATTTCTTTTATGCTATTTGTTAGAAGAATCATTATAAATACAACACCAAAGAATGAATCTAACGAACTAAATGAAAAATTGGATAGGATTATCATGTTATTGGAAAAACAATCTAAATAATTATTATTCGTTATAAAAAACTAGTTGCCGAATCTAATATAAGATTTATCAGCTAGTTTTTAATTTAATTCAACTTCGATAATAATGGACGATTATTTTGCCAAATAACTTCTACTGGAATATCAAAAAATGAAGAAAGTTTTTCACTTGTTAGCATATCCACTGTACTTCCAGAAGCAAATACCTGTCCTTTTTTTAATAATAATGTTTTCTGGAAAACAGGTAGAATTTCTTCAATATGATGTGTGACATATATTATAGTTGGTCCATTTTCTAAAGCTGCAATTTCACCAATGGTTTCTAACAATTGTTCTCTTGCTATGAAGTCAAACCCTGTCGCAGGTTCGTCTAATATGAGTAGCTCTGGATCATCCATTAATGCACGACCGATCAATATTCTTTGCTTTTCACCTTGCGATAAAGTTTGATAATCACGATCAGCATATTCAATACTCCCTAGTTTTTTCAATATGCTTATTGCCTTTTCTCGAATGGCTGGTGTTGGCTTTTCATATAAACCAATTGAAGCAAAGGCACCTGAAAGAATGATTTCAAATGCACTATCATAGGGATTTAATTTTTGTTGAAGTCCTGAAGATACGAGGCCAATCTTCCTTCTAAGTTCTTCACCTAAAACAGATTTCCCAAATGTCCTTCCTACTACTTTTAAACTACCTTTAGTCGGAAAATAATAAGAACAGAGCATATTCAGCAAAGCTGATTTGCCAGCGCCATTTAAACCGTAAAGTACCCAATGCTCTCCTTTTTCTACTTGCCAATTAATATTTTCTAGAATCCATTGGCCTTCTCTTTTTAAACATACCTCTTTCATATGTAATACCATATCGAAAACCCCTTTATATATATTCACTTTATTATAACTGAATATTCATAAAACAAGAGATAGTAAAAGAGAATAAGGTTCAGAAGCTGTCAAAATAGTAAACCCCCTCATGTTCTTGGACAAGAGGGGGTTGTATGGCTATTTAGCAAAAATTTGTGTTCCATATGTTGGATATTGAGTGCCTTTACCAGAGACCACAATACCTATTCCAACTTTTTGATAATTTGGTGATAGAATATTTGCTTTATGGCCAGGAGAATTCATCCACCCCTTCATGAAACTTGTTGCTGTTGGATAACCTGCTGCAATATTCTCTCCTGAAGCATTTGTGTTATAACCTGATCCTTTTAGGAGGTTAGACCAGCTTCCATAAGTTGGGCTTGTATGGCTGAAATAACGATTTTTCTCCATATCTAATGAACGAATTATCGCCAACTTTGTAAGTTTTGGATCTTGCTTTAAAGGCTTCAAATTCTTTTTTGCACGTTCTTTATTTAAAATAGTAACTATTTGATCTTGCATTTTTTTATTTCCTAAATCAATGTAACTGTCGACAAATTTTCCAGATTTAATCCAGTATGTCTTGCTACCTTTTTTAACTTTAATCCAACCATTTGTATTGGCAACGCTCACTTTATAAATACCAGCTGCAAGCTTTGTAGATGATTTAGATCCTTTTTCTTTTTTATATGTTGTTGTTTTTTTTGAAAGATAGATATAATCACCAGTGAAACCGTTCTTTATCCACTTTTTATCTTTTGTTTGCATCCATTTGTCTTTAGTTGTTTTTATAATCGTTACTTTCTTTTTTGCAGCAACTGTAGATTTTCTTCCATATCCACCTTGCTTAGTAAACAACCTACTTTTTTCAGTTAGTGTTACCTGTTTTGTTTTTGAAGTACTTGCTTTAGCATATATCGGGCTAGCTAAACTACCTAATAAGATCATCGCCATGAAAATGACACTTAGTTTTTTCAGCATTTTATTCACCTTAATTCCTCCAAACCTAATTTTTAAAACGATATTTCCAATGAAATTAACACTCTCAATATTCTTTTCGGAGAGTTCGACATTAAAATATAGTCGTTTTATTAATATCAATAAAAAAAGAATCGTATAGACTACAATTCGTACTCACTATATCATATTATCAATTTTTTATGCTCTTAAAGTCCAAAAATAGTTTGATATTATTAATTTTTCAACATCTTACAGATACATAGAACTACTATTTTAAACTGTTCTTTTATCCTCCATCTGTTATATACTAGTTTCATATTGCAACAGAAAGAGAGAATCTATGATTTCATTTATATTAACTACAAAACGTCTTATAAAGGCTTTAATCCGTGCTTTTAAGCAACCAGTATTTATTTCATTGTTTACTACATTATTACTCATCCTTTTGTCAGGCACGATGTTTTATACAAAGGTAGAAGGATGGTCTATTCTTGACGCCATATACTTTTGTGTTGTCAGTCTGATTCCTAGTGGTGTAGATACTTCGCTCACACCAACTACAAATCTGGGTAAAGTGTTTACTATGTTTTATTTAGCGGTTGGAGTAGGGGTTATGTTTCTAACATTACTGACTCTTGGTAAAACGATGATAAAATCTACAGATGATTCGACTACTGAGATTAAAAAAGTAAAAAAAAATAGTAAGTTTTAAGGTTGTCTTAAATGACGACCTTTTTATTTTTATTCATTTTCCCTCTTTAGAATAATCAAAATATTTACTCTATATGTAATATAAGATATGATGAACATAGTTAATTTTATCTATATAAAAATTAATTGTAGATACAAATTACTTATATCTGATGACTAGTATATAGAAGAGAGGTTTTTTATTTGAGTTTATTAGAAGTTTTAAAACAGGCTACACCATACATACAAATGGCATTCAATAATGAAATCTTTGTAAGTATTGTTGAGCGAAACCAAAACAAAGTCTACTTTGCATCACCAGGAACTAAAGTTGATCTAGGAGTAAAGACTGGTGATACGATGGAAGATACTGAAGAATTACGACAAGCCTTTACAGGGAAAAACGTTAAAAGAGATATACCTGCCGAATTTTATGGAGTCTTACTTCACACAAACATATATCCAATTAAAGAAAATGGTCATGTAATTGGAGCTTTTAGTTTAGTATTTTCTATGGAAAAACAAGAAAAATTACAATCTTATATGGATCATCTACAAAATGCTGTCATGGGTTTACAGGATAAAGTACATCTTGTTGCTTCTCATTCAGAGGAGCTAGCAGCAACAAGTACTGAAATTACTGCTCAATCTCGCCAAGCCCTTGCTGATTCAGAAGCTTCTCATAGCGTTACAGACTTTATCAAATCAATTTCCCAACAAACGAATTTGCTAGGGTTAAACGCTTCTATTGAAGCAGCGCGAGCAGGTCAGCATGGTGCTGGATTTAATATTGTTGCTCAAGAAGTACGAAAACTATCTCTAGAAACAAAGTCGGCTACCGAAAAAATTGAAGATTCACTGAAAAATATCACACAAAATTTACAAGGTTTAATGGGTAGCATGAGTCAGATTAATTCCGCTTCTAATGAACAAGCTGAGCTAGTACAAGACTTCAGCTCAATTATAGAAGAACTAGGGTCACTCAGTAATCAAATGGGGCAATTAATGAAAGAAACATTACGATGATTTTTATCACTCCATGAGTTAATAGAAAGCATTACACTCGAGCTCATTGATGTTATGTAATCAATGGGCTTAAGTTTACCCTCTATTACATGTTTACCTTGCTTCAAATTCACCTTCACGCCTATATAGTTTCCTTTGTACATAAAAGAATTTACTACATTTGTCCGATTTTATTGTCATATCCCCCTTGAATAAAGGAACGAATGTTCTTATAATGAATATAAGAGGTGAATCGCATGGAACGACATATTAATCCACAAAAATTGACTACTATTGAAACCTATCAATTACAGCGTATAGCGACAGAACTACTAAGTACTGCTTCAAAGGAAACCATACTATCTACTTTGTCTATCTACGCCTGTTCACAAAAGCAACATTGCACTTCATTAAAAAAATGTTAATGTAACTTAATTGAAGTCTCTGCATTAGGTTCTTTTCATCCATTTCTATTCTTTTTACACCTAATAAAAATAAGCCCTACACACTCTCAAAAAGTGTGTAGGGCTTATTACGTTCTTACATTAAGTTCATATAAATCAAGATTCTAATAATAAATCTTCAGGGTTTTCAAGTAATTCTTTTACAGTTTTTAAGAATCCTACAGAATCTTTACCATCAATAATACGGTGATCATAAGATAGTGCAACGTACATCATTGGACGAATTTGTACTTCATCACCAACAGCGATTGGACGTTTTTGGATTGTATGCATACCTAAGATAGCAGCTTGAGTACCATTCATGATTGGTGTAGACATTAATGATCCGAATACACCACCATTAGTGATTGTGAATGAACCACCTTGTAGGTCAGCGATTTGTAATTTTTTGTCTCGTGCTTTTTTAGCAAGACCACCGATTGCATCTTCGATTTCAGCGAAGTTTTTACGGTCGCAATCGCGAACAACTGGTACTACTAATCCATCGTCAGTAGATACAGCAACACCAACATCATAGAAGTTATTTAAGTGGATTTCGTTACCTACGATTTGAGCATTAACGTATGGATATTTTTTAAGTGCAGCAACTACTGCTTTTGTAAAGAATGACATGAAACCAAGACGAGTACCATCATGCTTTTCTTGGAATTGATCTTTTTTACGGCTACGAAGTGCCATAACGTTTGTCATGTCGATTTCGTTAAAAGTAGTAAGCATTGCTGTACTTTGTTTTACATCAAGTAAACGAGTTGCGATTGTTTGACGACGACGAGACATTTTTTCAACTGTCACGCGAGATTCATCAACTGCAGGAGTAGCAGCTTTTGGTGCTTCAGCTGGTTTTGCAGCAGGAGCAGCTGGCGCTGTACCATGTGCAGCTACATCTTGTACGCGAACTCGACCTTGAGGATCTACTGGAGATACAGATGCTAAGTCGATTCCTTTTTCACGAGCTAATTTACGAGCAGCTGGGCTAGCAATTACACGCTCAGTTGATGATGCTTCTTCAGCAACTACAGGTGCTGGTGCCGCTTTTGGTGCTTCTACAGCTGGTGCCGGTGCAGCCTCTTCAACTGCTGGTGTTGGTGCTGGTGTTGCAGCAGCATCACCTGCTTCAACGATTGCGATTACAGCACCTACTAGTACAGTATCGCCTTCTTCAGCAAGGATTTCTTTCAAAATACCAGCTTCTTCAGAAATGATTTCAGCATTTACTTTATCAGTTTCAAGTTCAACGATGAACTCGCCTTTTTCTACTTTATCACCAGGTTTTTTCACCCATTGTGCAATCGTACCTTCTGTGATAGATTCTGCTAATTCCGGGACAATAATTTCAGCCACTATAATTTCCTCCTTCAAAGTATTCGCTTTTTAGCGAGTTACAGCTTCTTCAATAATACGTGCTTGTTCAGCTTTGTATGAATCTGCATCACCTTCAGCAGGAGATGAACGTACGATACGACCGATGTAACGAACGTCTTTGTCTTCTGCTACTTCACGCATATAAGGATCTGCAAATGTCCATGAACCCATGTTTTGAGGTTCTTCTTGTACCCAAGCAAGTTCTTTTGCGTTAGGGAAACGCTTAATGATTGCAGCAATTTTCTCAGATGGGAATGGGTACAGTTGTTCAACGCGTACTAAGTGTACGTGATCGAAATCTTTGCCATCTCCAACTTTTTCTGCGATATCAATAGCTACTTTACCTGAAGCAAATAGAATACGCTCTACTTTTTTCGCAGCTGAACCAGTTGTCGGGTGTTCAATAACTGTTTCGAAGTGACCAGTTGTTAATTCCTCAACATCTGCTGCTACGATTTGATTACGTAATAGTGATTTTGGTGATACAAGAACTAATGGACGAATTGCTTCTGTACCTAACATCTTAGCTTGACGGCGTAATAAATGGAAGTAGTTTGCAGCGCTTGATAGGTTTGCAACTGTCCAGTTGTTTTCACCAGCTAATTGTAAGAAACGTTCTAAACGAGCACTTGTATGTTCTGAACCTTGACCTTCAGCAGCATGCGGTAATAACATAACAAGACCAGATTTTTGACCCCATTTAGAGCGAGATGCTGAAATGAAGTTATCAAACATTACTTGAGCCATGTTTGCGAAGTCACCGTATTGAGCTTCCCAGATAGTTAAGTTTTTCTCGTTTTCTAAATTATAGCCATATTCATAACCTACGATTGCGGCTTCAGATAATGGGCTGTTATATACAACAAATGAAGAATCTGCACCAGAAATGTGGTGTAAAGGTGTTAATTCTGCACCCGTTTTTTCGTCATGTAACACTAGGTGACGGTGTGCGAATGTACCACGTTGTGCATCTTGACCTGTTAAACGGATCGAATTACCTTCTTGTGTAATTGTTCCGAATGCTAATGTTTCAGCATGACCCCAGTCAATTTTACCTTTACCTACAAATGCATCTTCACGACGGCTAAGGATTTTGCCTAGTTTTTTGAAGACATTGAAGTCTTGTGGCCATGTTAATAATTCTTTGTTCATTTTTTCTAGACGTTCGCGTTCAACACCAGTTTCTACGATATCATAACCGTTCTTCACAGCTTCTGGCATTTCGTTTTCAACATGTTGCCCATCGCCAACTTCTTTCACATGATCATAAGCTGCTTGCATTTCTTTTTGTGTATCGGCATCTAAAGTTGCGACTTCTTCTGCTGTTATAATGCCTTGGTCTGCAAGTGCTTTACCATACAATGCACGTACTGTATCGTGTCCATGAACACCTGTGTACATTGTTGGGTTTGTAATCATTGGTTCGTCCATTTCATTATGACCATAGCGGCGGTAACCGACTAAGTCTACTAAAATATCCTTACCAAATTGTTCACGATATTCTACTGCAAAACGAGCCACTTGTACAACTGCTTCTGGATCATCCGCATTAACGTGTAATATTGGAATTTCATAACCTTTTGCAGGGTCTGAAGAGTATACAGTTGAACGTGAATCATAATGCTCAGTAGTAAATCCAATCATATTATTAGCAATAATATGAACTGAACCACCTGTGTTAAATCCTTTTGTACGAGAGTAGTTCATCGTTTCAGTTACGACACCTTGACCAGCAAACGCTGCATCACCATGAACTAATATCGCTAGAGCAGATTTAGCATCTTGAGTTGGAGCACCTGCTTTAGAAGTGTTATCTTGAGCCGCGCGTGCTTGACCTGTAACAACTGGACTCACTACTTCTAAGTGAGATGGGTTATACGCTAATTTGATTGTTGTACCTTTTTTGCTGTTATATGTAGCACCCATGTGATATTTAACATCGCCGAACCAGCCTTTAGTTACTTCTAAAGAACCGTCTTTTGGAATAAATAACTCATTTGGAACGTGCGCAAAATCAGCAAACATCATATCATATGGTTTGTGTAATACATGTGTTAACACATTTAAGCGACCACGGTGAGCCATACCGATCATAACATTTTTTACACCTTTGTCTTCTGAACGGTGAACAATTTCATCCATTAGAACAACTAATGCATCTAAACCTTCGATAGAGAAACGTTTTTGTCCTACAAATGTTTTATGGATGAATTTCTCAAATCCTTCAACCTTTGTTAATTGGTTTAAAACTGCTTTTCTCTCATCATTAGAAAGTCCTGCGTTAAATACGCCACTTTCAATTTTAGATTGAAGCCACACTCTCTCTTCACTGTTAACAACGTGTGCAATTTCTACAGCAACTTTACTTGTGTAAATCGCTTTTAGGTAATTAATAGCATCTAATCCATTGTTAACGCTTGCAGGAATGTCTTTTAATAATAACGAAGCAGGGATTTCGATTAGATCTTGATCAGATAAACCGTAAGTTTTTGCTTCGATTCGAGTAGTGTCACGTGGATGGTCTTTTAAAGGATATAGGTCTGCTCCTAAGTGACCATATACACGAATGGCATCCGCATATTGAACGGCAGCTAAAACTTTTGCAAAGTTACCTGGTTCAACGTTTGAAACGTTTGATACTTCACTAGTTTGAACTGGTGCTCCGTATTGTTCGAATAATGATACAAGTTCTGGATCAACTTCTTCTGGTGATGTTAAATACAAATCGTACATTTCCATCACATAGCCAAGGTTGGGACCTGAAAAAGCTGCCCATGGTGAGCTTACAGGTGAAACATTGTTTGACATGTAGAATTACCTCCAACTTTTTTGCCAAGTGGCAGTTCCATTAATTAAATTAATTAATAATTTGAAAATCCACTAACTATCTTACCATTCTTCCTGCTTAAGTGAAACAACTGTATTAATAAATCAAGAAGAACATTTTTCCCCTTCAATCTTACTACTCTTCACAAAAAATACAATCGTTTTCAACAAATTTAGCAATTTTTTTCTTGAACGAACTAATAATAGAATAAAGTTTGATAAAAACGTCATTTTCCAGCCGGCAATTCTATAGTGAAAGTGCTGCCAAAATGAAGTTTACTTTTAACTTTTATCGTTCCACGGTATTTATTTACCAGCATATTTACAATGCTCAATCCTAATCCTGTCCCCCCACCATCACGTGAACGAGATGAGTCAACTCTGTAAAAACGATCAAATATACGTGTTTGATCTTCCTCTGCGATACCAATACCTTGATCTGACACTTCAATTTGCACACTTTCATGCTGTTTTGAAAGTTGGATTTTAATCTTTGGACTATTTTCCGAATAGCGTATAGCGTTTTGCAGAAGATTGCGTAAAATCTGGCCATAGGCATTTTCAGAAATAATTGCCCTGAAACTAATTTCTGGATCAACTTCTAATTCAATCGTTGCATCCGGAGATAGCACTTTTATTTCCTCCATAATATCGGTAGTAATCATTAGAATATCAGCATTGTTTTGTAAATCGTTCTGTTCTCTTCTTGCAAGTTCTAACATCTCTTCTATAAGCTTTTTCATGCGTGTAATTTCCAGTAAGGAAGTATTTAATGATTCTTCTAAAACAGCTGGATCATCTTTTCCCCACCTTTTGATTAACGATAAATGTCCTTCTACTACTTGAATAGGGGTTCTCAGCTCATGAGAGGCATCAGAAATGAATTGTTGCTGGCTAAGGAATGATTGCTCTAGCTCCCCCATCATCGATCGATAGACGGTCAATAAGTCACCAATTTCATCCTTTGCATCATATTGGAGTTTAATAGGCGCGGTAAAACCTTGTTCTGCTACTTCTGTCATCTCTAGTCTTAAGTCGTCTAGTGGTTTCAATAATGTTGTCGCCAAAAGATAGCCTATTCCTGCAGATGCTATAAGGGCCCCTAATCCCAAAATACACATAGCTGTTAAAATATAGCGCATAAGGGATTCAAACGAAGTCAAGGGATGCGTCAATTGTATATACCCGGAAAAAGGTCCAATCCTAATTGTAGATGCAGCCAAAAAAGTATCTACATTCTCTACTTTTTCTTTCGAAATTGCATAACCGTGGTTTGGTAAATCATCTGGTACTAAAGGCATGATTTCCGTCGAATCATTAATACGTAATATTTCAATTTTATCTTGATTCAGTATACGGACTGTTTGATTCTTATCTACAATAGAATTCATAAGCCCCTTATTCGACTGAATATCATGTATGGTTAAGAAATTACCTTGAGATTCAAAGAACACGGTTAGATCATCCATCGTACGCTTTACTGACTGCTCCTGCTCATTTAAAAGCCATGAATGAATAGCAATATAAAGGACTGAACAAATAACAGCAAAGCTAACGAAAATGACAGCAGCAGATGTAAGTGCCCACTTCCCCTTTAACGACTGGTTCGATAAATAATACTGTATTCTATTCATTCTCGCATCACATACCCGACTCCACGAACTGTTTCAATGTAACCACTTTCTATTTTTGGTAGTTTTGACCGCAGGTGACGGATATAAACGTCTACTACATTTGTTTCCACATCGGATTGATAACCCCATACCTGCTCTAAAATTTGATCACGGGTACAAACACGATTCTTATTTTCAATTAATAAACTGAGTAGATCAAATTCTGTTTTAGTCAAACTAACTATTTCCTCATTGACATATGCAGTGTATGCGGCTGAATCAATTGTAATATTTTTAAATATTAATTGTTGACCTGTTGATTCGATCGAAGTGTATCGTCTTAAAATAGAGCGAATTCTTGCTAATAACTCTTCAATAGCAAAAGGTTTGACAATGTAATCATCTGCTCCCGCATCTAGACCCGCTACGCGGTCAATTACAGCATCCCGTGCGGTTATTAAAATAATAGGCACATCCGAAATGGCTCTAATGCGCCTACATACCTCAATCCCATTTAATTCAGGAAGCATAACATCGAGTAAAATGACATCGAATTCTTGCTCTAGAGCCGTCTCTAAACCAACACGGCCGTCAGAACAAACTGTCACTTTAAATTGTTCATGCTTCAGTTCTAATTCAATAAATCGCGCAATATTTTTTTCATCTTCTACTAATAGAATATGCTTTTGCATTGAAAACACCTTCCATCTTTAACTTGAAAAATGATATGAGTTTTTCCCTTTTGTTTTTTTCGCTATATATAGTGCCTCATCTGCTTTATCTAGCAAATCTTCAATTGAATGACCATTCTCAGGGAAACAAGCAATTCCAATTGACGATGTAGGTGAAAAGTGTTGTTCATTAATTGTCCAGCCATCTTTTAATGTTTGTTGAATACGTTTAATCGTATTTTCTACTTGTTGTTTTCGAATGTATTGGTCTTTAGACATATTAGTTAAGACAACAATAAATTCGTCTCCACCTATTCGACTAACTATATCTAAATCGCGAACACTGGCAACAAGCGCAAGTCCAAAATTACGGATAAAATCATCCCCAACATCATGACCGTAATCATCATTCACCTTTTTAAAATCATCGCCATCAATATAGAGCAATGTAATAGCATAATTGAGAGCGATCGCTTCTTTGACCAACTTAGTAAATTCCATTAATAAGTAACGTCGATTTGGTAGCAACGTTAAGCTATCATGATAGGCCATAAAGCGCAACTGATCTTCCCTTTTCTTACGATGAGTAATTTCCCTAGCGACACTTACATATTGGAACACTTCGTCAAGTTCAGCATCCTTTACTGCCGTAAGATAGGTTTCAGCCCAAAAAGTTTCTCCATTTTTCGTTTTAATTTGTAAATCAATCTGTACGTCCCCTTCTTCTAATAGAGTCGATGAAAATTCACTCTTTAACAATTCCTTACTATCATCAGACATCATATCAAAATAGAAACGCCCAAGTAGTTCGTCCTTTTCAAAGCCAAGTCGATTTATATGGTTCGGGGAAACATAAATGATTATTCCATCATCGTTCGTAATGACAATCAAATCATTCGTATTTTCCGTTATAAGTCGAAATGTTTTTTCAATATTCCTAAGGTTGGTCATCATAATTTTTTTATCAGATACATCAAAGCAGACCGAAAGAAAACTCTCAATTTCTCCATTATCGCTGAAGATTGGAACAATCGTAGTATCCATCCAGTACCGGTTACCATATTTAGAGTGATTGCAAATTTCCCCGCGCCAAATTTGACCATTCAGTAACGTTTTCCACATTTCTTCATAAAATGAAGAAGGCTGAGTTCGTGAATTTAATATCTTAGTCGAATTTCCGATTAGCTCATCTGCACTATATTGACTTGATTGCGCATAACGCTCATTTACAAATTTGATGACTCCATTTTTATCTGTAATACAAATATTTGCCGCTGAATTCAGAGCACCTTTATAACTGTTGAGCATGTGATTTACTTGACGTAAATCTTCTTTTAATTGAATATTTTTCGTTAATTCTAACCATTGAATATAAATAGCTACAACTTGATTATTAGTAGTGATTGGTGAAAAACTGACAAGGAATTGACTCTCAATGCCATCCGCTTTTTTATGTGTATATAAAACGGATGGATGCCCTCTTCCATTTAATGCGTCTTGGAGATGCTCTGCGAATGATTCATGATCTTCTGGTGAAACAAGCTGAAAATCAAAAAACATCCTCCCTTTCCAATCTTCAATTTTGCAGTTAAAGTACTGCTCAAATTTCGGATTACCATCAAAAAAGGTTAAATCATTTGCTAATACGATAGTCGGATCCATTTTCATGTCAAAAAGTGATTGTAGAAATAAGATTTTTTCCTCCATCACTTTTTGCTGTGAAATTTCTTTCGTAACAGCAAGTATATATTGCTTTCCGCCATAATAAATTGGCGTAACGGTTGTTTCATTGGTGCGTTTAGTGTCAGAGAATAAATAGAAATCACGGTATTGAAGCAGTTGCTGTTTCTCGATAGATTCATTGTAATATTTAACTATCATCTCAACGACTTCTGTTTCTAAACAAGCAGATAAACTTTTGTCTATTGGCGACTCGTCAAAAACATCTTCAGCTGCACGATTTATGTATACGTAGTTATATTCATCACTGACTTTTTCCATTAAAAAAACAAAATCTAAACAATTTTGATAAAGCGCATCAAACTGCTCTTTAGTAATCAGATTGCCATTCAATATTGCCACCTCTTCAAGAAGTTAAATAAATAGATGCTGTTTTAGTCTCTGCATAAGAAATTAGAGATTCATAAGCTTTTTGTTCGTCTGTTTCCTTTACAGATTGCCACAACCATTCTTTCTCTGTGTTCAACTCTAATTCAGCTACAAATGTTGCATTACCAATCAGTTTTAAAACATTATCCCCTTCATTATGTTGCACATGACATTGAACAAAGCCACCAGGGTTATAGACTGTTACTTTACTAGCTGAAACTAATCCTTCTATAGAAGAAACTAATGCAGATGCTGTCATCGCCGTGCCGCAAGCGTTAGTAAAACCAACTCCGCGTTCATATGTACGTACGTAAATTGAGTCCTCATCCATCGGGTATACGTAGCTCACATTTACGCCGTCTGGACAATATTCATTATCTCCATTTAATTTACTAGATAATCTTTCTTGATGTTGTGTATTGATTATTTTATCTGATTGTACAATTCCGATTAAATGTGGATTTGGAACTGAAACAGCTGTGAATGATATATCATCAGCAAATTCTTCAATTACTTCATTGCGAATTTGTTGTTTGTTTTTGTAAAACATCGGTAAAGAAGTAATATCAAAAGATACTGGTGCAATTTCAACCGAATATGTAGGAATACCACCAAAAATTGATGCTTCTTTTTGTACCTTTAGGACGGCTTTCATTGTTTCGATGAGTGCCTCTGAAACATTATGCTTTTCACAAATGTAACGAGCAACGCAGCGTAAACCGTTGCCACACATAGATGCCTCTGATCCATCAGCATTAATGACACGCATTTTTGCGAGTCCTATTTTAGATGGAGCGACAAGCAGTAGGCCATCTGCTCCTCCAAGATTGTCTTTTTGACAAAGCCAAATGCCAAGTTTAGACCAATCCATACTTTCTTCATTGTTTGTTTCAAATATGTAAAAAGTATTCCCTGAACCATGAACTTTATGTAACTGCATTAACATATGCAACCCCCCGTATTCTCTGTATATATCATAATTCTATTTTGTCAAGCATACAACTGTATATGTTCCATTTAATGCTAGTAAATATTACAAATTTATTTTTTCATGTTTTTTTCTTTGCAAAACAGGTAAAACTTAGTATAGTTAAATTGCAAAATAATTTCATAAAATGATTCCTATTTTTTATAGAGTCAATAGGGAAGGCAAATGGTGCGCCACCAGTAGTCATGCTGGTTCTAGTGGGTTCGATTCCCACCCCGAAATTTTTTATGCAACATTATATGAAAAATTTCGAGGGGGCTAGGACCTGCCATTAATTTGGACGTTCACCCCCGTAAAGGAGGCGTTTCGCTTGATTAAGCGACGTGAATTACACGAATGTAACGATCTTTATGAGTTACTAAAACACCCATCTGTCTTCCCTTTTGTGCGTCAGAAAGCTAATAGTGCCGATGAGTACTGGTTTTTGACTAACCAACTAATGGAAGACGAGGAGAACGGTAAAGCCGTTTCTCGTACGATAACCGATGACTGGGGACAACCCATCGGCACAATTACCGTCTATGATGTGCAAGACGGCGCAGGCTTTTTAGGCACTTGGATCGGTACCCCACACCAAGGCAAGGGATACAACCAGAAATCAAAAGAACTCTTCTTAAACGAACTGTTCTTTGAACTAGATTTTCATACCGTTTTCTTGCGCATTCGCACCGAAAACACGAAATCCCTTCGTGCTGCCGAAAAAATTGGCTATATAATGGATGCCAAAGAAAGCCACCCATCCTTGTACGAACAAATCAACCAAGGTGACAAGCACTTCGAATTAATGAAAATCCAAAAAGACTTCTTTTATTTATATACAGCTAGTCAGAACAAAGAAGAAGAAGAACAAGCGATGTAACTTAAATGCTGAAGGCGCTCGTTCAGACTCGACAGGCGTTGGAGGGCTCGAACACAAGACGCTTTTTGTCTTGTGTCGAGAGACCGAAACGACCCGAGAGTCTAGCGCCTGAAGCTGGATATCCCTAATTGCTGAAGCGGCCCGTTTAGCCCCGACAAGCACTGGAACTTTCGAATCGAAAATATCTTTTTAATTTTCGACCGAGAAAGTGGAAGTCACCTCGAGGGGATGGCCGCGGAAGCTGGATATTTATCTAAATGCTGAAGGCACTCGTTCAGCTGTGAGGTCGTTGGAAGGCGGAAGCCAAAGTCGCTCTCTGACTTTGAGCGCCCGACTGAAACGACCCGAACAGCTTGTGCCTGAAGCTGGATATCCCTAAATGCTGAAGGCGCTCGTTCAGCTGTGAGGTCGTTGGAAGACGGAAGCCAAAGTCGCTCTTTGACTTTGAGCGCCCGACTGAAACGACCCGAACAACTAGCACCTGAAGCTGGATATCCCTAAATGCTGAAGGCGCTCGTTCAGACTCGACAGGCGTTGGAGGGCTCGAACACAAGACGCTTTTTGTCTTGTGTCGAGAGACCGAAACGACCCGAGAGTCTAGCGCCTGAAGCTGGATATCCCTAAATACTGAAGCGGCCCGTTTAAAGGGGAAGATAGCCTAAGTGCGCCACGTCCTGTGGCAACTGCTACCTGATCAACTTCCTGTTGGCCCCCGACAAGCACTGGAACTTTCGAATCGAAAATATCTTTTTAATTTTCGACCGAGAAAGTGGAAGTGGCCTCGAGGGGCTGGCCGCTGATGACGCTCGTTCAACCACATAATGGTATTTCATTAAAGGAAGCCTTCACAAACGTGAAAGCTTCTTTTTTATTTTAACTCTATTAAAATTTATTGTTAATAATGCAATAACTCACACTTTAAATTAGTAGAATAAGTGATAGCTCCGATCGAGTATTACCTTTTGATATTCTTTATAATTCACCATTGTAATGATAGATTAGCTGCACAACACCCGAAGAAAACGTTTTTGTTTCAACCATTTTTAAATTCAACCTCTGTTTTATATCAATAAACATCGGTTTTCCTTCTCCCAAAATAACAGGGTGAATAGATAATCTAAATTCATCAACAAGCCCTAAATTTATAAAAGTTGTAATGAGGCTTGCTCCGCCATATAGCCAGATGTCTTTACCAGGCTTATTCTTCAACTTATTTACTTCTTCAAGAATATTCTCATTTATAAATATTGCTCGATTATCAGTCTTTTTTTGTGTTCTGGAAAACACATATTTTTCTTTACTGTGAACCAATTCCCAAACTTCTTTTTCACTATCAGAATCTTCAGTTTCCGGAATATATTGTCCCCATAAATCGTAGCTTTTTCTACCATATAAAATAGTATCAACTTGATTTAAGAAATTAGTGAACCCCATATCTGAGTCCATAATGCACCAATCTACTTCTCCATTTTTCCCTTCAATAAAACCGTCTAATGTAACTGCTAAATCTAAAATTATTCTTCTCTGTTTTATGTTATTAGACATAACTCTTTCTCCTTTTATCATTCAGATAGTATTTCTTATGCATCGATATTCAATATTTCATTATTGACTGCATGTTAAGATTTACTGAAATCACTAAAATAATTTGCCTCGTTGAATAAGGTTTGCACAACGAATACTTGTTCTCATTCTGATTTTAACAAGTATTCAGGAAGGTATCAAATATCAACATTAACCTTTAACAGAGCCTTTCTCTTAAAAATCCCATACGCTATTGAATTCACCCCCACTTATATCTACATAAAAAGGGCATTAACTTTATTTAAAAGTTAATGCCCTTCATATTAAGCTAGCTCAGTTAAAGATACTTTCGTTATTTAGCATAATTTAATATCAACTCTACCATTTCATCCGGTGTTTTAGGAGATTCTGTTTCTCGCATTTGCTTGATTAAACCTTCTTTATGTTGCTTAAGGCTAAGTAGAGCTTCCATAAATGTTTTATTCGTTAAATCATCTTCTTGTAAAACTTCAGCTAAACCTTGTTCACAAAATAGCTTAGCGTTTAGAATTTGATCGCCACGTGATTTTTGAAGAGATAAAGGAATCAGTAACATTGGTTTTTCTAAAGCTAAAAACTCAAAAATAGAGTTTGAACCCGCTCTTGATACGATTAGATCGGAAGCGTGTAATAGGTCTGGCAGTTCTGTCGTTACATATTCAAACTGCTTATAGCCAGGCATATTCACTAAAGCTTCATCTATATGCCCTTTTCCGCAAAGATGAATAACATTGTGGTTTTCTAAAAGTTGCACAATATTAGCGCGTACTGCATCGTTAATAAATTTAGACCCTTGGCTACCACCCATAATCAGGATTACTTCTTTTCTTTCTTTAAATCCACATAATGCTAAGCCTGTTGATTTTCGTCCTTCAAATAAAGCCGGACGAATAATTGATCCAGTGCAAGAAGCTTTTTCTGCTGGTAAATGCTTAAGCGTTTGTTTGAATACAGTGAAAATATGCGAAGCAAAGGGTAATGATAATTTATTAGCAAGACCTGGTGTAACATCAGATTCATGTGCAATAACTGGAACACCAGCCATTTTTGCTGCCATAACAACAGGTACTGATACAAAGCCGCCTTTAGAAAAAATCGCTACTGGTTTTAATTTACGAATAATCGTTAATGCTTGTGCAACACCTGCTAAAACTCTGAACGGGTCTGTAAAATTTTTCATTGAAAAATAACGTCTTAATTTTCCGCTTGAAATTGCATGATATTGGAGGTCAGGAAATGCCTGGCCGATAATTTCTTTTTCAATGCCCTCTTTAGAGCCAATATAGTGTACCTCATAGCCTTTTTTAAGGAAAGATGGTATTATTGCCTGATTGAGTGAAACGTGGCCAGCTGTACCCCCACCAGTTAATATTATTGTTTGGTTCGTCATTATTATTCTCCTATTCTGCTAGAACAATGTATGAACTGCTTTGGATTTATTAGAACAGCTACTTATTTTACTATACGAAATCACAATAGAAAAGATGTCAATTAATACTTGGAGGCGAATTACATGCATGAAACAACTACGATGAGAGCGAAATGGACAGTCATGCTGAAAATTGTGTTTCCGATCTTAATCACCCAAATTGCTTTATATTTAATGTCGTTTTTCGATGTCTTAATGTCAAGTAAATATAGCACTGCTGACTTAGCAGGTGTTTCCATTGGTTCTTCAATTTGGTTGCCTGTTTACACAGGTTTATCAGGAATTCTTCTATCCATAACACCTATTGTAGCACAATTTGTCGGTGCAAAAAGGCAGAAAGAAGCGACATTTTCAGTTCAACAAGGTTTTTACGTTGCCTTTGTATTAGCAATTATTATTTTTGGACTATTAATGGCCTGCATAAATCCACTTCTAAATGCGATGACTTTAGAGCCTGAAGTACAACGCATTGCACATGATTATTTGATTGCTATGAGTTTTGGATTAATTCCGTTATTTGTTTATAGTGTATTACGATGTTTCATCGATGCTCTTGGAAAAACTAGAATATCAATGTTCATAACTTTACTAGCTACACCTGTCAACATTTTCTTTAACTACTTATTAATATTTGGTAAATTTAGGTTTCCTGAGCTTGGAGGAGTTGGCTCCGGGGTAGCTTCAGCCATCACTTATTGGATTATTTGTGCTGTGGCTATAGTCATTACTATGAAAGGACAACCATTTAAAAACTTTAAATTATATGCTAGTTGGCCAAAAATACACTTCGCAAAATGGCTCGAAATATGCAAAATCGGGGTACCTATTGGCTTATCTATTTTTGCTGAAACAAGTATATTCTCTGTTGTTGCAATAATGATGAGTAATTACAGCACTGCTGTTATTGGTGCCCATCAAATTGCGATGAATTTCGCAAGTCTTACCTATATGATGCCCTTGAGTATAGCAATGGGTGCAACTATTTTAGTAGGCTTTGAAGTTGGTGCTAAACGATTCAAAGATGCGCGTATTTATAGCTATATATCAGTAGTGACGGCAGTTATTTTCAGTTTCATTTCTGCCACTATTTTAATCTTTTTCAGGGAACAAATAGCCGCTGTGTATTCAACTGATCCACAAGTACTCTCTCTGGCAACACAGTTTTTAATCTACGCAGCTTTCTTTCAATTGTCGGATGCAATACAAGCGCCGGTACAAGGGGCTTTACGTGGGTATAAGGACGTGACGATTACTTTCATAATGGCAATGATATCCTATTGGGTAATTGGGTTACCTCTTGGCTATGTTATTGCAAATTATACAGATTTAGGTCCATTCGGTTACTGGATCGGTCTTATTAGTGGTCTTACAGCTGGTGCAATTACATTGAGCTTCCGTCTTATTATTGT
The DNA here is from genome assembly GCF_038006425.1 of Viridibacillus sp. FSL E2-0187. Taxonomy (NCBI): domain Bacteria; kingdom Bacillati; phylum Bacillota; class Bacilli; order Caryophanales; family Caryophanaceae; genus Viridibacillus; species Viridibacillus sp. FSL E2-0187. Next base: position 2,542,784 of record NZ_JBBOVG010000001.1, read on the forward strand.
TCAACGGAAAGCGAAAAAAGAGTCACAAGAAAACTCCTCTATTGCTATATAGAGGAGTTTTTATTCTTCTAAAATTCCAACTACTCTAATATCCCTGTTCTTGTAATTGAAACAGTAATTTTAGGCTTTAATGTTAATGTGGCAAACTTTTCTCCCCATTTTTCATCCCATACTTTTGGATGGAATGCACGTATCTTTCGTCCAATTCCTAATGCATCAGATGGTGCTTCTTGAAGTTTAACTAACAATTTTTCAACGTCTTCCTGAACCTTTTTCGTCAAAAACCCTTGCAACTCTTTCCTTGTTTTATCCTCATATAATCTATCATGAGGAAACTCTTCAATATTTACATTTAATTTATAATTTAAATGTATAGTTGCCGTTGAACCCTTTTCCTCAATTTCCCATTTTCTCTTAACCTTAATTACATCAATTGAAACTGGTGACTTCTTATCTCCATTCTCCCATAGATAAGATATCTTAGCATTAGTCGCCTTACCTGAAGATAGTAATACAAGTAATAATGATTCTTTTACATCAAGAATTGTGCCTGTAAATACTTGATCATTAAAAAGTGAAAGTCCTGCGGCTATGGGAGTACCTTTTTCCTCATCTCTCTTTATATAAGGCAAGACTAAGTCCTTTCCTTTATCGAAGAGCAGTGAAGCTGTTCGTTTAAGCGTTACTTTAGGAAAGATTGTATTTCTTTCAAAGCTTTCAATAAATCGTTGATAATACTCCCCTACATCACTAGGTAATTTTTGTTTGATATCTATATATTGCTTAACAGAGCCCTCTGTTAACGCAATCTTTGAAGTGATTGGATTTTGAGGATTTCGATAATAGATGTCAAGAAAGTTATATATAGGGTTTTTAGCAGTCTCTGCTGAAATTAAAATCGTTGATAACTCTGACAAATCAAGTGACTGCTCTACTTTTAAATCTGCATTATTTCGCAAATCCCTTGGAGATAATCCAGCTGATTCAATAACTACATATTGTGTAGGATCATCCGGGGAGGTTGGGTAAGCATAATAGGCTTTCATTTCGCCAATTTGCCCTTCAATACCAACAAGTGAAACAACTGACAAATTTTTGTAAAGTCTTTCATCCCAGCAGCCAACGAGCAGTGAACTTACTACTATGATGATGAAGACTCGTTTGAACATGCTTGTTTCCTCCTTCTGTTCATAAAGACAATAATAATCGGAAATACAATCGAGAAAGGAATATAGCCATAATGTAGATAATCGCGAATGTTATTAATATAATTCACTTTTAATAGTAGTAAAGGCAATATAATAAAAGCTAAATGCAATAAAATAATTTGAAACTGAGGATATTTGCGTTTCTTTGAAAAATGAACAATTCTAATGGATAACACTATTAGCGTAATACTAACAATGCTCCATGTTAACCAAATATATATAAAGAAAATATCAAGACGTTTAACAAAAGTAACTTCCTCAGACTTCAAAATATACATGATTGGTTCAGGTATAAGCTTAAGTTCTTCTAATGAGAAATAAAACTGTGAACCAATAACAGAGGCGATAAAAAATATACCTACTATAAGTTGATAAATGAATAAGGGTTTCCATTTAATAATTTGATTATTAATAACAAATATCCTAAAAATAAAGTATAATTCAATTCCCAAATATGCAGTTTGACCTCTTTGAAAACCTGCTATCCATTGTTCACGGGTGCTAGTACCAATTGGAAAAATATTCGTCCAAACTAAATCAAATGTACTCATTAAAATAAAGATAATAAATATAACAATTAAGGGGATTAATATAACGCCAATATTTACAGCTGTTTCAGGTTGACTCAAATTAGCGTAAAGTGAAACTAATACAATAAGACTAATTACTAAATAAGTAGGTGTATTAGGAAAGCCCCATGTAGCTAATGTATAATCAATATAAGCTATATAACAGATACACAAAATAATCCACCAAAACTTATAAAGGAAAGCAAATAAGGTATTCAACTGGAAATTTTCATGGAATTTTTCGTAAAATAACAATTGTAAAAAATGTACTAACGTTAACACAGTGAAAATTATCCAAGAGTCTCTTCCACCTTTATTAATTAGTTCTGTTTGAAATGAAATAAAAACAACACCTGTCTCAACAATAAATAGTATTAAGAAAAATTGAACGCGTGAAAGTTGTAATTTCATTTTTTCTTCTCATTCCCTTTTGGTTGGAAAGAGGTAACTTGTGGATTCGCTTTATAGAATGGGCCTCTAAAAAATAATTTCTTTAGTTCTGACGGTTGAAAAGGCACAATTGGTGAAAAGTATGGTTGATTCAATGATTTTAAATTTAATAAATGTATAAACAAAATGAGTATTCCGATTGTCAAGCCAAAAAAACCAAACAAAGAAGCTGCTAACATGAATGGGAACCTTAATATACGCACTGATGTATTTAATTCATTTGAGGGGACAACAAAACTTGATATTGCCGTTAATGCAACAACGATAACCATCATATTAGATACCAATCCCGCATTTACTATAACTTGACCTACAACGAGGCCACCTACGATACCAATAGTTTGGACTATTGATTGCGGTAACCTAATACTTGCCTCTCGAATCAATTCAATTATAATTTCTAATATCAGTGCCTCAATAAAAGGGCGATATGGTATTTCACTAACATCCATCTTTACCTTTTTACTTAACTCTAATGGGAGTACTTCAAAATGAAAACTAATAATGGATATATAAAACGCAGGCAAGAAAATTGCAGTAAAAAAACTTAGCAGGCGTACAACTCTATAAAAAGAACCTACTAATACACGTGAATTGTAATCATCAGGTGATTGATAAAATGAAAAAAATGTTACCGGAGCTATTAGAGCAGTCGGCGAAATATCGCTAATGATAATTACTTTACCTTCTACTAAATTACCTACAACTCGGTCTGGTCTTTCAGTATTTAATAGCTGAGGAAATGGAGAGTAAATTGAATCTTCTAAATAATCCCCTAATAACCCAACACTATAAAAATTTTCCGTATCTATTTCGTTTAGCCTTTTTTCTACTTCTAATAGCGTTTCTTTTTTTACAACATTAGCTATATACATATAATACATACCAGTATTAGTTTTCTTACCAATTCTCATTTGCTTTACGACTAATTCTGGAATATGTAGACGCTTTCGAATAAGTGCCATATTCGTATCAAAGTTTTCTACTAGCCCTTCATGAGATCCTCTTATAATGTGTTCATTGACAGGCTCATCCGGTGTACGATGTGCAATTTCTGGTAAGTTTATACGAACTACTTTATTTTTGCTAAGTAAAATAATAAGTGTTTCCCCACCACAAACATAACCAACTGCTTTTTCCATATTAAAAACTTCTATAGTGGAAGAAACGGAGTCTGGCCATTTCGCTTCCTCTTGCTCAGCTTGAAATTTAACAACATCCAGTTGCTCTTGAACATCTTTTTTATTTAGCAGGGAACTGTAATAACAAATAACAGCGAATGGCTCACCTGGCCAATCGATTTCGCGAGCTACAAAATCTGCTGAGTTATAAAAGGTCTTTTGTAGTTGCGATATAAATGTTTCAATTTGTTGCATTAAGTCTCCCCCCTTTTTGAATTAGTATAGGAAAGTTCAAATGAATTTAATCTACCTTATAGAGTTTAGAATAAAAAAACCAGCTCTCAAAATTGAGAGCTGGTTTACTATATATACTATTCTTTATTTTGCTTTAATAAATTGTTGTGTCCAATAGTTACCATTAGCAGCATAACCTACACCAATATGAGTAAATGATGTACTCATAATATTAGCGCGGTGACCAGGTGAGTTCATCCAACCTTTTACAACTTCTTCTGGCGTTTTTTGGCCCATAGCAATATTTTCTCCAGCAGCACTGTATTTAATACCAAGTGCTTTCATTCGGTCAAATGGTGAACCAAATGTAGGACTTGTATGTGAGAAATATTTATTTTTTTGCATATCAAGTGATTTTTCACGTGCTGCACCCATCAAAGCTTTGTCTGATTTAAGAGCAGCTAGTCCAGCTTTTTGACGCTCAACATTAGTTAATTCAATAACTTTTTGTTCGAATTGATCTACTGTTGATGATGTAGAGTTATTTGAATTTGATGAACCGTTTCCTGTGTTGCCTGAGTTACCTGTGTTACCATTTGAAGAATTGTTGCCCGAATTATTTGAGTTACCATTTGATGGTTTGTTTTCTGGTTTTGAAGTAGTGCCACCTGATGGTTTACTTGAATTGCAATTATACTTATAAGTGTATTTATTTGTTTTACTATCATACTTATAAGTTACCTTACAAGGCTTAGCCCCTTTATATGTTGTTTGCGTTTGCTTCACTGTATCGGATGAGTTTGTAGAAGCTGAAGCTTCCGCTGTTCCCGCCTGTACGCCCATTAGCATAACGAGACTCATTGGTAATAACCATTTTTTCATGTTTTATTCCTCCTTGTCTGCAAATATCGTAACGCGGGATTTTTGTAATAAAGTGTCCAATTATTGCTACATTGCCCAATTAAGAATAAAAACGCCTTGATTACAGTCAAGAATAGGCTATGAAATTGTGCAAATTTAGCAATCTATCGTTTTATTACTAGGAGGATTGGGTTGACACCCAAAAAAATAGGCATTTATATTACAAAGTACCAACAACTTCGAGTTCATTCACATTTTCACCAATGATAACGATGTTAGGTGGCATCTGCATATATTCAGGCATCCATTGAGTTAAACCATATGCATATTGAAAGAGCATTGGATTTTTCATACCTTTAATAGGAACATACCCCTTCATACGATAAATAGTTGAAGGAATTGTTCGAAGCCACTCTTCAAAAACTTCTTGTTCTACTGGTTCAGTGAATGTCACTAAGCGAGAACTTAAATGCATATGACTTATTGGTGCTGATTCAATGTTAGTTGGGCGAGCTGTTGCATGAAGGCTTTGTAAATACTTTAAAGGTACTCGTCCATTAGTTGTTTGTAATAACTGCGCATGCGGATTTAAAGATTGAATTTCAAATGTGACTTTTGCTCGTTCTTCTTCTGTTAGTAAATCTGATTTATTGGCTAGGATTAGATGCGCGTGTCGGATTTGTTCTAAAAACAGTGATCGTACTTGAGGTGATAATTGATCTCGTTCTAACCAGCGTTTACTATCTGCCACTGTAACGATTCCCTTTATATTCAATTGATCGGCAAAAAGAGGCGAATATACCGCATCTAATGCCTCCACCGGATGTGCTGCCCCTGTTGTTTCAATAATGAGTACATCAAACTCTGATTCTGCTAATAATGTTTGTATTTGCGCTTCTGTCTTTTCTGATCCCGAGCAACATATACAGCCATTTAACATTTCTTTTAATGGAACATCCTCTTCCACTGCTTGTGAATCGAAATTTAATTTACCTAGTTCATTCATAATAATTGCTGGTTTAATATTTTGTTCTTTCAATTGACGGATTACATCAGTCATCATAGATGTCTTACCGCTTCCTAAAAATCCACTAAATAGATATACATCAACCATGTAAATCATCCTTTCTTCTATATGAACGCATGAAAAAGCTGACCTCCTAAGACGGTCAGCTCTTCATACATTTCTTTTTGTCACTAAATGTGATTATAAATTATTTTGAACTGCTCTTTTGTTTCATTAATTGCTTAGCTTTTAATAACTGTGGATCGTCTTTTTTGATTTTCTGACGAAGCTCTTCCATTAATGCGTATGTTGATTGACCTTTTAAAACGCCAGTTTCTTTAAGCTTTTGGTCTTTTTGGAATGCCAAAACTGCAGCTTTTGTTGAAGCATCAAATAGTCCATCAACTTTACCTGGTGTGTAACCTACTGCTTTCAACATTTTCTCAGCAGCCTTCACTTGCTCTGATAAAGAACCTTCTTTCATAACTTTTTCAGGATCAAGATATGGTAATGAAGCATAAGAAGGATAATCTACTTTAATAGTTGGTTTAATACCTTTTTCATGAATCCAGTTACCTTCAGGTGTTAACCATTTAGCAGTTGTAAATTTCAAGTTTGAACCATCTTTTAAGTTGCTAGCAGTTTGAACTGTTCCTTTACCAAATGACTTCTCCCCAATTAATGGGATATTAGCAGATTCACTAAGGGCACCAGCTAAAATTTCAGAAGCAGAGGCACTACCGCCATCGATTAATAATGACACTGGTACTGTTACTTTACGACCACCTTGTGCTTCAATTACTTCTTTTTCTCCAGTTTTGTCTTCTATTTGCATAACAGGTTCTCCTGTTTTAACAAATAAACTAGCGATATTAACAGCTGAATCAAGTAAACCACCTGGATTTTGACGCACATCAACTATAAGTGATTTCATCCCTTTAGCTTCCATGTCATCAAGTGCTGTTAATAGTTCTTTATATGTGTTATTAGAAAAAGTTGTAATTTGAATATGCGCAACTTTTCCACTTAACATTTCACTATAAACTGTTTCAATCGGAATATCGTCACGAACAATTTTCATCTTAACTTTTTTCTCACTATCACCACGAACAATTTCAAGTGTTACTGATGTTCCTTTTTCACCACGAATTAATAATACAGCTTCAGAAGATGTCATCCCTGAAATACTTTTACCATCAACTGTAGCTATGATATCGTTTGGTAAAATCCCTGCTTTTTCAGCTGGTGAGTTTTTAATCGGTGAAACAACTACGATATTGCCGCCTTGTTCTTGAATTTCAGCCCCAATACCTTGGAAGCTAGAAGAGATACTTTCATTGAAATTGGAAGCTTCCTCAACATTCATATAATCTGAATAAGGATCTCCAAGTGCCTCAATCATACCGTTGATTGCACCGTTTACTGCTTCTTCTGTATCAATGTCTTTGTAATAGTTTGCTTTTAATTCATCAAATGCGTTAAATAGTTTTTGGAATTCTGTATGAGTCGGCGTACGGACTTCTACAACTTTTTTCTCTCCAAATGTTAGCGCAAAGATTGTTAAACCAGAAGTAAATAATATTAAAACAATTACCATCATGATTAACGCAAAAGGTTTAATACGTATGTATTTGCCAGCGGGCTTTACATCTTCTAATTTTTCTTGTTCATCCGTAGGTAATTCATTTTTTTCTGGTTCGACTTTGTTTTGCTCGTCCATTCATTTCACCACTTTCAATCTTCAAGTGTTTATAACACTAATACCATAATATAGTACGGCTCTTTCAACGTCAATCAAGCCCTTTCATAGAGGGTAAAATATCATTATTTGTATTACTTCATTTAACTTATTTGAAATATACATTTAATTTTACAAGGCGAATTTGGTGGCTTTGGATTTAAATATCCTGATGAACATTGGTTAAGTGCCCTTCAATATCCTTTATCCAGGACAGTAATTCACAAAGACCACCTTCAAAAGGTGGTCTGATTACATTCTAATTAAATTTTTTGATAGATTTGATTGCAATATTACCCGAAAGTAATAAGCCTGATAGTACTAATACTGTTGCAATAATATCATAAAATGTAATAGTTTCATTTAGAAAGATGGCCGCCAGTACATAACCAAAAATCGGAGTAAGAAATAACCAATTATTTGCCCTAACTGCATCTTGCTTCAACAAGTAAAACCATAGCATCATCGTAGCGATTGATATTACTAACACTAACCATATTAACGATCCGACTAAATAATAATTCAAATTCAAAAAGTATGTATCTTTTTCTAGTATAAATGTTATAGGAATTAATACTACTCCCCCTATAAGCACTTGCCATGTATTAATTACAATATTCGGTAAGTTTAAATTAGCTTTTTTAAAATAAACACTCCCAATTGCCATTGATATCATACCCACCCCTAGAATAAGTAAGCCTATTCCTTTTACTTCACTATGTGAGATTGATGGCCAAATAGCTATTAATAAACCAACAGCAGCAACAATCATCCCTATCCATTCTTGTAAAGCAACTTTTCTTTTCAGCCAAATGTAGGACAGAAAAGCCACGATAAAAGGATTAGTAGTAACAAACAAATTAAACAAACCTGCAGATACATAGTTTAACGCCCAGAACGATGCACCTAAATAAATTGTAGTATTCAATAGTCCTAAAACAAATAAGGTTTTCCATTCCTTTTTTTTTGGCCAAGGATACTTTTTACTAATTAAATAAACAAACAGAAATAGTAATATGCCTGCGATTAAAAATCGACTAGTAGCCAGTAACATTGGGGTTGTAGAATATAAACCAAATTTTGTCGCTATAGCTGCTGACGACCATAAAAATGTAAAAAATAAACCCACTGCTGTTTTCATCTTCTCGCTCCTTAAAACAAATAATCTTTGAAATGACCTTAAATCAAGACCATAACTAAGTTTTACATACATTTGATGAGCGATTTTTTCTGAATATCAGATTTTTTTAACTAGATGTCGTATATTGAGCATTCTCTATTTTTTTGTCTCTGATTTTTTCGATACTGACTCGGTGTAACCCCCTCATGTTTTTGGAATAATCGCGTAAAGGAGGATTGATGTTCTAAACCAACTTGAATAGCAATATGTAGAATAGGTAATTCTGTATCTCTCAGTAATTCTTTAGCTTTTTTCATACGTACATCTTGTATATATACTGTAGGTAATTGACCAGTCTCTTTTAGAAACCATTCAGAATAATATGAACGGTTGTAATGTTCAAGAGCGGCAAGGTCATGCACTGAGATATTTTCATTATAATGTTCATGGATATATGTAATGGATTTAGCTTGTTGTTCTTGTATTAAACATCTAGAAATATAAGGATACAGTTCTTTTACAGCAGATCCATTCCATGACTGTTGTTCAAGCTCATTTAGTAAGAGATAGCGAATTCCTTTCCATTGATTGTTTAGTTCATAGGATAACTCCCTATTTTGCAATTGCCTCTCGTTAAGCATAAAATGAGGGATATCTAATACTAAAAATTCATTACGTTCAACTGAATGAAATGTATGATGACATTCAGGAGGAAGAAAAAATATTGTTTCAGGATCCAGTAAAAGCTTTTTCGACTCTGTTTCTATAGAAAGTTCTCCTTGGAGAGGGAGAATCAACTGTGCAAAACGATGAGAATGTTTTTCTTGAATTGAAGTATAAGTTCTTCGCTCTACTACAATTTCTCTAATTGGTTCCAATATCAATTCCTCCACTCTTTCCAATCTACATTTTTACAAGTAAGAATATTTTTACAATATTTTCAAGTAAACAAAAAGACCATCAATATATCATATGGTTCTATTCCTATAAATACGTATGTTCAATTTACTGATATAAATTAAAAAAAGCAAGCGACCTTTTCAATACCATTTCGTTTATGGTCATTTTAAGGTTACTTGCTTTTTTCTTCATTTCTAATTCCACCTTTGTAATAAATAACCTTTGTGCCACTTAACAATGAAATAAGATTCTACTTTGAAAAAGAAACAAAAAAGGACTATATAATCCTGATTGAGTGATTAATTAAGCTACTGCCACCTAAATAATAATCGTGCCTATCGCAAATATAATCGCGCTTAAAAAACCAATAACAACACCCATTTTTAGTTTCATCCATCATGCTCCCTTAATCATTTGTTGCAATTTATCGTAACAAGTGATTATGTCAAACAGATGTTATATAAATTGATTGTCTTCTATTAAATATAAAAACCCCAAAATTGAAATATTTCGGGGTTCAGTTTAGATTTATTTATTTATTTTTCATCAAAAATATAAGCTAATATTTTTACTGCTTGATCAACCGTTTCAACCGTAACATTGGCTTTATTCGACAGCTCTTTTAAAGGATGGTGCAGATTCTCTGGGCGAATCACGATTAAGGGTTTGTTTAGAGCAACAGCTGCACTTGCATCCATCGCTGTATTCCATTGCTTATACTTCTCTCCAAACAAGGCGATTACGACATCCGATTTTCGTATTAAAATCTGCGTTCTTAAGTTATTAATCTTAGATGCCGCTTCATCTCGATAAATCGCATTCGGCTGTTCACCTAATATTTCTTCTCCAATAAAATCAGAACGATCATGATTTTCCATAGGACCGACGAAATTTAGAGGAATACCTAATACTTCCGCCTTTCCCTTTAACTCCTGGCGCCAATTAGAATGAATTTCTCCAGCTAAGTAGACTGTTAATTCCATGTTAAAGCCTCCTCATAATATGAACTAATTTAGATTGCTTTTGTTTCTTCTTTTAGCCACGCACACTCTTCTTCATTTAAGTAAGGTGACAGTTTTACAAATACTTCTTCATGGTAATCATTTAACCATTGTTTTTCGCTCTCAACTAACAGTTCTGTGTTAACACCCGCTAGATCGATTGGGCAATATGTGATCGTATCAAATTTCATAAATTGACCAAACTCTGTTTTTTCGTCTTCAACAACGACTAATAAGTTCTCCGTACGAATACCATATTCACCTTCAAGGTAAATACCTGGTTCATTCGTAATAATCATGCCTCTATCTAAACGTACATGATTCGTATTACGGATGCTATGAGGTCCTTCATGTACATTTAAGAAAAAGCCTACACCATGTCCTGTACCACATTTATAATCGATACCATGTTGCCATATTGGTTGTCTCGCCAAAACGTCTAGATTAGCACCGGAAGAGCCATGTAGGAACTTCACTGCACTCAATGCAATAAATCCTTTTAATACTAATGTGAAATCTCTTTTTTGTACGTCTGTAAGTTTACCTAAAACAATCGTTCTCGTAATATCAGTTGTTCCATCATAGTACTGGCCACCTGAATCGATTAAGAACAGCCCTTCATTTTCAAGCGTAAACTGTGTTTCTTCAGCCGCTTTATAGTGCATCATCGCTGCATGTTCTTTATAACCTGCAATCGTATCAAAGCTCGGTCCAACAAAGCCCTCTTGCTCACTTCTGAAAGCTTCTAGTTTTTCCTCTGCAGCAATTTCTGTTACCTCACCAGTACTAACCGCAGATTTTAACCATTTAATAAATCTAACGATCGCTACACCATCTTTAATTTGAGACCATTTCATGTTCTCGATTTCAATATCATTTTTAATAGCTTTTAAATCTGTTGTAATATCTGTACATTCAACTTTTTTAGTAGCGCTGTTAATCGCATAGTAGAAGCTACTATTTGTTTTATTCGCATCTAAAATAATTGTATCTTCGCTTGAAAGTTTACCTAGTACTGCATGGATTTCTTCCGTTGCTTTCACTTGAATACCTTGCGCCTTAAGTTCTGCTTTAACCTCTGGAGATACTTTGCTCGCTTCAATGAATAAGAAACAATCTTTATCCGTTACAATTACATTCGCAATGGCTACTGGATTGTTTGGAACATCTACGCCTCTTATATTTAACAGCCATGCAATATCATCAAGTGAAGTTAAGATATAATAGTTTGCATCTTTTTTCGCCATTTCACTTCGAACTTCAGTTAATTTTTCTATTTGAGTTTTACCTGCGAATTTCACATCATGCATAAAAATTGCGCCTGTAGGAACTTCTGGTCTGTCTGCCCATAAGTCTCCTACTAAATCTTGATTCATTTTTAATTCGATATTTTTCGCTTTAAAATCAGCTTCCATTTTTCTAACCATATTAATAGAGAATACAGTGCCATCAAAACCTACTGTATTTCCTTTTTTTAGAACGTCCGCAAGCCACTCTGAGTACGCTGGTACACCAGGATCAGCCATTCTAAACAATCTGATTCCAGAGTCGGCTAATTGGCTCACAGCTTGAATATAGTATCTACCATCTGTCCATAGACCAGCATCATCTAAAGTAATTACTACCGTACCCGCTGAACCTGTAAAACCAGAAATCCATTCTCTAGATTTCCAATGATCTGCTACATACTCACCTAGATGAGCATCAAAACTCGGGACGATATACGCATCTATTTGATGCTCCAACATTTTTTTTCTTAACAAGGCTACTCGATCTTTAATATTCATTTCTAATACCTCCATCAGTCTAGTTTTGTGTCTTCACGATTATATAACTATGTAGTTCGTAAACTATTCAGTAGTTCTATTTTTCAGAATTCACTAAATATAATCATACATCTAAATTAGATCAAAGTCCTAACTTAAATGAGGCCTACTAAAGTGAGCTAGTTGAAAATGGAATTTATTTTTTTAATTGATTGAACTATAATATCGGGTCTATCAAAATGTATTGAATGACTTGCTTCTTTTGCTATTATAAATTTACTTTTTGAAGTAAGATTAACTTGGTTCATAATAAGTTCTTGCCACTTTTCTTCAAATAACCTTAACTCCGACTCTGGTAAATCCTCCATTGTGCCTAACTGAATGTTATGCTCTTTATCTCGACAAATAACGATTAAAGGTATATCAGGGTATTCTACCAAATTCTTAATAATATCTCCGTCCTTCTTCCAGTTGCTAATTTCAGAATGCATTGCTTTGTATAAAGAAGGACTTATCTGGAAATTTATTAAGCGTTGTTGAATATCATTCGGTAGTAGCCTTTGTTTTTCAGTTAGAGTAGGCTTAATAACTTCACTTAATTCTACACTTTTCATTTGAGAATAAGCATGACATTTTTCCATCCAAAATTCATCGGTTGCCCCTTCATTTAACACAGGTAAATCCAAATCATCTAAATCCTTTAAATCAACAGAAGTTGAATCTACTAATACTATTCCAGCAACCCTTTTAGGATACTCTTTCACAAAATGCTGTACACATAACCCGCCATAGGAATGACCAACTAGTATGACTGGTTCAGATATTTTAAGTAATTGTACCATCTCACATAATTCGTTTACGACAGTCTGTGTATTACGGACCTCATTACGAATTTCACTTGCACCTAGCCCTGGTCTATGAAACATTATTACTCTATTTGATTTACTTAATGACTCTGTCACTTCGTACCATTCATCGAATGAGCAACCCATTCCTGTAAGGATAATTATTGGTGTGCCCACTTCTCCTTTTAGAAGTATCTCAATCTTTTTTTGATTAATTATTATAAATTGACGAATTTTACTCACCCTTTGCGTAAAACTATTTAAATTAGTTTTCTTATTTAACTAACCTCCTCAACGCCTGTTTACTACAAACAGCCTTTTTCTTACACTACACTGCGCTTTAGTACAATAAGTTCCACAAAAATAGCGTTAATCCTTCTTGGATTAACGCCCCCTTTAACAAGCTTTTAATAATTGATCAACGACCTTCTACGATAGCAACTACCCTAATCAAAAAATCAATTGTAAAATTAGTATTTCTGTATAAAAAATTCTTAAAGAACAACTAAGACAAAAAGAAAAAGCAAGCAACCTTTAAAATGACTTCTAAAATTAGATTGGTCACTTTGGGTCACTTGCAAATTTCTTCCGAACTATGAATCTTTGATACGACTAGTCTTGAATAGCTGCTTCTAATGCAACAACCATCATGTCATTAAATGTTAATTGACGTTCTTCAGATGTTGTTACTTCACCAGTAATGATATGGTCACTTACTGTTAGGATAGAAAGTGCTTGACGGCCATATTTAGCTGCTAAAGTGTAAAGTGCCGCAGATTCCATCTCAACTGCTAAAACACCGTAACGAGCTAACTTTTCATTTTGGTTTTCCTCACTATAGAACATATCAGCAGTAAAGATGTTACCCACTTTTAAATTAAGGCCAGCTTCTTTCCCAGCATTATATGCTTTTAAAAGTAAATCAAAATCAGCTGTTGGTGCAAAATCTAAACCATTGAAAATAATTTCATTCATTTTAGAATCAGTAGAAGCACTTTGAGCAATAATGACGTCACGAACTTTAACATCTTTTTGAATTGCTCCACAAGTACCTACACGGATTAACTTTTGAACACCGTATTCTTGCATTAATTCGTTTACATAAATAGAGATTGAAGGTACACCCATACCTGTACCTTGTACCGATACACGTTTACCTTTATATGTACCTGTAAACCCTAACATATTACGTACTTCATTATAAGGTGTAACATCTTCTAAATAAGTTTCTGCAATGTACTTTGCACGAAGTGGATCGCCAGGAAGTAGTACGATGTCTGCGATATCGCCTTGTTTTGCGTTAATATGAACACTCATTAGTATCACTCTTTTCAATAGTTTAGTTATTCATCATATTTCTATAATTTGCCTATGATGTTACAAGCATTGTACCAAGAAAGTCTGACCTCTGACAAATATTATCTTAAATATAATTTAAAAAACTTACATTTATCAATTAATCCAATTTTTGTTTTAACTTACTTTTTTAGTTATATTTTAACTCATATAAATACCAAAGTTCATCAAAAACGCGCGCACTCATTTCTTCATCTGCTTTTTCTTCGATATATCTCGAAAGTATATGAAAATCTGTTGATTGTTTAGGAAAGCTATGATCGTGAAAAGCCGCTTCTGCAAACATAGATTTCTCATCATGTTTTCCACCGCCACGATATGTTTGTACAAAACTGTAGAACGATTGATTCATAAATATCTCCCTCCTAATAGTTACTTAGTAATGATTTATTTTTCAAAAAGTATAGAATATTCCCTCACAAAGAAGTAAAATGAACATAATTCAATAGAAATATGGAAAGTTGGTGACAAATTGGTTAAGAAATCGAAAAAAAGTAGTGAAAATGTAAATAAAAGTGAAAATCAAAACACTAATAAGTCATCAGTTTCAATGGCTTCATTTTTCAAATTGAAAAAGAAGCAAAAAAACATTGAAGTTCAAGGACCTATACAATCGAACTTTTTCCGAATGATTCGCGGCCGCATCATTATTAACTTCTTTATACTCATCATTATTCTATCAGCAATGCTTGTTGTTTCCTATTCAAATATGTCTAACCTCCAAAATGAATTAAAGGTATTCACAGGGAAAAATCTAGTAGAGCAGATGAAAGTAAATAGTTTAGCAGCGGATATTGCGAAACTATCAAACTCTGAACAAAGTTATATTATTACGGGAAAAGATAATTTCTTAAGACAATATAGTCAGGATAAAGACCGCATTGAAGCAAATTTATTAGATCTACAAAAAATATTCTCTGATCGTAAAGAAGAGCAAGACCGAATTACTTCCATCGATCAATTTTATGACAATTATATTCAGTATTCGAAGCGACTGATTGATACACGTCAAAAATCAGGCCTTGAAAATGCTCAAAAACTTGTTCTCGCTGGAAATGGCAAGACAGCAATGGGTTATATAGATGTGCATATTGAAATGATTAATGAAGTATTAACTAAGAAAAACAACGAACAAATCATATCACTCGAACAACAAACAGAAATTGCAATGATAATTTTCTTAATTTTAACAATATCATCTATTATTTTGACTATTGTAACGGGTACCATCTTATTCCGTTCAATTAAACGTAATACATCAGCAATTAATACATCTATTTTAGATATCGCACAAGCTAATGGTGACTTGACAAAACGCGTAAAAGTAAAGACAAAAGATGAATTCGCAGAAATTGCCAATAGTACAAATGTGTTAATCGCATCTATCTCAGCATTAGTAAAACGCGTGAGTACACTTGCCGAGAATGTTTCAGCTAGTGGACAACAATTAATGGCTTCAGCAGATGAAAATTCGAATATTATACAATCAATTGCTGATACAACAGGCGAAATCGCTGAAGGTAGCGAACAAACAATGCTACGGATGAATAACGCAGTTCAAAAGATGAATTTATTAGAAGAGGCGGCTCGTCATTTAAGTACTGATGCTGAACATGTAAAAACAGCTACTGATCAGATGAAGGTCGCTGCTGAGCATGGAGGTAAAACTGTCGAACAGTCATCAACTGTTATGATGTTAATAGAAGAAACTATGGCCAATACGACAGAAACCGTTGAAGCACTAGGCAAAAAATCATCCGAAATCACTTCCATTATTCGTACAATTACTGATATCTCGGAACAAACAAACTTACTTGCCCTGAATGCAGCCATTGAGGCGGCCAGAGCTGGTGAACATGGTAAAGGATTCGCTGTCGTTGCAAATGAGGTTCGAAAGCTAGCTGAACAATCTCAAAAAGCAGCACGTGAAGTAACCGGAATCGTTTCATCAATTCAATTAGAAGTACAAGCTATTGTCACACAAAACCATGATGGTGTACAAAACGTCATCCGTGGTGTTGAAGTGACAAATGAAACAAATGCTTCCTTAGATAAAATTGTCAAACAAACAAACGAAACTGTAGCCATTATTAACAAGATGGTGAGTCAAATTGAACAAACTTTAAGCTATAGCCAAGAAGTGGCTGTATCCTTTATAGAAGTAAATCAAATTGCTGAAAATACAGCTATGAGTACCGAGCGATCAGCTGCTTCTGCAGAAGAAGGCTCTGCATCAATGCAAGAAATTACAGCTTCAGCGATAGAACTTTCTCATCAGGCAGATGAGTTAAGAAAAGTGGTTGGGGAATTCAAGGTATAGTTTTTCCCACTAAATGACTTGCAAACTCTAATGAGGTTGCAAGTTTTTTTTATTCCCGACTATTGATTTCGATTAATTAGAAATTGCTAAGTTCATTCCGTTATTCCCTACCCCACACCAAATACACTTAATAAACAAAAATGACCGGAGAAGTTATCATTTCTCTCGGTCAGTTACATATTTACATATTCATCATACGTCTTATTTCCATGTAATTTGCAGCCGAAAAGATAACATTGAGAAACATAATATGGCTCGAAGAAAACTCTAGGACGGTAGCCCTTCAAAATTCGGCCAATCAGTGTATTATATTTTTCATTTGTATGTTGCAAGTCCATAATGGATTCTTCTAGATTTCCCTCTATCCACTTTTCATCCATTGCCCTTGTTTTACTTTCTACAATTTCATTAGTCGTTTCTGTTTTCATCTGGTCTATAATATCTGCGGCTTCTTCTACTCTACCTAATTGAATGAGTGCATAAACATAATGTTCTACCCAATCATACGACCTAATAATTTCTCTCCATCCTATTTCAAATAGAGGAATCGCTTCATCAAAGTAGTTAATTTGAGCATAAATTTCAGCCTCGTTTACTTCACCCATATAATTTTCATCATTTGCATTAACTTTGTTCAGTGTATTAAGTACCGAATCGTGATCATCTAACTGTAGGTATGAAACCATTTCAGCATATTTCAAATAATCGCCATCAGTTGCGGACTTTTTATAATGTTCTGCTGCTTTTTCAAAATTGTTCATATTAAAATATGCTGCTGCTAAGTTCGCATGAACTACTTCGGTATCTTTCATCTTTAAAGCATATTCTAAAATTCTAATGGCTGAAATGTATTTTTCCATTCGCAAATAAATTTCACCAAGTAAAGCAAAAGGAAAATAATGCTTTGGCTGTTTTTCAATTGCTTCAGCTAAAAGAGGTAAAGTTTTGTAATATTCTTCTGTGTCTTTTATATAAAAACATGCTAAGTTATGAAGAGATTGTATGTCTCTTTTTTCCATTACTGCTTGTTCTAGCATCAATTGAGCTTCGTCAAATTTAAATTCTAGTAATAACTGATTAACAGCTATGTTATTTAAATTCATCCTGTCACCTTCCAATTCAATTATGCAATAATAGCATATTCATATAAAATTGTACCACTTATAGGAATTTATAAACTTTTCAAATTATCTTTGCTTCATAATAAGGTTGATATTATCATCTTCACATGATAAAATTTCATTATTATTAACTTTCAAACAATTGAATATACTTACTTATCAAGAGAGATGGAGGGACTTGGCCCGTTGATATCTCAGCAACCACCCTAAATACGGGCAAGGTGCTAATTCCAGTAGACATAGTCTTGTAGATAAGGAGATTGACTTCATATTTTGAAGGCCCTCTTCCTTAGAGGGCCTTTTACTTTTTAATAAAGGATGATGACATGATGACAAACAAAAACATTGCAACACAATTAGTTCAGCTAGGAAATCATACCGATTCCAAAACAGGTGCTGTAAACACACCAATCTATCTTTCGACTGCCTATACTCATGATGGGCTTGGGCAATCAACTGGTTATGACTATACACGTACAAAAAATCCGACACGTACCGTTCTAGAAGAAGGTTTTGCTAAATTAGAATCGGGTGACGCTGGCTTCGCCTGTAGTAGCGGGATGGCGGCTGTTCAGTTAGTCCTATCCCTATTTAAATCGGGTGACGAAATTATTTTACCTGAGGATATCTATGGTGGCACATACCGCCTACTCGGGCAATACCAAGAACAATATGCAATCAAATCTCATTATGCAAAATTCTCTTCTGTAACAGAGGTTGAAAGTTTAATTAATGAAAATACTCGTGCTATTTTCATTGAAACACCAACCAATCCATTAATGCAGGAATTTGATATTGAACTTTATGCTAATCTTGCGAAAAAGCATAGTTTATTATTAATCGTTGATAATACTTTCTTAACACCTTATTATCAACGCCCAATCGAGCTTGGGGCTGATATAGTTCTACATAGTGCAACTAAATACATTGGTGGTCATAATGATGTTCTAGCTGGTCTTGTTGTAAGTAAAGGAAAAGAGCTTAGCGAAAAACTATTCACAAACCATAATGCTGCAGGTGCAACACTCGCTCCAATCGACTCTTGGTTACTCCTACGAGGATTGAAAACATTACATCTTCGCATGAAACAACATACCGAAAATGCTAAGCAAATCGCGGCTTATTTAGAACAAGAACCTTTAGTAAAAGACGTTCTATTTGCTGGTAAAGGCGGAATGATTTCTTTCCGATTACAAAAAGGTGAATGGGTAGGTAAGTTTTTAGAAAGCTTGAAATTAATTGTTTTCGCCGAAAGTCTTGGTGGTGTTGAAAGTTTTATCACATATCCAACTACACAAACACATGCGGATATTCCTGAAGCGGAACGAATTGCTCGCGGTGTAGATGACTCCTTACTTCGTTTCTCTGTCGGTATTGAGGAAGCAGAAGATTTAATCGCGGATTTACAACAAGTTTTTTCTATCTTAGAAAAAGAGGTGTCATCATATGAGTTCAATTAATGAAAATATTGAAACAACTTTAATCACAGCTTCTACTCGAGGTGATTACGAGCAAAAAACTGGTGCAGTTAATGTACCAATATACTTGTCATCTACATTTGATCAGAAACATTTCGATTCCTTTGGTCCATATGATTATAGTCGCTCGGGCAATCCTACTCGTGATGCATTAGAGAAAACGATTGCTGAACTTGAGGGAGGAACACGCGGATTTGCATTCTCTTCAGGCATTGCCGCTATAGCATCTGCCTTTATGATATTAGAAGCCGGAGACCATATCGTTGTAACATCTGAAGTATACGGCGGAACATACCGTTTTGTGACCCAAGTGTTAACCAAATTTGGGATTGAGCATACATTTGCTGACTTTTCGGATTTAGCGTCAGTAGAAGCTGCAATACGTCCAAATACAAAAGTATTATATATAGAAACTCCTGCAAATCCCCTTCTAGGTATTACTGATATTGAAGGTGTTGTAGCTATTGCAAAGGCAAATGGAGCACTAACATTTTTAGATAACACATTTATGACACCTCTATACCAACGTCCATTAGACCTAGGTGTTGATGTAGTCTTACACAGTGCCACTAAGTTTTTAGGAGGACATAGCGATATCATTGCAGGGCTTGCAGTAACAAAAGACGTAGAGCTTGGTAACCGAATCTACTTCATGCAAAACTCATTTGGTGCCATATTAGGTGCACAAGATTCCTTCTCATTAATTCAAGGGATCAAAACGTTAAATGCCCGTTTAACGCAATCGACAGCATCTGCGTCCAAACTTGCTCATTATTTAGATGCTCATGAACTGGTAGAGGAAGTTCATTTCCCAGGCTTGAAATCTCACCCAGGTCATGATATTCACGCAAAACAGGCAAAAAGTGCTGGAGCTGTATTGTCATTTACACTACCCAACCGCGAAATTACTAAAGCCTTTGTTGAACATGTTCAAATTCCAATTTTCGCAGTTAGTCTTGGTGGCGTAGAATCAATTCTTTCATATCCAGCCACAATGAGTCATGCAGCTATTCCCAAAGAAGAACGCGAAAAACGTGGTATTACAGACGGTCTTTTGCGCTTCTCTGTTGGCCTTGAAAATATCGACGATTTAATAGCTGATTTTGAGCAAGCATTTTCAAAAGTGAAAGAACTTGCTGTTGTAGGCAATAAATAGATGATTGTATGAATCGCTCCACTGATTTGGTGGAGTGGTTTTTTCTTTATTAAGTCTTTTAGGTACTCAACAGTTTAAATGAAAATATTTCTGAAACAGAATAAATGAGAATTGTGAGGTAAAGCTATTATTACTCTTAAAATTTTTTCTAAATAGAAAATGAATTTACATATTGGGACAGTAAGGTATTGTTAATAAGGAGATAAACCAAATGGGAAATAAAACTAAAAACTTACTCGCTTTATCGCCTAATTCATTGATTATGGGCATGATATTAGCTTTAGTGGGGGGATTTTTAGATGCTTATACGTATATCACAAGAGACGCAGTATTTGCGACAGCACAAACAGGAAATATGGTTTTATTTGCGGTGAGAGCCGCAAGTACGGAATATAACGGTGCCACCCTTAATATACCGCCTTTTTTGGCTTTTATAGCTGGCGTCTTGGTTGCAGAGTATATAAAAGATAAACATACTAGCCACAGGCGCGCTGTTTTACTTTTGGAATTCGCGATTTTATTTATAGTCGGATGGTTACCTGCTAGTGTGCCAAATATGCTTATCACCATGTGCATTGCGTTTGTGTCTTCCTTACAAATTGCTACCTTCAACAAATTGGAAAGATGGAGCTACAATTCAACCATAACAACAGGGAATTTACGAACCGCAGCTCAAGCTTCCTATGCTGCATTTGTAAAAAATGATCCAGAATCGATGCGAAAATTTAAGGGTTTTACTGCTATTATTCTTTCCTTTATTTGTGGTGCTTTAATTGGGACCTTCTTTTGTACTTATCTAGGAAAAACATCCATATGGATAGCAGCTGGGATTATACTGATTACCGTAATCTTATACAATAGAAGCAAAGAAAATCCGAAAGAAACTCTTGTGAAATCATGAACAGTCGCTTTTTAGTAATTGAATTTACTTATTTCACTTCATTTAATGTTTTTATAAATCCAGTTAACTTTTCTATATTAAAATTTACTGAAGGACGAATAAATACTTGATAAATATATTTTCCAATCTTCCAATGAGCATACCAACCATAATAGTGTGCATTTTGTTTATGTAATAACATTGTTATTTCTGTATTACCAATCAAGAGTTTTTCTTTTTTTACATTCCAACTTTGTCTTACTCCAATATTTTCCCCCACTTTATACGAGAGATTTTCAATCATTTCTTCTGGAGCTAACCAAAACCAAATCCCATCAGTATAATTAATCTTTGACCTATATAGGAAATGAGTTTCTACTCCAAATTTATTTTGATCAAATCCGATTGAATCCAGGAAGAATTCTTGATATTCAAATGCAGGTATAAATATGCTTTGCGAAGAAATTCTTTTGTTGATGTCGAAATTATTTTCATACCATATCACCCTAGAAATCTCATCTTCTTGCCACTTTGGTATACCATATCTTGCTGTATAACTCGTTGTTGTAAATGACTTTTTGCCCCATTTTTCAATAATTAACGAATCAAGGGGGGTAAGTGATTTAATAATACTTATTAGCTCATCCTCTTCAAATCTTCCTTTTAAAACGGATAATTCTACATTCGTGAACCATCTAGCATAACAAGCCGCTTGGTTTCCTTTGTAATCTATACCAATAAAACCAACAATCCCATCAATTTCAAAGGATTTACCAGGGGAAATAAGATTAGTATCTGCATATACAATAGGAATCCCCCAATCATAATAAAACTGTTTTACTCTTACTACTCTATTTTTACTTATAATTTCAAAACGTATCGAAGAACGAGTACTTCTTGATTCATTTTTTAGAGAAATATTCTTAACAAAACAGCCATTTGGCAAATTAAATGGACATAATATAACAAAATTAACAGATTGTTGTGCAAGGTCAAATGATGAAACATTATCATTTATATTCAATATACCTTCCCCCAATAAATTTATGATTCACTCACTATTTAACATAGATTTATTAATAATTATCACATCACAATTTTACCTTATCTTTCCAATATGTGCTTTGTTATTTTAATAAGTGGGAATAATAAGTAGTTTTCCCACAAAAAAAGGTACTTTAAAAGAAAACTTTCTAATACAATGAAAATATTCTTATATTTAACCAGCAACAAACTACACTTTGTAGTCTATTCACTGTCTACTACAAAAAAATGACAACCCACAAAATGTGGATTGTCATTTTTCTTTTTCATTCAAAGTATTTTAAATATTCTCCATAGCCTTCTTCTTGTAATTTATCTTTAGGAATAAATTTCAAAGCTGCAGAATTAATACAATAACGTAATCCTGTTGGCTGAGGACCGTCTGGGAAGACATGTCCTAAATGTGAATCAGCTTCTCCACTACGCACTTCTGTGCGGCGCATGCCAAAGCTTGTATCGAAGTTCTCTTGTATGCTAGCACCTTCAACAGGTTTGCTAAAGCTTGGCCAACCACAGCCTGCATTGAATTTGTCTTTTGAGTGGAATAAGGGTTCCCCCGAAACGATATCAATGTACAGGCCTTCTTCAAAATGGCTATCGTATTCATTTTGAAATGGTGGTTCTGTTCCATGCTCTTGCGTGACATGATATTGCATCGGTGTTAATGTTTTCAACTTTTCTTCTTTATTCATTATTTTGTCCCCCAATGCTGTTGTTGGAATGCAACTCGTCCTGAGCCAATTGAATAGCGCTCATAATGTGCTGGA
Organism: Viridibacillus sp. FSL E2-0187; assembly: GCF_038006425.1. Lineage (NCBI taxonomy): Bacteria > Bacillati > Bacillota > Bacilli > Caryophanales > Caryophanaceae > Viridibacillus > Viridibacillus sp. FSL E2-0187. The sequence goes on from NZ_JBBOVG010000001.1 coordinate 2,565,725, forward strand.
TTCTTTTTGTAATAATGTTGATGATAAGTTTCTGCTGGGTAGAACTTTGTTGCTGGTAGAATTTGTACAGCGATTGGCGCTTTAAATTTACCTGATTCTTGTAATGCATTTTTTGATGCTTCAGCTATTTTACGCTGCTCTTCGTCATGGTAGAAAATGGCTGTCATATAAGACTGTCCGCGGTCATAAAATTGACCACCAGCATCTGTTGGATCGATTAAAGTCCAGTAAAGATCTACTAACTTTTCATAAGGATAAATCGCTGGATCAAAAGTGATCTGTACAGCTTCAAAATGTCCCGTTGTCTCGCTACAAACTTCCTCATAAGTAGGATTTTCTGTATGTCCTCCAGTGTAACCAGATATGACGGACTCAATGCCCTCTTGCTGATCGAATGGTTTTACCATACACCAAAAACATCCACCTGCAAATGTTGCTATAGCCATATGCCACTCCTCCTATTCTTGAACGGGTACTGTTACTTCCAGTATAATCTTACCTTCTTTTAAATTAAATTCTTTTGCTTGCATGCGAGAACCAGAAAGTACTGCTATCTCTGTTAAACCCATATATACTTCCTCTTTGTTTGGGCGAATAACCATCCATGAAGGTAAATCTACTGAGTCATTTAATAACTTTAACGCTGTGCTTGGAGGAATATTCAACATACCAACTTCTACATTGGTTTGTTTTAATATAAGATTGCCGTCTTCATCAATTGTTGGGTCAAATTTCATCGTAATAGGTAGCTCCATACCAAAAACACTAAGCTCACTTACTAAAGAAACTTCCTCATTAATGTACATATGTACAGGGATGGATTTTGATTTCATCGCGTCCTGAATGTACTTGTTTGCAATGGCTTCAAAATCCGCTGGTGTAGTTTGAACTGATAGTTTACTACCATCAGGCATAGCGGTTGTTTCAGGTATCGGCGTATCGGTTGCCGGTTTCGTAATGAACACAAACAAACCAATGATTACTGATAACATTAATGCAATTAAAAAGAAAAAAGCTATTTTCCACTTATTCACCGTCACATCACTCCTTGAAGTCCATTTCCCCGTTGGTTAATTTTTTCAAACCACATGACTTGATTGTCCCTATTATACGGTCAGTCATTTCATCGTAGCCTCTTGCATTAGGATGGAAAAAGTCCGTATGATAAACCATATTCTCGTTCGAATCGAATAAATCCTCTACATTTACAAAACATGCGTTTTTATCTGCCTCTGCAAAATCTTGAATATCTGTATTCCATTCATACAAAATCGTATTTAAGTCCGATTTTTCCTTCGTAAAGATGGAAAGAGGATTATAAACGCTTATTAAAATTATGGGCGCAGATTTATTTTTCTTTCGAATTAACTCCATAATTTTACCATAATGCTTTTGAAATTCGATGCGTTCCGTATCAAATGCTTCTTTATTTAAATTCATCAAATCACGTCTGACAATTTTCATTAAGTCATTTCCACCCATAGTGAGCGTTATAAAATCAGCTTTTTTTAATTGTTCGTCAATTTTACCGCTCTCAAGCTGTGCTACGAGTTGATCACTGCGTCGACCTTTTTTTGCTGTGTTTTCAACTTCGACGTATTTAACGCCTTCCCAGCCAAGCATCTGATCCGATAATCTACCGACATAACCTTGCTGATTCAGCTCGTCACCAACACCTTCTGTTAAAGAATCACCTAAAGCAACATACATAATGTCTTTAGGGATGACTTCTTCTGTAACTGGCGTTTTTATTTCTTTGCTGCAAGCACTTAATAAAAGAAGTGCAAGCATGAAAATTATTAATTTCTTCACGTTCCATTTCTTCCTTTCGTTAAGTACGTCTAATGAAAGAAAGCAGGGAATGAAATCATCCCCTGCTCATCATATTAATCAGTATAGTACATAAAACCAATTGCACCTGGGCCTGTATGTGTACTAATAATTGGTGAAGTATAGGCAAATTTCGTATCCATATAACCTGATTCTTCAAGTTGTTTTTTAAGCGGCTCTGCCATTGCTAAACCTTCAGCATGTGAAAGACCTACTCCTTTTATTACTTTCCCTTGCGTATCTTCTGTAAACTGATTAAATAAATATTTAACTACTTGTTTATGGCTTCGTACTTTTGCCACTGGGTTATAAGCTCCACCTTCAAGTGAAGCAATTGGTTTGATATTAAGTAAAGAACCAATCATACCTTTCCCTTTACCGATACGGCCACCTTTAATTAAATTATCTAAAACGTCAACAACGACGTATAAATTCGTATTTTCACGAACGATATTTAATCTTTCAACGATTTCTTCAACTGATTTACCTTGTTCCGCTAAATGGCAAGCTTCAAGTACTTGGAACCCTAAGCCAAATGAAGTAAAACGAGAATCAATAACTGTTACCTTTGAATCCGTCATACTTGCAGCAGCTTCTGCTGATTTTACAGTACCACTCATTCCGCCAGTCATCATGATAGCAATAATCTCATCGCCATCTTTTCCTAGTTCATCAAATACTTCTTTAAATACACCTGCAGCAGGTTGAGAACTTTTTGGTAATTCCTTTGCTTTGCTCATTTTATCGAGGAATTCGATTGGAGTAATATCGACACCATCAGTATATGTTTGACCCTCTATATGAATTGATAGTGGAACGATATGTATTGCGTATTTTTCAATTTCTTCTTTTGTTAAATCTGCTGTTGAATCCGTTACTATATGAATTCGTCTCACATTGACACATCCTTTGTTTCATTGTTCTTATTATAAATTTAAAGCAAGGTCATTGTAAACCGTTAGCTATTTATTCTATATTACTAGCTTTTGTCACATGATACACGTGACATTTGTCAGTTCAAATGCATTAAAATCAGTCGCATAATAGAAATATACAAAAAACTTACCGCAACAAGGAGGCAATTCATATGCAACAAGCTTTTGATTATAAAAACACGAAAGAAGAAATATGGAATGCCATAACACATGGCATAGCTTTCTTATTATGTATCCCAGCGCTTGTCTTACTCATTATGAAAGCAATTGATAAAGGCTCTACACTATATGTTGTTAGCTTCATCGTTTTTGGCGTTTCAATGTTAATTCTATTTTTAGCTTCAACTTTACTTCACAGCATGCCTGAAAAATATAAAAAAATCTTTGCTATATTAGACCATTCGTCTATCTACATTTTAATTGCAGGTACATATACACCTTTTCTGTTAATTGCATTAAACGGAGCATTAGGATGGACTTTATTTGGTATCATTTGGGCGTTAGCGTTATTTGGTATTCTTTTTAAGTGCTTCTTTATCCACCGTTTTGAATTTGTATCAGTAATTTTCTATATTTTAATGGGATGGCTTATTATTATCGCTATTAAGCCATTATATGCACATATTACTGGTGCAGGTTTCTCACTACTACTAAGTGGCGGGATTTTATATACGATTGGTGCTTTTTTCTACGCCTATCGGAAAATACCTTATAATCATGCAATCTGGCACTTATTCGTCATTGCTGGTAGTGCCATGATGTACTCTTGCATATTGTTCTATGTATAATTGACTTTCTTACATCAATTTCCATTATTGGTTTGTCACTTAATTATCATGAATATAGTCAAGCCAAATAAAAGGTTGCCACTGATTACTTTCCAGTGGCAACCTTTTCATTTACTCATTTACGCTCATATACTAAATACGTAAACTTCAAGCCATCTTCTGTTTCATTTACATCAGACTGTGATACAACTTGCCATTCATCCCCATATGATGGGAAAAATGTATCGCCCTCATATTGTTTTTCAATCTTCGTAACGTAAAGACGATCTGCCATTGGCAATGTCATACGGAAAATCTGCTCGCCACCAATAATCATTATTTCCTCTGATTCTTTTTCAGCTTGAGCTAATGCTTCTTCTATAGAATGCACGATAACAATACCTTCTCTTGCATACTCTTCATCACGTGTAATAACGATATTCGTACGCCCTGGTAAAGGCTTACCAATAGATTCGAACGTTTTACGTCCCATAATCATCGGTTTTCCCATCGTTGTTCGTTTAAAATATGCTAAGTCCCCTGGTAAATGCCATGGCATTGCATTATTTAAGCCGATGACGTTATTTTCATCATGAGCAACGATTAATGAAATCATTTATTATCCCCCTTATACAGCAATTGGCGCTTTAATTCTTGGATATGGATCATATCCATCAATTGCTAAATCCTCTATTTCATACTCAAAAATGGATTCTTTTTCAGTTTTAATAATAAGCTGTGGCAATTCACGTGGAGATCGTGATAACTGCTCATTTACTTGATCAAAATGATTACTATACAGATGTGCATCACCTAAAGTATGGACAAAATCACCCACTTCTAAGCCACATTCTTTCGCGATAAGATGCGTTAATAACGCATATGAAGCGATATTGAATGGTACACCTAGGAATACATCTGCACTACGCTGATAAAGCTGACAAGAGAGTTTCCCATCTGCTACATAGAATTGGAATAGTGTATGACATGGTGGCAATGCCATATCATCTACTTCTGCAGGATTCCAAGCACTAACAATATGTCGACGTGAATTAGGATTGTTTTTAATCGATTCAATGACATTTTTCACTTGATCAATTGTTTCCCCATTATCTGCTGGCCATGAACGCCATTGTTTACCATACACAGGTCCAAGATCACCATATTCTTGAGCAAATTCATCATCATTTAATACTTTGTTTTGGAAAATAGCCATTTGCTCTTCGTATTGAATTTTAAATTCAGGGTCCTTATTAACTCGTAACCCAAAATTCGTCATGTCTGGGCCTTCATATTGGTCACTTTTCACCCATTTATCAAAAGCCCATTCATCCCAAATATGATTATTCTGCGCGATAAGTGTACGCACGTTTGTATCGCCTTTTAAAAACCACAGTAATTCAGTCGCAATAAGACGGAAAGCAGTTCTTTTTGTTGTTAATAAAGGAAAACCCTTTTGTAAGTCAAATCTCATTTGATAACCAAAGACACTGCGCGTACCTGTTCCAGTACGATCTCCTTTATCATTTCCTTCGTCTAAAATATGTTGGCAAAGTTGTAAATATTGTAGCACGGAACTGCCTCCTAGAAATTTATATAGTTTTAACTATATCATAATATTCCCCACTATTATCTTAAAAGCTAACGGAATTTAGTTAAAATGATGAAAGAAATGATTACAATGACGCTCGTAAATATCTGAATATTTCCTGGGTAATATTCAGATATTTCATGTTGTAGGAAATAATAGATTTCACCTTGATATAATGCATTATCTTCAAACTAACCTACAGTTCTCAAACATACCCGCCAATATTTTTTTACTATCTCATTTAATATTTGCTGAGAGCAAATAAAAGACTCCCCCGCACTTTTTTTAGCGGAAGAGTCTACTTTATCAGCTGTTAGTAATATTGAATTTGCTTATCCAACTTATGTGGTCAGTCCTTTTAGGTAGATTAGAATCAAGATAACCATTTAGGAGGAGTATTTTTTGACCAGTAGATCTCACCTAGGTCATAATGAGCTGTGAATTGATCTTCATACGTGTGGTAATGGAAATTGTAGTAATAGCCATCAAATGGACGATTTTCAGTACGCACATGGAAGCGTATGACGTCTTCTTTAGTTCCAGTGTTATAGACGTGGAAAATCTTCTCCGCATAATCACCACTTGGGTTCTCGGTAATTGCCAATGATTTTGTTGTTTCGTTATCGAGACGATTTACTGTCATTTCAATTGCTTCTTGCATTTTAGGGAAAATGACATCATCAAATTCATTACTAATCTTCGGACCTACTCGTGAACCGAATTTTAAATAGGCTTGTTCCTTCGCTACTGAAAAGGCATACTCTTCAAAAGACTGTTCCTCTTCCGTTGAAATAACTGACTCATTCTGCGTTTCTATGTATTTCGTTAGTTGACTAGTAGTATCTCCTGAAAATTGTGCTTTAGCATTGGAACTGTGATCTAGTAAACCTTCCCATATTGCATGACTCGGCGTAATGACACCTAATGTGATTACCGCTACGGATGCAACAAGGAACTTTTGAATCCACTTTTGCATAATCATTACCTACTTTCGAACATTTTAAAATCTTCTATCTCTATAATATATATACGAATCTCACTAGTAAAAGTTTCAACATTTATAGTTTAATTGTACAAAAACTATAACAATAAAGATACTATTAGGAATATACAAACTATTAAAATTAAATCTATTTCATAATTAACTGAACTATATAAATAGTTCACACTATTACTATACACTATAGTTATTGAACCAAAACATTATTACAGAAGTATCTTCAGGAAATCTATGTTTATTGTAAGTACAATTAGACACATACTTAAGACGCTCCATAAATTGTATGTCTCACTATTTAATTGATATGCTTGAAATAAACTATCATCATTTATAACAGTTATGTGGACGTATTTGTAAAAATTTGTTCACAAATCCTTGATGTATAAGGAATTGTATAGATTTTTTGCATTATTCATTGTACAATAATAATGAATAAACATGTTCGCTTTTTGTAATAAAGGAGGGACAAAATTATGTCTTCAGTTGCTATTGGTATTGGATTTTTATGTTTAATAGGATACTTATGCTCTTTATGTTTCACGGACTAATATTTAGCAAGCCGCTTTGTTCTTTTTGAACAAGGCGGTTTTTCATTATAAAATATACATTTTTTTGAATGATATTCTTTCTTGCAAACAAAAAACACAAGTACAAAAAGTACTCGTGTTTTTTGTTAATTAGATATTGGTATTAAACGCTGCCCTAAATAAAACGTCATTCCTTCTGTTTCAATAGGACGAGCAATGTGGGGGGCATTCATTAATATGCGGACGATTGAGACATTTTCATTTCTCAATCTACATTCCGCCTTCATGTTAAGCTTTTCAGTGAACATCTCATTTTTATAGCGCCTAATATTATTAGCTGTAATTAAGAAAAATGATGATGCAAAAAGGCTAGTAGGAACCTTTGCCTCTTTTATATTTAAATAATGGACAGCCTGATCCACAGCTGGATAAGTTTTTTCATGACTTTGAACCATATTCCTTTTCGGGAGCCCAGATTCTGTTACGCCATCAACTGCACAGCCATTCAATACCTGTAAAACTGGGTCACGAGTTGCACCATAAGAATACGATGCACTTTTACATTCATTGAATGAATGTGAAGCTAGTTGTTTAGCTTTTTTCTCCTTTTTCGCGTACTTAAATAACTGTAAGGGGAAAATACCAACATTTGTTTCAGTGCTAATGACTTCTTTATTAATAGAAAATGGAGATTTCTCTAACGCATGAACAATCGCCATCGTTCCATCAATTCCTGCATTCACTTCTCTAATTGGCGTAAAGTATCGAAGTCTAATATCAGCTAACTTTGACTTGACGATAAAAATTGTTTGTGTGAATCCAGTTTTCATTGCCACTTCTTGCATTTCAGAAGTAGTCAGTGCATTTCCGTCAAAAACAACTCCGATATTTGACTTACCCATATGGCCACTTTTTCTCACTTCAAACATATAAACTTTGACCATGTCCTTGCTCACTTCCTTCAAGTAATAGATAAGAGACCGCCTTATTGATTGAACAATAAGGCGTGATGTTCAATTAGAAAATGTTAAAAATAGTTGTGATGAAGTGTAGACGGCCTGTATCAATTTGCGCCATCGTCATCACTTGTGCTCCATAAAATAGACCAAAAGATAATAAACCTAGTAAAGCGAATTTTAATTTTTTCATCTCAAATCTCTCCTAAGTGTTTTTTATAGCATTCTGTGCATAGAACTTGCATTTCAAATGCTTTTTTATATTTTTTATTCTTTGCTAAATAAGTTGCATAATGCTCTGTGGCAAACTTCATTTGTTTTAAATCTGTATACTGTTTAAAAATCTCAATACTTGCGCAGATATTTTCCTCATATTTAGATAAATTCCCTAATTTATATTCCATCATTGCTCTTAATAGGAGAAAACTTGCCTCATTTTTGTTATTCCGAATATATGATTTCACTGTATCAAGTTCATTTGTTATTAAGGATATTCTATTTAGCTCCAAATATATTTCTAACCTTAAATTCAAGGAAACAAATAAGTCCGAATAATCGAGTGTTTTCTTTATTTCAATTGATTTATTAACTTGGGTTAATGCATCTTCTAACTGTTTTTTATCAAAGAGAACTACTGCGTAATTATGATGTAAAAGTGATTTCAAACCTAGAACTTCTTCTTGGCAAATATTAAATCCCTTTTCTATATAAGTTTCAGCTTCAGAATACTCATGCAGTTCTCGATATGAAGCTGAAATGATATTATAACAATCTCCAACTTTCTCCCATTCATGAAGAGTTAAATAAATATTTTTCGCATCATTAGCGTATTTCAAAGACCTTTCAAATAAGCATAAATGATAATGAGACAAAGCTAAATTAAATGACGTTCGTGCAATCATGTAAGGGTCTTCATGTAGTTGTAATATCTTTTTAAAATACTCAACACTCTTTCTATAATTCCCAATATAATAATGATAAACAGCAGTTACATATGAATATAGTTGACGTGTTGCTACATAAAGCTGGGATTCATCAATATCTACTGTTGCTATTCCACTTTCATATAACTCAAACGCTTGTTCGTCTTCTCCAAACTTCACCAATGCCAAAAACTTTAGCAACAAGAAATAAAATTCTTGACGGATGGAAGCTATGTATCGAAATTGAACTTGATGTAAGTCCAAAAATTGCCGGACTTCTTCAACACTCTCCTTTTCAATTTTAGATTCCAGGGTGGATAAGATATTTTGCATTTCAGTTGTATCTTCATAAATATTATGAAAATATCTTTCCGGCACTTCAAGTCTACCGGCTAGTAACTTGAGTGTATCAATAGAAGGGGTATATCTGCAATTCTCAATATTGCTGTAATGGGTTGGCGAGATGATTCCGTGGCAAATATCCGCCTGTTTTAACCCCTTTAAAAGTCTGATTCGTTTAATTCTATTGCCAAGTTTCAAATCTTTCTCCCCCACTTCACAAAGAGCTAGTGTTTTCAAAGAAAATATTGTTTTTTGATTTCTATTGAAAAAAATACCAAAAAAGTTAATTACGGTGATATTTTAGTGCCATTCCCTATTTACATTTTATTATTTAATAGGCATTTAGTATATAAAAATTAACATTTCTCTTTAAATAATTCATGATTAATAGGTAAATATTAGACATATTTTATTATAAAAAAGCTGCTATTCACCGATTTTGATTCCGTGAATAACAGCTCATTTTATGTTACTTCCTTAATTCCATAGTGAAATTTTGACGACAAACGGGTATCTCGAACAAAGCCATATTGCTCAAATAAATCAGAACGGAAGTGCGCTTTTAATACTATTCTTCTATTAGCAACACGTTCTGCTTGTGCCATCCATTCATCTGATAAACCTTCGTGAAGACCTGCTTGTCGAAGAGGTTGAAAGCTTGTAGACTCTTCAATCGTTTCTTCGAACATTGGGTCCATATAGACTACATCAAAGCTATTGTCCGGCTGTAATTTCAAATAATCCAATGCTACCGAATGAACGACTTCAATTTGTTCCATACAAGAAAGAAGTGGTAAATCCGTTATATCGTAGCGCTTCATCCCTTCGCTTACGATGAATGCAACATTTGCATTACCCTCACAACCGATGACTTTGCCTGATTCACCTACCGCAAAGGCCGCCATCATACTATCTGTTGCCATCCCTAATGTACAATCAAGAAAGGTATCGCCCTCATTCAACTGGCATGCTGCTAAAAAGGTATCTATTTCCCCTCTAGCTGCACGTTTCAAACGAAATGCAGCAGAACTAGGATGGAAAAAGAAAGGAGCATCTGCCCCTAACGCATGATATTCATAGCGATTTTTCCCCGCAACTATAACGTTTGCATTATATAATGTTGCCATTTTCGCAATACCACGCTTTTTCCGCTCAACAAAACGTACATTTAACGTGGTACATGCTCGTTCAGCAAGTTGCTTCAATAATGCATCCGGTCTTGCTGCAGTGGTAACAATCGTTGTTATTTCGCACATACTTGATCTAACACACCTGCTAAATGATCACGTACTTGTTCCATCGCGAATCCCTCGATTTGTTCACGTGGGATGAAATAAGCTAACTGACCATCTTTTAATAGTGCAATAGAAGGAGAGCTTGGTAACACTTCCTCAAAATAGCTACGCATTTGTGCAGTAGCTTCCTTATCCTGTCCAGCAAATACAGTAACTAAATGATCTGGCTTATGTTCAGCTGCTTCAAGAGCTGCTGCAACAGCCGGTCTTGCTAAACCTGCGGCACAACCACAAACTGAGTTAATCACTACTAATGAAGTACCTTTAGATTCTTGTACATGATCAGCAACTTCATCAGGCGTCACTAACTCTGTAAATCCAACATTAACTAACTCCTCACGCATTGGTTTTACAATACCTAACATATATTCTTCGTAAGCATTCATATTTTCATCCTCTTTCATATCTATTTATTTTCCTTGATTTATAAGGGTTTTCACCTTCTTATTGTATATGTACTTTCGTTTTATTTCACCCTTTTTCACTTCTCATGTGATTTTCTTGTGATTTTTCCGAAATAGATTACAATACAATTTTGTGCATAACATGCAACGGAACACGATAAAGAACGATAGGCAATCGAAAATACATTTTTATAAATTATTCTAAATTTCCATATTAGCAATAGTAAGAAGTAAGTATATTACATATTTAATAAACGTTATTTCACTCTCTAAAAAACAGAACAATCAAATTTATTCTATATTTTTCCAAATAATAATGTATAATACTAACAAGGGAGGTGATTAATATGAAAAAGAAACTAGGTATGCTTCTATTTGCTGCAGCACTTTTCGGTGCAACATCTGCATCTGTGTCCGCAACTACAACTGATACCTCTACTTTAGGAGTAAATTGTGTATGGTTAGGTACGGCATGGGCATGCGATTACTAAAATTATACTAGAGATAATGGTTTTAATCATTTGCCACTTTATAGTGGTTTTTTTATTTCATGCTAGTTATCTGGTTAATTAGATTAAAAGCTTTGCAACTTTAGATATTTTTTCAGTCGCATTATTTTGTTCCTTAAGAGCAATTAAATATGGTTCTTCTGTAAAAACTCGCGATTCCACTTTAATAGCAGCAACTATATCCTCGGTCGCTTTTACATACTCAGAAAGTGCTTTAAGCATAAATTGATGCTCATGTACAAAACAAAAAGGAGAATCTAATCTATTAAAATAGCTATGCATTTGTTTTACCTCTACTAAAATTAAAGCATATTTTGCAATGATTTTTTGATAACTTTATTTGTACGAACGTTCATATCTTCTTCATTTTCAAGATCATTTCTAATTTGATTTATTATCTCATAAACCTTACTGACTTCTTTTACATATGAATTTTTTTAATCCATTTCTCTTTTCCCTATACGAATGTGAAGCATTAGAAGTTTGTACATTATTTATATGTTTAATAACAATAATTTTTCAAAATTTCACCCTAAAACAAACGATCGCCATCCAATAAGGGGATTTGGTCAACTAAGCATTCGTTTGTGTCAGAGCAAAATAAAAAGCATCCCATTGGATGCTCTTATAATAACTATTCAGCTTCAGCTGTTTCTTGCTTAAGCCAACAATCTTCTACAGGTACTCGTACACCTCTAATAGTTCTAATTTCTTTGAAAGCTGCTTTGCATTCATCATTCACACATACATGTTGTTTACAGTAACGATTTCCTATTCTTTCGTTTTCTTGTTCCGCCATCGAACTTTTACAATACTTACACTTCATAAATATCACCTCCACCTTTTAATCATATCGTGATAAGAAAATGTCTGTCATTAATATATTTTTGATACAAGAAAAAGCCACACCATTTTGATGTGACTTAGTTATTTAAAATAACACTTGTTCTAATGCTTTGATTTCTTGTTGTAGTTTAATCTTTTCTTCTCTAATCTTTTCTAATTCAATTACTTCGCTATTATCAATTAACTTCAATTCTTTCTTAGCTAACTCAATTAATTTTCGAGACTTCTTATTTAGCTCATCTGACAATGCTTTATTTATATTTTCTCCCATAAGCACCCAACTCTCTTAGAGCTAATTATAGCACAAATGGTAATAACTGAAGTTATTACATATAGACTGTTTTTAGAATATTCCATCAATAAAAATGGGATATTTCTTAAGACTTATCTATCAGATTTTGCTGATTGTGTAGGGATCTAATAACACTTGTTCAATAGTGTGAGGTGTCATGTATGCATCGTGTTTTCGGATAGATCGAATAACATCGATCGCTAACCACTCTTGAAATCGTTCTGCAGTTTCGTTAGATGCTATAAATGCTAATTTATTAATGGTTTCAAATCGGACATACTGTTTGTAATTTTTGAATTGTCTAAAACCTAAACATTTGGCTACGTGTTCTGCATCTAATAGCACTTCACTATTTTCCAAAGTTAAGGATACTTCGAGTAATTCGTAAATTCATAGATTTGCGGGTCAAGTACAATTTTGAATCTTTCATGAGGGTTTAAAACTATTTCTGTTACCCCGGTGTTGATTTAACCTACATTATGAATAGTGTAGGCCATCGTAATTCAAAACTACAACTGAAATATATCTGTTTACTGACATTAATACAAATATCCAATTAAAAATCACCTCCACTCTTAGAAATCTCTAGAGGTGAGGTGATTTTAATCAAGTACTTTTTTTGCTTTAGATCCTATGTTCAAAATTACATTAAAGCAAGTTCCGTTACTTTCATTATCAGTAACAGTAATCGTACCGTTATACTTTTTGATAATGCTGTCAACAGTGGAAAGACCTAAGCCTGTACCACCCAGTTGACGGGAGCGTGATTTGTCAACACGATAAAAAGGTTCGAATATTTTCTTTTTGTATTCGTCGGCAATGCCGATGCCAGTATCTATAATTTTGATCGAAACCTGTTCCTTACTTAATCTGTTTACAATGACTTCAACTTTGCCGCCATCAATATTGTACTTAATTCCGTTTTCCACAAGGTTGTAAAAAGCACGATACAATAGTTCGGTGTTTCCAAAAACAACGCAATTATCACAATCTAAGGTCATTGTAATATTCTTTTCTTTAGCGATGTGTGAAAGCTCGGAAATAATATCCTCAAAAATATCCTTTACGCAAATGCTACTTTGCTCAACGCCATCGTCCATATTCGTCATATCTAAAAGGTTACCGACGAGTTCTCTCAAGCGTTTCGTCTGCTTCTCAATAACGTTAATAAGAGCATCATATTCTTCGGTTGTATGTATTTTTTTCTTCTTAAATACATCAACTTTTGTTTGTAACACAGCAAGAGGTGTTTTAAGCTCGTGGGCGGCACTTGCAGAAAATCTTTGTTGCATCATAAAAGCATTATTCAACTTATCCGTCATTTCATTGAATGTTAGAGAAAGCTCTGCAATTTCATCTTTTGTAGGTGGCACAGATAATGTTTCAGATAAATTATGCACATTTATGTTTTTCACTTGACCATTTAGCGTATTAAGAGGCTTTAATGCCTTCCCCGAAAGATAATAGGTTAATAATCCCCCGATATCAATAACTAAAAGCATGTAAATAATACTTTGAATTCTAAAATCTATTTTTGCTTTTTGAGAAGCCTCTGATGAAATGCTAGGGGCCATACCGCTCGATACTGCTGGAGTGCTTTCATCAATCCATCCTTCTTCGCCGACCTCTTGTGCCGGTAATACGGCACTTGCATCTATTATTGTAGCCATTTTAATAGCAGAAAAATTTAATATTAAGGTAAGTCCTACACAACAAACAGTTAGGAGAGCAACAGTCATAACAGTAAGCCGTAAACGAATTGGCATTTTTTTAAGCATTTTAATTATCACTCTTTTCAGATAAAAAGTAACCTTCCCCAATTTTAGTTCCAATGGGGTCATATTTTAAAACAGCTTTTAGCTTCTTTCGGAGAGTGGCAATATGAACCCGAATAGCACCACTAAAGCTATCTGCATGCTGATCCCAAACATGTTCAATCAGTTCTTCTTGGCTAACCACCCTGTCTTTGTTAAGCAAAAGATACTCAAACAATGCAAATTCTTTTTTTGTAAGTGCAATTTCATTCTCGTTAACAACTGCTATACGCTTTGATAAATCCACCTTAATTTCACCCCATGAAAGCATACTACTTTCTTGTACAAATTTTCGTCTTAACAAATTTCGTATTCTTGCCTCCAACTCGGCAAAATCAAATGGCTTCGCCAAATAATCATTAGCTCCTATGTCTAAGCCCTTCACTTTGTCATTAACACTACTTCTTGCACTGAGAATAAGTATCTTTAATTCAGGTTTTTCATCTCTTATCTTTTCTAAAACCTCTAGCCCATCCATTTTCGGGAGATTTAAATCAAGTACAACCAAATCGTAATTTACTTCATATAAAAGTTCGTAAGCATCTCCACCGTTGTCACAGGTATCAACTGCATAACCATCTATTCTAAGCCCATCTGCAATCGCTTCTTGCAAATCAAGCTCGTCTTCAACAATAAGTATTCTCATCGAATATCACCTCTCTTTATATTGTACTGTAAGTGTGTGTTAAATCTCTGTTAAGCATTTACTTCAATACTAAGAAATCCACTTAACTAAGATTTAACATCGTTTTTTATACAATGGTGACACAAGTTCAGTTGAACAAAAAATGTATGTTCTAAAAAAGTAATTAATTAATAAATAACTAACATAGTAGATAGGAGTAAACAAATGTTTGAAATTAAGAATGTCTCGAAACAATACAACGGCGAATTCACTTTGGATAATATTTCCTTTACAATGGGAAAAGGGCTAAATTTTATAGTTGGTGCATCAGGTAGTGGTAAAACGACTCTTTTGAAAATTATCAGCGGTATGGAACAAGATTTTGATGGAGAGGTTTACTATTGCGGCAAGAATATTAAAGAATTAACATCTAGTGAAAAAAGCTATTTTTACAATAATACCTTTGGATTTGTTTGGCAGGATTTTAATTTACTAGAAGATATATCGGTTTTAGAGAATGTATTGTTGCCTCAGTACTTAAAAAATAGACAAAATCAAAAAAACGCAAATAAGATTTTAAAAGAACTCAAAATATTTGACCTTGCACATCGAAAAGTGAACTCTCTTTCGGGCGGTCAAAAGCAACGTGTTGCCATCGCAAGAGAGCTCATGAAAAACCCAAAGGTGATTATCGCTGACGAGCCAACAAGTGCACTAGATGAAAAAACCTCTGAAACAACAATGGATCTTTTAAAAGCAATTTCTAAAAACAGAACAGTTATCGTTGTAACCCACGATGTCAATTTAATTGACAATGACTCAAAAGTTATAGATTTAGATGAGGGAGAATTTGTTGCATCACCACAAAAAAATGTAACGAAAACAGAAAAACTCACATACGATGAAAGTCATCGCTTATCAATTAAAAACGCTTTTTCAATGACTAAATCGAATGTTAAAAGTAAATTTGGTCGATTTTTAGTATCAGCCCTTTCTCTAATGATTGCAGGTATCCTTCTGCTTACAACTGTAAGTGGGACAATCGTGAGTAGCAGTCAAGGTGATTTTGACAAACTAATTGATACTTATGGCGAAGGACTTAAAGATATTAGTATAGTTGGCAGTTTTACCAGTGCAGGAGGCACCGACGATAATCAGGAAGAAAAGCCGAACGCAGATGTATCACAGGATATTGATGGCTTATATGATCAATATGTAAGCGATGAGCGTGTTGATTTCACTGCTTTTTTACAAGCGTTTGATAATATAAAAATAACTGTTAGCGGGAATGAATATCCAATACAAGGAACAGGTCAAGCCCCGTCAATCAATAAGTTGTTAGCAGGGAAAATGCCTACTGGCAAAGACAACGAGGTTGTTGTACCAGAAAGTTTTGTTAAATCAATGGGCATATCAAACGAGCAAGCAATTGGCAAAGAAATTGATTTTAGCAGCGGTATATACAATTGGGATACAGGTGAACCTGTTATAAAAGAAGCATCCATTACCGTAACAATCGTAGGTGTTGCAGATAATACTATCTATTCTGAATATGAAGGGAAAATGACAGAGTTTACCGTTGATGACTCATTCTTCTTCAGCAAAACTGCACTTGATGATTTGAGAAGACAAGCAGGAATTGAAAATGATGCAATGAATTTTCTTATACGAGCAAAGGCACCAGCTGATATGATCGCCATTAAAGACGAGCTTAACGAAAAAGGCATTGTACCTCTTGGTCAATTTGAACTTGTCGAGGATATTGTTAGATTAAATGAGCAAACAACAGAACAGTCAGGATCAGCAAGTATGTTCATAGGGATTTTGGCTGTCGTTATGGTGATTGCTATTTCTCTGATTACAGGTTTTATGAGAAAGAGAGAATATGCAATTTATAAGGTCAGCGGCTTTAATACTGCTCATTTTAGTCTGCTTAACTTGACGGAAAAGCTAACAGAATTCATGACAGCAATTCTATTAATGCTTGTTACATCCCCCCTTATAAATATAGCTACCAAAAACTTGTTCAACGCAAGTATTTTAAATTCTAAGATGTTTATTTCGGGCGTGCTATTCATTGCTTTAGTAGGCGTTGCTGCTTACGTTACAACTACTATTACCTTCATAATGACTAAGACAACCACAGCTTTGAAGTCAGGTGACAGATAGTGATCGAAATAAAAAATCTAACAAAAAACTATGGTGATTCACTTATTTTTGATGATACAAGTTTTAACTTTCCAAGCCAAGGACTTGTTTGCCTTTTAGGTGCATCGGGTTCCGGTAAAAGCACTCTGCTTAATATGGTTGCAGGCTTTGACAGTGATTACAGCGGTGATATTACGGTTTGTGGTACTTCTATCAGCAAAATGAATGCCGATGAATTGTGTGCGTATCGCAGAGAAAATATAGGGTTTATTTTTCAAAACTACCATCTTTTAAGTGGATATACTGTTCTTGAAAACATTTTGCTTTCTTGTGAACTAAATACTTTAAGTGAAGAGGAAAATAGAGAAAATGCCAAAGAGCTACTAAATAAAATAGGTTTATCTCAAAAGACTGATGAAAAAATCGAAAATCTTTCGGGTGGTCAGAAGCAAAGAGTTGCTATTGCAAGAGCTTTGATTAGTAATCCTCGTATAATTTTGGCGGATGAACCAACAGGAGCATTAGACCGTAGAAATTCCATTGAAATTATGGAACTTTTAAAAGAGATTTCAAAAGAACGTTTGGTGATTGTGATTACGCATGACCAAAAGATTTGTAGCTTTGCAGATGAAGTCGTTCATATTGAGAAAGGGAAAATTATTGCAAAAGATACCGACTCTCAAAAAGATATTTTTAGTGATGATAAACTCAGATTAAATAACGCCATTAAAGTATCTGCTTTCAAGCGAGGGCTTAAAAACTTCAAAGTGCATATTACACGCTATATGGCTGTCAGTTTGGCAATTTCCATCGGTATACTAGTATTTATGTTGTCTTTATCTTCTGGGAATATAATGGACAAGAATATTTCGGATTTTCAAGATAAAAACACTGCCTTTAACAACGGTTATATTAAAGGTGAGGATGATGGAACAGTTATTAAATTGTTGAAATCCGATGAGCGTATCGAAAATGTGTATTACCAATACAAAATTACGGATGTTACTTTATTGATAGGCGATAAAACTAAAGCTTTAGCAGAAAAATACCCAATGGCAAAGGCTACTGAAAAGATGTCATATGGTGCTATGCCCAAAATAGGTGAAAAGGAAATAGCACTTAGTCCGAGCCTCGCTAAAAAATTTGAAAATGATATTAGTAATATGCTTGGTAAAGAAGTTACCTTAAATTATGGCGATCAAAAATATACGCTTACGATAAGCGGCATCTTTAACGCAGACTACGATGATTTCTTTGTAAGCTCCGATATCGAAAAGGAATTTTATAGAAATATTAAGAAAGAAAAAAACTACTCAATTAGTTATGATGTTAAGAACTTTGAAGATATTGTTTCAGTCAGTCAAATGCTTGCTAACAAAAAAGTAGATAGTAAAACTGCAGCCAAAGAAGTAGAAGTTTTGCAAAATACATTTAACAATCTTAGCCGTTTGTTCTTGATCGTTTCTATATTAATCTTATCAATTGGTTTGTTTATCAGTTCCGTATTACTGATTAAACTACAAAATTCAAGATACAAGGAAATAGGGCTACTGTCCGCTTTGGGATATAATAAAGGAACAATTCGAAAAATGTTTGTCAGTGAAAATTTACTTTTAGCAACAATGTCAGCTGTTTTTCAAACTGTCCTTTTGGGCTGTACTTATTTAGTCGGTATGATTTTCAATTTGGCTATTAGTATTACCCCATTACAAATCTTACTTTCAATACTTTCCACAGTTGTTGTTGTAATTGTAATAAGTATAATAACAAGCCACAAGTTAATTTCTACTGAGCCAGCTGTCGCGTTGAGAAAGTAATATATCTTATGTATTGAATACCACAGCCTTTCTGGTTGTGGTATTCTTTGTTTTCTGAGATAGTAACATACAGACTGAGTTGGAATATAACAGCGAATTTTTTACGTATGGTATGTCATCTCTTAAACCAAAACGGAAATATATTTACATGTAACGAAAGTAATGCGAGAGAGCATACAACAAAAAATTCAGCGCATTACTCAATTTACAGGAAAAGGAAGATAGCGAAAATTTAGCGACAGTGTCTTAAAAAAATTAGAAACCGCTATGAAAGCTGCAACTTCTATTGAGTCAGATGCTATGGATAAAGTAAAAGAGACAATACTTTTTATCGAGCAACATATGTAGAAAGATATATAACAAAGGCCTTCAATAAAATCAGCAAAGTGTGATTCAAGGTGTGATTCCAACGTTGTCGTAAAATCGAAACGTTTAATGGTGCCCTAAATGATTTTTACTTCTATTTCAATCTGGCTCATCTTCCAATACCTCAAATTCATATAGCCGCTGAGTCCATTCGGCTATTTTCAAGGATAATTTTGCAAATTGTTCATACGTTAGCTGTCCGTTTTCATGCTTGCGTTCCATACTTCTGAAATATTCGTCTTGCAGTGCCACAATAAATTCGTGCTCTTCATGTGTCATACGCTACACTCCTAATAGATAGAATCGTTTAGCTATTCATATCTATTTTCGCCAATTTAACGTTTGGTAATCCCTTTTGTAGCATTAAATAAAACTAAAATGTCATGTCGTAACTTCTCTAAATCACTTGCCAGATGTGAGTACTCTGTTATAGTTGTTCAAGCGTTTACTTCAGTCTCAATTTTGAGCTGCTATTTGATTTTGCAATCTAAAGTTTTCATTTTTCATTGGGCAGTAACTCCAAGATTACAAAAAACTTTTTAATATCGATAATGTCTAACCTATATTTGCCTTCATACAGACAACTGCAACAAGTACAGTTTGTCCATATAAGTAAATAAAAAAGACATAAACTAAACCCCGAATAGGATCACTTATTAAGTGTCCATTATTCGAGGTTCAGTTCACATCTTCAGAAGGTGCCTCAAGCTTATCTAATTATTCGGCTAAGCTTTCTGCTAATTTATTTTCTTTCCAAATAAATGTAAAACCTAGACCGATGACCAAAATAACAGCTGCGAAAAGATATGGATAGTTTATATTTACGTCAAATAGTATTCCGGCCATTGCTGGTCCGACAATATTACCTAAGCTCGTATAGGTTGAGTTCATTCCAGCAACAAATCCTTGCTCTTTTCCGCCTGCTTTGGATAAAAATGTCGTCAATGCTGGGCGAAGCAAGTCGAATGCTAAGAAGATAAAGCAAGTAACTGTCAGTACTGCCAAATAGCTAGAGATCATGGTAGAAGCCACCGCCAGTATAGCACCTACAATTAAACATAATTGGATCAATTTCTTTTCACCAAGAATATCTACTAATTTTCCGAACATAAATACTTGCACAACTACACCAAAGATTGAGCTTATAGTAATAATTGCTGCAATGTCTTTCGGCGTGAAGCCAAATTTATGATCAGAAAATAGGCTAAAAACTGTTTCATATGCTGATAAACCGAACGCCAGCACAAATACAATGATAAATGCAATAAAGAAAACCGGATTAAGTGACTTTTTTAAATCGCCTATAAAGTTTGTTTGCTTATTATTATCGAAGTTTTCAGCAAGTTGTTCTTTTGTTAACGGCTCTTTTAGAATAAACATTGATGAAATGCATGCTAAAAAAGCAATGCCTGCCGCAAAGAAGAATGGCAAGCGTATACCATATTCAGCGATGAAACCACCAATACCAGGTCCTATAATAAAACCAGTGCTAATAGCGGCAGAAATATAGCCCATTGCTTTTGGCCGTTCCTGAACTGATGTAATATCTGCAACATATGCAGTAACACCTGGCATAATAAAGGCGGCACTAATCCCCCCTAGGATTCTTGATAAATAAAGTACCGATACGTGAGTACCTACACCAAAGATTAGTTCTGAAATACCAAAAAGGAATAATCCGAGTGTAATGATTTTCTTTCTGCCGTAACGGTCAACCCAACGCCCTGCAAATGGTGACATAATCAGTTGTGCTACCGCAAATACAGCAATAAGATAGCCCATCGTACTTCCTGATAAATGCATGATATTCATAAAGGACGGCATAACGGGGATGATAAGCCCTATTCCAAGAAACGGAATGAATATATTGCTAAGCAGAATTATTAATACTGCTTTTTGATCTTTTATTGGTTTCTTCATGTAATAACACCTCTTTCTGTATGATTCAATGATGTGATATTCCCCTCCAAAACACTGTCCAAGAGGCTTCTAATTTATCCTTTAGCCGTTTTTCATCATTGCCGTAAACAAGTTCCAGCAAAATGGAATCGACTACTCCTAAGAAAGCATAAGTCGGCGTTTCAGCTGACTCACCAATGATTAATTTATCATTAATCCAATCCTGAAAATTTCTTTCCAGTACCCTCTGCACCTTTTCCTCGATATCAATAACTTCTTGTTCGATTACTTTTTCAAGATGGGCTGGTGGAAAAAAAGACATTCGTAGCCAAAACTTTAACTGCTCATTTTGTTGGAAAAGATTGATGATCAATTTTAGAAATCCGTACAAAACTTTTTCGGGATTTTTTTTATCACCTTTACTGAAATATTGAAGTTTTGAAGATAGTTCTGTCTCTTTCGCATCTCGTAAAACTTGCAAAAAAAGATCATCTTTTCCTTTAAAATGGGAGTAAATAGATTGTTTTTTCATGCCGACTTCCTCAGCTATTATAGAAAGGGATGCTCCTTCATAACCATGAATTGTGAAATATTTAAGAGCTGCCTCCTTAATTTCATCGCTTTTCAATAATGTCACCTCAATTAATTTACCCGAACGAACGGTCGTTAGTTATACTAGCAAATCAAATAAATAAATGCAAGTGGAAAAGACTCAAAACTTGTGAAGTTTTGGTGTAAATCTTATAAGGAAGAAGCAAAGGAAAATAGTTGAGGGAAAATGGTCCATTTTGTGTATCTGTAGAGAAATTCCGAAGTCATATAATTGCAGTTCAAACTGCAAAGGTAGTTATTAATAAAAAGGCAAAAAACACAACTTCATATTATGCGATGAAAAAGGCAAATGACAAGAACGCACAAAGTGGCATATATAGAAATGTGTCCATTTTGGATAATTTTGTATTTTCCACTTTTTAAAAAATGCCAAAGTATTTAAAATCACCTAGCACTCTTAGACTAAGGCTGTTTTCGCAAAGATTGTTGTTAATCACATAACGGGCGATAATACAACATCTAATACTGCCAAAAATGTAGGAGAATCAATTTCCTCGACAATGATTTTGCTCACAAATATGTGAATAATACAAGACTGGAATTCATCTGAAAACGAGTTAAACTTATTAAAGTAAGTGTGTAGAGATATTGGTGAATTAATTTTTCACTGAAAATATATGTCGAAAGATACGTCTACCATCTTGAATATTATTTTCGGAGGGTATTAGTATGTATAAAGAAGATCGACTTCCTCAAAATCCAAAAGAAGGAATAGTGTTTCTACTGATTATCTCAATTATTTCAGCAAACACAATCGGCCCGATAATTGTAGGGCTGGAACTAGGATTCAGTAAAGAAACTTATTTAGAAACTCTAAAAATAATTCCATTTTTGTGGATTATTGTTGTTTTGATAGTTAGATTAGTTGCAGGACCTTTAGTTGGCAAAATTCTGCCGAAATTCGTAGGACCAACAGATGGATTTAATGCCAGAGTTCTATTAAATACCCTTTTGAATGTTACAGTCATATCTATTCTTATGACTATCATAGGAGCTTGGGTTGGTACGAAACAAATAAACATAGAACCTTTCCAAAACTTCTTTCACAGTTGGTTTAGAAACTTTGGTGTAGCATTTTGGATTGAGTTGCTAGTTGCACAACCTATAGCAAGACTTGTAATGAAAAAATTGCACGCAAAGCAGCGAAGTAAATTAGTGACTGAAAAACTATAATAAAATTTCATTTTGAAAACACACCACAAATTATCTTGCTTAGCCGATGGGTTTTATTAAAAAACTTGTCGGCTTTTTTTATCATCTTCGATTGCTTAGTAGATAGAATAACTGAGAGTTTCATTACTAACAACATCTTCCATTATTAAAT
Source organism: Viridibacillus sp. FSL E2-0187 (assembly GCF_038006425.1). Taxonomy (NCBI): domain Bacteria; kingdom Bacillati; phylum Bacillota; class Bacilli; order Caryophanales; family Caryophanaceae; genus Viridibacillus; species Viridibacillus sp. FSL E2-0187. The sequence goes on from NZ_JBBOVG010000001.1 coordinate 2,588,547, forward strand.
AATCTGGTCAATACCTAGAGTTGGATCAGATAGCCAAATCAATGGCAACAATCTTTGAGAAAGGCTATTTTCTCAAAGATTGTTGCTGTTTTAACTAAAAGGAAAATTTAATCTACAAAACGTGTAGATTAAATTCTGTATTTTTGATTTGGTATTTCGTGAATCAAAAGTTTAACTAAAGAACCTGAATATATTCTTCCGATACACAAGGATAAACTCCATCATTAAGGGGATTATATCAATCAAAAAGTGGTGTGTTTAATGAATAAAATGCGGTAGATATATGAATTTTTAAAGAGCCTGCAATCTTTGGTAATGTAACACCCTTTATCATCATTTTAATGTATTTAATCCATTTTTCCAGATAACGCGAACCTGAAAAAGGCGTATTTGTCATATCATTAAATGTTTCTCCACAATCCTTACATAAATATCTTTGCCTAGAACGGTATTTCCCATTACTTTTTATGGCAGTACTTCCACAATGAAGACAACCTAAACCAAACTAAAAACGAGACTCCTTGATCTTAGGAAGTAATTTTTCCATTTTATTTTCTTCTTTTGGATATAGGTCTTGTTTCATCGCCTTAAATAAGGCTAGTTGATCTGTTTTTTTAATTCTCCGACTGCTTCATAGACATATCTCCACATTATTGAACGCCTCCTGAAAATGCATTATATTCAACCATAATCAGTATTTTCAAGAGAGCAACAATATATAGGAAAACAGCCTAGACTAAAAACACTTCTTTAGATAAAACAGCACTTTTCCCCCATTTTTTCTATGTACCATTTTCGCTTTCCTAGTTATCACTAATTTTTTCCACTCTACTTCATTCAACTACTATTAAAATATTTCATTCAAGTATTACAATTTATGTTTCATATTTATTTTACCGGGAATAAGTACACCATGATTATAGGGAGGTTTATATATGTTTGGTTTTATTTGGTATCTAATAATTGGTGGGGTTTTAGGTTGGTTGGCAGGCTTAATTCTTGGTAAGGATATTCCAGGAGGAGTTATAGGTAATATTATCGCAGGTATTATTGGTGCCTGGATAGGAGGAACTTTATTAGGGCAATGGGGTCCAACGCTAAGTGACTTCTATATTATCCCAGCTTTAATTGGTTCTATCATATTAATTTTCTTTGTGAGTTTCATCATGAGGTTAATGAATAAATAATAAATAAAAACCTGGGCTCATTGCTCAGGTTTTTATTTTTACTAGAAGGTACATTTCTAGCACTATTAAGACTTGACTACTTTCTAAGGTTAAATTGTAAGTTCATTATGTTTTAGCTTTTCTTTTTTTATCAATATAGAAAGAAAAAAGATATCCAGCATTCCAGCCAATCACCAATAATGTAAACAATTCAGCAATTGAATGTGAATTAAAGAGATTCTTCCACATCTATTGTAATCTTTTCCTCTTCCATTACAGTATAGCATTTGCGAACTTATCATAAACTATATCAATAACCTTTATATTAATATCTCGTATATATTCCCTATGTCATCTATAGTAAAGCAAATTCTCGAATAAAGAATATACTTTTCAAAAAAGTTTAATTTATTTCTGTTTTTTAGTCATATTTTACTCTTGTCTCGAATATATGAATCATATGGTGGTTTTTGAATCATCCTTGCTATGGATAAAGACTGTAGAAAATGAAGCACTTAGGAGGAGTTAAGATGAAAGCAACGATTGAGAAACGGTTAGGTTTGAAGGAATTAGCGGACAAAGTTGTTTCTGCTGAAGAAGCTGCAGCACTAATTTCAGACGGGGATGTAGTTGGGATGAGTGGATTTACTCGTGCTGGGGATGCAAAGGTTGTACCACTAGCACTAGTAGAACGTGCCAAAAACGAAAAGTTCCAAATCGATGTTTATACAGGAGCCTCTCTTGGCCCTGAAGTAGACCGTTATTTGGCTGAAGCTGGCGTTATTCGTAAACGTGGACCATATCAAGGAGAACCTGTTTTACGAAACCTCATTAATAAAGGTGAAGTTCTTTATGTTGACGGTCACCTTTCTCATGTTGCTGAATTAGTCCGACAAAATATTTATGGACCAATTAAGTTTGCTATCATTGAGGCATGTGCTATTACGAAGGATGGTTATTTAATTCCTACAAATTCAGTTGGAAACTCACCGATTCTTGCAGATTATGCAGAAAATATTATTGTAGAATTAAACATCTCATGCTCTGATTCTTTCATTGGTATTCATGATATTTATGTGCCTGAAAAGCAAGGTGAGCGTGGTCCAATCCCAGTGATAAGTGCTACAGATCGTATTGGAGAAATTGGTATTAAAATTGACCCTAAAAAAATTAAAGCTATTGTCATTTCAGAAAATACTGATGCTCCTTCTTTAATTGTGCCGCCTGATGAGGAAACAGATATTATGGCCAATAATCTACTTAATTTCTTACGAGATGAAATTACGGCCGGTAGATTAACTTCTAAACTTGCTCCAATTCAATCTGGTGTTGGTTCAGTAGCAAATGCTGTCTTACAAGGATTCCAAGATTCAGAATTTGAAGATTTAGAAATATATTCTGAGGTTCTACAAGATGCTGTCTTTCATTTAATCGATGCAGGAAAAGTAACATTTGCATCGGCTACTTCAATTACATTATCTGAGGAATTAGGTAAAGAAGTGTTTGAAAATATGGACAAGTACGCTGATAAACTATGCTTAAGACCACAAGAAATTACTAATCAACCTGAAATAATCCGTCGTTTGGGTCTAATCTCAGTTAACGCTGCACTAGAGGCTGATATTTACGGTAATGTCAATTCAACACATGTCTCTGGTACCCGTATGATGAACGGTATTGGCGGATCTGGTGACTTTGCCAGAAATGCAAGATTAGGCATTTTCGTAACGAAATCTTATGCTAAAGGTGGTACTATCTCATCTATTGTTCCCATGGTCTCACACGTAGATCACACGGAACATGATGTTGATGTTTTGATTACTGAGCAAGGTGTAGCTGATTTACGTGGTTTAGCTCCAAAAGAACGCGTGCCTTTAATCATTGAAAATTGTGCACATCCTGATTTCAAAGAACAACTATGGGCGTATTATAATGATGCCGTAGAAAAAACAGGTAATAGCCAAACACCTCATAATCTAGAAAAAGCATTTTCTTGGTATGTTAACTATGCTAAGAACGGAACAATGGTTGAGTAATTGTTCTGCTAAGTACACATTTAATCTGCTTATCTTTTAAATAAAGCAAGAGCTTCTTTCCTGTAATTGGAAAGGTGCTCTTTGCTTTTGTGCTTATTTTTCAATTGGCGAGTAAGTAAGAATAGCCCTCGATTCTTAATTGGCCTCATTTAGACATTAACGGATAAAATTGTTCAAAAAATGCATCATCTACCGTTCGAATATACGCCGTACTTCCGATAGCGCCCATGTAACTCCGCATTTCTGCATATTTATTATCATATAAAATAAACGTCATTATTTCATCGTTTTCATCATTTCTGAAAACAAGTTTGTAATGTTTTTCTGTTTCCTTTATGTCTAGCTCAGCAGGTCTAACTTCCATCTGTAGTAATTGCTCTAGAGACTTTTGTACTTGCTGTTTATCCCTTGTTTCAAATAAAGTCAATTCTGGATACTCTATTAGTAACATGTAGTCAAGCGATTGTTCGTCTATAATTCCAGTTATATCTGTGTATTCATATAATGACTTGGTTAGGTATGTGACATATAATTCACGACTAATATATGCTATGAGCAATACTAAACCGAGCCCAACGATTATTTTTTTCATATGAATTCCTCTTTCTACTTTTTTCTTAGCTAAAAGCAAGCGGTTCCTCTTCTATCACAGAAAATTATTAAACAAACTCTACAGTGAAATTACTCGGAGCCATTATAAAAAAGAAGAAATGTAATTGAAATAAGACTAATAATCTTTGAATTTATCTCATATTACTCCATTAACTTTTAAACTCATAATGATTAATTCACCATGACTCCCCATTATTCTAGCCCCTTCATCAATAAACCCACATTTAAGATATAAGCTTTGAGCGGCAATATTCTTTACATTTACAGCCAAAATAACCTCTGTTATATCCGGAAAATTCATTTTCACAAACTTTGGTAGTTCTAATAATGACTGTTTCGCATAACCTCTTCCTTGGTAGCGATAATCTGTAGAAAAGGTTCTAAGTAATATAGCTTTTTGATTATTAGAATAAGGAGTGACCCCTTCATTCATATGTAAAACAAAGTAAGACACTATTTCTTCATCATCTAAAACTAAAATCGGATAACGATCCTCATCACTTTTTGCAACGAAAATAGATTCTACTGGTGATCCTGTAAATTGTAATTGTTCATCAGTTAATTGATAACACTCAATTTGTGACTTATATCTATTGCTATATCTTTCTAAATAAACGCTCATCTCTACCCCTCCCAATCAAATAGTATCAATAATTGGTATATATTTCTATAACGAAATTTCTATCTTTATACGACTATTTTCTTTTTTACTAGTTCATAAAAAAAGACCTTTCAAATTATCGATTAATCGATAATTGAAAGGTCTTTTTCTACTAATGAAACTTCCCTGTAACTCTAAAGCCGATTTCAGCAACTAAAGTAGCTAATAAGAATGTTCCTGTATAAACAACTAAAGAAATAACAACGATTCTCCAACCAAGCTGTTTAAACTCTTTCAAGTCTTTACCGAAAGATAAACCCGCATAAGCTAGAATTGGTGTTGCTAATGCCATGAAATTAATTTGACTTGTTGCTTTTACAATCGTTTCATTTCCCGGAAAAATTGGTGAAGTCACTAACAACGCAAGAAATGAAACCCAAATAACTACTGGCAATTTAATTGGTAATAATTTTTCAATTGCAAAACCACATACTGTAATTGCAACAATTATTAGCATACCAGGTAAGGCATCAATCGGTGATACATCATAGCCTACCCAGTTTCCTATAATTGCAATTGCACCAATGATAATAAATGTATATATTTTATCTAACATGAACATCCGTTCCCCCACTTCTAAAGAACTTAAGCTTTGTTTTCAGCTTTTCTAGATCTTCTGCCCAAAACTGGTTCCAATTTTCTGTATAGATAATTGGTAACTGGTAGTGAAAAGAAGATACATACATAAGTTCCAACAATTGTTGTAATTAAGTTTGCAGCACCAGCAAATAGCGCAATATCATTAGCGGATTCTGGGAAAATAATAGCAAGCGCTCCAGTCATTGCTGCCATCATACTTCCTGAACCTACACCGGCACCCATTGCTAGTGAAATTGGATGGAACCAGCCGGAATTAGCTAGAACACTAGCTAAAATAGTTAGATAAATTGCACCAAATAATGTACCACACACATAAACGCCTAATGCTCCACGGCCCTCAGGTGAATCTGCACCATATTTTTCAGCAATAATTGCAAGGTTTGGCTCTCGGTCAATAGAGAATGTAGCACCTACTGCTTCACGTTTCATCCCGATTAACAATGCAATTGGTAAACCAAACACGATTGTCCCAAAGAAATGCCCTACTTCTTGTAGAGTTAACGACAATCCCGCATCCATTAGTTGCGGCAATGAAGGACCCATCAAAGTTCCAAGTTTAGCCACAAACAACATAAATGAAATACCTAAAATGTTAGCTGCAATATTCATATCTTTTTCGCTTAACAACTTCAATTTAGGTAAACTAATAACTGCACCGATTATTAATGCGTAAAGCATAGGGAAAAGTGCAACTACTCCAATACCAAGGTCAAAATTCTTTATCCCTATAAATTCAGCTACAACTACAAGTGCTAATACAATCAACTGTATTTTCCAACTTAATAATTTTTTCAAGTTATCCACCTCTATTTCTCATTTATCACCTTTGAATCTCCACTACTGATAGCCGTAGATGCTCATTCTTCAAGTATTTGACATACGGCTGTTGCATCTAGATCTCATTTTACTGTTGTTTTAGTAGATTCATTTAATTGAAAGTCGGTAGATCAAATAAACGATAGTACTCCTCAGATATTCTTTTCTTGCATATAACCAAATGTCCTCTAACATTTGGTTATATACAAATAAAGCATTATCATATTGGTTGTTCAAATATCTTACTCGAATATATTTAATACACGGTTAGCTAGTTTATTATAAACATTTTGCTACTTTTCCTTGTTTGACCCCAACTTGTTTAGTAATAATCTAAGCTTCTACTAAACTTTCTTCACTCGAAGGATTCGCCATATTATGACAAATTTCGCAATTTATCTGAAACCGTTTTCACCTATGTAATAATTTTTTCGCCTAACACTTTTAATATTGAACGAATTTTCTCGCATTTTTGAATATTATCACCTACCATAATAGTAAGTGTACCGTTATCAGCACCAGCAGGTTCGCCACTAGTCGGACAATCATCAAATAACAAACCTAATTCATCAGCTGGTATTGCCAAATCGATTGCAGTTTCTGCATCTCTTGTACTCATATCCATAATAATGGAACCTTTTTTCTTATTTTAAAAACTCCATTTTCCCCTATGTATGATTGACGTACAATATCAGTCGTAGATAATGAAGATACCACAATATTCACTATTTCGGCAATGCTTTTTAAAGTTTCAGAGAGAAAAAAGCCTATTTTATGAATTAAAAGAACACATGATTGTTCGGTTAGTAGACCAAATTGCTCTAGCCTACTAATTCAACTTTTTTGGATATTTCCTTTCACGCTGTGCTTCAGCGAGAAGAGTAGCTACTTCTTTTTTCAAAGAAAAAGCAACCGGAAAATATTGTTCTTTCTACTACTACATCAAATATAGTAACTTCCTTAACAATAAACCTCCATTTACCAAAAGATAAAGGGAGGTTTTCATCTCACTAATCAAGCGTTATCTTTTTACGATTAACAAATAACGACACTAAACCATATATCGTACCTATCAGAGATATCCCAGAGACCACTAGATAGTAATGTTGACCTGTTAGAGAGTTATATAGGAAGCCACCTGCATATGATGAGACGATACTTGATATTCCGAAGAATAATAGTGCCAAAACCGTTTGCCCTGTCGCTCTCCACTCTACCGGTACAATACGATATAAATACTGAATCGCTGCTGTATAAAAAATTGGGAAAGTGAGCATTTGTAGTAATTGTACAAGTGCTAACATTTGCGGGTCTGTAATCCACGCTGATACAAAGAATCGTACAAAAAAGAAAAATGCTGCAATCGTTATTATTAGTAGTTCTTTTCCACTACGAAGCCACCAAAAGCTAAGAGCAAAGATGATAATTTCACTTGCCGCAGAGATGAAAAATGCTTGTCCAACTAGTTTTGTACTTCCACCTAATGACAGAATATGAACGCCTAAAAACGTTTCATTCATACGAGCAGGTACCGAACAGATAAATACTAATAATAAAAACGATAATGTTTGTTTATTACTTAAAAAACTCTTCAAACCTGCAATGGTAACTGGTTTAGAAGAAGTTGGAGCATCGGGCATTTTCCATATAATAAGGAATCCAATAATCCCTAATATAACAAAAAGGATACCGACACTGTTATTGCCAAAGTAAGACATAATATATCCGGTAACAAGTGCTAATACCGCATAACCTAATGCTCCATATGTACGAATTGAACCGTAACTAATTTTTGCTGCTTCTGCTACTGTAAAATTCAAACTTTCCATTAACGGGTCGATCGGCATTAAGAAGAAGTAGACGAACATCGCAAATACGACTAATAGCAAGAATCCATCAACGCTAAACAAGAAATAGCCAAATAAACTAGCTAAAAATAATAACAATAATAATATTTTTCTAATCGTCTTCGTCTTATCACTGATGAATCCCCATAATGGCTGCGTAAATATTGTTACAAATCCACCCGTACCTACCACAAGCCCTATCTCACTTGGCGATAAACCTCTCTCACCTAGATAAACTGGTAAAAACGGAACAAATAGCGCAAGCATGCCAAAGAACAAAAAGTTAAATACTTTTAGTCTATGATGTAATTGCATATTTAACATCCTTTCAAATTAAATCTTTGTTTTACTAGGTATTTGAGGCTTATCACTATCGTTCAAAAGATAGGTTCCTTTTACCGAGAAATGCTATCATATCATATTTATAGTCACGAAGTTATACCTTTTTAAACATTTTTATACAAAAATAGAAAAACTCCTAATCTACAAATTAGGAGTCACAACTTATTTTCAACTTTATAAAGATAATGCACCATATCGCCATTGTAATATTGCTTAATAAACTCTTCTTCAATGTGCATACCAATTCTCATAGCTACTTTTTGAGAAGCAATATTATCATCTTTTATTATTGAATATACTTCTGGAGCTTTTAAAATATTAAAAGCATATTTTCTACAAGCTTCTGCCATTTCAGTTGCATACCCTTTATGCCAAAAATCATGTTTAAACAAATAACCAATTTCTAACACTTCTCTATTTCCAACTTGTTGCATAGTTAATCCAGCTTGTCCAATCACTGTATCTGTTCCTTTTAATAAAATCGCCCATAATCCAAATCCATTTTCCTGATATCTTGATTGCTGTCTATCCAGCCAATTTTGTGTATCTTGATCATTAAATGTATGTTCATATGCATACATTACTCTCTCATCTTGTAAAATATCCGCTAGATCTTGAAAATCATTTTGTACTAGTTCCCTCGCATATAATCTTTCGGTTTCAAGAATAAAAGCTTTATTTTCCATTCGATTTCTCCTTAATTTCATTCATGTGCTAAGCGTTTTTTTATTACAGTATAGTCTCAAATTGCATACTCTTATTGCAATGCCCGTTTGACTGACTCAATTGCATGAATATTAGTAGTATCAAACAAAGGTATCTTAGTATCCTGTTGTTTTATGAGTAGACCTACTTCTGTACAGCCCAGAATAATGCCTTTTGCTCCTTTTTCGACAAGTCGATCGATGATATCTAAATACTTTTTCTTTGAGGATTCTTTTAAAATCCCTAAACATAATTCATCATATATAATTTGATGGACAATAGCCCGTTCTTCTTCTTCTGGTACAATGACCTGAATATTATATGTCTCCACACGTGACTTATAAAAATCCTGTTCCATCGTAAATTTGGTACCAAGTAGACCAACTTTCTGAATACCATTTGCTTTAATCTGATTTGCAGTTGTATCCGCAATATGTAAGATTGGTATTTGAATCTTTTCTTCTATCAAATCAATGACTTTATGCATTGTATTCGTACATATAACAATAAAGTCAGCTCCTGCTTTCTCTAAAGAAATTGCTACATTTGCTAAAACACGCCCTGCACTTTCCCAATCCCCTATTGATTGAAATCTCTCTATTTCCTCAAAATCAACACTAAATAATATACACTTAGCTGAATGCAAACCACCTAATTGATGCTTCACTTCTTCATTGATGAGCTTATAATATTCTGCTGACGATTCCCAACTCATGCCGCCTATTAATCCAATTGTTTTCATATATTAAGCTCCCTCTCTAAGTCAAATATTTTGTAAAAATAAGATGAGAAGCAGATTACTTTACTAAGAATCTACTTCAAGTTTTATAGCTGTTATTTATTCAAATAACGATATATCTTCATTTGCGTAGATTCCCAGTCTTTCATCAAATCTGCTTTCTTCCTAATTTTCCATGCATTGAATATTGTTTGTCCTTGTTTATTGAAAAATAGACCATTTCCCACATAATATGATGCATGTTGGATTACTTTATCATTATCTATCCATACGACTACATCACCTGGAATTAGCTTTTTATTCTGCTCGTACGCCTCATATCCAAATTGCTTCAATCCATTCAATAAAGCTTGCTGGTGGACCCATTCTTGCAATAACCAATCGTTTTCTTCACCACTAACTGCATATAAAGTAGCTGCTAAACAATTGGCGCCTGCAGTTGTCGCATAAGTATTCGCATATGGCAGTAAATGCGGAGGTAGTTTTTCTGGTATCTCTTCACAAACACCATCTTCCCACCACTCTGCAACCATTTTTATAATTGTCATTTTCTTATTACTTTGAGACATGCCTTCCCACATACTACGCTGTAAAACGACTGAATCATCTATTATGTAAGCATTAGGTACATCAGATAAATCTGCAATAAAAGTTGTTGGCAATACCATTCCCCGTTCTGTTTTAACTTGACATTGTAACAAGAACGTACAAATCTCTTCAGTTAAGCTGACAATCCAGGCTTGCTGAGCCACAATTACGTGTGATGCATTTTTAATATTCCAATATTCATAGCTATTCATCAATTCGATTTGTGTATAAGACGAATGCTGAAAAAACTCATCTATTGGCATCACAAGTACATTTCTCAAATGCCCTTGAAGTTTATCGATATCTCCTTCTGCTAAAAAGAATATATCTTTCTTCGGTACATAGTCTTCCACCCATTGTTGTAAGATCTCATCTGATGGTGTAATAATCAATTTTCTCTCTCCTTTGTTCAAAAAGGATATTAGACGTTATAAGAATATCCAATTTAATTTTGTGAATTCTTATGATTTCTCAGTACCAGTTCCTCAAAGATGTTTTTTAAAATTAGTTAATAATAAATGTTCATTTATCTTAGTTTCTTCAATTTTTGAGAATCCGTTTTTTTCATAGAATCTTACTGCTGGTATATTTTTGGAACCCGTTGACACGATTATTGTTTCAATACTCTCTATATTGCTTTCAATATAATCCAATAACATCTGAGCAATACCTTTTCTAAAATATTTAGGGTGAACAATTAATCTATGTATATCAATTACATCATTTTTTACTTTGATAGAAATGACTCCACATAACACTCCCTCTAGGTAATATCCGAAGAAAGTTTCTCCACATTGTTGCAACTTTTCAGGGGTATCCCTTAATGGCGGAATATCATAGTAGCCAATTATTTCTGCCTCTACTTTATAAGAAGGAATTTGAATAAATAAAACTTCTATAGCAACTTTTGGATCAGTTATATCAATCTTTTTTATCATTACTTTACCCCGTTTTTTATCTAGTTTCCTACAAATAATCATTGCCTTCTAAATCAATTTACTTTTACCCCTGAGAAATAAATAATCCTTTAAGTCCTAAAATTGATGCTATTCCCTGTGGATGATAGGTCATATGTTGATCTGCTTCTTCAAAGGACATCCATTTAATTTGTTGTATCTCATCTGGGAAATTTACCGCTATCTCCCCGCTATATGCTTTTACTTTAAACGTAAATAATAATGCATGATGATTCCGATCTTCAAAAAACTTTTCTCTTACATCGATGAGTGTACCCATTTCAACCTGTAGATTCGTTTCTTCATCTACTTCACGAATAAGTGCCTGCTGAAGTGTTTCGTTTTGTTCAACTGCACCACCAGGTAATGTCCATATCATATTTTCATTTTGTACCATTAATATTTCATCTGTTTCCTCTTTACAGATTGCGGCATATACAACATCTACTCTTTTCATTGAAATCCCCCCTAGTCGCCCTCAATTACAGTACTCACTCCAGTTTTTCTCTCGATTTCTTTTGCTAAAGTCGTCAGCTTGTTCATTGTTTTCCAATTACGTATTGTTACTGGAACACCAAGCTTTTGCACCTTGATCGCCAACTTGGAATTACGAATACTTTTTCGGAATAAGAGATACACTTCACGGCCTTCAAATCGAAAGTCTTCATATTCGGTTATAAAGGCACTCAGACCTTCAATTCTTCCCTGTGAAGGAACTTCGAGTAATAAAGCTACATAAAGGCTCTCCCCTTCTGACGATTCTTCCGCAACCGAAATCTCTTCTTTCGTAAAAGGACATTCTCCCGTAATCCGTTCTAACTCGGTGGAAGTTCTTAAAACGACACTTATCGTAAATCCAAAAACTTCCTTAATTTCATGTTCAATACACTTTAGTATAAATGGTTCTTTCTCACCCGACTCGAAAAGGACATTGCCACTTTGTATATACGTTTTTACTCGCGTAAAACCCATTCCCTCAAACATTTGCTTTAGTTCCGCCATTTTAATCTTATTGTGGCCACCTACGTTAATACCCCGTAAAAAAGCAATATAAATTGTCATCTGTATTCCCTCCTACCTTGCTTAAAACCATATTATACTTCTTTTATTCGCCATCTTTTATATTCACTTAGATTGACTTGAAATAAATAATCTCAGGATCCCCGTCATCTAAATTTTCAACGAAGCCACTACGTACAAATCCTTGAGACTCAAACACCTTCTGCATTTTAATATTCGATTGATTTGTGGAGGAAAATATTTTTTTAGTTGGTGCAGTGCTTTCAAAATAGTTAATTAAAGCTGTTGCATATCCCTTTCGTCTTGCTAACTTTGAAACTATGATTAACGATATAAAACTACATTCAAAAAAATTCGTATCAAATAGTAAAAACGCTCGAACTGACTCTTCTTCTTTTAGAATTAAGCAATTGCCTTCTCCAACTATTTTTTCGATTTGCTTCCTTCTACTCATATTGCCTATGATTTCGGAATCGAGTTTTACTATTGCCTCTATATCTTCTACCTTTGCTGTTTTAACAGAGTTCAAGTAATCACTCCTTTTTAACAAGACACATGACTGCAATATTAATATTTATTACATTTATTTAAAAACTCATCAATTTGTTGAAAGTGATGTAAATCATGTTCTATTAGGCCTTTAAAATATTCAGTAATAGTCAATCTACTCGTGCCTATATTAATTTCTCTGTTAAATTGACTTGCAGGTATCTTTGTTATCTCATTCACTAATTTTATTCTTATTAGTCTAAATTTTTTAATTCCTTCATCTTTAGTTATATTTCTACTTTCTAATGCTGCAATATGATTCATTTCTTTTACATTTGGACTTTCTAATTCTTGTTTTAGGTTTATCAAGTAAGGTAGTCTGTTTTCCAATATGAAATTGTCCCATGGTACTAAATGCCCTATAATTTCACAGACTGACCATTTCCTCTCTTCTATAGGTGTAAGCCAGCAGTCATCAGATAATCTTTTAAAACTCTCAATATATTGGATCGATTTTTTATAGTGTTTCAATATCAGTTGTTTTGATTCTATTTCACTCATCTCCATAGAAACATACTTTTCACTAATTATTGCTATTTGGAGCTCTCAAACTGAATTGCTTCATCTAAAATAATGGTAGCTAATTCATGATCATCAATGATAAATGGAATTTCTGATGGTTCTACCCATATACGTGCAATCCCTTCATTTTCACGTAAAAATGGAAAGCATTCTTTAACATCCATTCGGTAAAAAGATTGATAACCTATCATTGGATATTTACCACCTGGGACAAATAGTCGATTCTCTTCATGATTGACTTCAATTGCACCTAGGTAAGTAATATTACCTTTAACATATGCTTCTTCATACACTTCACGATGCATCGCTTCTTCAGCAGATTCACCACTTTCAATATGACCACCTGGATAGTTAAATCCTCTATCTTTAATTTTAGAAAGAAGTACTTTGTTATTTTGTATACAGATTGCATGAACACTAGTTACTATGCACAAATCATTTAGTTGAAAATTTGGTTTCCATGTGAGTTTCACTCTATGTTCGTTCCAATTAACTATAACTGTCTTCATATGCTCCTCCCAAGTAGTTACAATAATTTAATCTTTAAAATCCACCTAGAAATTCAGTTGGTAATTGCTTCTCAACCACTTTATTTTCAAGAAAGACTTGATACGCTTTTGCTTTCGGTCTTGAGCTAACAATTTTGGCAATTTCATCATCAATGTAATGTATCGCTACACCGTCATCAGCTGCTACTCCTGCTTTGATGCGTTGTGTTTCAATTAACTGATGATAAGAAGGTCTTCTATCTTTTTCTCCATCATAATGTGGGCAATTACTTCCTTTTAAAAACCCTAAACATTGAAGTGGTTCGAGTCCATCTCCATACGAATCTGTAATGCCCTCTTCAAACCAACAAAGAGCCCCTGCACTAATACCAGCAAGAACAATACCCTTTTCCCATGCTTTTTTTAAGATTTTATCTAGACCCCATTCTCTCCATAAAACCAATAAATTTTTTGTATTCCCACCACCTACGTAAATGATATCTTTTTCTAATATGAATTCTTCTAAATCTCTCGTTGGTGGGTTAAACAATGATAAATGCGTTGGCTTGCAATTTTGAGTCTTAAAAAAATCATAAAACCGTGCTATGTAATTATCAGCATCGCCACTTGCTGTAGGTATAAAGCAGATTTTAGGGTTAATCTCTTTTGATTGCGTGAGAATGTATGAATCTAACAAGGGATTTTCAGGCTCCATTGAAAATCCACCGCCACCAAGTGCAATAATTTGTTTCATATTTTCATCCTCCATTCTACTATTGTTAGTAACCTCTAGGAGTAGCAAATTTCATCCGGCACATTGAGAAACTTAATGATGAATGTTGTACATCATCATGAAGTTGCCATAGGCTGTCTACAGTTTTTAGTTCTACATTTCGATCGGAAAGTGCTTCAATCAAATCGTTTATTTCTACACAGTTAATCGGAACTTGTTTCTTTTCGCTAACATAATATCCCGCATTTTTATCAAGTAATTGAAATTCAATTGAATCAAATTCATATAAATATAGCTTTGTATTCCTCATTTTTTGTAGCCATTTGTTTTCAATTACTACCACATGATTGCTTGGGCTTGATGAAAGATATCTAGTTTTATCTGCTTTTGTTGTGTCTGCATTAATATGAAAACAAACACGAGGGCAATTCCTTGGCGTCAAAAAATTAGGTAAACACTTTTCATTAATTGCCCAAACAAGTCTTTTTGCCTGATCTAAATCCTGACGAGAAGGTATTCTAGGCTCAAAGACCTCAATATTTTGTTCTTCACTTACATGAAAAAGTCTCATATTAACCTCCCATTAAATTTTAGTAAAAATATTCTATTTTGACCTATTATTAGAATATCATAATACGGGGGTGAATGAGTTGGGATATGATGCCCATTCAAAAAAAGTAAAAATTTCCACAGAGCGAGAGATTAAAATTCCAGAAGAGTTCTATGAAGAGTTTTCATTAATTGATGAGGTTCAAATTTCTAAGGT
Source organism: Viridibacillus sp. FSL E2-0187 (assembly GCF_038006425.1). NCBI lineage: Bacteria > Bacillati > Bacillota > Bacilli > Caryophanales > Caryophanaceae > Viridibacillus > Viridibacillus sp. FSL E2-0187. The sequence continues at coordinate 2,603,693 of NZ_JBBOVG010000001.1, forward strand.
AAATGGGGCACTAATTATTACGCCAATTATTGATCCTGTTTTCGAGAAATATAAAACGCTCATTATGGAGCAGCTGACAAAAGCAGGTTACACAGGTCAAGAATTAACGGATAAGTTCAACGAGTTACGAAAGCAAGTACAAGTGAATGATGGTTTTACACTGTTCATGAACGTTAAACCAGACTTTAAAAAGCAAGAATAAGCAAAAAAACATGTAGCTATATTACTCTGTAGTACGGTTCATTTTATCGTTTATTCCAACAAAAAACGTAGCTAGATGGGTATGTCTTTTACCCCTATCTAGCTACGTTTTCACTTGATTGTGTTAGTACCTACCCACGATTTCATACGACTAAAAACACTTTGTAGAATGTTTCTAAATTTCAATCCACTAGTCCCTACAACAACACCAATCATTATCAGTAAGCAACCTACCATTTGCAACAAGGTAATCGGCTCATTTAATAAAAAATATGCACCAATTAATGCAAATATAGTGCTGAAGTTTACAAAAATAGCTGCTTCTGCAGGCCCAATTAGTTTAATCGAAGTATTATACAGCATATGACCAATTGCTGTAGCAAAAATGGCAGAGGCAAATAAGACGAGTATCACATTAGAGTTTATTGTTTGAAAATCTTTAAATCCACCTGGTTCCATAATTAAACTGATGGCGAATAAAATAATTGATCCAATAATCAAAATATAACCTGTTAAGATCATAGGATTTATCAATTTTGATGCTTTACTAATAAAAATAAAACTAAAAGCTTGCAGCAATATGGATAAAAAAATATAAAAGTCTCCCAGTTGAAGTTCTCCTACTTTTTCTGCACCATTTAACACAGTTAAAATAACTCCAACTGTTCCTAATACAAAACCAGAAAATTTTTGATATGTTAATTGAGATAGCTTAAAAGCCATCGACAAAAGAGCTGTCAATAGAGGGCCGAAACCAAGGATAATACTCGTTTTTACAGCTGAAGTGCGTTGTATACCTACTGCCAAAAATAAATGGTGGCAAACTACACCCAACAAGCTAATTATCACTATATACTTCCATGGAAAATCTCTCTGAAACAATGTTTTTTTCAACAGAGCCCAGATAATCAACACTGTTGTTCCAGCGATAAAAATTCTTACAGCACTCATCGTAATTGGATTTAAATGATCGACTAAAGTTTTTAATGCCGTCACATTTAAGCCCCAAGCCAACATAATCATTACTAAAATACTGTATACTTTGGTATTCCCCATAGCGATTCCCTTCTGTAGACAATATTTTCATTCACCGAGATGATCCCTTTTTCTTAAGCAAAGGAATAATCTTACATATAATTTAATGCGACTGTTATCCGATACTAATTCCCCCATCAACTTTTAATACTTGAGAAGTCGTATATCCTGATTCCTTTGAAGCAAAGTACATAACTGCATTTGCTATATCGCTTGGTTGGCCCATTCGATCAATAACTTGCTTACTTGTATCATAATCGACTCCTGCAGTAATGCCGGTTGCCGTTGCTCCAGGTGCCACTGAATTACAAGTAATACCATACTTGCCGACTTCCTTTGCAACCCATTTCGTTAAAGCTATTACGCCACCCTTTGAAGCAGCATATGCTGGACCTGAGCGTCCATCCTTTTCATCTCCCGAAACTACGCCTCCATTAATGCCTGATACTGAACTAATATTTACAATTCGTCCGTATCCAGCTTCCTTCATATATGGATAAATACATGCTTGGATAAATAGAAAAGCGGCTTTTAGATTGGTATCTAAATCTCGGTCCCAGTCCGCCATTGTCATATGCTCTATATCCAAGCGACAACAAGTGCCTGCATTATTCACTAATATATGAATTTCCCCAAACTTTTCTATCGTACGCTGAACTGTATCTTTGACAAATTGCTCATCTCTTATATCACCAATGCATTCCAAATAACTACTGCCTTCTAATTGTTGAATCGTTTTATCACAAACATTTAGATCCACCAATACAACATTCACACCTTCACGTGAGAGTTGTATTGCGACTTCCTGACCAATACCACTCGCTGCACCTGTTACAATGGCTACTTCATCTTTCATTTTCATATCTACTTCCTCCTTTACTATTTTACTCCTAGTAAATCTGGTAAGAATGTCGATATTACAGGGACGTATGTAATCAGCATCAACACAATGATTGATGCTTCGATAAATGGTATACCCCCTCAAAAATTCCAATACTATTTGTTTTCAGAAAACTGGATGCCACATATAAATTCAAAACTACCGGCTGAGTAAATAATCCGATTGCTTACTGCAAATATCATATTGTACGTAAAAGATGCTCAAAATAATAATCTCTATTTAAAAACTCAGAATATTCAATTTTATATTATTAGAATATCATAAGTATGAGATTAATAAAGTGATATATATGTACTTTCTAAAATGTTGAAATTTAACAAAATACGCTCGTTAAAATACATTTTAACTTTTAAAAAATCCTAGTCTGAATTCAAATAAAAAAGGGGCTGTCAAATAAGTCTCTTTTAGACTCATTGACGCACCATTTTGAAACTCAAAAATGTTGATTTACTAACATTCTTGAGTTTTTTATTTTCTTCTTTATGGATAATCTAAACCTATTGGGATAGCCCTTTTTTATCTTTTCCAACTATATAAAGAGTTGAATGTAAAAAAGTAAGCTTATTAAATTTCAATTCGAGTTATTACTAATATATTTATCTCATCAAAAGAGCTTCGGAAATGGAGGTAGAATAGAGGATAACAACTTTTTAGAAACAGGATGTTCTAATTGTTCAATCTGCTCCATATCATCTAACGATTCTACAATCTCTCCTTGATGCATCACTACTAAACAGTCTGCTATGTAATTGACCGCCTGTATATCATGAGAAATAAATAGATATGAAAGTTGAAATTCTTCCTTTAATTGTGCCAAAAGATTTAAAATCTGTATTTGAACGAGAGCATCTAATGCACTTACAGCCTCATCAAGTATGATTAACTTTGGTTTAAGGGCAATGGCTCTAGCAATATTGATTCTTTGTAGCTGTCCTCCACTGAACTGAGAGGGATACTTATGCACATCTTCCGGACTTAATCCTACTTTCTTCAATAGCTGTTGCACTTGATTTTCCTCTTCTACCGAGGATAGCCTTTTATAATTTCTTATTGGTTCAGCAATAATTTCACCTATAGTAAGTCGTGGATTAACCGCACTATAACAATCCTGAAAGACAACCTGGAGATTTTGGCGTAACTCTTTCAATTCTTTGGAGTTCAATTTATGTAGATTCTTCCCTAAAAAACAAACTTCTCCCTGATCAGGCTTTTCAAGTCCTAAAATAATTTTGCCTAATGTACTTTTACCTGAACCACTTTCTCCAACAATGCCTAAGCAAACTCCATGTTCTAAAGTTAGGGAGATATCCTTAACGGCTGCAATCGATTTCCGCTTCTCAAAAACTGAGTTTCTGAGCAAATATGTTTTCTTTATATTTTTCAATACAAGTATACTCACTCTTTAATTACCTATGCTTTCTAGTACTTTTACACACCTGACCAGATGGTCTTTTTCAAACTCAACAAACTCAAGATTATAATTTGTACACGTATGGTCTGCATCCTCACATCTATCTAAATAGGGACATTTATTTTCCTTATTAATTGAATTAGTACTTGAAGGACTTTCATTCTGTATCTTTTTTCGTGTTAATCCGAACCTAGATTCGAACAAGACTCGAGTATAAGGATGCTTCGGATGATTGTATAACTCCAATACTGGTGCCTGCTCCACAATATAGCCACCATACATCACAGCAACTTCGTCAGCCAATTGAGCCACCACCCTTAAATCATGGGATACTAATAAAATGCCTGTATTATATTCTTTCTTTAACTTATCTAATTGTTGCAAAACTTGAAGTTGATTTGTCGCATCTAAGGCAGTAGTCGGTTCATCAGCAATGAGGATAGAAGGGTTTAAAGACATAGTAATCGCAATCATTACACGTTGCAGCATTCCACCACTTAGCTGAAATGGATACTGCTTCAATACTGTCCTTGGATTAGGAAGGTCCATTTTTTCAAGGTACTCTACAGCCATTATTTTCGCTTGTCTCTTTGTAATAGGTAAGTGAGTTCTAATAGTTTCAATAAAATGGCTTTCTATTGTTCTTACCGGATTAAAGGCAATCATAGGATTTTGCATGATCATAGCAATTTCCTTGCCACGTACTTTCCTAATATCTTCTTCTGAACATTCTAAAAGGTTTTGATTTCTAAAATTAATATTTCCAAGCTCTACTTTTGCATTTTCAGGTAAAAGACTTAATATAGACATGCACGTTAACGTTTTACCTGATCCACTTTCTCCAACAATGCCTAACACTTTCCCTGACTGGAGCGTAAAACTAACTTCACGTACTGGTTCAGCCACTTCAAGAGGTGTAGATACGGATATATTTAAATTATTTACAGTTAGAATAGGTTGCTGCCTCATCCTATGCCCCCTCCAGCCCTTTTAATGTCTAATGCATCTTTCAAAGCTTCACCGAACAAATTAAATGCAATAACTACAATGAAGATCATTATCCCAGGGTACAACATCAAGGACGGATAATTCCTAAAAAATGGCTTACTATCATTTATCATCATACCCCACTCTGCCTCTGGTGGTTGAATTCCAAGACCTAAAAATGAAAGGCTAGAAATAGCTAAAATAACTCCTCCAATGTCCATAAAGACCAATACAACAACTTGAGAAATGATTGCAGGTAAAATATGTTTCAAAATAATGATAAACTTTGGTGTACCGCACACTTTAGCAGCTACTATAAAATTTTGCTCTTTAACACCGAGCACCATACCTCTAATAACACGTGCATAATAAACCCATTGAACAAGAACCATCGCTAAAATAAGATTAAAAAGACCCGGTCCCAAAATCCCTACTAATGCTAATGAAAGCAAAAAACTTGGAAATGCCATTAGAATGTCACAGATTCTCATAAATAGGTAATCTACCTTACCACCTATAAAACCTGCAAATATGCCAAGTGGAATACTAATGAACATCATAAACCCCATAACAAGGATAGCTGTGCCGAGCGAGGTCTGAGTTCCAAAGATTAAACGCGATAATATACATCTCCCTAAATGGTCCGTCCCTAACGGAAACTGTGATGAAGGACCTTGCAGTTTCTGAGCAATATCAACAAAGTTAGGGTCATTAGGAGCCAAAAAAGAAGCAAAGAGTGCCAACCCAATCATACCTAAAATAATGATACTACTAATTATCATGAGCTTATAATTTAGCAGCAATCGCCTCATCTTCATCTTTATTTTCATTTCCCTCCCTCCAATCGTATACGTGGGTCCAGGAAGGAATAAGTAACATCCACAAGGAGATTACAAGACACGAAAATTACACTCATAAATAATACACAGCCCTGAATCATAGGATAATCTTGATTTAAAATAGAGGAGACAAACAATTGTCCCATACCCGGCCAAGCAAAAATAGTTTCAACAATTACTGCTCCGCCCAACATATTCCCAAAGCTCATACCAAGTCCAGTAACTACAGGCAGGATAGATTTTTTTAAAACATGCCTACTCATAATTTGCCTTTGCCGCAAACCTCTCGCTTTTGCATATACAACAAATGGCTCATTCAAATTTTCTAGCATACTAGCTCGAAGTAATCGTATATACGTCCCGATATAGCCAAAAGCTAGAGTCATGGAAGGGAGTATTAAATGCGCTAGTGTCCCCCTCCCCAAAACAGGAAATAAATCTAATTTTACGGATAAAAAAAAGATCACGAGAAAACCAAACCAAAATGTAGGCATTGAAACACTAATATAAGCTATTATTCTACTAAATTGATCTATCCATTTTCCTTTGTATATTGCCGAAAGCACTCCAATTGGTAAGCTTATAATTACAATAAAGAAGAGCGCAGTCAATGTAAGCTGAATTGTAGGTATTAAATGCAACAATATCTCGTCCCATACAGTATTTTTGGATACATAGGACATTCCTAAATCCAATTGAATTACCTTTCCTAACCACTCAAGATACTGGATATGTAAAGGGTTATCTAATCCGAGTTTAAGTCGCAGCTCAGCCACAGCCACATCGGTTGGCGGAATATTCGATAATCTTAAATAAGCTACTGCTGGGTCTCCAGGAATTAAGTGCAATAATATAAAAGTGATGATGGAGATTCCTAATAATATTGGAACTAGACTTGTTAGACGTTTCAATATAAACCAACTCATGTAGTACTCCTTAAGTTGTTATTAATAAAGCTTGCTTCATTCGACATCAATTGTAGTTAAAGGTACCTCAGCTTCTTGAGGTAAAAAATCTAAACCACTAATATTCTTGTGATAAACAGCGACATTTGATTGGTAAGAAATCGGTAAGTATACCGCTCGATCATGTAACGTTGATAAAATATCTGTATACAGCATTTTTCTTTCTTTTTCATCTGTAGTTAAAAGTACTTTTTTTATCTTCTCGTCAATTTCCTTCTTTTCTCGCAAACCCAATAATGCAGTATAATCTGGACCACCATTTTCCGAATCTGTTGTAATTGAGGCTAAATAAGAATGTGGATCAAAAGGCACGGCCCATGTCGATGTAAATAATATATCGTAATTTCCTTGGAATGCCGTTGTCCAGAAAGTATTCGTTTCCTGACTAGTTAACCTAATATCAATTCCTAGTTTTCTATAATCACCTTGGACAAATTCAGCAATCGACTTTTGGATGTTATCCGTACTATTAAATAGGAACTCTAGTTGAAGCTCTTTTCCATCTTTTTCTCTAAACGGTTTACCCTCTACCTTTTTCCACCCTGCTTCATCTAATAACTGTTCTGCTTTCGCAACGTCATAGTCATATGGATTTATATCAATTTTTGTGTATTCCAAAACAGGTGGGAACAAAGTATCTGCCTTTTTTTCCATACCATAAAAAATATTATCGATTACAGCCTGTTTATTGAAAGCATAATTGAGTGCTAATCGCACTTTATGGTCTTTAGTTGCTTCTTTGTTTGTGTTAAATAATAATGTTCTTGTAGCCGTAGGTTCTGATAATTTAGTTTCATATTTCCCCGAATCCTTTAAGAACTGGAAGGAATCCTGACTTATTACGCCATTTCCAAAAATAAAATCGAGTTCGTTTTTCTCAAATGCTAATACTCTAGATTCTCCGTCTGTAATAACTTTAACAACTACCTTATCTACTTTCGGTTTAGTGCCCCAATACCTTTCATTTCTTGTGAAAACTGCAAACTCATTCTTTTTATATTCGCTAAGTACCCATGGACCTGTCCCAATTTGAGATTTAAGTCCATCTTTAAATGTGTCTTGGCTGTCAGGAAAAGCAGCTTCTCCAACAAACCTCAAAGGTCTTATGTATGTTAATTCTTGAAGCGTTGGATAATAAGAATTATGAAGAGTAAGTTTAAATGTATATTCATCCACTGCTTCTGTATTTTTGATTTGGTTGATTAACTCTACCCATTCATGTTGTTTCCGATTATCTAAAATTGTATCGAAGTTTTTCTTAACAATTGCCGCATTAAACTTCGAACCATCAGAAAACTCAACATCCTTTCTTAGATGGAATACATATTCTTTACCATCATTCGAAATATCCCAGCTTTCCGCTAGCCAAGGTTGAATTTCCCCACCCTTCCCGTAGTAAACAAGAGATTCGTATACCATAGCTTGTGAAAAAAACTCATTTGGAAAATATGTATGTGGGTTTAAGTCGCCTATATCTCCAGTCATGGAAAAAGTAACAACTTTTGATTGATCTTTATCAGCAGTATTGTCTTGTTCTTTTGCTTTGTTACTACAACCAGTAATAAAAATCACGAGAATCACTAGTAGAATAGGGAAATTTCTTAGTCTATTATATTTTTTTATAAACATATTTACTCACCTTCATTTTCGGAATTTTCACTATTAAATATACTCAAATACAAAAAAGCATTCCTAACCCAATTAAAAAGGTCAGAAATGCTTATAGTTTCAGAACAAATTTGTCTCCTAGCACTCTAACACCTCCCTATCTCCCGTAGGTTAACAGCATTTTTAGAACAGGCAGGTCTTCTGACTTAGGTTCATCGCCTGCATGCGTCTTCCCGGATATTATCCAGTGACTTATGTGCATGAGGCTCACCCTTACAGCGGCGGGACCATGTCGGATTTTCACCGACTTCCCTTTTAAGTATTCGCTATTAAACAAATACACCTATTCCAATACTATATGTGATTTTTTATGAAAATAATAAAAGTTTTCCTAATATAAAGTATATTCGTTATTACAACTTAAAGCCATATCAATTTTAAGTCTTGTTATTTTTTAACTTCTAAGAATCAATTACTGTCCCAGACCTTTCAGCATAAAAAAGACCTTCTTATTGTTGAAGGTCTCTTCTATCCAGAAAATCACTTTGATGCAAGTTGTAATTTTTCTGTGTTTTTTATGAATTCATTGTAAGTATTGTTAATCCGAATAATTGTTTCAGAAGTATTAACGGCTTTATTTGTTAAAAGTGCTTTTTTGTTAGCTTCATTTAGCTTATTGTACGTAATATCGTATTGTGAGCCTGGACCACTGTTCTTCCAAGCCATAAACTGAATCGTTCTTCCTACTGACTCAAAAGTATTGTTTTTAATAGTTGGGTTGATTGCGCCACTAGCTAAAATTCCACGGGTACTAGCATTTCCATTTGCTACATTCCGGATTAGATTTTTTTCAATAACAGCATTCGTCCAATTCATGACACGAATAGCATCCAAGCGTGTTTTGTCAATTTGATTATTACGAATGATCACTTTATCATGATACATTTTACCTGAATATTTGTGGGTACCAATAGCTCTATCAAGATTCTTAAATTTATTGTTTTCAATTGTTATATTTTGATTTGGCGTTTTATCATACTTGCTCCATTTTTGACTCCACCCTGCTGTTGTTTTATCCGGTGTATCAATATTAATCGCTTCTTTGTTCTTGTTTGCTGATGCTTTGGAATTTGTAAACGTATTTTTTCGTATCACAACATTCTTAGAAGCATCTAGTTCAATAAAATGTCCAGAATACATATTCTTAAATTGGATGTTTTCCACTTTTATATTTTGGTTATGCCCCATGATCAAGGCAATGCTATCTTTCTCGTATTTCATATCAATCGTTACTTTACCTTCTCCTATGAAGGAAATATTCTTTTCACCATTATACTTGCCATATACACCCGATTTATTGGCTTTTGATGGTTTTATGAATTGAAAAATTGATTTTGAAGCTTTAAATTTACTCGTGCCAGTTTTCTGACCTTTGACAATACTTACACCATCATACATTTTTATAGTTACATTTGATGGAACATATAGCGTATTACTAATTGTGTAAGTTCCTTTTTTTAATACTAGCGTTCCGCCACCTTTTTTCTCCAATTTCTCTAGATAGGAACGTAGAACATAATAATGCTTGGTATTACTGTTATATGTAGTGTATTTCAACATCGTTTTATCCACCGGTACTGTTTTTGGTGAAATTGTATAAACGCTCTTTGAGGCAGCTTCTACAGAATTAGGCGTAACCCCTATCCATAAACTCAGCATCAACACAGTAGCCGCCACTAACGCACCCATTCTCTTGAATTGCATAATCATGTTGTAAAATTCTCCTTCTCAAAAATGTAATAATATTTTAGGATATTATCGACAGATTCCCATATACTTACTAACTAAATTTCGTATCACCCTATCACAATACCTAATACTTATTCACTATACATTGTTTTTAAACCGAACTCTACATGGAATGTTACAACTTAATGTAGAATATTATATTCGCATTAAGTTATCATGTTGTTTCTCAACTTGGAAGTGAAATTGAAAAAAAACTGAAACTTTTCTCATTAAAACACAATCTTACTTGAAAAATGAAAGGAAAATGAAATTTTTCAAGACACATTCTTTGTTAATATAAAAAGCATAAATACAAAAAAGTATTTACACTTGGAGGAAAATGTATTCTTCAAGATATAGTGGAGGAAAAAATGAGATTAGAAAAACAATTAATCAAAAAGATATATTATGAAACATTCCTAATAGAGAATGAAACACATCCACCTCTTCAAATACTTGGAGAAGTTTATTTAAACGAACAAAAAAATGAGATATCTGATGGATCTTATATACGTTTTGCACAAGGTGAATTTTATTATCACCATCAAGATTTTGAATCAGCTATTTTTAAATGGGAGAAAGTTAGTAATGAATTAGCACCATGGGCACAAAAAAATATTGCGGATGCTTACTTCGAACTTAACCAATTATCAGTTGCTGAAAATGTATATACCTCCATTACTACTGATAACAAAATACTTATGACCGAAATTATTCTGCAATTACTGTCTCTTTACATCGAGCAAAATAACATTAATTCAGCTTTCGCAGTTATTAAAGAAGCGGTTTCTTTAAATCCCGATTATCCAAACGTCACAACAATAGCACGTTCCTTTTATGAAGAACAGCAAGATTTTGACAGTGCAGTAGAGCTTGCTGTGAATGAGTTAATTCGAACAGAATCTTTACCCTGGTTTGAGGTTCTAAAAGAATATATCGATAACGGATTTACTAAAAATATTTCACCAGACTATTTTTATCAAGTATTAGTTACGTTAAATAATGTAGATCAAGTACAATTCACGCAAATTGTTTCATCACTTTGGCACAGCTATAAAAATGAACAAAATTACTTATTATGGCTTCAAACAATAAATGAATTTTTCTTACAGATCGAAATACATTCGTCCGATATATGGGACAAAATTTCTTCTCTTTACGAGGAAACGTACTTTGAATTAATTCAAGGTCAATATATGCTAAATCAATTACACGATATCATTCCAAATCTTTTAACAAATTGGTTAAAAGTAGTCAATCCGTCTCATTCGGTATTTCCATCATCAGCAGTATTGGCATGGAATGAAATTTTCCCTTCCAAAATAGATTCAGAACATCTAAAACATGCGGAAAACCTACTGACATATTCTATTAATCATGTGAATGGCTTAGAGTATAGTTTACATCTGTTTGAATCTATTACACAGTGGGCACAAAAAAATGATTTAGAAATGAGTAATCGATTTAGATGGTTAGTTGAGGAGCTTGTAGATTTAAGAACAAATCGCATTTTAGTAACTGGAACTTCAGGAAACGGAAAAGCTTCATTTATTAACTCTATACTTGGAGAAAATATATTAGAAAATTCAACTTCAAATGTAGTTGTCTTTAAAAATGAATCTCATACAGAAATTAATGCTATAACAGATTCAACAATTACAACAACTGAGGATTTCTCTGATTACCAAACCATGATGTCTCTACAACGCCAAACATATGGAGATAGAGCATGTGTTGAATTTAAATTACCATGTAAATTTTTAAATAAAAATAAACTTACATTCGTTGTTACTCCTAGTTTTAATAGAAACAACGACAATCGAGATGAGACATTCGAATATTTAAATTCTGTAGACGAATTATTATTCGTATTGAATGCGGACTCGCCTTTTACTGACAAGGAACGTGACATTCTATTAAGTATTCGAGAACATACACCAAATCTACAAATTCATTTCTTATTAAATAAAATCGACAACATTTACAGTGAAGCTGAAATAAAAAGGGTTTTACATGATACACAAATGAGAATAAACGCATATTTCCCTAATGCGAGCATTTTCCCTTACTCTTCGTTATATACAAATCGTCAACAACTAAACGATTTAACTGAGTTTATTCATTTTAACTTTAACCATAAAAATATCGATACAGAACGAACTAAAAAGCTATTGTTTTTCATTCGAAAAACAATTAAATATCTTTTAGACAAACGCGTCGAGATGGAAAATAGCATAGTAGACTCTATTAAGTGGAATGAAGATATGTTAGTGAAACTAAATGGTTTTATTAATAACCTTACTGCTCTTGAGAAGGAAAAAATTCAATTAATAACAGAATCATATCGTACAATGAAATACGAAATTGCTAATGATCTAACAGAAAATATTCCAAAAATATTGCAGAGTTGTTCTGATTTAATTAGTGAAGAGAGTGATTTCGGGCAAATTGACATCGAACTAAATACAGCGATGAACGAAAGAGTTCAAAAATATCTAGAACAAACTGTGTTACCTAACCTGGCTCGCTCTATGCAAAATTGGATTGCAATTTCAAATAACGAGTTCCTTCAAAGTCAATCGTATTTAGAAGAAATCAGTGAAGGACTTAATTCTTTATGTGGAGAAAATCGAATACAGTTAGAATGTGACTTTAAAGTGCTTGATGACTGGCACAGAGATACTGATAGAATGACAACTAGAATACAAATGGAAGAAGTAAATATTTTGCGCCGATTTACTCCAGCACAATTTTTACTGAAAAGTGCAGGTAAGTTATTTGGAGTTCTTCCTAAAAATAATGCGATGCTGTATAACAAATATAAACAGTATTTAGAAAATGAAGATTATACCGATGTAACAGCTTCTATTATAAACAAATTCTTCTTGCAATTTGAGCTATTTGAAAACGCACAAGAGCGGGATATTAATATGTTCTTTAGAAATCCATATAACGCATTGGAACAAGCTGTAGAAAATATTCATATAGAAATACAAGAAAAACAAGATACACTTCTTATAATGAAATCAAATCCTGAAGTTTATCATGATTCTATAACGCTCTTTGAATTGAGATTACGTCAATGTGAAGTAATCTTAAATATAGGTGATGATAATTCCTATACTGATTTAAGTTTAGAAACAAACATAGAGTAAAAATAATATAACTCCAAAATCAACAATAAAAGTTGATTTTGGAGTTATTTTTTGTTAGCTTCACTTTTTTTCGGTACTCTGCACCTAGATGGTAAATTCGTTGACCTCGGTAAGATTTTATCAATTCCTTCTTTATTTAATGAAGTGTTCAGTTTTAAAATCTGCAATAGCTTGTTTATCCGGAGGACTAATCCTTGAAGGTAATGAATTTAATTTAAAGAATTTCAATTCCTTAACTTCCGATAGATCCTCTTTTAATTCACCACTATATTCATAATTACATCGCTGTAGATATAAACTCTTTATACCTTTTATTCACTTCACTAATTCTTTCATGTGAGCCTTTGCACACAATTTCTCCATCTTCAATGAATAATATATTATCACCCGGTTTTACTTCTTCTAAATTATGAGTTACTTTAATTACTGTCTTATCTTTTGTAAGTGCCTTTATTGACTCTAAGACTAAATTCCTAGATTCTATATCTAGATTAGATGTAGGTTCGTCTAACAAAATTATATCTGGGTTTTTCAAGAATAACCTGGCTATATTTAATCTTTGTTTTTCACCTCCTGATAATTTATCACCACTCTCCCCTATGTTCGTATCAAGTTTATCTTTTTGCTTATCAACAAATTCTTCTAAATTTGCATATCTTAAAGCTTCTCTTATGCTAGCTTTATCAATATGCTCTTCATCAAGACCATACAGCAAATTATCTAAAATAGTACCACTAATTAAGGAGGAACCTTGACTTACTATACCGATGTTTTTTCGAAGTTCATAAGTGTCCAATTCATTAATTCTGATATTGTCTATTGTTATTTCACCACTTACTGGAAAATAGAACTTCTCCAATAGGTTGATTAAAGTTGTTTTTCCTGAGCCTGACGGACCAACAATAGTTAAAGATTCCCCGCGTTTTATATTGAAAGTGATATTACTTAGAATCGGTTTATCTTTGTACCCAAAATTGACTTGATTAAAGGATAATTCGTTTTGGAATTCATATTTAGTATTACCATTATGTTCAATTTCATTATTATTCATTATATTATTCAAGCTCTTAATAGCACCATTTGCTTTATGATACTCTCCAATAAACCCACTAATTGAACTCATTGGGGTCATCATTTGAAATGCATAAATAACGAACGCAATTAATGTACTTATAGATAAAGTTCCTACTGATATTCTATAAGCTCCATACCCCACCACTATTAATAAACCTAGAATAAGTAAAAAGTTCACTAATGGTGCTACCATGGCGAAAATTTTACTTTCATATAAGTTTGCATTATACAGCCTGTCAATACACTTATACATTAATGATTTTTCATGCTTTTCTGCCGTAGAAGCTTTAACCATTTTAATATTTTTAAAAGTCTCTTGAGTTTTTGAAATAAAAACAGAAATTTCCTTTTGTTGAACATCTCCTGTTTTTTCCATTTTTCTCATAAGAGGAAATATGATACCAAATATAAATGGAGAAATTATTAGTATAACAATCGTTAATTTCCAATCCAAGATAATTGTTAATGTTAATCCACCAAGTATCATAATAACACCCGTAACTAATTTAGGGATGTGATACGTTATTAGATCCTTTATAATTTCTGTATCATTAACAATTCTACTGGATAATTCTCCACTATGGTAATCATCAAAAAAATCAACTTTAAAATGGATTAGCTTATTATATACATTTTTTTGTAAATCACGGATTATCATGTTACCAAATTTAGATATTATGTACTGATGTACGGATTCAATTATGGACTTTATTATTAGGAATAAGACCAAACCTCCTACCATCCATAGACTTACCTTATTGACTGAAAATTTATCGATAATATCTTTCACTAAAAGTGGAAATACTAGGGCGGCGGCTGTAAATAGAATTGATACAATTATTATTGTACTTAGAAGTAATTTTTTCCTTTTATCATTAATTGCTAGAAGGAGCACTTTATATGCGTTCATTTATATTCACCTCATTAAATTAAGACAATAAAGTTTGACTGATCAAACTCTATTGTCTTTGTACAGAAATAATTATTTAATAGTCTTAGCAAAGGAACCAGCTTGCGTTGCTGCTTGTTTTACATTGAATACTACCAGATGATTTCGCTTTCAGTTGAACATCTTTAGAAATAGATTCTTTTTGTAAAGATAGCACCTTGTTCATCTAATACACCTCCGGTTTGTTCAAATTTAATGTCTTAAAGCTTAGCAAAGGAACCAGCTTGCGTTGCTGCTTGTTTTACATTGAATACTACCAGACGATTTCGCTTTCAGTTGAACATCTTTAGAAATAGATTCTTTTTGTAAAGATAGCACCTTGTTCATCTAATACACCTCCGGTTTGTTCAAATTTAATGTCTTAAAGCTTAGCAAAGGAACCAGCTTGCGTTGCTGCTTGTTTTACATTGAATACTACCAGATGATTTCGCTTTCAGTTGAACATCTTTAGAAATAGATTCTTTTTGTAAAGATAGCACCTTGTTCATCTAATACACCTCCGGTTTGTTCAAATTTAATGTTTTAAAGCTTAGCAAAGGAACCAGCTTGCGTTGCTGCTTGTTTTACATTGAATACTACCAGACGATTTCGCTTTCAGTTGAACATCTTTAGAAATAGATTCTTTTTGTAAAGATAGCACCTTGTTCATCTAATACACCTCCGGTTTGTTCAAATTTAATGTTTTAAAGCTTAGCAAAGGAACCAGCTTGCGTTGCTGCTTGTTTTACATTGAATACTACCTGACGATTTCGCTTTCAGTTGAACATCTTTAGAAATAGATTCTTTTTGTAAAGATAGCACCTTATTCATCTAATACACCTCCGGTTTGTTCAAATTTAATGTTTTAAAGCTTAGCAAAAGAACCAGCTTGCATTGCTACTTGTTTTACATTGAACACTTTGAGCTGATTTCGCTTTCAGTTGAACATCTTTAGAGATAGATTCTTTTTGTAATGATAGCACCTTATTCATCTAATACACCTCCGGTTTGTTCAAATTTAATGTTTTAAAGCTTAGCAAAAGAACCAGCTTGCATTGCTACTTGTTTTACATTGAACACTTTGAGCTGATTTCGCTTTCAGTTGAACATCTTTAGAGATAGATTCTTTTTGTAAAGATAGCACCTTATTCATCTAATACACCTCCAGTTTGTTCAAATTTAATGTTTTAAAGCTTAGCAAAAGAACCAGCTAGTATTACTCGATGGGGAACACCCCAGACTTACGCTTGACTTTACTGGGTCCGGTTTACCTACTTTATTCATTTTCTGTAATGCTAGAACAGATTTCATTTTATCACCTCCCTTCTATATAAGGTCATTTCCTTACGATCCTCACCTATATTAATAATTTCAAAAACAAATCTGATGCTTTTCTTTGGACTATAGTACTCGCAAATTTCAGTATCCTTACGGTTAAAAGGACACCTTACACATGAGAGGGCAATTCTGTCGTACTTTGTAAACTTTCTTCTTTAAAACTTGAGGAACTAAATACTTTTTCTAAATTGAGTATAGGAATCCACGAGTGATTTTTACTTTCTAAAATATCATTTACTGTTAACAATAAACCTGAAGAACCAGACATGATATCACCAGAAAGTCTAAAACAAGAATCACCAGGAACAAATATACAATCATCATCCTCGAATAAGTGCAAATTTAGCGTGAATAATGCCGAGCTAACTAAACTATTTTTTTGGGTATATAACTCTAATAGATTTGCAACAGCTAAAATACCCGTAGTTCCTTGGAATAATCCAGCATTGTAAAAGCATTTGCTTTTTGATATTTTACTAATACCATCAATTTCTTTATTCCATTTCTTCATTTTTGCATTTAGCTCTAATTCAACAATAGGTAAAGACAAACCACTGCTTCCACCAGCAAGATACGGTAATATCCTAAACTCATCATCAATTTGATACAAGCCAGTGTCATCGAACATTCCTAGTTTTAGGTCCTTTTCCAATGCCTGTTCCGATAATAATAGCCATTTATTATCTCTTGTTTTTTTATACAGTGCAGTAAAATACAAGGAAACCCCAGCCCAACTGGTCATGATTCCTTTATCAACAACATCGTAATCAAAAGTAATAATTGGTGCATCAGAATTTAATTTATCTATTAATAAGTCTCCGATATAAAGACAAATATCTAAGTATTTAGGATCGTCGACTTCGTAACTAAATCCCAAATGTGCGAATCCGATACCACTTAAACCTGTCGCAAAAGAAATATCTTCAATGTGTTTAAAATCAATAAATGAGTCGAATAGAGTCTTTGCTTTCTCATGATAACCAAGCTCCCATAAAACTGATGCTATGCCCATTTTACCTGTGAATAAACCATTTTCTAAATGAAGGAGTTTATTGATATCTTGATTTTCAATCCAATCCTTTACTATTTGATTTATCCCTCCGGTTCTATGTAATGCCATGGCAATACCAAAACCACCAGTTAACACATTTATCATTCCTGTTTCCATTTCATATTGCCGAATATCTCCAGGCAAAAGTCTATCTTCATTTTTAATGTCTTTTAAAATTGAATTGCGTAGTTTTATTTTCATTACTGATAGGTCAAATTCTTGTTTCATGTGTCCATTTGTAGTCAGTAACTCTTCCATAGGACGTGATTGGTGAATTTTACACAATGATTCAATACGTTCAATTATTGTATTTGCCTTTTCTCCATATACAACTTGAACCCAATCACTATGAATAGTGTCCATATTCCAAGAAATATCTTGAACACAGCCAATTGGTACAAATAGCTGTTTAGCTATCCTTAGTAATGCAAACCAATCACTTTGTTCTTTATTCATTTCTTGATTCCCTATGAAACCGGGGGTCATTAATCCAGAAAGAGACTCCTTTGTTGAACCTGCTGTTTCAAAATCAATTAATCTCACTTGCTCTTCTTTGGTGATTATGACATTTGCAGGTTGTAAGTCGCCCATACCAATATTATTTCTGTGGATTTCGTCTATAGCTTCAATTAGTTGATTAAGGATATTCACACATGATTCCGTATAAGACTCATTTTTTAAATCAGAACTAAAAGGATAGTTCCTAACTAGCCATTCAGATAGAGAATCACCTTCGATATACTCTTCTTCTATAAAATAGTGTTCCCAAGCACGGAAAGAACTTATTTTTTTTACTGGGTATTTTGCCTTTTCTAATTTATCGAGTATCTCACTTTCATTAACAATCCTAGAGAATGCATCACGCCCTTGAGCGTCTACTGCAGTATGAGGTCTTCCTTCTTTTAGAATGACTTTCATATTACTACTTTTATTTTCACTGATATAAACGCCACCTCCATTACTAAAATGTAAAGCCTCATTTATATCAAAATTATCCAGAGGAGATGAAGTATCGAACTGATCCAATGCTTCATCCATTTTTCTAATTTCTAGTGGCTCTTCTACAAAATCAGGTAGGTAATAATAAGGAACCCTTTTATCTTCAATAAGTTCTCCTTCTAAATTTTCTATAGCTTCAACTTTTTCCCCATCTATATATATAGACCTGGACATGAAGGCACCATATCTAAAATATATATTGGAGTTATACCATCTTTTATCATTTAATATATAAGGGCCAGGTTTTAAATGAGCCAAATTAGTCTCTAATAAACTCAATAAGTCGATGAATTGATCAGTATTTTCGGGATATATAGTTATAAACTTCCCTGAAGAACCTCTATCTCCATATTTAGAATCCTTCAGCATTAGCTCCCTATTACTTTTAACAAATTTAAAAGATATGTTTCTTTCTATCATTAACTTGGAAACAATGTCTAAAGTTTTTTGCGATTCTTCTCTATCCGTACTAACATGAATTTTCCATCCTTGATTAGGGAGTTTTGCACTTTTTGCCATTATGTTTGTCCAATGCTCACCATCAATTAATACATAATTATCAAGGGGATAGTCTATATTTAATAACCCTTGACTAACTTCACTAGCAACACTATAGTAAAGGTTTTTATTTATGTACTTTATATATCTATTATCCATTAGAATACCCCCATATAAGCACAAATTAACTAAGTTGATTTGTGCTTATGTATTTTAATTATTATTTAGGACTAACACAGAAGAAAAGGCTTAGACTACTTTGTGTTTTACAATTAACGCTAACATTTGAACCAATTGGCTCATCGCCACTCGTATATGCTTTTAAACTTTGCAAAGATAAAACAGCAGATCTAGACATAGATAACACCCCCTTTCAATTTTATAATTATTTATAGTTTGTAAATATTTACATTTTCAAAGTCCTTACCTTTTTTATTTGCTTGCAGATATAAATTTTCTATATGTTCTCCCCAATAGGGTCCCCAAACTATATTTTTAACACTATTAAACGATAAACTAGTGTTTGAAAATTGAAAATATTCATGGTCCATTTCCGTTATCCAAGGGCTCCCCGAACTACCCACTCCCAATTTGCCATTTAATCCTAACAATGTTGAATTGTTTATATGATCTTCAAAAGTGATATTTCTAATTATTTCAATTTCCTTATTTCCAAGGAATTTTTTCTTAATAGAAGGTACTATTGTATTCTGTTTTTTTGATACGTTATTAAATAATGGTTTAATTATATTGTCCATTTCTAAAGGCGGTTTCCTTAAAGTTAAAAAAGCGGTATCATAATCTACTATGCCATTATTAACCCACTCACTACTAATGTAGATTTCTTCAATTTCATATTCTTTATTATCATTAGTTATAAAGGTTACTTCATTTGCATATAATTGCTTATACCAATCAAAGACACAATGTGCAGCAGTACAAACTAATGGATAGCTCAAACCCTCAATTAATGAAGCGTTGCTTATAAACTTGGTTTTATTTTGTTTTATTTTCAATAATCCTGTGTTCATTGCTGTTTTTTTATTAATTTCCTTCATAGGTAATTTAATCATTATTCCTCATTCCTTCGACAGGTAATTGGTATAAATAAACAATACTACCAAAAAACGAACGGTTCAATATTTTGTTTGTAAAGTAATGTCTTATGTATAATATATCTCTATGCATAGTACTATGTTTGGCAATAATGGCCGAAAATGCTTAAAAGGATAAGAATCGATTATATTTATTAAGATTGACTCTTAAAAAGTGGCTGTTAAGTAGTCCCAATAAAAAAAGTTCCAAAGAAAAACGTATTGTTTTTCTTTGGAACTTTTATTGTTTTTCTATATTTCCAGTAAATTGTGGGCCATTGTTGTTTCCTGTGGTCCATTAAATAGTCAAAAAAACATAATTTTACACTTCATATGGTAAATCTAGTAGGGGTAGTGTTAAAAAATCACCTATAATAGTAATTGTTAATAGTAAAATAATGAATAATAAAAATTTTTTCATGGGATAAAACTCTCCTTTATAAATAATAGAATAGGGTGAAAAAATGAAAGATAATCAATTCGGGAAAGAGATTACTCGTCTAAGAAAACTATCAAATCTAACACAAAAAGAATTATGTGAGAGCATATGTACACAACCAACGATAAGTATGATTGAAAAAGGAGAAATAATCCCTGGCGTAGAAATACTTGATGCTCTTTCTTCAAAATTAAAAGTACAAACCACTTACTTAATTGACATATTAATTACAGACGATTATGCATATACTCGTAAGTTCATGTATGAAATTGAAGAACTCACATTAAAACAAAAGTTTAATACTGTTTATAAAGTTACACGTAATGAGTTAGAAAAATCTCCCGAAGATCCTTGGTTTCAGATCTTTTTAAAATGGCAATATTATCTAAGTGCTTTTCATGTTAAAAAAATGGAACTTAATGAAGCTATAGCAAATATAAAGACTCTTTTAACTACTGTTCCATCAAAAATACTAAATGTAAATTACCTAATCGATCGGATACATAACACGATAGCCTTTTTATACGCTACGAAAGGCGACCATACTAATGCTTTGTTTTATTACAATAAAATTAACATAAATAGCACTTTACCGGATTCACCTAGATTAGATCCTAAGATTTATCATTTAAGAGTTATTTATAATAAAACAAAAACACTTTATGATATGAGGAACTATCAAGAAGCTATACTTTCTTGTAAAAACGGTATAGATAAATCTATTGAACATGAAAATATGTCGCTTATAGGAAATTTTTATTATTACCTTGGACAGTGCTACGAACAACAAAATATAGAGATGGAACAAGTGAAAATTTGCTATAAAAATGCACTATTCTTTTTTAAATTATTAAATAGACACTTATATACACAAATAATTCAAACTGAAAAATCTTACTTTTTGACTTAGAAGAATACATCCAAATCATATAAGTTATATATAAAATTATACATCTTTACCATTTTATTGTAACCTTATATAAGTATTCTAATATTTTTCTACAATATGAAAAACTAGGTGAATTAACTCTACATTTATTCAAGATATACGATTAACTAAACAGGTTTTGTATGACGTATATTTAAAACTATTATTTGTAATATAAAAATACGATTTTATATAACCTTTTCAAATTAAAAATAGTGATAAATAAGTGTTAATTATAAAATACGTTTAATTTTTATTGTTGTATTTGTATTTTGTGAGAATAGGACAACCATAAGGTTATAAATATCGTAAATGATAAAAGGCCGTCCTAAAATGGATGGCCTTTTTTATTAAATTTTTTTATTCATCTTTTCTCATTCTGATCTTTACCAAATCAACCATTTCTAATTACTTATAGATCTTTTATGACTCAATACCCCATTTTGAAAGTTTGAGAGGATTTGTTGTAACAATCTCGTAAGAATATTAGCCATTCTGTAGCATTGAACTAATCGGTCACAATCATTAATACTAAAGGCTGCCCTCAAAAACCAGTTTTGAGGGCAGCCTTTTTCAGCTTCTATCTTATAGAGCTCAATGAATTACTGTGTCATTTTTCTTATTGTTGTCGTCCAAATGCTTTAGTATCAATATTTTTCTTATCAAGGAATTCTTCTATTTTTTTCTGTTCTCTTCCATTCACTACATCACGCTTATCAATTAATGATCTAATGTTGTTTACTTTTGGAAGCCCTTCTTTATTTACGTCATCTAGCATTTCACCTACTTCATAAAGAGTCTCATTTAACGCTGTAATGTACTGGCTAATTCTTTCAGACTCTACTTGATAACCTGCAGGCAATGTATTTTTTAAAATATAGTTAGAAAAATTCTTATCATTTTCTTTCGTAAGCTTGTTAATTTTGTCGAATTTCTCTAATTCATTTTTATTAAATTCCTTATCTTCATATATAATCTCTTGAAATGGTTCGCTAGCAATAGATAATTCTTCATAGCTATCTAGATATGTTTTTATGCTTAGTTTTATTTCATCTTCGCCTATTATACTATCTTGTTTTTCAGAGGTGAAAATGATACTAGGAATCACTACGTCCTGAGTAGTAAGAAGCATTTCATCTTCTGTAACATCAATATATTTATCCTGCGAACACGCGCTTAGTATCAAAAGAATTAGAAAGCTATAAAAAAGCCTTCTCATAATAATTGCCTCCCCTTTGCAATTGACGTGTTCCATCTCAAGTATTTAATAAATAGTCTAACAAAAGATTTCCCTATATAATAACCTAGGAATGCTAAAAAAGAGCCTATAATAAAACCTTTTACGGACTCGAAAACTTCTCCAAATCCAATTGTACTAAATCCATTAACAAATCCCATAACAATTAAAATCAGTGGAGATAGAATCATGATAGGTACACCAATGATATAAGCTAATATAAATGGTGAGAGTATTAGTAGCACAAATAAACTCATAATAATAATAATAGAATTCATGACACCTAATCCCATAATTGACAACAGTGCTGTAAACATACTTCTAATGCTCTTATTCTCTTCAACCTTCTTAATAGAATAAACTGCGTTTAATTCTTTAGCAATCTCTACAGGATTTCCCAATTCTTTTGAGATTTCCTCTTCACTTTTATTGTCATGTTTTCCCTCAGCAAAGTGCATAATATATTCATCTATTATATCTTTTTTTTCTTTTTCAGACATAAACTTCAAACTATTTTTGAGTAATTTCAAAAAATTATTCCTGTTCAAGTTTATCATTCTCCTCGATAAAGCGATTAATAATTAGGAAAAACTCTTTCCATTCAAACTTCAACGTTTCAAGTTTATCCATTCCATCCTTTGTAATTTTGTAGTATTTTCTAAATGGCCCTTCTGTTGATTCTTGATGATAAGTAGTTAGATGTTTTTCTTTTACCAATCTTCCTAATATAGGATAAACAGTGCCTTCAGATATGGTAATTTTACTAGATATTTTTTTTACTAGTGCATAGCCGTATTCATCCTCTTTGTTTATTATCAATAAGACTATTAATTCGAGTACACCTTTTTTAAACTGAGCGTTCATAATTTATCACCAACATTTGAATGACTTAAGTTAGTATAGATGTATGGACACATTAAAGTTAAGTCCCTTTCCTAGAAATTAAGAGAGGACGTGTCCGTAATGAAACAAAAACGTTACAACAAAGAATTTAAAGAAACAATTGTAGAACTTTATCGCACCGGTACACTCATCTATCAACTTGCCAGTGAATATGGTGTCACTGAAGTAAGTAACTATCTATAAATGAATTAAAGTACATTCTCCAATTGAAGTTGAAGAATCACTTACACCAGCTGATATATCAGCCACACAGAAAGAATACTTACGCTTAAAACAAGAGGTAGAAATTTTAAAAAAGGCTATGACCATATTCGTGAAAAAGTGACGGATCAAGAAATTATCGAACATATTAATGAAGAGGCACACTATCCTGTTCAATTGCTGTGTCGCGTTTAAAATTGCCTAAAAGTACACATTACCAGGTTGTACAGAAAAAAAATTCATACTTATCAACTCCGAAGAATCCCCCCCTGACTTTTATAATTTATATATAAAACTATACACTTTTTACATTTTATTGAAACGGAATATAAGGATTCTAATATTTTTCTACAATATGAAAAACTAGGTGAATTAACTCTACATTTATTCAAGACATACGATTAACTAAACAGGTTTTGTATGAATGTGCTGTGGTGACGTGGACGCATCTTATGTAATATTGCCTGCTTGGATTTGCTTAGGTGAAACACCAAAAATAGCCTATTCTATAAAATATTTTACATTTTATCCATCCCTTTTCTTGGTGCACTGAAGACTGGATCATCTTCCAATGTTGTCCAAAAGCTGTCACCAAGTACACCAACTATTCATTCAGTCAAAATAGTTCTACTTACATTAGCTCTGAAATCTTTTTAAGCGTACATGAATAGGTAAACTAAAAGTTATTTGTTTTTGAGAGCTTTTCACAAGCAACAATTTTTACTTTTCCCAAGAACTATATCCACTATTTACCTACTAGAAATATCTAATCAAATCTACAAAAATAACAAAAAAATGATTATGATAATCTATCTTTATTGCAATGTCCAAAGTGGCTGCGTTAATATCAAGATTCTTGCATTCATTTCACCAGAGCATATTTTCTCCCCTTAAAACAAAAAAGCCCTGATGACCGCTTAGTTAAACACTAAGCTAATAGTCAACAGGATTTTCCTGTACTAATTATTTTGCTAATCGTAGAATAGAATCTAATATTGGTATTCAGAAAAATAAAATCTAACCAAAGATTTTACTAGAGTATGTATTTCTTCTATTTTCAAGACTTAATTCCTGTTCCAATAGTTCCTCCTCATTTTTTAATAATAGGGATAACTTCTTATCTCTTCTACATTATCTATTTCTATCTTCTAATAATGCATATAATCCTGCATCAGTAATAAATTCTGTTACGGAAGTTAAATCTATACTTTTAACATTTTCCACATGTAAATGAAAACTAGTAGTAACATTAACATAGTTACTACAAGCGATACCCATAGCGGTGGTTTTTTATCTTCCATGTTATAATCTCCTTACAGCAAGCTGGTGCCCACTATCTTCCTCAAATCCATAATGTATCCCAATTTTATCACTCCTATATTTTCATTTACTTATCATTTTTCTTTATCAAGAATCAATGTTTTCTCAATCTTCTATACTTCAAAAACTGTATTAACCACTTAAATGCTATTAAAAATAGCAACCATATTGGTACAACGCGAAAAATCATTATGCCTATCGACCAGGCTGAGTAAAATACAAATTCAAATCCATTCATACTTAGCAAATTTGTATAATTAATGGCTTTTAAAGGATTCAGTATAAACGGATTAGGGTCAATTGTCTGGTTCACAAAAATAATCGAGAAAAACAGTATTAACATTAAAGTAGCGTAGTAGCTTGATAACTTTGCATATATATTATTGAATGATTCCTTATCAGATGAGATTTTTTCATTCTTGTCTTTTACCTTGATCCAATAATGAAACGAATTCCCTTTCTTACCATCAATATGCTTCCATCCAACCTCTTCAAACTGACTTTTATAACTTTCAAAATCATGCTCTGACTTTATTCTTTGGAAGTCTAATCGTATGATTTTCATACTATTTTGCATTTCAACAAAATGATAAACACCAAACATATTCTTTGCGATTAGTGTATATCCCTTTTGTAAATTGTCATTCAACCAACTTTCCTCTCTTTCAAAATCTATAAACCATCGATATTTTCTCACCATTTCACCTTTTCTACTAAAGTTAAGATTAGCTCTTATTAATATTTTGATATTTAATCAAGATCACTAATAACAACTTGATTACACTTTTATCTTACCTTTTTCTTTTTTTCATCTAGCATTAATATTTCTTAGCATAATAAACCATTGTTAAAAATACCGATGATATATATACCGTCATCATTATTGAGAGTAGATTGTATGCTTCTATATGTAAGTTACTAATTGGGTTAAAAACTATCATTAATAATAAAACTACCGCTATAAGTATGAAATAATTAACATAGATGGATCGCTCTCTTATTTTTTGTGCTCGTTCATCTTTTGCTGTATGGTGCGGCACTAAGTAGGATAAGCAGAAACACATAATACAAATAGCAATTAGCATTAACGAAGATGGAAATTTATTTACACTTATTGAAACTCCATTCATAAATATAGCTAGAACACCAAAAATACAACCCAAAATGATGTAGCCCATTTTTGTTTGTTTCATTCGTCTTCACCCCTTTCCAATTTGAGCTCAAAGTCTATTAGGGTTCTCAATTGTCAATGAATATACATCGCCACATTTTGCACAACATGAGATGAACATCCCAGTACCAAAAGACATTAATTTACCTACTTTTTTCACTTTATCGTAATTACTATTTCCGATTTTCCCTGTCTTCGTTTCTGTATGGCCACATTTCATACAAATAAAATTTTCATTAGACATAACAAACTCTCCCTTAAAAATATTTATCTACCATTTTAATAAGAATTAGTTGAAACATAACATATATTACCACAATATCCATAACAGACTTGTAAAGCAAGCTTTACATATAATTTTTAGTTAGTCATATTCACTTCTGTTGTGGAAATAAAAAACATCAAATACAATTAATATCCATCTTATTAAAGATATTAAGCCTATTTACACACTTATAATAATCTATAACATTATACGAATATTTTAAGTTGAAGTCTCATTACTTATAATGAACTACAGCCCAACTGTTATGTACTTCTTAACAATTGGGCTGTAGTATTTTTATTATTAAACATTGTATTATTCAAACTTTTTTACATGAATACCATTTAACTGCATTTTCATAAAGAATACGATTAGCGTTTTTTGTATCAAATTTCTCAAGTATTACATGAATATCTTTAATATCAAATGGACGTTTTGCACGCGTTGAAGGTAAATCAGTTCCGAACATCAACGCATCATGATTTACTTCATGAATAGCTTTCATCGCTTTGACCACATCTAACTCAACTCTTCCAAAACCAGTCGCTTTTACATGTACACCACTTTCTACAAGGTCTAGTAAAATCGGTAACCCTTCCTCTGATAAACCTAAGTGATCTATTGAAATCGCTGGTAATTTACGAATAACTTCTTTAATCTCTATCAAATCTTTAGCATCGATATATATTTCACTGTGCCAGCCGACTAAATCATATACTCGTCTTGCAAAATAATCTAGCTGAGATAGGTCCTCAGAACCTCCACGTTTGATATTAAAGCGAAGAGCTCTGACACCATGGTCATTTAATTGAAGGATATTTTGATCCGTTGTATTAAATGGCAACTGTGTAACTCCATAAAAAGAAGGGCCCAGCTCCTTAAGAGCATTGATTAAATAACCTTGATCATATCCTTGAAATGAACCTGAAACAATGGCACCACCAATAATTTCGAATTCCTTTGTGGCATGTTGATAGTCTTCCACTAAGAATGATGGTGGTATATATCCTTGATTTTCTTGAATTGGAAAATCAAAATCGATAATGTGCAAATGTGCATCAAATATTTTCATTCCCTCTCCCCTTTATTATTATTGTAAAGAAGGAGAGGAATAAATTAAATTTATAAAAAACTAATGTTACTCATCGGTTTTTCTTATGACATTTGAATAAATTGTAATTAGTCAACCAAGATCATATTCATTATTCAAAGATTTATTTTCAATGACATTCTTTATTTTAGAAATAAAATCATCAAGCTGAACTTCCAATGAATTCTCCTGACCATATTGTCTTAAGTTAACAGATTGATTTTCCACCTCATTATCCCCGACAATAAGAATAAATGGAATTTTCTTCATTTGAGCCTCACGTATTTTATATCCTAATTTCTCTTCTCGTTTATCAAGTTGAACTCTAATACCCTCTTGTTTTAAGCGTCTAGTAACTTCTTCAACATACTCTTTATGAATTGAATTTGATACGGGAATCACTTGAACTTGAATAGGTGATAGCCAAATAGGAAATGCACCACCAAAGTGTTCAATCAATATTCCAAGGAAACGATCAATTGATCCAAAAACCGCACGGTGTATCACGACTGGTCTTACCTTCTGATTTTGTTCATCTATATATGTTAAGTCAAACTTCTCTGGTAGTTGAAAATCAAGTTGAACTGTTGCACATTGATGGCTACGTTTAATCGCATCTTTTATATGGATATCAATCTTAGGCCCATAAAATGCACCGTCTCCCTCATTGATTTTGTATGGATAACCATGGTTTTTTAATACTCTTTCAAGAGATGCTTCTGCCTGATCCCATAATTGCACACTTCCCATAAAATCTTCTGGACGTGTTGATAATTCAATGTCATATTCAAAACCAAATGTTTTGTATACATGATCAATTAAACGTAAGGCTAGTAAAATTTCATTTTCAATTTGATCAGGTCTGACAAAAATATGTGCATCATCTTGGCAAAATGTGCGAACACGTAATAAACCATTTAATGCTCCACTAAATTCATGTCGATGCACTTGACCAAATTCAGCCATTCGAATCGGAAGCTCACGATATGACCGACGTTTATCTTTGAAAATTAGCATATGACCTGGGCAATTCATTGGTTTCAATGCAAATTCTTGATTATCTACTTCTGTGAAATACATATTTTCTTTGTAATGATCCCAGTGTCCGGATTGCTCCCATAATCTTTTATTCATCATAAAGGGTGTGCGTACTTCTTGATAATCATATTGATGCTGAAGCTTACGTAAAAACACTTCTAATTCATTTCGAATAATTTGCCCATTTGCAAGGTAAAATGGCATACCTGGTGCTTCTTCTGAGAACATAAATAACTCTAATTCATTCCCTAGTTTACGATGATTTCTTTTTTGCGCTTCCTCTACAAAATGAAAATATTCTTCCATCTCTTCTTTTGTAGCAAACGCTACACCATATATACGTTGTAGTACTTTATTGTTACTATCCCCTCGCCAATATGCCCCTGAAATATGTGTTAATTTAAATGCTTTAATAAATCGAGTTGCTGGCAAATGTGGACCTCGACACAAATCTACAAATTCTCCTTGGCGATATACTGTTACTATTTCATCTTGAGGAATGTCTTCTAGTAGCTCTAGCTTTAATGGATCTTTTTGAAATAGCTTTTTCGCCTCTTCACGTGACAATTCAACACGTACAATCTCTATATTTTCAGCGATTATTTTAGCCATTTCTTTCTCTATTTTCGATAAATCCTGGACAGTTATTGTACTGTCCATATCAATATCATAATAAAAACCATTGTCAATCACTGGTCCTACACCTAAGTTCACATCACCATATAATCGTCTTATTGCTTGAGCCAATACATGAGCTGAAGTATGTCTCATAATCTCTATACCAGCTGACGATGCAATATCATATAACTCCACTTCTGCATCCTGAGTAATACTACGATTCAAATCAAATCGTATGCCATTGACTTCTCCCGCCACCGATTTCTTTTTTAGACTAGAACTGATAGAACTAGCAATTTCACCTAATGATACTCCCTGCATATACTGCTTTTGATGTCCATCTGGAAACTTAATCAAAACTTCCTTTTGACTCATAACACTTCACTCCTATTTTTTTTATAAAATAAAAACACGCACACATCCCTATAGAAAGGGACGAGTGCGTGTCATATACCCGTGGTTCCACCCAAATTCCCATCTCATAACTGAATAAGTTACATATTGATGGCTTTGTGTAAGCTTTATCGTTGCTTCTACGGTACTGATTACTCTTATTTCACCAATACTGCTCCAAGGTGGTAAATAATTCATCTGCATTAGGAAGTTTTCAGCCTTGTCTTCCCTCTCTGTAAAGCGATTAGAATTACTCGTGTCCTTATCATTGCATTCTATATTTAATTTTAAAAACAAAAAACACACTCATCCCTCATGAAGGGACGAGTGTGTATAATACCCGTGGTTCCACCCAAATTTCCATCTCATAACTGAATAAACTACCTATTGATGGCTTTGTGTAAGCTTTATCGTTGCTTCTACGGTATTGATTACTCTTATTTCACCAATACTGCTCCAAGGTGGTAAATAATTCATCTGCATTAGGAAGTTTTCAGCCTTGTCTTCCCTCTCTGTAAAGCGATTAGAATTACTCGTGTCCTTATCATTGCATTCTATATTTAATTTTAAAAACAAAAAACACACTCATCCCTCATGAAGGGACGAGTGTGTATAATACCCGTGGTTCCACCCAAATTTCCATCTCATAACTGAATAAGCTACCTATTGATGGCTTTGTGTAAGCTTTATCGTTGCTTCTACGGTATTGATTACTCTTATTTCACCAATACTGCTCCAAGGTGGTAAATAATATCATCTGCATTAGGAAGTTTTCAGCCTTGCCTTCCCTCTCTGTAAACCGTTATGAACTACTCATATCCTTGTCATTGCATTCATTATTATGATTTTTACCACTATATAAGATTTTTTTCCATTAGTCAATAAAAAGATTTTTTTACGACATTAGCATTAAAATCAAAAAGTTACTCAATCAAATAGTGGTAGTTCTTCTAAGAAAATAATATCCTTACGTTTAGCTGCATCACCTTCAGCTAAGATAGCTGCTTTTGCTACCACATTTCCTCCAGCTAATTCAACAAGTTCTTCTAATGCTCTTAAAGACTCCCCGGTACTGATCACATCATCAATAATCGCAACGCGTTTTCCTTTAATCGCTTGAGCATCTTTTTGATCAAAGCACAATGTTTGTTTTGCTTGTGTTGTAATCGAATGTACTTCATTCATCAATGGATTTTGCATATATGGTTTAACAGTTTTTCTTGCAACATAATATGCTGTTAACCCTAATTGGTTAGTAACTTCATAAGCTAACGGGATACCTTTTGCTTCAGCTGTTACAATTACATCCACCTCAGGAAGTTTGTCCACTAATAATGGTGTAGCTTCTCTTAAAAGTTCGGCATCCCCTAAAATAACAAAGCTAGCAATACTTAAATTTTCTGTTAATCGAATGATTGGTAAATCTCTTTTTAGACCTGCTACTTGTAGAGTGTATGTATTCGTCAATTTAATAGCTCCTTATATTAAAAAATAGATAATAAAAATTCAATAATCAATCCTGAAAGCATACCTAAAAACGGATCAGATATCGCTGTTACAACCATTGTCATACCACCCACAATAGCAGAATCACCACCACCAGCAAATGCAGCTGTCGCATTACCTGGTAATGTAACAATTGCACCGAGTACGAATAAAAAACCAGCAATTGTTGAGCTCGGAATAAAGCGACCAATTTTCGGTAGTAAACCACTTAATAAAATGACACCCATCATAACCATCATCAAAACACCCGCAAACACCGCATGTGGCGCGCTTGCTGTTGCAGAAATAACTACTTCAACCGGTGCCCCACCGAATAAAGCAGAGACCATATCAGCAACGCTACTAATAACTGTTAAATGATCGACATTAACCTCTTGATTTGCTAATGCTCCATTAATTTTACCAAATGCGATATTGGCGCCAATGTTTAATGTAACCATCGCAAGTGCACCACGAATAACAGACGCATTAAGCGTTAGTTTTTGTAGTACGAATTTTTCTTTCACTGGTTCTTGTGTTGTCTTCTCTTGTTGTGTGAAATGACCAACAATACTTGAAATAATAACGGAGAAAAGAATTGTATAAACTAGATCTTTTGTAACCATATATGTAATGATTGCAACAATAAAAGAAGAAACCCCCACTGCTTTATGATTTTTTGTCATATCAAGGGATACTTTTACGAGCATGATGCCAACACCAGCCATCATACCATTTGTTATAACTGGTCCGATAAAATCAACAATCTTTTCTAGAAAACCAAATAATCCTATAAGAGTCATTAATGCTGCCCCGAAGAAAATCATCGATAAACGCTCGCGCATATTTTTCCCCATAGTTCCAGCTACAGTAATCGTTTCTGCCTGATAAGATATTACTGGAATCGAGCCTGTAGCCGAGTTACCAATTGCTCCAATAAAGAATGCCAAGGCAGTTGGTACAGATGCAAAACCAAATGATAATGCTAGTAATCCTTGCGGTAAGCCGTTTAGCAATACACCTAATGCTGCTAGAATGTCTTTCAAAAAATCCACTTTTTTCACCTTTTCCGATAAAAATTTCCAACAAAAAAGGTATTCAGTAAGCATTCCGCTTACTAAATACCTGCCCAGACGTACGACGAATTTCTATATGCTCCCTCATGGTTATCCATGCTACGCCAGTTACATATAGATTGGAATATATATTATCTTATCGCTAATACACGAATAATACAATATGTTTTATTATAAAATAAATGTAATAAACTTTTAATCACGAACATTAATCGTAAAACACACGTTAAATAAAACAAAACACGAACTTTATCATCCGTTCATCCGTAATATGGATATTCACCATATTTTTCATTAGAACTAATCATTCAATCCATTATCCTCTAAGTAACCCTCTTTACTACCATACACTTTGACAATATGTTCCTCGCCCCAATTACAAAGTGAAGTCAGTATAGGTTCTAAACTCTTACCGTAATCGCTTAGCTCATATTCTACTTTTGGTGGTAGTTCATGATATAGAATACGGTTAATGACACCATCATTTTCTAATTCACGTAATTGCTGAGTTAACATTTTTTGCGAAATATTTGGCATCAGTCGTCTCAATTCGCTTGTACGTTTTTTTCCATGAGTGAGATGACATAAAATTACACATTTCCATTTTCCCCCGATAACTTCCAGTGTTGCTTCTACCGATATATTGTATTTTTTCTTCGTTTCCATCATTAATTACCTCTTTCTATTTATGAGAACGTTCGTTTGTAGATACTAAAAGGTTCCTATATAACAAAAAAGTACGTACTTCCCATTCTGTTTTACATGCTCCATAATAACATTTGTTCCGGAACATTTGGCAAGTAATTGCACACTGATTAAAAGAAGGAGATTCTATGAAAAAACAGCAACAAAATAATACAAAGGCTCTGCTTGCGCTGGCAGTGACTGCTTTTGCCATTGGGACAACAGAATTTATAAGCGTTGGTTTACTACCAATGATTGCGGCCGATTTACAAACTTCACTTCAAGTAACGGGTTTGACCGTGTCTATTTATGCGATTGGTGTAATGATAGGGGCGCCTGTACTGACATCTCTACTAGCCCATATTCCTCGAAAGAAACTATTACTAGGGATTATGCTTATTTTCATCATCGGCAATAGTATAGCCATGTTCTCTACAACTATCGGCATATTACTTGTAGCGAGACTAGTTTCTGCTTTAGCGCATGGTGTATTTATGTCAATTGGATCTACAATTGCTGCTAGTCTTGTACCAGCAAATCGTCGAGCAAGTGCGATAGCGATTATGTTCACTGGATTAACTGTTGCTACAAT
Source organism: Viridibacillus sp. FSL E2-0187 (assembly GCF_038006425.1). Taxonomy (NCBI): domain Bacteria; kingdom Bacillati; phylum Bacillota; class Bacilli; order Caryophanales; family Caryophanaceae; genus Viridibacillus; species Viridibacillus sp. FSL E2-0187. The sequence continues at coordinate 2,637,005 of NZ_JBBOVG010000001.1, forward strand.
AACAGGTGTTCCTTTCGGTACATTAATTGGACAACAATTCGGATGGCGCATGGCATTTGCATTTATAGTCGTTATTGGCATTCTCGCACTAATTGCCAATATGGTTTTGATACCTTCTTCTATCCAAAAAGGTACCAAAATCGGTTTTGGTGAACAACTTAAGTTAGTAAAAAACGGTCGATTATTGCTAGTGTTCATCATTACTGCACTAGGTTACGGTGGTACATTTGTCGTCTTTACGTATCTATCACCATTATTGCAAGAAGTGAGTGGTTTTTCGGCAAAAACCGTGACTCTAATTATTTTATTCTATGGTGTTACAGTTGCCATTGGTAATACTATTGGTGGTAAACTAGCTAATAACAATCCAATTCGTGCATTATTTTATATGTTCGTGATTCAAGCGATTGTGTTATTTGTTCTTTACTTTACCGTACCATTTAAAATAGCTGGTCTAATTACGATTTTATTTATGGGGCTCTTTGCATTTATGAATGTCCCAGGGCTTCAAACTTATGTCGTGATATTGGCTGAGCGTTTTGTCCCTAGCGCTGTAGATGTCGCTTCTGCAATTAATATAGCTGCTTTCAATGCTGGAATTGCAATTGGATCATATGCAGGAGGCGTTATCGCCAAGTCAATGGGATTAATCCATACAACATGGATTGCAGGAATTATGGTAACAGGAGCTGTCATTTTAGCAGCAATCTGTGTCAAACAAGAAAAAACTGAGGAGAGTGTTCAAAATGAACTTACAAACAACAACATTAAATAATGGAATCAAAATGCCAGTCTTAGGCTACGGTGTTTTCCGTGTAGAAAATGGTGCAGAACTTGCAGAAGCTGTTAAAACAGCTATAAAAAAAGGCTACCGTAGTATTGATACTGCACAAATTTATGGCAATGAAGAAATGGTAGGACAAGGTATTAAAGAGGCAATTGCTGAGGGTTTAGTTACTCGTGAGGAATTATTTATCACATCAAAAGTTTGGAATGCTGGCTTAAATTATGAAGCTGCACTTGCTGCATACGATGACAGTTTATCAAAAATGGGATTAGATTATTTAGATTTATACTTAATCCACTGGCCTGGTCATGATCAATATTTGGATGCATATAAAGCACTTGAAACGATCTATAAAGAAGGTCGAGTTCGTTCAATCGGCGTAAGTAACTTCCAAGTTCACCACTTAGAAAATTTACTTAAAGAAACTGAAATCAAACCAGTTATCAATCAAATTGAATTCCACCCACGTCTTACACAACAAGAGGTGCGTAATTATTGCACGGAGCACGATATCCAAGTTGAAGCATGGTCTCCACTAATGAACGGTGAACTGTTAAAAGATGAAACTATACAAAGTATTGCTGCTAAACATAACAAAACAGCTGCTCAAATCGTCTTAAAATGGGATTTACAACATCAAGTTGTAACAATTCCAAAAACAATGACTGAGTCACGTATGGAAGAAAATATTAATGTCTTTGACTTTGAACTAACTACTGAAGAAATGGCTCAAATTGATGCATTAAATGAGAATTTCCGCTGTGGTCCAAACCCAGATGAATTTAACTTTTAATATAGGTTAATCATATATAACCCCAGACGAGTATTTATGCTCATCTGGGGTTATTTTATTTAAAAACAATAAGGCTATTGATTTTATTTTTATTTATTACTAATCAAATTATTTTCTTCCACTATTCCCTATTCAATCTAACTAGAAATCCCCTATATACTAGTACTGAAATTTGACTCTTAACGTCGCACTAATTGTTATTTGTCCTTGTTCAATTGGGGTGGAGATATTCTGCTCAGCCAAGGCAACAGTTTTATATAATACAGGTCCCGCATTACTCTCTTCTACAATCTCTATCGGTTGTGGAAGCATCGGTAATCTCATGGTCTCGGCTATTGTTCTTGCTTTCATTTGGGCATCATGGAGAGCTATACTTAGTGCTTGTTGATAATAAAATTCTCCATTTTCAATTTTAAACTGAAGTCCTGAAACGCGATTTGCACCATTTTTTACGGCTGTATCAATGACAGTGCCCACTTGACTTGTATCTTTTACTTTAACAGTAAGAGCATTAGTCACTTCATAACCTCTAAAAACCTGTTTTCCTTCGATGTAATCATAGTTTGGCACAATATTATAGGCAGCAGTTTGAATATTCTCCCTTGGAATGTTGAATGACAAAATGGATTGTATTACACGATTCATGATATTCGCATTTTCCTGTTGTGCTTTGCTTACATCTTTTCCTTCTGTGATTACTTCTAATTGAAGTTCCACATAACTTGGTTGAACGGCAATTTTCCCGTTACCCGTGACGGTGATAACGCGAAATGAGTTACATGATAGCTGATGAGCATTTGGATTAAACATAGAATTCCACCTTCCGTTTAGTTCATATTATTAATCCTATGCATTGTACATTGAAAACTTGTTAATAGAAGTCAAATAGATAATTTAAAGTAGGTTCTAATAATCACTTAAGAAGTAAAAAAGGCCATTGAATAGTCCCTATCAAATGGCCTTTTAGAATCGATATACAATTAAAATTCATCATATTCTATACTAAATCTCTCAACATTATCATTTTCTAATTTAAAGAATGTATCTTGAGATACTTCTAGTTTTAAAGCTTGGTTTTTCTCTAAATTGTTGTATACTCCTCTTAATATTCTACCTGTTAACCCATGTGAGACAGCGATAACTTTCTCACGACCTTCTACACTCTTTAGCCAATCTGTTACTCGTTCCTCAACAGAAGCATAACTTTCCCCATTAGGTGAATTAAAATACCAATTGTAGTGATCTGTATGCATTAGAAGCTCTGGCCATTTTTCTTCAATTTCTTTCATTGTTAAACCAGCCCAGCAACCTACGGATACTTCACTTAAGCGATCATCCGTCTCTACTTTTGCCTCATCTAATCCTAATGTATTACAGATAATCTCAGTACTTTGCATAGCTCTTCCTAATGGGCTTGAAATAATTGCCCACTCTTTTGGGTCTTGAATATACATCTTTAACAATCTAGCAATACTTTTTACTTGTGCAATTCCATCATTTGTTAATGGTGAATCCAGTTCTCCTTGATACCTACCTTGCGAATTAAAAACAGTTTCTCCATGTCTGAGTAAATAAATCGTTTGAGTCAATGTATGGCCACCCCTTAGCTATAATAAATGTCAGTTTTAATTAATATACTACTAAATAGTTCTATTATTTGGAAGAACCTTTCTCTTTCCCGTATTTCATAAATATACTTCTCTATAATTTACGACTATCTTTAAATCAGTTTGCTAATGAATTTAACATCTTAAATTGATATTAACCTAATTAACTGAGTTCAACCTATTGACAATATATTAGACAATTCGTATTATTTAGCAAACTAATGCAATCATTGTTTTTATATAGCATTTCCTATTTTTTTATATGAAACTGGTAATTCAATGGTTAATAACTAGAAACGAGTTGAAGTGCTTAAATGAAAAAGGTTCACTATAGCTGGATTATTCTAGCGGTTACATTCTTCTCTATTATTGTTGCAGGTATCATCAGGTCCTCATCAGGTGTTTTCATAGATCCTTTTGAGATTGAGTTTGGCTGGAGTCGCCCTGCCATTTCCTTTGCCTTCGCAGTGAGCCTATTTCTATATGGCTTCTCGGGACCTTTTATGGCAGCTTTTGTAGAGGTTTTTGGCTTGAAACGAATGATGCTCTATTCAATGCTAACATTGTCTACTGGTCTTGCATTGACTTTCGTTATGCAAACACAATGGCAATTAATACTGATTTGGGGCGTCATGATCGGGGTTGGTTCTGGTTTATTCTTAACCGTATTAAGTACACAAATTGCGAATCGCTGGTTTGTGAAGCAGCGAGGACTCGCAGTTGGCATTTTAACAGCCAGTACAGCAACTGGACAATTAATATTATTGCCGGTTTTAGCTACAATAATCGACCAATATTCTTGGCGTTATGCTACCGGACTTATCTTCATTCTTAGTATATTAATCTTATTATTAATCCTGCTGGTTATGAAAGACTTCCCTCAAGACAAGGGACTTCTACCGTATGGGCAGGAGAATAATGATCAATCTGCTGAACAACCTACTCTTCAGCAAAATCCATTTAAATTAGCACTAGGTACGCTTATGGAAGGCTTGAGACTAAAAGAATTTTGGCTTCTTGCAGGAAGTTTCTTCATCTGTGGTTTATCTACTAGCGGTCTAATTGGAACTCATTTCATCTCTTATTGCATTGGGTTTGGAATTCCTGTTGTAACAGCGGCGGCCATGCTCTCATTTATGGGGGTTTTCGACTTAGTAGGAACAACATTATCAGGCTGGTTATCAGATCGAATTGATAATCGTTGGCTGCTATTTTGGTATTACGCACTGCGAGGAATATCCTTACTGTTTTTACCGTTTGCATTAGCTCAAGGTTCATATGTATGGCTAGTTATTTTTTCTATTTTCTATGGTTTAGATTGGATTGCCACTGTCCCACCTACTATTGGATTAGCAAGAAGGGAATTTGGGCTTAAGAAAAGCACCTTGATGTATGGCTGGATCATGGCTGCTCATCAGGTTGGAGCTGGCGTTGCAGCGTTTGGTGGTGGAGTTATTTTCAAAGTATTTGGCTCCTATCAATGGGCTTTCATTTTAGCTGGTAGCATGTGTGTGTTAGCTAGTTCATTCGTCATCATGTTGAAAAAACATCAACCTAAATTAGAAGTGATATAACCCTTTTTACAGCATCTGTTTTCATATTTCGATTAAAATTCAATGCTTACAAAAGTGTTTTAAAAGGATAGAGACTGTCTCTAAGATAAAGACAAATAAAAAAAGCATCTTTTGATATTAAATTCTGGTATTCCAAAAATTTAATTCGTAGGTGCTTTTTCAATGATTACAAGTGTAAGTTATCCATCCAAAGTGAAAAGGTATGTTCTCTACGATAACTGTATTGATTGCAATTTAGTAACATATCTATAGTTTAAGAGCATCCCCCCAATTTAAAGCTATCAGGGGGATACATTTTATTAATTGGTTAACCTAACATGAAATTCATAATTTTGCTGCAGATTGGCATTAAATCACTTGGCAATATCAACAATTCTATCTTCTGTAGTTGGGGTGATTTCTTTTAGTGAAGTTAACTGCTCTGCTAAGTTTTCCCAATCTGAAAGCCCTAAATCTGTTACTCGACCTTCTGCATATGCTTTGGCAAAAATGTCGTAGCCGTCTCCACCCTTGGCAGTAAAGGCATTAGTTGCTACTGTGTAGTTTTCACCGTCTTGAATTGCAATATAATTGCCGCTTGCATCTTTGTATTTAATGGAAACTACACGTTGGCCAACTGGCTTACTTGAGTCAAATTCTACTTTAGCACCAGATACATGAAGGAAGCCACCGCTTTCTGCCGGATATTCTTTAAAACTCGTTTCGAATCCTAGTTTTAAATCAGCACCTGTTAAAGTCATTGTTGCTAATGTATTACCAAATGGTAGTACTGTAATCACTTCGCCGACAGTAATTTCACCTGCATCAATACCAGCTCGAATACCACCTCCGTTTTGAAGCGCCATAATAACATCTTTATTCTTAGTCTTAGCTTTACTTAGCATACCGTCAGTAATGATGTTACCAAGTGCAGTTTCATTGCTACGTACACTAATCTTATCAGTTGCTGAATTATCTTTTCTTGGGTTATCTAGTTCACTTTTTGCTACTGCTCCGATAGCTTTACTGTTTACTTCTGCAACTTTATCAGAATATGGTTTTAATATGGCAACCGCTTCTGGATCGTCTGTTAAAGTTTTTAATGCAATTAGCTCGCCATCAGATTTCACTACTGTACCTTTAGTATCAAACTCTACATCCAACGTACCTAAAAAATCGCTATATTGATATGCTTGGACGATAACAGTTGGATCTTTTTTCTGCTTATTGATATCTTGATCTACAATAACTGGTTTCTTTAATTCTGTATGGCTATGTCCGCCAACGATGACGTCAATGCCTTTTACAGTTGCAGCTAATGTTAAATCATTGTCTACCGCTGCATTATCATCATATCCAATATGTGAAAGCGCAATAATTTTATCAACGCCTTGACCTTCAAAGGCTTTTACTGCTTTTTCAGCCTCTGTAATGTAATTTTCAAACGCTATACTTCCAGGACTCGCAATATCTACTGTTTCTTCAGTTGTTAATCCGAAAATCCCAACCTTTTCACCATTTATTTCTTTAACAATTCCATTGTAAATCTTTCCTTTTTCAGGCTCACTTGAAATTAAATCTGTAAAGAGACCTGTAAAACGCGCATCTGCTGAGAAATTTACGTTAGCACTAATGAATGGGAAGTTTGCTCCTTTAATGAAGTCTGCTAATGCTTGATGCCCTTCTGGACTTGACCCTAAATCGAACTCGTGATTTCCAAAAGTCATAGCATCATAGCCCATTAAATTCATCAGTTTTAAGTCTGCTTGTCCTCTGAATTCATTGAAATAAAGTGTTCCACTAAATACATCACCTGCGTCTAGTAATAATGCATCTGGATTTTTAGCTCTAATATTTTTGATGGCAGTTGTTCTTTTTGCTGCATTGTCTAAATGAGCATGCGTATCATTCGTGTGCATGATTGATAATGCAAAGTTCTTCTCTACACCATCAATTACATTAATTTCTTTGCCATCCGGAGTTGTGATTTTACCGTTCGCAATTGTAGAATCTTTATACCAAACGTTTTTATATTGAATGACGCCTGCATTTAACTTTTCACCATTAAATAATTTTCCATTATAAATTGCTAAACCTACATTTAACTTACCTTTTACAAAGTAACGACCTGTTTTTTCTGCAATACCTGTAAATGGTTTTCCTTGGACATAATAAGTACGTTTTGCTCCATCGCCATACCATCCTGTGCTGAGTTTACCTTTTTTAAAGTATCGACCTGAATTAGCACCGATTCCTGTTAATGGTTTTCCCTTCACATAATAGATTTGAGCACTATCTTTTCCATACCATCCTGTTGCTACCTTACCATTTTTATAATAGGTATTGCTTTTTACCCCTGTAAAAGCCTTACCCTTTGAATAATAGACACCTTTGTATTTAGCAGTGCCCTTCTTACCGTTTTTATAATAAATACCGCCTTTTAATCCTGTATAAAGTTTGCCATCTTTGTAAAGTTTACTATTAAATTGCTTATATCCTTTTACAGTTTTACCTGTTTTTTTAACTACTAATTTACTATTAGAAACTTGATATTTTGAAGAAGCAGCATCTACTGATTCCGACGTAGCAAGAGATCCTATTAAAACTGTTGCTCCTAATATTATTGATGCAGCTGGTTTTACAAATTTATAATTATGTTTCGCCATTTAAACATCCCCTTAAATTATCCTTATATTGGTTTTGTACAATCCAAAATAGATGACTCTACCTTCTATCATTATATATAAAATCGTATAATTCTGTTACCTAAAATACATAATATTCTTAAATTTTTATCAATTTTACATTTCTCCACAAAATATGACCTATCATTTAGCAACTTTGTTCAATAAGTTCACACATAAGTTACTAAATAGCATCACCTTAGTAGGTTATTATTTTAGTAATTCGCGACATAGTATTTTTTCTTAAAACATTACTTAACTGCTCCATTTAGGAAAACAAGACTCTTCTGTTGGTTATCTAGATACACTCGATATAATAATGAATTATCCTCGAGGAACAATTGCAATATTGGATAAAGCAGGTCGCAATTTACAAATTTAACAATCAAAACTTTTTAATACTTTAGTAAATGAATAGTTGGAAAGAGTTGAAGAGGCTATTTGATAAAAATTATTGGTGAAGTACGTCAAGCTTCTGAATTAATAGAATTACTTTAACGAGAATGTCACTTAAAGAGTTAAATTTCGTTCTATTTCATGTAACGAGACAAGTTAATCCAATAAGATTAAGTTATAATTTGTTTTATAAATACTGTTTTAGGAAGTGGTCTAAATTTTTTATGCAATTGTTTTGTTTATACTTGCAGGATTAGCTGAAATTGGCGGAGGCTATTTGATATGGCTATGGTTAAGAGAAGGTAAACCATATTATTGGGGGATAGGTGGAGGAATAGCCTTAGCCTTATACGGTGTTATTGCTACATTTCAATCGTTTCCTTCGTTCGGCAGAGTGTATGCTGCCTACGGAGGAGTATTTATCGTTCTTTCTGTCCTGTGGGGATGGGGAATTGATAAAAAAGCACCTGATTTATACGATTGGGTAGGCGCAGGGATATGCTTAGTTGGCGTAGCAGTAATGTTATTAGCACCACGTCAATAATAAATAATGCCTGCACATAGCTTATTCAAGTAACTTGGACTTTACTAGAATAAGCTAAAGCGACCTACATAGACATTTTAAGGAGTAGTATGACAGCGTATGTAGAATCAAACTACCAAAAATATCTTAAAAATTTTTATTATATACGAATATAAGCGAAAATAAACAACCAGTCGCAGGCATAATACCGACAACTGGTTGTTTATTTTAGGTGATCTAACCTTCTCTTTCATTTGTAAATACAACTGCTGTAATCGGTTCTAATAGACGCCTGTTTATAAAATAAATCATCGCGTTTTAATTCACTTTTGGAATTTGTCGATATCCGCATTTAATTCTTACAATTGTCCCTTCTTCATCTCTTTTAAAACGCAGTATTATATTCGAGTCTTTTATGTTAACTAAAAAGGTATCTTCAGCAATTGGCTTAATAATCGTTTGAATTCCATCTACATTTATATGAAGTTTTCCTGCTTCAACATGAAGTTTCACTTTTGATCCTTCACCAGATACAAATTCACCCTCAAATTCATTTAACTTTTCAGCTGATATTTCAATTTCCTTCATGCTAAAATGACAATCATGTATAGACCTACCTAGTTGTTCTGCAAATGCACAATATAATAGTTGTGTAGAAGGGACTCCCGCTAAGTTAGTAAATGATACACCTGCTAAACCTAATTCTGGAATCATATTCAACTGAGCAGCTACTCCTTTTATAGAGCCTCCATGTTCTATCAATCGATAGCCAAAATAGTCCGGTGTTATCATTAAACCGTAACCGTAATATTTCTCATGATCACATTGGATATAAGGTGTTGTCATTAATTCAACGCTCTCTGGTGTCAGTATTTGTACTGAACCTACTTTCCCGTTGTTTCTAAAGATTTCTGAATATTTAACCATATCATTTATAGTAGATTTCAAGAATCCTGCTGCACGCATAGCTGGAGCATCCCATGGATTATTGGATTCAAACACAATCGTTTCTTCATCTTTTTTTCGTGAATTATAAAGTGTTGCAACATCCTCGTGTCCTTTTAATTCTTCATAATGAAATACACTTTGGTGCATACCTGCTGGTTCTAAAATATATTCTTTCATATACTGTTCGTAACTGATTCCACTGACTCGTTCGATAATAGTGCCTAATAGGGCATAACAATCATTTGAATAGCTAAACTCTGTACCTGGAGCACCTAGTAATGTGAAATCTGCATTCGCTATATCTTTCATTAGTTCCTCATATGTTTCAATAGAAGGTATCTTTGATAAATCCATGTCTGGCTTTCCCTCTTCTTCAAATGTTGGATCCAGTAACATACTCGTACGCATTGCACCTATTAATGCAGGTAAAGGCGGTATTCCTGCAGAATGAGTCATAAAGTGATGAATTGTCATTTGTTTCGTATAATCTTCATTATTAGTTTTGAATTCTGGTAAATATTTCACAACAGCATCGTGTACAGACAGTTTTCCAGCCTCTTGCAGCTGGAGAATAGCTACACAAGTAAATGATTTCGTTACTGAACCGATTCCAAATACAGTATCAGAAGATAGAGGAAGCTCCTTTTCTATATTTCGATAACCAAAATCGTTTTCATAAAATAATTGACCGTCCTTCGCTAAGCCCATTGCAAAGCCTGGAATTTGATATTTCTTAGTCATCTCACCGGCATACTGATCGAATTCCTTCATCATTGTTTCTTGTTTCATATTGTCCATCTCTCCATTTCCGAATTTTCATATTTTTTAAACAAAAAAATATATCTATTAAAATTTATCTCTAAAATACTTGTAACAGTTAAATCTAAACATTCGTTTTATCACTTAAAGATTCGAAGGAAATTCCCTCCTAATAACTCTTCAATCTCATTTCTTTTATAGCCTCGATTTAAAAGACCTTCGATAAATAGAGGCATCTCTTGATGACCTGAAATGACATCGAATGGCTTACGTGGTATATTCGCCAAATCTGCTGGTGACATATATTTAATTAAATCCTCACAAAGATCTAACCCGATTCCAACATGCTGAATACCTGCAACTTTTACTAGATGATCGACATGATTGATGAGATACTCTATATTACAATTAGCATCATCATCAGCAACTAGTAAGCTTGCTGCATTTACTCCAATCACACCATTTTTTGAAGCTATGGCTAGAATCTGTTCATCCGTAAGATTTCGCATCGTCGAACAAAGTGAGCGAGCATTTGAATGTGAGGCAATGATTGGTTTGTTGCTTATTTCCATCACATCCCAGAATCCTTCATCATTCAAATGAGAGACATCAATTGTTATTCCAAGTTTCTCAGCTTCTTCAATCACTTTGACTCCAAAACTTGTGATGCCACCTTTTCTTCCTTCACGAAATGGCTGAAAGAAACTCCCATCCCCTACGGCATTTCTTCTACTCCAAACTAACCCAAGATTCCGTACACCTAATTCGTAAAATACTCTTAATAGACTAAGGTCCGTTCCTAATGGCTCTGCTCCTTCTATAGACAATAAGAATCCGATTTTCCCCAATTGTTTAGCACGTTCCATATCCTCTCCGTTATAGCAAATCATCAATTTTTCTGGAGATTCTTGTACCTCTTCATATAAGTAACTTATCTGACTCAATGCTTTTCGAAGGCCCATTTCCGGAAGAAAACTACTGTCAACATATAGAGCAGCTACTATGATGTTTACTCCGCCTACTACTAAACGTTCATAATAATCCGTTTCAATAATCTTTCTTCTGCCTTTTTCACGTTGAATCTGTACATCAGATAATATATCAGAATGCCCGTCAATAACTAACGGACTATTCTGATTTTTTTGATTATAAAACTGATTCTCCATTCTTCTCATCCTCCAATAATTATTGGTTTATTTTCCGTAAAGTATATTTCTGTTAATTACTGTTCAAAGAATTGAGTTAAACTAACAAATCTATTTTGTCATAAGCTCTTTACTTATTGAAAAATATTAAGAGAATAAACATCATTTATCTACAATCGTTTATTTGAATTGTTTTTTGAGGGACTAATGCCCAATTTTAATGATTTATGACTTCAAAGAAATCTTATTGCTTTTCGTAACTGTTTTCTTTTCTACTAGGTACGATTCAAGTACTTCACGGTTTATTTCATAACCTATACCAGGACTATCTGGTATCGTAATCATGCCATTTTTGACAATGACCTCTGGCTCAATGATATCCTTTTCCCAGTATCTATCTGAAGATGCTGTATCACCTGGTAAAACAAATTGAGAAAGGCTTGTTAGCGCAATATTATGAGCGCGACCAATTCCAGATTCAAGCATTCCTCCGCACCAAACAGGGATTCCTTTCTCAAGACAATAGTTGTGAATTTTTAACGATTCGGTTAATCCTCCAACACGACCGATTTTAATATTAATAATCTTACAACTACCTAACTCTATAGCTTTTCTAGCATCTTCTAATGAATGAATACTTTCATCTAAACAAATGGGAGTAGATAACTGTGCTTGTAATTTTGCATGATCAATAATGTCATCATGCGCTAACGGCTGTTCAATCATCATTAAATCTAATTCATCAAGTCTTTTTAACAGTTCTATATCCTTCAACGTATAAGCTGAATTTGCATCTGCCATCATATCCAAATTAGGAAAATATTGTCTAACTTCTTTCAAAACGTCATAATCCCAACCTGGCTTTATTTTAATTTTGATCCGTTTATAACCTTCATCTACATGATTACTTATAATTTCTAAAAGCTCTTTTACAGATGATTGAATGCCTATACTAATTCCAACTTCTATTTGCTTCTTTTCGCCTCCAAGGGCATTCGCTAATGTTTGATTGCTACGTTTCGCAAATAAATCCCAAACCGCTCCCTCTAATGCAGATTTTGCCATATTATTTCTACGAATAGATCTAAACCTTTCTGACACTTCTTGTGGATGTGCGATAGGATCATTTATTAGCAAGGGTATAAGAATATCTGTCATCATGTGTTCATTCGTTTTGACAGTCTCCTCACTATACCAAGGACTTGCAAAAGCGACGGATTCACCAAAACCTGAGTGTCCATGTTCATCTACCATTTCGATGACAAAAAATTCTCTCTCCTGAAATGTACCAAAGCTTGTGGTAAATGGTTCTTTTAATTTCATTACGAGTCGATGTAGGCTTACTTCTTGAATATCAATTGGACTATAGGTCATGGTTTTCCCTCCTCATTTTCGACTAAAGCTAAACTATTACGTTTTCGAAACACATAATAGCTCACTTTTTCTTTTGAATTACGTCTTACATCCACTGCTACATAGTCATTTAAACACAATTCTTGGAACCATTTCCTCGTTTTATAGCGCCATTCTAGCGCAAGATTTGGCTGTTGCTGCTTCATTTGTTGGAAATTCTCAGGGATTGGAATCAATACCACATCTTTATCTTTTATTAGCTCTGTCTCGGTTCTAATAATCGGAAACTGACTCTTATCGAGCTCTGTTTCAATCAATGGTTCATAGCTTTGTTTTTTATCATTCTTTTGTTCACTTTGAATGTGATCACTACAAATCCACCACTCTACTAAAAATCTGTCAGTAGGAATTCCTTTATTCAGAGGATCTTCCATCACCCCGTAATGATCTTCCAAGTAGGAGGCCGCAATGCCTTTTAACTTATGTAGATTCAAGTACGCGTTAACGCTTTCTAAAGGGTCGTATGTCCACACAATCAATGAATAGCCCATTTTAAGCGCACATTCCTTCTGAGCAGCTTTTAATTTTTCTCCTAATCCACCCTTTTGATAAGCTGGTAAAACACCGAGCATATGAGAACATAAATATGCTTTGCCATTCTTAAATCCTGGGAAGCTATATTGATAGCCTACTAATTCATCATTATCATAAGCGCCTAGTATCATTCCACCATTCTTAGATGCTGTATACGTTTGGTGTATTGGTGTAACTGGCAAGTTCCAAACCTGTTCTTCAATAAGCTGTGTGGCTCTTATCTCTTCGATATCTACTAACTTTTTAATCTGCAACATTCTACACCTCGCCTATTTCTCAATATAAGCATCAACAGAGTTTTTCTCATTCTCCAAAAAAACGGTTTAATTGTAGCTCTTCGTATACTTTTGTCCTTTTTGCAAACTGTTCTGAATTTTTTACTGCTACAGCACCAACTATAGCGTTCATCAATGAAAATACTGCAGGTGCGACATCTAATGTAGATTTAATTGGTAGCTGTACAGTAAATAAGATATCCGCATGTTCTCGAATTGGAGCAACCTCTGAATCAGTAATACCAATGACAAACGCACCTTGACGCTTTGCTTCTTTCGCCATGTAAATGGTTTCCAAAGTATAACGATGAAATGAAAATGCAACAAAAGTGCTTCCCTCATTCATTTCACTAATACGCAACATAATATCATCTGTATCAGGCCTGAATAATCTTACATTCCCACGCATTAAATCGAGAGTGAACGAAAACCACTGAGCCATTGCATGAGATGATCGAACACCTGATACAAGAACTCTTTCTGATTGTGCTAAATGATCAACTGCTTTAGTAAAATCTTCTCCATTTAGCCTCTCAGCTGTTTGCAATATCACCTCAGCATCCTTTACCATCATTTTTTTTGAAAATTCTTGATCCATCTCAGTGGAATTTTTCATATAGTGGAATTCAAACAAACTACTTTTCTTATTAAGCAGTTGTTCTTGAACATCCTTTTGCAAAGCGCTGTAGCCACTATATCCAAGTGCGTGACAAAATCGAATAACCGTAGTTTCACTGACATTAATCTCCTGTCCTACTTGAACACCTGAGTTCATCGCAAACGCCTCTGGATTTGCAAGAAAATACTTTGCTACCATCTTTAAACCTTTTGAAAATTCATCATATTTGGATTGAACTTTAGACTTTAATGCATCCATTTATCTAACTCCTGTTTCTCGAAGGATTTCCTTTTTTTTCATCATAATGAAGTTTATTCTTCTTTTCAATTAAAATTACAATAAATTCTGAAAATTATAAAATAATTTGCCCATTGATTTAGAAATGATTTATTTCAATCGTATACAAATTTATCTTCATCCATCTTAAAACATACAATGCATTCAAGGTTTCATTTGAAATAGAGATTTACGGCTAAATAAAATAAAAAATTGAACGTATTCATAAAAAAAGTGTCTATAAAAGGAATGACCTTCCTTCTAAAGACACTTTAATTTATCATGTTCAATTACATCGCGAGGTTTTCCTGAAGAATACAGATGTTTAATAATATTGCTGGCATTAAAATTTAACACGTCTGTATTTTTTCCTCTATTCAAAAATTAAAAGCAATTACCTCTTATCATTCTAAATGATTCACTGAGATAACTGCTTCTATATTTAATAACTCTTATCCACGGTGGAACATCCCTATAACTTCTTTTGTCTCTGTAATGTTTACAAACGCATTTGGATCGACTTCATTAATCATTTCTTTAACTTCTGATAATTGATAACGAGTGATAACAGTAATAAGAACTTTTCTACCTTCACCAGTATAGGCTCCCTCACCATCCATAATTGTCACTCCACGATAAAGATTTGCAAGTAACTTCTCCTTCACTTCGTCACCTTTACCGGTAATAATCATAACAGTGAGTTTAATGTGATTCGTATGAATCGTATCAATAACTTTCCCAGTCGCATAGATCGTTACAAGCGTATATAAAGCTGCATCCCAGCTAAATACAAAACCTGAAATTATTACAACGATCGCGTTCATTGCAGATATCATTGCTCCAAGTGGAAAATCTCTTTTCTTATTTAGGAGCATCGCAATAATATCAAAGCCACCTGATGATCCAGATGCTTTAAAAATTATTCCAATACCAATTCCAGTAATAACACCACCAAACAGTGATGCTAGGAGTGGCTCATGTGTTACTTGATAAACCGGAATCACATACAAACTGACTGAAAGTACTAGTACGGAAAGAATCGTATATCCAATAAATCGTTTGCCTAATTTCATTACACCTATAATAAGTAAAGGCAGATTTAATAAAAAGTTTAACAGACCTGTATTTAAAGGCGTTACAAGACCAAGCATGATTGCAATACCACTTAATCCACTGCTGAGAATTTCATGAGGAATTAACAAAAAGTTATAAGCAAACCCAACTAAAATAGAACCAATTGTAATGATAAAAATATTGCGCATAGCTACTCTCCCTACCAAATAATCCTGTGCCTCCATTTTTTTATTCATTATAAAAAAATCACACAACATTTCATACTAGCGCTTCCGAATCTTAACTCGTTGACCATGTCATAAGCGCAATTGAATTATATTATAGTTGAGTTTTAACGAATAAAAAATTTAATAGTTTTTTCTGAAAAATAGGAATAACTATAGCCCAGCAGTAACAACATGAATTGTTCAAAAGTATAAATAAATGAACAATTCATGTATAGCCTTCATTACTCTTCTACACTTGTTTGATCGGCAACTTTATAAATTCTTTCTAGCATTGGAGGATGAGTATATCGGAACCATTTCACAAGAGATGAAGGATTTACTTCACTTAATCCAGATTTCGTGAGTTTTTGAAACGCCGTCACCGCTGCTTCTTTATCCCCCGTCAACTCTATTGCATACTGGTCAGCTCTTGATTCCTGATATCTAGAAAAATAATTCGAGAGCGGACTTGATGCAAATAATAAAACCGATGTAATCAGTAAAAACAATGGAAGCGAACTAATATCATTAATTTTCTTTATTTTTAATACCTTTCCATATCTTGAAATAATCCATGCCATGATCCTCGACGTTAACCAAAGTCCAATAAGCGTCATGAAGATATAACCAACCATGCCAAAATAAATATGTTTCTCTACATAATGTCCCATTTCATGTGCCATTATGAATAAAATTTCTTTATCTGATAAGCGATTTAATGTAGTATCCCACAGCACAATCCTCGAATTACTACCTACACCAGTAACATAAGCATTTAGAGCATTCGTCTTTTCCGCCATGTTCACTTCAAACACATGCTCTGCTGGAATATTTGCCTGTTCGGCTAACGACAAAATCTTTGTCTCTAATTCTTTATTTTTCAACGGGTAAAAATCATTATATAACGGGGCAATTACTACCGGTTGGATAAACATGATAAAAATAGAGAAAGGGATTGTTAATAGCCAGGCATATAACCACCATCTCTTGGTACTTTTTTTTATCAGCCAATAAAGAACCAACACAACTATTACCGTCATGCCGAAGTTAACCCAAAAGTCTATCACACCATCCCTCATCCAAGAAGAAAAGCTTTGGGTACTAATTCCATACTTTTTACTTAAGGAAAAACTATAATAGTCCATTGGAAATAACACAATATAAGTAAGCAGTGATAACAAAAATAGATAGATTACATTTTTTACGATTGTCCATTTGGAAAGTGCTGCTGACCATTTTTCTAACATAAAAGATAGCCCTACAAGCAATATTAAGAAGTAGACGAGCCATTCAAACGGGGTCGCTACAAAAAAGAGGAAATTCCTAATTTTCGAGTACTCTCCACTTAATAGTAATTCGTGCTCGGACATAAACATCGCTGGATCAGCGACAGTTCCCTTTAAAGCAGCTGGTATAGTGCCGCCACCACTATGAAAAATATAAAAATACATCGCTAAAGCATACACACCAAATAACAATAGAGCTGATATTCCCCACTTTTTTGCTATGTCGTTCACTCCCTTGTTCAGTTCGTCCTACAATAAGTGTAATCTAAAATGACAAAGATAGAACAGAATTCTATGTTAAAGCTTTATTAACATTAGCTAAACCCCGAAACAAATTAAATTTGGTAGTAAAATTTGTCCATTTGAAAAAATTTATAAGGATATTCTTCCCCAATTTGAGCAAATTCATGATTTCTTTATTTTTTATGTATACGAAAATTCAAATTAAATTAGTTAACGCATTAGCACTATGTTGTATTTTATCAACCAACATAATGCCAATACATATTACTTTATATTCTTTAGAAAATAGTTAATAAAAGTAGTTTGAGAGCTTTTACTCTATCTAACCCACCATGATTCAACACTATACTAAATCACGTCTTCTCCCAATAAACAGCAAACTCACTAATCCACAAACCAAAATAATTGGCGCGCTTACTTTATATAAATCAGTAAAGCTACTTGCTAACTCTTTTTCTGCGTATTGATCAATATCCTTTGAGTATTTTAGAATTTCTGTATTTATTTTCTCTGATTTCTTTTCAACTTCTTTTGATACCTGTTTAGTTATCTCGGCTTTCTTAATTTCTTTAAACTCCTCAGGAACTCCTTTTAGTACTGTGATTACATTTTGTTGTATTAAAGCATCTTTTTGTTCCTTGGTCATGCCATTGAGTTTTTCTTCTTGATTATTTTTCTTAGTTTCTTCTAAACCTTTATTATTTATTTTTTCATAAACTACGTGTAATATTTTATCTTGCTCTTTTTTATCTACATGAATTTCACGTACTTTTTCTTCTGCGTATTGTTCAATTTTATTTTTATTAATTGTTAGATTATGCGTTAAACTAGATACAAATATTGCAACTGCTAATACTATACCTACTTGTCGTAACATGGATACAACACTTTGGGAAGCTGTTAATAACTCACCTTCAAATGAGGACGCAGTTAATATTGTTATTGGTCCTACAACTAAACCATATCCAATTCCAAGAACCATACAAGGTAAAATAATTTCATTGTTAGTCGACTGAATACTAATCATTTGTAGCCAATAATATGAAACGCTCATAGCTATAAATCCTAACAATATTATAGGAACCTTCCCAATTTTGTTGATAAGAATTCCTGCAATGGGTGAAACCAAGAATATCATAGCTGAAATGGGTGTTACTAATAATGATGCTATTAATTCTGTTCTATTCTGCATTTTTGTAAGGAATGTAGGAAGTAATACGGTTACTCCGATTAAAAACAAATTGCTTAGTATAACAACAATTGATGCACCGACAAAAATTCGATCTTTAAATAGCTGTAAATTCACCATTGGAGAAACCACTTTTCTCTCAACTACTATAAATAATATGAAAGAAATGAAACTAGAAATGTAACATGCCCATGCAACCCCGCTCATCCACCCCCATGTATTACCTTTTACTAAAACTAAAGTGAATAAGAAAATAGTTGAACTACATAGTACACATCCAATCCAATCTATTTTAGATACGACACGTTCTTCATTTCTAACGTGTAATAAAACAAAGCAGAGTATAATTCCGATTATACAAATTGGGATATTAACAAAGAATACCCATCTCCATCCTAAATTTTGTGTAATCACCCCTCCTATCACAGGGCCCAGGGCTGCAGATAAACCTTGTGTAACACCTAAAATTCCAAGAGCAATATTCCTCTTTGCTAATGGCATTGCTGATACACCAATTACCATACTAGTTGGAAATAATATAGCTGCGCCTATACTTTGAATTAATCGAGATAATATCAGAAAATCACCGGTATTTGCAAAAGCACATAATACTGAGCCAAATCCAAATACAAATAATCCAATAATGTACATTTTTGCTTTACCAAAAATATCTGCAATACGTCCTAACGGAATCGCTAAAACTGCAATTGACATTGTATATATATTTAATATCCATGACATCTTTTCTAATGTAGTGCCTAGGCTAGATTGTATTGCTGGTAAAGCTATATTCATAATAGTCGTATCAATCATACAAAGGAAAATACCTAAACACATTAAGAAGACGATTTTAATTCCTTTAGATTGCTCCATGTGAATCTCCCCCTTTAATTATCTAAACAATTCACTTTCAAAATTATTTTGCTACTCAAGCGCATCTTTTTTCTTAAGCTGTGTTAACTTTTTCTTTAATGTTTCTACTTCTGCAGTATAAGTTGCAATCCCGATTTCTAATGAAACCTCTTCTTCAAATGTTATGCCTTTTTTCCACGTTTCGTATTTTGACAAAAGATCTTCGATATCTGCTTCTTTTCTTTTAATTTCTTCTTCCATCCACTTTTGAATAGTTGATACATCACTATATTTGCCAAAATACATGCGCATCAAAAAATCAGAACGCAATACTTCCTTTTCTACATCACTTTGCAAATACTGTTGGAACTCTTTTCGTCCTTCGTCGGTTATGAAAAACATTTTTTTATTTGGTTTTCCGTCTTGCATCACTACTTCTTTTCTAATTTTCCCGTCCTTCTCCAACTGTCTTAAAGTTGGATAAATCATCCCAAAGCTTCCATCAAAGAAATGCGTAAATATTTCTTCAAAAACCATTTTTATATCATAACCTGATAGCTCTTTCTCCATCAATAATCCTAAAACGACGTCTCTCCCCTTCATACAAACACCCTCACAATTTATATTTTCATTATTCATATTAACAATGTTAATATCATTTATAATAATACATTATATGGATTTAATTGTAAAATGATACTAAAAAACAACTCAATTTTACAGTTAATTTAATTCACTAAAGCAAATGGCTTAGTATTACTCTCTACATTGGAAAGAGGGAATACCCAAGGATTATAGGATTGGTTTTACTTCTATAACAAATCTTGCTCTACTTTCTAAAGAGCATTTATTACATGCTTTTAACTAAACAGAGCGAATAATGTTTTAACTTCAATCACTCTGTTTGTTTTTATAAAATCCAAGTTTTTTAAATATTAAAATTATTTTGATTTATATTAATATTAGAGGTTATTATTAAGTTACAAATTAGAATATAGGGAGATGTGTTGCTGAATGACAGTTAATTACGACTTTTTATTACATCATCAACAGACTATTAAGGAAGATCTTTTAAATCTCGTACAAGCAGAGTCACCCAGTCACGAAAAGAATCTTGTTGATATAACAGGTAATCTGATTAAGACTATAATCCAAAAGCGTCTTGGTAAAGATTACATCTGTACGGAATATATTAATAACCAATATGGAAATCACCTCCTATTCCAGAAAGAACATTCTCTAAAACCTCGAGTTTTATTTCTTTGTCACTTTGACACGGTTTGGCCAAAAGGTGAATTACCAATTCATTTTGAAGATGAATTGTTTTATGGGCCAGGAGTGTTTGATATGAAAGCAGGATTGTTGTCATCTATTTGGGCAATTTCTTCATTAGAAAACACTTTAGAAGCGTTACCGATATCTCCTGTATTTTTACTTTCTTCAGATGAAGAAATAGGTAGTTTATCTTCGAGAGATTTGATTGAAGAGATGGCAAAAACATGTGAAGCGGTTTTTGTGATGGAGCCCCCTGAAGCCGAAACGAGTAACCTAAAAACAGCTAGAAAAGGTATGGGAATGTATCAATTAGAAGTACAAGGAATAAGTACACACGCAGGAAATAACCATGAAGATGGTGTCAACGCTATATTAGAGATTTCTTATCTAGTACAACAACTTCAAGAGCTAACAGATTATGCTAAAGGGACGACGGTGAACGTAGGTGTTATTCGTGGTGGAACAACGATTAATGTAGTGCCAGAATCCGCTTCCATTGACGTAGACTTTCGAATTTCTACATTATTTGAAGCGGAAAGAATTATGCAAGCAATCGAACAACTTACTCCGAAAAACCCACTTGCTAAACTGAGTATAACTGGTGAATTGAACCGTCCACCACTTGAGAGAAACGAAGCCAATCAACAATTATTTAAACTTGCGCAAGAAGCAGGAAGAAAACTGAACATTGTGGTTAATGAATCTAGTGTAGGAGGAGCAAGTGATGGGAACTTCACTTCTGCTTTAGGTATTCCAACGATTGATGGACTAGGTATTCCGGGAGATGGAGCCCATGCCAGAAATGAGCATATTCAATTCGATATGTTTGCAAAACGTTGTGCCCTAGTTGCAGAGCTATGTATTGCCTTTGGAGATAAATTTGTAAATGACTATAATGTTATTAACAATAAAGAAGAACGTATAACAAAATAACAAAAACGTAGAATTCATAAATGCTAAATGTTCGGTATCAAGCTATGAAGAAATTCATAGACTGATACCTTTTTGTTCCTCTTACTAGAAGTGAAACTTTGCATCCACATATACGTATTACTAGTATTCAACAGAAAGAGGCGATTTTACGAGTGGATGATTCAAGGGAATGGTTATCAGAAGAATTGAAAAAGGTGGAAGCATGGGAAAAAGATCAAAATGATTTATGGTTTTTTGAGAAAATTGGGCGGTTGCCCTTTAAGATTATTGATAAATGGACACCTAAGTTCATTCAAGATAAAATTGGCATTCTACTGGACGAGCTTGGACAATACGTTCAAACAGGTGGAAACTACCTTAGTTCAGTATCTAAAATCCCTTCGTATTATCCCAACCTAGAGGTACAAACGATTGAGGATGTTAAAACTCTACCAATCTCTAAGATGGATCAAGCAGTAGATGGGCTAACTAAAAACAGAAAAAATTTAGCCACCCTGCAAGGAGCTGGAACTGGCATTGGAGGTATTTTCACATTATCAATTGATATCCCTCTTCTTTTAGGTTTACAGTTAAAAACTATACAAGACATCGCAATTTGCTATGGCTATGATCCAAATGATAAAAAGGAACGTTTATTTATCATAAAATGTCTTCAATTTATCTCCTCTGACATTGTTGGTAAGGAAGCGATCCTTTCTCAATTATCTATGTTTGATAACCAAGATGAATCAGCGAAACGAGAAATTCTATCTGAAATGCAAGGGTGGCGTGAAGTCGTGTATTCTTACCGAGATCAATTTGGTTGGAAGAAGCTGTTTCAAATGATTCCAATTGCCGGTCTCCTATTCGGTGCATTCATTAACCGTTCAGCAGTGCATGATATAGCGGAAGCGAGCAAAATGCTATACAGAAAGAGAAGGATCATTGAAAAATTGGATTAAATTGAGTTTGACTCCTTCAATTTTTAAAAAAATAATACCTTACCCATCATTGGGTAAGGTCTGGCATACAATTATTTACACTCTAATTAATATCCTTGCTTGTGTTTAAATCCGTACTATAAATTATAAAAACATGCCTGCTATGGCGGCGCTTAATAATGAAGCCAACATCCCCGAGGCTACAGCTCTAAAGCCTAAGCGTGCAACATCTTCGCGACGGCTCGGTGCCATCGAACCTAAACCACCTAACAACATCGCCATCGAGCTTAAGTTTGCAAATCCACATAATGCGAAGCTTACTACAATTACTGTTTTCGGAGATAATGATGCAATTTCAGGTGCAAAAGAAGAATAAGCAACGAATTCGTTTAGCACTAACTTTTGCCCGATATAAGATCCAGCTTGAACTGCTTCTGACCAAGGGACACCGATAACAAATGCAAGTGGTGAAAAAATAAACCCTAAAATCCCCTCAAGTGTTAACCCTTTAAATCCAAAAATACTTCCTACTCCGCCTAATAGTCCATTAAGAAGTGCTATTATTGCGATAAAAGCGAGTAACATTGCCCCTACGTTTAACGCAAGTTTTAATCCATCACTAGCTCCTCGTGCAGCTGCATCAACAACATTGACAGATGAATCATCTTTTTCCATTGTAAAGTTTTCTTCATTCACAACCTCCGTTTCCGGAATCATGATTTTCGCTAAAATTAATCCTGCTGGTGCAGCCATAAAGCTGGCAGCAACCAAATATTCTAGTGGAACCCCTAATAATGCATATCCTACTAAAACTGATCCTGAAACCGAAGCAAGTCCACCAGTCATAATAGCAAAAAGCTCTGATTTTGTCATATTTGCTATAAACGGTCGTATAACAAGAGGTGCCTCCGTCTGCCCTACAAAAATATTAGCAGCAGCCGAAACAGATTCTGCCTTACTAGTTCCCAAAAGCCTTGAAAGAGCTCCACCGAGAATTCGGATAAAGAACTGCATAATACCTAAATAATATAAAACGGAAATTAGAGATGAGAAGAAAATGATAACGGTCAATACTTGAAAAGCAAAGACAAAACCGAAATTTTCTGTATCTGCTGCAGGACCAAATACGAAGGAAATCCCTTCACTTGCATAAGAAATTAAATTTTGTATACCATTTGAAAAAGCTAGGAGACCTTCACGCCCTGTTTCCCATTTCAAAACAATAAAAGCAAACAAAATTTGAATTACTAATCCTCCTAAAACCGTTCGCAAATTAATTGATTTTTTCGAACTTGATAATAGAAAAGCTATAACAAGAATAGCAATTATACCGCAAATTCCCCATAATACGTTCATATTAGACACCTTCTTATTATGTAGTATAAATACAATACTTTTTATCAATTACTTTAATTAAACATCTAACAATAGAAAGCCATAGTGAGCTTCTTCACAAATTGTACAAAGGATGAAAATTAAATATTGTTCTCATTTCTCAACCTTTTCAACTACTTCAAAACAACCGTTTCTCATGAATAACTAATCTAGAAATAGTCATTCCCTAAATCAAAAAAAATATCACATTCTATAGTTGAATTATTTTTTCTGTATTTAATTCAATAAAAAAAGTTCTAGTGCCATACTGAGCACTAGAACTTTTGTCAAATCACTATTGAAATTTCGACTTAAATGTTGCACTGATTTTGACTTTTCTTAGTTGGATTTTCATTTTTAACTACATTAACATCATATTATCCATTTTAATTTATTTACGTTGATACTCATAAATTCGTCCAATTGTTTCTAACCACGTGTTTAGAATTATTGGAAATACCGCTTCATCAATATCAAATTTTTCATGATGATGACCAGCCGCTAATGTTGTACCAAAAATAGCATATGTTGCAAGTCCACCTTGTCGCTGAACTTTATCCATCATATAAGTTGCATCCTCTGAACCACCTGCAAACTTACTTCGCAACAGAACTTCCTCTACACCATCTATACCTTTAGCTGTAAGGCCAACTATATCAACTAATTCTTCGGAAGATGCACACGTTTTAGCTTCGCCAACTATTTCGTAAGAAAGCTCAGTTCCATACATTTTAGAAGCTCCTTCTAAAATAGATAGCGCTTGCTCATGTACATAAGTATGAACCGAGTTATTTTCACCACGTGTCTCTAATTTTAATGAGGCATGAGCTGGTACAATATTACGTCCATCTCCTGATATGCAAGTTCCAACATTGATACGTGATGCACCATCACTATGTTGAGTAATTGTATGAAGACCCAGTATTGCCGAAGCTGCAGCAAGTAAAGCATTTTTCCCCTTTTCAGGTTCAGCCCCCGCATGTGCAGCTTTACCAGTAAACTTTGCATCTATTTTAGTTGTAGCTAAAAAACCATCTGCACCAGCTATTACTGTACCCAATGGTACGTTTATCCCTACATGCATACTTAAAAAATAATCCACATCATCTACTACTCCAGCAGCGACCATCGACTTTGCCCCGCGAACACCTTCTTCAGCTGGTTGAAAAATAATTTTAATAGTACCTTCAATTTGATCCACATTATTTGCAAGGACTTTTGCTAAGCCTAAACCAATTGCGCTATGGGCATCATGTCCGCAAGCATGCATTTTCCCTGCATATTTTGAGCGAAAATCAAACTGTTTCGGTAGATGTGTCAATTCATCATTTTCCAGTATATCTAGCGCATCCATATCAAAACGGAAAGCAATCGTTGGACCAGCTTTTCTTCCTTTAATTGTACCAACAACCCCTGTATATCCCCCAACCATTTTTTCCATATATTCTAAGTAGCCGCCGTTACTTTTGGCGTTTTCATAGTAAACTGCTAACTCGTCATCAGAAGGAACACCCATTCTTTCTTCTGACACAACTTCTTTTCCTACCTGTACTTGAAACCCTAATATGCTCAATTCATGTGCGATTATTGAAGCTGTTCGAAATTCCGTCCAACCTGTTTCAGGATACTGATGGAAATCCCTTCTCCACGCAACCATTTGCTCAATTAAATTAGAAGTAGTTGTAAATAGTTTCATCATCCACACTCCCCTGACTAATAATTAGATAAGTCCTACTAAGACTTAAAATTGACTTCCTGTACCTTTAGAAACTTTTGCATAAATTGAACGATTTCAGTATTCATTTTAATATGATTTTCGATTTTTTCTGTTTGGTGACCTTCGTCCTCGAAAATAATAAGTTCTACGTGCTTTCCTTGCTCTTTTAAATCTTCCGTAAGCTGTTCGGCTTCACTAACAGGAACTCGGGTATCGTTTCTGCCATGGAAAATAAGTAACGGTACTTTTATTTTATCGGAATGGTTTAATGGTGCGATTTCTTCAAAGAAATCAACATCTTCTTTTAATGAACCATATTCATATTCACGTAATTTTCTGCGCCATGCTCCTGTATTTTCTAAGAATGATTTGAAATGGGATATTCCCACAATATCCACTCCTGCCGCCCATATATCAGCATAATGTGTTAGAGCAGCTAAAACCATAAAACCACCATAGCTACGCCCCATAATCCCGATTCGTTCAGAGTCGACACCATGCGTATTTACTAAATCGTTAGCTAGCCATTTTAAATCAGCTACAGAATCCATACGCTTCCGTACATCATCCAATTTCACGTATTTTCGTCCGTACCCCATACTACCTCGTACATTCGGGGCTGCTACTGCAAAGCCATTAGCTGCTAGATACTGAATGACAGGGTTATACTCAGCACGTATTTGATACTCTGGTCCACCGTGAACATACACTACTACCGGCTGAGCTTCTTCCTTTTTACCATATAAAAAGTAAGGTACTTCCAAACCATCAAAAGAAGAGAATGTACAAAGCTCAGGTTGCTGCCACAAGTGTTGTACTTCTTCAGCCTCGCCTATGAATGTAACACGTTCTACTTGATTGTCATTCAAAGATACTCTCCAAATATCACCAGGAAGTATTGGGCTTTTTAGTCCAAAGTAAAGTTCATTATCATTTAGCCAAGTTAGAGATTCCACTACACCGCTTGGAACGCCTTCGATATAATGATGCTTTTGTTTTGTTAAATCATAAATCCCAAGAAGTGAGACTCCACCCTCGTTTGTAGTAAACGCTAGGATAGAATTGTCTGGGGACAATTTAATTTCTTCAATATCCCATTTATCGAATGTTAGAAGTTCCTGTAGTTGAGAAGATTCTTTAAAACTAAATTGGTGAATGCCTAAAGTATCTTGACCGACATCGGTAAGAATGAATCCACTCTCGCCATTATTGCTCTGCTGAAGTGACTGATATCTAGCTAAAGGTTTTCCTTCAAATAGTTTACAAAGCTCTTTCTTTTTTAAGTTTAGTATGTAATAAGATTGATCAATATTTGTGTCAGGCATGCTAATGATTAAATGCTCTCCATCCATTGTCCAAGCAATAGGAGTACAATTGCCATCCACTTGATAAACTACTTCCTCTGTTTTGGTTACCACATCCAGGATAAATACATCAAAGTAACCAGGATGACGACGATTACTTGTGAAAGCAATTTTACTTTCGTCAGGAGACCAGCCACCAAATTGGTGAAAATGTTCTTTTGATACTACAAGTTCCTCTGTGTACAGGTCTTTTTCCCTCAATAAGTGAAATTGCTGCTTTTCATTTCCTTTTTCGTCTATACCAACGATCGTTTGCTTTCCTGATGGAGAATGATATGCCGCTAGAACTCTGTCTGGTAGGTTTGAGTATTGTTGAATTTCTGTTGTTTTCACATCCCACTTCCACACTTGTGGAATTCCAGTTTCTTTAGAGATAAAGGTAATAGCTTGTTGATTTGGGAGCACTTGAGGCTGGAATCCTCCACGGACATTTAAGTACTCAGATAGAATTTGATCCGAATTCATCATTTATTTCAGTCTCCTTTTTATAAATAGAATCTACATTTATGTATTTCAACTAATAGTAAATAATTAATCCAATAATGCTTACGAAAATTGAAGACGCAGCTAAACTACCAATTGAGAAAAACAATACTTGGGCTATCTTTTCTTTGAATTGATTTAAATTTGCATCATCGGCGAGCTGCTGATTTGAACGTTCCAGTGATCTAGACTTGTTCATAGGAATTATAAAACGCCCAAGTGATCGAAATCCCCTCGTAAACATATTAAGAAATCTAGTTTGCCAAATGTTAATACAAGCTGATATTATTGCAGCTGCTAAACCGAAAAGAAATGTGTAGTTAATCCATTCAGTTAGTGTCCAATTTAAGAGCAACATAATTCCTCCCCAAAGCATGGACAGAGCACTTGTAAGTATAAAAAATCTTTTCATCCTATCACCTCGTATTAATTTGCATCTGTTTTAGTTATAAGAAAAAAAGATAAAGCCCCTTACAATTCCATGTCTTCTTAGAAAAGCTTACGCTCTCTTCGGTAAACTGCTGGCGAAGGGACTCTATCAATTTACAACTCACAATTTATGAATAAACTGTTTTATTTTGTTTTTTCCGCCCATTTTAATTGAGGGAAACGATTCACATAATAGGCGATGTCTTCAAAGTCAGGATTTGTTAAGTAATTATATTTATAGAAATTTACAGGCATAAATGGCATATCCGTCATCAAAATTTTCTCTGCTTGATGCAAAAGCTCATAGCGTTTATTTACATCTTGCTCTACTTTTGATTTAGCAATAATGGAATCATATTCTTTATTTACCCATCCTGTACGGTTGTTAGGGCTATCACCTAGGTAGTAGTCAAGATTAACAACTGGATCAACGAAAATACCAATCCATCCCATACGAGCCATTTGGAAGTTTCCTTGTTTTGTCGTTTCTAAATAAGTACCCCACTCTTGGTTACTAAGTTTAAGTTTGACACCTAAGTTTTGATCAATCATTTCTTGTACTGCTTCTGCTATTTTTTTATGATTTTCAGCAGTGTTATAAAGTAATGTTACTTCTGGAAGCTTACTCCAGCCTTCTTCAGCCATACCTTCTGCTAATAGTTTTTTAGCTTCTGTTGCATTTTCTTCAAAGTAATCTCCACCAACTTTACGGAAATCTCCTTCTGGTGTTTCTGCGCCTTCTGGAACCATTGCATACGCTGGTGTTTCTCCACCTAACGTTACATTTTCAGTCAATGCTTTACGGTCAATTGACATTGCGAAAGCTTTACGAACTTTTGCATTTGTAAATGGCTCTTTTTTAACATTGAACATATACATGTATGTTCCGTAGTAAGGTTCTTCACGATAATCTTCATTATCTTTTTCAGTTGCTAGAACATCACTCGGTAATGTACTGATTAAATCCAATTCACCTGTTTTGAACATTTGATAGTAAGTTGTAGCTTCATTTACTATTTTGAAAGTAACTTTGTCTAATTTCACTACGTCTTTATCGTAGTATTCATTGTTCTTTTCAATTACTACATTACTTTCATGCTTCCATTCCGTCATCTTAAATGGACCATTACTAATGTATGTGTTTGCATCTGCAGCCCAGTTATCGTTACTTTCAACCAGTTTTTGTTGAACCGGATAGAACGTCCATAATGTAAGTAAGCTATCGAAGTAACCTAACGGCGCATTCAATTCGACTTCAAGAGTTTTATCATCAACAGCTGTTACCCCAACATTCTCCACTTTACCTTTACCTTTGTTGTATTCTTCTGCACCTTTAATATAATAAAGATAAAATGAAAACGCACTACCAGTTTCGGGATTTAAAACCCTTTTCCAAGCATATTCGAAGTCACCTGCAGTAACTTGAGAACCGTCTGACCATTTTGCGTCATCACGAAGAGTAAACGTATAAGTCTTTCCGTCATCAGATGTCTTCACATCTTTAGCTGCTCCTAAAACCGGCTTACCATCTTTATCACGAGTATATAGACCTTCAAAAATATGATCTAGTACCCAACCAGAAGTTGTATCTGTTGCCTTAGCAGGGTCAATTGCCGGTGGTTCGCTACTCGCATTTACGACAATTTCTTGTTTAATGTTACCTTTATCTACTTTATCTCCATTTGATGAATCATCGGCTCCTCCACCATAACACCCTGCCAAAGCAGAGCCTGTTACTAGCACTAAAAGTAATGTCAATATCCATTTTTTCATTTTATTTCCTCCTTCTTTCTATTCATATTAATATAAATGACAAGCCGTCCAATGCTCTTTCTCTACTTCTTTCCACTGAGGCTCTTGCAATGCGCACACCTCCATCGCATGTGGGCATCTCGTTCGGAATCGACAACCACTAGGTGGATTAGTCGGGCTTGGTGGATCACCAGCAAGGACAATTCGCTCTCTTTTTGCATCGCGTGGATTTGTTTTCGGTATAGCTGATAATAATGCCTGTGTATATGGATGTAATGGATTCGTGAACATATCATCACTATTGCTTAATTCCATCATCTTACCTAAATACATAACACCGATTCGATCACTAATATGTTTTACCATACCTAGGTCATGCGCAATAAATAGATAAGTCAAATCTTCTGATACCTTTAGATCTTCTAAAAGATTAATAACTTGTGCTTGAATAGAGACATCGAGTGCAGAAATAGGCTCGTCCGCGACGATAAACTTTGGTTCTACTGCCAATGCTCGAGCTATGCCAATTCGTTGTCTTTGTCCACCGCTAAATTCATGTGGATAGCGTTTCGCATGTTGAGGACTTAAACCAACACGCTCTAATAATTCATAAATACGATTTGTACGCTCTTTGCCACTAAAAAGCTTATAGGCATCGATTCCTTCAGCAATAATGTCGCCCACTCGCATTCTAGGGTTTAGAGATGCATGTGGATCTTGGAAAATAATCTGCATTTCTTTATTTACATTTCTTTTCATTTCTTTATTTAATTGTTTAACATTTTGACCGTTGTAAATGATATCCCCATCTGATGCTGCCTGGAGCCCAACAAGTGTTTTCCCTAAAGTAGACTTGCCACTACCACTCTCTCCAACAAGACCAAACGTTTCTCCTTTTCGGATGTAGAATGAAATATCATCAACAGATTTAACAGTAACATCCGATTTAATTTTAAAATATTTTTTCAAAGACTGGATTTCTACTAAATTCTTAGTCAATACTCTCACCCCCAACTGTAACTGTTTTTTCCTTTTCTAGAGTAAAAGGCATTTCCACTTTGGGTGCTCGAGAATCATTTAGCCAGCATCGTGCAGAATGTGATTCATCAATTTGGTAGTCTCCTGGCATTTCTTCTAAACAGATATCCATTGCATACTTGCATCGTGGTGCAAACGGACATCCCTTTGGCGGAGAAAAAAGATCCGGTGGTGAGCCTTCTATAGGTATTAATTGTTTTTTCTCAGTTCCTTCTAAGTTTGGAATCGAGTTCAACAACCCCCATGTATACGGATGTTTTGGGTTTTCGAATAAATCAAAAACGGTTGCACTTTCAACCATGATCCCACCATACATCACCATTACACGTTGAGCAGTTTCTGCCACCACACCTAAATCATGAGTAATGAGAATAATCGCTGTTTGAGTGTCTTTTTGCAATTTCTTCATTAACTCTAATACTTGTGCTTGAATAGTTACATCAAGGGCTGTTGTCGGCTCATCCGCAATAAGTAATTCCGGATTACAAGCAAGTGCAATTGCAATCATTACGCGTTGTCTCATACCTCCACTAAACTCATGTGGGAATTGGTTGTAACGCTCCTCTGGATTTGGAATCCCTACTTGCTTAATCATTTCTATCGCTTTCTTTTTGGCCTCTTGTTTAGATATTTTTTGATGAGTAATGAGTCCTTCAGCTATTTGCTTACCCACAATCATCGTTGGATTCAATGATGTCATTGGATCTTGAAATATCATGCCGATTTTAGACCCTTTTACTTTTCTCATTTCTCTTTTTGATGCTCTTAGTAGTTCTTTTCCTTGGAATTTAATACTGCCGCCTTTAATAATGCCTGGAGGTGTTGGAATTAGTCCCATGATAGATTGGACAGTGACACTTTTTCCACTACCACTTTCACCAACAATGGCAACTACTTCCCCTTTATCAACATGGAAAGAGACGTCTCTTACTGCCTTTACTTCTCCGCCGTATGTTTTGAAATTGATTTCTAAATTATTAACTTCTAGTAAATGATTCATAGTTTTGTACCTCCTACTTACGAGCTCTTGGATCGAGTGCATCTTGTATTCCATCACCAAAGGCGTTAAATGCAAACATCGTCAGTGCGATCATGAATCCAGGGAAAAACAATCTCCACCAATGTCCACTTAATATAACCCCAAGCGAATCATTAGCCATCGTTCCCCAGCTAGCAAAAGGAGCTTGTACTCCAAGTCCTAAGAAGCTTAAAAAGGCCTCTGCGAAAATAGCTGTAGGAATCGTAAATGTTAAATTTATGATGATAATTCCCATAGTATTTGGTAATAAGTGACGCAAAATAATTTTGACATGAGAAGTACCAAGTTTTTCTGCAGCTAAAACATATTCCTGAGATTTTAGTAGTAAAATTTGTCCTCTTATAATTCTCGCCATTCCAACCCAACCAGTAATAGATAAAGCTATTATGATAGTGGTTATACCTGGTTCCATGATAACCATTAAAAGGATTACTACGAGTAAATAAGGAATTCCATATAAAATTTCTACAATTCTCATTAACAAACTGTCAACGCGATCTCCAAATTTCCCTCTTCCAGCCATATAACCAGAAACTCCACCGACTATTACTCCTACAACTAAATCAACAATCGCTGCTATAAAGCCAATAGTTAAAGATACACGTGCACCCTGCCACGTCCTACTCCACATATCACGACCTAAGTTATCAGTTCCGAACCAATGCTCTCCCGAAGGCGCTTTATTGACATTTGTTAGATTTTGTTGGGAGCCACTATATGGAACCATCGATGGTCCAAAAAGTGCTAAAAAGATTATTACGACTAAAAGAAAAAGTCCTATTATGGCTAATTTATTTTTAAGGATACTAAAGAGAGTTTCCTTAAAAACTCCTAAGCTAGGACGTTGAATTTCATCTGTCTGCAACTTACTTGGATCTACTGGACGAAACAGAGAATCGTTCAATACTTTTACCATCTGCTAATCCCCCTTGCTAGTCAGCTTAATTCTTGGATCAATAAAACGGTAAGAAATATCGATTAAAAATAAAGTGACAACTAAGATTGTACTGAAGAACACGGTTGTCCCCATGATGACGGGATAATCACGATTAAATATACTATCCACGAAGTATTTACCTATACCTGGGACTGCGAATATTTTTTCGATAACAAATGTACCTGTAATTAACGAGACAAATAATGGGCCAATGAAGGATACAACCGGTAAAATCGCATTTCGAACTCCGTGATTTAGCACGATTTTAATGGTAGATAATCCTTTTGCATCTGCCGTTTTAATATAATTTTGGTTCATTACCTCCAGCATGCTAGAACGCATATATCTAGCAACAACCGCTAATGGTGTTGTTGCAAGTGCTAATGTAGGGAGTACAGAATGTTGCCAAGTGCCCCAAGAAGCTACGGGGAGCATTCCAAACTTCACTGCAAAAATATTGATTAGCAATGGCGATAATATAAAACTAGGTACCGATATACCGATGATGGCAAAGATCATAGCGGCATTATCGAGTAATTTATTATGATTTAATGCTGCGACGATCCCTAGTAAGAGCCCAAAGACGAGCGCAACAATTATCGCTTGTATTCCGAGCGTAGCAGAGGCTGGGAATCCTGATGCTATAATGTCATTTACGGTACGCGATTCGGATTTAATGGATGGTCCTAAATCCAACATAACTAAGTTTTTTAAATACAGGACATATTGAACTGGTACTGGTTCGTCTAAGTTATATTTAGCTCTCATATTTTCTACTACCTCTTTAGGTAGTACATCTGCATCTGATGCAAATGGATCTCCAGGAATCATATTCATGATAAAAAATGTTAATGAAGCTATGACCCAGATGGTAAGAATCATTGTCATAAATCTTTTTACAATATACATACCTAACTACACCCCCGTTCTAATTACGTCAACTTATTATGTATTGACACTTCCTAAAACTCCGTTTGTTGCTGCCATGGCAATAATTACACAGCCCCACATATGTTTATAAGCTGTAATCATGTCAACACAAGTAAAGCGTATTTTCTTCGGACCAATTAATTCCACACTAGGAATAGTTGTTGTCATTTTTGCTTGTTGCGATCCTTTAAATTCGATTTCAAATGTAATAGGTCCCGATAATACAACTGATTTTTGGCTAGCAGCATTTTTTACTGCAACCTCAACTTTTTGCCGTATTTGTTCTCGTGCTATCTCAGGATGAATTAACTCTGCAGCAAAGCGGTCTACTGCACGCTTAGTAATAGCTGCTTCGATATTAGGCAATGTTTCTAACACCTCGTTCACATACGCATCATCACCACTAATAAACAATGGTGGCACCCCAAATGCACCTGCTACATAAGTATTCATCTCTGTTTCACCGACTACCTGACCATTGATTGTCATTTCATTCACACAAATCCCTGCTAATGTATGACTAATAACTGCTACATCAGAGCCCCCTTCGCGTCCATGATGACCGACAAACAAAATACCATCAAAAGAGTCATCCAAACCTTCAAGCTGGCACATTACTCTGTTGTTTCCAGAGACCAGTCTAGCCCGTATGTCTAAGTCTTCGATAAGGATATTGGACATATTACCGTGCCCATCTGCCACCACCACTTCTGTAGCTCCTCCATTAATGGCACCTTCAATAGCTGCATTTACATCCGCTGTCATAAGCTTACGAAAACGTTGATATTCAGAAGGAGTTTTCAATTGTTGGTTAGTTGCTACACCTGAAATCCCTTCCATATCAGCTGAAATAAAAATTTTCATTGTTGCCTACCCCCTTGCATTGTTCTATAAAAAAGCTAAAGCTTTATTATTCTCCTTACACAAATCACAGATTATTCTGAAAAATTTTTTCGGATTTTTAGAAAATATATTCAAATGTGTTTTTGTGTACCTCAAGCTGAATGATTGTATTGACTTCAGTAATACATTCAATTTTATTGACTTCACGTAGAATTTCCGTAATTCTTATTTGATCTTTCACTGTTATTTGAAAAAGTATAGGAAATTCCCCTGACGTCAGAGTGATAAAACGAATCTCTCTAATCTCCTTTAAATCTTCAATTACTTTTGAGATTGAATTCGCTTTCACCTTGACTTGAATAATTGCTCCTGCTTTAAGTCCTACTGCTAAAGGGTTTACTACACCTACTACTTCAAGGAATCCTTTGTCCAATAAATTCTTATAACGTAAGCGAATAGTTTTTTCTGTCACTTGCAGACGTATCGCTAATTCAGTAAAAGATAAACGACCGTCTTTAGATAGATGCTTAATAATACCGTGATCTAACTCATCGACTTCAAATTTCAAGTGATCCCTTCTCTCCTTCTATTTTCTCTTCACTACTGGAATCAGGAATATTTTAGTATTTTGTGCCGCTTTACAATATTCAGAAAAAATTATATTATCTGAAAAAGGAATATTAGAGATTAGTTTATATTAACTATATTTATATTGCAATCCTTTTTTTATAAAAATTGGAGGTTTTGGAATGATAGCAATTAAGAATGCAATAATTTGGAATGGTAATGGTGATTCTCTAGAAAATCACGTTATTTTCGTAAAAAATGGGGTTTTTGAAAAAATAGAGTCTGAGGCGGAAATAACAGAAGCCTATACAGTAATTGATGCTAAAGGAAAAATCATTACACCTGGTTTAATAGATGTACATACTCATCTTGGAGTTTCTGAAGAAGGTGTTGGTATTGAAGGCGCCGATTTCAACGAAACAAGTCATCCAGTAACGCCACAAATACGTGCTTTAGATGGTATTAATCCTATGGAAATTGGATTTGCAGATGCACGTAAAGCTGGGGTAACAACAGTTCAAGTAATGCCAGGAAGTGCTAATGTAATCGGAGGAGAGATGGTTGTATTAAAAACAGCTGGTACCATTGTCGATGAGATGGTGATAAAATCACCTTCTGGAATGAAAGCAGCAACAGGGGAAAATCCTAAAAGATTTCATGGATCTAAGGGAAAAATGCCGGTTACTAGAATGGGGGTTGCTGCCTTAATACGCGAGAAGTTAATTGAGGCACAAAATTATATCAACTCTGAGAAAAAGGATAGAAAGCTAGATTTAGAAAATATGGCTAAAGTTTTAAATAAAGAGATTCCTTTGCGCGTTCATGCACATAGAGCAGATGATATTTTAACAGTACTTCGCATTAAACGTGAATTTGATATTAATGTAACGATCGAGCACTGTACTGAAGGGCATCATATCGCTGATTATATTGCAAAACATGATGTGCGAGTATCTGTAGGACCCACTATGTCAACACGTTCAAAAGTGGAATTAAAAGATAAGAAATGGTCTACAATCAAAACGCTTTTAGATGCAGGAATTCCGTGTTCTCTTACTACAGATCATCCAGTCGTTGGTATTGAATATCTAGTAACAAGCGCTATTCACGCAATTAAAAATGGAATAACCGAACAACAAGCCTTGCAAGCCATTACATTAAACGCCGCTAAACACCTTGGAGTTGACGATCGGGTCGGGTCGATTTTACCGAATAAAGATGCTGACTTTGTTATTTGGAGTGGTAATCCATTCGACCTAAACAGTAAGGTTGAAAAAGTATTTATTAATGGTGAAGTTGTTAATTGACTATACTAATTCAGTATTAAGAAGAATTAGTACACTTAGTCCCTAAAATTTCTATTCATTATCTTTTTTGAATAGTCTAAGGTTAATTGCAATATAAAAATTGAGATATTACTTAATAACTTTAATGTTAGAATAGCGCTACTTAATAAAACTAAGTGAGCCTTACCTCAATAGTAATTGTGGTAAGGCTCACTATTTTGATTTTCGTATTAATTCCAGCTTAATCTAAAGAAGTTTTTAATAATGTTCCAATCCAGAATTCACATTGCAGTTACTAATTTCCCCCTCTATCATTAGCTTAAATAATACCATCAAACATGGTTAGAAATAATTTGCTTTAACATCTCTTTTTAATTAAGGTAAATATTGTGCCGTGATTGATAGTCTAATAGGACTTTCATCCATTTCCAATGCTTCCGCTAAAAAGATTCCGAATCTTCTGATTTCTATTTCTACTATTTTAAGGAATCCTTTGTCTAATAAATTCTTATAGCATAAGCGAATAGTTTTTTCTGTCACTTGTAGACGTATCGATGATTCAGTAAAGGATAAACGACCGTCTTTAGATAGATCCTAAATAATACCGTTATCTAAATCATACTCTTCATATTCCAAATAACCCCTTCTCTCTTTTTATTTTCTCTTCACTACTGGAATCAAGAATATATAAACATTTAGTTCCTCTTTACAATATTCAGAAAAAACTATATTATCTGAAAAAGGAATATTAGAGATTATTTGTATTAACTATCTTTATATTACAATCCTTTTTATAAAAATTGGGGGTTTTAGAATGCTAGCAATCAAAAACGGAGTAATTTGGAATGGTACTGGATAGTTTCTGAAGAAGGTGTTGGTATTGAAGGCGCTGATTTTAATGAAACTAGTCTTCCATTAACACCACAAATACGTACTTTAGATAGTATCAATTCTATTGAAATTAGCTAGTCTACCTTAGTATTTACTGGTATTAGGACAGTACTAAAGTACAAATGGAATACGATACTTAGAAAACTAAATAGAAAAGAGGTAAACACATGGAACTACCACAACAACAGGAGTTGAAAAGAAGTCTTACCATGCGGAATTTGGTTATATTTGGTATGATTACGATGTCGCCACTCGCACCATATCAGGTGTTTGGTTCTGTATCACAGGCAAGTTACGGCATGGTTCCTCTTGTATACTTAATCGGTGCAGTTTTAATGTTCTTCACAGCATTGAGTTACGCTCGATTCAGTAAAGATTTTCCATCTGCAGGTTCGATTTACACTTATGTAGGAAAGGGTATAAATCCACATGTTGGTTTCTTAGCAGGTTGGATTATGTTATCTGATTACATTCTCGCACCCGCCTTGATGTGTTTATTCTCAGGCTTATGGTTATCTGGTTTATTCCCTGACATAAACATTAAAGTCTTAGCAGTCGTCTTTATATGTATTACGGGTTTAATCAATATTAGGGGTATACAGTTAAATGCTAAAGTTAATACATTCTTATTCATCGTACAAATTATAGCGTTATTCGTATTTATAGGTTTTGCGATTAAATTTGTATTCATTGACGGTTTAGGTTTCGGAGGGTTCTCTATTCAACCATTTTTCCAACCTGAGCATATTAACTGGAAATTCGTTGCAACAGCATCGTCTATGATTCTATTAGGTTTCGTAGGTTTTGATGGTATCAGTACACTATCAGAAGAGGTAGAAAATCCTCAAAAAGTAGTAGGTAAGGCAACTATTATAGCATTAGCAACAACAGCGGCGTTATTCTTAATTCAGTCATACATGGCTTCATTAGCTCATCAAGGGTATAAAGATTTAGATCCAGACATGGCAATGTTTGATATTGCAAAAGAAATAGGCGGACAATACTTCTATGTAGCAATGATCATAATTAACGTAATAGCGGTAGGTTTAGCGGTGACATTAAACGTACAGTCTGCCGTATCGCGTGTATTATACTCAATGGGTAGAGACAACATGATTCCAGGCTCAACTTTCTTGAGAAAAATACATCCAAATTATAAAACACCTATAAATGCTATAATCCTATCTGTAATAGTCTCAGTTATTATGATTCTAACTGTTGATATAATGACAATTTTAATGTTAGTAAATTTCGGTGCAGTAACAGCCTTCATGGTATTGAATCTATCAACGGTCATTTACTTTTACTTCAAGAAGAAGGAGCGAGGTGTCCGAGGATTCTTCTTCCACTTCTTATTCCCGTTCATAGGGTTCGCTATATGCGCATTCGTTTGGTCGGGGTTCGATAAGACAACATTAATTATAGGTTTCGCTTGGTTAATCTCAGGTGCTATTATTGGCTTTATCAAAACAAAGGGGTATAAAGAAAGTGGTTTTGAAATTAAGAACATGTAAGACAAAAAAGTAAAAACAACACTAAATAGTACATTTTTATGGAGGAGGAGTAGAAATACACACTTCTCCTGTAATCTATATTCTAAATATTTCAAATTGAAAAGAGGCAGAATATTATGAGACTAGAAGGAAAAGTAGCAATCGTAACAGGCGGAGCACGAGGTATCGGAGAAGCCATCGTTCGAGATTTCGTAACAGAAGGTGCAAGCGTAGTAATAGCTGACCTACTAGAGACAGAAGGTAATGCACTTGCAACTGAACTACAAGAAAAGGGGTACGATGTATACTTCCATAAAACAGATGTATCATCTGAGGATAGTATTAAAGCACTTAGAAACTTCACACTTGTGAAGTTTAGTAAACTAGATGTAGTATGTAACAATGCAGCTATTAACATTCCAGGTGCAGTAACTGAACTATCAGAAGATACATGGACACGTACAATGGATGTCAATGTTAAATCCCAATTCTTAATGGGTAAACATACTGTACCACTTATGCAGAAGCAAGGTAAAGGTTCAATCATTAACATGGGTTCAGCTAACAGTTTCGTAGCAGAACCACGCTTATCTGCTTATGTAGCTTCAAAAGGTGCTATCTTAATGCTAACAAGAGCGATGGCTTTGGATTACGCAAAAGACAACATTCGAGTCAACTGTATTTGCCCAGGTTGGGTAGATACGACTTTAAACGATGCACATGCTGAGTTATATGGTGGTCGAGATGTAGTATTACAAGACTTATCTTCTATTCAACCAATTGGTCGTGCAATCAACCCAAGTGAAATCGCTAAAGTAGCAACATTCTTAGCTTCAGATGATTCATCTTGTATGACTGGTTCTCCTGTAATTGCTGATGGTGGCATAACAGCAGGTGCATAGTACTAAAGAGGTAAAACTAATTAAACAAGTTTATATTCATCATCTTATTTGAAAGTCTAAAGTTAATTGCACAATAAAAATTGAGATAATACTTTAGAACTTTAGTGTAAGAATAGATCAAGGTACTACTTAATAAAACAAGTGAGCCTTACCTCGATAATCATTGAGGTAAGGCTCACTATTTTAATTACAATGATTTATTAAACATAGTTAGAAATAGTCTGTTTTAACTTTACTTGTAAATTCGGTAAATCTTGTACCGTGATTGATAGTCTAATATGACTTTCATCCATTTCCAATGCTTCTGCTAAAAAGCCTCCGAAACCTCTTGCTTTTCGATCCACTTGCATAAGAATTTCTGCAGATTGGTCAGTTTGTGAAAGGAACAAAATTTCTAGTTCATCTAGCTTCCCTCTATAAACTCCATTTGTTGGAATAAACTCGAATTCTTGCACAAACGGATAAGTACTACGAATTTTAGAAGAAGCTTGCTCACATTCCACTTTCCGTAGTTTGAAGCCTAGTTGATTTATCGTTTCTAAAATTTGCGCCACAAGTCTTGTTGGACGAATAGCTATAAAATCTTTATCCGTAGGATCTACACTATTTTTTATATCTAACCCTGTACTAACCCATACTTGTGTATTTCCATATGTAATTGGCGTATCAGCTGGGAGACTGATTTCAAATGGAATCACTTTTGTTTCATTAACTCCAATAGTAAACGGAGAAGTGATTTTATACTGTTTCACTGCCGCATTATCTGTATACTTTTTATCATCTGACTCTCTAATATAAGTAGTATTCACAGTCAAATAAATGGAATCAATTTGTTGCTCGATATTCCCTCCATACACTTCAACTTCTCCTCGCATTGTTTCACCAGCAACATACTCCACTTTTTCCAGTTTCGTATCCACCTTTGCTCCGCCTACTCCAAAACTAGCTAGTACTTTATTGAAAAATGACATCAATAAATCCCCCTACGTCAAATTAATTACAAATACTATACGATTACTACAAATAATAAGTTTCAAATTTTTATTTTATTCCGCAAACAATTGTCGATTTATCAACTATCACTGGTCCAGATATTATATTAATTTTTCTCATTACTTCCACCCACTTTATATATGTACATATATAATTCAAAAATAAAAGGGGATGTATTTCTTTTCGAAACGTCGTAATATTAACATGATTTATTTCTCGTTCAACTAATCTGCCCCGTTAGTTCAATAAAAAAGAGCTGCATATGCACCTCAATGATCTTCAAGTAAAACCTCCGCTAGCACAAGAAGCGATTACTCTATTTGGGCAATCGCTCTCCGTTAGTTGAAGTAAGATTCTTCACAAATTCTTGGTTATTCGTAATATGTAGTGGATTTCCTTTTTTATTAGTTTACTTAAAATGTTCAGTATCTATTTGAAAAATTTAGCTCCATCGAATTGTTCACAACCACTTTCTTTTCTATAGTCAGCAATTACAACACCATCTTTATCGAAATAACGAGTTTCCCATTGCGGATGACAATTTTGACTAAAAATATTACTTTCATATCGAACATTAATATTTAATGAGTCGTTACCTGACGTTACAATGCCCATCCTACCATCTACCTCTACTCTTATTCCATGCTTAAAAAATGTTATAGAACGCTTTTCTTATACGTTTTGTAGTGATATTATTTCCATAATCACTCCCTTCCTCCCTGTATAAAACCTTTCTTAAATTCCATTTAATTAAAATGTTACAACGCTAAAAACTAGCACAAACGTTCGTACACAGTTATAATTATCTTATCTTTAAAACAAAAGGAGTCTTGCCATATGAATCAAAGAGTTGCCTACTATGATGTTGCACCTGATGGTATGAATATTATGATGGATATGGAAAAATACACTAAGAAATCTACAATTAATCGAGCAACAAGGGAACTTATCAAAATTAGAGTCTCTCAAATTAATGGATGTGCGTTCTGCATAGACATGCATACATCAGATGCTCGTAAGATGGGTGAAACCGAACAGCGTATTTATTGTTTAAATGCTTGGAATGAATGTACTTTTTATACACTTGAAGAGAAAGTTGCTCTAGAATTATCTGAGCATATAACTTTAATTCCTACTAAAAGAGTTCCTGATGAACTATATAAACGAGTACGTGAATACTATGACGAGAAACAGTATGTTGACCTTGTTCTAATCATCAATCAAATCAACAGTTGGAATAGAATTTCAATTGCAATGGGGAATACAGCAACTGAAAAATAATAACTCTTTAACGAACATCTCACAGTGTTCGTTTTTTTCCTCCCTTTGTTTCGCAATTTCTTTCAGATATTCATTCAATATAGTGATGGAAAATAAATTTCCACTTTGGTATATCTGTTTAAAATAAACTTCTTATTCAACTAAACTGCCCCATTAATTTAATAAGAACAGCGACGATTATTAAACAATAGCGCACGATTCTAGAATAAGTTATACAATTTATTCATTAATAATATTTCTATCTTGATTGCCATGAAAAATACGCAATAAAGTATTTTTAGCAGGCACATCATACCGATAATAATTATCCAAAAATTCCTGATTATTATAGCCCACTTCTTTAACATTACAATTAACACAACCATCATCCTTAATACTGATGGTTGCATAAGTGGCTATGGGTCTGGAATTACAACCTAATGCCCCTGGATTAAGATAAATTCTATTGTTCTCCTTGAAATAATGTAAAACATGATGGTGTCCAAAACAAATTATATCAACGTCTTCATTTTTATATAGGTCATCAAGTTTTGTTACAGACGGATTAGTATCAATACTTAAGAACTGATTACATTCATTCAAATGGTAATGCAAAAACAAAATCTTTTTTCCATTGATCATATACTCAAGTCTTTTTGGCATTTCACTCAAAAAAGTAATGAATTCTCTATTCATATTTTTTGCTATCCAATAATGATGGTCTCTTTCTTCACCTTGGCTTCCCGGTTCCTCACCATTTAGAATATTGAGTATGGCCTCGTCATGATTCCCTAAAACGTATGATACATCTTTCCTTGAACGGAGTTCTTCAAGAACTTGATTTGTTTCATGTCCAATAGCGATCAAATCCCCTAAGCAATAGATATGTTCTACTTTGCTTTCCCTTTCAATATCAGCAAGTACAGCTTTAAGAGCAGAATAGTTTCCATGTATATCTGTAATAACTGCAATATTCCTCATCATGACACTCTCCTTTTGTTGGACAATAAATTATTCAGCAAAATGGCCATATCGTTACACACAAATTAAATAACACTCCTCAACTAATCTACCTTTTAGTTGAATAAAAAGGCTGTTTTAGTATAGATTGTTGCTTTCTTGAACGTACTGTTAAAAGGTTGATATAATGGGGTTTGAGGCGGGCGTTCAAGTATATGGAAAGACGTTTATGAAGAATTCAGCGAATTAACGAAATCAGAGCAAATGCTTATTTCAGCGTGTCAAAAGTCGAACTATACAACGGTTGAGATGTTGCGAAGTGCATAAAAGAGACCTTAAAATAGAGGTCAATAAATTACTTTAATACTGTGATATATTCGTCATCTTTAAGTCTCGTAATTTCACAATTTTCAAGGGTTTCAAATTCTTTCAGTCTATCTTCAATTGTCTTACTTGTACTATCCTTGAACAAATCTTCTCTGTCGTAGTGAGGAAAAACAAGTTGGTCTGTTAATCCTAATGCTGAAAAATCTTTAGTATTTAATGTATCCATTTTCGGAGTAAAGGAATGAACGACTTTAATGTTGGGACCAAGTAGAACAGCACCAGCACTAACACCTACAATAACTACATTTTTTGAAACTAACTGTCTTAGGATTTTATCTGCACCACTCTGTTTAGTATGAAAAAGCAAGTTAAATGGATTTCCACAGTTAATGTATATGACATCTTTCTCTGTAAGACTTTCTGGATTATCAAATTCCAAGTCAATGAAATCAATGCTTTGGAACCCCATCTCCCTAAAATCTTCTTTTGCCTTTTGTGCATACCTATTATTCTCCTTGTGTGGTGAAGCAGTTGTGATAATAGCGACTTTCATTTCGTTAACTTCACCATCAATGAGTATTAAAAATTGGTTTTTAATAGCGTCAGTATAAAAACCATTAGAAGTTAATAATAATTTCAACATAATCAGCCCCGTTCTCTTCTCTACTTTTTTTGATATCCTTATTTTAACAGAAAATTAAAGGAGTCAGAAATTTTAATTTAAAAATAACAATCTATGAGAAAACAGCCAATAAAAAAAAGCTGCCTAAACAGCTCTACGATCTTCTACTAAAGCACCCCGTTACTTTAACAATATTCCTTCACAAACTTTGTTAATTTTATTCATTACAGAAATGCTGCTCCGACAGCTGCATAATGAAAAAGACTGCTTATTAACAGCCATCTTCAGCTCTTATACATGGTAGACTGCATTGTAAGTTTCGGCTACTCATAACATTATCTTTATCCCAAACTTGTCAGCAAAACCATAATCCCATTAGTTAAACCATGAATAATAACTGATGGCCAGATCGAATTTGTTCGTTCATATGCTAAAGCAAAAATGATACCACTAAAAAAATTTACTGGCATTACATTATATGTTGGAATATGAACGATCGTAAATATTATCGAGCTAAGTAAAATAGCTCCAATAAATCCTATGCGTGTACGTAACCAGCGATATATAAAACCGCGATAAAAAATTTCTTCATATATTGGTGAGATAACTGCCGCAGAGATAATAGCAATTAGAACCGTAATGAAAG
Organism: Viridibacillus sp. FSL E2-0187; assembly: GCF_038006425.1. Taxonomy (NCBI): domain Bacteria; kingdom Bacillati; phylum Bacillota; class Bacilli; order Caryophanales; family Caryophanaceae; genus Viridibacillus; species Viridibacillus sp. FSL E2-0187. Next base: position 2,681,148 of record NZ_JBBOVG010000001.1, read on the forward strand.
TTACGTTTTGCTGTATCGCCTCGGTTTTGCTGTTCTCCCACGAATTCCCTATAAAACTAGTAAGCACTATAATGAACACTGCACCAACCATTAAGATAACAGAAAGTATAACAATGATTTTCCAATCCTTCATAGTGATCCTTTTTATCCCTACTTCACTCCAAGAAAGTTTTTTCGGACGGAGAGCAATAAAATAAACACCTAAAATTAGAATAATCCCTATTGTTAACCCCGTTAATGTTCCAGCATATAGGTCATTATCAAACCAGTGAGAATAAATTGGTTGAATCACGAATTTAATACACCCTATTACAAACACAAATTCAAGTAACATTAATAATATGAATTCTTTCAAACTCCAACAATCTTGTTCTTTCCAGTTCATTTGATTTATTTCCATTCACTATCCCTCTTCCTATATATGGTATAATCTAAGTGTATTAGATGACGTTACGTCACCTGCAATCTTTTTTTCGGGAGGGAATGAAATGAAATACTGGACTACTGGAGAGGTATCTAAATTGCGGAATATTTCCATACGTACACTTCGTTATTATGATCAGATTGATCTCCTTACCCCAAGTTTTAAAGAAGATAATGGACGACGGTACTATTCAGAAAAGGATTTGTTTAAATTAGAGAAAATCACCATTCTAAAATCACTTTCACTTCCACTCGAGAATATACGCGATGTATTAGATAAACTATCCTATAAACAAATTTTAATTTCGCATCATAATTACTTACAAGAACAACTTTCCAAACTTCAAACAAGTATTTCTAATACGACTTCATTAATTAATATGATTGATATGGAAGAATCTTTAACTTGGGAACGTGTCACTGAACTTGTTCAAAATTCACAAAATACCTCAATAAAGTGGATTGACTATTTCCAAGATGATGAAAAAACATTTTTACAAGAAACAATTCCAAACCTCAGTAACAATGATAAGACAACACAGCAATATATTTCATTGCTACGACGAATTGAATGGTGTATAAAACACGATATTAAACCTGAATCAGACGAAGGTCATCAAATTGCTTGCGAGTTAATAGAAATATCAAATGATACTTTTCAAGGAGATACTAAGTTGATGGATAAGTTCTGGGAAATCCGAAAACTGCCCTCTGAGGAAACGGGCCTATACCCGATTTCGGAAGAAGTACTGGAGTATGTGGAGCGTTGTATTGCTTATGTTACAACTTAAGAACAGGTATATAAAAGGCCGATGAATTGCATCTTTTATATCTTAAATTTAATAAATACTAACAGCTTCTTCCACTAACCTGTCTCGTTAGTACAATAAGTAAAGCGTTAATCCTTAAACACTTAAACTGCCCTTTAGTTGAATAAAAAAGAGCAGTCTGAACAGCTCAACGATCTTCTACCAAGGCAATCGTTAGTTTCTGACGTAAGAAACGATTTCAAATTCAGAGTAAAATAACCCATTAAACCTTGTTCCCTTCTAAGTCAAAGAGCAAAAATAGCGTTATCCTTCTTGGATTAAATCACACTTTAATTGAATAAGAAAAAGCTGCTATAATGACAGCTCCGTGCTATTTGACGGTTTTTCTCATGAAATTAATATCACCAATCTCTTTAGTGAATCCCCATTTTTCATAAAAAGATATTTTGTCAGATTTACAATACAATTCAAAGTGTTGCACAGTTTGAAGTTTAGGGTGTGTCGTTACTTGATCTAACAATATTCGTCCCAAACCTTTTCCTTGATACTCTTCATGGATAATAACATCGAATATTAAGGCTTTATAGACAAAATCTGATAAAACACGTATAAAACCAATGAGTCTATTAGTTTTATTTTCACATATTCCAATGAGGATGTCTGTGTTTTCAAGCATTACCAACACGTCTTCAAACTTTCGGTTATCTGTCCACCATTCTTGTTGGTATAATTCGTAGAGTTCTATGATTTGTTGTTCATCTAGTGTTGAGATGATTTTGTAATTCATGTATACTTCATTCCCTTCAAAACAATTATATATTTATATAATTCGCTTTTTAGGTGTACAAGTCCTTTTTTACGATGTTTTACTAAATCAGCTATTACGCTCTCTCAATTGTGCTAGGTACTGCATAAAAAAATGAGGGTAATACAACCTCTTAGTCAATTAAATGACCAAATTGTTGAATAAAGTTCAAACAGCACTCTTCAAATATCCTGCCCCGTTGGATGAATAAGAAAAAGACTTTACTTCTTATTGAAGTAAAGTACCCATTAGCTTAAAAAATATAAATGGCTACAAAAAACCTAATGCTGCAGCAAGGATAGAAATTATTGCACTTGTTTTCCGTTTTGCTTTTAGTTCCAATAACCCCGTAACCAAAGAAGACACACTTAAGAACAACAGCATATATGGCATAAACTTAAAGTCTTTAGTAATAAGGCTATAACCTGCTAATGCAAAAGCAATAACTAACGAGATAATTCTTAATATTTTTAATATTACTTCTCCCTTCATTTAAATCACATCATTGTGAACTCTATTTTGGGTTATGAAAATCGAATTCTTTCTTCCACTAGACTGCCCTGTTAGTTGAAGAGCACCTCAAATAAAACCTATTTAGATAACCGTTTCCATTTACAATTATGACAAATAAAAAAACACCTCTCACGAAGTGGTCTTATTTTGTATCCTATAAGTAAGAAACACTAGTATTTTTGAATAATCAGGACTTAATCGTTAAAAACACCATTCTTCCTCTTATATATTTCAAAGAGAATATTACCCCAAATAGCGATAATCAATAAATCCAATAGTTTAAGTCCTAATACTCCGAAGCCAAACATTAAATGCAACACGAAACTCGTTATCATTGATATGATTACGCCCGCAAGTAGTATCTGACCTCTTTTACTCATCTCATCACCTGCCCGTAGATATAAAATAAAAGTTACAAAATTGTTCCCTTAGTTAATTCAATAATACCACGTACAAACATAATTTGGATAATTATTTCCATTTAAAATAATGACACTTAGAAAACCACCCGTTATGAAGTGGTCTTTTCTTATGTTATTCAATTAAAGTAGCCGTTAGTTGAACAAGGCTATTTTAAAATTTTGTTTATTATAGCCATAACAAAACCAGTTTTATTATCTGCATATTTATATTTGTCATATTTTTAATTTTGATAATTCCTGTTTGAATTGTTCATATTGTATTCTTGCAGTTTCATTTTATATTAAATAACCTCTAAAAGTAAGTTGTTCAATTAGATACCTACTTCCGCTTTGGTATATATGAATTTGATGGGTTCTTGGTTCTCTCCTTTTATGGTAATTTTCAATGTTATTTTGCACATCTAACGTAAAAAAACAAATACCTTCGCATGAGAAGATTAGCTAAGTTTCTTCATTACAACATAGTATAAATTTTATTAGTTTAGTGAACGTTACTTTAATAAGTAACAACAATTTCTAAGTTTCCAAAATAGAAAAAATCCCTGCTTTTCGTTCAAAAAGCAAGGATTTTTTCTATTTACTTATTTTCCCGAATTTCTTTATGGATTTTACGAAGTGCTTTTTTCGAGCCTCGTTCAATATCATGATTAAGTTTTTTTGTTTTATAATCAATGAATAAAGTGTCTATGTCATAGCCTTCTGGATATAACTCTACAGCTTTTAACTCTAGAGCCAACCGTTTTTCGTTTACCTCAATTAATTGATTTTGATAATACACAGTAACGTTATAATATTTGTCTTTTTCTTTGTACACTATTCCAAAGTCGTCGTGGTCAAGCAGTTTTACACGGTCTCCTTTTTGATAGTCGATATTATTTTTTGCTTTTTCAACAACTGCTTTTGGTCTCGGGATTTTGCTTTCATTTAATCGTTCCATTCGATACTCTTTATTTTTCATATAATCTTCTGCTCTTTTTAGAACATTTTCCGGTACATTCATTTTTCTAGAGATCCATATGGCATTACTATCTCCAGATTGCCCTATGAGAAGTTTAAATAATGGTTCTAATGTTTCATGATTAAATTGCATAGCAGCGTTTATAAAGTCACTATGCATTTCGGAAAAACGTTTTATTTCTCCATAATGGGTTGTCGCAACAGTAATACATCCTTTAAGATAAAACTCTTCTAAGAGGGAGATTGCTAACGCTGCTCCTTCATTTGGTTCTGTCCCACTGCCTATCTCATCAAATAATAACAAGGTATTGTTGTTTACTGATCGAAGTATCTCTGATAAGTTCTTCATGTGAGAAGAGAACGTGCTAAGTGCATTTTCTAAACTCTGATTGTCGCCAATATCTACAAAAATGCGCTCAAATACTGCAATTTCGGTTTCTTTCGAAGCTGTAATATGAAACCCAGACATAGTAGCCAAAGTAACAAGACCAATTGTCTTAAGCACAATTGTTTTTCCTCCAGCGTTAGGTCCGGTTATGATTAAACTACGATAACTGCTTCCAATCTCAAATTGAAGTGGTATAACATGACCCGATAATAATGGATGCTTGCAATTTATTAATTTTATATTACCGTGATCATTTATGTTTGGCTCAATACCATCCACATGTCTGCTATATTTAGCTTTAGCAAAAATAAAATCGTACTGGGATACAAGCTCAATATTAATATTAATAGGTTGAAGATTCTCTGCCACTAGCCCAGTTAAAGTGGCTAGTATTTGATATTCTAACATTGACTCTTCTGATTTTAATGTTGCTAATTCAACACTTAATTTCCCTACCACACTAGGTTCCATAAAGACTGTCGAACCTCTAGAAGATATTTCAATTATGGTTCCCTGTACTTGATTTTTGTATGATGCTTTTATTGGTACTGTATAGTGATCATCTTTGATACTAATTAAAAATTCCTGGATATAATTTCTATTAGCACTGCTGTTTAAAAATTTATTTAATCTCTCCTTTATTTTTTGTTCTGTTGTTTGGATATGGTGACGAACACGTTTGAGTTCCTTGCTGGCGGACGAGTCGACCTGATTATTTTTGATAGAAAAATTAATCTCCTCTTCTACCTCCATAAATTCTGTCATGGAATTAGCATAGGAAGCCAATGTCGGAGCAAAAGGTTCTTTACTGGTCATGAAAATTTTTATTTTTCGGCAGCCTCTTAAAAAATCGGAAATACTTAAAAGCTCTGATGGGTCTAAAATTATACCTTTTTCTAATTTATCAATAATATATTCAGTGTTGGAAACACCTATGAAAGGCACGTTTCCTCCTGCATCTAGAATGGCACGTGCTTCAGATGTTTCGGTTAATCGATGTTTGACTACTTTTAAGTTAGAACTTGGAATTAATTTATCAAATAGTTGTTTACCTAGTCCACTAACGCAATAAGATTTTAAGATTTCTTTTAATTCATTGTACTGTAATTTTTCAAAAGTACCTTCATTCATGTTTTCATTCTCCTCAATGTGAATTATAGATCAGCAATGAAGAAACCTAATGGCACAATTCCAATGAGTTGGGTATAAATATAAAAAAGCCGCGGTGGATACCGCAGCTTACGTTTACAATGCAAAAGTAAAATACATAAATAAAACCATCAATAACGATAGTTCTAATCATGAAGTGATGCGCTTGTTTGTAAAGTATGGTAGGTATCTTCATAAGTGGAAATAAGTCCACAACAAAATAAGGGGTGTAAAACTAACTGAAATCCCCTGTTGTTAAAACTTCCTTATTTCCTATAATGTTTTCCTATTTAGAAACAAACTACCGCACTCACCAAATTCACCTCATATAAAATAATTGATATGCTCATTGAAATCGACTTTACAGGATTTATTATACATATTGTTACAGTAATTGTAAAGATATCAAACATTTTGTTAATCCTAAATTAACTTTGAATAAACCATTTAAACTTTTTTAGTAAAGTCGTTGAAGCTTATAATAATTATGATAACTTGAATACATCGGTCTCGATTAAAATTTCTGTTTAGAGACTTTTGTGTAAATAAACCAATAATGACGATATGTTTAAGAAGAAAAATTGGAAATTTGATAGTTGGTAAATATCATGAAGATTATTTAGTATTATCTATGAAAGATAAATCTAATGCCTTTTTGAGCTCATCAGGATTTTTTGAGCCAATTATAACAATGTCTCCTGAAGCTAACCTTAATTCGACACCCTCGTTTCCTGCAATATTATAAAGGCGTTCTCCATTTAGTTTAATACGAATCCCCCAACCTCCAAATCGTTTTAGCGAACTAAAAGAAACACTTTTATAATCCCGAATACTTTGATAACGAAAGTCTTGGTATTCAAAATGGAATGGGACAAATTTTATATACACCCCATCTCCACGTACTTCAGTTATCATCTTAAATTGGAGCGCTAACAAGGGCATCATCAAACCGAACAAAACCCAAACTATTACCAATCCAATATCCGACATCGGTTTGTCTCCGAATTGAATTCCGAAAATAACCTGTTGGATAAACCCCCACCAAAAAATCCCTGAAACCGCAATTATCACTATGATAAATAGTAATTGTCTTGGTCGTTGAACTTCTCGATATAATACAGAATCATTGTCTTTACTAATTTCTATCCACTCCTTGCTTAACCTAATATCCTTTCTTCTTAAACAAAGCTGCACTTTAGTTGAATAAGCTCCTGTAAATAAAATACCATAAAAATGTAAAAAAAATTATTTTATTGAGATTGCAACAATCCTTTAGAAAAGAGCCTTTTATCTATTTCTCTTTCTCAACTAAACTACCCCGTTAGTTCAATAAAGAAAAAAGAGCTGCATATGCAACTCAATGATCTTCAAGTAAAGCACCCCGTTAGTTGAATAAGCACCTTCTCTTCTATTGCAAATTACGGTCGAATTGTGATGTAATGTTTTAACCAAAATCGGTTTCTTTTATTCGAACGTTTATTCGTGTATATTTAATGCATACCAATTAAAGGAGAATAAATTATGAACTCAATTGATTTAATTCTTTTAAATTTCAACGAAGTACGAAGAAGAAGTATTAAGGTTTGGACATCTATTCCCCAAGAAAAACTAAAATGGAAACCCGATGACGAAGCAATGACATGTATAGAGATGATTAGGCATGTTCTAGAAAGTGAACATTATTACCATCTAGCTATCCAAAATCAAGGCAGTCTGGCAGTATTTGATTCTCCTTTCGAAAAACAACCTTTTTCCACTGTAAATGCGGAATTGAAGTTTGCTGAACCATTTAGAAATCAATTCTTAGAAACGATTAAGTCATTTTCTGAAGAAGATTTATCAAACATTAAAATTGATCGTTCTGATTCAGGTTACATAAGAAGTTTGGGCGACATGTTGCTAAGAGTTGCCTATCACGAATCAGTCCATACTGGCCAATTGCTAGATTACTTAAGAACAGCAAGTGTTCCAAGAGTCCGTGTTTGGGATTAATTTATCTCACAGGTGTAATCACTTAGGTGATACACCTTTTCATTTTTTAGTTACTACGCATTTTGTGTAAAAGCGACATAAAAACTCCCCTTCTCTTATTAAACTATCTGCCCCGTTAGTTGAATAAAAAAAGAACCGTCTGAACAGCTCAAAGATCTTCTATTAAAGCTCTTGTTAGTAAAAGTTAATTTATATCTCCAAGATACACTGGAGAATTTTCACCATTTAAATATCCAATTATGTATTTTCTCAACTCCTTTGGGTATAGCCTGTAATTTAATAAATCCTCAATACGAACCCACTCAACACCTACCTGATGATTATCAGGATTTGTTGGTTTTATTGAATTTTCAGTTCTGCTTAGCTGACACAAAAAATAATATTCTATTTGATGAACATCAAAATCAAATTCAGCGTATTCATGATTTTTCCCTATATACTCCCTGATATGTAATAATTCTTGGATATCTATATTAAGTCCAATTTCTTCAATACATTCTCTTTTTAAAGTGGTATAGAATGTTTCACCATGATCTTGACCTCCACCAGGACAAAGAAAAAAATAACCCTCGTCATCTTGATTTTTAGTTAATAATATTTTTTCCCCATCTAAAATAATTGCCTTTACTGAGTTTCTAACTTTCATATCTTTCCCTCCTTTCTTTTTGGCTATATCCAAATTATAGCATTTCTTATTCAACTAAATTGCACCGTTAGTTCAATAAGAAAAAGGCTCTACTCCTTATTGAAGTAAAGCACCCGTTAGTTTAAGTACATTCTTTCACAAACTTAAATTTTCTATTTTAACTGACTTTAATCCCGAATCCAATCCATCTCCCATCTATATCTTCAATTACAAATTCTTTATTATTGTAATCAGTATTATCTATTGAACGGACTATTTTGACATTGGCTTTGGTAAACTCTTTTTGAAGTTCTTCTTGATTTTTTGTGATAAAGTTAACTCTTTTTCCCGTAAGGAATAATCACTTCGTTCAGTAATGAGTATCATTTTGCTGTAGAAATGAAATTACTTTAGTATTATTCAGCGGAAACCCTCTTCATTAAACGCTTTAATTTATTTTCTGTTTCTGTTTCCTCTACTGGTGTATAGATACTGCACCGTAAATCCATATCACCTTGAACTTGAAGAGAAGTTAAATTAAACAACATTTTACCTGCCTTTGCATGTCTGAATTCAATTATCATTTCTGGAGCCTTACTCACTTGACTTTCTTGCCATAAATCCTCGAATTCCGAATGTAAGTGATTCATTTCTTCAATAAATTGGTTGTACCATTCATCGCCTAAATAGTGTCCATAATAGGTACGGAAAATAGCTAGAAAACCTTTCGCAAAATGTTCCCAATTGACGGCCAATGCTTTAAATTCTTTTCTAGTGAACACTAAACGAATCAAATTTCTTTGATTATTCGGTATTTGTTCAAAATCTAAAAAAACATGAGCAGCTGCAGGATTCCAACCCACAATATGGCAATGTCGGTCGGTAATGATAGTCGGACAATATGTTAATTCAGCTAATATTCGTTTTAAAGAAGGGCTAAGCTCTGATCGATTCTTTTTTAGGTTTGTAATTTCCGATTTTACTTCTAATGCCAAATCGTATAAGTAGTCTTTTTCATCAATACTTAATTGCAAAGCTGTAGAAATACAATCAAGTACGCTTGAAGAGACTTTTATATCTCTTCCTTGCTCTAGCCATGTATACCAAGTGGTACTTACACCTGCTAATTGGGCAACCTCTTCTCTTCGTAACCCAGGTGTCCTTCTCCGGGTTCCAGCAGGTAAACCAATAGACTCTGGCTTAATTTGGGCTCGCTTAGCTTTTAAGAATGTCGACAAAGCTAAAAGCCTAGTTTTATCATTCATTTTTAAAACTCCTCATCTTATCTTTTTATCCTAGTATTCATTATACCAGGATAAACAATCACTTGTAATAGGATAATAAGGATGTAAAATACAAGTATATTATTGACTTGGAGGAATGAAAATTGGAAAGAGTTGTAATTACCGGTATGGGCGTTGTTTCTCCTATAGGAAACAACATCAAAACATTTTGGAACAATCTGATTAACGGGGAATCTGGTATATCCTCTATTAATACATTTGATGTTACTGATCATAAGACAAAAATTGCAGGTATCGTACATGATTTTAATGCAGACGAAGTTTTAGGAAAGAAAGAAGCAATACGCTTAGATCGTTTTTCTCAATTTGCTTTGGTTGCAGCTGAACAAGCTTGGGCAGATTCTAAGTTAGACCTCGATCTTATAGATGTAGAAAGGCTAGGCGTATACGTAGGTTCAGGGATAGGAGGAATTGAAACCTTGATTGAAAATGTTGATGCGCTTAGGCAAAAAGGGCCAAGAAGAGTCAGCCCAACTCTAGTACCTGCTATGATTTCTAATGCTGCAGCAGCACAAATTAGTATCAAGTGGAAAGCGATGGGCCCTTCTATGTCGCCTGTTTCTGCTTGTGCAATCGGAAATACAGCTATCGGAGAAGCCTTTAGACTAATTCGTTCTGGAGAAGTTGACGTTATGTTTGCAGGTGGAACAGAGGCAGCTATAACAGACTTATCAATAGCAAGCTTTGGTAATGCTACAGCATTATCAACAAGAAACGATGATCCCACTATAGCTAGTCGTCCATTTGATGAGAATCGAGATGGATTTGTCATGTCAGAAGGAGCTGGAATTCTAATCTTAGAATCTTTATCTCATGCTTTATGTAGAGAGGCAAAGATATATGCAGAAGTTATTGGATATGGTGCAAGTTCTGACGCACACCATATCGTAGCTACACATCCGGAAGGTAAAGGTGCCTATCTTGCAATGAGATCAGCTTTAAAAAATGCCAATATATCGCCTGAAGAAATTGATGTTATAAGTGCTCATGCAACAAGTACAAAAGTGGGGGACATCTCTGAAACGATGGCTATTAAGCAGTTGTTTGGAAAACAAGCTTATCAAATACCAGTTACAGCTAATAAATCTATGCTTGGTCATATGTTAGGGGCAGCTGGTGGAGTTGAAGCAATTGCTTTAGCGATAAGTTTAAAGGAAGGGATAGTTCCTCCAACAATTAATTTAGAAAATCCTGATCCATTATGTGATCTAGATTATGTACCATCTGTTGCTCGCCAAGTGAAAATAAATACGGGGCTTTCTAACTCATTTGGTTTCGGAGGTCATAATGCAGCTATTGTTTTAAAGAAATACGAGTGATTCATAAAGTCGTACAGCGTATTATGCAAAAATATGGTTGGCAATGTCGAGTGAAAGTGAAAAAGCTGAAACAAACTGGACAACTCTACTATATCGCAGCTAATTTATTGAACCTTAAGGCAACTGTACCTTTACAAAAATCGTGTGCATGTCCTTTAAAAGTACGCCCGCTGATAATGCCCCCGTCGAATCGTTGCATTAAAGTCTGAAACATTTTACTTAGACAGTTTGTTCTACGACGGCAATCGTAGAACAAACTGTCTAAGTCTATATAAAGTATTATAACTATATCCAAATTCAAGCAAAACTTAACAACCAGTCTCCGGTACAATAAAGACAACTGGTTGGATAAATGCTATTTTAACCTCTGCCTTATATACGGGGGCAGTCCCATAATACCCATAACAATTTAAAATTTAATTTTCTTCTTTTACTAAACTGCCTCGTTAGTTGAATAACACAGTTTTATTAATTGTAATCCCAAAATAGCTATATTTTATAATAATCTGATTGATTGCTTCACTATGTAAAACACTAACCCCATAGATAGTATCCTTTTTAGAAGCAGTGCCATCATCTAATTTTTTATATGTAGTAGCAGGAGATGTGTCTGCCTTAATTGATACATCCTCTATATTCTTAAAACCATATTTTTTTGACTCATTATTATTATAATCATCCGTTATGATGAAACCTTGTAAAGCATTACTAACTTGTACTTTTGTTTTTGATGGCTTTTCATTATTATTTATTGATACTTTTAATATTTTCACTTCACCAAAGCCTTTATTACCAATTCCGATAACAACTGATTTATTATCAACTGCTGTACCAAGCGTACCTATTTCCAAAGGTGGATTAAATTGTACGAAGGAATAAACACCGCCAAAAGTTAATGCTAAAATTAGAACAGTAACCCAATGTTTCTTTCTCAAATTTTCTCCTCCTACTTCCATTAAACTGCTATGTTAGTTCAATAAAGAAAAAAGAGCTTCATATGCAACTCAATGATCTTCAAGTAAAGCTCCCGTTAGTTTAATAAGAACCGAGACTATTAAACAATCGTGCCCGTTAATTGAATTACCCAATATATAATACCAGATCCTGTATCTCCTTATTCTGATTACACTGCTAATGTTGATTCTTTTCCTTATAAGTCCATAAAACTCTGTATAAAAATGCGAGCTCAGTTTCTTCAATGCTGGAAGGTAATTCGCCATTTTCGCTTCCTATAGAACGCAGTTCATTTTTTGTAGTGCCTAGCCATACCGCTAAATAAACAGGTTTGTTTTTCTTTAAAGTAACTTTTTCGCCTACTAAATTACTGAAAGAAGAAGACGTCATTTTATTTGAATAATTCGTTGTAACATACCCAGAAGGTATGCCAGATATCAATTTTAAAGGACGAACTTCATCGTTAAAGTCACTTATTCCAAATGAAATGAGGGTATCTTTATAATTTTTTTCAGGGTCATCCCAGGTTTTTAGCAATTCTTCTTTAAACTTACCTTTTTCAAATACTTCCACTGAGATTTGCAAATCATCATCCTCAGCTAAAGTGCCATTTAGTTTAAAAAATTTAATATGCTCTACTCCCGATTTGCTAATAAGCAGACTTTCTTTTTCACTCAGGTTATATGGCTCAATAGTTATTTTCGAATTTGAGGATGTTTTATCTTTTTCCACCCCCGCACACCCTGTTAACAACAAGATAAGAATTACAAACGAGCAGTAGCGCTTAAAGCCTTTCATTTTTACTCCTCCAATCAATTTGTCAGGATTATTTCATAATACTCCTATGTTCACAATGAATTACTTTATTATACTTTAATAATTGGCCCGATTATTGAACACAAGTTAAACAACATTATTGAACTAACTGCCCCGTTAGTTCAATAAAGAAAAAAGAGCTGCATATGCAACTAATGATCTTCAAGTAAAGCACCCGTTAGTTTAAGTACATCTTTTCACAAATTAACTCGATTTGATATACACAATTTCATGCCTTCATCACAGGAATGCTTCTTCGTTTGTTCAATTAGAGATATTTACAACTCTAAATAAAATAATTGATTTATACCATTTGATATCCCCTGATAATGATTTCTCTCTCTTTAAATTATCAATTATAATCTTCAAAATAAATTGTTCATACTCCGTTCATATTCGTTTTTTATACTCAGCTCAAGTAATAATTATCAATAATTTATTTACTTACAGGTAACAGTGATTAGATAAATTAAAAAAGTGAGGGATTTCAATGCTTATATTAGCAATTATATTCATTACTGCAGCATTATTATTTTATTCTGTAGGAGTATGGTCAGAGAAATTTCAAAAGACATTAAAACCATGGCATGTAATCATTTTTTGGTTAGGATTAGTTTTCGACACTATTGGAACAACTACAATGGAAAAAATGGCATCAGAAGGATCTCTATTTAGTTTCCATGGCATAACTGGTTTATTAGCAATTTTATTAATGTTATTTCATGCTATCTGGGCTACAATTGTTTTGATTAAAAAGGATAAAATTATGATGGAAAAATTCCACAAATTAAGTATTGTTGTTTGGATAATATGGTTAATTCCTTATATATCAGGAATGATTTATGGGATGACGAATAATTTTTAATGTAATTGATCACATTTAATGTGATCTTTTTTATTTTCCAATAAAAATACAACAAAATCAAAATCAAAAACAATAGTTAAGTTATTGAAAATAAAATGGCCACAGATATTAGAGCTATATATAATATGTGTTCATTTATTTTATTGAAGTAAAGCCCTCCGTTAGTAAAAATATTACATACAAAATAATAATCTCTATTTCAAAAATTCCTCTATAACTTCCAAGTCCTCGGGATATGCGTGTTGTATATTTCTTATATCTCTCAGTGACTTCCAATTAGCATCTACAATAATGTTATCGGGGTCGTTAATCCCTTCACTTTCTCCAGTATTTTTCACTTTGAAGTAATAAGTTTTTACTTTATAACCTTTAATTTCAGTTTCTTTAATAAACAGGCTATCCTCAATGACAATATCATATCCTGTTTCTTCTTTAACTTCTCTAATACAACATTCTTCTGGTGTTTCTCCTTGTTCAATACCACCCGAAGGAATAGCCCAAGATTCAGAGTTACTACCTTTTACCATCAAAACTTCTTTGTTCTCATTAATACAAATTGCTGCAGAACCAAACCATTCTTTCATACTATCCCCCCAACTTCTTTTTCAACTAAACTAGCCCGTTAGTAAAATATCAATATGTCTATATTTCAATAGAGTTGGCAATAATCCCTGTATTAATAACTTTTTAGGAGGTAGAAACAATGTTACTGTCAAAAGCATGGGAAGCATTTGAATCAGACAAACGAATTGAAGGTTTTTCCCCACAGACATTGAAAGCTTATCGACTCCAAGCATCATTACTAATTAAATATTTTAAGGATATCGAAATAACAAATATAGAAACAAATCTACTGAAAGAATATCTTTCGGTTTCAGGGAAGCATTTAAAACCATCTAGCCTTTCACATAGAATTCGCTTTTTGAAGTCATTGTTTCGTTGGTCTCATGAAGAAGGTTACCTACAGATGAATCCCGCCTCCAAAATTAAAGAACCTAAAGTGGGAAAACGAATACCAAAGTATTTATCTGAAAAGGAAATTGAACTTCTCCGTGAAGCTTGTCATACAGAAATGGAGAAAGCGATGTTTGAGTTTATGTTCTCTACAGGTTGCCGAATTGGAGAAATTGTTTCGTTGGAAAAGAACGACATTAATTGGTCCAATCGATCTGCGATAGTAAGAGGAAAAGGTGATAAGGAGAGGGAAGTTTATTTTAATATAAGGAGCGAAATATGGCTTAAACGCTATATTGATAATCGAACTGACACTGATCCAGCCATCTTCGTGACTGAAAGACATCCTCATAGAATGAGCGTCGCTCAAATGAGATATATCATCAAGCGAATCTCAAATCGTGCAAGAATTAATAAAGAGATACACCCACATCAACTCAGACATTGTTACGCCACTCATTTATTAAACAATGGTGCACCTATTGAAGTCATTCAAAGTCTGATGGGGCATGAGAAAAGCGAAACCACTCGGATTTATGCTCAATTAAGCGGGAGACATAGAAAAGAGTTTTATCAAAGGTGCTTTTAATTAATAAAGGGCAACGTATATATGACGTTGCCCTTTTTACTAATGTACCCGTTAGTTCAATAAGGAATTGCAGTTTAATGGTATTGAAACCAAACAAACCATCCTTTTTCCTTACTTTTAGCTAAAAATATTTGCCCCTGTGCTAAGTCAGCTCCGGGTGCTTTGGGAAAATCTAAACGTACAAGCCATGATTTTTTAGCAATTTCTTTGCCACAAAAGTTTTTTGCCATTCCGTAATAGTCTTCTTCTTCTTTATTACCAACTGTATTGGGAAAAGGTTTGGCAGTTACTACATTCCACTTTGTATACATGTCAGGGTAATCATCTATTCCAATTCCGTAAGTTTTTGGTATTAAAGTATTTAACGCTTCTATTACCTCTTTTTTATTCTTAAGCGATGTTTTCTCTAAATCGCTTAATACAGGACAGTTTTTAGGCTGTGCATAAGATTCAAATGACACAAAAGTAAATAAAAATAAGATTAAAATCAGTGCATATAGTTTTTTCAAGATAAATTCACCTCTTTTCTAACCTTCCCGAATTAGAAGAGTGTATTCATCCTTCTTCAAATAGCCTTCAAGTAACCTGCCCCGTTAGGTCAATAAAGAAAAAAGAGCTGCATATGCAACTCAATGATTTTCAAGTAAAGCACCCGTTAGTTGAATAAGAACAGAGATGCTTGTACAACAATCGCGCCCGATTGTTGAATAACGAATATTAAATCTTGGTACCATATAGACTCGACATTTAATTACATACAGTTCTCCATAACGAATATAAGCGCAGTTTTCATACTCAGTTTTATATTAAATTAATCTTCCCCTTTAATGAAAACAAGCGCTAATCCTAATTACAAAATATTACTAATAGGGGTAGCACCATGTGTATTTTTAGTCAATTCCAATTAAGTAATTCAACCTAAAATTCTATTCTATATTTTTTTTAGCTGCGTAATCACCATAAAAGTAAGTGTTCCAAAAATCACCATATTTAGGAGTGGCAATTATTGTATATCCCCGATTTTCGTCAACTTCAAACAAAACTACACTATTATGTTCCCCTCCCACATAATGTTTTGAGTCATCTACGAGCATATAGATACTGTATATTCCCTTTGCTAATACTTCACTTTTTTGGAAGTCCTCAATTAATTCTTTGGCGTTTGGAATAGGGTGTTTATTTTCGTTTATGTCAAATTCAAAATAAAAATTCACCACTCCTAGTTCCGTTGCAAACCTGACATGCTCACCATCAGGAATATTATTTCTTGGGTCACTTGGTATCAGTGTAGGTAAAAGTTTAGCAGTATCTATCTTTTGTGTCGTTTTAAAATCGTCAAGTAGCTCTTGATAATTAGCTACACCTATCTCAATATTGTCGTAGGGAAATATTGAAACTGGGGCATTTCTTACTGGTGCATATTCATTAGGGTATTTCACTAAACCATATTTTGTTATTATCTGTTCAACTACTTGAACTACCTTTGGATGTTGCTCAATATATGCACCCTTGAATTGTGAAAGGTAAATATCGTCACGACTTTCTTTTTCTAAAATCTTCAAAGTATCTCTATCAATCATTAGGTACGGATAAGCACGATATGGCTTTTTCATTTCTATATAAGTTTGATGGTCAATCCCTTCAAACCAATTATTACTTGTCTGAATAACAGAAAACTCACCTTGTATTCCATAGTTTGTTTCTAAATATTCTTGTATTGGTTGATTCAGATCATCTTTAGAGAAACATCCACTAAGAATTAGGATTGATGTACTTGCTAAGATGACTTGAATCAATCTTTTAATACTCTTCATTTTCCAAACTCCATTTTTTGAATTTTAATAATATTATAACATTTTTCATTCAACTAAACTGCCACGTTGGCATAAGTACACTTCTTCACAATCTTAACGAAACAATTAATAAAGTCACTCCATAATCTGGCCCGATTGTTGAACAAAAGTTAAACAACGCTATTCAACTAATCTGCCCCGTTAGTTGAATAGCAACAATCTTTACGAAAACAGCCTTAAAAAAAGACGACTAATAGTTTTCGTCGTCTTAGCTATTACATCCCATTGATAAATTTTTCAACTTCGGAAACTTTTTCGCCGTTCAATAGATACGAAACACCATATATTTCGCCTTCTTCGTTATGGTTGACCGCAACGTCAATATCATTCACAATTTGCTTCATATATTCGAATGCTTGACGCATGTTTTCATCGGTCGGTTTCCATTTGTCAGCAAGTTCTGTTGATTCCTTGGCTTCACCATTAGGTCCAATATGTGCCGAGCGAACGAATTGAATATGTGAAATGTAACTTGATAGAAGGAACAAATTCGAATGTTCCTTTTCGATTTCATTGCCTTCTTTAATCAATTGTTTCGGAAATTTCCTAATGACTTCTTGTGCCTTCAAGTAATATTCGAATCCTTCATCGTTGTTGGCTTCCTTCAATTTTGGGTTGTCCATCGGTTCGGAAAGCATTGCGTTCATTTTCGAAGCCCATTCTCCAAATTCTGCGTCATAAAATTCGGGTTCGCTTGCTTCCCCAACGACTTCAGTAATGTTATCGTTTATTGATTTATCGCCGTAGCTTACATGTGTGAAATCAACGAATTCACGAACCCCGAAAATTGCAATGATAATAACAACAATTGTTGAGGCAAGTAAAAATTTCAATTTCATTTACATCCCTCCTTTTCCAATTAAAGTAAAGTATAAACAACAAATTGTAGACTTGCAAACAAAGAAAGTAGGTCGATTTCTTCGATACGGTGAAATCAAACAATTATTCGAGGGTGAACATTATGACGTATTTAAACGACTAACACCATTAAATTGCATTATGTATTATTTAAAGCGATTTATTTATAATTCTTTTGTAACTCTATATAACTTAAAGCTAAGCATTTCTATTAGAAACTGAGTTCACGTTCTCATTATTACGAATTCCGTATCTTCAACTAAACTGCCACGTTAGTTTAAGTACATTTTTTCACAATCTTTATCGTGAATTACTTACATATCTAATTTTGCCAAGAGCAACCCCTGTAAATGTGATTGTAGTTTCGTTAATAACACGTCCAGTGTCATTACAAAAAAAACAAAAAGCGTCTAAACCCTTGATATACATGAGTTTAAGCGCATTATCTTCAATTGAAAATATCAAGTTAATATTCTTCTTGTTGATCAACTCGGCCATAATGATATTAAAACAACTTCTCTTTATACCAACATGGCAAATACAGATAGTCAAAAAGTTTTGGACAAGATGGAACTAAAGCGTAAAAACATGCAATGATAATAGGAATGAAATCGTATATAAATAAGGTTTTCTCCATTCCTTAAGACAGATTTTTATATAAATAATCCATTCTTGTAAATAGATACCCAACTCCAGAAACGTTAGAAAAAGCTATAATTCCAGATTTTTCTGTAATTTTTTATTACATTTTAGAGATATATGTTAATTAATCACAAACAAAATAGTTTAATAGTTTACAATTTTCTATATATTGGATATAATAGTAATTGGTAATTATAACTATATTTAGCAATAATTGGATTACCAAAAACATTAGGGAGGTATATTTTATGAAAATGAAGAAACTATTAGTAAGTGCACTTGCAAGTACCTTTATATTAGGGGTTGGTTACACAAGTACTTCAGCTGAAGCAGCTGAGAGCTCTGAAGGAATTACACCTTTTGCTGTTCCCGTTGATGCAAGCATTAGTCCGCTTCGCGACAATTTTAAAGGTGTTTCTTCTAAATCCGTTACTAAAAACCTATCTTGGGGGGGCGGAACTACTCCATATTATAACGCTTATTATGAAGACGGAATCACGTCACGTAGTTTCACTGCAAACTACTACAGTACTTCAGCAACAGCACAATATGATTTAGGACCTTACAGTACGTATACATGGAATAACTATCTAAGAGTTACCAATGGCTCTTCTGCTACGGCATCTGCTAGCGTCATTTTAACTAGATAATATAAATTAAGAATACACAATACCCAGTCTCTATTAATTATATAGACTGGGTATTGTTGTTTTTTTAGGTAATTTACAGTTATAGATAATAGAATAAGAAATGATGATTCTCCTTAGCCATCTTTAAAATTATGGGATATTTCTAACAAGATATTCAACAATATAAATACTGAGATCAAAAACTAATTAAAGCTAAATTAATAGGCCCGAGTATGGAAAAACGGACTCGGGCCCACAGCACTGTCTAAATATAATTTTAAATTTACGCTTCAGTTGTCGATAATTGTAAAGAAAAAATATCTAATAATATACTTATTCAAGGTCAAAAAACTTAGGCAATCGTCAATATGTTAGACGTTAATATTTTTTTCACCCTTAGGAATAATAATGAAATTTTTAGAAATTAGAACAATGAAAATTACAAAAATCAATATTACTGAAGAGGATAATATCCCTACTACAATCCAGCCTATCGTAGCCTCAGTGTTAAATAAGATAATACAGCTAGTGATTAAGCCTAAACATATAGAGAAGCTCGTCCACACTAAGGTTTCTTTTGATAAATGAAGTAGTATTCTCCTCTCAGACCACCCAATAATATGATACATGTTAAATTCTGATTTTCGTGTATAAAATAAAGTATTTAAGCATTCACTTAATCCTAAAATAGATAGAATAAAGGTAGAAATTAAAACTAATAGTTGGAATCCAAAAATACCATCAACAGTAAATTGCCCTAATGTAGATTCTTGCGATTTATTTATTGTACTTCCAAAACTCGCTATTTGAACTACTATTAACATTGTAGAAATAAATAGAATTACCATAGTAGGCATAATAATATCCCTATAATAGAAAAGAGATGGTGAATGTTTATAAGCTTCCAAACGTTTCATTCTGTTTTTCTTAATTGTAAATATAATATTTATCAGCAGAAAAGCTATAATTAAGATACCTGAAGAAATGAAATATGCACTTACTTCTAACTTTATTATTGCCATAAATGAAACACTTAACATATATGCTATGAAAAGTAAAAAATATTGTTCAAGGTAATTTCTTCGGATAATTTTTTCACGTGGCCAACCTATTATAGTTAATAATTCATCTTCTTTTTCCAAAGAATTCTTTTCAAATAGAAGACGGGATACAAACCATACAAGAACAAAAGTAACAAATAATATTGTAGTTAATAGTATTAAACCATTCCAATTCTCTTCTAATTCTTGGGCAACTCCTAAAGTAGTCCACGGAGCTACTACCTTTCCTATTCCTTCAACATCTAATGTCGCATTTTTAAAAGAAGAGCCCGCAACAATATCTACTTCATAACCATCTTGGAGTAGTTCAGTTGCTATCTTTTCTATTTTTTGCTGTGCTTGTTTATTATATTTAGAAATACCTGCGACTCGTACTCTTATTGCGTCTATAGGCTTTGACCCTTTAAGAATCTCCGCCGATTTAAGCGTAATCAAACCACCAGCAGGTTGAGGAATGAAGCTTCCAGGTACAGTAGTAGGTTTTAGTACTTGTCCTTTCTCCGTCTTTATTTCAGAAGTTGCATAAATTCCCATAGGGCTTGATGAGAGTTTACTTTCTTTATCAACTTTTGGTGAAAATGTCCCTACTTGCTCAATAAGGAATTTAGGTTTCACCCCATTGTATAAACTTTCTCCTTTTTTCACTATCTTTTTATAGGATGGAGGTTGCCCATTTTCAATTATTTTTATGTTTAAAATATCATTTTCACTATTATAATCCAGTTTTTCAGCCGTATAATAAACAGTAGTTTCTCCTCTATCTGAAGCAAAGTCAGAAGCCAAATCTACTTTAAATTGATTATTTATTTTAACAGCAGTTCCATCAAATGGTTTTTGAAAAGAAGTAAGATCTATTTCATGTTCAGAAGTAGAGGCGGTTTTTTTCTTATTTAATTCTCCAATTACCTGTTTAATTTTATTTCTCTCAGCTGACATAAGCCAATCTTCTTCTGTTAATGAAAGCTTTTTACGGTAGTCAGAAATATCAAGCTCGATTGTATCTGCTTTTAATTTCATCTTAATTGGAATATTAATATCTTCCCTTTGAATGACTTTAATAACAGGAATATTTCCAAAGGTTTTAATTATTACATCAAGTGAAAATGAATCAAACTCATTTTTCAATTCTGAGTAGTCAACATTCGTTAGATTCTGCTCACTTTCAATATCTATGGCTGCTAATAAATGATAAGTTTGTGGAAGCATAACATCCAGCGTAGCGCCAGACGCAGTTTCATTATGAAGAACCTTTAAATACTGAGTATTCCCAGGTTCCGATTCTTTGAAGTATACTAAGCTTTGAGGTTCGCTAAGTGAATATTCTTTTTGTCCATCTGAAGTATAGAATTCCCATGTAAATCTAGTGGATTCATCTAATTGTGGTAGTTCGACTGATGTTTTTTTACCGCTAAAATATCCGATTGATGCGACAGGTGCTGCAACTTCAATGGCGGGGTTCTGTTTGATTTTTTCCCATTCCTGAATGGATATACCACCTTGGCTATCCCCTATGTAATTTTCTTCTACCATACCAACTTCTTTTTCTACTTTTGTTCTTGAATGATTTGGTCTTACTAAAATATCATAAGTGCCTCTACCTTGTTCTGCAATTGAATTATCAACAGCTAATTTTGTTTCATTAGTATTTTGAAAACCTATTGGTATCAGTAGAAAAATTCCAAAAAGAGCTAAAATGATTGTAAAGGAAACCAACTTTCTACTAATTATTCGATTCCAAACTAAACGCATCATTTTTTTTCATCCTCTCTTCCAATATCCCATTAGATAACTTGTAGATTATATCTCCTCGATTTGCCACCTCTTCATCATGCGTCACCATTATGATTGTCTTTCCAGAATTTTTAAATTCACTTAATAAGTCTAGAATTATATTACGATTATTAATATCTAAATTCCCTGTTGGTTCATCACAAATGAGCACTTTAGGATTGGCAATTAGCGCCCGTGCTATCGCAATTCTTTGCTTTTCACCTCCAGATAAGGCTTCGGGTAATCTATTAAACATTTGTTCTTTAATTCCTACCATTTCTAATTGACTCTTTGCTTTAGTGTATAGGGATTTTTTTGGCTCATCATAAATTAACGGTAATGCTACATTATCCAATACTGAGTAATGTGGTAATAGTTTAAAATCTTGAAATATAAACCCAATATTAAGTCTCCTATACTCACTTTTCACTTTATCCTTTAGACTATAAATATTTACTCCTTCGTAAATAATTTCACCTTCATCGGGTTGTAAGAGCCCCGCGACACAATTTAAAAATGTCGATTTTCCGGTGCCGGAAGGACCAATTATCGTATACCACTGACCTTTATCAATACTTAATGATATGTTATTAAGTATTTTCACTTTATCCGAAAGGTGGGTATATGTTTTGCTTAAGTCTCTGATTTCTATCATGGTAGTTCCCCTCCAATTTCTTTTTGTTTCTTAAATTATTAAATCCCAATCAGTATTTAATACATTTTTCTAATAGGTACCCTTAAATAAAATATTGTATAATTTTACAATATTTTCATATTGTTAATTATAAATGAATATTCAGTTTTTTGGTAGCCTCTATTATTCCAAAAACATATCTTGATAATTTAAAGAACAGACAATAATTTTAGAAGCAACACTATGAACAACTTTCCGTGCGGTAAACGTTTATGCACTATATAATAAAATAAACTCATATTAAATTGGATGTGATGAAATGGAAACAATTCATATTCCTATCGACGCTGAACGTATTATTAGTACTTCTAGTAAGGGCGATCGATCAATCGAAATGGCGTATCGGAAACAAGTGGGTCAAACAAAATGCGCGAGGTTATGAGGGACAAGCAGAAGTATTGACTTCACTCGTACTTGAATGCTCAACTCTTACCCCCTCTAAATTTGTCGTCTATTACCCATGTATCATTCAATTAGCTGACGGTGAACAATTTGACGGCTGCTATTCACTCGATTTTCGTGGTACAAAACAGGAAGTTACAATTGAGCGCTTATTTGAAGCAAATTTCAGCTCTACTGATTCTATTACAAGTAACAAAACATGCTTTCGATGCACTTATTCTAAATGAAGATCGGCACACGAATAACATTTTATTCTTATATGACCCAAAATAAAAAACATGGGAGCTGGCACCGATTTTTGATAACGGACTTAGCCTATTGATGATTTTAACAAACAATTTTCACTGAATATGGAAGGGCATATTAGCTTAGAAGAAATAGAACATTGGCTAAAATGGCGTACCTTCCCTCCTACTCGGGTCAACGCAAAAGAATTACTGGCTTCACTGGATATGCAATCTAATATTCGCTGGGGCATTGTACGAAAAACACATGGAGTCATGGCAGATGATGAAATTTGGATTCGTTTTAAAGGTGAAACACTCACCCATAGAGATGTCTGCTTACGCAAAGATTTATACTATCCTGAAGAACCGATTCGTTCTGAACTTCAATAAGTATAAACAGATTCAACTAAAGAAATAGGTTATTTAGTAAAACAAAAAGAAGAGGGGGATAAATTTTATAAAGACCTAATTTTTTAAAAAATAGAAAAATTAAATGGTTCTACATATTAGATATGACTAATATGTAGAACCCTTTCTTCTTTTACTAAAGCACCCGTTAGTTTAATAAGAACCGAGACGCTTATTAAACAATTGCACCCGTTAATTGAATTACCCAATATATAATACCAGGTCCTGTATCTCCTTATTCCGATTACACTGCTAATGTTAATTCTTTTCCTTATAAGTCCATAAAACTTTGTATAAAAATGCGAGCTCAGTTTCTGCAATGCTGGCAGGTATTTCGCCATTTTCGCTTTCTACAGACCGCAGCTCTTTTTTTGTAGTGCTTAGCCATGCCGCTAAATAAACAGGTTTGTTTTTCTTTAAAGTAACTTTTCCGCCAACTAAATTATTGAAAGAAGAAGACGTCATTTTATTTGAATAATTCGTTGTAACATACCCAGAAGGTATGCCAGATATCAATTTTAAAGGACGAACTTCATCGTTAAAGTCACTTATTCCAAATGAAATGAGGGTATCATTATAATTTTTTTCAGGGTCATCCCAGGTTTTTAGCAATTCTTCTTTAAACTTACCTTTTTCAAATACTTCCACTGAGATTTCCAAATCATCATCTTCAGCTAAAGTGCCATTTAGTTTAAAAAATTTAATATGCCCTACTCCCGATTTGCTAATAAGCAGACTTTCTTTTTCACTCAGGTTATATGGCTCAACAGTTATTTTCGCATTTGAGGATGTTTTATCTTTTTCCACCCCCGCACACCCTGTTAACAACAAGATAAGAATTACAAACGAGCAGTAGCGCTTAAAGCCTTGCATTTTTACTCCTCCAATCAATTTGTCAGGATTATTTCATATTACTCCTATGTTCACAATGAATTACTTTATTAATTAGCACGTTTATTGAACAAAAATTAAACAACATTATTCAACTAACCTGCCCCGTTAGTTCAATAATGAAAAAAGAGCTGCATATGCAACTCAATGATCTTCAAGTAAAGCACCCCGTTAGTTCAATAACTTTATTATTTTAAGAACTTTAAAGTTACTAAACACTTAAGAAATCAACGATCATTTTCTTTTCACGCTCTGGCATCACATGCATGTGTCCGCATCCTTTTAGCATATGAACCGTACCATTTGGTATGATTTTTTTTGCTCTTGGTAATACTTTTCTCGCCGGAAATAAACAATCTTTTTCACCTGCCATAATAAGTGACGGTGCGTTACACTGTTGCATTAATTGTTCACTAACATTAGATGGCATCCCTACTTTTGTTTTCACATGATCAAAACTATCTTTTACCATATCCAAAGTATCTTTATCAAGAATTTCTTCTTTAATAGCCATAAATAAAGCTGTTTCTTTTATATATTTTTCTTTCTTTGTTAGTTTATATTTTAGTAGAGGTATCATCATTTTTACAGTACTGATTGGAAAGGCATTATTAATACCTGATGGCACAATTAATACGGATTTTTCTACTTTTTCCGGTGCGATACACATCAGTTTTGCCAAAACTCCGCCACCATAAGAAACCCCAAAACAAGCTATTTTATCAAATCCAAGCCCTGAAATAACGTCACTTGCCCACTTTCCATAATCATAATTGTTAGAAGAGAGATTAACTTCATCACTTTTTCCAGGATGACCAATTATATCAACCGCATAAATATGAAAATCTTTAAGCAGGAATCTGTACATTAGTAAATTATAGGCAGTCGTACTATTCCCACCATGAAAAACTAACAACGGTTCACCAGATAGATTGCCAGTTTCAATGATATGTGTTCTTCCAAAACTAGTATGAACGTAAACATCCTTACATGAATAATCCAATTTTTTTAATTGAGCATCATAAAGCTTTAATGACATTTCTCTTCCATATTGTGTTTTGTATATACTCATATAGACCTCTCTTATATCCATATTTTCCTACCAAGTCCTATTTGTATGTTATCACATTCATGGATATTGTATGAATTGAAGATTATACTATCTTACTTAATCTAGCTCATTAATAGCTTAAAAAAGCCGTCTATACGGCTGCACTGAAAACCTTCTTCCACTAAACTGCTTCGTTAGTTCAAGAAAGAAAAAAAGAGCTGCATATGCAACTCAATGATCTTCAAGTAAAGCACCCGTTAGTTTAAGTACAATTCTTCACATACTATGGTTATAACAATCTATTTTCAATATGGTTTTACCGTAACGCCTAGTACAGTTCCCCGAATCATATCCATATCATTTAATTCAGCTAATTCTTTCGGTTTTCCTGTTACCACGGCACCTATTACCTCAATATTTTTAGGAGCTAGTTGTGCAGAATCACCTTTTAAATTGTTATATATACGATTGAATTCCCCAAAGTATTTTCCATCTTCATTTAAGCCCGTTTGTACATCATCAATAAAACGCTTCTCACTCATAGAGGAATCGGTAGGGTCTTCACTAAACCCGTAAATTTCAGTAGCTAATTCAGGGAACGCAGGTTTATACTTGGTTATGTGTGTGTTTAATGATTTAATGTCTTCACGTGAATAGGTATCTACCCAGTACCATTTAAGTGTAATATTCTCTGGAATTAGTTCTCGAACTTCTTCCGGTGTATAATTTTGGTTAAATGAAACCCCTAATTCGATCAAAGTATCATCTGTAAATTTATTTAAGGTATTTAGGTCATTACGCATTTCGCTGTACAATACCTCTGGATGATAAAAGCTCATCATTCTTTGCTTTGTCTCACTGTCATAATACCTATCAAGTCCATCTTCTTTATCTTCAATCTGTATTAATGAATGACCTGTGAAACGACTCATCCCACCAAACAGACTATACCTAACAACATCATTACTCCAATCTACTGGAATCCCTTCAATCTCTTTATATCGATTAAACGTTAAAATCCCTTCAAATACACCATTTGATTCGTTCTGGCTTCTTAATAACTCAATATTGGGATTAGTGATTCTGCTAAATAATTCGATATCACGCATCGCCTTTTCTTGACTTCCCCTTATTATAAAAAGCCAAGACAAACTTAAAGTAATTAACAAGAAAACTATGACAAATAAAGAGATACCCATATTTCGGAGAATCGTTATTCTCTTTGCTTTTTTTACAACCTTTGAAATAGTACTTGTTGACTTTCCATCAAAAAAATCATTTAATTCCTGTTCTTTTTTATTTTCTGTCATGTTTTTCATTCTCCTTTCGATATATGTCTTTAAAGGATTTTCTTGCACGGAATAAATAGGTTTTCAATGTTCCTAAATTTAAATCCAACATCTCAGAAATCTCTTCGTAACTTAATCCAAGTACATATTTCAATAAGATTAATTGCTTATGTAAGGGAGTGAGTTGATTCAGTATGTCTTCAATTTCTTTTTTCATCTCAAATTGTTGAATATAGTCTTCTGGTAAAAGTGAATCGTCTACAAGCTCAAAGTGGTCAAAAGATATACTCACTTCCCTTTTTTGTTTGTGACACAAATCATAATAATGATTAATTGATACTCGAAATAGCCAACTATACGCTTTGTTTGGATCAACTGATTCAATATTTAAAATAAATTTATAGATGGATTCTTGGATAATATCTTCAGCATCTCGAGGATTTGCGCCATTTTTAATTAAATACTTAAAAATGGTTGCTGTTTTTTCTTGCAAAACTATGTACAGTTCATCATGCCCACTCATTACTCCCCTCCTTTTCAGTTATAAGACCTTTAACAACGAAAAAAGTTAACACTTAAAATGAAATTTCCCTTAAAAATTTACAAAATAAAAAGCATGATCGATTAGAATCATACTAGATTATGATAATTCGCTGTTTAACTTAATGTAATTTTTATTAAAACAATCTACTTTCGCCTTCGGAAATTTAAAATTCCAAAGTGTGCTAAGTCTAAAATTTCTCTATTCAGCAAACCTTCCCCGTTAGTTCAATAAGTGAAAGGTTCTACTCCTTATTGAACTAAAGTACTCGTTAGTTTAATAAAACTCTAAAGTTTATTAAATTCGTTTTGAACTTTAACAAGAACGTATTTTTTTGTCCACATTTGAGTGGTCGCAATTAATCTTTTTCCGTCTTTTTCAAAGAACAGACCAGTACCATCTTTTTCTTTAAATTCCCATCCATCTGAACCAATCATTTGTTTTATATTTTCATCAGCAATCGATATACCTTTATTTTCACTACTTGTGATATACCAAATAGAATCGCTTTCTACTGCAATTTCAGCTATTTTACTATCCGATTCTTTTAGTTTATCAATCGCTTCTTTTGCAGATATATCATCTATCGGAAGAGAAGGATAATATAATTTATTTATAAATACGAACACTGCAATAACAGCTATAAATAAACCTAAAATCATTCCAACTTTTCTCAATTAATTACCTCCTTTCTAATAAATAGGATTATCAATTATTAAAAGTTCCTAAGCATTCAAACTAACCTACCTTATGATTTGCTTATTGAACTAAACTGCCCCATTAGTTGAATATGAAAAAAGAGCTGTCCAAACAGCTCAAAGTTTTTCTACTACAGTACCCGTTGAGTACAATGAGAATAAATGGAACTATTTTATTAATTCTTCTCCTATTAAATTCGAAATTTAATCGAATCTATCTTTGTTAATTTCACAAATCTTGTTTCACTCAAAAGAAAACCCTCCCATACAATTGTTTACAGCAGAATAGCCTAATTCAGGGAGGGAAATCTATTCAATTTATTATTTTTGCACTTCTGGCTTTGGATAATCGAAGCCTTTCGTATCCACTTCAACTTTTTTCATTTTTTGTTCTTTCAATGGTTTATCGGATTCGTTGCGCTCCGCATTAACGATTTCATCAACAACGTCCATACCTTCTGTTACCTTACCAAAGGCCGCATACTCGCCATCCAATTGTTCAGAAGTATCGACCATGATGAAGAATTGTGAGCCTGCAGAGTTTGGATCCTGTGAACGTGCCATTGATACGACACCACGCTCATGCTTTAAATTATTTTCAAAGCCATTTGCTAAGAATTCGCCTTTAATCGCATAATCAGGCCCTCCCGTACCGTTTCCAGTTGGGTCGCCACCTTGCACCATAAATCCAGGGATAACACGATGGAAAATCAAGCCATCATAGAAGCCTTCTTTCACTAATGATACAAAATTCGCTACCGTATTTGGTGCTACTTCCGGATCTAATTCCATGACGATTTTTTGATCATTTTCCATTGTAATTGTGACAACAGGTTTTTCCTTTACCTCAGAAGCATAGCTAGATGTATCCTTTACCTTTTCTTCATCTTTTGATGTAACACAGCCTGTTAAAGCAATTACAGCCATTATGCTAAGCACTAAAAACACTAATTTCGATTTTGCAAACATCTTTCTATATCCCCCAATCACATGTTTCTTTTCTTAAAAACTATATCATAGAAGACTAGAAAAAGAATACATGAACTAGAATTCATATAGAACTGGGGTAAACGTAGCACATGAGAATTTATCTCATATCAATAAGCATCCGAAGTAAAAAAACCACACGTACTTAAGATACAGTTCACCTAAACTAATATTAAACTGTAGTACTGCTTTTCCTTGACCATCTATCTCTACCATTGTGCTCCATCCATTGGTTATTTTGGGTTACATTAACCCTCTTTCGCCAAAGGTTGGCCTTTTTTAAGGATAGTATGTGGCATAACTACTTTTCATTTTCTTCAACTATTCTGCACCATTAGTGAAAGAAGCTATTCCCCGAATTTATTCCTCATTTTTATAACTTCGATACATATACAACAATGAAATTATATACACCACTGTCATAGCAATGGGTATATAAATTTTATATATTGGACCTCCTGAATATTTGAAAGCACCAAAAAATAATAATAATATAGCGAGTGATCCTGTCCATAATGTCCTTATGTATTTTTCTTTTTTTGAAAAGAGTGTCCATTATTTATTAGCTGAAGACTACACACCTGTAGTAAAAACAAGTAATGAACATATTAAGAAAAATAAAACGGTTAAGAAGAATACAATTTTAATTACAAATATTTATAAAAAGATGTTGTTAAAGTCTATACAATACTTCATTAAGTCACAAATGCTCTATCAGTTATTGCAAAAAATATAATTATGGTTTTATATGTAAATCTTGTTTTTTATTTTTTTTAATAAAAAAGATTTAACTCTATAAAATATTAAAATAGATAAAAACATCAATGCCCACTGAAAATGTAGTTCTCCCGTTGTTATATAATCGTATAATCCCCAAATCAATAAACAGATAATTACAAAACAAAAACAGATTTCTCCAGCTCTTGCTGTATAATAACTTTCAACTTCATTGTCATTTCTTGACATTATAAATTTCCCCCATGCAATTAATCAACTATCCCAAACCTTCACAATAAGGATATAAATATTAGTAAATTATGTCAATAAAATCAGTTCTATACACTTCATTTATAGAAATGGAAAGCCTACGGCAATGGGATGTATTGAACAGTCTTTATTTTATAATATACTTTTACTCCAGTTTAAAATAACAACATGTCTTTATTGCTTTTCTAGCTGGGATAGTAAATATTTTTACTCTAATAGAAGGTTCGCAAACATTATCGACTTAAACGTAACTCAATTGGCGTAGTTAAATTCATATAATTAAAAAACCCTCTTAGTTGGGACCGTAGCTGTTCATTTCAGCATTAGGCTCGACTAAGAGGGCTTTATTTTTTTGGATAAATTACATAGTAGTTAAGTTTGTATGCTTGTACTATATTCTAAGTTTGCTAACTACACCAGTTGCACTACAATAGAACGCTACATCTACAGTACGATTAACAGAAGCACCATTTTGTGTATAAATTCCTACTATATGAAGAATGTAAGTTCTCTTAAGATCAGAATAAGCTACCTCATATGTTGTTTGTTTCCAAGAACCCACAACAATATGCAGATAAAGTGATAGAATTAATCCCACCAAAAATTTGTCTCCCAGCTTGTGAATTTAAAATGTTTATTCGACACCATTTTCACAATAAAATTTGGGAAGTTTTCACCTGTTAAAATGATGATCCATCTACTAGATTGTTAGTCATTATATATTTTATTGTTGGACGCAGAACCTATCTCCGTCTCCTGTGCTTGGCATAGGTCTAATTCTAAAAATTGTTGTACTAATCGACGGACTTCATCCGTTGATTTTGTATCCATTAATTGGGTTCTTAGTTCACTTGCACCTTCAAATCCCCGAGTATAGATTTTGAAAAAGCGAAGAAGTGGCTTAAATGGACGAGGTTCGATTTCTTTTGAATATTTATCGTGAAGATCTAACTGTAAAAGTAATAAATTGAGATATTCTTTCATACTATGTTCTTTAGGTTCTTTTTCAAAAGCAAATGGATTCGTGAAAACGCCTCGGCCAATCATTACGCCATCAATACCGTATTGATCTACTAATTTTAAACCTGTTGCTCGGTCAGGGATATCTCCATTAATTGTTAATAACGTATTTGGAGCAATTTCATCTCGAAGTTTTTTTATTTCGGGGATTAGTTCCCAATGTGCATCTACCTTACTCATTTCTTTTTTTGAACGAAGGTGAATAGAAAGGTTCGCAATATCTTGTTTCAATACATGTCCTAACCAATCGCACCATTCGTTAATGTCGAGATAACCTAATCTTGTTTTAACGCTAACTGGCAATCCCCCTGCTTTTGCTGCTTGAATAATTTCTGCTGCCAGTTCAGGCCGTTTTATTAATCCAGCACCCCTTCCTTTTGATGAAACGTTTGGTGCGGGGCATCCCATGTTTAAATCAATCCCAAGAAAACCAAGTTTTTTCATATCAATACTCATCTGTTTAAAATACTCAGGTTTATCGCCCCAAATATGAGCGACAATAGGTTGTTCATCTTCCGTAAACGTTAAGCGCCCACGCATACTATCTTTTCCGTCAGAAAGGCAATAACTATCTGTACTTATAAACTCCGTAAAAAATACGTCAGGTTTTGCTGCTTCACTAATGACGTGGCGAAACACAACGTCTGTGACATCTTCCATTGGTGCTAATATAAAAAACGGCTTCGGTAAATCAAGCCAAAAATTATGTTCGTTATTCATTTTATATCCTCCTTTTGCAACATATAAAATAATATTTATCTATTGCAAAATCCTTTACTCATCATACATATTATCATTTCTTGTAGTTGGATGCACTGTGTTATACCGAATATTGAATTTTCACATATGACTAAATACAACTCAAGGGTAATGGTATAAAAACATGTGTACCGTTACCTCCTGAAGTTTGGGAATGACTGAAGTTCAAACTGTTCAATTAATTCATGAACTAGAACGCAAAAAAACTAACTGGCTCATAAGAAATGAGTCAGTTAGTTTTTTTTGATACATCGTTATTTTTCAAAAATTTCGTGGAGCACTTCGTTTGCGCTGCTGTTGTTGAGGTTTTTGTGAATACAACTAGCTGGTTTTTCGCGTAAGGTTTCGGCAAAAGCCTTTGCCATTTCAATTTCTCCGGCCACATGTATCTCCTTCCAGCCTCGCTCTTTCTTCAATCGTTCTACAATTTCGCCCATTCCTTTAAAGAAGCGTCCCAAATTTTCTTTCAGCCGAGGCTCTAAAGCACCTGCTTTGCTGCTTCCAATGTCAGGATGATTGTCAGGAGTCACTTTTTTTCGATTTCCCCATTCTTCCAGATTCGGTTCGAAATCGTAAATAAGTTCATCATTTAAGAAGCCCATTGCTGTATCTAGAATACGTACTTCCCCAAAGCTTGGTAAGATAATGCCCGCATCTGGGTAAGCCTTATACATGTATTCCATCTCTTCAAGTACCGGATGATCCTCCCAGTGAAAGCTCGTTTTCACCTGTACTTGTACATAGTGAACCGACCACAAACTTGGATTGTCCGAAGCAAAAATAACGACTCCTTTTCGCAATTCATTCGAATGATCATCTATTTCTTTAACGACTTTATCCTTCACTGTTTTAAATGCTTTCAGTTCATCCTCATTTTTAGAAGCTATTATATACTCTTCCATTCGCTTTAAACCACTTTTTAAATGAATTTTCCATGCACCTTTCAGCTGATCAGGATCAGCTGGATTAGTATTTAAATACACACTCAACACACAACGATCATTACATTTAAATTCTTTTAGGGCCTGAAGCTCTTTACTTATTGACATAAATTTAGTAACCTCCTTAAGTTTTACATCTATATAAGCTTACCCAATTAACATACCCACACACGCTGATTCTAAAACGAATCCGAAACTACATTAAATGAATTGCAAAGGATAAATTAGGATGAAAAAATTAAATGAAGACATTTCAACTACGCTGAAAATGGAATATAGAGAAGGTGTAAAGTCAGTGAATACGTGGTGGTTGCAGTTTAGTACGTGTGAAATGAATTAAGTCAAAAGATTTCCTCTGAAAAAAATAGCTGTAAATAAATTTTTTTATACTTTTCAAAAGGAAAAAAGTACTGCAAGATTGAGAAATCTCTCCCTTAGCAGTACCCATTTTCATCTAAAAATATTATGGTTATATAAATAATCGTAAGAAATATCAATAAATAGGTATTCATTCACATTTACCGGTATAGAGAAAGTACGTGTCAATTCTCCTGTGTCAATATCGCTATATAAGTCAGATAACACACCACTTTGGTCATTACGCATTTCAATAATTGTTTTTAAGAAGTATGGACGCCAGCTCCAATTTTTATTAACTGCTTCTTCTTGTATATGCCATTTCTTATCGATACACATGATATTAGGTGATGTTTGAAATCCCTCACCATCACATATATAAAGTCGGAAGGAATATGCATCAAGCTCTTTAGCAAGCGTTAGAAGTTGGTCCGTATTGTCGCTCGAAGGCTTTATACGTTGTACGGATTTCTCTAATGTAGTTTGCAAATTTTTCAATGCATTATAATTATCTTCTAACAAGCGCTTTTCTGTTGAGATAAACTGCTGACATCGCTCTTTAAAACTCTTCTTTAATTGATCCCGTGGAATTGTTCCTGTATGTACATCAGCTAGATATTTACCTTGATAATAACGTCCTCCATTTTTCCACGCAAATTGAAGTTTGTATTCTTTATCAATTCCCTCAAATAACATATTTGCACCAATTTTACGCGCTAATTTACCAAGTGATGTGAACAAATCATTTTGTTCACCCCAAGATTGATAACTCAATTGCTCTATATCCAACTTCAAAATATTAGGGGAAAGCGTTTTAATATAGTCCCAATGACTTTCAGAACCAACTTGATTAATCGCAATTTTCATACCATAAGTTTGAAAATAACGAATGATATTATTTAACTGTCTGAATTCACCATTAAAATTATGCTCTGAAATTACAAGTACAATTCGACTTAGCTCTTCCTCGGGTATGTATTTTTTTATTATTTCAAAAAAACTTTCCCCATAGTCAAGTATTAACAAGTTCGCATTGCACGGTAGATAAATATCAAAATCTTTTGATTCTTCCGCTAGTTGGGAAAGAGCCAAATGCAAAATTTTATGCTCTACTTCCACCCGATACTCTTCAGGAATATCGTCATCGTAGGCAAATGTATTTAAATTTATAAGCTCTTCATTATTTATAAGCTTGCCAAAGACTTCATATGCAATAACAACATGCTCGTCTGCACTAAAAATGGGCTGGTAGTATACCTTCAATTTCTCTAAGTTTGTTAATACATCAATTGCGTCCATCCCATAGACCTCCTTAACCGATTGACCATAAGACAATCTTGAAATCATGAAACAATTATCTTTTTTGAAAACAATTATCTCTATTTTCATGATATGCCGTCATAAAGGAATATGCAAATGAACTTAATGAAACATTTACCAAAATAAAATGGAACACAATCCAATAAAATTATTCCACCAATGAAAGGTAGATCAATTGCTAAATACATTTGATACTAACTCATATGTAAATTAAATTCCGCATGAAGTTAAGCTACACTACTTTCTGTCACTTCCATTATTTACAGTACATTTTGTACAAGTTACACCTACATAAGATTATCATACACTATAGAAGGACTTTAAATTCTAAAAGAGCATTCGTTATGCACTTACGATAATGGATCTTTATTTTTTTGGGGACTTTTTTTCAAAAATTAACATTAAAACTTGAACGTGGTCAAAATTAATAAGTCCACTTCAATACAAAAATCTTCATTTCACATTATTTACTTGTCACACATACCTCAACTTCTGATAAATACATGAATATTTACTTAATTTAAGGCAAAAATATAATCAAACTAGTTGAAAGTGGTGTGTGCATGAATTTCCCTATTATCCATACAAATTTTTGGGATGCAGTTATTGCCATTCCAATAATAATGATTATTACTCAACTAATTAAAATCATTTATCATACTCCTTCAAAATTTGTACCTACAATTGCGTTATTCTTTGGTTTATTAATTTCTATTTTCATTAGCCACCGACACGATTTACTTGCTGGTATATTTATGGGCTGGTTTTATGGATATGCAGCTGTAGGAAATTATGCAGCTTTAAAAAGCGCTTTTATTAGTTACAGAAATTCAGATAAATAACATAAAATCCTATTTTAAAAAATGTCTTCAATTTACTATTAAATCGTCTTTTCCGTTGAATTATTATAATTTTATTAAATTTATACTATTGTTATTTGAAGGGGGGTAAAGCATTGAAGAATAATATGAATATAGATTTTGATGAATTAAGTTCTGTGCTACCTGGCGCAAAAAATTCTGCCAAAATTGAGGTTCTTTCAGCTGCTTTTACGATAATTGCGGATGCTTTATCCGCTTTAGCAATTGTAGAGGAGATAAACGAAGTTCAAGCAGAGGAACAGTTAAATACAAAAAACGAATCAAATAATAATCGCCAATTGAAAAATATGCAAAAACAATTAGATTTTATAGTTGCTAAATTAGATAGAATAGAGCGGAAGATTGATAGACACTAAATAGCCCTTACACATAATACATACTTACCAAAACTTTGAACAAAAAAATGCCAAGATTGACGTAAAATCTTGGCTTGGTACTTATACTATTATGTTAATGCCTTAATATCCCTTAAACCAATGAGAATTCACTGTTTAACAGTTCGCCAACTAATCATAGGAACGCCAAAATGCTTTTTAATATTTCTCTCCACATTCTTAAATGTCGCATCTAGTGGATCATTGTTTGTACCTTTGATGCAACGTGATGTGAACATATGGCAATTATTTCTAATAAGATGGTAACCATTGTGCGTATTTCTTGCTGCTATCGCTCTTCTAGCAATTGCAGGGTCATACAAGACATTACCATTCATATCGCAAGCTACATATAATTCTGTTCCAGAGCGTACGGATGAGCCATTTAAAAAATTATAATAATCTACTTCGATAATTTTTTCGTTACCATTCAACTCTATTACTCTTCTATTACCGACATAAATACCAGTATGATCTGGTGTACCGATTATCCTATTTGGAAGTCCAAGTAATTTACAATACACTATACTACCTGCAATAGGTTCCACACGTTTGAGTAAGTGAGCACTTACGAACCTTCTCCATTTTGGATTATTGAATGCCATAAAACTTACCTCCCTCCGATTCAAAGTGTGCCAAATTAAATCAATTGGCTTATCACTTGAGGGACTAAAGCTTTTTAACATATTTAGAGCTTGCTGTTATATATTTACCACTAATTGTTTTATACATTGCAGAACCACTTACAAGAACTTTCTTTTCAATTGTTAACTTTACTCCTTTTTTTACTGTACCAGTTGGATTTGACCATCTTGGACCATCATAGTAATTCAATACGTTTGCTAATACCTGGACTTGGAAAGTTTTGTTTGTTATAGGCTTTGAAACTGTAGTAATTATTGTTTTTGAAACTAATTTACGAAATGTTGCCCAAGTATAAGCCGCTTTACCACTTCTCATTTTAGATGGACAGTTTTTACCACTCCAATGATTGTGTTGCACAACATTACTGATGGCGATTTTTTCGTCTTTCATAATTTTAGCAACTAGAATGGCAGTATTTTCTACTGCTTTTTTGTAATTTCCATCTTCATTCACACAAATTTCAATGTGAATGGAGTTTGCATTTCCAT
Source organism: Viridibacillus sp. FSL E2-0187 (assembly GCF_038006425.1). Lineage (NCBI taxonomy): Bacteria > Bacillati > Bacillota > Bacilli > Caryophanales > Caryophanaceae > Viridibacillus > Viridibacillus sp. FSL E2-0187. The sequence continues at coordinate 2,717,766 of NZ_JBBOVG010000001.1, forward strand.
CTCCATTTCCATCCCCTGCAGCCCAACACTTTACGCTATGATTAAATGATTGTACAGCTTCCTTATCGTCTACTGTCCAGTGCCAAGAAGCAGCACGGCTATTTCCCATTGCTTGTAAACGAGCATGTGCATTTGCATTAGCAGTTTTTCTTGTATTATCTGTCTCGTGGATAGTAATCCATTTGCGACCGTTTCCTGTCCCACTTGTTACTTTATTCGTGATTGATTGTGAAACTAAGTGTTTTCTTATTATGACCATTTATCTTTCAGCTCCTTTGGTATGAATTCTTGTCCCTAGTAAAAGTTTTATTGCAGTGTCATTACTACATATTAAATGCTGAACTTATCACTTTTGTGAAAAATATGAGTTTGAAGCCTATCTTTAAACTTTTAATAGGTTAAATACTGGAAAAAAAGTGGCCAAAATTTTCATACGTGACACGGTATGCATATTTCAGTAGCTCAGTTAACACGTAATTATGACAAGCCACGATTTATTCTTTCCTCCTTACTAGTTACATAGAGTTTATAAACTTAAAGAAAGATTTTTTTCATAAAAAAAGACCCAAATGCATTGAAGCATCTGGGTGTTCTTTACAAATTTAATAATTCCAAATTATATAAGGTAAGATCTTTCACATCTGATTTTAATATTTTATCCAAGTTAACTACCTTTTGCTCTTCTATCATTTCACCAGTAACAAGATCGTATTTTTCTAAAAAATAAACATCCTTTTTCCGGTTATTTAAATAAAATAGTGATTGTCCTCTAAAATCGACTTGCTCAAATTTTGGATGGAACGTACCAGTAGGTCGGTTAAGTTGAAACTTTTTTTGGATAACATCATTTGAAGTATTGTATGAATATACTTCCCCTAACCCGTTTATATAATATAATTCCTGATTATGAAGATGCGTTGAATTATCAAAGTTAAAAGGCAAGGAGTTCGATACAATTTCTTCACTGCGATACTCAGCTAGGTTTTTTACATCTAAAGTGAATGTTCGTTTATTGATGGTTGCGAGCAAAATATCTTCTTTTGCATCATCTTCAAAATATGATAGTACAAAATAATAGTTTTCCTTATCTTCTAAAATAGATGAGATTGGATCTAATTCTTCAGCATGTGGTAAAGGTACAGATGCTAATTGTTTTATATTGACCTTGTTTTTTAAAGTAACAGATTTCAAATCAAAGTTTCCTTTAACTAGATCTTGTGTTAAAACAATTATTTGATTTTTCATAGTGCCTGCTGTTGCTACATAAAACGGTAAAGAAGCTGTTTTAAAGCCTGATGAACTGCCATATCGAACACCAGTGTCATAATCTGCATTTTGACTAAAACCAGTGTTATACAAGCTAAAAAAGATTGCTTCTGAAGAAAGATAACCAGAAAGAGTATTGCGAATTTCATCACGTTTCATCGGAAACTGCTGTGCATTTTTACCTAATAGATAAACACTTTTTCTGGCATCCAAGTACAATTGCTCACCATTGTACTTACCCGCTCCAAATTCCATTCCGGCCATTTCCATTGCTGAGGCAGATCCTTTTTTATCGATAAATATCGCCATACTTTTTCCAGTTCCTTTTTCTAGCTGTTCTGTCGGTGATGATGCATAAAGAATGGCTTTTTTATCTGTTAAGAATTTTGGTTCTTCCATTGTTTGTTGTTTGATAAATATGGACTTCTTTTGATGTGTAGCCGATACATGAATAAATGTATATAGCCCTATACCAATCACCATTAAACATGTGATGGCTATGATTAATTGCTTTTTCATCGGGACCTCCTGTTTTGCTATGTAAGAATCTTATAATTGCAACAAAATAATAACTACAGTTTACTTAGATTATCATACTAAAATTACTCAAGTTTTACTATTAATAGTGAACGTAAGGATGTTTTATATACCTTTACTACTGTGAGAGAGTAACTTATTCAAACCAGTTCAGCACTTGTAACTGGAATAAAAATACACACATTCGCTATTCTTAACCTATTAGAAGTTAACTTAAACATTGTTTTTCATTTCCATGTAAAATAAAGTGAATACATGAAATATTGAAGGTGAGGAACCTATATGAAAACGCTTTATACAATTGGAGAAGTATTAATAGATTTCATCCCTCAACAAGAAGGAATGCTTTTAAAAGACGTAGCTTCATTTGAAAAAATGGCGGGTGGAGCCCCTGCAACTGTAGCTGCAACTGTAGCAAACCTTGGAGGAAATGCCTCACTAATTAGCCAAGTAGGCGCAGACGCTTTCGGTCAATTCTTAATTGAATCTTTACAGCAATTAAAGGTAAACACAAATTTAATAAAAATAACAAAGGAGGCTAACACAGCCCTTGCTTTTGTATCTTTAACTAACGATAGAGAACGAGATTTTTCTTTTTATAGAAATCCTTCTGCCGATTTGCTATATAAGGAAGAGTACATAAAATCAGAATGGTTCACACCTGGTGATTTATTGCATTTTTGTTCGGTTGATTTGGTGGAAAGCCCCATGAAAGAAGCCCATAAAAAAGCTATTTCATTTGCACGTGAACATGGTACTTTGATTAGCTTTGATCCAAATGTTCGACTTCCTCTATGGGAATCAAAAGGAATTTGTAGGGAAACTATATTAAAATTTTTACCTTCTACTGATATAGTGAAAATTTCAGATGAAGAATTAGCTTTCATTACTGGTATCGATGAAGTAGAGACTGCAATTGCATCTTTGTTTATAGGTCATGTAAAGGTTGTGATCTATACAAAAGGGGCTAGTGGCGCGACTCTTTTCACAAAGGATGCATCCTTCAGCGTTCCAGGTTGTGATGTTAACGTGCAAGATACTACTGGGGCTGGTGACGCATTTATTGGTGCAATCTTATACAAATTGTTAATAAGTAATATTGAGTTGAATGAATTAGTTAATTATTGTATACAATCCGCAGATGAATTACTGTCCTTTGCCAATCATTGTGGGGCATTAACTACAACTAAAAAAGGGGCATTTGCTGCTCTACCAACTTTAGAGGACATTCAAAAACGCATTAAAACATAAGAATCGTGTAAAAAGAGGCGATTTCAATGACTCATAAAATCACTTTTACATCACCTCTTTTAACCTTTTTTCTAACTCAATTTGTTGATTAATATTTTTTAAGTGACTTACAAATGCGCTCTTATTCTTGGGGGAAACTAGTGCCATGCCATAGTCGGTTCCATAACTAATTTCAATGCGATCAAATGACAATGCAGAAGAAGCTAATGGATTCTTCGTACTGATTATTTTTTTAATATCCTTTATTGGAATTCTCTTTTTTAACGGTCCGCTTTGGATTATTAGTAGTTCATTAGAGATTCTATACCCCGTAGTAAACCAACTCCATCCTAGAAATAATGCTAGTGGAATAGTAAAAAATAGAGCTCCATAATCTCTTTGAATAGCTAAGGGAAGAAAACAGGATATTATTACAGCCCAATTAATAACAGCTAACCAAATATCTTTTTTAGATGGATAATACATTCGACTCACCACCCTTCTTTAATTATTCTACGGGCGATATGAACCATTAGTTTCAACTAATTACAATACATTACTTAATACTCTAATTCTTTGTCTGTTTTCAACAAAAAAACGACTCCTACATATAGGAACCGTTTTCTAATTATTGATAACTTTACCGTAATAACACTTTTGGTACCATGCTAGGAAATCGTCTCTTTTAATGACATTTAAGACACATGGTGTTTTTTCTTGACGCTCCATTTTTATTAGTTCCTCAGGAAATTCTTCTTCAACTGACAATGTCATATAAGGGAGTTTGGCTTGGGCTTTTTGGGAGCGAATGTTTTCTACTCTCGCACCAGCAAATACATACTCTAAGTTAAATTGATTAAATGCTATAAATAGTATCTGTTCTTTTGCTTGCTCATTATATCCAAGTCCCCAAAAAGGATCCGCAATCCAAGTACCGATATGGCATAATTTCTTTTCATGCTCTATATCTTTAAGTGTCGTAACACCTACAATTTCAGAAGTATCCTTTATAATTACACGCGATAATTGTTGATTCTCTCTTTCCGCAAGTTGCATGCCACGTATAAAATTAAGTACTCCATTAACAGACGTTTGACAATCATCCATACCTAGTGCATTTTTTACTAATTCCGAACTGATTAATGATGATATTTTTTCAGCATACATGACATCATGTGGTACAAGTCTAATTCTTTCCATAGACGATCTCCTTTCTAATGTGCCATTTGTTATTTATAAATATATAAGATTTTTTTAGCCTTTACATTTAACATCTTTTTTCAAGTTTGCTGAATTACTTTTTTCTAATTAATGCTATTTTTTTTATAAGTACAATTATAAACAAACGTTCACAAATATTTCAATATTTTTTCGATATTTATATTGATATTCTTATTCAATCCATTAACTAATAAATAATGACTTTTCTTTGAATCATTTAGCTTTTGACAATTAATTTTCATTCTTAATGTATAGAACTATTGTGATACGAGAAAAATATATGAACAATCATTTGCAGTATTCAAAAGGAGTTTTCTTGATGAAGGATTTCAATACAGCTGTATTCTTTATCGTTCTAAGTATTTCGCTTTTTATATTTTCTATCGTAGCACCTATTCAGAGTTCTGTTGTTAGGGTTATCTTATTTCTGTTATGTATACAATATATCTATCGTAGCTTGCGTATGTTCTCAGCAACTGAACAAAAAAAGCGCAATGTATTAAACTAAAGATCATTAATACTAAAAAGGACTTCCAGTTTCAGAAGTCCTTTTACATTTACATATGAATTCTATTATTAAATTTCTTCAAATGAAATATTATGTATACCTTGTAAATGACTGTTTTCTGTTGCATATCGTTGAAACTCCATTCTAATAGAAGGCGCTATCCATACATCGCAGTCACAAAGGGATGCTGGTATATTTTGAATATGAAGTTCTCCACCGTTAAGTTTGAAATTTTGCACAACTAAAGCCGGTTTTTTTTCACAATCACATTTCCCACAAATCATACAATCTCTCCTATCATCATTTAACTACTCGAAAGTCCTTGTGAAACCTATAAATCATTTTTCTGTTTCTTTTTACACAACCATCTCATTATACTATAGAGAGACAAAAGTCACACTATATTTGTAAAATAAAATATAAAGGAACTAATTTTCAAAAATAATTGTTGTTAAAACCAACTTCCTTTGTATTTTTCGATTATCTAAAAAAAACAATAGAGATTCTTCTCATAATTAATAAAAAGACAGCACAGGATCTTAACCCCAGCTGTCTTCTTTGTTTATATTTTTATCCTTTTTTTGTAGCACGAGCTTCTGTCATCTGTTTCCATACTGAGCCCTTTGCTTCTTCGCCTTGTGAAATACGAGCAATAGCCATTTTCACTTGTAGTTTAACTTCAAATTCACTGTCATCACTTGCTTCTTCAAGAGCTTTAAGAGAGGCTTCTGTACCCGTTTCATACAAGTACATGGCAGCACGCCAGCGTACAAGCTTGTTGCGGTCTTTAAGAGAATCTATCATTGCAGATTCAAACTCTACAAAACCTAGATCACTGATGCAATCCCCTGCAGTTCGACGCACCGAAGAGCTCTTATCATTTAAAGCTTGTACTAACAAAGGTACAACTGCCACATCTTCAATCATACCTAAATAGATAGTTGCTAGACGACGAATAGACATCTTTTCATCTTGTAACGCTTTTTCAAGTAAAGGTAAATCTTCAACTTCTGGATCTGCCATCTGATCTAACAGTTGGAATCGAAGTTCCCAATCATCTACTAAAAATTCTTCTAAAGAAACTTTTCGTTTACGCGTTTCAACAACGTCTTTTTTCTCTTTACTTGCCAAGATCAATTCATCAATACGTTGTTGAGGGAAAGAAGCTTCAAGTTCAGCTACAACACTATCCCCTATCTCCTGTTTATCACCGTAACGTACACCATAGTCTACCCATTTACGTTCATAAATGTAGTTCTCATCTGTACTCATCGCATCATTAAAAGCATTGATAAATCGCGCTGCTAGTCCAAAACGTTTTTCCGCAATACTATCAAACACTTTGACTTGTAAAGGGATACCTTTAAACATTTGAACATGTACGTAAACTTCTCCAAAATGTTCATCCATTTGTTGTTCACTTTTCTTTGCTTGCTCATCTTCACCAAATGCAATGCGAACAGCTGCTAATATACTTTCCCAATCATATTTTGCAATACGTTCTACTGCTAGGAAATCTGCTACGTGATAGACCCCTTTTACGCCTTCAATTGCTAGTATTTCCTGTACTTCTTTAGGCGCATCCGCTTTATTGGCTTCGTTATAGTTATGTGCTTTTCCAAATGGTAATTCATGATCTAGAACAATTTTCATTGTATTTGGACTTGGTGTTGGTTCTATAGTTAAAATTTTCATTTACAATCCCCCTCTTATTGGTTCACAATGTCCTGTAAATATTCCCATCGTTCAATAAGGTGCTCATACTTTGCATTAAGTTCTTCCAATTCAGCTGTTAATTGTTGAAGCTTTGTGAAGTCAGAACCCGCTGTAGATACACCTTCTTCTGCATCCATAATCGCTTCTTCTAATTTTGCAATATCAGCTTCAATTGTTTCCCATTCTTTTTGCTCTTTAAATGAAAGTTTTTTCTTTTGTATTTTCACTTTTTGTTCTTTTGGTTTATCAACTTTTTCTTCTTTCACAGGTGCCGGTGTAGCTCCAAGTGCTGCTAAATACTCACTGTAGATGTCGAGACTTTCGTCTACTCCACCTTGTCCATTTAATATCCATAGCTTTTTCGCAATACGATCTAAGAAGAAACGGTCATGGGAGATAGTTACTACAACACCTGGGAATTGTTCGATAAAGTCTTCTAAAACAGAAAGTGTTTCGATATCTAAATCATTTGTAGGTTCATCTAGTAAAAGTACATTAGGTTGTTCCATTAACAATTTCAATAGATAAAGACGTTTACGTTCTCCACCAGAAAGCTTTCCAATTGGCGTCCCATGAGTATGTAATGGGAATAAAAAGCGTTCTAACATCGATGCAGCCGAATGATGTTCTCCTTCTGAATCTTGAATATCATTAGCTGACTCACGTATATACTCAATCATACGTTGATTGTCATTCATTTGTGGTAGTTGCTGTGTAAAATGAGCAATACGGACTGTTGAACCTACTTCGATTCGCCCCTGATCAGGTGTAATTTCACCTGCAAGCATTTTCAAGAGTGTACTTTTCCCTGCTCCATTTGCACCGATAATACCAATACGATCACCTTGCTGTAAAAGGAATGAAAAGTCTTTAATTATATGACGTTCACCAAAAGATTTTGTGACACTCTCTGCCTCCAACACTTTTTTCCCTAGTCTTGATGTTGCTAAACCAAGCTCCAGACCACCATCATCTGAATTGCGATCAATATTATCAGATAGTTCTTCAAAGCGCTGGATACGGGCTTTTTGCTTAGTTGAACGAGCTTGTGCTCCACGACGAATCCATTTTAACTCTGAGCGATAACGGTTGCGCATTTTCGCTTGAGTAGCAACAGCCATTTCTTCACGAATCGCTTTGGATTCTAGATAGTCACCATAATTACCTTTATGCTTGTACAATGTTTGATCTGCGAGTTCATAGATATGCGTCGAAATTTCATCAAGGAAATAACGATCATGGGTGATAAAAATGACTGCACCTTTTAAACGTAGTACCATCTCTTGTAGCCATTCAGTTGACTGCACATCCAAATGGTTAGTTGGCTCATCTAATAAATATAAATCTGCAGGTTCAATTAGTACTTTTGCTAAAGCTACACGCTTTTGTTGACCACCAGATAGATTGGTTACTTGTTCATCAAACATTTCAATGCCAAGCTTTGTCAGAGCTGTTTTCGCTAATGCATTAACATCCCATGCTTGCTGTGTATCCATTTCTTGCTGCAAACGGAATAGTTGCGTCTGTAATTGTGATGATTCTGGATTTTTTCCGAGCAAAGAGAGTGTATCTTCATAATCACGGTTTAATTTTAAAATCGGTGAATCGCCTGAAAAGACAGCTTGTAAAACTGTTTCATCTTGAGCAAATTCTGGATTTTGGGGTAAATGTGCGATGCGGTATTTGTTTGGATGATCTTTGTCAATTTGGTCTGCATCTAAATCTCCAGCCAGTATAGACATCAGGGTAGATTTACCGGTGCCATTGATGCCAATTAAACCAGCACGTTCACCGCTATAAATAGTGAAGTCAATATTTTTGAATAGAGTTTTATCTCCGACCGTCTTTGTTAAGTTAGATATAATTAAATGGCTCATAATTCCCCGTCTCTTTCATTTTTAAGCTGTTTTAAAAAGCATACCATAAATTCATGTCGTTCTTTAGCCATCTGCTTGCCTTTTTCTGTTGTCATTAAATCTTTAAGTAACAATAGCTTTTCATAAAAGTGTGTAACTGAAGCTGTTTGTTTATTGCGATAGTCTTCAACCGACATATTATGGCGTGCTTCTTCTTGGTCATCATAGAGTTTGCGACCTTTCGCTCCACCGAATGCAAATGTTCTTGCAATACCAACCGCTCCAATGGCATCTAAGCGATCTGCATCACGCACGATTTGCGCTTCAATGGATGTGGCTTCTAGTTGGTTGCCTCCATTGTAAGAAACTGAAGCAATGATTTCTCGAATTATTTGTTGTTTTTTTTCAGATATATTAAGCTGTTGTAAAATTCGTTGTTCATTTTCTTTTGTATCTGTATATTTCGAATCACTTACATCATGTAATAAAACTGCGAGTTCTACTATTTCAGTATCTGCTGAGGGTTCCGTTTTTAAAATTGCTTTTGCATTTTGCATTACTCGTTCAATATGTTGCCAATCATGACTTGCATCAAACTGATTATAAATATCTTTTACCATTTGCTCACATTGTTCTACTATTTTCAATTTTGTTCCTCCTAAATAAAACAGCTACCTCCTATTATAAAGGTAGCCAATCACTTTGTTTCTATTTATTTTATTATAATGCTTGTTCTAAGTCTTCTAGTAAATCTTCTACATCTTCAATACCTACTGAAATGCGTACAAGTCCATCTACTATCCCCAGTTCAGCACGACGTTTTGCTGGAATAGAAGCATGTGTCATACGCGCTGGAATGGATATCAAGCTTTCTACTGCACCAAGACTCTCTGCTAATGTAAAATAACGTAACTTTGAGAGCATTTCTTCTGCTTTTTCTGCACTTCCTACATCAAAAGAAATCATACCACCAAAGCCTGTTGCTTGTGACTTTTGTAATTCGTGACCAGGGTGATTTATTAATCCAGGGTAATATACTTTGCCTACCTTACTGTGTTGTTCCAAAAACTCTGCTATCCTTTGCGTATTTGAATTTACTTCTTCTACTCGAATTGGCAAAGTTTTTATTCCTCGCATTAGTAACCAACAATCCTGAGGCCCTAATATTGCGCCTACAGAATTTTGAACAAAATGTAATTGTTCTGCTAGTTCTGCATTATTTACAACGACAAGACCTGCTATTACATCACTATGCCCACCAATATACTTTGTTGCACTATGCAGAACAATATCTGCTCCAAGTGTGATTGGCTGTTGCAAATAAGGGGTTAAAAAAGTGTTATCGACAATTGTTAGTAGTTGATACTGTTTTGCTAAAATACTTATCAGCTTTATATCTGTTATTTTCAACAATGGGTTTGTTGGAGTTTCAATATAGATAGCTTTTGTATTAGGTTGTATTGCATCTTCTACAGCTTGAATATTAGCAGTATCAACAAAAGTTGACTCAATACCGAAACGATTTAAAACTTTTGTAAAAACTCTAAAAGTTCCTCCGTAGACATCATCAGTTACAATAATATGATCTCCTTGTTTTAAAAGCATAACTACTGAGCTTACAGCAGCCATTCCTGAACTAAAAGCAAATCCAGCATGTCCATTTTCAAGTTCACTAATTAAAACTTCTAATGCATGGCGTGTTGGATTTCCTGTTCGAGAGTATTCATACCCACGAAATTTACCAACAGCATCTTGTTTATAGGTGCTTACTTGATAAATAGGGGTTGATACTGCACCAGTTGTTTCATCACCAACAATACCAGCATGTATAAATTTTGTTTTTGCTCTCATTTAAACAGACCCCTCTTCAAATAATTCGTATATAGATTGACTTAGATAGCGTTCACTCGAATCAGCAAAAATGGTGACAATATTACTTCCTGGTTTTGCCACTTGAGCTTCAAGTAGAGCGGCGTGGAAAGCAGCTCCGGCAGAACTCCCTACAAGCAGGCCTTCTTTCTTAGCTAACTCTTTTAATGCGTGAAAAGCATCCTTATCTTGTATAGTATGGATGGCATCAAAATACGATTCTTCCATATAATTCGGTAAAAATTCCATTCCAATACCTTCCGTAACATGGGATGCTGCCTTTCCTCCATTTAATATGGAGCCAACCGGTTCTACAATGACTGTTTTCAACGTGGCTTTTTGCCTTTTTAAGTAACGAGCTGTTCCCATGAAAGTACCACCAGAACCTGCCCCTGCTACAAACACATCAAGGTTCCCATCTAAATCTTTCCAAATCTCAGGACCAAGTGTATATTCATATGTTGCAGGATTTGCAGGATTGGAGAACTGTGATGGTGAAAAAGAATCCGGTATGTCTTCAAGCAGTTCATTTACCTTTTTTATAGCGCCTTGGATTCCTAATGCTGTTGGTGTATTGATTATTTCTGCACCTAAAGCTTTCATTAATGTTTGTTTTTCTTGACTGAATTTTTCAGGAACAACGAATATCACACGATAATTTTTTCCTATTGCAGCAAGTGCTAAACCGATTCCCGTATTGCCAGCAGTCGCCTCAATTATCGTACTGCCGGGGCGTATTACTCCCCGATTCTCCGCGTCCTCCAATAATGAATTGCCAAGGCGATCTTTTACACTTCCACCAGGATTTAAATACTCTAATTTCGCAAATATACGACAATTATTAGGAATCTTAATATGGATAATTTCCATTAAAGGTGTATTGCCTATTAATTGCTGAACATTGTTATACAAAGCCATATTTAATCCACCTTTTAAACACTTTTTATAAATCATTTTTTGCTTGCTTCCATATACCAAACATAATCGTTTAATTGTTCAAACTTAACGTCAAAACATGCTTGTTGAAACATTATTTGTAGTTTTGGAATTGTTGTATAATACTCCCGTTCTAGATCATCAGCGACTTCATGGAAACCACGAGCCCTCTCCTTAGTTATCATTGCTTGCATATGCTCTTCAGTTGCAAATGCTGTATCTGCAAAAATCACTTTGCCTCCAGGTTGTAATAACTTAGAATAGGTTATTAAAGCTTCTAGTTTTTCACCATCCGTTAAATGATGAAACACGTAGGTGCTAACGATTGAATCTATATGTTTAATTTCTATCTCGAAGTTTTGTAAATCACCGTTAATAAGCTGTACATTGGGACATCTTTCCCTCGTAATTTCAAGCATAGCCTCATGTGGTTCAATGCCAATGACTGTTCTTCCAGCAGCCTCCAACTTAAGCGTCAAATTTCCTGTGCCAGTTCCAAATTCAATTACTGTACCTGTTGAAGCGTTTGCAACTTTATCTAATATACTTTCATAGCCTTCGAAAACATCACGATATTCTTTATGCTGACCAGTTACTGATGCTTCGTATGACTTCGCCCATTCATCGAAAAGATAAATAAATTCCCTCCCCATTCTTACAGCCCCTATCTTTATTAATCTTATTTAAATACTTGGTATTAGGTTTTAGTTTGCCTTTAAAATATGTCATAACACTTTTCTCCACTATATGACTCACTATTCTTATTGGTGAAAACTTTTTTTAAATGAAACACAAATTAAAAAGTTGTCTAAAGTTGATTTAAATCAACTTTAGACAACTCTTCATTCAATTCAATACTTAAAATAGTCCTACAGCATTACCTTCAGCATCAACATCCATTTTCAATGCTGCTGGAGCCTTTGGTAAACCAGGCATTGTCATAATATCTCCTGTTAAACAAACGAGGAACTTGGCACCTAGTTTAGGGATAATTTCTCTTACTGTTACTGTAAAGTTTTCTGGACGACCTAACAAGGTTGGTTGGTCAGATAAAGAATACTGTGTTTTTGCCATACAAATCGGTAGAGCATCCCAACCAAATTTTTCGATTTGTGCTATTTGTTTTAATGCTTTATCTGTAAAGTGAACATCCATTCCCCCGTATACTTTTTGAACAATTGTACGGACTTTTTCTTCAATTGACGCCGAGACATCGTAAAGTGGCGTGAAGTTATTTTCTTCGTTAATAACAGATAGTACTTGATTAGCTAATTCAATACCGCCTTTACCGCCTTCTTCCCAGACATTCGTACGGGCTATTTTCACATTATTTTCTCTACACCAATTTAAAATAACAGAAAGCTCTTCTTCTGTATCTGTGATGAAGCGATTTAAAGCGACGATAGGTTCAACACCGAAGTTACGAATTGTATCCACATGCTTAGCTAAATTTTCAATTCCTTTAGTAATAGCTTCTACATTTTCTGCTTTTAATTCGGTCTTCAGTGCTCCTCCGTGCATTTTTAATGCGCGAGCTGTTGCAACAATTACAACAGTACTAGGTTTGAATCCACCTTGCATTGCTTTAATATTCATAAATTTCTCAGCACCTAAATCTGCGCCAAATCCCGCTTCTGTCACAACGATATCCGCTAACTTACGTGCTGTATTTGTTGCTGCTATCGAATTACATCCGTGTGCAATATTAGCAAATGGACCACCGTGAATAATAGCTGGAGTTCCTTCTATTGTTTGAACCAAATTAGGCTTAAACGCATCTCTTAACAATAGTGTTAGAGCGCCTTCTACTCCTAAATCACGAACAAACACTGGTTCTCGCTGATACGTATAGCCAATAACAATATCCGAAATACGTTTTTTCAAATCTTGTAAATCTTTTGCTAAACAGAATATAGCCATAATTTCTGAAGCTACAGTTATATCGAAGCCGTCTTCTCGTGGTGTTCCTTGTACAGGACCACCTAAACCAATAACAATATTACGAAGTGCTCGATCATTCATATCTAAGCATCTTTTCCAAATAATACGTCGTGGGTCTATTTGCAACACATTACCTTGCTGGATATGATTATCTATTAATGCAGCAAGGGCATTATTTGCAGTAGTAATTGCATGGATGTCCCCAGTGAAATGAAGATTTATGTCATCCATTGGCAATACTTGAGCGTAGCCACCACCAGTTGCTCCGCCCTTCATACCCATTATCGGGCCAAGTGAAGGTTCTCGTAATGCAACGATGACTTTTTCATTTAGTTGGTTAAGTGCATCAGCAAGTCCTACGGTCACAGTCGATTTACCCTCGCCTGCAGGTGTAGGGCTGATTGCTGTTACAAGAACGACTTTTGCGGAAGATGTATTTTTGTTAAGTTTTAATGGATTAATTTTAGCTTTATAGTTTCCGTAAAGTTCCAGTGCTTCTTGCGGTATACCTGCTTTTTCTGCAATCTCCGTAATAGGACGCATTGTAGCATTTTGTGCAATTTCTAAGTCTGATAAAGGTTGAGCGGTTTTAGACACAGCAGATCCCTCTTTCGTTTACTTTCTTCATTTTCTAGTGTTAAAGATAATGAGATGAAATCTTTATAATTTTCTATCTAAGACTATTATAAATTACTTTCCCCAACAAAACATTTGCTTATTCGACAATCAATTGACAACTTTAGTTTTATTCGTAATATTTATATATAGTTTTTTAACGTTTCATCACACAGATAGGCAAAATAAAAAGGTGCTGATTTCTCAGCCCCTCATGTATAAACTGTATTCATTTCTCTAAAGTCATATGTTGATAATTCTTTTATATTCCCTAATGTAGCTAGTATACTATGACTTGTAAATATATCTATATTAACCTCCGTATTATTATCCTCCTGTATCATTACAACTGGAATACCAAGAGAAAAGCAGTACCCATAAATTCAACCTTTAGATTAATGAACATCAGACTTATGATTTAAAAATACTACTCTATTCGCTTTCTCAATACAACAAACAAAATATTCAAAGAAGTGAGATGCCCAATCATAATCAGCATTAGCTCTCACAAACATATTATATAATCCCTGTCTCAAAGGTATAATACTCTGTACAGTCGGATTAGAATGTACCTCCTGCTCAACAGTCTCTAATTTCTTGCGATCTTCCTCAGTCATCATATTTCCAACAACTAATACTTGCAACATTACCACCTCCAAAATAAGCCTAACTAACTTAGTTATAAATTAGTATGAATGCTATTCAAAATGAAAAAAAGAGCTAAAACCGGCGACGGATTTTAGCTCTTTTTGTTATGCGAACGAAATAGTTTTGCGATCTTCGAATTTTGGAATCCAGTCACCGTGTGCTTCAATTAAATCATCGCACATCGCAACGATGTCATCCATCGATAATTCAGCGGCCGTATGAGGGTCAAGCATTGCTGCCTGATAGATGTGTTCTCTCTTTCCGCTGACGGCTGCTTCAATTGTTAAAAGCTGTGTATTAATATTTGAACGGTTAAGGGCCGCCAATTGTTCTGGAAGATCTCCTACATAGCAAGGAGTGATTCCGCTGCGGTCAGCAACACATGAAACTTCAACAACCGCTTTTTCCGGCAAATTACTAATTAAACGTCCCGTATTTAAAATGTTGCCGCCAAATTTGAATGGAACATTTGTCTCAATCGCTTCAATAATATGGGAACCATATTCACGAGTACGAGTATGGGTAAGCTGAGCATCGTTAACAATCTCGTTACGCATTTTTTCCCAGCGTTCAATTTGCTCTACACAACGACGCGGGTACTCATCAAGAGGGATATTGAATTTCTCGATTAGGTCCGGATAATTGCGTTTAATGAAGTACGGATGGTACTCGGCATTATGCTCAGATGATTCCGTTACGTAAAATCCGAATTTATCCATTAACTCAAAGCGGACCATATCATTATGTTTTGATTGTTGTTTTTCTTTTGCACGACGTTTAATTTCCGGATATAAATCTTTGCCGTCACGCTTGATTTCGAGGAGCCAGGCCATATGGTTAATACCAGCGATTTTTTCTTCGACGCCCTCATGATCCATTCCTAAAGATTTTAAAAGGTGCTCGCTGCAAACTTGTACGCTATGACATAATCCGACTGTTTTGACATTTGTATAGCGCAGCATTGCTCCTGTTAATGTTGCCATTGGATTTGTGTAGTTTAAAAACAGGGCATCCGGACAAACTTCTTCGATATCCTTGGCGAAATCCCACAAAACTGGAATGGTACGAAGCGAACGAAAAATCCCGCCAATCCCGATTGTATCGGCAATTGTTTGGCGAAGGCCGTATTTTTTAGGAATTTCAAAATCTATTACTGTACTTGGTTTATAGCCGCCGACTTGAATTGCATTTATAACGTATTTTGCTCCTCTTAAAGCTTCTTTGCGATCTGCATAGGCTTTCACTACAACATTTGACTGTACACTTTGTTTTAAATTGTTTAACATATTTTCGGAATCTTTTAAACGTTGCTCATCAATATCAAATAATGCGAACTCAAACCCAGCTAATGCCGGAACAAACATGCAGTCACCCAGAACATTTTTTGCAAAAATAGTACTTCCTGCTCCGATAAACGTAATTTTCGACATACACTTACCTCCTGAAAAGTGAAACAGAGACCGTCAATCTTTTAAACGAGGATAAAAAATTGCTTTTTAAAAAAGATGATTGTCTTGTATTCAACTTTAATTTATTTGTTGTTATAATAATGATAAAACGTTTACATGTTAACTACAATGGTAAGTTATTGTGATAGGAGGGTATAATATTGTCTTTTACTCACGAGAGAAAAAATTTGAAGGATTATGGAACGTACGGTTTTCGTTTTCAAGAACCATTCCCCAACAATGTGGTAAACATTTCAGTGCTCGGGGTGGAAACGAAAATGCTCGGTGAAGTCTATGATTGGCACGGATTAAAGAGGAGAGATGTCGGCACATATGTGTTTCAATATACTCTGTCAGGATTGGGAAGGCTTGATATAGGGGGTAACAGTTATTCATTGGAGGCGGGGGACGCATTCATTGTCGAGATCCCAAGCGATCATCGTTATTTTCTTCCAAAGGATAGCAAAGGATGGGAGTTTGTATTTATTACGTTAGTAGGGAAAGAAGCAGCCGATTGCTGGCGGTTTATGAAAGAACAGAGTGGCCCTGTCTTAAAAATCCCTCCAGACTCCAAGCTGATTCAGCTCTTGCTGAAAATCTATCAAGACACATATGACCAAAAGATTACAGACGCATATTATGCCTCTGCAAAAGCTTATGAATTT
Organism: Viridibacillus sp. FSL E2-0187; assembly: GCF_038006425.1. NCBI lineage: Bacteria > Bacillati > Bacillota > Bacilli > Caryophanales > Caryophanaceae > Viridibacillus > Viridibacillus sp. FSL E2-0187. The sequence continues at coordinate 2,734,222 of NZ_JBBOVG010000001.1, forward strand.
ATTATGGAGTGTTACCGTTTTACAAGGAACATCGAAAAAGCATCGAAAGGTTTCTCTCCTCAGATTACAAAAGCCCTATCCTTTATTCAAACACATTATCATGAACCGCTTACACTCGACGAAATAGCTACCATATCTGGTTTCTCAAGATATTATTTTATTAAGCAGTTTCAGCATCAACTGAATATGACACCTGTTCAATACCTTACTAAAATCAGACTTCAAAAAGCAGCGGAACTTCTTCGTTCAACGAGCCTCACTGTTACAGACATTGCTGATCAGGTAGGATATGCAAATGCCAACTATTTCAACAAAGTGTTCCGTAAAGCAATCGGTGTATCCGCCGGGACATTTCGTTCCAGCAAAGACTTTGTCGAGATTAATCATTTGATCATTGATTAGGCTCATGGCAACACAAAAGAAGTAGGTCAATAAAAAAAGTTAAATTTAGATGGATTTTCTTCAACAAACAGGCGCTTTTCTAGAGTTTCGCATCTATGTGTTCACCGCAAAGACCAGCTACTATAATAACAAGATAGTAGCTGCTCTTTTGTATCAAAAAAATGAAAACTACAACACTCTATGACCAATTCCAAATCTGTTCGTTTGATTATCGACTCACACCTCGAAAAATTATTATTTTTTTTAAGATTGTTTATTGCTGCTCTTTAGATTGTAAGTCTGAAGCACCCTACCCATCTTGGTGGTAATCTGCTTGATTCCCTGCGAATTTGAGTACATTCATCCTTTACAATATAGTCACCGGGAACACGGATACTACCGCCATTGATAATTGAGCATGCAGCTAAAAAAGATCTTCGATTGAAGATCCTTTTTTCAATGCCCATCATGCTTCATTACGTTAACGATCCCATATGTTGCGTTTTTTTTGAAAACACCCGATAGCTGATTGAGATTATTAAAACACTTAGCGGACCAACACTAAGGACAGGAAGTAGCCCTGGTATGGCTGTAACAACGTAATAAATAATTACTGTCCCAACAATCATTAATATCGAGTGCATAGGATAAGACACGGCATATAGGAATGAATACTTAATATATTGGAAAATCTTGATCTCATAATGAACTAATAATGGAAAAATATAAAAACAAGCAGCAAAATAAATCAATAAAACACCCATTAGAATAAAAGAAATAACATAGGAAATGATATTTTCCATTTGTTGGAATAATCGAATATCAATATACAATAAAAAACCGATGAGAAGCATAAAAAATGTCACTAGATTCGCTTTAACAAATCCCTTCCGATACGTATCCCAAAAGACAGAAAAAATCGGAGTATCTTCTTTGCCCATTACCCATTTTCTTGAAATTGCAAACATAGCTGCGGAAGCTGGAGCTGCACCAAAAACAATGAAACCGAGCAAGGTAAAAAAAATCCAAAGTATATTTATATAAGCAAATCGCATAATCCATTCACAAAGGCTATAAATCCTTCCTATTAGACCTTCCATTTCTTCCACCTAGTTATTTATATACTATAATGAATTTATAAATATAGATAACTAAGCTTCACCTCCATCCCTATATAGCACTTGCACATATCGTTTCCCCTTCATTCACCGTTACGATAGCAAAAGAAGTTACTACTCCATCCAGACCATATTCATGTTGTAGATCAACCGTTACGTTGTTAATCAAACATTGATCCTTTTTATATGAAAACTGAACTTTCCATGTTAAAGTATTTCCGGAACGATTCGTTAAACTTGTTTCTCGATTAGAGTGATGAGAAATATCAATTACATTATTTAAAATAGGTACATTCCTCATTATTGCCCACTCTAGTTCATTCGGTAATTGAGACATAGTTGTTATTTTAGTGTCACCATTTGCTGAAATCCCCATCATCCCTGTTGCAATCGAACCAATCACGGCATAAGAAACCTCTGGATATTCTCTTCTAATTAAACTAGGGTCTATTAATTCTAGCAATATAGCATAAGCTTCCTCTTTGTCCCCATTTTTATAATAAATCTCTGGGAAATAGGATTTTCCTTCTACATTAACAACGCCATTCCGTTTTACGTCTTTTAACGCCAGTTTTAATTTTTCCTTATCAGAAATAAGTCCAAAATAAAGCGGTAAAAAATTAGCTATATCATAATAAGGCTCATAAAATTCTCCATTTTGTAACCGTGCGCCATAGAATCTTGATGATTCTTCATTCCACCAATCATTTTGATATATTTTTTGCAACTGTGCTGCTTTTTCTTTATAAACTTTTTCTAATTGATGGTTGCCTTTTAACTCATTTATTTTCGCAAAAGCACTATAACCTGCATACTGTGCAGAAATTAAATCTCCTGCAATAAGCGGCTGTAACCCATCTTCATTATAAGAGGCAATACCACGTCTTCCATACTCAGGATAATGTTCCATTAACCCATCATTATCTTTATCCCAAACTCGTACATATTCATTAATTGTTTTCTCATAAAATGTTACGAATTTAGAATTATTGAGGTACTCTGTATCGCCTGTCCAAAGGAATTGCCGATAACATGCGTCTAAAATATCAAAATTAGCAGGAAGATTGTACCAAAAGTCAGAATCAGATTGATAATCTACAGGGGCTGGGGTATTTTCCTTATTGATTTCCCAATAACTACACCAATCTCTCACACTAGAAATTCCCTCTGCAAATTTAGATAACATATTCTTTGTATGATTCTGAAGTCCTAGAATGGCAGCACCTGCACTTTGATGCGCTACATCACGCATACAAAATGCAGCTCTTCCTGGTAAAGCAGCTTCATACCACAATCCAACAACATCTTCACCATTATGGGCATAGGAAAGTGCTTCTTGTTTTGCCCACGTAAATCCTTTATTTAGAAAAGTAGAAGAAGATTCGAATTCTACCTTCCCTATTGATTTTTCCACTTCCACATCATTCATTTATAGCCAACCTTTCTTAGTAAGAAGTTAACTGAGGTAAATTTCTAACTGCCTATCCTAATTCGGGTGATTAGAAAAAATCCTATCTATTATTTTCAAATTTATTTACAGTGCTTTGCCGAATAATAAGCTTTGTAGGGACGACTAATTTCATGGAAACTTCCCTCCCATTTAACTTTTCATCCAATAGTCTAACTGCGGCTTTTCCCATTTCATTAGAATATACTTTTATTGTTGTTAGTGGAGGAGTCATATATTGGGCAATTGTAATATCATCAAATGCTACGATGGACACTTCATTTGGGATACTTATGCCAGCCTCCTCAAGAGCTCTGTATGCACCAATAGCCATTGGATCACTCGCTATAATAAACGCAGTAGGCAGACAATTATTGCTTATGGCTTTTTTCATTAACTCATAACCAGTTTGTGTAGTAAATTTGTCCCCAATAAAAACATGGTCTTCATTAAACAACCCTTTGCTTTCCATATATTTTCGGAAACCTTTTAGTCGTTTATCCATCTGCCTTGACCCAGCTTTTGACCCGAATTGATGTAAAAAAACCGTTCCCCCGATAAACCCTATTGACGCATGGCCATTTTCCAGCAGATGGTCTAGTGCTTTATATGTCGCTTTTTCAAAATCAACAATCACAGAATCAAACTCTTCATCATTTGGGGAATAATCAACAAATACGATATTTTGTATTTGTACGAAAAACGGATTTAAAAAATCAAAATCTATTTTCCCAATCACAATTAAAGAATTTAACCCACTCAAGCTTTCATATGAATCATAATTAATCCATCGAATAACTTTTGAAATTTCTAAACCATATTGATATAATTCCTGCTCAACACCTTGACGTATAGATAAGAAATAAGGATCTTCATCTTCTACCTTTTCTGAACAATAAATGATCAGACCAATTTTCATATCTTTAAGTTCATGCTGCTTTTTAACGCTCTTTCTTTGAGGTAAAGTATATTGAAGCTTTTCTGCAACTTCGTTCACTTTTTTTCTTGTTTCTTCTGTTACGGATAAGGAAGAATCGTTGTTAAGTACTCGTGATACAGTAGATGTTGAAACATTAGATAACTTAGCAATGTCTTTAATTGTCGCCATCCAAAAACCTCTTTCTCTTTATAACCCAAATTTTCAGTTAATCTTTACTAAATTAATTACTATCATAGCAAAGACCTGATGAATCGACAATTTTATCCTTTTTTTATCATAAGGATTCCTGATTTCTGCACATGCAACCGATTTAAACCAGCGTGTAATGATAAGAATTGTTTCTTTACTAAATGACCACAGCAATCATATATTTCTAAAGTGTGATCCATAATGTCTTCTTCTAAGTCCAGTACAAGTTCTTCTTTTAAAGTGCCATTCACAATAATTAAATTTGACACACTTGATTTTCCGCTTTTTACAACAACATCCCCATAGACAGCAATAATCTTTGTCACATCATTTTCTGCACTTACTATAGGATATAATAGTTCTGGTGCTTCGGCTTTTAATTTACCGTTCAATAATACATCTCGGTGTTCCTTCCAAAAACCTAACCAATATTTAGCCATCTCTAAATGACTATGAGATAAGTTTTCAAAGCGCATCGAAAATTGCGGTACACCGAATAAGACATTGATTAGCTGTAAAGCAGCACTTTCTACGGTATCTTTTTTATTCCACATAATCGGGTCGGAATGAACCGCTGTACTCCCGGAGAATAAACGCAAATCAATAACACCAACACGATTAGTAATGGCATCATTAGGACAATCCATTACACGGAAAATATTACCGTATTTTCTCATATGTGGGCCAATATATCTTTGTCTAAACTCAATCATAATACTTGGTTTGATGACTCGAAGCCTTTCCATAACATCTGTTAATAACCGATCTACAGCTTCTTGAACAGATTCAAAATCCCGATTTTCATCTGGCTCTAAAGCCTTTTCATTTGCTCTTCTTACGTCGAAGTTATCTATAAAATCAAATTTAAACCCGTCTATATTCCATTCCTTTAAAGCAGTTTCATAAACGGAAATGAGATATTCTCTTACTTCTGGATATCTAGGATCAAGCACTCCTGCCTGAAGAGATTCCTGAAAATATAAAATTTTATTGCGAAACTGATCCCAGACTTTAGCATGCTTCCCGACAAATGGAACACTATACCACAATAAATATTTCATCCCCATGGCATGTACTTTCTCGACATGTTCCTTCATATTAGGTATTTTACTTGCTGCAACCTCCCAATCACCACAATAAGCATACCCACGCTGATTGTCTTCGGTTTGCCACCCATCATCAACAATAACAGCTTCACATCCAAACTGTTTAGCATGCCGGGACTGTTCTTCAATTGCGTGATCCGTTACATTTTGGTGAAAACTATACCATGTACAATACATAGGGAGTTTAGATTCTTCCGGAACAATAGATGGTTTATTATTTTCGATCGTTTCATACCATTTGGAAATCTCCTCAATTGCTTCATAGTAAGGAATGTCCCTTGTGTCAATTCGAATCGTTGCATGATATTGCTTCATTTTTTTTGTTTGTTCAGTGAATAATGTAATGTGACATTTAATTGTCCCATTTTCTTCATGTACTCCAAGATTAAAACCCACTGTTTCCATCACTTTAGAATAAGCAACCGAGAGACGATTTTTCCCATCCTGGCTATAAAAGCAACCAACAGGTGCAGAAACGGTTCCTTTTGAGGAAAATCCACCATCCCAATCTACTCCAAAACTTTTACTGCGACCTGAACCAGGATGCCAATACGATTGAATATCTATAATGGGATAATGCCAAATAAGATCGACTTTCGGAAAATGAATGAATTCCTTTGCATCAATTTGAACATTCACATAGGTAATATCATTTATTTTATATTCCTCTAGTTTTACATCCACAATCGGATCACAAACTGCCTCTATTTTAATATTTTGTTGTGTAAGCATAGCGCTCCCTCTTTTCTGTTAAATTTATTTTTTTACGAATTAAAAAACAAAGAATATTTTTTATGATATATCTGATTATTCTTTTACTGACCCTAATGTAATACCCCCAACGAAATATTTTTGTGCAAATGGATAAACAAAAATAATAGGCAAGGTAACAAGAACCGTAGTAGCTGCTCTTAAGGTAATAGGAGAGATATTTCGGTATTTTGAATAAGCTAACTGTAAATCTTGAACTTGTTGAATGGCTTCTACCTCTAATAGTAATCTACGTAAATAAACTTGTAAGGTATCCCATTCTCCACTTGGGTTATAGATAAGTACATCAAACCATGAGTTCCAATGACCCACTGCACTAAATACCGCAATGGCAGCAAAAACGGGAATCGACATTGGGATCAAAATCTGAAAGTAAATCCGCAATTCACTACAGCCATCCATTCTTGCAGACTCAAAGATGGAATCCGGAAGGTTTTGTATATACGAAGCCATAAGCAGCATAAAAAATGGACTAAAAAGAGCTGGCAGCCAATACACTGTAAATGTATTAGATAAGCCTAATTTCATGAAAAGTAAATAAGTTGGGATTAATCCTCCGCTAAAAAACATCGTGAAAACAAATAATAGTCTCATAAACTTACGACCTGAAAAATGCTTAACGGTGACGATATAAGCTAACAGTCCCGTACATAAAACACCTGTAACGGTCCCCACTACAACACGTAAAATAGAAATGCCAAACCCTTTAAGTAAATCTTCATTTTGAAACAATACCTTATATGAATCTAACGAAAATTCTCGTGGCCATAAATAAATACCGCCTCTTGCAGCATCTACACCATCGTTCAGTGATAGTGCAATTATATTAAGAAAAGGAAATAACATTATAGATGCAAAGCCTATCATCAAAACTAGATTCACCTTATCAAAAATCCTGCTTCCTATGCTTTCTTTAATAAACCCTTGCTTCACGCTCTCACCAGCTTTCTTAGTACACTGAAGTATCAAAAAACTTTTTACAGAATTTATTTGCGCCAACTAATAAGATAAGCCCGATAATTGACTTAAATAATCCTACGGCTGTCGCATAGGAATAGTTACCTAACTGAATTCCATATCGGTAGGAATAAGTATCAAAAACTTCCCAATATTCCCTCGTTTGAACATTCCCAATTAACAATTGCTGTTCAAAACCAGCGTTCAAAATTCCACTAATTCCCAAAATCATCAGAATGACAATAGTTGGTCTTATACCTGGGATAATGACATGCCAAATCAGACCAAACCGCCCAAGTCCATCCATTTTTCCCGCCTCGTACAACTGAGAGTCAACACCAGCAATCGCAGATAAATAAATAATGCTTGACCAGCCTATCCCCTTCCATATATCAGCTCCAGTAATGACCCCCCAGAAATATTTCCCTTCTCCAAGAAAAGAGAGAGGACGATCAATTATTCCTATACTCATAAGGAATTGGTTAAAAACCCCTTCATTTCCTAATGTAACAAAAACAATACTTGCTACCACTACCCAAGACATAAAGTGCGGCAAATAGGATACGGTTTGTACAAATTTTTTAAACCGAGTATATTTTAATTCATGTAATAACAAAGCTAATAAAATTGGTGCAGGGAAACCAAAAACAATTCCAAGCCCACTTATAACTAATGTATTTCTTAACACCATCCAAAAATCCGGCGATTGGAAAAATTCAATGAAATGTTTGAAACCTACCCAATCACTGTCAAGAATAGCTCTCCCTGGTTCATAATCGATAAATGCCATAATCAATCCATACATTGGATAATAAGCAAATAAAAGCACCCACAATATAATTGGAATACAAATCAACCAGAGCTGTTTTTCTCGAAGAAAGGTGTTTTTAATTCTCTTTACGCCAGCCATCTTTTTTTCACTAGATATGTTGGATTTTGGAACCGCTTCGCCTTTTTCTGGCATTATGTTCATACTATCCCCCCCGGTGTCACTTTTTATCAATCTCAATTTTTGTTTGAGAGATAAAGAGGCCACTACCTCCTTATCTCTCTATTTTTACTTCCAATTCTTCAGTCTTTCCTTGTAAATTTTTGTCTTGTACTCTTCAATCTCATTTAAACCAGCCTTATTTACTTTTTCACGTAAATCTATAAATATTTTTTCAGCCATTTCTGGACTATTCGCCTGAACTGCCTTTGATATTCCTGTGTTAATTAACGTATTAATTTGTTCTTCTTTCACTGCAAGCGGATCATTAAGAGGGACGCTGATTGCTTTTAGCGTATTATCGAAAATAGTATCTTTTAAGTTTTCGTTTAAATCCCTTTTCCATTCAGCTTCATTATTAAAGTTTTGATCATACCACCAGTTTGTTTCATCTTCCATCATCCCTTGGTAGGCAACTATTGCATATTCACCTTGACCAGTCAAAAAACCCTTATCATAATCATATTTTCCGTTTATCAGCTCATTCTTTCTCTCTTCTACCCAGGTCCATTCTCCGGACTTATTGCCCCAAATAGAAATTTCCTCGTTCGGAACACCCCAACCTAATAGCTTATTTCCCATATCACTAAATGCAAAATTAAGGAATTTAATAATTTTTTCAGGATCCTTAGCCTTATCTGTAATAATTGTTCTAGAGGAACCAATCGTATTCTTTGGTGATAGGTAGGCTTGATCAACACCAGGTGCCTTTAGGCCAATTTGTACATAATGGTCATCAGGTTTCCAATTTTTATCTGTTTTCTGCCATACCTCGTGTCCTGCATTCCAAGAATGCCACCAAGGCCCAATAGACCCAAAAACTCTCTTATTTGAAAACATTTCTTTCCATTGGTCAAAATCATTTATAAAACTATTAGGGTCTAATAACCCCTCAACTTGAAATTTGTTTAAATACTTGGTTAGTTCAATTCCTTCTGGTGTATTAATCCAGTGAGTCAAGTTACCATTCTCATCTTCTTTAAAGCCATCTTTTAAGCCCCATGCACCGGCTAAAACTTTATAGATATAGCCAGTTTTCCAATTCTCACCAGATAATGCATATGTTTTTTGTCCATTTTGATTTACTGGTGTATTAGCTTGCATCTCTTTCAGTAGATCAAAATACTCTTCAGTAGATATTGTTTTAGGCTTTCCTATTTCTACCCACTTTGTATATGGAATATTAGCTGAATAATCCGGAATAGGGAGATAACCCCAGTAATTTGGCAGTCCATATAATTTACCATCCTTATCTAAGTAACGTTTATACGTATCTCCTAATTTCTCTTTAATAGTAGGGGCATACTTATCAATATATTCTGTTAAATCAATCGCCCGTTTTTGATTTTTCCATTTTTCAACCTCTGCAGGTGATAAACCGGTAATCACTTCAGGGTAATCATTCGAAGCAAGCATGAGATTAAGACGTTCCTTAGGGTCTGTTTCTGTTACTTTCTTATTAATTTTCACATTAAACTGCTCTAGAAGAAATTCATTTAATAGTTTTGTATTTTTTTCTACATCTTTAGGATTTAATTGGCCAGCATAATATGAGAATTCTAATGTATACTTTGGCACAGTCCAACCAAACTCATTTTCCTTTCCAGCATTTGGATGCGGCTCTCCAGAGGAAGCCGTCTCATTATTATTACACCCTGCTACTATTGAAATAAATAATAGACCAACAAGAAACAAAGGAAAGTATTTTTTCATTTCTACACCTCTTTAGTAATAGTAAAAATCTCTCTAAAAATTTCCGTTTATCCTAGGCAAATGTAATCAACGACTAAAAGTGGATCATAGCAAGAATTTATCTCCCTCTTTTTACCTGAAAAATCCTGTTTAGATTAAAATAGTATAATCATTCATTTTTTATTTTTATATTACCTTCTTTCTCTAGTAGGAATAAAAAGCGCTTACATTTCCCAAATAGAATTTCTAATTTCCATCATGATGTTTAGTAAACTAGTTCAAATAATTTCAGGAAACTTTAGTAAATTATATTCTATGGATATATTATCAGGAATATTCAGAAATTTCAATATACTTCTTCTTGCCAATCCATTAAATTCTTTGGAGGAGGACCAAGGGGACGGTTCTGGTGACTTTTTGTTCTATTGATAAATAGACTAAATCCTCATCAATCGGCACTTATTTAATCTATTCGGAGGCTAAAATTTTTGTAAGTTAATTAAACGTTTGATTAAATTGATGTATCTCCAATTGATATCAATGTTTCTTCTCTTCATTTCAATAAATAATTTACTAATATTGGATTTACATCTGGTTCCACTCAGCCAATTTTACCTACACTAATCCTAAACCGACAAACCCAACAAAATATCCTTCAGAAAAACTAATTAATCGTTTGATTAGATGTCGGAAAACGCGCAGTAAAAGGAATAAACCCATTTTGCAACTAAAAATTTTGTAAGTTATTTAAATGTTTGATTAAACATAGCACTGTCTCTCATCGATGGTATTTGATTATAGGTACAGCAGGAGGAAAGATGAATCTTCAGCCAAAGGAAATATTTAAATTGAGGATTAAAAAGGAAGTATGATAACGTTTATCAGCTTCCCTTTTGGGTGAAAATTATCTTGATGAAGGCTTTATTTTTGCTAAGAAGGAAAGACAACCAGTCTATCCGATTTTTATTAAAACCGTTGAAAACAGAATGGCTCGATGGTCAAAGTCAGCCGGAGTAAATAAAGAACTTACACCACATTCCCTTCGTCATACACATACGTCGTTATTAGCAAAGGCTAAAGTATGATTAGAAGAGATTATGGATCGTTTAGAACATTATGATGATGAAACAACGAAGATCGTTTATCTCCACGTAACGAAAGAAATGAAAAAGAGACTTCTCATAAATTTGCTCAATTAATGAGAAGCCTCGATTATAATCCTCTATGTTAGCAAAATGTTAAAATTTCACTTTCACCTTACATACAAACCCTTATATATCAAGGGTTCAGACGGCTTATTACATCATGCCGCACACAAAAGAAATTGAAACTGAATAAAATAAGTACATATAAGTTGATGTGATTCATTTTTTCTCTAACTTTTTAAGAGTTTCATCATTTCGCTGTCTCCGCCTCATTAACATTCTTTCCAAAGTTATCAAGCAATGCACGCACTTCATCTGTTGATTTCGTGTTCATCAGTTGATTTCTTAATTCAGCAGCTCCAGGGAATCCTTTAACATAAATTTTGAAAAAGCGATGAAGCCCTGTGATTGAACGTGGTAATACTTCCGCATATTTATCTTGAAGGTCAAGCTGCAGTCTTAGTAGATCAAGATATTCATTACTGCTATGCTCTTTTGGCTCTTTTTCAAAAGCAAAAGGATTTTTAAAAATACCTCGCCCGATCATAACACCATCAATCCCGTATTGTTCAGCAAGCTGCAGCCCAGTTTGACGGTCAGGAATGTCTCCATTGATTGTTAGTAACGTATTTGGTGCGATACGGTCACGTAATTTTTTGATTTCCGGAATCATCTCCCAATGCGCATCTACTTGGCTCATTTCCTCTCTTGTACGTAAATGAATAGATAGGTTCGCAATATCCTGTTTAAAAATATGCGTTAGCCACTCCTCCCACTCATTTAAATTCTTAAAGCCTAGTCGTGTCTTCACGCTTACAGGCAGTCCGCCCGCTTTTGCTGCTTGAATAAGTTCTGCCGCAACGTCTGGACGGAGAATAAGACCACTCCCTTTCCCTCTCGTTGCCACATTCGGTACAGGGCAGCCCATATTAATATCGATGCCTTTAAATCCTAGCTCTGCCATGCCAATACTCATTTGACGGAAATATTCGGGATTATCCCCCCAAATATGTGCTACCAGTGGCTGTTCATCTTCTGTAAAAACCAAACGGCCCTGCACACTTTTCATTCCCTCTGGATGACAATAGCTATCCGAGTTTGTAAACTCTGTGAAAAATACATCCGGTCGACCGGCTTCACTTACTACGTGACGAAAAACAACATCTGTCACATCTTCCATTGGTGCAAGTACAAAAAATGGTCGTGGTAAATCACGCCAAAAATTATCTATCATTCCAAACTCAAATCCCCTCATTATGGTTACAACTTCAAACTCTAGGCCAAAAAATATAAAGCCAAATGTTTCACTTCTTTTACACTTATATCATGTTTAATAACTTATTATCAATCACAAGTACATTTGAAAATTAATAATTTGTGAAAAACGATTGTGAAATTCAGCACTGTTTATTTTAACGCAAATCGATCCTGAATGGTATTCTTATCACAACAAAGCAGATGGTATAGATTTTTTCTATATCGACTGCTTTTCTATTATACCAACTCCACGCGACCTCTTCACAATGTGGTTAGTGTAGAACGTGTTACAATATTACATTACATAATGTAGAAATATTTACTCTTCGTTTTTGCAGCATCATTTAAATGTCTAAACATTACTCCATTTATTAAGTCGACCTTATTGTAAAATTGAAGATGTCTTAAACCATCTTTAATAAAATTATCAAAGTCGGAATCACAATAAATTCCGAAATAATCACTCTTCCTCTATTATTATCAACTGATACACCTATGGCTATTAAACAGCCTATTAAATATCTTTCTGCTTCATTAAGATTTTCGTCGACTGGAGAAACAAAAAGATGTTAGCATTTCACTTTCACCTTACAGATCCTCATTATCTTATAAAAAGCAGGATATTTCTTCAGTTTCAACACGCTCACATGGCCTGGAATGTATTTAGGTGAGTTATTAGTTTTAAAATGGTCCGATATCGATTATAATAATGCTACAATAAGTATTTCAAAAACTCTGTATAATCCGAATAGAAATACTCTTATATATGATATTACGACACCAAACACCAAAGGATTTATAAGAGTTATCGACATTGAGCCAGAACTTATTGTGTTATTAAAAAGCAATTTGGAGTGCAAAATCGCTTGAAATCGACAATTGGTTTAAATTATTATGAATTAGATTTTTTGATTACTAAGTTAGGTCCTTCATACTTTGGTTATCCTTATCATTTGAAAACTGCGAATACTAGAATGCAATCAATACTTAGAATAATGAACACGATTAAAAAGCATTTAATATCACCTTCTTTTAGACATACTCACACTTCTTTATTAGCTAAGGCTAATGTTCCGCTCAACCTAATTATGGCTCAATTAGGGCATGAATCTGATGAAACTACAAAAAAAGTGGCTTCACAAAAATTCAGTGAGAAACCTTTAAGCTACACTATTTTTATTATAAGCATCAATATTTTAATAATATTCTTAAAAACCTTGTCATATCAAGGTTTAATGAATACTCTTCAATCAATTCGCATATAATATGTGATGGATTTCATGCTTGAACATTCTGTTTCATTTGGGAGGAACCTACATGCAACAAGGAAAAGTAAAATGGTTCAATAACGAAAAAGGTTATGGTTTTATTGAGTACAATGATGGTGAAGATGTATTCGTCCATTTCACAGGCATCCAAGAGGAAGGTTTCCGCACATTAGAAGAGGGACAAGATGTTAGCTTCGAGATTATTGAAGGTAATCGAGGCCCACAAGCAGCAAACGTAAATAAACTATAGTGAGTACAGCTATTCTACAAGTTTAACTTGAGAATAGCTTTTTTTATTAAGTGTAATTTAAGAACCTCTTTTATTGCATTCATAATGTTTGAATTTGATATTTATTTAATAGTAACTTTATTATGTCATTTCTATATTAGATATTATGCTGTATAAACAGGTTTAAAATATCTATAAGCAAAATAAAAAGGCGTGTCTAAGTATTAAAAAACTTAGATACGCCTTAACATTATAAAGCTACTTTTTTCACTTCAAGTCTTACAATTTGATGCATATTGATGTCTTGAATGGTAAATTCATAGCCTTCAGCTTCATGTTTCTCACCTTTTAAGATGCGATCATGATTTGTCATGAACCAGCCTCCAATTGTGTCGATATCTTCATCATTAATATCGATATTTAAGAGTTCCTCTACTTCTTCAAGTCTAAGCTTAGCATCAAGATTATAATGATTTTCAGCTATTTTCTGTACTTCAGGCAACTCATCATAGTCAAATTCATCCTTGATATCACCGACAATTTCTTCAATAATATCTTCAATTGTTACAAGACCAGATGTACCACCATACTCATCCATAAGAATTGCCATATGAATGCGCTTTAATTGAAATTTAAGTAATAAATCACTAATCGGAACCGTTTCAATAATACGAATAACAGGTTGCATAAAGTGAGTTATCTGTTTTAAAGCATTCTTTTCATCTAAAATAAACGCTGTTAACAGCTGTTTCATATTAACAATACCAATAATATGATCCTTATCCCCATCGACGACAGGATACCGTGTATATTGCTCCACATTAATCACATCAAATACTTCCTTAAGGCTTAAATGTTGATCAAGGCTAACAATTTCCGTTCTAGGGACCATAATTTCTTTTGCAATACGATCATCGAATTCAAAAATACGGTTCACAAAACTATATTCAGAGCGATTAATCTCACCGCTTTTATAACTATCTGATAAGATCATCCGCAACTCTTCTTCACTATGAGCAACATCTGATCCAGACTGCATTTTCAAACCAAATAATGCGGTTAAGCCTCTTGCAGAGCCATTTAAAATTTTAATGAATGGATACATAATATTGTGGAATAAAATAAGTGATCCAGCTGTTTGCAGTGTAACGGTTTCAGCTTGTTGAATTGCTAATGTTTTTGGTGCAAGCTCTCCGACTACAACATGCAAAAAAGTTACGATTGAGAACGCAATAATAAATGATACCACCGAAGAAATACGAGCATCTAAGCTAAATATCTCAAACAATGGTCTCAGGATAGCTTCAATAGTCGGTTTCCCCAACCATCCAAGCCCTAATGCCGTAATCGTAATGCCAAGCTGGCAAGCTGATAAATATTCATCTAAATTATTCGTAACCTTTTTTGCTCTTAAAGCCTTTTTATTGCCTTCAAGAACAAGCTGGTCTATTCTAGTTGATCTCACCTTTACTATCGCAAATTCCGCTGCTACGAAAAACGCAGTAAGTGCAATTAGTATTACGAAAACAACTAACTTAATGGCTATATCATTGTCCAATCATGTTCTTTATATCTGATCTGATCCTTATTTCAGATTCAGAATAAAGAATTCACCTCCTGTAAAATAAGTTACTAATACTAATCTATATGAAAGTATATGTAAATTGCAATTAAGAAGATGATTATTTTTAAAATTTTTTAATTTATCTGAACTTTTTCTGATTTAATTAATTTACAGAAATTTTTTCCTAGCAAACTATTTTTTTATTTTCTTAGAAAATATTATTTATTATAGTTTTTAAATGTAAAATCACCCAATGTTTTAGTTCAGAGAGTGAAAAAAAGCGCCTTTAAATCGTTTCTTTGACTTAAAGGCGCTACTTCAGTTATTTATCATTTTAAGGTTGTTGCTGATAGTGCGAAAAATTCATTGTACAATGCTTGTAAAATTTTGTTTTCAAATTCTTTGCGAACACCAAATACAAGGCTGACTTCTGATGATCCTTGATTAATCATTTCAATGTTGGCGCCTGTTTTTGAAATGGCTGATGCCGCACGAGCTGCTAGACCTGTATTGTTATTCATACCTTCTCCTACGATTACAATCATTGAAAAATCATGACGGAAATGTACGTCGTCTGCCTGCAATTCTGTTTCAACACGTTTTACGATACGATCTTCTTTTTCAGGAGATAACTGGTGACTTCGAATAATAACAGAGATATCATCTAAACCGGATGGTGTATGCTCATATGAAATATTCTCATCTTCTAATATTTGAAGTAATTTACGACCAAAACCGATTTCACGGTTCATCAAATATTTACTTACGTATAAAATCGAGAAACCACTGTCAGCTGAAATACCAGTTACCGGGCTATGATTTGATTCACGAACAGACACGATTCTCGTTCCTGGTGCAGACGGGTTATTTGTATTTTTGATACAAACTGGAATTCCAATTTTATAAACCGGCATTAGTGCTTCATCATGGAAAACCGAGAAACCCGCATATGATAATTCACGCATTTCACGATATGTAATCTCTTGTATTTCAACTGGACAATTTACGACTTTAGGATTTGCACAGAATACGGAATCAACATCAGTAAAGTTTTCATATAACTCAGCTTTTATCGCTGCAGCTAAAATTGAACCTGTAATATCTGAACCCCCACGTTCAAATGTACGTAATACGCCCTCTTCTGTATAACCAAAGAACCCAGGGAACACGATAATTTCTTGAGAATCTTTTAGGACACTCAAATTATCGTATGCTTTTGCCAACGCTTGTGCTCGAGCAGGCAGATCATTAACAATTAAACCTGCTTCAAGGGGACTCATGTATTTTGCTTTAAGTCCAATACTATTGAAGTAAGCTGCAATCATTTTCGCATTATTGTCTTCTCCACTCGCCTTTAAGCTATCCATCAACAGTTCATCAGTAACCGAACCCACTTTTGCAATACGTTTACGTAAGTCTGCCTCAATGACATCACAAATGGCACGGTCTAAACCAAGTCCATTTGCATTGCTTTCATAGCGTTTTACAACATTTTTTAGTTTTTCTTCTACTGCATCTTGTTCTTGCAATGCCGCATTCGCCAACTCAATTAATAAATCTGTTACTTTTATATCCTCATTAAACCGTTTACCTGGTGCTGAAACGACAATAAGACGTCTTGTAGGATCTGATTGTACGATTGCCGCTACCTTTTTGATTTGTTCTGCACTTGCAACAGATGTTCCACCAAATTTACATACTTTCATTTCATCATATCCTTACATTGTTTATTTACTCATTTGTATTCTCAATAAAAACATTTGTATATTCACAGTGTACAAACACTAACTTAAGTAGTCAATAAATTTTTACATTCTTATACAAAGAGTTGTTGCAATTGAACAATTATTATCATTATTCAGTAATTGTTATCATATTACTAGCATCTGTCTGTTATTTCAACAACAAAAAAACACCAAGAGACAAAACTCAAGGTGTTTTTAACATTGAAGTAGGTTATTTTGTATAAACTTTTAAAAGTTCTTCGCCTAAAAAGTGTAATTGCTCCCCAATCGTACATGACTCGATACAAAATCGGTGGGCACCAGACTTTCCTCGGTCTTTACGAAGTTGATTTTTAACGAAGCAACCTTCACAATAATTTTCCATCATTTCGTCAATTTCTTTTATGACGGTTACTTTGTCCATCAAATCGATTCACCTCTAAATTTCAATAATTTTTATTTTACTACTTGGAGCATTTAGTTACAATTATTAACTTTCTACAATTGCATTTTAGTTTACGCTATTCAAACTAGTCCTATTCCTCTTCTGACCTTTTCATATTTCTCTATATCAAATATACTAAAGTTATAAATATGATGTAGCAGGTGACAAAATGATTGAATTATATATTGATGCAGCAACTGCTGGAAACCCTGGTCCTAGCGCCATAGGAATATTCATCAAAGGTGAAGGTCAATTAATTAAAATTGGTGAAGCCATAGGGGAAAATGATAATCATACTACAGAATTCATCGCACTTGTTCGCGGTTTAACAGAAGCATTAAAATTATCTACTGGTATGATCTCTGTTCGTTCTGATTCTAAAATAGTAGTCGCTTCTATTGAAAAGGAATATGTAAAAAATGAAGCATATAAACCCTATTTAGAAGAAGCACTCGAGCTTACAAAAAAATTCGATTTATTTTTCATTAAATGGATCCCTAGTTCTGAAAATCGTGCAGCTGATACACTAGCAAGAGAAGCATTGCGTTCATATCAAAAAAAGCAAACTCGTTAATAGAGTTTGCTTTTTTGCTATTTCAAATCAGTTATTTGCTTTTTTAATTGCGTCACCATAAATGCTATTGCTCCAATGGTAACAACAAATGCTGCTGCAAGATAAACCTCTACATATCCATACTGTGTGGCGATAATACCAAGAAGCCATGACCCCAAGGCAATCCCTACATCAAATAACGTAAAGAATGTAGCAGTAGCATAGGCAGTACGTCTAGGGTCTGTGGATTGAATCGTCATTGATTGGAAACTTGGTACAAGTGCTCCGTAACCAAGTCCAATTAACACACCAGCGAGCATGAATAACACCGGTCCATTGACATAAGCTAGCGTAATTAAACCTAAGATAAAAAGGATAAAGCCTGGAATAATAACAAATTTAGGTCCTTTTTGATCATATAAGCGCCCTGTAAATGGACGGGTTAACAGCATCGCTGCTGCGTAAACTGCATAAAATAAACTAGCGACTTCCATCAAACCTTTTTGTTTTGCGTAAACAGATAAGAAAGATAATACACTAGCATAAGCAATTGCAATAAAACATGCTATAGCAGCTGTAGGTAATGCCTTCTTCTCGAATAGATCTGAAAGGGCTATCGAGAATTTTTGTTGTTTAGCAACTTGTGGAATATCATCTAATTTAATCGATAGCGCTGCAATACCTCCTATTAAAATAACCGCACTCATAATAATGAACAAAATTTCGAAATTTAAATACTGAATGACCAAAAGACCAACAAAAGGTCCAAGTACTACCGCTAAATTGAGTGACATTGTAAAATACCCAAGTCCTGCACCCCTACGAGATGGTGGAACGATATCTGCAGCTATAGAATTATTAGCTGTCGTTAATATGCTGAAGAAAATTCCTTGTATAAAGCGCAGTAATAATAGAAGTGCAAACGGCTTAAAGAATAAATATAATACGGTACATACAAAGTAACCGATTAAGCTTATATAAAGAAGTTTACGCTTACCAAAATGCTCTAAAACTTTCCCTGTAAATGGGCGTGTAATAATTGCGGATAGCAAGAAGATAGATAATAATAAACCTGCATCACTATCAGAACGGTTTAAATCTTCAGTTGCATAAAGTGGTAACACGGATACTAATCCGTAAAAAACAAAAAACACGGCCATATTCGTACAAAAAATACTAATAAACCGTTTCGTCCAAATCTTTTCTAACTTCTCCAATGATTAGCTCTTCCCTTCAACTTACATATCAGCTCCAGTAGATGCTGTTGTTCTTCATCATTAAATGTTTCAATCAAGCCCTCCTCAAATTGCAATACAGAAGATAAAACAGCAGGAAATTTTTTCTTACCTTCTTCAGAAAAGGATATTATT
Source organism: Viridibacillus sp. FSL E2-0187 (assembly GCF_038006425.1). Lineage (NCBI taxonomy): Bacteria > Bacillati > Bacillota > Bacilli > Caryophanales > Caryophanaceae > Viridibacillus > Viridibacillus sp. FSL E2-0187. The sequence continues at coordinate 2,753,366 of NZ_JBBOVG010000001.1, forward strand.
TTTTCTCTACGATCTTCCCCTTCTGTTCGCACAATCCAATCAAGCTGCTCTAGCCTTGCAACAGTTCGTGTCACAGTAGGTGCCTCAACCTGTAAGTACTTCCAGATGTCTGTTAATGACATTGGTCCATTTTTATTAATCGTATAGAGAATCGTCCACTGACTGCTATAAAGTTCATGTTCTTTTAAACAACTATTTAATTTATTTGTAATATCTCTAGTAGTTTGAAAGATTTCGTGAAATAAAGGATTCATTTGCTTACCTCCGAATTTTATTTACCTAGGTAAATAATAATTTAATTTTATTCCTACTAATATCGTTTGTAAAGAGGGATTTATATTCAAAATTAAAAGAGGCTACTCTTCTGTTGATTTCCCAACGCAGAATAGGCTCTCAAATTATTAAAATCATAAATTAAATCGAATACAAGATCTATAAAGTGCCGAAGTATAGAGAAAGTTAAATGTTTCCCCAGTATACATTTTAATTTCTTATATTTTTTCCTTTCTTGAAAACAACAAGAGGCATAAAACAATAAGTAAAACAGACCCAGCAGTAACAGAGGGAAAAACCCAATCCTATCATCTAAAAATGAACAGGTGAATAGAGGCAAACTTATCAATAAGAACATTTTGATAAAATACTTTTTAGACATTTAATACCTCTTTTATTAGCTCATCTTTAGAATACATTGAATTATTATTTTTTTATAATTATTACTACAAATCCCTTATTTAAGACAGCAAAAAACCGTAAGCGCAATTTCACTCTTACGGTTTAATTTAATGTTCAATTTTGAATTTAATAATAAACAAATTAACTCTAAGTTTTTTTTAGCTCTTTTGATTGACTGTTATATTTAAAAAGGCACCTATTGCACCACTAAAACCATGGTCTTCTAAGAAGATAGGTGTTTTCTTTTTTAAAATTGTGTAGTTGGCGATAACTTTTTTTAATGCTTCGTTTTCGTTTAGAGTTGTACCAATATATATAATATGTTCGACTTGATTTTGTTCTGCTAGCTGGATACTTAATGTTGTGATGACTTCCCCTACTAAGCCTTGCACTGTTGCTAAAATATTTTCAATAGGGTGATTCTTCGTTTCATCAATTCCCATTTTACCAAAGTTACTTGCCGTTAACGTACCTGCAATCGGCGTATCCATACCTTGATAAATATCTTGTACTAGAAGATCAATTTCTTGTCTTTCACCATACTGTGCCTTTTTAATAATTTCATGATAGTCGTATATTCCTGTCGTTAATGCTGCCAGTCCGACTAGTGTTCCTCCACCAATACCAGTACCACCAACACGATTATGTGTTTCACCATCCATAAAATGAATGGATGTACCTGTACCAACATTTGTAATGATGCTTCGGTCAAATTGATGACCATGCTGAATTAGTTGATATCGAACCCCTTTTAATGTCGCTTCAAATTCAACTATGTAATGGATGGATTTTACTTCTTTTAGTAAATTTTTAACTTGCTCAGCTCTTCCGCCTGTTAAGCCAATCTCTTCAATTTCAGGGTGATTGCTAATCCAGTCCGTTACAGCTAGTAAGTCGTTCGAAGGGAAATGCTCTAACACTAGCTCACCAAATTCATTTTCATAAGCTAGTTTTGTTAGTGTACCCCCTGCGTCTATTCCAATTGCCTTCGTCATACCATTCTCCTTTGTGATCGCCCAATCTAAACTTTACTGCTATGTGCAGTTTTGTGCAATGATTTCCTACGATGTTATCATTTTTTCTAATTTTCTAGTCACCTATTTTGAAAAAACTACATTACCAGCAACAACTGTCTTAAGTGCAATTGCATTTGGAATTTCATCTAATTCGCAAACAAATAAGTCTTTGTCGAAAATCGAAAAGTCCGCATCGTATCCCGGCTGAATGGTCCCCCTTACTTGTTCCTTACCAATTACCTTTGCGCTACCGGTTGTATAAAGGGAAATCGCATCAAAACGTGTAAGTTTTTCTGTTGGAATATATCCTTCATGGCTTTCCACATGCTTTTTGCGAGCGATTGCAGCATGGATACCAAGTAAAGGATTCGCATCTTCAATCGGTGCATCGGAACCTCCTGCACATATTAATCCTTTTTCTAAAAAACGTTTAAATGGATATGTTAATTCAGCCCGCTTTTGACCAATTTTTTCTATAATCCACGGGAAATCAGATAGGATAAATTGTGGTTGTAAATCTAAAATAACAGGCAATTTACTCATTCGTTCAATCAGTAAGTCATTAACAACACTACAATGAATAAGTCTATCTTTTTTTCCATTCGTTAGAGGATTAGCCTCGATTGCTGTTAATACTTGTTCAAGAGCGGCATCGCCAATAATATGAACTGCCACCGCTTCACCATAAGAACGTGCCAATTTTACAAGCTCATCAAGTTGTTTAGAGGTATGGATGATTAACCCTTTATTTTGTGGCTGATTTTCGTACGGTTCAATTAGTGCAGCTGTTGCACCACCAAGTGCCCCATCAGAGAAAATCTTCATTGCACCTGCTTCTACAAATGGCTCAGAGTATGTTGCATTTGAGGTCATCATTTGTTCGAACGCAAGATGATGTCTTAATAAATGTGCTCTGAAATTTTTCCTTTTACCGATAATTTCATTAAAAGCATTCAGCGGATTGGAAAAATGTCCATAATAACTCATATCTTCAGTATGTCCACCTGTTAAACCAAGTGACAATAAATGATTGACTGCTAACTCTAATGTATTTGTTAATGAATATTCTTGCTCTACAGGTATTTGATCTAATACTTTGTAAAGCGCTTGGTCATATAATAGACCCGTTAATAGCCCATTTTCATCTCGACCAATTTCTCCACCTTCTGGATTTGGTGTTTCTTGAGTAATATTGCCAGCAGCCATTGCCGAAGTATTCGCAAGCACGACATGTCTGCATATACGTTTTAGGACGATCGGTTCTTGACGAATAGCATCCAATTCTTGAACAGTTGGGATACGATTATCATTGAATTGATTTTCATCCCACCCTTCAGCGATCAACCATTCATCACTAGAACAATTAGCAGCTGCTTGTTTAATAACATCTAGCAATTCATCAGAAGATTTCACATTTGTTAAATCCAGTCGTAACAGTTTTTCCCCGTAACCAATCATATGTAAATGACTATCAACAAAACCTGGATACATCACGGCTCCTTGCAAATCAAAAACCTCTTCTGCCTGGGTTTTAAGTTCTTCGTACGTGCCTAATTTTTTAACCTTGCCATCCTCAACAAGTACCGCTTCAACTGTTTCCCCGTCCCTTTGCATCGTGTAAATTGTACCACCAAACCATAATTGTCCCACTTCCCCCATCCTTCCCCTAAATCGGTTTTTCGAAATATTCTTATTATATCATTTTGAACAAAAAGGACATATCAATAAGGTGGGTAATCCAGTCGTCAATACTCTTCAACTTTATATTAAAGATAAGGTTAAAACCTATCTCTTTTTCCTATTAATCCCAAATATGTTTTATATAAATCTTAACTCGAATTCAATAATTGTAAATTCCACTCAAGAGTTTTTACTTTTATGTACAAAAAAGAAGGACGAACAAAGTTCGCCCTTCTTCCCACAATTCAATATTAATTATTGACTTGTTAATTTTGTATATATAGAGAAAAGTTCTTGGATTTCATCTTCTGAAAGAATCTTGAAATATTCTTGTTGCATTTCAGCACCTAATGTACTAGCTTCCTCTAAGATTTCTAACCCTAGTGGTGTAATTTGAATATAAGAAATTCTTCTATCAAGTGTATCCTGACATCGAACACAATAATGATTGTGAATTAGTTTTTCTGCTAAATGCGTTAAAGAAGGCGGTGCAAACTCCAGATATTTTGCAATATCCGTGGGTTTACTTTTACCATGTTCTTTTAAATAGCTCAAGACTAATATATGTGATATCCCTATATTAACTTTAAATAACTTTTTCCAAGCTAAAATCATGTTCTCATTTGCTTTATCAAGTACATGTATAAGATCAAATAGGGTAGGATTATTTTTCAATGGCACCCAACTCCATACACAAAATTATTGTGCTGAGAATCCACCATCGATTACAAGTTCAGAACCAGTAATAAATGAAGCTTCATCAGATGCTAAGAAGATTGCAGCATTTGCGATATCAGCTGGTTGTCCAAGACGAGAAAGTGGAGTCGCTTTAACCATAGCTTCTACGTATGCAGCAGAATCTTTTAATACAGCAGTCATTGGTGTTTCGATAATTCCTGGGAATACTGCGTTTACGCGTACACCGAATTTACCGAATGCAGTTGCAGCAGCTTTAGAGATAGCACGAACAGAACCTTTAGATGCAGAGTATGCATTTAAGCCCATACCAATTTGTGCTGTGAATGAAGAAATGTTAACGATTGAACCATTTCCATTTTCTTTCATTACTGCAGAAACGTGTTTCATTCCTAAGAAAGGACCGAATGCGTTAATATTGTGCATTAATGACCAGTCATCAACTGTAATAGCTTCCATTGGTTTTTCTGATGAAATTCCAGCGTTATTAACAAGGACATCAATTTTACCGAATTTTTCAACGATATTATCAACAAGCTCTTTCCAGTTTGCATCATCCATAACATTTAATTTCATTCCGAAAATGTTTTTTCCGTTGTCGATTGCAGCGATTGCAGCATCGTTAATATCAGCTGCAATAACAATTGCGCCTTCTTTAGCAAATAATTCTACCATTTTTGCTCCAATACCTGATGCTCCACCTGTTATGATTGTTACTTTATTATCTAATCTACCCATTATAAAAACTCCTTTTAAAGAAAATATTTAGATGTCTAATGATTTATATAAAACAATATTTATTAGACAACTAAATATTATCACGTTTAAATATTTAACACAAAACATTTATTCTATTTCTATAAGATTTATTTGTTTCTACGGATTTAGTTGTATCTTTTTCACTATTTGATATACGATAGTATTGAAGATTTTTTGATTGATCGGAGGAAGACATAATGTCAGAACAAAAAGCACTCTATAAAGAAGCGATGAGCGTTTTAAAAGAAACGAGTCGTACTTTTTTTATTCCTATTACATTTTTACAAAAAGAAATGAAAACAACTGTTGCAACGGCATATTTATGCATGCGTGCTATTGATGAAATTGAAGACCATGAGGATTTAGATATTGCCGTTAAAAGTGATCTTTTACGTCAAGTAAGTGCTCTGTTATTAAAACCATTTGATAATGATGCATACTTGTCACTACTTAAACCATATGAAAATATACTACCTGAAGTAACTATACGACTTGGTGATTGGCTAGCACTTTGTCCTGAAGATATACGCGAAACAATTGCTGCTTCTACAAGTGAAATGGCTGAAGGAATGGCTAAGTGGGCAGACAAAAATTGGGTTGTTAAAACGAGAGAGGATTTAGATGACTACACATACTACGTGGCAGGTCTTGTTGGGACAATGCTATCTGATATTTGGCGCTGGGGTGCGGGCATTGAAACAGACCGTGAATTAGCAATCGGCTACGGACGTGGTTTACAAGCGGTTAACATTTTACGTAACCAAGAAGAGGACGATGAACGTGGTGTAAGCTTCATGCCTGAAGGTTGGACACGCGATGATTTATTCAAATATGCTGAGGAAAACTTAGCAAAAGGTGATTTGTATAATAAAAGCATTAAAAAACGTAGCATCTTAATGTTCTGTAAAATTCCTTTGGCACTTGCACATAAAACACTACAAGCTATGCGTAACGGTCATGAGAAGATGACTCGTCAAGAGGTTGAACAAACTGTTGAGGAAGTAACAAAGGTAGATTAACCTCTAGCTAAAAAAATACACATACAAAAAATGAGCCGAGTAGAATAATTATTCTACTTCGGCTTTGTTATTTCAAAATGTTTAAGATTTAGAGAAAAGAAGTAATTCCTCAATCCTTGAAATCATTTTATACGCGCCTACTGAAGTATTTGCGCAGACAACTATTTTGAGATCTTGCTTAGGATAGAATACAGCATGGAAATTAACTCCTGGATCGTAACCCATTAATAAATACTTATATACTTCTTCATCGTTGATTTCAATCCAAATTCCGTAGCCATAAGATAATCCGTCCTTTTCATTAGCATGTGGTGTCAACATTAGCTTTGTCATGTGCTCACTCAAAAGATCATAGCTTGTTAACGATTTCCATAATTTCATCATATCTGTTGCCGTAACATATGCTCCGCCATCGGCCCCACCCTTTACAGGAAGAGAGTAGATATTCGTTTTCCATGTACCATCAGAAAGATCAATATATCCAATCGCTGTTTTCACAGGCAAAGCATCCATTTCAAAATATCCAGAGTCAAGCATTCCTGCTCGTTGGAAAATATTCATTTCAACATAATCACTAAAGCTTAATCCACTTACATGTTCAATTATTAAACCTAGCAATATATATCCCGAATTATTATATTGAAATTTTGCACCTGCAGGATATTTCATTTTCTCATTTTGAAACAATGGTAAGAAATCTTGTAATTTTCTTATATGGTACATAGGTGTCTTAATCCATAGTTCTTCATAATCCTTCATTACTTCTTCATCAAAATAATCCGGAACACCAGAAGTATGCGTAAGCAAATGGTGAACTGTAATATTTTCATCAAAATGTGGAAATTCAAATTTTAGACAATCTTGTAATTTCGAATCAAAGGAGAGCACTCCTTTTTCAATAAGCTGACAAATGGAAATAGCTGTGAAAACTTTACTTCCTGAGGCGATACCGTATTTTGTATCTACTTCATTTTCAATTTTTTCGCTTCGATTAGCGTAGCCGTAACTCATACTAGCTCGTAAATCTGTTCCCTGCTTTGTAAATATGGTGCCTGAAAATTGGGTCTCTTTTTGAACAGATTCTATCATCTTCAAGAGATTTTCTTGTCTCATATATGATTCCCCCTGCATAGGAGATTTAAGTCTATATTATCTAATCTCCTTACTTTAAACTAACACAAAAAAGAAATTATTGGTATTATATTCCTTTAATAATGAAGCAACATTTTTATTTTTCAATAATTTCACTTTACCTCTTCAGGTACCATGTTCACCACAGTCAATCCATCCGCCTCTGTTTTTTGCTCTATTCCAAGATTTTCTACAGAGATTTCATCATGCAAACCCGTCATCATACCAATCGTCATACACGGCGCTGTCGTAGGTTCAGCAAAAAAGCTGTAATACGATTCATATTCTACAACTGTTACACCTTTTTCTCTTAGCAACTTCTTTTTCCACTATTTTGCATCAGCTGACGTATGTACAGTTACTTGAAAGCCAAGTTTTGCACTCATGATGCCAATACTCAGCCCTAAATTACCAGTTGATCCAATGGCAATAGAATACTTTAAACACAGATTACGTGCCTCTCTAGAAATGAGCAATGAATATGAATCTTCTATCGTCAGAAAACCTCCTTCTAAAACTATTTTTTCTGCATGCTTTAAAACTTTGTAAATACCACCACGCGCTTTAGTCGAGCCTGAAATAGACAACGCATTATCTCATTTTAATAGTAGTTTCCCTTCAATATTTACGTGGCAATAGTTATTTAAAAAGATCTTCATTTCAGCTATTTCTACTATCTTAGATTCAATAATTCCCTTTTAGCTTGTTGTTTCAGGAAAAGCTTTTTCTATAAAAGGAGCAAAGCGCTACAGTATAGCAGCTGCGTCCTCAATAGCTTCTCTCCCTATTTCATTATCAGTATTATCCAACTCAGAATGTCGACTGAATTTTTCGTTTAACCAAAGTATTTCTTGAAGTGTTTTAACCTACTTTAATTGCGGATAGCATTCACTAAGATAACAATCTCAATTGAAATCCTATTTTTTCCTCCAAATTCACGATTTCGTCAAAATTTCTTTGCATAAACGGCGGAAAGCTTCGGCAAATTCCAAATTGGCCTCTTTAGAACGTTTTTTTGGCCCCTTCGTTCTACCACCAGCTTGCCTAATTTTCTGGCCTAAATGTCGCGTGAAAAGTAATTGTTCTATATTACCCGATGTGTAATTTCTTCCATTTTGATCAATAGCATAACCCGATTTAGCCAATACCATAGCTGCTAAACCATAATCCTGAGTAACTACAATGTCACCTTTTTGTAAGCGGTTAACTAGTACAAAATCTACGGCATCGCTCCCTTTCGACACCATGACCGTATCCGCACCTTCTCGTTCAATTTGATGAGCAGTATCACAAAAAATGGTTACTTTCAATTGGAATTCCTTAGCTATTTTTATTATTAAATCTACAACAGGACAGCCATCTGCATCTATCAAGATTCTAGTCATATTTATAACCTCATTTACGTTTATTTACAAACTATTCACACTTATATAATATTTCAAAATTATCATTTTTGACACCGTTTACATGTATAATAATTCAATTTTCATGAATTTTTATAAAAATTACAATATTGAATAATTAGAAAAAGAAAGCTACTATATTATAATAGGTCAAATATTACTGGGGGTATTCACAATGGTCACAATTACAACAGAATCACAGCAAATTGCAAAACAGTATATCGATGATGTGTTTAACAATTTGAAAAAACACCACTCACATGAGCCTGAGTTTTTACAAGCTGTTAAAGAAATCATTTATTCATTAACTCCTGTTTTTGCTAAACGTCCTGAATTAATGGATGCAAGTTTATTAGAGCGCATCACCGAACCAGAACGTGTAGTAAAATTCCGTGTTTCATGGGTAGACGATAGTGGTAAGGTACAAGTTAACCGTGGTTATCGTGTACAATACAGCAGTGCAATTGGACCTTACAAAGGCGGACTTCGTTTCCATCCATCGGTAAACGAAAGTATTATTAAATTCCTTGGTTTTGAACAAATTTTCAAAAACTCGTTAACTGGCCAACCTATTGGGGGTGCAAAAGGTGGTTCGGATTTCGACCCTAAAGGGAAATCAGATGCTGAAATTATGCGCTTCTGTCAAGCCTTTATGACAGAATTACACAAATATATCGGACCAGATGTTGATGTACCTGCTGGTGATATTGGCGTAGGAGCTCGTGAAATCGGCTTCCTATTTGGTCAGTACAACAGAATTCGCGGTGCATATGAAGCCGGTGTTATTACAGGTAAAATGCCCCGCTTTGGTGGTAGTTTAGCACGCAAAGAAGCAACTGGCTATGGTACAGTTTATTTCGTTCAAGAAATGCTAAAAGAAATTAATGCTACATTCCAAGACGCAACAGTTGTAGTTTCTGGTTCTGGTAACGTTTCAGTCTACGCTATTGAGAAAGCACAACAACTAGGTGCAAAAGTTGTAGCATGTAGCGACTCAAACGGATATATATATGATCCAAACGGTATTAACTTAGATACTGTTAAACAAATTAAAGAAGTTGAACAAGGCCGTATTAAAGAATATGTGGAACATCATCCTGAAGCTACTTTTACTGAAGGTTGTTCTGGTATTTGGACTATTCCATGTGACATTGCTTTACCGTGCGCAACTCAAAATGAAATTGATGAAGAATCTGCTAAAATTCTCGTTTCAAATGGAGTAAAAGCTGTCGGTGAAGGTGCGAACATGCCTTCAACTCTTAAAGCAATTAAAGTTTATCTAGAAAACAAAGTTCTTTTTGCACCTGCTAAAGCTGCAAATGCAGGCGGTGTTGCAGTTTCTGCTCTTGAAATGGCTCAAAATAGCATGCGTATTTTCTGGACTTTTGAAGAAGTCGACGAAAAATTACATGATATTATGAAGTCAATTTATAGTAATAGCGTAGATGCTGCTAAAGAATATGGTTATGAAGGCAATTTACTAATTGGTGCGAATATCGCAGGTTTCTTAAAAGTAGCTGATGCAATGATTGCTCAAGGTGTTATTTAATTTTAACACTTTCTATAGTAAATCTTCAAAGCAGTAAATCCGAAATGGGTTTACTGCTTTTTAAATGAATATTCGTCTTTTTTACATACTTTTCCCTTTATTATGAAAAAAACTACCATTTATACGTTAAATAACTTACAATAACAATGAAACGGAGGCTGAATGTATGGAACTTAAATATCAAGGAAAAACAAAAGATGTGTATCAATTAGAGGATGGTCCTCTATTATTAAAATTCAAAGATGATGTAACGGGTGAAAACGGTGTGTTTGATCCAGGTGCGAATACTGTTGGCTTAACAATTGATGGTGCAGGTCGTGCAGGTTTAAGTCTCACTACATTCTTTTATAAAAAGTTAAATGCAATTGAAGTCCCTACTCATTTTATTTCTTCTGATATAGAAAATGCGACAATGACTGTAAAGCCAGCGACTGTCTTTGGTAAAGGACTTGAAGTTATTTGCCGTTTCCGTGCTGTTGGAAGCTTTTTACGACGCTACGGCGCTTATGTAGAAGAAGGCCAAAAACTTGAGTCTTTCGTCGAAGTTACGATTAAGGATGATGATCGTTTAGATCCTCCTATCTCAGCTGATGCATTAGCTGAACTTCAAATTCTTTCTCTTGAAGAATATGAAACTTTAAAACAACGTACTGTAGAAATTTCAAACTTTGTTAAAGCGGAACTAGCTAAAAAGGGTTTGGAACTTTATGATATTAAATTAGAATTTGGTCGCGATGCCGAAACTGGCGAAATTTTATTAATCGATGAAATTTCTGGTGGAAATATGCGCGCTTACAAAGGTTCAGACTATATTGAACCACTTCAACTTGAAAAAATTATGCTTTCAAAATAAGCAATCCTCAAAGCTAGCCTATCTATGGCTAGCTTTTTTTAATAGAAAATAAACTATTTATAATGAATTATTTTACTTTACCGAATATTTTCAATATAATGAAGATAATTCGAGATTCGTAATTTTAAAGGAGAGATTAATAATGAAAAAGAGTTTTGCACCACGTCATTTAATACCTGTTGAACAAACTTGGGACTTATCACCTCTTATTGATTCAATTGAGACATACAACGCTGGAATTGCTCAAATTGAAAAAGAAGCACTATTATTTAATCAAAAATACACAGGTAATATTATTGATTCTTCGTCTGTCGTACAAGTATTGACAGACTATGAGAAATTAAATGAGCAATTCGTTCCTTTTGGTGCATATGCTAGCCTATCATTAGAAGTAGATCAAACGAATGACGAAGCACAGATGCGTGCAAGTAAGTTTAGCTCAATTGCTTCTAAAATTGGCAGTCAACTATCATTCGTACATAGTGATCTTTCAGCACTATCTACTGAAATTTTAGAAGAAGCTGCTACAATTGCTCCTCAATTTGAAAACTATATTAAAGAAATAATCAAGAAAAAAGCGCATCAGTTACATCCAGAAGTCGAAAAAACATTAGCAGCACTTAGCTCTTCTTTAGATGCCCCATACGAGCTATATAACACGACAAAACTGGTTGATATGAAATTCGAAAACTTTACAGCTAACGGAGAATCTTTCCCATTAAACTACAGCCTGTTTGAAGGCGACTGGGAATTAGAATCTGACGTTAATATTCGTCGTGCAGCTTTTGAAGCTTTTTCAAATAAACTTCGTGAGTATCAACATACAACTGCGAAAACATATAATACGCATGTTACGACTGAAAAAACCCTTTCAGATTTGCGAGGATATGAATCTGTAACAGATTACTTACTATTTGATCAAGAGGTCGACCGTACATTATATAACCGACAAATTGATTTAATTACTACAGAATTAGCACCTCATATGCGCCGTTATGCAAAGCTGTTACAAAAAGTTCATGGTTTAGAAAAAATGACGTTTGCTGATTTGAAAATTCCGTTAGATCCAGAGTTTGAGCCTATGATTACAGTTGAAGAATCAAAGAATTATATCGAAAATGCTCTTAATGTAATGGGTGATGATTATATGGAAATGATTGAGAAGTCATACAGTGAACGCTGGATTGACTTTGCTCAAAATGAAGGAAAATCAACAGGAGCATTTTGTTCAAGTCCTTATGGATTCCATCCTTATATTTTGATCTCTTGGACTAGTCGTATGAACGAAGTATTTGTTTTAGCTCATGAACTTGGCCATGCAGGACACTTTGTCAATGCACATAAGAAGCAATCATTATTCAACAGTCGTCCTTCAACTTATTTTATCGAGGCACCTTCTACGATGAATGAAATGTTGATGGCAAATTACTTATTGAAAACAGCAGAAGATACTCGCTTTAAACGTTGGGTTACTGCATCAATTATCTCACGTACTTATTACCATAATTTTGTTACACATTTATTAGAAGCTGCATATCAACGTAAAGTGTATGACAAAGTTGACGCAGGTGAAAGCGTAAATGCAAATGTATTAAATCGATTAAAACGTGAAGTATTGGAAGATTTCTGGGGTGATGCAGTTGAAATCACTGAAGGAGCAGAATTAACTTGGATGCGCCAACCTCACTATTATATGGGCTTATATCCTTATACTTATAGTGCTGGCTTAACCATCTCTACACAGGTATCTCAACGTATTTTAAATGAAGGTCAGCCCGCTGTTGAAGACTGGTTAAAAGTATTACAAGCAGGTGGCACAAAGACACCTGTAGAGCTTGCTCAAATGGCCGGTGTGGATATTACGACTGATGAACCACTTTTAAACACCATTGCTTATATTGGTGGTTTAATCGACCAATTAGAAGTACTAACTGAGGAACTAAACTCAGTAATTATAGATAAATAATCTCTTCACCATTCCACTTCTGATTGGCAGTACCAACTGTCTTTCAGAAGTTTTTTTATGCTAATATTCTAATTTATTTACAGGATTATTACATAATATGTCGAATACACAATTTAAGCAGGTTACTCATAAATAGATTTTGATATACCTTATTCTATAGCCTTTTTAAGGAGGAACTCCTAAATGCCGTTTCAAAAAAACTATGAAACTGTAGATAATCTAGTCACCACAAACCTTTGGACATTGCAAAGGGCACTTTCAAAACCACATTCTCAAAAGGTATTATTAAAAAGCGTTGCATCCAGTGCACATGAACAAATAGCAAGACTACATTATGAATTTGAAATTTCTTCAAAATTGCATTATCCTTGGGTACTTCATCCTCTTACTATTGAAAACTCAGGAGATCTTCACATTCTTATTTATGAAGACTTTAATGGTATACCATTGAGTGAATTTATCCTTCAGGGCCCTTCGCTCCACCAATTTTTAAAAATCGCAATGGAAATAGCGAATATTTTCATCATTTTCCATCAAGAACAAATAATTTATAAAAATATTAGTCCTAAACATATTTTAATTAATCCTAAAACGTGCCAAATAAAGCTTTTCGGATTCGAATATGCGTCACAATTATTAAAAGAATCACCTTCGGCTACGGAAAATCCATACGAGCGTCATGAACAACTTGTCTATATAGCCCCTGAACAAACAGGTCAAATAAATACGACCGTGGATCATCGTTCAGATTTATATGCTCTCGGAGCCCTTTTTTACGAACTGTTAGCAGGTTGTCCCCCATTAGAAGCTAGAGATTCCTCCGATTTAATATATGAGATTTTGACAATGTCCCCTATTCCATTACAACAACGAAAACATGAATTACCCTCTATTATTTGTGTAATCGTAGAAAAGTTATTAAATAAAAACCAAGAGGATCGTTATCAAAGTGCAATTGGTTTAAAAGAAGATCTCTTCACATGTTGGCATATGTTAACTACCGACAGAATAATTATTCCTTTCCCATTAGGTCAACATGAAATTCAGCCAACTTTTGGCTTGTTAAATAAACTGTACGGACGTACTCAGGAAATCAAAATTTTACAAGAAGAACTCCGCTCTGTTTGTGAAGGTGAAAAATCAATTGTCTTCGTCACAGGTAGTCCGGGTGTAGGGAAATCAACTTTCGTTCAGGAAATAAAACAGCCAATAGCACTTGCCAAAGGATATTTTGCCGTTTGTAAATTTGATGAGTTACACCAAGAAGCTCAATTTATTCCGGTAATTAATTCCCTTCGTCAATTATTAAAACAAATCTATCTAGAAGGTGAAAGTTCTGTAGCTACATTAGGATTCTTATTTGAACAAGAGGATTTGCAACTTTCTCCAGGTCTATTAACGCTTTTGCCTGAACTCAGTTGGTTTATAAAAACTGAAGTTCAAGTACACACAGAGCACGTTGATGGGACTAGGCAATTACATATGTTTATTATGAACTCTATCAAAAAAATATTAAGTGCCTTTACTAAACAAAAGAAACCTTTTGTCTTATTTATCGATGATGTACAGTGGGCTGATACTAATTCAATGGAAATGTTAGAATATTTGTTCAAACAACATACAGATGGTTATTTATTCATCATAATAGCGTACCGTGAAAAGGAAATGACTGCTCTACATCCACTGTTCAGTTGGCAAAAAGATACAGAATATCCAATATATATAATTTTACAACCTTTATCAATTGAAACAATTGAAACATGGGTCAAAGATTCGTTAAATGTTTCTTTGTCTATTTTACGTTCCTTAACTCAAATCCTATATCATTTAACTAAAGGCAATCCTTTATTCGTAAAAGAAACATTCCTCACATTTCAAAGGGAAAAATTAATATATTTTGATATGAAAGAAAAGAAATGGCACTTTACCATACAAAAAATGGAGCAATCTTTTTTGAACGAGGAGGTACTTGATCTAATTACGCAGCGTATCGATCATTTAAAAATGGAGCCACGTTTCATTTTAAAGAAGGCGTCATGTTTTGGAAATCAATTTTCTCTTGATACACTTTTAACACTAGTTGAAGTGCCAGCTAAAGATTTACTTGACTATTTAAATAACCTAATAACAGAAGGTTTCATAATACCATTAAATGCAAATTATAAATGGGCCTATTCATATGAAAAATTAGGAGTATTAGGGAACTATTCACTAAGTTATCAATTTGTTCACGACCGAATTCAACAGGCAGCTTATAAGTCTTTGACAGAAGAGGATAAAGAAAATACCCATTTATCCATTGGACGTATATTAACAGATTTAAATGGCAAACAACAAGAAAATGACCGATTAATTGAAGCCGTTAAACATTTAAACTATAGTAAGAATTTGCTAAGTATTCAGGAGAAGATTGATTTAGCAAATTGGAATTTACAATTAGGAATAAAAGCCAGACATTCTGGCTTATTTGAGAATGCACGTGTCTATCTAACAAATAGCCTAGAGCTTCTCCCCCCTAACCATTGGTCTTTAGCGTATGATTTATCCATACAAATTTACACAAATTTAGGTGAATGTGAATACTTAACAGCACACTTCGAACTAGCTAATGAGCATTTTAACACCGTTCTTTGCTACGCAAAAACGAAGCACGAGAAACTATCAATCAATAATCTAAAAACAATGCTTTATACCGAAGCTGACCTATCATTTGAGGCAATTCAATCAGGTCAAGAAGGCTTAGCACTTTATGATATTTACATAAAAGAAACACCTTCAAAGTTAGCTGTTTTAAAAGAATATTCCTTGCTTAAGTTCGAATTAATCGGAAAAAAACCAGATACTTTACTTCATATGAAACCGATGGAAAAGAAGGAAATGAGGACAATCCTCCAAATTCTTATTAATATGTCTGGCGCAGCATATATATTTAATGAAAGTTATGCAGCTATTCTCATGCTTAGAGCGACAAGGTTATTGTTGAAAAATGGAGATACAGATATTAGTCCGATTGTATTTATTAACCATTCACTAATATTAAGTTCAGGATTTGGTGATTATAAAAATGGATTTCTTTTTGGACAATTCGCCGTTGATCAGGTAGAAAGCCAACCAAATATCTTTCTACGTGCACGCGTATATTTTGTTTTCGGCACATTTGTTAACCATTGGAAAAAACCATTAGAGGGCAATATATATTATTTAAAAAAAGCACAGCAATATTCATTCGATACTGGTATTTATCATTTAGTTGCTGCATCTGCCTGCTTTATTTGTTCAACTCAATTTATTCGCAGCATTTCACTATACGAATTGACAACAGAAGTTACACGGCAGCGTGAACTTGTTAATCCTATTAAATCAACATTGTCTGAGGAGTTTTTAAGTGAATTTAATTATTGGTTAGATGTTCTTCGTCAACCTCAGCTTCCACTTATTTGGGACCACCCTATTACTACTCAAAGTGAAACATCTGTGACGATCATGCATTTAATATTACGACTGAATATTAGTTTTCTATTACAAGAAGAAAACCAGGCAGATACACTCATAAATGCTTTAAAGCAGCCGATGAAAGAGACACCTGATTTGCCAATTACACCGCAATATTATTACTACCGTGCATTATGGCAAATGCGGCGAATAAGTGAAAAACGTGTCAAACACCGCGAATATCGAGAATATAAGAAAGAGATTAACAAAAGTATTACAAAACTTAGAAAGTGGTCACGGCATTCTCCTGAAAACTTCGAACATTTATATATATTATTAAAAGCAGAAAACTGTAGAATCAAAAAATTAGATGGAGAAGCCATTCTTTTCTACGATAGGGCGATTCAACTTTGTCGTTTAAACGGATTCATAAGGGATGAAGCAATCTCTTGTGAGTGTGTAGCTCGCTATTACGAAAAACAGAAAAAATATTCAGTAGCTCGCGACTATATTATGCGTGGTATTGATTTAATGCGCAGGTGGGGATCTGAGAGAATAGCTCAGAAATGGGAGAAAACATATGCTAATGTAATTGAGAAGAAGTTATTATCTAAAGCACCTGAATTAATGACCCTTGATATGAGAACAGTTTTTGAAACAACTCAATCACTTTCAAAGGAAATTAATATGGATGAATTATTGAAAAAAGCATTGTTTGCATTACTTAAGCATGCCGGAGCAAATCGTGGCTATTTTCTAAAAAAGGTACAGGAAGAAATAGTACTACTAGCAAAATCAGAAGCACTCAGCTCCACTTTTGAAATGTATAAGAATACCACTTTACATCAGGCGGATTTGCTTATGCAATCCGTCGTACGCTATGTATTACGCAGTGGTGAATATGTGATTATTAATGACGCAAAAGAGGACTCTCGTTTTTCAAATGGTAAATCTTCCACAAAGTCGGTTCTTTGTTTGCCAATCCATTCAAAAGGTGATCTAATAGCAATTTTATATTTAGAAAATAGTTTAGTAGCTTATGCTTTTTCATCTGAAAAGTTCGAGCTACTTAAAATCATATCCGCTCAAATTGCTGTTTCTATTGAAAACGCAGAAGTTTATAAGGAGTTAGGAGATCGAGTAGAAGAACGTACGCAAGAATTAGCTGCAATGAATAATAATTTAATAGAAATAAATTCGAAGTTGCAACAAAATGAATTAGAGAGAAAGCAGTTATTTAATATGATTTCGCATGATTTACGCTCTCCTATTTCATCGGCACTTGGTTATATCGAGCTCATCTTAGATGGCGTAATTACAGATGCCGAGCAGCAATCCATATATCTACATCGAAGCAAAGAGAGATTATTTGCATTAAATGCCTTAATTCAAGACTTATTTGATTTATCCAATTTAGAATCAGGGCGCATGGCATTTCAAATGGAAAAAATAACAGTTGAACAGTTATTTAGGCAGCTTGCAGAAAAATATGAACTTGACGTACAGCACGCTAATTTACAATATTCAAGTACACTCCATTTAAATACAGATGCTATCATACGAGTTGATATAAAACGGATTGAACAAGTGCTCACTAACTTGATTCAGAATGCCATTAAATATACAAAGCAAGGGCATATCCACTTTTCTATGCAAATCGATTCTGATAACCTTACTTGTTCAGTGGAAGATACAGGTATTGGTATTCCAGCAAATGAGACTGCTTTTATTTTCGATAGACATTATGGTTCATCTAACAATAACAGTACTAATTCTCATGGTATTGGCTTGGCAATATGCAAAAAAATTATACTACAACATCAAGGAGAAATGTTCGTAGAAAGTGTAGAAAACGAAGGCTCAACATTTAGTTTCACACTACCACTAGTTAGTTCACCAATTATGCAGTAAAAAAATTGCTCCTCTATTGAAGAAATTCAAAGAGGAGCTTTATGATTTTTTGATGAGAACATGTATCCAAATCCTCGCATGGTTTTAATGAATTGCGGATTAGAAGGATTATTTTCTATCTTCCTACGTAAGGTGCTAATATGAACTGAAACAGTTTTTGTATCTGCTACTCCATCATACCCCCACACATGATTAATCAACTGTTCTATACTCAGCACTTTGTCGACATTTTCTATTAGATAAAACAATAGTTTTTTTTCTTTCGCAAATAAATGTAGGAGCTCACTATTTTTATATACTGTTTTACCATCTAAAACAACGTTAAGATCGCCAAATTGAACAGCCTTTTCAACCTTTTTAGGTGTTCGGTGCTTTAAATGAACTTGAATTCGCGCCAGTACTTCTTTTAAAACAAATGGCTTTGTAATATAATCATCTGCCCCTATTTCAAAGCCCTCTAGCTTTTGTTCAATGTCATTATTAGCTGTTACAAATATGAGTACACCATCAGAAATTTCGTGGAATTTTTTGCCTATATCGAAGCCATTACCATCAGGTAAATTTACATCCATTAGTACTAAATCAGGTTGTATAGATTTGATTTTTTCCCAGCCTGTTTCAACATCCATTGCACTATCTACTTGATATCCCACATTTTTTATAGCTAGTGTCATTACTTCTAAAATATCGAAGTCGTCTTCTATTATTAAGATCTTCGCATCATTTTTCATTCTTTTTTCCTTTCTTCACGGTTTACAATCTATCTCCCTACTATTATATATAAAAGTATAGATAATACGCATATAAATTGTTTAAAAATTCTTATAATTATACATATCTTGATGCTAGTATAATTCACTTACCATACTCTTATTTTCTATCGTACGATAGCCATATGGATTGTTTTTTTGCCATCTCCAAGCATCCTGGCACATATCTTCTAAACTTCTCTCGGCTTCCCATTGAAGATATGAATTTGCTTTTGAAGGATCTGCATAACAGATGGCAACATCCCCTTCTCGTCGATCAACTATTTTAAATGGAATACTTTTACCGGTTACCTTTTCAAAAGTTGAAACGAGTTGTAATACACTATATCCATTTCCTGTTCCCAAGTTATATACGTTTAATCCATTTTTTTTAACCATACTATCAAGCGCCATTGCATGCCCTTTTGCTAAGTCCATAACATGTAAATAATCTCGAACACCTGTCCCATCAATGGTTGCAAAGTCATCACCAAAAACATTTAAATGTGATCTTAAACCTGTAGCCACCTGTGTAATATATGGCATTAAATTATTAGGAACTGCTCGAGGGTCTTCTCCGATTAAGCCACTTTCGTGTGCACCAATAGGATTAAAATATCTTAATAGAGCAATAGAAAAATATGGTTTTGATTGGATAAATTCATTTAAAAAGCATTCGACTGCGAGCTTTGTTCGCCCATATGGATTAACAGCATTTAAAGGTGCGGTTTCTGGAATTGGGCAATGCTCAGGAACCCCATATACCGTTGCAGATGAGCTAAAAACTAGTTGATGCACATTATATTTATCCATCGTTTCGACCAACTGAATCGTTCCAGATAGATTATTTGTATAGTATTTAATTGGATCATCAATCGATTCGTTAACAGATTTACAACCAGCTAGATGAATGACACTTTCAATTAGAAAACTTCGGAAAATAACGTCTAATACTTCAGCATGACGTATATCTGCAACTAAACTAGTTATTGTTTTTCCAGTAATCATTTGCATACGATTTATTACTTCTCTATTACTGTTTGATAGATTATCAATAATGATGACATTATGTCCCGCTTCAATCAGTTCTATGCAAACATGTGAACCAATATAACCTGCTCCACCTGTTACGAGAATGTTCATATAACCTCTCCCGTTCTATAAGCTTTATGTTTCAATGATATAATATTTTCCACCATTTCCAAGTGAGTTCCATCTAACTTTGTACGTATTTTCTATTTGCAATGAGTCTTCTTTTTTTCCACCATGTTTCTGTATGACACCATGTATGGGTTTATTACTTCTAAAATATGCATAAATACCATCCATTTTACTTCCTCGATAATATAAAGCATCTTCAACATAAGTCACAGCATATGTTTTTGTAAAACCTAGTTTTTTTACCTCTTCCATAAATTTAATATCCTTTATCAAATGAAACATTTGTTCAACGTGTTGACCTTTATTGGGGAAATTTAATTCAATTCCATAGCGCTCCTCAGTTGCTGGATTATAGATGACGATGTCAATTTCACTTTTTTGTCCTTTCTCATTAGGATAAAAAAAATTAACACTCCGTCCAAATTGAAGTTTATATGGAGATTCAATCATCGTTCGCAAGAATATTCCTAATTCGTGTTGTAAAGAAAATTCATTTTCAGTTTCAAAAACTCCTACTTCTAAAAAGCGGAAAAATGTGGATATATCACTTTTAAGGTTCATACATTGCCCTCCAAAACCAATTGTTGTCTAGTTACACAACTTGTACTGGCATTCATTTCTTCAACCAAATCTGCTACTTCCCCCATTGAATAACTTGTGAATTGCTCGCTCTGCTGGAGCTTAACGTATTCTTCCAAAATACGTTCAAGCATTTCAAAGTTTTGATCCGTATTTTTCCCCATATTATGAGGGTGCCACCAGAGATGATAAATTGCCTTTTCTTTTGCTGCTTTTCGCATCGAATTGATAATTCGTTTAAATCGTAATGGTTCTAACCATTGCAAATTCGGATGGTAGGGTCTTAAAAAGGCACTGGATGGAATATTCACAAGAGGCTCCATTTCTAGATTTTGAAGTTTGTACACATGATGACCCGATAAATTTAAATAGCTATCCCCACATTTAAGCAAGCGGTTTAAATGCAGCCCTTTATTGAATTTTCTTGGTGTATACATCCAATGTGATTCATTGCCTCGATAAGTACGTATTTTAACCTTCTTACAGATACGCAAGTAATCCTCATTGACTTGATTACGCGGAAAAACAATAGATTGTACGTGATGACCATGTTGTTTGGCAATCGTCATTGCCGATGCTATATCCGCTTGAAATTGACGTACTGTTTGACCTGGTTCTAGGCAATAATAATGAGAAAAAGTATGAGTGCCGATTTCCTGATAGGGTGTTTGCTCAATTTGTTTGATTAATGAAGCACCATAATGGTAACAATCTGTTTCTTCATTTTCTCCAATTGTTTCAATAGTTGGATAAGGAGATAGTTCTGTTCGATGATAGGTTGGATATTCTTTAGGTAGTGCTGTTAAAAGCTCTTGCTTATTCTTAGCATATAAAAAACCAACTGTTGCCCATGTTGCATGAATTTCGTATCGTTTAAAAAGTTTCAAAAGTCTTGGAATTACTTCTCTTACACCTCGTATATTTTCATCATATTCACCCTTAGTAAACACATCATGTATTCCCCAATTTAACTCAAAATCTAGCGAAATCACTAACCCTCCATTTTCTTTCATGAACCCTTCCTCACCTTATAGAAATGAAAATCGCGAATTTTCAATACAAGATTACTTATTACCGAGTAGGAAATATAGCCTGAATATACATTAACTATCTGACCACCAAATGATTGCTTAAATTCCTGAATGGATGGAACATCTGTTAAACCCCCTACATCATAAATGTCATATCCTTGATTCTTAAAATACAGAATATTCCTCCACCATAAATAACGATTAGCATAATTAATAGCTTGTCTGTTATGTTCATTATTTTGGTTAAGCTGGGCTGTTGCAACATATAAACTCATTGCTGTTTTTCCATCTACAATATATAAGCGATAACAAAGTGTTTTTTCCTGCTCTGTGATAATTTTTGTTAATGTGAGACCACCTTGTTCTCGTAACAACTGCATTGTTTTGTAATGAAAGTAGTTACAAGTATAGATGTTCTTAGATCGAGCAAATTGATTGTAATATTTCTGGAATTCCAATAGTTCTGCATCATTTGGTTTTTCTTGTACAATAACCTTCAATCTCTCTTTTTCTGCTCTTCTTAATTTAGCTTGATTCCTTTTAGACAACTGACCAAATAATATTTCCTTGTTTTCCGTTAAATCAATCCAAACTGTTTTTAACTCTTTCAAAAAACGACGTTGTTTTAATGCATACGTGTAACCTACTAATTGTGCTTTTGATGGGAGTGCCTCATAATCCGCAAAATATATATGCTGTATTTCCATGCCTAACCATTGTCTATTAATAGATAGAATAACGGGCTCCCTCCTTTTGTAATAGCTTTTTTCTCTTCAATCCTTCAAACTGTAGAAACTTCCACTGATGGACAACGCCGACATTTTTAAACCCCTTTTTTTTCAAGGTACGACGTTTTTTCCATTCTGACATTTTCGAGATTACATATATTGTTTCGTTGTTAAAGGATCGGCATATTTGTTCTAAATCTTGCTCTTGCCATCCATCAATAAACACACTATTTGTCACCGGTAATTCGAATCCTTTTTGCCATGTTTGATTCCTATATACTGATTTATGGACTTGAAACTCCCAATTGCTGTCTTCGCCATAAAGTTCAAAACCTTGATAACTAAGTAGAATAGCCTCTGCTCTTCTTTGTGAATATAAAAGATTCTTCAAAGCCAATTTTTCGTATAGCAATTTCTCATATAGTTTAGTTCCTTTTTCAAGTTCATAAAGTTGCCACGTACGCCATTGACAAATAGAAAAAATACTCTTTAACCACTCCTTTTTTGAACGCAAATTATAGATTAGTTTCCCTAAAATATCACGCTTAAATTTAACAAAGGGCTGATGTTGTTTGATTTTTTCTTTAACTGATGCTCCCAAACTGAGTAATATTTTTTGGCGTTTAGCTTTTTTATTAGCTCCAGCTATTATAAATGTTCGAGTAAATGTGACATCTGTATGCCAATCAAATTTATATTTTTCATATCCTATACTAAAATCAAATATTTTTTTCCCTTCTTCATAACTCTGCAATAGCTTTTTACGATCAATTAACCGTCCAGGTCCAAACATTGAAAAATCCGAATCGAACCCTAATGTATATGCAACATACCTACCTCTACATGAAAAGCCATATGCAAATGCAATAATTTCTTGTTCAAAACGAAGTGCATCTACCTCTGTTTTAAAGTTATGATTTTGTATCTGTAGTAATGCCTCGAAAAAGGGGCGGCGTTCAGTGCTAGCAAATCCACTCGTATCAATCTTTTTTTTCCATCTACTTTCAAATAATCCGAACATTTTAGACTTTTCATTACTTTGAAGTGGATAGTACTGCACATTTCCCAATCTTTCTAACTTTTTCTCACTGCGATCGACACCATGTTTCTTTCGTCGTTTATGCATAAATTGCTGGAAATTTACTTTGTCAAAATGTAAATAAGGTGTAACTACTCGGTGAAAACTATATTTGAAACCATTTTCAACCAAAAATAGCTCTAATATATTACTTGTTGCGCTTTCCTCCGAAATACCGTGTAATTGCAGTAATAATGCATCCTCTTTTTTTAATAATGCGTCCAATATATAAGTTAATACGTTTCTTTTATTTTCCGTTTTCACAACGATATCCATATAATTAGCAACACCATCCGCCAAAAATGTCAACTTCTGTACGCCAAGATGTTCTTCTCTCATTAAAGGGAAAAATGCGATTGCTTCTTTATCTTCCATTACAACATAAATCTCAACATTACTAGATTGACCAATTGTTGCCCACCAAGTTGAAATCCACTCATATTCTATAAACGGATTGGTATTCTTCTCTTGTTCAAGAATGTCATCCCACGCTTTTTTATATCCTTTTAACTGTTCAAGCGCGGTTATGATCAAGTAATTGAACATTTCTTTTCACCTTCTTTTCTATTAGCGCTTCCTTGTAAAGGCTCACTGTATTGTCGTACATCTTTTGGAACAAAAAATGATCTTCAAAGAAATTACGCCCTGCTTGCCCAAGTTCTATCCTCAAAGGTCTATCCTCTATCATTCTTACCAAGCATTTTCGTATCTTCAAAACATTTTGGTCTACAAGATATCCTGTTTTTCCTTCTATAACTAGCTCTGCAACACCACCTACATCTGATGCAATAACTGGTAGTCCCGCACGCATCGCTTCTAAAATAGAAATCGGCAGTCCTTCAAAATTTGATAAGAGTACAAATATATCCGCATCTTGAACCTGGTTTTCAATATCATTTCGAACCCCGAGGAATCTTACTCGATGAGAGAGTCCCTTATGCTTAACTAAATCTTTTACATTAGCTAGTTCTACCCCATCACCGATTAATTCCAATGACCATTCTAGTTCTTTCATGGTAGATAATACTTCAATCAACAAGTCCTGTCGTTTTGGTTTCTCAAACCTTGATACCATCACTATTTTAGGAACATTATTATGAAAATGGGATTGTTTGTCATTACTTTGAATACCATTATGAATAGTTGTTATCTTATTTTTTGAAACTACCTTTTTTTGTACAGCAAGCTCCTGATCATAATTAGATACAGCGATAATCTTTGTAGTTCTTGGAGCAAGTATTTTCTCAATGTGTTTATATAATAATTTCTTTAATGGCTGTACTCCTTCGGTAAAAGCCCAACCATGAGCAGTAAAAACAGTTGGGATTTTTAATGAAAAGGCTGCTAGTCTACCAAGAACTCCCGCTTTAGATGAATGAAGCGCTACTAATTCTGGCCCAATTTGCTGTAAGTAGAAACGGAGTTCTAAAAACGCACGGTAATCATTCATCATACTAATATTTCGCCTCAAATGACGAAGTTGAATAATTTTAGCACTCTTTTCATTCTTTGCTTCCTCAATCAATTGTCCTTGTGAGGTCATGATAATTACTTCATGCCCATCCAAACAGAGTTGTTTTGTAAGTGAAAGTACATGGGACTGTGCACCTCCTACTGTATCCAACTTCGTTACAATTTGAACAATTTTCATAGATTTACCCCTCCTTTTCTAGTCTTATTGGAATCCAAGCAAGTGATAATATAAGCCATAAATGCCGCCAGTGTAGACTATCGATAAAAAGGCTATTTGCCACATGTCCGATAATAACCGCACTAATCATTACATAATATGAACTATAGTTACCCAATTGCCGTGAGCTTTGAAAGCCTTTAATAATTGAAGCAATTAAAAATGCACAGAAAGATATAAATCCTAGAAAACCATTTTCTGTTAAAATACGAGCATATAGATTGTGTGGTGCAAAAGGAAATATTATTTCTGATTGTCCAGGTCCTATGCCAGTCGGATTTTTCAAACCAGTTATCAAAGCTTCTTTTTGCATAGCAAATCGGTCATTATCATAATGTTGCAGACTCATTCGATCGCTAAGTTGATCGTCTAGCCCTGTGAATTGGGTATAAAATATTAGTAATATTATACTTATCACAGCTATAGCAATTACTAATTTAATACGATTTATTCCCTCTCTTTGTTTTGCAAATATTAAATATATGACTATAGAAATTACTAAATTGAGCCATGCCGCTCGCGAAAAACTAATTGTCACACCACTTACGAGTACAAAAAAACAACACAGCCAAATGAATCGCTTCGTTTGCTCAAAGCGTAGAATGGCATATATAGTAGGTAATACCAAAAATGGTCCATAGACATTCGGATCTTTAAAAAATAACTTTACTCGTCCAAATAGTAACCAATCATTTACAATTGGAATGATTTGAAAATAAACAGCTAACCCGAGGATCGCGCAGATAATTGCTGTAAAAACGTAGGCCTCTATTATCGTATTTAATACTTTTTCAAAATAACGACCACCTAAACCAACGATCCCAAACCACATCACACTTAAATACAATGTAACAATAAAATAAAATAGACCTACCTTCGTATTTTGCACAAAGAACAATGACAAAATATTCGCAAGCAAAAGTAATAAAATACAAAATACACCAAACGATTGACTTGCACTATAACGTAATACCCCATAAACTACTGCCATTACAGTCACTATGCACATCATGACATCTGTTGGTGCTGGTTCGAACATGACTATGCTACTGAGTAGTACTGCAAGAAAAAGTACCCATTGTAAACTACTTGGTAAGCGTTCAGCCATTTTCAAGCACCATTTCTGGCTCTCTAGATTTACTTATAACAATCCATGCAAAGACGCCACAGACAATATAGCCAAGAGCTGTTAATAGACTGATACACCATAATGCCTCAATATCCGTGAATGCGTAGACATATGAAATTCCAATGGCAAGCACAATTAAACCAAATCGAATGCATTCACCCGCCATTTGAAATAGTAACGCTTCATATATATAGAAAATACCGTTTAAAGGAGCTATGACTATTTTCGTTAAATACATAACCGATAAAATTTGAACAAATGTGGCCGATAGAATCCAATTTGGACCAAATATCATTTCAAATAAATAAGGTGCCGCAAAATCGATTATGATTAGTGATAAGGCACTTATAATAAATAGTTTACGAATTGTTTCCCAAAAATATTGGTTGATACTCTCACCTACACGGACGATTTGTGCCGCTTGTGTAAAGTAAACTTGCGAAGCGGAATAGCCAAGTAGATTTTCAGGTACTGTCAACAATTTTTGAGCTAAAAAGAAATACCCCGCAGTGACAACATCAAAATAGGCAGCTAAAAATAATGTTGGGAGGTGGGTACCTAGGCTATACATCAATCCACTCCAACTAGAAATTAGAGGGAAGTTCTTGTATCGTTTCATCACCTGCCAAAGTATGCCTGGGTTATTACGAAATGAATGAACTATATCTTTTCGAAACTTCCAAATATAATATATTGATCCAATCACTCGACCAAGTACCTCACCAATAAGCAAGCCAATAACACCGAACTTGATTAGACCAAACCCTAATTGGCTACCTGCTTGTCCACCATTCATTGCGAGCTTAGCATATGAAATTTCACTGTACTTTTCTAATCGTAGTGCCCAAATATTCAGTGCCTGATAGATCCCAACAAATAGTAAGCTAATAGCTAAAATCCAAAAATACGGTTCCGCACTTTCAATATTTAACCATGTTGCAATAGGTAGTATTAGTAAAATCAAGCACACTAATGTACTAACTATAAATACAGAGAATAATGATATACATAATAAAGGAAGCGCGTCTTTTTCCTCTTTTGGTAGCATTAATGCACTTTCATAACGCATCGATACGATGATCATGGACAAATATAACAAAGCGGTGAATACAGATAATACGCCAAAATCTTCTGGCTTATAAATTCTTGTTAAAATAGGCGTCATGATTAAAACGACAATATTAGAAACCGCTGCTCCTGCAATTAGTACCCACAAGCTTTTAATAAAGCGGTTTTGTATCTGTGTTTGAAGCCATTTTTTCATAAAACCCCCTCTTTCATGCTTCATTCAAGACAACCCCTATTAACCTTCCTTGTAAATTTTTCAACTTTTCAAAATCAATAGATGCTTGTCGTACAAATGTTTTTCTTGTATTTGCTACGTATACATAACCATCTACGATTTTTGTGAGTATTAAGGCATCAGATACTTGAAGTGAAGCGGTATCAATTATCACGACATCATAGATTTGTTCTAATTTTTCAATTGTGTTTGACATTTTTTTAGAGCTAAAAGAGGCAATTGGATTTTTTATATGTTGCCCTGCACATATAACCTGCAAATACTGATTTACTGTCGGTTGTGTTATTTCTTCTAGTTCGATGTCTTCAGCAAGATAATGCGCTAACCCTTTCGTTAAACTTCTTGCACATAAACTTGTCGTATTTGCTCCTTGACGCAAGTTCGCATCCACATAAATTGTTTTTTTATTGTCATTTGCAAAGTGTTTGGCAAGCTCGGTTGCGATTAGTGTTTTACCTTCCTTTTTACCATTACTTGTGACAACAAACGTTTTTGTATTTGAAGAGCGTAAATGAATTTCCAAAATCGAACCGACAAAGTGAATATGGTCTGCCAATACCTCCCTTTTACGTTCTGGTTTCCACCACCATTTCATTCGTGGGACATCACTTAAATACGTTTGCTCAACATGCTCAAGTTTCTTTTGCCCATCCAACTTAGGTTTATATACTTCTCTAATAAAAATCAATATCAATGAAATGAACAACCCAAACAAAGCACCTGTTCCACTATATAAACTATATTGTGAAACAATATTTGGAGCTTCACCTAAAGCTGCATTATGAAGCAATTGAATATTATTAAGATGAAATAAAACACCTATTTGTTCTTTGAAAAGAGTAGCAAATGTATTAGCAATTATAGTTGCTCTTTGTGGTTGGTTTTCCATTACAACAATGGAAATAATCTGTGAATTCTCTTCTGAAACTATGGAAATATTATTCATGAAATCGGATTTCGACATTTTCTTATCTAATTTTTCATTTAATAAATCTAGCATAAGATTACTTGAGAGTAGTTCTTTATAGGTATTCATTAGACGCAATGTTGTATCAATTTCTGAAGAAGTCAGAGGTTGATTTGAATTAGTAGTAATCGGTTTAATCAACAAATCTGTTCGTGCTTCATATTTTTGTGGGATGTTGAAACAAATACCTGCCCCTAATATTAGGCCCAACAGGGTGAAAATGAGCATTTTCCATTTATAGCGAACGACTAAATACCATAATTCGTAAATTGTAATTTCTTTATTCATGACATCCTCCGATTATTTTTAATACGCCCCTTCCCCATTGAAAACAACACGAATTGTACGTATTAATATTTTGATATCTAGTACAAAAGAGCAGTTTTCTACATAATCAATGTCATACTCAACTTTCTGACCATGTGATATATCGGAACGCCCATTTATTTGTGCTAATCCGGTAATACCTGGCTTCAAATATAATCTTCTTGACTGAACGGCATTATAAAAAGAAGTAATATCAGGTATTTCAGGTCTTGGTCCTACTAAACTCATTTCACCCTTTAATACATTAATTATTTGAGGTAATTCATCTAAACTCCATTTCCTTAATAATTTACCTATTGTTGTGACACGTGAATCTAGAGCACCTTTAAAAACGAAATCATCTGGAACGCCTTCCTGCCAGTTCTTTTCTTCTTTTCCTAATTGATGGCATTTCATTGTTCGAAATTTCCAAATTTTAAATTCTTCAAAATGTAAACCTGTCCGATACTGTTTAAAGAAGATCGGTCTGCCTGAGAAAACTAGCAATAAAAAAGATATAACCAGAATTAACATTGTGATAATTGGTAAAAGAATACTAGCAACAATTAAATCCAACAATCTTTTTCCATACTTCAAGTAAAAAGTAGTTCTTTCCATTACATTTACTTGCATGTGACTCCTCCTAAATTAAAACGCATTCAAAATGAGCAAACATTTTCTATACATTATTCAAATTATCAGCCGAAAAATTTGGATGTTACAAATTTGTTTACAACATTAGATTAATTGTTAAAGGTTAAAAAATGGTTAAAAAATCGTTTTTGTTTTTTTACAAAAATCAAAATTCCCCTAACTAGTTATATAATCCCGTAAATCGATCTTTTAAACGACTTTTAAACCAATTCAGAAATAGGTTAAAAGTTATATGCATTACGACAAAATCTATAAAGATAAATATATAAGAACTTATAATACTTTTAGAAATTACACGTTTTTTAATGATTTCATTAATAAAAAATCATTTTTTCATTCATTTTTTTGTAACAATTATATTATTCTCAATAGAATTACGACAAAATAATACTATGTAAAAAAGTTGAAATACTCATTTATTTTTTAAAACAGGTAATATGTCACAGACATGATTTTTCTGCATATAAAAACGCGACTTTATAATAAAAATTAAAAAGTCGCGTCTATTGCCTATGTAATTATTTTATTATACAGGCTTATCTAGAAGTATATTGTGTTTGTCGGTTTTTGATCCAAATGCCCAAAATGACTAATAAGATCATACTCATAATTGGGATGATAATGGCCATTTGAGGAAACGTTCGATCTACAAATTGTGCACCGTACTTGTCCGCAACTATCATATGCCCGGCTGTATAAGCAATCATTAAAGCACCTACCCAAATAAGAATCGGGAATTTTTCCATTAATTTAATTATTAACTGACTACCAAATACAATGAGTGGAATACTTACAGCAAGTCCAAGTATAACTAAACCCATATGTCCATCTGCAACACCAGCTACTGCTAACACATTATCTAAACTCATAACGAAATCCGCGATGATAATCGTTCGGATAGCTGCAAATATTGAGCTACCACTTTTCAAATTAGGATCTTCGCCTTCAGATTTTAATAAATCCAGTGCAATATAGAATAATAATAAACCACCAACTAATTTAACTAATGGAATTTGTAATAACCATACAGCAGCGAATGTAAGTACTACGCGTAAAATAATGGCTCCTGCAGTACCAATAAATATGGCTTTTTTCCGTTGTCTTTTTGGTAAGTTTCGACATGCTAATGCAATGACTACAGCGTTGTCACCACTTAAAACAATGTCTAGTAATATAATGGATAAGATTTTTGTTATGAAAACTGCATCCATTTTTTCTCCTTCTTTCTAGTTAGATATCGTTTACTATTCTACTCTTATATAAATAAATGGAAAGTAAAAACTTAGGACAGACTCTAATAGCATATGTGAAAATGGAGAAAATTATGTTATGAATGCGCAAAAAGCGAGCAAAATCATACATTTGCTCGCTTTTTTATTTTGCTTTTATAATTGAATCAATTATTTTTTTGAAATTCCTTTTTCAGGTGCATATTCTGTAATCCAATCACTATAACTACCTGTGTACAGTTGTACGTTTGAATACCCGTCTTCTTTTAGAATTGCGAATAATGGTGATGCCGTTACACCACTACCACAATAAACTACTATTTGTTCATCTTGCTTTACAACATCATGCAGTTTCTGATTTGTTGTTAATACCCCATCTGCTTTTAATTGCTCCCAATCAAAATTACGTGCACCTGGAATATGACCCGCTACTTTATCCATCGGCTCTATTTGCCCTAAATATCTCGCTTCAGCGCGCGCATCTAGTAGCACTTTTTTTACTTTCCCATCAACTATCTCTTTAACACCTGTACGATTTACATAAAGGTCATCTTGCCATCTTGGTTTAAGAGTAGTTGTTGTTATTACTTCTTCTCCTGATTGAACAGCAATACCTGCTTCTTTTATGACAACGTAGCCTTCTTTTACTATTTTAGCATTTTTAAAACCACCATATTGAAGCATCCACCATGCACGTGTTGCAAAAGGTGAAGCCCCTTGATCGTAGACAGCGATTGTTTTGTCCGTATCGTATTGTAAACCGCTTCTTTCAAACAGAGACCGTAACTGTTCTTTGTCAGGCATTGGATGACGACCCTCGTCTTTTGTCATGTCTGAAAGGTCTTTTTCTAAATCCCAGTATACTGCGCCTTTAACGTGTTCTTGACCATATAGTTTTCGCCCTTCTTCTGCATTTTGCAAATTAAATCGTGCATCGATCCAAATGACATTGTTCATGTCTATATCCTTAATTGAAATAAACACGTTTCCCATTACTTCACAACTCCCTCAAATAGTGATGCGTAGATTTTTTTCCATTCAGCAAGCTTGCTTTCTTCTTGTAAAAGCTCACGTTCTGTTGCAATTTGCTCTGTTGCTTGAGCACTTAAATGATGACGTAAACTTTCCGCTTCAGTAGTTATAAGTGATTCTGACCAATTATTTAAACGTTTTGCTTCCGTGTTCAAATATTGTTGAGCGTCGGGTTTTGTTAATTGTTCTAATGCTTCTCTTAATTTCAATCGATCGCCTTTTTCAAAGAATGCTTTATTATTTTTAAAATGAGATTTAACAGATTCATACGGTGCAGTTTGTTCAAATGGGCCTACAAATTCAAGTATTGCTGGCTCTTCTGTTTCAAATGGCGTAAATGAGAAGCTATCATTTACATCTTTTAATTTTCTTACATCTTCGATATAACGCTCAGTCACCTTTTTATGGATAAACTTCGCAATACGGAAGTTTGTAACACGCATTTCCTGTTCTAAATCAAAGCTTAAGCTTTGTAATAATTCTTTTAATGCTAATTGTAATGCCGTTGCTGATGATTTCCCTGCGAATGTTGCTGGATTATACGCTTCATTATAAAAATCTGCAAAGCGATAATAAACTCGCTGTAATACATAGTACATCAGCTCTGATAATTCTTGCTCAACATCTTTTTTAATAACGGCTGCACCTGATTTTTCGAAACGAGTATGAATAAATTGCTCAAGTTTCGTCAGTTCCACAAGGCGTTCGTCTTTACGTTGCATATTGTCTTCAGTTTGCTTAATAAGTGAAGCGAGACGGTTTTGTGTTTTGTCCGTTTCTTCTACTAAAGCTTGAACTGCTAAAGAGCTCAACTCTTCAGATAAGAAATGATGGAATGCATCTTCAAACGGTTTCATTCCTGATTCGAAATTATTTTTTTCTACTTTTTCTTTTAATGCAAGTAAACTAGACACACCAAATAATCGAGGTTTTCTAATACCGAAGCGTTGCAACTCTTGCTGTACATAAGTTTTAACTTCTCCCTCTTCTTCCTTATTTGACGCAAGATCAATAGCATTTACGATGAAGAACATCTTATCCAGCTCAAAAGCATCTTTTACACGACCTAATTGAATCAAGAATTCACGGTCTGCTCGCGCAAATGCATGATTATAATACGTAATAAATAGAATAGCATCAGCATTTCTAATGTAATCAAATGCAACACCAGTATGGCGGGCGTTAATAGAGTCTGCCCCCGGGGTATCTACTAATGTGACACCCATTCTTGTTAATTCACAATCAAAATAGAAATCAATGGAATCAACAAAACAGCTACGTTTTTCTTCTGCTACAAATTTTTCAAAATCCTCTCGATTTGTGCGTAAAGTTGTTCCTAACTGCTCTTTAAATTCTTCATATCCTTGTGCGAAAGCACGGATGAAAGACTTATGGACATGTAATCTCTCATCGTCTAATTCCATTTGTAATCCTTCAGTAGCTTTATTGAATGCTTCTTCTAAAGATGTCACATGCATACCAATCGCCTCATAAGACGAAATAATGTCAGCTTGTAATTGGTCAGTTGTTTTTAATCGAACATCAGCCGTTTCATGAGGATGTTCTGGTGAGACAGGTCGAATTTTGTTAATTGCTGCTGTCGTTGGATTTGGAGAAACAGGTAAAACTTGTTGACCCATAAGTGCATTAGAAAATGATGATTTACCAGCACTAAATGCTCCAAATAACGCAATTGTAAAATCCTTTTTATTAAGGCGTTCTACTTTATTTTTGAGATAATTTGATACCTCTTTAAATCCTTGGACATTCGCCACAGCATTAGCTGTATGTATTGCTTGCTTAACTGCAATAGCTGTTTGTATAGTCTCCACATCGTCAGCATCTTCAGTATGTTTTTCTTCTATTAGAATATCTTCCTCTTGTTGTAACATCGCAGGGTCGAATAATCGTATTTGCGCAAAAGCTTCTGAATGCTCTTTTGTCCACATTTCAACACAATTATCTGCATCCTTATTTAATACTGTTGTAGCAGCTGCTGATTTTTTTGCATAAAACTGCTCCTGTTCTTCAACATGCTCGATTTCTTTAATGACTGTTACTTTTTCAGATAGTACTTCTTGTTTTTTCTTCAACGGTTCAACAGAGCCAAAAGATAATTGCTCTACAAAAGTTGCCTTGTCATCTTTCCATTCATCAGTTGTTCTAATAAACCAACGCTTTGTTGCTTCTGATACACGGTTAGCAAAATTCAACAACCCGTCACCAGTTGCTAAGGCATCTTTTTTCACTTGATCTTGAATTGTTTCAAAAGGTACGTTGAATTCAATTGTATCAATTTCAAGAGATACATCATCAGTTAATGCGCCAACGTCCTTCAATGAATTTTTCATCAATGACAGCATATGACCTGAAATTTGTGATGTAATAATCGACTGATAGAGTTTGTAAAGCTCTTCTTTACGTAATTCTTTTTCAGCAGCAGTTTTCTTTGCTGAAAAGAACATCCCTACCTTAAAGTCTTCTTGCATACTTTCTAAGTAGAGTTTTAGCTTATCACGTAGCTCATAAGGCATAATACCAGCATTATTGAGTAACTCTTCACGTTGTTGTTCAAAGGATTTTTTCCATTTTTCAACAGAGTAAAGTTCTAATTGACGCTGGATATTGGCGTATTGATCTTTTAACTCTTGGCGATTTTCCCAATCTGAAAATGGCAGAATTTCTTCATTTATATCGAAGATTTCTTGTTTTGTATCTTGTAAATATTCTTCATGTTCTTTATTCAATTGTTGTAAAGTCTTTTTAGCCGTCTCAACTAACTGCTCTTGCCAACCATCCATACTACTCATAACAATTTCCTTGACTGTTTGGAAATCATTATGTGGATGCTCGAGTTCACGTAGAGAAGTAAAGAAAATACCTTTTGGAACAACTCCCCAATTTGCAAAAGAAGTATGAACAGACTGCTCAAATTCTGTAAAATCAAGTTCATTATCTTTGTGTTTATCAATTTGATTGACGATTAGATAAACATTTGGGTTAAATTTCATTAATTGTTTTGTAAATTGAAAATTTAATTCTGATTGAACATGGTTATAGTCCATAACGTAAAACACGATATCTGCTAAATGTAGTGCTGATTCGGTTGACATGCGATGAGCATCATCCGTCGAGTCTACTCCTGGAGTATCCATTACTGTTACGCCATCAGGTAGGACTGATTTTGAATGGCCGATTTCAATTTGCGATACGAGTGCTCCATTTTTAGCGAAGGCCTTGACTGTTTTAATATCATAATCTCCAGTGAATTTCACTGGATCTTGTCCTGTTAAAAAGGCAATTGCGTAATCGCTTTCAGATTTATGTACTTTAACAACGTTTGCACTCGTAGGTATTGGACTAGAGGGTAATAGCTGATCTCCTGTTAATGCGTTAATCATGCTCGATTTCCCTGCAGAGAAATGGCCAGCAAAGCCAATCATATATTCTTTATTTAATAGTTTATTTGCAAAAAGCGTCGTTTTTTGCAAACGCTCCTCATCTGCGTTATTTTTGTAAATCAAATATTGCATTGCTGTTTGCTTTAATAATTGTTGAAGTTGCTGATCAAATACTGTCATGAAAGGCTTTAACTCCTTTAATATGTAATAAACTCATTCTAACATGTAGAAGGAAAACGACAAACAAAAAAATCCTCCCAATTACGGGAGGATTTTGTCGTTATTTTAAATGTGCGGTTGTTTGAGTGAAAACATATTTACTAACTGCACCGTAGATTAATACTGTAGCTCCAATAAATGCAAATATCACTTTGACCGCTCCCTTTTATTTGATCGTTAAGTATATGTAATGAATATGAAAATCATTCTCATCTATCTTAATGATAATGAAAATCATCCTCTTCGTCAAGTATTAATTCAATTTTTTAAACTCGCATGTTATTATAGAAATAAAGTCACGTATCGGGAGTGTTTAAATGAGTACTTCTATTCAAATACAAGCCGTCTTGAACGGTACTATAAACGCACTAAAATCAGTTATTCCTTATCAAATTCAAGTAGCATCTCCAACTATCACATCAGACCCTTACGAACAAAATGAAATTGGTGTGCTTATTGGCATGGTTGGTGATTTGAAAGGGCGGATCATAATTGATTCAACACCTGAAACATTTAGTGCAATCGGCGCAGGTATGTATGGGATGACCTTAGAAGGCGCCATGCTAGAATCCTTTACAGGTGAATTCGGTAATATGATTGCTGGTAACCTCTGTACGTTTGCAGCAGAAAAAGAATTGGATTTAGATATTACACCTCCAACTGTTATGGTCGGACATACAAAATTATACGGTTTCCAACACGCTTTTAAACTGCCTGTAACAATTGATAACATTGGTAAACTAATCATCTTATTAACTATAGATACAAATGAATAGTATTTGAGTGTCTTGTTCAATGAATTGAGCTAGACGCTTTTTTTTTGCCCCAATATATTAGCATACCCATTTCCCCTTCATAATTTCTACAATATTTCATGTCATTTCACACTTCATTCACATTTCACATGCTTTAGTGTGATATTTATCACATCCCACAAAAGCTTATTTTTATATGATGAACACAGGGAATTTAGGATTAATTCAATTGATAAGGGAGGGTTCAATATGGCTAACAAAAATCATTCCGACGGCAACTTAAAAGGAACTTTTTACTTAGTTATGGCATTAGGGGTCTTTATAGTTGTAGTTTGGGGTCTTTGTTTTGGACTATTTCTTGATCGCTTTTAAACTGAAAGAAGGAAGGGAAAATTATGCATCTTCATAAATACGAAAAGTATTGGCTTGCATTCGGTGTTGGCTCACTTATAGTGTTCTTATTAATTACTGGTATCATGGCCTTTCATAACGGTAGCCACCCACCAAGTGCAAAAAATACGATTAACTACGAAAAAGTAGATGAAATCGCTCCATTCAATAACCCAGGTGTCCATAAAGTGGAAGGAAAAGATTGGGATTATGAAGCCGTTGTAGTTGCTTCAGCATTTTACTATGATCCTCCTATTTTAGAAGTACCTGTTGGCGCTAAAGTTAAATTCATCGCAACTTCAAAAGATGTTGTACATGGTTTCGAGGTTGCTGGTACAAATATTAATATGATGTTAGAACCTGGATACATTTCAGAATATGTAACAACCGTTGATAAAGTTGGCGAGTATTTAATCGTTTGTAATGAGTATTGTGGTGTAGGTCATGCTCAAATGCATTCTATGCTTAAGGTGGTGGAACCAGAATGAGTCAAGCATTAGCTAATAAATCAAAAGCAGATGTAAATAAACAAAATCTTGTTGGGAAGGTTTCCAATAAAGTTAATGATTTAATGCAAGTAGATCGTAAAGATTCAAAAATAGCCATGGCTCATATTTATGTAGCTATGATCGCTCTTTTATTAGGTGGAACTGCAGGTCTTTTACAAGTACTTGTTCGATCTGGCGAATTTAAATTACCATGGGGCATTGGTTATTACCAAGTTCTAACTGTCCACGGTGTTTTATTGGGCTTAATATTAACAACATTCTTCATTTATGGATTCCAAATTGCTGCTGTTAGTCGTACTTCAGGTGCATTATCAGCGAAACAGCGTCTACTTTGCTGGATCGGCTTCTGGACTATGACTGCTGGTACTGCAATGGCATCAGCTATGGTGCTATTAAATGAAGCATCAGTTCTATATACGTTCTATGCACCGTTGCAAGCGCACTGGATTTTCTATTTAGGCTTAACATTAGTAGTTGTAGGTTCTTGGATTGGAGGTCTTGGCCAAGCACTACGATGGATGCAATGGCGAAAAGAAAATAAAGGGCAAACTACACCTTTACTTTCATTTATGGTCGTTTGTAACAACTTAATGTGGTTCGTGGCAACAATTGGTGTAGCTTCTGAAGTACTATTCCAGCTACTTCCATGGTCATTAGGTTTAGTAGAACGTGTTGATATTCTATTATCTCGTACTCTTTTCTGGTCATTTGGTCACGCGCTTGTTTACTTCTGGTTATTACCTGCCTATATGATTTGGTATGTAGTTGTTCCTAAAGTAATTGGTGGCAAAATTTTCTCTGATGCATTATCTCGTTTGTCATTTATTATGTTCGTATTGTTCTCAGTTCCTGTAGGTCTTCATCACCAATTAACTGAACCTGGTGTTGACGGATCATGGAAATTCTTACAAGTGATTTTAACTATGATGGTTGTTATTCCTTCACTATTAACTGCTTTTTCTCTATTCGCTACATTTGAAATACGTGGTAGAGCATTAGGCGGTAAAGGCCTATTCGGTTGGTTGAAACAATTACCTTGGGGAGATGCGCGATTCTTTGTACCTTTCCTAGGTATGTTAGTATTCATCCCAGGAGGAGCAGGCGGTATTGTCAATGCTTCTTACCAGATGAACCAGTTAATCCACAATACAATTTGGGTAACAGGTCACTTCCATTTAACAGTTGCTACAGCCGTTGTATTAACTTTCTTTGGCGCTTGTTATTGGTTAGTACCTCACTTAACTGGCCGTACATTAACTAAAGAAATGAATAAGTTAGGTATTATTCAAGCAATCGTTTGGGTAGTTGGTATGGGTATCATGTCAAGTGCAATGCACGTAGCTGGTTTACTTGGCGCACCACGACGTTCTGCATTCTCTGATTATGGCGGTGCTGATATTGCTAGTACATGGATATCTTATCAAATTGCACAAGCTGTGGGTGGCACGCTTCTATTCATCGGTATTCTACTATTCCTTTATATTTTTGTGAAACTTTGCTGGTTCGCACCTAAAGGTCAAGAAGAATTCCCGATAGCAGAAGTTGCTCCAAACGCAGAAAAAACCCCAGCAATTTTGGAAAACTTTAAACTTTGGATAGTGATTCTTGTTGCACTAGTATTAATCGCGTACAGCTTCCCGATCTTTGATATTATCTCAAATGCTCCGTTGGGATCTAAGGGATATAAACTCTGGTAAATATATAAATCACAATACCCGATATTAAGATAAAAAATACCCCCGTAAAATGGACACTATTAAGTCCACTTTACGGGGGTTTATATGTTTTTTATATAAATAGTTCGGATAAATAGAGCATCCATAAAATCAGTTATATGCAAATCTAATTTACCCTAACAAAGATATAAAAACCATATTCCCTTATATATTACCAA
Organism: Viridibacillus sp. FSL E2-0187; assembly: GCF_038006425.1. Classification (NCBI taxonomy): domain Bacteria; kingdom Bacillati; phylum Bacillota; class Bacilli; order Caryophanales; family Caryophanaceae; genus Viridibacillus; species Viridibacillus sp. FSL E2-0187. The sequence goes on from NZ_JBBOVG010000001.1 coordinate 2,792,260, forward strand.
GACCAAATTAACATAACGGACTACCTGCCTGAATTAAAACAACACACATATCATCCGGTTGATCAAGTTGTAATGCTTTAGGCATTACAATATCAATTGGTTCAATTACTTCACAATCTACCCAACGCTCCGAAATGGCTTCTTTTATTGCATCCAACCCATCAGTCTCTTCATTATCAAGAGATTCCATCACACCATCCGTAAAAATCAACAGCTGAATTCTCTCATTGTAATGAACAATATCTTTACTTATTTTCATTTCATTAAAAAAACCAACTGGACAAGATCCTTTCGAAAGCGATACCACTTTTTCATCATCAACATAGGCAAAGCCGGGTGGGTGCCCTGCGTTAACGTACTCTACTGTTTTTTCCTTCGTGTCAATAATCATATAAATGGCTGTAAAATAATACTGCACAGGATTGTCTTTTTTATTAAGTACGTTCATCCACCTGTTTAACTCAACTATAATTGCTTCTGGATCAGTATTCTTCCGAATGGCATCTCGCAGTACTGAAGATATATACATACATACAAGAGACGCTGAGATACCGTGTCCCATCATATCTAAAATAATTACACCGTATCGATTTTCATCAATCCGTTGCCAATAATACATATCACCTGCAAGCTTGTTTGCAGGTAGATATGATGCCTTTATCATTAGTTGTTCATTGATAATTGGCTCACTTAATAAACTACTTTGTACTTGCATCGATAAATCCAGTTCATCTCTTAGCTTTTTATCTTGTTCTTTATGCCAATCTTTTTCATACTTTAAACGCAGACCTACACGAATTCTAGCGAGTAGATCAATTTTATTGATGGGCTTCATTATGTAATCTATTCCACCTACACCGAGTGCCTCCGCTACCTTATTAGAGTCTTCCAATGCAGTCACAAAAATAACTGGGATATCCTTCAAATGGGGAATATTCTGCAAGCGTCGGCAAGCTTCAATGCCATCCATTTCCGGCATCATAATATCAAGAAGTATAATGTCTACTTCTGTTTCTTTTGGATATTCTTGATCAACCCCTAAATAGTCAAACATTTCTTGGGCTGATGAAAGTGAACGGTAATCGTTATACCCTGCGCGTTTTAGTATATTTTCAACTAAGAAAAGGTTTACTTGGTTATCATCCACGATTAAAATCGTCATTCTTTTAGCCCCTTTAGCTTATGAATCCTACTCCGCCCATAAGTACTTAACAATTATTGATATATATCAATCTAAAACTTGCTTTTGTTTGGGGGAGTTTCTATTATTATTTACTTATAATCAATTGTTTTAATTATAATATCTTTTACCTTTTATTCGGCTCCGCTAAACATTTACTCAACAAACAAGGGCCGCTTCTGCGACCCTGAGTTGTTATATTTTTCGATAAATATTCTCTTGACTTGCTATCTCCTTATATTTTTCGGAGAAAACAGATGAACGTAATGTTTCTTTACTGCCTATACCGATAAAACCATCGTGGCAAAGACTATCGTAAAACAACTGATTCACACTATTTTGTAGTTCACCTGTAAAATATATCATGACATTACGGCAAATAATAACATGAAATTCATTAAATGAGCCGTCTGTAACCAAATTGTGTTGAAAGAATACAATATTTTTCAATAAAGCTGCATCTAAGTAGGCATTTTGATAATCAGTGGAATAATACTTTGAAAACTCTTGTTTACCACCTGCAGTCAAATAATTCTTGGTATATGATTGCATCTGATTTAATGGTAAAATACCCTCTTTAGCTTGTAATATCACTTTTTCATTTATGTCTGTGGCATATATTTTCGTACGATCATAAAGCCCTTCCTCTTTTAGCAATATGGCCATAGAAAATACTTCTTCACCAGTTGAACAACCTGCATGCCATATACGTATAGTAGGAAATTCTTTAAGAAATGGCACAACTTTTAATCGGAAAGCTTTGAAAAATTCTGGGTCACGAAACATTTCAGTAACATGTATAGAAAAGTCATCTATTAACTTTTCGACAAACCCTTTTTCATATAAAACCTTTTCTATTAAAGAGCTAATTTTCTCCATTTTCTCTTGTCTCATTCGATTGATAATTCTTCTTTTAATCGAAGAACGCATATACTTTTGAAAGTCAAAACCCGAAACACTATAAACAGCTTGAAGTAATAAATCAATTTCAATATTCTCTTTTTCTTCGGTAGTTAATAAGTCTTTCACAATAATCCCTTTCTAGCCTGCTCTATTAATTACTTTGCCAGCCATACACGAAGAACAGATAATAACTGATCTATTTTCAATGGCTTACTAATGTAATCTGATGCGCCGGCTTTTAAGCATTTTTCTCTATCGCCTTTCATCGCTTTTGCTGTAAGAGCGATAATTGGAAGCTCTTGATACATTTCTTGACTACGAATATTGCGCATAGTTTCATAACCATCCATAACAGGCATCATTATGTCCATTAAAACAGCATCTACAGAATTTTTTTCTTTAAGAATTTCTAAACATTCAAATCCATTTTCAGCTGAAATAATCTCCATCCCTTGAGACTCTAAAGCATTTCTTAGAGCAAAAATATTTCGGTGGTCATCATCCACAATAAGTACCGTCTTATTTGATAACATATTTTTGTTCGCTTGTGTTAGTTGCTGTATTTCCTGATTTATTTGATCTGGTTCTATTTTTTCTGTAATCACATTTTCATTTGTTGCTACAGTTAACACTGAAGAATCGACTTCTTCATCTAAAGGTAAGTCAATGCCACTAGGTAAATTTGGTAATAATAAAGTAAAGACACTTCCTTTGCCTTCTTCACTATCGACAAAAACCCATCCTCCAAGTAATTTAGCGAATTCCTGACTGATAGACAAGCCTAAGCCAGTCCCACCATATTTTCTCTCTGTTGCTCCATCACCTTGTTGAAATGCTTCAAAAATTATTTTTTGTTTTTCATTAGTAATACCTATTCCAGTATCTTTAACACTAATTTCAATCCATTCGTCCGTAATTTCGGTATGTGCCAACTTCTTAATATTTTCTTTTTCAGCATTTTTAATATGAACTGAAATAGCACCTTCATGTGTAAATTTAAAGGCATTGGATAATAAGTTTTTCAGAATCTGTTGAAAACGCTGTTGGTCAGTAAAGAATATATTTGGTACATTTTCATCCTTTACAACAGTAAAATTCAAACCCTTTTTTAAGGCTACATGATCAAAGTTCTGATGTAACAACTCTGGAACTTCACTCATATTCATTTCATCAAATTGGACTTTTAATTTCCCTACTTCAACTTTTGATAAATCCAATATATCATTGATTAACTTCAATAAGTCTTGTCCTGATGAGTGAATGATTCGAGCAAACTCTTGTTTTTCCTCATCCAAGCTGTTATCTTCTGGAGTTTCCAACATCTCAGATAAAATTAAAATACTATTTAATGGCGTTCTTAACTCATGTGACATATTAGCCATGAATTCTGATTTGTATTTTGAACTTTTTCTTAGTTCTTCAGCATGTTCCTCTAGGTTGATTTTTGCTTCTTCAAGTTCCCGAGATTTTTCTTCAGCATCATGAGTTCTCTCAGATAACTGTTCATTAATCATTCGCAATTCTTCTGCTTGAGATTGCAATTCTTCTGATTGTGCTTGTAACTCTTCAGACTGCGATTGTAGTTCTTCTGACTGAGCTTGAAGCTCCTCTGTTTGAGCTTGTGATTCTTTTAATAATCGCTCTATTTCCATTCGACCCTGCACACTATTGATCGTAATACCTAGTGTCTCTAAAACACGTTGTAAGAAGATTTGCTGTAGGTTAGTGAACGATTCTAGACTTGCCATTTCCAATATACCTACGACTTCATCTTCAAAAATAACTGGCATTATAATAATACTTTTAGGATTTACATTACCTAATCCAGTTGTAATCAATTGATAATTATCTGGTATATCAGTGATAATCTGTGATTTTTTTTCTATGGCACATTGTCCAATTAAACCTTCACCAATTTGAAACTCTCTTCTACCAGCCTCATTGCCTTCACCAGCGTAGGAAGCAGTTTTAACAAAACGTGTATCTTCTCCTTGACCACGGCGGATATAAAATACACCGAAGGATGCGCCGACCATAGGTGCTAGTCTTGTAATTAGTCGTTTACCTAACTCTTCTATATCCACTATACGTTGATACATCGTTGCAATTTCTGCAAGACCTGTTTGCATCCAGTTCTGTTCACTAATTTTTTGAGTGAAATCTTTTTCTTTCTGATTATACTCTTCTAATGATCCGGCCATTTCATTGAATGAACTAGCAATTTCTCCAATTTCATCTTTTGTATGAATCGTGATTCTAGGAATAGCAGATAAATTTTTAAAATTTATCTTTTGAATCACTTTTGTAATAGATTGAAGCTCCTTAGACGTGCTTCTAATCATCCAACTAAGTATGGTAGAAATAACCAGAATACTAAAGAACACAGCAAATATAGTAAATTTAATCATATCATTGTACGTTTGTTGAGAACTTTTCAACGTATCAATCATAATACCCTCTTGATATTCTTTAAATTCATCAAGTGTAGATAACACTTCTAATCTCTTAGTTCTTTGTTCATCCATCAATTCATTTAATTCTGCACTCGAACCGTTTGCCTTTATCAATTGAATGATTTTAGACTCTGTATCGGTATATGATGTATATTGCTTATCTAATTTTTTTAATAGTTGTTGTGACTGTGTCTGATTTGCAATAGTAGACAATTTAATAATGCCTTCTGAAATAGAAATATGATTGTCATTAATAGTTTGCAAACTATTGTCAATATCCTTATTATCTGCATCGATTGCTACATATAAAATCTCTCTATCCGACCGTGAAAATAACTGACGGATATCCATCACAGTTTGCACTTTATAATAGCGATCCTCTACAATTTCAGTCATATTTGCTTTTAATTTATTTAAAGTAAATACCATTATTGATAATAAAACGATTAAAAAAAGCAAGATTAAACCAAAACCTAAAATTTGCCTTTTCTTAAAACTCATATTCTCTTCCCCCTTTTAATCAAATTAAGGAAGCCGGAAGCTATTGAAAAAATAGCTGTCGAATTCTAGCATTGTCCTCAAAATATCTCTATCATTATTTTATCATTTTTTAAGAGAAAGGAGAGATTAAAAGTCTATTACAATAGTTTCAAAATTTTTCTTCTAATATTTTCTAATTTAATCGAATGTTAATGCATATAATACCAAATATCTACTAACAGGGTTAGATTATATATTTTACCCTTGTCAGAAAGTAGAAATCTTAAACTATAAAATTTCTGATGAATCTTCAATTGTTTGGGGACTGTTATTTCAACTCCAAAAGTTGTAAAGTTATAAATGTAGAATAATTTGATTTTTCCAACAAATTAAAGGGGTGTTATTTTTATGTCAAAATATACCGAACAATTATCATATTTACAAACGCCTGATGAAAAGAATATTCCTGTTGAATTACAGGCAGAGTTTGACCAACATGTAGATTTTCAACAAGAGAATTGGGGATTTATCAATAATTTATTTAAAATACTTCCATTAAACCCAATACAATATAAAGGTTTTTTGGATTTCAAAAACACTATGTTTGATGAAAACACATGCTATTTGAATAATATAGATAAGGAAATGATGGGACTAGTTGTATCCGCTACTAATTGCTGCGCTTATTGTTTAACAACACACAGTGATGCATTACGTGGTTTAACAGGAGATGCTGCTTGGGTTGACCAGCTCACTTATAACTATCGCTCTGCATCATTAACAAAGAAACAACGCGCACTATGCGATTATGCATATTTTGTTACTACGTACCCTCAAGAGACTACACAACAACAAGTAGACCTGTTACGTTTAGCTGGCTTTAACGACCACGAAATTTTGGAAGCTTCATTTATTGCTGGATTCTTTAATTTTACAAATCGTTGGGTAAGTACAATTGGTGCTGTACCAAATCCAGGGCATTATAATCATAATAGATAATCAAAAAGCCAAAGAGTAGCTTATTATAAGCGCTCTTTGGCTTTTTCAAGATTGAATTACTTTACAAATTATAAATTCGTGTATACTTTTCTTTTAAATAATCAGCTAAATATTTGGCATTTAAACCTTCACCCGTAGCTCCATTTAATAGTTCAAAAGGTTTTTTAAGTGCACCATATTGATGTACTTTTTCTGTTAACCATTCGCGAATTGGTGTGAGATTACCTTCTGCCAGTAGTTCATCAAAGTTTGGAATATCTTGATCCATCGCATGTTTAAATTGAGCTGCATACATAAAACCAAGTGCATAAGATGGGAAATATCCGAAACTACCTCCAGACCAATGCATATCTTGTAAGATTCCTTCTGCATCATTTTCTGGTGTAATACCTAAATACTCTTCGTATTTTGCATTCCATACTTTTGGTAAGTCCTCTGCTTGTAAGTTTCCATTGAATAATTCTTTTTCAATTTCATAACGAATCATAATATGAAGTGGATATGTTAATTCATCAGCTTCAATTCGAATTAATGAAGGTTGTGCTGCGTTAATCGCACGTAAAAACATTTCTAATGAAACATTTTCAAATTGTTTCGGAGAGTGTTTTTTCAACATCTCAAAATTGTGAGACCAAAAGTTTTTATTGCGTCCTACAAAATTCTCGAAAAACAATGACTGAGATTCATGAATACCCATTGAAGTTCCTGTACTTAGTGGTAAACCATCTAATTCCGGCATAATATTTTGTTCATATAAAGCGTGTCCGCATTCATGCACTGTACCAAGAAGTGCAGATCGGAAATCGTGTTCGTCATATTTTGTAGTTACACGAATATCACCACGGTTTAATCCGATCATAAACGGATGCACTGTTTCATCTAAACGACCTGCTTCAAAGTCGTAATCTAGTTGTTGTAAAATTTCTAAACAAGCTGCCTTTTGCCCTTCTTTTGGAAAGAAATCAAATATGAAGCTCGTATCTGGTTGATTGTTTGATTCAACAATTTTTTGAACTAACGGGACGATGGTTTCCTTCAATTCTCCGAATACGCGGTCCAATATATCAGTTGTCATATCAGGTTCATATTGGTCCAATAATGTGTTGTATGGATTATCGTCCTTGATACCCCAATACGTAACAAACTTTTGTTGTGCTTCAATAATGCCTTTTAAATATGGTAAGAAGAGACTGAAGTCTGATTTATCTTTTGCTTTTTCCCAAACAGCTTCTGCTTTTGATTGGAGTACAACATATTCTTTGTATTCGTCTGCTGGGATTTTCTTATTTAAATCGAAAGCTTTTTGTGTTTCTTCATATGAACGACGAACTATTTCTGATAATTCTTCTTTATTTGTTGAAAGCTCTTGAAGTATTTCAGCTAATTCATCTGATGTTTGCAAACGGAATAGTTCTGACGAAATCGTTCCTACTACTTCTGCTCGTTGCTCTAGCCCTTTTTTTGGTGCTCCAGTACGCATATCCCAATAAATTACTGAAAGAGCTTCTTCATAATTATCAATTTTTTTTATGTAATTTAGAAAGCGTTGTTCTACTGACATTTTATTACCCCCTTATGTTCCTTCTATTTTATCACGAATACCGAAGTAAATCAGTTGAAAGGTATTGTTTAGTATTTGTTTGTTGCGCTATGTCGGCTGTTTGTTGCGCTATGTCAGCTCTTTGTTGCACTATCTCAGCTCTTTGTTGCGCTATCTCAGCTCTTTGTTGCGCTATGTCAGCTCTTTGTTGCACTATCTCAGCTCTTTGTTGCGCTATCTCAGCTCTTTGTTGCACTATCTTAGCTCTTTGTTGCGCTATCTCAGCTCTTTGTTGCACTATCTCAGCTCTTTGTTGCACTATCTTAGCTCTTTGTTGCGCTATCTCAGCTCTTTGTTATTTAGCTGAATATTCACGTCATATAATCGTAAAAAACGTTAATAATTCCTATCACATTCAAAAAAGCCAGCTCACTAAATTGTAAGCTGGCTTTTCCTTATTAAACTTCTGTTGCTTCGACTGCGAAAATAGGTTGTATTTTCTCTTTATGTTTATATTCTTCTTCATTCAATAAAATATGAATGTCTCCGTGGTCTTTTGAAGTACGGATTAATCGCCCCATCCCCTGCTGTAGTCTTAACAGCATGAATGGTAAATCAACTTCTTCGAATGCATCAGTAGCAAATGAACGCTTTGCATCAAATAATGGATCATTTGGTGGGAATGGTAAATCGAAAATTATCACACGCGTTAATGATTCCTCAGGTAAGTCTAAGCCTTCCCATAAATGATATGAGCATAGTACTTTTACTTCGTTTGCTTGGAAATCACGGATTAGAGATGATAGTTCACGATCCCCTTCAAATGCAACATCTGCACGTAGTTCATCGGCTAATTGTCCTTTAAACTTCTGCATCGCTTGTTTTGATTTAAATAGAATTAATGTTTTTTCATCATCTTGTAATAACTTTTCAACAGACGAAAGTTTCTCTTCTTGAGCTACTTTGTGCAATTGAATCTTCATAACCTCTTCATATTCAAATGGAGAAGAGACAGAGAATGATTGGAATTTTTTTATTCCTAAACTGTTTGCGATATATGAGAAGTCTTTATTGATTGATAGTGTTGCTGATGAGAATACATAAGGTATTTTTTTCGAGAACAGTTTTTCTTCAAGTACTTCTGTAATTAGTCGTGGCATGATGACCAGTGTCTCTTCACCATCTGTTTCCTCTAACCAGTCTACAGCATCACCTTGAGCTATAAATATGCGCATTGCAGCTTCATATTGCTCTAAGAACTCCTCTACCATACGTAGCTCATAATCAGGAATGACATACATTTCTGATTCGAAAACAAACTCTTCTAGTAAAGATTCTACTGTGTCAATTACTTTTTGACCAAGCTTCAACAGCAATGGAGATTTATTGATACGTTTACGATCTTCATCCGATTCAATGACATCATCACGAAGCTGGTCAAAGAATAGTTCATGACCATCTTGTAATTTTTCCATAGTATAAAGAGTTTTTTCTCGTAATCCATCAACCATTAACATATCTAGAAGCTTTACGATTGTATAATCTTGCACTTTGTAAGTCATCGCTTTTTGTGCTGCGTACTCAAGTAAGTGACCTTCATCAAGTACAATCATGGATACTTCAGGTAGGAGTGCTAATTGCCCTTCGCGTTCACGTGATTCTTTTGTAGCAATATGCTCCATCAAGAAATCTTGTGAACAGATAATTAAATCCGTTGCTTTACGGTAATCTGCACGGTGCAGCGTTTGCCCACAACGATTGCGAAGATCGCAAACCGAGCACTGTTGAATCGAATTGTAGTTGACCTTTTGCCAATCAGCATCGCTAACATTTGGATAGTCACTACGTTGACCATATAAAGATAATGTTCCCTGGCCAAAGACACCATCTGGTATCGTTTCTACGATATCATCTATATATTCGCCGTCATGAAACTTTTCAGCCTCTTCAAAGCGTTTTAAACATAAGTATTGATCACGTGATTTTGCTAAACGCACATCAATATTTAAATCAAGATATTGCTGTAATTTATGAATATCGCCACCATCTTTAACGAGCTGGTCGATTAAAGTTTCGTCTGCACATGCAATCAATGCTGGACGTCCAGTATAACGCGCATAAGAAATAGCTGGTAATAAGTATGCGATGGTTTTCCCTGTACCTACACCTGCTTCAGCAAATAGCACTGATTTTTCGCGTAAAACTTTTTCAATTTGATAAGCCATAAAGATTTGCTCATCACGACATTCTAGACCCTTTTCAGGTAATTCATCATAAAGCATATCGCCCATCCAATCACCCAACGAGTCGAAGAATGATTTTTCTTTTGATAGAGCAAATGGTATTGCTTGTCTCATCTTGTTCCCCCTCGTACTTCAACGAAAATAAAATTATATACAACTAAACGGTAATTGAAACCTTTGTTATTATAGCATTATTCTTAACTACCTTGTTAAATGCATGTATATGATTTAATTTTTTTTCAGTTTATGTGTTCAATTTGTGGTCATATCACGGCTATCGTAGTGTTACCCAGAAAAAAGGAAATTAAACACCCGGAAATTGGTGCACCTTATATAATAGAAGAAACTCTGTTAAATGTATATGAAATAAGTTAACGAAACAGCCTTTTATTTTTTATAATATAAAGCATGAGATGATGTTCTTTATTGACTTAACAAAAAATTATATTGGTGATTGATAGCAATTATTCTACAATCTAAAATTAAATACTTATCATATAACTCTTTAGTGTAGAAAGTAATCTAAAAATTGGGGATTAGTAAATCATATGTGGAAATAATGTAGCATCAATATTGCGAAGAAAACGTTTTTCATTCTTTCTTTCCTATGAGGTTTAGTATTATCTTATATTAGTAGTATAAGTGTAAAATTATTCCGAGGGAAAAAAGTGAGTAATTCAAACAATCGAATTTTCGAATTACGTTCTTAAATAATATTTAATAAGATGTAAATTCAGGCTATAAAAAACACCTGGTTAGAGGTGTCTAATTAATCTCGATCTACAAAAACAGTCTTATATTACCTCTTTTTTGTTATCTACTTGCGAGTTTTTTGATTTTGCATATTGATTAAACTCTGCAAAGAACAAAGTTATTGCAAACACTAACAAAATAAAAGGAAACATGAAATATTCCGATTCATAATTAGTGCCACCCATATAAACATATAACATAAACGATACACAGAGCGCTATAGTCCCAGATAAAAGCTTCATGAATCCTCCCCCTTTTTCAAATATTATATTCCATAATAAACCATTAAAATCATTACAACAAGAATAAAATTTAATTAAATTAGATTTTTATGGATTTTTATTTATTGTTAAAACCGAAATGCGTTAATTACTGACATGCCCCAATGCGAATTTACGTTTTTTCAAAATCAAACCAAAAAAAATGGAATGAGATACCCCATTCCATTTAATATTTAGTTTCTTGGTGTACGTTGACCCCAGAATTGATAAAAATCCGTTCTGATGAATCCGTTGAATAATTTTCGTTTTTTTGTCGCTTTTCTGCCGTAAAGTGTTTCAAAGTTTTCCATTGAAGATAGCATGTAGACTGACCAAGATGGGTACTTCGCCATATTATCGCCCATCTCACGAATCATTTGTTCAACCATTTCTATATCACCAATACGTTCACCGTAAGGAGGGTTACCAATCATTACACCATCAGTTGATAATGTAGTAAAGTCCTTTACTTGCATTTGTTTCCAAGTAATCAAGTCCGCAAAACCTGCTTCAACAGCATTACTTTTTGCAATTTGAACCATACGATGATCAATGTCTGAGCCAATGATCTCTAGCGGCTGATCGTAGTTGGCAACATCTTCTGCTTCCAAACGTATATCATCCCAAATTTGTTGTTTCATCCAAGGCCATGCTTCAGAAATGAACTCACGGTTGTAACCAGGCGCCATATTTTGGCCAATCATTGCCGCTTCAAGTGCAATTGTACCTGAACCACAGAAAGGATCTACGAATGGACGATTTGGATTCCATTTAGAGATTTGGACAAGCGCTGCTGCTAACGTTTCTTTTAACGGTGCTTCCCCTTGATCTAGTCTATACCCACGTTTGTGTAGGCCTGCTCCACTAGTATCAATCGTAAGTGTAGCCACATCTTTTAAAATTGAAATCTCAATTTTAAATTTTGGTCCAGTTTCTTCTAAGAAACCTAAACGTTTATAGTGGTATTTCATACGTTCCACGATCGCCTTTTTTGTAATTGCTTGGCAATCAGGTACACTGAATAATTTTGATTTAACGGATTTACCTGTTACAGGGAATTCTGCATCTACTGGTAAGAATTTCTCCCAATTAATCGCTTTTACTCCCTCAAACAATTCATCAAATGTGCGAGCTGGAAACTCACCTGCAATTATTTTTACTCGGTCCGCTACGCGTAACCAAAGATTGGTTTTTGCGATTGCTTTTTCGTCACCTTCAAAGTAAACTTTCCCGTTTTCTGTTGTTGTTTCAAATCCTAGGTCCTGAAGCTCTTGTGCGACAATTCCTTCTAACCCCATTGCTGCGGTTGCTACTAATCGAAATGTTGTCATTGTTATTTCCCTTCTAACTGTTCTAATTCCCAAAATTCTAGGAACTCGGTAAATTCATCTAAAGGTAATGGCTTTGAGTAATAGTATCCTTGGATCATATCACAGCCCATTTTACGTAATAGCTGAACCTGTTCTCTTTGCTCTACTCCCTCAGCAATTACCTTCATATGTAAACGATGCGCCATTTGAATAATGGCATCTACTACTGCTTGTTTATCGTCTAACGAACATATATGTTGTATAAAACTACGATCAATTTTTAAATAATTTAATGGAAACTGCACTAAATAGCTAAGAGAAGAATAGCCTGTCCCAAAATCATCTATTGAAAGTTTAAAACCTAATTGCTTTAAGAGTACTAATTTTCGAATCGTTTCTTTTTCACTGTTCATAACCGTGCGCTCTGTTAGCTCAATTTCAAAATAATGCGCGGGGCAATTATTTCTTTCCAATATTTGTGTAATAGATTCAATGAAATTACTTTGGTGAAAGTGAATACTCGATATATTCAATGCTATAGGCATATTTTTTATGTTTTGTGATTTTAATTTTAAATAGTCCTGGCATGCACGATTAATAATACATTCACTAATCGGAATAATTAAACCTGTTTCCTCCGCATAGGGAATAAATTCTCCTGGTGAGACGAAGCCTAGTTTTTCATTTTGCCAGCGTACTAAAGCTTCTACTCCTACGATTGCACCTGTTGTAACGGAAACTTTCGGTTGATAATGTAATTCGAAGCTGTCATTTTCTATAGCTTTACGTAATTCATTATCTAGGAGCAACACGCGTTTGCTATCTGTTTGTAGTTCGTCAAAATAAAAAGAAAATTGACCTCTTCCATTTTGCTTTGCAAAATACATTGCCTTATCAGCTTTAGTTAATAATACTTCCGTATCATCTCCATCATGCGGATAAATACTAATTCCTATACTAGTGGACACATATAAATTCTGGTCTTCAACCGCAAAAGGTTGCTCCAGTAATTGGATAATCATTTCAGCCAAATGTACAGCTTCTCTAGGATGATGGATATTTGTTAATGTAATAACAAATTCATCACCGCCATATCTAGCTAAAATATCTTTATTTTTCAATAGTGATTGAATTCTTTTTACTACTTCCACTAACAAATAGTCACCAACTGCATGACCAAGTGTATCATTAATTTGCTTAAAGCGATCTAAATCTAAAAATAAAACAGCATGTTGATATGAGCGTGTAGAGGAGGATTCTAGTAAAACTCTCATGCGCTCAGTATAGGCAAATCTATTTGAAACACCTGTTAATGAATCGGTCATTGCACGTTTTTCAAGCTCATCTTCAACGTCCTTTTGTTCTGTGAGGTCGGAGAAAACACCGCAATAGTTCGTAACTTCTCCTTGCTTATTACGAACTTCCATGATTGATAACCATTCTGGATAGACATCACCTGTTTTGCGACGATTCCATATTTCACCTTGCCATTCACCTTTTGAGTACAGCTCGTTCCACATGCTCTTATAAAAATCACTGGCATGAATGCCTGATTGTAAGATAGCAGGGCTATGTCCAACAACTTCTTCTTTTTTGTAGCCCGTAACAAACTCAAAAGCTGGATTCACATTTATTATTTTCTTTTTTGGATCAGTTATCATGATTCCTTCAGAAATTGTTTCAAATACTTTTTGTATTAATTCATCAGAATAGCTAGAAATAGTGTTTTGGTTAATGATCTCTTTTATAGATATTTTTTCCACATTCTTCACCATATTCCCAAAAGAAAGGCCCTCCAGGAACTGGAGAGCCTGACTGTTCATGTTTAACATCATTGAAAGTTCAATAAGCCATGTTTTGTGCCCGAGTACTCAAACGATTTACATCTCGTACAACCGGGTAGTAATCATCTATCTACGTGAGATGCAAGCATTCACGTCTCTCCATCCATTCATTTCCTTCAGGAGAGTGCCCCTACCATAATTTGGGTTTCTCACTCGTGGGGTTTACCTCGTTCCACCTGTTACGTTTCCGCACCAGCTTCGTCACTGTGGCACTTTCAGAGAGTTTCAACCATATCCTATAAAGGACTTAGGTTTTCCTCCCGCCGTCAGCCAAAAGACTGCCTTAGCTTATTTATTCACTAAGCACGAACACTACGGTCATCTCAGAACCGTGCGAGCATGGACTTTCCTCGACAATGTCAAGCATTGCAGCGATTACCCGAAAATTCATGATGATGTTTTTCATTATAATATAAAAACATATATAACCCAATATAACTAAAGACCTATATTCAGTCGTATAGCTTATCTCCGAAAACATGTTTTTCCAAGTTTGAAATTCTTTTCAAAATATCAAAATTTGTATTAGCAGTATGTTGTGGTTGCTGTGGTTGAACTTGTGCTGGTGAGTGGCGCTTAGCGTTTTGAGCAGCCTCAAGTTCTTGTTTCAACATGTTAATCTCTTCTTGTTTTTTAGCTAGAATTTTTTCAAAGTTCTCATAATCTTGAATAATTTCATCTAAAAATTGGTCTACATCATCTTGACTATAACCTCTTAAACCAGTTTTAAAATCTTTATCTAAAATCTTTTTTGCTGTTAATTTTGTATCCATATACATCGCCCTTCCATCGCAACATAAGTGTTCTTAGTATAGCATATTTCTTAAAGACAATGCTTACTTACAGTCATTTCCTAACGGTTTTTGTCGAAAACTGTGATTTCCCAGGAAATTATTTCTTCCTTTCAAGCCGATTTTTCCGTTTTTGTATATCAGCAAGTCTTAAAGTTTTAGATTCCTTAGTCCACAGGGAGCTTTCGGTTACAAGTTTCAATGCTTGCTTTGTCATTTCTAGTGCAAACTCATAGTTTTTATCACGGTGTTCAAAAATTTTCGCTAGCTCAATGAGCGCATTAATTTGCTGTCTTCCTTGTAAATACGGTAAGGCTTGCTGAAATGACTTTCGTGCTTCTATATAATTCTGTTGTTTTTTTTGTTGAAATCCTAAGTGGTAATAAGCATTGGCTGCTTCTTCACGCGTATATTGATTCGTTACTTGCTGTAAAAGTTCCTCACTACGATCTATTTCTCTTAAATCAGCATACCATTTACCAATGTTTGTATACGTTGTAGCAGATTCTTCTGCAATACCTTCACAAAGTAAATTGGTCGCCTGTACATACAACGTCAATAAAGATAATAAATCCCATTCATTATGTTGTAGTACTTTTAATAAGGCATCAGGCTGTCCACTTTTGACCGCGTCCAAATAAATAATCGGAGCTAAATAACCCGGCACATCGTCAAGACGAGTGAATCCTAATTTTTCTTCTTCTACTTGAGTAAGTTTCATACGTGCAATGTCATTTTTCCAAATACGTTTTGAACCATGAAATAAATCGAGATGATCATGCTCTTTTAATGGTGGTAGGTCTTTTTTGTTTAGTGTCCAGCGAGTTTGTAACTGGGGCCAATCGAAACTTTTACCATTATACGTAATAATGGTTTTCCTGCCTTGCCAAAATTTCGATTCAAACAAAAATGCAACCTCATTACTCGGATCAGCTAGTACGTATTGCTTTAATGTAAAGCCATCCTCGGACTCCTCAAGTAAACCATTCAAGAAGATATGCGTACCTACGCCCTTTAACCCTGTTGTTTCTGTATCGTAGAATATAAGGTTATTAGCATCCGTTAAAGATATCGGGTGTGCGTTTTGTGTTTGTTGCCACTTTCCAAAAGCATCATACAACTCTCTTAGATAAATAGCTCCATGCTTATAATCAAGAGGATAATGCTTCTCTAATAAAAAGACTACACCAAAATCATTTTCTATCATCTTTAAACCAGCATCTTGCCATATTCCAGCATAATTAGGAACGTCCGGCTTTAGAATTGGTTCTTTTGCAATTACATGTTGTGTATTATTTTTCTTTAATAGTTTTTTCATTTGAAGTATTTTATTTTCATATGACATATTAATCATCCAACTCTTCTAATAGAAATGATTTCAAAAAATTCAATACTTGTTTTTTACCTTTATCACTCATATCTTGTGCCCCAATACAAGATGGGCAACCATTTTGACATGGACATGCATCAACATGTTCAAATACATGCTGAATAAGAGGTTCCCAAATATCAAACACTCTTTCGCTCAATCCAATACCACCCGGATAACGATCATAAACAAAGAATGTTGGTTTCTCTGAATGCACAGCCTTCACTTGTGGAATGACATGGACATCACTTCTGTCACTTTGAATGAATAATGGAATAAAACTGTTCATCGCAAACGCCACACCTGTCATAGCACTTGTTAAATCATCTTCTGTCCAGTTAACAGGCTGATCAAATGATAACCAAGTAGAACTTGTATGAAGTTCTTCAGGTGGTAGATGAATTGGGCCAGAGCCTATATTATCATGTGAATCAAATCTAATTTTTTTAAATATAGTTGCAGTAGCCAAAATCATAACATCACCAAATGCTGCTTCTGCTTGGCCAAGATGCTTTTGCTTATCCTCACTCATAACTTTTAATTCAACAGCTAGGTTGGCATCTGTAAAATAATCAACATCCACTTCACGTACATAAGCTTTTTTTTCTTCCCAATCAAGTTTTTCTACCTGAAATTGCACACCTTGATGTAAATATATAGCTTCTTCATGAAGTAGTGTAAGCGCACTATATCGATCCATTTCCCCAATCACACGAGTGTTTGCAGGAATAGACTGATCAATGATGACGACATTTTCTTGTGATGCTGAACGCAAACTAATTTCGTGTGCTGGGAAACTATCACTCATCCAATGCCACTGCTCAGACGTTTTTATAAGAACGCCTTCTTGCTGTAGATATTCCAATAACTCTTGAATCTCGAACTCTCCGTACATATCTGTCGTTTTAAAAGGCAACTCAAAAGAAGCACATTTTAAATGATCCATTAAAATGAGCATATTGTCTGGATATATACGGGCTTCTTCTGGAGAACTTCCTAATAAATAATTAGGATGATTTATAATATATTGATCCAATGCCGTAGATTGTGCCACATAAATAATTAGAGCCGCATCTTGCCTTCTGCCAGCTCGCCCTGCTTGTTGCCATGCACTTGCAATATTCCCAGGGTATCCGGTCATAATACAAGCTTGTAATTGACCAATATCAACTCCGAGTTCTAATGCATTCGTACTCACAACTGTTTGAATGGTGCCATCACGTAAACCTTTTTCAATTAACCTTCGTTCTGAAGGTAAATATCCTCCTCGATAACCTCGAATCGATTCATCTTGGATTTTCTTTTTCGTCAATTCCTTCATATACGTAACAAGCATTTCCACTCGCACACGACTTTTAGCAAATATAATTGTTTGAATTTGTGCTTCATATAATTTTCTAGCTAAATCTCTTACTTCTAAAATAGCACTTCTTCGAACACCGAATGTTGGATGAATAATTGGTGGATTATAAAATAGGAATGTTTTTTTCCCTACAGGTGCTCCATTATCAGAAATTAGTTGGTGCGTTGTATTCGTTAAAGTCTCTGCCAGCTCTTTAGGATTTTTGATTGTCGCTGATGTACATATAAAGATGGGATTACTTCCGTAGAAACGGCAAATACGTTGCAAACGTCGAATAACATGAGCAACATGACTTCCAAATACTCCTTTATATGTATGCAACTCATCCAGGACAATATACTGTAAATTTTCAAATAGCGAAACCCATTTCGTATGATGAGGTAAAATCCCTGAATGTAACATATCGGGATTAGTCATAACAATATGACCAGCCTTACGAACCTTCTGACGAATGCCTGGCGAAGTATCTCCATCATATGTGTAGCTTAAAACTTCCTCTCCACTTTGCTCTATCAACTCATTCAAATCACTTTTTTGATCTTGTGCTAGAGCTTTGGTTGGGAATAGATACAGGGCACGTGAGGCTTTATTTTCTAAAATAGCTTGTAAAACGGGTAAATGATAGCAGAGGGATTTTCCAGAGGCAGTTGGTGTGACGGCCGTAAAAGATTGCCCAGTAGTCGCATAATCGAATGCTTGTCTCTGATGCGAGTAAAGCTGACTAATACCACGCTTTTGTAAAGCTTTTACTAAAGAAGGGTGTAATTTGTCGGGAAAAGGAACGAGCTTTGCTGGCATTGCATCAATTGTATGTTGGTGCTCAATTCTTTCCATCATTTCCGGATACTGTTGCCACTCTGCTAACAGCTCATCAATCGTTTTTTTCTTCAACATATTGTTCACCATCCTCACGCAAATAGCGTAAAAAAGTCTCTAATGTATATTTCACCGATTGTATTGATTGATAAAATCGTTTTTTACTCGTTGCTTTATAAAAAGACTGCACCACAAATTGATCCATCGCATCTAGCGCATTATCAATTTGTGTTTTGTGCATATATTTAGGTCTATTTAATAGTATCCATTTCTCAGACTCTGACTGCCAAGTTACTAATATAGCATGCCAAGTATCAGCATGCGGCTTCACTTCAAGAAAGAAATCCGGAGATGTGTCTTCTTCTCTCATACGTAAAAATCGTTGCCAACATGCATCACATTCTTCTAATAATTTCTCTGTGGTAGATAATAGCATTTATACACACCTCCATTTTCATTTTCATATTAAGTACTCATATAAATTCAGTGTATCAAAATATCGTAAAAGAAACTACTTATGCACGAACAAATATTCCTTTAGATTGTTTTTCAAGATTGCTTAGGCGGTGTTGAACTGTTGCAATGTCATTCATATGTTTTTGAATTCCGGTGTGACGTTCCACAGACATTTGTGTTTGTAGTAACTGATCGATCAATTCAAGTTGAGTAAGTAAATGAGATATTCTTTGCATCATAATCGCCTCCTAGCGTTATGATTTCCTTATAAATTGAAATAATCCTTTCCACAAGACAAAACAAGTGCGAGTTCGATATAAATAGAAAAAATCCCTGTCATTTCTGCTATAATTTTTGTTCATAAAAATATGTTATTATTATTGTTGATGAGGTGGTCAAATGGCAATTCGCTATCCAAACGGAAAAAAGTATACTCCACCAACTTCTGAAGTAAAAAAAAGGAGTATTAAGGATTATTCCTATAGCAATCGGGGCAAAACTTTAGAAGATGAAATTGATGAAGCAAATGATTTTTATTTACAACGACAAATAGCAGTCATTCATAAGAAACCTGTTCCGATACAAATCGTCAAAGTAGAGTATCCTTCAAGAAGTGCTGCTGTTATACGGGAAGCATATTTTAGAACACCTTCTACGACGGACTACAATGGTATATATGAAGGTTACCACATCGACTTTGACGCCAAGGAAACGGAAAGTAAAACATCTTTCCCTTTAAAAAACGTTCATCCACATCAAGTTGAACATATGACAGTTGTTGCAAAGCAGCGAGGTATTTGTTTTCTATTAATACGTTTCTCTTCCATGGAACGTTATTTTGTAGTACCTTTAGAAATGCTGCAAAATGCTTGGACTAGAATGCTAACAGGTGGTCGCAAATCAATTTCTTTAGGAGAATTTGAGGAACAAGCAATTGAAGTAACACCAACTTATAGTCCACGTATCGATTATTTACAAGCAGTACGTAAGATGCTGCCATAAATTATGAATGTTTGTTAGAAAGTGAGGAGAATTTAATGGGGCAAGAAATTAATTCTCGGGGACAAAGAAGAAAATTACGAGAACAACAAAAAAAGCAAAAAAAACCAATGAAAGTTTGGCTTAAACGTCTTTTAATAGCAATAGTATCCGTAGGTATTGTTCTATTTATTGCAGGAGCTGGCCTATTTGCATATTATGCAGCTACAGCACCTGACTTAGATGAAGAGTTACTAAAGGATCCAGTTTCATCTAAATTCTATGATTCTGACGGAAAAGTATTTTATACGATGGGCTTAGAAAAGCGGGAACATGTAGCATATGAAGACATCCCTAAAGATATGAGAGATGCTATATTAGCAACGGAAGATGTTCGATTCTTTAGTCACCACGGAATTGACTTTTATCGTCTTGGCGGTGCTATTCTAGCCAATTTACGACACGGCTTTGGTGCACAAGGTGCAAGTACATTAACACAACAAGTTATTAAAAATTCATTTTTACAAAATGAAAAAACACTTAAGCGTAAAGCACAAGAAGCTTATTTAGCTATCCAATTAGAGCGTGAGTACACTAAAGAAGAAATTTTCGAAATGTACTTTAACAAAGTATTAATGTCCGGCCGTATTTATGGATACGGAACTGCATCAAAGTACTTCTATGGGAAAGAGTTAAAAGATCTAAAATTAGAAGAAATGGCTCTTCTAGCAGGTATGTCACAGCTACCGAACGCGTATAATCCGTTCAAGTATCCAGAAAATGCTGAAAAACGTCGTAATACCGTTTTAGGTTTAATGTATCAACATAAAAAGATAACAAAAGAACAAATGGAAGAAGCAAAAAAAGTCGATGTTGAAGTTGGACTATTACCTGAAAACAAACGTAAAACAGCCTCAACGTCAAAATACGATGCGTTTATCGATGTAGTCTTAAAAGAGCTAGCTGAAAATGGGGATGGGAAGTCGTTAGAAGAAGGTATTAACGTCTATACAACATTAGATTCTTCTGCTCAAAAAATTGTTGAATCTACTATGAATTCAGATATCTTCCCTACAAAAGACATCCAATCAGGGATGGCCGTAATTGACACTGAAACAGGTGCGATTGCTGCTGTCGGAGGTGGCCGTAATTATGGACCTGAACGTGGTTTAAACTATGCTGAAGCTATTAAAAACCAACCAGGTTCTACTATGAAACCAATTATGGATTATGGTCCTGCAATCGAAAATTTAAAATATTCGACGGGTCAAACAATTACCGACGAAAAAATGTTCTACACGGGTACTTCTAAACAAATTAATAACTTTGATAATTTATATAAAGGGGATATGACTCTTCGCGAAGCCCTTTATAATTCTCGTAACGTACCTGCTGTAAAACTTTTTAAAGAAGTGGGTGTAGAAAAAACGAAGAAATTCATTAATAATCTAGGTATTGAAGCAGACGAAATTTATGAATCTGATGCAATCGGTGGTGGTAAAATCAGCTTATCTCCAATAGAAATGGCAGGAGCATATGCAGCATTTGGGAATAACGGTATTTATACTACACCGCATTCAATCAAGAAAATTGTCTATCGAGATGGAAAAACCGCAAAATCATATACACCAGATCCAACACCTGCTATGAATGATTACACTGCATATATGGTTACTGATATGCTACGTGATGTACTTGGTCCAAAATATGGTGCATCTGGAACTGCAGCAGCTATTCCAGGCTTAGATATTGCGGGTAAAACAGGTACGACAAACTACGGTGCAGATGAGTTCCAAAAATATAATCTACCTGAATCGGCAGTTCCAGATTCTTGGTTCGCAGGATATTCAAGTAAGTATTCTATTTCTGTATGGAGTGGCTATACAAACCGAAAAGATCCAATTACTACAAGTGATGAACGTTTATTACCACAAAGATTATTTAAAACAGTAATGAGTCAAATTTCAGCGAATACAACAACGCCTAACTTCAAGAAACCAAATTCAGTTGTAGAAGCTAAAATTGTGAAAGGTTCGAAACCGTTACAATTAGCAAGTTCAAGTACACCAGCAGATAGAACGTCAACTGAATTATTCGTTAAAGGTACACTCCCTACAAAAACTGCTCCTGTAGAAGAAGTTGAGAAGTTAGATGCTCCTACTGACTTAAAAGCAACATTTGACGGAGAAGCCAATGCAATTAACTTAACTTGGGCACATAAAGAACCTAAAGATAAGAGTGTTAGCTTTGAAGTTTCAGTGTCGGTAGATGGCGGTGGTGAACAAAAACTAACTCAAACTAGTGATAAGACGTACACATATGGCACACCTCAAGATGGTAAAACATATGTCTTCTATGTAAGAGCAATTGCAGATGATGAGAAGAGTGAGGCAGTTTCGACATCTATTCAGATACAGGAGGCACCTCCTGAAGAGGAAGTAACACCTCCTGATGAAAATGAGCAACCTGAAGTGCCTGAAGTACCTGTAGTACCAGAGGAACCTAATGAAGGTGATAATGGTAATAACAATCCTGATAATGGTACAGGTACACCACCTGTAGATAATAACGATGGAATAAAACCTGATGAAGATGAAGAAGAAGTCGATACGAGTGGCACTAACGATGACACTAGTAATGATAATAAACAAGCTACCAACAGTAACGATCAACATCAATAATATGAAAAGAGCAGCAATCTCCATTTGAGATTGCTGCTCTTTCTTTTATATAAATTTAACTGTCAATCCTTTTTAAGGCGTAAACGAGCCATTCTCTTTTTCGTTTCAATAAACAATTCATCTAGTTGACGATAACATGCATACTGACCAGGTCTTCGCTTAATAAATTGCAAACGTTCAGCACCATTTATCGGCAAAGCTTCATATTCATCGGATAGTTGTATACTCTCAAATGTAATATTAGAGGCTTTTATGATGAATGTTTCATATAAATCGATTCCTTTTTGCATTATATCTTTCGCTTTGCCATCACGGGCTGCATGTGATCTATGGATTTCTGCTCGTAATATCTCCCAATCAGCTAGCCATTGGTCAACTTGTTCTTTAGAGATAGCCTCTTTTCGGCATACTATCATCGCTTAACAAGACCTTTCTTATCACGTTTTTGCCCTTCTCTACAGACGTCAAAAAGAGGGCATACCTGGCATTGTGGATTCTGAGATTTACAGTGATAACGCCCAAAGAAAATTAACTGATGATGTGTTTTCGACCATTTTTCAATTGGAGTTTTTTTCATTACTGTTTCTTCAACTTGCAACACTGAATCTTTCCAACGACATAACCCTAATCGTTTTGCAACTCTTTCGACATGGGTATCTACTGCTAAGGCTGGGACGTCAAATGCGACAGACAAGACAACGTTCGCTGTTTTTCGCCCTACGCCCGGTAATGTAACAAGTAGCTCCCTATTGGCAGGGATTTCACCGTTAAATTCCGTTAATAAAATATGACACAGCTTTTGAATATTTTTTGCCTTACTACGGAACAATCCAATTGAACGAATATCTTGCTCTAACTCTTCTAAAGGAACTGCTAAATAATCTTCTGGCGTTTTGTATTTTTGAAACAACTTTGCTGTAACTTTATTAACTAAAACATCCGTGCACTGCGCAGATAGTAATGTGGCTATCGTTAATTCGAAAGGATTATCATGTACTAGCTCACAATGAGCATCCGGAAACATCTTTTCCATTTCCTCTAAACAATAATCCCATTGTTTCTTCGTTAGCATGTGTACCTCCCTATTCGCGTTCTTCTAACCAGTTGTAGAATGGCACTTTTTTTGTTTGTTGTGGTTCAACCTGTGGTGGTTGTGGTCGTGTTGGCAACGTATTTTGACGGAAATTTTGCGCAAGTTTTTCGGCATCTTGAGGTGTTTTGACATTTTTCTTTTTCCACTCGAATAAAATCCGGTCCACATAACGTAAGCTTAGCTTTTGTGATAAGACAGCTTCAATTAATGCTTTGCGAATCACTTCTGGAGAATGACCATCTTGATCTAGCCACATTGAAATTGTTTCAGTTTCCATCGGCGATAAAAATCTTCCAAATTCTTGCTCAAACAAGTTGAACAGCTCGCCTTCTTTTAACTTCGAGGTCACTTCTACCTTTTTGACTTTTTTTTCTGTCATACAGTCGATTAATCGCGCCCATAATGGCTGTAAATTAAAGGTTTCAAATAACACTCCTAGCTCGTCCACTTTTTGTAAAATTTCTATAAAACCTTTTTGCATAAGCCTTTGTAAACTCGAGGCTATTTCATCCTCAGTTAATTGCATTCTATTCGCTATATCTGTTGGCGTAGGAAACTTATTCCCGTCTTCATGAAATGCAGTTAAATGCATAATAAGCATGGCATCTAAATCTTGGATGCCTAACTCCTTATAAAACTTAAAAAAAAGCTGAGAAATAGTAACATTTCCCTGCTCTATCCAAATTCGGAGTCGATCAGCTTCGTTCGTCATTATCGAACTCCCCTTTTTTGTCTGAAAATTAACAAGAAGAATCGCAATAAATTGCGGTTCTTCTTGTTAGGTGTTATTAATTGTTTTCGTTGCTTGTCCAGGTAAAACTAACCACCTTGGGCATACAAGCATTTAATCAAGGATATAGTCTATTAAGTAAGCGTGGGAATGGAATAGATTCACGTACGTGTTCTGCACCTGTGATCCATGCTACTGTTCTTTCTAAGCCAAGACCGAAACCAGAGTGTGGTACAGATCCTTGTTGACGAAGGTCTAGGTACCAAGCATATGCACTTTCATCTAAATCATGTTCTTTTAAACGCTGTTTCATTAACTCATAGTCATGGACACGTTCAGAACCACCGATGATTTCACCGTAACCTTCTGGTGCGATTAAATCAGCGCATAATACAACGTCATCACGGTCTGGATGTGGTTGCATATAGAACGGTTTAATCCCTACTGGGTAGCATGTGATAAAGACTGGTTTATCATAATGCTCAGCAATTGCTGTTTCGTGAGGGGCACCAAAATCTTCTCCCCACTCGATATCATCGAAACCTTTTTCATGTAAAAGCTTGATGGCATCATCATATGAAATTCGTGGGAATGGTGCTTGAATATGTTCTAATTTAGATGTATCGCGACCTAAACGTTCTAGTTCAATTTTACAGTTTTTAAGAACTGATTGTACGATATAAGAAACATATTGTTCTTGTACTTCTAAGCTTTCATCATGTTCAACAAAAGCCATTTCCGGCTCAATCATCCAGAACTCGATTAAGTGGCGACGAGTTTTTGATTTCTCTGCACGGAATGTTGGACCAAATGAGAATACTTTTCCTAATGCCATTGCAGCTGCTTCCATATACAATTGACCGGATTGAGAAAGGTATGCATCTTGATCGAAATATTTTGTATGGAACAGTTCTGATGTTCCTTCAGGAGCTGAGCCAGTTAAAATTGGTGGGTCTACTTTTGTAAAGCCATTCTCGTTGAAGAATTCGTATGTTGCACGAATGATTTCATTACGAACTTTCATAATTGCATGTTGTTTACGAGAACGTAACCATAAGTGACGGTTGTCCATTAGGAACTCGATACCGTGCTCTTTAGGTGTGATTGGGTAATTATTTGCTTCAGAAATTACTTCAATCTCTTTTACTTGTAGCTCATATCCAAATGATGAGCGTTCGTCTTTTGTTACTTCACCTACCACATAAAGAGATGATTCTTGATGTAAACCTTTAGCAGTTACAAATACTTCTTCAGGTACTTCAGCTTTTACTACTACGCCTTGGACAAACCCTGAACCATCACGTAATTGTAAAAATGCAATCTTACCGCTTGAACGTTTATTTGCAAGCCAAACACCTAATTTAACTGTTTCGCCAACGTGATTTGACATATCTTGAATTCGAATTTTCTTCATATAGACCTCCTGCAATTTAAACAATTTTGCAGACTGCCTATACATAGACAGCCTGCTTATTTGTTAGAGTATTAATCTTGCCATTTAGATTTAACAAATTTATCCATGCGTGAAACAGCTTCTTCTAATGCTTCTAAAGAAGTTGCATACGAAAGCCGAACTGTTTTTTTTGCGCCAAAGCCAGAGCCAGGAATTACAGCAACATTTGCTTCTTCTAATAAAGCTTTAGCAAATGCATCAACAGATTCATAACCTGTTTTAGCTGCCGCTTCTGATACATCTGGTAGTAAGTAAAATGCGCCTTCTGGTTTCAACACATGGAAGCCAGGGATTGCATTTATTTTTGGATAAATTTCTGTTAAACGTGATTCAAATGCTTGACGCATTTCTTCTACTGCATCTTGTGGACCATTATAAGCTTCAATAGTTGCATATTGTGCTGTAGTCGTTGCATTAGAAGTTGAGTGACTCGCTAAGTCAGTCATTGCTTTAATGATTTCAGCATTACCTGCTGCATAACCAATACGCCATCCTGTCATAGAGTGAGATTTGGCTACACCGTTAATGACCATTGTACGTGCTTTTACACTATCTGAAAGTTGTGCAATTGAGAAATGTTTAACTCCATTATATACAAGTTTTTCATAAATTTCGTCTGACACGATTAGTATGTCTGCTTCTTCACAAACTGCAGCAATTTCAGCTAATTCTTCTTTTGTATAAACCATACCAGTAGGGTTACTAGGTGAGTTTAAAATAAGTGCACGTGTTTTATCAGTAATAGCACCGCGAAGTTGTTCAGCAGTCACTTTGTATTGTTGTTCTGCTGTAGCTTCTAAATGTACAGGTACACCGCCAGCTAACTTCACTTGTTCTGGATAACTTACCCAATATGGAATTGGGATAATTACTTCATCTCCAGGGTTTAATAACACTTGGAACAGTGTATAAAGGACATGTTTCGCACCTACACCAACCATAACTTCGTTTGGTGCATAAGTAAGATTATTGTCTCTTTCTAACTTAGCAATAATAGCTTGTTTTAATGCTGGTAGACCGCCAGCAGGTGTATATTTTGTGAAGCCTTTCAACATTGAGTCTGTAGCTGCATCTAAAATGTTTTTTGGCGTGTTAAAATCAGGCTCACCCGCTCCTAATCCAATAACATCAATTCCTTGATCCTTCAATTCTTTTGCTTTAGCTGTAATTGCTAGAGTTGTTGAAGGTGTTAATGTTTTTACACGGTCTGCTAAATGCTGTTTCAAGTTAATCTTCCCCTTTTTTTACAAGTTCAAAATACGCTTCCACCACTGTCCATTTTCAAACAGAATGTAAACATAATTTAGTTTATCCTCTTGATTAAGATACGTAATTTCCCACACAACGCCGGGCTCTTCTATACCTAGTTTGGTATGAAGGATTTCTTTCACGTTATCCTTTTTCGACACTACAGAAAGTGCTTCTTTTTCAGAAGTACCATCCTCCATTAGAACTTCTTCTAATTTAGCCTTACTATCATCTTTTGGAACAAACACAGCTTTTTTCTTTCCTGCCTTATCTGTTCCTATTACCGTAACATACGGTTTCTTACCGTTATATACATATGTATCGGTGACAGTCACAAGCTTATCTGCATCAAGCACAACTTGCTTAGCGTCTTTCTCCGAACTGTAAAACGGTGAATAAGATTTCCAAGCAACTATAACGACAATTGATAACGACAGGATTAACAAAAATATCGTAAAGAACTTGATCCAATTTTTCATTATATCACCTTACGTTTCATTTATCGTGAAGATAGGCTTCATATTGCTTTCAATTAAATGCGATAGTTCTGACATCAAAATGGTTTTACATAACGCATTTTCTAGTTGATTGAAGCTCGGTTGAAAACATATCTTAATAGCTGATCGTACTTCAAATTGTCTTTCCATATGATCGACCTGCTTTCTATCCTCATACTTTTTTATTATACCAATGTTCTAATTCTAAGACCATATGTTGTAGGGATACTTTTTTCACCGGAATTGCTGGAAGAGCACGTATGAATTCCTTCCCATACGATTTCGTCTCAATTCTTCGATCTAAAACGATAAAAACTCCCTTATCCTGTGATGATCGGATTAGACGACCAAAACCTTGCTTGAAGCGTAAAATGGCTTCAGGTAATGCTAACTTATAAAATGAATTCTGCCCTTGCTCGTTTAATGCTTCCGCCCTTGCTCTGAAAATCGGTTCTTCTGGAGCTGAAAATGGTAAACGTACGACAATGACTGCTGACAATGCATCACCTGGCACATCCACACCTTCCCAAAAACTATTGGTACCAAATAATACAGAATGATTAAACTTCTGAAATAGCTTCAGTAATCGCATTCGACTTCCTGAAGACATTCCTTGAGCAAAGAGCATATAATCGCTTAACGCTTCCGTTTCTTGAATTAACTCAACCGTTTTTCTGAGCATATCTTGGGACGTAAATAGTACGAAACAACGCCCTTCAGTAACAAGTACAGTTTGTACAATAGCATCTGCTACCGCTTCCACATATTCCGTTTGTGAAACTTGTTGGATTTCAGGCATATCATCAACAATGTAAAGGCTCGCACCATCATAATATGATGATGGTGCCTGGAATTGAAATAACGGCACTGAACTTTGAAGTCCTAATTGATCCGCGATAAAGCGGCGATTATTCGGTACAGTTAATGTACCAGATGCCCAGATGATTCCTGCTCTCGTTCGGAAACTGTCTAAAACAGCTGTGACAGATTGCGCGACGTGTATAGGGCGTTTATATACATGCAGACTCCCTGGGATACTACGTTGGTCTATCTCAATCCAAGCTGAACAATCTACTTCATGAGATAAAAAGATGGCATCCCATTCAGCCACTTTTATCGTTAATTCACGTAACCAGTAATACCAGTCTGATAATATCGTTTGCTGCGTAGGAGATAAATCATCAGGATTTTGCTGGAATATATCACTTAGTTCCTGAGCAAGCTGCACCCATTCCTGTATACTATGACTCACTTTTTCAAATAAAGGTTGCTTTATCATGAGCGAATTTAAAGGAAAAGTACGCTTATTATGACGTGATCCTGACTTTTGAACGTTTAATTGATTAATCAGTTGATAAATTGCTTTATCAAAGATTTGTACCATCTCACAGTATTTTATTTCTAATTTTGATAATTGCCTAATCGGGATTTTCCCACTATTAGACATCAATTTAAAGTAATTATGAATTAACTGATGATCCTCAACTGATCCAAGTTGACCAAAAATGTACTTCCATTGTGTATAAGAGAGTGCTTTTTCATCTCTTAGTGTGGCTGCCTGAATAAATTGATGCGCTTCATCTAGTATCCATCCATTAACTGATGCTAGCACTGGCTCCACTCGCGTCAAATCAGATAGCAACATAGCATGATTTGTAATAATGAGATCTGCCGTTTTGCTTTTTTTAATAGCATTTTCATAAAAATCAAAGTAACCTTTACCACGTGAAATAGCTGTAGCAGATGAACGTCGTACTTTATCTAAAAGTAATTGACCACCACCGGACAAAGTAATTTCAT
This sequence comes from Viridibacillus sp. FSL E2-0187, assembly GCF_038006425.1. NCBI lineage: Bacteria > Bacillati > Bacillota > Bacilli > Caryophanales > Caryophanaceae > Viridibacillus > Viridibacillus sp. FSL E2-0187. Next base: position 2,821,500 of record NZ_JBBOVG010000001.1, read on the forward strand.
TTAAATCACCTGTCGTTGTGTTCGCAAGCCAGACGAGTAGTTGCATCATTGTAAATGATTCATCATAGGAAGCATCTTCAGCAACAAATAGCTCAGCAAAACGATCCACATCGATATAGTGCTCCATTCCTTTTAATAATGTTACATTAATAGATGTTTGTAGGATCGCTTCTGCTTTTGGTAGTTCTTCTGCTAATAATTGATCAAGAAGATGCGAAGTGTATGAGCTAATCCCTACTTTACCATTTGTTTGTTTGGCATAAATAATTGCAGGAATTAAGTACGCTAGTGTTTTACCAATTCCAGTCGACGCTTCAGTCAATACTTCCTGTTTTGTTTTCAGGGCATGCCAGACTTGGTCCATCATTTTAAATTGATCTGGACGAGCTTCAAAGTCTTTGAAAGCTCTAGTAAATAATGCTTCTTTTTCAGCAATAGAATGTGGATATGTTAACTTATTCTCTGACTTAGCCTCAATAACTGCTCCCCTTAAAGCTATATTTTTATAATAGAAGTGGAGCTCTGATTGTTTCGATACAGCTCTTTTTATCTGAATCGCATCAAAGAATAATTGCGATAGATCTGATTTTAATCTGAAAGAACGCTGGTGCAATTGTTCAATTGTTGAAAGCGGGAGATTTAGAAGCTCTTCCCAACCGCGTTTTAATAATAGCGCTGTTGCATAAGCATCATCATCTGCACGATGCGCTTGTTTCAATGAAATATTCAATTCCATTGCGATATCCTGTAGCTTATAGCTAAAGGCTGTTGGGAATAATATTTTCGATAATTCAACAGTATCCATTTGTTTACCAAACCATTTTGGTAAACCTGCTCTTTTAAATTCAGCTTGTAAAAAAGGCAAATCAAAATCAGTGTTGTGCGCTACAAAAACACAATCTTGCAAAATGTTATAAATTTTTTCAGCATGCGCTTCGAATGGTTGCGCATCTTTGACATCATTGTCCGTTATATTCGTCAAGTCTTGAATAAAACGAGGGATTTTCTTCCCTGGGTGAATGAAAGTGGCGAAAGTTGATTGCACTTCCCAATCTTTCATTAAAACAATCGCTATTTGAATGATACGGTCCCCATTTTGGGAGGAGTGACCTGTCGTTTCTAAATCTACGATTGCATATGTTTGACTGTCCATCATTTACTTCACAACTTTCCGATCGGTTTATATTCAAAATTCTATCACATTTTGATCAGAATAGCTGAAGTCGATGTGCAGAAATATGGATTTTACAGATTGTTGTGGTAAGTTGCATGATTGTTGTGCCATTTCTATTGTTTGTTGTGTTAATTCAGCTGTTTTTCGCACTAACTGAACACTTATTTATTTAGCTGAATATTCATATCTTAAACCACAAAAAAGGCATCCCAAAATGGATGCCTCTATTATTACATTGCTGTCGCTTCTGGTTCATACTGAATGAGTTCTTTAATCATGTTACCCTGCTGCATAATTGCTACGGTTGGTTTGTGTTTTTTTGCTTCTTCGTCATTAACATAGGCATAAGACATAATAATAACGACATCACCTTTTTGCACTAAACGAGCTGCAGCACCATTTACACAAATTACACCGCTACCGCGTTCTCCCGCAATAATATATGTTTCAAAGCGTGCTCCGTTATTATTATCAACAACATGTACTTTTTCATTTGGTAACATACCAACTGCATCGAGTAAATCCTCATCAATCGTAATACTACCTACATAATTTAAGTCCGCTTGTGTAACAACTGCACGGTGGATTTTTGCATTCATCATCATTCTATACATCATTTATTCTCCTTTTCTTTGAAAAATAATATTGTCAATTAGTCGTGTTTTACCAAAGTAAACGGCTGCAGCAATTAAGACTTTCTCAGTTTGCTCTGCCACTTCAGTAAGATCTGGATAACTTAGCATTTGCAAATAATCAATTTGACCATTTGAATTGGCTATAATGTGTTCTTTTGCAAAGTTTGTTGCCTCAATATTATTTTCAGATTCAAAATAATGGTTTTTCGCAAGAATCAATGCTTGATGAATTACTACCGCTTCTTTACGTTGTTGTTCCGTTAAAAATACATTTCGGGAGCTTTTCGCTAGACCATCTTCTTCTCGAACAATTGGCACACTTCTAATTTCTAAAGGAAAATTATAATCACGTGCCAAAGTTTCGATAAGCGCTAGCTGTTGTGCATCTTTTTGTCCAAAATAAGCCTTTGTTGGCTGAGTTATATGGAAAAGCTTTGTCACAATTTTTAATACCCCATCGAAATGTCCAGGTCTTGTTGCACCACATAGAATGTTAGCTTGTGGCCCAGCCAATATTTGTATACCACCACTAGTCGGGTACATTTCACTGACAGAAGGAGCAAATAAAAAGTCCACGCCTACTTCTTCTGCAATCTTCGAATCACGATTTAAATCTCTAGGATAACTTTCATAATCTTCGTTGGGGCCAAATTGTGCAGGATTAACGAAAAGGCTCATGACAACGATGTCATTTTCTCTACGCGCAGCCGTAGCTAGTGCCATATGCCCTTCATGCAAATAGCCCATTGTCGGAACTAGACCGATTGTTTTATCAGCTTTTTTTACTGTTGTTATGTGTGCAGTTAATTCTTTAATAGTTGAAACGATTTTCATTTTCCTATTCCTCCGTATAGCTGTTCAAGTTGATGATCTGTCATCGTGAAGCGGTGCTCTACTTTTGGAAAAGAACCTTGCTTAACTGCTTTTGTATAGCTTTCGATACCTCTCTGCATCAAATCTCCTGCGGGTGCAAACTTTTCAACAAATTTCGGTACATGGTGAGTTCCATACGCAAGTACATCATGGTAAACGAGTACTTGTCCATCAACATCTGCTCCCGCTCCTATTCCTATTACTGGAATTTCGAGTACTCTTGTAATTTCTGATGCTAGCTGATATGGAATACATTCAAGAACAAGCGCACAAGCTCCTGCCTCTTCGACTTGTTTTGCATCTTGTAATAATTTTTCTGCAGCAACGGCTGTTTTCCCCTGCACTTTATACCCCCCAAGTACTGCAGCTGATTGTGGTAGTAAACCTAAATGTGCTACTACTGGAATCCCCGTATTTACTAGAGAGGATATGACATTTACAACATTCTCAGCACCTTCAACTTTTAAAGCACTAGCACCTGTCTGTTGGAACATTTGAATCGCAGTCTGCAGTGTTTGTTCAATATTTCCGTGATACGATCCAAACGGCATATCAACTACGATAAAAGTATCTTTTGCTCCTCTTTTTACAGCTTTTGCATGATGGACCATATCTGCGACTGTCACAGGAACAGTTGAATCATAGCCAAGCACGACCATGCCAAGGGAATCACCTACTAAAATCATGTCTACTCCCGCTTCTTCAGCTAGTCTTGCAGATGGGTAATCGTATGCGGTAATCATAACAATTTTGTCGTTTTGTTCTTTCATTTTCAAAAAATCAGTCGTTGTTTTCAAAACGCTTCCTCCTCTTTTCAGGAAGAAAACAAAAAACCCCTCTGCCTAAAAATGGACAGAAGGGTTGCGTATTCAATGAAATGCATCGTTTTCTTCCGTCCCTGTCTATTACTAGATCAAGGCGAATCTCTTTAGTTATAGTTTTTCTAGCAAGGTACAGTTCAAATAAATTGATACTATCCTATACTTCAACTATAACAACTTTGTCGATACATTCCAATCTTTATTTTTCGAGTGAAATATCAGCTGAATAGATACCTTTTATCGTACCATCATCTAATTGCAGCTGTAAAACACCATCATTTGTTATTCCGATAGCTTTACCAATGAATACTTCTTGTAACGTTGTCGCTCGAATACGATTTCCAATAGTACAAGAATAACTTTCCCATTGAGACTTAATCGGTTCAAAACCTTCTTTTACATATTGTGCACTGTAAATTTCTAAGTAATAAAGTATTTTAGCAACTAAGGTTGCACGATCTATATGTTTTCCACTAGCAATTTTCAGGGATGTTGCAATATCTTTTATTTCTTCCTCGAAATCATTTGGTTGATGATTTACGTTTATGCCCATCCCCATAATAATTGCATTTACGCGATCTGGATCTGCTTGTAATTCTGTTAAAATTCCAGTACATTTCTTACCATCAATCAATAAATCATTTGGCCACTTAATTTCTGGTTGTACACCTGTTATATCAGCTATTGCTTTAGTCAATGCCACTGCAGCTACTAAAGTAAATTGAGGTGCTTCATAAGGAGCTATCTCTGGTCGAAGGATAACACTCATCCAAATCCCTTTACCTTTCGTCGACTTCCATTCACGCATCATACGGCCACGGCCTGCTGTCTGTTCCTCACAAATGATAACAGTACCTTCAGGGGCTCCTTCTTGTGCTTTATTATGTGCAATTGCTTGAGTAGAAGTCATTGACTGTTCATATATAATACGGCTACCGAAATTTTCTGTTTCAAGAGCCATTGAAATATTTGCATCATCGACTGTATCAGGCGTTGCTGTTAAAACATAGCCTCTTTTTTTTACTGTTTCAAAAGCATATCCTTTTTCCTGAAGTTGCTTCATATGCTTCCAAATTGCCGTCCGAGAGATTCCAAATTCATCCGCTAGCTGCTGTCCAGAAATTGGTTCTCCATTAGCCTCAACTAGTCGCTTTATAATTTCATTTTTCAATGTTGCTTTCATGACTGAACCAATCCTTTATCTGAATGTCGTATCAAAATATAACATATTGTTTCTAATTGTTATTTTAAAACTGCTGATTAGATTCAATAGTATCATTATTTATCGCAAAATATGTCTAAGTCTTAATCAATCTTAACATTTGGTCACTTTTTGGTCACTCAAAAAATATATTTTGATTGTAAAGGCCAACGATATTAATCTATTGGTAATTGAAATTGGTTCTTATAAAGGATCTACAATACAAAAAGTTAAAAACAGTGGCGTATACTACTTCAACATAACTGCTGACGAAAACTGGACTATTAAAGCTGAATATATCCATGGACACTCATTATAAACAGCTATTTTATACTTCTGTATCTTATGAAAGTACCAATAACAAACTTATTATTCCCGCAACAGGCAATAAAGCTATCCACATCCATTCCCCTAACGCTACATCTTCAGGTGCAATATCCTCATCAACGAAATAATAGTAAATACTCAACAAAATCTTCATGGCCATACACCCCTATGGTTTAGATTTCCCAAGCCTCATCCATTATTGATTCCACTTTGATACTGCGCGTGACACGCTTGATTGCTGTATATATATGAATAACTCTTTACCCTGTTCTTACGCACTTATAACACTTAATAATGCTTTTCAATAATTACTTTCGTGATGCTCTAAAACTATGTTTCTATCAATAGATGCTTTTGCTTTAAAGATTATTCCTGATAATTGATATAGTTTACTAGATTTGAAGAATGGGGATGCTTCTCCTAAATTAGACTCTGAGTTATTTAGGAACAATTAGGGCACTCCAATACTCAGCAAACATTAAATACTTATAGTCATTTGATCAAAAAAGACAAAGTAAAAAACAGGTGACTAAATAAACGACGTTTATTTTTCGGTCGCTTTTTAATCACCTGTTCGGAAATCAATTAATTAATTGGTCTTAGAATGCTTATATTTAAGTGTTTTGAATCCTACCTCATATACTCATTCAAAAACCAATACTTTATCCGTTTTCGATCATTGAGAAGATTATTTAATAGTATTTCATCAACTATTTTGTCGAGCGCTATTTTTAACCACGGTCCACTTTTTTTACCGCTCCACTCAATCAAGTCTCGGCCATTGACGACAATTTCAGAACGAGATTGAATGGCTAGTGCATTCTTTTTCTGTACAATTTCAGATCTATTTAAATTATCATTCGAATGGTAGAATTTTATCGCAAAATCATTTGCAATTTCTAATATCGGTATGTCAAATTCAAAATAGTCTCTTGCAGTCCAACCAGTAGTCGTTCTTATTTTATAAGCTTGTAACACTTGTTTCACATAAGTTTTTTCTTTGTTTGAACAATTAAATGTATTCAAAAGTTGAATAGCATTTTCATCCTGCTGTAATAAAATGAAAAATGCCCAACCATTAACTGGATTTCCAAAACTCTCAAAAGTACACCAATACTCCACATGCTTTGAAAAATCCCCCGGTAAATGGTCGACAAGCCTCGTATCATTTACATAACGAATCGCTTTTTGCACATTGGAACTTGTCCATACTTTGTCAAATTCTACTTTTATCCGTTCTTTCGCAATAAAGCCTATATCTATTGCTTGATTACGGATTGCTTTGAAAGTTTCTTCTTCTATAGCAAAGCCGAGCTGTGCACTAAATCTGATTGCACGAAGCATTCGCAATGCATCCTCACTAAAACGACTACCAGAATTTCCCACAGCCCGTATTATTTGAGATGATAAATCACTTTGTCCCCCAAATAGATCTACTATTTCTTTCGACCTACGCATAGCCATAGCATTAATCGTGAAATCACGACGCTTTAAATCTTCTTCTAAGGAACGTACAAATTGCACATCATTAGGCCGACGATGATCTGCATACTCTCCTTCTGTTCGAAATGTTGTGACTTCTACGGGACTAAGAGGATGAATCACTAACACTGTTCCATGAGCGATACCGACATCTGCAGTATGTGAAAAAACCTTCTTCACCTCTTCAGGTAAAGCACTCGTTGCAATATCGACGTCATTGGCTAATTGGCCTCGTAAGTAATCTCTTACTGCGCCTCCAACAATTACCGCTTCATAACCAAATTTCTCTAAAGACTGTATGATATCAAAAGCGGCTTGCCAATTCTCATCTAACTTCATTTTTCCGTGCCACCTTCTCATAAAGAGCCTCGTATTGCTCCACTATTTTCGAGGAATGGAAACAATGATTTGCTCTATAAATTGCCGCTTCACGGAAAGATTGCAATTTGTATTCGTCTTGTAGTAAATCGATAGCATATGTAGCTGCTTGATTTGTATCACCTAACTCTACTATATAACCATTTTGACCATGTTCAATCACTTCAGGTATACCACCTACATTCGTACCAATACCGGGTACTCCACAAGCCATTGCCTCTAATAAAACAAGGCCAAATGATTCTTTCTCAGACATGAGTAATTTCAAATCACTCATTGCATAAAGTTCAGATAAATTATCTTGTTTTCCTAAAAACAAAATATCATTTACAAATGGACATCTCTTTATTTCTTCCATAATTCGATGCTTTTCAGGTCCATCTCCAACAAGTAGTAATTTCGCAGGCATTTGCTCTCTCACTTGAATAAACGTTTTGATAATGTCTGGAATATGTTTTACTTTTCGGAAATTCGATACATGTATTAGTACCCGTTCATTATCCAATATGCCAAAATCCCGCTTTAATTGTGAGCCATCTTTTGGTGTATATTCCCGTTCATCAACAAAATTATAAATTGTTTCGATTGGCTTATTTGTTTCGATTAGTTCATAAGTTTGGCTCTTCAAGGAATTCGAAACAGCTGTTACAATATCAGATTTTTCAATACCATAACGAATTGCGCCAGTAAGTGATGAATCATAGCCTAATACCGTTATATCAGTACCGTGGAGCGTTGTAACTATACCGACATCCTCACTAGCCATATCTCGTCCCAACACCGCACATACAGCGTGTGGAATAGCATAATGCACATGCAACACATCTAATTTCTCACTTTTAATAACATCTGCCATTTTACTTGCTAACGCAATATCATATGGAGAATGTTGAAATACGGAATAACTATTTACTTCCACTTCATGATAAAAAATAGTTGGATAAATTTTATTTAAGCGAAAAGGCATACTAGATGTGATGAAATGAATTTCATGACCTTTCTCAGCCAGCATCTTACCAAGCTCAGTAGCGATAACACCCGAGCCTCCAACAGTCGGATAACAAGTTATACCAATTTTCATTTTACGCACCCGACCTCTTCCTTTCCTATTTGCATCTATTTTTGCAGAATATTTTTCTAAATATTCGAGGGCATTAATTCATTTTAACAATTATGCATTAAGGCCATTAATTTCTTCTTTCTTCTATTAAACGCCAATCAATAAAACCTTCTTGTAGACCTTTAAGCAAGACCTCTGCAGTTCCCATATTTGTTGCTAAAGGAATTTGGTAGACATCACATAAGCGAATTAAAGCCGAAACATCTGGCTCATGTGGTTGTGCTGTTAATGGATCTCGGAAGAAAATAATCATATCCATGTCATTGTCTGCAATCATTCCACCAATTTGTTGATCTCCTCCAAGAGGTCCTGAACGAAATCTTGTAACTGGTAAACCCGTTTCATCGATAACACGTTGTCCTGTCGTTCCTGTCGCATATAAGCTATGTTCGGCTAAAATATCACGATATGCTGTTACGAATTGGATTAAACTATCCTTTTTTTTATCATGCGCGATTAAAGTTATTTTCACAGAACTCATTCCATTCTTATAAAATATTTTCTAAACCGTATACTAATTCATCTAGCTGCATTACTTTTTCAATTGAAAACTTTACACCTGACATAAATGAAGAACGGTTAAATGAATCGTGGCGTAGAGTGAGTAATTGTCCTTCTCCACCAAATAGTACTTGCTGATGAGCTACAAGTCCAGGAAGACGTACGCTATGAATACGTAAACCTTCAAAATCAGCACCTCTAGCGCCTGGAAGTGTTTCTTCTTCGTTTGGATGTCCTTGTTTATGACTTCTTCTATTTTCTTGTATTAATTGGGCCGTTTTAATCGCCGTACCTGAAGGAGCATCTAATTTTCTATCATGATGCATTTCAATAATTTCAACTTCTGGTAAATAAGCTGCTGCCATTTGTGAAAATTTCATCATTAAAACTGCACCTATTGCAAAATTTGGTGCAATGATGGCACCAAGTTGTAAATTAGCGGATAGTTCAGTTAATTCATCTAATTGATCATCAGTAAAACCAGTCGTACCTATAACTGGACGCACACCATTTTGCAGAGCTTCTTTCGTATGCTTATACACGGCTTCAGGCGCCGTTAAATCTACAAAAACATCTGGTTTAATCGTTTTAAATAAATCTTCTAAATTTCTAAAAACAGGTACATCATAAATATTAGGGAATTCTGTATAATTCCCCAATGAATTTGCGATTTCTCTATGATCCAGTACCGCTACTAATTCCATATGATCATTCTTCATTACTGTATGTACAGCTTCGGATCCCATTTTACCTCTTGGTCCAGCAATTGCAACACGAATTGTCATTAATTTTCTTCCTTTCTAGTCCAGCGATCTTTGTCGCGAGTTTCAAATTTATGTAAAACCCTTTGTAAAGCTTCAGCCATATTAATATTTTCTGCATTAGCAAAACAGATGAGAACAAATAAAAAGTCTCCAAATTCTTCTTCTAATGATTTGGCTGCTTCTGTAGGCTTTTTCTTTTTCATGCCATAGACATTTTGCACTTCTCTTGATAATTCACCAAGTTCCTCTGTCAATCGTGCTAATAGTTCAAATGGCGGAAAGTATCCTTCCTTAAATTGCCCTATATAATCATCTACTTGTTTTTGCATTTGTTGCATTGTTACTTCCTTGCTCATATATACAACTCTCCTCTATCCATCGTAATCAATAATACTTGTTGTTGTCAAAATGTCGAAAATACATGATAATATATTTCTGTAAAAGAAAATATGTAAACTCTTCCATATGATTTATCAAGAGCGATTAACAAAGACCTCTCTCTATTGTAAATCAAATAGGTAATGGATTAACTACTTATTCAGTTTTTCTTACAGCCCTTTCTATTATACAGTCTACTAACCGAAAATGAGGTGAAAAATTAATGCCAAATATTAAATTTAAAAATGTATTGTTTATTATTCTCGGTGCAGCTATCTTCAGTTTTGGATTTATTAATTTTAACGTTCAAAATGAGCTAGGAGAAGGCGGCTTTACAGGGATCACTTTAATTTTGTATTTCGTTTTCAAATGGGACCCAGCATTGATGAACTTAATACTAAATGTACCGATGTTCATACTCGGTTGGAAATTATTAGGTCGTAAAATGTTTGTTTATACATTGATTGGAACAGTTTCTGTCTCTGTTTTCATGAAAATCTTCCAAATTTATCAGGTTGATATTGGTTTGAAAGACGATATGTTCCTAGTTGCATTATTCGCAGGTGTTTTCCTAGGTGCTGGTCTCGGTATTATTTTCCGATATGGCGGCACTACTGGTGGTGTTGATATTATCGCACGTCTAGTTAACAAATATATCGGATGGCCGATGGGAAAAACAATGTTCATGTTTGACGCTATCGTAATTGTACTGTCGTGGACAACTTTTCTTAATTCACGTTCAATGATGTATACACTTGTCGCAGTCTTCGTTAGTGCTCGAGTAATTGACTTCGTACAAGATGGTGCGTATGCTGCAAGAGGAGCAATTATTATTTCCGGTAAACAAGATGAAATTGCAGACCGTATAACTAAACAAATGGAACGAGGCGTCACAATTTTAAAAGGCTATGGTCATTACACTAAAGAAGATCGTGAAGTTATCTATTGCGTCGTTGCAAAAAACGAATTATTTAGGCTAAAAAGTATTATACAATCCGTTGACCCTCATGCATTTGTTTCTGTTTCAGAAGTACATGATGTTATTGGAGAAGGTTTTACATTAGACGAAAAGAAACAACCAATCGATTGATTATTTTTCTCTTAGGCAGATAGAACAAGACTATCTGCTTTTTTTGTTGTTATAAAAATTACTACATATCGCATATGTGCAAATTAAAATCATAAAAATGAATTTTAATAATCATTAATCAGATCATAAGATAAAAAAGCCCGCAACACTGGAATTTCTCCACTGTTGCGGGCTTTAACTTTATATTAACGGAAAGTACCATAACTTATGATACGTGGACCCCAGTAACTACCTTTTGCAATACTTTGATATTGAACTTTGTTACCAGCGGCATGTAAAACTTGACCATTACCCGCATATAATCCTACGTGTGTAATATAATCTCCACCTGGATTTGCAGAGAAGAAGATTAAATCTCCAACTTGTGGGTTACTTGTATAGGCTGCTGCTGCACGTTGCGCACGACTGTTGCGAGGAATTGAACCTTGTCCAGCTTGTTTGTACGCATATTGTGTGAAACCACTGCAATCGAATCCAGAAGGTGAAGTACCTCCCCATACATAAGGTACGCCTAAGTATTTTCTACCAGCATTAATAATATCTGAACCAGTTGCACTATTTGAAACTTTGCTTACTTTTTTATATTTCTTTAAATATGCTGAAGACATCCAACCTGTTTTACCGTTATAAGAAACTTTATACCAAGTTGTACCATTTACTTTTTTCTTATAAGATGCTTTAACTACAGCACCCTTTTTAGCAGTTAATAGTACTTTTGAAGTTGTTTTAGCACTAGTACGCATATTTAATGCTGCTGTTGTTTTGTATTTCCCGCTAATTTTAGTAGCTTTTGAACTAGCAACCATTGTGATTGCAGTTGATTTATGTACTTCATTATTCGAAGTTGTTAGTGATTCTGCAGAAGCTGTATTTTGTTGACCATTTGTTAATCCTGTAAATGAAATCGTTAAAGCTAATGTACCTGCTGTAATTGCTGTAAATAGATTTTTCTTTTTCATCGATTTAAACTCTCCAATATATATTCAAACTATTAAAAGTTGATTTATTTTTGTAATTTAGTAACTGTTTTTTTCTACAAGACTAACTTTACAGAAATTCTTTGTAATAAACAACGCTATTTCAATTACAGATATATTACAGTTTGACTACAAAGAAACAGAGTTTTATAACATTATTTTGATTTTATCTATTTTTAACCACATATTTTACCATTTTTATATCAAAAAAGACCTTTGACTGATTTCTCAGTTCAAAGGTCTTCCATTTTGTAGTAGTACAGTTATTTTTTAGTCATCGTTATTCATACCCGTGTAAATTAACACTAAACGAAGTAATTCCATTACAGCAGTTGCAGCCGCTGCAACATAAGTTAATGCTGCTGCACTTAAAACTTTTCTTGCATATGGCTCTTCTTCGTTACGGATAATACCATGTGCAACAATTTGATTCATCGCACGTTTTGAAGCATCAAATTCAACTGGTAATGTAACTAATTGGAATACAACTCCTGCTGCAAGTAAGACGATACCTACTAGTAACAATGGTTGAATAGTTGCAATTAAACCAATCATAATGAAAATCCATGATGCATTAGAAGAAATATTTGCTACAGGAACTAATCGAGAGCGCAATGTTAAAAAAGAATATGCTTCTTTATGTTGTATTGCGTGTCCGCATTCATGGGCTGCTACAGCAGTTCCTGCTACAGAAGCTTCATGATAGTTGTGAGTAGATAGAGCAACCGTTTTTGTTTCTGGATTATAGTGGTCAGATAAAAAACCTTGTTGTTCTACTACACGGACATTACTTAACCCATTCTGATCTAGGATTAATCTTGCAACTTCAGCACCAGTCATACCAGAAGTTGAACGAACTTGTGAGTACCGTTTATACGTTCTTTTTACTTTCATTTGAGCGTAAATCGGCAACAGTAATAATACGATAAAATATACGATGTACATCGCAGTTGACAAACTAACCATCCTCCTAATACTAGCTTACTATTATTTTAAGGTGTCGATGACCTTTGAGCAAATGAAAAGCTTTTTTTAGCTGTCCAAAATGCAAGTGATATACAGCAAATAGACAACCAAAAAGTGAAGTAACCAATAGTTTGCACATAATCCGACAACATATGATAAATTGGCATTTGACCAAAAACATAATCAATGACATCATTATGCAATGTCCAAATAGCTGCAATCCATACATGAATAAATGAGAAGCGGTAAGTTGGTAAGTACAAAATCCCTTGAACAGCCATCATGAAATGAGAAAAGATTAACATCCATCCCATCCAGCCAATTGAACCGTCTTCAATTAGTGCCCAAATGTTCATCACAACAGCCCACAGACCATATTTAACAAGCGTTATTAAAGCGAGTGCCTCAATTAATTTCCAATGTCGTCCAAGCAACCAGCCGACAATTGCTATACTAAAAAAGAGGCTTGCAGTAGGGCTATCAGGCACAAAAACAAGAAATATTGGTTTAGTCATTTCTAATTGCCAGCCATACCAATCATAGCCCCAAATTGTACCGACCACATTGATAATTAATAAAAGCCATAAAAACGAACGATGTGTTAATATGACCCAACATTTCGAAACAATAGATGGCATATTATTACTCCCTTTTCAATATAAAATATGTATTATTTAGTATTTACAAGTAAATTCGAATCATTCACTTGTATATAAATAGTATAAGTGATATTTGCAGTTATGCATATGGGTATCATTTTAAATATACTTTATGACAATACAACTGAAACTAAAAAAAAAGAGCCAGTTACCTGACTCTTTAAATTGATTAAGTATTATTCAGCTTTTAAGCTTTCAATAAACTCAGCAAGCTTTTGAAGATCTTCATCAGAACCCTTATATTGGCCCGGAGGCATGCCACCGATACCGTCATGAGCGATTTTAACTACTTCATCAGCAGTTAAGCCTGTGTTCATTAATGATGGACCTGCACCACCCTCAAGGTTTTCACCATGACAGTTAATACAAGATTGTCCAGCATAAACTTTATAGCCATCAGACTCTTTATCGAATTCGACTGTTTCAACAATCGCACCTTGTTTTGCAGCTGCTTTCCAATCATGGTTAACTACTGATTCCCAAGTTAAGAAAATCATAGAAGCAATTGCTAATAACATAAACGCTACTGGAAGTGGGCGTTTCATTGGGCGACGTTCTGGTCCTCTATCCAAAAATGGTGCTAATAATAGCGCTCCGAAAGCGATACCCGGTATTACCATAGCTCCGATAATGTTATATGGACCTGAAGCGTATTCATATTTAAGTAATTGGTATAAGAATAAGAAATACCAGTCCGGTAAAGGTATATAACCTGTGTTTGTTGGATCAGCCTGTGCCTCAAGTGGAGACGGGTGAGCAACAGTTAAGATTAAATAACCAATTAGGAATACAGCACCAACCATCCATTCTTTTAGTAAAAAGTCTGGCCAGAAAGGTTCTGTTTTTCCCGGATATTCGGAATAGTCTGGTGGAGTTTTAGTTCTGTTTGCCTTATAAGGCACACGAGAATCCCCTACGAATTTCATTCCTTTTCCGCGATGCATTGTGTCCCCTCCTTTAGTAATTCTTCAAGTTCATTAAAATACTATAATGGACCTGAAATACCTTGTCTGCGAATCATTACAAAGTGTGCTGCAAGCAACCCAAGCAAAGCAGCTGGTAAGAAGAATACATGAATCGCAAAGAATCTTGTTAATGTTTGTGCTCCGAGGATAGTTGCATCTCCGGCAAGTAAAACTTTGATTGCTTGACCAATAAATGGTACAGATGCAGCAATTTCAATTCCTACTTTTGTTGCAAATAACGCTTTCATATCCCAAGGAAGTAAATAACCTGTAAAGCCAAGACCTAACATTACTGCGAAAATTAGAACCCCAACAATCCAGTTAAGTTCACGAGGTTTTTTGTATGAACCTGTGAAGAATACACGTAATGTATGTAAGAACATCATGACAATTACGAGTGAAGCTCCCCAGTGATGCATTCCACGCACAATCTCACCGAATGCTACTTCATTTTGAAGGTAGTAAACAGATTTCCATGCATTTTCAATATCCGGAACATAGTACATTGTTAAAAACATACCTGAAAGGATTTGAATAACTGTAACGAAGAACGTTAAGCCCCCAAAACAATATACGAATGCAGAAAAATGATGTGCAGGGTTAACGTGCTCTGGCACTTCGTGGTCAGCTATATCGCGCCAAATTGGTGTGATATCTAAGCGTTCATCGACCCAATCATAGATTTTATTTAGCACTGATGTCGTACCCCCTTACATTTAAACTAAAGTATTTGGTCTTGTTTTCCCGATCATTAATAGACCGTCTTTTTCTTTCACTTCGAACTCATCTAACGGCCCAAGTGGTGGTGTACCTTTGATGTTCTCACCATTTTTCTCATATCGGCCAGCGTGACAAGGGCAGAAGAATTGGTTTTTGTGTGCTGGGTCACCTTCCCAGTTTACAGTACATCCTAAATGCTTACATACAGGTGAAAGAGCGATAACTTTGTCGCCTTCTTTGTAAACCCACGCTGTACTTGTAACATCAGATTTGTACCAAGCGTCAACTTGTTCAAAAGTAAAGTCAACTTTAACAGGAGTTTCTGTTAATTCAGAGATTTTTTGCTTAGTTAATACGAAATCTCCGCCTTCTTTTTTCTGTAATACCGGGTCAACTGCAAAGCGAACCATTGGCATTAACATACCAGCAGCCATGAAGCCACCAACACCTGTTAGTGTGTAGTTTAGAAATTGACGTCTTGTTACACGATTGTTACTCATACTTTTCCCCCCTCTAACTTTAAAGGTAAGTCCAACGGACAAACTTATACAAAATAGTAATACTAGGACATATCTATGATATATCAATCAAAATGGAAGGTCAATAACGCATTCGACACTTTTGTCATGATTTGTGAACATTTCATGAAAGAAACTTACAGCTCAGACCATTTAGCTGATAGCATTGGTACTACTTGTCGAATCTGATCACTTAGTACTGACTGTTTTACAGATTGATCCATATCACCAAGTGGAATAGATGGTAGCCACAACACAGATAGCTCAGGCACTTCGCTTGTCCAACTATGGTCTGAAGTCATATAAAAGATATATTTAAAACCAGCCAATTTTAATTCTTGGTCTATTGACTGAATATAATCCTTTTTCACCATGCTATTCGTATAGGTAAATGGTGGCATTACCATAACTCGTCCTTTAAATTGTTGTTCAACAAAAGCTGTTAACGACATTAAAAATTCCGCTGCTGATGCGCTTTGCTTCATTCCTGTTGGCGAGCCATCAATAACCGTTAGTGGCACGATTGCTGTGTCTATAAATTCCTTTTGTGCTGCGAATACTTCTACATCTTTGCCAATCCAAAACATTTTTATTTCCCCCCGAGAAAAAACTCCATCTAAAGGATGAAGTTTTTTCTATTCATTCACATTTTTTAAGACATTAAGTAATGCCGATAATTCAAAAAACTTCTCTTTATCATTATTATCTAAGGCTTCATCGATTTGCTTTAGAATTGTTTCTTCCCTAAAAGACTTCATGCTATCATTCAATATTTCCTCTGCTAACATGCGGTCCTTTTCACTAATGTGCAAATACTTTGGCATATGAGGGTTCTCTTCAAGAACCGCTAAGTATTCGCTACTTGGTGGTAGTTTAGGGAAATTAAGTTGAATATACATTTCTTCTTCTGGGTGCATCCTCAAATCGTGGAATGATTTCTCTGCATCTGCTGTCATGATATTTCCTTTATAAAATCGAAATGGAATACCAGATGATTCAGTCGTTGACATGACCATTGCTCGTGGACAATAATGTGCTTCCTCAACAAAATGTACATGCTCTAGTAATTCATCGTGTCCAAGTAAATAATTTAAAATCCAAACACATTCACGTCGCTTTAACTGATAACGCTTTAAAAACCAATGAACGAAAACCTTTTTATCCATCACAGAAACGGAAGCGGTCATACCGATTCCCCCTCTCACTCGAAAGTTTGTAAGAGATCCAACCAAGTCGGCTCATCAGGCTGTAGTGCTATTAATCGTTTTACGACTTCATGAGCTTCCTCACGTTTGCCATCTTCGATTAAGAAATACGCGTACTTTTCTAAAAATGCTGGATCTTCCATATGGTCATTATATGCCAAAGTATAAAATTCGTATGCACGATTATAATCTTCTAGGCGGTCATAAGATTGTGCCGCAAAAGCAGATAATGTAGACCAATCAAAATCATCATTACGTAATGTTTCGATTAATTCAACAACCTCTTCATCACGTTCATCTTGCGCTAACAGTGAAACGAGCGTTAAAATAGCCTCCATATATTCTTCATCAAGAGCAACCGCTTCGCGTAAATATTGTTCAGCCTCTTTTGGTAGACTATTTTTTAATGCCATCTTTCCAGCAAATAAATATAATTCTTTGTCATATTCATCACGTTTAATGCCTTCTTGGATTATTTCCAATGCTTTTTTATTTTCTTCTTGCATTGCGTAACTTTCTGCTAATAATAAATAAGCTGCAAAATAATCTGGATCTACTTCTTTTAATTCTTCTAAATGTTTTATTGCAGTTTCATACATTTGTGTTTGGAATGCCGAATACGCTGCTCCAAATAGAAGATCAGGTGCAACATGATAATCAAGAGCTTTCAAATAATATGTTAACGCTTCTTCAAACGCAGCACCCGTTCGATGTACTTCTGCAAGACGTTCGACTAATCGGATACCTGCAATCTCTTCTTGTTCTTCGTATAGCTCACCATAAAGACGTGCTGCTTCCGCTAAACGACCTAGCTCTAAAAGGAGCTCTGCCTTCGCAAAACGCAATAAAGGTTCAGTAGGCAATAATTCTAATGCTTCGTTAATACGTTGCTCAGCGACCTCATATAGCCCCTGCATTTGATAATAATCCGCCAATGCTAATAAAACTTGAGGATATTCTGGTTCGTCAGGACGCACAGACATAAACATTTCTAATGCCTCATCCTCATTTCCAATATCCATTAGCAATACTGCTCGGTCAATTTTTAATTGTGTTTCTTCAGGGAACAAAAATTGTAAATGTTCAAATAATTGATCAGCTTCCGCTAAAAAGCCATAATTCACTAACAGTTCCGCAATTTCATACTGTACATTTGGATCAGCCTGTATTTTAAGCTGTTCCATTAAATCTTGTATACCTTCTAAATTTCCTTGCTCAATTACTTCTATCATTTTGTTTTGTATATCCAAATGCTTCACCTATTCTCATTAATTTCAATCATTATGCTACATGACAAATTCTTTATGTACAAGGAAAAACCCTCCTATTTTACGGAGAGTTTTCGCCTTTAGTCTATTCAATTACTTACAGCTTGTACATCTTCAAAGAATGTTGGGTAAGAGACTGCAATACAATCTGCATCATCTAACTCAATTGCGCCTTTAGTAATAAGTGCAGCAATTGCTCCCATCATGCCAATACGGTGATCTCCATATGTTCTAATAGTACTACCAGTTAATGGAGTTGGCCCATTAATAATCATGCCATCGTCTGTCGCTACTATATCTGCGCCAAGCTTTTTCAATTCATCCACAACCGCTGTAATACGGTCTGTTTCTTTTACCTTCAGCTCTTCCGCATCTTTAATAACGGTTTGTCCATTTGCCTGTGTTGCTAATAATGCAAGAATTGGGATTTCATCGATAAGTCGAGGAATAACGTCGCCACCAATTGTCGTTCCTTGTAATTCCGATGTCGAAACAGTAATTGTTCCAGTTGGTTCAGCAGCTGATTCATCATCAATTTCAATCGACATTTTTGCATTCATTTCCTGCAAGACATCAATAATACCTGTTCGTGTAGGATTCAACCCAACATTTTCTAACGTTATTTCACTATTTTTAGCAACTGCTCCCGCAACAAGGAAAAAAGCTGCAGAAGAAATATCTCCGGGAACCGCTACATGAGTAGCTGTCAGTTGTTGACCACCTTGTAGTGATACAATGCCATCTTCAATAGTAATTTCTGCCCCAAATTGACGAAGCATCCGTTCTGTATGGTCACGTGAAACTTCCTTCTCGCGTATAACAGTCGTTCCTTCTGCATTAATACCTGCTAATAAAATTGCCGACTTCACTTGTGCACTTGCAACTGGCATTGTATAGTCAATAGCCTTTAATTTCGTACCTTGAATGGCAAGAGGGGTAAATTGCCCATCCATTCGCCCTGTTATTTTAGCTCCCATTTCTCGTAATGGGTTTATAACGCGTTTCATAGGACGCTTAGCAATGGACTCATCGCCGTTTAAAACTGTATGGACATTAGAACCCGCTAGCAAACCAAGCATTAAGCGTGTTGTTGTACCAGAATTACCGGTATATAAAACCTCAGTTGGTTCCTGCCAAATTGCCATGCCATTACTCTCTATAACGACATTTGTACCATCCAGTTCAATCTGTACACCTAATTTGCGGAAACAAGCAATTGTATTTAAACAATCATCACCAAGTAAAAAACCACTTACTGTCGTGCGTCCTTTTGCAATTCCGCCGAACATAATAGAACGATGAGATACTGACTTATCACCGGGAACCGTTATTTTCCCACGTAATGTTGGCTTATTGTAATCTAAAGATTTACTCTTCACCATTCTATTCACCTACCCTTTATGAAATATAAATTTCGTATGGACTGCGCTTTTGTATACAAGTGGCAGCACGTTCACGATCATCTGCATTTTGGAAACTAACAACTAAAATACC
Organism: Viridibacillus sp. FSL E2-0187; assembly: GCF_038006425.1. Lineage (NCBI taxonomy): Bacteria > Bacillati > Bacillota > Bacilli > Caryophanales > Caryophanaceae > Viridibacillus > Viridibacillus sp. FSL E2-0187. The sequence goes on from NZ_JBBOVG010000001.1 coordinate 2,841,016, forward strand.
GAAGACATCTTCTCGCGTTTCCACGATACGAATATTCGTAATACTTATTTGTTCTTCAGCTAGATAAGCTGTAATTTCAGCAATACTACCTGGATAATCAGGTACATCTACATATAAATCATATGTCATGTACATTGCACCTTGTGAACTTATCGGTAACTCATCACGCACCGATTTAGCTTTTGCAAAATAATCCTCAATCTGAGTTGCTTCTCCTGTAATCAGAAGGTCCTCTACACGTTTCATTTCAGCTTGCCAATCAGCCAATTGTCCTGCAATTTGCTCGCGATTTTGCATCGTTATATCGCGCCATAGTATAGGATTAGAAGACGCAATTCGTGTCAAATCTCGAAAGCCCCCTGCTGCTAACATTTTTGTTATAGGGTTATCAGCTCCCTCAGCATGTAATTGATGCACTAAAGAGGCTGCCACGATGTGTGGAAAATGACTTACTACGGATGTCATATGATCATGTTCAGAAGCTGAAACACGCATTAATTTAGCACTTGTATACTGCAGTAAATTCTGCAGAATATTAATCTTTTCTTCGTCTTCACCTTCTAAAGGTGTGAGCATATAGTACGCATTTTCAAAAAGATAGGGCTTAGCTGCTAATACACCACTTTTATGGGAACCTGCCATAGGATGGCCACCGATAAAAGTAATGCCATTTTCGCGAAGCTCATATGCTTTTTCCATAATCAAAGACTTTGTACTTCCTGTATCTGTCACAATTGTAGCAGTTGGAAGTTCCCAATATTTAAGAGACTCCATCCATTCTAACGTTGCATTTACAGGCGTTGCAAAAATAATAACATCTACTTTTTTTGCTGTTTCCTCAGGATTTTTCGTTACATCTTGGACAACTCCAAGTACTTTTGCACTTTGTAACGTATCTGAATTGGCATCAAAACCAATTACTCGAACATTCGGTGACTTTTGGAGAGCTAATGCAATCGATCCGCCTATTAGGCCCAGCCCTACAACAAGAACAGTTTGTTTCATGAAAAAACTCCTTGCTCCTGTAATACTTCTTCTAATTGTATTAAGAATGTCTCATTTTGGGCTTGTGTACCGATTGTCACACGAATATAGCCTGGTGTACCTAGTGCATTACCACTACGTATAATAAAACCACGTTTCATTAATTCTTGGAAAACAACATCGCTATCAACTTTCACTTCCATTAATATGAAATTTGTATCAGTTGTAAAGTAGTGTAGATTATTTTTTTCACAAAATTCTTCGAATTGTTTTTTACCTTTATTGTTTTCCTCACGACATTTTTCGATATAAGCATCATCTTCTAATGCAACTTGTGCGATTGCTTGGCTTAAAACTGTATTATTAAAAGGTCCACGAACTGGATCCAATTTTGCTATTAGCTCTTTATTAGCAATACCATATCCCACACGGAAAGCAGCAAGACCATATGCTTTAGAGAACGTTCTTAAAATGATGACATTTGGATTGTCTTGAATATACGGGATTGTATCTTTATGTCTATCGTTTGAAACATACTCAAAATACGCTTCATCTAACACAACCAAGACATCCGACGGAACTTGTTTCAGAAATGCTTGTAATGGGGCATCTTCTATCACTACACCTGTTGGATTATTCGGGCTACAAACCCACACAACAGCCGTATTGTCATCAATTGCATCAAGCATTGCATCTAAATCATGATTACCATCTACTAAAGGTACTTCACGAATTTCAGCACCTTCGATTTTTGCGTTATGGCTGTATTGTGAAAATGTTGGTTTTGCCATGACAGTATTAACACCTGGATATAATAATGCACGTGTAATAATACTGATTAATTCGTCAGAACCGTTACCAAAAATTAATTCATTTTCTTCTACGCCTAGTTTAGTAGCTACTGCTGCACGTAAGTTCGTTGCATAACCATCAGGATACAACGCGAAGTTAAATGATTCATTTGCTAAAAATTCATGTACTTTGGGTGAGCTACCAAATGGGTTTTCATTTGACGCTAATTTAACAATTTCATCTAAGCCAAATTCTTTTTTCACTGCATCAATTGATTTTCCAGGTTGATATGCTTTCATACCTGTAATTTGTTCTTTCCATTTCATCGAACGTTCGCCTCTTCCTCAGTGGTTGATTACTTTGCTAAATCGGGTCTTAATTTCACAGCGTCATTTAAATAAATGTGACGAATCGCTTGCTGACTTATTTCCGTATTCACGTGCATTAGGACTCGAATACATAATGGCAATGCATCAGGAACATTCATCTCATGCATACACATTACCGGAACATAACTCCACCCTTCCATAGTACGCACTGCTTTCGCTGGGAAAGCTGAAACAATATCAGGCGTCGTAGAAATGACAACAGATGCAACATCCTCTGCAACAATATTATTTGCTTTCACGATTTCTACTATTAATTTCTCTGTCTCTGCTAAAACGATTGCCGCCTGATCGGACTGCACCGTTATGGCCCCACGTACTCCACGAATCACGCGAGCACCTCCTTTATTAACACACGAAGAAGTCCATCAATTTCCCCGCATTCTTCTATAGATATTTGTTGAACAAACGGCTCACCAATTTTCTTTAATAAAACAAATTGTAAGATGCCGTATTCTGCTTTTTTATCTTTCATTAAATAGTCTAGTAGTTGTTCAAAAGTAAACTGATTAACTGCATCAAATGAGTAGCCATTACGTACTGCAAATTCGATGAAAGAACGAGTAACCGTTGCAGGTATTGTACCGTATCGCTCACTTAAAATGAGTGCATAGACCATCCCAATCATAACTGCTTCACCATGTGCTAATTTACCAAAACCTGAGGCAGCCTCAATAGCATGACCATATGTATGTCCAAAGTTTAAAAACTTTCGAACAGAATGTTCTTCCTCATCTTCTGCAACAATATTAGCTTTAACGCGAATACCTTGCTCAAGGTGCATAGCAAGATCAGCTTGACTGAAATCCAAAATAGAGTTTGTAGCCATTAACTCTGCTAACCACTTTTCATCTGAAATAAGTGCATGCTTAATCACTTCTGCCATCCCAGAACGTACTTCTTTTTCTGGTAAGGTTGTTAAATATGAAATATCATATAACACTCCCTGTGGCTGATAAAAGGCCCCAATCATATTCTTTCCTAGCGGATGATTAATGGCTGTTTTCCCACCAACTGCACTATCGTGCGCTAATATCGTCGTAGGAATTTGAATAAATGGAATACCACGCATAAATGTGGAGGCAACAAAACCCGTTAAGTCACCGACTGCTCCCCCACCAAATGCGAAAATAAATGTTTTTCGAGTGCATTTTTGTTCCAATAAAAATGATTGTGCTGCAAAGAAGCTTTCAAATGTTTTACAATCTTCTCCCGCTGCTAAAATATTCACTTTAAATGGGTATGGAAATTCCGCTGTAAAACGTTCGCTATGTAATCCCCATACATTTGCATCTGTAAAGACGATAATTTTATCCGCCTTAGAGAGTTGTTGATCGAATGATTTAACTGCTTCAGTTAATCTATTTGCACTTATTTGTACTTCATACGCATGGGATTTCGCTTTAACTGGAATATTCATTGTTAAAACTCCTTCGTATATTGTTTATGCGCTGCAAGCTGTTCCTTTAGCTGTGGTAATTGATCACTATGGAAATGCTCCATTACTGCATTTGCTATTTCCCAGGCAATAACATGCTCTGCTACAACAGAAGCAGCAGGGACTGCACAACTATCAGAGCGCTCAACACTTGCTTTAAATGGTTCTTTCGTTTCAATGTCAACACTTTGTAACGGTTTATATAAAGTAGGGATTGGCTTCATAACTCCACGTACCACAATTGGCATACCTGTTGTCATACCACCCTCTAATCCACCTAGACGATTGGAACTTCTAGTATAACCGTCTTCCTCAGACCAAATAATTTCATCATGCACCTCGCTACCTTTGCGATGAGCCATTTCAAAGCCTAGACCGAACTCTACCCCTTTAAATGCATTGATGCTTAACATAGCAGCTGCTAGTTTTGCATCTAACTTACGATCATAATGTACGTATGATCCGATACCAGCTGGCAAACCTTCTACGATTACTTCTACAACTCCACCAATTGAATCACCCGCTTTTTTAGCCTCATCAATTGCTTCAACCATTTTTTGAGATGCTTCTGTATCTGCACAATAGCATGCGTCTTCTTCGATTATTGCGCGTATTTCAGCGACTGATTTGCCGGCAGTAGATTCAGGATTTGCAATAACTCCACCAATTTCAGTAACATGCGAAACAATTGAAATTCCTAACTCTGCTAAAAGGGCTTTTGCTACAGCACCAACCGCTACTCGAACAGTTGTTTCGCGAGCTGAAGAACGCTCTAAAACATTTCGTAAATCACGATGGCCATATTTCATACCGCCTACTAAATCAGCATGCCCAGGGCGAGGACGAGAAATTTGACGTTTAATCTCTTCAGGATTAACATCCTCAGCTAATGGCTCTGCACCCATGATTTTCGTCCAGTGTTTCCAGTCATCATTTGTAACAACCAATGCTACTGGAGAGCCTAATGTACTACCATGACGAACGCCTGATAAGATTTCAACTGTATCCGTTTCAATTTGCATACGGCGACCTCTACCGTGCCCACCTTGACGTCTTTTTAATTCTTTATTTATTAACTCTGCCGTAATTGGCAATAGAGATGGTAACCCTTCAATGATTGTTGTTAATTGTGGTCCGTGTGACTCTCCTGCTGTTAAATATCGCATAACACTTTCTCCCTTCAACTCGCTAAAGTATATGTTTTTCACTATAACATATTTTAATCAAAAAAACAGTGAATAAACTGAACTTTTGCAAACTCCTATTAATTTAGTTTTTCTATTTATTTTAGAAAAAATCGCCTTTCGCGTTCATTGCGAAAAGCGTCCTTTCATTAACCTATATATATAAACAATTACAGCTTTCTATAAAAGAACGTATCCTCAATATCTAATTGATATCTAGAAGGATTAAAAATTTGTTCTGTTGAACCTACAAATAATACGCCACCTGAACGAAGTGACTTACTAAAGTTATCGTAAATTTGATCCTTTGCTTCTTCAGTGAAATATATCATCACATTACGGCAAACGATTAAATCATAATTTTGATCATATGTATCCTTTAATAGGTTATGTTTTTTAAATGTGACTGTCTTTTTTATTTCGTTTTTCACCTTAAAAAAAGAACCTTCATTTTCAAAATATCGCTCTTTTATATCTTTTGGTACTTCTGCTAAAGAGCGTTCAGGATAAACACCTGCTTTTGCTTTTGCAATGGCATTTTCGTCTAAATCTGTTGCAGTAATTGAGATTTGGGATAATGGCACATGATTTGATAACGTCATCGCTAAAGAATATGGTTCTTCACCTGTAGAACAAGCGGCACTCCAAATTTTCAATTTCTTATTTTGCTGTAATAAACGAGGGAATATTTTGTTTTGAAGAACTTCCCACCTTTTACCGTTACGATAAAATTCGGAAACATTAATTGTCATTCGATCCAAAAATTCGTCTAGCAGTGCACGATCTTTATCTAATGCATTAAAAAAATCGATGAAGTTTTTATACCCTTTTTTTTCATACAAAGATGTTAAACGTCTTTTCATTTGAGCCTCTTTGTATAAAGATAGGTCAATACTTGTTTTTCTTTTTATTTTTTCTACAAATTGTTCGTAATCCGTCATTAGCGTATCTTCCCTCTCTTTCAACTTAATTCTATTATATCGGATATATGCCATTACTTAAATAGTATAAATGCAGACTTGTTTGACAATTTAAACAAATCTATTTGAATATTTATATTAATAAAATGCCAGAGAAAACAAAAAAAGCCGCACGCAAAATTGCGAACAGCTTTGAAAATATGAATTATACTAATTCGTTTTCGTTGAAGAATAAACCGATTTCACGTTCAGCTGCAGCTAAAGAATCTGAACCGTGAATTACGTTGTGAGAAAGAGTTGTAGAGTAATCCCCACGGATTGTTCCTGGTGCTGATTCAGAAGGGTTTGTAGCGCCCATCATTAAACGTGCTACAGAGATTACGTTTTCGCCTTCCCATACCATTGCGAATACAGGACCAGAAGTGATGAATTCTACTAATTCACCGAAGAATGGACGTTCAGCATGTTCTGCGTAGTGTTTTTTTGCAAGCTCTTCAGTAACTTGCATTAATTTAGCGCCTTTAAGTTCGAAACCTTTACGTTCGAAACGATCTACGATATCACCTACTAATTGACGTTTAACGCCATCAGGTTTAACCATTAGAAATGTTGTTTGAATAGCCATTGTTAAAATACAACTCCTTAAGAAATGTTTACAGGTTTTATACCCACCGTAAAATATTATCATTGTACGACAGATAGTTCAACATATAGTATTAAAATTTGCGTTTACCCATATATAAAGCGATATCACGCAAAGATTTTTTGATTGAATTTTGCGGAAGAGCTTCAACTTCACGTAATGCTTTTTGCAAATATGTGTCGCTTATCTTCTTCGCCTTCTTAATTGCTTCTGATGCACGAATCTTCCCAAGAAACTCTTGTCTTTCATCTTCGGTCATTGTTCCAGCTAACGCTTTTTCAATGAGAGGTCGAATAGCGGGATCATCTTTCACTAACAAAACAGGCAAAGTAATATTACCTTGTAGTAAATCACTTCCAGCTGGTTTACCAAGTTGTTTGTCTGTTGATGTCAAATCAAGAATATCGTCGATTATTTGGAAAGACATCCCGACAAAATAACCGAATCTCTTTAATTGGGTTGCAACGCGCTCGTCTGCACCCGCAACAACAGCACCTAAATGGCAACTAGATGCTATAAGTAATGCGGTTTTGCGTTTAATCCTTCTAAAATAGTCTCGCATATTTTGATCGAGTTGCATTTTATCTTCTATTTGGATAACCTCTCCAATACAAATCTCTACCATTGTTTCTGACAAGATTTGATGCGCTTTCGGATTATCGATATCAGTAATATATTGCAATGCTCGTGCAAAAATAAAGTCGCCCGTGTACATTGCCACTCTGTTATTCCATTGAGATTTAACTGTAGGTCTTCCTCTTCTCATTTCCGAATCATCAATAACATCATCATGAACGAGTGAAGCCATATGAATCAATTCCAATGATACTGCTACTTTTTTTATCAGATCAATATCATACTGACCAAATTTAGCCGCTAGTAAAACGAAAACGGGGCGAATTCTTTTCCCTCCAGCTTTTAACAAGTGAAGAGAAGCATCATTCAAGAAGTGAGAAGACGAATTCAACGCTGTTTCTAATTCTTTTTCGATGATTTCTATATCTGATTTCAAATCAGAATAGAGTAGTTTTAACTTCATCTTTTCCACGTGAATAAACCTTCTCCCACCTAGTTTTCTTTTTTGAAGCCCATATGCATAGCAGCAGCTCCACCACTATATGCTTTATATTTTACATTTTGGAATCCTACTTGCTCGAACATTTTCTTCAATTGCTTCATACCTGGGAATTCACCTGCAGATTCTTGTAACCATGAATACTCTTTATAACTTTTAGCAAATAGTTTACCAAAAATCGGCATAATATATTTGAAATATAATCTAAATAATTGACGATATCCAGGAATTTCTGATTGTGACGTTTCTAAACAAACTGCCATGCCACCTGGCTTTAACACACGGTTTATTTCACTCAACACTTGCATATAATCTGGTACATTGCGAAGCCCAAAACCAATTGTTACATAATCAAATGAATTATCTGGGAAAGGTAATTCCATGGCATTCCCTTGAATAAGATTTACTTGTGGATAAGATTTTGTTTTCTCAATACCAACATTTAGCATGTTTTGACTAAAATCTAGACCAGTTACTTGTCCAGTCTCACCAACAGCTTCTGCCATATTAATTGTCCAGTCTGCCGTACCACAGCATACATCTAAAGCTTTAGAGCCTGGCTTAACTTGCATACGATTCATCGTATCTTTGCGCCATTTTTTGTGTAATTGAAAGCTAATGACAGAGTTCATTTTGTCGTAGCTATCAGAGATATTCTCAAACACTTCATGTACGCGTTCTTCTTTAGATTGCGACATTGTTTTCAACCTTCTCTCGTTGTTTGATGTTCACATGCAATTAGTGGCATGCGATTTACAATGAGCGTTTTCACTTCATCTTGAAGAAATGGAGAAGTTGAAATACTTCTAGTAAATGTAGATGAAAGCTCTGATACTAATTCTTCTAAAATTCTCTCTGCTGATCTCTTCGTAGAAGTAAATTGCTCACTTTTCTCAATGGCTGCTACAATGCGACTCTTCATATGTGTTTCTTGTAAGCTTCGCAATTCATAAGCCAGTCTATTTAATAATAAGCCTTGCTGCACCAGTGGTATATATTGGTCTAAATGATAATGTTTCATAAATTGTTCAATAGACTTTGATTCGATGACAGTTAATACATGCAACCATTCAGCTATAGGTCGACTAATTGGTTCATAGATAGCCGTTTTCTTTTCACTAATATCAATGATACCATCCGATAAGGAGCGAATTAAAGTGATATTAGGTATCTTAGACAATAGTTGATAATACATACCACTATAAAAGTCTCCTGCTAAAACTGTTAATTGTTGGTCCTTTGATGTAGCGTCTACTTCATCTATTTGGTCATGAGCATGAAGTGCAGTGTAAATAATACCAATTGTTGTAGATACTTCATCTTGCTCATTTGTCCATATTTCACCATTCAAGAATGGCAACAATAGATAAAACAATGTCTCATTTTCAACGATAGGCTGACCTGTATATTTGAGGAGCGTTCTATGATGCAATTGCATTAAAATATTGTTTTGTAATTCTTGTATTTTGTTATCAATGATAGTTGCATTCATAAACTTTTCTCCATTTCAGTTCATTTCCTGTTGTCATATACTTTACGAACATTTATATAATTTTCGTGCCATATTAGTTTTTAAAATTTAAGTTTATGATTATTTTTTTGCTTCACTATTTACAACGCCATAAGCTGTATGAATTTCTGCTTTACCGCGAATTTTCATAGCTGATGTATGCTCTGTAAATTGTGCAATCATAATTTCTCCGCTATCTAACTTTTCGGAGTGATGAAACTTTGTATCTGTACCGCGAGTTAAACCGATTACGTGAACGCCATCTTCTTCTGCACGGATTACTATATAGTCACTCTGAGACATATCAACATTCTCCTTGCTACATTATTTCCTTTGTTCATCATATCACAAATAAAGGGCTATTTTAAGACATTTGAATGAATGATAGTATTTCTGATCGTTTTACGTCGTCTTCTTCAAAGATTCCCTTTGATACAGATGTGATAGTCTTTGCTCCAGGCTTTTTAATTCCTCGCATTGTCATGCACATATGCTCTGCTTCAACAACTACATAAACACCTTGTGGGTTAAGCATTTCCATCAACGTATCAGCAATTGTTGCAGTGATTCGTTCTTGTAACTGCGGACGATGCGATACTGTTTCGACAGTTCTTGCTAATTTACTTAAACCTGCTACAACGCCATCTTTTGGTATGTATGCAATATGCGCTTTACCATAAAACGGTACTAAATGATGTTCACACATTGAGAAGAATGGGATATCCTTCACAAGGACTACCTCATCATGACCTTCATGGAAAACTGTTTCAAAATATTTTTTTGGATCTTCATGCAATCCTGAGAACATTTCTTGATACATTTTTGCAACACGTTTTGGTGTATCTAATAGTCCTTCACGATTCGGATCTTCTCCAACTGCTTCAAGAATCATTTTAATCGCTTGTTCTATTTTATTTAAATCCGTAGTAGTCAACATTAATCCCCCATTATATCTGCATTACTAGTTACCTTGTGATGTTAGCACAATCAAAGCAAAATGCAAAATGCCTTGCCTAATATTAGAGCGGGTATTTTTGGTGATTTATCCATTGCCTTTTTCTCAAAACTATATTGGTTTTATATTTTTGGATTTACTCAACTCAATAGGCCATTTTATATGTATTCACTTTGTGCTATAACTCCTAACCCATCCATTCTATATGGCAGGTTTTGTAGAAAAAATCTCTGTACTTTTTAAGTACCTACTAAATTCAAAAACTTATTAATTTCCGATTCACAATTAAAAGCTATATAACTATATAACATACGAAACTAAAAAAGTGAATAATTCTAAAACAAATAGTATCTTAACTGCTAAATAAAAACATGCATTATTGTATTTGCCTACTCCTCACACTAGAAATGAACAAGATTTACAAATTTCTTGTTCATTTCTAGTGCGCTAATTCATCTAAAAAACAAGCTAGATAAGAACAAACAAAAAGAACAGCCTTCCGAAGAAAGCTGTTCTATGTACCCTAGATACTATTATTTGACAGCATCTTTAAGCGCTTTACCTGGTTTGAAAGCAGGCACTTTGCTAGCAGCGATTTCGATTTCTTCACCTGATTGTGGGTTACGACCTTTACGAGCCGCACGTTCACGTACTTCAAAGTTACCAAAACCAATTAATTGTACTTTATCACCCGTTGTAAGAGCTTCTTGAATTGTATCAAATACTGCTTCAACTGCTTTAGAAGCGTCTTTTTTAGAAAGACCTGCAGCTTCAGCAACAGAGTTAACTAATTCTGTTTTATTCACACCATCCACCTCCTCTCAAGGGGCATTGACTCAATCATGTAAAAAGATTATCACAACCGAAAACCCTATGCAACAATATTTATACTCCTTTTACCTAGTTTAAGCAAATATAATCCATGTAAAACGCAAAAAAACCTTTTTGCACGGTCACAAAAAGGCTTTTTTTTCTTGTTTTATAGGTTATTTGGTAATTATAAAATAAAAGTTACCATACCACGATCACCTTGATTTACCATTCGTTCAATCGTTTGACGCATTCTCGTTTTCGCATGAGCTGGAACAGCATTTGTTTTATAAGCTATACTTTCCTTCATGACCTCATAAAGCGGTGTACCAAATAATTGGGTATTCCAAAGTGCATCTCTATCATGATAATATCCATGTTTCAAATCTTTTAATAGCTGCTGACTATGAAACTCAGACCCTATTAACGGAGCAAACTCTGCTTCCATATCGATACGTATAATATGATAAGACGGCGCATTAGCCTTCATGCGAACACCGAAGAAATTATTTTGTTTAATGATTTCTGGTGGTGATGGCTCAAGTTCTTGAGTATTAGGTAGAGTAACTCCATATCCGTCTTTTTTAGCTTTTTCGATAGCTTCATGGAAACGTTTATGAGCCTGTCTTGCTTCCTGTGATTCTTTGATAAATAACAGCCATTCTTTTTTGGTAACCACCGGTTCATCCAAAAATTGTTCACAAATAGATTGATATATATCATTTTTTACTTGAAGAGTAATTCTTGCACTACCCATGCCTGGATTGACATCGGTCACTTCTGCCTTGGAAATATAATCTTCTTCACTTAATTTTGTTGCAATATGTTTGACATCTCGTATTTTCGTCACGGAATCACTCCATGTAGTGATGGCATCATTTAAAGAGGCGTTAATTGGATTCGTATCTCCAATGACCTCCATCCAGTCAGGGCGTTCCACTTCGATCGATGTAATTGGAAATTCATAAAGTGCTTCTTTCAAAATTTCATTTACTTCTTGCACACTCATTTGATCCGCCGATGTACTAATTACTGGTACCTGATAACGATCCGACAGCTCATTTTTCAGTGCCACAGTATCTTTATGCGCAGGCATTTTACTATTTATTACCACAACAAATGGCTTACCTATTGACTGAAGTTGCTCAATTATTTCAATTTCTGCTTTTTCAGCTGCTTGCCTTGGAATACCATTTACAGAGCCATCTGTAGTAACAACAATACCAATATTTGAATGATCACGGATGACTTTATCTGTCCCAATTCTAGCTGCTTCCTGGAAAGGAATTGGCTCATTATGCCACGGCGTGTGTACTAATTTCGGACCATTTTCATCCTCATATCCCTTCACACCGTCAATAATATAACCCACGCAATCAGCCAGCCTAATTTGCATCGTAAGGGGCCCTTCTCCTACTGCAATTTGTGTTCCTTTAGCTGGTACAAATTTAGGTTCAGACGTCATTATAACAGGGCCTGGAGAGCTTTGAGGCAGCTCGTCCTGTGCTCGTAATCGTTCTGCTTCATCTGTGATGTTTGGCAATACCATAACTTCCATTACACGCTTTGTAAACGTTGATTTCCCTACTCGTACCGGCCCTACTACCCCAATATATACATCACCGTTTGTGCGCTCCACAATTTGCTCATATAATTGTTCCGAAATGTGAATCCCTCCTATTCTACGCAATCTATTCTATGCATGAAAAAAACGTTTCATGCTAAAAGCATCAAACGTTTTAGAAGGTTATTTTTTATCGGTTAAGAAAATGACTTCATTCTTATCATTTACTGTATACGGTAATGAGTAGGCTGGTAGAATAGCGTATTTATCCGATAATAAATAACGGATGTCATCGCCTGATTTTACTTTTGGATTATCTTCATCTAAGATTCGTTGTAATTCAATAGAATAATCAATACAAATTTCTCCACTACCTTTTACAACTAAAGGCAGATTTACACTTGAATAAGGACTTGGGACTGAAGGTGATTTTTTGTAACCCATCTTCACATAATCCATTTGATAAATATCACCAATAATTTTATCAGAGATTGGTACGAAACCATTCACACCTTTTTTAATGTTCAATTCACGAATTATTTCTGCACCTCGTAAGTCTACTAGTTTAACAAGCGGTTTTTTACTCTCTGCATTCCAAATAACATATTGATAAATTCCACCTTTTTCATAGGCATTCCCAGGAATCTTGTCTAAATGACCATTTAGTAATTTTTCGAATTGAATAGGGTACTTAATATATTGGTCTACATTTTCTTCACGATTTTGGATAGGTAGCAATCCGCCTGAAGTCTTTCTAAAAGAATCTATCGCCTTTTGGACTACTATTAGTTGTGCCTCATCTGGAACTTGATTTTCAGCTCGTTCTGATTGCGGATACATACAACCAGATAAAAGAGTAGCTATTACAGCCACCAACAATAATATTCTCGTTTTTTTCATATACTTACCTCATTTTCTTAGGATTACCATGTGAAGACGACAAACATCATCGTCAAGAAACCTATGAATAAAAATAAATATGAGATCAACGCTATAATTGAACTCACTATTGCATTTTTGATTTTATGACGACTTAAGTAAATTAACCCCATCGCTACTAACATAAAACCAATAGAATAGAAAGATATCCACATCATATCCATTGGAGAAAAAGGAGTACCATTTAGTAGGACTAAGCTTGACAACAGACCAACCACCTTTCTTAACTAGAAACCGTTTCCATTCTCACAGATGAAATTATATCACAAAAAAACAAGAGGTGAGGAAGCATCACCTCTTGTCCATATTAATAATAGAGCTTGATATCACTGCATTTTAAACACTTTTATAACGGTTTCGTTTATCGTACAATTTTGTGACAAAATGTCACAATTATTCAAAGAACCCTGCCATTTCGTGTGTTTTCATACGTTGCATTAGCTTCTCTACACCTTCAGTAGCATTTTGTTCTTCAAATAGCACCTCATATAGTGCTGATGTGATTGGCATTATTACATCGTATTTCTCAGCTAGCTGATGTGCCCCTTTTGTCGTACGGACACCTTCTACAACCATGCCCATTTGGTCTAACACTTCCTGTAACGTCATACCTTTACCAAGCATATTACCTGCACGCCAGTTACGTGAGTGGACACTTGTACATGTGACGATTAAATCACCCATACCAGCAAGTCCTGAGAACGTTAAAGGCTCTGCACCCATTTTCACACCTAAGCGTGACATTTCTGCTAAACCTCTTGTAATAAGGGCTGCCTTAGCATTATCCCCATATCCTAAACCATCAGTTACCCCTGCAGCTAAAGCAATAACGTTTTTCAACGCACCACCCATTTCTACTCCAATAACATCTGTATTCGTATAAATACGGAAATACTGATTCATAAACAGATCTTGGACGCGCTCAGCAGATGCCAAGTTTTCACACGCTGCCGCCACAGTAGTAGGATGATGCAACACTACTTCTTCAGCATGACTTGGACCAGAAAGAACAACAATGTCTTCAATTAAAGCTTCATCTATTTCTTCTCTCATAATCTCAGAAATGCGTAATAATGAATCAGGTTCAATTCCTTTTGAAACATGGACAAATAAAATTTTACGATCTAAAGTCTTCATCATTTTTTGACAAGTTTCGCGAATACCCTTTGTAGGGACAGCCATGACAATTACGTCTGCATGTGCAACTGCATCTGCTAATATATGTGTTGCTTTTAATGTAGTCGGTAGTTGTACACTTGGTAAATACTTCGCATTTGTGTGTTGCTCATTAATTTCGTTAGCTTGCTCTTCACGATGTGACCAAAGTAGGCAATCATGACCATTTTCAGCTAATACTATTGCTAGTGACGTGCCCCATGAGCCCGCACCTAAAACTGTTACTTTATCCATGTTTGGATCCCCCCACCTAGATTTTACTATTATCCTCGGGCACGTGTAATCAAACGAATAGGCGTGCCTTCGAAATCGAATGTTTCACGAATACGATTTTCTAAGAAACGTTCATAAGAGAAGTGCATAAGTTCTGGTTCATTTACAAAGACAACAAATGTTGGTGGCTTAATTGCAACTTGTGTAACGTAGTATATACGTAATCTGCGACCTTTATCAGTAGGAGCAGGGTTTCTTGCAACAGCATCTGCGATAACTTCATTTAAAATACTTGATTGAATACGCATTGAGTGATTTTCATTTGCTCGGTTAACAACTGGTAATAATGAATGCACACGTTTTTTCGTTTTCGCTGATACGAATACGATTGGCGCATAATCAAGGTATTGGAATTGCTCACGAATCACTTTTGTTGTATGATTCATTGTCTTTTCATCTTTTTCAACAGCATCCCATTTATTTACGACGATAATGACTGCTTTACCCGCTTCATGAGCGTAACCAGCAATTTTCTTATCTTGTTCTTGGATACCTTCTTCGCCATTTAAAACGACTAAGACAACGTCTGAGCGTTCAATAGCTCTTAGCGCACGAAGTACACTGTATTTTTCAGTAGTTTCGTACACTTTCCCTTTTTTACGCATACCCGCTGTATCTATGATTACGTATTCTTGTCCATCAAATTCATAAGGTGAGTCAATTGCATCACGTGTTGTACCAGCAATATCACTTACGATTACACGTTCATCACCTAAAAACGCATTTACTAAAGAAGATTTACCGACATTCGGACGGCCGATTAAAGAGAATTTTATGACATCGTCACCATATTGCTCTTCATTATCTTCTGGGAAGTGTTTTGCCACTTCATCTAGTAAGTCCCCTAATCCAAGGCCATGTGAACCTGAGATTGGGAATGGTTCACCAAATCCTAATGAATAGAAATCATACATCATTTCACGCATATCTGGATTATCAATTTTATTAACAGCTAAAACAACAGGTTTCTTTGTTTTATATAAAATTCTCGCAACGTGTTCATCAGCTAAAGTTACGCCTTCACGACCATTTGTCATAAGAATGATAACATCCGCTTCATCCATGGCAATCTCTGCTTGGTGACGAATTTGGTCTAAGAAAGGCTCTTCTCCAATATCAATTCCGCCAGTGTCAATAATATTAAATTCATGTGTTAACCAATCCGCAGAACTATATATACGGTCACGTGTTACACCTGGAATATCTTCCACGATAGATACACGTTCACCTACGATTCTGTTAAAAATAGTCGATTTACCGACATTCGGACGGCCTACGATCGCTACGACCGGTTTCGTCATAATTTATTCATCCTTCCAACTTCTAATAGTACATATTATACAACAAAAAAGGCGATGGTACCTTATAAGTTCCCCATCACCAACAATTCAAGTCATCATATATGTATATATTACAATGATACACAGGGCATTACAAGAAAAAAACAGGCGGATGTGAGAAGAACCCGCCTGCTCCATATAGTTATTTGTTGCATTTAACGTTTTTTATTCTGAGAAATTTTTTAATTTGTCACCAATAACATCTGCAAAAGAGAATCCTGATGTTTCTTCAGGCAGCTCGTAATCAGTAAAATCTTCCTCTTCAGCATTTTCAAGCAACGCTTTAATACTCAACGATAAGCGGCTTTCGTCTTTATTGACATCGAGCACTTTCACTTCAACTTCTTGACCTTCTTTTAGTACTTCATGTGGTGTTGTAATGTGTTTATGTGCAATTTGAGATATATGCACTAAGCCTTCAACACCCGGGAACACTTCAACAAAAGCTCCGAAGTTTACTAACCGTTTAACAGTACCTGTTAATACAGCGCCTTTTGGTGCTTTCACTTCTACTTCTTCCCATGGTCCAGGCAAAGTTTCTTTAATAGAAAGTGAAATACGTTCGTTGTCTTTGTCTACAGACAATACTTTAACAGTTACCTTTTGACCTTCCGAAAGAACGTCTGACACATTTTCCACATGACCATGAGATACCTGTGAAATATGGACTAAACCATCTACACCACCAAGATCGATGAATGCACCAAATGAAGCCAATCGTTGAACGGTTCCTTCTAATACGTCACCTTCATGAATACCGCCTAATAATTGCTCTTTTTTAGAAGCTTTTTCACCTTCTACGATTGCTCGATGAGATAAGATTAGTCGGTTTTTCTGTTGATCCATTTCAACAATTTTAAAGGCCATAGTTCTACCTTTGTAATCTTCAAATGATTCAACAAAATGATCTTCTACAAGAGATGCTGGTACGAAACCGCGGACACCTAAATCTATCACTAGGCCGCCCTTCACGACATCTTTTACTTCTGATTCGATTATTTCACCATTTTCAAACTTGGTTGTTAACACTTTCCACGCATGAATAGCATCTACTCTACGTTTTGAAAGCACATAGTTCTCTTCTTCTACTTTTGTAATGATTAATTCAAATTCATCGCCGACTGAGACTGCGTCGGAAGCTTTATCAACATGCAAGCTTGATAGCTCACTGATTGGTACGACACCATCAAATGGTGCACCTTCAATTGATACGGTTACTGCCTTTTCTTCAACTTGAGCAACGATACCTTTGACGATATCTCCCTCACGGAATTCTTGACCTTGATTCAAGTTCATTTCTTCAGACATATGTAATCCTCCTTCACAACGTTCCATCTCTATTTTATTCCAATTCTCTTACAAAAACAAAAATTAACTCTTTTTTATTAGAAGTTTTTTAATTTTTCTTATAATGTTCATCGAGTAACTCTTGAATACTCGCCATAATGACCTCTGTTACTTCTTCTGCTTTTGCTCGACGTTCTCTATAAGGTGCGATATCAATTGGTTTACCATAGACCACTTTTAAGCGTCTGAATGGCTTGTACGGCCCAATAATGGCACATGGCATTACATTTGCTTCGCCTTTTAATGCGAAAAATCCTGCACCTGAAAAACCTTTACCAAGTGTACCTGTTTTGTTTCTTGTACCTTCAGGGAAAATACCAACTACTTGACCTTGTTTCAATAAATCAAGAGCAGTGCGCAACGCTTGGCGATCGCTTAAACCACGTTTAACCGGAAATGCATGAACACTTGGTAAAATACTTTTCAAAATAGGTAATTTAAAAAGCTCTTCCTTTGCCATAAAATTTACTGGTCTAGGAGAAGTAATTCCTACGACAGGTGGATCAAGTGCATCTATATGGTTGGAGCATAGTAAAATGCCTCCCTCTTTCGGGAAGTTCTCAAGGCCAATCACTTCCATACGGTAAATCGGTTTTAAAGCGGTAAAGACAACAGATTTAGCAAATTGGTAAAAGTCCATCTTATGCCATCCTTTCACTCACTAATTTTAAAATAGCATCTGCTGCTTGTTGAATAGACAGCTCAGTAGTATCTAAGTAAATGGCATCTTTTGCTTGCACTAGAGGAGAAGCTTCTCTTTCACTATCTAATTTATCACGTAGTGCAATCTCTTCTTGTAATTGCTCAATAGTAGAAACAATACCGCGTTGTTTATTATCTTCAAAACGACGACGTGCACGTTCCTCAACAGTTGCAGACATATATAATTTCAATTCGGCATCTGTTAAAACAGCTGTTCCTATATCACGACCGTCCATAACAACTCCGCCTAATTTCGCCATTTCTTGTTGGCGTTGAACCATAATTTCACGCATAGTCGCATGTGCCGCTACTTTAGAAACATTACTCGTTACCACATTTGAACGAATTTCTTGAGAAACATCTTGACCATCTAAAAATACTAGCTGTCCATTTTCTGAAGGTTTTAACGTAATGTCAGTCTTATCTAATAAGTTTGTTACACTTTCCGCATCTTCTAAATTTATATTTTCTTTCAATGCTTTTAATGTAAGAGCTCGATACATAGCACCTGTGTCAATGTATGTATAACCTAGAGCTTCTGCTGCAATTTTAGCAATTGTACTTTTACCTGCTCCAGCAGGGCCGTCAATTGCGATTTGAATATTTTTTTTCACGGTTTCAACCCCTTCTTTCCGTAATATTGTATCACAACCGAAATGCTGAGGCGACTCGTTTAACTACGAATCATGTTATGCTTTAAAACCAAAATTTCGTTATAGCTTTCAGCACTAAAAAAATCACTATCATTACGCTATGCTACTTCTATTGCTGCTATTAAAAATATTAGCAAAGTATTATCTTTTAGACCGCTACTTGACATATTCCCTATTAAAATAAAAAGTCCTCTAAAAATTAGAGGACTCTTTGGAAATTAAAAAGCTGTTTCTTTTTTTCGAATTAATAGTTGACGTTCAAAACAGAAGCGAACTAAGTATTGACGATCTAATTCATCTGTGTCAGTAAAATGTAACGGTGCAATGACACAATCGTCTCTTTCAATAATTCGAATAACTGATGCTCTCGTTTGGATATACTTAACATCCTTATTTGAAAAAGGTAAAGCAATCGTCATATCAAATTCATCATTTTCTTTAAATGCAACTTTTTGATTTAATATGATTGCTAACCCCCCAGCACTAATGTCTTCTGTGACAAATTGATAATATTCATCATTGAAGCGTATAGCGACATCCACAGGTGTTAAGACACGAACGAATTCTCTACGTTGTATTTTATAAATTTCTTCGTCGGTTGGAAAGGACAGCATAATCATCGGAATATTCGCTTTTACCCTTCCAAGTACTTCTGTTTTGAAAGCATGGGCTATTTTCTCTTCATCAATAAAAGATGCACGGAATTGACTGCCCCTAGTTAAAAAGGAAGTCCTATTAGTAGTTGTACTTACTGGATAGTCAATATAAATATTACCATCCTTCTGTTCCACAACTTTACATTTAAAACGTTCCATAGATTCTGAATTGATGGGTTCTAACGTGATTAATGTACCAATTTTAAGTTCCATGTCAATCTCCCTTTATGCCACTTTAGTAGTGGTTTAATTATGACATGGATTGTTAAATTATGCTAGAGACAATACAATATGCCCCCAGCACTTGGTCTATAATTTTTCATTCTTGATGATTTCGCCTGTTTCTGTATCTACCAATACTCTGAATGTAAGCGGAACATTCTTATTGTAATAAACAACTGTCAACTCATAGCATAAACGTTCTTCCATTTTATCGTTTTCACTATACGATAAAGCTTCTTCTACAATTTCAACATTTTTATCGAAAAACGTTTTCCAATCAATTTTTTTCATTGGTTGATCTTTTAATGTTTCTTTTTGAATATATTCCATACCATTAATTCCGATGATTTCACCGTTGTCTTTTGCAATTTTCACTTGTACGCCATCTGCATATACTTTCGCCTTATTAGATGGATTAATACGTACATAATTTAAATGCCATGCCATTGTATTTTCTCTAGATGCTTCAATTTCAAGATCATCGAAGCCTAGGTTTTTCATTTGTTTATTAGCCTTGTTAATAAGTTCTTCTTGGCTTAAAGTACTTTTATCAACTGGTCGTTCCACTAAAAATGAAAGTAAGTGTCCGCCTTTTTTCGTAATATCTGCATAACCTAATCTAATTCCTTCATGGAAAGTAATGTGATAGAACGGATATGGAGCTGTTTTTTCACTTTGTTCGATACGAATTGTTGCTTTTTCATATTGTGGGAACATTTCTTTAAAACGTGCTAAAGCTTCTTTTTCTGAAATAACTTTATCTTTTAATGTTATTAAATCTTTTTTCTTCTGATTATCCGTTTCGCTTGATGTTAACGGAAAATCACTCTCTGCATATGATTTTACCGTCGCAGATAAGTTTGTAAAATTATTTTTTACATCCATATTGGATAATTGATCTAGCCATTTATTATAATGCTTATCTTCTTGTAATAAATGAGCTGTAGCAACGTCCCACTCACTTGAAAAGGAACTTAAATTTGAAGCTACATTAGAAACACTTTTATTCCAATTTGTTTTCGATTCTTCAGAAGTCATTGTTAGTTTCGCTTGATTACCTAAACGCCCTAAATAATTCATCCATTGCGTTGTAAATTCACGATCTAACGGTATACCTCCAATTGTTTGACGAATATCTGAAGACAAACGCCAAACATCTTGTAATGAATCATTTAATGCAGTAGGATCACTAAAAAGTAGGGATTGCTGAACTGCTTTTTGCAGCTCATTTAATTGGCTAGAAGCATCTGCCATCTGATTCGTATATTGAGCATGTAATAACTGTTTTAAATTTGTTTTTTCCTTTGCAGACGTATAGCTAAATACCGAAAGAACTATAACAGCATAGACTAGAAAGAATGTTAACTTTTTCAATCAAGCACCTCCTATAAGCAAAAAATATGCTGACCTATTTTTTTAATTTGCGGTCTTGTCCAAATCCATTCACTAGTAGCTGTTTTTGGATTAAAATAATAGAGCGCATTTTCAGTAGGATCCCAACCGTTCATCGCATCAATTACTGCTTCCATTGCACGATCATTAGGCGTTAACCAAATCTGTCCATCAGCAACTGCAGTAAAAGCTCTAGGTTGGAAAATAATACCTGAAATCGTATTTGGAAATTCTGGACTATCTAATCGATTTAAGATAACAGCTGCTACAGCAACTTGGCCTTCGTATGGCTCACCTCTGGCTTCACCGTAAACCGCATTTGCCATTAATTTTAAATCTTGATCTGAATATTTAGTTGGTAGTTGTGTATTAGATTGTGAACCTGTTCCCTGTTGAACTTGCTGTTCTAATGGTTTACCACCATAATGTGTAAATCGATTCCCCTTATTTAACTGCTCCATTACAAATTCTTTATTATAATTTGAAGCTGCAGTTAATTTTTTCTTCGTTGTTGTACCAGCGACACCATCTACTTTCAACCCATACTTTTCTTGGAAGTTTCTTAAGGCCCAATACGTGCCATAGCCAAACTTACCATCAATTTTCCCGGTATAAAAACCGATATATTGCAACCTTGCTTGCAATTCAATTACATCATCGCCATTAGCTCCCCTTGCAATCACTTGATTAGAAAATGCTTCTCCGCGATGCACATCGTTCATTGCGAAAATAGTGAAAGTCATAAGTATGATGAGAAGTACTTTAAAAAGTCTCATTGATTGTGAGCCTCCTTTTTCGTAGAATGTCTCAATCTACGTTTTTTATACAAAACCTAATAAAAAAATGCCCAGAGAAGTAGAATATTTCTCTCGGCATTTATATTTTTTTTTGAGCATATAGATGTTGAATTAAATGATTGTGTGCCTGTTTTACTTTTCTAAGCCCAAACCACCATAAAAACAACATAAAAGGAATCATTAAATATGACCAATGACCTTGAAAAAAGAAGATTAAATTGTATGCGTTGTGAAGTAGAATAGGTGCACATAATGCAACTACGATAAATTCATTTACTTGTTCTTTCTTAGAAAATTTCGATTTTCCTAAATAATAACCCATGACAACACCAAACAATGCATGGCTGGAAACCGGCATTAACGCACGTAAAAATGCAGTATTTACACCGTAAGAAAGTAAGTATAAAATATTTTCTACTGTCGCAAAACCTAATGAAATAGCGACACCATATAAAACCCCATCATACGGATCATCAAACTCAACATGATGGTATATGGCAATCATTAAGATCAACCATTTAAAAAACTCTTCAATGACTCCAGTAAAGACGACATTTTCCAAGATCGGATTTGAAAAAATCTGCTCTTCTTGAAAAACATATTGTAAAAATAGAATAGGGAACGTTAAAATTGCACCATATATAAATGTATGGAACAATGTTCTCCGAGGCTCCGTAGCCATCTGATTTCGTAGGTAAAAAAAGCTGAACAGCGCGAGGCCAGGAGCAATCGCCACTGTTAATAGGATAAACATGTAGTTGCTCCTTTCAATCTATGTCTATTTATTATACCATTCATAACACATAGCAAAAGTAATCCAAGGAGGATTTGTCATGAAAAAAACAATTTTATTAATACATACTGGTGGAACGATATCAATGCATGTAAATGAGGAGTCAGGTGCTGTTGTTCCAAAAGAAACTAATCCATTAATCGTAGAAAGTAAAAAACTAAGACAATACGCTGACATTATAGAGTTAGATGCCTTTAATTTACCTTCTCCACATATGACACCTATTGAAATGCTCAAATTGAAAAATTTTATTTTAGAAGCAATCAGTAAGCAAGAAATTAACGGTGTCGTCATTACTCACGGTACTGATACTTTAGAGGAAACAGCTTATTTTCTTGATTTAACAACGAATTTGGAAATCCCTATTGTATTAACAGGAGCTATGCGCTCATCTAATGAATTAGGGGCAGACGGAGTTTATAATTTAGTTGAAGCAATGAGAGTAGCTGTTTCCGAAGATGCAAAAAATAAAGGTGTACTAGTTGTTATGAATGATGAAATTCATGCAGCTGCTAACGTTACAAAAACTTCAACTTCGAATGTTGGCACCTTCCAAAGTCCACAGTATGGACCACTTGGGCTTATTACGAAAACAATGATTCATTTCCACCACGCTCCTTTGCAAAAACAATATGTAGAAGTTTCTACAATTGAAAAGAAGGTTGCCTTATTCAAAGTATATGCAGGAATGGAAGCTGACCTTTTATTGTCGGCAATAGATAGTGGTTACAATGGTGTTGTATTAGAAGGTTTAGGTCAGGGTAACGTCCCACCAGCTGTCGTAACTGGCATTCAAGCATTGCTCGATCATCAAATCCCAGTCGTTTTAGTTTCACGCTGTTTTAACGGGATTGCACAAGGTGTTTACGGTTATGAAGGTGGTGGCAAAATGCTTGAGGATATGGGTGTCATTTATGCTCCAGGAATTAGTGGCCAAAAAGCTCGTCTAAAACTTCTAATCGGCTTAAATCAAGTGCATTCCCCTATAGAAGTTGCACATTTCTTTTAATAATGTTTCTAATTTCATTATTATCAATAATATTTAAATAAAAGAGGGCTGTCTAACGAGTCTTATTTCGACTCATTGACGACCCTTTTTGAAAATCAAGAATGTTGATTAAACAGCATTCTTGATTTTTTTATTTAGTTCTCTCTGGATGATTTAACTCCTTTGGACAGAGCATTTATATTTTTAAAAAAGCTATTTCAATATCATTAGTGCTAATTTAGATGCTCAACTTCAAATTCCCTTTAATTTACTTCATTTATAATCTGTTGAATTATTTTCATACTCTCTATATCTTTTTGTCTAAGTTTTCTTCCTGTTCCTAGTTCATGAACCTTCTTTTCTTCAAGTAATTGATGTGGACTTAACACACAAACTGATACACCCTGTAAATTATAAAATTTCGAAGATAAAGCATCCGACCTCCATATCCAATCTGGGAAACCATTTGCAATAATGTTCCCCTCTTCTGAACGCTTTACGAAAACTATACTCACATCAACCCCATTTTTAATAAAATCAGTTTGAAACTCACTAACTGGGATGATCTGAAACCCCGCATTTTCAAGTGCTTTTTCCAACTGTTCTCGATAATGTATCCAAGTAACAAAATCAATATCAGAGTGTGGTCGAATAATCCTACCAAGTAAAAAGTCTATAGCCCATCCCCCTCTTAACCACAAATTATTATTAAGAGCTAAACTAATTCCATTTATCTCATGAATTATCCTTAACTGGGTCTGTGTTTTATCAAACTCTTGAACAATGTTTTTGCTATCCACCTTTATACACATCCTTTTATATTTTTATCTACTAAAAATATATTCTCTTAATTTTTTTATTTTGCGGATGACATTGTGTGAAAATAAACTCCAACAATAATAGCTTTTTTGAAAACGCTTTTATTTTGTCTAACCTGAGAACTAGTTACCCTAAACGGTACTTTTTTCTATTGATTTGCAGACTATTAAAATACTTATAAAAAAGGTGAAGCCAAAAGCTTATTGTGATAATTACACAATCGCAAGATTCTCTATTTTCAAAAAACAACGCTTTGCAGAGGTAGATTAGTAGTGCTAACATGAAATATGTTGCATATATGTACAAGGGGGTTTTATATGGAAAACATATTCATGTTCGTTCTTATATCAGCTTTATTAGTAATGGTCCCAGGGGTAGATTTATTATTAGTGATCAAAAACACGATTTTATACGGTAAAAAAGCAGGTCACCTTACAACACTAGGTATTGTAGCAGCTTTATTTGTTTGGACACTAATCGCTGTATTAGGATTAGCTGCCATAGTAGCGAAATCATTATTTTTGTTTAATTTAATTAAGTATTTAGGGGCTGCTTATTTAGTATGGATGGGGATTAAAGCTTGGCTATCAAAAGGCTCCTCTCCAATTGAGTTATCTACTAACGAACACGATGTTGGAACTACTGAGTATTCCACTAAGGCTCATAAATCATGTTTTTACCAAGGAATACTGACTGATTTACTCAATCCAAAGACCTTAATTGTATATATGACACTGATGCCTCAATTTATAAATACAAATGGTAATATTATTTTTCAATTATGCATTCTTGCAGCAATATTAATGGCTTTAGCAATTGTATGGTTTATCATTGTTGTCTATGTACTAAATATTATTCGAAAATGGTTTATGAAACCGGGCGTTCAAAATATATTTAACAAAACTACAGGAGTAATGCTCGTCTTCATTGGTGTAAGGTTAGCCCTAGAGGAAAAAGCTATATAAAAAGAGCAAGTCAACTGCTTTAATAGGTTGACTTGCTCTTTTTCAGAGTAATCTTTGTAATAACTACATTGTTTTATTCGTTAGCTTAATGCCTAGGTTATTACCTTCCCTGTTTATGACTGCCTTATCCTATTTATAAAAAAAGCTGTCTCTTAGTCAGAAAGACTAGTGAGACAGTTTTTTTTATTTCTCTTGAATGAAGTTGGCAATGCGATTACCATGGAAACGGCCATTTTCAATGAAAATTTCATTAGCATTATTTCCAGCTGCGATTACACCTGCGATAAATAAGCCTGGAACATTCGTTTCCATTGTTTCAGGATTATAAGTTGGGCGTCCTGTTTCACTATCTACTGTCACACCCATTGCACGGATGAAATCATGATCTGGATGGTAGCCTGTCATAGCAAAGACAAAATCGTTTTTCACTGCAAATTCTTTGCCATCTTTTGATAAGATAACTTCATCTTCCTTGAATGCAATAACATTTGTCTCAAACATCATTTCTACTTCACCATTGCGCACTAGGGCGTCGAAGTCTGGCAGTACCCATGGTTTAATACTTGGTGAGTATTCTGCACCTCTATAAACAACTGTTACACGAGCACCTGCTTTATGAAGAGCTAAAGCTGCATCAATTGAAGAGTTTTTCCCACCAATTACTAATACATCTGTATCAAAATAAGGGTGAGCTTCTTTAAAATAGTGATGGACTTTAGCTAGTTCTTCCCCTTCAATCCCCATGTAATTTGGATGATCATAATAACCCGTTGCGATAATGACATATGGAGTTATATATTGATCTTTATCTGTTTTAACTTCGAATGTACCGTTCTTTGGTGTTACATTAAGAACCGTTTCAAAGCGATTAATTTGAATGTCTTTACGTTTTACTACTTCACGGTAGTATACTAAAGCCTGATTTCGTTTCGGTTTAGGCTGTTCAATGATAAATGGTACATCTCCAATGGCTAACTTTTCACTTGAACTAAAGAATGTTTGATGTGTTGGGTAATTGTAAATGGCATTTACAATATTTCCTTTTTCAATCACTATTGGTTGTAACCCAATTTCTTGTAATGAAATCGCTGCCGCTAAACCACATGGGCCGCCACCTACGATAATTGCATCTATTTGACGCATGAACCTTCACTCCTCATAAATAAACATCTCCTATAAACAAGGAGATGTGACACTGTATACTCTTTTATCATCTCTATTATACGCGCATTCATTAAATATTTCTTGGTTCTTGCACTATTTTCGACAAGCTTATGTTAAATTTAACTGCTTTTTTCTACAAAAATTAAGCTGGCTCTACAAATATGTAGAATCAGCTCAGTTTTACTGTTGGTATTTCGAAAGCGAAGATCCATTTGAAGAATGGCAACCAATTAATGAAGCCATTCAAATGCTAGTGCAATTAAATAAAGCGGAACTCCAACAATTAACATTCCCGCAAAAAGGTAAGAAATACTTGTGAAAATAAATTTAATAAAATCATAAATAGCACCAACTAAGTCATCAATAAGCCTTAACATCTCTAGCCTCCTTATTTAAAACGTGTCTAGATGAAGATAAAGTAAATCGATATGAAGAAACAATAACTTAATAAATTGATTCGACATGCCCCCCAATATACCTGCATTAATTAAATTTGGAGTATAAAGGATATACTGAAATGGTGATGAGATACTTATAATTTCTTTGTTTTTCCAATACGCTATTCAGCATGATGTTAATTCTTTTATTATGAAATTGCTCCTTTCTTTAATAGTAGATATTGAGAGTACTACCATTTAGATTTCACAAAAAAAAGCAGACAATGACTAAAATGTCATTGTCTGCAATAGAACTTCCTCCTGAATGTTGGTGAATAATGAAACAACCACAATGTTAGGAATAAAAGAGTACTAGGTATTCTTTAGAATCATTTCACTTTACCAATCATTATCAGATATCTATTCAATTTAATAACTATAGTTATTAAGGGATCGCCAAGCTCGTTCCAACTACAACATTATCACCAGTCAAGCCATTTGCTTGTTTAATCTTCGCAATGCCATCTATACTTCCGTAATACTTCATGGCTATGTTATAAAGTGTATCCCCTGTTTGAACAGTATGTAAACGACCACTCGCCTGCGCTTGTTGATAGGCTTCTGAAGGAGAGGTTGTATTGGTTTCAGTAGTCTGTCCGTTATTATTTGGAGGTGTTGTAACAGGTTCCTTTGGAGGTTCTACCACTGTATTGTCATCCTTCTTTGTGGGGGCATCCACTTTTTCTTTATTTACTTTCTTTTCTTCTTTAACTTTTTCTTTTTCCTTCTTGTCTTCCGCTTTTTCTTCAGCTTTTGCTTGTGTATTTGCTTTTGTATTGGTTTCAAATTTCACATGGTCTTTTTCTAATTCCGTTTCTTCATTACCACCTTTGTCATAGAAAAAACCTACATAAATAAGGATGGATATTGGAATTGATATAAAGATAACGGCTAAAATCGTTGGTAATGGATTAATACGTCGTTTCTTTTTCTTTTTATTATTACCATGAAGCTGACTACGGGTCATTCTCGAAGGGTTTTCGTTATTCTCGGAATCGAGCTTTAACTTAATGGTTTGACGATGCTCTTCTATTTTTTCGCGATAATCCTTTTGAGCCATCTTAACCCCTCCTTTTTCACTAGTACTCTTCTATATTATGACGAAATAAAACATAAAAGTAAATGTACGTTCTGTTAAAGATTCGGCAATAAAGCAGTCAATCTCTCTTCCCACGAAGATATATTTTCCTGCACTTCTAAATGCTCTCTCTTCTTCAAAATTGCACCAACTTCTATACCGCAATAATGGCAGCAATGAGCAGGCTTTTCTCCTAATGACTGCCCGAAATAATATAGTAGCTGCTCACGTATACATTTCTCTGCTGTTACAAGTTCCTTCATTTCATCTACTTGATGCACTTTACTAAAACGAATTGCAGTAAGCTTTTGTTGCACTTCTTCTGGTGCCAAACTTTGCATCCAATAAGAAAGTACACGAAATCCAGTTTCACTTATTTGATGTTGATCTTGCATAATTGCTGGGTTTTCGCCTTGTTGCATGTAGGCTGCATACTGTTCCACATGGTGTTGCTGAGGTAAATCTTCTGTGATGATAAATTTTGTCATATCTTCATCATTTGGAACATAGAGCAATATCGACAGTGCGTCCTGCCCATCACGTCCTGCACGCCCTACCTCTTGCATATAGTTGGCTACAGTAGATGGTATATGATCGTGAATGATTTGACGAACATTATCTTTGTGAACCCCCATACCAAAAGCGTTAGTTGCACAAATCCATTCGAGCTGCCCAGCCAAAAATTGTTGTTGGATAAATTGTCGATCTTCTGCCTCCATCCCCGCATGATATGCGGCTGCTCGAATACCATTAGCTAAAAGTTGCTCCGCATAGATACCCGTTTTTTTACGGGACTGTGTATATATAATCCCTGGGCCACTAGTTTTTAAGACATGATCAACTATCCACGTGGCTTTTTCAGCTGCATTTTCAAGTTGCACTACATCATAATGTAAATTAAAACGGTCCACAGAATGAATATATTCAAAAGGTTCTTTCATATGCAAATAATTCTTCATATCTTTTACAACTTGATCTGTTGCAGTAGCACTTAATGCTAAAATTGGTGGACGGTTTGTATTATCTAGCCAGTCAGTAATTTTTAAATAATCTGGTCTAAAATCAAACCCCCATTGTGAAATACAATGCGCTTCATCTACAACAATTAGCCCTAATTGCATTTCACGAAGTGCTCCTTGTACTTGTGGATTCATCAACATTTCCGGTGATGTAAAAATGAATCGATATTGCTGTAAATGCTGTAATACATTTCGTTTCTCAGACATTTGCAAAAATGAATTTAATGCTACAACACGCTTTTCACCAAATCGTTTTAATTGCTCTACTTGATCTTGCATTAACGATAACAATGGAGAAATGATTAATATCGGTTTATTTAATATATAACCAGGTAATTGATAACAAAGCGACTTTCCCATTCCCGTAGGTAAAAGAGCAATCACATCTTGATTTTCAATAATTGCTTCTATTACTTCCTTTTGACCCGAGCGAAATGTAGAATAACCAAAATGTTGTTGTAACAGCTGCTCCAAATTCGTCATTTCAAATTTCTCCTTTCGCCGCAAGAATGAGCCTAATTTGGAAATAAGAAAGTTCAGGAACGGCCTCACGCAATACTTTTAATTTTTTACTATTTTCTTGTTTTACAGCATGTACAATTGCCTCAACATCTTGAGATGCCACAAATTGTCCAAGTGGAAACTGCGGCATAGTCATCGCCATCTCTACGAAATGATCTTCAATCGTACTTTCTTTCAAACGGCGCATCGTAGCTATTTGTTCTAACGTAAAACCTTGTTGAAACAAGGTTGCAGTTTTTTGGGATGACTCTGTTAATAGTTGTTCAATACGTATTCCTTCAGCAAGTTGTGACAAATAGTGCTTGGGCTCTTCATATAAAGCATCTAACCACATATGCAGTGCTTCTATATAAGCTAGTTGAACATCTAACAAAGAACGATTTTGTTCCCTAGCAAGCTGTTGCCAAGTCCATCCAGGTGTATTAAATCCACTTAAACGATAGAGTAAAAGATTTAATGCGGAATCTTCAACATCCAACTTATTAAGAGAATCTGAGATTTCAAGTCTTATAGCATGATAAAACGTGTCTGATTTATAATTATTTTTTACTAAAAATTTTTTTACCCATAATTGAATATCTTCATCCTTCTGGATAGGAGCAAATGATTTTGTTTCCTGTACTGAATATGACAATGATTGTACGACTAATGATAATCTTTTGAAAAAGATATGCTCATTTCCGCGATAATACCATCCATTAAAATGCATAGATTTACTTTTTTCAAGTTCCTCTAATCCGGTATTTGTTAGTATAAAATACTGTTCATCTCTATATGTAGCATAGCCTAAGTCAATTAGTTGGTCTGCATGCTCCATATATTTTTCTTTTGTGAGTTTGGGTGTTAGTCCGAAAAATGAATGGAGGTTAAAATTTCCTACATCTTGAATTGTTTGTCCTGAACGTTTTCCTTTTAGCAAATGAAAACCTGCTGAAACAGAACGTTCACCTCCAAATTTATGAAAAATCTGTAACAGAATTTGTTGTATGTACAATGCGATTTCCCCCATGAATAAGTAATTTTGGTTGAAATGTGTTGAAAAGCACTTTAGAATGAAAAGGAAGCTAATTAGGAGCGATTGTAAAAAGGAGAGAGAAGCATGGCGAAATTTACCATTGTTGATAAAGATACATGTATTGCATGTGGTGCTTGCGGCGCTGCTGCACCAGATATTTATGATTATGACGACGAGGGTATTGCCTTCGTTATTCTAGATGATAACATGGGAACTGAAGAAGTTCCAGATGATCTAATGGAAGATATGCAAGATGCTTTCGAAGGATGTCCTACTGATTCAATTAAAGTAGCTGACGAGTCTTTTGAAGGCGATGCATTGAAATACGAATAGTAATACCGTTCGGTGGCTATTTTCACTTTTAGTGGAAATAGTCTTTTTTATTGTAGCCATATACTGCACTAGTTATCGGTATATTGAGTAAAAGTTGTCCCGTCATTATTCGAATGATAATTTATTATCTTTATTTTTTTACAAATTGTAATTTATATTAAACTATTTATATTCAAAGAGCTGATACTTAGAAAAACTTACTCATAGGACTGATAAAATTCGCTTTATCCATCTTTTTTATCTTTGAACATATTAAGATATTTTCTGAGGCGAGTAATCTAATGTCATTTGATTATGATGTGGTCGAAATAATTTCACCTTTATAGCTATTATTTTAGGTATGGTCTCCTCTGAATTTTTTATTAATTTATTCCGTTTCGAATAGAGAAAAAACTGCAGAATTGCTTCTGCAGTTTTTTAATAACTTTTCGTCCGATCACGCTTCATTAAATAACTAATCAGTAATAATGCAGATCCTGCACCTAGCTGAGTAAACCAAGTAATATTAACAAGAGGACCTAGCTCATCAGTAAGGTAAAGAATAGTAATAAACAAGCCGAATGTTACTACTCCCAAAACACCTGATTTAACCACAGTTCTTTTCGACATTTTTTCTTCAAAGGCACCTTTTTTTAACTGCGTCAATATTACATATAGTAAGCCCGAACCTATTGCAACAACTGCAACAATATTTATAATAGAGGAATACAAATAAATCTGATCTGATTTTGTGAAATAGCGTCCAATCGCTCCAATAATAATGAACCAACCAATTATGTCACATAATATTTCGACACCAAAAGTAAGGAGATTTCCCTTCTTTTCTTTCGGCAATCCCCTCACTATTTCTTCAGCATACACTTTCGGATTAGAACCAAACACATCACTTGCTGTTTTCCCTTCCCCTTGAGCTAATAATAAATGGTCAAGGATCTCTGTTAATACTTCCTCTGATTGACGTTCAGAGAGTAATAAATGAGCTCTAATATAGACAAGTAATTTATCAAAATAGATTTCATTTTCTTTCGTTAATAGCTTACGTTTTTCATTATTATCTGATATTAACTTCTTCACTATAACCATTTCCACTAATCCCCTCTCGATAGTCGTTCACACCACTTAAAATTTTATAATATGTAGAATTAATCATTACTTATTAACCCTTCTCTTTCATTAACTTTCCTACAGCATCAGAAATGCCGAGCCATTCAGTACGAATATCATCTAATGCTTCTTTGCCCGCCGTTGTAAGTTTATAATATTTACGATTCGGTCCTGAATCTGAAGGTCTCATTTCACCTGTAATTAAATCATTCTTTTGAAGTCGTAGTAATACCGGATAAATTGTCCCTTCACTGACATCAGATAGGCCAACCGTTTGTAGCTTTTTTGAAAGCTCGTAGCCATAGACAACTTCATTTTCAATCACCGCCAATATACAGCCATCTAATATGCCCTTTAGCAGCTGACTTCTAATTGCCACTATACATCAACTCCTCTCAGTACATTGCAAGACAAGGTACTAAGTAAATAAAATACTACTTTGTATAGCAAAGTAGCTATATTGACTATATATTGAAATGGTTTGGTTGTCAACTACATGGTTATACAAAGTAGTTAAATCACTAGTTGCATTAAGAGCTAATTTAGGGTAGAATTTTAGCATCAGGTACTAATAGTAACTATACACAGGAGGCTATTATGGAGAACTTACTACAATTAAAAGATAAAAATATCGTCGTAATGGGCGTGGCAAATGATCGTAGCATTGCATGGGGAATTGCAAAATCTCTTTTCGAAGTCGGTGCTAACGTCATCTTTACATATCGAAAAGAACGCTCTTTAATGAAATTGGAAAAGTTAATGGCAGGTTATGAAGACCAAGAGGCTACTTTCATCCAATGTGATGTGAATAGCGATGAAAGTATTAAAGCTGCATTCGATACAATTGGTGCTAAAGTTGGTACAATTCATGGTATCGTACATTCAGTGGCATTTGCAAACGCAGAGGATTTAAAAAACCGTTTCCTTGAAACTTCACGTGATGGCTATGCTTTTGCACAAGATACAAGCGCCTATTCACTAATTGCAGCTGCAAAAGCTGCACATCCATATATGACTGAAGGCGGTTCAATTGTAACAATGAGTTATCTTGGTGCTGAACGTGTCTTAGAAGGATACAATGTTATGGGTGTTGCTAAAGCAGCTCTTGAAGCATCTGTAAGATATTTAGCAGCGGATATCGGTGCTGATAATATTCGTGTTAATGCGATTTCAGCTGGTGCAATTAAAACATTAGCAGCAAAAGGCGTACCTTCATTCAACAAAATTTTAAACCGAATTGAAGAAAGCGCACCATTAAAACGTAATGTTACACAAGCTGAAGTAGCTGATATGACAATCGTTATGCTGAGTCATTTATCTCGTGGCGTCACTGGAGAAACGATTTATATTGATGGTGGCTATAATATTATGGGAATTTAATTTTAAAACGCACTCTTAGGAGTGCGTTTTTTTGAATGTCTTACTCGTCTATTAAGTTACAACTTCTCAGAAATAGATTATGCGCCAAAACCGCGAATGAAAACTAATACAATAATCAAAACATAACCAATCACAACAATAGATATAGTACCCATGCCAAAATACTTTAAGGGTCCATTTTCTTTGGTTTTTACTCCTTTAATTCCAAACCAAAAACTTGCGATCCAAGAAGCAATCCATAAGAAAAAATATAGATTTATAATGCCATTCATACTTAATGTGCTCCAGTAAAAAAAACAGAATCCCTACTATGCATAAAACAACCGATAATACACCATATCTCCCATTTAAAAACATTTAGTTCTCTCCTAGGATTTTATTATGACCATTCTGGATATAATCGATTACCTCGTCAATGTATGATTCTATAGGCTGAGAAGTATCTATCTTTAAACATTTTATCGCTTCTGGTTTTTTACTATTTTGAATCGTATATAAAAAATCCTCTTTTGAATTTATAGATGCGATCTGACTCAGCTTTCGATTTCTTGAAGCTAACCGATGATTAATTTCTTCAAAGTCATTTAGTAAGCACTCCACATATTTATAAGTTACATTATGTTTCTTCTGTAGTGAAAGACCTCTTTCAATTAATTCATCATATAAGCATGGACTATCAAGAATCACATTATTGCCTAGTCCAAGATAATAATCGATTAACTGCCAATCGATTTCATAAGAAATAGAGCCCGATGTTTTTCTATCTAAAGCTTCAGTGCTACTTGTTAATAAGGCTGATTTAATGATGTCATGATCAACGATAATTGCTCCAGTACGCTTTGCAATAGCTTGCGCAAGTGTGGATTTACCTGAACCAGGAAATCCAGACATTTGAATGAAAAACACTGTTCCGTATCCCCTTACTCTACCAAACTAGGTGAAGTTTATCTTTATAAAAATGAATAGCACGCTCGTAATCTTTAATACTTTCATCTTTTGTAGACGTTATAACCACATCAAGTAGTTGCCTAATTGAATCTTCGTGCTTTTTCAAATTAAACAAGGTCATTGCGTAAAATACTTGAAGCGCTTTGAATTCTGGATATTTTGTAATACCTTCTTGAAATACTTTTTCCGACTTCTGATATTCCCCAATTGTTCGCAAAGTACTTCCTAAGCCAAGATAAGCGTTAGGCTCATTTTGATTATCTAATCCAAGTTTGATAGCTTTTTCATAGTAAGGTATGGCTTCATTTTCAAGACCTATCACATCAAAACTCCATGCAGTTTGATAATTAACAATTGCATCTTCTGGAAAGTCATGTTGTATATTCATCATTAATTGATTGGAGTCTCTTAATAGATTATTGGCTCGTAGTTTCAAAACCTTCTCAAGTCTTTGCATTTATCAGCTCACTCCCTAATATACAATGGGCTAATAACCCATTTAGTCTAACTCTACAAAGATTACATATATTAGTACCTCTTCCGTTTTGCCACATGCTCTAATTTCTTTGTACAGCTTACACAATGAAAGTTTTTTGCTTTTCTCTCTTTATAAAGCTTGTAATGCTTCGTGCCTTCAATCAATTTATAAGGTTCTTTACACAAACCACAGATTACTTCATAGTAAATAACCATCGTTTATTGCCCCTCTCCATATAAATTTTTTGATTCATCCGCCTAACATTCTATTTAATATGCAACTAGAGATCATAATCTCTTCCTATAACTGACCAGTTCTAATTCATTAAATTATTCGATATGTTCCCAATAGCGAAACACCAAGAATTAGGATAATCATGAATACGAATATATCTAATCTATCTATAGATTCTAGGCCATCTATATTAATTGCTACCCAAATACTTAAATAGATTATAATTAAATAAAAGCATATATTGGGAATTATCCACAGAATCCTTCTCAGTTTTTATTCATATGGAAACACCTCACTCTAACTCTCCAATGCATATATCTCATTATCCTATAAATTCAAAATAATTACATCTAAATATAAAAAAGACTAACTAATTTCAGCTAGTCTTTTTCCTTAAATCAAAATCATCTAATTTATAAAAATATCATAGTAAACATGTTCAATCTATTTTTTATAAACAATAAAGGTATTAATTAAGAGAAATGATGTTGGCTTTAAATACTTACATTTCCTAATCTTAACTAGCTAACCCAGCATTATAACTTCCATATGTTCTTCAGTAAATTTAATATCTGTTGACAGTGAATATGCTGATGAATTTTTTTTTGAAATAACACACTTTGCTAATTCACCATTTTTAAAGTGGACAGCAGCGCCATCATCTACTGCTAGTCCAGATGAAATTCTTCCATTACTTATAAGCTTAAATAGCGCTTGTTTACTCTCTACATTATTGTAGTAAGGGCATAAAACTCCTTTTATTAAACCTAAGCCTGCAGAAATTTTGTATACTAAGGATTCATCCTTCCATATCCCTTCTTCAAACAGGTATATTGCGCTAGTCCCTGATCCAACTATGATTTGCCCTTTATGATAGGCTTCTTTAAGTTTCTCTTCCATCCTAAACTTTCTCCATGTATTGATCATAAAATTCAAGTTACCATCACCAATATAAAGAATGTCTTGTTTCTCTATTATGGAATCAACACATTTTTCATTCATGTCTGAAATCGTAATATGTGTAGGTTTACAATTCTTAATAGAAAAAACTTTATAAAAATCTTTAATATACTTTTCATTATCTTTACTCGCTGTTGCTATAAAACAAATGCTAGGCTTTATATTTATTGCTTGCTTTAATATATATTGTTCTAGTAATGGATTATCTATATTTGTCGAAAATTCCCCACTTCCGAGTGCAATAAATTGCAACATCTTACTGTCATCTATACGGGTCATGGTATGATACCTCTCCAGTTAAAATTCATTGATTTATCGTTTTTATATTTTGAAACTTCTAATACTATCTGAATCTACTTAGGTTGGAATTTTTTTTTCACGATCCAATGATACGTAAACATGACTGTTAGAATTACCCAAAGAATTGTTGCAAAAAAATTAATAGAAAAGCTTGCTCCCACTGAGCCTGTTATAAGCACATTCATCGCATGTTTGCTCATTCCAGCTGGATTTACCACATCTAAGACAGGATGAAGTCCAACTAACATTCTACAAATTAGTAACGTAATAATACCTATTAATGCAATTAACGCTTGGCTATTTAACACTGTGCTTAGCATTGTAGTGAACGATACGCAAAAAAGGATCCACAATAAATAACAAAAAAGTGCAGTAATCATTATTGATAACTCTATCCCGGTAAACAGGAAATGAATGTATAACAAAGAAGCGACGTAACCAATCCCCACACTTATTGAGACTAATAAATAATTAGAAAGGAGCTTTCCACCAATATAAGAGCTAACAGTAACTGGCCTTGTTAAAATAAATGCTAACATTCCACTTGATTTATCTGATTGAATTAACCCCATCATAGCAATGACTATTATCATTATGCCAAGTTGATCGAATTGTGAACCCAACGTTGCTGCAAGAACCTGTCCTCCTGTCTGTTCTGTCATAGATGGATCAATTGAAATTCCTTGTGTACCACCAAGTGCTTTTAAAATTGTGGGTAAGTAATATGTCATAACTGGCTGCGTCGTCCCTAAAAAGATAAATACAAGGGGCAACCAAATTACTTTGAAATCATTCAATACTTGACTATATTCTTTTTTCATTAGTACAGCTAAAGAATTCATGTTCCCACCACCAATTTCAAAAATATTTCTTCAAGGGTTTCGTGTTCATCAATTTCAAAACGTATGATATCAACATTATTTTCTAGTGCATTCTGGATAAGAGAATTTTTATATTTTACAACATCATCTAATGTGATTTTTACTTTATGGCCAGTCATTTCTGCATCTTTTACATACGGGAGCATTTTCACAGTATCTATCCAAGATTTATCATTATGTGTGATTTCTAAATATACAACAGGTTTACTATTACGACTTAGCAAGTCAAGCATTGTTGTATCTTCAATTTTTATTCCATTTTTAATGACAACGAATCTTTCACAAATCTCCTCTGCATCACTTAATATATGGGTTGATAATAATATTGTCGTTTCTTGCTTAATTTCTTGAATCAAATTTAGAACCTCTCTTCTACCTATCGGGTCTAAGGCTGAGACCGGTTCATCCATTACGATAAAAGCCGGTTTATGTAACAACGCCTGTGCTATACCAAGTCTTTGCTTCATACCGCCTGAGAAAGTTCGAATTTTGGCATCCTCTTCACCTGAAAGTCCTACTTTAGCTAATATTATCGGTACATCTCTAATCAATTCTTTTTTTGAAATGCCCGACAGTTGCCCCATAAAAAAGAGTGTTTCTTTCGCAGTCATCCATTCATAAAAATTCGGATACTGGGGAAGGTACCCTATTTCACGCTTCATTTTTGAGATGTTTTTACCCTCTAACAGTACTTCACCTTCATCTGTTTGAAGGATATCGGCAATTATCTTAATTAATGTAGATTTTCCGGCTCCATTTGGTCCTATTAATCCTACGCATTGACCCGTTTCTAATTCCATTGAAAATTGACTAACCGCTTTCTTTTCCTTGAATTTTTTGGATACATTTTTAATTTCTAGTTTCATTATGCTCTACTGTCCTTTCTTCCTATTACGAAATATAAAATCGGACCTATCGTATTGCAAAATAAAATAACAAGTGTCCAAATAAATACATTTTCCCTCGTCTTACGATTACGATATAAATCTAATAAAGCAATCAAAATTAAAATAAATCCTACTGCCATAAAAGGTAATATGATTGGTAAAACTCCCATCCAATCTATATCCTTTAAATCTTCCAGACTATAATGTAATTGCATTTTAAATCCCCTCTCTTGAATTTAACATTATATTATCATTATCGATAATGATAATATAAGTGTATTACATTTGTATAGACTTTTCTCAAATTATTTTAATTCAACTAATTTTTATAAATTAAATATAATATAACTGTTGTACTTGTAATTTTAATAATTCATGTTGATAATATTATCAATATGGATAATGAATATTTTTTTCAAAGGAGAAACAATGAAAAATAAAGCTGAAGTTTTAATTCACCCTGTAAGAATGAAAATATCTCAAGCTCTTATGAGAAATAAAGAAACTGGTCTCACTCCACTTGAAATGGTGAAGATTATAGAAGATGTGCCACAGGCCACTCTATATAGACATATTCAAGTGCTTTTAGATGCTGGTATTATCCAAATAATTAAAGAGAAAAAAGTCAGATCTGTATTTGAGAAATACTATTCACTAAACGAGGAAGCTGCTCGACTTGACTCAGAAGAATGGCAAAAATTATCTAAAGAAGAAAAGGTTAGTTATTTATCTTATTATCAATTATCATTAATGACTCAATATGAAAGTTATTTATCAGGGTTAGAACTAGACGGTTCTAAAGAAGACAAGGCAACCTTTTCGCTGTTAGAATTAAAAATTGATGATGAACATTTTGATAATTTCCAGCAAGAATTAAATAGTTTAATGCTCAAGTATTATAATAAAAAAATTAACAACCAGAATATCCCTACACGTACAGTTGCAGTAACAATTATTCCAAAATCTTAGCCTTAAAATATGATTAAGACTACACCATAATTAAGTGAAAATAATGAGAAGATAAAGTTGCTGCATTTGATACCTTCTTTCCATTTTGTGAATATTGGAAAATTAATTTAAATAAATACAAAATAGGCATATAAAAAGGACTAGCTGATTATCTAGGCTAGTCCTTTTATTATTAATTTTCATTTCATCTAGAAATCCATCTTTAATGAAAGCATGTCAGACGCTCTCAATTCATCACTCTCTATTACCATCACTTGCATACCGCATTCACTAGTAGTTTCATGCCATTCACCCTTGTCCCAAAACACGGCATCACCGAGACCAACAGTTTTTTCGCCTTCTTTACCAACAACATTGCCAGTTCCGTTTAATACTATAAGCAATTGATTGGTTACAGTTTGATGGTTACCAATCACACCATTCTCTTCTAAAATCATTAAACTAATATTTGTTGCTGTTGAAGTTTGGCAAATATGCGATAGTTGAAAATCCGAATCAAACACATTCATCTGCCTTTTAGATATATTAAATATTTGCAATTACTCTCACCCCTAAATGTTTAAAGCGATCTATTATTTCAATTGAAATTCACAATTCCAAATTCTTTTCATGGCTACTCAAAAAACCTCTTTTCAATTGTAATACAACCAATGAAAGAACTACCGCATTAAAAGCATAAAAAATAGCATATATAATGGCCACTTTCTTTTCATTAACATCGAAAATCGGCAAAATATTAGGAACTACTAATAAAATAATTGTAACGACAGATGAATATAAGATACTTTTATGTTTAAAAACCCCAATAAAACTTGAAATGAACACAATTAATAGAGCCAAATAATGATAGTAAGGGATAACTGACACATATTCTCTCCTCTGTAATGTTATTTGTAAATGATAAATTATTAATACATCACTTACATGTTTCACTAACTTTCTTACATACAAAATTCATTGAATAGCTATCATTTGTAATTATGTTTTCTTGCCAATCTTCATATATTTGAATAACTTCAAACCCATGATTAGCAAGCATTCGTTCCATCTCCTTTGGGTAAACATATCTTAATGTAATATTAGTACTCACTTCGTTTACTATATGATTTGTTTCATCCTTATATTTTCGAATTGTTGTATAATATTGCAATTGATTGAGCGCATCATATTTTGCAATTGTAGATACATCTACTTTATATTGCGTTTCATCATCAATATATGAATACCAAAATTCTTCTGTTTCTGGCTGTAGTAATTCTTCAACACTCGGAAATCTCGTATTAAAGATGAAAATGCCATTTTGTAAAAGATGTCTATTAACCGATGATAATAATCCATCTTGGTCTTCGTTCTTTAGAAAATGTTGAAAAGAATTCCCAACAGAAAAAGCAAAATCGGTTTTAAAATTTAATTCTAACTTCGTACAGTCTTGTTGAATCCATTCTATTGGTAAGTTCAGTTTACCGGCTTTCTTCTTCGCTTCATTTAGCATACCTTCATGTGAATCTATCCCTACTATCTTGTGACCACTTTTTGCTAAAGGAATCGTTACCCTACCAGTTCCACATGCAATATCAAGAATTGTCCCTTCAGCCTTTAACGCCCATTTTTGTAGAAAAGGAATATCCTCTGTGTAATCGTTATTTTCCTTATCGTATAATATTGGATTATCATATTCTTCTGTATTGTGTTTTATTGACATATGTAAATCCCCCCTATTATTTTGATTGTCCCATATTTTCAAAATGATTACATTAATAATTCAGAAAATACTACTGCTATTTTTCTATTTGATGCACTTTGTTCCATTATGATTGATGTAAGTATACACATGAATAAAAAAACCGTGAGAGTAACCCTCACAGTTTTCATTTATATAATCTCTAAAAAAATTGAACTGTTTTTATAGACCCATTTATTACTCTTAGAGACAATGCCTCATCCTTGGTTTTCATATATCATAAGCACAAAAAAAAACGGAGTTCTATAGACTCCGTTTTTTCAATAAAGCTATTATTATTTTGTTGTCATGAGTTTAATACCTAGCCCTATAAATACAAGGCCTGATAGAGACTTTTTCGGTTAAATTAATTTCATTAACACCTCTCCGGGCAGCTCAAGAGTTTTTTTATACGCTTCAAAACTTTTAACTCTGTGTTTGCATATAAACTTCTTCATACGGTTGAACAATGACAAAACCGTCTCCTTCAAACCTCATTTGGATCGATTCTCCACTACCTCTTCCAATAAAGGTTTTTAGTGATATATCCGTTTGAAATTCAGGTTGAAGATTTCCGGACCACGCTACAGTTGCATTTGGATCTGTAATAACTGGTTTTCCTGGCGTTACACGTAAGGTTAGCGGTTCATAATGAGTTGTAATGGCAATCATACCCGTTCCTTCGCACCGCACATTAAACAAACCACCTGCCATCATACCTGCTACTTTTCTCATAAGTTTAATATTGTGATTGATAGAA
Source organism: Viridibacillus sp. FSL E2-0187 (assembly GCF_038006425.1). Classification (NCBI taxonomy): domain Bacteria; kingdom Bacillati; phylum Bacillota; class Bacilli; order Caryophanales; family Caryophanaceae; genus Viridibacillus; species Viridibacillus sp. FSL E2-0187. The sequence continues at coordinate 2,882,528 of NZ_JBBOVG010000001.1, forward strand.
GGTTCAAATGCAAGTAGGTCATTTCCATTTACATAAATTGCTTCGTTCTGCAAATATAGAATAATGATTTTTTTTCCACTGTCAGCAAGATATAACTTTCCTTGCCCATTTGCTTTCATGAGCGAAGCACCTTCACCAGTCAAAGCTTTTTTGAACATAGCCCCTATGCCATGTTCTAAAATACCCTCTCGCTCAAATTTAATCCTTCCATGATAAGCGACCATAGAACCTGCCTTGGCCCAGACGAGTCCATCAAGATTAACTTCTAGCAAACGAGGTGTCTCTAATTCAAAAAATCCTTCTCCTTTATCTTCTTGCTCAGTATTTTTAATAAACTCAGTTATCGAATATTTATTCATGCTATACACCCTTTCATATTTAAAATACACATGCTGCATATATAAACTAGATCTTGAAAAAGACTAATTTGAAATCCCTATCTCACAAATCTAATAAAATCAATATTAACTGGTTCTATACCTTCTGCTCGAAGTCGTGAGTTAATCTGTCCTCGATGATACTGACCATGCAATGCTATATGAGTTAAAACATCCCTTACTGAATTCTTAAACTCTTTTCCTTTACTGTTCGAGTAGGATATTAATTTATCTAGGTCAGTATTTGCTAAATTAGTAAGAAACGTAGTTAAGCTCTCTTCATTTTGAATAACAAGTTCTGTACAGACTTCTATATCGACATCTGACCAGATAGGCAGTCGTGAACTGTCCATTGAACTGTCCAATCCTTGTAATCTAGTTATCCAAACTTTTTCTGCTAATAGAATATGGGAAAATAAACGGAATACATCTTGATTTTCATCTCCAATACTTTGTAATGTTTCAAGAATACGCTGATTAGCCCAATTTAAATGCTCATACATCTTTTGAATAGTTTTCAATGAGAATCACGCCACCGATAATTAAATTTTTCAATTGGATTTCCCCTTTAAAAATGTATTTCACTCCAATTTGATATTATCATATAATTACATTTATTCCACATATAGAAAAACCACTGTATACTTACCTTTAAACAAGAGCTATTTCAAACCTTTCAACACTCAATTCTTTTCCTCCTACAAAAATTCGCTTTTAACAAATCAATATATAGTCCCTCTAAGGAGAATATGAATGCATTTGTAAGTTATTAATCTATGAAATGCTGTTATTAACTGTTTAATTAGTATTGTTAGAGAAATCACACTTAATTTTGAGAGTAGTCCTATCTCTTCAATCTTAAATACAAAAAAATCTCCTTTCTCGTAAAAAGGAGTAAATGACTAAGTTCAACATTGTAACAATTGCCCACCGTTTAATGAAAATAGTAAAAACGAAAATTCCCCAAAGAAAAACAGTACGTTTTTCTTTGGGGAATTTATTTTAGGGACCTATTAGACAGTCCCAATTCCTTTATACAATCTCTTCAAAATATTGCACTGTTTTCATCGGGTCTCCTATTTCCCTTAAAGACCACACCTCATCTAAATACACTTCAGCAAGTTTCTCATATCGTCCACCATGTTTTTCTGCCCATTCGATTGCTACTATACTTTCATAAACATGCGCCATTTTCTTAGCTAATTTTTTCGCCTCAAAACTTTGTAAATCGGCGTCTAAATTTGCAAATTTAGAAAGTTCTTCTGTTAATATTTTTAGCTGATTAATGACAATTTGTTTTTGCTCATTATTTGTAATTTTCTTTAGCCGTTCTTTCATAACATCCGTGAACACAATATGTGCTGAGTATTTATTTACAAGACGAATTAATTCTAATCCTAGAATATTCGCAGTCCCTTCCCAAACTGTAAGAACTTGGGCATCACGTAATAATCTTGGTGTCACAAAATCCTCAATGTAGCCATTTCCACCATGCATCTCAATTGCTTCGTGCGCAAAATGAATTGCTTGCTCGGCTGTTTCCTTTTTCATAATAGCGATATACAAACGATTCAATATCACTTCTTGTTCAGTAGCTTCACCCGCTGTTACTTTTTCATACAGTCCAATCAAATCAAACACGGTTGCTACTTCTACATGAAGTGTTGCTGCGAGCTTACTTAATGTATCTTGTACCATTGGAAAATCGGCCAATCTCTTGCCAAATGCATTTCTACGGGTTGCATATTCTTTTGCCTCAAGTAATGCTCTGCGCATAATGCCAATAGATGCAACCGCATTACAAATCCGTGAGAGATTTAAAGCTTCCATCATATAGTAGAAACCTCTAGTAGGATCACCAACAACAAAAGCTTCAGCTCCATCAAATTCTACTTCACCTGAAGGTACTGCCCTAACACCTAGTTTATCTTTCAGACGGCGCACACGTAAATGATTGATTTCGCCGTTATCCTTACGCCAAGGTACTGCAAATAACGTTAACCCTTTCGAACCTCCTGGTGCCCCTTCAATACGTGCAAGCACCATAGCAACTCCGCACATTCCTGCGTTCGATGCGAAATATTTTTCACCGTATAATCGGTAGTTGTTACCTTCCTTTATTGCTTTAACAACATTGGCACCAACGTCTGAACCACCTTGTCTTTCTGTTAAAAACGTAGCCCCTTCAAATAATGGACCTTCCCCTGTAGAACAAACAGGTGTTAAAAAACGTTCTTTTAATTCTTCATCTGCATAATGGTCTAATAAATAAGCTGTAGCCATTGTTAAAGTGACAGGACAATAAAAGCCCGGCTCAGCATGGGCTAATAAATAGCCTTGTGCAAAGCTATATGTGTAATTCCCTTTCACTCCAAGCGCAGGAATCTCCTTATGCACATAGCCTACAATCCCCGTATCATAAGTTTCCTGTATTGTTTTTTTATAGCCATCATTAACCCATACCTCAGAAACCTCTTCACCATATTTATCATAGCGTTTCAATTTTGGTTCGCCTTCACGATCAGTATGTTTTGCACGTAAGTCTATGTCGTTAGCACATAATTCACCAAAAACGGTTAATTCTCGATTCGCAAAGTCTAAAAAATCTGCATCTAATGTTTTTTCTAATATAAGTTGTAAAGTTTGATTATCATGAAAGAAGTTTCGTGCTGTTTGCTCTGTTACATCTTGTAATACTTTCATTGAACTACACCTACATTTCTTAAAGGCTGTTTTAATATTTTTCCTGATGCATTTCTTGGTAATGCTTCGACTTGTTCAAATAATCTCGGTACTTTAAATTTAGCTAAATGCTCAGTTAAATAAGAATTTAAATGTTCTACATCGACTTTTTCAGCTGAAGCAAATACAGCTTTTACAGTTTCCCCCCATTCAGGATGAGGCACTCCTACTACTGCAACTTCATGAATACCAGCATATTGCAATATTTGTTCTTCAATTTCTTTAGGATAAATATTAACCCCACCTGAAATAATTAAATCTTTTTTTCTATCAACAACCCAAATGTACCCTTCTTCATCAAATTTAGCTAAGTCGCCAGTTTTCAACCAGTCACCTATAAATGCTGCTTTAGTTGCCTCTTCATTTTTATAGTAACCTAGCATATTACCTTCACCTAATAGAACAATTTCACCTACTTCCCCTACTTCTACATCCTCACCAAGATCGTTAACTATACGTAGTTCTGTATGGAGCGGTGCACGGTGTCCTATGCTCCCTGCCTTATTTTCATGTTCATGTGCCAATAAAATCGAACCACTTGGCCCTGCTTCTGTTAAACCATATACACATACCAAATTGTCAGTTTTAAAAGTCTGCTGTATGAACTCTACTTCTTTTTTAGATACTGGTGCACCACCATATACCCACCATTTCATTGAAGAAAGGTCAGCATCACTTAACTTTGGATTTTGTGCTGTTAATAGATATGCAACCGGTGCTCCAAAGAAATGCGTCGTCTTCTCTTCAACAACCGTATCGATGAAAAGATCTGGTGTGAAAGTTGGTGTTAATACCGCTGTTGCTCCAACAATCATTCCAGCCATTAAAAATAAATGTAAGGGAGCAGAGTGACTAAGTGGCATCATAAGGAGTAACCTGCTCTCTGGCTTCATCTCCATTTCTACACAAATCATCTGGGCAACTGTTAATATATTTCGATAACTGAATAGCACACCCTTTGGATTTCCAGTCGTGCCAGAAGTATAGAGTATAGTTGATTCATCATCTTCTGTTAAAGAACAATTTATTTCGTTATCATTACTAGTAGCTACTAATTGCTCAAAGCTTAACCATCCATCTTCTTCAGCCCCAGTTTTTATTAGTAACCCTGGGTTTTGTAGCTTTTCGACTTCAGGAAATAAAAGCTCATGAGCAATGAAGGCTGTTGCATCTGAATGTTCAACAATATATTCCACTTCTTTTATGGAAAACTTTGCATTGATTGGTACAATTACAGCTCCTAGACGCTGTACTGCAAAATAGCTAATCATAAATTCCACAACGTTCGGCATAAATAAGACAACTTTATCTCCCTGTTTAATTTGCTTCTCTTGTAAAGCATTAGCAAATTGATTAACTAGTCGATTTAATTCTTTGAAATTGACTCGCTTGCCTTGACTCACAACAGCTTCCCCTTGTGGATACTTCCTTGCATTGCGCGTTAATAATTGTGAACTATTCAATATAACTGCCCCTTTTTAAATTATTTAATTTTTCAGTAAAATCAAGATGCATAGTTTCCAATTCATCTCGAATTTCCTGTAGCTCCCTCATTTTTTCATCGATTTCAGCCATTTTTAATTTTCCATATGCAACTGTTCTTTCAAGTTGTTTCTTACCTGTTCTATCCTTGTCAAATAGTAAAACCATTTCTTTGATCTCATCGAGTGAAAACCCGTATCTCTTACCTCTGAAAATTAGCTTTATCTTTGCATAATCCGAATTTGTGTAAATTCTTTTTTTTGCATCTGTCCGTTGTGGAGACAATAAACCTAGTTCCTCATAATAGCGAATTGTCCGTGTCGTTACATCGAATTCTTTTGCAATATCTGTAATTGTCCTCAATAGCGCCACCATCCTAACAAGAACTTAGAAGCAGTATATCATTGACGTTAACGTAAAGTTCAACCATTAACTGCTCTAGTTTTCTATGAAAATTCAACAATTCATTAAACGAAAGGCGCACTACAAATATGTAGCACGCCTAATAATTAACCTAAATCAATAGTCTTCACTTATAAAATGATGTACAATATCCGCTACCGTCCCGGGCTTGGCCAAATTCAGATTTTCTCCAGCCCACATTGATAGATATTCTGCTTTCCCTTGCTCACCTGCTACTTTACGTAATTCCTTGGTTAAATCATTTTGAACTGGATAAGGAGCAATCGGTTGATTTGCCATGTAAGTCATAAAATCATTTACAATTCCTCTAGCAGCTTTCCCTGAAAAGGCGGTAGTTAAAGCTGTAACATCTTTTTCTGATTGTAAAATCGCTTCTTTATGTAGTGGATGTGCGCCACTTTCCTCAGTTGCTAATAACGCCGTCCCAATCTGAATAGCTGCTGCTCCTTCATCAAGGAATTCAAGCATCTGATGTTTTGTCATAATACCCCCAGCAGTAATAATGGGTATCTTTATTTTGCCGATTGTATTTTTAAGTAACTCCATTGTTGGAATTAACGTAAGGGGCTCTAAAAACGTCCCACGATGACCACCTGCTTCGCCACCTTGTAAAACAACAGCATCTAATCCTGCTTGTTCCACCGCAATTGCTTCCTCTACATTCGTAGCAGTACCAATGCAATAAGTCTCATGTTTATGTAAATAGGATATTGTTTCTTGATCTGGTATTCCAAAAGTAAAAGAGCAAATTTTCACACCCTCATCAACGACAACTTTTACCTGCTCCGCGAACTCACTTAAAGATAACACTACCTTTTCTCCCGATAACCCAAGTTCTTGTTGAAACGGCTTTAATGCCTCGTACGCATGTGCAATCTGTTCTTCCGAAATATCCACTTGTTCGGGTACAAACAAATTTACTGAAAAAGATTTGTCAGTCAAAGATTTTACTTCTCGAATACAATTTCTAGTCGCTTCTGCAGTTAAATATCCAGCACCAATAGAACCTAAAATACCTGCATTTGCACTTGCTGCTACAAATTCAGGCGTCGTCACTCCAGCCATCGGTGCTTGCACGATTGGCTTATCTATCCCTAAAATATTTTGAACAAACAAAGATTCCATTACTGACTCCCCTTTAAGTTTTTTTCTCACTTATTAATATCGCACCTAATATCGTCAGCGCTAATCCCCCCCAAGATAACGCTTCACTATACTCAAAATTATGAAAGAAAAACTTCCCTGATATAATTAGTATACCAATGAACACAACAATGGACCCTACTATTTTGCGATTCATATTATCACATTCTTTCTGTATGGCATTCCATTAAATTTATTATAACGAACTGCCAGTACTTTATCATTTATATGTCCTTTACAATTCTCTGCTAAAGTGACATTTTATTATTCATTTTCTCTACAATTTCAGTTAAAAGTTCAATACTATATATGTTTATTTTTCTAAAACGTACTTGCAAATGGAAAAATAATGATAATATTGATAAAAAAGGTATTTTACATTATTTTGTAGAGAAAGTAGGAATTGAATGATTTATGAAGCTGATATCGATGTAAGAAAAAAGTTAGTACCAATGTTCGAAAATTTGGATAGCACTATAATTCTTTCATGTCTGCAAGGACATATGGGTACTGCTTGGGTAGACGACCTTGAAAATCCAAAAGTAGCACAAATAACGGTGGGGATTTTTGTATTTTATGCTGGAAATCCTAATACAAAGGAAGCTGAAGAACTATTATTCAATTTGCCTGAGTATACACTTGCAATCGTTAATTCTGATGAGTGGAAAATACTAATTGAAAAAGTACATAACGGCTCTATAGAAAAATTCCAACGATATAGATTTGAAAAGGTTCCTGAACATCTAGACATGAACTATATAAAGAACTTAATATCTATACTACCTGAAGGTTATGAACTTAAAAAAATAGATGAGACCATAGTGAATGAACCATCTCTTCATGAACTTTCTGAAGACTTTATAAGTCAGTTTAATTCTATAGAAGACTTTATAGATAGAGGCGTAGGATTTGCTATTTTAAATGAAGGGAAAGCCGTATGTGGGGCCACATCATTTAGCATTTATGATGATGGTATTGAAATTGAAGTTGCTACACACCCTGATCATACAAGAAAAGGCTTAGCAACAATAACAGCTTCTGCCTTGATATTAGATTGTCTTAGCAGAGGAATATATCCTAGTTGGGATGGTGCTAATATAGAATCTCTTAAATTAGCACAAAAGCTCGGATACATTTTTAAAGAGTCATATGATACTTACTTTATTGATTATCAAAAATAAGCCTAAAAATTATTTTGTATGTTTTTACTCTATATTAAAGGAGTGACTCAGCATGAAGAGAGGAATCATTGATCATTTTGAAGGAGACATTGCTGTTGTTGAATTTCCAAATGGTATGAAAGATTTTTTTCTTACGCAATTACCTAAAGGTGTTCACATAGGAGATGTATTACTGTTTGAAAATGGAGAGATAATAATCGATTTAGAAGGAAAAAAACAATTGCAAGAAGAAGTAGCTGATTTGATGGATGAGTTGTTTGAGGATTAATCCAAACTTCAATTCTAATAAAATAATACCCCCCTATTAATAGGGGGGTATTATTTTTCCATCTTCATTATTTGGCAAAAATACTTATTTGTTATACAAATGGCAGGCAACAAAATGATTGCTTTCTATCTCTTTAAGTTGAGGATTTATAGTTTTGCATGATTCCATTACAAGTGGACATCTTGTATGGAACACACAACCTTTAGGTGGATTTGCTGGGCTAGGAATATCTCCCTTTAATATAATTCTTTCTTTTTTCACTTTTGGATTTGGTACAGGTATAGCTGATAATAGGGCTTGTGTATAAGGGTGTAATGGTTCCTTATATAAGCTTTGTTTATCTGCTAATTCTACTATATTCCCTAAATACATTACTGCAATACGGTCACTTATATGTTCTACAACACTTAAATCATGGGCAATAAAAAGATACGTCAGGTTAAAACTCTTTTGTAAATCTTTCATTAAGTTTAATATTTGTGATTGAATCGATACATCTAGAGCTGAAACAGGCTCATCTGCTACAATTAGCTTTGGATTGAGTGCAAGTGCCCTAGCTATACCAATCCTTTGTCTTTGTCCTCCACTAAATTCATGTGGGTATCTGTCAGCATGATAAGTATTTAATCCAACAACTTTTAATAACTCAGTTACTTTAGTATCTATGTCTTTTCTGTTATAGCCATGAATGATGAAAGGTTCACGTAAAATTTCTCTAACTTTCATACCGGGATTTAATGAGGCATATGGATCTTGAAATATCATTTGAAATTCTTTTCGTAAATGGCGAATGTCATTTGGAGGCATTTTTACTATATCCGCACCCTCGAAGAAAACTTCACCTTCCGTAGGCTCCAATAATTGCATAATCATCTTACCTGTAGTAGATTTTCCACATCCACTCTCTCCTACTATTCCTAAAGTCTCTCCTTTATATATAAAGAAATCAACACCATCTACCGCTTTAACAACACTCTTTTTCCCTTTTAGAAAGCCTTTATTTTGCACAAAGTGCTTTTTAAGATTCTTTACTTCCAATAAAATGTCAGTCATTCTTTTCCACCTCGTTTAACCAGCAGCGACAAGAATGATTTTCTTGAACTACCTTCAGCATTGGGGCCTCTCCTAAACACCGCTTCATTACAAAACTGCATCGCGGAGCAAATCTACATCCTGTTGGCATATTTTCAGGAGTAGGTACATTGCCAGGAATAGAATCTAGCTTTTCAGTATAGTTTCCTAGTTTGGGTATTGAATTAATCAATCCCTTAGTATAAGGGTGTTGTGGATTTTCAAATAGTTCTAAAACACTTGCCTCTTCTACAATTTGTCCAGCATACATTACAATGACTCGATCGCACATTTCAGCAACAACACCTAAATCATGTGTAATCATCAAGATAGACGTATCACTATTTTTTCTTAAATCTCTCATTAAATCTAAAATTTGAGCTTGAATTGTCACATCAAGAGCTGTTGTAGGTTCATCAGCTATTAATAGCTTTGGTACACAAGACATTGCCATTGCAATCATAACCCTTTGCCTCATACCACCTGAAAGTTGATAAGGATATTCATTTAAAATATCTTTTGCCCTTGGAATTCCTACTAATTCTAGCATTTCCAAAGCACGTGCTTTTGCAGCTGCCTTATCCAACTTCAAGTGTAGACGAATACCTTCTTCTATTTGTCTACCAATTTTGTATACTGGATTTAATGAGGTCATAGGTTCTTGGAATATCATTGCGATTTGATTTCCTCTTACCGCTCGCATTTCTTTTTCTGATAAATTCAACAAACTTTGATCCAGAAATGTAATTTCCCCCCCAACAATCTTCCCCGGAGTATTTTTAAGTAAACGCATTATGGATAAGGAAGTCACACTTTTACCACAGCCAGATTCGCCTACAATACCTAGTGTTTCAGCATTATTAATATAAAAAGAAACATTATCTACAGCTTTAACAGTTGCATCGTCACTGATAAAATGCGTTTCTAAATCTGTAACCTCAAGTAATTTACTAACCATCAAGGTAACTCCTTTCTAATCTTTGATTTTCGGATCTAACGCATCACGCAAACCATCACCAAATAAATTAAAGGCAAGTACAGTTAACATAATTGCCATCCCTGGAAAGATTGTAATATGTGGCGCGGAACCTAAATAATCTCGTCCTGCACTTAGCATAGCTCCCCATTCTGGTGAAGGTGGTTGTGCACCCAGTCCTAAAAAGCTTAAGCTTGCTGCTGTTAAAATGGAGGTTCCTAAACGCATTGTAAAATATACAATAATGCTAGAAATAGCACCTGGGAATATGTGACGCCAAATGATTCTAAAGTTTTTTGCCCCTAATGATTTGGTAGCCTCAACATACAGTGATGATTTAAGCATTAAAGTATTACTTCGAACGATCCTAGCAAACATTGGAATTGTGAAAATTGCTACTGCAACAACAACATTTTCTAAACCAGGCCCTAAAATAGCGATAATACCAATCGCCAATAAGATTCCAGGAAATGCAAAGAGTACATCACAAAATCTCATAATGATGCTATCTATCCACTTCCCATAAAAACCGCTAATAAGGCCTAAAATGGTTCCTATTACTGCTCCAGCGAATACAGAAGTAAATCCTACTAATAATGAAATTTTTGTACCTACAATAATCCTGCTAAATATATCTCGTCCAAATGCATCAGTTCCAGCCCAATGATCCCAAGATGGTCCTTGCAAAGTCTGCTTATAATCAGCTTTGGCAAAATCAAACGGCGCTATAAAAGGGCCAATAATCGAAATAACTATTAAAAAAATAATAAATACACCTGCTATAAGTGCTAACTTTTGCTTTTTAAATTTTTTCCAAAACTCTTTTGCAGGCGATTTTCCTACTGTCTTTTCATATGATTGCGGTAATACTTCTGCCATAATTTCTAATTCTTTTGTTTTTTGCATTTTTTCGCCTCCTTAAGAGTAACGAATTTGTGGGTTTAAAAATCCATACATTAAGTCCACAACTAAGTTAATAAGTATAAACTCTACCGAAAATAATAAGATTTCAGCTTGGATAATAGGATAATCCCGTGTTGCTATTGCATCTATTAATAACCTTCCTAAACCTGGGAAGCTGAAAACAGTTTCTGTAACAACTGAGCCCCCCAGTAAAAATCCAAATTGTAATCCCGTCATTGTTATGACTGGAATCATCGCATTTTTTATTGCATGCCTTTTTACAAGGCTACTTTCTGCAAATCCTTTAGCTCGTCCTGTTCTAATATAGTCTTCTTTTAGGACATCCATTAATGAAGACCTAGAGAATCGGGCAATTATAGCGGCAACCCCTGTTCCAAGCGTAATAGAAGGAAGAATATATCCTCGCCAATCCTCTAATCCCCCTGTAGGTAACCAACCCAATTTAACAGAGAATAATTGCATTAAAAGTAATCCTAGCCAGAAAGAAGGAATTGAAATTCCTACAACTGCTATCAACATGCCCGTATAATCTTGCCACTTGTTTCTTTTAACTGCAGATACTATTCCTATCAAAATACCTACAATACATGCCCATAACATGCTCCAAAAAGTTAACCAAAAAGTAGGTATAAATCTACCTGCTAATTCGTCAAAAACGGGTTTATGAGTCTTTAATGAAGTTCCAAGATCACCTTTAAGTAAATTACCTATAAATGTAAAATATTGTTCATGTATTGGCTTATCTAAACCTAAATCCTTCCGAACCAATTCAATTGTTTCTTTATTTGCATCAGGTCCTGCTACTAATCGGGCGGCATCTCCAGGAATCAAATGTACAAATAAAAAAACGATGATCGTAACAATAAACAATATAGGTATCATTCCTAACAACCTTCGAAGCAAATATTGAAGCATTAATGATCATCTCCTCTAACAGCAAATTGAATAATTAAGCGCTATATTTAGTTTATATAGCGCTTAATTTGACTCATTATTCGATTGTTAATTGATCGATAGATAATGAACCATCTGGTAGTAATACCATTCCGTTAATGTTCTTTTTCTTCGCAAAAATCGTATCTGGATTAGATACTGCTACCCAAGGAACTTCATTCCATATCGTGCTCTGAATTTCGTTATATGCTTTTGTACGTGCTCCCTCATCAGATGTTGCTAGAGCATCTTTTAACAATTTATTAACCTTGTCATTTGAATAGTAAGAAATATTATAAGAATTCGGAGGGAATGAATCTCCTCCTAACAATGGTCGAATTCCCCAATCTGCTTCACCTGTAGATGGTGACCATCCGCCGAAGTATAATTCCACCTTAGAATCCTCAGGTTTATCTACTGACCAAAGCGAACTGTCTAAAGTACCGCTTTCCATAGGTACTACCTCTAGATCAATTTTCAATTCTGCTAAAGATTGTTGGATAAATTCCATTGCTTTAATATAATTTGATGAATTCGTCGCCCATACTTTAGTTTTAAAACCTTTTTCTAATCCAGCCTCTTTTAGTAAAGCTTTTGCTTTTTCTACATCATAAGCAAATGGCTCTTGCTCTGAGTAGAATTTTACTTGTTTTCCGATTACAGACGTAGCTTGGCTTGCATAACCGTTGTATACAACTTGGATCAACGCTTCTTTATCAATAGCATAATTTAATGCTTGTCTTACTCGAATATCATCAAATGGTTTTTTCTTCACGTTCATAGATAAATAGTTCACAACGATGGAAGGGTTATTTTCAACAGTCACGTCAGAATTCTTTAGTGAGTCTATTTGCTCCGTTGGTACTGGATAAACAAAATCTGCCTCACCAGTTTGAATCATAGCTGTTCTTGCACCATTTTCAGGAACTGGCTTAAATGTTATAGAATCTGCTTTTGGCCCCTCAGCATTCCAATAGCCATCGAATTTTTTCACTTTAATAATATCGCTTGAGTCCCAAGAAACGAACTCGTACGGCCCCGTTCCTACAGGTCCTTTACTAACTTCCTTTTTCTTTTCTTCTAGAGATTTCGGGCTATGAATCATTGCCGATGGATGTGCAAAATTATTAATCATTGCAGCAAAGGATTCTTTTAAAGTAAATTTAACAGTGTAATCATCTATAACAGTAGTTTCTTTAATATTAGAAAACAGACTGTATCTTTTTAGAGCGTTGTCTGGATTAGATATACGGTCAAAATTCACTTTTACAGCATCTGCATTGAAATCAGTACCATCTTGGAATTTAACACCTTGTCTAAGCTTAAATGTAAATTCAGTAGCATCTTCATTTGCCTCATAGCTTTCTGCTAACTTAGGAATTACTTTCATATCCTTGTCAAAACCTAATAATCCTTCCATCATTGTTTTTTGGACAGAGTTATCAAGTGTATTATTAGAATCATGCGGATCTAATGTTACAAAGTTAGCGCTTACAGCTACAACTAGATCTTTCTTTGCACCTGAATTGCCTTTTGATGAAGACCCTTCAGATGATTTTTCCCCTGAACAAGCTACTAAAATTAACGATAAAGCCAACAACATACTTAATAAAATAAATGACCTTCTTTTAAACATTAAACCCACTCCCCTTATCATTTTGATGTTATATCATTGGTACGATGAAGCATAAATTTAGGTATCACTGTTCCTACTACTTGTTTCCTTACATTTTTTAATGGTGCTTCATGAAATGATTTCAATGATTCTATTTCTTCTTTAGAAATTAAGTTTAATTGTTTCAGTACTTCCACAGCTACAGGATAAACTGCACGGCTATTACCATCATCAATCTTAATAGCTATACCAATTCCCGTATCAATATGACCAATGCAATATACTGCCTCAGCACCCGCTTTTCCAAACAATTTGCCCTTTGTTACAGTCATTAGGCTCGTACAAAATGTATCTGTCCCGCCCACCATCTCAGGAGCTGATGTCATTGCTTGAATAATTTTTTGACTAGCATGTTGTTTACTTTGAGAGAGATTCTGTGGGTTTGACATTCTAGCATATCCTAACGCTATGTTATAAAGGGGTAAGCCATGTACTGGTACACCACAACCATCTATACCAATCTCAATTTGCTCACTTGGATATTCACAAACTTCACTAATTGTATCGAGAATTCTTTGCTGAACAGGATGTTCGAGAAGGAAGTAGTTTTCCAAGTCCTCCCCCATCACTTTTGCTGTTAGGAGCATACCGGTATGTTTACCAGAGCAATTATTATATATTGCAGTAATTGGTTTACCTTCCTGCAATAGCTTTTTATATTCTTCTTCTATTCTAGGAGGGTGCGCACCACACTTTAGGTTGGAAACGCCCATTAAAGCTGTTTCAAGTAAATTTTGTACTCTTTCTGTATGCATTGGTTCCCCTATATGCGATGCACAACAAAGGGAGAGATCTGCATCTTCAAATAAATACGTTTCATTCACCTTTTGTTCAACAATTGGTATAGCTTGTATAGGTTTCATAGATGATCTGGCATATACTTTTTTGTAAGGATTGCCCATCTCATAAAGAAGTTCACCATGAGAATTTACGATTGCAATATGTCCACTATGTACACTCTCAATAAGCCCCCCTCTGATAACATTAACTAATTCTTCACCCATAAAATTACCCCCTTATTAAAAAAATGTATATTGTTCAAAGAGTAAATATACATTTTGTGTATATTAAAACACATTTCTCTAGAAGTATATGTTTTCGACAAAACCATTGTTGAAATTTCAAAATAACACACCTTTTTCACAGAATATTCTTACTATTTTGTTGAGTAATAGTGTTATTGAAAATAATAGGAGGCTATAAAATGATGGTCATAAATAAATTATTGAAATCATAAATGAAGGTAAAATTGAGGATTAAAGAGACGACATGGAAGGTATCTTTAAAGAGTCAATCTAATTTAAAGATATTTATCTAAATTATCGGAATAATTATGATAAAATAATAAATACAGATTATAATCTCGGGTATAACATGTATTGAAATTAATATTGAGCCCATGGGAGCTACAACAATAGAATTATTGTAGAAGCTCATATGTATTTAACATATTTTCAAGCTAGACATCTAAACCAATTAAAATAAACGGAGTACATTATATGCAAATTAGAGAAACAGGATTAGTAAAGCAATGGCAAGCCTTTATAGAAATTACCAAAAACATTGAAAACACTACAGATGTTCAGAAAATAATCGAAGTAGTTATCGATACAATCGATAAAGCGGATGGTGGTTTCTTACTTTTATGGGATACAACACAAGGAACTCTCATTATTGAAGCAGCAGTTAATTTTAAAGAAGAATATTATATTCATAGCAGGCTCGCTCCTGGAGAAGGTATATCAGGCACTGTATTTAAAACTGGAAAGACATTAGCTATCCATGGTGAAAACGAAGTAAAAAAGGCTATGAGTAACATGAAAGAACCTAATTATCAATATTACTTAAAATCTTCCGTTCAGCAAATTCCACCAAAAAGCTGCCTTTCAGTACCTATTACGTATAAAGATACAAAAATCGGTGTCTTAACTTTAGACAATTTCTTCTCAAATGAAGATTTCACTGAAGAAGAAATAGGATTTGTTGAAGCAATTGCTACTCAAATTGCAATGGTCTTAATACTTGGCCAAAATCTTGAGGAAAAAGAAAAACGTGCACAAACATTAAGTGCAACTTTAGCATCCCATCATAATTTAAATGAAATTATATTAAATGCACGTGATACAAAACAGATTATTTTATCATTAGCTAGTATGATTGACAAAGAAATCTTGTATTTTGATGCAAATGGTCATTATTTGTTTGGTAGTCATAAAAGTACTAATATGAATCTACCATTGATAATAGATTGGATAGAATCATCACTTTATCAATTCCCTTCAAAAAAGCAGGACTTTCAAGTTTATTTACCTAATGATATAAATGGATATATTTTCAAAATATCTTCTTTATATGGTATAACCGGTTATCTTCTAGTTATTTGCCCTACAAATTCACTAGATATCTATTCAAAATTAACCTTATCCCACGGCACTGCAATAATGGCTATTGAACAAATGAAGGAGCAAAAAGTTTTAGAGTCAAAAGTCCAAGAAAGAATGGCACTCTTTCGACAATTACTAATTGATCAATCAGTTAAGACTTTAAACACGTTTCTTGATGATACATACTTTCAGGCATACTGCTTACTTTCTTATAAACAGGAAGGTTTTAACGACACAAATTATGCAAACCTACTAAATCAAGAAACTCAATATCAAAATAAATTCCAACCAATTGGAAACTGTATATTTTTTCCTCATAAAGATTCATTAATTATTTTAATTGCCTTAAGAGATCAGCATGAGAACATCGAGAATTCTCTTAATAAATATATTACTCTACAAAATAATGAACGAATTTTAATTGGTCGAATTATCGCTAATATTGGTGAAATATTAGCATCTTATCAGGATCTAGAACTTTTACAGAATACTCAACACTTACTAGACGGAACAATTATTTCATATAAAAAACTTGGAATATATCGTTATCTACTATCCATGTCTTCCATGGAAAAACAATATTTTATCGAAGAAATATTGAATCCTATCTTACCCTCTCAAGAAAACAAACTTACTAAGAACGACTTATTAGAGACACTTATTAATTATTTTCATTGTCATAAAAATGTTGCTCAAACTGCAGAACTAATGCATATGCATCAAAACACAGTCTACTATAGAATCCAACAAATAGAAGAAAAACTCCAACTTGATTTAAGCGATAGTCAGCATTCTATGAATATACAAGCTGCTTTGTTTTTATATAAACAGCAGCCATAAAAAATCCACGAGACTTAAACTCTCGTGGATTTTCATTTTTATACATTTTATTAGTTGTTCTTGTTTTCAACCAAATATTTCAATGTTGCAGCTCCTAAAGTATTTGCAGCTATTAACATAGAACTCTCATCAATATTAAATCTAGGATGATGATGAGGGAAAACCTCTTCCCAATTCGGATCTTTCGCACCTGTAAAGAAAAAGGTACCAGGGACATGGTTTAGATAATAGGCAAAGTCTTCGCCACCCATTACAGGCTCACAAACACGTAGTTCATCCACACCTGGAACTTGTGGTGCTAAATCCATAATGAACTCCGTTTCTTTCGTATGATTCACAACAGCAGGATACCCACGTACAAAATTGTATTCATAATCTGCTTTTGTCAAATAACATGAAGCTTTTAATACTTCTTCAATTTCTTTTTCCAATAAATCGCGCGTATCTTCATCAAATGTACGAACCGTACCTTTCATGTAAACAGAATCTGCGATTACATTAAAAGGATTTTGTGCTTCAATATGGCCTATTGAAACTACAGCTGGTTTAATTGGGTCTACTCGGCGAGCTACTAATTGCTGAAGATTTGTGATAAATTGAGCAGCAATAACGATTGAATCCTTTGTATTACTTGGATCAGAGCCATGTCCGCCCTTTCCTTTCACAGTAATATAGATACCATCAGCCGCTGCCATTAAAGGACCATCTTTTATCATAATATTCCCTACTGGTTCAGGAGCCCATAAATGTGTACCAAATATAACGTCTACTCCTTCTAAACAACCATCTTCTATCATTGCAATTGCACCACCAGGAGCAAGTTCTTCAGCGTGTTGATGGATAAATACGATCGTTCCTTCCAACTCTGCTTGAAGTTTATTTAATACTTTAGCTAATACTAAAAGTGTTGCCGTATGTCCGTCATGTCCACATGCATGCATAACGCCATCTACTTTAGATTTATAAGGGAGATCATTTAGTTCTTGAATCGCTAAAGCATCAAAGTCTGCTCGAAGTGCGACAGTCTTACCTGGTTTTGCACCATGCAATTTTGCAACTACTCCTCGACCGCCTACACCTTCAGTTACTTCATGCCCTAGGTTACGATGATATTCAGCAATATATTTAGGCGTATTTACTTCCTCAAAAGATAATTCCGGATTTTCATGTAGGAATCGTCTAATTTCAATCATTTCACCGTAATTCTCTCTCAATAAATCATATAATTTTTCCATTTATATTCCCTCACTTTAAGTAGATTGAATCACCAGGTCCTAATGGCAATCCTAATAAGAACCAAATACTAAATAAAATAATCCAGCCAATTGCAAAGATAACTGAGTAAGGTAATAAAGCAGAGATCAATGTCCCCATACCGATATTCTTGTCATATCTTTTTGCAAATGCTAATAAAATTGCAAAATATGCAAGCATTGGTGTTATCGGATTCGTTATCGAATCCCCTACACGATAAACAGCCTGTGTTAGTGCTGGGCTATAATCCAAATACATGAACATTGGAACAAAAATTGGTGCTAATAATGCCCATTTAGCAGAAGCACTAGCAATTAGCATATTTATGCTTGCGCATATTATGATAAAGCCAATTATCATTGGTAAACCTGTAAAATCCATCGCTTGTAATAGTTCGGCACCTTTAATCGCTAAAATCGGGCCAATATTACTCCATCCAAAATAAGCAATCATTTGAGCTGCTACAAAAGCTAATACAATAAATGAAGCCATATCTGCAACAGATTTAAACATTTTCTCTGCGACATCTTTGTCACTCTTAATATTTCTCGTAACAATTCCATAAGCTAAAGCAGGTAACAGGAAGAAAAATAACATGATTGGAACAATACCCGTCATAAACGGTGAAGATAAGAATCCGCCTGTTTCAGGATCACGCAAAATACCATTAGATGGTACAACTGCAATTAATAGAATAATAACATATATTGCCGTGACAATACCTGCCCATTTCAAACCTTTATTTTCAAGAGGAGTAATAGGTTCAAGTTTTTCCAGCTCACCTTTAAATTCTCCAAAACGTGGAATCGTAAATTTATGTGCTACAAATGTTCCTAAAGCAACTAAAACAAATGTTGAAGCTATAAGGAAATAATAGTTCATTGTTGCTCGACCAGTATATTCAGGATCTACTAACTGTGCTGCAGATTCTGTTATACCAAGTAATAGAACATCAAGAGAACTAATTAACAAGTTAGCACTAAAACCTCCCGCAATCGCGGCATATGTAACGACTAAACCAACAAGTGGATTTCGTCCAATACTCATAAAGATTAAAGCAGCAATTGGTGGTAAAACTATGAATGCAGCATCTGCAGCTACGTTCCCTACCAATCCTGTTAATATTAAAAATGGAATAATCAGTTTCTGCGGAGCACTCATCACAGATTTTTTCATCAATGCTGCGATCAAACCTGTTTGCTCTGCTAAACCGATACCAAGCATTGAAACAATAACCATTCCAAGAGGTGGGAATGATGTAAAATTGGACTGCATTTCACCTAAAATACGTATTAAACCTTCTTGATTAAGTAAATTGATAACGGCAATTCTCTCATCTGTCCCAGGTTTCACAGCCGAAACATTGAACTTTGCCATTATCCATGACAATCCCAAGATTAAAAACGCCATTATGACGAAGAGCGTCACAGGATCAGGTAATTTATTACCTGCTTTCTCTACTCCATCTAAAAATCGTTCAATTATCTTCTTTTTTGGCTTTTCGCTCATCGTTTTCGTCATCGGGAACCTCCTTTTTTCTGAATATTTAAATGATAATGAATAATTAGTGATATTGATATAGTGTAAAATATGAAATTTACTTATTGTTTTTGGAGATTTCTCTAAAAAGATTAAAGAATGTCTCTTCTTGTATCATTCCGAATACCAAAATAGAATAACTACGATTATAAATTTGCAGCAAACCTGCTTAATTTAGTGCTTCTACTGAAATATTATTGTAATAATTGTAAAAAGAATTCTCTTGTTAAATGAGAGGAAGCCCCCTAAAAACCATTTAACAATATTCTCTTTTAGTTTTATTAACTCTTCGTACAATTATCTATATTTTCAATTGAGTAGCATATGAGAGATCCTATGTTTATATAAACAGCTTTTAGATGGACTATCTACTGTAAATCTCCTTCACTTTTAATACTTAATTAATGTATTCGTAACCATAAAATACCTAATTTTTGATAAGCTAAATTAGTAATATAAATCAATAAAAAAGGAGAGCAAGCATGGAGAACATTAATAATTATGATGATTTGAAAAATATGTTAGATAGTTTACTACGAGAACCCGAGCAATTTTGGGATGAATTTTATTCTAATCGTGAAAAGAGCATTCCTTTTTTTGAAAATAAACCGGATGAGAACCTAGTCAGTTATTTTGACCGACAGCTTTTAATCTCTGGTAATGCATTAGAGTTGGGATGTGGACCTGGTAGAAATGCAATATACCTAACAGAAAAAGGCTTTAAAGTAGATGCAGTAGATTTATCAGTTGAATCATTGAAATGGGCTAGGGAAAGAACAATTGAAAAAAATATTGCAATCAATTTTATAAATCATAATATTTTCGATTTATATATAGAAGATTCAAAATATGATCTAGTTTATGATTCAGGTTGTTTTCATCATATTGCACCACATAGGAGAATGGATTACATAGATTTAATTAAAAAATCGCTAAAGCAAAACGGTTACTTTGCTATTAACTGTTTTATCGAAGATGGACCTATAGGAGGTTCTAGTATTTCAGATTGGGAAGTGTATAGTATAAAAAGTTTACAGGGAGGTTTAGGATTTACAGAAGAAAAGCTAAGAAGGATTTTTCAGGACTTTGTGTGTATTGAAGTACGAAATATGAGAGTTGCTGAATCAAATGAACCCGTTTTTGGTGTAGATGGATTGCTCACAGCTATCTTTCAGAAAAAGGTCTGAAAGTAGATAACAAAAAAGTCTCTCCAATTGGAGAGACTTTTTGACGATTTTCACTATTAAACTTGGACTAATCTGATCTTATTTGCTACACGCTCAGTTAGCATAGTTGTTGCTTTTGGTAATACTGCTTTGAATACTGGATTTAAAACGGGTGCTACTAAACCGCCAGCATTTACTTCTAAGAAACCGACCATTTCGGTTTTTTCTGCTTCTAATGCTGTTGCTTCAAAATAGCCATTTCCAGTAAATTTATCTGTTAAACCAATAAGGTTAAATGTAATTTTAGTTGGCTCTATCCAATCAATAATATCTATTTGTACTTTTACAGTTTTTTTCAAGACACCGACATTTCCAGCAAATGTCCAAGTAGATTGACGATCATTAATGATTTCATGCTCTCTATATCCAGGCACAAGTGTTGCCCATTTCTCCATATTGCTTACAAAATCCCAAACTTCCGTCGCTGGTAATGGAATTTCTACTGCGTGTGATGCTGTTGCCATAATCGTTCACTACTTTCTCTATTCAATATTTACAATTACTAGTATAGCGAAAATCTCTCAAATAATCGACAAATTAATACATATCCAAAGTACTTTTTATCCTTCTTTTTGATTAATAAGTAAAATAACATTATAGCTACAATAGCATATTTAAAAGTTTATTAACTATTAAATTCTACTCTAGTATGTCTAAATACCTAAACTTAAATCGTCATCAACTATTAGTTGGCGATGAACTTCCTCGTGATAGCCAATTTCCGCCTAATACTATCTATCTTGAATCAAAAAAGATAATAGTAATGTACTTCAATATAATATTTGTCAATTAATCTCTATAATCATTTCGCTTCTAGAACTCTATTCTCCCTAGACATTTACCCTATTATTTTATAAATAAACCAAAATCTCAACGTTTTGCGTAAAGGTCTTTTTCAAGTGCAAAGGTTAAGTCAAATCCAATAAGAGTAAGCCCCATTGCCTATTTGAAAGCTGTCTTTCAGCCCTTCCAAAATTGTTCATTCTGTAATTAAGTCGTATCCACATCTGGACTCATAATGCCAAAAAGAGTTAACAATAATTCCCCTAATAGTTTCATACAAATAATTAATGAAAAAATCTCAAACGGAAAATAAATTGTGAATTATTTAAGCTATGAATTACTTGCATTGGATATGCAAGTACGATTAGTGAGGACTATTTTACATAAATAAAAGAAAAATATTTATTGTATTATTTCCCTCATAAAAAAAGCTCTTTTATGATCAAAGAGCTTTTAGGCTTGTTTAGTTTACACCCGAGACACGGCCAAATCCTACTAAATATTGATTCCACCAATCTAATGATTCCACAACGACACCATTATTTTGTGCATCTAACATTCTATTATTCCCTAAGTATATTCCAACGTGTGCAACGCCTGAACCGTAACTGAAGAATACTAAATCTCCAGCTTTGGCATTACTACGGTCAATTTTTTTAGTTGCTAAATATTGCTGTGCAGCTGTTCTTGGAAGTGAGTATCCCGCTTGCTTGAACGACCATTGTGTCAAACCAGAACAATCAAACCCTGAAGCTGGATTGCTCCCACCCCATACATAAGAAGTACCTAGATATTTACTAGCTTCTGCAATAGCTGCTGTTGCAGCTTGTGAACCTGAAACATCCGGTGCGGATTGATTCCCATCATCTGGACTACCACCATTATTGCCATTTCCAGCATTATTGCCATTTCCAGCATTATTGTCATTATCAACATTACTATCATCGCTAACAAATTGTGTATTCTGAAGATCTTTTAATTTCTGAGCCTCTTTTTCTTTTTCTTTCAACTCTTTTGCAATACGTTCTTCCTCTTTTTTAGAGGCAATTTGTTTTTTCAGCTCTAATGACTTTACTTTATTTTCAGCCTTTTTTGTTTCAAGTGCATTTTCTTCCTCTTGCATGTGTTGGAATTGTTTTTGCAATTTTGCTTTTGTTTTTTCTAAATCATCTTTTTGATCAGCCAATTTTTGTTTATCATCTTCTTGTTCTTCTAACAAGTTTTGATCTGCATCAATAATTGTTTTAACACTCATTGCTCTACTGACCAAGTCTGTAATACTGTCAGAGCCAAGCACTGCCTCTATGTACGGGCTAACTGTGCTATCATTTTTTTGATAGGCTTTAAGCCGATCGTCGATAATTTCAGAACGATTTTCGATTCGCTTTTCAGTTTCTACAATAGATGCATTAACTTTTTTTAAGTCTTTTTGTGTTACTTTGTAGTCTTCCATCTTTTTTTGTAGTTTCTTTTTTAAATCTTTAATCTCATTATCTAGCTTTTTAATTTTCTTATCTATCTTAACTTTTTTTTGTGTCATTTCTTGTGATGTTGCTGCATCTGCTTGTAGAGGTTGCGCGGTGTACATAAATCCGCTTGTTAACGCTAATGTCATAACCGCTGTGCGGCCCCATTTAGTATTCATCTTCAAACTTAGTCAACTCATTTCTCTAATCATTATTTCACAATCCAAATTTCTCACTCGTTCATTCTACCATGGCTTGTAAAAAATGGGCACTGAATATCCTAACCTTAATAAAAGCGTAATTCGTGTCATGTTTTTGTAACAATTAGATAATTTTGTCACCTAATTAAAGTCGATACACTACAAATCAATTTACTAAATGCTTCTTAGTGTGATTACATTTATCGACAAGTAGCTATACTATTTTTAACTATTATTGGTTATTTTACTGGGAATTTAATGTATGCTATTATTTCTACTATATTTTGAAAGGATGATTACCTAAATGAAGTATGCATTGATTGGAGATTTGCACTCGTGTTTTGAGGATACTAACGCAGTTTTAAAACATATTAATGAAACGGCTGAAGATGCCACAATCATTGGTTTAGGTGATTTATTTGAATGTAAAATAGGGAAAAAAAGGGCGAAAAATATTAGCGGTCTAGCATTCGAGGAGGCTGCTGAACATTCAGAGCACTTTAGCAATTTGTTACAGTTTCCTTCTGTACGAGGAAATCAGGAAGAACGTATTATGCAAGTAACGGGGCTTCACACTTTTAAAGAACTTCCCGAGATACTAAATATTGATGGTGCACACATTATACATGGACATCAATTTAAGTGGTCGTTAGATTGGAAGCCTCTGTTTACAGAAGCTAAACAATCCGTCTTCTTTTTTGGTCATAGCCATGATTCCGCATTTTATAAAAAAGGTAAAAGAAAATCGTTTACTTATGGAAAACCCATTCAATTGAAAGAAAAAAAATACGGTGTTAATGTTGGTGCTGTGATAAGGTCCAGAGAATGGTGTTTATATGATTCAACAGCGCGAACTGTTACATTTATGAAGGCACAACAAATGAAAAAGCACTCAAGTTAGAATTTAACTTGAGTGCTTCTCTTATGCCAGAAATTATTAGTTAGCGATTGACCAATCAATTTGATCAAGGAAATCCGTTACATCTTCGCATACTTTATCGCGTTCTTTACCTGTTGTAATGATGTGCCCAGATTCTTTATACCAGATGATATCTTTTTCGTCTGCATCAACTTGTTCATATATAAATGGTGCACTTTCTTGGTAAATCGGTGCATCTAACGCTCCTTGCATAACTAATGTCGGTGCTGTGATTTCATGTAAGTCTTCACAAGTTTCTTCTGTGATTTTTTGAATATCATTTAATGAGCCTTTTGGTGTTGCTTTTAAACTTTCAAGTTCAGCAATGATTTGTTCTCTTGTTTTTCCTTCAAATGATTTATATATTTTAGCATAGTCATATAGACGATCAAAAAGCCCATCAGTATTTTCACGTTTGATTGGTGCGCACATTGATACTACGCCTTTAACTGGGAACTCTTCACCTACGCGTAATGAGAATACTGCACCAAGTGAAATACCAACTACTGCAATATCTTCGTACCCTTGGTCTTTTAAATGGTTATAGCCTGCAACAACATCATTCCACCAGTCTTCAGGACCTGTCTGAAGTAATTCTTCAGGTGATCCACCATGACCTTTATACATCGGTGCATGAACTGTATATCCTCGATCTTGCAAATGTTTTCCTAATCTTTTTACATCCTTTGTACTTCCTGTAAAGCCGTGAAGTAATAATACTGCTTTACTTCCTCCTTCAAGTGTAAAAGATTTAGGTGCGACTATTTTCATTTTGACTATCTCCTTTGTAATCGACAAGTAATTAATTTTTGGCTTTCGCCATTCCGTTTATGTAAAACATACTTAATTTTATTTTCTTTTAAAAAATCATTAGAAATGTTTTGCATTTCTATTTAAGACTGATTTCTCCCACAAAATAACCCTTAAAAATGTCAATATTTTTGTTGTGTCTATTTTATGTCTACCTCATATTAACATTGACGATTAATAATGTATAATTTATAATTCTTATCATTATCATGCATAAAAGGTATCAATTGATTCGCAATAAAAAAGGTGGTCTTTTAATGGAATGGCAACAACTCGAATACTTTCAAAAACTGGCAAATATCCAACATATGACTCGCGCAGCTGAACTTTTATCTATATCACAACCTGCACTTAGTCGCTCTATCGCACGTCTTGAAGATGAGTTAGGAGTACCATTATTTGAAAGACAAGGGCGTTCTATTATTTTAAATCGTTACGGTGCTATGTTTTTAAAACGTGTAAATAATATTATGCAGGAATATCAGGATGGCTTACATGAGATTCAAGAGCTCGTCGATCCTAATCGAGGTGAAGTTTCACTTGGCTTCTTACATACACTAGGTACAAACGTAGTACCTGATTTAATACGTCTATTTCGCAAAGAATTCCCTGATATCCATTTTCAACTTATTCAAAATCATACACATACACAATTGAAGCAATTAAAATCAGGTGAGCTCGATCTGTCCTTACTAGCAGCGATGGAAGTAGAAAAACCTATTCAATGGACTGAATTATGGAGAGATGAATTGTATCTGATTGTACCGATTTATCACCCACTAGCTATGAAAAAGAGTATTACACTTAAAGAACTAGCTGATGAATCATTTATTTTGTTAAAAAAAGGGTACGCTTTGCGCATTACGGTTGATGAAATTTTCGAGAAGGTCGGTATTACACCTAAAATCACCTTTGTAGGTGATGAGGTAGGGACTGTTGCAGGTTTTGTTGCAAATGGACTTGGCTTTTCTTTGTTACCGGATGGTGAGGAAATTAACCCTAGGAAAATTGCCAAAATCCATATCAGTGATGTTAAATGTGAACGTATTATTGGCATGGCCTGGGCAGAAGGGCGCTATTTATCCCCTGCTGCAAAGCAATTTCAAAAATTCATACTGGATTTCTTTGAGGCACGAAAAAAAGCAGCAAAAGAGCTTAAATAAGCTCTTTTGCTGCTTTTACTTTGGTATAAAAATAAAATCAACTTCAATGATCTATATTATTATATTAACTCAACTACTATTTCAACTATTTCTCCTTCTTGTTCTTCCAATAATTCCAAAATATCTTTATCATTTATATAAAAATCATTGGCAAATTTATTGCCACCATAACCATCTTTTCCTTCAAAATAGAAGATTTCAGCTGTTCCTCTATATTCTTGTAATTGAGACTTTTGCAAATGTAGATTCATTTGTACGTCTTGCCCATCAAAATCAATAAAGTATTTTGCAAGCGCAGTTTTATCTATGTAAAGGATATTCGGTCCTTTCATTTTTTGAATAATAATTGTCCCTTTTAAAGTCGGCATCATAAATTCCTTTCTGCCTTCTTGGCTAATTAAACGGATAAAAGGCTGCCAAATATATATTTGGCAGCCTACTATATATTTGTTTAAGCGAAAACTTCGCCGATTTGTGCTAAACGTTCTTTTACTTCTACCTCAGTTAAACCATTACGAGGGATATAGCGATTACGAGGGTGTACACGGCATTCATGAGTACAGCCACCTAAATGCTTATCTTCATTTTCTTTTGAAGCGATAATTTGCTTGTTACATTCAGGATTTGAACAATTAATATAACGTTCACAAGGTTCGCCATCAAAATGATCACGACCTACGATTACATGCTCAACTTGATTCACGGGAACAGTTAAACGCTCGTCGAAAACGTAACATTGACCGTCCCAAAGCTGACCTTTAGCTACAGGGTCTTTTCCGTAAGTAACGATACCACCGTGTAATTGACTCACATCTTCAAAACCTTCACGTTTTAACCAACCTGAGAATTTTTCGCAACGGATACCACCAGTACAGTAAGTTAAAATTTGCTTACCTTCTAGTAATTCTTTGTTGTCGCGGATCCAGTCTGGTAAATCGCGGAACGTTTCGACATCTGGGCGAATCGCACCTTTAAAGTGGCCTACATCAAATTCGTACGTATTACGTGCATCAACGATTACCGTATTCTCTTCTTGCATCTTCTCTAAGAATTCTGCTGGCTCTAAGTAATTACCTGTAATTTCATGTGGGTTAACATCGTCTTCTAGGCTTAAATTTACAAGCTCAGGTCTTGGACGTACATGCATTTTCTTGAAAACATGTTGCTCTGATTCATCAATTTTGAAAACGATACCGTCAAAGCGAGGATCAGCTTTCATATGAGCCATATAAGCATCTGTTTGTTCCACAGTTCCTGAGACTGTTCCATTAATACCTTCTGAAGCGACTAAAATACGTCCTTTTAACTCAATTGATTTACAGTATGCTAAATGCTCAGCAGCAAATGCCTCTGGATCTTCAATCGTTGTGTAAAAGTAATAAAGTAAAACGCGGTAATTCAATGTTGTTTCCACCTATCGAGTATATTTGCAAGATATAGTTATAGGGTTTTAATGTATAGCATTATTCTTGCATTAGTTGTTTTATAGCACTTTTCAAAAAAGCACTTTTATCATTATACATCATTATTCTATTTTGTGTTGATATGAAGATTTATGGGACTATTTAAGTAATAATCAAAACAAGGTTGGTTATTAAATAATATAGCGTCTCTACAGCTCTTTACCATATTCTAATCTGAAGCACATTTTCACTTCTTCATTCACTTTATTTCGAAGGCTGGTCATAAAAAAACAATGAGGTATAGGCCCCCATTGCTTTTTGATATTACATTCAAATATTCTGCTCTTCATAAGAATATTGCGTCAAACGAATAGCGACTTTACGTAACATTAAATCTACAAAAAAGAAAACGCTTCCTAAAATGAAGCCAGCAGTAGCAGCTGTTATTAATTGAAGAGACCAAACTCCACCTTGTGAGTAATAAGCAAATGTAATTGGAATGACAATACTCGTTCCGAAAGCCATATGCAGTAATAGCGAGTATCCTCTCACATTCATTTTACGTTCCGCAATTCGATCTGCTATATATGAAGCCAATAAACCGTATGTAAATATAATTGGAACAACATATACGGTTAATGCAAATGCACTGTGTAGAAAATATTCATCTGCTTGCATATATAAAAAAGGTAATATAAAGAAGGAAATAATCGATGTAAAAAAAGCGCTTAATAGTTTTCTTTCAGCCATTCACATACATCCTTTCTTTTCTTGGAAGTTGCTAGCACGATATCGAAGAAAATATATAACACCGAAAACCTCAACCTTTAAATTCTCGTCTTTGCACCAAAATACTACTTAATGTGCTGAATATTCTTTTTATTAACAGTATTATACAATCATTCAACTTTTTATTCAATTATAAAAGCCGATGTTTTATTACAAACATCGGCTGAAGGTTTAATTTAAATAATGCATCCTTTGTTTTTCAATCCATTTTTTCATGCTATTAAACAATATCATGAATATTATCATAACTATGAAACCTTTAATAATATTAAAAGGTAATACACCAAGTACAATCATTTTTGTTAATGCTGTTCCAGTTGTAGCTGGGACATTTAAAAAGTACGTATACATAGGTAAGAATAACACATAGTTCAGTAAACTCATACCTACTGCCATTGATAAGGTACCAACGACAAATCCAGTAGTTAAACCTTTCGTACTTGAAAGACGTTTATAGACAAAATATACTGGCATGATAAATAATACGCCTGTTGTAAAGTTTGCTATATGACCAACTGGCATACCTGTTGGACTCCCTGAGAAAATCCAATCTAATACATTCTTAAATAACTCAACTAAAATACCTGCTAGAGGCCCCATTGTGATTGCTGCGATTAAGGCTGGCACATCACTAAAGTCCACTTCCAAAAATGCAGGAAACGGTGGTAGTGGGAAGTTAAATAGCATTAAAACAAAAGAAATACTACTTAACATTGCAATTGCAATCCTCTTCTGCAATTTCATGTTCTTCATAATACTTTTCTCTCCTTTTGTAGATCCACTTCAAAAAGAGGAAAGGTATAGTCGTTGTTGCTATGCAAAAAAATACCCTTAAGCACATAGTGTACTTAAGGGAGAATTTAGGCATAGTCAAATAAGCGTCTTATTGATACTCAAATTGAAAGACGACCGTACCTTCACCTTCTCCCATCCAGACTATACTGTCGGCTTTGGAATTTAACCAAATCCTGCCTTGCGGCTCGCGGGCTCAAGAGTATTGCTTAGTTCTCTAATACCGCCGATCGGGAATTTCACCCTGCCCCGAAGATGAACCATAATTTAATTGTAATACACTATAACTATATGCAAAAAAACACGAATTGTAAAGTCTTCTAACTTACAATCCGTGTTTGAATTTAATTTACATTTGTTCAATTGGTAAATAAAATGTGAATGTAGTTCCTTTATCAACTTCACTTTCTACTGTAATTCTACCCTTATGTGCTTCGACAATATTTTTTGCAATGGCAAGTCCTAGACCAGTACCACCCTTACCACGTGTTCTAGCTTTATCAGCTTTATAGAAACGCTCAAATACATACTGTAAATCATCAGCTGGTATCCCTGCTCCGTTATCTTTTACTTGTATGCGCGCAAAGGATAGCTGACGATCTACTATAACTTCTACGCTTCCTGTGACCGGTGTATGGCGTATGGCATTATCAATTAAGTTTGTTAATACTTGTTCTATACGGTCTTCATCCATTTCTAGGTGAAGTGTATCTTCAATTGTTGTATTAAATGTCAGATTTACTTGTTTTTCTTTTGCTACTTGAACAAATTTTTGTGTAATTCTTTCAATAACAGGTGAAATTGGAACAGAATCTTTATATAAACGCATATGTCCTGATTCCATACGAGCTAAGTCAAGTAAATCTGTGACTAAACGTCCCATTCGTTGCGACTCATCATAGATAATTTTAATCATTTCTTGACGTTCTTCTTCACTTGACACGACATCATCCATAATAGCTTCACTATAGCCTTGAAGCATGGCTATTGGAGTTCGTAATTCATGTGAGACATTCGCTATAAAGTCTGAACGTAATTTATCTAAACGATGCTCTTCCGTTTTATCTCTTAACACAGCTACTGCACCGCGTACGGAATTCCCGCTATATAACGGGCTAATTGAAATCGCATAATAAGACCTTTCAATTTCGAGCTCTACCTCCAGCTCTTCTTCCAAATCTAAAACGTGGTCAAGCATATGGTAAATTTCAGCAGGAATAGGTTTATCACTATTCGCACTTTTATTGATAAACCATTTTTGTAGTAAAAGTTCTGCAGGTGGATTGCTGACCAAAATGGTACGATCTCGATTAAATGTAATTACAGCGTCTGTCATTGATGTCAATATACTTGAAAGCTGTTCTTTTTCTTGGTTAATTACTTCTAAGTGATGTTTAAGCTGTTTTCCCATTTGGTTGAAAGCAGTAGCTAATTGACCAATTTCATCATTTTGTAAAACAGGTACTTTTGTTTCAAAATTACCCTTTGCTAATTCAAATGCTGCTTCTCTCATTTTTCGAAGCGGAGACGTAATTCGGGTTGATAAGAAAAACGCAAAGAACGTTGTTAACATTAAAGCAATTGCCGCCGCTAAAAAGACAATTTTAGTAGTTTCTTCAGTCGTCCTATGTATAGCGTCCGGGCTTTGATAAATAAAAATAGCTCCGTGTAGTTCGCTTTCAACATTTATCGGGAAAGCTAAAACGATGTAAGACTCCATATGCTCTTTTTTCGTTGTTGAAGGCAGCATCATTTCTTTTACAACAGGTGCATTCGACGTAAATACTTTATCAAATGCTTTTTCATTAAGAATTTGTTGTTTAATACCCTCTTGATTAAGCCCCTCTTGTAATGAAAAAGAAACCTTACCTGGTTTCTCGGCGATTAATGCATTTGTTTCATCACTTAGAACATCTGAAATAATAGCCTTTGTTGAATCCGTTGTTTCACGATCATTAATAATTCGAGCAATTGTTGAAGCTTCTTGACGTAATGATGATTCAGTTTGTTTAGTATGGTAGTTTGATAAAAATTCGAGCATTAATACAGTAAAAACAAACAATACAAAAGAAACGAGAAGCAATATGGTTACCCATAGCTTCCCGACAACGCTGTTCCACATTCTATTCATTGACTACCTCAAATTTATAGCCAACGCCCCATACTGTTACAATCATTTTCGCCGCGTTCTCAGAAACACGGTTTAGCTTTTCACGTAAACGTTTCACATGTGTATCAACTGTGCGTAAATCCCCAAAAAAATCATAATGCCATACTTCTTTTAACAATTGCTCTCTGTCGAATACTTTATCAGGTGATTTTGCTAAAAAGTATAATAATTCGTATTCTTTTGGTGTTAAATTCACTTCTACACCATCTGCAGAAACTCGGTGTGCGTCATGATCGATTGTTAAATGTGGGAAGACGACTAAATCTTTTGATGAAGAAGTTGTTGAAATTGGTGAGAATGCTGCTGAACGACGTAAAATAGCTTTTACGCGTAAAACCACTTCACGTGGGCTAAATGGTTTTACAATATAATCATCAGCACCTAGTTCAAAACCTGATACACGGTTTGCCTCTTCACCTTTTGCAGTTAATAGAATAATTGGTGTTGTTTTTTTATCACGTATTTCTTCGCATACTTGTAAGCCATCTTTTTCAGGCATCATTATATCAAGGAGAATACAGTGATAGTCATTTGCTAATGTCTTTTCTACTGCTTCTTCTCCGTCTTCAGCTTCTTCTACTGTATAACCTTCACGTTCTAAATACATTCTTAATAAACGGCGGATTCTATCCTCATCGTCTACTACTAAAATTGAAATTTGTTCATTCACAACTATTCCTCCCAAAACCATCTATATGTCTATTGTACATTCAGCCTATCGAAATGAAAAGAAAAGCCCTTCCCTATAAAGGAAAAGGCTTTAGCTTTGCTACAATCCTAAGCTGATTATTAACCAGCGTACGAGTGAAGACCTGCAATGATTAAATTAACAGCAACTAGGTTGAACATTATGATAACGAAACCAATTACTGCTAACCAAGCTGACTTCTTACCTTGCCATCCTTTTGAAAGGCGTAAGTGTAAGAATGCCGCATAGAATAACCATGTGATAAGTGCCCAAACCTCTTTAGGATCCCAGCCCCAGAAACGCGACCATGCTTCTTGCGCCCAAATCATCGCGAAGATTAATGCACCGAGCGTAAATACTGGGAACCCGATTAATACAGAACGATAACCAATTTCATCCATCAATTGTGAGTTTGCACGTTTTGCGAATGGTTGCATGATAACCGCAATTGGTTTACGAATGATTAAACGAATTAAACCGTATAAAACTGTTCCAACTAAGATGGACCAAACAACTGTTGTCAATTTTTTTGCATTGACGATTGCTGGTACGTTTGCAATTGGTTCCATTTTATCTGCGGTTAACAATTCAGATTGATGCATTCCGAACAGTGCCGGTGTATTATACGTAATTTCTTTAGTATTACCATCTTTATCTATGTAGCTAAATTCCGCTTCATAACCTGTTACGTTAAATGTCGTTGTAACTGCTACGAATCCTAGTACTAGGATTAAGGCGTACATAACCACTTCTATCCAGAAACTTTCTTTAGATCTTTTTGTTAGGTCGATATTTTTTAGTAAATAAATCAAACCTGCAACAGCACTTATTGCTAGAATAGATTCTCCAATTGCTGCTGTAATTACGTGAATGTATAGCCAGTAACTTTTTAACGCTGGTATTAATGGGTTTACTTCACGAGGAAACATACTAGCATAAGCAATAATAATAATTGCTATTGGTAAGGCAAAGAGTCCAAGTGCCGGCACTTTATAAATAAAGTAAATTAAGATAAATGCTCCTACAACGAACATGCCGAATGCTGTCGTAAATTCAAACATATTACTAACAGGTGCATGTCCAGCATACACCCATCTAGTAATGAAATAACCTAGATTTGCAATGAATCCAACAAGCGTAATGATAATCGCTAATGAACCCCATTTTTTCCCTGCATCAGCTGATTCATTTTTTGAACCACCTTTGACTGCACCACCAAAAAGTAAAGTAGCTATTAGGTATGCGACGAATGCTACAAATAGTAGATTTCCGCTTAAGTCAATTAAACTCATTAGATGTTGTCACCTTCCTTTTCTTTGTCTTTCAATTTCTTCTCAGCATCTTCTGCTTTTTGATCTTCATCATGTTGATCTACATAAACCGGAAGATGAGCGTACTCCGTAACTGCATCCAAATCTTTTTTCATACTGAACCAGTTTTTGTTTGTATGCGATGCCATTAATAAACGACCATCTTTTGTTTTTAATAGCCATAAGCGACGGTGGCTCCAATAAGAACCGATTGTGACACCTAACATAAAGATTATGCCACCTAGCATTAGTATCATAAGTGTTTTATCTTTACGGACTGTTAAGCCTGATACGTTACGTGTATCAACAGCACTAAATTTCATTTTATACTTAGTTTCACCTAATGGTTCAAGTGTTTGTTTAATAGCTACAAAGCTTGTTTCGCCTTTTGGTGTTTCAGGTGTATACATATCAAAAATAAATGCTGGATTATTTGGTAATGGTGAAGCTGTTTGTGGTTCACCGTCTTCAAAGCCTGCAAAGTCTGGGAAGTATTTTTTCAAGACAACTTTACTATCTTTCCCAACTTTATATTCTTTTTCAGGGTTAGTTAAATCAATTGCTACTGATCCCAGAGATTTCTCCGACTTTTTATCAATTAAATCAAAGTGCATCGTCTTTAACTCATTCAAGCGGAAATCCATTTGATAAAGTGCATAACCATCATATTTCAGTGGCTTATTTACAATAATCGGCATTTCTTTCACTAGAGTTAAATTAGATGTATCACCAGGAACTGAGTCATCAGGTGCTTTAAATAACTTAACATCTGTTTGGTAGTTTTTCGCAACAGCGTTGACTGCTTTTTTAGATTCATTAAATTCTTCTTTTTGTTCATCTTTTGAATATGTTTCAAAAGTGAATTTTTCACTTTCTAAATAAAAGCCTTCCATTCCGGGAATAGCCATTGTTTCGCCTTCACGGATCCAAAGTGTTTTATCAATGTAAAAACCTGGCATTAAACGGAGCATAACACCAAATAAGAAAATGATTAAACCGACATGGTTGATATATGGACCCCATCTCGCAAAACGACCTTTTTCAGCTAATAATGCGCCCTCTTCACGACGAACATTGTATTTCATTTCTTTCATTTTCGCCTCTGTTAGGTCAAATGCTTTATCAGCTTCTTCTGATGACATTTCACCTGAAGCAAAAATACGTTGACGCTTCAAGAAGTTTTCATGACGTTTTACTCGTTGATTTTTTAAAGATTTGTATAATGGAATACCTCGGTCTAGACTGGCAACAATAATTGAAATACCAAGCATGCCAATTAATGTTTGGAACCACCATGAACTATAAATATCAGCTAATCCTAATTTATAGTAAATTGATCCAAATGTACCGTAAGCGGCTTTATATGCTGCTGCAGCGTCTTGATATTCTGTAAGAGATACATAAATAACTTGAGGTAGAAATGTACCAATACCTGCGGCAACTAACGTAATAATAATAATTGCAACGCCTACTTTTACACTTGAAAAGAAGTTCCAAATTTTATCAATAATCGTTTTGTTATACGTTTTTGAACGAATCGCGGTTCCTTCATAACGCATATCTGCTATTTTTCTGCTCTTTTCTTCTTCGGAAAGTGGGCTACCACATTTCTCACATAAAGTTGTGCCTTCTGGGTTCTCGTGACCACATTCACAAATAATTTTTTTCATCCTCTAGAACTCCTTACTCTGGCTTGATACTTGAAAAGAATTCAGCTAACATTTCTTCTGTCAATTCGCCTTCATGTACTCGAACAACTTTACCTGTTGGATCAATAAATATAGAAGCTGGTAAGTTATTAACATTATAAGCCCTTGTGACACTTTTTGTTTTATCGATTACAACTGGGAATTTCAAATCGAAGTCAGAAATGAAATTTTCTACTTCAAAAACTGTTTGTGCTTGGTTAATAGATAACACTTCTATACCTTGGTCTTTAAACACCTTATACTGATTGTTCATTGCCGGCATTTCTTTTTTACAAGGTTTACACCAAGTACCCCAGAAATTCAACATGACACCCTTACCTTTATAATCAGATAAGCGATGTGTTTGACCATTTAAATCAACTAGAGAAAAATCTGGCGCTTCTGCTCCAACTTTTAATAATCGAACCTCATCCTTAGTAGCTGTTGTATATATCGTATATCCAATTGCTACTACAAGTATTGCTAAAATCAGCGTTCTTACATAGAATCTTTTTTTCTTTTTATCCATACCCGAAGTAGACCTCCTAAAAAACATCCGAAACAATCTACCTAATTATAGCAAAGTTTTGAATGGCGGTATTTTGTATATTTGAAGTGTTTGTGAACGTTTCCATTCTAAGCATAGTGTTTTTTATATCATTTTTTTGAGCTTGTCTCATGTTGTTTTATGCTATGTAAAATTGGTTAAGACGTTTAGAAAATACTAACTAAACGTCTTATACCATTTCAGAATGTTAACGATTATTGATATACATAAGGTTTAACCTATTTTACCTGTCTCAGCTAACACTCTTAATTGTTTAACTTCATGATGTGTCAATTCTCTCGACTCACCTGCATTCAATCCATGCAATGTTAAAAAAGCAAATTGTTCACGTTTTAATTTTTGTACTGGGTAACCTACTGCTTCAAACATACGTCGCACTTGACGATTACGGCCTTCATGAATTGTAATTGCCACAATCGCCTTGCCTGATTTGCTATCTGAAGACATTAGTCTTACGCGTGCTGGTGCAGTCTTTCCATCCTCAAGCATAACTCCACGCTCTAATTGTCTTAATGCTTCTCTTGTAGGTATTCCTTTTACACGTGCTACATATGTTTTATCAATTTTGAATTTTGGATGTGTAAGTTGGTAAGAAAACTCACCGTCATTTGTTAAAAGTAGCAAGCCTGAAGTTTCATAATCTAAACGACCAACAGGGAATATGCGTTGTTC
The DNA here is from genome assembly GCF_038006425.1 of Viridibacillus sp. FSL E2-0187. Lineage (NCBI taxonomy): Bacteria > Bacillati > Bacillota > Bacilli > Caryophanales > Caryophanaceae > Viridibacillus > Viridibacillus sp. FSL E2-0187. The sequence continues at coordinate 2,918,387 of NZ_JBBOVG010000001.1, forward strand.
AACTTCGGGGAATAAATCTGTTACTGTTTTACGACCTTTATCGTCTGTTACAGCTGAAATAATACCTCTTGGTTTATATAGAAGATGATATACTTTACGTTCTTTTTCTAATTTAACTCCTTCTACTTCCACTGAATCAGAAGGAGAGACTTTTGTGCCAAGCTCTCTAACTACCTGTCCATTGACTTTAACTAAGCCTTGCTTAATCATTTCTTCTGCTTTTCTACGTGATGCAATCCCTGCATACGCTATTACTTTTTGTAGTCTTTCCATTCGTTCACCTCATAAGTTAAATACTATTAGCCTGTCCAAAATTATGGCACACTTTCTACTATAAGAAAAGTATTAGTACCTTATTTAAGTCCTTAACTAATATGTTTGTAAACAGTTTATCTGCTTTTTATATCACTTTTTACCTAAAATCGAAAAAGGCTGCTAATATAAGCAGCCTTTACTCTACTCAACTATTTATTTCCACTTTACATCAACAATAGCATCCTTAACTGGTTGGTCATCTATATAAAATGACCATCTACCTATCGAATCTTTGGTTTTGGACCTAGGCAACTGTAAGATATTTTTCACTTTTTTTACTTCTTTCTTCGTCAGAAGTAAGTGCTGTGGCTCTGTTAATTTTACATCAATATCTGATTGTACAGAATACGTACCTGCTTTTGCTATTACTTCATTCGTATAGTGTTTAAACACATAATCAGCAAAATCACTATGGACAACCCAATCATTTCCCTCATTGATCGTTACTACAATTACTTTTTTGCCATCCTTTTCAAAATAAGTAGCAAGTGTTCTTCCAGCTACTTTCGTATAGCCTGTTTTACCGGCTATCGCAAATTTGTTATTACGAACGAGCTTATGCTTATTTTCCCATAATGTCCCATTCTCTGTAGTACCTTTAAAATATTTTGTAGAGGCTATCTTCTCAAATTTTTTATTTTGCATGGCAATCCGTAACATTTGAGCTGTGTCATATGCAGAAGCTAAGTGCTTTTCAGCGTGAAGACCTGATGGATTTTCAAAATGCGTATTTTCCAAACCGTAAAAGAGTGCGGTATCATTCATCATTTTTGAAAAACCTTCAAGAGATCCACCTGCAGCTTCTGCTATTGCTGCAGCTGCATCGTTCCCTGAACGTAACAATAGTCCATAAAGTAATGTTTCTAATGTTGTCTCTTCTCCTGCAGTTAAATAAATAGAAGAGCCTTCACTCGTTGCTGCTCGTTGAGATATTGTAACTGGTGTTTTTAAATCCAAATTCTCTATAGCGACAAGCGCAGTCCACATTTTCGTCAAACTAGCAATTGGTAAAGGTACATTTTCGTTAGACCCCGCTAGTAATCTCCCTGTCTCTGCATCAATGACTGCATATGAACTTGATGCAGCGGAACTATGCGTCGTAGTAACTAGTAGTAAAACTAACATCAATAATCCGATTATATATCGGCGAAGCAATCGCCCACACCTTTCTTCTATTCTGAATCTGAATCTTGGAAAGCTTCTTGGAACTTAGACATAAATAAATCTGGGTTTTCATCAGTTGAATCAGTTTCACCCGTAGGTAAATCTGGTAATTCGTTTAAATCTTTCAAGCCAAAGTAGTTTAAGAACTCCTTTGTTGTGCCGTATAAAATTGCTCGGCCTGTTCCTTCAGCTCGACCTACTTCCTGTACTAATCCTTTTGAGCTTAAAGTATGTAGCGGTCGTTCACTTTTCACACCACGTAAATCTTCAATTTCTACTCTAGTAATGGGTTGTTTGTAAGCAACAATGGCAAGAACTTCTAGTGAGGCTTGTGATAATGATTGACTAGGCGGGTTTTCAACAAGTCGCTGAATCGTATCTGCAAGGGCTGGTTTTGAAGTAAGCTGGTAAGTACCAGCTAATTCTTTCAGTGTAATGCCACGCCCTTCTTCTGTGTTGTAATGATGAGCTAATTGTTCTAAAGCTTGTGCTACCTTCTCTTCTTGCTCTTCTGTTAAGAAACTCAGTTGTCTGACAGTTAAACCATCTTCACCAATTACGAAAAGTAAGCTTTCAATTTTGCTCATCAATTGATTCAAGTTGTTCATCGTTCAAATCTTCCTTCCGTAATATTACAGTTAAATCTTCAAAGTTATTATTCTGCTCTACTGCTATTATTTGGCGTTTCATCAATTCTAGTAATGATAAAAAGGTAATAACCAAAGTTGATCTATCTTCATAAGGGAATAGATCGAAAAAGCTCGAGCGTCCACCTGCTAATTTTAGCACACCCATCATAGTTTTCATTTGATCTTTTATGGAAACATCGTGCCTAGTAATTTTAGTAGTCAATGGCGCCTTTAGATGTTTTCGTCTAAGCATTTTCTGAAAAGCACCGACCATATCAAACACATTTACAGACGTTTCAAATAATGCTAATTGTTCTGCTGGTGCGAATGCTGAAAGATCCGCTGGTGGCCTTGTAAAATATTGCCCACGAGACGATTCTAAGTCTTTTAAATTCACTGCAGCATCTTTAAATTTTCTATATTCAATTAATCGGGCAACGAGCTCTTCACGTGGATCGGGCTCATCCATGTCGAATTCAGTTTCATCCAACTCCCCTTCATGGATTGGTAAGAGCATTTTACTCTTAATCGCTAGTAAAGATGCTGCCATAACTAAATATTCACTTGCTTCATTCAATTCAAGTACTTGCATTGCACGAATATGCTCCATATACTGAGCCGTAAGCTCCGCCATTGGAATATCATAAATATCAATTTCCAAGCGATGAATTAAATGTAATAATAGATCGAGAGGTCCTTCAAAGGCCTCGAGTTTTACTTCATATGACATAGTCAACCACCTGACAGTTTATGTTCAAAATACAGTATAGAGGAATGGTGTTCGAAATGCATCCGATGTACCACCCATTATTTGTCCAGTTTCTAACATATTTCAATGGCAATCAAGATTACTTTGAATGTCACGAAGTGTTAGAGGAGTATTGGAAAGAAATAGCTCCAAGAGATAAAACTCACCCCTTAACGGGATGGATTCAACTAGCGACCGGCCTATACCACTGGCGCCGAGAAAATTTTAGTGGCGCCAAAACAATCTTAAAAAAAGCATATATTACTTTAGAGCAGTCCGTCAATTCTTCATTTATGGAAGAAGTGGACGGTATTGCAATTTTACACTCTATGCAACAAGTTCAACTTGCAGTAGAAAAAAAAGAGCCTTTCCAAAAATTTATTCTACCAATTACCTCAGAAACCTTAGAGAAGCAAATTCTCACATCAATTGCCTTATTGAAAGAAACAGATGCTCATTACCTACAACATAAGCATATGCTACGTGACCGCTCGGATATTCTCTTAGCAAGAGACGAAAAAAGAAGAAGCAGACATTAAATTTCTTTGTCTGCTTCTTCTAGCATCGCTTTACATTTCTGTATGAACGGTGCAGTTTGATCACAAGCCGCAATCACACAATCCATATCCATTTTAGAAAGCTGTTTAACCATCTCTTTACCGAGTCCCTCACCTCTATGTGAAGGGTCAACCGATATATGTCTAACAATCCATTCGTCATCAGCAATCTCTACGCCAACTAAACCAATAAAGTCATCCTCTTGTTTCCATAAAAACAGTTGCCAGTTTGGATCTGTATCGTATTGTCGAATCGTTTCTTGTAGTAATTTCAGGTCTTTTTGATCTGGCATAAACGACAAGAGCCCCATCGCAATTTTTTCGAATGCTTTCTTATAACGACATAACATTTATATGATCCCTCTTTTTGCCTTTAAGTATCTTTCAACATCCTACACGAAAAGCAAAAATTACGCAAATAGATTCACATTATTTACCTATACTTGATGGAGCAATATAAAGCCAATAAACAACGCCCCATGCAGTTGTTAATATTAGGAATAACAGAAGTAATAAAATATTACTTTTCTTCAATTAACGATTTACCTCCTTCCCAATCGTTAGAGGAAGGTCAAGCTTCACAAGATCTTCATAACTTTCGCGCTTCACAACTAATTGGTGTGTCCCTTTTTCCGCAAAAACGACAGCCGGTCTTGGTATACGATTATAGTTACTCGCCATTGAATAACCGTAAGCACCTGTACAGAACACAGCTAGAATATCCCCTGATTCTGCTTTTGGTAACTTGATATCCTCAATCAGTTTATCACCAGACTCGCATAATTTACCAGCAATCGTATATGTTCTAACTAATTGGTCATTCATTTTATTTGCAATGACAGCCTCGTATTTTGCGTCGTAAAGAGCTGGACGAATATTATCAGACATCCCACCATCAACCGCTAGATAATTTCTCGTATTAGGAACTTCCTTTTGAGAACCGACTGTATAAAGTGTAGTACCAGCGTCTCCAACTAACGAACGACCTGGTTCAATCCAAATTTCAGGCATCGGCATTGAAAAAGCAGCCATCTCTTGTTGTACCGCTTTAATCATATCATCTACATAAACTGCTGGTTGAAGTGGAGTGTCCTCTTCTGTATAACGAATTCCGAATCCTCCACCTAAATTTAATACTTGGCTAATGAAGCCGGATTCTTTATACCATTCGCCCATTTTATCACTTATTTTTTTTGCTGCTAAACTGAAAGCCGCTGTATCGAAGATTTGTGACCCAATATGACAATGCATCCCTTGTAAATCTAAAAATGCGTGGTTTTGCAATAGTGTAAATGCACGGTCCGCTTGTCCATTATTTAAGTCAAAACCAAATTTAGAATCTGCTTGACCTGTTGTTATAAAGTCATGTGTATGCGCCTCTACTCCTGGCGTCACACGAATTAGGACGTGCATTTTTTGTTGACGTGCTTCAGATAGTTGTTTCAAGGCATCAATTTCATCAAAGTTATCAATTACAATACATCCAATTTTCGAATCGAAAGCAAGGATTAATTCATCGTAGCTTTTATTATTACCATGGAAATGAATGCGCTCGCTTGGGAAACCTGCTTTTAAAGCGGTATAAAGCTCACCACCAGAAACAACATCGACTGATAGTCCTTCTTCAGCCGCTAATTGATAGATTGCAACGCTTGAAAACGCCTTACTAGCATAAGCAACTTGTGCTTGCACACCTGCATTTTTAAAAGTATTAATAAACCCTTGTGCTCGCTCACGGAAAAGCGCTGTATCGTAAACGAATAAAGGTGTACCATATGTTTTTGTTAAATCTATAGCGTCTACTTGCCCAATTGTTAAATGACCATTTTCAGTTACATTTTGAGTCCCATATAAATGCATTCAAATCTCTCCCTTTATCCGTATACCCCAAAAAGAATTCACGGAATTTTTCTATAACTAATTGAACTTTATCATAGAAAGAGAAATGTATGCAATGGCATTTCATGAACGTTTTCGCTGTTTTGCACCAACAATATACGGTCTTAAAGCATCGCTCGTCATAGGGAACCGTATGAATATACGTAAAAATGCTTGTGGGAAGAACGGAACTACTGGCCACATATAAGGTACCTTCATTGGTCGTAGAGAGCAAATATATAAGAAAAGCCCAAATATGCCAAGGAAGAATCCATTAACTCCGAGCCATGCGGTCATTAGTAGCAAAAAGACCCTAAATACTTTAATGGTGATACTCAATTCATACGAAGGAATTACAAATGTGAAAATGGCAGTAATTGCTGTATATAACACAACTTCAGGTGAAAAAAGTCCAACATCAATTGCAATATTCCCAATAATAACACCTGCAATTAATCCCATCGCAGTGGAAAGTGGAGTTGGTGTATGAATGGAGGCAAGCCGCAAGTATTCTATCCCTGCATCTGCTATTAATATTTGGAGTAATATCGGTATGGCGGACTTCTTATCTATTCCTACGAAATCTAAAAACGTAGGAATCATTTCATGATGCTTGATTAATAAATACCAAAAAGGTAATACTATGAGGCTTAAAAAAGTCCCGAAGAAGCGTAAGAAGCGGACAGCTGTTCCAATAAAAGGGGCTTGACGATATTCCTCTGCATGTTGTAAATGATGAAAAAATGTTACGGGTACTAAAATAATTGAAGGTGACGTATCGACAATTATCGCGATATGACCTTCTAATAAATGAGCGGCGGTAATATCAGGTCGCTCAGTGTAGCGTACAAAAGGTAATGGATGGAAACCTTGTTTAAATAACCATTCCTCTATTGATTTATCAGCCATTGTTAAACCATCATGTTTAATTTTTTTCATACGCTGGCGTATATAATTGAGATGTTCCTCATTGGCAATACCCTTCATAAAGACAATTGCCGTATCTGTCTTGCCTTTATCTGAGATTTGATGCAGTTCAAAACGCAATGATGCATCCCGAATTCGCCTTCTTATAAGCCCCGAGTTTTGTACAATATTTTCTGTAAATCCATCACGCGATCCCCTAATAACTTTCTCATTATCAGGTTCATCAGGTTGTCTACCAGGATAAGCTCTCAAATCTGCTATAAAAGCATAGCCAGATGGTGTAATAAACGCCACCTGGCCCCCTAATATCGCAGTTAATAGCTGTTCTTGACTCTTCATCGGTTCCCAAGCAAAATACGGGAAGCAAAATTGGAAAAATTCCGGCTCAGTTTCTGGTGTATATCCTTCTATCTCTTGGGTAGGTTGAATATTAACAAGAATTTCTGTGAAGTTGGCACTATCAATAAGCCCATTAATATAAATAGTAAACACCGGCATTTTGTATAAATGCAAATGCTTCATCCCTATATCAAAGCTTTCGCTTTCACCGAATTTTGAAATCATAAACTTTTCTGCTTCTTCTATACTTGCGAAAATAGGTTTTTGTTCTTCAGTCATTTTTTTGCCGCCTTTTCTAATCCTTTCAATTGACCTGGTGCTAGCCAAACTTTCAACTGTGATAAGATTCGTTTTTCTAGTCGTGATACTTGTACTTGTGAAATGCCAAGTCTCTCAGCAATTTCACTTTGAGTACAATCTAAGTAATAGCGCAAATAAATTACAGATTGTTCCCTTTTACCAAGTCTCGTTAATATGTCTCGAAGTGGTATATGCTCAAAAGGCCTTTCAGAGGTAGCATCTCTCATTTGATCCATTAACGTAATCGGATCACCATCACTTTCAAATAACTGTTCATGTAGTGATGCAGGGTCCCTTAGAGCATCAGAAGCCATTGCTATCTCATCAGTTGTGACTTCCAACAAATCCGCTAATTCCTTCATGGTAGGGGGTCTCTCATTGATTTTAAGAAAATCATCTGTGGCATGGCGAATTTTATAGTTAAGCTCTCTAATAGATCGGCTTACTTTAACCATACCGTCATCCCGTAAAAAACGCTGAATTTCACCGATTATCATAGGTACTGCGTAAGTTGAAAATTTCACTTGGTATGACAGATCAAATTTATCTATTGACTTCATCAAACCAATACAACCAATTTGAAAAAGATCTTCTAAATCTGCCCCGCGTGAAGCAAAACGCTGTACGATTGACCAGACAAGACGCGTATTCCCCTCCACCATCTCCTTTCTAGCGTTAGCATCGCCAGCTTGAGACTGCAGTATGAGCTCTCGCATTTTCTCCTGTGTCAGCAATATGGAAGAGGCTTGTGGTTTAGATGTCATTTCCTCACCTAGCGGCAAACGGTGAACCTACTGGTTGAAATTGCTTCTTGAAGGTGACCGTTGTCCCTTTCCCGCGTTCGGATTTAACAGATAACTGATCCGTGAAGCTTTCCATAATTGTAAAGCCCATGCCAGAACGATCCATTTGCTGCTTTGTAGTATATAAAGGTTCCATTGCTTGCTGTACGTCTTCAATTCCACATCCTTGATCAGAAATCGTCACAGTCACTTCGCGATCAACACGAGTAGCATAAACAGTTACAATACCTGTGCGATTTTCCTCATAGCCATGAATAATTGCGTTTGTAACTGCTTCTGAAATGACAGTTTTCACCTCGGATAATTCCTCAATCGTTGGATCCAACACTGTCATGAAACTCGTCATCGCCATACGCGCTAGTGCTTCATTTTCACTGACCGCTAAAAACGATAAAGTCATTTCATTATCCATTCAAAATCCCCCCTAAAGTTCGAATTACTTCATCTTCTGTACCTTGCCAAATATATTTGGATAATCCTGAAAACTGGAATATTTTCTGCATAGTAGCAGACGGATTTAAGATGACGGTTTGTCCATTAATCGGCGCTAAATCACGCATTCTTCCTAAGATCAAACCAATGCCAGCGCTATCCATAAACTGCAGATCACCTAAGTTCCAAACAATTGCGTGAACGCTACCTTGGTATATTGCTTGTGAAATATCTTCTCGAATACGGTTTGCAGCGTGATGGTCTAAATCACCTTGTAAACGAATAACGGCAATGCCATCCACTGTCAGTTGAGTTAGTTGTTGCATAGTCATACCTCCTTTTCACAAGCATATTCCACAATTGTTTTGCATTATCCTTTCGCATGACAATTTAAGAAGAAACCTTCTAAAATTAGAACTAAATCGACAGTAAATGGATGTCATCTTTATCCATAAGTATTGGAGATTCGAGGGAATTTTAATCAAAAAAATATCTCTATTCAAAAAAAACAAAATTGTATGATGGAAGATGGGGAATTTTAAATAATTCGCACAACAAAAACTCTCCTCTGCTTCATAGCGTTTTATGTTGGCTGTTTTCTAAAAAATGATTACTTCTGTTAAAACATAAAAAAGATAATCAAGAAGATGATTATCTTTAGGCTTGTTAATATTAAAAGGGCTACACATATAGATATATCTATATGTGTAGCCCTAATTAAATTTATTATTGTTGTACTAAAGCCCCGTTAGTTTAGCAAGGAATCGTATAATACTATCTAACATTCGTTAATTAGTACAATCCATCTACATCTTCTTTAGTGTTAATGAAGATGTTTTTAGTTTGTGTGTATGCATCTAAAATTGATTTGTAAGTTTCACGGCCAATACCGGATTTTTTATATCCGCCAAATGGTGCACCAGCAGAGAAGTTAGTATATTGATTCACCCACATGCGACCAGTTTCAATACTACGCGCTACACGAAGTGCTGTGTTTAAGTTGCTAGTCCATACACCTCCACCAAGACCAAACTCAGAATCATTCGCCATTGCGATAACTTCTTCCTCTGTTTCAAACTTGATTACTGTTGCAACTGGTCCAAAAATTTCTTCTTGAGCGATGCGCATATCATTTGTACCTGCTAAAATCGTAGGCGCCATGAATACACCCTTCTCAAGACCTTTATCTTGTAATTGGTAACCACCAGTTACAAGTGTTGCACCTTCTTCTTGACCGATTTTCACATATTCTAAAATCTTATCTAATTGGCGTTGGTTAATTTGTGCACCCATCTGTGTGCCTTCTTCCCATGGTAAGCCAACTTTAACGCTTTCGAATTTTTCTTTTATTGCTATTAAAAATTCATCATAAATACCGGCTTGTACGAAAATACGAGAACCTGCAGAACATACTTGCCCTTGGTTGAATAAAATACCGTTTGTTGCACCTTCAACCGCACGTTCCCAGTTTGCATCGTTGAAGAAGATGTTCGCTGATTTCCCACCAAGCTCTAATGTTGCAGGGATTAAACGATCAGCTGCAGCTTTGGCAACTAAGTAACCAACATCTGTTGAACCTGTGAATGCTAATTTTGCAAAGCCTTCATGGTGTAGCATATAGTCACCAGAGTTTGACCCGCGTCCAGTTATCACGTTTACAACACCTGCTGGTAAAACTTGATCTAAAATTTTCGCCAGTTCTAAAATGCTCAGTGAAGTAGTTGATGATGGAGATATAACAACTGTGTTACCTGCTGCGATAGCAGGTGCAATTTTCCACGCTGCCATAAGTAGCGGGAAGTTCCACGGAATAATTTGACCAACAACACCAATTGGTTCTTTTAGTGTCAAAGTTAAGTTATTTTCATCTAATTGTTGTGCAGTACCTTCTTCAGATCGGATAACACCTGCGAAGTAACGGAAGTGATCCGCACTTAGTGGCACGTCAGCACTCATCGTTTCACGTAAAGGCTTTCCGTTATCTAATGTTTCAACCATTGCAAGATGCTCACGATTTGCATCGATTAAGTCTGCAATTTGAATAAGTAATTTACTGCGTTCTTCAATGCTCACGTGTTTCCACGTTTTAAATGCATTTTGAGCTGCTTCAACGGCTGCATCTACATCTGCATGACTCGCATCGATGAAATCTGCTAGTTTTTCGCCATTACTTGGGTTGTAAGCGGCAATTGTATTCCCTTCAGAACCTTCAGTCCACTCGCCATTAATATATAATTTGTACTGTGAATCTATTATATTTGCTATATCTTTATTCATAAAGTTGACACCTCTAAGATTTATTCTAGTAAAGTTACTCTAAACTAGTTAATGCTAGTATATAGCCGATATTATTGAATTTCAAAACATGCGCTTGTGAATTATTGAACATATTAGAATAGTATTTCGAGAAAATGATTTGATATATTATTAACAAAACTGCTAATGTACAGTTTGAAATATTGAAAGACAGGGGCAAAGGGTCACAGTGTAACTCACCTATACTTAGAAAAAAATCACATCGTATGAAATGTTCATTATTCTTTAAGGTACACTTATCCTGTGTTCATTTATGTTAAAAAATATATGTTAAATTCTAATCAAATTTAATAATATTTCGAGTTATATTAACCTTTAGTTGAAGGACTCTTGATAAGAAAAAAGAGCTGCATTGGATAGTGGCAGGTAGCTTATACCACTAACCTATCCATTTTGTGCAATAAGAAGTAAAGCATTCGATTCTTATTTATGTTTTTCTCCTTTAGTTCCCCTTTCTAATAAAAACGCTGTTTCAAATCTATTATATAAACATTAGTTAATGTTCAACGTCTTCAAATTCTAGATAAGGACTTGCATATTACTGTGATTTTTTAAAATACCAAGCAATTCAATAATTCACAGTAGAATCATCTCGGAAATACGAAAATTATCAGTTTCCATCTAATTAGTATTTTTTCTATATTTAATCAACAAAAAAAGCTGCTACTCATTTAAATGAGTAACAGCTTTTCAAAATTATTCTGTAATGATAGCCTCGATTAATTTCGGTGCTTGAGGTGCTTCTTTAGCAATTTTAATATGTGAGTAGATTTTATCAATCACTGATGAAACATCTTCTTGGTTTGCATAAATTGTCACCAGAGACTCACCTTTTGTTACTTTATCGCCAACTTTTTTGCGCAGCATTAGACCAACAGCTAAGTCGATAGTAGACTCTTTCGTAGCACGACCAGCTCCTAAAAGCATAGCTGCAGTTCCAACTTCATCAGCTTCAATGAATGATACATAGCCGTCTTCTTTTGCTGGTACTTCAAAAGTATATTGAGCTTGTGGCAACAATGAAGTATCATCCACAACTGCAGGATTACCACCTTGTCCTTCAATAAATTGTTTGAAGATTTCTAATGCGCTACCATTTTTGATAACTTCAAGTAATTGTTCACGCGCTTCTTCGATTGTTTTAGCGTGACCACCTAGAACGACCATTTGACTACCAAGAGTTAAGCAAAGCTCCGTTAAATCTTCCGGACCCTCTCCTCGTAAAGTATCAATTGCTTCTTTTACTTCTAATGCATTACCAATCGCAAAACCAAGTGGTTGGCTCATATCAGAAATAATAGCCATTGTGTTTCGACCGACATTATTGCCGATTTGGACCATTGCATGTGCTAAATTTTTTGCATCTTCAACAGTCTTCATGAAGGCACCTTCACCGGTTTTTACATCAAGCACAATAGCATCTGCACCTGCGGCAATTTTTTTACTCATAATTGAGCTTGCAATTAAAGGAATGCTACTAACTGTCGCTGTTACATCTCTTAGAGCATATAATTTTTTGTCTGCAGGTGTTAAGTTACCAGTTTGACCGATAACAGCTAATTTAATGTCATTTACTTGCTCAATGAATTGCTCTGTCGTCAATTCAACATGGAAGCCTTCAATAGCTTCTAATTTATCAATAGTACCTCCTGTATGCCCTAAACCTCGTCCACTCATCTTCGCAACAGGAACACCGACAGCAGCTACTAGAGGACCTAATACTAATGTTGTTGTATCACCAACACCACCTGTAGAATGCTTATCAACTTTAATACCTTCAATTTTTGAAAGGTCAATTTGATCTCCAGATTCAACCATTGCCATTGTTAAATCTGCACGTTCACGATCATTCATATCTTTAAAATAAATAGCCATCAATAAACTACTTGCTTGATAATCTGGAATAGAACCATTTGTATAACCTTCTACGAAAAAGCGTATTTCTTCTGTAGTTAGTTCTCCACCATCACGTTTTTTTTCAATAATATCAACTATTCGCATTTTATTACTCCCTTATTTTAAATTGGATAAGAAGCTTGTGCCGAATTCAGGTAATTTCACATTGAAGTTTTCAGCAACTGTAGCACCGATATCAGCAAATGTAAGTCGTAGTGGTAATTCATTACCCTCTTTAAAGCGTGGTGAATAAGCGATTAATGGCACATATTCACGTGTATGATCACTTCCGTGGAAAGTAGGATCATTTCCATGGTCAGCTGTAATTATTAATAAATCCTCTTCCGTCAACGCTTCCAAAACTTCTGGTAAACGACGGTCAAATTCTTCTAAAGCTTCACCATATCCAATTGGATCTCTACGGTGGCCATAAGCTGCATCAAAGTCAACTAAATTTAAGAATGATAAGCCATGGAAATCCTTACGTACAACTTGTGATATCTTGTCCATACCATCAGAGTTATCTTTTGTACGGATTGCTTCTGTTACGCCTTCATTGTTGAAAATATCTGAAATTTTACCTAATGCAATGACATCAAAATTAGCGTCTTTTAATTCATTCATCACTGTACGTCCAAATGGTTTTAACGCATAATCATGACGATTTGATGTACGTTCAAAGTTACCTGGAGTTCCAATGAAAGGACGAGCAATTACACGGCCTACTAAATATTCAGGTTGTAAAGTTAATTCGCGAGCAATTTCACAAATTTTATAAAGTTCATCTAATGGAACAATTTCTTCATGTGCTGCGATTTGCAATACTGGATCAGCAGATGTATAAACGATAATAGCGCCTGTTTTCATATGCTCTTCACCGTAATCGTCAATCACTTGCGTACCACTCGCTGGCTTGTTACAAAGTACTTTGCGACCAGTACGTTCTTCTAATTGCTCAATTAAAGTTTGTGGGAAGCCTTCAGGATACACTTTGAACGGTTTATCAATGTTCAAACCCATAATTTCCCAGTGACCTGTCATTGTATCTTTCCCCACTGAAGCTTCTTGCATTTTACCAAAATAAGCTGCAGGTTTTTCTACTGGAGTAATACCAGGTAATTCACGGATATTTGATAAACCTAATTCCCCCATATTGGGCATAGTTAAGCCATTCATTTTTTCTGCAATATGACCTAATGTATCTGCACCTACATCACCGAACTTTTCAGCATCAGGTGCTTCTCCAATACCTACTGAATCCATAACGATTAAGTGAATGCGTTTAAATGGTTTTGTGTTCATTTGTGTTCCTCCTTTATCTTTACTTTCATTTTACCAAACTATACGAAAAAATAAATGTCAGACCTCTGACATTTAAAAATTTTTTTTATGCACGTGGGTGGAACTGCTTGTATACTTCTGATAATCGCGTCTTACTAATATGCGTATAAATTTGAGTTGTTGAAATATCAGCATGCCCAAGCAATTCTTGAACTGCACGTAAATCAGCACCATTTTCAATTAAATGCGTCGCAAAAGAATGACGTAAAATATGTGGTGTGATTTCTTTATCTATACCCGCTTTCTCTGCATAATCCTTCATTAATTTCCAACAAAATTGTCGTGTTAAGCGATCTCCCCTTTGGCTGATAAAAAAAGCCTCTGATTTATGTAACTTATCTTCTAGTATTGGTCTTCCCTTTTCTAAATATGCCATGCACGCTTCTAAAGCTTTTCGTCCAAGTGGAATAATACGTTCTTTACCACCTTTACCAAAAACTCTTACGAAGCCCATCGTAGTATGAACATCTTCTAAATTCAGTGCAATACACTCACTTATACGCATACCACTTGCATATAACAACTCAAGCATCGTTTGATCTCGAATTCCTTGGGGTTTTGCAAGATTTGGCATAGCAATTAAGTTATCAATTTCTTCAATCGATAAAATTTTCGGTAACTTTTTCTCTAACTTCGGCATTTCTAAATGCACTGTGGGATCCCCACTAGCTCTTTTTTCTCTTAACAAAAATTGGTGAAATGAACGAATTGAGGAAATATGTCTTGAAATAGTCCGTGCAGACTTCCCTGATGTTTTTAACATCTGTAAATGATGTAATATATTCACTCTGTCTATGTCATCAAAATATTGTACACCTTGACTTACGAAAATATTCTTAGTATAAGCAGTAATATCTCTTTTATAAGATTGCAATGTATTGTCAGAAAGCTGTCGTTCAACGCGTAAAAAGTGTAAATAATCTTGGATTGCATCTAGTACATCTTGATTCATTTTGGTTCCCTCCCTAAAAATAGGTAAATAAAAAAGGACAGCACCTCCGCCATCCTTTGTTTGTAAGCTATAAACTTATGATTGATTGCTATTGTTATCTGACTCTTTATCATGACAGCGCCAGCAAATACCGTGAAATGTTAATCTATGGTCTTTAATAATAAAATTCCATCTTTTTTCAACGACTGCTTCTACATCTTCAAGTAAATCCTCTTGAATTTCATCAACAGCACCACATTCGATACAAACGAGGTGATGATGGAAGTGAGCAGCTCCTTCTTGACGTAAATCATAACGAGATACACCATCGCCGAAATTGATTTTATCGACGATTTTAAGCTCCGTTAAAAGTTCCAATGTTCGATACACAGTTGCAAGTCCAATTTCTGGTGCTTTTTCTTTAACGAGTAAATAAACATCCTCAGCACTAAGGTGATCTTCCTCATTTTCTAAAAGCACTCTTACTGTCGCTTCACGCTGCGGCGTCAGTTTGTAGCTCGCACCATGTAATTGTTTTTTTATTCGATCAATACGGCTCTCCATACGACGCCCCCCTAAACTTCTTTCATTATACCAAAAAGTCGATTCTCATTACAAGATTGAATTGATTATAATTATAATAATTATTATTTGATAGTTATTTTAGTTTATAGATAAAGTGTATTGCAAGTAATTCACCACACAAAATTACTAGAGTAGCGACAAGTACTACTATTACACGCGGTAAAATCGGTAACTTCTTCCTGACAGCATAAACTGGTTCAGGTACAAGTACTATGCAAAACACCATTAATACTATACTGTAAAGCAATTGAAAAGGAAACCACCATGCAGCATATGACCAAAATGCATTTTGTGTGTCGATTAAATAACCTGCACTATATCCAAAAAATGCCGATTTTAGTACAACAACAATTCTTGCCACATGTCTTAAATAATTATGAGATGCGAGTAACGAAACAATGGCAAACGGAATGACAACTGGCAATAAAGATTGCCAAATTGACGGCTTCCCTTGTAGGAGTACCCTACTATCCATTTTTCGAATGAGCCATTCTGCTTGTTCAACAGTAGAAAGTTGCAACAGTAAAATTCCTCCAATAAAGCCAATTGCAATAATCAAGAAAAAGTAAATAATTTGAAATGATCGGTTCATATAGGTCACCTTCCTTTACTTCGTACAACCTATGCTCGTCCCGACCTATTTCATAACTTATTTTAAAAGATATTTTTCATCCACATAATTGCAAACACTGTTTTAGCATCATAAATTCTTTCATCTCGGATCATTTGTTCAGCTTCTTCTAACGTAACTTCTAATAATTCGACAAATTCATCCTCATCTAGACTAGCAGGATTCTCAATTCTATATAAATCTCTCGCAGCATATACATGAATAACTTCATTTGCAAAGCCTGGAGATGTGGCAAAAGATTGAACAAACGTGAAATTTTTAGAGCCATACCCTGTTTCTTCTTCTAACTCGCGGATAGCTGTATACTCAGGTTTCTCGCCTTTTTCTAATTTACCCGCAGGAATTTCGATAATACTACGCTCTAAAGGTTTACGATATTGCTCCACAAGAACAATTTTTCCTTCGTTTGTTATAGGGATAATCGCTACTGCTCCTGGATGAGTTACTAATTCTCTAGTTGATATGTTGCCATTTGGTAATGTGACTTCATCTACTTTGACTGAAATAACGCGACCCTCAAAAATTTTTTTAGAATTAATCGTTTTTTCTTCAAATTTTTTCATGATTATAACCCTCTCCGTTGTGCTTTTGTTATTAATCATTGTACCATTATCATATGAGGAGTGATATTTTTGAAGAGTAGAAAGTTAGGTAATAGCGATTTAATTATTTCAGAAATTGGCCTTGGTTGCATGTCTCTACCAACTGATGAAAAGACTGCGAAATGGATAGTAGATGCAGCGGTAGATCATGGTATTACCTATTTTGATACCGCAGATTTATATGATAAGGGCATCAATGAGGAACTTGTCGGTAAGGCACTAAATGGGAAACGACAAGATATTATATTAGCCACTAAAGTAGGCAATGTTTGGAACAAGGACGGAGAAGGTTGGCACTGGGACCCTTCTAAAAAAAATATCGAACATCAAGTAAAAGAAAGCTTGCGTCGCTTACAAACAGACTATATTGACTTATACCAACTACACGGTGGAACAATTGAAGACCCTTGGGATGAAATAATCGAAGCATTTAATCATTTAAAAAAAGAAGGCATCATTCGGGCATACGGTATTTCATCAATCCGCCCAAATGTCATTAAGGAATTTATACCAAATAGTGATGCAGTATCTGTCATGATGCAATATAGCTTGCTAGACCGCAGACCCGAAGAATGGTTTGATGTGCTAGAAGAAAATAATGCGTCAATTGTGGCACGTGGCTCTTTAGCTAAAGGTTTATTAACAAATGAATGGTCAAACCGTTTAGCAAAAGCAGATGGCTACCAAACTTATAGCCAAGATGAACTTCATGATACGCTCAAAGAATTGGCAAATAGTACAAAAGATGTTCATGCAGCAGCACTAGCTTATGTATTGCAATCACCTATTGTAGCCTCTGCAGTTATTGGAGCAAGTTCAAAAGAACAATTGGAAGCAACAATTTCAGCTTACAATAATGCACCATCGATTTATGCTAAAGAACTAAAGAAACTAACAAAAATAGATACGTATAATGCACATCGTTAAATTTGCTAGAAGGATTCAACATCACGGATCCTTCTTTTTTTACAATTTTAATACTTTATCCTTATAAACCTATACTATGCACTTGGCAATTAGTAGCGCAATTAATGCAAAGGGTGTCTGTAATAAGAAACCTAATAGTAAGTACACACCTACCTGCATAGGCGTGATTAAATTCTCTAGTACTAGCTTTCTAATACTAAACAAACAAAATGGTATTAAGATAACAACGGCGGTAATGACACCAGGTACATATTTTTTAAAGATTACACTTTGCACAACATGCCCTATTCCATTCGCAAGAAATATACCTGCAACTAATAGTGCAAAGAATTTTATGGGTAGTATTCCGATAAACCGCTTATTATTAGCAGCTGTCACTCAGCCAATCACTACGATAATCCATAATAAAATAAATGCGATAATAAACTCCTCAGTAGAAACAGAAAAGGGTAATTTCATAGTGAAATTTTCAACTGTTGCGATTTCTTCCAAATCATGAATTAAAAAAACAATAGGAAAAATTAATAAAAGTGATTTAATTTTAGAAACTACCATACTTCCCCCTGTTTTCAAGCTATTTAAAATATTATATTCAACCAATTAGCATAAAGTTTTACCATCGCTTATATGAAATAAAAGGTAGCTCCGAAAGAAACCTTTCAAAACTACCTTCTATATCACACTATATAGTTAAACTACTAAACTTATGAAACTTCTTTTATCCATTGATTCAATGCCTCTTTAAACAAGCCAAACATATCTTTTGTTAACTATTAAATTTGGACCCCTTATCTCCGTACTCATTCAATAACTCTTCAAACGATTTGTTCTTCTCGCGTTGTTTACGTTCAAATGCTAACTTTGCCTCGCGTTCATCTTGTGCTGCTTGTTCTTTTGCAACAAGGTCTTTTTTAGCAAGCTTTAATTTCTCTAACACATCCCCATTAAGTTGGTCTTTTAATGTTAGTGCCTCACTTTTTGCGGATTGTTGTTGTGCTGGTTGTTGTCTTTGTTGTTTTTTCTTTTTAGCCATGGTCAATCTCCTTCTTACGTTCTTTTTACAATTGTTGCAACACCTTGCCCTCCACCTATACAGAGTGTAGCAAGACCCGTTTTAACATCTCGCTTCTCCATTTCATGAAGTAGTGTTACTAATATTCTAGCACCACTTGCACCAATTGGGTGACCTAAAGCAATTGCACCACCATTAACATTTAACTTCTCATGGTCAAAGTTCAATTCTCGATCAACTGCTATTGATTGTGCTGCGAATGCTTCATTTGCTTCAATTAAGTCAATTTGCCCTAATTCTAGTTGCCCTTTTGTTAAGGCTTTTTGTACTGCCCTCACAGGACCGCTTCCCATTACAGCTGGATCTACACCTACACTTGCGTTTGATACAACTGTTGCAATTGACTTAATGCCCAACTCATCGGCTTTAGCTTTTGACATTACTACAAGTGCGGCTGCGCCGTCATTAATACCAGAAGCATTTCCCGCTGTCACAGATCCTTCTTTTTTAAACGCAGGTCGTAGCTTCCCTAACTTCTCTACTGAAGTTCCCTGCTTTACATACTCATCTGTATCAAATACGACTGGATCTCCCTTGCGTTGAGGAATTTCTACTGCTATAATTTCTTCTTTAAATTTTCCCGCTTCTATCGCTGTTGTCGCTTTTTCTTGGGAACGTGCTGAAAAGAGATCTTGCTCTTCACGAGAAATTGCATATTGGTCACATAAATTTTCAGCTGTAACACCCATATGATAGTCATTAAATGCACACCATAAACCATCCGTAATCATACTATCAATTACCTTCTGGTCGCCCATACGGAAGCCCTCACGTGCGTTTTTCAATAGATACGGTGCTTGGCTCATATTTTCCATTCCTCCTGCTACGATGATTTCTGCATCGCCTGAAATGATGGCCTGTGTTGCTAAATGAACCGCTTTAAGACCCGACCCACAAACTTTATTTATAGTTAAGGCAGGTACCTCTTTTGGAAGTCCTGCAAATATAGCCGCTTGACGTGCTGGATTTTGACCTAGACCAGCTTGTAATACATTCCCCATGATCACTTCATCTACTTGTTCAAAAGGCACCCCTACCTTTGACAACGCTTCTTTTATAACAATTGCACCAAGTCTTGTTGCAGGTACATCCTTTAACGTTCCTTGGAAACTCCCAATTGCTGTACGTACAGCACTTACAATTACAACTTCAGTTGTCATAATTATTCCCCCTTATTTAAGTACGAATTTATTTGCTAATATGTACATCCCTTCCTTACAATGGAATATAGGAGGGGATGTTATGTTCAGTTTACCAAATAATGCGACAATTATCGAGGTAGGTCCAAGAGATGGGTTACAAAATGAAAAAAACTTAATTGAGACAAATGTGAAGCTCGATTACATTAGATGTTTGCAGAATTCTGGCATTACAGAGATGGAGTTAACTTCTTTTGTCTCACCAAAATGGGTACCACAAATGGCTGATGCAGAAAAAATTGTTAATAAAACTGCTAAAGTGGGTAGACAATTTGTTTTAGCACCGAATGCTACAGGGGTGGAGCGTGCGATGAAGAACGGTGCAGATGCTATTGCCGTTTTTGTAGGGGTTAGTCATACATTCAATAAAAAAAATATTAATAAAAATACTGAAGAAGCAATGGATAGTTTAGCACCTGTCGTGGCAAAACTGAAAGAGCAAGGAATATTTGTACGCGCATGTATTTCAACAGCTTTTTATTGTCCATATGAAGGGAAAATTGAAGTTGAAGATACAATTTCTTTATGTAAAGTATTTGCGAGTTGGGGTGTGGATGAGTTAAGTGTTGCAGATACTATTGGCATGGCTAATCCGGTAGAAAGTTATACACTATTTAAACGATTGAAGGAAGAATTACCTAACTTACTTTTGACTGCTCATTTTCACGATACACGAAAAATGGCGCTAGCAAATATATATGCTGCATTACAAGCTGGTGTAGACCGATTTGATACATCAGCAGGTGGTCTTGGAGGTTGTCCTTTTGCGAAAGGTGCTACAGGAAATGTTGCAACAGAAGATGTTGTACATATGCTAGAAAGTATAGGAGTTCACACAGGGATTGATGTCGAAAAAGTTTGCGAAGCAGCAAAAATTGTCGAACCTTTCATATCCGGAACAATTGACAGTGGTCAGTTCCGGCTCTTTAAGGAAAAGTAGAGGAGTGATGATCATGAAAAAACGTTTGCTTTGGATTTTCGGGCTTATTTCGGGTACACTTGGTGCCATTACAGCCATTCTCGGATACTTATTTTCAAGTAGTATTATGTATATGAAGAACAAAGATGCAGCCTTCATATTACAACGAGAAAAAGAAGCAAAGCGTTTTGACGAAGTTTGGTTTGATCATGTAAATAAGGAAGAGATGTGGGTTGATTCCCCGAATGGCTATTCAATTAAAGCCATCCACTTCCAACCTTTGCAAACAAATAACACGATTATTATTTGCCATGGTGTTACGGAAAATAAGATTAATTCCGTTAAATACGCTCGTCTTTTCGAGCGCTTAGGCTTTAACTCAGTCGTATATGATCATCGTAGACATGGTGACTCTGGTGGCAAAACAACAAGTTATGGACATTACGAAAAATATGATTTACAAGCAGTCATGAAAACTTTAAAGCAAAAGCTAGGTGGTGAAGGTATAATTGGTGTACAAGGAGAATCTATGGGTGCTGCAACAACATTATTATACGCAGGTACATTAGAGGACGAAGCCGACTTCTACATTTCTGATTGTGCATTTTCCGATTTTTCAGAGCAATTATACTACTTAATGACGAAACAAACACCACTACGTAACAGTATAGCTATAAAACTTGCTGGTATCTTCCTAAGGATGCGTGATGGATACTCTTTAAAAAGCATTTCACCTAAAGAGGCTGTAACTAAAATTGAAAAGCCAGTACTGTTTATTCACAGTCTTCCAGATGACTTCATCTTACCTGAAATGACAATTGAAATGTATAGCATAAAGCCGGGTCCTAAAAAGTTAAAGCTTTTTGATATAGGCCCTCATGCACAATCCTTTAATATGAACCCTGAAGCTTATGAACTGTTGGTAGCAGATTTTTTAAAAGAGTTTGTCTTCAAAGACAAAGACAAAAAAATAGCACTCAATTGAGTGCTATTTTTTATTTACCGCTTAATTTATTCATTGAGTTCATCATTTGTTTGATTTGTTTTTCAGACGGTTTACGTCCCATTTGAGACATCATTACTCGTAGCATCTGTTCGTTAATAGGTGGGTTGTCTTTTAAGTATTTCATCATATATTGACGGGCAACAAAGAAACCTATAGCTACTCCTGCTATTAATGCCACGATAACAAGTATAATCCATAACGTAGTATTCACTGGTTTTCCTCCTCCAAGTTTCTTATGCGAGAAAACTATCTCCAACAAGGATTATACAATAAAAAACCACTACATACTACTGTTTGCCAAGATTTATCGTCTTTCGTGCGAATGGAATTTAAGCGGTTTTAACCAACCACATTCCATTTCATCTTTATTAAATCCGATAAAGCAATCACTTAATTTTGATAATGTTGCAAATAAGTCTAATTCTAGCATGCGTGACCCAACACAGACAACAGCTATGTAATAAGGAAAAATATCAATCTGGATTTCCCCTTTAAATTCATTCATTAAAAAGATTTGGTGATCCTTCGTTTGAATGCCTGAAAAGCTATTACCTAATTGTTGTTGAATGATTAGTTCAATTTCCATCATATCCAATGGCTCACATAAATAGGAGATCTCTTGCGTCGGATGTATTGCATGCTCATACGTATTTGAGGATTGAATTAAATCGAATAGTAAACGTTCTCTACCATAAACAAAAGCCTGATGTTTCTTTTTCACATGAAAGATTGAATATATTCGCAAGATTACCACTCCCCTCTTGTAAACAGTATAGCAAAGATTGCAAGAACATTTTGTCAATTGACGTCCGATATAAAGCACTTTATTTGTCAAAAAAGAAAAAGTAGAGGAAAAAATCCTCTACTTTTCAATATTATCGCTATTTTTTTAAGCAAATAATGCTTTTACTTTTGCAACAACATTTTCTACAGTGAAGCCATATTCGTTCATAACAATTTCACCTGGCGCACTTGCACCAAATTTATCAATTGCTAGAACATCACCTTCAAAGCCAGTATATTTATGCCAGCCGAATGATGAACCCATTTCAATTGCTAAACGTTTTGTAATTGTTTTTGGTAATACTGCTTCTTTATAAGCTGCATCTTGAGCTTCAAAACGATCGAATGATGGCATAGAAACAACTGATACATCAATACCTTCAGCTGCTAGTTGTTTTTGAGCTTCTATAGCAAGGCTAACTTCTGAGCCAGTTGCTAAAATTAGTGCATCCGCTACTTCTTTAGTTGCTTTTGAAACAACATAAGCACCTTTAGCTACACCCTCAGCAGCAAGTGAAGCCGAGTTTTCAGACACAGGTAAGTTTTGACGAGAAAGCACTAAAACTGTTGGTTGGTTTTTAGATGATACAGCTAATTTCCAAGCTTCCGCAGATTCGTTTGCATCAGCAGGACGAATAACAGAAAGGTTTGGCATAGCGCGTAATGCAGCTAAATGTTCAACAGGTTCATGTGTTGGACCATCTTCACCAACAGCAATACTGTCATGCGTAAATACATATGTTACAGGTAGTCCCATTAATGCAGATAGACGAATTGCTGGACGTACATAGTCACTGAAGACGAAGAATGTACCACCAAAGACGTTTACACCACCATGAAGTGCCATACCATTTAAAGCTGCACCCATAGCAAATTCTCGAACACCAAACCAAATGTTACGACCTTCTGGAGTTTCTGCTGTGAAATCGCCAGCATCTTTCATGTATGTTTTATTTGATCCAGCTAAATCCGCACTTCCTCCAAAGAATGAAGGCGTGTTTTTTGCAAGTGCATTGATAACTTCACCAGAAGATGAACGTGTAGCAATTGATTTACCAGCTTCATAAACAGGTACTGCAGATGCGAAATCTTCAGGAAGTTCCCCATTCATCGCATTTACAAACTGTTCTGCAAGTGCAGGATATGCTTTTTTATAAGCTTCAAATTGTTCATTCCAAGTAGCTTCAGCAAGAGTTCCTTGAACTTCAGCCGCTTGTTTAAACGTTGCATATACATCTTCAGGTACATGGAATGGTTCATGAGGCCATGAGTAGTGTTCTTTAGTAAGTTTCACTTCATCAGCACCTAGTGGAGAACCGTGAGAGTCAGCTTTACCTGATTTGTTTGGAGATCCGTAGCCAATAACTGTTTTTACTTCAATAATAGTAGGTTGGCCTTGATGAGCTTTTGCTTGTTCAATGGCCTTATTTATCGCTTCAATATCATTACCATCATCTACACGAATGTAGTTCCAGTTATATGATCCAAAACGTTTTTGAATGTTTTCAGAGAATGATTTATTTAAATCGCCATCTAAAGAAATATCATTGCTATCATATAGCACTATCAGTTTTTCAAGTTGTAAGTGACCCGCTAAAGAAATTGCCTCAGCAGCAACACCTTCCATCAAATCCCCATCACCACAAAGTGCAAATGTATAATGATCTACTACTTTATGTTCAGGCTTGTTATAAACGCCTGCAAGGTGACTTTCCGCCATTGCCATACCAACAGCCATTGCAATACCTTGTCCTAATGGTCCAGTTGTTGCTTCAACTCCTGCTGTATGACCATATTCTGGGTGACCAGGTGTTTTTGAATCCCATTGACGGAAGTTTTTGATTTCTTCCATTGGTAAATCATATCCACCTAAGTGTAATAGGCTATACAAAAGCATCGAGCCATGACCTGCTGATAAAATAAAGCGATCGCGGTTAAACCATTTAGGGTTTGAAGGATTGTGACGAAGTTGTTTTGTCCAAAGAGTATAAGCCATTGGAGCAGCCCCCATTGGTAATCCTGGGTGACCTGAGTTAGCCTTTTCAATAGCATCAATTGACAAAGTTCGAATTGTGTTAATTGCAAGCTGATCTGCTTGTTGAGTCATTTTAATAGACATCCTTTCTTAAGCTAAATAGTGTACTAATATATTTTAGTCAAAAATCTAATATAAAACAATGTTTTCTCTATAAATATGTGTTTAATTTAACCGATTATTCTTATTTTGTTTTTGACGTAGCTTCTCAGGCGTTACTTCATTTCCCTCTGGATCGAAAACACGAACATTTTCAATCGTCTCACGCATTGAAGATCGGAATGTGTCTAAGTACTCCTTACGAAGTGTTGTTTGTTCTTTTGCTTCTTCTACAGTTAAACCTTGTGACTTTGATTTTTTCGAAAGTACACTTATACGTTGTAATTTTTCTTTTGATAACATTTATTTCTCACCTTTCATACAGACCTTAATACAAAGGTATGCAAAAAAGACCGCAAGCGCAAGCTTTTAGTCTTTATTTTTCTCTTTAAATTCCATAAATCTTCGATGAATTGTCGCTTTACTAACTTGGAATCCCAATCCTCTCAAAGTGTCTGTTATTTCTTCAAATGTCATACCCTTTTGTCTAAGTTGAATAATTTGTTCAATCGGAACATCTATGCGATCTCGTCCCTCAGGATTTCCTCGATCTTTTAAATTCTTTTCTGGCCTATACCCGTTCTGTACAGCTCTCCTCATCCCTCTACGGATTTTCGCGTTATGTAATTTACGTTGATATTCTTCTACTATCGCTAGAATTTCTAGCAACATAGCGTCCATTTCATTTAGCCGAACTTGACCTGCATCACTTAATGTAAAAATATCTGTATTCGTTTTTTGCAATAAATGAAGTACCGCCATTCGGCCATTACCACGCCCTAAGCGCGTCTCATCTTGAACAAATAGTGCTGGTTGTTCATATTCCTTCACACACTCAAGTAAATCAAGTAAACCTTCCCGATCAATATCATATCCACTATGTCGATCTGTAAAGACTTGTGCAACTTCATATCCTTTACTTGTTGCAAATTCCCTTAACTCAATCTCTTGCCTTTCAAGCGAAGTATCTTGTGTATCTTTTTCAGTACTTACACGGCAATAGAGAATAGCTATTTTTTGTTTCATCTTTTATCACTCGCCACTTCTACTCCTATATTTGGAACTTTTAAATTATCATGTTCCGGAACTATTAGAGTATGCCCCGCATATATAGTATCGTCAATTAAATTATTTTCATTTTTAACTTTTGCTATCCATTCATGGTTAGCCATTTTCCCTTTATATCTATCTGCAAGAGAAATTAAAGTATCTCCGTCATGGACTTTAATTTCTTTATATGATGTTTTCCCACTATTTACAACTACTAATATTGTTGTAAAGATTACGCAAAATCCAAAAAGTAATGTAATATATTGATTTTTTTTGAACCAACTCACACTTATTCTCCCCTTTTTCGAATACCTGTTCGGAATGTATGTTCTCAATATAAACCGAACGTTTGTTTTTGTCAACGGCTTTTTCGAACTTATGTTTGCACTGTTTGTTCGCTAATGCTATACTATTAATAACTTTTACATAGTATGAGATAAAGAGGTGATTGGATTGAAAAAAGTATCGAAAAGACAAGAAGATATATTGTCTTTCATCAAAGAGGAAGTTCGCACTAAAGGATACCCACCTTCCGTCCGTGAAATTGGTGAAGCAGTTGGTCTTGCATCAAGTTCTACAGTCCACGGACATCTTGCTAGACTTGAGAGCAAAGGGCTGATTCGACGAGATCCAACGAAACCTCGTGCAATCGAAATTTTAGATCAGCAAGATTCTACAATCGCAAAACAAGGTGTTGTACATGTACCGCTAGTTGGTAAAGTTACTGCAGGCCTTCCTATTACTGCAATTGAGAATATTGAAGAATACTTCCCAATTCCGGATTCTTACGGAACAACTGAGGATCAAATTTTTATGCTTGAAATTATGGGCGAATCTATGATCGAAGCTGGTATATTAGATGGAGACTATGTAATCGTGAAACAACAAGCAACCGCGAGTAATGGCGAAATTGTTGTTGCGATGACAGAGGATAATGAAGCAACTGTAAAACGATTTTTTAAAGAAGAATCTTATTTCCGCTTACAGCCAGAAAACTCTTCTATGGAGCCAATTATTGTAGATCAAGTTTCCATCTTAGGAAAAGTAGTTGGTTTGTATCGTAACGTATTATAAGGCACAACTATATCGGATTGTAGGAATCAGTGAAATATTGATTCTTGCAATCTTTTTTTATATACATAACCAAAATATATAGTTAGTATAATCGCACAATCTATATCACGCAGTCCCATATATCGTTATCGTGATTTATTTTATATTTTAGTTACAAAAGATAAGCAAAAAACAAATCGTTAAAATTAAGTAGTAATTAAATGCGTTACCACGAGAGATTGAATCGTGGTAAGTAAAAAACCGTTGAAACATAGAGCCTCAACGATTTTAACTATTAATACATTTTCAAGTATTGGTCACTTTCCGCCACGAATGATACTTGTGAGGTATTCCAATACTTCTCTTGTTGATTAGCAAAGGCACATTGTTTAGGATTCAATTTCTTCTCAACCAATCATCACCGCCTTCACGAATATACGGCAATAGAAGTTAAGAAGTATTTTACATATTTGACATTCTATATATTTCACACTTATGCAAACGAACGCCATCCAATAAGGGGTTTTAGTCATTTAGGCATTCGTTTATGTCAAAGCAAAAAAAGCACCCCGAAGGATGCTCTTGTTTCGTTGTCATTAGGCAATTGGGCATTGACCTTGATTATTGCACTTAGGCGGCTTAACACTACCACCTCCACCTTCCCATCCATTACTTGGTGGTGTAGCATTTGCACTTGCACCAAACGATAAACTCAAGACTAGTAAAGCAGCAATAGATAACATCGACTTTTTCATTAATATCAACCTCCGAATGATTATTTTCCCACATTTGTTATATTCTATATTTTACCTAATATCCCTTTAATTGTTTTTTATTTTAGAGATTTTACTCATCCATTTGAATCAAAGTAATTTAAAAATAGGCAGAGTGGAAAGTAAATATCCTAACCTTTGATTTAACTTAGCGAAGTATACTTGGTTAATACCCCAAATTGGTGACATCGGTAAACGATAATCCCTAAAGCAATTCCGTTTAACAATCAGCTATAGAAAAGCTAGTTAAACACTGGTATATTATAGAAATATTATACCAATTTTATGAAGGAGTGTATTTATGAGTAAAACTTTGGATGAATTACAAAAAGAAATCATTTTTGAAGCAAAAAAAGGATTCCCAATATTGCTGTCTGGCGCGATTGTATTCTTAATTTTCACACTAATGCCCTTAGTTTTCCCAATAGAAGCTGTACGTTTAATTTGGATATTTGGCTTAGGCGCCATTTTCCCTATTGGAATTCTTATTAGTAAAATTCTTGGTGTTAATTTATATACTACTAACAATCATTTAGGTGCTTTAGGTGGAATAGTTGCAGCTCCCCAAGCTTTTTATATACCTGTATATATAATTGTGTATATGAAAATCCCTGAATACCTTCCCTTCACAATTGGTTTACTTGCAGGATCTCATTTTCTGCCTTACATGTGGATTTATAAAAGCAAAGCTTATTTATTTGTTACTTTAGGCACCTGTCTTTCCGCTCTATTCATAGGTAGCTTCCTTGTTGATCAAGCTTTCACACTTGTACCTTTAGCAATTTCTATTGTGTATGGAATTGGTGTTCTTTTAATTCTAAGAGAACTTAAAGCCAGTCTTGTTTAATCACCTATTATGCACGTCAGTTAGATTTCACAGAAATAGACAGCTCTCGTATCAATTTAGGCACTTACCTTTTTCGTGGTATAAATGTGGTAACTTTTCAAACGTGTTACCACAAGAGTGTTAATCTTGTTAAACAAAAAAACCGTTGAAGCCTAGAGCCTCAACGGTTTTAACTATTAATACATTTTCAAGTATTGGTCACGTTCCCATTGGTGTATTTGTATACGGAACATGTTTCATATTATTAGGTATCCTTATATCCCCTTAAAACAATTGTTATATCAAGGTTTATAAAGTTTCATCATCAATGATAATCATTAAAACCAAAATAAATGTGGGCAAGATGTGGGCAAGATGCGCGACGTGATGTGGGCAAATATAAGTAACATTAGTGCATGTTATTTTATATAGAAGAAACTCATTTACATGGCGGGATAAGTGATTTTAAATACACTAGTGGATATCCGATTTACTTTTCTTTCATCACAAATTTTTATTACAGATACATTTTAGGAGGTTTGTTACATTTATAGTAACTAAGAGGAGGATCAATTTTATTATGAAGAGACTATTATTCTTATTATTGATTGGAGTTACATTAATATTAACTCCATTTGTTAACGTAGAAGCCAAAGTTAGTAAAAGTGAAACTGCTAGTATTACTATTGTAGCTAAAGCAAAAAAAGTAATAACTAATTCTATTTTAAAGCGATTTGAATCTGATGGTTTAGAAGTTGGAAAAGTTTCTAAATTGAATAATAGACAGTTTGGAAATTTCTTTGCTAAAACTAATGCATCATAATAATGCCACAACCAATTCCTTCTTTTTTTGAACAGTTGCATTAGGTGGAAGGATAAATCTAAGTCGTGCTCTTTTGAATTGTGAAAGTCTACAATTCGATCAAGGTTATCATTCTGATTTTTAGATACTGTATCGTAAAACTTTTATTCTGTAATTCCCTTGGCTCTCAATACCTCGGCTACTTGTTTTGCAATTTTCCATGCCTCAGTTACCTCATCCACAATATCACTGGCACCTGTATACGGTCCATAATGACCACCACTAATTACTACTATTTTAGTCATATTACTTCTCTCCTTTTGCTTTCGTAAAACCTTCACGATAGTTGGTAATCTCAAATATACCTACAGCGCTCAACTCTGCAAAAGCCCCTGCCCATAGACGTAAAACCAAGTCAGAATCCGTAAATGGATAGGCTGCAAAGCCAATAAAAATATTCACTGCAAATGCAGTGAGCGGAATAAGATTCTTTTTAAATGTTACTGTTCGTTTGATAAGCACCACCACTGCCAATACGATGGGTGCAATAATTGTTACTAAAATCCCTTCGTCAAACGCTCTTTAAAAAAGTTTTCCTAAACACCACTAAGATACTTCCAAAAAAAATCTATTTTTTTATTATTGGACAAATTGCACAACCTCTTTTCATCTTAAACCATATGTTATCAATGTAAGTCATTCAAATCGGAAAGGAGGTCTTTAAAATGAGTATTAATAGAGATGGTTGTAAATGTGATAAGTGTGATAATCAACATCACCATGAAAAAGAAGAACATCGTTGTAATGGTTGCGCGTGTAATCAATTAAGACGATTGCAAACGCAGACTGAAGTTGATGTTTTCCTAAAAGGTGGTACGGTGTTAGAAGATGTCATTTTTATTACCTTAGACCAGAAAAATTGTTGCGCATTCTTTAATGATCCAGAAACTGAACCTGGTTCAACACTTATCGTAGACTGCCAAGAAATTCAAGCTATTCGAATTGAAGCAGATTAAGAAGTAATAATCGGTCTCTTTCTTTATGGAAGAGGCCTTTCTGATTAGCAAGAGAATCATTGGAATTTGTTTAAGCGTAGGCTATCAACCATACATAAAAAGTGTTTGCCATTCGTGCATGTTGTCACCTGGACAATAAAACATATTTCACGTTCCCAAATGATTTCCATCACGCCACACACCCCTTACCCTGCATATTCAGCTGTCCTGCAATTTCATATGCAAAAAGTCATCGATAAAGAATTACTTCGTTTTAATAATATATTAGGTTATATTACTATTACATATCTATCTCTCACGCTTATTATTCTAACTAGCATGTTTATTATAAAATAAACCCTGCTTCCCAAAATCAGGGTTTTAATTTAACCTAAAACAGAACGTTAGTTCTATATATAGAAGATAAAAGTCATGCATACATATTGTTATAGCCACCTAGAGGACTACATTAAGTCTTTCTATCCAAAATTTAATATTCACCAACCAACAGATTTAAATATTTTATAAATTGCTAGAGAGTTACACATTAAAGTCTTTTACTGGTCTAATGGCAGCCAGGCACTATTTTTTGAACAAACCGGCTACATATTCTTAAATAACGAACTTTCACCTCAACAACAATGGCAGGACTTCACACATGAGCTCTGTCACGTCCTATTACATAGTGGTGATCAAATGCACCTCCATCCCCTTTTCGTTGAATACCAGGAATACAAGGCTAAGAACTTTGCTTTACAAGCAGCGATACCAACTTTTATGTTGGATGAATTATTTCAAATACATAAGTATCGTTTAAGTGTATGGATGATACAAGAGATCTTTAATGTTGAAGAAAATTCCAAAAAAAAAAGGTTAATTCAATACATAGAAAAACAAAAGTGGATTGCTCAGGTAGTGTGATTATACAAAATTCTATGTTTTGATAAGTTAAAGGGAGTGAACATATATGGCCACATTCAGAAAGAGAGGAAAGTTGTGGGAATATCGGATTAAATATAAAACTCAAGAAGGAAAATGGAAATAAATTGGTAAAAGTGGATTTTCAACCAAAAAAGAAGCTCAAGTAGAGGCTCGTAAACGTGTAATGCTCGATACAACCGAAATAGATGGATCTAAGATGAATTTAGGTACCTACCTTATAGAGTGGTTAGAAACATATATTGTAGGTAAAAGAAAATTAAATACCATTAAAACATATAGGCAAGCACTAGAAAACCACATCATCCCCGAGCTTGGTATGATGCAGTTAGGTGATATTAAGCCTATTAGATATCAAAACTTATTAGACTCCATTATTGAAAAAGGTTTCTCACCTGAGACAGCTCGACGTGTGCATACTCCATTCCGCATGGCTATGGAACAAGCTGTGGTCAATGGCTATATTTCAAAGAATCCTGCATCGCACGCAAAAATCACAAAAAAATCAGTAAAACGATTGAAGTTCTTACAACCTGAGCTAATTCCAGCAGTGTTAGAATTTTTATATGAGCGAAGCTTCGGTCTTGGTATATATTTCGAAGCACTATTCGAGAGTGGTATGCGGAAAATTGAATGTTCAAGGTTAGAGTTAGATGATATTAATTGGAATGATAATACAATCCGCATAGATGATTCTTATAATTATAACGCCACGAAAGCTGAAAAAATGATGGATGGGGTTAAGACATCTGCATCTGAACGTACGATCGTTATGCGAGAAGAATATATGAAGAAACTAAAAACGTATGTAAAATACCGTATAGAAAAAAGAACTTTTGTAGGTTCTCTTTATAATACAGAAAATAATTTTGTTTTTGGACGAGATGATGGTACACCATTCCCAAAATCTACTTTGTACAATGCTTATAAAGCTGCAATGGAACATATAGAACATGAATTACTACCAATTCACTCTACAAGACATACTCACGCTGTAATGTTTCTTGAAGCTGGGGTACCTATGAAAGTGGTCCAGGAAAGATTAGGTCACGGATCAATTCAAATTACATCAGACATATATTCACACGTTACAAGAAAGATGGAAAATAAATCGATGAATATATGCAAAGAAAATCAGCAAAATAACAAATCGTAAAAATTCCGTGGGCAAATTGCGGGCAAATAAATAAACAATGCCCACACAGAGAGTTTAAGTGGGCAAATAAAAAACCGTTGAAGCCAAGAGCCTCAACGGTTTTAACTATTAATACATTTTCAAATATTGGTCACGTTCCCATTGGTGTACTTGTGTGCGGAACATGTCAAACTCAATTTCTTTTGCTTCACGGAAGTTTTCATAAATATGAGTTCCTAGTGCAGCTTGAATTACTTTATCTTTTGCTAATGCTTGTAGTGCATCATCAAGGTTTACCGGTAAGTTACCGATACCAGCTTCCTCACGTTCTTCAGCACTCATTACATAAATGTTACGATCAACTGCTGGTGGTGGTGTTAATTGTTGTTCTATACCGTTAAGCCCTGATTCTAGAATAACAGCCATAGCTAAATACGGATTAGCAGCTGGGTCAACTGAGCGAACTTCAATACGAGTTGATAAGCCGCGAGAAGCTGGAATACGTACTAATGGTGAGCGATTTTGTCCTGACCAAGCAATGTAACATGGTGCTTCGTATCCTGGTACTAAACGTTTGTAAGAATTTACTGTAGGGTTTGTAACTGCTGTAAAACCTTCAACATGTTTTAAAACACCAGCCATAAATTGCATAGCAGTTTCAGATAATTGCATTTCAGCTTTTTCATCGAAGAACATGTTTTGTTTTCCGTTAAATAGAGAAACGTTACAGTGCATACCTGAACCACTTAAACCGAAGATTGGTTTTGGCATGAATGTCGCATGTAAGCCGTGTTTACGAGCAATTGTTTTAACAACCAATTTGAATGTTTGAATGTTATCACACGCAGTAATTGCATCAGCGTATTTAAAGTCAATTTCGTGTTGACCTGGAGCAACTTCATGGTGAGAAGCTTCAATTTCAAAGCCCATTTCTTCAAGTTCTAATACAATATCTCGACGGCAATTTTCACCAAGGTCTGTTGGAGCTAAGTCGAAGTAACCACCGTGGTCATTTAATTCTAATGTAGGTTCGCCTTTTTCATCTAATTTGAATAAGAAGAATTCTGGCTCAGGTCCTAAGTTGAAGCTTGTGTAACCCATTTTTTCCATGCGAGCTAAGATACGACGTAAATTGTTACGTGGGTCTCCTGCGAATGGAGTACCATTAGAATTGTATACGTCACAGATGAAGCGACATACTGTCCCTTTACCAGTAGTCCATGGGAATACCATGAAGGTACTTAAGTCAGGATATAAGTACATATCTGATTCCTCAATACGAACGAAACCTTCAATAGAAGAACCATCGAACATCATTTTATTATCTAATGCTTTATCTAATTGACTTACAGGAATTTCAACATTTTTAATTGTTCCTAAAATGTCAGTAAATTGTAAACGGATAAACTTTACTTCTTTTTCAGCTACTAATCTCTTAATATCCTCTTTTGTAAATTTCCCCACTCGATTCACTCTCCATGTAATAAATTTTATATTTTACTCAGTTTCTTATTGAAAGAAACGTGATAAATCCCCTTGACGGATAGATGTTTTTTGAAGACGTTGTGCTTGTTGCATCTCTTCTCTTAGAATGCGACGTAAATCTGCATCCGTAATATCTTTTTTACCTAAATTCGCGATTGCTGGTTCATTTTTTAAAGCAAATACTTTTTTGATACCTGCCATATTAATACCCTGCTCCAACAAGTCTTTAATTTCTAGCAATGAATCGACATCATTTAAGGAGAACATCCGACGATTGCCTTCTGTTCTTGCAGGTTCGATTAAATTATGTTCTTCATAATATCGAATCTGACGAGCCGTTAAGTCTGTCAGTTGCATGACTATACTAATTGGAAGTAATGGCATTGATCTTCGTATTTCACGACTCATATCATTCACCTTCCCCTTTACAATTCAAATAATACATCATGTTAGGTTTCCTGTCAATACCATGTTATATAAATTAACATGAGTGCTTAAATAAAGAAAAAAGCTTAGAGCCATCTGGTTTTCTAAGCTTTTTCCTTGTTTTAGTTATTTGTTTTTTCTATTATTTTCTGAAAATTATTTTTGTAATTTTTGTACAGCACTTAAAGCTGCATACTTAACATGTTCGTAAGTTAGACCACCTTGAATATACGCAGTGTATGGTGGACGAATTGGTCCGTCAGCTGATAGTTCAATGCTTGCACCTTGTATAAATGTTCCAGCTGCCATAATGACATCATCTTCATAACCAGGCATATAAGCTGGTTCCGGTGCAAAATGAGCGTTTATTGGCGAGCTTGCTTGAATAGCTTGGCAAAAAGCAATCATTTGATCTGCCGTTTGGAATGATACGGATTGGATTAAATCAGTTCTTGGTGACGAATAATGTGGTGAAGTCGTCATGCCAATTGATTCAAGTATTGCAGATGTGAATATCGCACCCTTTAACGCTTGAGCAACAACATGTGGTGCTAAGAAGAAACCTTGATAAAAGTCTGCTAGCGCATTTAAAGTTGGTCCAGCTTCAGCACCAATCCCTGGCGAAGTCATACGGTATGCACATTGTTCAACTAAATCTGCTCGTCCAGCAATGTATCCCCCTATTTTGGCTAAGCCACCACCTGGGTTTTTAATTAATGAGCCCGCCATTAAATCTGCTCCAACATCTGTTGGTTCAATCTCTTGAACAAATTCACCATAGCAGTTATCAACGAATATAATAGCCGATGGTTGGATTTCACGAATTCTTTTAATCATGTCAGCGATTTGTTCTACTGTAAAGGAAGGTCTTGATGCGTAACCTTTTGAACGTTGAATAGCGATTACTTTTGTTTTTTCAGAAACAGCTTTCGTTACTGCCTCCCAGTTAATATCTTTATCATTTTCTAAGTCAATATGTTGATAGGTAATATTAAAGTCTTTTAATGAACCTGTATCTTTGTCACCACCATCAACAATCGATTGTAATGTGTCATAAGGTTGTCCTGTAATATACATAAGCTCGTCTCCCGGTCGTAATACACCGAAGAGGCTTAAAGTAATGGCGTGAGTGCCAGAAATAATTTGTGGACGAACGATACAAGCTTCTGCACCGAACACTTCTGCATAAACACGTTCTAAATTTTCGCGTCCTTCATCATCATAGCCATAGCCATTTGATGGGTGTAGATGGAAATCACTAACTTGATGATTACGAAAAGCCGTTAAAACTTTTTGTTGATTGAAGAAAGCCACTTCATCGACGTGATCATGGTACGGTTTAACTTGTGCTTCAATTTCTTTTGCTTTTATTAATAATTCATTACTAAATGTTGTAGAATACGTCATTTTTTCGGCTCCCTTTTTATTTTTCCATTACCATCTTACCAATAACAACCAAAGAGTCAACCATTCGATTAGTAAACCTTGTAATTATCGCTGTTTTTGGTACAATTCAAGGACGTTATTAGAAAGTTGAGGGTCTATTATGGCGTGGGATGTATTTAGTATAGTCGGTACAATTGCCTTTGCTATATCTGGAGCTATTGTAGCGATGGAAGAAGAATATGATTTGTTTGGTGTTTATTTACTCGGTATCGTGACTGCATTTGGTGGTGGAGCCATTCGAAATACACTAATCGGTGTACCAGTCACTGCTCTTTGGGAGCAAGAAACAATGTTTCAAATTGCACTTATATCTATCACTATTGTTTTTATTTTCCCACAAAAGTTATTGAAACATTGGCATAAATGGGGCAATTTCTTTGATGCTATCGGCTTATCAGCATTTGCGATTCAAGGAGCACTTTTTGCTGTTAAGTTAGATTTACCTGTCAGCGCTGCAATTGTAGCTGCAGTATTAACTGGTTCTGGTGGCGGAATTATCCGCGATTTACTCGCGGGTCGTAAGCCGCTTGTATTACGCGAAGAAGTTTATGCTGTTTGGGCAGCTATTGCCGGTATATTTATTGGTCTTGGTATCTTCAAACAAGATTTATGGTTATACATATTATTCGTTAGTATGACCTCTCTACGTGTATTATCATACATGAAACATTGGCGACTACCCTTTAAATCTTTACGGGGGCAAAATTCAGGCAAATAAAAAAAGACGAATCAATATATGATTCGTCTTTTTTTATTACCTTAGAATTCTAACTCGCCATCCCAAGCGAGCATACCGCCTTCCATATTCGTTACGTCATATCCTAAACCAGCAAGATAAGAACATGCGCTACCGCTACGCCCACCTGCATGGCAGATGAAGATATAAGGTTTCGTTTTATCTAATTCGTCAATTCTATCAGGTAGTGATCCAAGTGGAATATGGATAGCCCCTGGGATCATACCATTCGCTACTTCTTCATCTTCACGAACGTCTACTAAGAATAGATCTTCATTTGCATCAACTTTTTCTAAAAGTTCAGTTGTTGTAATAGTTTTCATCATTATAATCCTCCATTATCAATTAAACATATCAAATATCTTTATAAGTATAGCTAGAAATAAAAAATTCGGCTAGTCTTTATACTAGCCGAATTGATATTATTCTTCGTTATCTTGTGAAATATTAATGGATTTTGAAGGGGCGAATGTCGAAATGGCATGTTTATAAATCAAATGCTGTTTCCCATCAGATTCCAATAGTACCGTGAAATTATCATAAGATTTAATAAGACCTTTTAATTGAAAACCATTTAGCAAGAAAACGGTAACGAAAACCCCGTTTTTACGCATTTGATTTAGAAACGCATCTTGTAAGTTAATAGATTTCATGCAAAGCAACTCCCTCTTCTAATTTAAATAATTCTCCTCAATACCATGTATTCGATTTCAATTACGAAAAACCCTTTAATATTCCAATATTTCTCTTATTATTTTTTCTGTACCCTCTAAACTATTGAACCATTTAACGTCCATTTTATTACGGAAATAAGTTAATTGTCGTTTTGCATAGCGTCTTGAATTTTGTTTTAACTGCTCTATAGCATCCTCTAGTGATTGTTTACCATCAAAATATGCATAAAGCTCCTTATATCCAATGGCTTGTACCGATTGTACACCTCGGATATTCTTTTGCCAAAGCGCTTCTACTTCAGCAAGCAGTCCTTGTTCCATCATTATATCAACACGCTTATTTATTCTTTCATACAACAGTTCACGGTCCATATTTAATCCAATGATAATATGTTTATAAAGTGGCTTATCACCTAGGTTTTGCTCATCAGAAGATTTGGCTACACCTCCATGCTGAATCATCTCAAGTGCTCGGATTACCCGACGAGTATTATTTGGATGAATCGTTTCAGCTGTTTTAGGGTCAAGCTCTACTAATTTTGCATGCATTGCCTCAGGCCCAATTTCATTAAGTTCTTTATAATAGGCTTCTCGTGCTGCTTCATCAACCTTTTCTTCTGTGAAGCGATAATCAAATAGTACAGCTTGAATATAAAGACCAGTTCCTCCAACAATGATTGGAAACTTACCTTTCGCACGAATAAAGTCTATACGTTCACGCACGAGTTGCTGATATTCAGCAACTGAAAAGGTTTCAGTTGGTTCTTTGATGCTTAATAGATGATGTGGTATTCCTTCCATTTCAGCTTCAGTAATCTTAGCAGTCCCTATATTCAGTTCTCTATAAATCTGCATGGAGTCACCATTTATAATCTCTCCATTTAACCTTTTTGCTAGTTCTATACTTAATGCAGTTTTGCCTGAAGCTGTAGGGCCCACAATGGCAATTACCTCTAAATCTTGTTGTCTCATTCTTTTTCTAACCACCATATGATTTTGTTATAAACTTCTTGTCGGTTTACTTCATTTAATATTTCATGTCGTTTTCCTTCAAATAACTGTACGGTAACATTTGTTAAACCGCAACTTTGATAGCTTTTTGCAACTTTCCAGATACCTTTACTAAAACCGCCAACAGGATCTTCTGCACCACTAATTAAGAGAATAGGTAAATCTTTTCGAATTTTATTTATTTCTTCTTCCTTCGATAAAGTTAGAATTCCACCAGTTAAATCAACATAAAATTGATTAGTCGCTAAAAACCCGCAATCTTCATCTGCAAGATATTTAGCAACTTCAGATGAATCGGATGATAACCAGTCAAAATCAGTTTGAGTATTTGAAAATGAACGATTGAAATTACCGAACGACAATTTATCTAATAATGGACTTTCCTTCGTTTTCCCTTGTAATTTCGCAAGACTTTTAGCAAGTACATGGCCAGCTTGATGTGTCACACTTGCAGCACCAGTTCCGCAGAAAATTGCTTTGGAAAGCGTATCACTGTATAGCTCTGTATAGCGTCGTGCTATAAACGAACCCATGCTATGACCAAATAAAATGACAGGAGGTAAATGTTGATCAGCCCGAACAAAGTCAAGTACCTCATGTACGTCTGATACAACTCGTTCAAAGCCTTGCTGGTCTGCAAAATAACCTTTAGGTGACTCGTTTATAGCCGACGTTTGTCCATGGCCACGATGGTCGTGCATAGAAACTACGTAACCATGCTCTATAAGGAAATTCGCAAATCCTTCATACCTTCCACTATGCTCTGCCATACCATGAAGAATGTGAATATGCCCCTTCGGCTCTTCACTAGGGAAATAGACAGTCACCGCAATACGGTGACCATCTGAAACTCTAACTGAATGTGTATTTTTATTCATAAATATCCTCTTTAGCAAAATGCGATGCTTCGAATAGAATTTGGTCTAATTCCAAGCGATATTGCTCTTCCTGCGCTGTTGAATAGGACAAGTATTTTTTCATTAGTTTTACCACTGCTTCCTTATGATTATAGACACTATCGATATCAAATAATAATCGACTTGAGCGGCGAACAAAGAAATCTGCTGGTGTTTGTGCCATTTCATATTGAATAGCATAAAGTAGCTGAGCATGTATAGCGATTGGTAAGTCCTCTACTGAATTATTAACTTTCAGTGTATGAATAATGTTGAATATAGCTTGAATATTCGTACCATATTTAGATACAAGCATATGCGCCTCTTCTTTAGTTAAACCTAATTTCGTTCCTTCATATGTTTTATTTTTTACATAAGGGCCAAAATTTATAGGATTTATACCTTTAGCTCCTGAAAGGGACAAATGCTCTGTAACACAAGGTCCAGACTTTTTAAATTGTTTTTTTTCTACTATTTTGTCGACGATATTTTCAGCCATTTTAC
Source organism: Viridibacillus sp. FSL E2-0187 (assembly GCF_038006425.1). NCBI lineage: Bacteria > Bacillati > Bacillota > Bacilli > Caryophanales > Caryophanaceae > Viridibacillus > Viridibacillus sp. FSL E2-0187. The sequence goes on from NZ_JBBOVG010000001.1 coordinate 2,957,572, forward strand.
GATAACCTGTTAATTTTCCGCCTGCAATTGTCAACAATCCACTTGGGGATTCCCAAATCTCGTCTTTACGAGAAATTTCTGAAGGGTCTTTACCTTCTTTGAAAATAAGTGGACGAACTCCAGCCCAGCTCGATTCAACGTCTTTTTGAGTAATTTGGACTTCCGGGAAAATATCGTGAATTGTATCTATTAAATAAGTAATATCTTCATCAGTTGCAACTGGATTTATTGGGTTTTCCTCGTAAAATGTGTCTGTGGTACCGACATACGTTTTTCCATCTCGAGGTATTGCAAAGACCATACGGCCATCAGGTGTATCAAAATAAACCGATTGTTGAAGTGGGAAACGGGATTGATCAATCACTATATGTACACCTTTAGTGAGTCGTAACTGTTTATTATTACTAATTTGATCTTTTTTACGTACTTCATCTACCCATGGTCCGGTAGCATTTACAACTGAATTCGATTGAATTGTCCAAGTGCGAGATGAAATTTGATCGCGAACGACTACTCCTGTAATTTTCTCATTTTCATACTTAAATTCTTCTGCTTTTACATAATTTAAACAAACAGCACCTAGCTCAACAGCCTTCTTAATAACCTCAATCGTAAGACGTGCATCATCAGTGCGATATTCTACATAATACCCCCCACCCAATAGTCCTTCTTTTTTGAGTAAAGGTTCTTTTTGTAAAGTCTCTTTAGCATTGAGCATTTTACGTCGTTCTGATTTGTTAACTTGAGCTAATTTATCATACACTTTTAAGCCTAATGAAGTTGAATAAGGTCCAAATGATCCTCCTTTGTAGAAAGGCAGTAGCATCCACTGCGGAGTCGTAATATGTACTCCATTCTCATATACGATGGCACGTTCCTTTCCTACTTCAGCAACAACACCTACTTGTAGTTGTTTTAAATAACGTAAGCCACCATGCACTAGCTTAGTTGATCGACTAGAAGTACCAGCAGCAAAATCCTGCATATCAATAAGGGCAACAGATAAACCTCTAGAAACAGCATCTAGAGCAATACCTGCACCTGTAATTCCACCACCAATTACTAAAACATCAAAAGAATAAGCATCGAGCGTTTCAATAAAACTATCACGTTGTGCAGATGAAAACATACTATCTTCCTCCTTTATATCGTAAAAATCACATTACCCGTTTAAACATTTTTTCAATTTCATACGTTTTAAAATGGACGATAACAGGTCTACCATGTGGGCACGTGAACGGATTGACCATTTTTTTCAAGTCTTGTATTAACACTTCCATTTGTTGTGTATTTAAGTAGTGATTCGCTTTAATTGAACGTTTACAGCTCATCATTATAGCTGCGTCTTCACGTAATTTTCGTATATCTGTTTTACGTTCACGTAGAACCTGTTCAATTAATTCTTCAATGATTTCCTCTTCAAAATCTTTTGGGAACCAAGCAGGATGTTCTCTTACTACAAATGAGTTTGTGCCAAATTCCTCAAGAATAACACCTATATCTATTAAATGGGTCATATTTTCCCTTAACACTAATGCTTCATCAGCTGAGTAATGAAATGTTAGCGGAAATAGTAGTGCTTGTCGTTCATTTGGATCGACCTCACCTACTTTTTCTTTGAAGAACTCATATTTAATTCGTTCTTGTGCAGCATGCTGGTCAATTAAATAAAAACCATCCTCGCTTTGTGCCACAATATAAGTCCCATGTATTTGACCTACAACTTCAAGTTCCGGAAATGGGTCTTTCGTTTCTTTCTCTTCAAATTCTTCTATTGGCATTATAAACTCTTCATCGGTTATATCCCGCTCTACAGTTAATTCTGATTCCGTCAAATTGTCTGTACTATTTACTTGTTCCCATGTTTCTTCCTTTACAAAACCTAAATTGGATGATGAATTTAAAACATCTTGTGGATATGGTCCTGAAAATAGAGTTAACTCTTCTTCTTGCTTAGGTTTTTCATTAAATTGAGGCATACTCGTGTTATTATAATTCATCGATTTCCAGAAATTAATTTGCTCCCCGGTTTGCGGAACTTTTTTCTTTTTCTCTGCAATTTCAGGTGCTTGCATAGACTGACGAATTACCTTATGCAACGTCTTTTCAATTAAGTCCATCAATTCTGCTTCTTTACTTAAACGAATTTGTTGTTTTGACGGATGTACATTAACATCTGTTAAAAATGGATCACCTTCAATGTGAATAACTGAAATCGGAAAACGCCCAATAGGCAAGAATGTATGATATGCATCAATCATTGCTTTTTGTACAGTAAAATGACGTACCCATCTACCATTGACGAAAATAGACATATAGTTCTTAGATGCTCTTGTAATTTCAGGAATTGTTGCAAACCCTGAAATTTTATAATCTAGTGATTCTCCTTCAAATGGCACCATTTTTTTCGCATTGGCAATACCATAAATTGCCGCTAATACTTGCCGTAAATCACCACGTCCATTCGTTTGTAATAATATATGGTCATGATGACGTAATTTGAATGCGATATCTGGGTAACAAAGAGCCAACCGATTCATCAAATCAATTGTGTGACCTAATTCAGTTTGAATCGTCTTCATATATTTTAATCGAGCTGGTGTATTATAAAAAAGTTGGGATACTTTCATATCCGTTCCTTTACGTAATGGCGCTGGTTTTTTGTCAATAACATGACCGCCTTCCATTTGCACTTCAATACCCACTTCTCCATTTGATGTGATGAGTGTAATTTTTGAAACTGAAGCAATACTGGCTAATGCCTCACCACGAAAACCTAGTGTACGAATACGGAATAAATCATGTTCATTTTCAATTTTACTTGTAGCATGACGTTGAAAGGATTTCAGTGCATCAGCTTCATCCATCCCACTACCATTATCAATTACTTGAATGGAAGTTAGACCGGCTTCTTCTAAAATTACTTCAATCGAGGTACTTCCTGCATCAATGGCATTTTCAACTAGTTCTTTCACAACAGATGAAGGTCGCTCGACTACTTCACCTGCTGCGATTTTATTGGACAAAAATTCATCCATTATATGAATATGACCCATCTGTTGCACCTCCTACTTTTTTATTAAAGATTGTTGCAATGAATAAACAAGTTGCAATGCATCCATAGGTGTTGTACCAGATACATTTACTGATCGGATTTGTTCAAGCACATCTTGTTCTAATTTAGAAACAGCTAATTGAATAACTTCTTTCGGCTCTTCTTCAGCAAATAGAGAAAGTTGTGCTGATTCGTCCTTCATAATAGCAACTGCTTCATCCTTCACAATAGGCGTTGCTTCTGCTTTTGTAACGGTTGCAGCTGAGACTGCATTAGTTGTCTCAAATTCTTCAAGTAAAATACGAGCTCTAGAAATAATATCAGCTGGTAATTCTGCTAATTCTGCTACATGAATTCCGTAACTTTTATCAGCCGGGCCTTTTTTTACTTTGTGTAAAAAGACTACCTTCCCATCTTGCTCCATTGCGGATACATGAACATTTTGCAGACGATTTAAGTCATTTTCTAAATCTGTTAATTCATGATAATGAGTAGAGAATAATGTATTAGCGCCGATTTTATTGTGAATATACTCCATCATAGATTGTGCTAATGCCATACCATCATAAGTTGATGTACCACGCCCAATTTCATCAAAGAGCAATAAGCTTCTCTCTGTAGCATTTGTAATAGCATGTTGTGATTCCAACATCTCTACCATAAACGTACTTTGTCCAGCTGCTAAATCATCCGCTGCACCAATACGCGTGAAAATTTGATCAGTTATTGGTAATTCCGCTTCATCTGCTGGAACATAGCAGCCCATTTGCGCAAGAATTGTTATTAGCGCCACTTGTCTCATATACGTACTTTTACCAGACATATTCGGTCCTGTAATTAGCATCATATTGCGATCATCAGTCAATATACAGTCATTTGGCACATATAATTGCTGATTCATCATTTTCTCGACGACAGGATGACGACCATTAACAATTTTAAGTGAGCGTCCTTCATGGAAGACTGGTTTTGTGAAACGATACTTTTCTGTAACAGTTGCAAAACCCACGTAGACATCTAATTCACTTATAGCAGAAGCAAGTGCTTGTAATCTCGGAATATATTGCTTTAATTCTTCACGGATTTGTGTGAATAAAGTATATTCGAGTGCCAAACTTTCTTCTTCAGCATTTAAAATAATGGCTTCTTTTTCCTTTAGTTCATCTGTAATGTAGCGCTCTGCATTAGCAAGCGTCTGTTTACGTTCATATCTTTCTAAATCAGCTAAATGAATATACGATTTAGTGATTTCGATGTAATATCCAAACACTCGGTTATAACCAATTTTCAAATTCTTAATTCCTGTTTTTTCACGCTCTTGTTGCTCAAGTGCTGCAATCCAGTCTTTACCGTTGCGAGAGGCATAACGAAGCTCATCTAATTTTGCATCATAGCCACCGCGGATAACATCGCCTTCTTTAATCGAGATTGGTGGGTGATCCGTAATCGCATGACTTAAATAACTTTCTACATCACTACATAAATCAAGTGCGTTCCCTAAGTTTTGTAGGTTTGCTTTTGAAGAATTTTGTAGTTGTTCTTGAATGACAGGAACCTGACGTAACGATTCTCTTAATTGCGCTAAATCACGTCCTCCAACATTTCCAAAAGCAACACGTCCTGCTAGGCGTTCTAAGTCATACACTTGTTTAAATAATTCTTGTAATTCTGCTCGAACAAAATATTCTTCCAACAAATCTGTCACGATGCTCAAGCGATTTTCAATATGTTGACGGTTTGCTAATGGTTGATGTAACCATTGCTTTAATTTTCGACCACCCATTGCAGTAACAGTTTCGTCTAGTAACCATAAAAGTGTTCCTTTTTGATCCCCACCACGTAGTGATTGAATAAGTTCTAAATTACGTTTTGAGTTTGTATCTATATTTAGATAATTTTTGTTTTCATTGTATTGGAATGGTTGAATATGAGTAAGTGAGCGCATTTGAGTACGTTCAATATAATGTAGAAGCTTTCGCCCAGCACCGTGTAAATTACTTGGTGCCCCTTCTAAATACTGTGCACTTTTCGATTCATTCATTACCTCTTCTTCAATTGATAAGACAATAGATAATGCTTCTGCTTGTTCAGTTAGTTCTGCAAATAATTGCTCTGAAACAACCATTTCTCGAATACCAAATGATTGAAGTTGTTGTAATAAGATTAGACCATCACCTTCTACATAAGTAACAGTCGCCTCACCAGTTGATAAATCTAAATAACAAAAAGCATATTCTGAGGTGTTTATTTGCTCAGCAGCTGCGATGAAGTGATTTGTTTTTCCATCTAACGCTTTGCCTTCCATAATTGTTCCAGGTGTAATCAGCTGAACAACTTCACGTTTTACAACACCCTTTGCTTGTTTGACATCTTCTGTTTGTTCACAAACTGCTACTTTATAACCTTTTTGAACAAGTGTCTCGATATAATTTTTAGCGGAATGATGAGGCACACCACACATAGGAATGCGTTCTTTCATACCTGCATCTCGGCTCGTTAATGTTATTTCTAAAATTTGAGAAGCTTTTATAGCATCATCGAAGAACATTTCATAAAAATCACCTAATCGGAAAAATAAAAAAGCATCTTTATAATCTGCTTTCACTTGTAAATATTGTTGAATCATCGGTGTATATGTTGTCATTTTAAAACCTCTCTTGTGTAGCTAAATCTTATTTCTATTATAACAAAATAAGACTTGAAATGCGTTTCATACCTTTTAGCTAGTTTTCTCAAAAAAAAATAAGCCGGCGTCGCCTCCGGCTTTAAAAGTGCTTAATGAAATGATGAAGATTCAAATGAAGGTCCTGATGATGGTCCTGATGATGAAGACGATGATGAGCTTGATGATGAACTAGAAGATGAGCTTGATGATGAACTTTCATCTTCGAAATCCCACTCTTCTTCAAAATCTAATGGATGTACTGAGATACAAATTGTTGTCTCACCTACGACTTCCGCAAGCAATTCTCGCTCAATTGTAACTTGGAATTGCTCACCGCAAGGCGTAATAATAGCTTCTGTACAGTTCGGGTGTTGAATCACCTTTACATGAACCTCTTCTTTACCAGTTGTTTCGTTATCTCTATAATGTAGTTTGATACGGTCTCTATATAGTACCGTCTCAGAGAATACTGCTGTTTTTGAATGATTATGATAAGCGTACCAAACATTGACATCAAATTTGCCTGATACTTCTACAAAATTACCATGTTTTTTCGCTGAATGCGTATGGTTGATCACCCAGCACCCTAAAATACTTGATGGTTGATTCGGTGGTCTTAAATTTTCACATACTTCTGTTCTTTTTTTACCCTTCGCGACGACCGCCTTTGTGACAATTTGACGCAACTGTTTCAGTGCGATTCCTCCTTTGCTTCTCTTAATTTCATCTTATGCGGCATGTGCCTATTGGGTGATTAGATTAATTTTTAAAAATAAAAAAACTACTGAATAGCCGTTCTTTCTTTGGCTACACAGTAGTCTGTAATTATACCGTTACTTTGAATGCTAAACTTATAGAAGGCACCTCTGAATCTGTACTATACGTTAATTGTGAAATTAATGTCATGTCTGTAATCCAATTTACCTTCAGCGTTTATTTTCACTGTATTTAATGTATAAGAATTACTACAAAACTTATCTCAACTTCCCTTTAACATGTTCTAAACGTTTGCCATTTCTCACCTGGGAAGCTAGTTGTGGAAAGTTAATACACTTCTCCAATATTACATCCAGTTTTATTAAATGAAATTTGTACTACTATATAAAGAAAACCCTTATAAAGATAGGTATTCTTCATAAGGGTTAACAATTATTCTATTAAGAGCAGCTACCTGGTTTTGAGTTTTGTACTTGTGAGCCTGTTTCACCACGTAACACGTCGCCACCAGTTGACTCAACGATTTCATCAGTCACACTGTTCGCAATTGTGTTTGAAACTAATTGTAATAGATCATTTACATCGCCTTGAGATTGTTTAAATTCTTCAACGATTGGTAAAGAATCAATTTCTTCTTCAATTTTTGCAATTTTATCTTCAATTAATCGAAGTGCTTTTTCTTTACCATAATGTTGGAAGTTTACTGCTTGTTTTTGTAAACTTTTTAGACTAGCAATTTTTTCACGTACCATTTGGTTTTCGTTAATTTGTGCTTCTGCACGTTTGAAGAAATCTACTTCTTCCGTGTTTGCTACCATATGGGCAATTTCCATTGCTTTTGCGATGATTTGATCTTTAGTATATATTTCTGCCATTATAATTCCACCTTTTGGTCCGTTACAACTTCGATAAAATCTCCTTGTAATGACCAAGTTTTTGCTTCAGTAACTTGTACTTTAACAATTTGACCGATTACTTCTTTAGGAGCTACAAAGTTTACGAGTTTATTTTTTCTTGTATAACCTGCTAGTACATTCGGGTTACGTTTACTTTCCCCTTCTACTAACACTTCGACGATTTGACCGTCGTATTGTTTAATTGCTTCTCCACATAGTTGGTTCACTACGTCATTTAAACGTTGTAGACGTTCTTTTTTCACTTCCATTGGTACATTATCCTGCATTTTCGCTGCAGGAGTACCTTCACGTGGTGAATAAATGTACGTGAATGCCATTTCGAAGCCAACTTCTTTATATAAAGATAACGTTTCTTCAAATTGCTCGTCCGTTTCATTTGGGAAACCGACAATAATATCAGTTGTTAACGCTACATCTGGAATCGCTTTTCTAATTTTGCGTACAAGTTCTAGATAGCTTTCGCGCGTATATTTACGAGCCATAATCTTCAACATGTCGCTCGAACCTGACTGCACTGGTAAATGAATGTGCTCAACTAAGTTTCCTTTTTTCGCAAGTACCTCAATTAAATAATCGTCAAAATCACGTGGGTGACTTGTTGTAAAGCGAATACGAGGAATGTCAATTGTTCGTAATTCATTCATTAAATCACCAAGACCATACTTTAGATCCTCAAAGTCTTTTCCGTAAGCGTTTACGTTTTGGCCAAGTAATGTCACTTCTTTATAGCCCTGTGCAGCTAGTTGGCGCACTTCTTGAATAATATCATCTGGTCGTCGACTACGCTCTTTTCCTCGTGTATAAGGTACGATACAATATGTACAGAATTTATCACAGCCGTACATGATATTTACCCATGCCTTCGTATTCCCTTTGCGAACTTTCGGAAGGTTTTCAATAACATCCCCTTCTTTAGACCACACTTCTATAACCATTTCTTTCGACATATAAGCTTCGTTTAAAATGTCTGGTAAACGATGAATATTATGCGTCCCGAAAATCATATCAACTTGGTCATACGTTTTCAAGATTTTTTTAACTACTGCCTCTTCTTGCGACATACAGCCACATACACCAATTAATAAATCAGGATTTTTTTGCTTTAACGGCTTAAAGTGACCAAGTTCACCAAACACTTTGTTTTCCGCATTTTCGCGTATTGCACAAGTATTCATTAAAATGACATTCGCATCTTCTACGTTATTTGTTGCTTCATAACCAAGTTGCAGAAAAATTCCGGCCATTACTTCTGTATCATGTTCATTCATTTGGCAACCGTACGTACGAATGTAGAATTTACGACCATGTCCCATACCCAAGTATTTTTCATCAATCGCGAAGTCTTTATGGTATTGAACTTCTTCTTTACCACGTTTCTTTGCATCTTTTAAAGATGGCGCTGTATATACAGATTGAAAATATTTACTATAGTCCTTCTCGGATTTTTTGTCCGATGGTTCTGGTTGTTTCACTTGTTGACTAGCAAGTCGTTGTTCTTCGTTCATCAGTAAACTCCTTCCGCTCGTATTCGCACACTCGAATACCCATTTTCTTATTATACTTAATGGAGTATGGTTCCTACAAGAAAAGAACGTTAATTGTCGGTGTTTCGACATATAGCCTGTTTTTATGGGGGGGAGGGGGCAACTGATATGCGGGGAGTATTGATTAAGCTCTTTGGTGCTACTCATACTTCCTTTAGCACTGCTAGCATTACCTTTAGCGCTACTCACTTTCCCTTTTGCGCTACTCATACTCCTTTTAGCTCTACTCACTCTTCCTTTAGCTCTACTCACTCTTCCTTTAGCTCTACTCACTTCCTTTGGCGCTACTCGCACTCTCTTTAGCGCTACTCATACTCCTTTTAGCCCTACTCACATTACCTTTAGCGCTACTCACACTCTCTTTGGCGCTACTCATACTCCTTTTAGCCCTACTCACTTCCTTTGGCGCTACTCACTTTCCCTTTAGCGCTGCTCGCACTCTTTTTAGCGCTACTCATACTCCTTTTAGCTCTACTCGCTCTCCCTTTGACGCTACTCACTCTTCCTTTAGCGCTACTCACTTCCTTTGGCGCTACTCGCACTCTCTTTAGTGCTACTCACTCTCCCTTTAGCGCTACTCATACTCCTTTTAGCTTTACTCACATTACCTTTAGCGCTACTCCCACTCTTTTTAGCGCTACTCACTTCCTTTGGCGCTACTCGCACTCTCTTTTGCGCTACTCATACTCCTTTTAGCTCTACTCGCTCTCCCTTTAGCGCTACTACAATTCCTTTAGAGCTACCCAAACTTCCAAATAAATACCTTAAAATAGGTTAAATTTCCTTTAATCCTTCCTATTATAAATATTTGCATATTAACTGTAACTATCAGTCTCTTTTTAACAATTGAAAAGGCTAATCCATTAGTCAAATAAACGACTTGAGGATTAGCCTTTAAATTATTTATTACATAAACTCTTTCATTAACTCTTGAAGATCTTTTTCTTCAATCATCATGTCTTGCTGGTTTAGAGGTTCTTCACTATATCCATTTACTAAATTTTGATACGAAGGTGTTTCTTCGTCTTGATAAATGATACCTGTTACTAGACCTTCATGTTCCATTACAGTTGCCATTGCTTGGGCACGGTTTGTTGAATCGTATCCTTCAATGCTTGATAATTTTGTAATGTTTTCTTTGAACCAGTCATAAGTATTGATTTTATTATAAGTAACACAAGGGCTGAATACATTAATAAATGCGAAGCCATTGTGATTCATACCTGCTTCTATAATCGCAGTTAGCTCTTTTAAATCTGTTGAAAAGCTTTGTGCTACGAATGTTGCGCCAGCAGATAATGCTACTTCTAATGGTTTTAATGACGGTTCAATTGCTCCACCTGGTGTTGATTTTGTAACAAAACCAGCAGCTGATCGTGGTGATGTCTGTCCTTTAGTTAAACCATAGATTTGGTTATCCATAACGATATACGTGATATCGACATTACGACGGATTGAGTGAATTGTATGACCCATACCGATTGCGAAACCGTCACCGTCACCGCCAGAAGCGATTACTTTTAAATTACGGTTAGCCATTTTCAATCCTTGTGCAATTGGTAATGCACGTCCGTGAATACCGTGTAAACCATATGAATTGATGTATCCTGAGATACGACCTGAACAGCCAATTCCTGAAATAACTGCTAGTTCATGCGGTTGAATTTCTAGGTTTGCTGCAGCACGTTGGATTGCAGCTTGCACTGAAAAGTCACCACATCCAGGACACCAGTTAGGTTTAACATTATTTCGGAAATCCTTAAATGTTACCATCTGTTAGCAACTCCTTCACGCGGCCTAACAATTCTTTTGGCAAGAATGGTGTGCCGTCATATTTCACTAAGCTAATAATTTTATCGTGTGCGCCAATATTCATTTTCATTACATTAGCTAATTGACCCGTAGCATTATTTTCAACGACAATTACTTTTTTCGCATTGTCGATTAATTCTTTCATTTCCTCTGCTGGGAATGGGTGAATTAGTCGAATATGTGCGTGGTTTGTTTTGATGCCTTCTTCGTTTAGCATCGGTTGAATTTCTTCTATTGCACCTTTAGTCGAGTTAAAGCCAACTAATAGAACATCCGCTTCCTCGTGTGGTGTGTTTTTAAATACAGGCATATTAAAGTTTACATGATCTAATTTACGGAAACGTTTGTCCATTTGCGCTTTACGGTTACCAGCTGCTTCAGATGGTTTACCTGTCTCATCATGTTCAACACCTGTAACGTGGTGAATACCATGTTTTTGACCAGGTACGACACGAGTTGACACGCCATCTTCTGTTACTTCAAAGCGTTTAAAGTATTCTTTATCTTCAGCTTCAGGTAATTCGCCAAGTTCTAATTTACCACGACGAATTTCGATTTTAGAGTAATCAAATGGTTCAACAGTTTGTTTACCAAGTGATAATTGAAGATCAGATAATAAGATAACTGGTAATTGTAATTCTTCCGCAATGTTAAATGCTTGAATTGTATCGTAAAATGCTTCTTCACCAGTACTTGGTGCGATAACAACTTTCGGAATTTCACCATGTGTTCCGTATAGCATTGCCATCAAATCAGATTGTTCTTGTTTTGTTGGTAGACCTGTTGAAGGACCACCACGTTGTGTATCAACAATTACAAGAGGTTGTTCTGTCATACCAGAAAGGCCAATTGCTTCCATCATTAATGATAAGCCTGGACCCGCTGATGCTGTAAATGAACGAACGCCACCATAGTTTGCGCCGATTGCCATTGTTGCAGCTGCGATTTCATCTTCTGTTTGGATAACAGTACCACCGAATTTCGGCAATTTTTTGATTAAATATTCCATTATTTCTGAAGCTGGAGTGATTGGATAGGCTGCCATAATACGAGTGCCTGCAGCTAATGCACCTAGTGCGATAGCTTCGTTACCGATCATAAATAGACGGTGTTTACCATCAGCTGGCTCTAATTCAAATTTACCAATATTATCGCCAAGCATACCGTTCATTAGTTCATGTCCTTGTGCGATGGCTGTCATATTTTTTTGAACAACTGTTTCACCTTTACGGCCGAAAATTTCATCAACGACACTTTGGAAAACTTCATCTTCAAGATTTAATAATGCAGCAGTTGCACCGATTGCCACCATGTTTTTCATTAAAGTAGTACCTAACTCAGCAGCTACTTCAGTGAATGGTACAACATAAAGTGTTGCAGGACAATCTTCTGGTTTTACTGGTTTAAATTTAGCATCTGCTAAAATAACACCTTCTGATGTTAATTCTTTATAATTGACATCGATTGTTTCTTGGTCAAATGCAACCAATATATCTAAATCATCTGGAATCGTGTGTACGACAGATGTGCGTACGTTAATTTTATTGTTCGTATGGCCACCTTTAATACGGGAAGAGAAGTGACGGTATCCATATAAATGGTATCCAAGACGGTTCATAGCCGTAGAGAAAATTTCTCCCGTACTCTCAATACCTTCCCCTTGTTGCCCACCGACTTTCCATGAAAGCTGATGTAACATTTATAACATCTCCTTAATTACAGGTTATTAGCTTTATATCCTTCATCAGTTTATCACGAAGACCCGATGTAAACTATTGTTTATAAGCGATTTCTTTGAAATTCAGACCTTTGACGGAAAAGCTCGTTCAATAAGTTGTAATAATAATCACTGACAATACTCACTATGTTAACATACTTTTTTATGTATAGTAAAAAAAGCTTGGAGTGCTCAATTCATTTCTCAAAATGTACTAGTGCCATCTTAAAATTCCATTTCAATTGAGCAAAATACTAAGGTTCATTATTTTCTCCATAAAAAAATACCGGTTTCCCGGTATTTTAGTTTTTTTATTTATCTCGTACGCTTTTCAACTAAAAGCTTCATAGCCGTTCGATCTTCACCTGCAATTAAGATATCCGTAAATGCAGGCGAACAAGTCAAGTCCGTTCCACTTGGTGCAACAAATCCTCTTGCAATTGCAACTGCTTTAACAGCTTGATTTAGTGCACCTGCTCCAACTGCTTGCATCTCTGCATAGCCTTGCTCTCTAATGACTGCTACTAATGCGCCAGCTACTGAGTTCGGGTTTGAGCGAGAAGATACTTTCAATGAATCCACAACAATTCCTCCCTTAATTTGAAAAAATGTGGGACATCTCTCTTGTCCATGGATTATTGTATGCAGCGAGTTTTGGGAATAGACTTACAATTATGCTTTGAAAGGATAATCTGCGTTAATATATATACGCTCAAATGATTTTGCTAAGCCTGTTTTATCATCAAGATCAACAAAGAAGCCACTTAGTACTTCTCGACCTTGTTTCGGTACTTCAAAACGTGTAGGCATATTTGTTTTAAACCGATAGATTACGCTTTCTTTATTCATTCCAAGCACTTCATCATAAGGTCCAGTCATTCCAACATCAGTAATATACGCTGTACCACCAGGGTAAATGCGTGCATCCGCTGTTTGTACATGAGTATGTGTTCCTACAAGAGTTGATACTCGACCATCTAAATACCATCCCATTGCAATTTTTTCACTCGTTGTTTCAGCATGGAAATCTACGAAAATAAGTGGAGAAACTTTTTTTGCTTCTTCTATTAATTCGTCTGCTTTAGCAAATGGATCACCATGTGGTGGTAAGAAAGTACGTCCATGTAAATTGATTACAGATAAAGTATGACCATTTTTTGAAATAGTCGTCATCCCTTTGCCTGGCGCCTCGTCTGAGAAGTTTGCAGGTCTGATTAAAAATTCTGCATCGTCAATGAAATCGAAAATTTCTTTTTGATCCCATGTGTGGTTACCCATTGTTATGACATCTACGCCCACCATTAATAACTCTTGATAAATGGCTCTTGTAATCCCACGTCCAGCAGCTGCGTTCTCCCCGTTCGCAATGACAACATCTGGTGCATATTTTCTCTTTAATCTTGGTAAATATGTTTCAACAGCTGTACGGCCAATTGAGCCGACAATGTCTCCGATAAATAGTACTTTCATTATTGATTCACTCTTTTCCAACAAAAAAGGCTTCTCGACCGAGGTTCTAAGAAGCCTTCTTTATAAAATATTTGAATTTTTCAATTCAGTTTTCTTACTTTACATTTGGCATATACTTATTTCTTATTTTGAATTTAACTATTTCGCATATTCGACTGCGCGTGTTTCTCGAATAACCGTCACTTTAATATGTCCTGGATAATCCAGTTCATCCTCAATACGTTTACGAATATCCCGTGCTAAACGATGTGAAGCTAAATCATCAATTTGATCAGGACGTACGATTATACGTATTTCACGACCTGCTTGAATAGCGAATGATTTCTCAACGCCTTCATATGATTCAGAGATTTCTTCTAGTTTTTCTAGTCGACGAATATAGTTTTCAAGTGTTTCACTTCGTGCACCTGGACGCGCTGCAGATAAAGCATCCGCAGCAGCCACTAATACAGCAATTACTGAAGTTGGTTCAGTATCACCATGGTGAGAAGCAATACTATTAATAACAACAGGGTGCTCTTTGTATTTTGTAGCTAATTCTACGCCTATTTCTACGTGACTTCCTTCTACTTCATGGTCAATCGCTTTACCAATATCATGCAGTAATCCTGCACGTTTTGCTAAAAGTACATCTTCGCCTAATTCTGCTGCTAGTAAACCCGCTAAGTGAGCTACCTCTACAGAGTGTTTCAAGACGTTTTGACCATAGCTTGTACGATATTTCATACGGCCTAAAATTTTCATTAGATCCGGATGTAAATTGTGGATACCCACTTCGAATGTAGTTTGTTCGCCTGTTTCACGAATTTGCTCGTCCACTTCACGGCGAGATTTCTCAACCATCTCTTCGATACGAGCTGGGTGAATACGACCGTCTTGTACTAATTTTTCAAGTGCTAGACGAGCTGTTTCACGGCGAATTGGGTCGAATCCTGATAGAATAACTGCTTCAGGTGTGTCATCAATAATTAAATCGATACCTGTAAGCGTTTCAAGTGTTCGAATGTTACGGCCTTCACGTCCAATAATGCGACCTTTCATCTCGTCATTTGGTAAAGTGACGACAGAGACAGTCGTTTCTGCAACGTGATCAGCTGCAAAGCGCTGAAGGGCTAGTGATAAAATTTCTCGTGCTTTTTTGTCAGATTCTTCTTTCGCTCGCATTTCAGATTCTTTCGTCATAACTGCTATATCAGTTGATAACTCGTTTTCTACTTGTTTTAGAATAATGACTTTTGCTTCTTCACGAGTTAATGCTGAGATACGTTCGATTTCAGATTGCTGTTTAGCTACGAGTTCTTCCACTTTGCTTTCCATCTGTTCAATATGCTGTTGTCTGTCGTTAAGAGCGTCTTCTTTGCGCTCTAAACCTGCTTCCCTCTTATTCAGAGCTTCATCCTTGCGATCAAGATTTTCTTCTCTTTGCAATAACCGGTTTTCTTGTTTCTGAAGCTCAGACCGGCGTTCACGGATGTCGTTTTCTGCTTCAGTTCGAAGTGTGTGAGTTTCATCTTTTGCTTCAAGAAGTGCTTCTTTCTTTAGAGCTTCCGCTTCTCTTTTACCTTCATCTATGATGAGCTCTGCGGAACTCTTTGCACCTGTCACTTTTGAATCATTCACTCTTTTATTGACGTAATAGATAACAGCGGCACCGACGATGAGTCCAAGCAAAGCGGAGATGATGTTTCCAGTCATTCGAACACCTCCTCTTGCTGTATTGTTTTCATTTTTAGTCGGCTATACATTAAGTATTTCTATGAGCTCTCAATATACTGCCTATTTCATTTCAATTTTAGAAATTATACAAGTTTAATTGTATAGTTGAAAAAAAACAATGTCAAGGATTCACAGTTATAGTTATAGTCAAAAGGGCCCTTCAATTGACATTGAAAGACCCTCAGAAAATCTTACTCTTCATTTAATAATGATGATAATTCTGCATCCATTGCTTCGTCTTCTTCAGTTTCAACTGTATAAGAATCAGTTGCAATCCCAGAAGCTACGCGGATTTTATGTGCAATTTCATTGCTGATTTCAGGGTTTTCTTTTAAGAATTGTTTTGCATTTTCGCGCCCTTGGCCTAAGCGCTCTTCTTCATAAGCATACCAAGAACCACTTTTTTGCACGATTTCTTTTTCTACACCGATATCGATGATTTCGCCTTCTTTTGAAATCCCTTCACCATACATAATATCTACTTCAGCTGTTTTGAATGGCGGTGCTACTTTGTTTTTAACGACTTTAATTTTAGTTCTGTTACCTACCATATCATTACCTTGTTTGATTGTTTCTGCGCGACGTACTTCTAAACGTACAGAACTGTAGAATTTTAGTGCACGTCCACCTGGTGTTGTTTCTGGATTACCGAACATAACACCAATCTTCTCACGAATTTGGTTAATGAAAATAGCAATTGTATTAGATTTGTTAATAATTCCTGATAGTTTACGTAATGCTTGCGACATTAAACGTGCTTGTAGACCAACATGTGAATCACCCATGTCACCTTCGATTTCAGCTTTTGGTACAAGAGCTGCTACAGAATCGATGATAATGATATCGATTGCACCACTACGTACAAGAGCTTCAGCAATTTCTAAAGCTTGCTCCCCTGTATCAGGTTGTGATAGTAATAATTCATCAATATTAACACCTAGTTTTTGTGCATAGACCGGATCAAGTGCATGTTCTGCATCAATAAACGCGGCTGTACCACCGTTAGCTTGTACTTCTGCAATCGCATGAAGCGCTACAGTTGTTTTACCAGAACTCTCTGGTCCATATATTTCAATAACTCGACCTCGTGGATATCCACCTACTCCAAGTGCTGTATCAAGTGCTAAAGAGCCACTTGAAGAAGTCATAATTTCGATGTCTGTTTTTTCGCCTAATTTCATAACTGAACCTTTACCAAATTGCTTTTCAATTTGTTTAAGGGCCATGTCTAATGCTGCTTTACGATCGCTCAATCTTGTTCCTCCTTCGAAAACATTATCTCTTTTATATCTGTATCTACTATACTTCTTTTTTGAGAAATACACAAGAAAAAAGCGAACATTTATTCGGAAAAATTTAACCGAAATCGAAAAGTATGCCCCACTTTTTTGCTCAAAAGCTGATTTTAATCCACTTTGAATGGACAAATTTATTATTTACGATAACCTTGTTCGGTTAATAATTGAATAATAAAAGCAAAAGTACGCTTCACTGCGCGTAAACGATTTGTATTGCGTTGCCCTGTTAGATGTAATTGATACGTTTGAGGTTCATTATCACCGATAACTACAGCTATCCACACTGTTCCGGCTGGTTGATTATCATGCCCTTCAGGACCCGCTGCCCCTGTTAAACCTATACCTATATCTGTACCGAACTTTTCTTTTACTTTACTGGCCATTGCTACAGCACATTGGGAACTCACAATTCCGTAATTTTCTAATAAGTCAGCTGAAATTCCTAGTTGCTCACGTTTTGCTTGTTCTGTATAAGTAACAACTCCACCAATTAACGATTGACTTATACCAGGGTTTTCTGCTAATTCAGATTGAAAGAGTCCGGCAGTTAAACTTTCTGCAGCGGCAATAGTTAAATTTTTGTCAATAAGAATTTCGGCTGTTTTAGAAGAAAGAGAATCATCATTCTCACCGTACATAAACTGCCCAACTCTGCGTAATATTTCATCCTTTGCTCCAGCTATTAGCTGTTCAGCTTGTTCTAGACTATATGCCTTCGCTGTAACACGTAGAGTTACTTCCCCATCTGACGCTAGCGGTGCTATAGTAGGGTTTGTTTGGTTTTCTAGTAAGTCTTGTACCTTTACCTCTAACTCTGCCTCACCGATGCCATAGAAGCGTAATACGTGAGACACAATCTGAGCTCCATCATTTACTCTTGCAGCTAATTTTGGCTTCGCTTCAAATTGGAACATAGGCTCCAATTCCTTCGGCGGTCCTGGCAGTAACATATATATACGGTTATTTTTTTCTAACAGCATACCCGGAGCCATACCATGGCGATTTATAAGTACTTCACAATCTTTTAATACGAGTGCCTGTTTACGATTATTATCTGTCATAATACGATTTTGAAGAGTGAAAAATTCTTCAATCGATTGCATAGCATAATTATCTATTTCCAGTACAGTTCCTAAATGTCGTGCTATTGTTTCCTTCGTTAAATCATCTTTCGTTGGCCCTAATCCTCCTGAGAAAATAATGAGATCTGCACGTGTCTCAGCTACTTTAATGGCTTTGACTAAACGATCTACATTATCGCCGACGACAGTGTGGTAATACACATTAATTCCTAGCTCAGATAATTGACCTGATATAAAACGTGCGTTTGTATTCGTAATTTGACCCAGTAAAAGCTCTGATCCAACTGCAATGATTTCTGCATTCATCTCAAACAATCCCTTCCTCTATCTTATAATATGTACGGTGCTCAAAAAATAAAAAGTTACAAAAGGCGAGGTATATAATGTAGGAGAAAAACCTCCACACTTACATCCTCGCCTACTAAAATTCATTTTATAATTATTTTGAATCTAATAATACACGACGATTCAAGTAGAAATAATCTACTCCAGACCAAACAGTAAAGAATAGAGCTACATATAGTGCAATATCAGCAAAAGGAATGCTAAACATAGTAAAGAAAATATTATTTAGTAATAACGCAGAAATCGCAACAATTTGTGCCCACGTTTTAATTTTACCTAGTTGGTTAGCAGCGACTACCTCGCCACCACCCGCTAAAATTAGTCGTAAACCAGTTACTGCAAATTCACGGCTGATAATAATAATAACTACCCATGCCGGAGCAGTTCCTAATTCAACAAGTAGGATAAATGCAGCAGAAACTAACAATTTATCTGCTAATGGGTCTAAAAATTTCCCCATATTCGTTACTAAATTATATTTGCGTGCGTAGTAGCCGTCTACCCAATCTGTGATAGAAGCTATGATGAAAATCACCGCACCAACAAAGTGCTCGATTGGCATTGTTGCGCCAAGCACCGTCATTTGTCCCCATCCAAAGTCCACTAGCATTAAAAGCACGAATACTGGGATTAGCAAAACTCTTGAAACTGTAATTCTATTTGGTATATTCACGATTTCCTCACCCTTCTTTCAAAGAAAATAGCCATCTTTCTCTAGATGACTATTCTTTCTCTGAAAAATTAATGACGATGTTTTGAGTACTTCGCTCACTTGGAGAAGCCGCAAGTTTCAATTTCTCATCATTGACAAAAACTTTAGCATTTGCAGCTGCACCTAATCGAATACGAACACTTTGTTTACCCTTCGCATCAACTTCAACTACATCAGCAGCATGGTATACATCTGCTCTATCAGAGATCTCTGTACGATTTTCATCTTGTACACCAACCCATGTATCTCCAGTAACTTCTACACGGATTTTAAACTCTTCTGTACCAGTTAAAGTATAATTAGTTGTTTCATTATCATTCACTAGTGTACCTTTAGAAAGTTCTTGTTGTTTTTTTTCTTTTTTAGTTGTTTCTTCATCATTCTTATCTTGATCTTTTGAACCGGCTACTTCATTGTCTTTATTCTTGCCAGTTGTAGGTGGAGTTTTTGTATCCACAGTTACTGGTGTTTCTGTATTGTTATCTGGTTTAGAATTATCAGCTTTATTTTGGAACAATACCCAGAGTGCTACGATTGCAATTATGATAAATAAAGCAACAACAAGTTTCGGCATTAAGTCCATAAAACCTTTTGATGGCATTTTAGACAAGCTTCTACGTG
This sequence comes from Viridibacillus sp. FSL E2-0187, assembly GCF_038006425.1. Lineage (NCBI taxonomy): Bacteria > Bacillati > Bacillota > Bacilli > Caryophanales > Caryophanaceae > Viridibacillus > Viridibacillus sp. FSL E2-0187. Next base: position 2,977,243 of record NZ_JBBOVG010000001.1, read on the forward strand.
ATTGAGGTTGTTGAATTGTTGCTGTCGTTGTACTTTCAACTGTTTTGTTTGCAGGTACTTCAGATTTATACGTCTCAAGTAATTCATCGGCACTTAAATCAACCGCTTCTGCATACTGTTTAATAAATGCTCGAACATAAAACGTTCCAGGCATTATGCTATAATTTCCTTCTTCAATTGCAGAAAGATAGCGTTTTTGAATTTTCGTAATTTCTTGTAAGTCATCCAGACTATACCCTTTTGACAATCTCGCTTCTTTTAAACGAGCTCCTAATTCTGTCAACTGTAACACCTACCTGTTAAAAATTAAATCCTCCAAAGCCACCGAAACCACTCGAATCTTGAAGTAAGCTGTTATGTTTCTCCATGATTTCGTATGTAATTTCTTCATCTGGATGATGTCTTAATTCGATAATATAATCAAAGTCTTCAATTGTATATTCAGAATGTTGCACGAACATATCAGGATGCTCCACTACCTTAATAGATGGCATACTCATCATTTCACGTACAAGTTGTTGATGTTTTTCATCAGAAGATCTCCTTGTGACAATTCCATCCAGAATGAATATATTATTGCTATTAAATTCGTCTCCAAGCAGCTTGTTGCGTGCAGTTTGTTTAATCATAGTCGATGATAAAAATAACCATCTCTTATTTGCACAAACACTGGCAGCAACAACTGATTCTGTCTTTCCGACACGAGGCATTCCTCTAACTCCAATGAGTTTATGACCGTCCTTTTTAAAAAGTTCTGCCATAAAATCTACTAAAATACCTAGTTCATCACGTACAAAGCGAAACGTCTTTTTCTCATCTGCTTCTCTTTGTATATAACGACCATGTCGAATCGCTAGACGATCACGTGTTGTTGGCTCGCGGAATTTTGTTACTCTTATCATTTCCATAGTCGAAACAATATTCTCAAATCGTTCAATCTGTTCGTCCTTTTCAGCTCGTAAAAGCATTCCTCTTCGAACTTGATCGACACCATTGATTGTCACAATATTCACACGAAGCATACCTAATAAGGAAGCAATATCTCCTAATAAGCCGGGGCGATTGATTTGTATTTCATATTCAAAATACCATTCTCTCACATACAACGATCCCTTCTATTATACGACGCTTAAAACATTTCTAAGTTCCATAATAGCCGATTTTTGTACATATGGAAAGAAAAAAAGGAAAAGAGGGGCTAGAACCCCATTTTTCCTATTGTACCTTCCTATTCTGCACTAATTTAACAACACAATTAGCTAAAGATTGCTTTTCATCATCGGTTGCCACCGACCAAAGCTCAGAAAGCACTCTCTCTTGTTCATTTTTTGGATCAACATTATTTGCCAAGTACTCACCAATTTGCACTGCGGCTTCTTGTATTACCTTTTGTGACATTCCTGCAGACTCTGCTTTTGCAACATTTTGTCCCAAAAAGCTCGTCCACTTCTGCCAGTTTTCAATGATATCCATAGAATCCCTCCTTTTCACATTTAGTATGTGTAAGAAAGAAATTTATATGTACCATCCACCATTAATTCGAAGTATTTGACCTGTAATATAATTGGCGCGCCCTGATAACAAGAAAGACACTAAATGACCAACTTCATCAGTTTCGCCTGCTCTTGCTAATGGAATTTCATCAATTAGCTCCTGCTCTTCTAAATCCGTCAAATGCCCATTCATTTTAGTATTAATTAAGCCTGGTGCTACTGCATTAACAAGAACACCATTTCCTGCTGCTTCTTGTGCGTACGATTTCACAAAAGCATGTAGTGCACCTTTCACAGTAGCGTACAAAGCCTCTCCTGATGCCCCTGCTTCGCCCCAAATCGAACCAATCATAATAATATGACTTATATTGTTTTTGCGTAATTTTGAAGCTAAGAGGCTAATCAATCTAATTGGTGTTTGCACATGAACTTTCCAAAGTGCATCCATTTCATCAGCAGTAGTATCTTCCACAAGTTTGTAAAGTGCTTGTCCACTAGCTACTACAATCGCTTGTAGTGAAAATATAGAACTAGAAATATTTTCCGCTGCAAGTGGATCTGTTAAATCAGCTTGAATCATCATAAATTCTTGCTCTGGATAATCAGCTGACAGGACACTTACAAGCTCGAATGTGACCTCTTCACCTTGATTATACTGCAAATATAAAGACCAGCCATCTTTAGCAAGCTGCTCACTTATGGCACGTCCAATTGCACCGGACGCGCCAAGTACTAAGCAAAATTGTTTCATTATTACTCTTGACCTTCTTTGTCATTACTTGTTTTCGCTTTATTTCCTACAGGTAAAATCTTAAATACTGTTTGCTGTGATTCTCCTTGTAGTGAAGCGAAAGCTTGTTGCACGTCCGCTATCGTCAATTCTTCGATGACAGGAACTGCGTCAAATAAATTCATATCATTAAAAGCATATCTCGTGAATTGATTTGCGATAAATTCAATTGAATTTAATGCTCTTAAATAAAAGCCGATCTTACGACGTTTTACTCTCTCTAATTCATCATCACCAAATGGCCATTTTTCTTGTGTATTTTGTAATACATTTTGAATAGCTTCAACTAACTCATCTGTTTGATTCGTATCCGAACCAATTAAGGCAAAACCAAATCCTTTTTCTAAAGAGAAGTCATAAGAATACGATTCATCAATCATACCTTTTTCATATACACTTGTATAAAAGTCTGAAGAGCGACCAAATAATACATCCAGCGCTAATTGGATAGACAGCTCATGCTTTAGCATAGCTTTGCCCGAAAGGCTTGTTTCTTTGGCTTTTATACCTACAATTACTTTTGGTTTTAAAACATCCATTTCTAAAGTGCTACTTTTTACTGCTACATCTGTAGGTTCAGTCACTTCAATTCGCTGAATAGGTGTTGGTTCCTCAAATGTTTTATCTGCTTGATCAGCACGAATAAAATCCATCATTTTCTCTGGCTCAACAGCGCCGATGACAAATAGAAGCATATTAGATGGATGATAAAACGTATTATAGCAAGTGTATAAATGATCTGCCGTAATATCATCGATTGACTCAATAGTACCCGCTATATCAATTTTCACTGGATGCTCATGGAACATATTTTCAATCGTTCCAAAGTATAAACGCCAGTCTGGTTGATCATCATACATTGTAATTTCTTGACCTATAATACCTTTTTCCTTCTCAACTGTTTGCTCCGTGAAATATGGTTGTTGTACGAAATCAAGTAAAGTTTTCGTACTCTCATATAAATGATCTGTTGCAGAGAATAAATACGCTGTTCTTGTGAAAGATGTGAAAGCATTTGCTGAAGCACCCTTTTCACCGAACTTTTGGAATACATCACCATCTTCTTTTTCAAACATTTTATGCTCTAAAAAATGTGCAATACCATCTGGGACTGTAATTGCTTCAGTTTCACCAAGCGGTATGAATGAACGATCGATGGAACCATATTTTGTAGTAAAAGTGACAAATGTTTTAGAGAAGCCTTTTTTCGGCAAAATATAAACATCTAATCCATTATCTAGCTTTTCATAATAAAGCGTTTCGTCTAATTGATCGAATTCGATTGTTTTCATTCTGCAGCATCCTCCTTACCTCTTAAGAAATATACTGTTTCTTTTTCTACTTGTTTTGCCATATTAACTACATCTTCCTTTGTTACTGCTTGCCATTTCGCGGCCATATTTTCTACCGAGAACTCTGTAGGTAATTCTTTATATTGATCATATATTTCGATTTGCCCTCTTGCTGAATCAAGTGCTTCTTTTATTTGGTTTGTTAACATCGCTTTTGTTTGTGCTAATTCTAAATCTGTAATGTCACCTTTTTGAATCGAAACTAGTTGTTCGTCGATTAATGAAATTGCCTTTTTCTCTTTGTTGGCATCAATTCCTGATATGACGAATACTAACCCATATTGTGCAGAATATGAGCTTGAGCAGTAATAAGCCATACTTTCTTTTTCACGTACATTCATAAATAATTTTGCATGTGGATATCCACCAAAAACGCCATTAAAAATTTGCATTTTAGGAAAATCAGGGTGCGTGAAAGTGACAGGTGTATGATAGCCGATATGTAATTTACCTTGCTTCATATCTTGCTGTTCACTGACAAACGTTTCTGTTGGTTTACTTTCTACAGTTTGATGAGGTGCATGTTCCACTGCACGGTCAGCAAATGGTAAAGCTTTTTTCAAGCTTTCTACTATTGTTTTTTCATCAATATCCCCAACGACATAGATATCGATTAAATCATTAGCTAACATCTCTTCGTACGTTTTAACTAATGACGTTGGCGTTACTTTTTTAACATCTTCAATTGTTCCGTTAGCAGAGATAGATGCTGGATGATTCGGGCGCATAATATTCAATAATTTCTGTTGGGCATAGCGTGATTTATCATCAAAAACAGATTGAATTCGCTCAATCACCATTTCTTTTTCACGAGCGACAATATTTTCACGGAATACACCATTATCGAAGTTAGGCTCAAATAGCACTGTATTCATAAGTTCGAGCACTTTCCCTAAAACTTCCCCATTTTTTAAATATTGATCATTAACTGTTTCAACATTTAATAATACAGTATGTTCATTACCACGTTTAGTAGTGTCAAAATACAAAACAGTGCCGTATAAATCATCTAAATACATACGCATTGCAGCAGTAGATGGATATTTTGCACTACTATGTTGTAGTACGTTTGTTAATACCGTTCTTTCTGAAGCACCCTCGACAGTTAAAGGTCTTTTAAATTTCACTGAAAAATTAACAGTTTTAAATTGATCAGTTGTTCTTGTATGAATATTGACACCTTTTGCTACTTGAATAGTTTGAAACATGTAGACCCCTCCTATCTCTTTAATATAACAAACCATTACACTCACTATACATGCCTTTTAAATAAAAAAGCAACTTCAGGCAATGTATGTACAAATACTTGCTATTAAAGAGTCTTTATTCATAAAGAAAAAGACTGAGCGAATGCCCAGTCCCTTCTTTTTAATGAAAAATTAACGCTTACCTTTAATATATGGTTGGCCAACTGCTTTAGGTGCATTTGCCTTACCAATAAAACCAGCAACAGCGAAGATTGTTAATACATACGGTAAAATATGCAAGTAAACAGCTGGAATATCTTGAATATACGGAATCGAGTTCCCTGCTATACTTAATGATTGCGCAAATCCGAAGAAAATTGCCGCTCCTAAAGCACCAAGTGGATGCCATTTACCAAAAATCATTGCTGCAAGAGCCATGAAACCTTGACCATTAATTGTTCCGTGGCCAAAATCCCCAGAAATTGTTTGCGAATAGATCGCACCACCAATACCACCTAAAACACCTGAAATGATAACGGCGATATAACGCATTTTAGTTACATTTATACCCATTGTATCTGCAGCAGTTGGATGTTCTCCTACAGCACGTAAACGTAAACCAAATGGTGTCTTATAAATAATTACCCAAGCAAGAATCGCTACCGCAATTGCTAGAATTGAAGTTCCATAAACATCCTTAAAGAACATAGGTCCGATTAATGGAATATCCTCTAGATAAGGAATATTAAAGCGAGGGAAACGAACTTTGATCATATCTGTTTGCCCTTTATCGTAAAGCATTTTCACAGAGAATAATGCCACTGCAAGACCAAGTAAGTTGATTGCTACCCCTGAAACCGTTTGATCGGCACGGAATGAAATAGCTGCTACTGCGTGTAATATCGAGAAAATACCCGCAACAAGTCCACCTACTATTAATGCAATCCAAGGTGTCCAAGCACCAAATGTATCGACATATGTTAAGTTAAACACGATCCCTGCAAATGCACCTACTACCATTAAACCTTCAAGCCCAATATTAACTACGCCCGAACGTTCAGAGAACACACCACCGATAGCTGTTAAAATTAGAGGCGCTGCATAAAAAATTGCAGTAGGAACTAGGAAATATAACACTTCCAAAAAGCTCATGTTATTTCGCCTCCTTTTTCTTGCTCAATCTTTCAAGGAATACTCTAATGATATAACCTGAAGCTACAAAGAAAATAACTAATGCTATTACAATCGAAACGATTTCTACCGGAATTCCTACGTTCGGCATATTTAATGATCCGAATTTTAATGCACCGAATAATATTGCTCCTAATAATACGCCGAACGGTGCATTTGCACCGAGTAAAGCAACTGCGATACCGTCAAAACCGATACCTGTAAAGCCTGCTTGAACTGTCATATTACCGAATGTTCCTAGTGCTTCCATTGCACCTGCAAGACCTGCAAATGCACCTGAAATTACCATAGCAAGAATAATATTATTTTTAACATTCATACCTGCGTACTCAGAAGCATTTTGGTTAAATCCAACAGCTTTAAGTTCGAAACCACGTTTTGTTTTCTCTAAAATAAACCACATAATAACAACCATTACTAAAGCGATTACAAAACCGTAGTGCATACGTGAATAATCTGTTAAATTATCTAAAAAAGTCGAACGTAATGATGCCGATTCATGAATCATCGGTGTTTTTTCTCCATTATCAGAGAGTGTCTTAATCACTGCGTTGGCGACATGTAGTGCAATATAGTTCATCATAATTGTAACGATAACTTCATGCACTTGTAATTTTGCTTTTAATATCCCTGGGATAAAAGCCCAAAGTGCTCCTGCTACTGCAGCTGCTAATATAGCTAACGGAAGGTGAATTATAGCTGGTAATTCAAAAGCATAACCTACATAAGCAGCTGCTAACCAACCCATAATTAATTGACCTTCAACACCGATATTAAATAAACCTGTGCGGAATGCAAATGCTACTGCCAAACCTGCTAAAATATAAGGTGTAATTTGTCGGACAGTTCCACCAAGCGTAAACATATCCCCAAAGATACCTTCCCAAAGAGCAATATAGCCTTGTACAGGGTCATAACCACTTACAAGCATAACAATTGCGCCGACAAGTAATCCTAGTATTACTGAAATCACAGGGACGAGGATATTAGTCAATTTCTTCGACATGTTATTCGTCACCATCCTTTACTTGTCCATTGTTTAATTGTCGACCTTGACCTGCCATTAATAGACCTAACTCTTGCTCAGTCGTTTCATTTGGCGTCACAGTATCGATAATTTGACCATCATATATAACTGCGATTCTATCAGAAACATTCATAACTTCGTCTAGTTCAAATGAAATTAATAGAACTGCCTTTCCATTATCACGTTGTTCGATTAAACGTTGGTGTATGAATTCGATTGCACCGACATCTAAACCACGTGTTGGTAATGCAGCAATTAGTAAATCTGGATTTCGATCTACTTCACGACCAATAATTGCTTTTTGTTGGTTACCACCTGATAATGCACGAGCAGGTGTAACTTCACCATGACCTGAACGAACATCGTATTCTTTCATAATTCTTTGCGCAAGTTCAGAGATTTTGCTATAATCTATTACTCCAGCTTTTGCAATTGGAGACTGATAATAAGTTTGTAGTGCAATATTGTGGCCGATTGGGAAATCTAATACTAAACCGTGCTTATGACGATCTTGTGGTATATGACCAACACCAGATTCCGTAATATCACGCGGTTTTAAATTTGTGATGTTCTGATTGTTTAACGAAACTGTGCCTGACTTAACTTTACGGAGACCTGTTATTGCTTCTATTAATTCGGACTGTCCGTTACCATCAATACCAGCAATACCGACAATTTCACCACTACGTATCGAAAGATTTAAACCTTTCACTTTTTCAATATTTCTGTAGTCAGTTACGACTAAGTTTTCAATTTTTAAAATTTCTTCTTTTGGATTAGCCTTTGCCTTTTTAGTTTTAAATTCAACTTGGCGTCCAACCATTAATTCTGCTAATTGATCTGGAGATGTTTCTGAAGTTGTTACAGTTCCAATACCTTGTCCTTTACGGATAACAGTGACCCTATCTGAAACTTCCATAATTTCTTGCAATTTATGAGTGATTAAGATAATAGATTTACCTTCTGCAATTAAACGTTTCATAATTTGAATCAATTCTGATATTTCTTGTGGTGTTAATGACGCTGTAGGTTCATCAAAAATAATGTTTTCTGCCCCACGATACAACGTTTTAATAATTTCTACACGTTGTTGCATACCGACTGAAATATCCTCAATTTTTGCATATGGATCCACATTCAATCCATATTTTTCAGATAGTGCTTTTACTTTTTTCGCTGCATCTTTGATATTAACAATGCCCTTTTTAGTAGGTTCACTACCTAAAATAATATTTTCTGTTACTGTAAAGTTTTCAACTAACATGAAGTGTTGATGAACCATTCCAATACCTAAGTCATTCGCTACATTCGGGTCAGAAATTTTAACTTTCTTTCCATTTACACGAATTTCCCCAGCTTCAGGTTGATAAAGTCCGAAAAGCACGTTCATTAAAGTCGATTTTCCTGCACCATTTTCTCCAAGCAATGCATGAATTTCGCCTTTTTTCAGCTGAAGGGTGATATTATCATTAGCTACAAAAGATCCGAATTGTTTCCGAATACCTAGCATTTCTATCACATATTCCAATGTGTTCACTCCCTTGGACACTGTAAATTATATTTGTTGTTATTAATAAATTAACATAGGTTAAAAAAATTAATACAGGAAAGATTTTGAAATTCAAAAAAATTCAAAACCTTTTATCTATTAATTTATGCAGATAAAAATCATCATAAAGACTAATAGTTAACTAGCCTTTATGATGACGACTTAACTTAAATTATTTCTTTTTTTCTACTTTTTCTGGAACTTTAATTTTACCGTCAGCGATTTGTTTAGCATAATCATCGATTTTTTTCATAGTTTCATCTGAAATAGCACCATGAGAATCTGCTAATGCCATACCATTGTCTGATAAACCGTAAACTAAAGTTTCTCCACCTGGGAATTTACCTTCTTTAGCTTGTTTCGCAACGTCTTGTACTGCAACATCTACACGTTTCATAACAGAAGTTAAAGTAACGTTAGTTTTATCGTTAACTTGTCCTTCTTTGTATTGGTCAGCATCTACACCGATTACCCATACATTTGCATTAGGGTCTTTAGTTTTACGTTCTTTTGCTTCAGTGAAAACACCATTACCTGTTGCACCAGCAGCGTGGAAAATTACATCTACGCCTGTAGTAAACATACGGTTAGCAGTTGTTTTTCCAAGTTCTGCTTTATCAAAAGCACCTGTATATTGAACATCAACTTTAATATCAGGATTTACAGCTTTAACACCTTCAACAAATCCAGCATGGAAGCGGTTAATTACAGGAATATCAAGACCACCTACAAAACCAATTTTGTTTGATTTTGTAACGCTAGCTGCAGCTACTCCCGCAAGGAATGCACCTTCTTGCTCTTTGAACAAGATAGAAGTTACGTTTGGAGCATCAACTTCAGCATCAATAATTGAGAATTGAGAATCCGGTTTTTGATCAGCAACTTCTTTGATAGAATCAGCCATCAAGTAACCTACACCGAATACAAGATCAAAGTTACGACGTACCATACTAGTTAAGTTCGTGTTGTAATCTGAAGAAGACGTAGATTGTGCGTAGTCATAACCACCGTCACCTTTTTTCAAATCATTGTCTTTACCGAATTTTTGGATACCTTCCCAAGCTGATTGGTTGAATGATTTGTCATCCACACCGCCAAGGTCAGTAACCATTGCAACAGAGAAGTTGTTTTCTTTGTCACCTTTAGAAGTATCATCTTTAGAACCACAAGCACCTAATAAAGTACCAGCAGCTAGTACTACTGAAAGTGCTAAGCCAAATTTACGTTTTTTCAATTGGAGTCCCCCCAAAAGTGTTTGATGTTAGCAGGAATGCATACAGTTTTACACACGTTTTCGAACTACATGGAAGCTAAATTTATCAGCTCTAAAATAGTTTTTAGAATATAACACCACTCGATCGTTATCATCATAGTGGAGCTGTTTTAGAACGAGGAGAGCTGTTTCAGGCTCACACTCTAAAATTGGAGATGCTTGGTTATGAAAACCAACCGGATCGATAAATGTGATTGCATACGCGACATGAATATCACCAGATTCTTCTATCGCAGAAAAGATTGAAGAATCTTCACGAGTTGAAAAATCATTAGGCAAATACTTTGAAGGTACTTGGTCCACACAATAGACTACGGGCTCTCCGTTCGCAGTACGAACTCTTTCAATTGATATGATAGTTTCGTCTTCTTCGCAATGAAAGCGTTTTACATCTTCCTCAGAAGCTGGCAACCCGAATGAACTTAAATAGTTTGTTCCGGGTTCCATTCCAGCATTTATGATCATAGAAGAAATACTTGATAAATGTTCAATTCCTGATGTAAACACAGGTTTTGGATTTACAAATGTTCCTACTCCATGTCGACGAATAATGATGTTTTCTTCTTCCAACAGTCTAAGTGCCTCACGTAGAGTGGCACGACTGACTCCAAGTGTCCTGGATAATTCGAATTCAGATGGGAGTTTTTCTTTTTCTTTAAAAACTCCTTTTTCAATATCTTCTTTCAAACGATCAATTACTTGGAGATACAAATGCCGACTATCTGTTTTAATCGTCATACATACCACCACCTAGAGAGATCAGAGATCAGACATCTGACGTAAAACATTCCTACTAATTCGTTACTATACCATTATTATTTAGGTAAATAAATAGGTTTTTTTAAAAACTGTGCTAAAACAGTTTTTTTTTTTTATAACTGTAGTTATTTTAGTATTTTTTTGATACAGAAAATTTTACCATTATCATCTTCCGATAAGGACTTGACGTGGCTTGCTTTTTTCAGCAGGACCTACAACTCCTCTTTCTTCCATCTGATCCATTATACGAGCCGCTCTAGCATACCCCACTTTTAACTTTCTTTGCAAATAAGATACCGATGCCGTTTCTTGATCCATTACTAATTGTACTGCCTCTTCATACAAATCATCTGTGTCATCTAAGTTCTTTAGATCGTCCTCTTCTGTTGGAATCATCTCTTCTTGATATTGTGCTTTTTGTTGACTAATAACAAAATCAACAACATCCTGTACTTCATTATCTGATAAAAAGGCCCCTTGGACTCGAACAGGTTTCGATTGTCCTGCTGGTAAAAATAGCATATCACCTCTTCCAAGAAGACGTTCTGCTCCGCCCATGTCTAAAATTGTACGAGAATCAATTGAAGAGGATACTGCAAAAGCAATTCGAGATGGAATATTTGCTTTTATGACCCCCGTAATGACATCGACACTTGGTCTTTGCGTTGCGATAATTAAGTGAATACCTGCTGCACGTGCCATTTGGGCAAGTCTAGTAATGGAATCTTCTACATCACTCGAGGCAACCATCATTAAATCCGCTAGTTCATCAACAATAACTACAATAAATGGTAATTTTGGATGTTTCTCTTCATTTTCAGCATTAAACGTATCAACATGCCCATTGTAGCCTTCAATATTACGTGTTCCTGTATGTGAAAACAGGTCATAACGGCGCTCCATTTCAGATACAACTTTTTTCAAAGCTTGAGAAGCTTTACGTGCATCTGTAACAACTGGAGCTAACAGATGCGGAATGCCATTATAAACATTTAGCTCAACCATTTTCGGGTCAATCATCATGAGTTTCACTTCATGAGGTTTTGCACGCATTAATATACTTACTATGATGCCATTAATACAAACACTCTTACCGCTACCTGTGGAACCAGCTACCAATAAATGTGGCATTTTATTTAACTGGGCCAACTTCGCTTCACCTGTAATATCTCTACCTAAACCAATTAGTAGTTTGGCATTAGGTTGATTATTTTCTTTTGCTTCTAACACTTCACGCAAACTAACAATTGCCACTTCTTTGTTTGGTACTTCGATACCGACAGCCGATTTTCCCGGAATAGGTGCTTCAATACGTATATCTTCAGCTGCTAATGCTAATGCTAAATCGTCTTGCAAACCGACAATTTTACTTACTTTAACGCCTTTATCTGGAAGTACTTCATACTCTGTAACAGCTGGACCTAAATGTACTTCTGTTACGGTTGCTTTCACACCAAACGATTGAAAAGTTTGTTCAAGCTTTCGTGCATTTGCTTGAATCAATGTAAATTCTCCACTTTGATCAACATGTGGTGGTGGTTTTAACAAAGACATTGCCGGTAATTGGTAATTGACATTTTCAATAACCTCATCACCCTCCATTGGTTGAATCTCTATTTCTTCTTCTGGTTCTATATCCTGAGGTATTACTTCAGGTTCTACAATACGTTGTGTAAAAGCTGAAATAATCGGTTCCTTATGGACAGGAAGCTCTACGTCTGTGGCAGCTTCAAGATTTTCTTCAATTTGTTGCGTTGCCTTATCTTTTGCAGATTTACGAGCGCGACGTGATGAAGCTTTTGGTGCTTCTTGTTTTTGCGGAGTCCTTCTTGCTTGTTTCGCGCTTTTCGCTTGGGTACGACGTTCTCTCCATTTTGTTTGCCATTCAGGCATCTTTTGCATTAAGTATGGAACTAATGCCTTCCCAGTTAATAAAATGATCCCAATAAATAACATTAACCAACTAGCAATAGAAGCTCCGGCAGAGTCAAATAAAACAAAGAAGCAAGCAAATAATAAAGCGCCTACTATCCCTCCACCAAGTGATAGACTACGTTCTTCAATACCACCACTCGTTATGAGTATTCTCCATGTTTCTTTTAATACGGAATTACTTCCAATTTCATTTCCATTTAGTAATTGTTCAAACAGTGCAATATGACTAAATAAAGCTAGACTCCCTAATATAAAAGCACAACCTAGAATTGTTCGGTTTTTCATATTCGGAACGGTTCTACGAATCATTAAAATAAGGGCACTAAGAATAAGCATAAATGGTACAGCAATTGACCAATTACCAAATAAAAACATAGCAGTTGTTTGAAAGAATCGGCCAACTAACCCATATTCAAAGAATGTAATGATGGCAATTCCCACCAATAGGAGACCGATGATTTCATACATCAGAGGGTGCATAGTTAGTTTTTGTTCTGGCTTTTTAGGTTTTGTTGCTTTTTTCTTTTTTGTAGCCAATTTTCTGACCTGCCTTTCTTTTTTAAAGGAAAAAAGGATTTCCCACCATAAATCGGCTAGGAAATCCTTTGTATCCGCTACGCATTAATATTCCATAATAATCGGGATGATCATTGGGCGGCGCTTTGTTTTTTGGAATAAATAGGAATTTAGCGTATCACGGATTTCTTGTTTAATGTTTGTCCATTCATACGTACCTTTATTCACATACTTTTCGACAACATTCTTCACTAGTGCTGCAGACTCTTCCATTAGTTCTTCTGATTCACGAACATATACGAATCCTCTAGATAAAATTTCCGGACCTGAAGCAATTTTTTTGTGTTGACGGTCAATAGTAACAACAACAATAAAGATACCATCTTGACTTAATAATTTACGATCGCGTAAAACGATGTTACCGACATCACCAACACCAATGCCATCTATTAAAACATTACCAGCAGTTACACGGCCGCTCATACGCATTTTTCCGTTTTTGTATTCTACAATATCGCCTTTATCAGCGATGAAAATTTGCGCTTTCGACAGACCTGTTTCTTGAGCAAGTTTAGAGTGTGCTATTAACATACGATATTCCCCTTGAATAGGAATAAAGTACTTTGGTTTCATAAGATTAAGCATTAATTTGAGGTCTTCTTGCGAACCATGTCCAGATACATGTACCTTTTTATCGGCTGACATTACTTTAGCGCCTGCTTTGGCAAGGCTATTCATTGTTTCAGCAATTTGTACTTCCATACCTGGAGAAGGTGTGAAAGTAATCAATACAGTATCAGAAGGTTTAATGCGAATATCACGATGATGCTTACGAATGATTTTCTCAAGACCTTCTAAAGGCTCTCCTTGATTACCTGTTACAATTGCAACAATTTCATTTTCAGGGTAATCATTGATTTTACTTACTGGAATAATTCTTTCTGGATCAACAGAAAGATAACCTAAACGCATACCAACTTCAAAAACATTTTCTAGGCTACGACCTACAACAGCAATTTTACGATTTGATGCTGCCGCTTGATCAAATACTTGTTGAATACGGATGAAATTTGATGCATAAAGTGCTACAAGGATTCTTCCTTCTGCACGATGGAATGTTTTTGATAATCTTTCACGGATAATCGATTCTGAGATTGTATATCCTGGGCGTTCTGCTTCTGTTGAATCAGACATTAAGATGAAGACACCCTCTTCACCAAGTCCAGCCATTTTAGCGATATCGGGCTTGTACTTACCTTGTGCTGATTGGTCAAATTTAAATTCACCAGTGTGTACGATTGCACCTTCAGATGTATGGAACGCAACGCCAAGTGAATCTGGAATACTGTGCGTTGTATGGAAAAACGTCACATACGTCGTTTGGAAATTCATACGACTTTTGCTTGTCACTTCAAAGAATTTTACTTGTTGTGGAGCGGGCAATTCTTTTAAATGTTCTTTCGCTAAAGCAATTGTAAGTTTTGAACCATATACTGGTGCATTGACTTTTTGTAATAGGTACGCAATTGAGCCAATTGCGTCTTCATGACCATGTGTTAAGAAGATCCCTTTTACTCTTGTTTTGTTTTCTTCTAAATATGAAATGTCTGGAATAACAAAATCGATTCCTAGCATCTCATCCTCTGGGAACATTAGTCCACTATCGACTACAAATAGCTCGTCATCAATTTCAACGACATACATTGCTTTGCCGATTTCACTAACCCCACCTAGAGGTATTACTCGTATTACTTCATTTTTTGTTTTAACCACTTGTTTTCCTCCTAAAAATAATCCCGAACAGCATCCACTTGTTTTTATTATATCGGTAGTAGACCGTTTTCACAAACAAAAAAAGAATGGGTTTTATCACCCATTCCATTTTTTTATTGGAACTGTTTTTGTTTTGCTAGATAATGTTCCCAAACTATATCAAAATGTGCTTTTTCTTGTTCAGTCAATTCCACTAATGGCAACCTAACTGTTTCAGATGAAATATTTAATTTACTAAGAGCATATTTAACTGCCGTAGGATTCGGAGTTGCGAACAAGGCACGAATTAAAGGTAATAATGCTTGATGTATAAATGCTGCATCCTCATGGCGCCCATCTTTAAATGCTTGAATCATTTTCTGCATATCATCCCCAACAACATGTGCCGCTACAGAAATAATACCAGAACCTCCAACCGCTAAAAGCGGCAAAGTTAAACCGTCATCACCCGAGTAAACTTTGAATCCAGCAGGTGCACCTGCTAGAATTTCTGTCATTTGATCAAGACTACCACTTGCTTCTTTCACAATTTGTATATTTGATATTTTACTTAATTCTAGAATTGTTTCAGGTAATAGATTTACAATTGACCGTCCAGGAATATTGTAAAGCATAACCGGTAACGTTGTTTCTTTAGCAATCGCTGCAAAGTGAGCATACATACCGCGCTGGCTAGGCTTATTATAATATGGTGTCACGAGCATAACCCCATCAACACCAGCTGCCTCAGCTTCTTTTGTTGCTTGAATCGATTCCGCCGTATTATTACTTCCTGTACCTGCAATTACTGGAACGCGTTTACGTACGGTTTCAACAACAAACTGGATAAGATGCATTTTCTCTTCATGTGTTAATGTTGGCGATTCTCCAGTTGTACCACAAACAACAATTGAATCAGTCCCTGTTGCAATTAGATGTTCTACTACTTTTGCCACCATTTCATAATGGATAGAGCCATCTTCGTGAAATGGAGTAATCAATGCTGTTGCTACATTCCCTATATTCATATATGATGCCCCCCTAGATTATACCTTCTTCAATCAAAGCTTCTGCGATTTGGATAGAATTAAGTGCCGCACCTTTTAAAAGGTTGTCAGCAACAATCCATAAATGGAAGCCATTATCCTTCGCTAAATCTTTGCGAATACGGCCCACAAATACTTCATCTTCGCCTTCTGCATAAATTGGCATTGGATAACCTTGTGCAGTAATATCGTCAACTAGTAATATACCAGTAGCGTTTTCAAGTACCTTCTTTACATCTTCGACTGACACATTATCTTTTTCTACTTCAATATAAACAGATTCAGAGTGTCCTGATACAACTGGTACGCGTACACAAGTTGCTGCGACTGGAAGCTCTGGCATATGCATAATTTTCTTCGTTTCATTAATCATTTTCATCTCTTCGTATGTGAAGCCATTTTCAGTGAAGACATCAATTTGTGGAATAACGTTTCTAGCGATTGGATAATGTTTTTTATCGCTTTTAACTGGTAATACATTCGCTTCCACTTCTTTACCTTTTTCCCACTCACCACTTTGTGTTTTAAGCTCTTCAATGGCATTTATACCTGAACCAGATACTGCTTGATATGTAGATACGATTACATTTGATAAACCAAATGCTTTTTTAATTGGTTCTAGTGCTGCTACCATTTGAATTGTTGAACAGTTTGGATTGGCAATAATCCCTTTGTGTTTAGCCAAATCACCTGGGTTTACTTCAGGTACAACAAGCGGTACTTCTGGATCCATTCGGAAAGCACTTGTGTTATCAATTGCAACAGCACCACGTTTTGCTGCTTCTGGTGCTAACACTTTTGATACAGCACCACCTGCACTGAATAGCGCAATATCTACACCTTCAAATGCTTCAGGTGTTGCTTCCTCAATCGTGTATGACTGACCATTAAATGTAATATCTTTTCCAGCAGATTTTTTTGAAGCTAATAATTTAATCTTACCAATCGGAAATTTACGCTTAGTAAGCTGCTCCATCATTTTTGTCCCTACTGCTCCTGTAGCTCCTACGACAGCTACTGTATATTGCTTAGTCATCATACATCTCTCCTCAACTCAACATTGATAATGGCGCTATTGTATCATAATTTTTCATAATTGTGTATAAAAATTAAATTATTTAGTATATTGAATCAATAATGGTTGGAATTGTTTCTTTTCTAACGCATTTATTACTGTTTCATTTATTTTTGTAAAATCGGAAATTAATGAATTTGGCTTCTTATATGGGTCGTCTTGCCCAAATGGTATAAAGAAAATATTCTTCGTATTTAGGAGTTTCATGAGATTCATTCCATTTAACCCCAAAGCATCATTCGTAGAAACTCCGATGACAACTGGGCTACCGTTACGAAGTGTCGCTTTCGCTGCCATTAAAACTGGGGATTCTGTTGCCGCATTAGCGAATTTACTGAGTGAGTTCCCAGTCATCGGTGCAATTACCATACAATCTAGTGGATTCCTCGGACCAAGTGGCTCTGCATCCGCCATTGTCTTAATCACTTTATGACCTGCAACTTCCTCTATTTTCGCAATCCACTCTTCCCCTGTACCAAATCTGGTTGCCGCATGCAATACTGAGTGGGTAATAATAGGCACCACTGTTGCACCCTCATCTCTGAGATGTTTGATTTTTGGTACAACTTCTTCATACGTACAATGTGATGCAGTTATGCCAAAGCCGATGCGCTTCCCATCAAGCATGATGTCCCTCCTTATATTTTGCATTATGCAGTTCAATCGTTTGAATTAGTAAATCTGCAGCATCTTGGGGGAAAAATTTCCCGGGCAATGCTGGTAATTGTATATAGTCAAAATCAGGTTGTTCTTCAAAAGCCAGACATCCTGGAGCTGATGCTAAATCAAACACTGTAGTAGATGATTGTAACTTCTCACTAAAAGCGCTTGTAAGCCATTTTACAGGGATTGTGTTAATGATATAGTCGGATTTACTTTCAAAAGCCTCAGGCGCCAAAACAGAAGCTTTATAACCAAAAGCTTCCGCCTCATATATTTGAGTTGCTGAGCGTGCCATAACATGGATTGTAGCACCTAGGTCTCTACATAATGCAGCAGTCATCTTTGCTACTCTTCCAAATCCTGTAATAATTAGGTGTTGCCCATCCATTGATCTTTGTTCATGATCGTAGAATGATCTGAGCATCCCTTCTGCAGTGAGCTTCGCATTTTGCCAAATAAATTGTTCGTCTTCTAGGTAGTAAACAGTTTTTGTAGTAGATAACTGTTGTTTAAATTCTGGAGTCGTTCTTCCAACAAACAACATTGCATTCTCTGCCACACTAAAAAAACTATTCATATCTGATGACCATTTAGGTGGGTGAATAGGTAAAACAATGCGATTTGGTTGAAGCTTTTTGCTCAACATTAAAAGCTCTTCATTCCACTCATCAGTATATTTGTACACAACCGTTCGATTAGGTTTTGAAAGTTGTACTGCAAGCTTTTTAAAACGTGCGTCCGTTCCTATTAGTAGCCATCTTTCTTCAGTCATTCTGTTAACCCCGAATTCATTGGTTTTACTTGATTAAATAGAATTCGATCTTCCCCAATGAGAACAATTTCATCCCAAGGGATATATTCTTGCATTTTTGGTGATTTTGCTTTAAATGGAATTCGATGCCCTCTATGAATCATTTCAAAACCAAAAATTTGACCTGTTTTTGGGTCAAGTAAACACTCGGTCTCAGCCAAAATACCAAAACGTATGCCATCATTCATTTGAATTAATTCTTTTTCAGCTAACTCTGATAAGAGCATGCTTCCCCTCCTTTTCGCATGTATATTATGTATATGCTTTTGCCTTGTTTTTAGTGATTTTTTGCTTCAAAGGAAAAAAGAACAAAAGAAAAGCTAAGGGCATTAGTTGCTTCCCTTAGCTGGTGTAATGATGGAGCTTGCAAATGGTTGTTTTAAATGGTCATTAATTATTTGATTTACTGATTGTACAGTTACTTGTTTGAGTTCTGCTAGTGCTTTTTCAATTGTACGATCATAACCAAATACAAGTTCGTTTTTAGCATTGCGACTCATAAAATCATACGCTGTTTCTAATCCAAGAAGCAAATTACTTTCAAGTTGTTCTTTTGCAAATAGTAATTCTTTTTCAGTAATACCTTCTCGGCATTTCGTATTGATAGAATGAGTAATTGTTTGCTGCAACAAAGGTAGCTGATGTGGCGAAGTGCCAGCATAAATCACAAATGCACCGGCATCTTGATACGCAGAATAATAGGAGTAGACAGAATAAGCAAGCGCCTTTTCCTCTCTTACTTCTTGAAATAAACGAGAGGACATAGAATCTCCCAACACACTATTTAACACAACTAAGCTTAATAGATTAGGTGATTGTATACTTAACCCTGGATAGCCCAATGCCAAATGCGACTGTTCTACCTGACTCTTCTTTTCAATTTTCGCTGGAACAAAAGTTGGCGAAGTGAAAATTGTAGGCTCATATGAAGTTGTTGTTGGGAATTGATTGAATAATTTCTCAATCGTTTGAATTAACGTTGGCGACAAATGACCGGCAATTGAAACTACAACTTGTTCGGGACGATAATGCTTGTGCATATATGCCAGAAGATTTTCACGATTAAAGGTTTGTAATGTTTCTGTTGTTCCTAGAATCGGCGAACCTAATGCGTTGTTTGGAAACATTGCCTGCCATAATCTTTCATCTACATCATCATCAGGTGCATCTTCCGTCATTGCAATTTCCTCTAATATCACTTGTCTTTCCTTATCAATATCTTCAGGACTAAATTTGGAATGGAAGAACATATCAGTCAAAATCTCAATTGCTTTTTCTGCATGATGATCAAGAACTACTGCATAATAACATGTATTTTCCTTTGATGTGAAGGCATTGAGTTGCCCTCCTATACGATCAAATTGTTCAGCTATATCTTTTGCTGAACGTGTATCTGTCCCTTTAAATAGCATATGCTCTATAAAGTGTGTCATACCATTCTCATGCGGTTGTTCGTATCGAGAACCTACATTTACCCAAATCCCCATTGCTACTGAACGTACATGCGGTATATCTTCCGCAACTATGCGTACTCCATTAGCACAAATATGTTTTGTAACCAAATAGTTTCCTCCTTATAATACAAGCAAAAGAGGTCGCCGTTTTTCTGGAAACGGACGACCTCAATAATTTTAACATTTATGATGTTTAGACACTCAAGTTAGGAACGAGGAGTATTGAATTGGAATCCCCTGTTGCGGATGTCCTCAGATTACTTTTGCTCTGCGCGTTCTTTTTCTTCTTTTAATACTACTTTACGAGAAAGGTTTACACGACCTTGGTTGTCGATTTCAATGACTTTTACAAGTAGTTCATCTTCTAATTTAAGAACATCTTCTACCGCTTTAGTGCGCTCTTCTTGAATTTCAGAAATGTGTAGTAAACCGTCTTTACCTGGGAAGATTTGAACAAATGCACCGAATTTTTCGATACGTTTTACTTTACCCATGTAATATTCGCCTACAACTGCTTCACGTACAATGTTTTCAATGATTTCTTTTGCACGTGCGTTCATTTCTTCATCAACTGAAGAGATGTAAATTGTACCGTCTTGTTCTGTATCAATTTTCACGCCAGTTTCTTCGATAATTTTATTGATTTGTTTACCACCAGGTCCGATAACGTCGCGAATTTTATCTGGGTTAATTTTAACCATGATAATTTTCGGAGCATATTTTGAAAGGTGATCACGTCTTTCCGGCATAGTTGCAAGCATAGACTCTAGTATATGCATACGACCAATTTTAGCTTGTGTTAACGCTTCTTCTAAAATTTGGTTAGATAGACCATCAATTTTGATATCCATTTGAAGTGCAGTAACACCTTTTGCAGTACCTGCTACTTTGAAGTCCATATCACCAAGGTGATCTTCCATTCCTTGAATATCTGTTAAAATTGAATAATGTTCATCTTTTTTAATAAGACCCATCGCAATACCTGCTACTGGTGCTTTAAGAGGAACACCTGCATCCATCATTGCTAGAGTTGAAGCGCAAATACTTGCTTGTGAAGTAGAACCGTTCGATTCTAAAACTTCTGATACGCAACGGATCGTATAAGGGAAGTCTTTTTCATTTGGAATAACAGCTTCTAAAGCACGTTCTCCTAAAGCACCGTGTCCGATTTCACGACGACCTGGTCCACGAATAGGTCCAGTTTCCCCTACTGAGAATTGAGGGAAATTATAATGATGCATGAAGCGTTTAGACTCTTCAACACCTAAACCATCAATAATTTGAACATCACCTAGTGCACCTAAAGTACAAACTGAAAGTGCTTGAGTTTGTCCACGTGTGAACAAACCAGAGCCATGTGCTCTTGGAAGTAAACCTACTTCTGAAGATAGAGGACGAATTTCATCTAATTTACGACCATCTGGACGAATTTTATCTTCTGTGATTAAACGGCGTACTTCTTCTTTCACCATTTTATCTAGAATTTCGCCAACTTGTTTTAAAGTTGCTTCATCTGCTTCAGCTTCTTCGTATTTAGCAATAACTTCAGCTTTTACAGCATTAATTGCTTCTTCACGAGCATGCTTTTCATAAGTTTGGATAGCAGCAATCATATTAGTTCCGAATTCTGCGTTAATTTCAGCAAATAATTCTTCATTTATACCATGTAATATTACTTCCATTTTTTCTTTACCGACTTCAGCAGCAATTGTTTCTTGGAAAGCAATTATTTTTTTAATTTCTTCGTGACCGAACATAATAGCTTCTAACATTTTTTCTTCAGGAACTTCTAAAGCGCCTGCTTCAACCATGTTAATAGCATCTTTTGTACCAGCAACTATTAAATTAATTGTTGATTTTTCCCATTGTGCAACTGTTGGGTTTACGATAAATTCATCGTCAACAAGCCCAACTTGGACACCTGCGATTGGTCCGTCAAATGGAATATCAGAAACCATTAGTGCAAGTGATGATCCAAGCATAGCTGCCATTTCTGAAGGGCAATCTTGATCTGCAGACATAACCATAGAGATTACTTGTACTTCATTACGGAAGCCATCTGGGAATAATGGACGGATTGGACGGTCGATTAAACGAGATGTTAAAACCGCTTTTTCAGAAGGACGTCCTTCACGTTTGATAAACCCTCCAGGGATCTTACCAACTGCATATAATTTTTCTTCATAGTTAACTGTTAATGGGAAGAAGTCTAATGGTTTTGGGTGTTTTGAAGCTGTTGCATTTGATAGTACAACTGTTTCTCCATAACGTACTAATACCGATCCATTAGCTTGCTTTGCGAGCTGACCTACTTCGATTTGTAAAGGTCGTCCGGCCCATTCATAGGTATAAACCTTTTTTTCGTTCATTTATTTGAACTCCTCTCTCAAAGAAAACATCTATTCATGTATTTATGTAGTACTATTAGTTTATCAAAAAAGGGAGGCTTATGCGAAACATTTCAATTCTTTATATTCAAATTGTTGTAGGAGGTTAGTTTATTGAAGCATAAAGAAAAAGCGGGACAAGCCCGCTTTCACAAAATTGCATGTTATCGACGTAAGCCGAGTTTAGTAATGATTTCACGGTAGCGTGGTACGTCATTTTCACGTAAATATTTTAATAAGTTACGACGACGTCCAACCATTTTGAATAAACCGCGACGAGAATGGTGGTCTTTTTTATGAGTACGTAAGTGCTCATTTAAGTTGTTAATCTCTTCCGTAAGGATAGCGATTTGAACTTCTGGTGAACCAGTATCACTTTCGTGTACACGGAATTCAGCAATGATTTCGTTTTTGCGTTCTTGTGTTAGTGCCATCCTATTCACCTCCTAAATTGAAATATCCCCAAATGCTGAGCAAACGTTGGTGATTCGAAAGCCAAGCAATGGTTCAGTGGTTGCAGAGCAACTCACTTATGAAATAGTAACATAAGCGCCTGATAGAATCAACTATTATCTAACGTTCACGTAAATATTTCATTGCAGTTGCCTTATCTATTTCGATTTGACTTTTTAGTGCATCTATTCCATCAAATTTTTGTTCTGATCTTAAATGCTTATACCAATCTATTTGTACTTCTTCAGCATAAATATTTTTGTTGAAGTCCATAATATGTACTTCAATTGATAAGTTTTTTTCATCCGGGTTTTTGAATGTCGGTTTATATCCCACGTTACAAACACCATCGAACCATTCATTTTGAACTTGCATTCTTACAGCATAAACACCATTTGCTGGTATGAACGTTCCTTCATGCGCTTGAATGTTTGCAGTCGGAAAACCAATCTGACGACCGCGTTTATCACCATGTACGACAATACCTGGAATTTGGAATGGTCTTCCTAGTAGACTATGAACGGCTTCCATTTCACCCATTTGTAACAACTTACGAATTCTAGTAGAGCTAATTTTCTCCTCTTCTTGAACTTGCTTATCAATTACAGTAACTCCAAAGTCTTCATTGCTAAGTGACTCCATATCTACCATCGTTCCTTTACCAAATGCACCAAATGTAAAGTCGAAGCCTGCTGTCACATGTTTTACATTTAAATCACGAATAAATACATCTACAAATTTACTAGGACTAAGCTTAGCAAAATCCGAAGTGAAGCGTACGACGAATACCGTATCAACTCCCATACTTTCAAGGATATCTAGCTTTTGCTTTATTGGTGTAATATAAAATACTTGTTCTTTACTTTGGCCTAATACAATCGAAGGGTGAGGATCAAACGTCATAACAGCTGTTTTCAAGTTTTTCTCTTGTGCTTGCTTTTTCGCATGCCCAATCACCGCTTGATGACCTCGATGTACTCCATCAAAAAAGCCGATTGCAAGCGAATATGGTCCTTCAATATTTGGATGACTAATTTGGTGAGGGTACATTAATTGAATTACTTTCATCATAAAGACTGCCTCCTAATCAACAGCTGGGAACATTTTTTCTGGCTTCATAAGCCCATCTTTTGTTGGATGCTTAATATAAATAGCAACCGCTCTCCCACTTTCTACAAATACTATTTTATCATGTTCTTCTAGAGATGAGTGCATAGGAAGTACTTGTCCATTTGTAATTTGCTTATGATTCTCTTCATTAATTTGGAAAGTTGGATAATTAGTTAATGCTTGCTCAATTGGCATTATTACTTTATCCAATTCCCCCGCCTCAGCAATTTCACGTAATTCAGAAATTGTGACACAATCTTCCTTCCTGAAATTCCCAGAAGCTGTGCGAACTAGTGAAGCCATATGCGCAGGGTACCCTAACTCTTCACCTATTTGTACAGCTAAAGTGCGAATATATGTCCCTTTGCTACATGCAATGCGAACTGGGAAAGTGATAGTAGCTCCCTCATAAACCAATTCATCATCTAGTAGTTCTAAGCTATAAATCATTACATTACGAGATGGACGTTCTATAATCTGACCTTGACGTGCGTATTCATATAATTTCCGTCCATTTACTTTCACAGCTGAATACATCGGTGGTGTTTGTGAAATTTCTCCAGTAAGATTAGCAAGTACCTGTAATAAATGTTCACGAGAAATGGTTTTGACACTACTATCTTCTGCCACTATTTCCCCTTCAGCATCTTCAGTTGTAGTAGATGCACCAATTGAAATTACGGCCTCATACGTTTTACCTGCGTCTGTCAAATATTCTGCTAGGCGTGTTGCATTGCCAATACAAATCGGCAAAACACCTTCTACACCTGGGTCTAGCGTCCCTGTATGTCCTACTTTTTTCGTTTGCAATATTTTGCGTAATTTAAATACGCAATCGTGAGAAGTCATTCCCCGTTCTTTCCATAGAGGAAGAATGCCATGTTGCATTCGTTTCAACTCCTTTTTATTATATATAATTTTATTTTAAAGACAGAAAAAGCCTGCAAATAATAAGGTTTGCAGGCTTGTTTCAATTATTGATCTTTTGATTCATGTAGTTGACGTAAAAGCGTGTCAATTTTATTACCATATTCTGCTGATGAGTCGAACTCAAAGAATAATTCTGGTGTAATTCTTAAACGAATACGTTGACCAATTTCAGAACGAATAAAGCCTTTTGCTTTTTCAAGTCCTTTTAATGTGTCCTGACGCTCTCTATCAGTACCTAAGCAAGTAATATAAATTGTTGCTTGTTGGAGGTCACCTGTTACTTCAACATCTGTTACAGTAACAAATCCGACACGAGGGTCTTTAAGTTTACGAACGATAATATCGCCGAGTTCCTTTTTCATTTGTTCTGCAACACGGTTCGCGCGCATACTCATAATCGTTTCACCTCAATTTTTATAAGTACTCTCTTTGTATGTTTAGTCGTTCCCATTCGGGATTTGATTCTAGAAGTTGAAGAGCACGAGTGAGCTCACGATCTGCTGCATCCTTAGAAGAAGCTACAGTAACAATCGCGAGCAATGCTCTTTGCCAAACATCTTGATGGTCAATTTCTGCAATGGAAACATTGTACCGCTGTTTTGTACGGGTAATCATACGTTGCAAGACAGCACGTTTTTCTTTTAATGAATGGGCCGCAGGGATGAAGAATTCACACTCTGCGTAGACAATCATTTGCGTACAATTTCTTCCATGATGAATGCTTCAATAACATCTTCTGTTTTAATATCATTGAAGTTTTTCACTGTAAATCCACATTCATAACCTTTAGCTACTTCTTTAGCATCATCTTTGAAACGTTTTAAAGAGTCTAATTCGCCTTCGAAAATAACGATACCCTCACGGATAACACGAACGCCACTATCGCGCGTAATCTTACCTTCAAGTACGTATCCACCAGCAATTGTGCCGACTTTAGATACTTTGAATGTTTCACGAACTTCTGCTGAACCAATAATTTTTTCTTGGAATTCAGGATCAAGTAATCCTTTCATTGCAGCTTCGATTTCTTCAATTACTTTATAAATAACACGGTGTAGACGGATATCTACGCCTTCAGCTTCAGCTGCGCGTTTAGCATTAGTATCTGGACGTACATTGAAACCAATGACAATGGCATTTGATGCAGCAGCTAATGAAATATCAGATTCTGTAATTGCACCAGCACCTGTGTGGATGATACGTACATTTACACCTTCTACATCGATCTTCATTAGTGAAGCTGCCATTGCTTCTACCGTACCTTGAACATCAGCTTTAACGATTAAGTTTAATTCTTTCATTTCGCCTTGGCTCATTTGTTCAAATAAATTATCAAGAGTTACTCGTTGTTTTTCAGAGCGTTGTGCTTGAATAGCTGTCATTGCACGAGCTTCCCCTACTTGACGAGCTGTTTTTTCATCTTCGAATACTACAAAACGATCGCCTGCTTGTGGAACTTCACTTAATCCAGTAATTTCAACTGGTGTAGAAGGACCTGCAGTTTTCACGCGACGACCAATATCATTAACCATTGCACGAACACGACCATAAGCGTGACCGACTACAATTGGATCACCGATGTTAAGAGTACCATTTTGTACTAATAAAGTAGCAACTGAACCGCGACCTTTATCAAGTTGGGCTTCGATTACAGTACCAATAGCTTTACGTTTTGGATCAGCTGTTAACTCGCCTACTTCTGATACTAACAATACCATTTCAAGTAATGAATCAATGCCATCTCCTTTTAATGCTGAGATTGGAACAAAGATTGTTTCGCCGCCCCAAGCTTCTGGTACTAGACCATGCTCAGTTAGCTCTTGCATTACACGATCAGGGTTAGCTGTTGGTTTATCCATTTTGTTTACAGCAACAATAATTGGAACTTCCGCAGCTTTTGCATGGTTGATTGCTTCAACTGTTTGTGGCATTACACCGTCATCAGCAGCAACTACTAAAATTGTTAAGTCAGTAATTCTTGCACCACGTGCACGCATTGTTGTAAACGCTGCGTGTCCAGGTGTATCTAGGAATGTAATTTTCTTGTCGTTTACTACAACTTGGTAAGCACCAATATGTTGAGTAATACCGCCAGCTTCTCCAGCAGTTACTTTTGTATTACGAATCGAATCTAGTAATGTTGTTTTACCATGGTCAACGTGACCCATAATTGTTACAACTGGTGGGCGTTCTGTTATGTTATTTGTATTTACTTCTTCTTGGTCACCCTCGAAGTAAGTTTCTAGGTCTGTTACGTCGATACGAATTTCTTCCTCAACTTCCACACCATAATCAGCACAGATTAGTTCGATAGCATCTTGTTCAAGCTCTTGGTTAATTGTTGCCATAACGCCAAGCATAAATAATTTTTTGATAATTTCAGATGGCTCACGGCCTAATTTTTTCGCTAATTCGCCTACAGATAATGATTCGAAGAAAGTGATTTTTTCTGGTAATTCTTTTTTCACTGCAGGTACAACTGGTTGTGGTCTGTGTTTACGACGTTGGCCACCATTAATACCTGGTTTTTTTCTTTGGTTAAAGTTACGGTTTCCACCTTGTTGGTTGGATTGACCACCAGGGCCACGATTTGTATTACGGTTTTGGCTAGAGTTTGTATTCGTGCCGGTTCTTGTGTTCGAATTCGTATTTGGTTTATTGTTTGAACCTGTATTTGGTCTTGAGTTTGTGTTCGTATTTGAATTCGAATTTGGTCTTGAACTTGTGTTTGAGTTCGGTCTTGAACTTGTGTTTGAATTCGGTCTTGAATTAGTATTTGGTTTTGCATTTGAGTTAGAACGATTGTTTGAGTTTGAGTTGTTTTTTGAAGTGGAATTGTTATTCATAGTACTTCCTTGATTAGTATTTTGTTTTGGTTGAGCAGCGCTAGTTTGTGGTGCTTTTTCTTCTTTTCTAGCGTTCGGACGATTCCCTTGTTGTCCTCTGTTTTGGTGCTCAGTTTTTTTTGGTCCTTGAGATGATTGTGCGTTAATTTTCATTTTAAATACACCATCTAGTTTGCTAACTGCATCTTTTTCTAACGTAGACATATGGTTTGTGACGTTTATTTGTAGCTTTGTAAGCTGATCAATAACTTCTTTACTTGACTTATTTACTTGTTTCGCATATTCATGGACGCGTAATTTTGTCATGTATTCACCCCCGGTTAGATTTCGTTGAGAAGCTCGGACAGTTTTTTTGCAAAACCGTCATCCACGATGGCTAATGAGACCCGTGCGTCTTTCCCCGTGGCATGTCCGAGATCATATCTAGTCCCGAACTCCTGCAACTCAACGTTGAAAGAATGACATTTATCTTGCATTTTTTTGCGCGTATTGGCAGAAGCATCTGTTGCTAAAATAACAAGTTTCGCACCATTACTGCGCACTTCTTTAATAACTTGTTCTTCGCCTGAAACGATTTTACGAGCCCTGGCAGCCAATCCAAGTAAATTTAAAATAGATTGCTGTGGCGTCATGTTAACGTCTCCTTGCGAATGACTTTTAAAAGGTCTTCATATACTTGTTCAGGAATTTCCACTTCTAACTGATGCTTCAGGACATTTTTCTTTTTCGCTTCTGCAACAGCTGTTTCGGATTTTGAAACATATGCGCCGCGACCTGACTTTTTGCCTGTAACATCAACGGAAACTTCGCCTTCTTTAGAACGAACAACCCGGATCATCTCTTTTTTAGGGAACATTTCACCTGTTGCTACACATTTTCTTAAAGGAATTTTTCTGTTTATCGACATAAGAACACACCTTCCTTTTAGCGTAAGAACTTTTGGCCATATTGGTTCTATAAGAAGACTTTGCATATGACCAAATGCTTTTACTTATTCTTCGTCGTCTTTATATAAATCAACCTCAACGTCATAATCTGCATCTTCTTCGTCTTGAGCTTCCTCATAAACAACAGTTGAAGATTGACTTGGGTAGATTCCTAATTCTCTTGCATCTGTTTCACTCTTAATATCAATCTTCCAGCCTGTCAATTTCGCAGCAAGGCGAGCATTTTGACCACGTTTACCAATAGCTAAAGATAATTGATAATCAGGAACTACTACTGTAGTTGACTTTTCTTCTTCATCAACTTGTACATCAAGAACTTTTGAAGGACTTAGTGCGTTTGCAACGAATACGACAGGATCTTCTGACCATTCAACGATATCGATTTTCTCACCGTTTAGTTCGTTAACAATTGTTTGAACACGGGCACCTTTTGTACCTACGCATGAACCTACTGGATCTACTTCTTCATTATGTGCAAAGACAGAAATTTTAGAGCGATCGCCAGCTTCACGAGCGATTGATTTAATTTCCACTGTACCTTGGAAGATTTCAGGAACTTCTAATTCAAATAAACGACGAAGTA
Organism: Viridibacillus sp. FSL E2-0187; assembly: GCF_038006425.1. NCBI lineage: Bacteria > Bacillati > Bacillota > Bacilli > Caryophanales > Caryophanaceae > Viridibacillus > Viridibacillus sp. FSL E2-0187. Next base: position 3,006,372 of record NZ_JBBOVG010000001.1, read on the forward strand.
AACCAGGGTGAGTACGTGATACGTATACTTGTGGTCCACGAGAAGTACGTTCAACTTTCGTAATATACACTTTGATACGATCGTGAGGTGCATAAGACTCGCCTTGAATTTGTTCATTTTGTGGTAATACCGCTTCGACTTTACCTAAACCTACATAAATATTACGTGGGTCTAAACGCTCTACAACACCATTTACGATATCATCTTCGCGATCTACATATTCTTCATAGACAATGCCACGTTCTGCTTCACGGAATCGTTGAGTAACGATTTGTTTCGCTGTAGTAGCAGCGATACGTCCGAAATTACGTGGTGTTTCTTCCTGTTCCACGATATCACCGATCTCATAGGCAGGGTTGATAACTTGCGCATCTTCTACAGAGATTTGTAAGCGATCGTCTTCTACTACCTCTACTACATCTTTTCTTGAATACAAGTGCATTGTACCGCGGTCAAGGTTTAAATCAACACGCACGTTTTGCGCTTGGTTGTAATTCTTTTTATATGCATTAATAAGTGCCGCCTCGATTGCTTCAATAATGATATCACGAGAGATACCTTTTGCTTCAAGTGCATTTAACGCACCAACCAATTCTTTACTCATTGTCTATTTCACTCCTACTATTAACTTTCTGCAGAAAAATCGATTGCTAAACGAGCTAATGCTATTTTATCTTTATCGATAACGACCTTAATTTTTCTTGTTTTAATCTTAACGTCAAGTTCTACACCTGCGTCTGTATAAGATCTTAAATAACCTTCAAATACTTTCATACCGTTAATGGCTTCATATGATTTAATATGCACGAATTGACCAATAGCTTTTTCAAAATCAGCTTCTTTTTTTAATGGTCGTTCTGCTCCTGGAGATGACACTTCAAGGAAATAATTTTGTTCAATTGGATCAGATTCATCCAACTTTAAACTTAATAATTCACTTACTTGAGCACATTGTTCAATGTCAATGCTTCCTTCAGGAGTATCAATGTAAACGCGCAAAAACCAATCGCGACCCTCTTTAACGAATTCAACTTCGACTAATTCAAGGTTTAACCCTTCTACTATAGGCGTTGCAAGTTGTTCCACTGCTGAGATAACTTTGCTCATACAATCCTCCTGACTCACTTCATGTTGTCATAACAACAGAAAAGAGCGGGAAATCCCACTCTTTTGCTGGCGTTCTATCAACAAATTAATTAAATAAATGATAGCACAGTATAGCCCGAAATGCAAATAAACCCTAGAACAGAGAGAGTTGGTTAGCATCTGGCATACCTTCTAAACAACCGAGTTTATCCATATATTCGATTAATGTTTTTGATACACGTCCACGTTGTTGTAAATCTTCTTTTGATAAGAATTCGCCATCTTCTCTTGCTTTAACAATGGCAAACGCTACGTTGTTACCAAGACCAGGAATTGCATTGAAAGGAGGAATTAAACTATCCCCATCAATCACAAATTCCGTTGCTTTAGAACGATACAAATCTACCTTTTGGAAATGATAACCTCGTTCGCACATTTCTAAAGAAAGCTCAAGGACAGTTAGCAAGCTTTTTTCTTTCGTAGAAGCTTCTAAACCTTTCGCATCAATTTCATCAATTTTTGACTTAATCATCTGCGAACCATTCACCATCGCAATAAGATCGAAGTCTGAAGCACGTACACTAAAGTATGCACAATAATAAAGAATTGGTAAATGTACTTTAAAATATGCAATACGCACTGCCATTAATACATATGCAGCAGCATGGGCTTTTGGGAACATGTATTTAATTTTCTTACATGACTCAATGTACCACCCAGGCACTTTATTGGCTTTCATTTCTGCTTCAAATTCTTCTGATAAACCTTTACCTTTACGCACTGACTCCATAATTTTAAAGGCCAAGGATGGCTCCAATCCTTGATAGATTAAATACACCATAATATCATCACGACAGCCTATAACTTCAGATAACACACATGTACCATTTTGGATTAATTCACTAGCATTTCCTAACCAAACATCCGTACCGTGAGATAGACCAGAAATTTGGACAAGCTCTGAAAATGTCGATGGTTTCGTTTCTTCTAACATTTGACGAACAAATCGTGTACCAAACTCAGGAATACCCAAAGTACCTGTTTTACAATTGATTTGTTCAGCTGTTACACCTAATGACTCTGGTCCATTGAAAATTTGCATAACCTCTACGTCATCAGTAGGAATTGTTTTAGGGTCAATTCCTGATAAATCTTGTAGCATACGAATAACCGTCGGATCATCATGGCCAAGTATATCTAGTTTTAAAACGTTATCATGGATTGAGTGGAAGTCGAAATGCGTTGTTTTCCATTCAGAATCCTGTGCATCTGCTGGAAATTGAATCGGCGAGAAATCGTAAATATCCATATAATCAGGTACTACGATAATACCGCCTGGATGTTGCCCTGTTGTTCGTTTAACACCCGTACAACCTTGTACAAGTCTGTCTACTTCTGCACCACGGAAATTTAAGTTATTGTCACTTGCATAACCTTTTACATAGCCATACGCAGTTTTCTCTGCGACGGTACCAATTGTTCCTGCACGATATACATATTCTTCACCAAATAATACTTTCGTATAGTTGTGGGCTTGTGGTTGATATTCACCACTAAAGTTAAGGTCGATATCAGGAACTTTATCTCCTTTAAATCCAAGGAAAGTTTCGAACGGAATGTCGTGGCCGTCTTTTTGATAAGGAGTACCACATTCAGAACAATCCTTATTCGGGAGGTCAAAGCCTGAACCAACAGAACCGTCATCGAAAAATTCTGCATGCTGGCAATTTGGACATACATAGTGTGGTGGTAAAGGATTTACTTCCGTAATTTCCATCATTGTTGCAACAAGTGACGAGCCTACCGATCCCCTTGAACCTACCAAATAACCATCATTTAATGATTTCTTCACAAGTTTATGTGAAATTAAATAAATAACAGCGAATCCATGACCAATAATCGATTTCAACTCTTTTTCAAGACGTGCTTCTACAACCTCAGGTAAGTTGGGTCCGTAAATAGAGTGCGCCATATCATAACTCATATTACGCACTTCCTCATCTGCACCTTCAATTTTAGGTGTATAAAGATCATCTTTTACCGGCTTCACATCACCAATCATATTAGCAATTTTCTGAGGGTTTGTTACAACAATCTCTTTCGCAATATCGTCACCTAAAAAAGCAAATGCATCTAGCATTTCGTTAGTTGTGCGGAAATGTACTTTTGGTAATGTATGACGATTCAATGGGTTTGCCCCACCTTGTGAACGGATTAAAATTTGACGGAATATAGCATCATTTTCATTTAAATAATGAACATTCCCTGTCGCCACAACAGGCTTGTCTAATTTCTTTCCTAACTTGACAACTTTACGGATGATATCTTCTAAGTTCCACTCATCACGTACAAGTTCACTATCAATTAAGTGTGAATATACAGCTTTTGGATGCACTTCTAAATAATCATAGAATTTTGCAACTTGTTCTGCTTCTTCCATTGATTTTTGCATAACTGTTGTGAAAACTTCACCTTTATCGCAAGCTGAACCGATAATTAATCCTTCTCGGTACTTCGTCAACATTGAGCGTGTAAGACGAGGGACACGGTAAAAAGTTTGCGTATGTGAAAAGCTAATAAGTTTAAAGAGATTCTTCAGACCGACATTATCAGTTGCTAAAATTGTACAGTGTGTTGGTCTAGCTCGTTTGTATGAATCTCCTCCACCGATATTTTTGTTGAAATCATCGTGATATTTAATGCCCTTTTCATCTGCTTCTTTTAAGAGATGTAGAAGTAGGAATCCCGTAGCTTCTGTATCATAAATAGCACGGTGATGTTGTGTTAATTCTATATTGAATTTTTTACATAAAGAATTTAATCTGTGATTCTTCATTTCAGGGTGTAAGAAACGTGCAAGTTCCAATGTATCTATAACCGGATGATTCTTTTCATCAATTCCTGCTTTTTTATAAGCCTCATATAAGAAACCTATATCAAATGAAGCATTATGAGCGACAACTATTCCATCACCGATAAATTCATGGAATTTTTTAATCATATCTACAACTTCAGGTGCGTTTCTAACCATATCATCTGTAATACCTGTGAGTTCGATCGTTGTCGCAGAGAGAGGGTGATGAGGATTTGCAAAACTCTCAAATTTATCGACAACCTCACCATTAACGATTCTGACAGCAGCGAGCTCGATTATAGTGTCGTATGCAGCTGATAATCCAGTTGTTTCTACGTCAAAGACAACAAATGTATCCGTTTCAAGTAAACGATGCTGTTCATCATACGCGATAGGTACACCGTCATCTACTAGATTAGCTTCTAGTCCGTATAAGATTTTTATTCCGTGCTTCTTACCAGCATTATAGGCATCAGGGAATGATTGAGCAACAGCATGATCTGTAATTGCAATTGCTGGATGTCCCCACTTAGCTGCTTGGGCAACGAGATCACCAACAGACGTAACAGCATCCATTTGACTCATTGGAGTATGAAGATGTAGCTCGACACGTTTTTCACCTTCTGGAGCGGTATCTTTACGTAAGACAGGTTTTATCTCCATAATATCTTGTGCCATAACAATTAGATCACGAACAAATGTATCATTTTGAACCGAGCCACGCGCCTTCACCCACATACCCTTTTTAGCCTGCTGCATAAGTGCAGCGTCCTCTTTATCTCTTGAGAACATTTTCACTAATATGGAATCAGTATAGTCGGTAATTTTCAATGTAAGAAGTGATCGACCACTTCGCAACTCTTTTACTTCTGCAGCGAAGACAAATCCTTCAATTGTGATGCGGCGTTCTTCATCTTGGATTTGTTGAATTTCCATCATAGCTTCATCAGGCTTAATAGGGACCCCAAGCTGGAATGGACGGTCTGAAACGTCTACACCACTTGGATTATCATTGCGTTCTTTTTCACGCTTTTGCATATCTTCGACAGCTTTTTTCGCAAAAGCTTCCTCTTCTATACGGCGTTGTTCTAAAAAGGCAAGTTGCGCTTCTGCTAATGCTTCAGTTGATTCATTTAGTTGGAAATCAATTGGCATATGCGGGAATCCATAGGTTTCATAAGCGTCCGCTATAATGTCTGTATACTTTTTCTTAAGTGTCATCATTTCAAGCTCTTGTTGACAATTAATCATCATTTTCTGACCATTCCACTCAGGCAGCTGTTTCACTAAACCTTCTCGCAATGGTGGTGATAGTTCATCGATGTCTTCAATCACCTTTAGCCAATAATCTGTTACCAATTCCTTTGATATTATTTGTTGCGGAGCTTCAATATCCAATTCAATTTGTGCTATTTGCGAAAATGCCTTTGTTAATCGTGTTTCAAATTCGCGATATACCCCAAATGGTAAAATCGCAGGTAATTTGAGAGAAAATCGCCAAACGCGTTCTTTTTTGTGTACGGTCATTCTAGCTAATTCTGCAGCATTAAAATAAGGCATATAAACGTCTTCTGTTAAATCAATTTGTTGGAGCAGTAGTTGAAACTTCAACTTTGCATCTTGCTCGTTTGTCATTATCCCACCTACCTTCTGTAAAAAAAGAAAAGAAGTACATTAAAGTACTTCCCCCTTTTTGACTCATTGAACATTACTCAGCGTGAAAAAAGTTATTCAAACGATCGACTAACTCTTCTTTAGCCCATTCGAAAGTTTCGCCAGACTGTCTAAATTTCACTTCTAAAATACCTTCTGATGCTTTTTTACCAATAGTAACACGTACTGGTAACCCGATTAAATCTGCATCTGCAAATTTAACGCCTGCACGCTCTTTACGATCATCATAAAGCACATCATAACGATATGATTGTAATAATTTGTACGTTTCTTCTGTTAAATTCTTTTGTGCTTCATCTTTTTCATTCACTGAAATCAAGTGAATATCATATGGCGCAATTTGTTTTGGCCAAACAAAACCATAGCTATCTTGGAATTGTTCTGCAACCGCAGCTACAAGGCGAGACACACCGATACCATAACAACCCATAATAAATGATTGAGCTCGTCCATTCTCATCTAGGAAAGTTGCTTTCATTGAGTCACTGTATGTTGTACCTAGTTTGAATACATGCCCAACTTCAATACCCTCAGCAAATTTAATAGTACCTTTTCCGTCTGGAGATGGGTCGCCAACTTGAATAAATCGTAAATCTTCAAAACGATCAATTGCAAAATCGCGGCCTGGATTTACATTAATATAGTGGAAGCCATCTTCATTTGCACCACATACACCATTACGGATAGATTTGATTGCATTATCCGCAATTACTTTTACATTAATCGGAAGTTTTACAGGTCCTAAAGAACCAACATGACTACCTAATAAATCAAAGATAACTTTGTCATCTGCTAATTCAACAGATTGTGCATCAAGTGCGTTCTTCAATTTAATATCGTTGATTTCATGATCTCCACGAGCTAATACAACAACTAGTTCGTCGTCTACATTAAATACTAATGATTTAATACAAGACTCAGGTGATACTTTTAAGAATTCAACAATCTCATCGATTGACTTCTGGTCAGGTGTAGAAACTTTTTCAAGTTCTTTCATATCTTCATTTGAATGACTATACTCAACGTTTACTTCAGCCATTTCAATATTAGCAGCAAAACTTGATTCATCAGAGAAAGCAATTGTATCTTCTCCAATTTCAGATAGCACCATAAATTCGTGTGTATCTTTACCGCCTATTGAACCTGAATCTGCAATAACTGCACGGAAGTTCAAGCCAAGTCGAGTGAAAATATTCGTATAAGCTTTTACCATATCATTATATGTTTCATCTAAACTTTCACGAGTAGCATGGAATGAATATGCATCTTTCATAACAAATTCACGACCACGTAATAAACCAAAGCGAGGGCGCTTTTCATCACGGAATTTATTTTGAATTTGATAAAGTGTTAATGGCAATTTTTTATAAGATTTTACTTCGTCACGTACTAAAGAAGTAATAACCTCTTCATGTGTAGCTCCCAATGCAAAATCACGGTTATGACGGTCTTTTAAACGCATTAACTCTGGGCCATATGCTTCCCAACGTCCTGTTTCTTGCCAAAGCTCAGCTTGTTGTAAAGCAGGCATTAACAATTCAACAGCATCGATTGCTTCCATTTCCTCGCGAACAATTTGTTCTATTTTTTTAAGTACTTTTGTTGCTAGTGGTAAATATGAATAGACACCACTTGTATTTTGACGAATAAAACCTGCACGTAATAATAGCTGATGAGACTTAACGTCAGCATCAGCAGGTATTTCACGTAAGGTTGGGATAAATGTTTTACTTTGTTTCATAAAAACCACACCTTTTGCGTTATTTATAAATATTTATTAAAAGAAAAATCTTTGAATATCGTTCCAAGTTACGACTATCATTAAAATCATTAACAACATAATACCAACAAAATGTACCATGCCTTCTTTTTGGCGATCAATCGGTTTGCCACGTATAGCTTCAAAACCGAAGAATAATAGACGTCCACCATCTAAAGCTGGTAGTGGTAATAAATTCATGATTCCTAAGTTGATACTTAAAATAGCTGCCCAGTTCATGACATTTGTCCAACCGTATTTAGCTACCTCTTCAGTTGCTTTGTAAATACCAACAGGACCAGATAATGCATCTAATGTAAATTTACCAGTTACAAGCATACCTAATAGTTCAAAGATTTTCATTGTCCATGTATACGTTTGTTCCACACCATACGAGAATGCTTTTAGTGGATTTTTTTCCATCGGACTTGAATATTGTACACCTATTTGTCCCATTTTTTGTTCATTTACAACAACTTCTTTTGGTGTTAATATAATTCGCTCTTTTTCCCCACCACGTTGTACATCCAAAGTCATTTCTTTTTTCGGGCTATTTTGAATAGCTTCAGATAATTCTTGCCAACTGTCAATCGCTTTGCCATTTATAGCAGTAACGACATCCCCTTTAACTATACCTGCCGCTTGAGCCGGACTACCTTTTACTACATCAGCAATAACTGGCTCATTCGTTGGAATTCCCTGAACTAGTCCGATAACAATGAATATTATGCATGAAAGGATAAAGTTAAATAACGGACCTGCAAAAATCGTCATTGCACGCTTACCTAATGATTTTGAATTAAACTGACGATCATAAGGAGCAATAATTGTTTCAGTACCATTTTCATTAATAACTGCATCACGCGCTACATCATAACGTACAAGATGCTCATCTTCGTCATAGCCTTCAATCCACAATTCTTTTTGTAGATCCGCTTTTTCAACTTCCAAAAATAACATGTCCGGTAGTTGCTTATTTTGATTTAATACAATTTTTTCGATTTCATCTTTGTCATTCAGTTGCATACCGATTCTATAACCAGGTTGTAGCTCGATATTGTCCATATCGTCTCCAGCCATTCGTACATAACCACCAAGTGGAAGTAATCGAATAGTATACAGTGTTTCACCTTTTGTAATCCCTAAAATTTTAGGTCCAAAGCCGATTGCAAATTCTCTAACTAAAATACCTGAACGTTTCGCAAAAATAAAGTGACCAAGCTCATGAAAGAATACAATTGAGCCGAACACTACTATGAATGCAATGATTGATTGCATGGAATCCCACCTTCTTCAGCTTGAAAAAATATCATTCAATCCTGTAGTTATTTTATCATGCTTTGAACTGATTTTCTTGTTTCTTTGTCTACGTGTAAAATAGTTTCTAAATCAGGTTGTAAAATGTTCACGTGTTTGTCCATAATTCGTTCAATAAGATTTTCAATTTCCAAGAATTTAATCTTTTCTTGCAAAAATGCTCCAACAGCTGCTTCGTTTGCCGCATTCATGGCTGTAAGAATTGTCCCTCCCATTCGACCTGCTTGATATGCGAAATCAAGGCAGCGGAAACGTTGTAAATCTACATTTTCAAAATGTAATTGAGATATCTTCGCCAAATCAAGGCGTTCTGCGGTTGAACGTGGTAAACGCTCTGGATAACTAAGTGCATATTGAATTGGTGTTCGCATATCAGGTGTCCCTAGTTGAGCCATAATACTAGTATCATGATATTCAACCATTGAGTGAATAATACTTTCTCTATGTATTAACACGTCAATATTATCATAATCCACATCATATAACACTGCCGCTTCAATGACTTCAAGCCCTTTATTCATCAATGTTGCTGAATCAATTGTAATTTTAGCTCCCATTGACCAGTTCGGATGATTTAACGCCTCTTTTATAGTAACGTTTTTCAAATCTTCACGCGTTTGGTCGCGGAAACTACCACCTGAAGCAGTTAAAATTAATCGTGAAATGTCTTTTCGGTTCTCACCGTGCATCGATTGCCATAAAGCTGAATGTTCACTATCTACTGGTAGAATTGCCACACCATGTTTTTTAGCTTCCGACATTACTATATGACCGGCAGTAACTAATGTTTCTTTATTAGCAATGGCGATATTCTTCTTAGCTTTAATCGCAGCTAATGTTGGTTCTAATCCAACACTACCTAATACAGCGTTGACTAACACATCGGCTTCAGGGCAAGTAGCTACGTCTATTAAGCCTTGTGCACCAAAAACAAAATCCGTTTTAGGAAACTCTTTTTGCAATGCAACTGCATCTTTCTCAAATTGTACTGATACGATAAGAGGTTTAAATTCCTTAACAATTTCACGAGTTTTTTCGATATTTTTCCCTGCTGAGAAGGCTACAAGTTGAAACGAATCTTTATGGTCCTTCACAATATCCAACGTTTGAATACCAATAGATCCTGTTGCGCCTAGTAAACTAATTGATTTCATCAAAATAATCTCCTTCTTCATCCAACAAAGTGCAAGAAATGCAACAATGGTAATACAAATAATAAACTATCAAAGCGGTCTAAAATACCGCCATGTCCAGGTAATATTTTACCTGAGTCTTTCACATCATAATGACGTTTAATCGCTGATTCTACTAAATCGCCCATTTGACCGAATATAGAAGCAATAACCGATACAATAATTAAAGTGACATATGTTGTTTCTATCCCAACAATCAATTGGAATAGTATTGCAAAGACAATAGCGGTAACAATCCCGCCTATAAATCCTTCAATTGTTTTATTTGGTGAAATTTCTGGCCATAATTTGTTTTTTCCAAGCTTGCGCCCAACAAAATAAGCACCTGAATCAGTAGTCCACACGATAACTAAGGCATAGATAACATATTCTAACCCTTCCACTCGTGTTTCAATCAAATAGTGGAAACCCATACCAACATAAAGCACACTTATAATAACAAATCCTACTTCATCAAAAGTGAACTTGTTTTTAATTAGCACTGTATAAATTAGTAATAGAATAGCACCTAAAAATAGAAATTCCATTTTCGAATAAGATGTTACTTCTAAGACTTTCGCTTCCCAATCATTTGGCATTAGCAAAATAAACATTGTTAGTAATGTTAAAATGCCTTGTATTGAAAATAGCGAAATGCCTTTCATTCGTAAAATTTCATACAGACCAACTGCTGCCATCGCATATACTAATAACGAAAATGGAAGTCCTCCCAAAACAACAAATGGTATAAATAACGCAGCAGCAATAACGCCTGTGATAATACGCTGTTTCACGTTTTATTCCCCTTTCAATCCTCCGTATCGACGATTACGTTTTTGATAATCGTTCACCGCATCTAAAAGTGAATGTTCGTCAAAATCCGGCCAGAGCGTGTCAGTAAACCAAAATTCAGTATATGCTAGCTGCCAAAGCATAAAATTACTCAAACGAATTTCTCCGCTTGTACGAATTAATAAATCAGGTTCTGGTAACTCACTGGTCATTAAATGTGTTGAAATACTATCTTCTGTAATATCTTCCACGGTAAGTTCACCATCTTGAGCTTTCTGAACTAATTGTTGTACCGCTGATAATATCTCAGATCGACTACCATAATTAAGTGCAAAATTTAATACCATCCCTGTATTTTTTTCCGTTTCTTTCATCGCTTTTTTTACAGCATTTTGTGTATGTTCAGGAAGAGAGTCCATTTCTCCAATCATAGCGATTCGAATATTCAGTTCCATGAGTTCGGGTAAAAATGAAGTTAAAAATTCCTCAGGTAAGCGCATTAAAAATTCTACTTCCATTTTAGGGCGCTTCCAATTTTCAGTTGAGAATGCATACAAAGTAAGAGCCTGCACACCAATCCTATTTGCAGCCCTTGTAATTTTACGGACATTTTTCATACCTTCATGGTGACCAGCGACACGTGGCATTGCACGTTTTTTTGCCCAACGACCATTACCATCCATAATAATAGCAATGTGCTTGGGCACAATTTCTCCAGTCATATCTGAAATTCGTTCCTGTAAATTTCGATTTTGTTTATCTGATTTTCTCCATACGAGTTTATTCAACATTTAGAATCCTCCACTAGCTTACAAATCGGAACGTATACTTCATCTATCATATCAAAAATAAGAATTCTTTTCCTTAATCTTGTTTAAAAAAAAGACGTCCCCTTAGTTAGGACGTCTTTTAGAAAACAAGGTTCTTGAAATTAAACTGCCATGATTTCTTTCTCTTTTTCTTTAGCAAGTTCATCAACTTTTACAATGCTTTCATCTGTAGCCTTTTGGACATCATCAGCATAGCCGCGTAAATCGTCTTCTGTAATATCGCCATTTTTTTCGAGTTTTTTGAAATCCTCATTTGCGTCACGACGCACGTTGCGGATTGCAACTTTAGCATCTTCAGCAGACTTTTTAACGACTTTCACAAGTTCTTTACGACGTTCTTCAGTTAAAGCAGGGATTGCTAAGCGAATCACATTCCCATCATTAGTTGGTGTGATACCAATATCTGATTTCATTAGTGCTTTTTCGATGTCACCTAGAACTGTTTTGTCGTATGGTTGAATAACTAAAAGACGAGCTTCAGGAACAGATACACCTGCTAATTGATTAATCGGTGTTGGTGCACCATAATATTCAACTGAAATTCGGTCTAATAATGAAGCGTTCGCACGACCAGCGCGAATTGAAGCTAGTTCGCGAGAGTACGCGTTAATTGTTTTGACCATTTTCTCATTAGCTTGAGCCATCACTTCTTTAGGCATTACGAATTCCTCCTAACAACTGTGCCAATAGTTTCACCTTGAACGGCACGTTTAATATTTCCATTCTCCATTATTGAGAATACTATGAGTGGGATATCATTGTCCATACAAAGCGTTGAAGCAGTAGAATCCATTACCTGTAATCCTTGTTGAATCACTTCTAAGTATGTCAAATTATCATATTTAACTGCATCAGCATTTGTTTTTGGATCAGCTGAATATACGCCATCTACATTGTTTTTCGCCATTAAAATTACATCCGCATTAATTTCAGCGGCACGTAATGCAGCTGTTGTATCTGTCGAGAAGTAAGGATTACCTGTACCCGCCGCAAAAATAACTACGCGTTTTTTCTCTAAATGGCGTACTGCTTTACGACGAATATAAGGTTCCGCTACTTGTGTCATAACTATTGAAGACTGTACACGTGTTGCAACATCAAGATTTTCTAATGAATCTTGTAGTGCTAAAGCGTTCATCACTGTAGCTAACATACCCATATAGTCCGCATTTGCACGTTCCATACCCATTTCGCTACCGATCTTACCTCTCCAAATATTACCGCCGCCAACAACAAGGGCAACTTCTACTCCTAGGTCCACAACTTCTTTAATTTGTTCTGCTACTGATTTTACGATATTAGGAACAAGTCCGAAGCCTTGATCCCCTGCTAAAGCCTCACCGCTTAATTTGATGACGACTCTTTTGTATTGTGGCACACTCATTGGAAACCTCCGTCATACTTTTTTCTTGAAAAATAGGGAACACGAAAAGCTGTGCTCCCTAGTCTGTTTATATTAAATGTGTATTAATTAGTTACCTTTAACTTGGTTCATTACTTCTTCAGCAAAGTTGTCTTCGCGTTTTTCAATACCTTCGCCCACTTCATAGCGTACGAATGATTTTAAAGTACCGCCAGCAGCTTTAACGAAATCGCCAACTTTTTGGTCTGGGTTTTTAACGAATGATTGGTCAAGAACACAGATTTCTTCGAAGTATTTACGTAGACGGCCTTCAACCATTTTAGCTACGATGTTTTCTGGTTTACCTTCGTTAAGAGCTTGTTCAGTTAACACTTTACGTTCGTGATCGATTTCTTCTTGAGAAATTTGGTCATGAGTAATGTATTTAGGGTTTAAAGCTGCAACGTGCATAGCTACGTCTTTAGCAATTGAAGCATCAGTTGTACCTTCAACTACTGTTAATACGCCGATACGACCGCCCATGTGTAGGTATGGTCCGAATGAGTCAGCGTCAGTTTTTGTAGCAATTTCAAAACGACGAAGAGTGATTTTTTCACCGATTTTAGCAATCGCGTTTGAAATGTGATCTGCAACAGTTAAACCATTTTCCATAGTAGATTCTAAAGCCACTTCAACTGAAGCAGGTTTAGTAGCTAGAAGGAATTCTGCTAATTCTTTTACAAGAACTTGGAAGCCTTCGTTTTTAGCTACGAAGTCAGTTTCAGCATTTACTTCAACTAGTACAGCTTCGTTTCCTTCTTCTAAGATGAAAGTAGTACCTTCAGCTGCAATACGATCAGCTTTTTTAGCTGCAGAAGAAAGACCTTTTTCACGTAGGAAGTCGATTGCTGCGTCCATATCTCCGTCTACTTGTACTAATGCTTTTTTACAATCCATCATACCAGCACCAGTTTTTTCGCGTAATTCTTTTACCATTTGTGCAGTTACTGCCATTGTTAGTTCCTCCTTGTGTAATCATGTTATGAATTTTTTTATTTTCTCAAAAAAAGGCGATAAGAGGGTTTAGCCGCTTATCACCTGTTTCTTACTTGTGAATTACTCTGCTGCAGCTTCAGTAGCTGTAGCTTCTTCTTCACCTTGTTTAGACTCAATTAAAGCGTCTGCCATTTTTGCAGTTAATAATTTAACAGCGCGAATTGCATCGTCATTTGCAGGAATAACGTAGTCGATTTCATCTGGATCACAGTTAGTATCAACAATACCTACAAGAGGGATGTTTAGTTTGCGTGCTTCAGCAACAGCAATACGTTCTTTACGTGGATCTACAACGAACATAACATCAGGGATACCTTGCATGTCGCGGATACCGCCTAAGAATTTAACTAAACGTTCGTGTTGTTTTTTAAGTTGAACAACTTCTTTTTTAGGAAGAACTTCGAAAGTACCGTCTTCTTCCATTTTTTCGATTTGTTTCATACGAGCAACACGTTTTTGGATAGTACCGAAGTTAGTTAAAGTACCACCTAACCAACGTTGGTTAATATAGTAGTTACCAGAACGCTCTGCTTCTTCTTTGATAGCTTCTTGTGCTTGTTTTTTCGTACCAACGAAAAGCACTTTACCGCCATCAGCACCAACTTGGCGCATGAAGTCATAAGCTTCCTCTAATTTTTTAACAGTTTTTTGTAAATCGATAATGTAGATACCGTTACGTTCAACAAAAATGTATTTCTTCATTTTTGGGTTCCAACGGCGAGTTTGGTGACCGAAATGTACACCAGCCTCAAGTAATTGTTTCATAGAAATTACTGACATGTGTGTTTCCTCCTGAAAATGGTTTTTTTGTCCTCCGTATTCGTCATTTGTAAGAGTAACTCTATTAAAAGAGCACCTGCTCCATACATCAGAATACGTGTGTATTGTAACACCACTTGCTACTATATCACACAATATTTACAACTGCAACAAATTTAGTGCTTAAACTTTAGTATCAGTTCAATCTCAGTTTTACCTTTTTGTAGAGATTTTGCAATTTCTTCGATTGATCGGCCTTGAGAATATAGTTCTCGAACTTGATCCTCTATCGAAAATTCTATGCCCTTTGCGGTTTCTTCTACCGTTTGAAGAACTGCGTCAAAATCTTGGTGTTTTTTTTGTGGTTGAGATTGGTTCTGTTTATAAGCTTTTGCTGCAACATTTTTTGATGCACTAATTGTTGAGAGTAAAAAGGCTTCTTCACCTTTTTGCTTTTGTTCGCTTTCAGGTACAACTGGAACTTCTTTTTCTTTCAACAATTGTACCACCGGCTCATTATAGGTTGTTTTCTTAGTTATATTAATGTTGGAAAGCTCTTCGATTAATCGATTGTTTTCATCACGCATTTCAGCCAAATAGGCACCAACAGCGTTATCCATGTCATCTTTTAAGCGCTCTTGTTTTACTTCAATATCTTTAAAACGTGCAAGCTTAGAATACAGCATGATAATTAAAAAGAAGCTGATAATTTGCGTGATAAATAAAAAGACAAGTATTGCAACTACCATTGTTGCTCCTAACCGCTAAAATCCACGAATTGTCCTTTATATGGATGTTTAGCTTTTTCTTTCACTTCTTCTGACTCATGCTTTTTTTTACTATTCTTTCCACTACCCGATTGATTATTCGCAGATGGATCTTCATCTTTAATCTCATCGGTACTTTCCGATTCTAATACAGACGTACGATTGCGCTCAATTTGGCGTTGCAAAGCTGCATTAGCCAAGTCTTGGTTCGTGTTTACTTGTTGTTGTGCTTGGTCAGCCATTTTACCAGCTTCAAATGTTTTTGGAATAGCTATTTGAAGCTCGACACCTTTTAAGCTCATACAACATGCCTCCATTTATGCATTTTGCATTTCAGATGATAATAGATTCCGCAATTTAAATAATGCTTTTGAATGGATTTGTGAAATACGCGAAGTTGAAAGCTCTAGCATTTCTCCAATTTCAGTAAGTGTCATTTCTTCTGTATAAAACAGACTTAATACAAGTTGCTCTTTCTCATTTAACTTTAATATATTGTCCGCAAGATCCCCTAGTAATTCCATTTTCACAACTTCTTGTTCAGGTGTCTTCATATTATCATCACGAATAATAAATGATTTACCTTCATGATCATCCTGATCTTGAGACTGCTCGTCCATTGACAATACATTTGAAATAAAGTGTTCTTGCATTGTTTGATAAATATCATCGACAGGCACATCTAAAGTAACAGCAATTTCCTCTGGTGTTACATGACGCATTAGACGTTGCTCTAACGACTCAATTTGTACATCTAATTTTTTTGCTTTTTCACGAGCAGAACGTGGAAGCCAATCTTCTTTTCTAAGACCATCAATAATGGCACCACGAACGCGGAATGATGCATATGTATCAAATTTCAAATCACGAGTTGGATCAAATTTATTTAATGCATCGAAGAGTCCCATCATTCCAAGGCTTGTTAATTCATCCCTTGACACATTTTTAGGTAAGCCGGTACTAATACGCTGTACGTGATAGGATACTAATGGGATATACTTTTTTATTAGCAAGTCTCCTGCACGAGGATCTCGTTCAGCAGTCCAGCTACTCCAAAGCTTCTGCTCTTCATTTACAGTTGGTTGCATCGCCGAATCCTCCCATTTAGTAAAGTACAATTTGTAAATCTATTATATCAATCTATTACTGTATAAAATCTGCTTATTTCAAGCAATTCTTGATCATTTGATGTCTTCTAACATCATAGATTGAACAACTTTTGCTACTTCTTCAGCATCTTCTTCAATGTTATTATGCACTTGACCTGTCTGCTGCTCTTTTACTTGTCCATCGTTCACTGCAAGTCCACCCTCCGCAAGAGTCAAATCTTCTGATTGTGGTGAAAAAAAGACGAATGCAATGACAAATCGTACTAAAAACGCAATTAAAAAAACGACTAAAGCAATTAAAAATGAGTTAAATAATATCGTCGTTGGCGTCTTAAATGATTGGAATGTCGTGAAAAAATAAATTGAAAATCCAATCAGAGAAGCCCAACAATTCCATAAAATTGAGCCAACCATCATATATCTTTCACTCCTTGATTTACTGTTCGAATATTTAATTTGGTCGTTTGTAAATCAAACTCTATCGTTCGACCACTACTACCACCAGTATCTTCCGCAATAAGAGGTATGGACAGTTTTTTCAGTTGCAACTTCACAGCCTCTACATTGCGTGGTCCAATTCTCATAGAATCTTTACTCGATGTAAATTGAAACATCTGAGCCCCTCCAGCTATTTTTGCTTTTAGCTTAAAAGGTTGGATCCCTTCTTGTTTCAGTTGATTTACCATGGCAGGAATACCTGTATCAGCAAATTTCGCCACATTTATCGAATCTGTTCTACCAAGTTGGGAATCTGGAAGCATCACGTGAATTAACCCTGCTACCCCTTTTGATTCATCATATAACACAACCCCTACACATGAACCTAATCCAGATGTTCGGATTGTGTTAGGCGCTTTCGCTACGTCCATTTGAGCTATTCCTACTTTTACTACACTAGTGCTATCTATCATATTAAGAAACTCCTAATGCTCTAAAAATAGATTCAAAGGAGTCAGGGTCAGGTAACAAGAAGAAATGTCCTCTAACCGTCTCTGTATCTCCCATATTTTCTTCGTAAATCGTAGTATCAATGACGATAACATGATCGCTTACTTGAGATACTTCGATTAATCCAAAACTGATAATAGCACCAAACATATCAATACTTAACGCAGGTGGGGTTGGATAAATTTTTAAACTAGTGAAATCCGAGAGCGCTGATAAATATGAGCCCGATAAAATATTTCCGAGCTCTTGCATTGCAGAAAAACCTAATTCGGAAACGGGTGTTTGACGGAAATCAAAGCCTTCATCTCGTATTAATTTTTGTATGAAATGATTAGCTTGTTCAATCGGTAGGATAAAGAACATTCCACCTTTAGCATCTCCTTCAATTCTCAAATAGATACCAGCGACAGCCTGATCCGCACCGCCACCTCTTTCCATCATTTCATTAAATGACACCATTTCAACTTTCGGTACACGCATATCTATTTTTGTATTTAATAAAGATGAAAGAGCAGTAGCAGCATGCGCTGCTCCAATGTTACCAATCTCTTTCAAAACATCTAAATGTAATGACGTGATTTTATCGTGAAATGTCATAGGTTCATACCTTTCTTTACTTTAACGTATTTAGTACTTTATCTAAATGAAGCAAAATAAGAAGGCGCTTACCGACTTTCGCAACACCTGAAATGAATTCTTCTTCTAATGAACCAACCACTTCAGGTTGAGGCTCAATAGATTCCTTTGGTATATCCATTACATCATTAGCTGCATCAACGATAAATCCTACTTCCATTTCATCCAATGAAATTATTATGATTCTTGTACTTTCATTATCCGAAGAAATATCCAGGTCAAAGCGTTCGCGTAGATCAATGATTGGCGTTACTACACCTCGTAAATTGATAACACCTTTCACGTATTTCGGTGTTTTTGGAACGCGTGTAATATGCATTGATTTTTCAATTCCTTGAACTTGACTAACAGGAATTGCGTACTCTTTATCTGCCAATTGAAAAACAATAACTTTCAAACTTTCTACATCAAGCGTATTTACCATCATTTACACCTCTTTCAATCAATTCATTATTTAATAAGCGCATTACAGTCTACGATTAACGCAACTTTCCCGTTCCCAAGAATTGTTGCACCAGAAATAGCAAAGACATTTGTTAAATAATTCCCTAAAGCTTTCAGTACAATTTCTTGTTGTCCAATGAATGAATCAACAACTAATCCAGCCATTTTCTCACCTTTACGGACGATGACCACTGAATGGAACTCTTCATCTACTGCTTCATTACGTGGCACTTCAAAGATTTCCTCTAAAAATACTAGAGGCACAACTTTGCCGCGGAAATCAATTACTTTTTGATTATGCGCATTCATAATATCCGAAGAGCGAATAATTGATGTTTCGATAATTGATGATAAAGGAATTGCATAAATCTCTTTTTCAATTTCCACAAGCATTACAGAAATAATAGACAATGTTAATGGAAGTTGAATTGAGAATAATGAACCTATACCCTCAGTTGATTCGATTGTAATATTTCCACCTAAAGATTCTATTGTGGATTTAACTACATCTAGTCCTACACCACGACCTGATACGTCTGAAATTACGTCTGCTGTTGAGAACCCTGAGGATAAAATTAATTCATTAACTTGATTGTCGGTCATTGAAGCTGCAACTTCTGGCGTTACGACACCTTTAGAGATTGCTTTAGACAATACTTTTTCACGGTTAATACCTGCACCGTCATCTTCTAATTCGATAAAGACATGGTTACCGCTATGATAAGCACGTAGAACGATTGTACCTTCTTCTGGTTTACCTTTTGCACGACGTACTTCAGGGCTTTCTACACCATGATCTAAGCCATTTCGAATTAAGTGAACAAGTGGATCACCGATTTCATCAATAACTGTACGATCTAATTCTGTTTCAGCTCCAATAATTTCTAGATTTACTTTTTTGTTTAATTCACGCGTTAACTGGCGCACCATTTTAGGGAAACGATTAAATACTGTTTCAACTGGAACCATACGCATTGTTAAAATGATATTTTGTAAGTCTCCTGAAATGCGAGACATTCTTTCAACTGTTTCATTAAGTTCGCTATGATTTAACTCTGACGCGATTGATTGTAAACGTCCACGATCAATTACTAACTCTTCAAACAAGTTCATTAAAATATCCAGTCGTTCAATATTCACACGAATGGTTTTACTAGTTGCGTGACCACCACCATTTTTTGCAGGTGTCTTTTTAGCAGCAGGTGCATCAACAGATTCTTTCTTCGCTACCTGTTGCTGTGGTTGTTCTACAACGGGTTGTTCTGCTTGTGACGTTTCTACCGTTCCAAGCATTGCATGATTTAAGACTTGGAAATCGACTGGCTGTACAATGACACGATCAACTTCAGATACTTTCAACAATTTCTTTTCAATATCTTCAGCTGGCTCTTTTGTTATAAAGGCAATATAGAAGTCATTATCAAATTGCTCTTCTTCAAGCTTTTCAACTGAAGGAGATGACTTGATAACATCACCCATTTTTTCAAGTAATTCAAACACCATATATACGCGTGCTGCTTTTAATAAACAATCTTCACGTAGATGAACTGAAATTTCATATGTGTTAAAATCTTGTTCTTGTGATTGTTGAATAACCGTTAATTCAAAGTCATCGTATTCAAGTAACACTGCAGGTTCAACATTTGTAGTTGCTGCCACTTCGTTATTTGATATAGAACTATTAAGTACTTCACCTAATTCTATTTTCTTTAATGATTCAACTGTTGCACTTACATCCTTTTTCCCGTCTCCACCACTTGCAATATCGTTAACCATTTCTTCAAGATGGTCTACTGATTCAAAGACAACATCCAAAATCTCTGGAGTAACCTTAATTTTTTCGTTACGAATTGCATCTAAAACATTTTCCATTTTATGAGTTAAATCAGCTAAATCTTCGAAGCCCATTGTCGCTGACATACCTTTTAATGTATGAGCATTACGGAAAATATCATTCACAATTGCTAAATCATTTGGGTTTTTCTCTAATTCTAGTAAACTTTCACTACAAGACTGAAGATGCTCTTTACTTTCGTCAATAAACACTTCTAAATATTGATTCGTATCCATAGAATGGCCCCCTTTAAGGCAAATATTTCATTATTGTTTCTGCAATATCATCTACATCCGCTACTTCATCAACTAAGCCCGTTTCAAAAGCTGCTTTAGGCATGCCATACACAATACATGTATTAGCAGATTCAGTAATAGCAATTACTTTTCCAGTATTTTTCAACTGAATTAAACCCTTCGTTCCATCGGCGCCCATTCCTGTCATAATAACGGCTACTTTGTCAATTTCATTGAATTGACAATTATCTTCAAAAAGTACGTCGACAGATGGTCTATGTCCCCCACGAGGTGGTTCTTGATCATCTAGTACGATGCCATAAGACATACCTATTTTCCGAAGCTTCATGTGATAACCACCGGGAGCTATGTAAGCTACTCCATTTTGCAAAATGTCACCATTTTCAGCTTCTTTCACAGTAATATCAGATAGTTGATCTAATCGATTGGATAATGACTTTGTAAAACCAGCAGGCATATGTTGAACAATTAAGATTGGCGCTTTGATGGTTGCCGGTATTTTAGTAATGACTTCTTGTAAAGCTCTTGGACCTCCAGTCGAAGTACCAATTAGTATCATTTTCTTAGAATGAGCTGACCATTCCTTTTTGACTTGTGTTGCAGCTATTTCAGCCATTCTTTCCTGTTGCAGAACTTTCGGTACCTTTCGTGATAAAAGAGTAGAATCACTCAGTTCTCTAGTAAATTTAGTTGTATTTGATTTGACAATTGTTTGCTGAAGTTTTGAAACTTGTACATTAGCAGCATGCTCAACTTTATATACAAGATCATTTTTAATTTTATGTAAATCAAGCGAAATTGTACCACTTGGTTTAGCAATAAAATCAACAGCACCATTCGCCATTGCTTCTAGAGTCGAATCAGCACCCCGTTCTGTTGTACTTGAAAGCATAACAACAGGAACCGGTGATTCCGCCATGATTTTTTTCAGAGCTTCTAAACCATTCATTTCTGGCATTTCAACATCCATAGTCACAACATCAGGCTTAAGACTTTTAATCTTTCGTAATGCATCATTACCGTTACGAGCCGTGCCTATAACTTGTATTTTAGTATTATCCGTAAAAAAATCTGAAATGAGCTTCCTCATAAAAGCAGAGTCATCGACAATGAGTAGCTTTTTTGGTTGAGAAATGTTCAATTAATCACGACCTTTCGAAAAAATACTTTTCAATTTAGACAAAAACTTATTCGTCTGAGCAGGTGCATGTACTTCTTCAATGCAGTCTTCCATATAACGATAAGTTATATCTCGTAACGTTTTCGTAATTGGAGCATTTGGAAATAAAATTGAAAAGGGAACTTGTTTACGAACAGCTTGTCTAACAAGTGGATCTTCAGGCAAAGACCCTAACACAGTAACTTCTTTTGACAAAAATCGTGACATAGCATGGCTTAAACGTCTAAGGGCATCAGGACCTTCTTCTTGATCCATAGTACGATTACAAAGAAGATAAAACTTTTTATCAGGATCTTTATAGTGAATATATTTCATCATAGAATAAGCATCTGTAATGGATGTAGGCTCGGTAGTAGAAATGACAATAATATCTTCAACTGCGACTAACAAATCTAAAGACCAGTTAGTTGCTCCTGCCCCCATATCAAACACTATGTAGTCAAATGACTTTTGCAACACTTCGAATGCTTCAATCAAACGATTAAACATTTTCTCAGACCATTCCATAAGCCCAATCATACCCGTACCGCCTGAAATATATTGCAAACCATTAGGCCCTTCAAAAATAACTTCTTGTAATGAACACTCCCCCTGTAAATAGTCCTTTAAACTTTTCCTAGCGCTTTCACCTAAAAGAATATGAATATTCCCCATTCCTATATCCATATCAACAATGACAACTTTTTTACCATGGGAGGCTAAAGTATTAGAAAAATTCGTTGTGAAATTGCTTTTTCCAACGCCACCTTTACCACTTACAACTGCAATAGATTTCCCTATTAATCCCTGGCTTCGCAACATATACATTCTTAAAGATTCTGCTTGATCTCTCATTTCCTATCTCCTTGAAAGAACAACTCAACTACACTTTCAAAAGATGCCTCCTCAATATCCTCTGGTACTTCTTGACCAGTGGTATAGTAAGCAAGTCCTTTATTATATTTAACCATTAAATTAATCATTGAGCCAATAGAATTTGTTTCATCAAGCTTAGTAAATATTAGTTTAGTAATAGGGAATTCCAAAAATTGTTGAATAATCGTTTCCATATCTCGCTCTTTTGATGTCATTGATAGGACTAAAAAGCTTTCCATATTCTGTTCAAAATTCATTAATTCTCGTAAATCTTCTACGTACTTCACTTCTTTGTAGTTTCGCCCAGCCGTATCTATAAAGATTAAATCAAGATGATCCAATTTTTCTAACGCATGTTCATAGTCTTGTTTGTTATAGACAATCTCTACAGGCGCTTGCAATAAATTAGCATACGTTTTCAACTGTTCAATCGCAGCAATCCTATACGTATCGGTCGTAATGAAACCAATTTTTTGTTTCTTCTCGAGTACTGCTCTAGCAGCCATTTTAGCGATTGTTGTCGTTTTACCAACTCCAGTTGGGCCTAAAACGTTTATATATTTTTTTTCATAAGAAATACCACCGAAAGGAAGATGCTCAATACTAGCAACTAGACATTCTTTTGCAAGTTTGAAAAGATCCTCTTGCGATAAATCTCCTTTACTATTTTTTATAATTGCAAAAAGCTCATCACCAATACATGTGACAAGCTCTTGATTTAGCTCCTGTTTCTCTAGTTGTTCAATAAGAGGTAAGAGTTCATCTGGATACTTGGCCCCTACAGAGTGTCGCTGCATTGATTGCATAAGTAATTTCAAATCAGCTATTTCTTTTTTGATTTCTTCAGAATTTTGATCCGAATGAATACTTTGTTCAATCAAAGGCTGAACTGGAGCTAGAAGAGGCGCAGATTCTCTTACTTCTGCGCGATCAAGCCCTGCTACCACTTCAATACTTTTCTTTTTAAATAATCCTAAAAAACCTTTTGAATACACTACTTTTGAATTGACAATGACAGCATCATCACCAAAATCAGCACGAACTTTTTTCATTGCGGCTGGCATTGACGGTGCTACATATTTTTTCATTTTCATTCAACATTCACCACCCCAACACTTTGGATCTCAATTGATGATTCCAGTTCATTATACGAAAGAATTGGAATTTGAGGGAAATATCTCTCTGTCAATTGTCGTAGGTACATTCGAACAGCTGGTGAACATAAAATCACCGGGGATTGTTCAAAGAATGCAATGCGTTCTATTTCTCTTGCAATAGATTCTAGTATCGCTTGAGAATCTTGTGGATCCATCGCTAAATAATTTCCGTGATCCGTTTGTTGAATACTATCTGCAATCATTTTTTCCACTTTAGCAGCCACAGTTAAAACTTTTAGCTCCGGCTGACTACCTGCATGTTGAGCAGTAATTTGTCGAGCAAGTGCTTGGCGGACATACTCAGTAAGAACATCCACATCTGATGTTAACTTTGAATAATCTGCTAACGTCTCGAAAATGATTGGTAAATTGCGAACAGAAACATTTTCCTGCAATAATTTCGCCAATACTTTTTGAATCTCACCAATTGATAATGGCGTTGGTGTTAACTCTTCTACTAAAATTGGTGCCGATTCTCTTAAATGATCGATTAATTGTTTTGTCTCTTGGCGACCAAGTAAGTCTGAAGCGTTTGCACGAATAATTTCAGTTAAATGAGTAGAAACAACACTAGGCGGATCCACTACTGTATAACCAAGCATTTCGGCTTCCTCTTTCACTTGCTCAGTAATCCATTTTGCTGGTAGACCAAATGATGGCTCTACTGTATCGATTCCTTCAATCGAGTCATCATCTCCAGGACTCATTGCTAAGTAGTGATCTAATAATAGTTCACCTTGTGCAAGTTCGTTCCCTTTTATTTTGATACGATATTCATTCGGTTGTAATTGAATATTATCGCGAATACGAACAACCGGTATGACAATTCCTAACTCGAGCGCAAGTTGACGTCGTATCATTACAACACGATCTAATAAATCTCCACCTTGTGCTGCATCTACTAATGGGATTAATCCATAACCAAATTCAAATTCAATTGGATCAACATTCAATAAATTAATGACATTTTCAGGACTTTTAAGATTATCAGTTGCCACTTCTTCTTCAATTTCTTGTAATTCTTCAATTTCTTCTTGTTTTTGATGACTTATACGGTATGCAACGAATGCAAGTAGCCCAGCTAATGGAACTGTATAAATTAATTCTATTGGTGTTACAATCCCTAACAGAAAGATTGTACCTGCTGCAATATATAACAACTTCGGATTAGCAAGTAATTGCCCCGTAATATCTGTACTTAAATTACCATCAGAAGCTGCGCGGGTTACTACAATACCTGTTGCTGTAGAGATTAATAACGCTGGAATTTGTGATACTAAACCGTCACCTACTGTTAAAGTAGAGAACAGATGCACTGCTTCAGAGAACTCTAAATCCATTTGCACAACGCCAATAATCATTCCTACAAGTAGGTTAATGATAACGATAATAATACCTGCAATGGCGTCCCCTTTAACAAATTTTGTGGCACCGTCCATAGCTCCGTAGAAATCGGCCTCATTACTTACTTTTTCACGTCTTTGCCGAGCATCTGTTTCAGAAATTAACCCTGCATTTAAATCGGCATCAATCGCCATTTGCTTACCTGGCATCGCATCCAATGTAAAACGGGCCGCAACTTCAGAAACACGCTCAGACCCTTTCGTAATAACGATAAACTGAATGATAATCAAAATTACGAACACGACTAAACCGACAAGAATATTGCCACCTACAACAAAGGTACCAAATGTTTCAACTACATTCCCAGCTTCACCACCACTTAAAATTGCTCGGGTTGTCGAAACGTTTAATCCTAAGCGAAACAGTGTAAGTAATAAAAGTAATGATGGAAATATTGAAAATTGAAGTGCCTCTTGCATGTTCATAGCTGTTAATAAAACTAATAACGCTAGCGATATATTAATAATAATGAGAAAGCTTAACATCCACGGAGGTAGAGGGATAATGAGCATCGCTACAATTAAAATAACTGCCGATAATACCCCTATGTCGCGAATTTTCATACTTGTCCCTCCTGCTTAAAACTTTAAATTTTGCGTTTAATACGGTATACATAAGCTAAAACTTCCGCAACCGCTTTGAAAAACTCGTCTGGAATGCGGCCCCCAACTTCCACTTGATCGTACATTGCTCTAGCCAATGGTCTATTTTCCACCATCACAACATCATTTTCTTTGGCAATCAACTTAATCTTTTGCGCGATAAAGTCGGTCCCTTTAGCAACAACTTTTGGCGCATCCATACTTTCATCATCATACTGTAATGCGATTGCATAATGGGTTGGATTGGTAATAACGACGTCTGCTTTAGGTACTTCCGACATCATCCTACGCATGGCCATTTCACGTTGACGTTGTTTTATTTTTGATTTTATGAGGGGGTCACCCTCAGTATTTTTATATTCATCTTTAATATCCTGCTTGGACATTTTTAAGTTTTTTTCATAATCAAACTTCTGATAGAAATAATCCAAGATTGCCACACAAAATAACGTAAGTGAAGCTGCAATCCCCATTATTACTGTTAATTTACCAACAGTTATTAAAGTGACCCACGGAGATTTAAAAGACAAACTTAGTACATCATCTATATTCATGAGAAGAATAACTGTTGTAACCGATCCGATAAAGGTTATTTTTAAAACTGATTTTAGTAACTCAATAATAGCTCTCATCGAGAACATCCGTTTTAAGCCTTTAAGTGGATCAATCTTTTTTAAATCAAATTTTAATGACTCTGTTGTAAAAAGTAATCCGAATTGAAAAAAGTTTCCCGCGAGACTAGCTATTACCGCAATCACCATAATTGGTAATAAGACAAATGCCATCTCTATCATTACTTCTTTATAGATTTCCATAACTGAGCTAATCGAAATAGATTCAACTAACAAGTATCGACTAAATGTTTGTTTAAAAAATGCCATGACGCTATCTCTCATAGATCCGGCGCCAAATAATAAAAATAAAAAAACAGATAGGAGGGCAATTGCACTTGTAACATCCTGACTTTTTAATACTTGACCTTTTTTTCGGGCATCCAATCTTTTCTTAGGTGTTGCTTTTTCAGTTTTTTCTCCCGCAAAAAATTGTAAGTCAAGACGAATATATTGCATCTTATCCACCACCTATTAGAACCATAAAATCACGCATACTAACTATCATAATATTAAATAGCTTTTGAATAACCGCTACCATTACTCCCATCATTGTTACTAGAACAAGAAAACTCACACCAATTTTGATTGGGAAACCAACCACAAAAATATTCAACTGTGGAACTGTTCTAGCCGTTATCCCTAAAGCAATATCAACTAAGAATAATGTAGCAACAATTGGGATAGCCATTTGAAAAGCAATACCAAACACTGTACCAAACATTTTAATAATAAATTCAGTGGAATTTTCCGATCCAAAGGAAGGCCACATTTCACCAATTGGCAAGTATTCATAACTATAATAAATACCATCTAATAGTAAATGATGCCCATTAATCCCCAGCAACACTAGCAATGCTAGTGTATTAAAGAATTGCCCTAACAAGGGACTTTGTGCCCCTGTCTGTGGATCTATAATATTCGCAATAGCAAAACCCATTTGGAAGTCTATAAAACTTCCTGCTATTTGGATAGCTGACATAATCATGTAAGCTACTAAGCCGATAATTAAACCAACCATTGCTTCTTTCATAACTAATAATATGTATTCCCCGTTTACTTCCATTGGAGTAACGTCAATTGTGTAATACATCATCCATGCTATTACTGTCGCTAATGTAAGTCGCATTTTCGACGGGATTGTTTTATAAGAAAACAAGGGTACCGTTATAAAAAATGCCGAGATTCGCACAAGAATGAGAAGGAACACCGTTACTTTAGGTACTAGTTCTTCCATTCAATCACCCTATATATCGCAGTAAATTTTCAAAAATATCTGTTGCATACGAAGTCACTTGAGAAAGCATCCAAGGTCCAAAAAACACAATACCGACTAAAACAGCAATAATTTTCGGCACAAAGGCAAGCGTTTGCTCTTGAATTTGTGTCGTTGCTTGGAAAATACTGACTGCCAAACCAGTAATTAAAGCGATTAGTAATAAAGGCCCTGAAGTAAGTAGGACAACCATGATCGCACGTTCTGCAACTGAAATGACCATTTCACCTGTCATATTGATTCATCCCCTAAAAGCTTTGCAGCAATGATTTCATTACAAGATACCAGCCATCTACAAGTACAAATAATAGGATTTTAAATGGTAGTGAAATCATAACTGGTGGTAACATCATCATCCCCATAGACATTAATACACTTGCGACAATCATATCGATTACAAGGAATGGTATGAAAATCATGAAACCAATTTGGAAAGCAGTTTTAATCTCACTTAACGCAAAAGCAGGTACTAAAGTAGTTAATGAAATATCCTGAATCGTTTCAGGACGTTCTGCACCAGAATATTTTAAAAACAAATCTAAATCCTTCTGTCTTGTATGCTGACTCATAAAGTCTTTAAATGGCCCACTCGCTTTGTCGTAAGCTTCATCCAATGTGATTTTCTCATCAAAAAGAGGTTGTAATGCTTCTTTATTCACTTCTTGGAATGTTGGTGCCATGATAAAGAATGTTAAAAAAAGCGCCAATCCAACTATTACTTGGTTTGGAGGCATTTGCTGTGTAGCTAAAGCTGTACGCACGAACGATAGGACTATAACAATCCTCGTAAAAGATGTCATTAGTATTAATATACTTGGTGCTAATGATAGAACCGTTAGCATTAACATCAGTTTTACAGAAGTAGAAACATTGGATGGATCGCTGTCTGAGAAATAATTAACTAAATCACTCATTCTTTATCGCTCTCCTTTTGCTTCCACTCATTCAAATCTTGACTACGTTCAGATTTTATTTTTGAGATTTTTTGTTGAAATAAATCTTTGAATTCTTCTTTTGGTTTTTCATCTACTTTCGATGAAGGTCGTACTTTTTCTTTTAAACTAGTAAAAAGGTCTGCAATATATGGAACTTGATTTGCAAATTCCTGTTTGTCGTTATATAAGGTCATTAGACGCTCTTTTTCGACTTCGTTTGAGATTTCCTTAAGAATATGTACATCCTCACCTACACCAACTAAATAGAGCGAATCTCCTACTTTTAAGAGCTGCACCGATTTCTGTTGGCCTAAAGACAAACCACCTAAATTTTGCATCAATTGATTATGTTGATATTTTTGGTTTCTGCCATTTACAAATTTTAACATACCGTACAATAGTGCTACTACAAAGATAAGAGCTAGGACCATTTTAATATAATCCCATGGAGACAAGCCGACAGCTGTCGATTGTGTGTTTTTATCGACAGCTGTAGTTGAATCCTCTTTGCATACATCTTTATCTTTGTTATAGCAATCACCAACCATCCCCCCCGTCTCAGCAAAAGCTGGTGTCGGGTTTAGCATAGGATTAATAAATGTAATTGTTAATAATGATGCACACAACATCAGTTTCATTAAGGCTTTATAAAACATTCCGATCAACCTAACGCTTTTTGGATCGCTTCGATAACACGGTCAGCTTGGAAAGGTTTTACGATAAAGTCTTTTGCACCAGCTTGGATTGCATCAATTACCATTGCTTGTTGTCCCATTGCTGAGCACATAATAACAATTGCACTTGGGTCTTTTTCTTTAATAGATTTTAATGCAGCAATTCCATCCATCTCAGGCATAGTAATATCCATTGTTACTAAATCTGGTTTTAATTCGCTGTACTTTTCGATAGCTTGAGCGCCATCTCCAGCTTCCCCCACAACTTCAAAACCATTTTTTGTCAAAATATCCTTGATCATCATGCGCATGAAAGCTGCGTCATCCACAATTAAAATCCTTTTAGACATGTCTAACTCCTCCAATAACTATCTATCTTAGATTGTTTAAGCGATCCGCTTTACTCAAAATATCTGTAATACGAACACCGAAGTTTTCGTCTATTACAACTACTTCTCCTTTAGCAATGAGACGGCTATTTACTAGAATATCAACCGGTTCGCCAGCAAGTTTATCAAGTTCAATAATAGATCCACTTGCTAGTTCTAATATCTCTTTTACGGAACGCTTCGTACGTCCTAATTCAACAGTAACTTGCAGTGGTATGTCAAGTAGCATATTTAAATTTCTAGCTTCCGCTTGCTTCAATGATGCATTTTCAAAGCTTGCAAATTGCGCTTGTTGTACATTTGCCGGCTGTTGTGTATACATTGGTCTTTCAGGCATTGCATATGATTGTTGATATTGTTGTTCTTGCATTGGAGTAGGTTGTGCTACTGGTGCCTGTTGTACAGGTGGTGCTTGAACTGGTGCTGCCTGTGGTGCTGGTGCTGGTGTTGGTGTTGGTGTTGGTGCAGGAGCTACCATAGTTGAAGCAATTTCTTCAGTATCTTGATTCATTAATTGGTTAACCAACTTCTTACTAAATCCTAGAGGTAGTAGTTGCATAATATCTGAATCTATTAAAGTACCAATTTTTAATCTGAATGAAACTTTAACAAGTAAATCTTCTTCAGGAATATTATCTCTACCTTCATTTTTAGAAATATTCATCAAATCGATTGATGGGGGTGAAATGTCCACTTTTTTATTAAAGATCGTAGACATAGATGTTGCAGCAGAACCCATCATTTGGTTCATTGCTTCCTGTACAGCACTTAAATGAATTTCACCAAGCTCATCTGCAGGGCTAGCACCATCTCCACCTAACATTAAATCAGCAATAATTGCTGCATCCGATTGTTTGATGACCAATAAGTTCATACCCACTAGGCCCGTCGTATATTCAACTTGAACCGCTACATATGGATGAGGAAACTCTTCCTCCAAATTATCACGATTAATCATACTGATTGTCGGTGTTGTTATATCAACTTTTTGACCTAGTAACGACGATAACGCCGTTGCAGAACTACCAAAGGAAATATTACCGATTTCACCTAGTGCATCTTGAGATAATGCATCTAAATATTCCTCTACTTTGTATTCAATTTGAGAAGACTTCTTATTTTCTAGTACGGGAGATTCGCCTCTTAATAGGGCTTCAATTTCTTCTTGTGATAACATTTCATCACTCATCAACTTCGTCTCCTCCTTTCAAAGACTCTATAACTTGAACAGCCATTCGTTTTTTCAGTTTCCCTGGTTGAACAGTAAATTTTGGTATATCGCCAACTTTTAATGTAAGTGGTTGGCTAATTTTCTGATCCAGTTGAATAACGTCACCTTGTAACAATAGAAGGAAGTCTTCAATTGTTATATCAGCACTACCAAGCTCCGCTATTACTGGTAAATTAGATTGTTTCACACTATTTTCAAGAATCGCAGTTTGTTCAGGTGAAACTTCTTTTTTATTAGATTGCATCCAGTAGCGAACCGATAGATTCGGTACAATTGGCTCTAATACGACATGAGGGATACAAATATTAATCATGCCACTTGTTTCTCCAATGATGGAGTTGAATGAAATAACAACAACCGTTTCATTTGGAGAAATCATTTGTAAGAACTGCGGATTCACTTCAAGCTCTGATAAAGCTGGATCAATATCAGCTATGTTCGCCCATGCTTCACGTAAGTTATCGAATGAACGTTCAAATAAATTCGTCATAATTTTCGTTTCGATTTCAGTTAAGTTATCGACGTTACTATGACTTGCTCCTGTTCCTCCCATTAAACGATCTAGCATTGAATACGCAATATTAGGATTAATCTCCATTAGGATATTGCCATCTAAAGGTGGTACTTCAAATACATTTATAAGTGTCATATTCGGAATTGAACGAATGAACTCTTCAAATGGAATCTGATCCACAGATGCTACAGTTATTTGCACGTAAGTCCTAAGCTGAGCTGAGAAAAACGTCGTTAAAAGACGTGCAAAGTTTTCATGTATTCGGGTTAAACTTCGGATTTGATCTTTTGAAAAACGAAGAGCTCGTTTAAAGTCATAAACTTTAACTTTTCTAGCCTCTTCATCTTTCATAATATCATCAGCCGTCATCTCACCCGTCGATAACGCTGATAAAAGCGCATCAATTTCGGACTGGGATAACACATCTCCTGCCATTTTCCCACCTCCATTTCAAAATAATTGACCTTACTGAATGATGTATGAAGTAATGTAAACTTCTTGTACTTTACCGTCTTGCATCAATTCATTAAATCTTGTTTTTAACGTTGTTTCAAGCATTTTCTTTCCTTTTTTTCCTTCTAAATCGCTTTTTGTCATCTCTGATAATTCTTCAATCACAATACTTTTCACCTGGAAATCACGTTTACCGATTTCTTTAGCAGCTTTTTTGCTATCAGTTTGTATTTTTAGCGAAATTTTAACGAAATTTGTTCCAGCAAGATTTGTTGTCAACTCAGGAACATCTACAGAAGCTTCGATGATTTCATCAATATTTGGCTCTTCGGCACTTCCTTTGTTCAACTGATTGACAGTTACCAATGCAATCACACCAAGCAGTGTAATTGAAACTAAAATAATCAACATAATGGTTAAAAGTTTGTTATTCTTCATCTTCTTCACCTCTTAAGTGCGGGTTTGATAGGAGCTGTACACTGTGATAAAAAGCAATCATACGTTTACTCACTTCTTTCTCAGTCTCTAATACAACATATTTTCGTCCGGTCGTTAACGTAATCGTCGTATCAGGAAACTCCTCGACCGATTCTATGTATAAAGCATTTAATGAGAATGGTTTACCATTTAATTTAGTTACTGTAATCATAGGAAATAAGGGCCGAGTCTTGAGAGCCGACCCAGCCCCCCTCCTTTTAATGAAAGTTATTTTAGCTAAAACTTATCGTTTTAAGTTAACAAGCTCTTGTAAAATTTCATCAGATGTTGTGATAATACGTGTATTCGCCTGGAAACCACGTTGCGCTACGATCATGTCAGTGAATTCTTCTGATAGATCTACATTGGACATTTCTAATGCACCAGAAGCGATTTCACCAATCCCCTTTAAACCAGCAGTACCTACTGTAGCTACCCCTGAGTTTGATGTTTCATTATAGTAGTTAGAACCTTCCTTGGATAATCCTCCTGGATTTGGGAACTTAGCCATTTCTAATTGACCTGCTTTTTGCAATACTCCTGCTTCATCAACATACTCTACAGTCCCATCTTTACCGATAGACATACTTTGAGCAGTTGTAGGGATATTTATTACTCCAGCAGTTCCTTTTAAATACTTCCCTTCCGCATTAACTAAATCACCATTTTTATCCATATAAAAATTCCCAGCACGTGTATACTTTAAATTTTTCCCATCTTTATCCATAACAACAAAGAATCCATCACCAGAAATCGCTAAATCTAGTACTCGGTTAGTCGTTTGCAATGAACCACCTTCATGCATTGTATCTATTGCAGCAATTTGAGAACCTAAGCCAATTTGTTTCGGGTTCGTACCTCCAGTAGTCGCAGTCGGTGCTGAAGCACCTGCGCTTGTCTGTGAGAATACATCTTTAAACACAACGCGCCCTTTTTTGAAACCATAAGTATTAACGTTGGCGATATTATTACCTATAACATCTAACTTTGTTTGGAAATTTTTAAGACCACTGATGCCTGAATACATTGAACGTAGCATAACTTAATTTTCTCCCTTCGATTTTAGAGTGTACTGCTTCTGTCATTTGGCAGTACAAAGGCACCCTTAAAAGGTCCTGCCTTATGTCAGCACAATTGTGCCGTCGATATTGGTGAATAATTGATCTTTTGCTTCATTACGATCCATTGCTGTTATTACTGTGGCGTTTTTCGCACTAACTATGAGCGCTGCCTGATCAGTTAAAACAAGCGAATCATTTACACCTTTTGAGCGTGCTTCGAATACTTTATCAGTAATTCTTTGCCACTGTTTTTCATCAATATGAATATTTCGTTCGTTAAGACGAACTGAAGCGTGTTTACTTATCTTTAACTGATGGCTACTAGTTGCTTTTTCTAACTCTTGACTAAAGGAGTGTTTGCTTGTAGGAACACTCGGCCTTGCAATTGACTGTTGTCGTAAAGTTGGTTGAAGTTGTTGTATATGTTGCTGAAATCTTATTTTATCCACCATATATCTTATTTCCCTTGAGCAATGGACACAATTTGATCAGCTGTTACTTCATCACCGTTACTAAGTATATATTTGATTTGTCCATCTTTTTTGGAAACAGATTGGACGGTCGCTTCATTTGTTACTTCTTTTGGCGATTCTTCAGATTCTTCATTGTCGTCTTTATCCTCAGTCACTTTGTATGTAATATTCTTTCCGATTAACATACTCGCTTCTACTAGGGATCCCCCGTTACCACTCATACTTCCATTAATTACTTCTGAAATATTGGATGGTGTTAATTCTTTACCGTCTGCTAATACAAAAATTACGCCTTCTCCGCTGTATTTCACTCGGACCACAGTTCCTGTACCTTCATTAACGATTGGTTTTCCATCTTCGCCTTTTTTATCGGTCAACTCATGCCATTTCACTTCTTTGCCGATAAATGAGTTGAATTCAATTAACTGTGATTGTTGTTGTAATTGAGTTAAGTTTTCTATCGCTGTTGTCATATTCGTCATTTGTTCTAGAGATGAGAATTGGGCCATTTGTGCGATAAATTCTTTATCATCCATTGGGTTTGTTGGATCTTGGTTTTGTAATTGTGTAATTAGCAATTGCAAGAATGCATCTTTCCCTAAAGCAGAGTTACCTGTTTGTTTTTGGTTAGATGGTTTATTGGCAATATTATAATCATCTAAAATACTCTTTGTATCTGGAATCTTTGTTGTATCTGCCATAATCCTACACCTCCATTTCCATTAAATAATCGCTAAATGTTAGTTCTTCATCTTGCTCGTCTTTATTTTTAGCGTCTTGGTCCTGTGCTTGTTGCTTAAATGATTGATTGAATTGATTCTGACCTTTTTCTTGACGACTTGCATCGCTTAAGGCTTGTGCGACATCAATACGGTCAAGCTGTATATTTTGGTTAACTAGACCTTGTTTTAAGGAATTTAACTGACTATCTAGCATTTCTTTACCAAGTGCTGTTGAGGCTAACAATCTAGCTGTCATAACCCCATCTTTTTGTACTAGTTCTACGCGAATTGTCCCTAAATTTTCTGGGTACAGTTTGATTAATAGCTTCGTCATACCTTGCGCATTTGAAGTTTGACTACGATTCATAATCGCTTGGAACTCTTTGACAAACGTTTCAGCTTGAGAGGCCTTATTTGTTGGTAATGTTAATGTCACCGTTGTGTTAACTGTCCCTTTCGTCTCCGTAAGAGTTGTTGTAACACTTTCATTAGCACTGGCGTCGGTTAAATTAATCATTAAAGGTTGTACATCTTTAGATTTCACGAGTGGAAGTTGACTGCTTGATGCTTGGTTTAGAAGCTGTTCTACTTTTGTAGATAAAGCAGACATCCATTCTTTCACTTGAAATACTTGTAATTCTTGATTTAAGA
This sequence comes from Viridibacillus sp. FSL E2-0187, assembly GCF_038006425.1. Lineage (NCBI taxonomy): Bacteria > Bacillati > Bacillota > Bacilli > Caryophanales > Caryophanaceae > Viridibacillus > Viridibacillus sp. FSL E2-0187. The sequence goes on from NZ_JBBOVG010000001.1 coordinate 3,041,673, forward strand.
CTAAATCTGTTTTAGGTGCTGCAAGCTCAACTAATTTTAAAAATTTCAGAACATCTGAAGCCTGAGATTGAGAAACTGTTGCTCCCTTTTCTCCACTTATAGAAGACATCAAATTTTGCATAAATGCAAAGGCATTTTGATCAATACCAGCAAGAAAATCCCAAATATCTTTTGCCTGTGTATCATCACCTGTTAACTTCTGAATCGCAGCTTGTAAATCTTCAACGTTTACCCCTAATAACTCGCCTATTTTATCTAGTGATATACTTTCATTACTTAGAGCAGCTTCATCGATTGACCCGTTCAGCAATTTATTTAAATCTGTTAGAGAAGTTACACCAAGTATATTTGACATATCTTCTATAGTGATTGCTTGTTCCTGATCTCCAGTAGCATTGCTATTTAGCACTTTTCCAAGTAAACCTTCTAGACCTCTTGATAGATCGATAGATAATCTATTTGAGCTAACTGCGGATTCCTGAATGGACTGATTATTCAATTTATCTATATTACTTTGCTTACTATTTGTTGTAGCTGAAGCAGGCGGTTCATTCTTATTAGAAGATAATAAGTATTCCGAAAATCCAGTATTAGTCTTGCTATCAGTTGATTTTTTTGTTTGACTACTTGCTTTCGGTGCTTCTATTTGTATCGAATCGATATTCATGTTTTCACCTCCTTCCGACTAATAGTATTATTATTTCGCTAACAATGCCGTATATCGGGCAGCATCCTTCGCTGGCATCTTTTCTAAAACTTTCGCCAATGTTTCAGGTTTTAAGCTAGCTAGGATTTTAATTGCTTCCGAATCACTCATATTTATGATGACTGGAGCTGCTGCTTTTGGTGTCATTTTTTCAAAGGTTGAAACTATACTGCTAAATTCTTTTTTTGTTTCTACTTTGCCCGTCTCTAGCTTATCAATTTCAGCTATTAGTCGATCTTGTTCAATAACAAGCTTAGACTTTTCGTTTTTCGAGTCTTCTATTTGCCCTTGCAATTGCGCAATTTGGGCTTCTTTTTCTTGAATTTGTGCTTTTAGCTCTACCATTTGTTTGGCATTTTCTTTTGAATCTTTTTCATTTAACACTTTTTCGTTAGTACTTTGGGCTGTACCACTTGTCCATTCTTTTGCTTTTTCAAAAACATTTACATTTAATAAATGTGCAATGATCAGGAGAACGGCAGTTGTAAATAGTAATGGTATAATCACCCAATAAAAAAGCCTTTGAAGCGTACTAGGTGCTTTTATTTCCGAAGCTTTTGTATGCTCCAAATTTTTTTTCGCCATGCCATCACCTGATTTCTTTGTTGTAATATGCGACTGATGATAGTTCATCTAGTCGAATTGCTTCAAGTCTTTCTTGTTCTTCTTTAAAAGTTTCAAGATCTTTTTCTTTCATCTTTTCATACTTCCGAAATTCCAACGACTTTTCTAGCAATTTCTGTTCATGCCACTCCATTTTAGAGCGAGCTTGAATAACCTTTTGCTGTACATCTACTATTGTCTTTTCAAGACTATCAATAAATCTTGAATAATGATGAATTTCGTCGATACTAGAACCAATAGACATTCGTTGTTGTTGAAAACCGATTAAGTCTTCTTTTTTCTTTAGCAGATTATAAAGTTTGGTAGCTACTTCTTCAAAAACTCTGACTGATTCTTTAAAAGCAATTTCTGTTTCATTTTTTTCTTGCTCTCTCACTGTCATTACTTTTTCAAAGCGATATGTATATGCGCTCAATTACAGCCCACCACCATTCGATAAACTGATTAATTCATTCACACTCTGCTGCATACTAACATTATCTAAATAACCTTGTTTCAAAAATGCTGTAATTAGAGGTTCATAATGAATGGCTTGATCAATTTCTTTGGAAGTTCCTCGCTTATAGGCACCTATATTTATCAAGTCTTCTGATTTGTTATACGTATAGTAAAGTTCTCGCAATCGTTCTGCAGCTTGGACATGTTCTTTAGAAACGATATGATTCATCAAACGACTGACACTTTTTAAAACATTAATAGCTGGGTATTGCCCTTTATTTGCCAATGTTCGATCTAGCACGATGTGTCCATCTAATATACCTCGAACAGTATCTGCGATTGGTTCATTCATGTCATCCCCGTCTACTAAAACCGTATAGAAAGCTGTTATAGAGCCATGTTCATTTGTACCTGTTCGTTCTAATAACTTAGGCAAAATAGAGAATACAGAAGGTGTATAACCTCTCGTAGCTGGTGGCTCACCAACCGCCAAACCAATTTCTCGTTGAGCCATAGCAACACGAGTGACAGAATCCATCATGAGCATGACATTTAGTCCTCTGTTTCTGAAGTATTCTGCAATCGCTGTAGCTGTAAATGCCCCTTTAATACGCATCAGAGCGGGTTGATCAGATGTAGCAGCGACAACGATTGAGCGCTTCAAGCCTTCGGGTCCAAGATCTCGTTCGATGAATTCCCGAACCTCACGACCACGTTCTCCAATAAGTGCTATAACATTTAAATCAGCTTCTGTATTTCTCGCTATCATTCCTAGAAGGGTACTTTTACCAACACCTGAACCGGCGAATATACCAACACGTTGACCATTACCGACAGTTAACATGCCATCAATTGCTTTTACACCCACTTCAAGTGTTTCATTTATAGGTGGCCTAGTTAAAGGGTTTGGCGGTTCCTCTTCTGTCTGCACAGTAGCAAGGCCCTTTGGTAAGCTGTGTCCATCAATAGGTAATCCCATTGAGTCCAATACTTTACCAATAAGTTCAGGCCCTACTTTTACTTCTAAAGGTGACCCTGTTCCCTCAACTAAACAGCCTATCGAAATCTCTCTAATTGATGTAAAAGGCATGAGTACAACGATTTCATCTTTAAAACCGACAACTTCAGCTAAAATCTCTGTAGGTCCATTTTTTGAAGATTGCACATGAATCTTACATACATCACCAACAGAGCTTTCAGGACCTTGTGATTCAATCATTAGACCAACTACACGAGTTATACGACCGTACTTTTTAAATGTTTGTACTGATGGAATATGCTCAACCAACTGCGACGCTTTCATCATTTCTGATCCACGCTTTCTAATATTTCTATTAGTTTTAATCTTAATTCATTAAGCTGTTCATCGATACTCACGACAATTCTTCCGTGATTTGTTTCGATATAGCCATCCGTATCATTTAATTCTTCATTTACAAAAATCATGAATGGTACATCCACTGGGAAAATGGAAGCTAATTCGTCTCGATGACTTGATACGAGCTTATGATAAGTAAGTGATACATACAGCTTAATTTCTTTCATCTCTCTTGCCTCTTTCAAACCTCGACGGACCACATTCAAAAACAGCTCTCCATTTTCTTCTAAGGCTGATCCTAAAATGCGAGTCGCAGCATTCATGGCCAGTTCTAAAATGACTCTTTCTTGACTTTCTAGATATTGTTGAGCATTTTCTTGTGAACTGATCGTAGTTTCATTAGCTATTTGAACTGCTTCTGACATATTGTCTTCAGCTTTTAAGCGTCCTTCTTCTAAGCCTTGCTGAAAACCTTCATCATAAGCTTGTTGTTGAAGAATAAGCTTATCTTGTTCCCATTGCTCTTTAGCAAAATCAAGTGCCTGCTGTTGTTCTTCACATTGAACGAAGAATTGTTGTTGTTGAATGGTAATCTCAGATTGTGCTTCAGCAATAATACGTTCTCTTTCAGCTAAAACTTCTTCTAAGGAATAATCTTCAACGACTTCTTGCTGATCATCGGGTAATCTTAGCTCGCGTATTTCAATCGTTCTAATTTTCTCTTTGGATGATAGAGTATCATCGAATCGAATGATTCTAGACAATGACGTCATCTCCTCCACCACGAGCGATAATGATTTCACCTGCGTCCTCTAAGCGTCGTGTTACTGCAACGATTCTCATTTGTGCATCTTCAACATCTCTCAGGCGAACAGGTCCCATTACTTCCATCTCTTCTCTGAATGTCTCAGCCATACGTTGGGACATATTTTTGAAAATGATTTCTTTTACTTCTTCACTCGAAATCTTCATTGCAAGGAGTAAATCTTCATTTTCACAATCGCGTATAACACGTTGAATTGAACGGTTATCCAGCGTAACGATATCTTCGAAAACAAACATACGTTTTTTGATTTCTTCAGCAAGTTCTGGGTCCTGAATTTCAAGTGCATCCAGAATTGTTTTTTCTGTTTGTCTATCAACACCATTAAGGACTTCTACAACTGCGTCGACGCCACCAGTTTCAGTGTAATCTTGCGTCACAGTTGATGATAATTTGCGTTCTAATACCGATTCAATTTCACTAATAACTTCTGGTGATGTTGAATCCATCATAGCGATACGTTTCGCTATATCAGCTTGTACCTCTTGAGGTAAAGAAGATAGTATAATCCCCGCTTGCTGTGGCTCTAAATATGAAAGTATTAGCGCAATTGTTTGCGGATGTTCATTTTGAATAAAGTTGAAAATTTGAGCAGGATCTGTACGTCTCGCAAAATCAAAAGGTCTTACTTGTAGAGAAGATGTTAATCGATTGATAATTGTTTGAGCCTGATCCGATCCAAGAGCTTTTTCTAATACAGTTTTCGCATAACCAATTCCACCTTGAGAAATGTAATCTTGTGCGAGTGCAATATTATGAAACTCTTCGATGATTTCTTCTTTTATCTCTGGTTCAACTTTTTTAACTCCTGAAATTTCTAACGTTAAACGTTCTATTTCCTCTTCGCTTAAGTGTTTATATACCGCAGCGGACACTTCTGGTCCTAGTGATATTAACAGGAGCGCTGCTTTTTGTTTACCAGATAAACCTTTTTCTTTCCTTGACACAGCTTTTCCCCCCATTAATCTTCAGTTATCCATGTACGCAATAATTTCGCGAAATCATCTGGCTTGTCTTTTGCCATCTTCTCAAGCTGTTTACGTCGTACGGTTGATTCTGTTTCTTTTTCTGTAGAGATATCTTCTACTTCAACTATTTCTTCTTGATCTTCAAGAATCATACTTTCTTCTGTCTCTTTTTGTCGTCTAGAACGTAAGATAAAGAATGCTAGTAAAATAATAGCAACTACTAAAATACCGCCTATTACATATACCCACCATGGAATTTTACTTGTCTCAGTTGAAACTAATTGTGTTTTACCATTCAATTGTTGAACAGTTACATTTATTTTTTGGTCAATTTGAGCATCTGTTAATTGTCCAGCTTCATTTTTATCAATTGAAGTGCGGACGATCGATGCAAGCATATTTTGAATATCTTGTTGTATATTCGTTGGTAATGTCGTTGCGTCGTTAGCAGTTGGTGGTTCTACCATTACTTGAATACCTAAGTCACGAATTCGATACGGACTTTCTACGATCTGACGTTTAATACGATTCACTTCATTATTAATCGTCTCTTCAGTTTTCTCGTAATCTCCATCGCCAGTCGACCCAGATTGATAGTTTGTAAAATTATCCGTTGCATTTTCAGCTTCTGGTGTACCCGAAGCCGCAGCTCCAGTACCTGTAAATGTTTCACTAATACGCTGTGCACTGATTTGGATACCAGTCATATTCTCTTTATCTACTGGTTCAACTAAATTTTCTTCACGTTGTTCTTGGGTAAAATCAATATCAGTAGTTACTACAACAGCAACTTTATCTGCTCCCATTAAAGTACCTAGCATTGTTTGCACTTGGCGTTGCAAATCACGTTCAATTTGCTTTTTAAGTGTCAATTGTTGATTGACGTCCGCTCCACTAGCTCCCGCTGCTGCAGTATTAGTAGACTGTAAATCGTAATATTCAAAGTATTGATTAGTAATTACGATATTTTCGGGTGTTAGGTTCGGAACACTTTTAGATGCTAGATTATAAAGGGTTTGAATTTGCGTCTCAGTAAATTGATAACCTGGTTCTGTATTCAAAACTATCGATGCACTAGCTGGTTGCTGTGTATCACTTACGAATACACCCTCTTCAGGTAAAGTAATCATTACTTTCGCGTCTTTAACACCTTTAATACCTTTAATTAAATTCGCTAGTTCTGTTTGTGTAGAAGCTAATTTCAAAACGCTAAATTCATTATCAGTCATACCAAATCCAGCATTTTGAGAGAAAAATGAGTAATCTATTTTACCAGATTGCGGAAAACCTTCTGATGCTAATTGTACTAATAGTGGATCAACTTGATTTTCTGGGACTAAGATAGATGTTCCACCTGGTGCAATCTTATATTTTGTTCCTTGAGCATCAAGGGTTTCTTTTATTTTCCCTACTTCAGCAGTCGATAAATCTGAATAAAGTGGCGCATACGTAACTCGAGTTGCAAAGTATGTAATAACAGCTGCCAAAATAATAATTCCAAGAAGGGAACCTATTAACGTACCTTTTTGTGCTTTCGTACGACTTCCCCAAAACCTTGTGGAGTCGGTTTTGATTTTTGTCAGTCTTTCATTCATTTTAAGCCTCCGGTTATAGTGAATGTTCTAAAACGTGGTTAAATCCGCACTAACCGTTCGAATTAAACTGTCATTCGCATAATTTCTTGATACGCCTCTACTACTTTATTACGTACTTGTAATGCTGTATTCAATGTTATACTCGCTTTTTGAGAAGTAATCATAACGTCATGAAGTTCAACATTATCTCCGTTTATCAACTTAGTTGTCATATTATCAGAAGCAACTTGACTGTCGTTTACAGATTGAATAGCTTCTTTTAACATTGTTCCAAAACTCTCTTTTTGTTCTGTAGGCATTGTTTCAGCAACTCTTTGAGTCATAGTTGGTTGAACTGGTTGCATTACAGATATTTGTGATACTGGCAATTAATCCATCCTCCTTTGTAGAAATTATTTACCTATTTCTAGAGCTTTTGTTAGCATCGATTTATTTGCATTAAAAACCGTTACGTTCGCTTCGTATGATCGTGTAGCTGATATAAGGTTTACCATTTCTTTTAAAGGATCAACATTTGAAGTTTGCACATAACCTTCATCATTAGCATCTGGATGTGTTGGATCATAAATAAGTTTGAATGGTGTTTCAGTATCATTATTAATACCTGTTACTTTGACACCATTGCCAACTCCTTGTTTGCTTGTAGAACCCATTGCAGTATTTAAATAATTTGAAAATTGCCCTTCTTTCGAAGTTAATGTTACTGTTTTACGTCGATACGGTACCCACTCACCATTTTCCATTGTCGCTCGTGTAGTATCGACATTTGCCATATTAGACGAAATGACATCCATTCTTAGACGCTGAGCAGTAAGCGCTGAGCCAGTCGTGTTCATACTATGGAAGATAGACAAAACTAGTTACCCCCTTTAATGACAGTTTGTAATGTATTTAATTTACCGTTAATACGGTCAACCAGGGCATTATAGAAAATTGTATTTTCAGCCAAACTCGCCTGTTCTTTATCCATATCCACACCATTACCATTTTCTCGGTAGCGAAGATTAGAATAACTATAAACACCTGGTGTCGAATTCTTTGTAGTAAAATCAAAATGTCTTTGATCTGTTCTGTTTGCTTGAATATATGTATTTTGTGCCTCAGTTAACATCTTTTTAAAACTAACGTCTTTCGCCTTATAGTTTGGTGTGTCATTATTCGCTATATTTTGAGCGATTGTTTTATTCTTCACCGCAGCATAAGCGAGGCCACTTTCCAAATTACTTATCGTTCCACTAAATAAATCCAAATATTTCACCCCAATTCGATATAAACTACCAAATTTCAATTTTATTTTCACTATCTAATTGTATTAGAGATGTATCCAAGTGTCTATCTGTATTAGGTTCTTTTTGGTAGGTACAAAAACCCATTTTTATCACTTTACTCCCCTTTTCTTTCAAAACTTCTAAACCCCTTCTCCTATAAGGGGTAAAGGTAATATTCACTATAACAATAGTGTAAATACAGTTAATTCTTTGCGTTACCCACTACTTGTGCAGCTATTGAGTTTATAGGGATTTCTTATCTATTCAATAATATTAGAAAGTTAATTATTCCTAATAACACCAATTCGACACATATTCATTTGATATATTTTGTACAATTTTCTAATAATTCAACTTGATATTACTATAACAGACTTCACATATAATAATAGTTCTTTACTATTTTATTCTAAAATAGTTACCTTTTTATTACTTCTCATCCTTTTTTAACAGTAAAATGGTAACTATATATTATCTAATCCCTCCTTACAAAAGAATTATGTTTTTTTAATCATATTCAGTTGATTTTGTAAATTCACCATATCAATCGACAATATTTTCAATTTTCCGTCGTCTTTTAATGTTTCCACAAAAATACATCCATAATTTACTGGGTACAATTATGGATGTGTAGATACAAAAAAACTATCCCAAAGTCTTCGATAGACTTCGGGATAGTTAGGTCGTAATTATTAGCGCATTTTGATTTCAGCTAATGCATTAAGGAATTTATCGTTTAATACTTTAATATAAGTACCTTTCATACCTAGAGAGCGTGATTCAATTACACCAGCTGATTCTAGTTTACGTAAAGCGTTAACGATAACTGAACGTGTAATACCTACTCGGTCAGCAATTTTAGAAGCGACTAGCAATCCTTCGCTACCATCTAATTCTTCGAAGATATGCTCAATAGCTTCTAATTCACTGTATGATAATGAGTTGATCGCCATTTGTACGACAGCTTTACTACGAGCTTCTTCTTCGATTTCTTCAGCTTTTTCACGAAGAATTTCCATACCTACTACAGTTGCACCGTATTCAGCAAGGATTAAATCGTCATCCTCAAAAGTACCTGCTAGACGAGCTAAGATTAATGTTCCTAGACGTTCGCCACCACCGATAATCGGTACAATTGTAGTTAATCCTGATTTGAAAAGCTCTTTGTTCTCAAATGGGAATGCACTATGTTCATCATGGACATCAAGGTTTGGAGCAGTTTCAGAGAAGTCATATAAATTTTGAGTATATTCTTCAGGGAAACGACGCTCTTCAAACATTTTGTTAATGCGCTCGTTTTCAATTTGTTGAGTAATTGAAATACCTAATAATTTACCTTTACGGCTTACGATGTATACGTTACTTTCGATGACTGTTCCTAATGTGTCAGCCATTTCTTTAAAGTTAACTGGTTTCCCAGCAGATGCTTGAAGCATTGAGTTAATTTTTCGTGTTTTAGCTAATAAATTCATTTTTATATAGCCTCCTGTAATATTTTCTGCGTAGTTTATTTAATTTTCATAACTTTTTAAATTTTCATACAATAACCTAGATTATAAACTATAAAATAAATTGAGACAAATCTTTGTTCTTCGCAATTTCTCCAAGTTTTTGATCTACGTATGATGGTGTAATATCGATGTGAGCTGGTGCGATATCTGCAGCTTCAAATGACAACTCTTCTAAAAGACGTTCCAAAATAGTATGCAGGCGGCGTGCTCCGATATTATCTGTTTCTTGGTTTACAAATGTAGCAATTTCAGCAATGCGATCTATCGCTTCTTCTGTAAACTCAATTTCAACACCTTCAGTATTTAGTAAAGCCTTATACTGAAGAATTAATGAATGGTCTGGCTCCTTTAAAATACGAACAAAGTCTTCCTTCGTAAGCTTTTCTAATTCAACACGAATTGGGAAGCGCCCTTGTAGCTCAGGGATTAAATCTGATGGCTTAGACATATGAAATGCACCTGCAGCGATGAATAGCATATAATCCGTTTTGACAGGACCATACTTCGTATTAACAGTTGAACCTTCAACAATTGGTAAAATATCACGTTGAACGCCTTCTCTTGATACATTAGCAGAACCAGAATTACCATTCTTGTTGGCAATTTTGTCAATTTCATCGATAAAGATGATGCCCGTTTGCTCAGCACGCGTAATTGCTTCTTGAGAAACTTCATCAGAATCAATTAAATTATTAGCTTCTTCTATTATAAGTATACGTCTAGCATCTTTTACTTGTAGCCGGCGTTTTTTCTTTTGCTTAGGCATTAAGCTTGATAACATATCACCCATGTTACTACCACCCATATCCATGCCTGCTCCAGGAAACCCACCAAACATAGATGGTGCTTGCTCTGTCACTTCTACAGATATCCATTCATCTTCAAGTTTACCTACTTTTAAATCTTCTGCAATTTGCGAACGTTTTAAACGTACTTCTGTATCATCTGTAGTTGTTTCTTCTTCTTTCTCGGAATTTTGTCCGAAAAACATTTCGAAAGGATTTGAAGTAGATTGCTTTTTACGCATACTTGGTACAAGTAATTTCACAATTTGTTCATTAGCTAATTTCTCTGCTTGGTCCTTCACTTCTTCTTGTTTTTCTTCTTTCACGAGTCGGTTAGCTACTTCTACTAAATCACGCACCATCGATTCCACATCACGACCTACATAACCTACTTCAGTAAATTTTGTCGCTTCTATTTTTATGAAAGGCGCTTTTGCTAAACGTGCAATACGTCTGGCAATCTCCGTTTTACCAACTCCAGTTGGTCCAATCATTAAGATGTTTTTTGGGATGACTTCATTTTTCATCTCTTCATCTAAAAGTTGACGACGATGACGATTACGAAGCGCAACAGCTACCGCGCGCTTAGCATCGCGTTGTCCAACGATATAACGATCTAAATACTCGGTCATTTGTCTAGGCGTTTGTTGTTGTGTCATAGTTACAGTGCCTCCACGATAATATTATGGTTCGTAAATACACAAATATCTGCCGCAATTTCAAGCGATGCTTTTGCAATTTCCTCTGCAGATAACGTTTCACCAGAGTATTGCTTCAATGCACGACCAGCTGATAACGCATAGTTACCTCCCGAGCCAATTGCTAAGATACCGTCATCAGGTTCAATGACTTCACCAGAACCAGAAACAAGTAGTAGTGTTTGACTATTCATTACAAGTAACATTGCTTCTAATTTTTGCAACATTTTATCTCCGCGCCACTGCTTAGCTACTTCGACTGAAGCACGTTGAAGGTTCCCATCAAACTCCATAAGTTTCCCTTCAAACATTTCAAACAATGTAAACGCGTCGGCAACAGATCCGGCAAACCCCGCTAATACTTTACCGTTATATAGACGACGTACTTTCTTAGCTGTGTGTTTCATTACGACTGCATTACCAAGTGTCACCTGTCCGTCACCAGCCATCGCACTCTGCCCTTTATGTTGTACTGCAAAAATTGTGGTTGCATGCATTTCAACCATAATAACCCTCCTCCCAATTGTTACGCTCTTGGATGAGCATTCATATATGTGTTTCTTAGATGTTCTTTTGTCACATGCGTATAAACTTGCGTAGAAGATAAATTTGCGTGTCCGAGCAATTCTTGCACGGTACGTAAATCTGCTCCGTTGTTTAATAAATGCGTGGCAAAGGTGTGTCTTAACATATGAGGATAAATATTAGAATGTAATTCTGCATTTTTCATCATATCATTTAATATATAACGAATACCTCTTGCGGTAAGGGCTCCACCTCGCATATTGACAAATAGTTGAGGGTTTTGAAGGCCTTTCATAAGTTTAGGACGTGAATTTGCTAGGTATTGTTGCAATGCCTCCGAAGCAAAATGTCCAAATGGTACATAACGTTCTTTTCTCCCTTTTCCCATCACACGTAAAATGCATATTGAAAAATCAACATCTTTCATTTCAATAGATGTCAATTCACTAACCCGAATACCTGTAGCATACAACAATTCAAGAATTGCTGTATCTCTCAAAGACTTCGGATCTTCCCCTTCGTTTGCCTGAAACAATCTGGCAAGCTCTTCTTCATAAAAAAAGCGCGGTAGTCTATCTTCTTTCTTCGGATGATAAAGGGCTTGAAACCCTGCATCATCTAATCCGTATTCTTTATTCAAAAAACGAAAAAAAGAACGGATTGAGGAAATCTTCCTTGAGATAGTTGTTCTCGCTTTTTTTTCTTCGTACAATTTTGTTACGTAAAGTCTGGCATGTATATATTCAACATCAGCTAAATCTACTACACCTTCTACTTTTAAGAAAGATAAAAATTCATGTAAATCAGATTGATATTCTCGCACTGTTAATGGTGAAAAATTTTTTTCTAATTGAATATAAATAACAAATTGCTCAAGTGCTTGTTCAGATCGTATGTTCATTTGAACACCTCGTTAATAAAAGTTCCAAATTTAACCATCTAACTCTAAGCATTTTTATAAAGCAAAAACGATTACTAATCTAGAGCTAATGTTAATCCTAGTTGTTTAAGGCACATATGAGTATAACACACTCATGTGAATTGTTCGACACTTCAGTTCATAAGTAAAAATAAAGTTTTACTTGAAAAGTATATTCACGTCTTTTGGTTAACTTTGTTACACTTAAATGTATTATTCTTACTATCGAATTACCACTATTTGTCTCTTATTTTTAATTATGAGAAACTCTCTTCATTTATAAACAAAAAAAGCCATTAAAATTGTAACAATTTTAATGGCTTAAAACAATTATATATTTGTTGTATTTTTAAAATTTTGAATAGCTGCCAATGCACGTTCTGCGTGTTTTTCACCGCGTTCTTGCTTCGATTTAATTTTTTCACCTAGTTTAGGGAATAAACCAAAGTTCACATTCATCGGTTGGAAGTGTTTTGAATCTGCTTCTGTTATATAACGCGCCATACTTCCTAATGCAGTTTCCGCTGGGAAGATTAATAAGTCTTTCTCCATTGCAAGATGTGCAGCATTAATACCTGCTATTAGACCACTACCTGCTGACTCAACATAGCCTTCTACACCAGTCATTTGACCAGCAAAGAATATGTTTGGACGACTTTTCAGTTGATAAGTTGGTGCTAATGCTTTAGGTGAGTTGATAAATGTATTTCGATGCATAACACCATAACGAACAATTTCCACATTTTCCAAACCCGGGATCATACTAAATACTTCTTTTTGTGCTCCCCATTTTAAATGCGTTTGGAAACCTACTAAGTTATAAAGCGTTCCTGCAGCGTCATCTTGGCGAAGTTGCACAACTGCATGTGGACGTTTACCTGTTCTAGGATCTTCTAAACCTACTGGTTTCATAGGACCAAATAGCATAGTTTTCGGACCACGAGCAGCCATTACTTCGATTGGCATACAGCCTTCAAAGTATTTTTCTTTTTCAAACTCTTTTAATGGTGCAACTTCAGCGTTAATTAAGGCTTCTTGGAATCGGTTAAATTCTTCTTCAGTCATTGGGCAATTCAAGTATGCCGCTTCACCTTTATCATAACGAGATTTTAAATATACTTTATCCATATCGATACTGTCTTTTTCAATTATTGGAGCAGCTGCATCGTAGAAATAAAGATATTCTTCACCTGTTAAACTTTGAATTTGTTCTGCTAATGCTTTTGAAGTTAATGGACCTGTAGCAATAACTGTTATACCTTCTTCAGGAATTTCAGTTACTTCTTCATTAATTACTTCAATAAGTGGATGATTTTTCACTTTTTCTGTTACATAGCCTGCGAATTCGTGGCGATCTACTGCTAGCGCTCCACCTGCAGGAACTGAACTGCGATCTGCTGCTTCTATAATAACCGAATCTAACATACGCATTTCTTCTTTTATAACGCCAACAGCATTTGTTAAGTTGTTGGCACGTAGTGAGTTACTACATACTAATTCTGCAAATTTATCTGTGTGGTGAGCAGGCGTTTGTTTAACTGGACGCATCTCATATAAGCGAACTTGAATGCCTCTTTTTGCTATCTGCCAAGCTGCTTCACTACCTGCTAAACCTGCACCGATTACATTTACGATTGTTGTCATGCTAATATTACCTCTTTCTTATACTCATCATTGTGATGCTGTTTCTTTATAGTCACATTTCGTACATTGAATTTGTACGCCTTTTTTCAGTTTCTTCTCAACTAATAATTCACTACATTTTGGACAAGGTCTATTAATCGGTTTATCCCATGATACGAAATCACAGTCAGGATAACGATTACAACCATAGAAAATGCGTTTTGTTTTACTCTTACGTTCTACTATTTCGCCTTCTTTACATGTTGGGCATGTTACGCCAATTGCTTTGACAATAGCTTTAGTATTACGGCAATCAGGGAAGTTGCTACATGCCATGAATTTACCATAGCGACCTAGTTTGAAAACCATTGGTGAACCACAATGCTCACAATCTTCACCTGCAGGTTCGTCTTTAATTTCAACTTTTTCCATTGCCACTTCAGCGTGCTGTACATGTTTTTCAAAGTCTTGATAGAATTCATCGATAATACTTACCCATTTTGTATTACCTTCTTCAATACTATCTAAATCGTGCTCCATTTTTGCAGTGAACTCGATATTAATAATATCTGGGAAAAATTCTAATACTAATGAGTGAACAATTTCACCTAATTCTGTAGGTACAAAGCGTTTATTATCTAATGTAACATAACCACGCTTCTGAATTGTATCCAATGTTGGAGCGTAAGTTGATGGTCGGCCTATCCCTATTTCTTCCATCGTTTTAACAAGTCGCGCCTCCGAGAAGCGAGGTGGCGGCTGTGTGAAATGTTGTTTTGGTTCAATATTTAAGGATTTTACAATATCGCCTTTTTCCATTGGTGGCAATAGCTTATCTTTCTCTTCTTTTTGATCATCTGAACCTTCAATATAAAGCTTCATGAAACCTGGGAATTTCACTTGAGAACCTGTGGCTCTAAAGAATACATCACCATTTTGTAAGTCTGCGGTTACTGTATCTAATACAGCTGATGCCATTTGGCTCGCTATAAAACGTTCCCAGATTAGACGATAAAGACGGAGTTGATCTCTAGATAAAACAGCTTTTAACTGATCAGGCGTACGCAATGTACTTGTTGGACGAATTGCTTCATGTGCGTCTTGCGCTTTTTCAGATTTTTTTGCTTGTTGATCAAGAGGAGTAGTATATTCGTTACCGTATGTTGATTGCACATATTCAAATGCTTCTTTTTTCGCTGTTTCAGATATACGTGTCGAATCAGTACGCATATACGTAATTAAACCAACCGTACCTTCTTTACCAACATCTATACCTTCATATAATTGCTGTGCAAGCATCATTGTCTTTTTCGCACGGAAGTTTAATTTACGAGCGGCTTCTTGTTGTAGGGATGATGTTGTAAAAGATGGAGCTGCATTACGCTTACGCTCACGTTTCACTACTTTTGCAACTTCAAAATCTTCCCCCTTCATTAGCTTCAAGACTTCTTTTACTTGTTCTTCATTGGACAATTTGATTTTCTCTTTACTATTCCCATAATAAATAGCATCAAATTGCTTTTTACCTTTTTCAAAGTTACCTTCGATTGTCCAATATTCTTCAGGCTGGAAGTTTTTAATTTCGTTTTCACGGTCGATAATCATACGTAGTGCAACTGATTGCACTCGACCGGCAGATAAACCTTTTTTGACTTTCTTCCATAGAAGAGGACTAATGTTATACCCTACAAGACGGTCTAGAATACGACGTGCTTGTTGAGCATCAACTAAATCCATATCAATAGGACGCGGATGCTTAAATGATTCTTTAATAGCATCTTTCGTGATTTCGTTAAATAATACACGACAGTCCGATTTTATATCAATGTTAAGAGCTGTTGCTAAATGCCAAGCAATAGCTTCACCTTCACGATCCGGATCGGCCGCAAGATAGATTTTCTTGGCTTTTTTAGCTGCGGATTTTAAATCTTGTAAAACAGGACCTTTACCACGAATGGTAATGTATCTTGGTTCAAAATTATTTTCCGTATCAATTCCCATTGTACTTCTAGGTAAATCACGTACGTGACCAATTGATGCTTTTACTTTATATTTTTTTCCTAAATATCGCTCGATTGTTTTTGCTTTTGCGGGCGATTCTACTATTACTAAATAATCCGACATGTGAGTTCCCCCTTATAGAGGTGATGTTTCATTTTCTTTAGTTTCACTTGTTAAAATTGAATAAGCACATGAAAATTTTGTTAAAAAACTTACCATTCAACTATAACTTTTTTTCTTAGCGTTTACAAAAGAATACCTGTTGCAAAATGTATAACAGAAAAGAAATTTTTGCAAGTTATATTTCATCATCAAATAAAATATCTTTCTAATTCTGCTATTATTTGATAACCATTCCAGACTGGTGTAGCACCTTCTGCAAGCAATTTATGGGGGCCTAATGAAAGTTTTGAAGTGATATCTCCAGGTACAACGAAAATTTCTTTCCCGTGCTCTAAGCCGTGCTCCATTGTACTGGAGGTACCGCTTTTTTCTGCGGCTTCAGTAACTAGTATTGCCTTCGATATACCGCTAATAATACGATTCCTCATTGGAAAATACCATCGTTTTGGCTCGATATATGGCGGATATTCTGTCATTAATAAATGATCTTTGCTAATTATTTCGGCTAATTTTGTATTTTCTTTCGGATACAGATGAAATAATCCATGTCCAAGAATTGCGATTGTTTTGCCTCCGTTTGCAATTGCACTTTCATGCGCCATTCGATCAGCTCCCCTTGCTAGGCCGCTGACGATGATATAATCGTGTTCTACCAATGCCGGCATAATATACTGTAATGCATTTTCTGTATAGGTAGTCGCCTTTCTAGAACCAACTATAGCAATCTTACGTTTGTTTACTAGTAAATCTAATTTTCCTTTTACATATAGACATACAGGGGGATCATATAATTCGAATAACTCTTTAGGGAATAATGGATGAAAGAACGGGATAGGGGTAATCGATTTTTGCTCATATGCTTGGAGTAAGGGGTTTTCCATTGTTTCTATATAAGCAGCTTTTAATCTATTAGCTTTTTCATAGGAGAGATTTAATAATTGTGCAATTTTTTGTGAAGACATTTGTTCAAATCTTGCAAGTTCTATATCCTCTTTAAACAAATGCGCTAACCTGTTTAGCGGTACAGGAAATACATAATGCAATGCTAAGAGTCTCTGCGTCAATTGTACTTCATTCAATTATTGCCCTCCATTCATATAACTACTTAAAAGGTGTAGCATTGTCTATTAAGACTTTGCTACACCTTCTATATTAATGGGTTTTACATTTTTCGTATAAACCATGTTCTTTAATAACTTTAATAAATGTTTCACCAATAACAGATGGTGTTTCTGCTACTTGGATACCAGCTGCATTCATCGCTTTAATTTTGTCAGCAGCTGTGCCTTTACCACCTGAAATAATGGCACCAGCATGGCCCATACGTTTCCCTGGAGGTGCAGTTTGTCCACCAATGAAGCCTACAACTGGTTTTGTCATATTCGCTTTAATCCACTCAGCTGCTTCTTCTTCAGCTGTACCGCCAATCTCACCAATCATAACAACACCATAAGTTTCAGGATCTTCATTGAATTCTTTTAAAACATCAATGAAGTTTGTACCATTAACCGGGTCTCCACCAATCCCAACAGCAGTCGTTTGACCAATACCCTCTTGAGAAAGTTGATGAACTGCTTCATAAGTTAAAGTACCTGAGCGTGATACAACTCCTACATGGCCTTTTTTATGGATATAACCTGGCATAATACCAATTTTACATTCATCTGCAGTAATAACACCTGGACAGTTCGGACCAATTAGACGTGTTTTCTTACCTTCCATATAACGTTTCACTTTAACCATATCTAATACCGGGATATGCTCAGTGATACAAATAACTAAATCTAAATCAGCATCAACAGCTTCTAATATAGCGTCTGCCGCAAATGGTGCTGGTACGTAGATGACAGAAACATTACAGCCTGTTGCTTCAACAGCATCAACCACCGTGTTAAAAACAGGTACACCTTCTACAGTTGTACCACCTTTACCAGGCGTAACTCCTGCTACAACTTTTGTACCATATTCTAGCATTTGCTTTGTATGGAATAGAGCCGTTGACCCTGTAATCCCTTGTACAAGTACTTTAGTTTCTTTATTAATATAAACGCTCATTTCAAGTCCCCGCCCTTCTTAGCCTACAAGTTCTACAATTTTTCTTGCACCATCAGCCATTGAATCTGCTGTGACGATATTAATACCAGATTCATTTAACAATGCTTTACCAAGTTCAACATTCGTACCTTCCAAGCGAACAACTAACGGTACATTTAAGCCAACCTCTTTAGCCGCTGTAATAACACCTTCTGCGATAATATCACATTTCATGATACCCCCGAAAATGTTAACGAATATACCTTTTACACTTGCATCAGACAGAATGATTTTGAAGGCTTCAGTTACTTTTTCAGCAGTTGCACCGCCCCCAACGTCCAGGAAGTTTGCGGGTGATCCGCCATAATAACTAATGGTGTCCATTGTAGCCATAGCAAGTCCAGCACCATTGACCATACAACCAATGCTACCGTCTAATGAAATATAGCTTAAATCATATTTTGAAGCTTCGATTTCCTTTGGATCTTCTTCTTCGAAATCTCGTAATTCAACAATATCTTTATGACGATATAAAGCGTTTCCATCAAAGTTGAATTTTGCATCTAACGCCACTACGTTACCATCACCTGTCACAACAAGCGGGTTGATTTCTAAGATAGAAGCATCTTTTTCAGTAAATGCTTTATAAATTCCAAGCATAAGTGTTGCAGCTTTATTTATTAATTTGTCTGGAATATTCATATTAAACGCTAAACGACGCGCTTGGAAACCTGTTAGCCCGATAGCTGGATCAACTATTTCTTTGAAGATTTTCTCAGGAGTTGCTTCTGCAACCTCTTCAATGTCCATCCCGCCTTCTTCAGACCCCATCAAAGTAATTCTAGAAGTTGCACGATCTACTACAAAACCCAAATAGTACTCTTTTTTAATATCAGAGCCTTCTTCTATGTAGAGGCGTTTGACTTCTTTACCTTCTGGACCAGTTTGGTGAGTGACCAGGACTTTCCCTAATAATTCTTTCGAATACGAACGTACCTCGTCCAAATTTTTGGCAATTTTAACGCCACCTGCTTTACCACGTCCACCTGCATGGATTTGAGCCTTAACTACGACTACACTTGTACTTAATTCTTTTGCTACTTTTACAGCTTCCTCTGGTGAAAACGCTACTCGGCCATTTGGAACTGATACCCCGTACTGTCTTAGAATTTCTTTTCCTTGGTACTCATGGATATTCATCTAACTTCCTCCCATCAAAATCCCATAGAGTTTTACTATTACATAACCATTGTATATAATCTGATTCACTATGTCTACATTCTTGTTAATTCGACTTTCACCTTTAATTATCCGCAAATTCGCTCGAAATATACATATATCAATGTTTTGAGCGCTACTTACATCGACTTTTTTTGACTATTATTTTGAATTTTCATAATTTTTATCTAAACGGTAAATAAACGCAAATACTTCAGCTACCGCTTGGTAAAGTTCTTCAGGAATCGACTCATTTAAGTCAAGTTGCCCTAATAATTGGACGAGAGTTGGGTCTTCTTGAATAGGAACATCGTTTTCTTTTGCTTGTTCTAAAATATTTTCCGCTACTTTCCCTTTACCTTTGGCTACCACTTTCGGAGCTTCCGATCCACCCGGATTAAAGGAAAGAGCAATCGCTTCTTTCCGTTCATTTTGTTTTTCTACTGTCATATGCGGATATCGACTCCCCCGTTATCACCCTTGGAAGTTTTTGCTGTTAGCGTTGTTTTCACTGGTTGATTTTCTGCGAATTTTTTCATAAAGACACCTGATAATTGATAATCATGAGAAGATAACCCTTTTTTTAATGCTATTTTAAGTGGCTCTGCTAACTCTTTCAACTGATGATTTTCATTGTAAACAGTTACTGTGACGACACGACTCTGAACCTGCATATCAACTACCGTTTCTTGAAGTGAATTCAATTGCAAATAGAATAATATCCTTGCATAATCTGCGTCAATTTTACCATTGTCCTTCATACGACCATTCCACTGCAATGTGGCATCTGTTTTTCGCCCAAAAAACTCCAATGGAATTTGCATGATTAGTTGATGTTGAGGCCCATTTTCACCTGATAAGTATTGCATGCCATTCATACGAGCAACGATTTGCTCAGCCACTGCTTTTGTAGCATTTGAAGCAGTTGGATCTTGTAACAATGACAATAACTGTGGTTTCAATTGCCCAGCAAGTTGCTGCATATCCGCTGTTTTATCTAGTAATTTTGCTTCATAACTTAACCCTAGATTTTGCAAAGTTTGTTTCATAGCAGATTCTAAAGCTTTGCTATCAATCGCATTATGCACATTCTGCTCAGCTTGCGATACAAGTTGCTGAATGAAAGGTTCCGCAGACTTACTAGTGATTTGTGTCAACCCTCTAAGTGTCATATCATCAGTTGCAGTATTAACCACATTCATTAATGTCATTAAATGTTGCTTAGCTGTTATATTTTGTTCATCGATTTTGAAAGGCTGGTGTTCTGCTATTTGGCTAAATGCTTGCATTAGTTGACCATGTAACTCCTTGACCAAAATTTGTATAGATTGAGGTGTATTGTTGGTCAGTGATAATTTCCCAAGAGTATTAATAAGGGTTTCTTTCTGTGATGCTGATAATAAACTTTGAGATTCAATAGATGCCTTAAGTTGGTTGATGAAGTCGGGCATATCTTTTTGATTAACAGACTGCATACTTTGCAGTAATTGCGTTGTAGATGGTGCTGTAATGCTCATTTGACTCATTCTCCCTAACTGCCCTTGCAGTTCCTTCACAAGCGTTGACAACGTCTGCTGTGACGATTGAGCAGCATTGAATTTCACTAAATTCTGCTGTAGCTCTGCTCTTTGAGAATCTGTCAAATTGTCGTTATTCGTAATTGCCGTTTGTAATTGAGAGATAAGTTGTATAGATTCCTTAGCTGGTGCCGTTTGAATTTGGTGTAATAAATGCCCAATTGAATTGGAAGGAGGCACAGATTGTCCTTGCAAAGCAGTTGTCGACCAATTAAAAATATTAGCGTTTTTTGGTAGGATACCTGAATCTTTTAGCATTTGAATTAGGCTATTTTTATCAGTAGAAGCTGTATTTGCGTCTGTTAGAGATTGAATAATTTTTGCTAAAATTGCACCACCTGTTTCCGTTTCAAACGGTTTAGCTAACAATTGTAATTGTTGTAATAATTGGTTGCGGATAGCGGGTGATAAGGAAGTATCCTGTTGCAATAGTTGTCGTAAAGCATCAATTGTTTGTGTAAAACCTTGTTTCATCCCACCCTGAATGAGTGCTTGGAACGTATCTTGTTGCATAGGCATTTTTAAGTCAATTATTTTTTGCAAGGCATGTAAAGCATCCTTCATCGTAACACCAACTGGTAATTGTTTTACCAACTGTTCTGCCTGCGTTAACTGTTCTTTGGACATTGGCACGTTTTCCTTTAAAAAATAAGCTGCAATTTGTTGCATTTCAGATGTCTTCGGAAGTTGCATAGAATCTAATAATTGATTAATTTGTTGAGTTAATGTTCCTGTTTGATTGATAGGACCCGATACGACTTTAAGTTGTAAGTCTGGCTCTATGCCTGTTACTTGAAAATAGTGTGCATTACCAGCTTGCATTGGCACTTCTAACTTTGCCATAAAACGATGGCCACCTAGCTGCACCTCCGCTTGGTTATCAGGGAACAGCTGTTTAATCGTACCGTGAAATACTTGACCTTGTTTTAAAGCCACTGGCTGTTGTGTGTTTATACTTTGATTTTGTTGCATTTGTACGGACGAAAACGCAGTATAAGCCAATACTCTTCACCCTTTCTTAAGAATCATTGATTTGATTGGTTCAAACGTTGTTCTATGAATGTCTGTAGGTCCAAATTCATGTAAAGCCTCTAAATGCTGTTTTGTACCATAACCTGCGTGTTGTGCAAAACCGTATTGAGGATATTTCACATCCATTTCTTCCATATAGTGGTCACGCGCTGTTTTCGCCAATATAGAAGCCGCTGCGATAGCTAAACTTTTGGCATCGCCTTTTATAATAGATTCTTGTGGAATGTCGATCGGTAAAGTCATTGCATCCGCTAAAACAAAATCTGGTTTTACTTGTAGCGACTCTATAGAAGCTTTCATGGACTGTTTTGTCGCTTCGTAAATATTGATGTCGTCAATTATTTCAGCAGGTTGAAAATGAATTGAAGTAGCTATAGCACATTCCATAATTTTCGCCATAAATGATTCTCTAGTTTCTTTTGATAACTGTTTGGAATCATTTAACCCAACAAGCTCCGGGCAATCCTTAGGTAAAATAACTGCTGCTGTAACAACAGGACCAGCTAACGGGCCTCTACCTGCTTCATCTGTACCTGCAATATTTGCAGTAGGATGTGTGCGGTAAGAATTATCGAATTCCAGTTTCTCCTCATGCTCTGCTATTAAATTGTCTAACTTCGCTTTTTTTCGAAGCCATTGTTGCCATACTTTTTGAACGCCTAAGCGTTCATCCGATTCTATCTCCGCCATCCAAGACTGGTATTGCTGTTCATTATTTAATGCTTCTTTAATATCTTTTATCGTTTTCAAAACTTAGACTCCCTTTTATATCTATTTATACTATCGGCACTATTTCTAAAAAATCTAGAAAAAAACCTTTTTCACCATAAGGTAAAAAAGGTTAGTTTTTATTCTTCGATTATGTCTTCTACAAAGTCAAATGTTAACTTACCTAATTGCTGGTTACGAATATCTCGTACAATTAGTTCTGCAACTTGATCATAGTCAATTTCGCCGCCAGTAGAGAAAACTCGACGTAATTGACCAATATGATTATATGTCTCTTCAAGGTTTTCACTAACTTCTGTTAATTTATAACGTTCTTCCATTCGGCCTTTATAGTGCTTACTCAAAAAGTTTAATCCGTATACTGCTAAATCATCCATGTTTGTAATGGTATCCTTAATTGCCCCTGTTAAAGCAAGTTTATAACCTACTTCTTGATCTTCAAATTTTGGCCACAAAATTCCGGGTGTATCTAACAATTCAAGCTCTTTACCAAATTTGATCCACTGCTGTGATTTCGTTACTCCAGGAGTATTTCCTGTTTTAGCAATATTCTTTTTAGCAAGTCGATTAATCAATGTCGACTTCCCAACATTTGGTATACCAACAATCATGGCACGAATTGCACGAGGTTTCATACCTTTTGAGCGCATACGATCCCATTTCTCTTTTAATAACTCTTGTGCGGCCTTTGTTACTTTGTTAAGGCCTTTTCCATCTAGTGAATTTATAGCTACAGCACGGTGCCCTTTTGATTCAAAATAATCTATCCATTTACGCGTTTGAATTTCATCGGCCATATCTGCTTTGTTCAAAATTAATAAACGCGTTTTTTGATGTATTACTTCATCTAGCATTGGATTTCTTGAAGATAATGGCAAGCGCGCATCAATCAATTCAAAAATAATATCAACCAATTTCAGTTTTTCGGTTACTTCACGACGAGCCTTCGCCATATGTCCCGGAAACCATTGAATGGTCATGTGTTTCACTCCTGTTCGTTATTTCACGGTACCAATTTGATCAAAAGGCCAAAAAACAATATTTGTTTTACCGATAATATCATCTATTTTTACAATCCCTATATGACGACTATCTTTACTATAACGACGATTATCTCCCATTACAAAAACATAACCATCTGGAATTTTATCCAGTTGTTCGATATCCGCAAGTGTAAAATCTTCAGTTAATGTACCTTCATCTGTAATTTCATCTTTATATTGTTGTAAGTAAGGCTCAGCGATTGCCTTGCCATTGATATAAAGCTGATCATTTTTATATTCTAGCTGATCTCCTGGTAAGCCAATAATACGTTTAATATAATCTTTCTTTTCTGGTGCATGGAAAACTACTATATCAAATCGGTGCAAATCACCAATTTTATAGCCAATCTTATTTACAATCATGCGGTCGCCGTTTTCAAGGGTTGGCATCATAGACTCGCCATCTACTACAATCGGCGTGAATAAAAAATAACGAATAATTGCAGCTAATGCAAAAGCAATGACTAATGCCTTTGTCCATTCCCATAACTCATTTTTCTCTTTTTTTGTTTTTTCCATTTCGATGTCCCCCTTGACTATTCTGTTCTTATTGTACAAGGATTTATCATTTCAAGCAAAAAGAAAGAGAGCTTGTAATACAAGCTCTCTCTTCGGCAAAAAAATGTATTATCGAATTTCTTTAATACGAGCCGCTTTACCGCGTAAGTTACGTAGGTAGTATAGTTTAGCGCGACGTACTTTACCGCGACGTACTACTTGTAAGTTAGCGATTTTTGGAGTGTTAACTGGGAACGTACGCTCAACACCTACGCCGTAAGAAATTTTACGAACTGTGAAAGTTTCGCTAATACCGCCACCACGACGTTTAATAACTACTCCTTCGTATACTTGGATACGTTCGCGAGTTCCTTCGACAACCTTAACGTCGATTTTTACAGTATCTCCAGCGCGGAACGCAGGAATGTCTGTGCGAAGTTGTTCTTTAGTGATTTCTGTAATGATGTTTGACATTATTTTCTCTCCTTAGACAGATGTTCTTGTAACTCCTCTTGATGATACAGCGGAACACCGTAATTCGGCATTTCTCATAGAAATGCATTTTTAATATTATCACACAATATGATAATATGCAATAATTATTTACCCAATTTTAATGAATTCAAGTATTTTTGTTGCTTTGGATTTAACTCCATTTTATCAAGCAAATCCGGGCGTCTCTCAAACGTTCTTTTTATAGATTGTTGCTCACGCCATTCGTCAATTTTCGCATGATTACCTGAAAGTAATACATCCGGCACTTTCATACCACGGAATTCAGCAGGTCGAGTGTAATGTGGGTGCTCTAGTAAACCAGTTGAAAAAGAATCTAATACTGGTGAATCATTATTACCTAAAACCCCAGGCAACAGGCGAACGACACTATCAATCACTGTCATTGCCCCCAACTCGCCACCCGTTAAGACATAATCCCCAATAGATATTTCATCTGTTACAAGATGCTGACGAATACGCTCATCATAACCTTCATAATGACCGCAAAGGAAGATTAAGTCTTCCTCTTGCGCTAATTCCTCTGCTTTAGCTTGTGTATAGCGTTCTCCTTGTGGACACATCAAAATGATACGTGGTTTTTTTCCTTCGCTTACAAGCGCTTCTACGGCGTTAAAAAGGGGTTCTGGCTTTAACACCATACCAGCTCCACCACCGTACGGATAATCATCCACTTGGTTATGTTTATTAATCGAAAATTCTCGGAAATCTGTTACACCTAACGTAACAGCTCCTTTTTCTTGAGCTTTTTTTAAAATAGAAGAACCAAATACGCCTTCAAACATATTCGGAAATAGCGATAGTACGTGGATATTCATCATGATAACAAACCATCCATCACATGAATAATGATTTTCTTCTCCTCAACGTCGATTTCTTTAATGACATCGTCTATTACAGGAATATATTGATCCTTACCATTAACACCTTTTAGAGTCCAGACATCATTAGCACCGGTTTCGAAAATCTCTTTAACTTGTCCAATTTCTGTACCCTCTTCATCAAAAACAATACATCCAATGATTTCATGGTAATAGTATTCATCATCTGCTAATTCACTTAGTTGCTTTTCTGATACTTTTAAAATACCGTCACGGAAGTCTTCTACATCATTAATATTTGGATACCCTTCAAACGATAGTAGAATGAAGTTTTTATGAGCACGCGCTGATGCGATTGTTAGTCGTAATGGTTTTTTTGAATCCTTCTTAAACAGTGCAATTTGTTCTCCTACTACATAGCGTTCTTCAGGGAAATCCGTTTGTGAGATGACACGAACCTCACCTCTAATACCATGTGTATTAACGATTTTACCTACGTTATACCATTCCATCTAAATCACCTCTTAATAAATATGTGAACATCCTCAATACATTATTAGAGGATTAATTTAATTTTTATCGTAACAAAAAAGGAAGGAACTAAAGCTCCCTCCTTTTTGACTAATCTAGAATATCGACATACGTCTTCTTCTTATGATGACTGCCTGCTGCTGAATAAACAATTGTACGCATCGCTTTTGCAACACGGCCCTGTTTACCAATTACTTTTCCCATATCACTAGGGTGAACAGAAAGTTTATATACAATTCGATTCGGACTCTCCTCGGTTGTAATATGAACTTCTTCTGGATAATCGACTAAAGGTTTAACGATTGTTTCAATCAGCTGCTTCATGCTGTCACCTCCGATTATTTACTGATTTTTGAGTTATGGAATTTTTCCATAATGCCTTGTGATGAGAACAAGTTGCGTACTGTATCAGATGGTTTTGCACCATTTGCTAACCATGCTAATGCTTTTTCTTCATCAATCTTAACTTCTTCTGGAGTAGTTAAAGGATTGAATGTACCAATTGTTTCAATTGAGCGGCCGTCGCGTGGTGCGCGAGCGTCTGCTACTACAATACGATAGAAAGGAGCTTTTTTTGCCCCGATACGTTTTAAGCGAATTTTTACTGCCATTTTTAATTGCACCTCCGAATAGTTTCACACAAGATAGTATAATAGCAAGCTTTGGATTGTTTGTAAAGTGTTTTTTCTTAACACACTAAATTTTAGTTTAAAAAATTATTTAAACAGTGAATCCAAACCAGGAAGTTTCATTTTTTTCTTCCCTTTTTGCGTCATACCCGTCATTTGTTTCATCATTTTCTTCATATCTTCAAATTGTTTTAAAAGTCGGTTTATTTCTTGAACAGAGCAACCTGAACCTTTTGCAATTCGTTTTTTACGACTTGAGTTGATGATCTCAGGGTTCGTTTTTTCAGCTGGCGTCATCGAAAGAATAATGGCCTCTATATGACCAATTTGTTTATCATCGATTTTCGCATTTTCTAAGCCTTTAATTTTATTGGCACCTGGAAGCATTTTTAGAATTTCATCCAAAGGTCCCATTTTTTTTACTTGGCTCATTTGATCTAAGAAATCATCGAAAGTAAAGCTCTGTGTTCTGAACTTTTCTTCCATTTCTTTTGCTTTTTCCTCGTCAACGTTTGCTTGCGCTTTCTCGATTAAGGACATCATGTCGCCCATACCAAGAATACGTGAAGCCATACGCTCTGGATGGAATGGCTCTAAAGCATCCATTTTCTCACCCATACCAACGAATTTAATTGGTTTTTCTGTAACAGAGCGGATTGATAAAGCCGCACCACCACGTGTATCCCCATCTAATTTCGTTAGAACTACGCCCGTAATACCTACTGCTTCATTGAAGCTGTTAGCTACATTAACTGCATCTTGACCAGTCATAGAATCGACCACTAAGAAGACTTCATCTGGCTCTCTTAATGCACGAATGTCTTTCAATTCTTGCATTAAGTTTTCATCAATATGAAGACGCCCTGCTGTATCGATTAATACAACATCATGATGCTCTTCCTTTGCATGTTCCAGCGCTTGGCGGACAATATCAACTGGAGATACTTCTGTACCAAGAGCAAATACAGGTAAAGATAGCTGATCACCTAATGTTTGCAATTGCTTAATTGCTGCTGGACGGTAGATATCCGCTGCTACAAGCAATGGTTTACGATTGTACTTTTTGCGTAAAACATTAGCAAGTTTACCAGTAGTAGTTGTTTTACCGGCACCTTGTAAACCTACCATTAAAATAACAGTTGGTGGTTTTTGAGAGAACTTAATAGGACTTTGTTCGCCACCCATTAATTCTGTCAGTTCGTCTTTTACGATTTTAATAACTTGTTGACCGGGTGTTAGACTTTTCATGACGTCTTGACCGATTGCTCGTTCACTAACGCGCTTAATAAAAGATTTTACAACTTTTAAGTTAACGTCCGCTTCTATTAAGGCAAAACGGACTTCACGCATCATTTCTTTAACGTCTTGTTCCGTTACTTTCCCTTTGCCTTTAATCTTCGAAATCGTACCTTGGAGTCGCTCCGCTAATCCTTCAAATGCCATGCATGCTGCCTCCTAATCCCATTGCTTTAACTGTTCAATAAGTTCTAGCCACACAGTTTGCGAGGCACTATTGTCAGTAGTTTTTTTTGATAGCTCTGCAATTATTTGTTGTCTGTTTTGAAATTTCTCGAATAATCGAAGTTTGTCTTCATATTCTTCAAGCATCGCTTCTGTTCTACGAATATTATCGTAAACTGCTTGACGCGATACTTCATAAGCTTCAGCAATTTCACCAAGAGAATGGTCATCTAAATAATAAAGTTGCATATAGCTACGTTGTTTATCAGTCAACAATGCTTGATAAAAGTCGAAGAGAAAGTTCATGCGTGTCGTTTTTTCAAGTAGCATAAGAAATCTCTCCCCTGTTTTACACATTCTTTTAGTATCATAAGGAATAATCGGATTTCTGTCAAGTAAATATACTTGTCTAAATACATTTTAATCCTCATATAAACCCAAATATTTATAAACGAAAAATGCATAGCCAAAAAGCTATGCATTTCGTTCATTTATCTATTTATTTATTGCTCGTTTAATTCCTCTTCTTTTGCTAGCTGTTGATCAAGTGCATCAGCAAATAAGCCATATACATAACGTTCTGTATCAAACGGTTGTAAATCGTCCATTTTTTCACCCAAACCAACAAACTTTACTGGAATATGCAATTTGTTACGAATAGCAAGTACAATACCACCTTTTGCTGTACCGTCTAGTTTCGTTAATACAATGCCTGTCACGTTTGTTGCATCTTTAAACGTTTGTGCCTGTACTAGTGCATTTTGACCAGTAGTTGCATCTAAAGCTAATAAAACTTCATGAGGAGCATTCGGAATTTCCCGGGAAATTACACGATGTACCTTTTCTAACTCATTCATTAGATTAACTTTATTTTGCAGACGTCCAGCTGTATCACAAATAAGTACATCCGCTCCACGGTTTTTAGCTGCACGAATGGCATCATACATTACTGCGGCAGGATCAGACCCTTCTGCTTGCTTAATAACTTCCACACCTACACGGTCTCCCCAAACTTGAAGTTGATCAATCGCACCTGCACGGAACGTATCACCCGCTGCAAGTATTACTGATTTCCCTTCTTGTTTTAGGCGGTGCGCCAATTTCCCAATTGTTGTTGTTTTACCTACACCGTTCACTCCAACAAACAGAATAACTGTTAACTCACCATCTTGTATATTTAACTCGATTGATTCGTCATCACTAGATTCGTAAATTTCAACAAGCTTTTCTGAAATAATCGATTGGATGCCACTCGTATCTTTAATGTTTTGGCGTTGAACTTCAAAACGTAATTTATCCATTAGCTCCATTACAGTTTCAAAACCAACGTCCGCTTGTAATAATAAGTCTTCTAGTTCCTCAAAGAAATCTTCATCTACAGTACGGTAACGAGCTACTAAATCATTCACTTTTGATGTAAATGAATCACGTGTTTTCTCTAAACCTGCTTTGAATTTTTCTGTAATCGAAAATGCTGAGAAGCCCCATTTTGATTTTTTCTCTTCTTGAGGTTCTTCCACTTTTACAACTTCAGTAGTTGATTCTTCTACAACGATTTCCTCTTTAGATTGTGATTTTTCCTCTTGAGGAGCTTCTTCAGAATCTATAGATTCTTCCACAACTTCCGGAGTAACTACAGTTTGAACAGCTACTTCTTGCTCTGCAGGCTCTACTACATCGTCAACCTGTTTTTCAGCAATTGTCTCTACCGATTGTCCTTCAAGCTCTTCAGGCTTTGCGCCCATTAGTTTTTCTTTCATACGCTTTAAAAAGCTCATTGTTATTCGCTCCTTTGTCCTACTAGAACAGGTTCTTCTTGTTCTAATTTCACAGATACTAATTTCGATACACCTGATTCTTGCATCGTAATACCGTACAATACATCCGCACCTTCCATCGTACCTTTACGATGAGTGATAACGATGAATTGTGTTTCTTGGCTAAATTTTTTCAAATATTGACTATAGCGAGTAACATTCGATTCATCAAGGGCAGCTTCTACTTCATCTAGTATACAGAATGGTACAGGTCGCGTTTTTAGAATAGAAAATAGTAGCGCAATTGCCGTTAAAGCACGTTCTCCACCTGATAGTAAGCTTAAACTTTGTAATTTCTTACCTGGTGGTTGAGCGACAATTTCAATTCCTGTTTCAAGTATATCGTCAGGCTCAACTAGTTGTAAATCTGCATGCCCGCCACCAAATAATTCTCGGAAAACAACTTGGAAGTGTTCACGGATTTTCAAGAAAGTTTCGTTAAAGCGAGTTGACATTTCTTCATCCATTTCACGAATCGCTTCATGCAATGTTTCTTTCGCTTCCATGAGATCTGATCTTTGCTCCGTTAAAAAAGTATGTCGTTCTGAAACTGTTTCGAATTCTTCAATTGCATTTAAGTTAACGGGACCTAGTTCTATAATAGATTGTTTCAATAATTTTGCTTTTCTTCTTGATATTTCAACATCTATATCTTCATTTAATTCCCGTATGGCTTCGTCTAAAGAAAGCTCATAGTCTTCAGCAAGTTGGTCTAGTAAAGCTTGCTTCGAAAACTCCAATTGAGACAGTTTTACATCATAATTACGTAAGCCATCTAATAAACCTTTATGCACTCGTTGTAATTCCTTCAGTTCTACTTCACAGGTATCCAAAGTAGCTTGTAGCTGCGTTCTTTCTTCCTTACTAGTAGCAATGGTCGAAATTAGGTCCGTCTTTTTCAACTGCCAAGTAGTAATGTTTGTTGTTATTTCTTCATCAGACGGTCCATTTTGACTTTCATCATTCGTCAACCATTTGATTTCTTGGCTAATGTTATTGACTTCCAATTTCGCCTTATCATATTGCACAGTTACTTCTTCAGAAGCTTGTTTTAATTGCGTTACTTGTTCTTGAATTACAGCAAGCTCTGAACGCTTCTCTGCATATTGTTCTTTCAATGCATCTTGAGCTGTTTCACTCTGTACTTTAAGTACGTTTAATTGTTCTATTGTGTTATTAATCTCAGCAAGTTCTTCCGTTAACTCTTGCAAACGTTTTTTTGCTGAAATCTGACTTTCTTGTAAGTTTGAAGAGCGATCAGTAGCATCTTCTTTTTCAGTAGCTACTAAAGTAACACGTAAGGCAAGTCGTTTTGTCGTTGCTTCTAATTCACGGAAATGCCCACTCAGTTCAAATTCTTCATCACGTAACACTTCACCTTGCTTACGTAAGTCCTCTAGAAGAACCGTTTTAATAGAAACAAAGTTTTTCTGCTCAGCAACAACTTTTTCTGCTTGTTCAATTTTTTGTTGCATTTGAACAAGCTGACCAGTTAAGTCTTCTAGTTCAGCTTTACGAGTAAATAATGATGTTTGTTGTTTAGTAGAACCACCCGTTAGTGAACCACCGGCATTTACTATGTCCCCATCTAACGTTACTACGCGATAACGATAATTGCATGATTTGGCGATTTGTGTAGCACTCTGTAAATCTTTTGCAACTAATACATTACCCAATAAATTTTCTGCAATTGTTTTAAAGGCTGGATCAAATGTCGCTAACTCATCTGCTGTATTTATAAACGATGGATGAGTTGCAGCCGCTCCTAATGCATCACGTGATATTTTTCGTGATTTCATAACATTTTTCGGTAAAAATGTTGCGCGACCTGCTCTTTTTTCTTTTAGCCATGCAATTGCTTTTTGAGCATCCTGCTGTGTTTCAGTCACAATATGTTGAGAAGCTGCACCTAATGCCGTTTCAAGCGCTTTTGTATATTCTCCACTTACTTGAATTAACTCTGCAACAGCACCGTGAATTCCAGAAAGTTTTTTATTTTCTCTAGCCACTAAAATCTCTTTTACACCATGGAAGAAGCCTGAGAAGTCTGCCTCAAGTTCCGCTAAAGTTTCTTTTCGAGACTTTAATTGTTGTAAATGTTGATAGCCTTTAAAAAGCATATCTTGTTTACTTTCAAATTGTTTCGTCGCATTCGCTAGCTCTGATTGACAAGTTGAATAAGCAGCCAGTTTTTCTTCTAACTGTTGCTTCACATCGTTTAATTTACGTTCAACAACCTGTTGTTCCTTCGTTAACTGAGCTAATTCTTCCGCCATTTCTGACGATTGGTTAGTGATTTTAAACGAAGCCTGTTCTTGTTGTTCTAGCTGTTGGGTAATATTTTTGTATTCGTTTTTAACTGTTGCTTCCTCATTGAGACGATCTATATACGTGTTTTTCCAATTTTCGATATCTTTTTCGATGTCTGTTGAAGAACGATTTAAATTATCTTCTAGCTGTTTCACACTTTTTTTCAATAATTGAAACGTTTTCTGTCTTATTGTTAATTGTTCTTGTTTATCTACTTGTTGTACGTGCCACTCTCGCTCCGCGATTTGGGCTTTTTCAAGTGATTGTTGTAGTTTTTCTAATTGTGCACTGGCATTATGGCGTTTTTCAGCCATTAATACTTTACGACCTTCCCACCGCTCAACTTCTGAACTGGCTTCCACTAGCTGATGTTGCGATTGGTCTAGTAAATTATCTAGCTTAGTAATTTGTTTTCGAATAGAGGCTACTTGGGTCTCTTTATTTTCCATATTGTGTATATGTTCTTGCTCAGTCACCGTAAACTGCTTTTTATCCTGCATAATTGTTTCAAGTGTTTGTTGCAACACACGTAAATCATGAACGATAACCGCAATATCAATGTCCTTTAATTCCTTGGACATCTTTAAATAATCCGCAGCAGCAGACGCTTGTATTTTCAAAGGCTCGATACGATTGTCTAATTCGTGCAATATATCAAGCACTCGATGTAAGTTATCCTCTGTTTCAAACAATTTATGCTCGGCTTTTTTCTTACGTTGCTTATATTTCAATACACCGGCAGCTTCTTCGAAAATAGAGCGTCTATCATCCGGACGACTGTTTAATATTTCATCTACTCGACCTTGTGAAATAATCGAGAAAGCTTCTTTTCCTAGACCAGAGTCTAAAAACAAATCCGTTATATCTTTTAATCTACATTGTTGTTTGTTTAATAGATATTCGCTATCGCCCGAGCGGTATACTCGACGAGTGACACTTACTTCGTTATACGGGATTGGTAATCGTTCATCCTCGTTATCTAATATCAATGATACTTCTGCAAAGTTAAGCGGTTTGCGCGAGTCACTTCCAGCAAAAATGACATCTTCCATTTTTGCACCACGAAGAGATTTTGCGGATTGTTCTCCGAGTACCCATCGAATTGCATCCGTTACGTTACTTTTCCCACTACCATTTGGACCAACGACAGCAGTAACTCCCGGCACAAAGTCAATACCAATACGATCGGCGAAAGATTTAAAACCAATCACTTCAAGCCGTTTAAGAAACAAAATTATACCTCCTGATTGTCAGCTGACTGTTTTTGCAATTCAATCATTGCACTTTGAGCAGCTCTTTGTTCAGCTTCTTTCTTCGATTTTCCGTGACCAACGCCTAATTCGCGTTCATTCAATAGTACATGTGACACGAATGTACGATTATGTGCTGGTCCGTTTTCATTAATAATCTCATATTGAAGCACACCAGAATTGGCTTGTTGCACCATTTCTTGTAGCTGACTTTTAAAATCCATCACATGCGAAAAAGCACCGATTTCTACTTTTGGATAAACGACGCGTTCTAAAAATCCAACGACTGTTTCTAATCCTTGGTCTAAATATAGTGCACCAACAAATGCTTCAAAACAGTCTGCAAGAAGAGCTGGACGTTCTCGACCACCTGTTAATTCTTCACCTTTTCCTAGTAAAACGTATTTCCCAAAGTTTAGTTCATTTGCAAAAATGACTAATGATGGTTCGCAAACGATTGCTGCACGCAATTTTGTAAGTTCACCTTCGCTCATTTTCGGGAATTTAAGGAAAAGAAATTTAGAGACAGATAGTTCTAACACTGCATCTCCTAAAAACTCTAGTCGTTCGTTATCTTCAAATAGTTTACGACGATGCTCATTCACATATGATGAATGCGTAAATGCATTGTAAAGTAAACTTGCATTATCAAAATGCAATCCTAAATTATTTAATAATTCCTCAAATTGGAGGCGTGCTTTCTCTGAGATTGCACCATTTTTTTGTGAGAGTCCCTTTTTTTTCATCATCGTCATCAACCTTCTTATCTTCCTTTTGATACTCCTATTTAGTTTACCTTTTTCTCTTACAATGTGCAAAAGCAAAAAGAGACACTTCCTTCAAAATTACGAAAGAAGTGCCCCTAGCAATGTATAATTAGCCAATTTTGCTTTCGATGAATGATACCGCGTTTCCAACAGTTGCAATTTTCTCTGCATCCTCGTCGTCAATTTGCATATCGAATTCTTCTTCAAGTTCCATTACTAGTTCTACTACATCTAGTGAATCCGCACCTAAATCATCACGGAAAGAAGCTTCTAATTTCACTTCGCTCTCGTCGACACCTAAACGGTCAACAACAACTTTAGTTACACGTTCTATAACAGTTGCCAAATCTGTCACCTCCCCTCAATGATTATACATAAAAAGCCCGTTTGTTCATAGGCATAAATTACATGACCATTCCACCATCTACATGGATTGTTTGCCCTGTAATATAACTTGCATCATCCGACGCTAAAAATAGTACAACTTTTGCAACGTCTTTTGGATCTCCTAGCTTCGCTAATGGAATTTGTCCAAGCATTTGATCTTTTACTTCAGCAGGCAGTTCATCTGTCATTTCTGTCGCAATAAATCCAGGTGCTACAGCATTAACATAAATATTACGCGCTGCTAATTCTTTTGCAGTTGTTTTTGTTAAACCAATAACACCAGCTTTTGCCGCAACATAGTTTGCTTGACCTGCATTACCAGAAACACCAACAATAGATGCAACATTAATAATACGACCCGCACGTTGTTTCATCATTTGGCGTGAGACAGCCTTCGTACATAGGAATACCCCTTTTAGGTTAGTATTCATTACGTCATCCCAGTCCTGTTCTTTCATACGCATTAATAGATTATCACGTGTTATGCCAGCATTATTTACTAAAATATCAAGACTACCAAAAGTATCTGTTGCAGCTTTCATTAAAGCTGTTACTTCGTCAGCATCAGCTACATTGGCTTGAACTGCGATCGCTTCGCCACCATTTTCAGTAATTTCTGCTACGACTTCTTCAGCTTTAGATTGGCTACCGCTATAATTGACAACAACACGTGCACCTTGTTCTGCCAATATTAATGCTATGGCACGTCCGATTCCTCTTGAAGCACCTGTTACAACAGCTGTTTTACCCTCTAGCTTCTTCATGAGACCACTCCTTCGACGCTTCTATAACTTGTTCAAACGTTGCTTCATCATAAACACAATACGTCTTCACTTGACGATCTACTTTTTTTACAAGTCCGCTTAATACTTTTCCAGGACCACATTCAATAAATACTTCCACACCTAGATCAATCATTTTTCGAACAGAATCTTCCCACAATACAGGTGAGTATAATTGTTCTACTAATAGTTGCTGGATTTCAATTTGTTCAGTGACAGGATTAGCCGTAACATTTGAGATAACTGGAATTTTAGCATCTTGCATAGCTTTTTGCTGTAAATTCTCTTGCAACTTGCCAGCAGCTGGGCGCATTAATTCAGAATGGAAAGGTCCACTCACTACTAAAGGAAGTGCACGTTTTGCTCCTACTTCCTTCGCCTTGACACTCGCCTTGTCAACTCCAGCCTTTGTGCCAGAGATCACAATTTGACCTGGGCAATTTAAGTTAGCGAGCTGCACAACTTCTCCTGATGCTGTAACTTCATCCGTTACAGCTTTCAACGCATCGCGGTCCAAGCCTAAAATAGCAGCCATAGCTCCTTCACCTGCAGGTACGGCCTCGTTCATAAACATTCCTCGACTATGTACGGCTTGTACGCCATCTTCGAATGACATTACACCTGATGCCACTAACGCTGTGTATTCACCTAAGCTATGTCCGGCAGTATAATCTGGTGTAATACCTGCTTTTGTCAGTTTATCAGCAATCATTGCACTTGTCGTTAACAATGCAGGCTGCGCGTTGTAAGTCAATGTCAAATCTTCAGCCGGACCTTCTAGCATTAACTTCGATAATGAATAACCTAATAATTCATCAGCCTTATTATAGTAGGCTTTGCACGCTTGGTGCTCAGCCACAAATTCTGCTCCCATACCAACTGATTGTGAACCCTGTCCTGGAAAGATAAAAGCGATTTTCGTCATGATTAGTTCTCCTTTGAAATTGTAGAATCAATCGTTGCACATACGTTGTGTTTAACCATAATATTTGCTTGGCGAATAGCACTAGCAAAAGCATTTGCATTTGACGAACCGTGCGCTTTTACTACTGGTGCTTTTAAACCGAATAATGCGGCTCCACCATACTCTGTGTAGTCCATTTTTGTTTTAATTTCTTTTAAATTACTCTTCATCATTAACGCTGCAACTTTTGTTTTCCCTGAAGCCATAAATGCTCCCTTTAACATAGAAAAGATGCTATCCGCTGTACCTTCGATTGTTTTCAACACCATATTACCTGTAAACCCATCAGTCACGACAACATCTGCAGCACTATTTAATAATTCTCGTGCTTCAACATTACCGATAAAGTTAATTGGCGCTTCTTGCAATAAACCAAAAGCAGCTTTAGTAAGCTCATTTCCTTTTTTATCTTCAGTCCCTATATTCAATAATCCGACTGTTGGATTTTGAATATTGCGTACTTGTTGTGCATAAATGCTAGCCATAATTGCATATTGAGCTAAGTTTTCAGGTTTTGCATCGGCATTTGATCCAAGATCTAACATATCAAAACCTTTACCATCTAAAGTTGGTAATGTAGTAGATAATGCAGGTCGATCAATACCTTTAATACGTCCTACTACAAATAATCCAGCGGCCATTAATGCACCTGTATTCCCTGCTGATACACAAGCGTCTGCTTCACCATTCTTAACTGCATCTGCCATTTTCACCATTGAAGCATCTTTCTTACGACGTACTGCACGAACTGGTTCGTCGTCACCTTCAATTACTTCTTCACAATTAATCACAGTTAAGCGCTCATGATCTTTTAAATATGGTTGCATTGCCTGTTTTTGGCCAAATAATTGGATTTCGATATCTGCAGAAGCTTCTAATGCTCTATATACGCCTTCTATAATGGCTTTTGGTGCATTGTCTCCACCCATGCCGTCTATTGCTATTTTCATTTACTTTTCACCTTTTCCTTTCGTACGGTACATTTCGAACTTACCAGCGAAAACAACTTCATTTTCAACAGTAGAGGTTAACTCGATAAATGTTCGACTTTTGCTGTCATCCTTGCCTGTGACAAGTGCTTTTGAAATTACTCTGTCACCTGCCCGTACTGGTTTCACAAAATGGATTTCTGAATGTACAGTTAGCGCTAAGTCATCGTCTATCACTGCTACAGCAAGTGAATTCGCTTGAGCAAATAGATGATGCCCCCTCGCGATACCATTACGTTGGAAGACATGCTCTTCTTTTACGTCAAAAATGGAAAGGGCTCTTTCGTCTAATTCAATATCTATAATGTCACCAATCACTTCATCAATTGGTAAAGATTTTACATCATTTTCAAAATTATGAGCAGCCACACCTTTAATTCGTTCACGTAATTCTGGTATCGATAACTCCATTCGATCTAACCGAATCGTTTGTACGCTCACATTAAATTGACTAGCTAGCTGTTCATCGGTGACGAATGGATTATCGATTATTGTTTGCTGCAATAATTTTTGTCGTTCTTTTTTAGAGTACTTCATTTTTTTCGCCACCTTTCAAAAATTAGCACTTGGTACTAATATCAGTATATAAATTAAAAAAAGAGAATGCAAGAGTTGTTTTAAACTCTTTTTCGCATTCTCTCCTTTTTCAACAAAAATAATTCATATCAATCGATACGATCGCCATTTAATACACCAGACTCTGCTAGCATATTACGTAGCTGCTCACAGTCATCTGCTTGCCAAAATTCTTCAGTTGATAGGAGCTTCTCTGCATCTTGTCTCGCCACTTCTAATGCTCTGTAATCATGTACGAGATCTGCCATTTTAAATTCAGGTAATCCACTTTGTTTTTTACCAAAGAAATCACCCGGTCCACGTAGTTCTAAATCTTTTTCAGCTAGACGAAAACCATCATTTGTTTCCGTCATTGAAATCATCCGCTCTTTGCCATCTTCTGATTTTGGATCTGCCAATAATACGCAATAGGATTGATGCTCGCCTCGTCCCACACGCCCCCGCAATTGATGGAGCTGAGCCAAACCAAAGCGTTCTGCATCATAGACAATCATAAATGTTGCATTTGGTACATTCACTCCAACTTCTACAACAGTTGTTGAAACAAGAACATGCAACTGCCCTTCACTAAATTCACGCATCACCGCATCCTTTTCTTCTGCAGGTAAACGACCATGCATGAGCCCGACTTTATATTTTTCACCAAATAATGTAGTCAGTTGTGTGTAAACATCGACTGCATTCTGCACATCAAGTTTATCCGATTCTTCGATTAAGGGACAAATAACATATGCTTGTCTGCCCATTGCCAGTTCATTTGTCATTTGAGATAACACTTGATTAAATTGTTCTTTTTTAGCCCAATTTGTCTGAATTTCTTTTCGTCCAGCAGGTAATTCGTCAATAATTGACACATCCATTTCACCGAAAGCGGTAATCGACAAAGTTCTAGGAATTGGTGTCGCTGTCATAAATAGTACATCAGGACTTTCTCCTTTATCACGTAAAATACGACGCTGTTCTACACCAAATCGATGTTGTTCATCTGTAATCACTAGACCAAGTTTATGAAATTCCACATCCGGCTGAATTAATGCATGTGTTCCAATTAAAATATCAATATCACCGTTTTTTAATCGTTCCAGAAGTATACGACGAGCCTTTGTTTTGGTTGAGCCCGATAGAAGAGCCACTTCCACTCCCAATGGTCTTAGCCATTCATCAAGTGACTCTCCGTGTTGTTCAGCCAAAATCTCAGTTGGAGCCATTAGAGCACCTTGAAAACCTGCAGTCACAGCAGCATATAATGCAATGGCCGCTACAACTGTTTTCCCAGAACCAACATCCCCTTGTAACAGGCGATTCATACGATGAGGTTCTAGTAAATCTCGACATATTTCATTGACGACACGCTTTTGCGCATTCGTTAATTCATATGGCAAAGTTTGAAAAAACTCTTTTAGTTTCTCTAAATCATAGTGAATAGATAAACCCTGTTCTTGTTCTTTACGAATTTTACGTAAGGCTTGTATTCGTAATTGAAATTGCAACAACTCTTCGTATACAAAACGCCTTCTTGCTTGCTTGGCGTGGTTTGCATCTATTGGAAAATGAACACCTTCTAGCGCATCTGCAACAGGTAACAATTTATATGCAGTTCTTAATTGACTAGGCAAAGACTCTACAATTTCTGATTTCGATTCATCTAGTACTTGTCGCATATAATTACGGAATTTCTTTTGATGCATACCGCTCTTCAAGCTATAAACTGGCTCAAAGTCAGCATGATCCACTTTCGGCCCAAAAGTAATTTGGGTGCCATTAATGACTTGACGGCCGCGGTCCCACTTCCCCGTTACAGTCGCTATAGATCCAGGTATCATTTTATTCTTTAAGTATAATTGGTTGAAGAAAACGACTTTTATTAAATGGCGCCCTACAAGCATTTGCACTTGTAGACGCGATTTATTTTTCCCTAAAAACAGGGCAACTGGTACACTTTCAATACGCCCTTCAACCGTAACCCGTTCATTATGTGGTGTTTCTGCTAAATCCTTTAACCGAAAATCTTCATGTCGATAAGGAAAGGTCCAAAGTAAGTCATTGAAAGTTTCAATACCCATACTTTGAAGCGCTTCTCCCATTCCTTTTCCGACACCTTTTAAATTCGTGACAGGCTGGAGCAAAAGATCATTCACTTTGCAGCACTGCCCCTCCGAAGATTTTAGCCTCCAATGCTCTACCTGTCGGTGTAGCTGCTAGGCCACCTTGTCCAGTTTCTCTTAGTGCAGAAGGCATTGTACGTCCTATACGATACATAGCATCAATGACTTCATCCGTGGGAATTCTACTCGTCACACCTGCCAAAGCCATATCAGCAGCAACAATAGCATTCGCTGCTCCCATAGCGTTACGTTTAACACATGGTACTTCTACTAGTCCAGCTACAGGATCACAAACAAGTCCAAGCATGTTTTTCAATGAAATCGAAAAAGCGTGCGCACTTTGTTGCGGAGTACCTCCTGCCATTTCAACGATTGCAGCAGCAGCCATTGCAGCAGCAGAACCTACTTCAGCTTGACATCCACCTGCTGCACCTGAGATGGATGCATTATTAGCTACAACAAAACCAAATGCTCCTGAAGTGAATAAATAACGAATCATTTGTTCCTTCGTTGGATTTAATTTATTTTTCACCGCAAAAAGTGTACCTGGTACAACACCGGCCGAACCTGCTGTTGGTGTTGCACAAATAGTACCCATCGCTGCATTCACTTCGTTTGTTGCAACTGCTTTACTTACAGCGTCTAATAAGAGATCTCCCGCTAAAGATTTTCCTGTTGCAATGTATTTCTGAAGTAATACTGCGTCTCCCCCAGTTAAACCAGTTACAGAATGCACACCTTTTAGACCGCGTTCAACAGCCTCTTCCATAACAGTTAAATTACGAGTCATTTGAGTCATAATTTCTTCACGTGTACGTTCAGTTATTAACATCTCTTGCTCTATCATAATTTCTGAAATTTGTTTATTTTCACTTTCAGCTAATGCCACTAATTCTCTAACATTATGAAATAAAACTTCCATTTTTCTACCTCCTAATTTTTAATGCGCGTTACTTTAGTAATATTCGGTAGAGTTGACATTTCATCTAAAATGGATTTGTCGATATTTTGGTCAACTTCAATAACCATTAATGCCATATTGCCACGTTCTTTTCGTGAAACTTCCATATGACCAATATTAATATTATAACCTGCTAAACAGTTTGCCACCGCCGCTATACAGCCTGCTCGATCATCATGCACAACAAGAATTGCTGGCATACCTCCAGATAACCTAAGCGGGAAACCATTTAATTCTATAATTTCAATACTTCCTCCGCCTATAGAAATACCCACCATCGACATTTCTGTTTCATCATCTCCAATTACTAAACGCGCTGTATTTGGATGTTCTGTATGCGCTGTTTCTGGAATAAATTCATAAGTTAAGTTAGCTTTTTCTGCATCCGCAAAAGCCGTTTTAATACGTTCATCAAAAGTATCGTAGTCTAGTAGACCTCCGATAATTGCAACATCTGTCCCATGTCCTTTATAAGTTTCTGCAAAAGAGCCATATAGATGTATTTTCGCCCATTTTGGTTGGCCGCCAAATAAGTCACGTGCGACGCGACCAATTCGTGCTGCACCGGCTGTATGAGATGATGATGGCCCAATCATAACCGGGCCGATAATATCGAATACCGATGTGTATTTCATAAAAAAACTGCCCCCTTGCTTAATCGTTGTTAGTCGTAACACCATTCTACATGATAATTTAAGACTATACCAAGTATTTGATACAGCGCAAAAAAGTAGCGCACTCTAATAGCGCGCTACTTTTGAATAGCTGTTTAATTTATATACCACAATTTCCGAACAAACTTCCGGTACTCTTTATTCAACAGAAAGAATAAATGGATATAATGGTTGTTTACCATTATGAACTTCCACTTCAACATCTGGATAGTTTTCTTCGATAAAGCTTGTAAATGTATTAACTGCTGATTCGTCTGCATCTTGTCCATAAAGTACTGTTACGATTTCCGAATCCTCATCAATCATTGATTGAATTAAAGTTTCTGAAGCTGATGCAAGCGAAGTTGTTGCTTCCACAATTTTACCTTCAGAAATAGCCATAAAGTCGCCTTTATGAATTTCAACGCCATCAATCGAAGTATCACGAACAGCAAAAGTCACTTGTCCAGTTTTCACATGAGCAAATGCTGTTGTCATGTTTGCTTTATTCTCTTCAACTGAAGCATCAGGATTAAACGCAAGAACTGCCGCCATTCCTTGAGGCACTGATTTTGTTGGTACGACCGCAGCTTCAATGTCTAACACTTCAGCTGCTTGCTCTGCTGCCATTACGATGTTTTTATTATTCGGTAAAATTAGTACGCGTTCTGCGCCTACTGCTTTAATGGCGTTAACGATATCTTCAGTTGAAGGATTCATTGTTTGTCCACCTTCGATAACATAAGAAGCGCCAACACTTTCTAAAAGCTCAGCAACACCCGACCCCATTGCTACTGTAACAATTGCATATGGATGTTTTTTCTGTACTTTTTTAGCTGATTCATTAGTATGACCTTCGCCAACGATGTCTGTATGTTGCTGACGCATATTGTCGACTTTTACTTTAATCAAGCTACCAAATTGGTGTCCGTAAGCA
Organism: Viridibacillus sp. FSL E2-0187; assembly: GCF_038006425.1. NCBI lineage: Bacteria > Bacillati > Bacillota > Bacilli > Caryophanales > Caryophanaceae > Viridibacillus > Viridibacillus sp. FSL E2-0187. The sequence continues at coordinate 3,084,182 of NZ_JBBOVG010000001.1, forward strand.
ATTACTTCACCTGGTTGTTCAGAGTGAATGTGAATTTTCACGACTTCGTCATCTGAAATGACAAGTAAAGAATCTCCATAATGACTTAAATCTTCACGGAATTTTGCTTCATCAAAAGGTTTACCACCTAATTTTTCGTCTTCGAAACGAACCATGAATTCAGTACAGTAACCGTACACAATTTCTGATGTATCCATGAAGTCTTGTACTTTATGATGTTCAGCATTTACTAAATCGTCCATTGAAGTTGCTACTGTTTTTTCAGGAAGTGCTTCACCTTTTAGTGATGCTAAAAAGCCTTCATAAACAAACACTAAGCCTTGTCCACCACTATCTACTACTCCAACTTCTTTCAGTACAGGTAGTAATTCAGGAGTGTTAGCTAGTGATGCTTTTGCTGCTTTGACTAACTCGTCCATCACAACGATGATATCTTGCTCTGTTTTAGCTACTTCCACAACATGAGCTGCAGCTTCTCTTGCAACCGTTAAAATAGTACCTTCTACAGGTTTCATAACTGCTTTATATGCAGTATCCACGCCGTATTGGAATGCTTGCGCGAATTGGATGGCATCGACTGTAGCTTCTTTTTCGATTGCTTTACCAAAGCCTCGGAATAATTGAGATAGGATAACACCTGAGTTACCACGAGCTCCCATTAATAATCCTTTTGATAAGGCTTGGGCTGTTTTACCGATATGTTCCACAGCATTTGTTTCAGTTTCCTTTGCACCTGATGTCATCGATAAATTCATATTTGTACCTGTATCGCCATCTGGCACAGGGAATACGTTTAAAGAATCCACATAATCTGCATTTTGGAATAGGTGATGTGATCCCATTTGCACCATTTCGGCAAATTTAATCCCGTCTAATGACTTCATTTGAATGAGTTCCTCCTCTTACACGTTCGCTACGCGAACACCTTGCACATAGATATTGACTGATTTCACTGCCATTCCGAGTGTTTTATCTAGTGTATATTTTACTTTTGATTGGACTTGGTATGCTACTTCTGAGATTTTAGTACCGTAGCTAACGATTACATACATATCAATATGTAAATCTTCGCCCTGTTGGCGTACAAGAACACCTTTTGCAAAATTCTCTTTGCGTAAAATGTCTGTTAGTCCATCACGAATTTGGTGTTTACTTGCCATACCTACAATGCCGTAACATTCAAGAGCGGCTCCACCAGCCATTTGTGCGACAACATCATTTGAAATATCAATGTTTCCGAATTCGTTTTTTAATTCAACTGACATAAAAATGCCTCCTGACTCCATTTTGACTAACTCTTATTGTACTATACAAAATTCGATTATAAAAGAAAACCTATACATTCGTCTAGTATAGACTGTAAAGGTTTTTTTCTTGAAAGTCTATCGAAATCAGTTGCAATGCATAAAAGTGTATGTTAAATTATTAAAGTATGTGAAATACCGAACTGAAATTATAATCTTTCAGCTTCTTTTTGTGAGGAGGGAATATAAAAATGCCAAAAAAATGCGTAATTACTGGACGTAGAACTCGTTCCGGCAACGCTCGTTCCCACGCAATGAACGCTAACAAGCGTACATGGGGTGCAAACCTACAAAAGGTCCGTATTCTAGTTGACGGTAAACCGAAACGTGTATGGGTTTCTGCACGAGCTTTGAAATCAGGAAAAGTTGAGCGCGTATAATGCACTCATAATAAATGCCAGGTTGACTTATCGTCACCCTGGCATTTTTTCTTTTTTCTTTCTCTGTTTAGATTTAGCTGTAGCAGTTGTTGATGCTGATGCCGATGATTCTTTTTGAAATGCTTGTAAACAAACCCTCGCAAATCCACTGACGAATTTTGGCAATTGGAACGTGTATACCTTCAACTCTCCACTCCTCGCTAGTCATCTTTACTTCTTATCATTAAGCATATGCCTGCTGTGAATGAAATAGACGCGATTCCGTCAGATATTTCATTACTTGTAAAACGAGAGGTTCCTACTTCAATTACTTCATTGGTGGTTTCATATAAAACACCGCGCAACGTCATATTTTCTACAGGGCCTTTGAATGCAAAGAAGGACATATATTTATAATGATCATCCTGTACCATTGTATGTTCACCAGGGAGTAAAAATTGTAGTTCATTTGAACGATTTACTATTTTAATATGTAGTTGTGGATACGCTAATTGTAAGCGGTATACTGTGTGCAAATTTGCCTCGTAATGATCTAAACGTCCACCTGTTACACCAGTAATATATATAGTAGTCGGCTCTGATGATAGCGCTTTAATAATTGCGAGTTCAGTATCTGTTTCATTCTTTTCAGGTGAGTAACGTTCAATATGAGGAACTCGCTCAGAAATTTCTTGCCATTCTTCATCTGTTATCGAATCAAAGTCACCGACAGCCATATCTGGAACAATTCCTCTATTTAATAAATACATCGTCCCGTGGTCTGTTCCAATGAAAAAAGCATCAGAAAAAGAAAGCAAGAAATCGTTGGACACGATCTCTTGCTCAGGGCCTCCAGCGCAAATCACAATAGTTTTCATTGGACTGCTTGTTCTCCCGCTAATTGAATCTCTCGTAAAGCTTTTGAGCGATCTTCTTTACCGTAAATTGCCGATCCTGCTACGAATATTGTTGCACCTGCTTTTGCACAAGGAATGATTGTTTCTGCATTAATACCGCCATCGATTTCAATTTCCACATTCAAGCCTTTTTCTTTAATAATTGTTGAAAGTTGTTCAATTTTAGGCACTACCGAATGGATGAATTTTTGTCCTCCAAAGCCTGGATTTACAGTCATGAATAGTACCATATCAATATCTTCTAAAATATGTTGAATTGTTTCGATAGGTGTATGAGGATTTAATACGACACCTGGTTTCACACCATGTGAACGAATTAATTGGATTGTACGATGTAAATGACGGCATGCTTCTACATGTACTGTAATATAGTCTGCGCCGGCTTTTGCAAAGTCCTCGATATATTGATCTGGATTTTCAATCATTAAATGTACATCGAGTGGTAGATCTGTTACCGGACGTAGCGCTTCCACTACGATTGGGCCCATTGTAATATTCGGTACAAAATGTCCGTCCATTACATCGATATGAATTAATTTTGCTCCTGCTGCTTCAACTTCTTTTACTTCATCAGCTAATTTTGAAAAATTAGCTGCTAAAATAGATGGTGCGATTTTAATCATCATTAGTACCTCGGCTTTCTATCAATTATTTCTTGCAAAAACTGCAGGTAATGATCATAGCGATACTGCTTAATTTCTTTGTTCTCTACTGCAGCTTTCACAGCACATTTTGGTTCTTTTAAATGTAAACATCCACGAAATTTACAATCCTCCGATAAACGCTGTAATTCCGGGAAACAAGATGTTAATTCTTCTTTTTCAAGTGTATCGAAATCAAAAGAGCTAAATCCAGGTGTATCAGCAATTAATCCGCCAGCTAGAGGGATTAATTCAACATGTCTTGTCGTATGCTTCCCTCGTCCTAGCGCTTCTGATATAACCCCAGTTTTTAATTCTAATGATGGCATAATTGTATTCAACAAAGTGGATTTTCCAACACCAGATTGTCCTGCTAATACAGTTGTTTTACCTTCTAAAACCTGTTGAATTTTCACCAGTATTTCTGGATCTCCTTTATAGGTTTGAATCACTTCGTAACCTATTTCTTGATAATCTTTAATATACTGTTGTATACCAGCATTTTCTTCAGAAGTTAATAAATCTGTTTTTGTTAAGCAAATAATCGGGTGGATATGGAAAGATTCTAATGCTACTAAGAATTTATCCAATAATATTGTATTAAAAGCTGGTTCCTTTGCTGAGAAGACAAGAATTGCTTGGTCAATATTTGAAACTGGTGGACGTACAAGTTCGTTATGACGCTCATGAACAGCTGTGATTGTACCATCATTATTTCCTTCAACAACAAAGTCCACAAAGTCACCAACAAGTGGTGAAATACCTCTATTTCGGAATACACCACGACCGCGGCATTGAATCAGTTCACCATCGGAGTGAACATAATAAAATCCGCTTAATGCTTTTCGAATCTGACCTTTCGCCATTCGATTCCTCCTTATCGCGATTTTTCCATTTTTTCTAATTGTTCATAAGTTATTGTCTCATCAATAATTATTTTATCATCACGGACAACACGATAAATTGCTTTTCCTCCTTCCTCAATCGCTAATTGAGGAAAGATTTTTTTGGATTCAGTAATCTTAAATTCATTTTCAATATTTGCAAGTGAGCGTGTATGATCTTGAATGTAAACACGGATTTCTTGCTCCTCGCCCTCTTCTTCAGGGTCGTATGGAATATCAATTGTAGCAACATAAAATTTTACTTGCTTTTGTTGCGGTCCTTTTGAAATCACTACGTTAATTGTAGAGCCGATACTTGCCATATTCCCCGCTTGAGGAGTTTGAGAAATAACTTGCCCTTTTGGAATAGTTTCTGAGTAATCCTCTTTTGCAATGTGGACGTTAAAACCAGAAGATTTCGCATAATTTTTTAGAGCATCTTCATCATATCTTTCTAAATTTCCAATTTGCGCCTGCTCTTGACCCTCACTTACAGTAAAAACAATAATAGTTTTTGCTGGTACGACCTCTTCACTTGCATCAGGCGTCTGATCTAAAATAGTACCCGGTGCTTGATCAGAGTGCTTCGTTTTTGTTTTGATATCTTTAAAATCATACTTGGATAGTAATTTTTTTATTGTTTCTATATCGCGGCCTCTATAATCAATTAATGTTACTTTTTTCGGCCCCGAACTTAACATGATATCTATTTCAGAACCTTTTGTACGCTCTTTTCCTGCCGAAGGATTCGTTGAAATCACATGACCTTCCTTAATATCATCAGAAGCCTCTTCAGTTTGTCTTCCGATTTCAAAACCTTTATCTTCAAGTAATTCAATAGCCTTCACTAACTCTTGTCCAGCAACATCTGGAACTTCCACTTTCTTTTCTTTGAATAGATTAGGGAATAATACGAGGACCAAAATAAACAATAAAAGGAAAGTAATAATACCGCTAACAAATAGCAGTAATTTTCTTTTCTTCGATTTCTTTTTACCGCCCTTTTTTTCCTTCTTTTTATTATCTTCTACCACAGGCATTGCCTTTGTTTTTTCTATGTCCGCATTTTGAATCATTTGAGCCTTCGTAATTGCTGGCATTGCTTTTGTCTCATCGTGGTCAACAGGAGGCATAAATTTGGATTCATGACTTCTATGTTCTTCAAGAACTGTAGATAAATCTTCCTGAAGTTCTTCAACAGTAGAATAGCGGTGTGCCGGGTCTTTTGCAGTTGCCTTAAAAACGACATTTTCTAAGCTTTGTGGGATAGAAGGTACAATTGCACGTACTGAAGGCGTTTCAGATTGTAAATGCTTAAGTGCGATTGCCACTGCTGATTCACCCATAAACGGTAGTTTGCCTGTTAATAATTCATAAAGCACAATTCCCAATGCATATATATCCGATTTTTTAGTTGCTGTTCCTCCACGTGCTTGCTCAGGTGACAAATAATGGACTGTTCCTAAAACCGAATTTGTTTGTGTAAAAGATGTTGCTGATAATGCAATCGCAATACCAAAATCGGTAATTTTCACATTACCTTCTTGGTCCATTAATATGTTTTGTGGTTTAATATCGCGATGAACAATTTGATTCTGGTGAGCATGTGCAATAGCTGACGTTAATTGCTCCATTATCATGACACACTTCATCGGTGATAAAGGCGCAAATTCCTGTATGTATTGCTTTAAAGTTTTGCCTTCAACGTATTCCATAACCAAATAATGCATATCAGCATCTTCACCAACATCGTAAATACTTACAATATTAGGATGTGTAAGGCTTGTGGCAGATAACGCTTCCCTTTGGAAACGTCGATGAAGCTCCTCTTCATCGGAAAAGCTATATCGTAGTACTTTAATTGCTACATCTCTATCTAAAATCATATCGTGTGCAAGATAAACATTGGACATACCGCCGCCGCCAATCCATTCAAGAACTTTATAACGGCCGCTTAATCTTTTTCCAACAAGCATTCTTACACCTCCTTCATATTATCTGCAAATAAAATAAGCGAGATATTATCTTCTCCGCCATGTTCATTTGCCAGTTGTATCAGTTGTTCACCCTTTTCCTGAATAGGTAATGGCAGATGAATAATTGCTTGCATTTCTTGTTTAGTTAATTTGTTACTAAGACCATCAGAACAAACTAATACATATGAATCAGAAACGAATTGCACCGAATAAAAGTCTGGTGCAATCGTCGATTCTGTTCCTAAAGATTTAATGATGTAGTTTTTCTTAGGATGACTTTCTGCTTCTTCTTCACTAATTTCCCCATTATCTACGAGTACATTCACATAAGAGTGATCTCTTGTAATAAGTTGCAAATTAGTTGCAGTGCTGAAATACACACGACTATCTCCGATGTGACAAATAATACATTCGCCAGCATCTATCAAAACGGCTATTAAAGTTGTTCCCATGCCGTGACAATTTTCGTGTGATAAAGAATATTGATAAATCGATTCATTGAGTTCTTGAACAGATGCTAATAGCCATTCTTTTTTCAATTCAGTTGATTGAAAAGACTCCGCATCTGCTTGCAAAAATAACTGTTCAAATCCAGAAACTGCCATGCCACTAGCTATATCTCCAGCATTGTGTCCACCCATACCATCAGCGACAATGGCAAGTTTATATGCATCTTCGCGTTCAATGAATATAGCCCGGTCCTCATTTACCATCCTTTTCCTTCCAATATCACTCGCTACTATATATTCCACAGCCAGTCACCCCATTAATTCGTCGTTTCTTGCTTTCTCTCCTTCGCACGTAACTGACCACATGCAGCATCAATATCAGAACCGTGCTCGCGTCGAATCGTTACATTAACACCATGATTTTTTAATGTTTTTTCAAAAGCAAAAATATCATTTTTTGGTGTACGTACATAGTCACGTTCTGGAACATAGTTTACTGGAATCAAGTTCACGTGACATTTAATACCTTTGATTAATCTTGCTAATTCTTCAGCATGTTCTACTTGGTCATTGACCCCGCCAAATAGACCATATTCAAAACTAACTCGACGACCTGTTTTCTCAGTGTAATAACGAATTGCTTCAATTAGATCTGGTAGTTTGTACGCTTTTGCTATTGGCATCAAACGTAGACGTAATTCTTGGTTAGGTGCATGTAATGACAACGCAAAATTAATTTGTAATTGTTCATCTGCAAATTTATAAATTGAAGGAATAATACCACTAGTTGATACTGTGATATGGCGTGCACCAATGTTCAATCCTTTTTCATGATTAATGACTTTTAAGAAGCTCATCATGGCATCGTAGTTATCAAACGGTTCACCGATTCCCATAATCACGACATGACTTACACGTTCACCAACTTCATCTAATGCTTTTTGAACATTGACAACTTGCTCAACAATTTCACCAGCTAATAAATGACGTTTTAATCCTCCTAAAGTAGATGCACAGAATGAACATCCGATACGACAGCCCACTTGTGTCGTTACACAAACAGAGTTCCCATATTCATGACGCATTAACACAGTTTCAATTGAATAGCCATCTTGTAATTGGAACAAGAACTTGATGGTACCATCTTTAGATTCTTGTTTGATTAAAGTACTTAATGTACTTAGTTCAAAGTCAGCAGCTAATTTATCACGTAATTCTTTTGATAAGTTAGACATTTCATCGAAAGTTGTTACACGTTTAATATATAACCAGTCAAAAATTTGGCCAGCACGGAACGGTTTTTCTCCGTTGTCCTTTAACCAAGTTTGCATTTCTTCTGGCAATAATGAATAGATTGATTGGCGTAATTGTGGTTTTTCTTTTTTTACTCTTACTGGTTTTTGTATTTCTTGATCCATTAGTTTGTAAATTCTCCTTTTTTTCTAAAGGCAGCAACGAAAAAGCCATCACTGCTAAAGTCTTGTGGAAAGACTTGCATCATTCCGTTTGTTTGAAGCTCTTTGAGTACGGCTGGCACATTTGCTACGGGTTCAAGTTCCATATCCGTATGTTTCTCTAAAAATGCAGAAACAGTTCCATCGTTCTCAATTTTATCAACTGTACAAGTACTGTAAACCATTTTGCCTTCATTTTTTAATAATTCGTAAGCGGAATCCAGTAATTGTAATTGTATTGGTTGTAGTGATGAGAAATCTTCTTCTCTTTTTGTATATTTAATATCTGGTTTACGTCTAATAACTCCTAATCCACTACACGGCGCATCGACTAAAATACGATCAAATGATTGCTTTTCAAATTGCTCAGATGCTTTTCGACCATCTAATACTTGTGCGTTAATAACAGTTAAGCCTAGTCGTTCTGCATTGCTCTTAATAAGCTTAATTTTATGAGCATGTAGATCAGTTGCGATTAACTCGCCTTCATTTTTCATTTTCTCAGCAATATGAGTTGTTTTACCGCCTGGCGCAGCACACATGTCCAAAACTCTCATTCCTGGCTCTACTTGTAAAGCGTAAGCTGGTATCATAGAGCTTTCATCTTGAATGGTAATCAGACCATTTTTATAAGATTCTGTACGAGCAGCTTGACCCGTTAATAAATGCAAGCATTCCGGCAACACTTTACTACGCACAACTTCAAATTTCTCTCCCCACAAGCTTTCAAGAGCTTGATCTGTCGTTACTTTTGCTGTATTTACTCGAATAGTTTGTTGTGGAGGTAAATTATTTTCAAACAGCATATCAGATGTTTTTTGAATGCCGTAAGCTTCTACATAACGGCGTACTAACCAGACCGGGTGACTCGTTTCAATAGAAAGTCGTTCAATCGGATCTTTTATATCCGTCGTATCTCTAATTCCGTCACGTAAGACCGAACGTAAAATACCGTTTACTGTTTTAGAGACACCTTGATGGCGAGCTCGGTGTTTTGCAATCTCAACGGCTTCATTTACTGCTGCATGGTCAGGAATTTTCGATAGGTATGCAATTTGATATAAAGACAAGCGTAGTAACCATCTCACCCAATCATCCAATTTCCCACGTACAAATGGCTCTAAATAATAATCTAAAGTCATTTTGTATTGAAGTGTACCGTAAGTAATCTCCGTCAAAAGAGCACGGTCTTTCGGCTTAATATTATATTTTTCAATTGTTTGATGAAGAAGTAAATTACTATATGCTTGCTGTTTATCTACTGCAAGAAGAATAGTTAATGCTGCGTCGCGAACATTACCATCCCAAATTTTATCTTTCTTTTTTGTCATTCAAAACGGTCCCCAATCTGTAATTTTGACCCGGTACCCCTTAAGTAATCCATCGCAGTCATACGCTTTTTGCCAGCTGGCTGTAAATCTAAAATATTGATTGCTTCTCCGTTACCTGTTGCCACAGTAAAATATTCTTTATCAATAGCAATTACAGTACCAGGTATTTCGTTATGTTTTTTATCCGACTTTTGCGCCCACCAAATTTTCACATTATCGCCATGTAATTTCGTATAAGCTACCGGCCATGGATGTAAACCTCTTACTTGGTTATAAATTTCTGTGCTATTTTGCTGCCAATTGACTAGCTCTTGTTCACGTGAAATATTATGAGCAAATGTCACTTTTTCTTCATCTTGCGGGATGCGATCATTAGTGCCATCGATAATAGACGGTAATGTTTCTTTTAGTAGGTCGCGGCCGATAATACTTAATTTATCAAACAATAGGCCAGTATGATCTTGCTCCTCAATTGTGAGTTCTGCTTGTGAAATAATATCACCTGCATCAAGTTTAACTGCCATATACATTATCGTAACACCTGTTTTTTCTTGTCCATCGATTAAGCATTGATGAATTGGTGCTCCACCTCGATAAGCTGGTAATAATGAAGCATGAACATTCACACAACCAAGTTTCGGTGTATCCAATAGTTCCTTCGGTAAAATTTGACCGAAAGCAGCTGTTACGATTAAATCCGGATTTAAAGCTATGATTTCTTGCAACTCATCAGAGCCACGAAGTTTCTCTGGTTGAATTACCGGTAATCCTAAACGAACAGCCTCTTCTTTGACAGGTGGTGGCGTTAACACACGTTTACGACCAACAGGACGATCCGGTTGTGTTACGACAGCTTTAATATCGTACCCTTCATCATGAAGCATACGCAAAACTGGTACCGAAAAGGCAGGTGTCCCCATAAAGACAATGGAAATCATTCCTGTTCCTCCTCTGCTTCGGCCATTTCATCTAATTCTTCAAGCGTATAAACACGCGTAATTTTTTTATCAAATAACACACCAAACAAATGGTCAATTTCATGTTGAATCACACGTGCGTCAAAACCGGCTGCTTCAACTTCATACCATTCTCCATTACGGTCTTGTGCTTTAATATGGACATAATCAGGACGTTCTACATCGCCATAAAGTTCTGGAAAACTCAAACATCCTTCAATCTCAATAGCAGAACCATCTGTAGCTAAAATCGTTGGATTAATGATTTCAAGAATGGCTCTTTCCTCGCCCATTTCTACAACTGCCGCTTGAATGCTTTTATTTACTTGAGGTGCTGCGATTCCTACGCCATCATGCTCAAGCATTGTATCATACATATCATCAAGTAACTTTGCTAGCTCTGCATCAAATTTAGTAACAGGTGCTGCTTTAGTTTCTAACACTTTTGCTGGATTTTTTACAATTTCTAATAATGCCATAATGCCCTCTTTTCTTGCGATTATATCTAAATGGATGAAGGATCTAAATCAACTGTTAATTGAATACCTTTTTTCACCCAATCTGTTCGATACATGCGAATTAATTGTTGTAAAGTAGCCGTTAAATTAGGCTCTTTTTTATATTTTATCAAACATTGATAACGATATCTATTTTGCACCCGACTAATAGACGCTGCCGTCGGACCGATAATACCAACATTTTGTGATAGTTGCATACGTAACCAATCTACTGCCTTACCTGCATATTCTGCTGCCATCAGCACATCTTCATGCGTCACTTGTATAAGTACGACATAATAATACGGCGGATAAGCGAAACGCTGTCTCATTTGCATTTCCTGTACATAGAATGGTTCATAGTCTTGTTCTTTTGAAAGTTCGATTGCATAGTGCTCCGGTGTATATGTTTGGATAAATACTTCACCAGGTTTATCATGACGTCCTGCACGACCACTTACTTGTGTAAGTAATTGAAATGTACGCTCTGCAGCTCTAAAGTCCGGTAAATTTAATGAAGTATCGGCACTCAGAACACCAACCAATGTAATATTAGGAAAATCAAGCCCTTTCGCAATCATCTGTGTTCCTAGTAAAATATCAGCTTCTCCATGTCCAAAGGCATCTAGAATACGTTCATGAGAACCTTTTTGTCTCGTTGTATCAACATCCATACGAAGTACTCTTGCTTCAGGAAAGAACTTATATATTTCACTTTCAACCTTTTGCGTTCCAGTACCGAAAAATCGAATATGTTCACTTTGACATTCAGGGCATTCATGCGGCACTTGTTCTTCATAGCCACAATAGTGACATTTCAGTTTTTCTTGAGAGCGATGATAGGTCATAGAAATATCACAGTTTTTACATTGCACAACCGTACCACAATCTCTGCATAACACAAAGGAAGAAAAGCCTCTACGATTAAGGAATAATACCATCTGCTCTTTTTTTTCAAGTCGAATACGAATTGCTTCTGCTAATTCCTCAGAGAACATCGAACGATTCCCGTTTTTCAATTGTTCCCGCATATCGATAATTTCAACGGTTGGTAAGGATTGCTGCATTGCACGTTTTTTCAGTGTCAATAATGTGTACACTTGCTTCTTTGCTCTAGCAAAAGATTCTAAAGAAGGAGTTGCACTACCTAATATGACAGGACACTGATGAAATTCACTACGCCAAATAGCTACGTCCCGTGCATGATAACGCGGTGAGTCTTCTTGCTTATAAGTCGACTCATGCTCTTCATCCAATATAAATAAACCTACATTTGTGAACGGGGCAAAAACAGCTGACCGAGCGCCGACTACTACCTTTACTTCTCCCCTTTGAATCTTTCGCCATTCATCATATTTTTCACCTTTAGATAAACCACTATGAAGAACAGCGACTAATTCTCCAAAACGGGAGCGAAAACGCTCCGACATTTGAGGTGTTAAAGAAATTTCAGGGACGAGTACAATCGCTTCTTTCCCTTTTTCAAGAGTACTTTGAATAGCTTGTAAATAAACTTCCGTTTTCCCACTCCCTGTAATACCATGCAGTAAAAACGTTGTCGGTAGTTCATTTTTCATCGCTGTTAATATTTGCTGAAGTGCCACTTCTTGCTCATCAGTCAGCGCAAGCGGCTTAGTCTTCACTGCATTCTTTGTAAATGGGTCTCGGTATACTTCTTCTTGAATATACGTGGCAGCCCCTTTTTCAATAAGTGCATTAAGAACTGCAGTGGTAATACCTAAAGTTTGACAAAGTTCTTCAGGTGTAAAAATTGCACCTTTGTGATCTACCATCCATTCAGCAACCATAACTTGTTTTTTTGCTCTTTTTGGAATATCAGCGGCAATTTGCTGCAACTTCATTTCATCATCCAAAATTTTCAACTTTCGGATGGCCTTTACTTGACCTTGTTGTTTGACGACGGTTTTTATTTGGACAATTCCTTGTCCAATACTATATTTCAATGATTTCAGAAGTCCAGCAACTTCTACTTTTTTATATGGAATCGATGATTTATTGCCAAAAAGATTTTGTAATTCAGCTGGCAGTTCATCTAGTATGCCTGTGAGATGAATGGTTTTTTCGTATTTCGCCCGTAATGCAGAGGGTAACATCACTTGTAATGCATCTATTTCAAAGCATAAAGTCTGTTTTGTCATCCATTGGGCAAGCTGTAGCATTTCACCTGTTAAAACAGGTTCAATATCGAGTAACTGTGATAGTGGTTTAAGTTTACCTTGTGGAACATCCGTTTCTTCCTTTAAAGCAGTGATGAAACCAAGCACATTGCGAGGGCCAAATGGTACTTTTACACGACATCCAGCTTCTACAAGTGCTTGCCATTCATCTGGAACAGCGTAGTCAAACGGTCGATCCACTGGATATGCCGCTACGTCTACGATTACTTGCGCAATCACGATAATCTTTCTTCCCTTGCTAAAATGGTTTTGAATAACTCAAATGCCAATTCTTTTTTAGGAAGATGAACGAATGTTTTTTCGAAATCATTATGACCAACGAGTGTAACCGTATTAGTATCAGTGCCGAAGCCTGCTCCATCTTGAGTTACATCATTAGCAACAATATAATTTGCATTTTTCTTTTCTAGCTTACCTTTTGCATACTTCAATACATCATTAGTTTCTGCGGCAAAGCCAATTAGTAATTGATCTTTTTTCCGTTTCCCTAATGTTAGTAAAATATCAGTGGTGCGTTCTAATTCAATAATCGCATCACCTGGCTGTTTTTTCATTTTTTGCATATGCGCCGTTTTCGGGCGATAATCCGCTACCGCTGCTGTTTTTACAACAATATTGGCGTCATCATATTCAGCTAACATAGCTTGAAGCATGTCCTCAGCACTTTCCACATGAACAACTCTTACTCCAGCTGGAGGCTCAATTGCTACCGAACCTGATACAAGTACAGTTTCTGCACCTAATTCACGTGCTGCTGCAGCCATAGCATAGCCCATTTTCCCAGTTGAGAAATTGGTTAGATAACGTACGGGATCAATTCTTTCACGCGTTGGACCTGCAGAAATAACAACTTTCTTACCTTTTAAAAGTTCGTTTTTAGGTTCAAAAAACTGGGCAGCTAGTGCTGTAATTTTTTCCGGTTCCTCTAAACGACCTTTACCTACATATCCGCAAGCTAAAAAGCCCTCTGATGGTTCAATAAATTCATAGCCATCTTCAGCTAATTGGGCAAGATTTCGTTTAACTGCAAGATTATCATACATATGGACATTCATTGCAGGTGCAATCCACACTTTTGCAGTTGTTGCTAATAATGTGGTTGTTACCATATCATCTGCAATGCCGTTTGCAAGTTTACCAATTACATTTGCAGTTGCCGGAGCTACGATGATTAAATCCGCCCAATCTGCTAAATCGATATGTGCAATAACACTCGAATCTTTTTCATCAAAAGTGTCTGTATAAACATCATTTTTAGACATTACTTGAAAGCTTAAAGGTGTTACAAAACGTGTTGCAGATTCAGTCATCATTACTTTCACATTTGCACCAGCTTGAGATAATTTACTCACTAATGCTACTGCTTTGTAGACGGCGATTCCGCCTGAAACACAAAGTAAAATGTTTTTATTTGCAAGCATTTTTTTCTTCCTTTCAAAACGACAAGCTCCCAAAGAAATGTTAATTTCCTCGGGAGCTTCTACGTTGTCATGTCATTAAACTTCGTCTTCGTAAATAGCTGATTCGTCTTGAGCTACTTGACTTAAAACGCCAGCAGAAACTTCTTCTAGTGCTTTACCTACATTCTTATGTGATTTATAAGATGAAAGTCTATAGTCACTACCTTCTTGCATTGCACGTGCTCTTTTTGAAGCAAGGCTAACTAATGAATATTTTGAATCGATTTTTTGTTTTAATACGTCAACAGATGGGTATAACATCTAATTATTCTCCTCTCAGCATAGCTAAGTATTGTTTTTCTACTCTTTCACGTCGACAATGTTCCGCAACTACGATTGCATTGACACGATCACAAGCTAATTGTACTTCATCGTTCTCAACGACATAATCGTACAAATTCATCATTTCTAATTCTTGGTTTGCAGCAGCAATACGCGTTGCAATCACATCTTCTGTTTCAGTACCACGCCCAACTAAACGTTGCTGTAATGCTGAAATGCTAGGTGGCGCAAGGAAGATGAATAAACCATCAGGAACCTTGTCACGAATTTGAGCTGCACCTTGTACTTCAATTTCTAAAAACACATCGCGTCCAGCATCTAATGTTTTGTTTACATATTCTAGAGGTGTGCCGTAATAGTTCCCTACATATTTAGCATATTCAAGGAGTTGTCCTTGTTCGATTAAACTTTCGAATTCCTCTGTTGATTTAAAGAAGTAATCAACACCATCAACTTCGCCTTCACGTGGTAGACGTGTAGTCATGGAAATAGAATACTCATAATTAGTATCTGGTTGTGAAAAAAGTGCTTTTCGTACAGTACCTTTTCCGACACCTGAAGGGCCAGATAGGACAATTAATAATCCACGTTCTCTTCTCATGCTTTCTCCCTCATCATTACAATATATTAATAGTACATTTAGTAAACACAATTATTCAATATTTTGAACTTGTTCTCGCATTTTTTCAAGAATCGTTTTTGCTTGGACAACAGCAGCTGAAGCTTCAACAGATTGGTTTTTAGAACCAATTGTATTAATTTCACGATGAATTTCTTGCAATAAGAAATCGAGTTTTCTTCCGATAGAAACATTATCTTGAAGCGTTTCATCAAGCTGTGCAAAATGACTTGATAAACGGTCTAATTCCTCAGCAATATCTGCTTTTTCAGCAAAAATTGCAACCTCTGCTAATAATCGTTCTTCTAATGCGCTTATGTCTGTAAGCTCTGCAATTCTTGTAACGAGCTTATCGCGATACTTTTGCACGGCTTGATCGGCCACTCTACGAATCAACTCAATTTGCTCTGCTAAATCCGTTTTGAAACCTACTACCGCTTCTTGCAATTCCTGACCTTCTCTTTCGCGCATTTGGATCAGTGCATTTGCAGCTTGTTGTACAGCTTGATTAACAGCTGTTAAAATTTCTTCTTTTGATGTCTCTTGCACTTTTACAGTTAATGCTTGCTCTAAACTCAAAAGTTCTGTCATCGACCACTTTTCGTCGAGCAATATCTGTTTTTGCAATTCTTCTCTTGCTTCTTTATAAGCATTGACTAGAGGCCAATTCACTTGTACAACTTGCTGTTGCTGTGACAATTCTTTCACATATACGGAAACATCTAACTTACCTCTTGAAACTAATGAGGAAAGTAATTTTTTTGTATGAACTTCCGCTTCCATCCACTCTTTCGGAAAACGTGTCGTAACTTCTAAAAAACGATGATTTACCGATCGAATTTCTACAGTGAGCTGAAATTGTTCCGTTGTTGTGACACCCCTGCCAAATCCAGTCATACTACGCACCAAGGTCAGTCACATCCTTCTTTGCATACTGATTTTTAATTATAACATATGAAAACAAGTTTTGCCTTGCAGATTTGCTATAAGTTCACTTAATGGAACAAAAAAAATGATTAATATCGATAGTCATTAGTCACGAAGCACTACATTTTCCAAATCCTATACTTACCTATATAAACGAAAAAAATGTTAAGATAGAACAAAACGTTTTGAAAGAGGAATTACTTATGGCTTATGATGGTTTATTTACAATCGCAATGGCGAAAGAGCTACAACAGTTAGTAACAGGCCGAATAGCGAAAGTGCATCAACCGAACACCCAAGAAATTATTTTACATATACGTGCCAATGGTGGAAATCACAAATTATTATTTTCAATCCACCCTTCATATGCACGTGTTCACATCACAGAACAAACAATTGAAAATCCGCCAGAACCACCTATGTTTTGCTCGTTACTCCGCAAACATATAGAAGGTGGATTTATTGAATCAATCCAACAACAAGGTGCTGACCGCGTCCTTATCTTTAAAATTGCTAGTAAAAATGAAATTGGTGACCCAATTACTAGGGAATTGCACGCGGAAATAATGGGGCGCCATAGCAATTTAATTTTAGTAGACAAAGAGACAAACAAAATCGTTGATAGCTTAAAACATCTACCACCTGCTATGAATAGTTACCGCACAGTTTTACCTGGTCAACCTTTTATTGCACCACCAGAACAAGATAAGAAAGACCCTAAAACTATAAACAGGGAATCATTACAACAATTCTTTGCTGAAGAAAAAAACACTCAAGAAATAGTACAACACTTTACAGGTTTCTCTCCCTTACACGCTACTGAATTGTTATACAGAAGTAAAACTACAGGGCAACCGATTGCTGACCTCTTCTCATTATTTATTGAAGAATTTGAAATTGGAGGAAATTCACCAACCTACGCTGAAGTAAAGGGGAAAACATATTTTTCACCAGTGAAATTAACACATTTAGAAGGTGAGCATACAAGCTACCAAAACCTTAGCACTCTACTGGATCGCGTTTTCTTTGCAAGAGCTGAGAGAGACCGCGTTAAACAACAAGCTGGTGATTTAGAACGCTGGTTACAAAATGAAATTAGCAAACTTAAATTAAAATTAAAAAAACTCCAAAAGGATTTGGATCGAGCAAACAATTTAGACCAATTTCAATTATCAGGTGAGTTATTAATGGCCAATTTGTACGCTTTTGAAAAAGGGCAAAAAGAAGTTACTGTTGTTAATTATTATAGTGAAGACAGTGAGGAAATCACAATCCCTATTAGCGAACGTAAAACACCTGTTGAAAATGCACAGAGCTACTATACTAAGTACAACAAGGCAAAAAATGCACTTATCATGGTACAAGAGCAACTTGATAAAACGCAAGAAGATCTAGCCTACTTTGAAATGCTATCGCAACAAGTACAACAAGCCGCTCCTGCTGATATAGAAGAAATTCGTGAAGAGTTAGCGGAACAAGGCTACTTGAAATTACGCGCTTCAAAACGACGTAAAAAGCCAACAAAACCAACTCCAGAAAAGTTCAAATCTTCTACAGGAATTGATATTTCAGTTGGTAAAAACAATAAACAAAATGATTATTTAACATTTAAAATCGCTCGTAAATCTGAAATTTGGATGCATACAAAGGATATACCAGGATCACACGTCGTTATTCACTCTTCTGATCCTGATGAACAAACTTTACTAGAAGCAGCAACTTTATCAGCCTATTTCAGTAAAGCACGTGAATCATCATCCGTGCCTGTCGATTACACAGAGGTACGGCAAGTAAAGAAACCAAATGGCGCTAAACCTGGTTTTGTTATTTACTTTGAGCAGAAGACATTGTATGTAACACCAGCTGAAGAACTAATCATGAAATTAAAATAATACTTTTGAAGAACACATAAAAGGATTCGCATATTTTCATTTGCGAATCCTTTCCCTATTTAATAACTTAATTACTTTTCAGTTACATCTATGTCTCTCAATTTTCTTGAAATTAAATACTCCCCAAATAACTTTCTATATAAATTTTGGAATTTGCTGCAATCATTTTAGCAAGCACTAAATTTTCTTTTAAGCCTAATGTTACGTTAATAATCGTAGTAGAGATTCGGCTTATTTGTTTTATGCAATTTCAAAAACTATACGATTACCACTTGGATCTTCTACAACAAACTCATTCCTCAAGTCTTGGATTTGTATTTGCTGTTTAATATAATTTTTTGCTGTCTCAAAGCTTTCTGTTGTTGGTAATTTAAAACGTACTTCTTTTAACCCTGATTCATTATCAGCTGCCTTTTGAAGTCCTTCACCCGACCACACATTTCCCGCAAGATGATGATGATAGCCCCCCGCTGAAATAAAAAATGCTGTATCAATAATCATCTGTTTTTCAAAACCTAATTTATTTATATAGAAATCTACGGATTCCTCAATATTTGCAACTCGCAAATGAACATGGCCAATTATTGTTTCAGCTGGTAATTTTCCATCTGTTTCAAAATCAGCTAATGGAGCTAACTCTTTAAAATTAAGAGGATTACTTCCACTAGGATACTTATCCCAATCTTCACGATTACGATCCGCATATATTTCTATACCATTTCCTTCAATATCATATATATAAAATGCCTCACTGTACCCATGATCACTTGCACTATCTAATCTAGCAATTGGAATATAGCGTTCAAAGTGCGGGAAACGTGAAGATTGCTCTATCGGGCTATCTATCGTTTCTTTATTACGCAGAATTTCGAAAAATTTCGTTGCAAACGCTTCTCTACTTGGTAATAAAAAAGCTGTATGGAATAAACCTGTACTTTTAGCTGGTTGTAATTTTTCTGCGGTTTTTTCTAATTCAAAAATAACGTTGTTACTGCCTTTACTACCAAACTTAGCATGTTGTGTACTTCTTTCAAAAACAACAAGACCAACTACATTTTCATAAAATGCAATTTGACGTTCCAAATCTTTTACTTTTAAAATGACACTACCAACTTGCGTTGCAGCATCCAATACAAATTTACCTTGTGTCCCATCAATTCTTTGTACCATCTTTTTAACCTCTCTCATTGTTATTTACCAATTAAGGAATAAACGACTTCAAAAAAAAAACTCCCTTTCTACATTATCGAGAAAGAGAGTTGAGGGGGGCTAATTCAACTCTTATCTCTCATAATTGCAAGCAATTATGTTGGAGTTAGCACCTTCCTAAATATTAGGGGTTGCTGAAACTTCAGCGGGCCAATTCCCTCAGTTTCTCAAGATAAGAAATCTACTTAATATTCCTAGTTAACTTATTGGTTTAATTGATTTTAAAACAAATTCCATAATTAAGCAACATATATACAATTATTTTTTTCATTTTAAATAACTCTTTATAAATTAGAATTTTGCACAATAAAAAACTAGCTAGAGAAAATGTTTTTTTCTCTCGCTAGTTTAAATAGCACCTTTATTGTATTATTTCAATTTTCCCGCTTTTAAATCATCATGCCATTGCAATAAACCTGGAATGTCTGTTTCATTAATAGCTCCTGATTCTTTAGCCGCTTCAACTAATGCTTCGAAATTTGATAGACAATAGTATGGAACACCCACTTCTGCGAAAGCTTGTTCAGCACGTGGTAATTTATATGAATATACCGAAACGACGCCAAGTACTTCAGCGCCTTCACGACGAAGTGCTTCTACTGCTGTAATGCTAGAACCACCCGTTGAAATAATATCTTCTACTACAACTACTTTTTGCCCTTCAGAAAGCTTTCCTTCTGTTTGGTTCCCACGGCCATGTTCCTTTGGTTTTGAACGTACATATACCATAGGTAAGTCTAAAATGTCGCTTACCCACGCTGCATGCGGAATTCCCGCCGTTGCTGTTCCAGCTACTACATCTGTTTTCGGGAAGTTTTCTTTAATAAGTGATGCAAGGCCGTTTGCGATTGTTGTACGTACTTTTGGATACGATATCGTTAAACGTGTATCACAGTAGATTGGTGATTTAATACCTGATGCCCATGTAAATGGATCATTCGGGCTTAGCTCTACCGCCCCCACTTCTAACATACCTTGTGCAACTTCTTTTTGAATTGTCATTATTGTTGTCCTCCCCATAATTGTTGAACAGCGTGGTACGCTTCAACTGGATTTTCTGATTGTGTAATAGCACGACCTACAACGATTTGCGTCGATCCTTCTTGGCGTGCAAAATCAGGTGTAGCAACGCGTTTTTGATCATGCGCAGCACCGCCAGCCATACGAATACCTGGTGTTACTTTTAGGAAGCTTTCTCCACACACTTCGCTGATTGCTTTTGCTTCAAGTACAGAGCACACAACACCATCTAAACCAGCTGATTGTGCAAGTTTGGCATAATGTAATACTGATTGATCTAAAGACAAATTGATTTTTTGCTCGTTTTGCATTTCCTCTTCAGTTGTTGAGGTTAATTGAGTTACTGCAATTAAAGCTGGTCGCTGCTTACCTTCCTCAGTTCCCTCTTTTAATCCTTCAAGAGCAGCAGCCATCATATTTGAACCACCTGCAGCATGGACATTGACAAGGTCCACACCAAGTTTTGCTAAGCCCTTCATCGCTGATTTCACCGTATTTGGAATATCATGTAGTTTTAAATCTAAAAAAATGTCGTGACCTTGTGCTTTAATTTCGCGAATGATGTCTGGCCCTGCTTGTAAATAAAGCTCAAGACCCACCTTCACAAATAGTGGCTCATTGAACTGTGAAAGAAATGTCATTACTTTCTGTTCATCTGGAAAATCTAACGCGATAATAGGCTTATTATTCATTTAGCGGTGGCTCCTTCCAATTACATCTGTTAATTTGTCATAACCTAATTCATCTAGCTTTTGTGGTAATGCTTCTATAATATTTGGGCAGACGAATGGATCCACAAAGTTTGCAGTACCTACCGCTACCGCACTTGCTCCTACAGATAGAAAGTCGATAACATCCTCTACTGTTGAAACTCCACCCATCCCAATAATCGGAATATTAACGTTTCGGCTTACTTCATGGACCATACGAATTGCTACTGGTTTAACAGCTGGGCCTGATAAACCTCCCGTACCGTTAGCAATAATAGGTTTTCCTGTTTTCGGATGCAGACGCATACCGATTAATGTATTAATCATCGTAATACCGTCTGCCCCGCCTGCTTCTACAGCTTTAGCGATTTCAGAAATATTCGTTACATTTGGTGATAATTTCACATATACAGGTACATCTGATACCGCTTTTACTGCTGCAGTTAAGTCACTAGCTGATTTCGGATCTGTACCAAATTGAATCCCACCACATTTAACATTTGGACATGAAATATTCAACTCTAATGCATGTACATTTGGTGCCTTTGAAATAGCCTCTGCTACTGCTACATAATCGGCTGTTTCTGTTCCAGCCACATTAGCAATAATCGGCACATCATATTTTTCTAGCCATGGAAGTTCATGTGCTAAAATATGCTCTAAACCCGGATTTTGTAAGCCAATGGCATTTAACATACCTGCTGCTGTTTCAGCAACACGTGGTGTTGGGTTACCAGATCGTGTTTCTAAAGTTGTAGCTTTAATCATTATTGCACCTAACTTTGATAGATCATAAAGTTGTGCATATTCTTGTCCAAATCCGAAGCAGCCTGAAGCTGGGATAATGGGGTTTTTTAATGTTAAGCCTGGTAATTCGACTTGTAATCTATTCATAGCTTCACAACTCCTCTCGGGAAGACTGGACCGTCAGAACAGATCTTCAAGTATTCTTTTTCTGTTGCATCTGTTGTATTACATACGCAAGCATAGCAAGCTCCAATGCCGCAGCCCATGCGTTCTTCAAAGGATAGGAATCCTTTTTTATCAGGATAAGTTTGCTCTAATGCCCCTAGCATCGGAGTTGGTCCACAGCTATAAAAAACATCAAAGTCAGGTGCTTTTTCTTTTAATAAGTCTGTGACAAATCCTTTTGTTCCTTGACTACCATCTACTGTTACGATGTATGTGTCGTCTAAATCAGAAAATTCCTTTTCGTAAAAGACGTTGTTTTCAGATTGGAATCCTAGTACGTGAATCGTGCGTACTCCCTTTGCATGCAATTCTTTTGATAGCTGATACAAAGGAGGGACTCCAATACCACCACCAACTAAAAGTGCTGTTTGCCCTGACTCTATTTCTTCTACAGGGAAACCATGTCCAAGTGGACCAAGTACATCCACTTCTTCACCTGGTCGTTTTGCCGATAAGATTGTCGTACCGCGACCTTCTGCTCGGTAAATCATTGTGAACTGTAATAATTCATGATCAATTGATGCGATACTAATCGGTCTTCTTAATAAAGGTTCAAATGTATCCGTTACTCGTATATGGACAAATTGACCCGGTTGTTTCATATCTAGGACAAGCTGACCTGTTAAAGTCAGCTCAAAAATATCCTCAGCAATTTGCTGTTGGCGTACAACTTGCATACGTTCTTGGTGAATCATCCTCGCACCTCCTGCTTAGGCATTTCTTCAGCTGTAAAGGTCATAGATTCGATTACTCGAAGCATTGCCTCTGCAGTATCAAGAGATGTTAAGCATGGAACCCCATTTTCTACTGATTCACGACGGATACGGAAACCGTCACGTGCGGGTTGTTTTCCTTTTGTTAGTGTATTGACGATTAATTGTGCACCGCCATTTTGGATAACGTCTAGTAAAGTAGGTCCATTTGATCCGATTTTATCGACAACACTTGCTTTTAGACCTGCTTCTTCAATTGCTTTTGCAGTACCTGGTGTTGCTAGAATACTATAACCGATATTCGTAAAGCGTCTAGCTAAAGCAATCGCTTCGTCTTTATCTTTGTCCGCTACTGTCATTAAGACTGAACCGTGATCCTTAATATCCATACCAGCTGCTACTAGACCTTTATATAGTGCTTTTTCCAGTGTACTATCTTTACCCATTACTTCACCTGTTGATTTCATTTCAGGTCCTAATGTAATGTCTACTCGACGCAATTTAGCAAAGCTGAATACTGGTACTTTCACGTAAACACCTTGTTGAATCGGTGCTAAACCAGTTGGATAACCTTGTTCCACAATCGATTGACCAAGTATCGCTTTTGTTGCAATATTCGCCATTGGTAAATTCGTAATTTTACTTAAGAATGGTACTGTACGAGATGCACGTGGGTTTACTTCGATAACATATACTTCGTCATCAGAAATTACATACTGGATGTTCATTAAACCTTTGATTTCCAACCCTTTAGCTAAACGTGTTGTATAGTCTGTTAATGTATCAATATGTTTTTGAGACAGTTGTTGAGGTGGATATACTGCAATCGAGTCACCTGAGTGAACACCTGCACGTTCGATATGCTCCATAATACCTGGGATCAAGACGTTTTCACCGTCACAAATCGCATCTACTTCAATTTCTGTACCAGTTAAGTATCTATCAACTAATACTGGGTGCTCTGGGCTAGCTTCAACCGCATGCTCCATGTAATATTGTAGTTCTTCTTCGTTATAAACGATTTCCATTGCGCGTCCACCTAGTACATATGATGGTCTCACTAAAACTGGGAATCCGATTCTCTTAGCAATAACAATCGCTTCTTCTGCGGAAGTAGCCGTTTTACCCATTGGTTGTGGGATACCGATTTCGTGTAGTGCTTCCTCAAAACGATCGCGTGATTCAGCACGGTCAATTGCATCTAGTGATGTTCCTAAAATTTTCACGCCTCTTGCTTCTAGTTTATCTGCTAGGTTAATAGCTGTTTGTCCACCAAATTGTACGACAACACCTTTTGGTTGTTCCAGATCAATGATGTGCATAACATCTTCGATTGTTAATGGCTCGAAGTAAAGCTTATCAGAGATTGAGAAGTCAGTTGAAACTGTTTCTGGGTTTGAGTTAATAATAATTGCCTCGTACCCTGCTTCTTTAATCGCCCATACAGAATGTACTGTTGCGTAGTCAAATTCTACCCCTTGACCGATTCGAATTGGACCTGATCCAAGCACGATTACAGATTCACGTTCTGATTTGATTGATTCATTTTCATCTTCGTATGTACCGTAGAAGTATGGTGTTTCTGATTCAAATTCAGCAGCACATGTATCTACCATTTTGTAAACTGGTATGATGCCATTTTCTTTACGGAAATCGTAGATAGCAGACTCAGTAGTATTCCAAAGTTTCGCAACTGTTTCATCTGCAAAACCTATACGTTTTGCTTGGCGCAATACGGCTTTGTCATGCGGATTATCTTTTAATACAGTTTCATAATCCACTATGTTTTTAAATTTATTTAAGAAGAATAAATCGATTTGACTCCAGTCATGGATTGTTTCGATTGTCACGCCTCGACGCAATGCTTCTCCCAGGAAGAATAGACGCTCATCTCCTGCTTTACGGATACGCTTTTCAATCCATTGATCTGACAACTCTTCAGGATTTTTCATTTCAATATGTTTATGGCCAGTTTCAAGTGAACGAACCGCTTTTAGCATAGCTTCCTCGAAATTACGGCCGATTGCCATTACTTCACCAGTTGCTTTCATTTGAGTACCTAGGTTACGTTTTGCATTTTCGAATTTATCGAAAGGCCAGCGTGGAATTTTCGCCACAACATAGTCTAGTGCCGGTTCGAAGCATGCGTAAGTTTTACCCGTAACAGGGTTCATCATTTCGTCTAGTGTTAAACCGACTGCAATTTTCGCTGCAAGCTTCGCAATTGGATAACCAGTTGCTTTTGAAGCAAGGGCTGATGAACGTGATACACGTGGATTTACTTCAATAATGTAGTAGTTGAAACTATGTGGATCAAGGGCAAGTTGAACGTTACAACCACCTTCGATTTTAAGTGCTCGAATGATTTTAAGCGATACATTACGCAGCATATGATATTCACGGTCTGATAAAGTTTGAGATGGTGCAACTACAATTGAATCCCCTGTATGAATTCCAACTGGGTCAACATTTTCCATGTTACATACTACGATTGCATTGTCTTTAGAGTCACGCATTACTTCATATTCAATTTCTTTAAAACCTGCTATTGATTTTTCTAATAAACATTGTGTTACCGGGCTATATTTTAAACCTGATGTAACAGTTTCATTTAAATCTTGGTCGTTATAACAAATACCACCGCCAGTTCCGCCAAGCGTAAATGCTGGACGAACGATTACTGGATAACCAATTTTTTCAACGAAAGCGTGTGCTTCTTCTAAGTTGTGGATAATGTCTGATTCTGGTACAGGAACTCCTAATTCGTACATTAAGTTACGGAACAAATCACGGTCTTCTGCTTTATTGATGGCATCAAGTTTTGTACCGAGGATTTCAATGTTTAGTTCATCTAAAATACCTGATTCATGCAATTCTATAGCCATGTTTAAGCCCGTTTGGCCACCTAATGTTGGTAGGACTGCATCTGGGCGTTCTTTACGAATAATACGTGATACAAACTCCAATGTAATTGGTTCGATGTATACTTTATCTGCGATTTGCGTATCCGTCATAATTGTTGCTGGGTTTGAGTTAATTAAAATGACGCGGTAGCCCTCTTCTTTTAATGATAGACATGCTTGTGTTCCTGCATAATCGAATTCTGCAGCTTGTCCGATTACGATTGGGCCTGACCCGATTACTAAAATGGTTTTGATATCTTGACGTTTAGGCATGGTGTTGCTCCTTTCTAGTATCTACATTCATTAACTCGATGAATTCATCAAATAAGTGGTTTGAATCTTCTGGTCCTGGCGATGCTTCTGGGTGATATTGTACTGTGAATACTGGGTATTCTTTATGTTTTAAACCTTCAATTGTTCCGTCATTTAATGCAAGGTGAGTAACTTCTAAACCCGTTCCCTCTAGTGAAGCTGGATCGACTGCATAGCCATGGTTTTGAGAAGTTAGTTCAGTGCGCCCAGTTTTTAGTTCTTTTACTGGATGATTGGCACCACGGTGTCCAAATTTAAGTTTGAACGAATCTGCTCCACATGCTAGTGCGAAAAGTTGGTGTCCTAAGCAAATACCGAAGATTGGCACTTTTCCGATTAGGTTTTTTATTGTTTTAATTGCTTCTGGAACATCTTTTGGATCTCCAGGTCCATTTGATAACATTATACCGTCTGGATATAAAGCTAAAATTTCTTCTGCTGGCATATTGTAAGGAACTACAACGACATCACAGTCACGTTTGTTTAACTCGCGTAAAATACCATGCTTCATACCGAAATCAATTAATACAACTTTTTTACCTCGACCCGGGCTTGGGTACGGTGTTTTCGTAGAAACTTGCTCTACTTGGTTTGTTGGGAATGTAGTTGATTTTAACTTTGCTACTACCTCTTCAACATCTACTTCTTCTCCTGCTGCAGTTAAAGTAGCTTTAATCGAACCCATTTCACGAATCAAACGAGTTAACTTTCTTGTATCAATCCCTTCAATACCAGGGATTTTTTTCATTTTGAAGAATTCATCTAATGTTGTGTCACAACGGAAATTTGATGGTGTTTGCGCTAATTCGCGAACAACAAATCCTTTTATTGCAGGATCAATTGTTTCAAAATCATCACGATTAATACCGTAGTTACCAATTAACGGATATGTCATTGTCACAATTTGTCCTGCAAATGATGGGTCAGACAATGTTTCTTGATAGCCTGTCATTCCTGTTGTAAATACAACTTCTCCGTCTGATGCTAAGTCACTACCAAATGCTTGTCCTTCAAATACAATACCGTTTTCTAAAATTAACTTTCTGTTTGTCATTGTGCTTCCTCCCATACGATGTTACCTTCAAAGATTGTCATTACTGGCCAGCCTTTTGCTGTCCATCCATTGAATGGTGTGTTTCTACCTTTTGATACGAAACCTTCAGCATCAATTGTTTGCACTTTATTTAGATCAAGTAAGATTAAATCTGCCGATGCGCCAACTTCTATCTTGCCATACGGTAAGTTGAATAACTCAGCTGGTTTTGCGGCCATCCAATCTATTAATTGTTTTAATGTCCATTTACCTGTTTCAACGAATTTTGTATACAGTAGTGGGAATGCTGTTTCAAAACCGACAATGCCGAATGGTGCGCCTACCATACCACAACATTTTTCTTCAACTGTGTGTGGTGCGTGGTCTGTTGCAATACAGTCAATCGTGCCATCAAGTAATGCTTCGTGTAATGCTTGTAAGTCATCATTCGCACGTAATGGTGGATTCATTTTCCAGTTTGCATCATCAGAAGGAATGTCCATTTCTTCTAATAGAAGATGGTGAGGACATACCTCCGCAGTTACGTTAATGCCCGCAGCTTTTGCATCGCGCACTACTCGTACGGATTCTTTTGTTGATACGTGACATACATGGTAATGTGCACCTGCTGCTTCAGCTAGTAAAACGTCCCGAGCAATTTGCACTGATTCACAAACAGATGGTATTCCCGGCAACCCTAACTCTTGATTTCGAGTACCTTCGTGCATCACGCCATCGTAGATCAATGAATTATCCTCGCAGTGAGCAACGACTGCCATGCCAATTTTCGCTGCATCTTTCATTTGCTCAAACATCGTTGCTGCTTCTTGTACACCAACACCATCATCAGAGAATGCAACTGCACCGTGTGCTTTTAAGTCTGTTAAGTTTGTGCGTTTGTCGCCAGATTGTGCGACTGTTAAAGACCCATAAGGTAACACACGAATGACTGCACTATCTTCAATCAAACTATTTATGTAGTCCAGATTTTCAATTGAATCTGGTACGGGCTTTGTGTTAGGCATTGCACAGATTGTTGTGAAGCCACCTTTTGCTGCAGAAGCTGTACCCGTTGCAATTGTTTCTTTATGTTCGAAACCTGGTTCACGAAGATGAGTATGTACATCTACAAATCCTGGGGCTACGACAAGACCTTTACCTTCGATTACTTCAGTAGTCTCAGCTGAGATTGAAGCACCGATTTCTTTAATGTTTCCATCCTCGATTAGGATGTCTGTTGATTGAAACTCGCCTTGTTCATTTAACATTTGAACATTCTTTAGTAATTTTGTCATATTAGCCTCGCCCCTTTAAAATATGTTCTAATATTGCCATGCGGATGAATAATCCGTTTCGCATTTGAGAGAAGATTCTTGAACGCTCACATTCTACTAATGATGAATCAATTTCTACACCGCGGTTAATCGGTGCCGGGTGCATAATAATTGCTCCATCCTTCATCATTTTTTCACGTTCTTCAGTTAAGCCATATCTTTCTCTGTAAGACTCAACTGTGAATCCATCATATGCTGCTTCTCGTTCATGTTGTACCCGAAGTAGCATTATGACATCACTCGTTTCGATTAGTTGATCCCAATCTTGATGTGCCTCATACTCACCTTGCCACTCTGGAGGGCAAACAAAGTTGACGTTAGCTCCTAAAGTACTAAGTGCTGTTGCATCTGATTTTGCAACACGACTATGAGAAACATCACCTGCAATTGTAACATTGACGTCCTCAAATTTCCCGAACTCTTTGAAAATTGTGTATAAATCAAGCAAAGATTGAGAAGGATGCTGCCCGGCACCATCACCTGCATTGATAATTGATACGTCCAAACCTTCTAAAAGCTCTTCGTAGTATGCATCCTGTTTATGACGAATAACGACTGCATCGATACCGCTTTGTTGAATCGTTTTTACTGTGTCGTACAATGTTTCACCCTTTAACACGCTTGAAAAGCCTGCATCGAATGGAATTACTGTAGCGCCTATTTTTCTTTCTGCTGATTCAAATGATGTTTTTGTTCTTGTGCTTGGCTCAAAAAATAGGTTTGCGATAAAGTATTCTTTCTCTAGTTGTGGTTTCGCACCTGCTTCAAATTCAGCAGCGCGGTTTAAAATCAGCATAATTTCTTCTTTTGATACTTCATCCATTGACAGTAAGTTTCTCATCATGAGCCTCCTAGTTTATAAATAAAGCCTCCCTAGATTAGAAGGGAGGCTGAGGAAGGATATGACAGGATAAGCATAGCGCTTTGGCGCCTGCTTTCGAATCTATATAACCCTTCTTTGCCTCTCTGGGCAATCTGTTAAAAGGTACAGTATTTAAATGTTATTCATCCAAATCAGCGACTTCTTTATCGCGACCTGGTAGTACTATGTTTAAAATGACACCAACGATAGCTGCTAAGGCCATACCTTCAATTGCAAATGTGTCAGAAACTTGCGGTATTTTCAATGTTGCGCCACCGATTCCAAAGATCAGGATAACTGATGCAATGACTAAGTTGCGTTTATCATCGAAGTCTACTTTATTTTCTACTAGCATACGTAGACCACTAGATGCGATGATTCCAAATAATAGAATTGACACACCACCCAACACTGAAGTTGGAATTGTTTCGATAACTGCCATTGCTTTTGAAAAGAATGCCATTACTATCGCTAAGATTGCTGCGCCACCGATGACGTATACACTATATACTCTTGTTAATACTAGGACGCCGATGTTTTCACCGTAAGTTGTTTTCGGTGGTCCACCGATGAAAGCGCTCATTAGCGTTCCTAAACCATCACCTAATAATGAACGATGTAAACCAGGTTCTTTAATGTAGTTACGATTTACAACTTTACCTAATACTAATTGGTGGCCAATATGTTCTGAAATCGTGACAATCACGATTGGTATCATTGCTAGAAGCAATGTGCTTGTTACTTTGAATTCATAATCTATTCCTGGGATTAAGAAGTCAGGGAGTGCAAACCATTTTGCTTGTCCGATTGCAGTATAGTCAACAATACCGATTGCTGCTGAGTATATATAACCTACAGCTAAACCGATTAGAATTGGCATTGTGCTAATGATATTTTTGAAGAAGATTGTACAAATAATAGCTGCTGCTAACGTAACTAGCGCTGCAGAGAAGTCTGGGAAACTATATATCTTCCCACCGTTACCATCTGGAATATTCATCGCCATATCAACTGCGACTGTTGCAAGACCAAGACCGATAACCATAATAACCGGCGCTACAACGATTGGCGGTAATAACTTCATAATCCATTTATAACCCGTTTTCCAAATGAGTAGTGAGACTATGCCGTAAGTTAAACCGACGAACATTGATCCAATCATCGCACTTCCAACACCACCCGAGTTTGATACAAAGATAATCGGTGTGATAAAAGCGAATGATGATCCTAAGTAAGCTGGGACTTGAAATCTTGTTACTAATAAGAATATCAGCGTTGCGATACCGCTTGTTAAAAGGGCCATCGCCGGGCTCAAACCAGTAAGTTTAGGTACTAATATTGTTGATCCGAACATCGCAAACATATGTTGAGCACTAAGTGTAATAAGTTGTAGAGCTTTTGGTTTTTCATCTATATCTATTACTGCGTTTGCCATATCCTTTTACCCTCACATTCTTTACCTTGCTTACTCGTGAATTGTGACGCAATCTGTAGCATCAACTTCAACCATGTTAACTACGATTCTTTCGTTTCCTGATGTCGGAATGTTCTTCCCTACGTAATCAGCACGAATAGGTAGTTCTCTATGACCACGATCGACTAATACGGCTAGTTGGATTTGTGAAGGTCTTCCTAAGTCCATGACCGCATCCATCGCTGATCTTACTGTTCGACCTGTGTATAGCACATCATCTACAAGAATGATTTTTTGCTCTGATACGTTGTCCGTAATATCAACTTGCTGTACTAGTGGCTCTTCGTTGTCTGTTTTTGTTGATAAATCATCACGATATAGTGTGATATCAAGTTCTCCGGTACGAATTTCCTTACCTTCAATTCTATTTATCTTCTGCGCTAGCCTTCTTGCTAAATAAGCGCCTCTCGTTTTAATACCTACTAAAATGCACTCATCGATCCCTTCATTGCGTTCGATGATTTCATGAGCGATTCGAGTTAAAGCACGATTCATAGCAGGTTCATCAAGTAATACTGCCTTCTGTGTCATTATTTTTCCTCCTTTCGTTATGGGCATAAAAAAACCTCTTGAGCAATGAGCCCAAGAGGATATAGGTGTACTTAAGATGTGTCGAAAAAACTTGCATCACAAGGATTTCCCACATTTCACGCATACCTTCTCAGCCTCTCTGGACTGTCTTTAAAGGTGAATATTTAGTTTTTCACTACGACAAGTATATTACTCTAGGACTTAAAATGTCAATAGTTACTTTTCAATTCTTTTAATAACTCTTCATAATCGGCTGGTAATGGCGCCTCAAATTCTAAATATTCACCAGTTGAAGGATGGATAAAGCCTAATACACCAGCGTGTAGTACTTGTCCGCCAAAGTCTAATGTTTTTCTCGGTCCGTATTTTGGATCACCCGCTAATGGATAACCAATATAGTTCATATGGACACGGATTTGATGTGTACGTCCTGTTTCTAGTCTACATTGGACAAGAGTGTAATCCACTCCCAAACGGTCGATTACAGTAAAATGCGTAATCGCATGCTTTCCATTATCAACAACACCCATTTTTTGACGATCGCGTGAATCACGACCTATTGGAGCATCAATCGTTCCTTTGTCGTGTGGGATATGACCATGAACAAGCGCAGTATAACGACGAGTTACTGTCTTATCTACAAGTTGCTGTACTAATGATTCATGTGCTTTATCGTTTTTAGCAACCATTAGTAAACCTGAAGTATCTTTATCGATACGATGCACGATTCCTGGGCGTGCTACACCATTAATACCTGATAAATCTTTGCAATGATACATTAGCCCATTCACAAGAGTACCAGTTGCGTGACCTGGCGCTGGATGTACGACCATGCCTTTTGGCTTGTTAACTACAATTACGTCGCTATCTTCATAGACGATTTCTAAATTTAAATCTTCCGCTACTATTTCAAGTGGTTCTGTTTCTGGAGGAGTTACTGAAATAACGTCCCCTTCTTTTACTTTATATTTTGTTTTAACAGGCTCATCATTTACCATAACGATTCCATCTTTTAACCAAGCTTGAATTTGGGAACGTGACCAGTCTTTTTGCATTGTTGCAAATGCTTTATCAATACGCTCACCATTCAATTCTTGCATTACTGTGTAACTTACTGCTGTCATTGCTTCACCTTTTTCTGATTGAGTTTCTCTTCAAAGAGCATATAAATAATTAACATCACAACGCCAATTGATAGCGCTGCATCTGCAATATTAAAAATCGGGAAATCATAATTAATAACTGGGATTAGTACATTTACAAAATCCACTACTTCACCGCGAAACACACGATCAATAAAATTACCAATCGCTCCACCTAATATGAACATTAAGCTCACTTGAAATAATGGCTTTCCTTTTGCTTCTTTATGAAAATAATAAAGAATACCGATTATTACAGCTACCGTAACAATTGCAAATAACCAAAATTGTCCTTGTAACATTCCCCATGCTGCTCCGCGATTACGATGCGAAAGAAGTCCAAAATACGGATCCCATAGCATGATGTTTTCACCAAGTTGCATGTTTTTAACGATACTCCATTTTGATAGTTGATCGATAATTACTACAAAAGCTGCTAGCCCATAATATTTATACACCGCAATATCCTCCGTTTACTCTATATCTTAACCATTTTAACATAATAGGGCTATGAATGAAAAAAACTACTCATAATATACTTCTTTTTGCAACAAAAAAACCCTTTTCAATGAATAATAGCTGAAAAAGGCAGTCACTTAAACAGATAAATATATTATTATGTTGTTTCAGATTTCATTTAATGTACTTTTTTTATTTTTAAAATGAGCAGTCCGATAAAATTATCGGACGCTCATTTTTTATCATGCTTCAGTATAGTATTTTTCTACAACATCCGCACAGTTTGCACATAATGTTGGGTGTGATTCACTTTGACCAACTGTTTCAGAAATTGACCAGCAACGTTCACATTTTTCACCTGTAGCTTTTTCTACAAGAACAGCTACGTTATCAACTACAACTGCTTCTGCGGGAGCTTGTGCAGTTTCGCCACCTACAACGAATTCTGAAACGATATTCAATTGAGCAAAATTAATATCTTGGTCTGATAGTAAAGCCTTAGTTGCTTCATCTGCAAAGACAGTTACTTTCGCTTCTAATGATTTACCGATTACTTTCGCGTTACGCGCTTCTTCTAAAGCTTTTAAAATTGCATTACGAACAGTAATAATTTGAGCCCACTTCGTGCGTAATGCTTCAAAATCTTCATGTTCAACAGCTTCTGGCATATCAGTTAATTGAACGCTCACTGCCTCTGTGTTATCTAAATATGACCACATTTCATCTGTTGTATGTGGGATGATTGGAGTTAATAATTTTAATAATGCTTGTAATGTATCATACATAACCGATTGCATTGCACGACGGTCTGTATTATCTTGACCTTCGATATAGACAACATCTTTTGCAATATCTAAGTAGAATGAGCTTAACTCAGTTGCTACGAAGTTGTTAATTGTGTGATATACGCTTGCAAATTCATAGTTATCATAATGCGTACGTACCGCTTTAATCACATCTTGTAATTTCATGTACATAAAGCGATCTACTTCACGAAGGTCTGCATATGCTACGCGATCTGCTTCAGGATTGAAGTCACTTACATTCCCGTGTAGGAATCGAAGCGTATTACGGATTTTACGATATACTTCAGAAACTTGCTTCATGATGTCCATCGAAATACGAACGTCAGCTGTGTAGTCTACTGATGCTACCCATAAACGTAGAATATCGCCACCATATTGGTTCATTACTTTGATAGGAGCGATAATATTCCCAATAGATTTACTCATCTTGCGACCTTCGCCATCTAATACAAAGCCGTGAGAAAGTAACCCTTTATACGGCGCATGTCCATGTATAGCAACACTTGTAATTAGTGAAGAGTTGAACCAACCGCGGTATTGGTCAGAGCCTTCTAAATAAAGGTCTGCAGGGTAGCGTAATTCTGGGCGTTCATCTAACACGCCTTGGTGTGTAGAACCTGAGTCAAACCAAACGTCCATAATGTCTGTTTCTTTAGTGAATTCGCCATTTGGGCTACCAGGATGAGTGAATCCTGCTGGTAATAAATCTTTCGCATCACGTTCGAACCAAATGTTTGAACCGTGTTCTTTAAATAGATTTGCAACGTGCTCAATTGTCTCTTCTGTGA
The DNA here is from genome assembly GCF_038006425.1 of Viridibacillus sp. FSL E2-0187. Lineage (NCBI taxonomy): Bacteria > Bacillati > Bacillota > Bacilli > Caryophanales > Caryophanaceae > Viridibacillus > Viridibacillus sp. FSL E2-0187. The sequence goes on from NZ_JBBOVG010000001.1 coordinate 3,118,596, forward strand.
TGATTGGTTCATCGTTCTCAGCATAAAACACTGGAATTGGAACACCCCAAGCACGTTGACGAGAAATACACCAATCCCCACGGTCACGAATCATATTGAATAGACGAGTTTCACCCCATGAAGGTGTAAAGTTTGTATCACGAATTGCTTGTAACAATTCAGGACGGAATGCTTCAATTGATGCAAACCACTGTGCAGTTGCACGATAAATAACTGGTTTTTTTGTACGCCAGTCATGTGGATATGAGTGCGTGAAGAATGAAAGTTTTAGTAATGCTCCTTTTTCTTCTAACGCTTTTGTAATTTCTTTATTGGCATCATTATAGAATAATCCTTCAAAGCCAGGAGCTTCTTCAGTTAATACACCTCGGTTATTAACTGGGCTTAAAATACCGATATCGTATTTTTTTCCGATATTAAAGTCGTCTTCACCATGCCCAGGGGCTGTATGAACACATCCAGTACCAGCGTCAAGAGTAACGTGATCACCGCACATGATCAATGAATCACGGCCATATATAGGGTGAGATGCTACAACGTATTCTAAATCTTGCCCAGCAACTTCACGGTCAATTTCGTAGTTTTCCCATTCTAACGTTTCTGCTACTTTTTCAAGTAAACCTTTAGCGATGATAAATTTCTTATCAGCTACTTTTACTACAACATATGTGAATTCTGGATTTACGGAAATACCTAAGTTGGCAGGAATTGTCCATGGTGTTGTTGTCCAGATGATAAAGCTTTCGTCAGTATTAACTACACCTTTACCGTCTTTTACATCAAATGCAACATAGATAGATGGCGATTTAATATCTTGGTATTCGATTTCTGCTTCAGCTAATGCCGATTCACTTGATGGAGACCAGTAAACTGGTTTCAAACCTTTATAGATATAACCTTTTTTCGCCATTTCACCAAATACTTTAATTTGACGGGCTTCGAATTTAGGTTGTAATGTGATATATGGATTATCCCAGTCACCACGTACACCGATACGTTTGAATTGAGTTCTTTGACGATCAACTTGCTCGTAAGCATACTCTTCACAAAGTTTACGGAATTCGGCAGTAGTCATTTCTTTACGTTTTACACCTTTGTTGGCTAATGCTTGCTCGATTGGTAGACCGTGCGTATCCCAACCTGGTACATAAGGAACGAAGTAACCAGTCATTGAACGGTGACGATTAACCATATCTTTTAATACTTTGTTTAATGCATGACCCATATGAAGATCACCATTAGCGTATGGAGGGCCATCATGTAAGATGAATGCTGGGCGATCTTTTGTACGCTCTAACACCAACGCATTGATGTCCATTTCTTCCCATTTTTCTTGAATTTTCGGTTCATTAGCCGGCAAATTTCCGCGCATCGGGAAATCTGTTTTCGGCATTAATAGCGTATCTTTATATTCCATATAAATCCTCCTCTTTTTTTAGCAAATAAAAAACTCCTCATCCCAAAAAAGGGACGAGGAGGAATTATCTCGCGGTACCACCCTAATTGCGTAATATAAATAATACGCCTCTTAGACACCTTAACGTGGTGTGAGCCGAGATTACTTACTGTTTTTGTTCAGTAATCTAGTTCCAGAGTGATTTTCTTCCTTGAGTGTTTAGTCTGAGCTTGCACCGTCCTCAGATCGCTTTTACTTCACTCAAAAAATACTGTCTCCATCATAACTTTTTCTTTGATATGTTGACATTATAGAAAACAGAAAGCATTCAGTCAAGTATCGTTTATTCTACCGGTGTATCTAAGCGCTCTAATTCTGTCGAATCAATTTCATACTCCAATAAATGATCCCAATCATCGGATTCAATCAAATCTAACTGGGCTTCAACAATCATTTTGAAGCGATTACGGAATACTTTAGATTGTTTTTTCAACTCTTCAATTTCTAATGCAATACGACGTGCTTTTGATAAAGCTTCGTTAACAATACGATCGGCATTCTTCTCAGCCTCTTTAACAATCAATTTTGCTTCTTTCGTAGAATTACGTCGCACTTCCTCAGCAGCTTCTTGTGCAATGACAATTGATTTTTGAAGAGTTGATTCAATAGAGTTATAGTGACCAATCTGCTCATTTGAAGTTAGTAATTTGCTTTCCAGCTCTTTTTTCTCTTTTAAAACAACTTCATAGTCTTTTATGATTTGCATTAAAAACTCATTTACTTCATCTTCATTGTAACCTCTGAAACCACGGGTAAACTCTTTATTATGTATATCAACAGGCGATAACGGCATTTTCTACACTCTCCCTTATAGCATAATATATATTGTAAACTATTATACAGGTCATTAATGGTAAGTACATCGAAAAAACAACAAATTTAATGAAATTGTTATGTTTTTCTTTCCATCCGACCAATATTAATGCGGATTTTATCTTTTTTTGTTCTTCCTTCAATAGCTTTTATCATAAATCTCCCAAAGCCTCGAATTGATAGTAGATCAAGTTCATGCAGCTCAAAAGAAATATTTTCTCGGATCGTAAAGTTAACCTTCACTTTTCCGCTATTAATAAGTGCTGCAGATTTCTGACGAGATATATTAAATACAGAGGCGATAACCGTATCTAAACGCATCGAACTTACTGTCATCATTTCATCCGTCCAAACTTCTTCATTCGGTAATAACATTTCACTTGAATTTAGCGCTTCAACATATACTTTTACTTTACCAATTGAAGTGAGGTTAGCTCTTACATAATCTTCTACTTCCGAAGCAATAGCGAATTGGGCTGTAGAGTTGTCTAATCTTATATCCCCAAATTTCTCTCTACCTAAACCCAGTGATAGTAACGCCCCTAAAACATCTGGATGCTCAAGCTGAACAAACTTAGAAGGATAACGCAAATGAAATACCGTGATTTGATAATCCTCTTCTACTGGTTCAAAATAGGAAGGGTATATTAGAATTCTTCTGCGCTCAGCTTCATCAAATGCACCAAAAAACGCCATTGTAATATCGCCCTGATGTCCGATGATTGACTGTACAATAAATCGTTGACGCGGATCTAGAAAGTCCGTTAACTTTGGCGCATAGCGATCTTCTACTTCCATACGCCAGCCACTAACTTGATCAATAAATTCACGCTCTTCTGGTCGGAAATGCTGGAATATCTCTTCCATAACACCCCTCCTTTCTTAATAAAAAAACCCCACATTCATATTGTGGGGAAGAGTGATATTGTCTAAAAATCAGAGCAAAAGCCCATTAAACAAACTTATTACTCCTTGATTTGCCAAATTCAATACAAATAATGCTACGATTGGCGAAATATCAATCATACCTAATGGTGGAATAAAACGTCTAAATAACTCTAAATATGGATCACAAATTTTACCTAAAATTTGTCCGAATTTAGACTCATATGCCGCTGGAACCCACGACATCAAAATATAAATGATAAGCGCAATTGAATAATAGAAAATTAATCTTGAAATGATAGTACCTACTATATACATAAATTATTAAACTCCTCAGTTTGATCAGTCTTCATAATAATATTCAGAAATATTACCGTCAACTTCTACATTGTCTGGTGTGCATAAGAATATGTCCGTGCCAATACGTTTTATATCTCCACCCAGTGCACATATTGTACCACTTAAAAAGTCAATTATACGAATACCTTGCTCTTTATCTATACGTTGTAGATTTACAACGACTGCACGCTTGCTTTTTAAATGTTCAGCAATATCTTGAGCTTCTGCATAGACACGTGGTTCGGCTAAGACAACCTTTGAAGCTTTTTGTGTAATACTTACTAGATTAGGTGTATTTGTATGTTCAGTTGCCACATTCCGTCGCTCCTTGTTGCTTACTTTTTTAACTGCTGGTTGACTTACTGCAGTTTGATGAACAGGTTGTGACATGACTCTTTGTTGGCGTTGCTCTTGCTGTTGTGGTTGCTGTTGTGGTTGCTCATAGTAGTCTTCTTCATCTTCTTCTAGTAAAAAAAAGTTCTTAATTTTATCCTTCATGCTCATTAAGAATCCCTTCTTTCGTTGCCAACTAGAGCCGTACCAATTCGAACATACGTTGCACCCTCTTCGACAGCGATTTCATAGTCATTTGACATTCCCATCGATAAATCATGACATGGTGCATGAACATATCCGTTTTTTTCGACTTCCAATTGTAGTTTTTTAAGATTTTTAAAAACGTTGCGAACTACTTCTAAGTCTTCTGTATTTGGGGCCATTGTCATTAAACCCACTACGCGAATACGAGAATATTGCGATAGTTGCTCTATAAACGGTATGACTTCTTCTGGTTGCAGACCATGCTTTGATTCTTCACCTGAAACATTTACTTGTACAAAACAATTCACAATACGTGTTGCTCGTTTTTCGATTTCATCTGCTAAACTAATACGATCTAAAGAATGTAGATAATCAATTTTGTCGATGACTTGTTTGACTTTACGAGTTTGCATCGAGCCGATATAATGCCATACAGCACCATCAATAATTGATTCTCTTTTTTCTAACAAGCCTTCTGGACGATTTTCGCCTAATTGATTTAATCCTGCATCAAGCGCCTCAATAGCCCGTTCAGTAGACACTTGCTTTGTAACTGCGATAATTGATACATCGGCTACTTGTCTACCTACCCTGTTTGCTGCTTTTTCAATCTTTAGCTGAATTTCTTCTAAGTTATTTATAATTAACGTCATTTTATTCCCATCTTTTCAAAGATACTTGTTAACTTATTGTACCAAGCCACGCATGAATTATCAATGAATAGTCATACATTTCACTATCGTGCTTTCACTAATATAACATCCTTCCCAACTACAAGAATATCTTCTATACGAATTTTCATTGCATCTTGATCACTTTGTGAAAATTGAAAGAATCTCTTCGGTTCGGATACGACGAATGCCTCTATCAAGCCAGTTTCTTCCGACAATACTGCATCTAGGACAAACCCTAAAAAACGACCATTACCTGCTTCAATAATTTCTTTTCTTTGGATATCAGAAAATCTCATCTACATCCCTCCTAATTCAGTCTATGAAGGGAAATAGCAAAAAACGCATCAACTTTTATAGTTTGATACGTTTTTGCCATAGTAATTAATTATCGTATTGTGATATTTGCTTTTGAATTGTTTTGATTGCACTTTTTTCCAACCTAGAAATTTGAGCTTGCGAAATTCCTAATTCGTTAGCTATTTCTGTCTGCGTCTCACCATAGTAAAAACGTTTTGCTAAGATTTTTTGTTGCCGTTCATCTAGCTTCATAACATTTTCTTTCATGGTTACATAAGTCAACCATCGTTCTTCAGAAACTGCATTATCTTTTAGTTGATCCATCATATAAACTGGATCACCACCATCTGAATAAATTGGTTCATGGAGTGACATTGGTTCTTGAATTGCATCTAATGCAAATAATATATCCTCTTGCGGCAAGCCTGTCATACGCGCTAAATCAGATAGCGTTGGTTCACGCAATTGCTCATTGATAAACTGTTCTTTAGCCTGCATCGCCTTATAGGCAATATCACGCAATGAACGAGCAACGCGCAGTGGGTGATGGTCCCGCAAATGCCTGCGAATCTCCCCAATAATCATTGGCACTGCATAGGTTGAAAATCTCACATTATGAGACAAATCAAAATGATCAATTGATTTCAATAAACCAATACAGCCGACTTGAAACAGGTCATCAGCCTGTTCACCACGATATGCAAAACGCCCCACAATACTGAGTACTAATCGTAGATTGCCCATAACGAGCTGATCTCTTACTTCCTCTTGGCCACTTTGCAATTGGATAAATAACTGACGCATTTCCTCATGCTTTAATACAGGTAACTTTGCAGTATCTACACCGCATAAATCCACTTTTGTTCGCATAGTCATTTCCTCCGGACGCTTCTTTCTTTGTTGTAAATTCAGTTTGTCCGTTTAACGTCAGAATATGCGGTGGAAAAATGACCAATTTCACCCATTACATAGTTGGTTGATTTAAATTTTCACGTAATTCATGAATAATTTTCTTTTCTAAACGAGAAATATAAGATTGAGAAATGCCGAGATGATCCGCCACTTCCTTCTGTGTCATCTCTTCTCTACCATTTAGCCCAAAACGACATTCCATAATATAGCGTTCGCGCTCTTCCAAAATATGAATCGCTTGAAACATATGTTGGCGCTCGATTTTTTTTTCAACATTATCCGTAATAATATGCTCGTCCGTCCCTAAAATATCCGATAGTAATAATTCATTACCATCAGCATCTGAGTTGAGCGGTTCATCTAATGACACTTCACCTTTAGTTCGACTTGTTTTGCGTAAGTGCATTAAAATTTCATTTTCGATACATCTAGAAGCGTATGTAGCGAGTTTGATATTTTTTTCAGTATTAAAAGTTTCAATTGCTTTTATTAATCCAATAGATCCAATACTGATTAAATCTTCAATTGGTGTATTTGAATTATCAAAACGTCTAGCAATATACACTACTAAACGTAAATTACGTTCGATTAACGTATCTCTAGCACTCATATCTCCTCTCATAAACGCCGCAATAACTTCCTTCTCCTCCTCTTTTTTCAATGGTACAGGCAGCGATTCATGACTTCCTATATAAAAAGTACCCTTCGTTCTCCAAGTAATGAACTTCTGCTGTAGCCAGTGCCAAATTTTTCGAATCATGTAAAAACCCCTTCCATTATTATTGACAAAGTGTTGAGACATTTAGAATGACATCTACTTGCTGTGGGAAATGATCTGATTCCTTTGTAAGTACGAAAAAACCCGGTGCGATAAAGAAACCATCTTCCCCGTGTACCTCCCACTGATCAAAGCGGAAAGCGATTCCATAAACTGCCTTTTCTTGTACCGTTGAGAATCGAATAACCGTCAACTTACTTTGTAACTCTTTCGGGAACATCGATAATTTGTAAGGGTTAGATGATTGCCAGCTCTGTAGTGCAGTTTTTAGCACATCATCCATACGATCTTCTAACGCACTCCAAGCAATAAAATGAACAGCCCTACCTGTTAATGGTTCGATGCAACTATTCCCTGTATCGATAAATCCTCTTAATTGCCAACTCTGCCCTTGAAACGTCATTGTCGTATCAAATACAAGCCCACGCTCAAGCGATTGCTGTTTACTAACGGTCCATCTATTTTGTAATAGAACAAGCCCAGCAACAGCTATGATACTGCTGGTCGACGCAAAATAAACAGTAGGCATTTTAAAAAATAGTGGCTCAAGAGCAGTTAAAAGACCACCTGCAAATAATGCTGCAACAATACAAATAACAGCACTTTTTAGCCATTTCATAAAATGAAAACCAAAGGCACTAATTGTCATCACGACAAAAGCAAAAATCATTGGTATAACAGATTGACCAATAAAGACAACGACACATGCACCTATTAGCGCGCTTAACAACAATCTTTTTCTCGACACTTGCAATGCACCAATCTTACTTGAAAAGGACAAGACAATGTAATTGAAAATTGTATTGAGCGCTAAAATAACTTCTCCGTACATGACACCGCCTCCCTACTGAAAGGTTAACATTCTCAAACTTCAAAAAATGTCAAACTGTGAAGTGATTTCGCAAAAAATTGCGACAGAAAAAAGTGAATACTGACATTTTTTTGCAGATATTTCCCACAAAATAAAAAGCCCACACAATAAATTGTGTGAGCTAGTTAGATCGAAAAATTAACGTCTTTTTTGGCGATTACGTAAGAATGTTGGAATATCCAAAGCATCATCTTGAGATTGTGACGTTTGTGTTTGGCGCACAGGCTCTTGATGTACTTTTACTTCTTCTTGTCTTACTTCACGAACAGCTTGTTGAGAAGCCGCTGTAACAGCTTGACGGCCAGCACCGATTCCACCTCGGCTAGCTGAACGCGGGTCTACAGGCATATCATCATCTGAGAATCCAGTTGCAATAACTGTAACGATGATTTCATCTTTCAAGTTATCATTAATTACCGCACCGAAGATAATATTCACATCTTCATCAGATGCTGCAGATACAATATCAGCTGCATCTCCTACTTCATAAAGACCTAGGTTTGAACCACCAGTCATATTCATTAGGACACCTTTAGCACCATGAATCGATGTTTCAAGTAATGGACTTGAAATCGCTTTTTTAGCAGCTTCTATTGCACGATTTTCTCCAGATGCAATACCAATACCCATTAATGCAGAACCTTTATCAGACATAATAGATTTTACGTCTGCAAAGTCTAAGTTAATAAGACCAGGTGTTGCAATTAAATCTGAGATACCTTGTACACCTTGACGAAGAACATTATCTGCTTCACGGAATGCTTCTAACATTGGTGTGTTTTTATCTACTATTTCAAGCAGACGATCATTTGGAATAACAATTAATGTATCAACCGCTTCTTTCATTGCAGTTGTACCGCCATATCCTTGTGATTGACGTTTTCGTCCTTCAAAAGTGAATGGACGTGTTACAACGCCTACTGTTAATGCACCTAAATCGTGAGCAATTTGAGCGATAACAGGTGCAGCACCTGTACCTGTACCGCCACCCATACCTGCAGTAACGAATACCATATCTGCTCCACTTAACGCTTCTTCTAACTGTTCTTTACTTTCTTCAGCAGCCTTTTTCCCAACTTCAGGGTTTGCTCCTGCACCTAAACCACGTGTTAATTTACCACCAATCTGTAATTTTACATCAGCTTTCGATAGTTTTAATGCTTGTGAGTCTGTATTCACGGCAATGAATTCTACACCTTGTACACCATGTTCAATCATACGATTGACTGCATTATTACCGCCGCCGCCAACGCCGATTACTTTAATCACTGCTAGTTGTTCGACATCTGTATCAAATTCTAACATCTCTATTCCTCCTATTTTAGCTCATTGTGTGTAGAGAAAGCCGCCTATATTATTCTAAAAATTTGGTTAAGAAATTCCGAACCTTACCAACTACGCCTTCTTTTTGCTCTTGTGTATCATAAGCGGTTGGCACTTTTGTATTTGACTCTGTATTTTGAATTGGTCCTAGCGGTTTGTCATCGCTATAATCTCCGAGAAACTCGGATTCCATATATGCATAACGGATTAAATTTACTGCTGATGTATATTCAGGTTCTCTTACACCGATATATTCAGGCGTGTAAACTCTTACTCTCGTTTGTAACACATGGCGAGCTAGTTGAGAAATACCTTCTAATTTGGCAACGCCACCAGTTAAAACGACGCCACCTGGTAAATCTTGAATACCCATCCGATACAACTCATCGATTATCAATTCGAATAATTCTTCCAATCGAACACCGATAATTTCGGATATGTACCTTTGACTAAATTGTTCCTTTGTATCTCCATCAATAACTGGTACTTCAAATAGTTCATCTTCTGAAGCATCGTCGTAAAATGCATGTCCATAGTCAATTTTAATCTTCTCAGCTTGTTCTGTAGGTGTTTTTAAGACAATCGATAAATCTTTCGTAATATGTTCTCCACCTACTGGAATAACAGCTGTATGAGTGAAATGCTCATCTTTGAAAACAGCAATTGTTGTTGAACCACCGCCAATATCAATAAATGCAGTGCCTCGGTTCTTTTCATCTTCAGTTAATGCAAATTCCCCTGCAGCAAGTGACTGTAAGTAAATTTCTTGTATATCCAATCCCGCTTTTTCAACGCAACGGAGTACATTATGCAGGATTGTTTTAGAAGTAGTAATTAATGTACCATCCATTTCTAATCGGATACCAATCATACCTCGAGGGTCTTTGATTTCATCTAAATTATCTACTATAAATTGTCTAGGAACTAAATTGACTAGCTCTCTCTCTGGCGGAATAGACATCACTTGTGCCGATTCCATTACTCGATCTAAATCCTCATCGCCTATTTCACGGTTGTCACTATTAACAGCAACTACCCCTTTAACAGGTTGAAGCATAGCCTGATTGGCAGGAATACCTAGAATAACTTTATTAATAGTCATCCCTATCATTCTTTCGGCTTGTTCGACCGCTTTTTTAATAGATTGTACTGTAGCATCAATATCTACAATACTCCCTTTACGAATGCCAGTAGATTTTACATTCCCTACTCCTATTACATGTAAAGTCTCATTATTTACTTCTCCAATAACGACTTTAATGGATGATGATCCTATATCTAGTGATACATATAATTCTGAGTGACTCAATCTGTGGCACCTCCTTCAACAACTCTTATCAATATTCTATTGTAAATTGAGTAACTTGTCTAAATAAATTCCTGTTTTTTTGAAAAAATTCCTTCTATTAGACTGCTTTTTCAGATTGATTTGCTTTTTTATCATTCCATTTTGATAATAATATCCTTCTTATGATAGCAATATTTTGGAAAAGTCGCACTCCAAAAGCGAAAACGGCTGCCAAATAAAGATCTACACCTAAGTGAACTCCTAAAAAAGCTAATCCTGCTGCTAAAGCAATATTAAAGAAAAAACCTGTCACGAAAACATAATCATCATATACTTGTTGTAATTGTGCTCTTATCCCACCAAAAAGAGTATCTAAAGCTGCTAGGACTGCAATTGATAAATAGCTTTCATAAATTGTAGGTATCTGAACGTCAGTTAACAGACCGAGGGAAATACCTAATAGTAAACCTAGTAACGGTAACCACAAATCCTATTCCCCCTTTGTCGTTTCTGATAAAAATTTATTTTGAAAAGATTGATCAAATCCATTTAAAGTTACCTTATTTTGTGGTTTTCCAATTGATAAAGTTAAATTATCAAGATAAAAATCATCTTCAATGGATGAAGACTCCAAATAACTTGCAAGCTTTTTAGCATCCTCTAAAGTACTAGTACCAATAATTATCATAAATGGTGGCGTTCGAACAGCCAAGCTATTAACAGTTGTTTGTCCATTAATATCACGAATAGCTGTCGTTTGAACGATTCTCTTACGATCAATCACAACTGCATTTCCCTTAAAACGATTAATATCATTGACAAGCTTTACTAATAAATCTGGCGAGATATTTTGTACTACTTGTCCTAATACCTGTGCCTCAGGAGATGCATCAACTCTAAGCACTAAACCCGGAGATGTTATTGCTGTTAAACCTGCTTCTTCTTTCAACCCTTGAACTGTTTCCCTCAATATGCGATCTGGACTGTCATTATCCATATTCTCATATTTACTGATCGTGGAATTTAATTGCTGAATGTTTGCTAACAGTTCTGAATGACGCTGCTTTTCTAGCGATAGTTCCCGGCGAATATCCCATAAATCACGTGTATCACGTTGTTGTGGATTTTTCACTGTGTTATACTGCATCGCTAACATAAATCCAATGATGAATAATACGATGATGAAAGGTGTATGCATTTTACGATTCAATCTAACGCCTCCTTACCTTGGGCCATTAAGAATTTCCATGGACGGCAGGCATGACGAGCTGCTTACTACCATCTATCGTCACAATAATATTATCATCAATGAGCTGGTCAAAAACGCCACCTGCTAGTGTTAAGCCTGCAGACAATACCTTTGGGTCACCTACTGCTTCAATGACAAACGGTGCTGGGAATTGGTCATCATCAATTGTGATTACTGGACCATTACATTTTATATAAGAATTAGCTTTTAATCGATGACCATTAATGGCAATAGCTTGAGCTCCAGAAATCTTTAATTCATTTAATACTTTGAATACGTGACTTTCATGTACGATGTAGTCATTCGGATTAACCGAATTCGGATCATATTCAGCATCTTGTAGCGTAACTGTAACACCAGATCCTCGTCCTGGTATTTTACCAAGTAAAAGGCGTAGATCATCAGCCTGCTTCACTAAATCTTTATATCCCTCTTTACTACCCGAAAAGTCTTGTTCATAATCTTTTATTTTTTGTTGTAAAAGTAATTTTTCTTCTTCAAGTTCTTTATTACGTTCTTGTTGAGCAATTAAACCTTCACGTAATTGTTCTTTTTTTTCAAAATCAGAAGAGTTTGTTTCAGTGATCGTCGTATCTTTTGTCTTTGCCATATTATAGGCATACGCGAAAAGAAAGCCCAGTGCAATCGAAACTACTAAAAAGGCAAATTGATGTTTAAATGAATGACGTTTTTTATTGGCCGGTTGTTTGGTCATCTACTTCCTCCTTTGAAGTTGGTTTACCATATTCACTCGAATACGAGCGATAGAATGAACCTACTTCTAAGTCAATAACCCCTTTTTCACCTTTTTTGACTTGCGAAATAATAGATGGATAATACCGCAATTTTTCAGCCAATGTCGTAATAGTTGCACGAACTTCAAAACCATCATTCATAAATAAACGTACCGCATAAGGATTGGATTTTGTTGGAACAGCATTTACTTGAGAAATTAAAGTCATTAATTCTTGATCGACCTTGTCCAACTGTTTAATCATTTTAAGTAATAAAGCGTCTTCTTTGAAACCAATCAAGATGGGTAAATTTAAATCATGTGGTATTTCATCTAGACTGTAAATTACACCATTTTGCAACACCAAATTATATTGTCCACCATTCTTAATAAAAGCTTTTTTATCATACTCTTTTACTTTTATAGTCACAGTGTTTAACCAATTACGTTCAACTGATACACTCTCGACCCAATCTTTTTTTTGAAGGGTCTCCTCGATATTTTTCGGCTTAAACCCCCACAAAGAATCTCCTACACGGATGTTACTATGCTTTGTGTAGTATTCTGCTTTTTTTAATTGACCACCAGTTACTTTAATTTCCCCTATATGACTTAATGATGATTGAAAATAAAGAAGTGCCAGTAAGATAATGCCGAAAATGGCTAGCAATATTGTAAACCGCTGATTCGTCCGTTTTTTACGACGTTCACGAAGCGTAGGAATACGTTCTTCTATATCTATAATTTTCTCCATACTGTGCACTCCTTCCTCTTTTATTTATACTCTTTTTGTAAAATTCCAAATTACACCGACTATAAGCCAAGCGGACATTAGGGATGAACCACCATAACTGATAAAAGGTAAAGTAACTCCTGTAACAGGTAGTAAGCCTGAAACAACTCCAATATTCAAAAACGCTTGAAAACCTAGCATACTGATCAATGCTGCAACACTGTAATAATAGCTTAATTGCTGCGTTCTGACGGCCAAAGCATAACCGGAGTATAAAGCCACCGCGAAGGTTATAACGATCAATGCTGCGCCTATAAAGCCTGTTTCCTCAGCAATGATCGAAAATATAAAATCATTTTGTGGTTCAGGTAAGTAAAGATACTTTTGCCGACTGTTACCAAAACCATGTCCAAACAAACCAGCTGGCCCAATTGCTAGTAGGGATTGGATTGCTTGGAAGCCACTACCTAAAGGGTCAGACCAAGGATCCAAATACGCCTCTATACGCTTTAATCGATATGGAGCAGCCATTATTAATCCCACTAAACCACTTATACCAATCATCATTAGAAAAACGTAAAAACGAATTGGATAACCGGCTATAAAAAGTAAAGCAAAGGATGATACGAGTAAAATAAACGCAGACCCAAAATCAGGTTGCAGCATTATAAGCGCTGCTGGCAATAAAATCAAAACAAAGTGACTTAATTGAATAGTTCTTTCCGTACTTTTCTTACGTGCTAATACAAAGCTTAATTTTACAAGCAATGCAATCTTAGCAAATTCAGCGGGCTGAATACTAAGGGGTCCAAAAGCAATCCAGCTTTGAGAACCATTTCGCACGGCGCCTATCCCAGGAATCAATACCGCTATTAAAAGTAGGAGTGAAAATATGTACAGTATTGTCCAACTTTTTTCCATTCTTAGAAGGGAGCTATTGGAAACAACATAAAATGCTGCGACTGCCACACCTAGATAAATTAGTTGCTTAAAAAGAAAAGGAGCAGTATTACCATAGTGTACCTTTCCCCAATAAGTCCCTGCAGAATAGACGAAAACAATGCCTATCAATGTCAATAAAATGATTGCACTCATAAAAAGTGTGCGTTCACGTTGATTCAGCTATGGCATCCTTTCTGTTGTTCGAATTTCCTTACAACTTCATTGCAGCTTCGATGAACTTATCACCACGCACCTCAAAAGTTGGGTATTGATCCCAGCTTGCACATGCAGGAGATAATAAGATGACATCTCCTTCATTTGATAAATCTGCTGCTTGTTTAACACCTGATTCCATATCATCAGCATATGCTATTTTTTCAACACCACATGATTCTGCGAATTCAGCAAATCGCTTAGCTGTTTCCCCAGCTACGACAACCGCATGAACATTCCCCATATGTGGACGTAGTTCTTCGAATGAGTGCCCTCGATCTAAGCCACCTGCAAGTAAAACAATCGGCTGTTTAAAGGCTGCTAACGCACTGCGAGTAGCTAATGTATTAGTTGCTTTAGAATCATTGAAGATTTTACGACTTTGCCATTCTCGAACAAATTGTGTACGGTGCTTAACACCCGTAAATGATGATAAAACATGCTCAATCTTATCTTTCGGACAATCCATAATTATCGCTGCAGCAACTGCTACTAAAACATTCTCTAAATTATGTTGTCCAGGAAGAGCTATAATGCTGCGTTTGATAAATGGTTTACCTAACCAGTAAATCATGTCATCATCTGCACTTATTCCTAAATAATTTATACCTTTTGTTGTGAATGGAACTTTATGTGCATGTGATTTATTCGCATAACTTACAACTACTTCTTGATCTGCGTTATAGATTAAATAGTCTGATACATCCTGGTTGCGTGTTACAGCAAATTTAGCATTACTGTATTCTTCCATTGAACCATGATAATCAATATGCGCTTCGTATAAATTCGTCCAAATCGCAATTTTCGGCTTAAATTGTTCAGTACCCATTAATTGGAATGAAGATAATTCTGTAACGACTACATTATCTGCTGTAGCATTTTCAGTGACTGAACATGCTACTGTACCTATATTTCCAGCAATGAGAGGATTTAAACCACCTTGATTTAAAATATGGTAAAGCAAGGTGGTCGTTGTTGTTTTACCATTTGAACCCGTAATACCAATCATTGGAGCCTCGCTTATTAAATAAGCGAGCTCTATCTCAGTCCAAATTGGAATACCTCGTTTTACAGCATCTGCTACTAGAATGTTTGTATAAGGAATCCCAGGGTTTTTCACAACTAATTCGAAACCTTCATCTAGTAAATCTTCTGGATGACGGCCACAAATCACTGTAATTCCTTTTTGTAACAGACGCTGTGCATCAATGTTCTCTTCAAAAGGTTTAGCATCATTTACAGTAACGAATGCGCCCATTTTATGCAGTAATTCCGCAGCTGCGACACCACTTTTCGCTAACCCTAGTACAAGTACTTTTTTATGTTCCATCCCATTTACGCTTTTCATTTCAAGACCTCCGGAACCACTGCGATCAACGCTGCAACTACTGCTGTCAACCAGAATGTTAGAACAATACGCCATTCAGACCAGCCTGATAACTCAAAATGGTGATGTAGTGGACTCATTTTAAAAATTCGTTTACCTGTTAATTTGAAGCTTGCTACTTGTAAAATAACAGATAGTGTTTCAGCGACAAAGATAATACCAATCAATAATAATAACACTTCATGCCCAACTAATACTGAAAGCATTGCAAGTGCTCCACCTAAAGCAAGTGAACCCGTATCTCCCATAAATACTTTTGCAGGATTTGCATTAAATAATAAGAAACCAAGTAAAGCACCTGTTACAGCAAATGCAAATATCGCGATATCAACTTGATCGTTTACAAGCGCTAGCACACCAAATGCAGTAAAAGCAATGGAAGCTGTACCCGACACAAGTCCATCTAACCCATCTGTTAAATTGACAGCGTTAGAGAAACCTACTAACCAAAAGATTAAGAATAAAACATAAAATCCACCTAAGTTAAAGGCGAAATCAGTAAGTGGTATCTGAATTGTATTATGGAAAACGCCTAGACCTAATAAGAAATAGGCAGCAATCGAAATAATAATTTGTCCGATTAACTTTTGGAGGGATGTTAATCCCAAATTACGCTTGAAAATAATTTTAAGACCATCGTCTAAAAAGCCGATTAAACCAAAGCCGAATAAGACGAGAATTAATACAACGGATTGTGAAGTAAAGGCATCATTTAGATAGCCTAATACAATTGTAGTAGCGATAATAGAGAATAAAAATATTACGCCACCCATCGTTGGTGTTCCCGCTTTTTTCTGATGTGATTTTGGTCCTTCTTCTCGAATACTTTGACCAAATTTCATTCGACGTAATAACGGAATAACAGCTGGTGCTGTAATTGCAGTTAAGACGAATGAAGTGGCCAAAACAATTAAAGTTGTTGCAATTGTCATGAAAATTCTCCTTCTAACCTTCTTTAGTACATGTACTATCATAGTAGTTTCAATTCTATTTTTAAAGACTAATACACGCTATTTTTCTAAATAAACGTGAATTATGCCATCTAGTCCGATTTGTGCATCTGCTTTTGGCAGTTGAGAGGCAATTTTGGAGCCATTTCCATGCCATTCTAAACGAAACGGATATTGTAATTTAGCAATATCTTCTTTTGTCTGACCGACCAAATTAGGTACGCGCACTTTCTCGACATCCCCCCATTTATATATCTTTTCTAATTGTCCCTTCCGTTCTGTAATACCAACTTTATCGTGAACATCCTCAATGATTTGCCCCACAATTGGTGCCGCAATAACACCACCAAATTGTGTAACATTCTTAGGATTATCTATTGCAACATAAACAACGATTTCTGGATCATCCGCTGGTGCGAAGCCGATAAAGGATACAATATACTCGCCATCCTTATACCGTCCATCTTCAACTTTTTGAGCAGTTCCAGTCTTACCACCTATACGTAGGTGATCTCTAAAGGCATTTCTACCAGAACCTAAAGCAACAACCGATTCTAGTGCTTCACGAACTTTTTTGGACGTCTCAGGCTTAATCACTTGACGTTTTTTTACTGGATTGTAGCTTTTCAATACCTTGCCTGTATTAGAATCGATTAGATTTTTAACTATATAGGGTTGATAAAGCGTACCGCCATTAATCGCTGCTGATACTGCCTGGACTTGTTGAATTGGTGTGACAGAGATCCCTTGCCCAAAAGAAGTTGTAGCGTGTTCAACAGGACCATATGCCTTTTCAGAGAACAATATCCCACTTGATTCGCCCGCCATATTCGATCCCGTTGTTTGACCAAATCCAAAATCACGTATATATTTTTGAAGTTTTGTTGGCCCTACTCTTCTTCCAAGCTCTATAAAACCTGGGTTACACGAATTTTGTACGACTTCTAAAAAGGTTTCGCTTCCGTGGCCTTCACGCTTCCAACAACGTAAACGAGCACCTTCTACCATTGAGTAGCCTGGGTCAAAGAAATGATCTTTATCTAAATCAACAACCTGTTCTTCTAACGCTGCACTTAATGTAATGATTTTAAATGTAGAACCTGGCTCAAAGGTCATCCACACCGGTAGATTTCTGTTATAAATTTTGGAATCGACTTTGGAAAATGAAGGAGGAGAGAATGTTGGATAAGATGCTAACGCTAATATTTCACCAGTTTTAGGATTCATAGCTATACCCATTGCCTGGTCTGCTTCGTATTTCTCCATCGCTTGAGAAAGCTCACGTTCTACGACCTTTTGAACATCAACATCAATGGTCAGTTCCATTGTTGCACCATCTTTACCTTCTTTCCAGCTATCTTGGACATGAGGCAATGCTGCACCTTTCGCATCTGTAAATAAGCGGATTGCTGAAGCTTTTCCCATCAATAAATCATCATACTGATACTCTAATCCGGCTAATCCTTGCTGATCATAACCAGTGAAACCAATTAGCCTAGAGAGTAATTGATCATACGGATAATAACGTATGTAATCAAGCCCTGCATAAATTCCTGGTATATTTTTTTGTTGTATTTTTTCAGCAAGTTCTTTAGATATGTTTTTAGCTTCAGGGGCAAGCTTTACTATAGACGTTTTTTGTTGCATTTTTTTTGCTAACGCTTGCTCATCTACTCCTAGTATCAATGCCAACTCTTTTGCAGCCTCTAAAGGTTTATCATTTTGAGCTGGCATAAAATACAGTGTTGGGGCTAGTTTATTACCGACGATTAACTTACCATTACGATCTACTATGTTCCCTCTTAAACTTGAAACTGGTATTTCACGATCCCAGCTTTCTTCTGCCCTTTTTGTTAACAAATCATGTTGTATAAACTGTACATGTACTAATTTCCCGATAAGCATAAGGAATAAAACAACAAAGACAATCCACATCCACTGCATTCGTTTTTTTGTACTTTTAGTGGCCCACATTGTTCGACATATCACACCTTTTTTTCTTACAAAGTATGATATGACTCCCCGTACTATTCAAATTCTTTGCGAAATCATATGAACTATTTGTAACTTTCCTCTGGTTTTTTCATCTTCAAAATAATTTTCTTGTTTGCATTTAGTACAGTACCAGCTTTAATACTTTGTTTCTGTACATAGCCTTCACCATTAATTTCTATATTGGCACCTGACATTGTTTGATACGTAAGAACGTTTCGGAGTGACCAATCTGTAAAATCAGGTACTTTTGAATCCCCATCTGTCTTTAAGAATACATAACCACCAGATAAGACTTCTGATTTTTCTGCAGGATATTGATCTATAATCTTATCGCCATTACCTATGATAACCGTTTCTATGCCATTTTCTTCAAATTCTTTTTCAACTTCTTCAACAAGTTGACCATTTAAGTTCTCCATAGTTATAGAATTTGATTTCTTAATTTGTTGTGGCTTAATATTTAAGTATTTTAAACTACTTCCCATAACTGTATTAAATACGGTTGCTGTTGGTTCTGAGCCGAATTCTGTAGGTCCAAGCTTAGGTTTTTCCACAGCAATGTACATAACCAACTGAGGGTCATTTGCAGGAGCCATACCTAAAAATGAATACAAGAATTCATTTTTCCCCCAAGAGTACCCACCAGATGCATTCGGAATTTGAGCTGTACCGGTTTTACCAGATACTTCATATTCTTTACTTGCAAAGTTTTGACCAGTTCCTTTTTCAGAATAAATGGTAGAAGCTAAAATCTTCCTAACTTCCTTAGCCGTTTTTTCAGAAATAGGCTGCCCTTTAATTGTTGGGGTGTTCTCTTTGACGATTTTTTTCGTATTAGGATTCACGATTTTCTCAATTACATACGGTTGCATCATTTTACCATCGTTTGCGATGGCAGAAACAGCCTGAATTAATTGTATAGGAGTAACAGTAGATCCTTGCCCATAAGTAGTTGTGACACGATTAATTGGATATTTATCCAAAATTTGCCCCGTCGCTTCATTTGGTAAATCAATACCTGTCTTTTCTCCGAAACCAAACTTTTTCATATAAGAAATAAAGGTATCATCTCCCATTAACTTCAATAAGTGAGCCATACCTACGTTTGAAGAACGTTGGATCCCTTCTAAATACGAAATATTTCCCCATCCAACTTGGTTACTATCTCGAATAGTTCGATCGAGTACAGTATACTGACCAGACTGAAATGTAGCATTCGGGAACCATTTCTCTTCTTCGACTGCAGCTGCTAATGTGAATGTTTTCATTGTTGAACCCGGTTCAATCGTCAATTCTGTTAACTGGTTTAACCAGCTATTTTCAAGTCCAGTACCATCTTGTGGGTTGTATGTAGGCCTTTGCGAGACAGCAAGTATTTCTCCCGTCTTCGGATTGGCAACAACCGCCACCATAGATTCAGGATTATATTTTTTATAAACTTTAGACATTGAATCTTCTAAAAAGTTTTGTATAGTTTTATCTATCGTTAGATATACATCCGCACCATCTTTTGCAGGTTCTACCATCTTATCGCTATTAGGTAGCAAATAGCCCCATAAATCACTCTTATATTGAACCCTTCCATCAGTACCGGATAATTCTTTGTTATAGATGGATTCTAGGCCCATTTTACCTACAGTTCTAGTTTGTCCATCTTGCTGAGTATCCCTTTGCGCTAAGCCGATTAAGTTTGATGCAAAGGTACCATTTGGATAAAATCTCTTTGTTTCTTCCATAAAAATGATGCCTGGTAACTTTTCACTACTAATCTTCTCCATTACGCCATGGCTAATATTACGACCTGCAGCACCAAATTCTACTTGGCGAATTTCATTACCTTGTGCATTCTTCGCTTTTGAATTTAATTTATCAAATATATCTTTTTCGCTAATAGAAAGATATTTCGCTAATATTTTAGCAGTTTTCTCTTTATCTGCGACGTGCATAAGAGTTTTAGTTCCTTCAGATGCCTTAGGACTAATTACAGCTACTAAGCGATAGTTAATAGTATCTTCTGCTATAACTTGTCCCTGCCGATCGAGAATTTTACCCCTATTGGCTGTAATTACTTTTGATCTTTCATATTTTGCTGCCGCTTTTGCTGCCAAAGCTTGCCCCTCTACTTGACCAGAAGCTTGGATTACAAATATACGGAAAAACATAGCAAAAAAGAGCCCTCCATAAACGACTAACATTAGAAAGGCTCCCCATTGAAATCGAAACTTTCTCTTCATTGTCCAGACACTACTTTCACGTTTTTTTCGTTTAGCTTCAAGCCTAATTCTTTCGCTTTATTCCAAATACGCTCATATGTAGAGAGTTCGCTCACCTCGATGGACAATTCCGCATTTTGTTTCTTCGTTTCATCAATTTTATTTTCGATATTTTGAATTTCAACAGATGTTGTATTAATTGCAGATTGCGTATTTAAATTCATAACTGACAATAATGCTATTATCGTCACCATGGCCACAAGGAGAACTCTTTCCCCCTTAGACAATATTCTTTTGGAAGGTCTTGGTGTTGGCTGCTGGACGGGTCTCTCCGGTACTGTTGGCTGTGGCTGCTGGATGTACGTTTGTTGTTGTTGCCGATTAAGCAATGCCATTTAATCACTTCCCTTTTTCTTTGATTTTTTCTGCTATTCTTAGTTTCGCTGAGCGAGCTCGATTATTTTCTTCTAATTCTTGCTCTGAAGGTAATATCGGTTTACGAGTAACAAGTTTTATCCCTGGAGCTAATTCTTCGGGAATAACAGGTAAACCTGGTGGTAATTCAGGCAAAGAGGATGCTTCTTTGAAGATAGTTTTACATAATCGGTCTTCTAATGAGTGGAAAGTAATAACGCTAACTCGTCCACCTACATTAATGACTTTAAGTGCTTGTATTAACGAATCTTCCGCTGCACCAAGTTCATCATTTACAGCAATTCGAATGGCTTGGAATACACGTTTCGCTGGGTGTCCGCCTTTACGTCTTGCTGCAGCTGGGATACCTTCCTTAATTAAATCTACTAGTTCACCCGTGGTTTCAATAGGGCTAGTCTTTCTAGCTTCTTCAATTTTTCTGGCAATTTGTTTAGAAAACTTTTCTTCACCGTATCGATAGAAAATACGTACAAGATCTTCGAATGACCATTCATTCACAACATGAAATGCGGAAAGTTCAGCTGTTGTATCCATTCTCATATCAAGTGGTGCATCTTGATGGTAACTAAATCCTCGTTCTGCGTTATCTAATTGAGGAGATGATACGCCTAAGTCGTATAAAATCCCGTCAACTTTATCTATACCTAATGCTTCTAATTCTTCCTTCAGATAACGGAAGTTTGAATGTACGAAAGTTATTTTATCTAAATATGGTGCTAAACGTTCTTTAGCATTTTCAATGGCTGAAGTATCTTGATCAAAGCAAATAAGTCTACCTTTTGATGATAATTGGCTAACTAAATATTCACTGTGTCCAGCCCCACCTAAAGTACAATCTACATAAATGCCGTCAGGACGAACGTTCAATCCATCAACGGTTTCCTTTAATAATACAGTCGTATGATTAAACAAGGTTTGTCCCTCCTCTAAATTGGTTATATATCAAAATCAATCATATTCTCAGCAATGTCATTGAAGGATTCCTCAGATTCAGCAAAATAATTTTGCCAAGATTCTTTGGACCAAATTTCAATACGATTAGAAACGCCGAGTACTACACAATCCTTTTGAACATTAGCGTGTGTTAATAAGTTACCTGGGATATTAATACGGCCTTGCTTGTCCACTTCCACCTCTGTAGCACCTGAAAAGAAGAAACGCGTAAAAGCTCTGGCATCTTTCTTAGTAACAGGTAATTGCTTCAGTTTTTCTTCCAGCTTACGCCACTCCAAAATAGGATACCCGAATAAACAATTATCCAATCCACGAGTAATGACAAAGCCTTCCGTAAGATGTTCACGAAACTTAGCAGGTATAATCAATCGGCCCTTTGCATCAATACTATGTTGATACTCTCCCATGAACATATTACTCACCCCACTATATGAAATTAATGTACCACATCCCCCCACATTCCACCACTAATTCATTGGAAAATAAGGGCGTTTACATTAAAATGCGTAAATCGTCCTTATCAACAACAGTATTTCTACTAATTTTTCCCTTTTTGTTTAAAAAACTTCATACTTCTTATTATTATTTTATTATTTTATTACCAAACAGTAGTATTTTTTTGATATTTTTAATAAAAAAAGCTATCTCGATTGAGATAGCTTTTTATACCCTATAATTAGGATAATATTATATCTATTATATTTAAAAAAAATGTCACTTTTTTAATCCGCATTATTCCAAATTATATATATATTACTTGATGCAATTCACTAACTTCTAGTGGCAATTGTAAAATATCATCAATTAAAGTCATGCCATATTCATTGATATATTGGAACGGATTAAATATACGTTCCATTAAATTACCTTCTGGAATCAGATGGCCTTCCATCTCGGTAAATTTACGAATAGTAACATCATGCTGAAGCAATACTTCTGCTTCTATTTTCTTCAATAGGAAGTCTAATTGATTTTCATGAATATCTAGATTTTTTATGACTACTTTATCTAGATGTACGTTATTGTTATGCAAATGCTTTTGCAATTCCACATATTGCTGCTGTAGTAACGCTTTTGTTTTTTCAATAGTCTCTTTTGCAGCGTTGTCATATACTTCATTTACAAATGTCTGATGCATTTGGGCCACTTTACCACTTAATACTTCAGTAATAGTTAAGTCATGAGCTTCTATTAAGTGTTCCACCTGGCGATTGACAAGTGTCATATTCATACGCGGTACAAAAACTGGCACCTTCATACCAAGTAACTCGAATGCGTCTTTTAATGTAGACCAATACGCAAGCTCACCTGGTCCACCAACAAATGCAAGTACAGGCAAGACCATATCCTGCATAAGCGGTCTTGTTACTACATTATTACTTAAACAAGCAGGTTGTTCTATTGCTAGTTGTAGTAGTTCTTCTTTCGTAAATTGGACATTCGCTACATCATTAATAAACATGCCATCTTTACGCTCTAATAAGAAGCGCTCGCCTTCCTTGACGTAAAAAAGGTTGGCATTTTCTTTTGTTGCACCAATTGGCGTACCATAACCATTGTCGGCCAAAAGCGCCTCTCGGTTTGAAACAACAGTTGCAATCTCTTCCGAGTGATCCACTAATCTCTCGAAATACGGCGCTTCATAAGCACGAAGCTTCGGATCGGCTGCATCTAATAGAAGTAATCCTTCTTCTTTAAAGAACCAGTGCATTAATTGAGCGAAAAAGTCAGTATATGTATGACTCTTTAATAAAAATGTATCAATTTTCGCCAACAAATCTTCTGTATATGCAGTTTCACCATATTGTTGGAAGACATTTTTTATAAATTTACGTGTATCTTCAATATCTAAAATTGTTGTTGAAGCCATCGTCTTCTTCTTTGAACGGTCAGGATGAATATGTTTTTGCAATCGACCATTTAATACTGTAAATGTATGATTAATTTCATCAATATCATGATCTTCGCCAGCAATCCAAAATACCGGTACGACTGGAATATCTAATTTTGCACGCTGTTCTTTAGCTAATAGTAAAACAGAAATAGCTTTATGAACGGAATATAAAGGTCCTGTTAATAAGCCCGCTTGTTGTCCACCAACTACAACAACTGCATTGTCTTCCAATTCCTTCAAATGTTGTTCCACTTTTACCGATTTCTCTAGCGGTTCCATAAATTCACGGATAACTTTTACGAGTTCAGCTCGACGAATCGGATGATTTTTTAGTTCTTCAAAGCGTTTTTCAAAAGATTTATCTTCATTTGTATAATGAAAAAACGACGAGATTGTTGATTCTTGATTACAATAATCTACCAATAATTGATTCGTTACCGGTACATCTATTTGTTCCAGTTTCATATTAGTATAAACTCCTCTATATTGTTAACTACTTTCGAGTATAGCATTTTAATCGATTGGATTGAAAAAATACGCTCACGTCATCGTCACATAAAAAATGATTCTTTGGACTATTATAATAATCCAAATAACCACATAAGTAATGGTTAACGCTAAAAATAAGAAGCGCCAAATTTTCCTGAATAACGGTAGTATTTCAATTTCTTTTGTCGAGCGCCATTCAATTATCGTAAAAACTATCGCAATTATTATTGCAACGATAAAAGTTATAAACCCGATATCATATCCCCATAAAAAACTCACAGATTCTGGCACAGAAAAAAACAGTATAAACGTAGTTATATCTGCCGCCCTTCCGAATACTTTTACTCGCTTCTTAGATAATTTTTTTAGTAGTGAATAAATAATGAGAAATAAGATGACTGGGCAAAGTATAACGAAATGCAAAAAAATTGACAGTATATATATCATCTTTCTACACCGCCTTGTTGCACTGCCATTAATATAATATAAAGAGTTTTTAATATTGGCATTTCGTGACCACGATTTTGCGCTATCTCCAATATCCCACCAACAATCGTATCTACTTCCATTATCCTTCCATTTAATCGATCTGTAAGCATAGAAGATGTATTCGTTTCTGTTTTTGTACATAAAGCGAGTACATCCTCAAATAGAAGTTGATCCTGTTGTTCCGAGAATGCTTCCATGAGTTCATTATATAATTTCTCTAATAGTATTAAACTGTGCTCATTCGTAATAAGAGAACCGTTTTTAACATTTAGTATAGTCGTTAGAGAATTAATAAGACAATTTAATAGTGCTTTTCGTATTAACATTTGTTCTGCATTTTCTATCCATTCAATTGGTAGTTTAGAATCTGATAGTTGAAAGAACTTTTTAAACGGCTGTCCATCTCCTCTTTCAATAGCTATTTTCATCTTACCAATCCCTCTGTGTGCAACCCTTGAACTCGATAACTTCTCAGCTCCAAACTCTACTGAACTAAAAGCAATATGTGTCTGTTTCAAGTTCTTTGCAAATTTAAAATGTTTCACACCATTTTGAATAAAAAGTAAAGGTGTGCTTTCTGGTAACGAATTAAATAGAGATTGTAAACTTGCTAGATGATGATATTTTACGGCAATTATCCATATTGCATCTGTCGGAAATACTTTAAAGTCATGTGAAGCTTTAATATATGTATGGTGCGACTGTTGCAAGACATCGATTTGCTGTAGACCTTTGTCATTCAGTTCACTTGCTTGAGTTTCTCGGTGAACAAGAATATTCATCTGGGTGTGATCTTTTTGTAGCAAGGATGCTAGCAGCAAACCAACCGCTCCTCCACCTACAACAACAATTTGCATATCGATATCTCCTTTCAATAAAAATAGACTGAGGTCCACCTTAGATAGGCAGACCTCAATTGCAACACTTATTATACAGGATAAACAGGATGTTTTCGATATGGCAGCATGATTTGTTTTGAGTCATAATAAGTCAAACGTTTTGTAATGACCGCTCTTAAATCACATGGCGCTACGATTTCATCTACAATCATTTCGGATGCCATTTTGTATATATCGATTTCCTTTTTATATTCATCATGTTTTTCTTTTACAAACTGTATTCGTTCTTTCGGATCTTCAATAGCTTCAATTTTATTTGAATAAACTGCATTAACTGCAGCTTCTGGACCCATTACTGCAATTTGCGCAGTTGGAAGAGCAATACAGACATCAGGTTCAAATGCCGGACCGCACATTGCATATAGTCCTGCTCCGTAAGCTTTTCGTACCACTACTGAAATTTTAGGTACTGTTGCCGAACTCATCGCTGAAATTAACTTCGCACCATGGCGAATAATTCCAGCACGTTCTACTTTTGTACCAATCATGAAGCCTGGCACATCAGCTAGGAACAATAATGGAATTGAAAATGCATCACATAAATTAATGAATTTAGCCGCCTTATCTGCCGAGTCAACAAATAATACGCCACCCTTTACTTTCGGTTGGTTCGCAATAATTCCCACCGCTTGACCATCCATACGCGCTAAACCAGTAATCAATTCCTGTGCAAAAAGTTTTTTTATTTCAAAAAAACTTCCCTCATCTATTAACTGATCAATCGCTTCATACATATTAAATGGTGCGTTTTGATTTTCAGGAATTATTTCTTCTAATTTGCGACCTTGTTTTGGTTGTTTTCCATTAATTACTGCTGGCTTATCAGCGAAATTCGCTGGAAAATAAGTTAAATATCGACGTGCTTCGGAAATAGCTTCCTCCTCAGTTGAAACAAGTACATCTCCGCACCCACTAACAGTACAATGCATACGTGCTCCACCCATCTCCTCAAGGGACACCTTTTCACCAATAACCTTCTCAGCCATACGAGGTGAACCTAAGTACATGGAAGCATTACCTTCTACCATAACAACGATATCACAAAACGCGGGTATGTATGCTCCACCTGCAGCAGAAGGACCAAACAATAAACAAATTTGCGGAATCATCCCTGACATTCTCACTTGATTATGGAAAATACGTCCTGCTCCACGACGCCCAGGAAACATTTCCAATTGATCTGTAATACGTGCTCCTGCTGAATCTACTAAATAAATCATAGGTACTTGATTTTTTTCTGCCACTTCTTGTATACGGATAATTTTCTCTACAGTACGAGAACCCCACGAGCCTGCTTTAATAGTTGAATCATTCGCCATGACGCAAACTGTTTGACCATTCACCTTCCCCATTGCAGTGACCACGCCATCTGCAGGTAAATCGCCTGCTTCACAATTCGCAAAACGTCCATCCTCTTCATATTCTCCATTATCAAAAAGAAGCGCTAAACGATCTCGTACGAACAATTTATTTGTCTCTTTTAGTTTTTCATGGTATTTCGGATGTCCACCTGCAAAAATCCCCTCAAGTTTGTTTGCTAGACGTTCGTTATATACTGTTTGTTCAGTCATATCAAGGCCTCCCCTTTGTGTTCTACACTTACATTTACATTAACCTAAGACGACTAGCACATCATCTTCGTTAACGAAGTCGCCTTCGTTGACCTTCACTTCAGCAACTACGCCTGACACTTCAACATCTACTGGGATTTCCATTTTCATAGACTCTAAAACGATGACAGTTTGACCAGCAGTTACTGCGTCTCCTTCTTTTACCTCTACACGAAATACAGTACCTGCCATTGATGCTTTAATTTCTCCCATAAATCTTATCCCCCTTGTGATTGGCTAACCATTCTGTTAGCGAACTTGTATGATAAACTCCTGATTGGAACATTTCTTCTTGCAATAATCGATCAAATAATAACAGATTTGATTTTACCCCTTGTATATCTATGTCCTTGATAGCCGTTTCAGAATTAGCCAATGCTTGCTCTCTTGTTTCCCCAAACACGATAAGTTTTGCAATAAGCGGATCATAAAACGGCGAAACTGTATTCCCTTCAACGTAACCACTATCTATTCGACAATTACCTTTTTGCGGGAACATCAATACTTGCAACTTACCCGGTGATGGCAAAAACCTCTCTGGATCCTCTGCGTAAATACGATATTCAATTGCATGTCCAGTGCACTTTATAGCTGTTTGGTCTTTTACAGGTAATGTCTTGCCTTCAGCTACTTGCAATTGCCACTCAACAAGATCAAATCCAGTAATAGCCTCAGTAACTGGATGCTCAACTTGTAAACGTGTATTCATCTCGAGAAAATAGAAGTGGTTTTCCGCATCCACTATAAATTCTACTGTTCCAGCATTGGTATAACGAACAGCTTTTGCTGCATCCACAGCAGCTTGCAATAATTTTACGCGCTCCTCTTGCGGAAAATTAGGTGATGGCGATTCTTCAATAACTTTTTGGTGACGTCGTTGAATCGAACAATTTCGTTCAAATAAATGAACGATATTCCCCTCATCATCGCCAAAAATTTGCACTTCAATATGGCGGGCATTCGGAATATACTTCTCAATAAAAACGAGATCGTTTTTAAAATACGATTGTGCACGTTTTTTTACATTTTCAAAGCTTTGACTGAGCGCTTGCTCATCTTCACAGCACACCATGCCAATACCGCCTCCGCCAGCTGACGCCTTCAGCATTACAGGGTATCCAATTAGGCTAGCAAACTGTAGTGCCTCTTCTAATGAAGTTAGGCCTTCTTCTGAACCTGGTACAACTGGAACACCGGCACTTTTCATCGTTTGGCGTGCTTGAATTTTATCACCCATTTGCTCGATTACATTTGCATTTGGACCAATCCAGCGAATTCCCGCAGCCTCTACTTTTCTAGCAAAATCCGCATTTTCCGATAACAACCCGTAACCTGGATGAATATCACTTACCTGATGCTCAATGGCAAGTTGAATAATATCATCAGCCTTTAAATAAGACTGTACAACCTGATTTCCACCTACACGAACAGCATTTGTCGCTTCTTTTACGAAAGGTAAATCTTGATCTGCATCTGAATAGATAGCAACTGTTTCAATACCTAGCTTGTGGCATGTCGAGATAATTCTTCTCGCAATCTCCCCACGATTGGCAATTAGAACTTTGCGCATATTCATCCCCCTTTGCTTGAACCGTTTCTCCCTTTCCTTATTAGTCTAAACGAAATAAGAAAGCGATTTCAACTATTAACTAGCAAATTTTACGTATTATTGTGTATTTTTTCATCTTTGTTATTTTATTCACAATAAAAAGATCATTCCAAAATAGCTTTAGAATGATCTTCCATACGAAATATTCAACTGCATTTTTATTGTCTAACCTTCTCTAAACCTTGTTCGAGCCATTTTACTAACTCATCATGCTCATGCCTTAATGTTTCATGAGATTTTTTCAATGATTGATAAGCTTCAGATAATTGATCAAAGCTCATAAGCGCTTGTTTTAGATGCGACCGCATCATTTGCTTTGGTCTGGTTTTAGCATCTTCCAATTCAGCCTCATATTGCGCTCTTAATGTTTTATTCCATCGAAAGCCACAAGCTTGCTTTGTACGGCCTAACTCTTCAGCTGCTTCTTCAAAACCCGCAAGCTGCGAGCGACCTTCACGAACTGCCATTAATATAATTTCCACCAAACGTGTATCATCTACAGCTAACCATTGATCTTTTCTTTTTTTAACTTCTATCTCAATCACCTCGCATTTTTATTACTATATGCGAGTTTTTCAATTTTAGAAGTTATTTTGATTTTGATAGAAAACGATTTACAGCTTCATGATGGGCATCACTTTCCCACAATTTTGCGCAGGTGTGAACTTCCTCCATAACACGATCAAACAGTCCCATTTCTCTCCATTTGCGTAGCTCCATTTCTTTATAAGCTTTATGAACTGAAGGATGGACTTTACGCATGTCCTCTATAAACGTCTCAAGAGCTACTTCTTTATCCCCCTCAAACACACGCATAGCCCATCCGATTTCATATAAAAGTCCAGCCGGATATGCTTTAGCATCTACTAACATTTTCAAGGCGCGATCATGACGTAATCCACGTTCAAATAAATATGTTCCGCCACCCCAGCCAGAAGTAATTGCTAAAGTTCCTTGAATGAAACCACATTTTGCTTCTGAAGCTACTAAACGGAAATCACAAGCTGTCGCAATTTCACAACCTCCACCAACAGCCGCACCATTAACTAAAGCAATAGTTGGGACTGGTAAAGTCGCCAGATCGTAAAGAATTTTAGCCATTTTACTTAGCATTCCAAAAGCTTGCTTTTCAGTTGTTAAGGAATGAAACTCGGCTAAATCCCCTCCAGAGCAAAATGCATGATCCCCTGCTCCCGTAATGACTAAAAAACGTACGGTATCATGATCATGTACATATGTAATTACTTTTTTAAAACCTTCCATCACTTCATCATTTATCGCATTTCGCCGTTCTGGACGATCAATAGTAAATGTTAATACTCCATCTTGTTCTTGAAAATGATACGCCATTTAGCTCTACTCCTTTTAGAATAATTAGAAAATAGAAATAATATCATCATACCTGTTTTAACTGGTTGATGCAATGAACCCCACAAATCCAGTTCACTTTATCAGCATATAAAAGAGATGCTAAATTCAAACATTACCAAAAGGAATTTTTTCAAAAAAATAACCGAAAAAGAAAACAGCAACCTAGAGGATGCTGTCAATAAAGATAAGATTAGACAATTATATTATGTATTATTTAATGTTATTTAAAATTAATACTTGTTGCGTTCGAAAGATAGCCTTCAGCATTATTAACAAATAAAAAAAGACCACTAGAGAGCCATGGTCTCTCTAGTAGTCTTTTCCAGAACAAATACTGAATTATTTGCTCACAACTTCTTTACCTTTGTATTGACCGCATGCTTTACATACGTGGTGAGCCAATTTACTTTCACCACAGTTTGGGCAAGCAACCATACCTGGTAGAGCTAGTTTGAAATGTGTGCGACGTTTACGTTTCGCAGTTTTAGAAGTTCTTCTAAATGGTACAGCCATCGATGGCACCTCCTTACAGATCGGTTATTCGTCTGTTTGATCAAAATACTTTGCTAAATCAGCAAGTCTTGGATCTATTTTTTTTGTGTCATTCTGTTTTTGATAGGCTAACTCGTCCTCCGTTGAAAAACTCCAATCAGAGTTATTCTTAGGTGTCGGAATTGTCGCATCTTCTTTATACACTTGCATCGGAATTTCTAATAAAATTAGTTCTTCTAACACAGGGTCAACATTTACTACTTCACCTTCTACAATGTGAAGATTATCATAGTCTGTTTCATTAGCAGTTTCTGACCAACTGAATATTTCGTCGGACTCGATATCAAATGAAAACTCAACGTCTTCCCATGTTCGTGCACAAGGAAGTGTTAGCGTGCCTGTCAATTGAAAATGACAAGTGATTTGGGATGCACCAAATGTGCAGTGCCCTTTTACATGAACAGGTGTAATCTGACGGATGTCCGGGTTACGTTTCATCACATCATCCAATTGAACTAATTCGTCAATCGGCATCCCGTTTTGGCGATATTTAGATAATTGTGGGATTGCCCATTTCATACGTTTATCACCTCAAGACAACAAAGTTGATTATATAATGCTAAATTATAGATGTCAAGATATTTTCTTGTCACTACTACAAACTCTCCGTATAATTACGGATATAGAGTGTAAATGGGGTGAAGATTTGATAGCAACCGGTGTAATTGTAGAATACAATCCTTTTCATAACGGCCACCTACATCATATCAGACAATCACGTAAAGAGACAAATGCAGATATTGTCATTGCAGTGATGAGTGGTCATTTTTTACAAAGAGGTGAACCTTCTTTTGTCGATAAATGGACGAGAACAAAGATGGCTCTAGCTTCAGGTGCAGATCTTGTTGTCGAATTACCTTATGTGTACGCAACCGCTCAAGCATCCGATTTTGCTAAAGGTGGTATAAGCATATTAGACGCTATGTGCTGTGACTATTTTTCATTTGGTAGTGAAGAAGGCACTATAACACCGTTTTTAAACAGTTATAGCCTGCTACAGGAGCAGAACGATACTTTACAGCAAATGATAAGGGATTCTATTCAAACAGGTATAAGCTATCCTCAAGCGTTAAATACGGCATATAAACAGCTTATCCCAACAAATGAAATGTCATTCGTAGATTTATCAAAACCAAATAATATTTTAGGTTTTCATTACATTGAAGCAGCAAATAAAATTCATTCAAATATAAAAGCTGTGACAATCCAGCGTATTAAAGCTGGTTATCATGATGCTATTGAAGCAGATTCAACGATTGCTAGTGCTACCGGAATTAGACAAGCCATTTTTGAAGAGAATTCTATAGATAGAATCGCCTCCTACATGCCTCTAGATTCTTTTAAAGGATTAGAAGAATGGCGTCAATCAAATATCTCTTTTGGAAGTTGGGAGACTTTCTGGCCATTATTACGCTTTACAATCATTCGTCATACACCACAAGAACTAGCAAATTTCGCAGAAGTGACGGAAGGTATTGAATATTTGCTACTGCGTGCTGCAAAAGAAAGTGAATCTTTTGTGTCGTTTATGCAAAAAGTTAAATCGAAACGCTACACATGGACACGTATTCAACGTATGCTAACACATATTTTTACCGGTTTTACGTGGGACCTTTTAAAATCCTTTAAGCAACCTTCATATATTCGCTTATTAGGGATGACAAGAAATGGTCAAAGTTATTTATCCTCAAAGAAAAAGCATTTTACATTACCTATTATTAGCCGTGCAGCGAGCTCTGACGATGCAATGTTAATGCAAGATATCCATGCCACCGATTTGTACATGCTTGCGCTTAGCGGACCTGCAAATACAAAAAGAATGGGCTTGGATTATAAAACCCCGCCCATTCGTGTATAAAAATTATTTTTGTTTTAAGTCATCTAAATATTTTAGAGCATCATCCACTGTTTTTACAGGCACGATTTTCATTTTCGTGTCTATTTTTTTTGCGGTTTCAACAGCTACTTCATAATTTGTTTTGATTCCAGGATTTAATTTTTTTACTTCATCCGTTATTTTATCGTCTGGAGCAAAGAAAATTTCGATACCACCGTCATCTGCAGCAATTATTTTTTTATCAATACCACCAATTCGGCCAACTTCACCCGATTCTAACATTTCACCTGTACCTGCTACGTTATAACCTTTCGTTAGATCTCCTTCTGTTAATTGATCAATAATCTCTAAAGTGAACATTAACCCTGCAGAAGGACCACCAATTTTATCCGCTTCGATTTTTACTTTTGGGTTAGTTGTAATTGATTTATTTTCTGTAAAAGTAATGCCAATACCTACTTTCCCTTTTGTCCCAGGTATTTCTTTTAAAGTAACAGATTTTGTTTGCTCTTTTTCATCTCGAATGATAGTAAGTTTTACTTTATCACCGGATTTTTTTTCAGCCAAATAGTCGATCAATTCTGTTTGACGAATAATTTTTTTTCCATCTATTCCAATCACTTCGTCACCAGGTTTTAAAATACCGTCACTAGCACCGTCTTCTAAAACATACACAACATAAACGCCGTTATACTTAATCTCATATTCTTTATTTGCCTTTTTGAAAGCAACATATTTGGCGTTAAATTGTGAGTCCGTCATAAGTTTTAATTGACGCAAATTATATTCATCCTCACTCTCATGCGGACTTCTCACTTGCGTTTCTGGAAGCAATTCTTTTCGACTACTTAACTTTGCACCCGCATAAGTAAAAGGAGTTGCTTTAGACATCGATACAGTCATAAGACTCATTGTTCCTTCGCTGTCTAATTTTGCATTTTCTACCTCTACAAATTGTGAAAGCTCATAAGCTCCACCAGGCTGCATAATATAATAAGGTAATGGATAGACAAAACCTAAAACCGCAATTGCAGCAATGACTATAAAACCTATAAATTTCTTGATATTCAAGACATGCACCTCCAATTAACAAACTCTTAAGCTATGTATATGACGAAACATTAGAAGGTTTGTTCGATTTTTTTAAAAATAATTTTAGCATTTGTGAATTCGACTTACAAAAAGATAAGAATGGGTGGAGCTAATTCTCGTTTCTCGTATGAACATCATTATTTGTTGGGTACTTATTGCTTTATTACTCTTGCAACCAGGTATTGCTCATGAAGGGGCAGATGTGGGCATTAAATTATTTATGAATGCACTCTTCCCTTATTTATTGCCCTATTTAATATTGACCCAATGGTTACTACGCCTGACAAATCAAGGTGGTAGTAATTCTTCTAAAACTGCTCTTTACTTAAAAGCATATGGCATAAGTGCATTAGGAGGATTTCCGACTGGCGCTGCTACAATTGCTTTTATGACAAAAGAACAACAATTAACATTGCGAGAAGGTAAGTTTTTACTTGCTATTTGTCATGCCCCTAGTCCACTCTTTATGATTGGCTTTGTTGGTTATGAATTACTTGAAAATGCCTCAATTGGTTGGCAAATGTTACTGCTAATACATAGTGTAAATTTAATAACCCTTGGTATTTTCATATTGTTTTCTAAACGCCCAGCTGAAACAATGTCCATGAAAAGGGAAATAAAACGTGAATCATTCCCTTTAATTGAAAGCATGAAAGGTAGTATTCCGACTGTCCTTTTGGTTGGTACAACTGTTATATTTTTCACCACAATTAGTCATGTGATCGCAAAAACATTACTTCATTTCTTTCACGATCTACCTACAGTTTTGGCCGTTTCTTTATATGCAGTGTTAGAAATGACTTCTAGCTTACATATTGCAACACAATCATTTGCAAGTTCTGCTTACTTACCTTTATGGCTCATAACTATTCTAGCGGTTCAAGGTTTAAGTATTCATTTGCAAGTTGCAGTTTTAGCTAAGGACGCTGATATCCCTCTTGTTCCATACTTTTTATTACGCTTGATTATGATACCTATACTCCCTCTACTATACTGGGTGATTTTCTTATGAAAATCACCGCAAAAAAGGCTGTTTTATGATGTACATCATAGAACAGCCTTTCTTTTATTTGGAGTTGAACTTTTCTTTTAATGCAACTTCAACGATATCTGGTACTAGGCCATGGATATCTCCACCATATTGTGATACTTCTTTAACAATACTAGAACTTAAAAATGAGTATTGATTTTTTGTCATGATGAAAAATGTTTCAATTTTCTCGTCAAGGAAGCGGTTCATCGATGTGATTTGCATTTCATACTCAAAGTCTGAAACTGCACGCAAACCTCGTACTATGGCATCTGCATTGCGTTTTTTTGCATAGTCGATTAATAAACCAGAGGAGGAATCCACTTTAACATTTGGCATGTCGCACGTTACTTGTGAGATTAAATCCATTCTCTCATCCACATTAAATAATGGGTTTTTCGAGGAATTATTCATCACAGCAACATAAACTTCATCAAAAATATCGGCGGCACG
This sequence comes from Viridibacillus sp. FSL E2-0187, assembly GCF_038006425.1. NCBI lineage: Bacteria > Bacillati > Bacillota > Bacilli > Caryophanales > Caryophanaceae > Viridibacillus > Viridibacillus sp. FSL E2-0187. Next base: position 3,153,901 of record NZ_JBBOVG010000001.1, read on the forward strand.
TTTAATAATGTCTAAATGTCCGTTCGTAATTGGATCAAAAGTCCCTGGTACAACAGCTATTTTATTCAATGGATTCTCCTTCTTCCTTCACCGAGCGATAAAATGAAATAATAATACTACCATAACTCTCTTCACGTATTTTTTCGAAATGCAGGAAGTTATCTGGTAAATCTGTATCCCGATCATGCTCACAAACAATCGTACCTGAGCTTGAGATAACATTATTTGATACTATTTCTTCTACTAAATCATAATATGCTCGTTTTTTATAAGGTGGATCTAAAAAGATTAAGTCAACTTGTATTTCCTTTTTTATAAGGGCTTTCATAGCTCTAACCGCATCATTTCTATAGAGCTCAGTCTGTTCTTCATAACGACATTTTTGTATATTTTCTTTTAGATTTTGGAAGGCACGTCCATCTTTTTCAATGAAAATACCTTTATCCATTCCTCTACTAATGGCTTCAATACCAAGTCCACCACTACCTGCAAATAAGTCCAAAACGGTACCACCATTAAAAAACGGACCTAATATATTGAATAATGATTCTTTAACTTTATCTGTTGTTGGTCTAGTGGTTGTGCCAGATACCGCTTTTAAAGGCATCCCTTTTCTGTCACCAGCAATCACTCTCATTGTTTCACCAAACCTTCTCTTACTTACATTTTTAATCGATTTTAATTCAAAATAGCAGATGGCGCAATATTAATTTTGTCATCCGACTTTTCTACATCGACCAAGAATAACCTAACAAGCCATGCTTCTTCCACATAATAATCGTCACCAAATTTTTCGAAAGGTTGCGAAATGATATTATAGCGTTTTTGATTATAAACATAGAATGACTCACTCATTGGGAATCTGAAATTTCGCGTATCACTTTCTATATACAATCCATTTTTCCCCGTGCTTACTTCATAACCAAGACCATTTAATACCGGTACTGCTTTATAAAAAATACGACCATCTTTGAAAATAACTTGCGTATCTTCATCCTCATTATCTTTCAAATACACATGTCGCGCATCTTCAAATAACAACGGAGCAATCTCAGTACGATCATTGTCATTCATTTCAAAAAATGACGTTTGTAAATCAAGTGTTTTTGACAACAATTTGTCGAGTACTTTTGGTGAGATTACTTCACCTTTTTGTGCAATCAAACTTTCTTTCCATACTTTTGATTGTTCGTTTGTCATGTACTTATTTACAATCTGAGTGATTTCATGCGCCTTATCAGAACCAATTTCTTTCCCCGATATAAAGGACGCAACGGCAATTGGTAACCAATTGTTATTACTTACGAAGTCATATTGTTGTCCAATCTGAGACATGACGATTTTCTTTTCAATAGACCCAACATTAAATACTGGTGTAAATAAAATTCGTGTTGCTGAGTTTTTCTTTGAACTTTGCATAATCGCTACATGATTAAAGCCATCCAAAGAAAAGTCCTTTAATTCTGTTTTTAAGTCCTTCGATATCGCCTTGTCACTATATAAAGTAACTTGCTCATTTTCAAAGACAGTTTTCAACTTTTGTTTTTGCCAATATAAATCAGTCACTGCTCCGTAACCGCTATACATTGAATAATCTACTAGATCTAGTGTTTTTTGACCTACTAATTGTAGACCAGTAAACCATTGACCACCCGATTTTGTCTCATCAGAAATGTGAACCTGTGTATGTACTGGGGTCCCATTTTGTAGAGTTAAAAAAATATTACGTAAAATTTCACCTGAAGTAAGCCCTTTTTTAGATATTGGAATTTCATAAGAGATGGATTGTTTCTCTTCATCTCCTGCTTTCAGCTGAGTTAGTTGCTCGTTTAAACGTTCACAACTTTTTACGTCATCTAAGAGACATGCCTTTTTCTTACTCTTAGTTGGCCAAATAAGCTTCACATTATCTTGAGGGAGGTCGGTAAAGTGATGGTTCACTATCAACTTTCCTTTACGATAAATCACTTCTATTTCTTGGTCATAGTTAAATACCTTATCCTCCTCAGACAATTGATCCGAAAAGACATGGTACTGAAAAGTTAACATTATGCCGTTTAAAAATAATAAAATTGAAAATAAGCTGGCAGCAAATTTCATGTGCTAATCCTCCTGCATCATGATACTATGTGTTAGGAAAGGATGTGTACGAACAATGATTCAACAATTTATTGAACTCGGCAAAGGTTTTGGTGACGTTTTTGAACTATGCGAACTTGCAGAAACAAATCAGCATCGCTATCGTAATGCCTTCATACTTGTATCTGAACATAACGGCAAAAGTGTAGCTTCTCTTGCAGTAGCTTTTAATCCAGTTGGTGAAAGTAAATTTACACCACTTTATATTTGTAGAGAAGGTATTTCGCATTCACAAACAAAGCCTTCTAAACGAGTTCAACTATTCGAAAATAAAATAACTGAAATCGGCAGACAAGCAATTACGTTAAACGTAAAACACTCATCTGAATTTGCAGAAAGTACTCTCTATTACCAATATCTTATTGGTATTATGCGTCTCAATCATTATATCCCATCCATGTACTAACTGATACGTTTCATCAATTTCCATTCAGTTTGACAACAATATACTGGATGTTCTTTTTATCGACAAATATAACCAAAGTTTTATAAATCAGTTTTATAATCGTATTCTTTTGCCTTATCAGGTTTCGCATTTTCAAACTCAGTTGATACAAAAGGACGATATGAGGGCACAGCATTTTTAACATACGGAAGTCGTATCATTTTGGCCATCGTCGCTTCAATTTCATCTTGATCACAATAAAGTACAACATATTTTAATTTTCTTGAAATATAGTGTACATGTCCATATCTTCGCAAAGATTTTGCTTGTTTTAAATGATGGACATACACAATCAGGCCTTGTCGGTCTTTCATATGGATTCCCTCTTTTCTTACAAACAAGAATACCATAGCTTGGAATTCAATCGCAACCAAGTTTAGCTGACAGAGATATGGTTTATCCGTTATAATAAAATTAGAAGTCTGCATTTAGAGGAGGACTATAATGGGAAAGAAAACGAAAGTTGCAATCGCAATTGCAGCGGCAAGCGCAGCAGCATGGGCAGGTTCAAAAGCTCTTTCAAAACCTCAAAAACGAAGCGATAAAGATGCATTACAATATGACCAACCTATTGTACTTGCACATCGTGGCGGCTCACATTTAGCACCAGAACATACGATGGCTGCATTCCGTAAAGCAGCAGAACTCGGTGTTCATGGCTTCGAAATCGATATTCGTTTAACAAAAGATGAAGAAATCGTTGTTTTCCATGATGAGTACGTAGATCGTACTTGTGACGGATCAGGTCGCGTAGCAGATTTAACTTTAGAAGAATTACAGTTATTAAACTTTGGCTATAATTTTGTTGATTTGGATGGTTACTTACCATACCGAGAGGATAAACAATCAATTGTTACATTACGTTCATTGTTAGAAGAATTTCCTCAAATGCTTGTAAATATTGATATGAAAGATGCGCCAGATACATATGAGGGAGGATTAATGCCTTCAAAACTTTGGCGTTTAATCGAAGAGCTAGGTGTCGAAAATCGTGTTGTGGTGACAAGCTTCTTCGACGAACAAATCGATCGATTCAATCTTTATGCTCAAAATAAGGTTGCTTTAGGTGCTGGACAGGGTGAAGTTAAAAAGGCTTATACTTCTTTCACTAGTCAATTCAGCCATCTATATCATCCAAAAGTTGACGTATTCCAAATTCCATCGAAATTTGGTGTTTTTGCTTTAGATAATGCTAGGTTTATACGTTTCTTAGAAAACTTGAATATTCCAGTACATTATTGGACAATCAACGACGTATCAACAATGGAGCAATTACTCGCAGTAGGTGCAAAAGGTATTGTTACTGATCGTCCTGATTTAGCAGTTGAACTATTAAATGAATAACAGAGTTATATACAAAAAAAGAAAGACTTATACGAAATTCGTATAAGTCTTTTTCTTATGCTGAACAAGAACAACTACCGCCAGTTCCACAACCCGAACCACATGATGAGCTAGAGTTTAAGAACGGGTTACTAACAGGCACTTTTACAGCCTCTGATACCGTTTTGCCGATTAACAAACTGATTTCATCTAATAAATCTTGATAATCATTTTCGGCAACTTTCAGGGCTGCTATTTTATCGTTTAAATCGAGTTTACGTTTTTGCAAACGGATCGATTTCATTATTGTTTGGTAATCCGGATGATACTTCCCAAAACGTTGAACATCTTCGTATTGCTCTTTCATCCGTTGGAATGAAGCAATTTCTTCTACAAGTTCAACATCGGAATAAACACTGTTGTAGGCATGCTGCAACGTTGCTATTTCTTTGGAGGATCGTATCATTTTACTCAGGACATCTACTTCATCAAGGATTTGTGCCCACTCAGAAGTCATCATCATATTTCATTCCTCCATTCCATTAATATCATAACAGATTTATTGTTTGATTGTTAAGTTAGCGATTGAAAAAAAAGTTATTCACTTAAAATTCCTTATTTTTTTCTTCAAATCAAACCATATATCCCCTTTGCATAACTGCACTAAAAACATAAACAAATCATCCCATTTATTAACTGTTGCAACTATCTTATCAAAAAGCATGACTTATTGATAATAGTGGAAAAGCATACATACACTATAAAAAAGCCAAAATGATAGTTACCAATAAACTAAATTTACATATTTCTCTTAATCCAGTTTTCACTACTTCTGTACGAGCTAAATTATCTACTTACATTGAATATGAAAAAATAAGGTGGTCATTTTTATCGAAAAAGCTCTTCTTTTAATGATTTTATTAAGACTATGTTCAGGGAGTATTGAGGTGACAGCAGCACTGTTTATGTTTAAGTTCAACGATTTAGAAAAAGCATTTTATATTAATACTCTCCTAGCATTAGTTGGACCTACTGTTTTAATTGTTACAACTGGTATTGGATTATTCGGCTTAGCCGAAAAGGTTTCATTACTCAAAATGGTTTGCCTATTCTCAGGAATTTTCCTCATCCTTTTCAGTTTGAATTCTAAGTAAGTAAAAACATCATGTATATTCAAAAAAAGGAACGATTCAGCTAAATTAACTGATCGCTCCTTTTTATTATGTGGCACTATTTTTTTGCCCGATTTTATCAATTTGAATGAACTTAAATACTAAAAACAAGATAATAAGCCCTATTACACCTGCTGAAATATAACTCATATTTAGATATTTCTCCATAACCAGTGACATAACAGGTGGGCCTGCTGCAACACCGATAAATCTGGCTGAACTATAAAAAGAAGTGACAGTACCTCTCTCCTCTTTCCGAATATTTTCAGTAATGATAGCATCTAACACTGGTAATATTGCTCCGATTGCAATACCCACAATACTGGTCACTACTAACAATAGAACCAACTTTTCTGCTGTATATCCAACAAACACAACACTAATAGAAAGGACAATTAAACAGATAATCATTAGCTTCTTAATGAGCTTCATATCACCTTTTATCTTCCTGCCAGTAATAAAAGATGCTATACAGAGCATCATTAAAGGAATGGCTAACACAAATCCTTTTTTAATACCTTTAATATCGTGTGTTTTTTCAAGATTTTCAGATAAAAAAAATAATGCCCCAAACAAAATAAGCATAACAAATGCCCCGTTTAGAAATACGGTGAATAACCACTTTCCCTCTTGCTTAAATGTGTTTTTAACATTGTTCAAAAATTCTTTTAGTTTTACTGGTTCATCTTTTTCTTTAGGTACTTTCACAAAGAAGAAAATTAGTACGATTGAGATTAAGCTAAAAGCAGATATAGAGAAGAAAGGTAAAAACCATATAAAAGCTGCAAACAATGAACCTAGAATTGGACTTAATACTTTTCCGAACGTATTTGAGGTTTCAATGATTCCTAAACAGGAACTTGTTTTTTCATCATCATCTTTATATAAGTCACCTACTAGAGGTAATACTATCGGCATAGCACCTGACGCACCCGCACCTTGTAAAATTCTTCCAATTATAATACCCATATACGGATTTTCCATTTTCCAAGAGGCTATACCAGCTATTAGACCACCGATTAACGCTAAGATTAAACTCGGTAAAATGACCATTTTTCTCCCAAAACGATCAGATAAGTAGCCTGCAACTGGAATGAGAATAATTGCCGCTACTGAATAACTGGTGATAATCATACTTGATTGAAAAGAAGAAATCCCTACATTTTTCTCCAAAATCGGTAACACTGGAATTAACATAGAATTCCCAAGTGTCATAACTAATGGAATTGAGGCCAAACTGATTATACACCAGAGGCTGACATTGTCTTTACGATTACCAACATTCCCCATCCACACACCTCTATTAACTGTTAGATTATTTTCAATTATTAAAGGTATGATTTCCTTGCTTATTTTTTTTATTCGTTTGGATATACATTATGTATATTAAGGAAAAGAGTGTTGTGAACATCTAGACAAATTAAAAAATTGAATGGTAAGCTTGAATACCAAAATAAATACCAAATCCAATCATCGATAAAGAAGAAATGACGGAAATGATTCTTAAAAATGATGTCGATAATATTTTCCGTGAACCACCTGATATAGTGGCCATTATTAAATCGACTAAAGAAATGCCCAGTAATATGAATGCACTATAAAGAATTATTTCTACCCCTGATAATGTTCCCGCTCCTCCTACAAGGACCGATCCATATATACCTAACCAAAAAAGGATTGTTAATGGATTTAACAATGCCATTAAAAAACCTGATAATAATGAATGTCTTAAACGAACCACTTTTCCAAATTTTGAATCCATCTCAATAGTATGTAATGTAAGTAGGTTTTCAATCCCTGTGTACATAAGTACGAAAAAACCGAATGACCAAAGTAGCGTTTTTATAAAAGGTATTTCTATAAAGTGCCCAATGCCAAAGTACACCATGACCATATATAAAATATCGGTGACGATTGCACCAAGCCCAAAAAACCAAGCATGGAAAAATCCATTTTTAATACCTGTATTTAATAAAGTTGCTTTAACAGGGCCAATTGGTGTGGCTAAAGATACCCCTAAAAAGAAGTAGGGAACTATGGAATTCATGAAATACCCCTCCGATATAATAGTGTCTTTGCATCATATTCAAGGCGCATTACTTGTACGACAATTTTAAAAAAGAAAATTCTAAGTATAATTAAACCTAGCTCTAATATTTTTTTATTAAAGGTTTTTTCGTCATTATCATTAATAAATCCATTTTCCAAAATATTTACTAGACAATAAAAAAACGAAGGATGTCAATTTTCATCCTCCGTCATGATACTTGTTATTTTAAATACATTGAGGTTTTCCTATAAATAATTTCAGGTACTTCTAGATCTAGGTCAAACTAAATAAATTTCAGTAAAGCCGAATACGTCTGATTTCTACGTTTATTACATTAAGAAATGTGGAGTATTCTGTAAAAATAGGATCTTACTATTATTTATTCAAGGAGTTTTTCAATATGCGAGTTGCAAATTACTTCACATTTCATGCTTCCAAAGCACATGACATAGTAGTATTAGAACGATTTCTTTTCCAATTTCACTTACTATCCTACCAAATGTTAATATCATAGCAACTACTATTGATAAACTTGTATAGAAACATGCTCCAATTACGTTGTAGCAGATGATTACCTTGTAGATACGAATAATTTAACATTATATTATGTGAAAACCTCTATCAAAATATATTAATTGCAAAACTAAATCTATTTATCAAGGTAATCGTACTATGGTACTCTAATTTTCGATTGAAAAGGAAGTTGGCTAACATACCGCATTCATAACTGGATCATTTTTCGTCATTGAGCCGCATTTTTAATAGTTTTATATATTCTTTAGCAATTTCATAATCTGAGAATGGGACGACTTCATTACCAATTATTTGAGTCGTTTCATGCCCCTTTCCCGCGATTAAAACAGTATCCCCAGGATTAGCTTCAGCTATTGCACTTTCAATCGCTTGTTTTCGATTAATTTTAATTGCATATGGTGTCAGATCAATGCCCTGTGCAATTTGAGCAATGATCATATCCGCTTGTTCTCTACGGGGATTGTCACTTGTTAACCATATTTTATGAGCATAACTATCTGCTACTTTCCCCATTTCACGACGTTTTCCTTGATCCCGATCTCCCCCACAGCCAAAAACAACTATTAATTTCTTTTTAGATATTAATTTAAGAGATTGTAAAACCGCTACAAGAGCACTCGGTGTATGAGCGTAGTCAACGATGATTCGTATACCAAGATCATTCTCTACTTCTTGTTGTCTTCCTGAAGGCAATGTGAGATAAGGAATACTTGGAGCAATGATTTGAAGCGAATATCCAAGTTGTTGTACAGTTGCCACTGCTGCTAATACATTTTGTTGGTGGTGCTCTCCTACAAATGGCATCGTTAGTTCAACTGGATTTTCCAAATACTGCACAAGTAAAACGGTGGAAGTACCATTTATCTCTTTATGAATGACGCTAATGTCCGCGGTTCGATGTCGACCAAAAGTAAAGGATCTTACATGATGCTGTTTCATATTTAAACAGAATGGATCGTCAGCATTAACGATTATTTTATTTGCAAAAGTAGCCAATTTTCTCTTGGCTAATTCATACTTTTCCTTACTACCATGTTCATCATAATGGTCTCTACTCATATTTAAATATACACCATAGTCAATTGGGCAATGATCTAATCGATGTTGCGACAATCCTAAAGAAGATGCTTCTATAATAATATACTTCACGCCCAAGTCTACGCATTGCGCAAAAATCGGGTACAAATAGGTTGGAGGTGGTGTGGTCATAGAGGATGTATTCTGATCCTGACGCTCACCATTTATCCATAATCCTAATGTGCCAAGTACAGCTACTTTAGCTCCAAGCTTTTGTAATATCTGCCCAATAAAATGCGTTACAGTTGTCTTGCCATTTGTTCCGGTCACCCCAATGACAGTCAATAACTCAATTTTATCCCCTACAACAGCTTTACATGCATAGGATAAAAATGTTGAACAATCAGGTACCCAAACATGAGGCACTTCTGAATGTTCAATTGGCTGGTCTTGATCATACACAATGGCTACTGCCCCTTTTTCCACTGCTTCGGAAACAAAGTGCCAACCATTATGCTGTTTTCCTTTCCTTGCAACGAAAATATTACCTGGCTGGATTTGTTCTGCAACATCAGTTATTCCACTAATTTCTACACGTATCGAGCCGCCCTGTACTTCACAAGGCCAATCCTTAATAAGCTCTGCTAAGATCAACTGCTTTCCTCCTGCACGTTTTTAACATCATCGAATACATTATTACAATCCGCTATTCACTTGTATCGTATGAAGAGAGTGCACAAAATGACACGAAGAAAGATGGGAGTATTCACTATGATTATTCAAAAGTTTGGTGGAATCGCAATGCAATCCGAAGCTTCGCGTAAACATTGCATCCTTCATATACGTAAGGCTATTCATAAATTTGAAAAGGCAGTTATCGTTGTTTCAGCTATGGGCCGCGGTGGTGATGCTTATGCCACTGACACCTTGTTAACCTTAACAAGCGCTTTTAAAAACGATTCTAAATCTAAAGACCTCGTTGCAGCATGTGGCGAGATGATTGCAGCAGCAGTCATTTCAGCTGAATTAGAACAAAGTGGTATCGATAATACTTTGTTGTATGGTCAAGGGATTGGTATTGAAACATCCGATAACTTTGGTGATGCAGAAATCCATGCTGTTCACACAACAGCCATTGAAAAAGCTTTAAGCGAGACTTCTTGCGTCATCGTCCCAGGTTTTCAAGGTTCCACTGCAGAGGGAGATATTACTACGTTAGGACGTGGCGGTAGTGATTTAACCGCGGCGCTACTTGGAGCTGCCTTGAAGGCACAATTTATTGAATACTATAAAGACGTTCCTGGAGTTATGACCTACAATCCTAAAATTAATGCTAACGCAGAATTAATTTCGAAATTAACGTATCCCGAATTCCACGAGTTACTCAATGATAGCCATCCAATAGTGCAAAAAAAAGCAGCGGAGACGGCAGAAAAACACCATCTCACACTGCATATTCGAAATACTTTTTCTATGGATCAAGGAACACTAATCATACCTGCTATTCATCATGGCTCATCCGATATACTATCTATACTTTGAATAAACACCTGTGAAAAGTGTTTACCAAAAGCACCCGATCCGAGCTGATTATAGTCTTCATTTAATAATGTGTCTCGGTGTTTCTCTGAATTAAGTAATCCATTAATTGCTTCGGGAGCATCTAGGTAATCCTCCGCTATATTTTCTGCTGCCATATCAAAATTAACAACTGCATTTTTTAATCGCTCTTTTAAAGTATCTGGCTGAACGCCCTCTTTTGAAAAATTGCCAAGCGCTAAACTTGCAGCATGACTTTGAGCAATACTATTTAAATCAATTGCTGCGTTTAAAGCTGGCAACCCTTTTTGAGTCCGATAAACGTTCGTCAAATCAAAAAGTTGTCGCTGATTCGCTAAATCTATTTCAACTTGTAAATAAGATGAAGGTACGTTTGGTGTAATCATGTCGCCCACATATGTCATATCATAAGGCTGCTGTTTCACTAGTGTTTCTCCATCAATGAAGCGTACTGCCTGTAAGGTTCGATCTTTCGCATCAAAATACATTTGAGCATATAAACCATCATACATCGTTAAAATACGTGTTTTCATATCTTCTTCATCTAAAATAAAAGTGTAAATATTTTCTTCAATTTGTACATTGACTTCTGTATCAATAATAGTAGAACGATATATATCATCTAAAGACTGACCTATTTTAAAAGGTGTAGCTTCACCATTAACACCGGCAATATACACTTGTGTTACTTTACGTCCCTCTACACCAACCATTAAATAATCATCATAACCCTCATCGTATACCCACCACTCATAACCATAAGCAGACGGTTCTACTCGGCTTGGCTTGCCTTTTAATTTTTCTAATGCATTAGTAGACTTTCCTACTAATGAGGATAGTCCATCTTTCGGTCTAGGTATTGCCTTATCATTCACATTTGGAACATCTTGATTAGGTATTACTTTTCCTTGTGAATTTGGAGCTGTTAATAGTTCATTTTCCTTTACGGACTGATTTGTATAGAAGAAAACAACTAATATAGCTGCTAATATAATTAATATTCGAAATAACGCTTTCACATGGCCTCTCCCCAATTTGTTTAGTTATTTTATTATACCAATTGCCGTGATGTATTCACAATGTTGCCATTGCAACCGATGCATTTTTGCTCTATTATAAAATGGAACGTATATATGGTACGATGAGTCAAAGGAGGACGAAATTTATGTATTTCGAAAATACAGGACTTGAAAACACTTTAGCTGACATTACACTTCTTGATGATCTTATGCGCGAACATGGTTTAATCCGTGCTACAGGCTGGGACTACGAACGCGTAACTTGGGACAGACGCTTTGATGTACGTGAAGGTACATTCTACCTACGTGTATTCGGTTTCACAAAAGAAGGTGACATCGGCGCTAATGATGCAATGATTACACTATTAAAACCAGCTCTTGGTAAACACTACTTCCCACACGGTGTAGAATATGGTGAAGGTGAAGTATTCCCTGCCCATCTAGTAAAATCTTGCCAAGAAATTTTAAAATCTCTTGAAAAACAAATTAAATCATTTGAAATTCATGCTTAATAGTTTTATTTAAGTGCTGGTATCTTTCAGCACTTTTTTTATTGGATAAAAATTAGAAATTTATCCATACTATGAGCGTAAATTTAAAAGATAGGTGATTTGATTGGCTAAATCCAGTTTTTTTAGTATATTAAAAAAAATCTTACTAACTATTATAGTCTTATTACTATTATACATTTTGATTCCAGCATCTATACCTATTTTACTATCTCTTGTGACCGCTCTGTTACTTGAGCCACTTATACAACTTCTACAGCGAAAATGGATTAAATCCAGACGATTTTCAGTCATCATTATATTCTCTCTCTTTTTAATCGTATTATCAAGTATCCTGTACTTCGCCATCACAAATGCTATCACTCAAGTCTCTCATTTATCAAAAATAGCTCCTGAACTTTTCGACCAATTAACCGCCTCTTGGATGAATCTTCAAAATCGATTAGCAAAGATCACTCACGATCTACCTATTGAAGTAATTACTGAAATTCAACTTGGTATTGACAGAGTCATTGAAAGACTTCAATCCTCATTTATCGAATTCTTTAACTATGATAGGTTAAAAATGATCGTATCTAAGCTACCGTTTTTTTTACTCAATTTACTTGTTTATATGTTTGCTTTATTTTTATTTATGTCTGAAATGCCGAAACTCAAAAAAAAGTTTAACTCATATATTTCTCAAAATAAGGCTGAAAAGTGGAAAGTACTTTTTCAAAAACTCCATATTGTATTATTTGGTTATATTAAAGCTGAAATAATCGTTAGCTTATGTGTTTTAGTTGTTACTTTTTGCGCTTTACTATTCATCATTCCTAAATACGCCATTATTATGGCTTTAATCATCTGGTTTGTCGATTTACTACCTATATTAGGTGCCATTGTTATATTAGCTCCTTGGGCGATCTACGCTATGCTTACTGATCAAATGGCAATGGGTATCAAGTTGGCAGCATTAGCGATTGTCATTATTATTCTTCGCCAAATATTAGAGACGAAGGTTATGAGTGCTCAAATCGGATTACCTCCACTTGCTACATTAATTAGTATGTATATCGGCTTACAATTATTTGGGTTCTTAGGTTTTTTTATAGGTCCATTAATTGTCATGGTATTTATAACAGCTAAGGAAGCTGGATTACTAAGCAAATTTATCAAATAAAAAAGCTGTTCCCCTAAATAATAATAAGGGAACAGCTTTTTATCTTTACTGACTTAAAATAGCTTTAATAACTGAAGTTGTTTCTCCACCTTTGTATAATACATAAAGTAATATATATACTGCTACGCCTGTAATGGCTGTGAAGAACCAAATCACACTTGTAATCGGTCCAATTTTACGATGACGTACAAGGTTATTTTTGAATCCTGCTAATAACGTTACGATACCGAAAACGGCACCTGTAGTTGCCAAGCAAATATGGAATACAAGGAAAATTGTATAATAAATTTTCAAATTATCTGGTCCACCAAATGCTGTATTACCAATAAATACAGTACGTGATACGTAAATAATAAAGAATAACATTGCAGATATTGCAGCTGCAATCATGGTTTTCTTATGCGCTTCAATTTTTCTTTGTTTAATTAGTGCCCAACCAATTGCTACTAAGATAGCACTTAATGCAATAAAAGTTGTACTAATTGTAGGTAAAATAGGTACATTCATGCGTTTTTCTCCTAACAATCTTTTTGGTATTAATTATACTGATTAGCATTTAATTGTTGTCTTTCCAATAAAGCTTTTTGCGTAATTTCTTCCGCGTTCTCTTGTTCATTACGATACCATTTAACAAATACTTTACCTAATACAGCTGCAAAGATAATTTCTTGAATAATTTTCATAATGATTCCGCCTAGCTGTTGATCGTACATAGGGTCCATATTAGTAAATAATTCTGGTCCCGATAATGATAGTCCTGCTAATGTTGATACAGGCACACATAATTCCATTGCTTTCATCCACAATTCACCATCTGTATATGTAGCATAGAATGGCGATGAAGCAAAAATAATTAACGCACAAGCAGGCGTGATAAGAACCGCATTCCCGATAATATAACCAACTTTGTGTAAATCCTTCATACGAGGTTGTCCCTCTACAGAATTAATAAGAGGCCAGTACATAAATAACGCTGATACAAACAGAAGTAATGTATACAATCCATGCATCGTTTCATTTAGTTTTATATAGTCCAAAACCATTGGAATATGATAAAAAGAGAATAATGCAACGAAAAATGCTAAAGCAAACATGGGCTTAGTCATAAAATGAAATACAGGTTTGATATAAGGTAATTCAATGACATACTTCCATAACCAATTTGGAATCCCTTGAATCAAGAAAATCGGTATTAATAAAAGTAGTAAAGCCATTTGCACCATATGCATTGTAAACATAATATGAGCCATTAAATCGACTGGCGAACCCATAACAATATATAGCAATATCATACTGATTACGAAATTGATCGCCTCTCGTTTCTTCAAAGGTTCACTCTCTTTGAAGTCCGTTCTCCATTTAACAGTAATAAGAAAATATAGTACAGTTAAAAACAAAATGACGCCTATTAAATAAGGGCTCCACATTGCTTGAAATCCAAATATACTTAGAGGCATAGTATTTCGCTCCTTTAGTCTCAATACCTCCATTATAAGTCCCAGCCCCACGAACTTCAATGAACGAATCATGACAATTTATTATTAAATGCTTTGCACGTTCGTTCAGCGGTGACAAGCACTGGAATTTTCGAATCAAAGTCATCTTTTCAGACTTTGACCGAGAAAATGGAAGTGACCTCGAGCCGCTAACGCGCAAAGCTGGATATCTCGCTTATGGAACGTAACCTAAGTTCGCGGCGTCCTGCCGCAACGGTTACGTGACCCACATCCTGTGGGCCCTCGACAAGCACTGAAACTTTCGAATCAAAAGCATCTTTCCAGCTTTTGACCGAGAAAGTGGAAGTGACCTCGAGCCGCTAACGCGCAAAGCTGGATATCTCGCTTATGGAACGTAACCTAAGTTCGCGGCGTCCTGCCGCAACGGTTACGTGACCCACATCCTGTGGGCCCTCGACAAGCACTGGATGTTGCAAACTAAAGTCATCTCTTCTTACTTTGACCGTGAGAAAAAACAATTCGAGAATTTAATACATAAAGTTTGATTGCATCTTCCATCCTTAACACTATCTAGCAAAAAAGCAAAAAACCGAGCCTGTAATAGACTCGGTTTTTTTGCTCTGGTTCTTACCACCAAATGATTGTTACAAAAGCAAGAATCATTGTAAAAGCGATGAATGCAGCAGAGTACATGAAGAATTGTGCCATTCCATGACCTTTTTCGCTCCAGTGCATAAAGTAATACAATTGTAGCGCTACTTGTACAGCCGCAAATAATAAAATAAGCGGTGCAACTAAGTAAGCAGACATTCCTGCTTGAACTGCAGCAAATGCGATGAATGTTAAGAAAATCATAATCGCAAATACTGTTACTTGATTACGCATACCTTGGTTTGCGCGTTTACGAGCATATTCATACTCGTGTTTACTTCTTGTACGTGCTTCAACGTCATGTGACATTAGCCCAACACTCCCATCAAGTAAACTACAGTGAAGATGAATACCCAAACTACGTCGATAAAGTGCCAGTATAATGAAGCTAAGTAGTACTTAGGCGCATTATAAAGGTTTAAGCCACGTTTAGAGTTACGTAGCATTAACAGGATAAACCAAGCTAAACCTAGAATTACGTGCAATCCGTGAGTACCTACTAAAGTGTAGAATGAAGAACCGAATGCACTTTGAGTAAATGTAAAGCCAAGGTGTACATAGTGATAGAACTCATAAATTTCAAGACCAAGGAATCCTAATCCTAATAAAACAGTAACGATTAACCAAGCTTGCATTGCTTTGAAATTATAGTTTTTCATATGATACATAGCATAAACACTTGTTAATGAAGAAGTTAAAAGTAACATCGTCATAATGAAAGCAAGTGGTAACTCAAAAAGACTTTGAGTTGAGAATTCCATTCCAGCTGGCCCTTTATTTTTTAGCGCTAAGAAAGTCGCAAATAAAGTAGCGAATAAAACTGTTTCACCACCAAGGAAAATCCAAAAACCAAGTGTTTTGTTTTTCCCTTCAAGTGTAGAGTTCTCGGGATGTGCTGGCCAAGATTGTGGGGTAAATTTCTTATTTAAATCCATTAGTGTTTACCCCCTTTTTCATTCATTAATTCCTCTTTATGAATATGATAACCTAAATCATCTTTTAGAGAACGAACAATCATTGAAGCGAATGTAATCGCTAAACCAATAATTAATACTGGAATTGACCAAGTTTTATCTGCATCTTGGTGATAAAGTGCACCAAATGCTGCAACGAATAAACCAAGTGAAATCATAAATGGAATGAATGAGTTGTTTGGCATATGGATATCTGAAATTGGTTCAGCATATGTCATACCCTCTTTGTTTCCTTCCATTTTTTCAATCCAAAAAGTATCTAATCCACGAACAAGTGGAGTTTGTTTAAAGTTATAATATGGTACTGGTTGCGGAATAGCCCACTCAAGAGTACGACCATCTTTCCATGGATCGCGTCCTGCTGGTTCGTTTTTAATAGCAGTGATAATTACGTTTACTACTAGTAAAATAACACCGATTGCCATTAAGAAAGCACCAACCGTACTAATTAAGTTGAATTGGTCCCAACCTTGTCCGCCCATGAATGTGAACACACGGCGTGGCATACCCATTAAGCCTAAGAAATGTTGAACAAAGAATGTACAGTGGAACCCAACAAAGAAGAATACGAATGTAATCTTACCAAGAGTTTCATTTAACATTTGATTGAACATTAAAGGCCAGTAATAATGTGCTGAAGCAAATAACGCTAATACGATACCACCAACGATAACGTAGTGGAAGTGAGCTACGATGAAGTAAGAATCATGTAGTTGGTAATCAAGAGGTGCAGATGCTTGCATTACCCCTGTTACCCCACCAGCTACGAATGATGGGATGAAACCTAATGCATAAAGCATAGGTGTCGTAACTTTAATGTTACCGCCCCAAATTGTTAATAACCAGTTAAATACTTTCATACCTGTTGGAACAGCAATCGCCATTGTTGCTACTGCGAAGATTGCGTTTGCAGTTGGTCCAAGACCTACAGTAAACATATGGTGAGCCCATACCATGAAGCCTAAGAAACCGATTAAGATAGTCGCAAATACCATTGAAGAGTAACCGAATAAGCGTTTTCTTGCGAATGTCGCGAAAATCTCAGAGAATAAACCGAATGCAGGAAGTACTAAGATATATACTTCAGGGTGACCAAAGATCCAGAATAAGTGCTCCCAGATAACTGTATTACCACCATTAATATGATCAAAGAAGTTAGCATCGAACATACGGTCGAAAATCATGAAGAATAATCCCACAGTAAGTGGAGGGAATGCGAATAAAATTAAAGCAGACGCTACAAATGTAGTCCATGTGAATAATGGCATACGCATATATGTCATACCTGGTGCACGCATGTTAATAATCGTTACAAGGAAGTTAATCCCCGCGATTAGTGTACCCGCACCTGAAATTTGTAAACCTAAAGCATAAAAATCAATACCATGACCTGGTGATGCTAGAGATAATGATGCATAAGAAGTCCAACCTGCATCAGGAGCTCCACCTAAGAACCATGAAAGGTTTAAGAAAATACCACCAAATAAGAATAACCAAAAACCTAAAGAGTTTAGGAATGGGAAAGCAACATCACGTGCACCAATTTGTAGTGGTACAGCGGCGTTCATAAATGCAAATAACAATGGCATTGCAGCTAAGAATATCATTGTTGTACCATGCATTGTAATAATTTCATTGAAAAGACCCGCACTCACAAAATCATTATCTGGTTTTGCTAGTTGGATACGAATAAGCATTGCTTCTATACCACCGACTACGAAGAAGAACGTACCGGCAATAAGGTAAAGAATGGCGATTTTTTTATGGTCTACTGTTGTTAAGTAGTCCCAAATAGTTGCGCCAAAGCCCTTTTTCTTTGCAGTTGAGCTCACAACTTTAACCTCCCTCAATATGATTTAAATCAAATTATTTTTCTACAGATAGACCCATTAAGTATGCGGCTAAAGCATCAAGCTCTTCATCTGTGAATTCTTTACCATTATTTAAAGCTTTTTCTTCTGGCATTATGTTTCCTGGTTTAAGCTCTTGTGAGTTTTTAATCCAGTCTTTAATACCATCTTCTGAGTGTTCAAGGAAACCTGCAACACGGTTACGATCTCCAAATGCAGCTAAGTTAGGTGCAACTCCGCCTCCAGTACCTTCACCAGAAACTGCGTGACATGAAATACAACTATTAGCGAATACTTGTTCACCTAAATCAGTTGATTTTTTATCAGCTGTTTTCCCTTTAGTAGCTTGCATGTTATCAACCCAATTGTCGAAGTTATCTTGGCTTAATGTTTTAACTTTGAAATCCATTAAAGCATGAGAAGGACCACAAAGTTCAGCACATTTACCATAGAATACTCCGTCTTTCAAACCGTCTGATTCTTTATCAAATGTCAAATAGAATTTGTTGATGTTATCAACGTTTGTATCCATTTTACCACCGATAGCTGGAATCCAGAATGAGTGTTTTACATCAGCAGCTTTTAAATTGAAGTACACTTTCTGACCTGTTGGTACTACTAATTCTTGAGAAGTTACGATACCTTGTTCAGGGTATTCGAATTCCCACCAATATAATTTAGCAGTAACGTTTACAGTAACCGCTTTCGCGTTACCGTCAGCGTCTTTCGCTTCCATCGCTTTAGTATCAGCGAATTTGTAAGTTAAACTTACAGTAGGTACAGCTAAGATTAATAATAAAACGATTGGAATTGCTGTCCAAATAATTTCTAGTGTATGACTACCTTCTACTTGTTTTGGAATTGTATTTTCTCCAACTTTTTTACGTCGGAACTTAACAATAGCAAGCACGTAGATGATAACCACTACGATAATAACAAACGTCATAATTGCAGTAGATAATAGCAGTAGATTGTATTGATCTTTACCAACTTGACCCGCTGGAGTTAACGTTGATAAATACTCTTCGCCACAACCTGAAAGGAAAATCGTTAGTGCTGCTAACAATCCGAATAGACGCCATTTTTTAAGCCCTTTCATCATAGCTTAATTAAACCCCTCTTTCTTTGTTGTATTTACATGTGTAACTAGGACTGTGGTTCATTCTATATGAATTCCTTTAAAGAAAGAATCCCAAAGTTAGGCAAAGACAGAGAAAATAATCATTGAAACAAATAAAATAGTCATATAATTTAATGAATAAATAAACATCTTATTCGCCCATTTTATATCATCTGTCGCTTTAAAACCTGTTAAAGCAAGTGCAAACCACCCAAGGTTCAATACTGTTGCGAGAATAATAAATCCTATTCCGAGCTTCATAAGTAAGAATGGTAGTGGGAATAACAATAATACCCATACTAACATTGAACGTTTAGTTCTTGCAAAGCCTTTAACAACTGGAAGCATTGGAATATTGGCTGCTCTATATTCTTCAGTACGTTTCATAGCAAGTGCATAAAAATGCGGTGGTTGCCATACAAACATTATCAAAAATAGTGCCAACGCACCAGAACCAAGTGATGGTTCAACAGAAGCCCAGCCGATTAGTGGTGGAATAGCTCCTGAGATACTTCCTACAACGGTATTACTTACATGCCTTCTCTTTGACCACATGGAGTACAAGACTACATAACATAATATGCCTGCAAGTCCCCACACACCGGCAGCAAAAGATGCCATAAATAACAAAAATTCACCTACAATTAAAAGAGAGAGAGCGATTGTCAGTACAAGGCTCGGTTTAAATCTACCAGTAACTGTCGGTCTTGACTTTGTCCGTTTCATTATTGGATCAATATCTAGATCAATATAATTATTCATCGCTCCAGATCCTGCAATAATGAATGCCGCACCTACTAAAGTAAAGAACATGATATTCAATTCATGTAAAAAATGTTTATCAGCGAATTGAAAGGCCAACCAAAGTCCTGTAAAAGTAGTAACTAAATTGGAATTAACAATACCAATTTTGATAAGTGCAAAAAAATCTTTTACTAGCGAACTTGTTTCAGGTTCCGAGTTTCCATTAGCAGACAATATACGACCATTTGACATATTACCCCTCCTTTCGATTGATAAGCATATTCCGTTAACCCTACTATAACGAAAAATAGCGTTGATTTCTAGACAGAAAGTGAAATTTCATGTCGAAGGGTTGATGGAACCAGTTTCTCTGACACAACATATCTATAGTAAATCATTTTCTTGTTTTAATTGTGAAGGTTCTTGTACGAAATTATGAACAATTTGTGAAATCGTTTTCTCTTTAGATTGACAATATTCTATACAAGTTGTTTTTTGGTCCTATTTTCGCTATCATCAGAAAGGCAGGTACCACCTTTCAAAAGGTGATTACTATATATAAAGTAGGTGGCAATTATGCAATATAGTAAATACATGAAATGGTTTGCAGTTGCTGCAACAATTGGAATGTTGCTCATTTTACTGGGCGGAGCACTCGTCACAAAAACTGATAGTGGTATGGGCTGTGGTAGAAACTGGCCTGATTGTAACGGTTCTCTAATACCAAAAGAAATAACTACAGAAGTGTTGATCGAATTTTCCCATCGTGTCGTTACTGGAGCCGTGTCATTTCTTATTTTGATTTTGACAGTTTGGGCTTGGAGAGTATTAGGACATATTCGTGAAGTGAAATTCTTATCTTTCATGGCATTATTCTTCTTGATTGCGCAAGCTTTAATCGGTGCTGCTCAAGTTTTATGGGGACAAGGCGATTTTATATTAGCGCTTCATTTTGGTATATCACTTATTTCATTTGCAGCAGTACTCTTACTCACATTAATTATTTTCGAAGTTGACCAAAAATTTGATGCGGACAAGGTCATTATTGGCAATACACTAAAGAGACATACAATAGGTGTTACAATCTATTCTTATCTCGTAGTATATACAGGTGCCTTAGTACGTCATACAAATGCGAGCTTAATTTGTCCAGATTGGCCATTATGTAATAACAAAGACATTGGATTACCTGCTAATTTCTATGAGTGGGTTCAAATGGGCCATCGTTTTGCAGCTGGATTAATCTTCGTTTGGATTTTATTCATTGCAATTCATGCTATTAAACATTATAAAGAACAACGTGTCCTCTATTGGGGTTGGATTATTGCACTAATAATAGTTTCTCTTCAAGTATTAGCGGGTATGGCTGTAGTACTTTCTCGCTTAAATATCTTATTAGCATTACTACATTCACTATTAATCACACTTTTATTTGGTTTATTGTGCTATATGATTCTATTATTATCTAGAAGTCGACAAAATCAAAAAAGTAACTAAGAATTTTAAATAAACAATATAAAACACGCCTTTGCAAATGCAAAGGCGTGTTTTTTTGCTAGTTATTCCATTTCAATTAGTAAATCACCTGTTGAAATTGCGTCTCCAGCAGCTACATAAATTTCTTTAATAACGCCGTCCTTCGGTGCTTGAACAGTCGTTTCCATTTTCATAGCTTCTGTAATCAGCAAATGCTCACCACGTTTTACTGGGCTACCTTTAGAAATAGCTACTTTCAATACTGTACCTGGCATTGTTGCACCAATTTGATCTGGATTTGCAGGGTCTGCTTTCGCTTTACGATCTCCATCTACCTCAACTGTCATATCTTGAATAATAATTTCACGAGGTTGACCGTTTAATTCAAAGTAAAGGACACGTGTACCATCATATTGAGCTTCTCCAATGGATACTAGCTTAATGATAAGTGTTTTACCTTTTTCTATCTCAACTTCAATCTCTTCACCCAGTCTTAAACCATATAAGAATGTTGGCGTATCTAATACCGATACATCTCCAAACATATCTACTGTCTTCATGTAATCTTCGAAGACTTTTGGATATAAAGCTGTCGCAAGTACTTCATGACTTGTTATTGGACGACTATATTTTTTAAATAATTCATCGCGAAGTTCTTTTAAATCTATTGGCTCTAATAATTCTCCCGGTCTTACAGTGATCGCTTCACGATCTTTTAAAATAACTTTTTGTAATTCCTCTGGGAATCCACCATATGGTTGTCCTAAATAACCTTGGAAGAATTCAATTACTGAGTCTGGGAAATCGATTGTTTTACCACGTTCAATGACTGTTTCTTCATCTAAATCATTTTGAACCATGAACAAAGCCATATCACCTACTACTTTTGAAGAAGGTGTTACTTTAACAACATCTCCAAATAGCAAGTTTACGCGGGAATACATACTTTTCACTTCTTCCCAACGGTCGCCTAGCCCGACACCTTTAGCTTGCTGCTGTAAGTTACTATATTGACCTCCTGGCATCTCATGAACGTATATTTCAGAATGTGGGCTATTCATGCCACTTTCAAAGTCGCTATAATATTTTCGAATATCTTCCCAGTAATATGAAAGTTTTTCTAGACCGTCAATGTCCGCTCTTACTTGTCGTTTGCTACCCTTCATCGCATAGTAAAGTGAATTAGCACTTGGTTGCGATGTTAGACCTGCCATTGAGCCTAGCGCTGTATCAATAATATCAACACCTGCTTCAATTGCTTTAGCATATAAATAGATACCATTGCCACTTGTATCATGTGTATGCAAATGAATTGGTAAATCTGTCGATGCTTTTAATTCAGAAATTAAACGATAAGCTGCTTCTGGCTTTAATAAGCCTGCCATATCTTTAATAGCTAAAATATGGGCCCCAGCAGCCTCTAATTCTTTCGCCATGTCTTTATAGTATTGCACTGTATATTTTGCTCTAGAGTCATCTAGGATATCTCCTGTGTAACAAATAGCTGCTTCTGCAATCTTACCCGACTGTCTTGTTGCATCAATGGCTACTTCCATTCCTTTAATCCAGTTCAAACTGTCGAAAATACGGAAAACATCAATTCCCGCATCTGAAGATTTTGAGATAAACTCTCTAATAATGTTATCTGAATAGTTTTTATAACCTACTGCGTTCGCACCACGCAATAGCATTTGGAATAGCACGTTTGGCATTTTTTCACGTAATTTAATTAATCGATCCCATGGGTCCTCTTTTAAGAAACGATATGCAACGTCAAAGGTTGCACCACCCCACATCTCTAGTGAGAAGAAATTATGCATAATTTGTGCTGTTTCATCTGCAATATTGAACATATCACGTGAGCGTACACGAGTCGCCAACAATGATTGATGTGCATCACGCATAGTCGTATCTGTTAACAATACATCATCTTGCTCTTTAATCCATTGAACAAGACCTTCAGGGCCACGTTCATCTAAGATTTGTTTCGTACCAGCTGGAATTGATTGTACAATTTTAATATCTGGTTTATGGGGTTTCGAGAAAATTGGCTTCTGTTGATACTCAATTCCAGGGAAACCATTAACCGTAACATTCCCGATATAACTTAATAGTTTTGTACCACGGTCTTTACGTGGAGAGAATAAAAATAGTTCTTGCGTTGTATCTATGAAACTTGTATTAAAATTACCATCTATAAAATTCGGATGACGAACAACATTTTCTAAAAACGGAATATTCGTTTTAATACCACGAATACGGAATTCTTGTAGATTTCGATCCATCTTAGCTGCTGCTTCTTTAAATGTCATTCCCCAAGTTGAAACTTTAACAAGTAATGAATCATAATATGGTGAAATAACTGCACCTTGGAAGCCGTTACCAGCATCTAAGCGTACTCCAAAACCTCCACCTGAACGATAAACCATCAATTTTCCAGTGTCAGGCATGAAATTATTTAACGGATCTTCAGTCGTTACACGCGATTGAATAGCAAATCCGAAAAGTGGGATTTGTGATTGCTCAGGAATGCCAATTTCTTCACTATGTAAAGATAAACCTTCTGCAATTTTAATTTGTGCATGTACAATATCAATCCCAGTTACCATCTCTGTAATCGTATGCTCAACTTGGATACGAGGATTTACTTCGATGAAATAAAATTGGTTACCCGCTACTAAAAATTCTACAGTCCCTGCATTTATGTAGGACACATTTTTCATTAATTTTATTGCAGCCTGGCAAATTTCTTCACGTAATTCAGGAGAAATTGAGTTCGAAGGTGCAATTTCAACAACCTTTTGATGACGACGTTGAATAGAACAATCACGTTCATATAGATGAACAATATTGCCTTCTTTGTCTCCTAAAATTTGTACTTCAATATGCTTTGGCTTGTCTACAAATTTCTCTACATACACTTCATCAGATCCAAATGCAGCTTTTGCTTCTGACTTGGCTCTATCATAAGCTTCTAAAGCATCATCAGCAGAGTGTACAACGCGCATACCGCGTCCTCCACCACCAAGGGCAGCTTTTATCATTAACGGGTAGCCATGCTGCTCACCAAACGCTAGCACCTCATCAATAGATGCAACAGGTCCATCTGTTCCAGGAATTACTGGAATATTAGCTGCGACAGCTTGTTCACGAGCTTTTACTTTGTCACCAAACATATCTAAATGATTAGAAGTTGGACCGATGAAAGTAACTCCCTCTTCTTCACAACGTTTAGCAAAATCTAAGTTTTCAGATAAAAAACCATAACCGGGGTGGATTGCGTCCACTCCTGCATCTTTTGCTATCGCTAAGATTCCTTCTATATCTAAGTATGCATCTATAGGCTTCTTACCATCACCAACAAGATACGCTTCATCAGCTTTGTAACGGTGATACGAGCCACTATCCTCTCTCGAATAGATTGCTACTGTTGTAATATTTAACTCTGTACACGCTCGAAACACGCGAATTGCTATTTCACCACGGTTTGCCACTAGAATTTTTTTAATTGCCATTTCCCTTACCCCCTAGACTTTATTCCTTTCCCTTTTAACAAACATGGAGACATTTATGAGAATCCCCATAGCTAAAGATAACAAAATTATCGAAGTTCCGCCATAACTAATAAAGGGTAGCGGAACACCAGTTAACGGTATAATCCCTGTTAATCCGCCGACATTTATAAACGTTTGGAACCCTATCATACTAGCAATACCAGCTGCTATCATTCTTGCCATTGGATCCTTTGTTCGTAAGGCAATAAGCAATGCTCGAATAACTATAAAGCCTAAACCACCTAAAACAATTGCGACCCCTAATGTGCCCAATTCTTCTGCGATAATCGCTAAAATAAAGTCTGTTTGTGGCTCTGGTAAATAACCCATTTTTTGTACAGATTGACCTATACCTAATCCTTTAATGCCTCCAGCACCAATCGCTAAATAACCGTTCACGATTTGATATCCAAAAAACTGCTCGTCCTCAAAAGGATTAAAGAAAGCGTTAATCCGCCCCATTCTTTTTTCAGTAAAAAAACTATCTCTTATGAAGAAAATACCAATTAGCGCAATTGCCATACAAACACCTAAAACACCAAGAATTTTACCAAAGGTTTTAAATTTAATTCCACTCGCTGCAATAACTGAAATAGCGATAAAGAATATAATCATCAGACCCCCTAAATCCGGTTCAAGAAAGACCATAAATGCCGCTGCAAAGAGAACGAAAATAGGCGGAATGATAGATTCATTAATATTATCTATTTTTCCCTTTTCGTATTTCTTCGTAAATACTGCAGAAAAATACAAAATGACAATAATCTTCACAAACTCAGATGGCTGTATATTTGCAAAACCCAGATTAATCCAACTTTTTGCTCCAGAGTTTCCTGGACTAAAGCCAAAAAAGTAAACAGATAAGAGCGAAATGAACATAAAACTCAACATCACTACAAGTACTTTATTTTCTTTATAAATTTTGTATGGAATAAAAGCACCAACTGCAAAAGCAATAGCACCAATACATAGGTTAATAATCTGCTTTTTATAAAAATAGTCAGCGCTATATCCTAATTTATTCACTGCCCATACCATACTTGCGCTATAAATCATAACAAGTCCAAAGAGACAAAGTAATAAATATGTAAAAAACAGTGGATAATCGAAATTCCTTGAATAATTTTTTAAGTATGTTTTCATGCGAATACCTCTTTTACTCATCTTGTAGCAAAAAAACCCAAACAACAGCGTGTTTGAGTTTTTTACTTATTTCTCTGTAAATGCATCATGCAACACAGATAATTCTTTTTCAAGTGAATCAAGAATCCCTCTTCCCTTTTCACGTTCAAGCAAGCCTAACTTAACTGCAAAATCAATTTCGCGTGATAAGCCAAACATTTGTGTATCTAAAACTTCTTCGTATAGTGGGCATTGTGGCATTGTTAAATGCTCCATCTGTACTCTAATAAGCTTAGCAATTTTATCTGCGTCAGCAATAAGGAGTTCCAATGCCTTCTCCTGATATGAACTTTGCGATTTTGTATCCATGAGGACGCCCCCATTACCTGATATTTCTTCTATTCTATCTTAATAAAGTTTATCTTTTGCGCAGTAAAATTGCAAGTATATAACTATTTAAACCGTGTAACCAATTTTATTTCTTTATTAACTACATAAATTAGCGGTATACTTAGATATGGAATGTACTATTCAAGGAGGAATTAACATGGAATCTATCATTCAAATTAAAGGTGCCGTGAATTTTGCTATCACATTAGATCCAACTGTTTGGATTTTTGATGATCGTAAATTAGATCTAGACACATATTTTACTGAAGAACGAGTAATTGTAAACGCTGACGAAGAGTACATGGAAAAAGCAGGTAAGCACTGGTCACGTGAAATTATGGAGGGTGCAACATTTCCACCAACTTTAAAATCCGAACGAAAATTCGAGAAAAAACACATGATGACCGGCACATTCGGTATCATATTAAGACCCTTCCTAAACAATGCAGAAATTAAAGATGGTGCGACTACAGTTATTCTAGAATGCCGAGATGGCTCTGAATATAACTTCTCCATAGAAGATGCTGAGTCCCTTATCTTAAAATATAGCCAAGACGGTAAAATGCTGACTGATAACGGTCCTGTTTATGTACTCAACGGTGACGGTTCAAATGTAGAGAACCCAATTAAAGGTCTTGTAGCAATTCGAGTAGAATAGGAGGGACTTAAACGATGCGAGTTAAGTGTGTCATTTGCGATTCTATTAATGAATTACCCGATTATTCACCAGAAGCAAAAAAATTGCGAAATCGCCCTATCCATACGTATATGTGCCCTATATGTCATGATCGCATTTCAGAAAGAACAAATGCCCGTTTAGCAACTGGTCGATTTATCTTTAGAAAAAAACACTCACTTGTCGAAGATGAATTCTAGTTATTCATTGTAATATAGGTTAAATAAAATATAAAAAGAGCAATTGAGATTCAGCTACTAGCTTGTTCTCAATTGCTCTTTTTCATGTGATTTACTAGACCATTATTGCACTGTTTGTGCTTTTTTATCTCTACGCAGACCAATTTTATACATGATTAGCACAAGTGCGATAATCAATAATCCTTCTACTACAGGTAAATAAGTTGCAAAGAATGTCAAAAAGATACAGCCAACAAACAAGAAGAAATAAATAACGATATTTTGCCAAAACTTAAGTTTTTTCGCGAATCCTAGATTGTAAACAACAATCGACAATGCAAAAATAAGCACTAACAAAATATTACTAGCAACACTAAAATCAGATGCAGTTTGATAAACATACTTGGCTACCGGATACATTTTATCAAATACAAATGCATCATTATTTGATACATCAGGTGCGGCAAGTTGAATAAAATTCAGTTCACTTAAAAAACCGGATTTAATATCCAAGACTTTCCTTCCTTTCGTTTAGCGAATGATTACTCAGCGCTACGTGATTTCTTAGCTTCTTTTTCGCGTTCGTTTTTATTTAAAATTTGTTTACGAAGGCGAATAGATTCTGGTGTTACTTCACAGTACTCATCTTCAGCCAAGTATTCTAATGCTTCTTCAAGAGTTAAAATACGTGGTTTTTTGATAACATTCGTTTGGTCTTTGTTAGCTGAACGGATGTTTGTTTTTTGTTTCATTTTGATGATATTAACAGTAATATCTGCATCACGTGTATTTTCACCAACAATCATACCTTCATAAATATCAGTACCTGGTTCAACAAATAGTGTACCACGGTCTTCAATTTGCATCATACCATAAGTAGTTGATTTACCTGTTTCCATAGAAACTAGTACACCTTGACGACGTCCACCGATTTTACCTGTTAATAATGGTTGATAGCTATCGAATGTATGGTTGAGAATACCGAAACCTTTTGTTAAAGACATAAATTCAGTTGTATAACCAATTAATCCACGAGCAGGTACCATGAAGATTAAACGAACTTGGCCACTACCATTGTTCACCATATCTAACATTTCACCTTTACGTAAACCTAATGATTCAATAATTGAACCTACAGAATCTTCAGGTACATCAATTTGTACACGTTCAAATGGTTCACATTTTACACCATCAATTTCTTTAACGATAACTTTTGGTTTAGATACTTGTAATTCATAACCTTCACGACGCATGTTTTCAATCAAAATCGATAGGTGAAGTTCACCACGACCCGAAACAGTCCAAGCATCTGGAGAATTAGTATTTTCTACACGTAAACTTACATCTGTTTGTAATTGAGCGCGTAAACGTTCTTCAATTTTACGTGATGTTACCCATTTACCTTCGCGACCTGCAAAAGGTGAGTTGTTTACTAAGAAAGTCATTTGTAATGTTGGTTCATCGATACGTAAAGGTGTTAAAGCTTCTTGGTGTTCAGTTGGACAAACAGTTTCACCTACGTTAATGTCTTCCATACCTGAAACAGCAATTAAATCACCTGAGTATGCTTCTTCAACTTCTTCACGTTTTAATCCGAAGAAACCAAAGATTTTAGTTACACGGAAATTTTTCACAGTGCCATCAAGTTTCATAAGTGCAACTTGTTGTCCAACATGGATTTTACCGCGGAATACACGACCGATACCAATACGGCCAACATAGTCATTATAATCAAGTAATGCTACTTGGAATTGTAAAGGTTCATCACTAGTATCAGCTGGTGCTGGAATGTGACTAATAATTTCTTCAAATAAGCATTTCATATTTTCTTCTTGTTTAGCTGGGTCTGAATCAAGTGATGCAGTACCATTTACACCAGAAGCAAATACGACTGGGAATTCTAATTGATCTTCATCAGCACCTAATTCGATTAATAAATCAATTACTTCATCCACTACTTCTGTAGGACGAGCTGAATCTTTATCGACTTTGTTTACTACTACGATTGGTGTTAATTTTTGCTCTAATGCTTTTTTCAACACAAAACGAGTTTGAGGCATACAACCTTCATATGCATCTACAACTAATAGTACACCGTCAACCATTTTCAGGATACGTTCAACTTCTCCACCGAAATCGGCATGTCCTGGTGTGTCTAGGATATTGATACGAGTACCTTCGTAGTTTACTGCTGTATTCTTCGCTAAAATTGTAATACCACGTTCACGTTCGATGTCGTTCGAGTCCATTGCTCTTTCTGCGACATTTTCGTTAGAACGAAAAGTACCAGATTGTTGTAATAATTGGTCAACCAATGTCGTTTTACCATGGTCAACGTGAGCTATAATTGCAATATTTCTAATGTCTTGACGTAAATTTGTCATTATTCCACTCCACATTCTATTTTCGAGTCCATAACTGTGTTATTATAACACAAGAGATGTTTTTTGTCTTTTCTTAACAACTAGTATTTCAAATTTTTTTATTATTTCACAGTATAATTATTAGTTCGACATTAAGTGATAATCACTTATAAGTCAAACAAATTCATCAACTGGAGGATTTAAAATGAAAAATGCTAAAGTCGTTATGGCTTTTTTTGCATTAGCTGCAGTGCTAGCTATGTGTTCAATAGGAATTGCAGTTGCCTTTAAAAGCGTAATTGGTATCTTTGGTGCCATTATTTTGGTTTGTGCCATTATGGGCTATGGCTTCAAAACTAAACGACAATTCCGTGATAAAGGTTTGCTGTAACTCTACTCAAATAAAAAGAATGAACTGGCAATTTGCGAGTTCATTCTTTTTATTTATATCTATATTCTATTTCAAATCAACGTATTGTTCAATGATTGTCTTATGAATTTTAGGATTTGCAATAATAAATGTATCTTGTTCTTCCAAATTAATCGCTTCATTTCCTAAGTTTGACACAATCGCACCGACTTCATTTGCAATCACTGCACCACCAGCAATATCCCAAGGTGATAATCGCATAGACATATAAGCATCCATCCGTCCACATACTACTGAAGCAATCTCTAAAGTAGCAGAGCCATACGATCTTGTCCCTCTAACATGATGAACAAGGTCAATCATCTTATTGTGTTCGATGTAGCGATTTGGTGTAACCCAAGTAGCGTTTATCCCAATAATAGCTTCGTGTAGCGGTAATGGTTGCAGCCGTTCTAACTGACGATCATTCATATATGCTCCTTGTCCCTCGATAGCATAATATAAATCATTGCGCATTACATCGTATATGTACCCTAGTTTTCCAATGCCATCAACATAAATGCCAATAGAAATTGCAAAATTACGATGCTGTCGTATGAAATTCATCGTCCCATCAATCGGATCAATTATCCATACGACACCATCCAATGATTCAAGGGGTTCCCCCATCCCTTCCTCACCGAGAATTTTAAATGCGGGATCATAAGAATGAATTTGTTCAATAAAAAATAATTCTGTTTCACGATCAATATTCGTTACAAGATCATTCGCATTTGCCTTTGTCTCGATTTCTAACTTTTCAGAAAGTGATTGACGAATTCGTTCGCCTGCTTCATGAATAATTTTAACTGTAAATTCATGTATTGCTGTAATCTCCAACATAGCCCCACCTTTCGAAGCAAAAAAAACATCATTTCTATAAGTACAATTTAATGTTTTTTGCCTATCTCTATTATAGCAAAAAAACATCTGCTTCTCATTTGATTAGCAGATGTTCACCGGCGAATATTGATTCTCTCTTTAGGCAAAAGCATGAAATGCCTCCAATTCCAAATGAAGTTCAGAAAGGCGAATTTTGCTTAATTCAATTTGTTTTACATCCTCATCTTGCAGAGCATCAAATAATGTTGCTAGTTCATAATCCATTTCTAATTGCAGTCCCTTCACATATTGCTTTTCATAATCAACTTTGCGAATAATGTGTACTACCTGTTTCATACTAACCAGCTCCTTTTTATTTTGTTTGTGCAAGCTAGGACTTAAAGTGTCTTACTACATTATATGCATGATGTGAAAAATGATAAGTCCTTCTACAAGATTTTTTCCCAAATTTCTAATAAAATAAACATAAACTTTCAAAAGGAGTTAAATTATTATGCCAAAAACAAAATGGACACAAAAGGATTTCGACGTTTTCTCCATCGATGGCTTAGAACCACGAATGGAAGCACTTATCAATACCGTAAGACCAAAATTTGAAGAATTAGGTACGACATTTTCTACATATTTCTCCGCAAAAACTGCAGATGAATTTCATCCACATGTAGCAAAGCATGCACGTCGTAAAGTAAATCCCCCAAAAGATAGCTGGGTCGCATTTGCTCCTTACAAACGCGGCTATAAATCAATTCCTCACTTTCAGCTTGGCTTATTTGGTACTCATCTATTCATAATTCTTTGCGTTATTTATGAAGCACCAAGTAAAGTTGAAATTGCTGATCGTTTACTAAAAAAACAGAATTTATTTAACAAGCTACCCAAAAATTTTCATGTCTCAGGTGATCATTTTTCACCAGAAGGCATTAATATCAAAGATGCTTTGAAAGATGGTCAGCTAGTCGGTTTACTTGAACGTTTACGGGATGTAAAAAAAGGTGAATTTATAGTTGGTCTACAAATTCCAAAAGAAAATGCGGTACAATTAACTGCTGAGGAATTTGAGAAATTAACAGAAGAAACATTCGATGCATTACTCCCTATTTATAATACTATGGTCAACAAAAAGTAAAAGAACAGGCATAAGCCTGTTCTTTTACTTTCTTTTTCTTGATTCACCTTTAATTTTCGAACCAGCTGGAGCATCTTTCATTTGCTTAATAATTGAATAGCTCACATAGCCACTAACTTCTTCAAATTCGCGGAAAATGGTTTTTTCTTCAGCCATCGCTGGCACGATTTCTTTAAATCGTCTATATTTTGACATTAGATCTTCGCGTTGAACACCTGTTTCATATGCTTTTTCTATTGCTTGGAAGAACGCAATTACATCTACAATTTCTTCTGTAGACCAGTCCGTTGAGAACGGATAAGAGTATTCCATATTCTTACCTACCTTTTGATTCAGGCTAATATAGCCTTTTTATTGTTCTCCCCATTTTAAGCGTATTTCCGTTGCCTGCGCAACCATTCGCTGTATTAGTTCCTCCACAGTCGGTTCATCTTGGATTAAACCTGTTACTTGTCCAGCCCAACCAAACCCTTCATTTTCCTTACCTTCATATATATATTTTTTATTCGCTTGACCACTTATGAAATTTTTTAAAGCTTCATATGTTGGAGTTACTTTTTCAATATCATGAATTTGATCCGTCCAACTATTTCTAATAGCGCGTGCTGGTGCACCGATAGATTTTTTAATCACAGTCGTGTCTGCTTCCGTGCTATTAATTAAAGCATTTTTATACACAACAGATGCATCAATGCATTCTTTCGTCGCGATAAAACGCGTGCCCATCTCAATACCTTCTGCACCTAACGCAAGTGCTGCCATCCACCCACGTCCATCGCCTATACCTCCTGATGCAATCACGGGAATATTAACAGCATCTACAACTTGAGGTACTAGTACCATTGTTCCGATATCATCCCGACCTAAATGGCCACCACCTTCTTGTCCTACCACCATAATGGCATCAGCACCTAATTCTTCTGCTTTTTGCGCTTGCCTACGTGCAGCAACTAATACCAATTTCTTAATATCTGTCCCTTCTAATTGCTTAAAAATCGGCGCAGGATTACCACCTGTCATTGATACAACCGGTACTTTCTCCTCAATCGCTACCGCTAACATATGCTCAAATGAGCGACCATGTTGGCCAATAGCATAATTAACACCGAATGGTCGATCTGTTAAGCGGCGTACTTTTTGAATTTCTTTACGTAGTGCTTCTGGGTTTTCTAAGCTCATAGCTGTAATTTGCCCTAGTCCTCCAGCATTCGACACAGCTGCAGCTAAATCTGCATATGCTAAATAAGCAAGTCCACCTTGAATGATCGGATACTCTATACCTAATAATTCTGTCACTCTTGTTTTCCATTTCATATGTTACAACTCCCCTTTGTTTTCCTATATTAAACTGGTTCGCCGAATATTAAAGAAACCCTTTTTTCATTTTTATTTCCCAAGAAATAAAAACAACATGTGAAAAATTCAAAAAGAATTTCCACATGCTGTTTTTAGAAGATAAGCATTGCAAATAAGGGACAAATAAATGCACCAATAACAGCACTTAGTGTCATTGATACAGAGCCCATAGATAAGGTTTTTTCTCCGTATTCAGTAAGCTTTGAAACACCGAATCCATGAGCTCCTCCTCCCATCGAAACTCCTCTGCTCACCGCAGTATCAATTTTACAAACTCGGAATATAAATGGCCCTAAAATAGCGCCAGTAAATCCTGCCACCATAACAAATACAGCAGTCATTGGCGGAATTCCACCCAATGAATCACTTACTTGCATTGCAACCGGAGTAGTAATTGATTTCGGCAGTAATGATCTCACCATTTCATCGTCCAAACGCATTAACTTTGCCAAAGCAAAAACACTAATAAGACCTGAAATCATAGCTACAATTACACCAGAAATTATAGATAATTTATAAGTTATAATCATATGCCTTTGTGTATACAATGGATATGCTAAACTTACAACTGCAGGCCCTAGCATTACATCAATCCATTTACCACCAGTCATATATGTTTCATAAGGAATATTACCCAGTGCTAAAATAAATACACCAATTATTGTCGTTGTTAAAATTGGTAGCAAAAATGGAGTCGAAAAACGAGCATATAATTTTGACATTAGATAAAAGATACAAATAGTTATAAGAATAATGGCTACAGCTTTCATTTTACGACCTCCTTCAGTTCTTTAGTTTCTACCTTTTCTTTCTTTTCTATAATTATACAAATTCTCCCTGAAACAATAATTGTACAAATCGTACTGGCAATAACTGTGAGTAATAGCAAAATACCATGCAAGGATAATAATTCAGGATACTTAATAACACCTACAGTTGCAGGAACGAAAAACAACGGTAAAATTGCTAACATAAATCCTGCTCCTTCTTCAATCAATGACACTGGCATTATTTTACTAAGTAATAGAGCTAATAATATGAGTAAACCGACGATACTACCTGGAAATTTAACACCTAATAAATTCACAATAGTCGTACCAACAAAAGAAAAAATGTATAGTATTACCATTTGAAGAACTATTCGCACCCATTTAATTGATTTCTGTTTTATAAAATTAATATTCACTGAGTTTTTCTGCTTCAATTTCGTTGAACCCAATTGTGTTGTTGATAAATTTTTCACTTCTATTTTCTGTTCTGCAATTTCACTTATTTCAAATTCTTTTACTTCTGGTTCTGTTATTTCCAACTCATTTACCGCTATTTCATTGATTTCTCGCTCTTTTACTTCCGCTTTTTCTTCAGACTCTTTAATAACTATCTTATAGTTGCTTGTTTTGTGTTTGACCAACTTGTAATTGCCTAGTTTAGATTGCATTTCGAGACTCTCCTTTTAACACATACCTTGTTTATGAAGTAACACGAAATATTGTACGCCTATCTTTCCTAGATGTCTATGAATCTAACTGTAATAAAAAAGAAGCTACCCTTCATTATCTATGTAATGATAGGTAGCTTCTTTCCTATTTTCATTAATTAAAATTAATCGTCAAAGTTTTCTGTTGCACGATTCTTCTTCAACATCTTAGACAATAGTTCATAAACAAGTGGCACGATGATTAATGTTAAAACAGTAGAACTGATTAAACCACCGATTACTGTTACACCTAAGCCTTTTGAAATCAAGCCGCTTCCTTCTGCACCAATCGCTAATGGAATTAAAGCGCCAACTGTAGCTAGTGCTGTCATTAGAATTGGTCGAAGACGTGTTGCACCGGCTTCTAAAATCGCTTCTCGCATTGTCATGCCTTCATGTTCCATATGAATTACTCGGTCGATTAAAACGATCGCATTTGTCACTACGATACCTATTAACATTAAGAGACCAATCATTGAAGATACACTGATTGTTTCGCCAGTTATCCATAGCGCTACTAAAGCACCGATTACTGTAAATGGTAGAGAGAACAGGATTGAGAATGGTGCTAAACCTTCACCAAAAGTAACTACAAGGATGAAGTAAACAATCGCAATTGCTGCTACCATAGCTAAACCTAATTGAGTGAATGCTTCAGACATATCTTCAGCTACACCACCACTGTTCACTTCAACATTGTTTGGTAAATCTAGTTTATCAATGTCTTTTTGTACTGCACTAGACGCTTTTGTAATGTCTTTAGAAGTGACTGTTGCTGTTACACTCGCGTAAAGTTTTCCTTTACTACGATTAATTTGAGATAAAGTTGTACCCTCTTTGACATCAACAACTTCTGAAAGTTTAACTTCCATACCAAGTGGTGATTTTATTTTTTGTTTCAATACATCATCAAAATCATTAGGTGATGCTGTTTCTTTATGAACAGAAACTTCTATTTTTTTGCCGTCCTTATCAATTGAAGTTAATACTTCTGATTGGACGTTTGGATTAATCGCCATAGCAATTTGTCCTGTAGTTAAACCTAGTTTTTTTACTTTATCTTGGTCGATTACTAATGTATGTTCATCATAAACTTCAGAAAGAGATGCTTTTACATCTTTTAAATCATCGCGTTTATTCATGATTTTTTCGATGTTTTTGACAACTGGTTTGATGTCTTCCATCGTATTACCATAAACTGAGTAATTTAACTCACTGCTTGAACCTGACATAGAGAAATCTTGGTTTTTCCAAGTTCCTGTTTGATTAACTGCAACGACTTCTTCTACTAATTTAGTTTTTATATTACTAAAATCTTTAGTATCTGGATCATAGATAATGTACATTAAAGCACCATTCGAAGCACCTGGCATCATAGGATTAGCTCCACCGATTGATACTTGAACTGTTTGAACATCTTTTTTGTCCATTACCATCTTCTCTATTTCTTCAACGTCTTTAATAACGCTGTCACGTGTTTCTCCTGGTTCTGGAGTATACGTTAAGTAGACCATTTTTTGCTCATCTTCTGGCATGAAACTAAATCCTACAAACGGAGTCAAGAATAGACTTGCTACTAAAATAACAATTGTACCAATTGAAGTTACTAGTTTATGGTCAAGTACCCAACTAAGTAATTTCTTATAGCTTTGTGATAACTTGCCATGTTCTTCTTTTTTCGTTTGTTTTTGCCCATACAGCTCTTTTTTAAAGAGAGAATGAGCTAATACTGGTACAACCGTAATAGCGACGATTAACGATGCACCTAGAGCAAATGCCATTGTTAAAGCAAACGGCATAAACAATTCGCCAACCATTCCTCCTACTAGTGCTAGCGGTAAGAATACAGCTACTGTAACTAGTGTTGAAGATAGAATTGGTTTGAACATTTCAATCGTTGCTTCACGAATTAAAGCACGACCATGTAATTTCTCACCTTCTAAATATATTCTTCTATAAATATTTTCAACTACTACAATCGAGTCATCAATTACACGACCAATCGCGACTGTCATTGCAGCAAGAGTCATCATATTTAATGTAATATCAATTTGTTTCAAAATTAATACAGAGATTAATAGTGATAATGGAATTGATATAATCGATATAATTGTTGAACGAATATTACGTAAAAATAGCATAATAATAATAACGGCAAAAATAGCACCGAATAATGCTTTATTTAACATTGTTGATACAGACTTCTCAATAGGTTCACCTTGGTCCATCGTGATATCAATTTTCATACCTTTATTATCTTTTTCAAATTGTTTCGAAGCGTCTTTTACTGCATTTACAACCTCAACCGTATTGGCTTCTTGCGATTTTACTATTTGAACCGCAATTGCCGATTCACCATTTGTACGAGAAACCGATTCTACGTCACCGATTAGTTCGATTTTAGCGAGTTTACCTAATTTCACAAACGGTTCAGCTGGAGGTTGTTGCTGAGTTAATCCAGCTCCTGCTTGAGGTTGAACTGGAATATCTAAGTTTTTCAGCTCTTTTAAAGTTGTTAATTTACCGTCAACTACGACCGATTGCTCCGCATCCTTAAATTGAAACATGCCAAGTGGGACTTTTATATCCATTGCTTGAATGTATTGCTTAATCTTTGCTTCATCTAGACCATATTGTGCTAATTTCTTTTGGTCATATGTTAATTGAACTTTTTCAACTTGTTGACCAGTTACCGATACTGAAGCAACACCGTCGATTGCTTCCATTTTAGGAACGAAGTAATCTTCTACTGTTTTTGTTAACTCATCGATTGTTTCTTCTTTGTCAGAAACACTTAACGCTACTACCGGGAAGGCGTTAATATTAACTCGATCAATGGTTGGTACTTGCGCAGTTTCAGGAAGATTAATTTTTTCAATTGCTTCCTTTACATTGTCAACTGCTTCTTTCATATCTGCACCATATTTAAATTCAATTTGAAGACTTGAGGCGTTTTGATATGAATTTGAGTAAACAGATTTTACTGATTTTAAATTATTAACTGCCTTCTCAAAGGGAATTGAAATATCATCTGTTACTTGCTCTGGTGTAGCACCAGGATAAACTGTTGTTACTGTAACTATTGGAATTGAAATATCAGGAATTGATTCAAGCTTCATTTTCAAGCCTGCATAAACCCCCGCCACTGCTACGATAATTGTTAATAACCATACCGCTAGCTTGTTTTTTAGCATAAATTTAATTGTAGAATGCACCTTTGCACCGCCTTTTTTTGACTATTTGGTCACTATTCTATATAATAATGACTGATTAGTCAGTTGTCAAATACTACGGATAGGGAGTGAGTTATTATATCTAAGCAACAATTAATTATTGAAAAGGCAGTAGAATTATTTGCGCAAAATAGTATAGCATCGACCTCTATTCAAGATATAACAGATGCATGCGGTATTTCTAAAGGTGCCTTTTATTTATCTTTCAAATCAAAAGATGAGTTATTCATTGCTATATTCGAACATTTTTTACGAGAAATTATTGGTCAATATAATGATTTATTAGAAAGTGACATGCCTCCAAAAGAAAAGATTAAAAACTATTTTCTTTTACATTTTCAACTATTTGAAGAAAAATTACCATTAATATCTATGTTTATGAAGGAACAAATGCATCCAATTAATGAACAAATTCTTCAAAGATTAAATTATTATAGAGATCTTAGTGATAAAACTACTCTAGCATTATTAACAGAAGTATATGGAAAGCGTATTGGTCCTTTCCAATATGACATTCTCATTTCTTTAAAAGGAATCATGCATGGATATTCAGAATTTATCCTTTTCCATAGACAACCATATGATTTCGTTCAATTAAGTTCTACTCTTATTGAAAAAGTAGATATTCTTGTAGAGCATTCAAAAAACACTTTCCTTACTGAACAATTATGGAATTCAAAACCACATTGTATGCAGGAGTATTCTGTGACTGCATTCGAAGTACAAGAAGAAATAAATCGTTGGCAAGAAACTTATAAAGGACACCCTATCATTGAAGACACATTATCTTTAATAGAGGCTGAACTACAACTTTCCAGTCCTCGCCCCGCTTTAATAAATGGGATGATGACGAATCTTAAACAACATGATAACTTACAATGGCTAGTCTTATTACTAAAACAATATATAGTACATCTTTCATAAACACAAAAGAGATAGTCGTAACAATGCACGACTATCTCTTTTTATTTATCTGAAAATCAAAATTAATACTTCTGCCAAACACTATACTCGACTTCCAAAGGATTTATGACTAGATGGTCATTATTAAAAACTATACTTCCATCTGCACTCTTAAATTCACTTTAATAACTTTCTATTTAAATATTTATGTTATCTTCTGTTAAGTACACTGGTAGACCATGAGTAACAGTAGTTAAATAATTCTTTCCATAAATAAAAAGCAGTCCAAAGTGTTTAAACTTTGAACTGCTTTTTCTATTATTATCTTAATATCCCCAAATCATTGTTAACAATGAACCAAAGACTGTTACAAGACCAACTACTACAGCGTAAATGACACTTGTATATAGGGATTTTTTATCTTCTGTTTCTCCGATATGCATGAATAACACAAGTTGCACAACAGCTTGCGCTAGTGCAGTTACACTTAAGATAGTCATTGCAATACCTTTAGACATATCAAATGTAATTACACTTAGAGCAGCGAGCGTTAAAATAAGGGAGCCAACAAAACCTACAACATGTTCTTTTGGAAATAATTCTTTCATCATCCCAACACTCCTTTCAGATAAACGAAGCTGAAGATGAAGATCCATACGACATCTAAGAAATGCCAGTATAACGAGAAGATAAATGCTTTGTTTGCAGTTTGAGCATTTAATCCACGTTTAACTACCTGTACGATAATCGCGATACCCCATAGTAAACCGAAAGTTACGTGAGCACCGTGCGTACCTAATAGAGTCATTAATGATGACAAGAATGCGCTTGTTGTAATTGTCGCACCTTCATTAACATATGTTACGAACTCTATAACCTCAACAGCCAAGAAGCCTGCGCCAAGTAGCAATGTCAAGATATAGAACACTATCATTGCTTTGACACGACCAATTCTCATCGCATGTACACCAAGTCCAATCAAGAAACTACTTGTTAATAATAAGAAAGTTTCTAATAAAACTGGTGGCATTTCGAAGATGTCAATACCAGCAGGACCTGAACCTGTGCGATCCGTTAATACAAAGTACACAGAAAATAGAGTTGCAAATAACATAATCTCAGCACCTAGGAAAATCCAAAAACCGAAAACCTTTAATCTATTTTCCTCTGTACGATATTCTAATGGAAGTGATGTGTTTTCTTTAGACATTATTTGTCACCTCTCAATTGACGTTCAGTTGCTTCAATTTCAGCCACTTCAATATAGTGACCGTGATCTTTTTCAAATGAACGGAATGCCATAAATCCAAGAGTAGCTATACCAAATACGATAACAGCTGTCCATACACTAAATACAAAGAAGAATGCGAATAGGAATAGTACTCCGGCCATCCACATTGGAGCACCACTATTATTAGGCATATGAATACGTTCATATTCGCCTGCCGTAATATCGCGACCTTCTTTTTTCGCATACCAATATTCGTCCAATTGATTAACTTCTGGTACAACCGCAAAGTTATATTCAGGTACTGGACTATGTGTTGCCCATTCAAGAGAACGCGCATCCCAAGGGTCGCCGTTTTCGTCGCGTGGGCTGTGACGGAAGCTGTAGTAAATGTTATAACAAATAAGCGCAAATCCGGCTGCCATTCCTAGAGCCCCTAGGAAGGAAATCATATTTAATGTACCGTAACCAGTACTTGCAGAATAAGTGAACATACGACGTGCATAACCGTCTAAACCAAGAATGAATAACGGGAAGAATGCAACATTGAATCCAATTGCAATGCACCAGAAAGCAGCTTTTCCTAATTTTTCATTTAAGCGGAAGCCAAATATTTTCGGCCACCAGAAATGGTACCCTGCTAATACACCGAATACGGTACCCGGAATTAATACATAGTGGAAGTGGGCAACTAAGAACATCGTATTGTGATATTGATAGTCAGCACTTGCCATCGCTAGCATTACCCCAGTTACCCCACCAATAGTGAAGATTGGAATAAATGCAAGCGCATAAAGCATTGGAGTTGTAAACTGAATCTTACCATGCCTCATTGTAAGCAACCAGTTAAAGATTTTAACCCCGGTCGGTACAGCAATTAACATTGTAGAGACTGAGAAAATACTGTTTACCATAACGCCATGGCCCATTGTATAGAAATGGTGAGCCCATACCATAAATGATAGTAAAGAAATTACGATCATACTCATAACCATTGATTTGTAACCAAATAAGTTTTTACGTGAGAATGTTGAGATTACTTCACTGAAAATACCAAACGCTGGTAAAATAACGATATATACTTCAGGGTGACCCCAAACCCAGAAAAGGTTAGCCCATAGCATATCCATACCACCGTCAGACATTGCAAAGAATTTAGTACCGAATTGACGGTCTAATGTCATAAGTGCAAGTGCCACTGTTAAAACAGGGAAAGCAAATGTAATGATGACATTTGTAATTAATGCTGACCAAGTAAACATAGGCATTTTCATTAATTTCAGACCTGGTGCACGCATTTTCATGATTGTAGTAATGAAGTTAATACCTGTCATTAACGTACCTAAACCTGATAATTGTAAAGCCCATGCGTAATAGTTATTCCCAACATTTGGACTGAATTCAATACCAGCTAGTGGGAAGTATGCAGTCCAACCAGCATCTGGTGATCCACCAATGATGAAGGAAATATTTAATAATCCTGCACCTGCAGCAAATAGCCAGAAGCTAAGTGCATTTAATCGCGGAAACGCAACGTCACGTGCACCAATTTGTAATGGTACTACAACGTTCATTAGCCCGATAATAAACGGCATTGCCATGAAGAGAATCATGACTAAACCGTGAGTTGTAAAGATTTCATTATAGTGTTGTGCATTTAATAAGTTATTTTCAGGAACAGCAGTTTGTGCACGCATTAATAATGCGTCAATACCACCTCTAAATAGCATGACTAATGCAACAATGATATACATAACACCGATTTTTTTATGGTCAACTGTAGTTAACCAATTTTTATAGAAATAGCCCCATTTCTTGAAGTAAGTCAAACCAGCAACAATTGCAATGGCACCTACAACAATACTAACGGCCGCACCCATGATCATTGGTTCTTTCATCGGCTCAAATAATTCTTCCATGCTCATTTTTGTAACTCCTTTCAATCATCTAATCTAGCTATCTAGTGATTAGAATGGTCCATTTCTCCATCAGACATATCCATTCCATCCATTTCTTCAGCATCATCAGACATATCTGATGATTTTCCATGATGCATTTCTGGAGCAGGACTGAATGTTAAATGTGTAGAAGAGAAACTTTTACGTCCTACGAAGTCCGTATCTAATAATTCATTGAATGTTTTCTCTGTTAACTCAGGCTCTTTCGCTTTTACGTCAGATACCCATTCGTCAAATTTCTGTTGAGACATTGTTTGTGCTTCAAACTCCATTTGTGCAAAACCTTTACCATTAAAGTTTGAGTTTCTACCAAAGAATGATCCTTCTACATCTGCTGCCATATGAAGTTTATTGACCATATCACTCATTGCATATTTTTGACCAG
Organism: Viridibacillus sp. FSL E2-0187; assembly: GCF_038006425.1. Lineage (NCBI taxonomy): Bacteria > Bacillati > Bacillota > Bacilli > Caryophanales > Caryophanaceae > Viridibacillus > Viridibacillus sp. FSL E2-0187. The sequence continues at coordinate 3,196,305 of NZ_JBBOVG010000001.1, forward strand.
CTAATTGAGGAATCCAGAAACTTGTAATTGGACCAAATGAATACAGTCTAAATTCAACTGGACGATCTGTTGGAATGTTAACATAGTTTACCGTCTCAACGCCTTCTTCTGGATAGCTAAAATGCCATTTCCAGTTAGAAGATGCTGCGTATATTACAAGAGGTTTTGTATTGTCATAACCTGTTTGTTGACTTTCAACTTTTGATGTTGTGCTAATCGTAACTATTGATAGAGCAGTTACGATAAGAATCGGAATAACTGTCCAAATAATTTCGAGTTTTGTACTACCTTCTTCATGCGGTGGTTCATAATCACTAGGTAATTTAGATGCTCGATATTTCAAAAGCATATTCGCTAATAATAAATAAACAACTAACAATATAAATGCCATCACGATAATGGATAAAATGATTGTATTTGATAAAGTCTTCGCGTTTGGACCTTTTGGATCAAAAATCATTAATGGTTCACAGCCAGATAAGAATAAAGCCATGATTGACATCAACGCCGGCAAGATTAGCATTTTTTTCTTCATGTTGTACTCCCTTCAAAAAACAACTTACTTGTAATATGTTTTAGAATATTAAACGGTTCTTAAAAAAATTGTCCTCCTAAAAAATATTAGTATTCCAAAACAAAAAACACATTTTGAATTTGCTAGATTATTGAAGGTTACTCCTTTTGTTTGGAACAACGATGAGACAATTCATAGTAGTCTCAATGTTTTAATAGCCTACTTGATTGAGTTAAAGCATTAAATACATTCTCACGTTTCCAATAGGAGAAATTAGGCACCCAGGTTTTCGCGCCTAAGACTCTTCAGAGGAACTTTCAAACCTCTTGCTTGATTCAAATGAAATTATAACTCCTTATTCTTAATAAGAAAATCAAAACCTCTCCACTAACATAAGAATTTCACATCATTATGAACGTTCTATGTACGTTTTTTGTACAAAATGTGTACTGGCAATAATTACATTGGTCTATTTAATTCATATTTAACAACTCTTCCTTAATAAGGATTATTACATATTTACTATAACTTTAATTAAAGGAAGAATGTACTATCACACTTAATCACTACGCAAAATAAAAACACCACCAGGAATTTTGCCTAAACAAAACATCCAAGTGGTGTAGTTACTTTTTATTTCATAAGTTTTTCATTGTGAATTACTAAATTTATTTTTTTCATTATTTATTTCATAAAATCATATTTTTCATATTTAAAGAACTGGAGCTGAGCCACCATCGATATTAACTGCAGTACCACTAACATAAGAAGCTGCATCGGACACTAAGAAAGTAATAACATTTGCTGCTTCTTCAGTTTCACCAATCCGACCAAGAGGAATATTTTTTCCCATTTCTTCAGAAAATGCATTCCAACTAAGACCCGGGGCGTTCGTTCGCCATTTCTGCTCGATTTGTGAGCTACGAATTAATCCGATACAAACAGAATTTACTCGAATCTGATCTTCCCCTAAATCTTTACTCATAGCTTTCGTTAACGCTAACCCAGCTGCACGACTTACAGATGTTGGTAAAGAGGATTCCGAAGGTGCTTTTCCTTTTATAGCAGTAACATTTACAATTGCTCCTCCACCTACTGCCCTCATATGAGGAATTGCAAATTTAGAACAATTCACAGCACCGTATAGTTTTAAATCCAGATCATCTTGCCAAAGCTCATTTTCTACGCTTTCAAAAGTGTTAGCAGAACTTGTACCGGCATTATTCACTAAAATATTTAGTTGTCCATAATGTTCAATTGTTTCATTAATAATTCTTTCGCAATCTTCTTTTATCGATACATCTGCACATACTGTATGTACTTTCTGTCCTGTTTCCAAGAATATCACTTTCGCTGCATGTATTAAATTTTCTTCATTACGTGCACAAATTGTAACATTGGCACCCTCATTAGCTAGCTGTAAAGCTGTTGCAAGACCAATTCCTTTACTGCTCCCTGTTACAATCGCTACTTTTCCTAGTAAACCTAAATCCATTTTTCAGCACTCCTTTGTTGTTCTGAATAAATAAATTCAATTCGGATAAAAAAGTACCTTATCACTCACTATATATAAACGCAGGATTATTATACCATATTTACATATAGCTACTTTGTAAATTAATTATTAATATTACATACCTATTAAATCTGCACATTAATATAGAAGGAAATTTTTCGAAATCAACTAACTTAAATTCTCTCACTATTTATATTCTATTTGATCCAACCAATTATAATGACCATTCAATTGTATTACTTTAGAAATTTTTGCATTAAAAAACCTCTTGAAGTCCAAAAACTTCAAGAGGTTTACTAATTGGCAAAGCCATATTATTTTTTAGCTACGATGTGAATTGGGTTTCCAAGTAATACTTCAGCAGTTTCCATAGTGATTTCACCTAATGTTGGGTGTGCATGGATAGTCATGGCAATATCTTCTACAGTCATACCTGCTTCGATTGCTAAACCAATTTCAGCGATCATATCAGAAGCACCAGCACCAACGATTTGACCACCTAGTAATAAGCCATCAGCTTTACGAGAAACAAGTTTCACGAAGCCTTCTGTTTCATTTAGAGCTAATGCACGACCATTTGCTCCGAATGGGAATTTACCAGCTACTACTTCATAACCTTCTGCTTTTGCTTGGTCTTCTGAAAGACCTACAGTTGCCATTTCTGGATCTGTGAAGCAAACAGCAGGAATTGCTAAGTAATCTACTACTGATTTTTCACCAGCAATTGCTTCAGCAGCTACTTTACCTTCGTAAGAAGCTTTGTGAGCAAGTTGTGGTCCAGCAACGATATCACCGATTGCATAGATGTTTGGAATATTTGTACGGCATTGTTTGTCAACTTTTAATAGTCCACGCTCACCAAATTCAAGACCTAGTTCTTCTAAGCCAATTTCATCAGTGTTAGGACGACGTCCAACAGTTACTAATACGTAATCAGCTTCAACAGATTTTGCTTCGCCTTTTACTTCGTATTTTACAGTAACACCTGTTTCTGTTTCTTCAACGCCTTGAGCAAGTGCGTCTGTTTCGATTGTAACGCCTTTTTTCTTAAGACCTTTTTTAACAATCGTTGTCATTTGCTTTTCGAAGCCAGCTAGAATATCTTTGCCACCTTCTAGAATTGTTACTTCAGAACCAAGGTTAGCAAATGCTGAACCAAGCTCAGTACCGATGTAACCTCCACCAATAACAACAAGTTTTCCAGGCACTTCTTGTAATGAAAGTGCGCCTGTAGAGTTTATTACGCGTTTAGAAAATTTGAAAGTTGGGATTTCAACAGGGCGTGAACCAGTTGCTAAAATCGCATTTTTGAAAGTATACGTTTGTGCAGAGTCTTCGTTAATAACACGGATTGTGTTTGCATCTACAAAGTAAGCTTCTCCACTTACAACGTCAACGTTGTTGCCTTTTAATAAGCTTGATACGCCGCCAGTTAATTTTTTAACTACGCCGTCTTTAAATTCTTGCGCTTTTTTAAAATCGATGCTAACTTCAGGAGCCACAATACCCATGTCTGCTGAGTTTTTAGCATGTTCTAAACGGTGACCAACTGAGATTAATGCTTTTGAAGGAATACAACCAACGTTTAAGCATACGCCACCTACGTGTTCTTTTTCAACAACTGTTACTTTTTGTCCAGTTTGCGCTGCACGAATTGCTGCAACATATCCACCAGGGCCTGCGCCAATTACAAGTGTATCTGTTTCGATTGGGAAATCTCCTACTACCATTTTCTTACGCCTCCATTAATAATAATTCGGGCTCGCTTAACAAACGCTTAATATGATTTAACGCATGTTGCGCTGTAGCACCGTCGATCATTCGATGATCAAAGCTCAATGATAATGCTAACACAGGTGCCGCTACAATTTCACCATTTTTTATTACAGGTTTCTCTGCAATTCGACCAATTCCTAATATAGCTACTTCAGGATGGTTAATTACTGGAGTAAACCATTGGCCACCTGCAGAACCTATGTTTGTAATCGAACAAGATGCACCTTTCATTTCATTTGGTGCTAACTTACCGTCACGAGCTTTTGTAGCAAGCTCATTAATCTCGTCAGAAACTGCAAATACCGATTTGCGATCTGCATGTTTAATAACAGGAACTAATAAGCCTTTATCTGTATCGGCAGCTATACCGATATTATAATAGTGTTTTTGAACAATTTCTTGTGTTGCATCATCAAGTGATCGATTAAATTCAGGGAATTCACGTAATGCGCTAACTAAAGCTTTTACTACATACGGTAAATAAGTAAGTTTGATACCTTTTTCAAGAGCGATTTCTTTGAATTTTTTGCGATGTGCTACAAGTTCTGTTACATCCACTTCGTCCATTAATGTTACGTGTGGAGCTGTTTGTTTTGAATGAACCATTGCTTTTGCAATTGCACGACGGATACCTGACATTTTCTCACGTGTTTCAGGGAAGTCGCCTTCTAATACTGGTTGTACAGAAGCTTTTTCATTAGTTTTTTCAGAAACTTGAGTCTCTTCTGCAACTGGTGCTTCAACTGCCTGTGTTGCAGCTTGAGCTGAGCCACCATTCATAAATGATTCCACATCTTCTTTGACAATACGCCCATTTTTACCTGAACCCGATAGTTGTTTAATATCAATGTCATTATCACGTGCAAACTTACGGACTGATGGCATTGCAATAACACGTTTATTCGGGTCAGTTTCCACAGATGGTTGTGATGCTACTGTTGTTGTTTCTGCTTTCGGAGCTTCTTCACCTGCAGCTTTTGTCGGTTCTTCTTTTGCAGTTTCTTCTTCATCATGATGACCTTTTAGTTGGATATCTTCGTATCCTGGTGCGTCTACTCGTAGTAAAACTGTACCAACTGTTGTAAGAACACCTTCTTCAACAAGGACTTCTTCAACTGTACCTTCTACCGGAGAAGGGATTTCAACGACCGCTTTATCATTTTGCACTTCACAAAGCACGTCATCTTCTTGAATTTTGTCACCTGCTTTTACGAACCATTTTACAATTTCACCCTCATGTATTCCTTCACCAATATCTGGTAATCGAAATTCAAATGCCATATGTTTCACCCTTTCTGTTTCGAAAACGAATTAGAATGTTAATACTTTTTTCGCTGTTTCAACAATATCTTTTGCATTCGGCAACCAAACTGCTTCTGCTTGTGGGAACGGGTAGATTGTATCCGGCGCTGCTACACGAAGTACCGGTGCTTCAAGACTAAGAATAGCACGCTCTGTGATTTCAGCTACTACATTAGCAGCAATACCTGCTTGTTTTTGTGCTTCTTGAACAACAACTGCTCGACCTGTTTTTTCAACAGAAGCAATAATTGTTTCAATATCTAACGGTTGAATAGTTCGTAAATCCACAACTTCAACTGAGTACTCTTCTTTTTCTAATAATTCAGCAGCTTTTAGTGATTCGTGTACCATTGCACCGTATGCAAATATTGACAAGTCTGTTCCTTCACGCTTCACATCAGCTTTTCCTAATGGAATAGTATAAGACTCTTCAGGAACCTCTTCACGGAACGAGCGATATAATTTTAAATGCTCAAGGAAAACTACTGGGTCATTATCGCGAATTGATGCGATTAGTAACCCTTTCGCATCATAAGGTGTTGAAGGTACAACTACCTTTAATCCTGGTTGAGATGCCATTAATCCTTCTAAGCTGTCCGAGTGCATTTCTGGTGTATGTACACCACCGCCGAAAGGAGAACGGATTGTAACAGGTGCACCAAGTGCTCCACCTGTACGGTAACGCATACGCGCTAATTGACCACTTACAGAGTCCATTACTTCATATATGAAACCAAAGAATTGTATTTCTGGAACCGGACGGAAACCTTGTAGCGCAAGACCGATTGTTAATCCACCAATTCCTGATTCTGCTAGTGGCGTATCGAAAACGCGATCTTCCCCAAATTCTTTTTGAAGACCTTCAGTTGCACGGAAAACTCCTCCGTTGACACCAACGTCTTCACCGAACACTAGAACGTTTTCGTCGTCTTTTAATTCGCAGCGTAGTGCGTCTGTAATTGCTTGAATCATCGTCAGTTGTGCCATCGGTTACTTCGACTCCTTCTCTTTGAAGATTTCGTATTGTTCTTGTAAATTATATGGTAAATCGCCATCATTCATATTACGGATCAGTTCTGTTACTTTTTGTTTTGGTGCTGCATCCGCTTCTTTGACAGCTGCTTTAATCTCTTCTTTAGCTTTTTCAATTACTTCTGATTCTTTTTCTTCGCTCCACAAACCTTTTGCTTCTAAGTATTTACGGAATCGTACAATTGGATCTTTCTTTTCCCATTGTGAATCTGTATCAGAAGTACGGTAACGAGTTGGATCATCTCCAGCCATAGTATGTGGACCATAACGGTAACACATTGTTTCAATTAACGAAGGACCTTCACCATTTACTGCACGTTGGCGCGCATCGCGAGTTGCTACGAAAACTGCAAGAGGATCCATTCCATCTACTAAGATACTAGGAATACCTGCTGCAATACCTTTTTGAGCGATTGTTTTCGCTGCTGTTTGCAATTCACGTGGTGTTGAAATAGCAAATTGGTTATTTTGAACGATGAAGATCGCTGGTGAACGAAACGCTCCTGCAAAGTTAATACCTTCGTAGAAGTCCCCTTGAGACGAACCACCATCACCCGTATAAGTTACAGCAACAGATTTCTTACCTCGCTTTTGCATACCAAGTGCAACTCCAGCAGTTTGAATATACTGAGCACCGATAATAATTTGTGGTGGTAATACATTAACATCCTCAGGAATTTGATTTCCTATGAAATGTCCACGTGAGAATAAGAATGCTTTATAAAGAGGTAGTCCGTGCCAAACAATTTGAGGCACATCACGATATCCCGGTAAAATATAATCTTCTTTTTCAAGTGCATAGTGAGAAGCAATTTGAGAAGCTTCTTGACCCGCTGTTGGTGCATAGAATCCTAAGCGTCCTTGACGGTTCAATGAAATCGAACGTTGGTCTAAAATACGAGTGAAAACCATTCTGTTCATTAATTCAACTAATTCAGCATCCGATAGTTTCGGATCTGCATCTGCGTTAACAATTTCGCCTTCCTCATTCAAAATCTGAAACATTTCAAATTTTTCTTCAATCTCATGCAAGTTTGCAACTGGATCGAATTGCTTTGATTTTTGTGAAGCCATGTTACCACATCTCCTCTGTGTCTGTGTCTGTATTATAAATTTTTTTCTTTTTAGTAATACAACGTTTCTTCGTTTTCAGTATACTGAATTAAAATAAATAGGTCAATCATTGTTATGATAATGCTTACATTATTTTATTCTTATTATTCAGAAAAACCTGTACCATATACGTTTAGACAACTGTATTATACAACAGATTGTTTTTTTCACCCTTTACTAGAACAGTCTTTTACCTCGTATTAAATATTCCCAGATGTCATAAACTTAAACAAATAATCTTTTAAGAACTCTCTTTTCCATTGAACGATTGTCGTTGTTCGTTATACTATGGATATAGATTTTGTATCGAAAGGAAGAAACGAAAAATGATTTTAATGGATAATGTAATTCGCGAAGGCCATCCAACTTTACGTACCCGCGCGAAAGAACTAACTTTCCCTCTATCACCTGAGGATAAAAAGTTAGGTCAAGACTTACTTGAATTCCTTATTAATAGTCAAGACCCTGTGTTAAGTGAAAAATATAGCTTGCGTTCCGGAATAGGTATTGCCGCTCCGCAAATAAATGAATCAAAAAGAATGTTTGCACTTCATCTACCTGATGACAATGACAATCAAATAAGTTTCGTAGCTGTAAACCCGAAAATCGTTAGTCATTCAGTAGAAAATACTTATTTAACAAATGGTGAAGGTTGTTTATCAGTTGATCGGAATGTAGCTGGTTACGTACCACGTCATGCACGAATTACAGTTAAATTCCATACACTAGATGGTGAAGAAAAAAAAATGCGCTTAAAAGGAATACCCGCAATCGCGTTTCAACATGAATTAGACCATTTAAATGGTGTAATGTTCTATGATCACATTAATGAATCTAACCCATTCGCTGATGTACCTAATTCTCAACCAATTGAAAATAATTAACACAAAAAGCCTTACTATGAATCGTAAAATCATAGTAAGGCTTTTTTATTGTTTTTTATACCAATTGTAATTTTTCCATTGCTTTTACTAATCCATCTTCATCTACATGATCAGTCACAAAACTCGCAACAGTTTTCGCTTTCACATGACCATTTCCCATAGCTACACCTGTCCCAACTGCCGTTAGCATTTCAACGTCATTTAAGCCATCACCGAAAGCAATCGCATCTTGCATTTCAAAATTTGTATATTCAAGTAATCGTTCAATCCCATACGCTTTAGAAACACCTTTATTTAATACATCACAACAATAAGTATGCCATCGAACTAACTCCAATTCAGGAAAAGCCTTTGCATACTCTTCTTCCTCATCGACACTTACGTATAATAGTACTTGATAAATAGGATGATTTAAGTAGAAATCTTTATCCAGTCTTGGCATAGGATAGAGTAAAGAAGTCAAGCTTTCCTTTATCTGATGATGCTCTGGAACAGAAGTAACCATCTCATGATTATCTAAAAAAACTAATGGTTTGTCATGTTTCTCCACATAGTTAACAAGAGCCTTCAGTTGATCGAGAGGCACTGGCTTCAATGAGACGGGCTGCCCCTTATACACAACGTATTGGCCATTGAAACAAACATAAGAGTCTAATTTTAGCGTTTCAAGAACTTCCTGAATCATAAACGGAGCTCTACCCGTAGCAATAACCACTTCATGACCATTATCTTTTGCTTTTTTTACCGCATCAATTGTTGTCTGTGGAATTTCTTTTTTCGAATTATAAAGTGTTCCGTCAATATCAAAAAATAATATTCTTTTCTGCATACTAAATTACTTCCTCTCTTTTCTTGTATTTCCGTTTGTTAAGTAAAATAACTTTACAGTAATAACTTAATATTGTATAATGTCCACGAGGAGTGATATGCCATGTTTAAACGCCTTAAAAAACAATTGTTGAAACGGCTTAATGGCTTGCTCGGAAAAAAAACAATCGCTTAAGTTTATTTGCCCTTCATAATTTTGGAGGGCTTTTCTTTATTTTAAGTTACTAGCGTGATAATATAAAGGAAATGCAATTATTTTGAACGTGTTAAAGGAGAGCATATTATGATTTACAAAGTTTATTATCAAGAAAATGCGCTTGAAGTACCAGTTCGCGAAAATACTAAAAGCTTATACTTAGAAGCGGCAGATGAGCGTGAAGTTCGTCAAAAACTTAAAGACCGTAACTATAATATCGAATTTGTTCAGTTGCTTGAAGGAAACTACTTAGAGTACGAACAAGCAAGCGAACATTTCCACGTGGAGAAACTCTAAACGTATGAAGTTTGTCAAAAACGACCAAACAGCGGTTTTCGCACTCGGCGGACTGGGCGAAATCGGTAAAAATACGTATGCCGTACAATTCCAAGATGAAATTATCTTGATTGACGCAGGAATTAAATTCCCTGAGGATGATCTATTAGGTATTGACTATGTTATACCAGACTACACTTATTTAGTAAGAAATGTAGACAAGATTAAAGGTCTTTTTATTACACATGGTCATGAAGATCATATTGGTGGTATTCCTTATTTGCTACGTCAAATTAACATTCCTGTTTACGGTGGCAAGCTTGCACTAGGTCTGTTACGTAATAAATTGGACGAGCATGGTTTACTTCGCCAAACAAAAATGATTGAAATCCAAGAAGAGGACATTATTAAATTCCGTAAAACTTCTGTGAGCTTCTTCAGAACAACCCACAGTATTCCGGATGCATACGGTATTGTCGTTAAAACTCCTCCTGGTAATATCGTTCATACAGGAGATTTCAAATTTGACTTCACTCCTGTTGGTGAACCAGCAAACTTAACAAAAATGGCTGAAATAGGACGCGATGGCGTGTTATGTCTACTATCTGATAGTACAAATGCCGAAGTTCCTAATTTCACAATGTCTGAACGCAAAGTTGGAGAAAGTATTGATGAAATTCTACGCAAAGTAGAAGGTCGTCTTATTTTTGCAACATTCGCTTCAAATATTCACCGTTTACAACAAGTTACAGATGCAGCTGCTAGACACGGACGTAAAATCGCTGTATTTGGTAGAAGTATGGATAACGCCATTACAATAGGCCGTGAATTGGGCTACATCACTGCACCAAAAGAAACTTTTGTTGATTCACAAACGTTAAATCGTTTGCCTGCTAACGAAGTATTGATTCTTTGTACAGGAAGCCAAGGTGAACCAATGGCAGCACTTTCTCGTATTGCCAATGGGACTCACCGACAAATCCAAATTCAACCTGGAGATACTGTTGTATTTTCATCTTCACCAATCCCAGGGAATACTATTAGCGTTAATAAAACAATTAACTCATTATTCCGTGCAGGTGCAGAAGTTATTCATGGCTCATTGAATAATATTCATACTTCTGGTCACGGTTCTCAAGAAGAACAAAAACTAATGCTTCGTCTGATTAAACCAAAATTCTTTATGCCAATTCATGGTGAGTACCGCATGCTTCGTATGCATGCTGATTTAGCTATTGATTGTGACGTAGAACCAGACAATACTTTCATCATGGAGAATGGTGACGTCCTTGCACTTAGCCCTAATACGGCTACTGTATCAGGCCGAATTCCTTCTGGTGATGTTTACATTGATGGTAATGGAATTGGTGATATCGGTAATATCGTATTACGCGATCGTCGTATCCTTTCCGAAGAAGGTCTAGTCATCGTTGTGGTTAGCGTGAACATGGAGACTCAGAAAATTGTTTCTGGTCCAGATATTATCTCTCGTGGTTTCGTATATATGCGTGAATCAGGTATGATGATTAATGAAGCTCAACAAATGTTGAACCGTCACTTACAACGTACATTACAAGACAAAACACCTCAGTGGTCAGAATTAAAAAATGATATCACTGATGCATTAGGACCTTACTTGTTTGAAAAAACAAAACGTCGTCCAATGATTTTGCCGATCATCATGGAAGTTTGATCACAAAAGGGTAGAGATTTTTTAATCTCTACCCTTTTTATAATTTTATTGTGAAAATATAAAAAAACGAAATATGTTGTTCATATTAATTTCCCAAAGGATAATTCATCTCGAGTTCTCAAAATGAATAATCCTTAAAAAATTTTACTCTTAATTCATCATTTTCTTCTCAAAACGGCTAATATCAACATCTGCTCCGATAACAATTAAAATATCACCTTCATGAATGACCTCATCTGCTTGCGGTGAAACGATGATTTCATGCCCTCTTTTAATCGCTACAATATTAATACCATATCTTACCCTGATATCTAAGTTAATGATTGTATGTCCTTCTAATAAATGATTTGCCTTAATCTCCATAATTGAATGTTCATCAGATAATTCCAAGTAATCGAGTACATTATTTGACATCATATTATTCGCAATACGAATCCCCATATCACGTTCTGGATGGACAACATGATCTGCACCAATTTTTCTTAATACTTTTTCATGGTAATCATTTTGAGCTTTTACAGTAATTTTCTGCACTCCAATTTCTTTTAACATTAATGTGGTCAAAATACTCGATTGGATGTCGTCACCGATTGCTATGATTACATGTTCAAAGTTTCGGATTCCAAGTGACTTCAAAACAGATTCATCCGTCGTATCTGCTACAACTGCCTGCGTAGCGATAGGAGCAAACTCGTCCACCCTTTCTGGTTGTTTATCTATTGCCATTACATCAGCACCTTGTTGTATCAGCTCTGAAACGATACTGCCGCCAAAACGACCTAATCCAATGACAACAAATTCTTTTTTCATGAAAATTTCCCCCGATACTGTAAAGAATGGACATAGTGTAACACAATACATTTAAGCATACAAACACAACTATCACTATTTTTTCCAATAAAAAAAGAATTATCCTTATAAAAACAGGACAATTCTTATGACATTCGAAATAACTTACGCTTCAGCGTTACGAACTTCGTCTAATACACGGTTAACGCGTTTTTCAAGCATTTTCATACCGCTTCCACCTGCTTGGAAATGACGAAGTTGACCTTCTTTATCAAAAACATAATATGCAGGTACATATTGGTTATCGAAGGCGTCAGTTAACTTCATATCACCGTCAACAAAGATTGGTTGTGTAATATCATGCTCAGCTGCAGTTGCTTTAATAACGTCTAAATCTAAATCACTTTCAGAACGTGGCATATGAACTGCAACAACATTTAATTCTTTACTGTATTCATCACGGAATTTATTGACATCTGGCATAGCTTCTTTACATAAATGACAGCTTACAGACCAGAAATGGATTAGAGTTGGTTTGTTACCGATTAAGTTTGCTTTTGATACTTTACCGTTTAACCAAGCTGTTTCGCCTACTAATTCAGGCATCTGAGCACGTAGTTTCATGTTTAATCACCTCATAATGGAATTCGTATATAGTATATTCTCATCTTTCAAAAAAAGACCTAACGTTTGTTAGGCCTTTTTGATGTTAGAAATCTAAATTAAACTTCAAGAGTTTTTTGACCTGGGCGCCAGTTAGCTGGGCAAAGACCGCCAGTTTGTAGTGCTTGTAGAACGCGAAGAGTTTCATCTACATCGCGACCGATGTTATTGTGATTAACAACTTGATATTGAAGTTCGCCTTCTGGATTAATGATGAATAATCCGCGAAGTGCTACGCCTTCTTCTTCAATTAACACGCCATAATCACGAGATACACGTTGATTGTGGTCAGCTGCTAATGGGAATTTTAATTGACCAAGACCATTTTCAGTACGATCAGTGTTGATCCATGCTAAGTGAGTGTGGATAGTATCAGTTGATACACCAATTACTTCTGCATCAAGATCTTCAAATTCATCGTAACGATCTGACATTGCAGTGATTTCTGTTGGGCATACAAATGTGAAGTCCATTGGATAGAAGAATAAAACAGTCCACTTGTCGTTTTTCATGTTTTCTTCTAAATTAACTTTACCGAATTCTTTATTAGCTAATACTGCTTGCATTTCAAATCGAGGTGCTTGATTTGCTACTAAACGTTCTGCCATTTTGAATCCCTCCAAATATTGTTATGTATGCTATTGAGAAAAAATAAAATTTTCACAATAATCCAATTCCTACAATAGCAAATCAACATTGTGAAATCAATCATTTACACTTAATAATTATTCTAATCTAACTCCTTTTGTGACAAATAATCGACATTTTATGCATCAAGGAAATTAAGAACTTATCCTTTATAAGAATTTATTAATTATATTAAAAAAATGATACCAAAAGAAAAAACCCCATAAATGGAGTTTTAATTCGATTGAAATTATAGGCTTTTTTGTCAATGTAACCGTATTATATATGGAAAAGTAATCCACAGATTAATTACTGTTAATTTTACAAAAACAATTACAAAGGTCGATTAGGCCGGCCTTTACAATTTTCACAGGAGGGATCCTCACATGCCTCTTCTCTCCATTCATTGCAATTTGCACAAAATAGTGCATCATAATCATCTGAATAACGTAATAACCCTAAACATTCAGGACAATAATCTTCTAAAGCAACCGCATCGATTAAACGATTATTCGCCATTAGGAATGTACCTTCAAAAACGGGATCATTTGGGACTTTCACCGCACCCTGTCTTTCTTTAGGATCTAGATAAAAAAACAATTTCTTTCCCAATATTTCCGCCTCCTTAGACACCTAGTTTAGCATAAATCATAGTCATTTTTCTCTATAATACTTTTTATTTTTCAAGAACATTTTGGTGAACTATTGCATATGTTCATAAATTACTTTCATGGCTGACTAGTACTATTTAAACATAGTTTGAGGAATGTAGAATGCGGTTTTAAAAAGTCAGGACATCTACAATCCAAATACATTATGGATTATGCTTTAAAATATCAACAAAAAAACTCATCAGCCTATTGTTGACTGATGAGTTTAACTTTTACTATGTGTTTTAATCTTCGTTTATGCCGATGCAGCGCTCACACTCATAAAGAGTTGATTCAACACGCTCAACAATTACGCATCCGCATTCACGACAATGTTTTTTTGCTACTTCTTGTTTCGTTGTTTTCATTGTAATCTCCTCCGTTTCTGTTATTGAATATGACTATAGCTTGGTAAAGTTAAAAATTCCTCAAACGACGGTTTTAACGTCAAGAATTTGAAAATGTCTGCCGCTTCCTCATAACGACCATTCTGGAAGTTTTCTTGGCCAACTTGTTGCTCAATTTCTACGAGTTCTTGTTGTAATATTTCTATAAATAGTTGCTCATTAATGTTACGACCATCATCAAGTACCCCTCGCGGATGACGAATCCATTGCCAAGTTTGTGAGCGTGAAATTTCTGCTGTAGCCACATCTTCCATCATATGATTGATTGGCGCAGCTCCATTACCTCGTAGCCATGAAGCGATATATTGAACCCCTACACTGCAATTGAGTCGTAAGCCTGCCTCCGTAATCGTTCCTACAGGCACTTCTAACAAATCTTCTGCTGTAACATGCACATCTTCCCTTTTACGATTAATCTGGTTTGGTGTTTTCATATGTTCATCAAATTGCTCCATAGCTACTGATACTAACCCAGGATGGGCAACCCACGTTCCATCATGACCATCTGATGCTTCACGACGCTTATCTTCTCTCACTTTACCAAAAGCGATTTCATTTGCCTCAGGATTATCTTTAATTGGAATTTGCGCAGCCATTCCCCCAATAGCTGGTGCATTCCGTTTATGACAAGTTTGCACACATTTCAAAGTGTACGCACGCATGAATGGCGATGTCATTGTCACTTGACCACGATCAGGTAAAATAACTTCTGTCTGATTGCGTAATCGTTTCAAATAGCTGAAAATGTAATCCCATCGTCCACAATTTAGACCTGCGGAATGCTCACGCAATTCATATAAAATTTCATCCATTTCAAATGCAGCTGTTATCGTTTCGATTAAGACAGTTGCCTTAATTGTTCCTTGAGGAAGACCAAGTTGCTCTTGGGCATAGATAAATACATCATTCCATAGTCGTGCTTCTAAGTGGCTTTCAAGTTTTGGTAAGTAGAAATAAGGACCTGATCCTCGGGCCACTAACTCCTTCGCATTGTGGAAGACATATAAACCGAAATCAAACAGACCTCCAGCGATTTGTTCACCAGCAATTTCTATATTCTTCTCTAGTAAGTGTAACCCTCGTGGGCGAACAAGTAAGACAGCTGGATTGTCATTTAATTGATATGTTTTACCATTTGATGATTGTGTAAAGAAAATTGTTTTTCGAACTGCATCACGCATATTCACTTGCCCTTCAATCATATTGTCCCAAGTTGGTGATGTTGCGTCTTCAAAACATGCCATGAACATTTTTGCCCCAGAATTCAGTGCGTTAATGACCATTTTACGATTTACAGGACCCGTAATTTCTACTCGACGATCTTGTAGATCTGCAGGAAGTGGAGCAATAGTCCACTCTCCATCACGGATTTCTTTTGTCTCTGGAAGAAAATCTAGTTTCTCACCAGCATCGATGCGCTGTTGTCTATTTTGACGTTCTTCTAATAATTCTTTTCTTCTTTGATCAAACTGCCGGTGTAACGAAGCTATAAATTGCAAGGCTTCAATTGTTAAAATTTCTTTGCTCGCTGCCAATTGTTCCCCTAAAATTTTTATTTCTTGAGAAGTTACTTGTTTAGTACTCATAGCCCATCCCCCTTATGATTAAATGAATTGTGCTGTTTCTGTAGAACCCTTCATCGCAGTTGTAGATGATGTTCCCCCAGAAATCACTTGTGATACCTCATCAAAGTAACCAGTTCCTACTTCGCGTTGATGTTTTGTAGCTGTATATCCTTTTGTTTCGTTAGAGAATTCAGCTTCTTGAAGTTTAGAGTATGCAGCCATGCCATTGTCTTTATAATCATGCGCTAGTTCAAACATGCTGTGGTTTAGCGCATGGAATCCAGCTAACGTTACAAATTGGAATTTGTAACCCATCTTGCCTAGTTCAACTTGATATTTAGCGATTGTTTCATCATCTAAGTTTGCTTTCCAATTGAAGGATGGTGAGCAATTATACGCAAGCATTTTATTTGGGAATTTTGCACGAATTGCATCAGCGAATTTCTTTGCCTCTTCTAAGTCTGGTGTTGATGTTTCGCACCAAATTAAGTCTGCATACGGCGCATAAGCTAGGCCACGTGCAATCGCTTGATCAATACCCGCTTTTGTACGGAAGAATCCTTCAGGAGTACGTTCCCCTGTTATAAACTCTGCATCTCTTGGATCGATATCACTTGTAACCATATCTGCTGCATCTGCATCAGTACGTGCAATTAAAATTGTAGGTACATCTAAAACATCAGCTGCTAGCCTTGCAGAGATTAGATTACGAATTGCATTTTGTGTTGGAAGTAAAACTTTACCACCTAAATGACCACATTTCTTCTCCGAAGCTAATTGGTCTTCTAAGTGAACTCCTGATGCTCCTGATTCAATCATACCTTTAACTAATTCAAAAACATTTAAAGGTCCGCCAAAACCTGCTTCAGCATCTGCTATAATCGGTGCGAACCAATCAAAGCCATCTTCGCGTCCTTCTGCATGATCAATTTGATCTGCTCTTTGTAATGCTTGGTTAATTCGCTTAACAACCGCAGGAACGCTATTAGCCGGGTATAAGCTTTGATCAGGATACATTTGTCCTGAAAGGTTTGCATCTGCTGCTACTTGCCAACCACTTAGATAAATTGCTTGTAAACCCGCTTTAACTTGTTGTACAGCTTGATTACCTGTCAATGCACCTAAAGCATTGATAAAATCTTCTTCATGTAAAGATTTCCATAGACGTGTTGCACCTTTTTTTGCTAATGTATGTTCAATAATTACAGAACCACGTAATTTAATTACCTCTTCTGCACTATATGGACGTTCAATTCCTAACCAACGCCCTTCTTCAGCCCAATTCTTTTCTAATCGCTCCACTTGTTGTTGTCTTGATAACATAACAATCCACACCTTCCAATTAATTTACGTTAAAATCTGCTCGAATTAAGTGTTGCATAACAGATAACGTTGTTATAAATTAATATATAACAGTTTCTAATTTTTGTTATTGTTTTTTGACAAAAACCCATTTTTTTACGATGAAAGAATGTTTTTCCAAGATGAGTTGAGGGGGCACTTCAAATGGTTGAGGATAAAGTTGGTTTTGCAAAAGGTTTAGTTGATCAATACAAGAATTTGTTAGCGGATTGGGTTCCACAGGAGGCAACGCTGGCGATTGCTATCGGAGACTCTTACATCTATTATGTGGCAGGCGATTATGATGCACATTTAAACAATGGCCAAGGGATAAAAAAAGGGAGCATTGCTGAACGAGTCATTCAAGAAAGAAGAAAGATCGAAGCTGTTGTAGAAGAAGCGATATTGGGTACACCCTATTACTGCATTGGTTATCCGATCGACTTACAAGGGCAACATGCAGCACTATTAGTCATATTACCACCCAATCATCATTTAGCTGTAAAAGAACCTTTCCGCTTTATTACTGGTAAACAACAAGATGAATGGGCGCCTATCGCAATTGAAAAAGTTTCACATTTTGAAAGCTTAAATAAAAAAAGCTGGTTTTATGCTAAAAGTGAACAATACAAAACGAACTTAACATTAAAAGAGTTACATAGACGCTTACCTGACTGTTTTTTAAGAATTCATCGTTCTTATATAGTGAATATTCATTCTATCCAAAAAATAACAAGAGATTTCTCGTCAAATTTAATGATTGTTTTGAAAGATAATACTGAACTTCCTGTCAGTAGTACCTATATTAATGATGTGAAGAGAGCTCTGGAGTTTTGAGGTTAATATTAGTAATGTCTACCGAATGCGAAGATGCATTCGGTTTTTTATATTTAATAACTTCGGTTAATTGAGAACTTCCTGTTAAATATGCTTATTTTTTTATTACGAGAACAATTTGACGAAATCATCTCCTATATAAATAGAATACTTTCTTTCCATTTAGGGTATGAAAATATAGAGAATAACCATTTTCATCTTAAAACTTCAAATATTTTCTCATAAACTTTCAATACTGCTATTATTTTTTTCTAAAAACGGTTGAAAAATGCTGTCAATTTTGTATAATAGATATCGTTTGAGTAAACTAAAAGTTTCGTTAAAGTAAACTTTCGATTCTTTAAGTTTACGAATAGTAAACAATCGAGGAGCAAGGTAGATGCAAATCGGCAAAAAGATTAAACGACTTCGCCTAAAAAAGGGACTTACCCAAGAAGAGTTAGGTGAAAGAACAGATTTGAGCAAAGGTTACATCTCACAATTAGAAAGAGATTTAAACTCCCCTTCTATTGAAACTCTCTTCACATTACTAGAAGTTCTTGGCTCAACACCAAAAGACTTTTTTGATGATGAACAAGAAGAACAAAAGGTCGTCTACACAGATGAGGACCAAACAATCTTTACAGACGAAGATAAAAAATATCGTATTCAATGGCTTATTCCAACTTCTAATGAAAAAGAAATTGAACCTGTCATTTTAACATTTGAACAAAACGGTGAATTCAAACAATTTGAGCCTTCTCTCTCTGAAACATTTATCTATGTTTTAACTGGGCGTGTTCGACTTGTATTAGGTAAAGAAGAATATATCGCAACTGCAGGAAATGCGGTCTATTTCGATGCTTCAGATACTCATCAACTGTTTAATGCTCACGCAGGAAAAACCGAGCTTTTACTCGTCGCAACCGAATCTTATTTATAGTTTAGGAGGCCCCACATGACTGAAAACTCAATTATCCGCTTTGAAAACGTGTCAAAGTCTTATTCTGATGGCACTGTCGTATTAAAAGACATCAGTTTTGAATTAGAAAGAGGTGAGTTTTACACGCTACTAGGTCCATCTGGTTGTGGTAAAACAACAATTCTCCGCCTAATCGCTGGTTTCATGGAGCCAACGAGTGGCTCGATTTATTTCAATGGGAAGAAAATCAATAATGTTCCTGCAAATGAAAGACAAGTAAATACTGTATTCCAAGACTATGCCCTATTCCCACATTTAGATGTGTTTGAAAATGTAGCATTTGGATTGCGTATTAAAAAACTAAAAAATGCTGAAATAACAACTCGTGTAAATGAAGCATTAAAATTCGTTAACTTAGAAGGCTATGGCAATCGTGAAATTTCTGAAATGTCCGGTGGTCAACGCCAACGCGTTGCTATCGCTCGAGCAATCGTGAATGATCCTGAAATCATCTTATTAGATGAACCATTATCAGCATTAGATTTAAAGCTTCGTACAGAGATGCAATATGAACTTCGTGAATTACAACAGCGACTAGGTAAAACATTTGTATTTGTCACACATGATCAAGAAGAAGCATTAGCAATGTCGGATGAAATTTTCGTTTTAAACGAGGGTACTATTCAACAAAGTGGTACGCCAGTTGATATTTATGACGAACCAATTAACCGATTCGTTGCTGATTTCATTGGCGAATCAAATATAGTACCTGGTACGATGATTGAAGACTTTGTCGTGAAATTCGCTGGCAAAACATTCGAATGTGTTGACCAAGGTTTAAATCCAAATGAAAAAATAGACATCGTAATTCGACCTGAAGATTTAGAAATTACGTCACTTGAAAATGGTAAGCTAGAAGTAACTGTAGATACACAATTATTCCGCGGTGTACATTATGAATTATCTACCTATGATAAAGATGGAAATGAATGGCTTGTACACTCTTTAAAAAAAGCAACAGTTGGTACGAAAATCGGCCTAGATTTTGATCCTGAAGCCATTCACGTTATGCGTCTAAACGAGACAGAGGAAGACTTTGACAAACGTTTAGAATCATATGGAGATGAAGAAGATGAGAAATAACAAAAACAGCCCATTTACACTCGTTCCATATTATTTATGGATTGCTCTCTTTGTAATTGCCCCTATTATATTAGTTGTGTATTACTCACTTCTTGATTTAAATGGTAATTTTACATTCGCTAACTATCAGAACTTCTTTACAGGCGTTTATTTAAAAATGACACTAAGTTCATTTTGGTACGCATTTCTGATTACCGTATTTTCTTTATTAGTTTCTTATCCTACGGCATATTTAATTACTAAAACAAAGCAAAAACAACTTTGGCTTATATTAATTATTATTCCATCATGGATTAACTTACTTTTAAAAACGTACGCATTTATCGGGATTTTCGGTATGAGTGGTCCTATTAATGCAGTTTTGAAAACAATTGGCATTCCAGAACAACAAATCTTATTTACTGATGCTAGTTTTGTCTTTGTGGCTGTTTATATTTTCATCCCGTTTATGATTTTACCGATTTTCAATGCATTGGATAAATTAAATCCAGCACTTATTTATGCTTCTCGTGATTTAGGTGCTTCAAAACTGACCACATTCCGTCGAGTTATATTACCACTGACAATGAACGGTGTTAAATCAGGAATTCAAGCAGTATTTATCCCTTCGTTATCTCTATTTATGATAACTCGACTTATTGCAGGTAACCGAGTTATTACACTTGGGACTGCAATTGAACAACAGTTTTTGGTTACTCAGAACTGGGGAATGGGTTCGACAATCGCAGTTTTCTTAATACTATTTATGTTCATCATCATGCTACTCACTGGTCAAAAAGAGAAAGGGGCATCACAAAATGGAAAAGCTAAGTAAAGGTTCAAAGCTGTATTTAGCTTTGGTATTTGTCGTTTTGTATGCGCCTATTCTGTTTTTAGTATTTTACTCTTTTAACAGTGGCGGAACGATGACAAATTTTGAATCATTTACGTTGGAACATTATAAAGCTGTATTTGATGATACACGTTTGATCAACATTTTAATTAATACAGTTGTAGTAGCATTATTGTCCGCACTCATTTCCACTATGATTGGGACTCTTGGTGCGATTGGAATTGTTTCGATACGTAATCACAAACTACGTAACACTGTTCTTTCACTTAATAATATTTTAATTGTAAGTCCAGACGTTATTATTGGGGCATCTTTCTTGATCTTATTCACAATGGTTGGAGTTAATTTAGGCTTTAGTTCTGTATTATTAGCTCACGTTGCTTTTAGTATCCCAATTGTTGTCATTATGGTTTTACCTAAGTTACAAGAAATGAATTCTTCTCTAATTGATGCCGCACTTGATTTAGGTGCATCACGTCGCGATATTTTAACTCGTGTTATTTTACCTTATATCAAACCAGGTATTTTCGCTGGATTCTTTTTAGCTTTAACTTATTCCCTTGATGATTTCGCAGTGACGTTTTTCGTTACCGGAAATGGCTTTAGTACTTTATCCGTTGAAATCTATTCTATGGCACGCGCTGGTGTGTCTTTAACTGTTAATGCTATCTCAGGCTTAGTATTCTTTGTTACGATGTTACTTGTGCTCGGTTATTACTTCATCACAAACCGTAGTAAAGGCGCTCGTGGATCGGAGGTTCCTAAATGAAGTCATTAGTACGCTATACAGTTGGCATAATTCTTGTTTGCGCAGTACTGATGTATGCTGCAAGTGTAATGGACCAAACTTCCGGGAAATCAGGAAAAGATATTTTAACCATTTACAACTGGGGCGAATATATTGACCCTGACTTACTGAAACAATTTGAAAAAGAAACTGGTATTCACGTTATTTACGAAACATTTGATTCAAACGAAGCGATGATGACGAAAATTGAGCAAGGTGGTACATCTTATGATATTTCTATGCCATCTGAATACACGATCGAGCAAATGAAAGAACGTGAATTACTACTTCCTATCGATTACAAACAAATTCCTAATATCAAGAACATCGATGAAGATTTCTTAGATTTGGACTTTGATCCGAAGAATGAATACTCAGTCCCTTACTTTTGGGGAACTGTAGGAATTGTTTATAATCCAAAAATGTTAAAAGGTCAAGATTTTAATAGCTGGGATGATCTTTGGGATCCATCTCTAAAAGGAAAAGTGATATTAGTTGATAGTGCTCGTGAAGTTTTAGGTGTTAGCTTAAACAGTATGGGAAAATCACTTAATTCTACTGATACTGATGAATTAAAGGCAGCAACTGACAAATTAATAAAAATGGCTCCGAATGTCAAAGCCATTATCGGAGATGAAGTAACGCAATTAATGGTCAATGGTGATGCCTCTGTTGCTTTAACTTGGTCAGGTCAAGCCGCTGATATGATGTATGAGAATGAGGACTTAACATACAATGTACCATCAGAAGGTTCGAATCTATGGTTTGATAACATGGTTATTCCTAAAACATCTAAAAACATTACTGGTGCGCATAAATTCATTAACTTTATGTTAGATCCTGAAGTGGCTGCTCAAAATGCAGATTATGTAGGATACTCTACACCGAATAAAGCTGCATTAAAATTAATGGATCCTGAAGTAGTCAACGACGAACGTTACTATCCTTCTAAAGAAGTTCGAAATAATTTGCATGTGTATAAAAATTTAGGTAAAGAAAAAATCGGTGAGTACAATGAGTTTTTCTTGAAATTTAAAATGTCCATACGATAAAATAAAGAAGCTCGGTAGGTGTAAACCTTCTGAGCTTCTTTTGTTGCTTAACATCTGAACAAGCTGTATAATTCTAACAGCGACATTAATTAGCAACACGAAATACTTCTTAAAGAAAGAGAGTAATATATGAAATCTTCTAATAAATTGGCATTGATTTTATTAATGTTTAATATGTTTATCACGATGAGTGCTGTTGGTCTTATTATTCCTATAATGCCCACATATTTAAAACTGTTTGGTGCAGCAGGACAAGTACTCGGCTTTTTAATAGCTATAATAGCTTTTGCGCAGTTTCTGTTCTCCCCTATTGCAGGTAATCTATCTGACAAAATAGGTAGAAAAAAATTAATAGTTTTTGGTCTAATTTTAAACGGTATTGCACAAGTTTCTTTTGGCTTATCTACAGAACTTTGGATGCTATTCGTTTGTCGGTTCTTAACGGGAGTCGGATCTGCCTTTATTGTACCGCCAATTATGGCCTATGTAGCAGATATTACAACCATTGATGAACGTGGAAAAGCAATGGGGCTGATTGGTGCAGCGATTTCACTAGGCTTTATGATTGGACCTGGAATTGGTGGCTTTTTGTCTAATGTTAGTCTACACTTCCCATTCTATTTTGCAGGGTCTGCTTCTATAATCGCAGGGGTGCTATCTCTCATCTTACTACCAGCGACAAAGCCTATAATACAGAATGTTGTAAAAGGTGATAACATATTCAAGCAATTAACCCGTTCATTCCATGCCTCATACTTTGTACTACTTATTGTTGTCTTTGTCTTCTCATTTGGAATTTCAAATTTCCAAGCGACATTATCGATGTTCTTAACATATAAGTTTGCATACACTGCAACTGATATCGCCATATTAATGACTGTTGGTGGTTTTGTTGGTGTCATTGTTCAAGGCTTTGCATTAAATAAGTTATTTAAAAAATTCGGCGAAATGAAAATTATTTTATTTGGTCTTGCAGTTGCATCTATTAGTATGCTAGGAATATTATTCGTTAGTGGATTCTTTATCATGTTACTTGTAGCAACTATATTCTCAACAGCTACAACTTTAATTCGCCCAGCTGTTAATACACTAATTTCAAAAACTGCTGGCAATGAACAAGGTTTTGCTGCTGGTATGAATAATGCATACATGAGTTTAGGTAATATGATTGGTCCTGCACTTGCAGGAATATTATTCGATTGGAATATGAATAGTCCATATGTTTTCGGGACAATTATACTTGTTAGTTGCTTCTCCTTAACTGCTGTTTGGGCAAAGAAAAAAGCAGCACTTGCTTAATTAAATATATTTAAAGGCGGCTCAAACTCGAGCCGCCTTTTTAACGTGGTTTTTTATTTTTTAATAGTTCACTAACATTGAGATGGTCTTCATGTTTGGTTTCTTTTTTTGTTCTACGAAATCCCTTTGGAATATTCAGTAATGAAGTCAAACCGAATCGTCTTAATGTGATATCAATAAAGAACAATAACATCGCAGTAAACACTAACCATTGTGTAATACTCTGCTCGTTTGAACTTGATGTGGGAAGCTTACGAAAGGCTTCTGCTGGATCTGTTAGTTCCTTACCATTAGTTTTTGTTGAAAGCTCTTTTAGTAACTTTGTATTGTCAGGCTGTATTTTATATTCTGTACTATAAGGAATAGTCAGTCCCGCTTGATACATACCTTTTTCATCATTTGAAACTCTGAAGAATACTAATCCAGGTCCATGTTCAAATTTCACACGTGTTTTACCAGGGGCTAAAGGTTCTTCTGTGATTGATAACTCTTCACCTTTTTCATCTACAACAACTAAGTCCATAAAGGCCGATTGTGCTGTCGGGTCTGAAACAATAAAAGAACCGTCGCTCTGCTGTTGGATATTATAGGGTACCTCTTTATATGCTGGGAGTAGCTCTGACACGGTCATGTTCCAAAAATCCGACCATCCTTGAAAGCGAGCCCAATCTCCACTCCACTTGCCTGTTGTATCCGATGTAAAGGCCATTGTCTTTCCTAGACCGTATTTCCATTCAGCAAAGATAGGATCATCCTTTTCACTTTCAGCAATGACATTAGCCGTTTGCTTTGCTGTAGTAGCGATATAAGCATTCATTTTCGGCACGCCATCTTTAAAGAGACTTTGCCATTTTGTCCCTCCACCAATGATGGGATAAAACGGATTGTCTTCAATATATGTGCGAGTCAACATCGACGTTTCACGAGAAAGTATAGACGGAATTGTTTCTTCATCTACTACATCATAGAATCGACCTGCACCTGCTTCCGCTAAATATTGAAGTAATCCCCGATCAGAATCTTGTCCAATCGCAACTGTAGAAAGTGTAATATTCGCTTTTTTACCTTCCGCAATTAGCTGCTCATATGAATTATTTGTTGCTGCCTGACCATCTGTTAATAATATAATATGCTTGCGCTGTAACTTTATATCTTGCATACGTTCATAAGCTAAGCTTAATGAAGTATAAATTTCTGTTCCTCCATTTGGTGCGACAGATAAAATTTGCTCAATCACTTGCTTTTTATCTTCTACCGGGGTTGGAGGGATAATTTCCCATGGCCTATCGTCAAACGCGATAAATCCAAACGTATCCTCCTCACGTAATAATTCAACTGATCGTGCAGCTGCTTCTTTTGCTAAATTAATTTTGTTACCACTCATACTACCTGAACGGTCTAAGACAATTGTTAAACCAAGAGAAGGAATCTGTTCTTTACCCTTTACTTCCATTTCAACAGGTAAAATGGTTTCAATCGGCGTTTTGAAATAACCACCGAGACCAAAACTATTTTCCCCACCAATCATCATAAATCCCATTCCAAAGTTTTTCACTGCCTGTTCAATCATCGCCATTTTCTTTTCCCCGACTAAATGCCCTGAGACATTGTCAAAAATAATAGCATCATAGCCAATATAAGATGACTGCATTGACGGTAATTCTATCGCCGAGATGTCATCTACCTTCATCGTACTCTGGTCAATGATATTTGATAGGCTACTCGATTTCACATCATCTCCGTGCACTAATAATATATGTGGTGTTCCTTGTACAGTGGTTACACTCGTTAATTCATTATTTTCGAGTAAGGCATCTTCTGCCATTTTAAGTTGCACATCATATTTAATGAGACCGTCACCTTTTACCGTATGACGGAATGTAACTGTATTTGAACCACTATCTAACTGGACTTTTTGTTTTTCAATTACTTTATCATTCGCCGATAAAAGTAACTCACCTGTCGTATTTGTCGATGCTTCTATTTGTACTGTTAACTGTTGCCGTTCACCTTTATATGCCACTGGTGGCGTTTCAAAAGATGTAATGGCAACATCTTGTTTTACTGGTTTATCTACTTTTACTGTATCAATTTGAATATTACTATTTTGTAGCCGACTAAGTTGATCCATTGTTGAACCCGCTGTTTCTACTCCATCTGAAAATAATACAATACGAGTAGCCTTATTACGATCTACTACATTCGATACTAGCTGTAAGGCATTTGCTAAATTAGTTTGTCCACTATCTTTTATAGCTGGCCATACTGGCAAATTGATGTTATCAGCGGTTAAGCCAAGATCAGTTTGTACTCCTGAAGCAAAGCTATAAACCCCTTTAGATTGGTAATACTTACTACTTTCAATACTTTCTTGAATCCAACTTGCAATATCTTTTTCAGTTCCTTTCATAGAGGCAGAACGATCTACTAAAAAGACTACTTGTTCTTCCTTTACCGGCAATAAAATATAAGGGGCGCTCAATGCAAAAATAAGTAAACTGATTGCTACTACACGCATGTAGAAAATAATTTTATTTTCTTTATTATAACGTTTACTACTTTGTAGCCATGCCCATCCAAAATACATTAGAACTGGTATGAATAACAAAAGATAGAGAGGATGGTCAATGCGTAAATCCATATCGACGTTGCACCTCCCATTCAACTAGTAATAATGTGATAATCAACAATAATAATAATGGCACTAGAGGTTGCTGTATATAATTAGTTGCTTTTTTATCCATAGTCTCTCCATATTCAAATGAAGTCCCTTTAGCAATTACTTTCTCTTGCTGCTGTAATGTAACTACGAAGCGTTTTTCCTCATTACTCGATTTCATCATATAGAGTCCTGGTTTAATAGGTGCGATAAAACTGTTACCATCTTCAAAGCTACGAATGTATTCCCCGTCTTGAGTATAAATTTCATACCCTTTTTCTCCACCATCTGTTCCTGCCAAAGAAATAATACGTCTTTCATTCGGTGAAAACGTGCCGATATCACTGCCACTACTAGCAAGGCTTTCTTTTGCACTCCATAAGAATAAAGGGAATGAAGGGTGAAGCGGCCAATCTGTCATTTGTATATCGGCTAAAACAGCAATATGTCCTACAGGTGAAATTTGAATAAATGGCGCATCTCCAATTGTTGCAATCGTTTTATAATCTGTAAACGCAGGATACAACTCATTGACGTATACATCTTTTATTGGAGCATAAGCAAAGAGGTTAGAATCCTTCGTTTTCAGTTCTCCCTTTACTTCTTTTGCTTTTTTATCATCACGCCCAATTAAAAGAACTGGTTGCTTTTGTTGCTCTAACAACCTCGATTGGTTTGTAACGAGAATTGCATCATCCTTCGAATCTCCTAATTGTAATGATGGCACTATGCTTACTGGGAAATCCATCGCCTGAAAAGCTTTTTGTACTAATTGCTGTAATCCTTGATCAACTAAAATTTTAGATATATTTTGCTGTATCAAAATGGTCATTTCGTTATCTACTTTGTAGTCATCCATGACCTTTAACTTAGCTGTTAAAGCTGTTTGATTAGGAAGATTATCGAAGAGAACACGTTCTTCTTTATTTGCAGGGATAGTAATTTTCTTTTCTGTTAACTCTTTACCTTTATCATTAGTAATTAAAATTGTTACTTGTTGTTCTTTACTCGTATCATTTTTCACTTGAGCAATCGCCTTCAGTTGACCTTCTACTTTTGTTGCACCAAAGCGCTGCAATGAAATGTTCTGTAGGTTATCTGGTGCCCCTTTAACAATCCATTTAACGTCTGGTAATTCCAATGGTAATTGTTCACGTTCTATCGCATCCGTGAACAAATAAATAACTGTTGATTTCTTGCTAATGAATGTTTGTAAAAAATCTAACATTGTTGGAAACTGTTCATTAGCATATGTAACTTCTAAAGAATTTACGGCATTTTGAATCGTCTTAGTATTTGTTTCATTACGCAATACTACTTGTGGTTCTGATCCAGTTGTTATAATTGTAACTGCCTTCCCACCGAGCTTATTTGTTAAATCTAGCATCTCTTTTTGATGTGCCTCAAATATCGTTTGTCCTTCATTTTCCGATAGCATTGTAGCTGACGTATCTACTATCCAAATAATTTGATCTCCAGCAATAGATTTTGTTTTCCAATAAGGCTGTGATAAAGCGATAACAAGTAAAATAAGTCCAAGCATTTGCAAATAAAATAGGGCATTTCGTTGTAAATGTTGTAAATAAGGTGAAGCTTTCGTTTCTTTCATTACTTCGTCCCAAAAAAGCGTGGAGGAAATTTGTTTCACCACATATTTTTTACGGAAAAAATAATAAATTAATACCGTTAGAGGAAAGATTGCTGTTAATAGAAACGGTAGTTGATTAAATCCCATTTACTTCACCTCACTGTAACCATTTTGCTTTGACTAGTTGATTAAATAGAACGTGTTGGAGCCCATCTACCACTTGCACAGTTAAATGTTGTACACCATATTTTCTACATATTGTTTCAAGCTCTAATTGATGTTCCTGTTGTTTTTCTTCATATGATCGACGTACATTTTGTGACATAGATACATTTACACTCGATGAAGTCTCAACATCAACTAATCGTACATCCCCAGTGTAAGTTGGTAATTTTTCGTCAGGTGATTGTACTTGGAGAAGTCGAACATCCTTTGCAAATCTCGGCGTTTTACTCAAAAAAGCGCTCCATTTTTCAAGTGGTTCAAGTACATCTGAAATAATTATCAATATTGTTGCATCCTTAGGCAAAGTTTGTAAAGCATGTTCAGCAAAAGATTCGGTGAAAATTGGTTCCGATAAATCTGATACCGTCTTTTCAAATGCCCTTTGATAAGTAGCGCCCTTGCGACGAAATAGTGGTGTCGGCTTGTCTGATACATATGAAAATGTTAATCGATCATCCTTATTTAATACCATAAGGCCTAAAGCGGTAGTTAGCTGCCGTGCGAATAGCCATTTTGACTCCTCACCCATCGATTTCGTTGTATCAAGTACTATATGAACACGCATCTCTTGCTCATCTAAAAAGCGTTTAATAAAGAATTTCTCAGTTCTCGCAAAGACATTCCAATCCAATTGTCGAACATCGTCACCTGGATGATATTCTCTAAAATCAGAGAAATCTAGTGAAGCTCCAAATCGCTGTGACCGATTCGCTCCTTTATGATGGCCACGTATTTTTGTAGCTGTATTTAAAGACAACCGGCGGATTTTACTAGCCCATTCATTTGGCAGCAAAAAATTTGATTGCATCATACAACTTGCCCTTGTTTCATTTTTTCAAGTAAAGTATTTAGTACATCGTCAACTTTTAAGCCCGCAGCCTCTCCTTCATAATTAAGCATTAATCGATGGCGGAGAGCTGGTTTTGCTACAGTTTTTATATCTGCAATAGACACATGATAGCGGCCATTAATTAGAGCACGTGCTTTTGCAAGTTTTACTATACTTTGCAATCCTCGAGGACCACTACCATACTCGATAAACTGTTTTACTTCATCAATCGTATCAGGACTATCTGGATGCGTAGCGACAACTAAATCCACCGCATAAGAAAGCATATCATCAGCTATCATTACTCCTTTCACCATTTCTTGCAATTCAACAATTTCTGTATCGTTCATTATTTTTTGTAATTCAATTGAAATTGTACCTGTCGTTCTTTTCATGATTTCCATCAGTTCTATTTTTGATGGAGTCGGGACTAGTATTTTACAAAGGAAACGGTCCATTTGCGCTTCTGGTAAAGGATAGGTTCCTTCCATTTCGATTGGATTTTGTGTAGCTAATACAAAGAATGGTTTTGCCATTTTCTTTGTATCACCAAGAACAGTTACTGTTTTTTCACCCATTGCCTCTAATAGTGCACTTTGAGTTTTTGGCGTTGCACGATTAATTTCATCGGCTAATACCATTTGACTGAATATAGGCCCTTTTTGGAAAGAAAATCGCTGATTTCCATCTGCTGAACGTTCAATAACACTCGTACCTGTTATATCCGTTGGCATTAAGTCTGGCGTAAATTGAATACGTGAAAACGATAAGTCAAGAACTTCAGAAATTGTTCGGATCAACATCGTTTTCCCTAACCCTGGAAGCCCTTCTAGTAAAGCATGGCCATCAGCAAGAACAGCAAACATTGTATAATCGATTGCCTCTTCTTGCCCAACGATAAAGCGACCAATTTCGTCTCGAACAGCTTGTAATTTTTCACTCATCGCTAAATATTGCTCCGGTGTGTATGACATGGATTTCCTCCTCTATTTGTTTTCAATCGTAGAAAAATAATTTTGAACAATATTCTGTAATTCTTTTGGTAATTGCAGTCGATCTGTTGTTTGGAAATACGAATCTTTATAACTTCCAACGACTTCGTCATAAGGTCTTATTGATCCTTTGTGAACTGGGCCATTTTCTGTTTCATGAATTTCTGCAGCACTACCATCACCCATTTTACCGGAGTCTACTGATGTTTCCCCTTTACTGCCAATACGTTCTGGGATTGCTAGCAAATTGCGATTGCCTTGACCGAGCCCTGCCCCCTGACCAGTGCCTGAGCCTGAACCACTACCTTGACCTTGACCTTGACCTTGGCCTTGACCTTGGCCTTGGCCTTGGCCTTGACCTTGACCTTGGCCTTGGCCTTGACCTTGGCCTTGGCCTTGGCCTTGACCCTGGCCTTGGCTTGGATTCTTTCCGTTCGGATTAGGATTACTATGCGTATTTGATTGAGAAGTACTACTATTTTGTGAACTACTTCCATTTTGATTGGAACTCTGACTAGCATTGCTATTTGAAGTAGCCGATTGATTTTGATTTTGAACATTTGCTTGCTGATTTTGTAACGCGGATTGCAGCGATTGGGAGAGTGGCTTTCCCTGTTGACTCATCGCAGTTTGTGCATCTTTAGCCTTATTCAGCAATAAGTCATTCGCTTTTTGCAAATCGGCTAATTCTTTCACTTCCTCCTTTGATAATCCTTTCCCTTCGCCCTTTTCATCACTTTTAGCTAGTTCCTTTTTCTCTAATAATTGCTGCTCTTTTAATTGTAATTCCTTTTGCTTTTTCACTAACTCACGTAACGCTTCTTCAGATGTCTTAGTTTCTTTTAGCTTTTCCTGTAGCTTCGCTAATTCCTTTTTTACTTCTTCTGACTTTGCCTTTTTCTCAAGCTTTTTCACTTCTTTTTTCATGTCTGTAATGATCTTATTTTCTTGCTCGGCATCTTTTGCAGCTAATTGTGTTGTTGCAGGAAATAAAGTAAGAGCGAAAATTGCAATGGCAATAAAAAAACTACCTAATATGTAGGGTACATGCACGATTTTCTTCTCTCTTGCTTTAAACTTGAGCAACGCTATTTCAGCATGATCATCTGTCTGCTTCAGTAAATGTTGATACAATGGCGTCGAAGTATCGTCTATCGAAAAAACAGTACGCAATTGATTATGTGGAAAATAGCCATCAAGTGCATATATTGACTGCTCTTTTGATGGCTTCGTCCACAAAATATAAAGTACCCAAGAAACAAAAGTCATGATAAATGCTATGAGTGCAATTTGAGAATAGTAAGGAAAAACAAAGAATCGAGAGACAATCATTAATATAAAACTAACACTCAATGCGACTAGTAGTGCCAACTGAATTTTAGTAAATAAATGCTCAAGAACAAGACTCGTTTTTGCCTTTTTTACTGCGTGTGCTAAACGACTTTGTTCGTTCATCGATTACCCTCCTCATCTCGCTTTTTTCATGTTAACACGTAGTCTTTTTATAGCAATAAACAAGCAGACAACGGTCACAATGGAATAGAATATTAAATATCCTGCCCAAATTGGAAAATGAATTTTTGTCACTTCATAGAAACTCTCCAACATTTCAGGGCTAATGAGTGTCATCATTAAAGCAATTGGATTAATGGTACCCCAGAAATAAGCAAAAATTGATGGGTTACTTGTCACACCTGTTGTGCTCGATACATTCATCTGCACTGAGATCAAAAAGAAAAACGCCGTCACACCTGTTAAAAATAGCATCGATCCATACGTCACAATCATAGAAAGAATAGTCTTCCTAAGTATTGTCGAAAACATGACTCCGATACTTCCTATAGCAAGCATTGTCAAAATCAAAAATGCAAAGATAACAAGTAATTGTGTAGGTGAAACACCACCAAATAAAAACACTAAACTATAAATTGGCAAACCTGCAATTAATAATAGTAATAAAAAAACGATAGATGAGCTCATTTTCCCAAAAATGATTTGAAAAGAAGACTGCGCCGTAGTTAAGAGAATATTTAACGTTTGTTTTTCGCGTTCAGAACTAATTGAACCGGCTGTCATACCTGGTGTAATAAACAATGTTAAAGCTAGTTGAACAAAAGTCAGCAAACTAAATAACAGTACGCTTTCTTGTGAATTTATGAAACCACTTAAATTAAACTCCATAGATACAAAAATGAAACCAAAGACAAATATGCTGAGTGCTAGTAAATAAAACATGATGCCTGAAAAGCTTTTAAAGGCACGAAATCTTAGCTTAAGTTCTTTTATAAGCACTGGATTAGTAAACATCGACCTCATGCTTCATCTACTCCCTTCGTAATAGCCATAAAGACATCTTCTAAGTCTTTTTCTTCTTCTGCAAATGATAATATAGGAATATTTGCTAATACTGCTTTTTTCAATAGTTCCATCTGTTCTTCATCTGATCCTCGATAACGGAAACTTAATTGCTGTTCACCTGTTTCAATTCCTGTTATAAACGGATTTTCTTCAAAGAAACTTATAGCTTTTTCAAGACCATCTTGCAGCTTCACAGTCAATACTTTTTCACCTTGTAATTGTGTTTGAATAGTTGAGACCGATCCATGAGCTATTAATTTCCCATTATCAATAACACCAATTTCATCACACATCTCCGCAAGCTCAGGGAGGATATGCGAAGAAATTAATATTGTCTTACCCATTGATTTTAGCTGTTTCAAAATATCCCGCATTTCTATTCGAGCACGGGGGTCTAGACCCGATGCCGGTTCATCCAAAATAAGAACTTTTGGATCATGAATAAGCGTTCTAGCTAAACAAAGACGCTGCTTCATACCACGTGATAATACATCAACATATTCATAGCGCTTATGTGTTAAATTGACTAGTTCTAAAAGTTGTGGAATTAACTTCTCTCTTTCAGCTGCTGGAATACCATAACTTGAACCAAAGAAATCTAAATATTCATCTGCCTTCAATTGGTCATAGACCCCAAAGAAGTCAGGCATATATCCAATTAGTTTTCGGATTTCCTCAGCGTGTTTCGTTACACTTTTACCATCAATCCATGCATCACCAGCTGTTGGTTGCAGTAGTGTTG
Source organism: Viridibacillus sp. FSL E2-0187 (assembly GCF_038006425.1). Taxonomy (NCBI): domain Bacteria; kingdom Bacillati; phylum Bacillota; class Bacilli; order Caryophanales; family Caryophanaceae; genus Viridibacillus; species Viridibacillus sp. FSL E2-0187. Next base: position 3,229,721 of record NZ_JBBOVG010000001.1, read on the forward strand.
ACAAAATAGAGAATGTCGTTGACTTACCCGCTCCATTTGCTCCTACAAAACCAAATACTGTTCCTTCACCAATTGAGAGATCCAGTCCTTGTAAAGCATAAAAGGAACCATATTTTTTTGTTAGCCCTTTAATTTCTATCATTTTTGGACCTCTCCTTTCAATTGCAATTCTGGTAACACGGTCCTTGAATCATTATATTTCCCAATATTCTTTATTAATTTATAAATAACTTGACCATCTTTTGAAATATATTGCGAAACGTCTTTATCAACTATAAATCTGGCATCGGTTACTTCTTCAAACTTATCTTTTTTCACATTATATAAATTGATTGTTAAAGTTTGCATATCCGTATTGGCTAGTTGTAATTCTGTCCACTTTACTTTTTTATCTAATATAGAATCTGGTATTGTCCAATTCACATCATATTCGCCATCATCTAAATACCAAGAATTATTATCCTCAAAGGTTTGTTCAACGTAGCCACCCATCGTTGAATTAATCTCTTTAGTCATTGCATTTGCAGGTAATACGAATTCACCTGATAAATTAGTTTTCGGATTAAAATTTTGGACAATTAAATTCATAGAAGATTGCTCAGCTTTTTGCGTTTTTAATTCAATTGGTAATAAAGCTTCATCTACCCACGCCACTATAGCTGGTTGATCATTATCACCTAACATTTGATAAGCTAAGTTTCTAGCACTCTGCTGGCGATTTTTTAGAAGCTCTTTTTTATTTTTTGCTGGTTCTACTCCTACCATGCCCATTTGCATTGGAGGCAATAATATTGAACCATTAATTGTTTGAGTTACTTTTATAGTCTCATTTGGTTCAACATCACCAATTTCCAACCACTTAACACCTGACCAAATTGATACATCCTTCATTTTAAATGGGAAGTTATTTTTAACTGTACCTTTCACAGCCCCATTTTCTACGTCTAACTGAATATCTAAACGACCAACATCTTTAATTTGCGTATGGCCAACCAAGTTACTTACAGCCCAATAACGGCTATTTCGAATTGTCAATGATTGATGGTCGGCATATTGTTCTAATACCGCTTTTTGATGTACATCATTTAAGTTTCTGAAACCTGAATATGTAGTAGACATAGTCATTGAAGTATCTTTTGGTGCAGTAAATTCAAAGTCACCACTACGATTTGATAATAATGCTGATGCATATATACCTGATAAGCTATTATCATCATTAACCTTAAAAACAGCTGTTTGCTGAATTTGCGGATTTAATAGACGATCTTTTGCCCCGTACCAAAAGATGAACAAAGAAGTCACAATTGCTAATACGGGAATAATCCACCATGCATGTTCTCGTTTATCTTTATTTTTTAGTAAAAAATAGAGTACTGGTCCTAAAATGAATATATATATGATAACAATAACTAGTAATAAAATAGCGGAGACTTGGAATGATGGAAAAATCTCATTTTGACTGACTAATTCCCAATTCATTTGACTTAATGTTGATTGTAATGATTGGTTATTAACTTTCAAAGGTACTATTTTCTCAAGAAGTTTTGTGTAATCATCTTCTTTTGCCAAAGGAGCATTTCCTAGAGAAAAGGCAGTTTGTATAACCTCCCCCTTACCTACAGCAAGTTTAGCAACAAGCGGAGATTGGTTTGCTTCTAATATAATTTCTGCATTATTATTTAATTTGGCTTCGTAAGCTTTTACGTTTTCTTTAAAATTGCCGCCTTTCGTTAACTTTCTGAGTGTCTCTTTAGATACTGTTCGCTCTTCGCCTAAAGTCAACGGCAAATATTCTTTCAATAAACCAACTTCGGCATCTACGTTAATAGAAGCCCCGATAATTGCTTTACCACCATTTTTCACCCATTCAATAATGGCTAGCTGTTGTTCTTCTGTTAGGTCAGCTAATTTATACTCGTCAATAACAAGTACATCTCCCGCTGACCAAGAAGCTGCTTTTGAAGGTATTGTAAAGTCTGTTAACTGTGCAACATCTATTACTTCCATTCTAGTTGCATTGTTTTTACTAAGTTTAGTGAAGCCTAATAACCTATCAGCATTACTTGTTAATGTGAAAACAATTGGTATGTCAGCTTCAAGTAGTTGTGGATTGATATTTGCTTTACCGGTGTACTCAATCGATTTCCCTTTTTTCCAACCACCTTCAAAAAAGTGAATCATTTGTTGATTTGATCCATTTCCAATATACGCATCTGAAAACTGTTCGAATGCTACTTCTATCGACTTCGTTTCATTTTCTCCAATCTCTACTGGGATGGAGACACCACTTCCAGTATTATAGTCCTGCATTGAGTCAATAACGATGTCACCAGAAAATGCAGTTCCTGTGTTCTTGACCGTTATTGTAATAGGCAATCCCCTATCATATTTACCTTTATTGGCAAACCCAACTGATGTCTTCACATCTAGCTTCGGTGCCGCAAATGCCTCCATTTGAATACCTGGTAAAAAGCTAAATATTAATAAAAAACATGAGACCAGTAATATTAACCTACTTCGCAATGGAGATCCCCCCTCTTTCTTCTTTTTTATTAGTACGTTTTTTTAAATAACTTGGTTGCATAGATAACAAAAATATATATTTTTACAAACTGAGGAAAATATTTCTTATGATTAATTAAAATGACCTGTTTATACGAAAAAAACCTATAGTGCAGAATTACACTATAGGTTTTTACTATTTATAAAAAGTAAATGAACGTAAGAATTGTTCTACAAATTGTATATTAACATTAATTAGTTCTTCATCTGGTTGCATAGCAGAATGATGAAGACCATATGGCGTATTTGCCCCTGTCCAGAACATAGCACCTGGTAAGTCTTTTAAAAAGAATCCAAAATCTTCTCCAGTCATTGCTGGTGGGCATTCATAAGCTACAACCCCAGGTAACTGCTCAGCAAAGCGTAATAACTCATACGCACAGTGCTCATCATTTTCCACTTGATAATAAGATGAACCATAATCAATACTTACTTTACATTCATAGGCTATTTCAGTCGCTCTACAAATTGCTTCTATACGCTTTTTAATCAATTTCATCGATTCTGCCGACATCGTTCGAATAGTACCCTCTAGTCGTGCATTTTCAGCAATTATATTCTGAACAGTACCCGAAGTCATCTTTCCAATCGTTACTACAGCACTATCTAAAGGATTTATATTCCGACTGACAATTGTTTGAAGTTGAATCATTAGATTAGCAGCTGCAACTGTCATATCTCTCGTATTATGAGGATATGCTGCGTGGCCACCTACCCCTTTTAAATCGATAAAGAGCTCAGAGGTATTCGCGAATAGCATACCTGGTCTAGTTGCGATAGTCCCCACAGGATATTCAGGAGCGATATGTAAGGCAAAAATAGTGTCTGGTACTAAATCAGGTCTTTCACTTTGTAGCCATTCAAGCATAGGCTTTGCACCACCTGGACCTTCTTCAGCTGGTTGGAAGTATATAATTACGGTGTTTTCTGGTTGATTTTCTGAAAAGGCCTGCACTAAACCTAATGCGATAGTCATATGGAAGTCATGGCCACAAGCATGCATAAAACCTGGATGCTCTGAAGAATAAGTCAATCCTGTATTTTCTGAAACCGGTAGACCGTCAATATCAGCTCTCCAACCAATTTTCAACTGTGGATTAGAGCCATTAATCGTCACAATAATGCCCGTTCGCCAAACGTCAATTTGAATGTACGGCTTCCACAACTTTTCAATGATCGTGAGTAAATACTTTTGGGTTTTCTCTTCCTTAAAACCAACTTCCGGAATTTTATGTAACTCTCGTCTAATTTCCAGTAAACTTTTCATCTTATACACCTGCTTATAATTTACGAAGATCTTGCATAATTTCAGTTTTTGATTTTGTTTTCTCATCAATATCTTTGATGACTTTTGCTGGCATCCCTGCTACTACTGTATAAGGTGGCACATCTTTAGTAACGACTGCTCCCGCTGCAACTACAGCACCTTCTCCTACTCTACAGCCTTCTAAAACAACTGCATTAGCACCAATCATTACTTTATCTTCAATAATAACTGGAGATGCGGAAGGTGGCTCGATTACACCGGCTAGCACAGCTCCTGCTCCAATGTGACAATCTTTTCCTACCATTGCACGACCACCTAATACAACATTCATATCAATCATTGTACGATCGCCAATTTCAGCTCCAATATTAATGACACTACCCATCATAATGACACAATTATCTCCTATAGTAACTTGATCACGGATTATAGCACCAGGTTCTATACGAGAGTTGATACCTTTTAAGTCAAGAGTTGGTACCGCAGAATTTCTTCGATCATGTTCAACAACATAATCAGCAATTTGTGCTTCGTTAGCTACTAAAGCTTTTTCAATTTCTGCCCATTCGCCAAATACAACAGCTGAGTTACCTTCACCAAAAACTTTACTTCCCTCACCAAATGAAAGATCTGCTACTTTTTCACCTTTTACATAAACTTTCACTGGTGTTGCTTTTTTGGCATTAGCTAAATAAGCAATAATTTCTTGTGCGTCTAATTTCTGCATTGGTTACGTCCTCCTACTATTCTGAAAATATGGACTAATTGTACACGAAAAATAATAGTGTTGTCATTTCTTTTCTTCCGTACTATTCGAATAATCATAAAGACATTCAGCGTGTTTTTTCACAAGATCTACAAAAGCTGCCACTTGGCGCAATTCAAAAGAAGATTCATAACCAATAAGCCATGTATCTCGTGTTAACTCAAATTCCTCTTCATTATTCGTCAGGGGGATGGTATTAACATCCTCATGTCCACTTAATGTGATGGAAGGTAAAATGGCGTATCCAATTCCGTTCAATGCCATTTGTTTGCAAGTCTCAATTTGATCTACCGTAATTTGTCGACGAGGATTAGACTTAAAATGCCGTTGCCACCATTGTTGTATTTCTTGATAATAATTAGAATCACTTTTGAATTGAATAAATGGACGATCTGTTTCGAAAACTTCATCAATCTCTTTAATTTCTTTATCTACTAAATACAACGTATCACGGAATAAGTGAATCTTCGAGCCTTTCCAATCTGTATGTCCACGCACTATACCTACATGCGCCTCCCCCTCATAGAGAGATTTAACAATTTCTGAACTCCAACCTGTAATTAGTGAAATTTTAGCTTCGGGATATTGTGTCATAAAATCTTTCAATACTTTAGGTAACCATGTATGCCCTACAATCGAAGCACATGCTATTTTCAATGTACCGTGTACTTTTGAATTCAATGACTGAATCATTTCATAAATTTCTTCTTTTTTTGCAATTGTATCAATCGCAAACTGTATGACCAACTCCCCTGCTGGTGTAGGTGTTAATCCCTTTTGTGAGCGTAAAAACAACTGTGCTCCCCAGTCTTTTTCAATGGATTGTAAACGTTGAGAAAGGGCCGGTTGGGATAAAAATAAACGTTCAGCTGCTTTTCTCATATTGCCTTCCTCAGACAATACTTTTACAATTTGAGCTTCTGTTGTAGTCATCGAAAAGTAACCTCCTGTTCGTCCTTATATGGCTTAAATCATTTATTATAAATAAAGAAGGCCCCATTAATGGCGACCTTCTTTCATTTTGTCATATTAAGAATTGAATTGATAGATGTGTTTTTTTAGTTGTTTTAATATTACACGACGTGTCATAATCCCCATGAAGGTACCTTCATCATCAATTACGCATAAAAATGCATGATTAATTACAAGGTCTAGTGCTCTTTGGAAATTATCGCCAATGTTTAATGTAGCTACTTTCTTATCCATTATTTCATCTACTTTAATATCTGTTAATCTCTCATACTCTATATGATCCATTCCCAAAATCGGTTCTGTAATCATACGCATGCTTAACATGCCATGCAGACGGTATTTTGCGTCAAGTACAGGTATAGACGAATAGCCTGTTTTCGTTAGGACGAGCAAGGCGTGCTCTGCATTATTCCCCATTTGAACATGTGCAACTTTCTCTGAAGAAATGATAAAATCAGTAATTGGCATTTCAAGGAACTCTCTGCTACTTAAGGACATCATAGTATTCTACTCCTTTTTCTGTTCCTCGTTTTAGAACAGCAAAATACTTATTAATCATATCACAGTCCCTCATAAAATTTCCATTTCTACAAATAAATTTTTAAGGATATATAATATTAATTCATAAAATTGAATTTTTATGTAATAGCAACAATAAAAAATGTGAAGAGGGAACTAACAACCCCCTCATCACATCTTTAGAACCATTGGTATTTCACGACATTGTAAAAAATTAAAATAAATACAAAAACAAACGCTAAGCCATATACCCAAATAATTGGATTAAGCATCGTTGGATTATCTTTAACAGCCTGACTAATCGGTTGATCATTATTATGAACAGCCTCTTGCTCCATTTTCGCAATACGTCTCGTATAAGCATACCCGACACCGCAAATAAGTAATATTACTGCCATTAACGGCCAAGTCCACGTATCCATAGCGTCACTTCCTTCTTACTTGTTTCGCTAAGTATGTGCATTACTTGGCTATTTTAGTCTTTAAAATGGATACTGATTTAAGTGTTGTCCACCATCAAGTGTGACAACTTCCCCATTCATGTAAGTTGCCTTGTCTGACATCATAAACGTTGCTAAATCAGCAATTTCTTCCGGTTTTCCTAATCGACCAAGTGGCACAGACTGTAATGTGCGTTTCGCTGCTTCTTCGGATTGCCATAACTTATCAGCACCACCAGTTCTTTCAATTGGCCCTGGAGCAATCGCATTAACTCTGATACCATATTGTCTTCCCCATTCCACCGCAAGTGTTCTAGTTAAAGACAGTACTCCAGCTTTTGCTGCTGCTGAATGGGCAACTCCTGGACCAGCATCCCACGCATAGGTTGCGATCATATTAAGAATGGAACCATTTATTTTGTTGTCCATCCAGTACTTCCCTACTTCTTTTGAACAATAAAATGTACCATTTAGTACGATATCAATAACGGATTTCCATCCATTAGGTGATAAATCCTCAGCACGAACGATAAAGTTTCCTGCAGCATTATTTACTAGACCGTCTACTTGCCCAAAGGTATCTACCGCGAAATTTAACATTCCAGTAACATGTTCAGGTTGCCTTACATCCATTTGGAAGATGGCAATATTGTTCCCGTCTCTTGAAATTTCATCCTTTGCGTTTTTTAGACGCTCTAAATCACGACCTGTAATGACAACGTTTGCACCTTCTTCTACAAACGTTTTCGCCATATATTTCCCCATTCCATTTGAACCGCCTGTGATAATAATTGTTTTCCCCTTTAACAATTACGATTCCCCCTTTGAATGAATATTCATTCATAATTTTACCATACTTCGGAATTACTGTCTTTATTTCAGAGTAAAAATAAAAACCTCAATGGTAGCCATTAAGGTTTGCATTTATTATGCCTAACAAAAATACATTTCGATAATACTTTCAATCGGGACTGGTCGGCTAAAATAGTAACCTTGTGCCTTTTCACAATTTACTTCTTTTAAAATTTCTACATGATCTTTCTTCTCGACACCTTCAGCAATTACTTTCATACCTAAACTATGTGCTAGATGAATAATTGTTTTCGCTATTGCTTCATCCTTTTCATCTTGTTCAATTTCCTTAATGAAAGATTGATCGATTTTTATAATATCAATTGGATATCTTTTCAAATAGCTAAGAGAAGAATATCCTGTCCCAAAATCATCAATAGAAATAATAACACCCATTTTTTTTAATTCTTGTAAAATAGTAAGGGTTTCATGGATATTTGTCATTGAACTTTCAGTAATTTCAAGTTCTAATGATTGCGGGTTCAATTCATATTTGTAAATATATTTTTTTATTGCATTAGCGAAAGCTTCTTGCTTAAATTGCTTGGATGAAATGTTAACTGCAATTCGAACATCTATAAATCCGTTAATTTGCCATTCTTTTAACTGAATACATACTTGATTTAGAACCCAATCACCTATTTCTAAAATGAGACCAGAATCTTCTGCAATAGGAATGAATATACTTGGAGGAACTGAACCAAACTTTGGATTATTCCATCTCAGTAATGCTTCAAAACTGTTTATTTTGCCAGTATCTAGATCCACTTGAGGTTGATAATGAATCGATAATTCGTTTTTTTCGATTGCACGTCTAAGATGGGATTCCATCACTGCTCCATTATTAGAGGTATCAAGCATTTTACTATGATAAAAACGAAATGTTGAAGGTACTCTCTCTTTTACGTATCTTAGTGCTTGGCCCGCTTTTTTTAGTAACTCATCTAATTCCGCTCCATCAGCTGGGTACATAACACCCCCTATAGAACCTGATATATTCAACTCTAGCTCATCTATACAAAAAGGCTTTTTAAATAATGCTAATACTTTCTCCGCAAAATATTTTGTTTTTTCAACATCCGATTGTTGTAAAAGAAAGATAAAATCATCACCATTTTGTCTGTAGATTTGGCTATTAGCATCAGAAAGAGTAGAAAGTCTTTGCACCACTTTCTTTAACAACTCATCTCCTTTATTGAAGCCAATAGAGTCATTGATTTTTTTAAACCGATCCAAATCTAATAGTATTATCGCCATCTGATGACCCCTACACTTGGCAATTCTCTCTTCTTCTTTAAAATGCTCCTGTAGTGCACTTTTATTCCAAATGCCTGTTAATTGGTCGTGATATGACGATCCATTACTAACTACTTTAGATAATGTTAAACAAATTACTTGGTGTTGTGTCGTTGTATCTGCAATCATACGAACATTAAAGTTATGTTGTATTGTTTTCTTTCTAATTGTTATCTGTTTAGTATATGGTTCTAAAACTTCCCCTACTTGTAATAAGAGATCTTCTAGATTAGTTCCCATTTGAAGTGTAAAAAATGATGATGCTAGCATTTTATGTTCAAATGTTAAATCAAAAAAAGTTCTAAACGATTCATTAACGTATGTAATCCAATATTGATTGTTTGAATCTTGTTCTATTAACATTGTCATGGATTCAGGATACAATCTTGAAAATTTTTGTATAAAATCTAGATATTGTTGAGGACTCAATGATGAATTATACATATAATGCCTCCATTAACAGAAGTAGTCTACTATTTATTATCATAATTGATTTTTATTCGATTGAATACAATTTTATTTATTCTTTTATATCTTTTGGCATATTATTTATATTTAATTTTTAAAAAGTATATTTCACGCGAGATTTTTCGACTAAGATAAAAAGACTTTCGTCATATTAACAAAAGTCTTAGTTTAAATAATGTTATACTTCACTCTTCATCTGTTAGGACACGGTAGGCTTCTTTTAAGAAGATTTCCTGGCTATTTATACATTTATCTCCATCTTTTTTCTCGTTATAATAGTAAACACCATTCTCATCTTGAATGCGTGCCTTCTCATTATCACGGAACTGAGTCTTCATAGATTTCATAATACGTTTTTTTATTTCAGTATCAAAAATTGGGAATAGAATTTCTACACGTTTGATCATATTTCTTGTCATCATATCTGCTGAAGATAAAAATAATTTGTTTTCTCCATTATGATGGAACCAATATATACGTGAGTGTTCAAGAAAGCGACCTACAATACTTATAACTGTAATATTTTCACTAATCCCTTTAATACCTGGGCGCAAACAACATATCCCGCGGATAATTAAATCTACTTTCACTCCGGCAATTGAAGCTTCATACATTTTCATAATCAATTCTTTATCAGTTAATGAATTCATTTTCGCACGGAAATGTCCTTTACCGTACTTCAAATGATAATTGATTTCGTCATCAATTAGTTTAATAAATTCAACTCTTATATCATTAGGTGACACCACAATGTGATGGAAATTTGGCTTTTCCGTATATCCACTTAGGAAATTAAAAAAGTTCGTCGCATCAATTCCAAATTTCTTTTTCGTCGTTATAATACCCATATCAGTATAAATTTTCGCAGTTGCATCGTTATAATTCCCTGTACCTAAATGGACAAAACGCTCTATTTTACTTTGTCTTCTTCTAACAACTAGCGTGATTTTAGAATGTGTTTTTAAATTATGCATGCCATAAATAACTAGACAGCCTGATTGTTCTAGTTCTTTTGCCCAGTGTACATTATTTTCTTCATCAAATCGTGCTTTTAACTCTACTAGAACCGTTACTTGCTTTCCATTTTCAGCAGCCAGTTTTAATGCATGAATTACTGGTGAATTCCCGCTGACACGGTATAACGTTTGCTTAATGGCTAAAACACTAGGATCGTTTGCAGCTTCTGTGACAAATTCCACGATAGGTGTAAAAGATTCATATGGATGATTAAAGAATATATCCTGAGTTAACGCTTTCTCAAAAATATTTTCATCCGACCCTAAATCTTGTGGTGGCTGAGGGATGAAACTTTCATATTCTAAATGCTTTCTTCCTTCACCTACAAATTTTACAAATGAAAACAGAAAAGTTAAATCTAGTGGACAATCTACGCTATACACTTCCGCTTCCCAGTCTTCTAATTCATTCAGCAGAAATTGTAGTACGCCTTTATCCATTTCGCCTGTACGAACTTCAAGACGAGTTAGAGCACCCCATTTACGCTTTTTCAATTCTTTTTCAATTTCTAAAAGTAAATCACGTGCTCCTTCTTCATGAATAGTTAAATCTGCATTACGTGTTAGACGGAAAGATTGTACAGATTTAACATGATACCCATAAAACAATTTATTTATGTTTGCACTAATTATATCTTCAAGAAGTACCACTGAGATTTCATTCCCTTTAGATGGTACTTGAATAAAACGTTCTAAGACAGATGGAACTTGAACAACTGCTACTTTTTCGCAGAACTCTGGTTCTACATTGTCTTGTTCCAAAAGTATTATCATATTTAAAGTTTTACTGATTAATGTTGGAAAAGGGCGATAAGCATCAACTGCTACAGGTGTTAATACTGGAAAAATCGTTTCTTCGAAATATTCATTGATAAAATTAGTTTGTTCTTCATTTAGCTCCGCTATTTTGCGCGTATAAACATTCTCTTTCGGTAATAATTGTTTCATTAATTTTTTGTAAATCGCTGTTTGTCTTGAAACAAGTGCTTGGGTTTTTTCAGAAATTCGAGCCAATTGTTCCTTTGGTGTTAAACCTGATTTATTCTCCGGCTTATGAAATCCAGCTTTCACCTGATCTTGTAACCCTGCTACACGTACCATGAAAAACTCGTCCAAATTGGAACTGAATATCGCCAAAAATTTCAATCTCTCAAGTAATGGGTTTTGTGCATCCTCCGCTTCCTGTAACACGCGTTCATTGAATGCTAGCCAACTTAATTCACGGTTGTTGTAGTATTCTGGTTTTGTAATTTCTGTATGCTTAACTTGGACTAATTCCATTATCTATCCTTCCTTTTCTATAAAGTGTATGGTTACTTCCCCTTTAAAAATTCGATTTAAATGCTTTTTCTGGCGGTTAGCTTGATACATTTCAGCCATAGCATTACCTTTTGTGTAAATCTTCAGTTTTACATTATCACCCGATTGTTCCATTGCAATCGATTCGACAATATTTCGTTTCGAGGCATCTAATGCATATACAAATTTAAGTAATGCACCGATGTCACGCATTTTTTTAAACTCGTCCTTCGAAAACCACTCCATAAATGGTTCCGAATAACGGCTGAAATCATCTCTATTCTTGTATGAAGCAATTAACGCTAAACGAACACGCTGGCCATGGCTTATCCCATCAATTGAGCGATTCGACAGCAAGTAAAATGTATGTTGACTAGCAGCATCAACTTCAATGTACTCGCCTATATGAAATAACCTAGCGGCTTGCTTCAACATATGTAAATCTTCTGCATTATACAAAAATGCCCCTATTTTACAAACTTCAAAATAGGCCATTTCCGTTAGTTGTACAAAATGAGCTGTCTTCTCTAAAGGTTTATCAAATTCTGCAGCTAAAAATTTTGTACTCCTCTCAAAAACATTGTATTTGTTAAAAGCAGTTGGATTGTCCTTTAGTATGCGATCAATGACAAGACCTTCACGTAATCCTTTTCTACTAAATTGAAATGTCTCACTACCCACAACATCCATCAATGCTTGAAATACTATGATCACAGGTGTAATAATATCTGCACGATCACTTGAAAGCCCATCAAGTTGCTTTAATTCTTCGAATGTCAAAGATGTTACTTCGTTGCTAATAATTGTAAAGTCCTCTTGCGTCATTTCATATTGGTGGATACCTGAAATAGGATAATCCTTTTTACGTTGATCTAGCTTTGCCATGTTACGAGCACTTCCTCCTATACCTATAACAGGCAACTGAGCACCTTTTAGCCATAGCAATGTCTCAAAGTTACTTTTTGCAAACTCATAAATTTTTTCTCCAGCCTCAATTGTCATTGTGTCACCTTGGATAAATTGTTGCTTTAAGGACACCGATCCAAACGGAAAGCTATGAGAACACTGTAGTTCTTTATCTTTAAAATATGTTAACTCAGTACTACCACCTCCAATATCGATTGTTATAGCTGATGGTGTTTCTAATGTATGGGCCACAGCAAAATAGCCGAAATACGCCTCCTGCTCGCCTGATAATAACTCAATCTTTATCCCTGTTTTTTTCCACATATGCTCAATAATTTCAGAACTATTTTGTGCTTGACGAATTGCAGCAGTAGCTATGGCTCTTAGATCTACTATGTGATAATCATTTAAAATGTCTCTAAAAAAAAGTAACACTTCTTCAAGTTCCTGCACGCCTTCTTCAGACATTACGTTATCAACTTGTAAATAATTTCTTAAACGGGTTACCGATTTAATATTTTCTACTTCTTTTAAGCCTCTTAGCGGATCATACGTATAAAGTACAAGTCGGATTGTATTAGAGCCGATATCGATAATAGCTGTTTTAAAATAAGTCATTTGGGGCACATCCTTAGAATTTTTCTTGTCTCTCTATACAACCGAGAGTAATATTGGTATTATAATGTATATTATAAATTGAATGCTCTGAATTTTCTTCTAAACACAATCAATTACAGACATAACTTAAGTAGAAAGGCGGTATTTTATGCAAAGAGAATATTGTGATGAACAACTAGCTACTGCTATTTATACTGTAAATAGACACGCAAAAACTGCACCAGACAACAAACCTCTTTACGAGCTGAAACGCCTTGCACTTGAGAAAATGATTCTTGACAGCAGAGCGAAAAAAATTGGTTTACATTTTGTGAAAAACCCTCGTTTTAGTAAGCAACAATCATCAGTACTCATTCAATGCGCAGATTACTATTTTCATACTCTACCCAAAAAAGATGACTTTGCTTCATTACCCCATTTAGGACATCTTGATGACAGCTATCGTAACCCTCAACGTAAAATGAGCTTAAACACAGCTAGAAATGTATTAAAAGACTATTTAGGAATAAAAACCCAACAGATAGTAAAAAAAGAAACAGTTAGTACTTCAAATCCTAAAAAAAAGCCTTTAGTTAATAATTCAAGTTATTTTTACGGACACTAAACGCTATTATAATGACAAAACCGGATTCCTCATTTATTAAGGTATCCGGTTTTTTGCATTCATATACTTATAAGATATACTGATCTATTTTTAAGATGAGCTCGGCAATCTCTGGTTTGCTTATTTGATCTTCAGCCCCTACTTGATCTCCTTTATGTCTTAAATCATCTGTTATTAGACTAGAGAAGATAATAACAGGTAATTTCGACAATTCGGGATGGGTTTTAATTTGTTTTGTTAAATGATGACCATCCATTTGTGGCATCTCAATGTCTGTTACGACTAATTGTACAACCTTCGAAACATCATTTTCTCTGTCTGCTAAAGCAAGTAGATAATCTAAGGCGTCTTTCCCATTCTCGAAGAACTCTATATTCATATAACCTGCTTCATGCATCGTATCATGTAGTAATTTGCGAAGTAATGGTGAATCCTCCGCTATAACAATTTTCTTCTCTGAACGATTACGATCACCTAGTTTTTTTACAGACTCTACACTAATACCTGAATCAGGGTTAATATCTACCATAATCTTCTCAAAGTCCAATAGTAGCAGCATTAAATCCTCTTGTTTAATTACTCCGATAACTTGCGAACCACCACCCTGGTACATATCAGTAGGCTTTTCGATTTGATTCCATGAAATGCGATGAATCATCGTTACATTATCAACATGGAAGACGACGCGTTGTCGATTAAATTCTGCAACAATATATTTTTGTTGCTCATTAAAAGCACCAGACAAACCTAAAACTTTTTTCATATCTACAACTGGTAATACTTCTCCACGTAATTGAATTATTCCTTCAACATGTGGATGAGCATGAGGTATAAATGTAACCGGAATTGGTTGGATAATTTCTTTTACTTTAATAACATTAATACCAAATTTATTTGAACCCACTTCGAACTCAACAATTTCAAGTTCGTTTGTCCCGCTCTCTAGCAAAATACCCTGACTTTTTACCATTAGATTTGCCTCCTTGAGTCACACTTCTCTTTACTTCAATTGTAACATAAAGGGGACATTACTCCTATGTGGATTTAGTGACATTCGGGCGAACTCTTATATGGATGATCAGACCAATTATAGTTAATACAATTAAGGTTGACAAAGCTATACGGCTAGCAAGTGTTCCATAGTCCTTAAGTAACAAAGTCACTGTTCCGTAAATAGCAGGACCAATAATTGATGATACTTTCCCAGAAAAAGCGAATAATCCAAAGAACTGCCCTTGCTTTTCTTTTGGGCTAAGTTCGATAATATATGTTCGAGATGTTACCCACATAGACCCTAAGGAAACTCCAAACATACTACCCGCAATCCAAAACATCCATTGCTTTAATGCAAATACAGCGATGACAAGGGATACAATCATTAACAATGCTACATAAGTTATCGCTCTCTTAGCACCAACACTTTTAGTAATGTATCCAAACACTAGTGAACCAATAATAGTAGATACAGTAGATACTAAGTAAAGAATGATAAATTGTCCGGAGGAAAAACCTACAATTGCAGTTGCATAGACAGCCATCATAGCAATGGTTGTTGCAATAGCATCATTTAAAAAGAAGTAGGCAATCATAAACGTGAATATAGCTTTATAAGCTCGCATCTCTTTAAATGTTTTTATTATTTCTTTATAGCCCGATAAGAAAGACTTAACGTTCCGTTGTTCCTTTGGAACTGGTTTATCTTTGTTAATAAAAAATAATGGTAATGAAAAAATCAAGTATAATACCGCTGTAGGAATGAAAGCACGATGGAAATTTCCATCACTAACAAATGGATAGACTAGCAAACCAACAATCGTACCAAAATAACCAATCGCTACCCCATACCCGGATATAAGAGGCATCTCTTCTTTTGTTCCTAAATCTGGCATCATTGCATCATAGAATACTAAGCTTGAATTAAAAAAGAACTTTGCTATAACAAAACTTACAACAACTAAAAACAGACTCATGGGTACTCCACCAAATGTAATATCTGTTTGCCAGTAACTAAATACCCCCATCATAAAAGTGAAAATTATGGAAATTGATGAAAACCATACGATAAACCTCTTTTTCAGCCCGGTATAATCAATCCATACACCAAAAAGCGGAGAGAATATAACTAGGAAAAGGCTCGCTATTGCATTTGCATAGGAAATAAATGTACTGGCAACTTGTTGCTTTACTTCATTCGTTCCAAGTATTTCATCCATATAAAACGGAAAAAATACCGTATTAATATTGGATGAAAAAATAGTATTCGCAAAATCATAAAATGCCCATGACAATATAGGTAACGATAAATATAATCCCCACGGACTTCTTAATATCGATTTCTGAGACCCTACATTCATCATATCAACCTCCATCTTTATAACTATTCCATATTGAAAGAAAAATGTCCTGTATTTCAAAGTAAATTTACAAAAACCTTACATTCAATCGTCGAGTTTCCTACCCAAATTATCGAACAATGTCATATACTAATTATTTCTTTATATATATGTTGATAGAATTGTTGATATTAATAATTAAAAACCGCTACTGTGAGAAATTCACAGAGCGGTTTTAGAATAGTGTTATTTATAATAGCGAATCAATGCTTGTGTACCATTATCCTCATAACCTTTACTAGCTAATTCATCATACATTGTCTTTGCAAGTGAGAGACCAGGTAAATCTAATTGCATGAGTTCTGCTTCTTGTAAAGCAATTTTCATATCTTTTATAAAATGCTTTACATAGAATCCAGGAGCTAAATCTTCGTTCACTATACGTGGTGCTAAATTACTTAATGACCAGGAACCAGCTGCTCCTGAAGAAATAGAAACTAGGACATCTTCTATATCCAGACCTGCCTTTTTCCCATAAGCAATTGCTTCACATACGCCAATCATATTTGTTGCGATCGCAATTTGATTGCACATTTTCGTATGCTGACCTGCACCGGCTTCTCCTTGATAAACAATATTCGTTCCAATTAGATTAAATAGTGGAGTAATTTTATTAAATACATCACGTTCTCCACCCACCATAATCGATAGCGTTCCATTTTGTGCACCAATGTCACCGCCTGAAACAGGAGCGTCTAAAGCATCCATTTGTAATGATTTCGCATGGTCTGCAATTTTTTTTGCTAGAGTAGGCTGGGAAGTCGTCATATCAACGACGATTAAACCTGCTTGTCCATTTTTAAAGATTCCACTTTCATCGAAATATACTTCTTCGACATCTTGTGGGTAACCTACCATCGTAAAAACAATATTTGAGTGACTTGCTACATCGCCAGCTGTCTGAAACCAATTTGCTCCTAATTCAACAAGTGGTAAAGCTTTTTCCTTTGTTCTAGTATAAACATTAACAATATGACCTGCATGCAAAAAATGCTTAATAATGCTAGAACCCATTACCCCAGTACCTACAAACCCAATATTCCATTGTTCAGCCATCGTAATTTCCTCCATATTTATATATATGTTCTATATTGTATCAAAAAATTTTCCGAATTGTATGTCTTCTCTATATTACCACATAAAAAAAGACAGATGCGTTTGCATCTGCCAAAGAAAGGGGGAAATGAGATTGTTGCTGTGTTCATAATTATTGTTTCCTTTTAGCATAATTTTAAACCTTTTATTTCGAAAAATTAGAAAATTCATTAAGAAAATAAAAAAGAGCACTAGGAATTTTCCCTAATGCTTAACATTTTCCATTGTAAAATTATAATCATTCATCTTGTCGACATTCTGAAGTTGATAAATATTTAATAAATGATCTAGCTTTTTACTTAAGCGGATGGTTTCAATATTTGAAAAACCATGTTCAATTCCGGAACGGATCATCATTTCTCTTGTAGATTCTAATTTTTTCAAGATGGAATCAGACATTTACCATCCTCCTCTCAAGCTAAATTCTGTTCATTATTATACTATTATTCCCACTTTTTCGGAGAAGAAACTTTCGACATTTTTCGACAAACTAACTCCTCGCAACTTCCATGTATTGATAAATAACTTGACCACCTTGTTTTGCCACACCTCGGAAATGTTTGAAGTCTTCTCTCTTCACTAGTACTTCTCTAAAGGCATAAAATTCCTTTTTATCAACCGTGATATCTTTTCGAGTACCATTTTTCAATTCGTCTAACATATCATTATATGAATTCACTATTAAACTTCCTTTTTGTTTGAAATTTTCTTTTTTTTTTTAAATAATAATAGAAAATACTTTACCTCAGACGTATTTTCGTGCAAACTGTAAAGTATTAGTAGGTGAAGGAGCTGAATTTCTATGAAAATCGCTGAAATCGGAAATATCATTGAATTTAACGACGGTCTACAAGGCATTGTTGAGAAAGTAAATGAAAACTCTGTAATCGTCAACCTTACTTATATGGAAAATTTCAACAGTCTTGAAGTTGAAGAAAAAACAGTGGTCAATCACAAACGTTATAAAATATTATACAGTAACGAAGTTTAAAAAAAATGTTCCACGCCCATTATGAATACATATGTAACATATGCGACATACTTATAGCAATTCCTATTCGTTAACAGTATACATTACTAGACATTGGGCATTTAAAACACTACAATGATTGTATTTGAGTCTGCGCCGTCCCTCAGAATTTGAAGGGCGGCGTCTCTTTTGTACAAAAGCTACAAAATGTAAAAAAAGAGTTAAAGACCTTCTTTAAATATCCAGTTGGAGGTGATTATTAATATGAAGAAGCACACAAATATTTTAGTGCTTATTCTTTCATTGGTATTCATATACGTTCTGCTATACTTTAGTTTCGATCAAAAAGCTGTATTCTGGTATCTCTATACATTTACAATGCTGGTTGGTATGGCTTTTGCATTTGCATTTGGAAAAATTGAAGACAAAATCAAAACGTGGGAATACTTACTATTTGGGATAGGTTTTGGAACGATTTTATATGGTCTAATTGCATTAGGTTATCGTTTACTACCTTTCTTATCAGAAGAGCTTCTGAAAACAGTACACCAATTTATCAAAACATTCGGTCCTAGTACTTTATGGCACTATATACTACTGATTTTGATCATTGCTACCGCGGAAGAATTGTTCTGGCGTGGTTATGTACAACAACAACTAAAACAGTATATGAAGATGCCTTATGCTGTTATTCTAGCAGCGATTTTATTTGCAATGTCGCTTGCAGTAAGTGGTTTCTGGTTAGGCGTATTAGCTGCTTTCATAACTGGCATTATTTTTGGTTTCCTATATGAATGGAAAAAAAGCATGCCAATTATCATTGTCGCTCACCTTGTCATGATAACACTATTATTCCTATTATTACCACTATATTGATTTTTATACTATCAAAAAACCAATCGATTCATAATCGATTGGTTTTTTTCTTTTAATAAGATAAATCTTTTATAGATAGACCCATTTTTTTTAATAATGCAATTGCCTGATCTTTTTCTTCAGGCGAAAGGGCATTTGTAAGCTCGTATAATTGTTCTTCATGTCTAGGGAACAATTCCTCCATAAAAGCTTCACCTTCAGGAGTAATTTCAGCATAAGTGATACGACGATCTGAAGGACAAGATATACGATTTAGGAAACCTCTTTTTTCCAATTTATCAATTACATAAGTAATTGATCCACTTGCTAAAAGGATTTTATTCCCTATTTTCTGTAATGGTTGTCGTCCTTTGTGGAAAAGTAGCTCCAAAACCGCAAATTCTGTAGGGTTAAGTCCATTATCTTGAAAAAATTGATTTGTGCATTCATTTATTGCTTTATTTGCTCTCGATAAAACGATAAATAGTTTTAACGATTGTTTTATTTCTTCTGATGTCATTTAAATTCATCCTTCATATCCATTATCTTAATTTAAAGCTATTATATCGATAATGTTGAAGCTTTGTCAAAATAGACTAATGAAAAACCCATACACCCTTTAGCTTGTGTATAGGCTTTCTGGCTTTGGTTCATACTGAGGGATTGAAGGGTCTACTCCTAATGGCAATGTAATTTCAAAACTTGTCCCTTTTTGTAATTCACTAGACACTTCAATTTTACCACCGTGCTCTTCAATTGTTTTCAATACGAATGGCAGACCTAGACCTGTCCCACTTTTTTTCGTAGAATAAAATGGCATGAAAATCTTTTGGATTTCTAGATCGCTTATACCTGAACCACAGTCTTTAATTGTTAACTTCATTTGCCCCATAAAGTCAAAAGTTTGGGTAATCGTTATTTCGCCACCATCTGGCATGACTTCTATAGCATTTTTAATAAGATTTATTAGTACTTGTTTGATTTTAAAATCATCCGCATATATATAACCCGGTTCAAAATCCGGTTTATTATATACTATGTTAACGTTTTTCATTAATGCATTTGGTAACATTAACTCAAGAACTTTAGTTACAATTCCACTTAAAGACAACATACTCTTTGTCCATTCTTTCGGTTTAGACAATACTAAAAATTCATTGAGAATTGCTTCCATTCTCTCAAGTTCACTATCAATAACTGATAAATAACGGCGATTTTCTTCAGTCGCACTTATTTTTAATAATTCGGTAAAACCTTTTAAGGATGTCATCGGATTACGTATTTCATGTGCGATACTAGCTGCAAGCTCTCCTAGAATGTTAAGTGAATCTTGATGTTCCACTTGTTGTTTTAAGTTCATCATTTCAGTGTCATCACGAATAACAGTCATGTGAAGTTCAGATGTCGTATCGTAGGTGCTCACAATATTTAGATACCTAGTATATTCATTTGCAAACTGAATATTAAAAGTATGCTCAGCTTTGCCTGCCGTCAATAGCTGTTTAAAGAAATGACGAATTTCATTTGTTTCCCCATGGAATATCTCCATTAAAACAGGTATTTTATTGCCAAGAAGGACCTTTCTTGACACTTGTAATAATTCTTCTGCCTGATTATTAACCTCTACAATGGTACCATTCTTATCCGTTAATATTATGCCATTTGTAGAATAATTAAACACATGATTAAATTTCTTCTCACTGTCATTCAATAAACTGAAAGTCGGCAATTCTACAGTAGATCGTTCGAATCGCACCATCATGACATTAAATTTAGTATAATGGAATCCTGTAATTCTAACTCCTTCAATTATACTTTGATTTATATTTAAATTAAGTACGCATGCTGCATGCTTTTCATTGATTAATTCATGAATAAACTGTTGCCAATCTGCTTTAAAAGACTCTTCCACAATATTTTCTAAGTCCATACTTAGATCTATTGCTAACATTTCCTTTGCAGAATCATTAATTCTAACCATTTTGCAATTAGTATCTAAAATTGTAAGCGGGTCTTTTATTTCCTTAAATAAATAGTCGAACGTTGGATTAGTACTACTCGTCATACGCTGTTTCACCGTACCTTTCGTTTACTTCTATAACCCTATGCATCCTATTAAAAAAGTATGCAAATATAATCGAAAATAAAAAGGTCACAATTGAGACACAAACGTTTATATATAATATTCAGATTATTCCACAAAAAATAATATATAGGAATAGGTCTTTATCCTTATATTGCAGAAATTTCACAATATTGTTACAATCAATAACGGTTACACATATGTTACTTTCTCATTAATAACAGCCTACATTACGCTGTTTTCCAAAGGAGTTCACAAATATGAACATAGTACTAGCTACTTTAAATGCAAAATATATCCATACTAATATTGCATTGCGCTATTTAAAATCATTTGCTACACCAGAATTCGACCCAATTATCTCTGAATACACTATTAAAGACCCTTCTTTTAATATTGTTTCTGATATTTATCAAAAAAAACCTGATATCGTGGGTTTTAGCTGCTACATATGGAATATCGAAGAAACGATTCGCGTCATTAGAATGTTAAAAAAAGTTAGTCCTAATACGAAAATCATTCTTGGTGGTCCTGAAGTATCTTACGATGTGCATGATTGGCTTCGCCGACTTAATGACGTGGATTATATCATTATGGGTGAAGGAGAATATTCTTTTAAACAACTACTTTTCCACTTTAATGGCGAACTCCCCCTTGAAGAAGTACCAGGAATTTGTTATTTAAAAGATGGTAAAGTCATTATTCACCCTCAGCCTAAAAAAGTCGATTTACGCGAAATGCCAAGTCCTTATCGCTTTGAAGAGGACATTCCTGATATTCCAAAACGAATTTCATATATTGAAACAAGCCGTGGATGTCCATTTAGCTGTCAATTCTGCCTATCATCAATTGAAGTTGGAGTCCGTTACTTTAACCGTGAAAAAATAAAAGAAGATATTCGTTACTTAATGGAACATGGTGCTAGAACGATTAAATTCGTCGACCGCACATTTAATATTAGTCGTAGCTATGCAATGGAAATGTTCCAATTTTTAATCGATGAACATAAACCAGGTGTAGTTTTTCAATTTGAAATTACAGCTGATATTATGCGACCTGAAGTCATTCAATTTTTGAATGATAACGCGCCTAAGGGGCTATTCCGTTTTGAGATAGGTGTTCAATCAACAAATGACTTAACGAATGAACTTGTCAAACGAAGACAAAACTTCGAAAAACTATCTCGTACAGTTACTATGGTTAAAGATGGTGGCAAGATTGACCAGCATTTGGACTTAATTGCTGGGTTACCTGAAGAAGATTATGCTAGTTTCCGTCAAACTTTTAATGATGTATTTGCAATGCGTCCGGAGGAGTTACAACTAGGTTTCTTAAAACTACTACGCGGTACAGGTCTTCGATTGCAAGCGAAGGAATATGGTTATGAATATGTCGATATGGCACCATATGAAATTTTCGCTAACAACTTATTAACATTTGATGATATTTTACGTATTAAACAAGCAGAAGATGTATTAGAAAAATATTGGAATGATCATCGTATGGATCGTACTGTAGAATATCTAGTAACAGATGTATTTGAATCGCCATTCGACTTCTTCCAAGAATTCGGTACATATTGGGAAGAGCGAGCATGGTCAAGAATAGGTCATCAGCTTGAAGATTTATTTAACCGTTTACTTCAATTTTTACATGACCGTGGTGGCGTAAATTTAGAAATAGTAACAAACTTAATGCAACTTGATTACTTAGCAGTCCAACAGTTCCAACCTCGTAAAATTTGGTGGGATAAACGCGTTTCAAGTGAAGAATCCAAAAAGCTTTTCCAACAGTTGCGTGAAAATCCCACAATCGCTGGTGAGGAATTTGCTTCATTCCAATTAAATGAAAAGGAATTATATAAACATACTTTACTCGTTCCTTTCTCACTTGATTATGAAGCTTTAGAAAATGGACAGCTTGCAGCTCAAAATGGTTATTTATTAACCTATTTCAGAAAAGATAATAAACCTTACTTCACAACTATTTCAGGTACTCTCATTTCTTAATAACAAAGCAGGGCAAATGCCATTAAAATTGGCTTTGCCCTGCTTTTTTTCTTTCGCTAAAAATGAACACGTTATGAATCAAAAAAAATCGTCTACGTTTTTAACTTAATGTTAGAACGTAGACGACTTTCTGAAGATTATCCAATAATTACTCGCTCTTTTGGATAGTGGTATTTCGATTTCTTTGCCTTCCCTCCAAGAGAATATAAGAAGGATATAAGACCAACTCGACCAATGAACATTAGTAACATCATGATTACTTTCCCAATTGATGATAAATGTTCTGTCAAACCAAGTGACATACCACAAGTTCCGAATGCCGATGTAATTTCAAATACAATTTGAGTTAATGTAGCTTCCGGCTCAGTGATTAATAAAATCATCGTTGCAACAAGTACCATCGCTACAGCTAAGATGATAACAACATATGAACGGTACACATCAACAATATGAATCTCACGATTAAAAATCTGAATTTCTTCCTTACCTCTTGCAAAATTAATTAAAAATAAAATTGCTATCGCAAAAGTAGTTGTTCGAATACCACCACCAACCGAACTTGGCGAAGCCCCTATAAACATTAGGAAACTTAAAAAAACATCTGTCGCTTCACTGAATTTCGTGACATCTATTGTCGTTAATCCACCTGAACGTGCTGAAATAGAATGGAACATCGCTGAGAAAAATGCCTCATGCCAGCTCATCCCTTTAAAGGCATGGAATGATTCAATAATAAGTATTACGAAAGTACCGAAGAGAAATAACATTGCATAAGTAGCTGTCGTAATTTTTGTAAACAACGAGAAACGAAAATTTCTATTTTTATTTTCTAAAAATGCTTTAAGTTCAATCAAAACAGGGAAACCAATTGCCCCTAAAGTAATTAATAACATATTAATTGCTTGTACAAAATAATCACCATGGAAAGGTAATAATGACATACCGGTTATATCAAAACCACCATTTGTCGTCGCAGAAATAGCTCCGAAAACACCATGTAATAATGCTTCTTTAAAGTTGTCGAAATATTGTACGAAATAAAGTGTTAATACGGTAGCGCCTATAAGTTCAATCGTTATTAATATTTTCACGATTTCTTTTATTAGATACACGACACCTGATATTTTTGTTTGGTTGTGATCGACCATGATTAGTTGACGTTCACGCATCCCAATCTTCTTTCCGACAAGTAACCAAATAAAGGTACCTAAAGACATTATCCCAATTGCACCTAATTGTAAAATAAGTAGTAACATAACAATACCAAAAACTGAATACGTTTCAGATATATTCGTAACTGTTAAACCGGTCACACTAACTGCACTAACTGCAGTAAATAACGAATCAAGTAACGAAACTTCTACACCTGGTTTATGTACACCTGGTAATCTTAAAAGTACGAAAGAAATAGCAATGGCTATAAAATAATATGAAACAATAGCTTGGAATGGTGTTGCACGCCGATTGATATCTTTAGTAAACCCCAAATAAATCGAATCCTTTCAATCTTGAAAACAAGATACTCCCTATTGTATGAAAAAGTAAGAGAAAAGGAAAGTACCTAAAAATATTCTCTCTATAACTTTTCAATCTCCCCTATTCTGCCCTTTTTCTCCAAAGAAAAAACCCTATTCACCATAAATATGGAGAATAGGGTTACAACTAAATTATTCAGTTGCATCTGACTTTTTCTTATTGCGGACTCCTACAAGATAGCCACCTACCGCTAGTACAAGAAGTACAATCCAGAATGTCATTTTCCAAGCAGTTGAGTGAGGGAAATTCTCTTCTAAAATCGCTACCTTTGGGTGTGCTAATGTTAAAACTAATAATTTCACTCCGACCCATCCAACGATTAGAAATGCCGCCGTTTCTAAAGATGGATAAGTTTGTAGTATCTTAACAAACCATTGTGCTGCAAAACGCATAATGACTAAGCCAATAATACCGCCTAAGAACATAACTGCGAACTGACCACCATTAATACCACCTACGTGGAAGTTACCTATTTCAGGTAGTGTTACAGCTAAAGCTACTGCAGCAAGCATTGAATCAATAGCAAAAGCCAAATCTGCTAATTCTACTTTAAATACTGTCATCCAGAAGCCAGAACCCTGCTTTTCTTCGACCTCTTCCTCCTGATTCTTTTTCTTCCAATGATCATATAAATGTTTGAAACAGATAAATAGTAAATACGCTGCTCCTAACGCTTGAATTTGCCAAAAGTTCACTAGGAATGTAATCATAAATAGCGCAGCAAATCGTAATACAAACGCACCTAGCAAGCCGTAAAATAACGCTCTTTTTTGTTGAACAGGTGGTAAGTGCTTGACCATAACAGCCATAACAACCGCATTATCTGCGGCTAATAAACCTTCTAATACTATTAGTACTAATAGTACCCATGCATATTCCAATAATATCGCGTCCATCCAATTTCCTCCTTTTTCAAACAAAAATAAAAGACCCATGCCTAATAAAAGGCAAAGGTCTCGCTTAGCAATTTTAAAAATTCATTTGCTCTCATAACCGATGGCGATCAAACCATGTAATGACGACTATGAGGTAGGTTTCCCTATAGCTACTCCCCTTTGACAAAATGTCAAAAGTAATTAAGTTTGTTTGTGACTCTATTATAACTAAAATATTTGGGTAAGTAAACTTTTTTCTAGGAGGAAAATTCATTTTTTAAAAGTAACTATTATTAGTATCATTTAATCTGAATCTGATAGGCTCTGTTATTTTTATGCTTATTATAGAACTTTATCATCGTAGGTAGGGATTGAATAAAGTCTTTACATTGAAATGAAGAACCTGCTAAAAGTTGCTCAGCTGTCCTAGTGTCAAATGATGCATTCCACGTTAAATAGTCAAGAGTCTCATACTCAACCCCAAGTGCTTTACGAACAGATAGTATACTCATTGATTTTCTAGCAAGACTTAACGGAATACGACCTTTTGGCTTCTTACCAGTCAAAGTAAGTACCATGGCTCGATATATTTCTTGAACAGGATGCGGATTAGGATCAGTCATATGCACAGTCTTCCCTATAGCCTCGTAAATAGTACTCAAATAAACAACACCGTTCGTTATATAATCTATAGGTACCACATTTAATCTGGCATTCGATTGACCGATGTATGGAATAATTGGGAGACATTTCAATCGATCAATCATATTCAAAAAGAAATACGGTCCATCAAATTTAACTGTTTCTCCAGTTTGTGAATGACCTCTCACGATACCAGGACGAATTATCGTTACTGGCATCGTCGCCTTTAATTGTTCTACTAATGTCTCTGCTTCGAATTTCGTTTCTTCATAGAAATTTTTAAAACTTCTTGGACGAATTAATTCAGATTCCTTTAAAATGCCTTCACGGGTTCCTGCAACATAAGCCGTACTAAAATACATATAACGTTTTATATTTTCCATTCGGCTAACAAATTCATTTACCATTGATGTGCCTTGAACATTTACTTTCCAGGCAACCTCTTTTGGTACAGCCAAATCATAGATAGCAGCTAAATGCCAAACGACATCCACCTCATTCATTAATACCTCAAGTTGATCGCCGTTAATATCTAAGTTTGGTAATGTAATATCCCCTTCAATAATAACTATTTTTTTCCCCGGATAAACTTTTAATATGCGCTCTGCCTCAGCTTCAGCACGTTGTTTCTCCGTTATTAATACCACCGCATACACTTTATCGTACAATTCTTCTTTAAAGGCTGTACGAACAATTTGACTAGCAATAAAACCAGGAAACCCTGTAAAAAAACCGGTAGCCATCCCATCCACCCCTTAATTACTATGCTTTTCTTTTTTTATGCAAAAAACGTGTTTCACGATCAAACAAACTATAAACAATCGGTACAATATAGAGAGTTAAAAATGTAGAACTTACTAATCCGCCGATAACAGCAATCCCCATTGGTTGATTCATTTCGGTTCCTTCACCTAAACCAATGGCTAAAGGTATTAATCCTAGAACAGTCGTTGAAGCTGTCATTAATATTGGCCTTAAACGATCTCTTGCAGAAGTGACAATCGCTTCAAAAGATGGTACTCCAGCAGCCTTTCGCTGATTAATGTAATCGACAAGTACAATACCATTATTAACAACTATTCCAACTAGAACCAGAATACCAATAATGGCAGTCACCCCAATCGGAGTATTCGTTAACACTAAAGCAAGTGCAACACCAATAACCATTAATGGTACAGTGAACATAATGACAAAAGGATATTTAAAAGATTCAAACTGAGCTGCCATTACGATATAAACAAGTATTACTGCTAATATAATGGCTAACAGCATATCGTTAATCGATTCATCAAACAGTTCGCGATCTCCACTAAATTTAATCAATGTACTTTCTGGAAGATTGAGCTCTTTAATTACTTTATCAACTTTTTCTCCTGCCCCAGTTAACGTTTGTGTTGACTTATACTTCAAAATAAAGGCAACGGATGGCAGTTGGTCCGTACGTCTGATAGATACTGGCCCTTCTTGCACTTTCACTTCAGCTACATCCTGTAATTCAACAAATTCACCTGTTGCACTTCTCAGTTGTAACTTTTTTAATTGCTCGATACTTTTTTTATATGTTTCACCGTAATTCACAACAACCGATTGTACTTCTTCTTGATTTGTCAAAATTTGCGTTGCTGTGACGCCTTTTGTCATTTGTTGTACGGTTTGTGCAATTTGGGCGGGCACAAAACCTAATTCTGAGGCCTTCTGTTGCTTCACATTTACTTGTATTTCTTCAACTGTATTATTGAGGTCATTTTCAACTTCAGTAATATCTGAAATTGTCTCTATTTTCTTCTGAATATCCTCCACTGCCTGATTAAGACGCTTATGATTCGTGTCAGAAACTCTAAATGTTAATGTATTCGGAGCAGAGCCAGATGCTGTTTGCATATTAAAACTAACATCTGCCCTATTCCCTACGTCCTGTTGCACATCTTTTTGTATATCATCTACGAACTCAAATACAGAGCGCTTTCGTTTATCAAGGGATACTAGTTTGATCGAAAGTTCAGCTTCATTTGCTTTAGAATTCCCCCTCGATTGTGTTTGTTGATTCCCTCCGATGAAGCTAACGTAAACTGCAACGTCTTTTTCCTTTTTCAATCGCTCTTCAATTAACTGAACCACTTCTTCTGTTTTAGAAAGCGCGGAGCCATTTTTAAGTTTCACAGAAATTGAAAAGAACCCTTCATCAGTCGATGGCAAAAACTCCATGCCCGTACGGGTTAATCCAAAAACCGAAAGAACAAGTAAAAATAGTGTTACAGCAAGCACTAAGAATCTATGTTTAATTGCCCACTCAACTGAATTTTTAAATGCAGTATACCGTTTGGAATTGCTACGCTTTTCTTCAATATCTTCTGGCTTTCTCTTCAACATATGCCCGGCCATCATCGGCACAACAGTAAGTGCAACGACTAAAGACGCAAATAAACTAAAAGAAATAGTCAATGCAAATTCAGTGAAAATTTGACCAATTAATCCTGTTATAAAAATAACTGGTACAAACACAGCTACTGTCGTTAAGGTAGATGCAATAATTGCTATGGCTACTTCTTTCGTTCCTTCAGAAGCTGCTTGCTTTGGTGTTTTCCCCATCCCTAGATGGCGCTCAATATTTTCAATTACGACAATAGAGTTATCAACAAGCATACCGATCCCTAAAGCTAGTGCTCCAAGCGTTAATATATTTAACGAAAAATTTGCGAAATACATCAGAACGAATGTCACAATGACAGAATACGGGATTGCAACCGCTATGATAATAGGGCTACGAATGCCTCTTAAAAAAACAAATAGAACTAACATAGCAAAAATCCCACCATATATGAGCGATGAACCAATATTATCAATTGCTAACTTTACATAATCCCCCTGATCAAATAAAATATCAGCCTTAACACCTTCATACTGCTTTTGGGTTAACAAAGTGTTTAATGAGGTTTGGAAATTCTTTGAAACTTCTGCTGTATTAGCTCCGGATTCTTGTAAGACAGACATTAAGACAGCTGGATGCTCATTTGCTCTAGTAATCGTTGCAGTTGGTTGCTCAGCCACTTTTACATTTGCAATGTCTTGTAATTGTATTTCATCCCCATTTAAAGGGTTTGTTTTTACAATAAGTGTTTTTAAATCGTTTACTGAACTTAACGTACTTAACACTCTCACTGTCAATTGCTGTCCTTGACCCGTTTCAATCGGATCTCCAGGTAGTGAAACATTGTTCCCTTGAATTGTTTGGACAATATCTGCCTGGGTTAAACCATTTTTTACAAGCTTGTCCTTATCTAATGTTATACGCATTTCTTCTATAAGCGTCCCTGAAATATTCACACTAGCAACGCCTTCAGTCCGTAGTAAATCTTTCTCTAGTTTTTCTGCTAAAATTCGAACATCTTGTTTGTCTCCAGTTGCTTGCAATGTCAGTTGAATAACTGGAAATTGAGCTGGATCAAACTTTAAAAATTGAGGACGATTAGCTTCTGATGGGATAGGAGTTTGATCTATACGCTGTAAAACATCCGTTTGTATCTTATTTATATCTGTCGACCAATTGAATTCAAGCATCATAAAGTTTGCGCCCTCTTGAGAAGTCGATTGAATCGATTTAATTCCCGGCAAGGTTGATAAGGTACTTTCTAAAGGTTTTGTAACCTTTTCATTTACTTCAGCTGGACTAGCTCCTGAATAATTTGTAACGACAACACCAATTGGCGGATTTAATTC
Source organism: Viridibacillus sp. FSL E2-0187 (assembly GCF_038006425.1). NCBI lineage: Bacteria > Bacillati > Bacillota > Bacilli > Caryophanales > Caryophanaceae > Viridibacillus > Viridibacillus sp. FSL E2-0187. The sequence continues at coordinate 3,259,481 of NZ_JBBOVG010000001.1, forward strand.
AGGAATTAAAGTCACTGGAATTTTGAAAAAAGATACTACGCCTAGAATAATCACGAGCAACATCGTCACTATCGTAAAAACTGGCCTCTTGATGGAAAAATTACTAATCTTCATTGCGCTCGCTCCTTTTTACTCATTCTTTTAATCATATTGAATTATTACTTTAACTTCAAATGTTTTTGATAATAATGATTTTTCCGAACTTTTATAAATATCGCGTCATACATACTATTGACAAGTTTAATGTGTGTTAAATCTAATTGTGAAACATTTAAAATTTAAAGCAAAATAGGTTATGTTGAATTTCAATACAGCCATTACTATTTCTCGAACAAAACAAAAAAAGCCGTCCCAACTAAGTAGGACGACCGCTTGCGAAACTTATAATAAGCTATAAAGCTCAATATTTTCGTTTTTATCTTGGAACCAGCGCATTGCGAATTCATTTTCGAATAGGAAGACAAGATTTTCATAACGATCGTGTACAAGCATGCTACGAGGACCTGTCATAGATTCTTTAACATCAGCTTCGTTTTGAATCCAGCGTGCTATTTTCGAGCCCATTGGTTCCATTCGAACATCTACGTTATATTCTGCTTTCATACGGTGTTCAAATACTTCAAATTGTAGTTGACCAACTGCTCCAAGTATTACTTCCTCTGTATGCAAAGTTTTGTAATATTGGATAGCACCTTCTTGTACAAGTTGCAAAATACCTTTATGGAAGTGTTTTGATTTCATAACGTTTTTCGCTGTTACTTTCATAAATAATTCAGGAGTGAATTGTGGTAATCTTTCAAATTGGAATGTTTTTTTACCACCAACAACTGTATCACCAATTTGATAGTTACCTGTATCATAAAGACCAATAATATCTCCAGCCACAGCTTTATCAACTGTTTCACGGTCATCCGCTAAGAACTGAGTCGATTGTGTTACTTTAAATGATTTATTTGTACGTGATAAAGTCATGTTCATACCACGTTCAAATTCTCCTGATACAATACGTACAAAAGCAATACGGTCACGGTGAGCTGGGTTCATATTTGCTTGAATTTTAAATACAAAGCCTGAGAAATCTTTGTCTAAAGGATCAACGATTTGCTCATCTTCAGTTAGACGAGGTTGTGGTGTTGGTGCAAAGTTCAAATATGTTTCTAAGAATGTTTGTACACCGAAGTTTGTTAAAGCTGACCCAAAGAATACAGGTGTTAACTCTCCTCTTGTTACACGTTCTGCTGAGAAATCATTACCAGCTTCATTTAGAAGCATAATGTCTTCCATAGCCTGTGTGTAATAAGATGTTTTCTTCATTTCATGTTCAACGGCTAACTCACCATTTTCATCAATTGGTAAGAATCGCTCATCTTCTTCAGTGCGGAATTGCTCAATACGTTTGTTGTAGCGATCGTAAATTCCTAAGAACTCCTTACCCATACCAATCGGCCAGTTCATAGCATAAGACTCAATACCAAGAACCTCTTCAAGTTCTTCCATCAACTCAAGTGGTTCTTTACCTTGGCGATCTAATTTATTGATAAATGTGAAGATAGGAATACCGCGCATACGACAAACTTTGAATAGTTTTAGCGTTTGTGCCTCAATACCTTTTGCTGCATCCACAACCATTACAGCACTATCTACTGCCATTAACGTACGGTACGTATCTTCCGAGAAATCCGAGTGCCCAGGTGTATCTAAAATGTTAACACGGCGACCATTATAATCAAATTGCATCACTGAAGATGTTACTGAAATCCCACGTTGCTTTTCAATTTCCATCCAGTCAGAAGTAGCAAATTTACCTGTTTTTTTCGCTTTAACTGTACCTGCATCGCGAATTGCGCCACCGAAGTACAAAAGCTTTTCTGTTATCGTTGTTTTACCAGCATCCGGGTGAGAAATGATGGCAAACGTACGACGAGATAATATATCTTGTTCAAGATTAGAACTCATTTTCCAGTCTCCTTCTATCCATTATGTTTCATCTTAAAACTAAAAATGTTAAGCCATACTGAACCGAATACAGCTGTCAATATAAGTTTTTCATTGACGGACTCTATTCGGTGAGCGTGACATACAATTTATTTTTTTCTATTATTGTAGTCCATTCTCCATGCGCTTATCCTGTTATACATTCTTAACCCTACTATTATAACAAAAAAGAGCATACATAGTTAGCATGCTCTTATCTAGATTGTGTTATTTTTTGACGATTAGTGATTGTCCTACATAAATCAAATCCGACTTTAAATTGTTCCAGTTTTTTATATTTACTACTGATACTCCGTATACTTTTCCAATAACAGATAATGAATCTCCATATTGGACGATATATTTAGAGACTTTATTAGTAGGCTGTGTATTTTTTACTTCCTTTGATACTTTTTGTTTAATAACTAGTTTTTGACCAATTAGAATTGTGTCGGATTTTAAATTATTCCAGTTTTTTATATCCGCGATTGATACATTATATACTCTACTAATAGCAGATAAAGTATTACCCTTTTGCACTGTATAATACATGTTGTTGGTGGAGGATACTTTGTTATTTGTTGACGTATCGTCACTATTAGTTGTGTTATTAGTAACATTTGACTTTTTGCTAACGATTATTTTTTGCCCTATATAAATCGTGTCAGATTTTAAATTATTCCAACTTTTCAACTTTGCTACTGTTGTATTATATTTGATCGCGATACCAGATAAGGTATTGCCTTTTTGTATTGTATAATATTTTGTTGTAGCTGATTGATTACTTGAATTTGTATTTTCCCCTTGAACTACATTTTCATCTTTCCCACTTTTATTTACTATTAACTTTTGTCCAATATAAATTGTATCTGCGCTCAAATTATTCCACTTTTTCAATTTTGTTACTGTTGTATTGTATTTGATCGCGATAACAGATAAGGTATTACCTTTTTTAACTGTGTAATATTTATTCGTTGTTGTAGATTGATTATTTGAGTTTGTACTTTCTCCTAAACCTGCATTTTCTAGTGTTTCACCCTTGCTAATTATTAATTTTTGTCCTACATAAATTATGTCGGATTTCAAATTATTCCACTTTCTCAAGTTTGCTACTGTTGTACTATATTTTTGTGCAATAGCTGATAGCGTGTTGCCTTTTTGTACTGTATAGAATATCTCATTTCCTAGTGAACTATTAGAATCATTGTTATCTATTGGTTCATCTCCTGAAGAATCTCCTACAGATGTCTTAGAATCATAAGTTGTTAAATTATATGTTGCAATTAAATTATTTAGTTTACTAGCATAAAGTGTGTCCGTAGCATATGTACCAGTTAAAGCACGAGTCGCATCTTGATAAGAATTCGTATTACTTTTCCATGCTTTCATGTAACGGAAGGCATCCCAAGATACACCGTTTCTAATTAAATTAACATAATCTTGCAACGATTGCGTGTGAGATGGATATTTTTTGAAGTGGGCAGAAATTTGATAGTAATTCCCTTTACCATCATCTTCTAACGTTAGCATCTCTACAAAAGCTCCCTGATAATTACCTTTCATTCCAAATAAATTATAATTCGGCGCCGCACCTAAAGCACTTGTCCCATATGAACTTTCAAGAACAGCTTGTGCAATCATAACTGAAGCATATAAGTCATTTGTCTTTGCTAAAGTCCGAGCTATCGGTGCAATCGTTTGTATAAATGTTGAAATATTACCACTACTATATGGTGCAACTGTTTTTACATTAGTTTGTGGTAGTACAATTTCTTCGACTTCATTTGCCGTTGAAACAGTCTTTTGTTTTGTATTATTTGTTAGCTCTTCTTGTAGTTTATCAATTGTTTTATCTAAGGTATTTGATGTATCCACATCTTGTTCTGTTATGCCTTTATCTTTTGTACTTTCGATTACAGGCACATCAGATTCTTCAATAACTGGAGTTAATGACTGATCATTCTTTTCCATTTTCTCAATTTCTGCATTTGTTTGCACTATTAAGCCTTTATCATCATTTAAATCTGCCTTTGCAACTCCAGGCAAGGCTGATGTTCCAATCACAGCTGTCATTCCGACAACTAATATACTTTTCGCGCCAATTTTAGTATCCATAATTAACGGTGCTATTAGATATCCTCTTCATTTGCACCTATCTCTCCCCCATTCAATAAATAATTATTTATACCTAAAAATCAAACATAATATTAAACCTTTTATATCTAACCTCCACACTTTTAATCGTTATAAAAAACTAGTTAATAACACATCATTATACCTATCTTTGATTACAAGAAGATTAAAAAAACACTACAAATGTAATAAATCAATACATTTGTAGTGTTTTCATTTTATGGGAAGCATTATTTAGTTGATGACTGGAATTTTTCGCGAGCAGCTTCTAATGCAATCTCTGCGTCACTATGAGGATATTTTGTGTTTTCAATAATCTGATAATCTTCGTGACCTTTACCAGCGAAAATAATTAAATCTCCTGCTTCAGCAACTTCTACAGCTTTTTTCACCGCTTCTGCACGATCACCGATACAAGCGTAGTGATCATGTGTCATACCCTTTTCAAGGTCTGCTAAAATACTATCATATTCTTCATACCGTGGATCATCTGTCGTTAAAATTACATAATCCGAAAGAGAAGCCATTTTCGCCATATCAGGTCGTTTAGATTTATCACGATTACCACCTGTACCAATAACGAAAATCATTTTATTTTTTTTGTAAGGCATTGCTGCACTAATAGCTTTTTCAATAGCATCAGGTGTATGTGCATAATCAACGAAAATTGAGATTGGTAAATCACCTGTAGGAATCCCTTGCATACGACCTTTAACAGATTCAATTGCTTCAACTTGTTCAATAATATCTTCAAGAGCATAGCCTCTAGCATATAAAGCTGCAGTAGCTGCTAGCACATTATATATATTGAATTCTCCAAGTAAATGCATTTTAATAGGGAAAGTTCCTTCTGGTGTTTCCATATCGAAGTAAGTCATATGATTATGATATTGACAGTTAACACCTCTAAAAATGGCGTCATTTTTTATACCGTAAGTCCAGATCGGGAACGGCGTTAATTCTTGATATTTTTCTGACCATGGATCATCTGCATTTAAGACGGCATCTTTATCTTTTTCAAGGTCTTGTCCAAGTTGAGAAAATAGCATACCTTTTGCGTTTCCGTAGTTCTCCATCGTACCGTGGAAATCTAGGTGATCATGCGTTAGATTTGTGAAAATAGCGACATCAAAATCCACACCCGCTAAACGACCCTCTACTAATCCGTGTGAAGAAACTTCCATAATCATTCCTTGGCATCCTTCAGCTGCTGCACGGAAAATCATTTGCTGAGTACTAAGTGCGTCACTTGTAGTGTTTGCAGACTCGTACATGACGCCATTTAGATTAAATCCGATTGTACCAGATAAAGCTGTTTTAATACCTAATCCATGAAGAATATCTCGAATTATAGATGTAACACTCGTCTTACCATTTGTTCCTGTTACCCCAAACATTGTCATGTCTTTAGATGGATAATCGAAGAACTTCGCTGCAAGTAAACCCAGAGCACGACTAGTATTATTTACTATTACTTGTGCTACATCGCCATCAAGGTCTAACTCGTGGTCTGCTACAATAATAATAGCACCATTTTCAACAGCTTTTTGTGCATAGTCATGACCATCCACTGTGTAACCCTTAATACAAACGAAAACACTTTTCGGTTGTACACCACGAGAATCAATCGCAATATCTTTTATGTTTTCTGGTAATTGACCTATTACTTTTTTTATTGGTAAACATTGTAGTAATTCGGTGGCTTGCATTATTCTGCCTCCTGTTCATCAATCATTGGAGATTTGATGTATGCTAATAATAAATTTGCTGTATGTCTAAGTGAATCGATATGTGTACGTTCATAAGCATGAGACGCTTCAATTCCTGGTCCAAATAATGCATGTCGCACATCAGCACCCGCTCTAATCGCAGCTGAAGCATCTGACCCGTAGTATGGATAAATATCTAATTTATAATCTATGTTATTGTCTTTAGCAAGTGCTACAAGCTGTCTAGTTAATGCGTAATGATATGGACCACTTGAATCTTTTGCACAGATAGAAACAGTATATTCATCAGATGCTTGTCCATCACCGATTGCTCCCATATCTACAGCAATATATTCTACCGTTTCAGGTGGAATGTTAGAGTTTCCCCCATAACCTATTTCTTCATTATTAGAAATATAGAAATGGGTTGTATATGGCAATTCAATTTTTTCTGTAGTTAATTTTTCTAGTAATTTTAATAATAAAGTTGTGCTAGCTTTGTCATCTAAATGGCGTGATTTTATAAAACCACTCTCAGTGAATTCAAAACGTGGATCAAAAGATACGAAATCCCCTACTTCAATACCTTTAGTGCGAATATCGCTCGAACTAAATACCTTTTCATCGAGGCGAACTTCGATGTGATCTTCGTTACGAGGTAGTTTCCCTGCTTCACGATAAACATGTACTGTAGTTTCATGCATTAGAATCGTACCTCTAATTTTATCACCTTTAGCTGTATGAATTGTACAATATTCACCTTCTACAGCATTCCAGTTGAAACCTCCTACCATAGATAATTTCAAACGTCCATTTTCTTTTACTTCTTTAACCATAGCACCTAAAGTATCTGTGTGCGCTGTTAAGAGGCGATGTCTAGAATCATCTTTACCTAAAATAGTTGCGATTATTGCACCTTTATTTGTTTTTTTATAAGATACGCCCATCTTTTCTAGTAGGCTAGACATATATTTCATAATGTCCTCTGTAAAGCCAGATGGACTAGCAATATTCACTAATTCCTTCAGTAATTCAACCGTTTCTCGCTCTTTAAAATCGCTTGTCAAATTAAAAGCCTCCCTTATTCTTTTCATCATATCAAAATATGACATTTTACGACAACGTTAAATCATGTATGATGGTATTATAACCAAATTCGAGGTGTCTTTATGAAGCACTCTACTATTTTACGTAAAAGAAATCAATTTGTACTGTTTTTATTTGCAACTGGGCTCATTATTCATGCCATTATTAGTTGCATCCATTTGATAAATTATGATGTACCTTTCCCCTTTACCGCAAGCATTTATTGTGTACTTTTACTAGTTTGTTCGGCACTGCGAATAAATGAATATTTAATGAGGATATTATTAATTATCGGATTGAATGGTTCCATCATATTATTGATTATGCAAACTAATTATATTTATCACTTAGTATTTCTTATTCTACTACTTTTTTTACTAGCAATATATCAATCACTTTGGATTAATTTATCAATGTTTATTGTTACTATCATTCAGATTATTTTACTTATAGAATATCGCTATACAATATTCCGTGATTCTATAACTGATACAGATATTACTCTTTTTACTATAATCTTATTTATCGTCGCTATAATAGGTTTTATGCAGACAGTTTATATCAATAATTCATGGAAGAAAATGGAGTCCCATTCAAACTCTTTAGAGAAGGCTTTTTTATCAAAGGAAGCTTACTTAAATTTATTTTTTGAAAATGCAAAAGACAGTATTGCTGTTTTTGATTTAGAAAATAAAATTATTACCGTTAATCCAGCATTTGAGAAACTTTATGGATGGAAAAAGAGAGAATGCATTGGAAAAGCTGTTCCTTTAGTAGCTCCAGAATACATAAACGTAGCAAAAGAACGATGCAATCACTTATTAAGTGGTGGGAGCTTCGATATGCTTGAATCAAAAGATATGAGAAAAGACGGCACTTATTTCGATGCGCAAATGTCGTTATCACCTATTTATGATTATAATGGCAAAATTATAGCTACATCAGTTATTACTCGTGATATTTCATATAAAAAAGAAGCTGAAAAACTAATCATTCAATCGGAAAAGTTAAAGGCGATAGGAGAAATAGCTGCAGGTGTAGCACACGAAGTACGTAACCCGCTAACTGTTATTTCTGGTTTCGTCCAAATGATGAATAACGATAAAAGCTCACCCTATGCATTCTATACAAATTTAATTGAGGCTGAAATTGATCGCATTAACTTAATTATTAGCGAGTTTTTAGTCCTCTCAAAACCGCATGCAATGCAACCAAAAGTATTCAAAATTGATAAAGTCATCTCTGATATTCTGACTTTATATCAACCTGAATTGCAATTAAAAAACATTGAACTCAAACAAACTTGGAACACGAATAATATGATGATCAAAGGTGATGCCAACCAAATTAAACAAGTAATAATTAATATTATAAAAAATGCTGTAGAAGCAATTGAAAAAGACGGTAATATTAGCGTTACTGTTGAAAAAACAACCAATCAATTCTGTAGTATCTGTTTTTCGGACGATGGGGGCGGAATGGAAAAAGAAGTTGTAGAACATATTTTTAAACCCTTTTATACGACAAAAACAGAAGGCACTGGTCTTGGGATGATGATTACAGAAAAAATTATTCAAGAACACGAAGGTCAAATTACAATTGATAGTGAATACGGTAAAGGTACTAGTATTACGATTAAGCTTCCTTACGTTGACGTTTGATGTACATAAAAAGCATTTCTAGTGGTTATGAGACCTTAGAAATGCTTTTCTTTTACCAATTAATTCCACTAATAGTATAAATAGAATACAGTGACGAAAAGTTCTAATAATCTAAGTCTTTATATAAATGATAAGAACGCTTATCAGTCAGTACAATCGACTAATAGACGTTCTATGCCACTCTTATCTTAAAATCGTTTTCACTAATTTCACTTTCTGCTTATACGGTGGGAATAACAAATTATTTGCCAGTTTCGTTGACTTTTTCAAAATTGATTTTGGATGTGTAAAGCATTCAAAGCTTGCCTTACCATGATAAGCATTAACCCCAGAATTACCGACACCTCCAAATGGTAAATAGACACTTGCTACATGGGTTACTGTATCATTTACACAGCCACCACCAAACGGTAATTCATCAAGAAAATATTGAATGGCTTTCTCGGTTTCGGAGAAAAAGTATGCAGCTAATGGTTTCGGATATTGTCGAATTTGATGAATAGCTACACGCAAATCATCGTAAACGATAATCGGTAAAATAGGTCCAAATAGTTCATCTTCCATAGAAGGGCTATTCCATGAAATATTTTGTAAAACAGTCGGCTCTATATATAAATCGTCACGATCATAGTTACCACCAAATAATACATTGCTCTGCTCTCGATCTAATATACTCTGCAAGCGATTAAATTGACGTTCATTAATAATGCGACCATAATCTGGGCTATCTTGTGCATCTTTGCCGTAAAACTTTTGGAGAGTTTTTTTCAGAATACGGATAAAAGGTACTTTCACGGACTCATGCACTAATACATAATCCGGAGCGACACATGTTTGACCAGCATTAGTAAATTTCCCCCATGCAATACGTTTTACAGCAACTTCTAAATTTGCTGTTTGGTCAACAATTGCAGGGCTTTTCCCTCCTAGTTCAAGCGTATGTGGTGTTAAGCGTTCTGCTGCTGCTTTCGCAATGACTTTCCCAACAGCTACACTTCCAGTAAAGAAAATATAATCAAATGAAGCATGTATCAAAGCAGTTGTTTCTTCCTTTTCTCCTTCTACTATACGTACGTAATCTTCCTGGAACGTTTCTTGTATTATTTTTTTTATAATTTCAGCAGTATGTACAGATGCTTCTGAAGGTTTTACAATCACTGTATTGCCACCGATAATTGCCCCAATTAAAGGTTCCATTACTAATTGGAATGGATAATTGAATGGTCCAATAATAAGTACAGTCCCATATGGCTCTCGGACAATGAAACTTTTCCCTGGTTGAAAATGCAGTGGAGTTGGCACAGAAACTGGCTGTAACCATTCTTCTAAATACTTCTGCATATAGCTAATACTATCTAGTACAATTCCTACTTCAGTGGAGTACGCTTCGAATTCACTTTTTCTTAAATCATTGTTCAGAGCTTTTAAAATTTCCTTCTCATGACTGACGATTGCAACTTTTAATTTTTTTAATTGTTCTTTACGGAATGATAAGCTTTTTGTTGCACCTAAAAAGTAAAATTTTCGTTGTGCTGCAATCATTGCTTCTACATCGTGGGCATTAAAATTTGCCATTAAAAAACCTCCAATTTATCGAAATATTTATCTAATTTTGTTCATAAGCTTGCATAAATACATCGTGATTTATCCATAATAAAAGTGTTACATAATTTCATAAGAAAAAGAGCCTTATCTGACTCAAATTGTACCATTTTCAAGAAGGTTGCTGTCAAATGTTGAAGACTTCTAAAAGGGGGAATGTTACATGTTGAAAACAGAAACATGGTGGGAATCAATTTTCACAGGGCCATTAGCACATGGCTTACATCCGCAAAAACAAGAGGAATTAGAGAACGAATCTTTTTTATTCTTTCAGTACAATGATACAGCATCGGAAGAAAATGATCAGCCATCTTGAATGAAGTGTAGCAAAGTGAGCTGTCTGCTTAAAATGGACAGCTCCTACTTTTATATATATTACTTTAACAGTTGGATATAAGCATTAATAACGTATGTATAATACTAGCCTACCCAAACTGTAATTGGTATAGACATCTATTTATCACATTTTACCATTTAATACAAATCAAATTTACAAATTTATTTAATACCTCGCCATATCCTTCACAAATCAGTATATTATTTGACACTATTTCATTAATTCCACCTCATTGTCCATGATCCATCACCTACAATTACTATGATTCACTCCCAAAAACATCTTCCTAATTTACTCTTCTAATACCACTTATAACTCCACAATATTTCTTTTTAATCATATTACTCTAAACTCCCAGTTCTTTTATTCCCTATCAACACCAAAAACTTATAGATATTTTCAAATTTATCGCTAGAACCTTTTTGAAAGGGGTATGCAATTATAAAGAGATCATTATTCTCACTCTTTTTTAACACAGGAGGACTGACATGAAAAATATTTGGGAAATTTATAAACGGGATATTAAAAGTATTTTCTCTAACTGGGTAGCTGCAGTAATATTAGGCGGGCTTATTATTTTGCCTTCATTATATGCATGGTTGAATATTGCAGCTTCATGGGATCCTTATGCGAAAACCTCTCAAATCCCCGTCGGTATTGTAAATGAAGATAGTGGTGCAAAAATACAAAACCAACATATAGATGCTGGAGAAGAGCTAGTTGCAACGTTACATAAAAATCATGAAATGGACTGGCAATTTACTAATCGCAAAACGGCAATGGAGAAAGTTCGAAACGGTGATCTTTTTGCGGTAATCATTATACCAGAAAATTTCTCTAAAGAGCTCGCTACAGTTGTTTCAGGTAAGCCACGAAAAGCTAAAATAGAATATTATGTTAACGAAAAAATCAACTCCATTGCTCCCAAAATTACAAGTAAAGGTGCTAGTGTACTCGCTGAAGAAATGAGTAGTAAATTTATTGGTACAGTAAACGGTACGATCTTTGAGATGTTCAATCGAATTGGGATAGAAATGCAAAACAACTTACCTGATATCGAAAAATTCAAAGATTATGTTTTTACATTAGAAAAAGATTTACCGGGAATTCATACAGAATTGAAGAAAGCACAAAAAGATGCTAATTCTGCAAGTACTTTGATTGGCGATGCTCAAAATGAAATTCCACAAGTAAAAAAACTAACAGAAAACGGACTAAATACAATTGAAAACACATTAACCTTCTTGACACAAGCTGAAGGTCGTCTCAATGATATGAGTCCGAAAATTAAAGAAGATCTACAAACAGTCAAAAAAATTTCAGCTGATGCAAATAGTTTGTTAAAACAACTACAAAATACAAAGATTGATTTTACTGAGGTAAATAAAGCAAAAGAAACGTTAGACAATCAGGTTACATCTGCTATTGATAAAGTAAATAACGTTGAACAAGCATTGGCAGATTTAAAGGAATTCAACGATAAAAATAACATTAAAGATCAATCACAATTACTCTCATCGGCAATTGAGAGTACAAAAAATTTAAAAGCTTTATTAGTAGAAGCACAAACAAATGCACGCAATGTTAATGATGTACTTGCTGGTAAAGAACAAGAGATTGTTGATGCCATCAACTCATTGCAAACTATCGCTCAAAACACTTCTGTCGGGCTCGACAGCTTTATCAAAGAATATGCACAATCCATTGAACCAACTGTTTTTAAAGCTATTAATGATGCTCAAAACACTTTATCTTCTGCAAAGGATAAGCTGACCATAATACAAACCCAATTGCCTGAAATTGTACGTATCATTAATAATACCGATGGCTACATCTCAGAGGCAAAATCTGGTCTCAATATAGCGCTCGGTCAATATCCTTATGTGAATACCAAGGTTAAAGAACTTGCTAACAAAATCCGTGACTTCGAAAAAGAAACGGATTTAAATAGCGTCATCCAATTACTTATCAACGATCCGAATGCGGAGAAATCATTCTTCGAACAGCCTATTAAGCTAAATGAAAATGCCATCTTCCCAATTAAAAATTACGGAACTGGTATGACGCCTTTCTACACTGTTTTATCCATTTGGGTTGGTTGTCTACTTTTAATTTCGCTACTTTCAGTAGGAGCGAAAAATGAAGAAGATTATACCACTCGCCAAATATATTTCGGAAAGCTATTCACATTTTGGACCATTGGCATACTCCAAACACTGATCATTACTATGGGTGACCTTTTCATCCTTAAAGTGTCTGCCCATAACCCAGTATGGTTCGTCCTATTTTGCCTATTCATCAGTCTCGTATTTATGAGTGTAGTCTACACTTTAGTGTCTGTTTTCGGAGATGTCGGAAAAGCACTTGCAATCGTACTGCTTGTACTTCAGCTAGCAGGCTCAGGCGGTACTTATCCCGTTGTTTTGCTACCAAAGTTCTTCCAGGTCATTAACCCATACTTACCTTTCACATACGCTATAGGAATGGCTCGAGAAGCAATAGGTGGAATCATATGGAATAAAATATTACTGGATATCATCGTACTTGGCATAGTTCTTATAGTTGCTCTGTTATTTGGCGCCATCCTCAAAAAACGTTTAAATGTCATTACTTCACGTATGCTACTTAAATCAAGAAAATCAGGGTTATTTCACTAAAAAGGGACTAGTTTGGTTATATTGACCAAACTAGTCCCTTCTATTTTATTGATGAAAACAATGATTGACTTTTACTGTTTGCCATCTTATGATATTAAGTAATTCTTACATAAATTTAAGAATTAGAATTTCTCTCGATTCCTTAGCTCAGCTGGGAGAGCGCCACCTTGACAGGGTGGAGGTCGCTGGTTCGAGCCCAGTAGGAATCATAGGTGCCAAACCTAATGTGAAGACCGTCGGAACAACGGTTTTCACAAAAAAGACCCCTAAACAGCACGTATTGCTGGGGGTCTTTTTTTATTTTCTACCTACTACTCCTCTTATTTGCGCTTAATTTCATTCCTTTCTTTAGTCTCCTATTTTTACAACCGTAAACAAATGACCATTATAGTTTTCACACTTTATCTGGCAAATCATTATGTAAAGATACAAAAGAAACTGGATTTAACAAATTTTAGAGTAATAAATTATAGATATAAAAAATTAAGACTTTTTTCTAAAGGTGGGCTTATGACTGTACTTCGTTACTCAATGGTACATATAGATAGCAAGACAATGAAAACAGGGGGCAAAAGTGGATGAATAAAGAAATTATGCTTTCTTTATTGCATAAGGTCATTAAGGTCGATCGTGGGGGTCCTGAATCTCGTATTGGTTTTTTACTAGCTGCAGAAGATGATTATTTTGCATTACTTACTGAAGCAGACGGCGTTATCTATTACAGAACACAGCACGTTAAAAGCATAACAATTGATGCAAAAGAGGGCTTAAAGTTCGAACTCGAGATTCCGGAAAACTTTGAGTATATAACAGGAGTGGACTTTTCAAGTGTTCTAAACAGTTTAAGATATTCCTGGATCAAAGTTAATCGTGGAGGACCGGAAATGCTTGAGGGTGTGCTTGATGAAGTGGGCACAGATTATGTAATCATCATTGCAAACGAAGAAGTCATCAGACTTTCAATGTTCCATATTCGCAGTTTAAGCTATGGCGCTAAAGTTGAAAAAGTAAAAGAAGAAGAAAAAGAAGGCGATTCTTCGGCAAAGAAAAAAGAGGCTCGCTCAGAAAGTTCTTCCAAAGAAAATGAATAATAGCATAAGAGGTTTACCTTTTTTATTCGATAGAAAAAATAATTCATGAAAGGAGACCCCTATTTGAAAGAAAAGAGCTTTGGGCAATCAATAGGGGGGCTTAAAGGTGCAAAGATTGGTTTTTATCTAAACTGCAACCAATTTGTAAAAGGTACCTTACTTGAAGTTAAACAAGACCACCTTGTTGTTGATGTGAATGACATTGTACATTATTTTTCACTTCACCAAATCCATGCACTTTCAAAAAACGCTACAGACATTCGTATATCTTCTCAAATACTCCCTTATCTTGACAGGGATCATTTCACTGATGTATTAAAAGATTTAAAATACAGCTGGGTTACTATCAATAGTTTGAGTAACCAATTATTTGTAGGATTACTAAGTAAAATTACCGATGATCACATCATTTTAATACGCAACGGTGAACAATTATATATTCAGAATTCATTTATATCAAATATTTATAAAGGTAATTATAAAATTGAAGAAGTTGCTCAAATCCCCCCTATTCAATCCAAAAATGAAACATCGGTATCCACTATAGAAGAAATACAAGAATATGCCCTTGAAGACGAAGCTATAGTACAGTCGCTTAGTAAAAAGACAGATGTGGATAATTTTCAAATGGATAATCCACAGTCGAGTACAAAGGTTGATTTTATAGATGAACCTAAGTCTATATTCCCGAACAAACATTTTTTATTAAAACTAGATTCAGCATTATCTATCGATGTAGATCAACCTCCTTTACTGCACTCTGAGGTTGATTCTTCTTTCGATTTAGATCAAACCCCTTCATTGCAGTCCGAGGGTGATTCTTCTGGCGATTTAGATCAAACTCCTTTATTGCAGTCCAAGGGTGATTCTTCTGGCGATTTAGATCAAACTCCTTTATTGCATTCTGAGGGTGATTCCTCTTTCGATTTAGATCAAACTCCTTTATTGCAGTCCGAGGGTGATTCTTCTGGCGATTTAGATCAAACTCCTTTATTGCATTCTGAGGGTGATTCTTCTGGCGATTTAGATCAAACCCATTTATTGTATTCTGATGATGAAGGAAGCAATCAGAATGTTTTACAAACGAACAAAAAAAGAGTACCCATTACTTTCAATACCATATTTAGTAATCAACATTCAAAAGAGACGGAACACATTCCTTTGAACGAAGATAAATCAATTAGTAATGAGCTACCTTCAATTAAAAGTGATTTAGAAAACTTAGTCGAAAAGCTTGATTCCGCTAATGAAAAACTTACTCAACTAACTTCAAAAAAAATTAATTCCAAAGAAGAAAAGATAATACTAGAAAGACAGTACTTTGCTTTAATGAAATATGCTAGAAAAATAGCGATTAACGAGAATTTAGATGGTACGGTTTTTAAACTAAGTTCAGGTAATACAAAACTTGCTCATTCACCTATAAGACAACTGAGTTTAAAAGAAGAAAAAAGCATGTTAAAAAAGCAATACTTTGCTTTAATGAAGCATGCTGAAAAAATGTATCGCCAATTAAGAGATGAACGATTGAAACATTAAAAATAATGAGAATGTTTCTTTCCTTTTTTATTGATTAAAACAAAATTTTATTAATCATTTCTATCATTTAAAAAAGGTATTGTACTAAACTGCTATTTAATTAAATAGGAGGGTAAAATTGAATAATACACTTCAAAACTTTGATAGCGAAATTGTGAGATTGGATTTATCAGGGAAAAAGCATCATATCGGTAATATCGTTGAATTAGGTAATGACTTGATTGTTCTATTTAATGGAACTGATTATATTTATATTCCATTTGATCATATTTTAAATTTAGCTATTGATAAAGATAATAAAGATGAGATTTCAGAACCTTTAGAGTCACCTAGAATAATATCAAATGAAAACAAAAATGATTTGACTCTAACAAATGTTCTTACACAAGCACGAGGAATGTTTGTCGAAATTTATGTAACAAATAACCAACCACTTACTGGGTATATCTCACATATCATGAATGATTATTTTATTTTCCATTCTCCAATCTATAAAACAATGAATATCGCAACAAAACATTTGAAATGGCTAATCCCCTACAATAATAATAAAAGACCTTACGGATTATCCGAGCAAGAATTTGCAATTCAGCCATATAATGAACCTTTATTTAATTCGCTAAAAGAGCAAGTTGAGAAAATGCAAAATGAACTTGTAGTGTTTAATCTTAGTGAAAAACTCCACCATACAGGAAAAATAAAAAACATTAAAGGGCTAATCGTTGAGATTGAAACAGCAAGAAATGTTTCTACTTTCCTTAACCTTCTTCATATTAAAACTATACACAGAGCTTAAATCGTTTGAATTCAACGAAGAATTTTTTTACTGCATGTCATTTTATTTCTACAATATAGAAATAATTTCAAATTTAAAATATACCCTATAAAACATAGAATATCTACAAAATTGATTCTATGTTTTATAGGGTACTTATATTAATAATGTAACTTTATCTAAGAAATCTATAAACTATCAAACTAAGTAGAAATACCGCTTACTTATTTATTAGACCCTTTAGCTTACTTTCCAAATACATATTTCTCGCTTGAATAAACCGCAATATATATTGTGGTTCATCATCAAAGGTTGCTGAATTATCTTTCATATTAGGATCCTTATGGATATATGGTCGTATAAAATTATATAGCTTTTCAATAAGTGGTTTCTGATATTGCTCGGTGAATTGTGTTTGCAAAACCTCTTGGAGAAACTCCCCGTACATAAGTCTAAATTTACCGCAATCTAGTAATCTGGCTGTCAATGTATTATACCCCTCTATTGGAATGTAATTATGTTCAAGAGGTCTACCATGCAAGTCTCTCCCCCACGTTCCATCATAATCCCATGGTGTTATCTCAATTAACTCGCTTTTACTATTATGATAAAGTGCATAATTGTGAATAAATCCATCAAAATTTTGAGTACAAACGACACCTATAAGCCACTTTAAATACTTTGGAACATCTAAAATGGTACTTATTTCTTCATCGAATTTTTCTTTTGGAAAAGTATTAATTGCAATAAGTAGTCTTTTAAGTGAGCTATCATTCTGGTAGTCGTACTTCTTTGTATAGCCATCTTCTAATGTTAATTTTAACTTATGGTCAGGTGTATACAATGAAAAATTAGCATCGTTATTCGTTGCATAATAAATAGTTCCATCCGGTAATTTTCTATTCCCCAAAAAGTACTGGTCAAATGACTCCAGCTGTAAATAAACCCCATGGCAAACATCATTAATATAAAGGAGAATATGAACAGATTGAGGTGCAAGAACACCAATACTTTCAAAAAAATCAAATGATAGCTTATTTCTCATTAAAGAAGGATCGTTATATTCAGCATTTAAATGAATTTCATGCTGTCCATCCATAAAATAAGGTTTATCAAAAATAATATGATAGGATTTTTTTTTATGTTTTCGTAATTGATTCCCTCGTAGAGCTATTTTTATTGAGAGTTTCTGTTTGGCTGTTTTTAGTTTTGCATCGACATATTCATGTTCCCAAATATTACTTTGTATTCTTAAAAGTTCATTTTCAGGCATTTCAATATAATATTTTTCCATTTTATTAACCCCCTACATTTATACAAATCTTGATTTGTAGTATTAAAAATCAGAAAGTAATTTATTTTCCAGTAATCATTTTCCCTATTCCTTCTAACTCTCCTTTGCATAAAATGTAGGGATGTCAAATCAAAGGAGGGATTAAGATGAAAACACTCGTACTTGATGATGTAAAAGAACTTGCATTAATTGCAGAATCAAATGGTGTATTACACTATATGTCGAATAACCCAACAGATGAACCTGAAGAATTTGATTCAATCATAAACCTTAAATCTAAATGTCATAAAGGCTCTCGTGGTAGCAGAGGCTCTCGCGGTAGTAGAGGCTCTCGTGGTAGTAGAGGCTCTCGTGGTAGCAGAGGCTCTCGTGGTAGTAGAGGCTCTCGTGGTAGTAGAGGCTCTTGCGGTAGTAGAGGCTCTCGTGGTAGTAGAGGCTCTCGTGGTAGTAGAGGCTCTCGCGGTAGTAGAGGCTCTCGCGGTAGTAGAGGCTCTCGCGGTAGTAGAGGCTCTCGCGGTAGTAGAGGCTCTCGCGGTAGTAGAGGCTCTCGCGGTAGTAGAGGCTCTCGCGGTAGTAGAGGCTCTCGCGGTAGTAGAGGCTCTCGCGGTAGTAGAGGCTCTCGCGGTAGTAGAGGCTCTCGCGGTAGTAGAGGCTCTCGCGGTAGTAGAGGCTCTCGCGGTAGTAGAGGCTCTCGCGGTAGTAGAGGCTCTCGCGGTAGTAGAGGCTCTCGCGGTAGTAGAGGCTCTCGCGGTAGTAGAGGCTCTCGCGGTAGTAGAGGCTCTCGCGGTAGTAGAGGCTCTCGCGGTAGTAGAGGCTCTCGCGGTAGTAGAGGCTCTCGCGGTAGTAGAGGCTCTCGCGGTAGTAGAGGCTCTCGCGGTAGTAGAGGCTCTCGCGGTAGTAGAGGCTCTCGCGGTAGTAGAGGCTCTCGCGGTAGTAGAGGCTCTCGCGGTAGTAGAGGCTCTCGCGGTAGTAGAGGCTCTCGCGGTAGTAGAGGCTCTCGCGGTAGTAGAGGCTCTCGCGGTAGTAGAGGCTCTCGCGGTAGTAGAGGCTCTCGCGGTAGTAGAGGCTCTCGCGGTAGTAGAGGCTCTCGCGGTAGTAGAGGGTCTTGTGGTTGCAAACGTACTCGCTTTAGATAGAAGTTTCATAGTGGGGTTATGGTCCATAAGGCGTTTAGGAAAGTATAAATCTAGTCATATAAACCAAATAAATGGCTTCGGCATTCCGCCGGAGTTATTTTATTTAAGTTCAATTTAGTTTTGCAGTATTGTAAAGTGAACTCCAATTGTTAGACACAACAAACAATTGGAGAGTTAAATTTTTTAAGTTATGTTAAGTTAAACTCATTTCCAACGTAAATATATACCATTTTCATGAGTTCCATTCATATACATATCAACTTCAATTATGTCTTCAACTAATTATTTTTTTTAAACATTTGGTCATTAAACTGACCTGATTGTCCTTTTGGAATACTTAACGATTGCCATTCAGAAGTTTTTAAAAGCTTACCGATATACACTATTTGCCCAACATGATACGAATAATGAGAAATTTGACGCTCAATAGCTGCCATCACCAAATGATCTTCCCCGCGTATCTTCACTTTTTTCAGTAAATCTTGCTCTGTTAAATCGGCGAGTGTCTTAAATAGAATTTGCCAGCCATGTTCCCAAATCCGGAATACCTCTTCCCTAGGTAAGTACGAATCATCAAACTCTAAATCTCTATTTCTCGTTGGTTTTTCGCCATCTGTACTTAAAAAATCACTCCAACGAGAAACCATGTTACCCCCTACATGTTTTACAATAACCGCAATACTATTAGATTCCTCGTGATTGGACCAATACAGTTGTTCATCATCCAGTTGATGGAAGGTTTGATCTCCAAGCTTTTTCATTTCCATAAATCTGTTAGTTACTATGTTTAAATAATTCTCACCTATGTTCATTTCAAATCCCCCTTTACACAAACCTTAACATACGGTAATATATTCCATCTACAAAATCGGTGAAAATAAACTACTTATTGACTCTTTTATTTGTTTCCCGAAGCTTTTATTTTTAATATCTGCCATTGTCAGCTCTCTACTCGCTTCAAAATCTATTTTAAAATCATGCAATAAGTGATGAATTGCAGCACTAGCCTCATATAGAAAGACCATGAGTTCATGATTAAGGCGGAAGCTACGAATGTCGAAGTTAGCGGTTCCAATAGCAGCATTCACACCGTCTACAGTAATAATTTTACAATGTAAAAATGATTCTTCATCATAAGCAAATACGCGTACTCCCGCTTCAAGTAAAGTTTTAATATTGGCATTACTACCATGATAAGAAATCCCCATATCTCCTTTTCCTGGAAGAATAATTCGTACATCTATACCACTCATTGCTGCCCTCCTTATCACTGCTAAAGCTTCAGCATCTGGGATAAAATAAGGAGTCGCAATCCATACATTTTCATGCGCGGATTCGATTAAATTCAGCATGGCATCACGAATAATATTTTCTTTATCATATGGCCCACCATATATCACCTGAGCCCAATCAGCTCCTTTTTCAATCGGGGAAAAATATTTTTGTATTCCATTTTCATTTATAAAAGGAGTCGCCGAATCCTTTTCATTTTTCATAAATATCCAATCATTTAGAAAAGATTCTTGTAATTCAATAACTGATAATCCTTCAATACGAATATGCGTATCACGCCAAATTTTAAAGGTATTGGTATTAGATAAATATTCATCACCTACATTTAAACCTCCAGTGAAACCAATATGACTATCTACAACTATTACCTTCCTGTGATTCCGAAAATTTGCCTTATGCAATAACCACAAAGATAATATTGGATCGAATGCTATAACCTCAGCTCCTGCATCGGACAATGGTTTAAGGAAAGCCGAATTTAAACACTTCGCACCTATTGCATCATACATAAAGCGTACTTCTACACCTGCCTTTGCCTTTTGGACTAATAAATCTCTAATTTCAGTACCAATATCATCTTTTTTATAAATATAGAACTGCATATGGATATGACACTTGGCATTTTTTATAGCCTCCATAATAGCTGAAAATGTTGCAGTACCATTTGTTAAAACATCAATTTTATTCCCTTTTAGTGGGTTAATCTTTGATAAATTTGAAATACGTTTTGATAAACGGGGCAGATCTGATGAACGATATTTTTTTTGTATCGCATGTGTTACTTCAACTAATTTAGCTGTTTCTTTTATTTGTGAAACCGAAAATTTACGTGTTATTGGATCTCTTCCAAAATATAAATAATAACCTGTTCCTATGACTGGGAGACCTAAAATAACTGTAATCCAAGTGACTTTTGACAAGGTATTACGTATGTCAAAGAAAATTAGCTTAATGACAATTGCTAGTCCAAATAACTCAATAAGTATGCCTACTACGTAAGCAATTTTCATATTCCAAATAGAAAATATATACCCGATGCCTATTATGACTGCTGAAATGGCTAAAAATTGAATAACCTTCTGCATAATATCCCTCCACTTTTCCTATCCCTAATACAAAAGAAATCTACACTTATAACTTATGTATATTTTTTTAAAAATAGCTCCTATTTTTTTGAGAAACTTAAGCTTTTAAAATAATCTTTACACTGACAACTTCATAAATGCGTATACGACCAAATCTAAAATAATTTTCTTTTAAGAATAATATATTTAAAGGTCTTATTATGGCAGCAAAAGATAAAAAACAATCCCATATTGAGTTGAACCCAAGATATAATCCCAAAAAATTTCGGGTGAATACTTAGTGGATTAGGCATTTCTTTTCACACAAATTTCTTATCTACAAAACATATTAGACATATAAAAAAAGCATAACTAAAAATTATAGAACCATCTTGTTCAAGAACAGTTGGACTAGTATGGAACAAAAAAAGAATTCAGTCCCTTATGCTAAAACCCTTCATTCAATTTACTGCACAATATCAAAAAAGCATTATGAACAATAAAAAACCCTACCATTTGGCAGGGTTTTTTATTTTCATGATTTTAAGGTGTTGCAAGTAATATATAAAGATAACTGCAGATTTATTATTTCTTATTAGCTCGATATAAATTCATGGTTTTGAATCCCTCACCGAGAATCTCCGCCATCTCTGATTGACGTTTTTCCTGTGTCTCAATACGTTTTGCACTATATACAAATCGTGCCCAATCTCGTTGATAGCCTGGTGTTAGTGCATTATAAAAATCAAGTATTTCTTTATAGTTACTTAAATACTGTTGGATATCTGGAATACGATTCACATAATCACCGACACGTTGACTCGCTTTACTAGTAGTAGATTTTTTTACTTTCTTTACTTCATTTTTTATCCCTACAACTGTAAATGTATCATTAAAGCTAACCATGCGAGCAAACTTCATTGTACTATTTAATACATAACCGTCATCATCTGGAGAAATTGCTGGAAACAGTGCGTCTCGCTCAATATATTCTGGATATTCTTTATTATTTTTCTTTGGATAAGCTACAAAAAGGTACCCGTTGTCCTTAACTCTATTCTGTTCCACGATCTCCTTAAGCAGTGCAATAAACTCATTTAGAGAAAAAACAAATGCAAAAACTAAATCATAATTTTCTGCCTCAAAATTCTTATCAAACTCTAGCCCATCTAATTCTGTTACATGATCCGGCATATTCAGTACTACTTTTCTCTCGTATTGTTGCAACTTTAACTTTTCAACTACAGTTTTTACTTCCGCCATCTTGTCTCTCCTATCGTGCTCAGCATAGCTATTATACGCACATTCAATAAAAGCGATACTTTTTAACTTCATTATATAACTCTAACAAAACAATAAAATTATTTGCGCTTGCTATTAAATAAGGCTACTCAGTTATCAAAAACTGAGTAGCTATATATCACATCATACTCAACCATGTTATCGAAAGTCATAAATTACATTCAAATATATACTGCAATATCTTTCACAAAAACAGCAGTTCCTGTAATCGCTATTGTAATATCCTCACTATTATCCACATGGACAATTACTCTACGTTTTTTTTACAATTAGCCTATCACTATTTTTATATTATTTGTTTTATTACATTTGGCGTATTAGCAATCCTTCTAAACGAAGTTTCACATCTGACCATTCTGAATCTATAATGCTATATATTATCGTATTTCGGATTGTACCATTTGGTCGAATCATATGATTGCGCAAAATACCTTCCTTCTTTGCTCCCAATCTTTCAATTGCTGCCTGAGAGCGTTTATTCTCGTGATCAGTTTTTATTTGTACTCGATTGACACTTAATTGCTCGAACGCGAACTTAAACAATAAATACTTACATTCTGTATTAATAGGCGTTCGCCATTTTGTTGGAGTAAGCCATGTAAATCCAATCTCTAATCGCTTATGTTGGCAATCAATGTCCAAAAATCTTGTGGATCCAATTATTTGATTTGTCTTTTTTTCTATAATAACGAATGGATATTGGGTGCCATTAATTTTTTCATTTAAAGCTTGTTTTATATATTGTTTCATATCCTCAATCGATCTTATTTCCGCCGATGTATATGTCCAAATTTCTTGGAACTGCCCCGCCAAATAAAGCCCTTCTAGATGACTATCCTTTAAGGGTACTAGCAATACATGTTCACCTAATAACTGAATATCTTCCATTACACTTCACTCCTTTGCTATTATTAAAACAGATTTTGCTTTAATGAATAGCACCAAAAGTAAATGTTTTATCCATACCAAATGAGGTGAAGCTATGACATTGACTATTTATTTTGACCAATCTTCGAAGGCTTTATATATCCAAATTTATGAGCAAATAAAACAATTAATACAGTCGCAACAGCTAGTGGAAGGTTCGAAACTCCCTTCAAAGCGCCTACTGGCAAATCAGTTACAAGTGAGCATTCATACTGTACAAATTGCCTATGAACAGTTAACTGCTGAAGGTTTTATTTCAAGTCGTGAGCGTTCTGGCTATTACGTAGCACCATTTCTAGATGAATGGCGAATAAAGATATTTCCTAAACAAGAAGAAGTAATTATTAATGATGTTTTAGATTCTATAGACATAGACTTTAATTCTGGCCAGATTGCGTATGATCATTTCCCCTTTAAATATTGGAAGAAAATAACAAATAATCTCATGCGAACAGATATGACTTATCAAAGTCCGTGGCAAGGAGAAAGGTCTCTTCGCGAGCAAATATGTCAATACGTTTATTTATCACGAGGTGTATCCTGTACAGTAGAACAAATATACATATGTAATGGTACTCAATCTCAGCTCTCCTTACTGTGTAGATATTTCGGTCCAACAGCATCGGTCGGATTTGAAGAACCTGGATTTTCACGCGCCTACTCCATTTTCAATCAGTATAGAATGAATATTGTTTCTATTCCTGTAGATGCACTAGGGATGTCCATTCCAGAAGAACCCCTTAGCCTGTTATATACGACACCTGCACATCAATTTCCGCTTGGTATGATTATGCCCATCCAAAGAAGATACGCGCTTCTTCAATGGGCATTACAAACAGATGCGTATATTATTGAAGATGACTATGACAGTGAATTTCGTTACATTGGCAAGCCAATCCCTTCTCTTCACAGTTTAGATTACCAAGATCGTGTCATCTATTTTGGCACTTTCTCAAAAGCGTTACTTCCTTCATTACGCATAAGTTATATGATTTTACCTAATGAATTAGTAAATGATTTTAACGACTTTTATACTGAACTTAAATCCACTGTATCGCGCATAGACCAACTATCTATTGCTGAGTTTATGAAGCAAGGACATTGGGATAAACATCTGGGGAAAATGCGTACATTATATCGAAAAAAACGTGATATTCTCGTTACACAATTAAAATTGAAACTCGGAGAGAATGTTCAGGTTATAGGTGAGAACGCAGGCCTTCATTTAATTATTCACCTAAAGCTAAACATTTCTGAAGCCTCTGCTATCAAAAGAGGTATGGAATGTGGGGTGAAGATTTATTCTGTATCACATTATTATCATACTTCACCAAAGAATACCCTTCTATTATTAGGCTATGGTGGATTAAACGAAGAACAAATCACTGATGGCATTAATCGTTTAGCCAATGCATGGAGAGATTGATAGGAATTAAAAAAGGCTACTAAAATCAGTAGCCTTTTTCCACCTCGATACATAGACTTAATATATGTATTGAATGTTAATGTTCAATAATTTTTATCGACTTGTTATTTGTGTCTATCTTTACAAGTCCTCCTATAGGAAAAGTAAACATAGGCTGAATATGACCAAAGCTTGCATTATACATCACAGGTATGCTCTTCAAAATTGGATGTTTATCAAAAATAAAATGCAAATGCTCGTCAGTCACTTTAGATTTATTTTGGAATTTACCAATCACCAGTCCCTTTAAATTGACTAATTTCACCTGCTGTAACAAGGAAGTAAAATCACGTGCAAATGTTAGTGGATCTGTTAATTCATCATCTTCAATAAACAAAATCACATCTTTTAAATCTGGCATAAATTCCGTTCCTTGTAGTAAATTGAGCGTACATAGATTACCACCATATAATGTACCGTTCGTTAACCCACCATTATAAATTTTTAAACCCTCATTTGGAATTAAGTTACGATTATCTTGATCTCTAAACCACGCATCATCACTCCAAACAACCGACTGCTCAATCTCATAGGCTTCGTCTTGCATGAGGCATTTTTTGAAGAAAGTCCTTTGATAATCCTGTTCCTTCCGCATTCCAAAACTTGAAAAGTGAGGTCCAGAATATGTGACTAAACCTGTTTTAGATGTTATTGCCCATGCTAGCGCTGTAATATCGCTATAGCCACATAGGATTTTCGGATTCGTCTTTATTAGTTCATAGTTGATATAGGGCAAGATCTCATTGACATTAAATCCACCAATGACTGTCAAGATTCCTTTTACATTTGAGTCTGCGAAAGCAGCATGTAAATCTTGCACTCTCGCTTGAATTGAAGAAGAGAAATGTAGATCGCTATCATATACATGCTCTCCAAAAGTCACTAATAAACCCATTTCTTCCAACCGCTCAATTGCTTCTTGAATACCCTCTTTAGATAAAATTTGCATACTGCGACTAGGTGCAATAATACGTATTTCATCACCTTTTTTTAACTTTGGTGCAATCATTATAAAGCCAACTCCTTCTTATTAAGTTTACTAGTACAATATTTTGAAACGTCCATAACTTAAAGTAAAAAGCTTCAATCTTTTAAATAATAGTTGTAATGATAAAGATTATTCTGACTAATATCAAGTGTCGATTTTTTAACTTCCCTTCTTTGTATTTTAAGAATTGTATTAATAAATTTTCAGATTTGAACAATGTTAATCCACAGTGTCATAGCAAAATTATTTTTAACCCAACAAAACACAATTGCTTTAGTTATTAATGGCGGAACGTATTTTTTACTAATTACACAATCCAAGAAGGATTTTCAATAAATTAATACCTATTAGGTTTTACTTAGTTCTAAAAATATTTATTTTATAAAGTGATGCCCTTACCAATTATTTTGAAGTGAATAGCATGATAATGATAGGAGGTGAAATAATGAATTATGAGATGAAAAGATGTAGTAAGTGCAGTAAATATATCTGTACTTGTAATAATGACCCTGCTCGAGGTCCAAGAGGGTATAAAGGAACTATAGGCCCTGTTGGACCTCCTGGACCTAAAGGTGAACGTGGGCCTAGAGGATTCATGGGTCTTCCCGGAGCTGATGGTGAACGTGGACCTAGAGGCGCTGATGGTGAACGCGGGCCTAGAGGTGCTGATGGTGAACAAGGTCTTAGGGGGCTAAGAGGTTTCCCTGGAGTGAGTGGGCCACCAGGACCTGCCGGATCTATTGGTCCTGGCTCAATAATTCCTTTTGCATCAGGTATTCCTGTTAAACTTACAACTGTTGATGGGCACGTTGGAACAACTAGTTTAATCGGCTTTGGGAACTCTGCATCAAACGTTATGTTAGATGGGACAAAAATAAATCTTACAGGTTCTGCTGGAGCACTTCTGAATTTTGCATTTTCTATTCCTCGTGCTGGAAAAATAACTTCGATGGATGCTTTCTTCAGTACTTCAGAGGCTCTATCTCTAGTTAATTCCACTATCACAATAACAGCTCAATTATATCAATCAACTACACCAAATAATCTATTCACTCCTGTCCCAGGTGCTACTGTAACATTATCTCCTAAACTCTCTGGCATTCTTCCTCTAGGCTATGTAAGTCACGGAATCACTACAGGATTAAATATAATGGTAACAGCTCAAACACGACTATTAATGGTGTTTTCTGCAACAGCCACTGGTCATCCACTTGATAATATGGTAGGTGGGTATGCTAGCGCAGGTCTTTCAATTAGTTAATTCCTTAAGGTTAACTATCTTAAAAAATGCAATTCTTACCTAATAGTTGATGAAAAAACATCCATAAAATACATCATTATTTGATAAATTAATTTCTGAAATAATTGAAATCATTCGAATCTTAATTAATACCATGTAATATTACTAGACTGACAAGGCAACTTTTCGTATAAAATAAAACGAAAAGTTGCCTTAATTCGTATTTTCTCAATCTAACTTTCACAAATATTACACTATTACCTATGCAACAACTGCTTCTAAAAGTGTAAGTTTAAGTGCAGCTATAGACATTTTAGAGATAGATGAAATTAGTATTTTATAAACGACACCTTGCTATATGTAATTACTCTATTTGTTAAATCAACATTTTCATAGAGGAAAAAAATGAATTATTATCCGTTATTATCTACAGTAATTAAATTCAATGTATAATGTTCAAATTCCGTGTCGTGAACAAATCCATTCTTTTCATATAACTTTTTTGCATTAATATTCGTGAGAGCCGTTTCTAACGTTAAATAACTTGCATTTGTTTGTCTACCTAGTTCCATTGCTGATTGTAATAATTGCTGCGCAATGCCCGATTTTCGATTATTTTTTATTACGAACAAGTCATTTATTATCCAAGCTTTTTTCATTGATATGGATGAGAAGGTTGGATAAAGTTGTGTAAATCCTACATACTCCTCTCCCTTTTTTGCTACAAATATGACCGAATCCTTATTAGTTAGACGACTGTGGATGAATTTATAGGCCCCTTCTATATTTGTTTGTTGCTCATAAAATTGGCGATACATATCGAACAACCCCGCTACACCGACCGTATCAGCTAAATCTGCTTGAAAAACATTCATTTCATTACTCCCCTTTCATTAATAGAAAAATTCTATCAACAACAAAAACAACTTCTCTTATAAGCAGAAGTTGTTTTTGGCATTTAAAGTGATTGTGCAACAGGTTCTTTGTTTATTTCAGGCAGTAGATTATCCACAATTATACTGTTCACTGCATTTATATAAGCTAATGCACTTGCTTTGATGACATCTGTATCAGTTGCCTTTGCAACATACTTTTCACCCTTATATTCTACCTGTAACTTTACTTTACCTAATGCTTCTTTCCCTCTTGATACACTGCTAATTTTGTACTCCAATAAATTTATATCGATATCGATGATTTCTTTGATTGAAGAGTAAAGTGCATCAATTGGACCTGATGCTTCAGCGCTACTTTTGAAAATTTGATCACCCTTTTTAATCTTGACACTTGCTGAAGGGAAAATCGTATTACTAATGACTTGAAGATCCAACAGTTCATAAAAATTGTCACTATGATGTTGAATTTCTTCATTCATATCATGTCTTTTGAAGTATTTTTCTACAATAATATATAGATCATGGTTATATACTTCTTTTTTCGCATCAGCTAATACTAAAAAGTCAGCAAAGATTTCTTCGAATTGTTCGTCTGTTAATTGGTTAAAGGCTAATTTTCCAAGTGCATTTTTCACTGCATGGCGTCCAGATCGGGCTGTTAAGACCAGTTCCATATCATCTAAACCAACTTCAGTAGGACTAATAATTTCGTAAGCATCACGTGATTTTAGTAAACCATCTTGGTGAATACCTGATGAATGGGCAAATGCATTATCTCCTGTAATAGCTTTATTCACCTGTACATCAAGCCCCATTAAGCTACTCACTAGCTTAGATGTATTCATAATTTCTTTTGTATTAATATTTGTATTTGCATTGAAAAATGGTGAGCGTGTATTTAAAGCCATCACTACTTCTTCTAATGCTGCATTTCCAGCGCGCTCGCCGATTCCGTTGATTGTACATTCAACTTTATCCGCTCCATTTTTTATAGCAGCCAATGTATTTGCTGTAGCCATCCCTAAATCATTATGACAATGTACACTTAAAAGTACTTTATCATTCAGATTTTTTAGGCGGTCATTCAATTTAAATATAAGTTCACCGAATTCTTCTGGCACGGCAAAACCAACTGTATCAGGAACATTAATCATTGTAGCACCAGCTTTTACAACCGCTTCAATTGTTGACCATAAGTATTCAAAATCAGAGCGTGATGCATCTTCTGTAGAATACTGCACTTCCGGCAAAAGCGTTTTAGCATATTTGACAGCCTCTACTCCTATATCTAAAATTTGATTTTTTGATTTACCAAATTTCTTTTCAACATGAATGTCTGAAGTGCCAAGAACCATATGGATTAACGGATTTTCAGCATACTTCACGCTATTATAAACCGCATCAATATCTGCTTTAACAGCACGTGCTAGAGCCGTAATCATTATGTTATCCGTATTCCCGACCTTCATCGCAATTTCTTTTACCGCATTAAAATCTCCGGCCGATGATGCCGGGAAACCCGCTTCAATAATATCTACTTGTAATTTCTTTAATTGATGAGCTACTTCTAGCTTTTCGTATAAATTTAGTTTGGCCCCCGGAACTTGTTCCCCATCACGTAAAGTTGTATCAAACACCCATATTTTTCTCGACATTTCACATACACTCCTTTTCTTTTATAAAATAATAAAAAGCCCCGCCTCTATAGAAACTATAGAGACGAGGCTGTGCTCGCGGTACCACTCTAATTGATCCATGCCTAATACATGAACCCACTCAGTTCGATGGCTATCACCATCTATTCTTTTAACGGCAGAATCCCGACATCCGTTACTATTATTTCACGGAGTAGCTCTTGGACGAGTTCAAAGGCAAATAACTACCGGTTTCCACCAACCACCGGCTCTCTGAATAGCTTATTTATCCCTTTACTATTTCCAATCATTGCTCATTCGTTATTTGATTAGTTATGATTCTAACCTTTGAATTCTTAATAGTCAATATAATTATCAGAAAAATTTAAATTTTCTTTTAAGAATAAATTTATAGTTATAAACATAAAAGAACTATCGTATTGATTAGACATTTATTTTCTTAAAATAAGATTATTAATTTTTCTTTAAGTAGTTTACTGCATATTGTACATATAACTCAGAACCAACTTTCAATGTATCCTCATCTACATTAAAGCGTCCATGATGGTGTGCCCATTGTGAATCTTTTTCAGTATTACCACAGCCAACTAAAGCAAAACAACCAGGTACTTTATCAAGATAGATACTGAAATCTTCTCCGCCCATTGTAGGATCATCAAGATAATATGAATCTTCTCCGAATGATTGTTCAATAACATGACGTGCTAACTCCGCACTATCTTTGTCATTGATGACAGCTTGTGTACCGTAGTCATACTCAACTTCGGCAGTACCACCATAAATTGCGGCAACTTGCTCTGCATATTGATGAATTTGCGCTTCTATATGTTGACGAGTCTCTACATCGAAACAACGAACCGTTCCTTCAAGAACTGCATTTTCAGCAATAACATTAAAGCGAGTGCCAACCTCCATTTTACCTATTGTTAGTACTGCTGGTCGTAATGGATTAACTGTTCTCGATACAACTGTTTGTACATTTAATGCAAATGATGACGCAATCATTACTGCATCAACCGAATCATGTGGCATTGCTGCATGACCACCGCGACCTTTGAATGTTACTTTGAAGAGATCGGCCGATGCAAAAGCTGGTCCTGGTGCACATTGGATTTTATATGAAGGTGTTTGAGACCAAATATGAATACCAAACACATTATCCACACCGTCCACTGCACCTTGGCGAACCATTTCCTTTGCACCTAATGCTACTTCTTCAGCAGGTTGAAATATTAAACGAATATTCCCTGCTAATTCATCTTTAATTTCATTTAATGCTTTTGCAGCAATTAATAGCATTGCTGTATGAGCATCATGTCCACATGCATGCATTTTGCCATCTTCTTGTGAGCGATATTCAAGCTCACGATTTAATTCATAAACAGATAACGCATCCATATCTGCACGAAGAGCAACCGTTTTACCTGGCTTCTCTCCTGTAATATCCGCAATTACACCTGTTGGTTCTGTTGTTCTATATGGAATATTCAGCTGTTTTAAATAATCGCATACAAACTGAGTTGTCTTAAACTCCTGCCATGATAACTCTGGCTCTTTATGTAATTTACGACGGATTGCAACTAACTCATCATTATAACTTGCAATGATTTCTTTTATATTTTTCCCCATTTGAAGGACCCCTTTATTATTTAATCCATGTTACAAACAAACCTGCTAATACAACAGAAACTATCGTAACTGTGATGAAACCACCAACAAGCATCGGTGGAAGCATATGACTGCTTAAGAATTCACGTTCTTTTTTATCTGTAGTTACAGCGTTCACAACTTCATTTGTAATAATATAGTCTGCTGGGAATCCATATAAGGCTGTTAATGATACAGCGAACGCCATATTTGGATTTACTTTTAAAATTTTCCCTACGATAAATGAAAAGATGTACATGCCAATTACGGCAAGAACGATACTAACAATTAAAGGTGTAATTATTCGTAGCATCATTTCTGGTGTCGCATTTTTTAAACCATCAAAAATAAATAACATTAATGCCATAATGGCGAAACCGAAACCATTTGCTTTTTGCAATGGCTGCTTTTCTAAGAAACCTAGTGAAGTAGCAATAACACCAAATAGTAAACATAGTACCAATGCATTTACTGTAATAATTGGGGCTAATGCAGTTGATGTAAAATATGCTAAACAGCCTACAATGGCTAAGCGGAAAAATTTGAAATAATCCGTATTGTAGCGATCGGGTAATTTCTTAAATAATCTTGGTTTTTCTAGTTTTTCTTCTTCTTCAACAGTTATCTCTTGTGCTTTCATCTCACCAGTACGATATAGCTTTAATAAACGGTTTCCTTCTTTTTTTAAGAAAATTGACGTTAGCGGATAACCAGCAAAACCTTGAATAACATATATAACAATTGCGAAAACAGCTAGATCATCATACCCTGCATTTGCAGCTCCCTCAGACATAATAAGAGCTGAAACCAATCCACCAACAAGTGGTGGAATCGCTACGATCATCGTTTGCATATCGAAAATCAAAGCACCTATTGTAAATAATATAACGATGATTCCTAAAATCCCTGATAGTGCAATAACTATTGTTTTCCATTGATTTCTTAATTCTTTCAATGAAAGTAAAGTTCCCATATTCGTAATTAATAAGTACATCATCATTGTTGCTACGATTGCTGGAATACCTGCAATCTCTACAATATTCTTCGGGAAAAATGTCCAATAACCCAATAAAAACAGTACCGCGCAAACAAATACAGATGGAATCCATGCTTTCGTTTTAGTTGCCACAACATCGCCAATATATAAAATCCCTAATAAAATAACAAGGGCTAGCATTTGAGCCATAATATAACCTCCACGTCATTTAATTTGTAATATTACAATAACATCAAATTTTCTGAATATGTATATAATTAATATATTTCGAGAAAATATTAACTTTATCTAGCTAATTATCAACATTAATCATATTTCTCTATTTAAATATAGATGAAACCTCTTTATTGAAATAGTAAATTTATTACTTTTAAGAGATAATATCACTCATTAAAGATTAGTTTTTCTCTCAGTAAAATTAATGCAATAATGAGTGGTCATCTCCTTAGCGAAGTTCTATCTACACGACTTAAAAATTCAAACAACCCCATCCCTCTCACTATTAATCTAGTGTATAGCATTGTGAATTTTCTAAATTAAAAGTACAATTGAAATTATATTTGTTGGTACTATACATATTTTTAGGAGGAAAGACTTTGAGTAAAATTCGAATTGGTATTGTAGGTTATGGTAATTTAGGACGTGGCGTTGAAGGGGCAATTGCGCAAAACTCTGATATGGAATTAGTGGCAGTATTTACTCGTCGTGATCCTTCTTCATTAAAAATCGCGAGCGCTAATGTGCCCGTATATGCGGTAAATGATGCTGAACAATTTAAAGATGCCATTGATGTTATGATTTTGTGTGGGGGGTCTGCTACGGACTTACCGGAGCAAGTACCTCATTTCGCACAATGGTTTAATACTATTGATAGCTTTGATACACACGCTAACATTCCAGCTTTCTATGATGCAGTAAATGCGATTGCAGAACCTGCAAATAAAGTGAGTATCATTTCAGTTGGTTGGGATCCAGGTCTATTTTCATTAAACCGTCTTTTAGGAGAAGCAGTGTTACCTGTTGGCAATACTTATACTTTTTGGGGTGATGGCTTGAGTCAAGGCCACTCTGATGCAGTTCGTCGTATTGAAGGCGTTAAAAATGCAGTGCAATATACATTACCAATTGAAGAGGCAGTAAATCGCGTACGCAATGGTGAAAACCCTGAATTAACTACTCGTGAAAAGCATGCCCGTGAATGTTTCGTTGTATTAGAAGATGGAGCAGATGCAGTGAAAATCGAAGAACAAATTAAAACAATGCCAAACTATTTCTCTGATTATGATACAACTGTTAATTTTATCTCTGAAGATGAACTTGCTACAAATCATAGCGGTATGCCACATGGTGGGTTCGTTATTCGAAGTGGTGAATCTAAAGCAGAACATAAGCAAATTATGGAGTTCTCTTTAAACTTAGAAAGCAATCCATACTTCACATCAAGCGTCCTAGTTGCCTTTGCACGTGCTGCTTTCAAACTTAACAAATCTGGCAACAATGGAGCTAAAACAGTTTTCGATGTACCTTTTGGCTTGTTGTCACCAAAATCAGCAGCTGAACTGCGTAAAGAGTTATTATAAAAATTAAAAATAAAAGGCTGACACTGTCTTCACGACATGTCAGCCTTTATTCGATTATTTTAATTATCAAGATTCACTAAAAAGCTTCCGTCATATTGACTTTTATCCTCTCGACAACTATGATGAATAGTGATTCTTACAAAAGACTCAATAATCTCAAACAAGAAACCTTATGCTGCCTTCTATCAATTGAAGGGCCCGTAAGGTTTTTTGTTATTCTACCGAATTCTAATAACTGAATACTCAATTATTTTTTGGGTATATAGATTATGTCATGTACAGTTGAAGTGTATCTCGCTAAAATGATTTTTTGATGAAGTTATGCACAATCGTCTTTAACTAATTTCCCACTAAAATTAAAGGCATAGCAACATTAATGAATCAGTACATTCTTCTAATTACTTATTAGTACATACGTAGACATCGGTTTAATAGCATTTTTTTGTATTGCCTCTGTAAGTATCAATATTTCAGTTTGCAGTAATTGAACCAACTTTTCTGGAATATAATCTAAAGCTATAAGCTCTTTGGCATAATCTTGGATAGTAAAGTCCACTTCCCATTCTCCATCCTGTAATTCCGGAGAGTAAATTATATTCTCTTTTTGGATTTCCCATCCGGTTTGTTGAATGATTTTCTTAATATCCTTTGCCGTAAATAATGTACGGATGTTAGAGATACTTGTGTCTTTAAATGTTTCATATTGAGCCTGAATTAATACAGCCAGAAAATGAGGATACTGTTCAATACTTGTTACCCTTGCATCCCATTCTGCAAAGCATAATGTTTTTCCCCATTTCCTAGCTTTCTTTAATATGACTGTTAGCTGCTCAGCTGACTGGAAATACCAAGAACAATGGGATAACACCACCACATCAAATGATTGTTCTGGAAAATCGATTTCATCCGCAATCACATCTGTAGCTAAATCTATTTTTATTTGGGCACCTAACTTTGAAGCTTTTAAATGCCTGGCTGCTTCTCCTAATGTGATAGGACTACCATAATCTACATCCGCGACATCAATACCATGAACAAGGCCTTCTTCACCTACTAGATGCGCTAATACTGCTGTAGTATCCCCTTGTCCACAACCTATTTCTAGTACTCTCATCCCTTTTTGGATTGACCAAAACTGTCCTAACTTCAAACGATGTGCTGTCTGGATTTTTTGAATTGTACTATCGTTACCATAAATGGCCATACAGTCTACAATTTCTTCTATTATCTTTTCATCCATCTAGTTACCTCCATGATACAAATTGATATTGTAATATCTTCCACAATAAATTAGACTATGTGAACAATCAACTCAATTTATTAATGTGTATAAAAGGAGTGAATTTTATGTCTTCAATCCAATTAACAAATGTTCAAAAGCACTTTCAAAAAAGATCCATTATTCAAAATGTCAGTCTGTCTATTGACTCAGGAAAAATTTTCGGTGTAATCGGTCCATCTGGTTGTGGTAAAACAACATTAATCAAATTAATAGTAGGCATGTTAAAAGCAGATGCAGGTCAAATAAAAGTATTTCATCAAACTGTTCCTAACTACAATATACTCAAAAGAATCGGCTATATGGCACAATCCGATGCACTATATAGCGATTTAACGGGAATGGAAAATATGCAATTTTTTGCGAAGTTATATTCTTTAAATAAAGCTGAAAGAGACAAACGTATTGCTTATGCTGCGGATATTGTCCAACTAACAAATGAGCTTTCTCATAAGGTACAAAATTATTCTGGCGGTATGAAACGCAGATTATCACTCGCCATAGCACTACTTCAAAACCCAGATATTCTTATTTTAGATGAACCAACTGTAGGAATTGATCCTGCTCTAAAACTTACAATTTGGCAAGAGCTCGAACGTCTGAAAAAAATAGAGAAGAAAACCATCCTTCTAACTACACATGTAATGGATGAAGCCGAAAAATGCGATGAGCTCGCTTTAATGCGAGAAGGTAAAATAATCGCAACTGGGACACCTACTAAATTAAAAGCACTATATAGCGCAGACACATTTGATGAAGTGTTTTTACGAGCTGGGGGTGCTAAAATATGAGAATTATTGCTTTAGTAAACAGAATAATTCAGCAAATGCTACGAGATAAACGGACACTTGCACTATTATTTCTTGCACCGTTACTCATCTTGAGTTTGATGTACTTTATCTTTCATACAGAAGATAGTTCTCCGAAGCTTGGAGTGATTGGTGGAGATACGAAAATAGTTAATGCATTAGAAGATGCTAATATTGAAATAGAAAAGTTTAACCAGCTTTCTCAAAAAGAGGCACTTGCTGAAGGTTTAGACGGTTGGCTAACAATTGAAAATAAGCAACTCTCTTTGACATTACAGAATGACTCACCTAGTAAAGCAAGGGCATTACAAATGCAGGTGAAACAAGCTCTATCATCCTTTCAAATGTCTAATAATCCTAGTAAATCCTCGGATCTAGGAGTGAGTACAAGTTATGTATATGGTGATGAAAACACCCAATTATTTGACACCATTAGCCCTATCTTAGTCGGCTTCTTTGTATTCTTTTTCGTCTTCCTCATTGCAGGAATCGCATTATTAAAGGAACGTACTACAGGCACATTAGAAAGGTTATTATCTACACCTATTCGTCGTCATGAAGTTGTGCTTGGCTATTTAATAGGCTACGGACTATTCGCTATCATTCAGACATCAATCGTCGTTTTATATGCTGTGAAAATACTTGATATTGTTCTAGTTGGATCTATTTGGTATGTGCTACTTATTAACCTATTGCTCGCATTAGTTGCCTTGTCATTAGGCATTTTATTATCTAGCTTTGCATCTTCAGAATTTCAAATGGTTCAATTCATTCCACTAGTCATTGTGCCGCAAATTTTCTTTACAGGATTATTTCCACTGGATGGCATGGCGGATTGGTTGCTTTCAATCGGTAAAATCATGCCACTATACTATGCCGCAGATGCTCTTACGGGTGTTATGTATAAAGGGTTTGTATTTACAGATATCATTGTTAATCTCGGTGTATTATTATTATTCTCAATCCTATTCATAACCTTAAATTTCGTTGCTTTAAAAAAATATCGCGCTATTTAATATCGTTTATAAATACTAAAACAACACGCTCTATATAACGAGCGTGTTGTTTTTTTATTCTACAGAGACATTCTTTAAATCATCAGCTTCTGTTGGATGTGCTTTAAAGTCTTTTACTGATTTAGATGCTGCTAATAGTGGTGTGGAATGTACTAATGGCAATACAGGTGCTTCTTTATGCAAAATAAGCTGAATTTGTTTATATATCTCTTTACGTTTTTCTTCATCCTGTTCAGAACGACCAGCTTGTAGAAGCTTTTGAACTTCATCATTTGAAAATTGAGAGTTATTTAATGATCCATCCTGATCAAAGAACAACGATAATAAATTGTCAGGATCACCATTGTCACTTGTTCCACCAAGTAAAAATAAATCTGCTTCCCCTGCTTTTGTTTTCTCTAAATATGTCGCCCATTCAAATGACACAATTTTTGTTTTAATCCCCACATCTGCTAAGTTCTTCTGAATCGCCTCAGCAACCTTTTGGCCATCTGGCATATATGGACGCGGTACAGGCATTGCCCATAACTCTAATTCTTTGCCATCATAACTAGACTCTTTCAATAATGCTTTCGCTTTTTCCGGATTATAATCATATAAAGGCGTATCCTCGTTATAGCCTAAAGCTGTTGGTTGTACCGGATTTTTTGCTACCAATGCTTTCCCTTCAAAGAATGTGTCCGCTATTACTTGACGATCTACTGCATGGCTAATCGCCTGACGTAACTTTATGTCTGTAAATGGTGCTTTATTTGTTGTCATCCCTAAATAGCCTACATTAAATGAAGGGCGTTCAATTAAAGTAATTTGATCATTTTGTTCAACTGTGGAAATAGATGCAGGTGCTACACCATCTGCAATATCAATTTCTCCACTCAATAATGCATTTAACCTTGCTGCATTATCTGGCATTGCTTTGAAAATGACACTATCAAGCTTTGGTAAACCATCTTGCCAGTAATCATTGTTTTTTGTCAAAACAACTGAATCATTTCTTTTCCATTCTGAGAATTTGAATGGACCAGTCCCTACAGGGTTTTCTCCAAATTTTTCACCGTCTTTTTCAAAAGAAGTTGGACTGGCAATTGAAAAAGCCACCATTGCTAAATTATTTAAAAGTGGCATCATTGGTTTCTTTAATTGAATGATAAATGTATAATCTCCATCAGCTTTCACGCTTTCAATAATGTGATTTTTGTCGCCTTTAAAGCCGCCGAACATGTCTGCATAATAAGGAAATTGATCTGCACTACCATTCATCCAACGTTCGAAGTTTTTAACAACAGCTTCCGCATTAAAGTCTGTACCATCATGAAATTTAACATTTTCCTCTAACGTAAAAGTATACGTCTTACCATCATCAGAGATTTTCGTATCTTTGGCTAATCCAGGTTTTGTTGATGTATCTTGTTCGCCAAAAACTAATAATGTCTCAAAAATATTGCGTGCTACTTTGAACGATTCACCGTCCGTTACTGTACTTGGATCTAACGAAACTGAATCCGCTCCTCGGCCATAAACAATAGTTTGCAAGTCCTTGTTATTTACTTTATCATCTGATGATTTCTCACCTTTTGTATCATCAGATGAACATGCCACCAATAGGAAAAGCATAGCCATTAAGAAAATGCTAAATCCTAATCTCTTATTCTTCATAAAAATCCCCCCACATCCTATTTTCTTCCTTCTATCAATTATAAGTATATTTTCATAATTTTCAAATAATAATGTAAATAAAAAATGCCTGCAACCGATTTGTGATCAGTTGTCAGGCAGTTGTTAACTAAGTTTTAGAAAAAGAAATCTAAAATGTAGAATATCAATGCAGCCATTGCTGCTGATGATGGCATCGTAATAATCCAAGTCATAATAATTTTACGAGCTACTCCCCATTTAACACCTTTCACACGTTGTGCAGCTCCTACCCCCATAATAGCGGAAGAAATAACATGTGTAGTACTAACTGGCAAGTGAATTAATGTTGCACTAAAGATAACTGAAGCAGAAGCTAAATCGGCTGCTGCACCGTTAACAGGGCGCAATTTCATAATTTTACCACCAACTGTTTTGATGATTTTATAACCACCGATTGATGTTCCAAGTCCCATTGCTAATGCTGCGGAAACTCGAACCCAACCTTGAATATCATCGCCAGTTTGTAATCCACCAGCGATTAAAGCCATTGTCATAATACCCATTGCTTTTTGTGCATCATTCGTACCATGTGTAAACGATTGAAGTGCAGCCGTACAAATCTGTAAATATCGGATTCCTTTATTTGTACGATATAAATTTGCATTTTTGAAAATGACTTTGAATAAAGACATCATTAAGAAACCAGCTGCTATAGCAATAAACGGTGATAATAATAAAGCTTGTAATATTTTCACGAAACCTGTGTAGTTCAAGATACCAAAACCTGCTGCAGCAATAGCAGCACCAGCAATAGCACCAATAATTGCATGAGAAGAACTAGACGGAATTCCGTAATACCAAGTAATTAAGTTCCAAATAATAGCTGCAAGTAATGCAGCTAAAATGATGACAGAACCATTTGATAATGCGAAAGGATCTACGATGTCTTTCGTAATTGCCTTTGCAACACCTGTAAATGTAATTGCCCCGATAAAGTTCATAATTGCAGCCATTATTACAGCTACTTTCGGTGGCAATGCTCTTGTCGATACTGAAGTAGCAATAGCATTTGCTGTATCATGGAAACCATTGATAAAGTCAAATGTCAGTGCAAAAATAACAACTAAGACTGTTAATAAGAGTATTGTATCCATTCGTGACTCCTGCTCCTATGCATTACGCATAATAATAGTTTCCATAGTATTCGCTACATTTTGGCAATCATCTGCAATATCCTCTAATTGTTCATAAATATCCTTGAACTTAATAAGTTGGATTGGATCTTTTTCATGCAAGAATAGTTGCTTAATGGATGTACGAAGCACTTCATCACATTTGCTTTCATAATCTTTTATTAAAATGGCATGATCACGCATACCAATTAAGTTTTTCGTTTTTAATAATTCCATTGCTTTTACAATTTCATCAGCACTTTTCACAATATAGCCGATAAATGTATTCATTGAATCATCGATATCGATTAACGCGAACATGTCGAAGTGTGCAATACATTCTTCCATTCCATCAAGGACGTCATCCATACTGTTTGCAAGCGCAAGAATATCTTCTCTTTCAATTGGGGTCATAAATGATTTATTCAGCATCACGATTAATTCATGAATGAGAGAATCCCCATCCGTTTCATATTTTTTCATTCGTTTGCTAATTTCTTCTAAGTCTTCCAAACTCTGAATGCGGAAATCGTTGGCATAATGCATTGCCTCTTGTACATTAACTGCAATTTTTGCTAAAACCTCAAAGAATGGATCTGGCTTTTTTCGATTAAACATAAATTCCTCCTGAAAAAGTTAGTGTCAAAACATATATTTGTCCTGAACGCTAAATTAGCTTAACAATAATTTAATAGAATATCTGCAATTTTTACATATTCTATGACAACTTTTACAATCCTGTAACATTAGCGT
This sequence comes from Viridibacillus sp. FSL E2-0187, assembly GCF_038006425.1. Taxonomy (NCBI): domain Bacteria; kingdom Bacillati; phylum Bacillota; class Bacilli; order Caryophanales; family Caryophanaceae; genus Viridibacillus; species Viridibacillus sp. FSL E2-0187. The sequence goes on from NZ_JBBOVG010000001.1 coordinate 3,300,193, forward strand.
TCACAATTTCGAAAAAAAATTGTTCCAATGTGGAAAATCACATAGTTTCATTTGTCGAAAATTGCTGAAAAATATACATCCTGTTGAATAAAAAGACCTTAAATACTAGGCTTAACTACTTGATAAACATACAACTATCTTGTCAATATCGAATTTATTTGTAAACGCTTTATTTTTCGACAAAATACCTACCACTTTAATATAGAATGTAGGTTTTACAATTTACAAAACTAACGATATCGACAAAAGGAAAGCCTTTTTGTCGTTTACAACACGACAAATATGAGTCCAACTTCAAAAACTATAGAATCGTTAAACAATAAAAAAATTCTTGTATACCTTCAAAGATACATACACCACAAACAGCTTCTCACAACCATCGAAATCACAGAAAACAAAAAAGAATACTGTAATAAAAATAATGAATGAAGGGAAAATTGAAAATGAATTATAACTAATTCATTTCAGAGTAGTATGTCCAACATAAAATAAAGCAATCATGTAAATCTCAAATATTGATTTTTTGAAATATGCCATTCACTACTCTTAGTTCTTACCAACGTCAATTACTAGCTGTAAATTCAGATCATAACTTTCTTTTTAATCCTTTCAATTTTTGATCCATTTCTCGACATCAGCGTTAAATATCATTCATTAAAAAAACCCCTCATTTAAACGTATTTTCAAAATGAATAAAAAAAAGATGTGTATAATATCATACACATCTTAAATCTTACCTATTTCACTGATTTGCGATAAATGCGCTGATTGGTTGAAATCGCCAAGTATCCATCTATCATCTTGAATTGAAATATAACTGATTCCTGCATTTGCTAATCGTACTTCCTGTGGAAAAGTATCACCATTCTCGAGTAGTGTAAAAAGTGCATGAATAACCGCTCCATGGGCGACTAGAATGACTCGATCTTTTGGATACTGCTCGTGAATTTCAACAAGTCCATTTCGTAACCTTGCAAGCACTGAGTCCAAGGATTCTTGATTTGGATATTGTTTATTTGGAAACGCTTTTATACGTTCTTCCATATCCATACCTTCTGCTTCGCCGAAAGAACGTTCCTTAAATTCCTCAATTTCAATTAGCGATATGTGTAATTGTTCATTAATTATTTCTGCTGTATGTTTTGCTCTTGATAATGGACTTGTATAAATTGCAGCCCAGTTAGAATTTTTGAAAAACACACCACATTCTTTTGCTTGTTGGACTCCTTTATTATTAAGAGGTACATCTGTTACACCTTGTAATCTCCCTAGTGCATTCCAATCCGTTTCTCCATGTCTTACCACACAAATTTCTGTCATGTTAGTACCTCCTAAACTATCTTTACATTAGAGTATCATATTATATTCCAGCTGTATGCATTAACACTACTCTCCAGCCATCAGGGTCTTCGATTGTCTTACCTTCCTTTTCCCAATAAGGGTTTTCTGGAGGAACCTCTTTATAGCCTAATGCTCTTAATCTCTCGATAATCGTATCAATCTGTTGTTGATTTGGTATATAAAATACAATTAAATTGTCTTTAGTTGGTGCTGGGCAAGGGCTCCCATCTTTGTGTTGGGTAAATTCCAAATGATATGTTGCAGTTGGAAGCCCAATCAACAAACCCTCATAACCTCGCCCTGTAAATGACCCAATTTTCGTCAATCCTAAACCTTCACAATAAAAACGCTCAACTTGTCTTAACTGATCTGTAGGTCTAGCAACCCTAACCTGTGTAACATACACATTTTCTGACCAATAGTTATTCATTCTTACCACCCCTTTGAAAGGATATTACCATTTAATTAAACTTATTTATTCCGTCAGAAGATTGAACAACATCTCACTCTTTTGACGTATTTCTGTTTTATTTTTTTGCAAAAAACTGCATAATAATGCTAAATCGAAAGGGGTTATACATATGGATTGGTTTGAAAAACTAAATGAATATTTTCCCGTAGAGGAAATGAAATCACGTCAACATATAGAACTTTTATTGAAAGATAAAGTAGGTATTTATAATAAGTTAGAAAACGAAAAATACGTATTAACATATGTAGATCACCCTAATTTTATATTTGTCGATTATTTATTTGTTTCTTCGTCAGCACGTGGTGAAGGATTGGGTGGGGAAATTTTAGAGCATTTAAAAGGGAATGGCAAACCAATTTTATTGGAGGTAGAATCACTTGAACAAGCTGAAGTAGACACTGAAAAGCGATTACGCTTCTATAAACGTCACGATTTCAATTTAGCATCACATATTTGTTATTGCAGGCATCATGTAAAGACAGGCAAACCACTGAAAATGGATATTCATTACTGGGCTCTAACAGGTATTGCTGAAGAAAAAATACTTGGACATATGAAATGGATATATGAAAATATTCATGCGTACGAAGATGAATTTCTTTACGATGCGAAGTATGAACCGACCGATAATGTATTGTATTTTATTAAATAATAACAAGGTAATAAATAAATTTAAAAAAGACTTTTCGCAATTTGTGAGAAGTCTTTTTTATATATTAGCTAGCTTTATTAAACCCAGCTTGCTCCGCTTCTTTTTCAGTACAGAACATTTTTTCCTCTTTTACTGCATCATAATTGTTGGAGCCTGGCATATGATAGAACTTATTACCCTTGCTGTTTATATTTCCCTTAATAGAGCAACTTGTTTTATTCCATTGATTTGAGCTATCGGATTTATGTGAGTTTTTTGTTTGCCCTTCAGTAGACGCCCCGCTTCTCACAGCCGATTTATCAAATCCTCGATTTGTTACATAACCGTCGTACTGCCAAATTCCTTTTCTCAATGCTTTAGCTTCATCTTGAATTTTCTCAAAAGCTTTCACATTTGTAGTATTCGGTTCATATATATATCCAACACGTACAAGACCTTCACGAATTAGTTGCTCTTGAACACTTTTCCCATCCGCATATATATAGGCAAGAAGGCGACCATATTTATCTTCATGTTCACCAACATCAAATTCAATAGAAACTTGCTTTGCGTTGTTCAATATTTCACGATTACGAGCCTGCGCTTCTCGACCAAAAGGTTGTTCACCTAATTGTTGATGGTACATTTCAGGCGCATCTACTAATAAATAGCGTACTTTTTTTGTTTCTCCGTCGTATTTTACTTTAATTGTATCACCGTCCATGATACTTACTACTTCGACATCGATTAGATTTTCTGATTCTTCTTTTTTTGTCACTGTAGCTTCTGTACATGCTTGCAGTATAAATACTAGAAAGCCTATCAGAAGGAGTCCCCATTTTCTCATTGTCATCACCATCGTAATCTTAACATAAACTATTAGTTATCGGCTTACTTTCAGCATTTAGAGCATAAAAATACCCAGTCTTCGGCAGAGGGCTGGGTATTGACTAGTTGGATATTAATCTGTTGTAGTACCGTATGGTTTAATGTCTTTTATTAATTTACCTTGCTCTTCTAAATCACGAATACGGTGTGCAAGACGTGACGCAGCAGATGCAGCAATACTTCCAACTAAATCATCTAGGAATGTGTGAACACCTTCACCCGCTTTTGTATCAAGTTGCTGTATTATTCCGATTTTCTGTTTATCTAAATGCCCAAAAGTTGTTACAGCAATACTACCATAAGTAAATACTGCTCCTAAAGCGATTGTCTCATCCACTCCAAATAATCCTTCATCGGATTCAACTAATTGTTGTAGTGGCGCTGACAGTAACTTTTTCTCTGCTAATTCATCTAGCTCAATCCCTACTAAAATTGCATGTTGAATTTCACGTTTATTTAGTACTTTATCAACCGATTCAATACAATGATCTAGAGATAGTCCTTCATTATATGCAAATTGCATTTCATACACAATTTCCGCGATATCCTTTAATGTAACACCACGGCGTTCTAATGCATCACGCGCCGCTTTAGCGACTACTTCTGATGAAACTTGAAGTTTTTTGTTATACATGACTCATCCTCATTTCCATGTTTATAGTCCTTTATCATTACTATTATACCTTTACTTTCTTATATGTTACAATTTTCGTACAGAAAACTGAAGGAGTGACAGCTTTGAATCGTGGCACAATCACAGACATAGATTTTTTCAGTGAATCCTTACAAGAGGACATCCATCTATTAGTTTACTTACCTGCAAACTATTCACCACTTTATAAATACTCAGTGTTAATCGCATCTGATGGTAAAGATTATTTCCAACTCGGTCGAATCTCTCGAGTAGTAGATGAGTATTTGGAGCAAGGTGATATCGAAAATCTAATAATTGTAGGTGTACCTTATAAAAGTGTAGAGGATCGACGACAAAAATATTTGCCAAATGGAGAAAAACATGAAGCATACTTGCGCTTTTTAGCACATGAACTTGTTCCTTATATTGACGAGCATTACTCTACATATCAAATGGGGATGGGTCGAGCATTGATTGGAGATTCACAGGCTGCGACAGTTTCTTTACTAGCAGCCATCCAATATCCGAATATTTTTGGTAAAGTATTAATGCAGTCACCTCTAGTAAATGAAAATGTTTTAGAAAAAGTGCAACAGGTACAAGATGTTCATGCTTTTTCAATCTATCACGTTATTGGTACAAAAGAACATGAAGTAGTAACTATGGATAAGAGCATTAAAGATTTCCTTACACCTAATCGTGCATTACATGAGTTGATAGTCAACAAAGGCTTTTCTACTTTTTATGATGAATTCGAAGGAAATCACTCATGGAAGTTTTGGCAACCTGACTTAAAACGTGTCATAAAACAAAACTTTAGTATTTAGCATGTATTTCACAATGAATATTAACTTTTTTCTGTTATACTGAAAATTAAGAAAAGCTATATAAAACTACTTAGGGGGTACGGAATTATGAAATACGGTATCGTTGCATTTCCATCTAAGAAATTACAAGATTTTGCGAATTCATATAGAAAAAGATATGACACGCATTTCTCTAAAATCACACCTCATATTACTTTAAAAAGTGCTTTTGAAGTAGATGACTCAAAAGTGAACGAAGTTACTAATATGCTCCAAGAAATTAGTAAACAATTTAAACCGCTTTCAATTCACGTATCAAAGGTAAGTTCATTTGCGCCAGTGAACAATGCTATCTATCTAAAAGTAGAAGCAACAGAACAGCTTCAAAAATTACATGATGCATTGCATGCTAAATCATTCGGACAAGAACCAGAATATAAATTTGTTCCGCATATAACTATTGCACAAGATATGTCCTCAGGTGAGCATGATGATATTTATGGTCAGTTACGCATGACAGATGTTCATTCCGAAGAAGTTATTGATCGTATTCATTTACTTTATCAATTAGAAGACGGTTCATGGACGGTATACGAAACGTTCCGACTGTCTGGAGCTGAGTAATTATTGGTTTTTGCTAAAATTGCTGAGACAGAGAAAGAGTTACGAGACGCTTTCTTTGTTCGGGAGGAAGTCTTCGTTAAAGAGCAAGGTGTTCCTCTTCCTTTAGAAAAAGATGAATACGACAAAGAAGCAACACATTTCGTAGCATACAATGGCGAAGAACCGATTGCAGCAGGCAGAGTGCGAATTGTTGACGGTAATATCGCTAAAGTTGACCGTGTTTGTGTATTACCTGATTTTCGAAGAAAGCAAATCGGTGTTTTAATGATGACACATTTAGAGAAATACGCTAAAAGTCATCAATTAGCAAAAGTGAAGTTAAATGCCCAAACTCACGCTATTCCTTTCTACGAAAAACAAAATTATATTATTACATCACCTGAATTTTTGGATTCTGGTATCCCACATCGCGCAATGGAAAAGGAATTCTAATAATAAGTTACTAAAACGCTGAAAATCAACGTTTTAGTAGCTTTTTTATTTACTGTTTGGTACTTGCATCTCTTTTTTATTGGTTTTGTCGACTTTCAAGTTGTAAATGTTATAATCAATCATCTAACTTCCTAAGTTCTAGAACAAAAAGAGCCAACCACGGTTGATTGTAAACTCAACCATGGATTGGCTCCTTTTTATTATTCGAAGTACCGTATGATAATCGTCTATAGTATTTTTTAAACATATTTACTATAATATTTACCTCTATCAGTAACCTTTAGATCAAATTTTGGTAACTCTGCTGGGTTAGGATGGATGAATTGTTGATGGACTTGAAGGGAGTTCCCACGATTTTTGTTTTTTTTCTTGTTCAATTGCATTTCAGTAAGTTCAGCACGCATATCAAGCACTCGTTCAAAATGAGATTGCTTTTTCACCTTTGCAATTGTATGGACGTGAGCATAATTAAATGCTTTCATGTTCATACGTTCTGCATATTGCGTTGCTTGTAACGGCTGAACTGGTAGAATGTAGCCCATCACAATCCCCTCCTATACTATAACTTTTCCTGCAAAGACATATTTTCGATTAAAGTTAGTATATTACTGAGAATATTATTTTATGCTATAACATTTTTTGAATTTTATTCAAATCTAAAGAATTACCATCTTTTAAGATAGATGCGACGATTTTTTCTTCTAGCTCTTTTGTTACTGGTTTATTTGCTAGTTGAGATACTTTACGAATAATTTTTCGAATTTGGGCTTCGTCTTGAAAATCTGCATATTGAATAGCATTTGCTAATGCAAGTACATCTGCCATTGGTACACCCGTTTTTCCTTCAATTTTTCGAAAGAATGAGCTTTGCATTTAAGTCCCCCCTTTTTAACCGATAAAACTAGATAAAGCTTGCGCCAACAATAATCAACAAGATGAATAGAACAACGATTAAGATGAACGTTGAACCATTGCCGCTATTGCCGCCATAGTAGCATTCGTTTCCGCCGCCGTAGCCACCGCCGTAGCCGTAACCATAACCTGAGAATCCAGACATAAGAAATCCCTCCTCTCTCTCACCGTATTGTATGCAACGGTTTACAGAAAGAAGAGGGCGTTTGAACTAGTCGATATTTCCTTTTGATCGAAAAATTAAAGCTCCTATAAATCCAAATATGATGGCCGCACTAATACCCGAACTTGTCACTTCAAACATTCCCGTTAAAACTCCTATCCAACCATGCTTTTCTACTTCTGCTAAAGCACCGTGTGTTAGAGAGTTCCCAAAAGACGTAATAGGGATTGTTGCTCCTGCACCAGCAAAATCAATAAGTGGCTCATATAAGCCAAAGCCATCTAATATTGCACCTGTGACAACAAGTATGGACAATGTATGTGCAGGGGTTAATTTACCGACATCCATCAGCAGTTGACCAATTACACAAATCAATCCGCCAACAATAAATGCGATTATAAAAGTAGTAAACATTTTATTCCCTCATTTCATCGTTACTTCGATTGCATGTGCAACGGTTGGAATCGATTGATTTTGTTGCACAGATAACGGCGATAAGAGAGCGCCTGTTGCTACTAACAGCACTCGCTTCATCCGTCCGCTTTTTAGCTCCGCTAGTATTTCGCTAAAAAAAACAGACGCGGAGCAACCTGCTCCACTTGCACCAGCTAAAAACAATGGATCATCTCCATAATACTCAGCTCCGCCATCGCGAATTGTTTCTAACTGTTTTGTCGTAAATCCAGCTTGCCTTAACATTTCTTTTAAAATAGGCAAGCCCACTTTTCCAAGATCACCCGTCATAATAACATCATAATCTTGTACAGTTTGACCTCTACCTTTTAAATGTTGTTTAATCGTAGAAAAAGCTGCCGGTGCCATTGCTGCCCCCATATGAAATGGATCTGATTGTTGAAAATCAGCTACTTTTCCGAAAGTCGCAGCCTCAATACAAGGTTCGCCTTCTTGATGCTTACCAATAAGAGCATAACCTGCTGCGGTTACAGTCCATTGTGCCGTCGCTGGTTTTTGGCCTCCATAATCGACAGGATATCTGAATTGCCTTTCAATCGCATTATGTTGACTCGCAGCCCCAGCGAGTGCATAATGGCTACCACCTAGCTCAGTTAGTAAGCTAGCGATAATGACGGCTGAGGTTGATGTAGCACATGCTGAGTACATACCAATAAAAGGGCTACCAATAGTTGCAGCAGCAAAATTCGTCGGCGTCATTTGATTGACTAAATCTCCACCGATAAAGAAATCTACCGCATCCTTAGTCAACTTCTTTTTTTGTAATGCGATTTGTGCAGCTTCTTCAATCAAATGTTGATGTCCTTGCTCATTTGTTTTTTGATCTGCCCTTTCATCATCTAGTACTAAATCGAAATTTTTAGCAAAAACACTTCTCTTCTCCAATGGTCCAACTACTACTCCGGCTGCTAAAATAGACGGCTTAGATGGAAAATAAATTACACCTTTATCCATCACCATTGAGTCACCCCAATCGTTACTAAAATTAATTTAACAAGTGCTACGAAAAAGGCCGATACAACTCCGAACACAATAACAGAACCCGCTAATTTGAAAATATTCCCACCAACTCCGAGTACTAAGCCTTCTGTCTTATGTTCAATAGCTGCTGAAATAACTGCATTACCAAAGCCGGTAACTGGTACCGCTGAGCCTGCTCCTCCAAATTGCCCCAGCTTTTTATAAAGTCCAAATCCTGTCAGTAATAATGAAATAAAAATCATTGTTGCTACCGTTGGATTACCTGCTGTACGCTCTGTAAAATCAAAATTCATAATATAGAAAAAAGAAATGGCTTGTCCGATTGTACAAATTATACCTCCGACTAAAAAAGCTTTTAGTAAATTTAATCCAATTGGCGTTTTAGGTGACAGTTTCGTTTGTAATTGCTCGTAATCTTTTTGATTCATCAGGTTTCTTCCTTTGCAAGATCTTGTAATTTCTTAATTTTCTTTTTCAGTTCTTTTTCAGTTAACTCTTTTTTCATAAGCTTTTGTGCTTCCCAAGATATTTTAAAATCAGTACTAACGAGTACTTCTTTATCAGGAAATTCTTTTTCAAATTTCTTTTGTAATCCTTCTTCGATTTTGGTTCGTTTCAATTTTGAAAAAGGTTTTATCTGCACACCCACTAAAATAACGTCATCCACGAAGACAGCAGTACCCTTATTAATCGATTTTTCTTCTTTCAGAAGCTTTTCAATAGTCGATTGCGACCCATTATCCCCTGCTGCATGGTACGTAGCAAATTTCTCCTTCTGTTCTCCACTACAAGCGACCAATAACTGAATACAGCATATTAATAACAAAAACCTTAAAACGTTTCTCTTCATATACTTCACCTTTTTTTAAAAACAGTATGCGTTTCTTTTGAAAAATTATGCATAACTGAGGCAGTTGCCCTAGTTCATTTTCTAATATGACATATTGTATAAGGAGATTGAAAAGGAGGTGAAATTGAATATGGGATGCGGAAGAAATGATGATGCAGGTCACAAAGTTTCAAAAGGATGTGTTTGCGACGTAGTTCGCGCTATTAAAGACATTCAAGACCAAAACGTTGATGAGGGTTGTGGCCAATGCCCAACTAACTGTTTCCTAGAACCTCTTGGTGGATTAGTAAGCCCTGCACGCACACAAGCTGATACACGTGTATTTATGCTATTAAACAAAGACGGCACTCCTTTTAAAGCGTTTTTCAGAACTAGAGCTTCTGGCGATCATCACTGTTTCTCGGTCTTTTTCCGAGTAGAGGATATTTTCGACGGTTGCTGTGCTACTTTACGTGTATTAATTCCATTAAAACACGGTGATCATGTAGCTGATTTGTTAACAGATTGCGGTACTGATGTAGATTTATCAACTATCTGTAAAGTTGTAGATTGGGAAGCATCAACTAGCTGTGTTACTGTTGACTTGAATTGCTTCTGTGCAGTTCAATGTATAAAAGACGTCTTTTTAGGTGTATGCGACTAATATCAAGTCAAAGGACTTTGCAGTAGTGTCTTTGTTTTAAAATGGATGATAGCAGTGTCAGGCAATGAGCTCCGAAGTTAGGTATTCTAACTTCCGGAGCTTTTTGTGATATTGTACTTTTAGCTTATGCAGTTAATATTTATTTTTGCATAAAAAAAGCCATCCCATTTAAGGGATAGCTTTTAAAACACTTTTCCTCGCCACTTAATTTGTACGAGTTCATTAATTTTCGTTGGATATACAACACCTGTGTAACTTTTCAAAATCACTTCATCTTGCATTACGCGATCAACGATTCCTTCTATAATACGGCCATCCGATAAACTAAATTGCAATGGTTGATAAGCTTTCTGCTGAAACGGTGCAGACAAAAATTTTAAACGCTCTGTTTTACGACGTACTTCTGCATCTTCTATAAATGGTTCTACAGATTCTACTAGTTCAATGGATTCTACTTGCTCTGTTTCCGCTTCTACAATACCATCTACAAATGCCTCTTCAATAGCATCCTCTAAAACAGGAGTACTATCGCTATTAATATCAATAAAAAAAGCCGGGGGAGCTTTGACAAAAAGGAGTGGGCGATTCCCCAAGTTAACACATCCTTTTTTTCATATTGTATGCTCCCCCGGAAAATAAGTTCACATCAATTTACTAATGAACATCGTTGCAATCCCAAGATAAATTAAAATACTTGTTATATCATTTAATGTTGTAATAAACGGACCAGATGCTACCGCAGGGTCAATTTTTAATCGGTGCATTAATAACGGTATAAAAGATCCTGCAATTGTTGCCACAATAATTGAACAACAAATAGCGGTTCCTACTAATAACCCTAAAAGCCACATGTGTTTCCAAAAGAACACAATACCAAATGCAATAACACCACAAACAACACCTGTAATTATGCCTGTAATTGCTTCTCGTATTAATAACTTCATCTTACTTTCTTCTTCAACATCACCAGTTGCAATTCCTCGAACAGCAACGGCTAATGCTTGGGTTCCACTATTCCCTGAAGTACCACCTATTAAAGGAATAAAAGCAGCAAGTATCGCCACCTTTTCTAATGTTCCAGTAAATAAGTCTACTAAATTAGCGGTTAACATGCCTAAAAATAATAATACAACAAGCCACGGCAAGCGTTTTTTCGCTGCAGCAAACGGACTTTTATCGAATGTTACCATGTCTGAAACCCCGGCTAATTTAGAGTAGTCATCTGACGCCTCTTCATCAATTACATCAATAATATCATCGACTGTAATGATACCCAGCATTTCGTTTTTTGAATTAATAACAGGTACAGCTAAAAAGTTGTAGTCCTTCATAATTTGAGCGACTGCCTCTTGATCATCAGTTACATTAATACTTACCACACGATCATTCATTATTTGACGTATTAATGTGTCTTCTTCCGCAATGATTAAGTCACGTAAAGAAATAACACCCGTTAAATGATTTGTATCATCCACTACAAATATATAGTAAATCGTTTCTGCATCTGGCGCTGCGTTGCGTAAAATTGTCATCGCTGAACGTACGGTTGAATTCTCAGGAATAGCGACATATTCTGTCGTCATTATAGACCCGGCTGTATACTCCGCATAGTACAAAAGCTCTTTAATATCTTGTGCTGAATCTTTATCCATTATTTTAAGGAAATGAGTGATTTGATCTTTATCTAATTCATTTAAAACATCAACCGCATCGTCAGTATACATAGCAGCAATCATTTGCGCTGCATATGTCGTATCCATTTCCTCTAAAATACCTTTATATTCGTCATCATCGAGTTCAATAGCTTCAAAAATGTCAGCCATCTCTTTAGGGGAGAGATACTGATAGATAATCTGTCGTATATCTGGCCCCACCTTCTCATAAAACTGTGCCTGATCATACGGATGAAGTGCTAGATACTCCTCGCGAAAATTATCTGTCTCTAGATTCTCCAGTAATTGACGTAGATGTTGCTCATCGAATTGTACTTCATCTTTTTCCTTTGTTTCTTCTATCATGCATGTCCCCTCCTCTCGACTCATTAAGTCAGTTAAAATAACACCTTACTATAATAGTGTGTAGACCTTCAAAAGTGCAATTATTTTTTTAAAAACTTTTAATTACAGCTCTTTGAACACCCCTAATACTAACATTCGTGAATGTACTTTTACAAATGGCATCTTTAAATTTCCCGGGAAATCAAAAAAAAGGTGCTTTTTTATAAAAGCACCTTACATTAATTATTCTATTAGTAGTGATTGCATATCTTTTGGCAAATTTATTTGCCAGCTATAATATTGTTTCGTCACTGGATGGTGTAACTGTAGCTCTACACAATGTAAAGCTTGGCGATCTATTAAATTTCTACGCCCTCCATACAATGTATCTCCAATAAGTGGATGTCCAATAGATGCCATATGTACACGAATTTGATGCGTACGTCCTGTGTGCAGTTTTAAACGAATATGAGTAATTGCTTCTCCATCTAACATTGTTCGTTTTAATACGACAACATCGGTATGTGCAAACTGTCCATCACTTCGTACTTCACGTTCAATAATACTTCCATCTTTACGCCCAATTGGAGCAATAATTTTTTGCTGTTCTTGCTCCATATGGCCATGTACGATTGCTTCATACGTCCGATGTATAGCATGTCTCTTTTGAGCTTCACTCATAAGATGATGAACGTGACGATGCTTTGCTATACACATAAGGCCTGAAGTATCTCGATCTAGACGTGTTACAATATGCACAGTTGAAGTTAATTCCTGCTGTTGTAAATGGGCAGCTACAAAATTAGCAACACTACCATTGGGATGATCATGGGAAGGAATCGTATTTTGATAAGGTTGTTTAGCAATAACTAGCAGTTCATGATCCTCGAAAACGACTTCTAGATTCCCATCTTCCGGAACTAACCCTTGACTAATTTCTTCCGGTGGAAAGATAATTGTGACTAAATCGTTCTTCTTTAGAATATGGCGGACATTTTGCTCTATATTATTTACTAAAAGTTGTCCACCTTGAAATTTTATTGCAGTTAAAGCTCTCTTAGAAATTCCCCACATAGCAAGTGCATCTCTAAAAAGTTGATCTTGCTCTACTTTAAACGTTAAGCGATATCGTAAATCTTTCATATTATTTCAAATCACTATCAATAAAAGAATCATGTACACGTTGCCAAAACGGGAATGCTCTAAAGCGTGCAAACCGCACCTTTTCCTTCGCAACTTTGTACTGAATTGATTTTACATTTTTATGCAATAATTGCACATGATCCACTGTTACCATAAAATCTTTAGCCTTCACTGGCTTTAGCACGCAACTATGATGCGCTGGTAACACTAGTGAAGATCCGACTGTACGGAATACGCGATTATTAATAGACGCCATTTCAGTCACTTGAATAGCTTCTATTGATGGATGTAAAATGGCACCTCCAAGAGCCTTATTGTATGCTGTACTTCCTGAAGGTGTAGAAACACATAGCCCATCTCCACGAAAGCGTTCAAATGGTCTCCCATTTAACTCAACGTCCATTACTAATGTGACTTCTGGGGATTTAACTGTAGATTCATTCAAAGCTAAATAAGTGTAATTTTCATCTGAGTTTTGATAATTAATCACAACTTCTAGCAGAGGATAATCGATTACTTTAAAGTCACTCTTTGCTATGGAGATAACCAATTTTTCGATTTCAATTGGCTTCCAGTCAGCATAAAAACCTAGATGTCCCGTATGAATACCTACAAATGCAACATCTGACAAGATATGACTATATCGATGAAATGCATGTAGCAATGTACCATCTCCACCAATCGACAACACGATATCTGGTTTTTCTTCATCTATCTCTAATCCAAAATCAGTTAAGTAAGAGATGGCTCTTTCCATTAATTCATTAGATTGTGGATCGTTACGTGATTGAACAGCAAATTTCATAGGTTTTCATGAGCTCCCTTCGAATTATCCTCTCTAACTTTTGGATTTGAAGCCTCTTTGTATTCGGTAAAATATTTTTGAGCTTCCTGTATCTCCTCGCGAATTAAAGACATTTCCTCATCTAAGCGGAACGCTGCCTCTGCTGCGCTTTGCAGGCGATTTTTTATTTCCTCTGGAAAAATCCCTTTATACTTATAGTTCAATGAATGCTCAATAGATGCCCAGAAGTTCATTGCAAGTGTTCTAATTTGAATTTCAGCTAAAATCTTTTTCTCACCTTGAATGGTTCCGACAGGATATTCGATGATCATATGATAAGAACGATATCCGCTAACTTTTACATTGGTGATATAATCTCTTTCTTCTACAACTGTTAAATCATTGCGCTGGCGTAATAATTCAATAACAGTAGGAATTTCATCCACGAATTGACACATGATACGTACCCCTGCGATATCTTGTAACTCATGAGCTAGCATATCTGAAGGTTCAAAGACTAAGCCTTTTTCTAACGTCTTGTCATAAATACTTGCAAGTGGCTTCACCCGACCTGTTACAAATTCTATTGGTGACGTTTCATTTGATTTTTCGAATTGTGCGCGCATTCCTTTTAGCTTAATTTTCAATTCATCTACTGCTTGCTTATAGGGCTGTAAAAAGCGATCCCATTGTCCCATGATAAGTCCCCCTAATCTTCTCGGGATTCGTTCAATATTTCCGCAAAAGCTTCTTCAACAGCTGTTGAAAAGTCTGCTCCATAATTATGATTTCCTTCAATATTAAATATAAGTGCGTTTAATTCATCCTGAAAGTTCACTAATTCAGTCTGTCCATTCCCCCAAGTTAATATTGGCTCTAAATCAGATTGTAATGTTTTGACTAATAGTGGCCAAATAGCTTGAGGGAATTTTATGTAATGGTAGTCTTCCCCTGCATCCATTAAATAGATAAAAGCCATGGCATCTGAATCAGTAATAACCTGACCTGCAGCTCGCCATTCACAATCAGATATTTCTCCGCATATTTGTAAATGCACTTGTTTTTCTTGTTGTGATCCATTTTCTACTATATATGTTTTACGCAAAGCTTATCTTCCTTTCCGTGAATCTCCTATTATTTTATCATAGTAAGCCTCATTACTACCCACTTTTTCAGTGAATTGTTATGCTTTTCCCCATTTCGACAATCATTGCAATGCCATCTATACTTCACCTATAATTAATTAATATGATTTCAAAAAAAGAAAGGGTGATTGGTATGGCACAACAACTTGAAATTGAGTTTAAAAACCTACTTTCAAAAGAGGAATATGAAGCGCTTTGTACTACTTTTGCAATTCCAAATGAAGATTTTCACGAACAGGCAAATCATTATTTCGATACAGCTGATTTCAGATTGAAGAAAGCACATTCAGGCTTAAGAATACGCGAAGTTCAAAATCGCTTTGAATGTACACTAAAAGAACCTGGGGCTGGTATTGGATTATTAGAAACAACGGATTTATTAACTGAGGAACACGTAAATGCTGTGTTAAATGGAGCTACCCTAAAAGCAGATGAAGTAGATATTCGATTGAAAAAACTTCAGATTAATCCAGCAGATTTACAACTATTAGGTACACTTTTTACAAAGCGTGCCGAAATAAAATATAATGGCGGTCTTCTCGTTTTCGACCATTCTCGCTATTTGGACACTGACGATTATGAACTTGAATTTGAAGTGACAAATGAGGAAACCGGTAGAATAATATTCGAGGAATTTTTAGCAAAATATTCAATACCTATTAGAGTAGCTGATAAAAAAATTGCTCGCTTCATGGCCGCCGTCAACAAGAAAAGAGGTTAATAAATGGATATATCAGCATTGAAAACGCTCCTTGAAATTCAAGGGCTTCAATCAATGGGATCGACTAGCTTATCTGCTACGGATTCATCATCTTCTTCATCTAATATGTTTACCCAACTAATGAATGAAATGATGACTTCATCAACATCTCAGAACAACCCTTCACAATTACTAGGCTTAACAAATTCACTGTCGGGCTCAAACACTTTACCTGCTTCTGATTATTCTTCGTTATTAGGTAGTGGCTTAATGGGGGCATCAATAACGAGCTCAAATAATGCAGGGTCGGGCTTGTACTATAATGGTACTTCACCTATTTATAGACCAACTTCAGTGTCTAATAATACATATGGTACAACACCTTTGAATCCAGTATTAACAGGTTATACTGCGGGACCTACTAATGTCACTTCAAATACGCAATACGATGCCATTATAAAAAAAGCGTCCGAAACTTATGGTATTCCTGAAAAGATGATTAAATCTGTAATTAAACAAGAATCTAATTTTAACAACTCAGTCGTTAGCCATGCTGGGGCTGCTGGTCTAATGCAATTAATGCCAGGTACAGCCAAATTCCTTGGTGTTTCCAATGTCTTTGATCCAGAACAAAACATTATGGGCGGTACGAAATATTTGAAACAAATGTATGATAAGTTCGGTGGAGATATGAATTTAATGTTAGCTGCATATAATGCAGGGCCAGGGAATGTTTCTAAGTATAATGGTATTCCACCATTTAAAGAAACAACAAACTATGTTACTAAAATCATGAATAGCTATCAAGCCTAATTAGTCAACTGCCGTAGTTGTCGAATAATTACATATCAATTCACTCTTAGAATCGACATATAACTTATTATTATGTCGATTTTTTTTATGAATAAATTGAATAGAAGACACGATTTTTCATAGTAATCATACACTTTTACGGACTTTTTTATTAAACTATATGAAAAAAGTAATGTAATTTAATCGATTTGTTTGAGAAAAAACGTTTAGGTTGATAGAATAGAATTACAGCTAAAGCAAAGGAGCATCATCAATGACGCAAAAACCTATTATTCCTTATGAGGAAATTGGCGAAGAAACACTATCAAAAATGATTAAGATTTTCTACTCCAAAGTCGCTAAAAATCCGAAGCTAAAGCCGATATTTCCTGATGATTTAACTGAAACAGCACGCAAGCAAATTCAATTTCAAACTCAATATTTAGGTGGTCCAAATCTTTTTACTGAAGAGCATGGGCATCCAATGATGAGAGCCCGCCATATGCCCTTCAAAATTACACCTGAACGTGCACAAGCATGGTTAGAATGTATGGCTGAAGCAATGGATGAGGTTGGATTAGATGGAAAGATTCGAGAAATATACTATAAACGACTCGTCCTTACAGCGCACCACATGATTAATTCACCTGATAACGACGAGGAGGTATTAGAGTGAATACTATTCAGATCATGCCGGCACCGCCTTCGCCTACTACTACTCTTAGTAGACCGATTGAACTTTATGTATTCATTGATCCACTTGCTCCAAACAGTTGGGATTTACAAGCAATTATCCGTAAGCTTCAAGTAAACTATAATCAGTACTTTACTTTACGTTTTGTTCTTAGTACAGAATTAGCTTCGCTTAATGTCGCTTGCCAACGTGTAAATAGCTGTAATAGTGAATATGAAGAATCCGATGTTTCTCATCCTGTTCTTCCTTCAATCGCAGTAAAGGCTGCTGAATTACAAGGAAAAAAAGCTGGCTATCGCTACCTAATGAAATTGCAAGAATATGTATTATTAAATATGAAAAACGTTCGTTCATGCTCGACCTTACTTGAAATTGCCAAAGAGGCCAATTTAGATATTCAAGAGTTCCAAACAGACTTCCAGTCGTTGGAAGCTTCTCGTGCATTTCAAAGTGACTTATGCATAACGCGTGAGATGGATGTAGAAGAAGTACCAAGCTTCGTTTTCTTTAATGAAAATATTGAAGATGAAGGTTTAAAAGTTAGCGGAAATTATTCATATGAAGTTTATGAACAAATATTAGAAGAATTATTAGACGGTGAACTTATTTGTCAACAGCCACCATCAGTAGAAGAATTATTTAAACGGTATCATACATTATCAACTAAAGAAGTAGCATCAATTTATAATATTACTGAACAAACTGCTGACCGAGAGTTAAAAAAGAAAATGCTACAACAAAAAGTCGACCGCATCAATTATGAAGAATCATCGCTGTGGCGTTTAAAATAAATTATATATAGGCTAGTAACGATCTATTATGTCGTTGCTAGTCTTTTTTTATTATTCAATTATAAATCTTCTTGATTATATGTAAGGTACTAGTTAACATGTCGATGACAGTTACCAATTAATAAAATAAAACAAAATAAAAGAGGCGCCTCTACGAGAGACGCCTTCTTTTCACAAAGGGGATGGGAGAAATGTTCACGTTCAAACAAAGGGGTGTATGTTTGTTTGTGATTTATTTCACATCTAACACTTTAGCATGGAAAAAATGATATAGCAATGTTTCAGAACTGATTTCACAAAGTTGTCATAAGGAAAGCGTTTGCAAGTAGTAATCAGCCATTTAAACTTCAAATTGACATGGTTTTGTCGAGTCATATTAGTATTATTTGTGGGTTTTTAATTAAATATTACCTGTTTTATATTTTTCTATACAGAATGATTTCAAATTAAAAAGCCGAGGGGGAATATTACGAGGCTACTGAAAAAGTCCTTTTAAATAGGATTACGTTTGATTTACGTTCCGAGCGGACGCTTTCCGTGAGGCGGGCGGTGAGCCTCCTCGTCACTTCATTTCTGCGGGGTCTCACATGTCACGCTAATCCTACAGGAGTCGCTGCTCTACACTACAATCAACGGAATATCTCCCATAAAAAAATAAAATAGAACGTAAAAAAATAAGCGATTCATTCCAAATTTATTTAGAGGAATGAATCGCTATTTTATTAGATAATAGTATTATCAAATGTAGGTGGTTGTCCCCGATGATTGCTAATCAAAAAACGCTACATTTATGGCAATTTACGATATCGTTGTGCCAAAAGATAATCAGCTCAGTCAAATCAATGACCTTGTTGATTTCTCCTTTGTGTATGAAGAATTAATAAATATTGTCTCAATAACGGTCGCAATGCAAAATTACCACCTTGACTTTTAATCATAAATTATTATACATCTAGAAGTTTTTCTAGTTCCTCTAAATTTTTCTCGAATACTTTACAAGCTTCTTCGATAGGCTCAGCAGATTCCATATTAACGCCCGCTGCTTTTAAAACTTCAATCGGGAAGTCAGAACATCCCGCTTTTAGGAAATTATTAATATAACGATCTACTGCAGGTTGTCCTTCTTCAAGGATTTGAGCACTTAGAGCAGTTGCCGCACTCTTACCTGTAGCATATTGGTATACATAGTAGTTGTAGTAGAAGTGAGGGATACGTGCCCATTCTAGACCGATCTCTTCATCCACAACAATATCGTCACCATAATATTGTTTATTTAGATTATAGTAGACTTCCGTCATTTTTTCTGCCGTTAGTGCTTCCCCATCTTGGTCAAGCTGATGAATAATATGTTCAAATTCAGCAAACATTGTTTGGCGGAAAATTGTACCACGGAAACCTTCTAACCAGTGATTTAATATATAAATACGTTGTTGTGGATCTTCAATCGTATTTAATAAATGATGGTTTAATAACTCTTCATTACAAGTTGATGCAACTTCTGCAACGAAAATAGAATAGTTACCGTATACGAACGGTTGGTTGTTACGAGTGAAGTAACTATGGACACTATGTCCAAATTCATGAACAAGAGTAAATAAATTATCTAAATTATTTTGCCAGTTCATTAGGATATAAGGATTCGTACCATAGGCACCTGAAGAATATGCGCCGCTTCGCTTCCCTTTGTTTTCAAGTACATCTACCCAACGATCCTCTAAACCTTGTTTGACAATACTTACATACTCATCACCAAGTACTTCAAAGCTTTTTAACATGTGGTTTTTTGCTTCTTCATATGGCATATCCACTTTTGACTCTTGTACAAGTGGTGTATATATATCCCACATATGAAGTTCATCAACACCCAATACTTTTTTACGCAGCGCAATATAACGATGCATTAACGGTAAATACTTATGAATTGTCGTGATAAGTTGATCATACACTTTTTCTGGGATATGATTTGCAGCCATGGCTGACTGACGAGCTGATTCATATTTGCGAATACGTGCATTTACGTTATCACCTTTAACATTACCAGCAAGGGTCGTTGCAAATGTGTTTCGGAATTCTCCGTACGTTTTATACATTGCTCGGAATGCTGCTTCACGTACTTTGCGATCTCCACTTTCTAAGAAATGTGTATAATTCCCATGTGTTAGCTGAACTTGATGACCATTTTCATCTTCAATCGTAGGGAACTGTAAATCAGCGTTATTTAATGTGCTAAATGTTTCAGACGATGCACCTGTTACTTCTGACAACTGTGCAAGGATTGCCTCTTGCTCCGCTGGTAAAATATGTGGACGTCCGATGTTAATTTCAAGTAATTCTTGTCTGTATAATTGAAGTTCCTCATTTTCAGCAAGATATTGTTCAATTATTTTTTCATCTAATGCTAGAATTTCAGGTGTTAAAAATGACAGACCAGTTGAAACCTTTGCATAAAGTGATTTGCAACGACTA
Organism: Viridibacillus sp. FSL E2-0187; assembly: GCF_038006425.1. Taxonomy (NCBI): domain Bacteria; kingdom Bacillati; phylum Bacillota; class Bacilli; order Caryophanales; family Caryophanaceae; genus Viridibacillus; species Viridibacillus sp. FSL E2-0187. The sequence goes on from NZ_JBBOVG010000001.1 coordinate 3,320,556, forward strand.
TCCATTGCTTGATAGAAACTGTTCGCTGTGTCTTGATCTAATCGCATATGTGAATATGTGTAAAGACGCATTAATTTTGAATACAATTCATCTCGGTATTGTAGAACCGCTAAAAGTGCCTGTGCACCGTTTTCAATTGTTCCTTGAAAAGATGCAGCATTTTCACTCAAGGTACTAATATCCTTAAACTCTGCTTCCCAAGCTTCGTCTGTCTCAAAGATATCTTCAAGACGCCAAGTAAGTTCCACAGGTACTTCTTGTCTTGTTAATACTTTTTGCTCTGATTTCGTTGTCATATTTATGACCTCCTATAGTAAATACGTTGAGAAACAAATACTTTATTATTTTCTCAATTTTCATAACACTTTGCAAGGAATTCACTATGCAATAATTGTAAGATATTAGCTTCTTTTGTTGAACAATGAATGGAGTGAATACCTAGTTTTTTCAACAACAAAATATAGTGAAAAATCGCTTCTTTGCCTCGTTCATCTTGGAAATAATTCGGATTATTTAAGATAAATACTGAAATAACCTCATCATCTACTTGTAATATACTAATTTGACAATCTTGTAAAAAGAATAATAATGTAGCTTGCCATTCTACAATGTAGACGTCAATATACTGGGCGTTTCGTACAGGTAAGCCAATGAAAAGAGGCAATTGGTCAAGCCTCATACGCGCACTATAACAGGTTTTTAAGAGCCTATCCTGAACTCCCTTTCTACTTAAGTAGAAACGTTGACTTAAAAAACGCTGGCGGATATGCAAATGGAATTGCCAATATTGAGCGAATTCCTCCTTTGTAGGCTCTTTTAAATGCAAAAAAGGAAAATGTTGATGTGAAATAGGTAACTGCTGTACTTTGGCAATAAAACGATAGCCATGTATGAACAATAGATGTGAATAATAAATAAACGTCGCTGTGGTTGGATTGTAAGTAAGAAGGGTTGATCCGTGTTGGGGATGACATGTAATAAATTGCTGACGAAATGGAGAGAGTTGAATAAGTTGGATACGTGTAGATGTTAGCTGCTTAAAATTAGGGGTTTTAAGAAGCCATAGAGGAACTATACTTGCATTCATATAACCTTTAGTCCGGGCTTGTACAACTTCAATAGGAATATTACTACACTGAAATTCAATCGCGAATTTCTCATTTTGAGTTGTTACCAATAAATCCGGCCGTTGAGACAAGTTCTTTATAAAAGGCTCCAGTTCAACAGTTAAACCTTTGTTTACAAAAAAATGAAACAGCTGTTGCTTACCTATTAAATGTTCTTTTGACTCTCCATCCGAAAATAACTGAGGACAATTCGAATCCTTTCTGTGAGCAAAATGCGGAACAACAATATCACCTATTCGAAGTTGTAACTCTTCTTTACATTGTGGACAAAAAAACTTATGAGTCCTCCTTAACTGTTTTAGCTTTTCTTTAGTATGTGAAATAGACAATATAAAGAGTTCATTTTTTATTGTCAATGCAGTTAAAATACAAACACCCCCTATTTTTATCCATTCTATTGATTTATGGGATAAATTGCAAGAAAAAAAACCCTCCGGTATTCGGAGGGTTTTCACTGTCATTTAACAAAATATTTTATGACTGTATCAAAGCAGTCTTTTTCCATTAATGCTTTACCGTATTCTTGAAGAATGTGGATTGTTACTTCTGCGTCCGTGGAAAATTCAGTAATAACACTGAAAATGTCCTCAGCTTCATCATGTAAAACCTCTTCATTAAAACGGATGTGCAAATAATAATTACCTTCCCACTGATACAACGCATTATGGTATAGTGATGTCTCTTGTATTTTTTGTGCAAGAGGAATAATATCATCAAATTCCTGTAATTTAAAGATAAAATCGGAGTCCTCATCAATTGTACTATTTACAAGATCTTCAAAATCGTCAAATTCATGCGCTTTTGGCTCATCGCCACCAAATGCGGATGACATCATTCTTTGTTTATCTTCTATATCGAAGGGCGGTTCGATATGCTGACCGTCCTTATAAATTTTAGCATGTGTGATAGTCAGTTCAAGGCCATTCTCTTGAACTATCACTTGGATCCATAATGGTCCTTCAACTTCAAAATATTCTTCGTCATTTATTTCATCCATCATAGACCAGAAGAGTTCTTCACTTTTTTCCCGGTTATACCATACTTCATCTTTCGTGAATCCACGTTCTTCAATGTCATGATAAGAAATGAAGAGTTTAAGTGTATTCTCATTTATGCGTTCGATGTCCATATTACACAACTCCCTTCGGTCAATACTAATAGATGCATCGAGTCCACTTATGAACAAGTCTTTAAAATTTCTTGATAATACAGTGTCTAATACTATTGTATGATGAGTTTGTTGAAAATGGAAAGGAAATAACTCGGAAAATTACAACAGTATATGAATTGTAGTAGACAAGGTTTAGTAAATCAAGTCATAACGCTACTATGTATAAGTGTACTTGCCTCTTTTATATCGTAAATAATAAAATTTTTTTAACGCATAAAAAAAAGCCAGTTGTGTAACACTTAACAACAACTGGCTCTGAAATCATATTGCATACTGCTGACTATTCCGAGCAAGCATGCTATATGTAAATGGCTCTTATTTTTAGTTAACCATCTTCTGTGCTTCTTGTAATTGATAAGCACGAACTTTACGAGGTAAGAATCGGCGAATTTCATCTTCGTTATACCCAACTTGTAAACGTTTTTCGTCTAAAATAATCGGACGACGTAAAAGTCCTGGATGTTCTTGGATTAACTCATAAAGACGTTGTAAAGGTAATGTTTCTACATCCACTTTTAGTTTTTGGAAAATTTTAGAACGAGTTGAGATGATTTCGTCTGTACCATCCTCAGTCATGCGTAAAATTTCTTTAATTTCACTTATGCTTAAAGGCTCCGCGAAAATATTTCTTTCTGTATATGGAATATCATGTTCTTCTAACCATGCTTTTGCTTTTCTACAAGATGTACAACTGGGTGAAGTAAATAATGTCACCATCATATAAAACACATCCTTTCAAAATGTGTAGCGAATATAATAACATTCCTAAATTAGAATGACTTTAAAAAAAGAACTGTAAGCATATTATACAACATTTTGTCCAATTTGAATATATGCTATTAAGAAAAATTTCCATTGTAAGTTATGACCGTTTTTTCTATCATTTCAAGTTTTTCCATACAGGTTAGACCTCTTTATTACGCGTATATATGTAGTATCCCCAATAAAGCATTACGGTAAACCTATTATTTCAAAAAAATATTCTCATTTAGAATCTCTATATTGAAAAAATGTCTATTATATTTACACTAATTATACGTTCAATCCTCGAAAAAGTTTCAATTTTAAATAAATTTCATAAATCAAATTTGACAAAATACAAAACTGCCCCCTTAGTCAACCGATTTCATTGACTAAAGAGGCAGCCTTTAATTAATCATGATGCTTAATTATTTGCATGTTGAGCTTGTAATACTTTAAATTCAGCTTGAGAGCAATAGACAAAATGTCCGGGACGTACTTCACGCATTGTTACGTCCTCTCCATCTTTATAATTATGAGACTTTGGATCGTATGTTTTACGAACACGATTACGCTCATAATCAGGGTCTGGAAGTGGAATAGCTGATAGTAATGATTGTGTATAAGGATGCATTGGATATTTGTAAAGATCCTCTGCAGGTGCAAGTTCTACTAATTTACCAAAATACATTACACCGATTCGGTCTGAAATGTATTTAACCATCGATAAATCATGGGCGATAAATAAGTAGGTTAATCCTTTTTCTTCTTGTAACTCTTTTAATAGGTTAACAACTTGTGCTTGAATTGACACATCTAGTGCAGATATTGGTTCATCTGCAATGATGAATTCTGGTTCTACTGCAAGTGCACGAGCAATTCCTAATCGTTGACGTTGACCACCAGAGAATTCATGTGGATAACGGTTTGCATGTTCTTTATTTAGTCCAACTGTTTCTAATAATTGATAGACTCGTTCTTGACGTTCTTTTGCATTTTTCACAAGGCCGTGAATATCTAAACCTTCCGCTATGATATCCATTACTTTCATACGAGGATTTAATGATGCATACGGATCTTGGAAAATCATCTGCATTTTACGGTTAAACGACTTTAGTTCCGTTTTAGATTTACGACCATGGACATTTACACCATCATAAAGAACTTCACCGTCAGTGGCATCATATAGGCGAATAATCGTACGCCCTGTCGTAGATTTACCACAACCTGATTCCCCTACTAACCCTAAAGTTTCTCCTTTATAAATATCAAATGTAATATCGTCGATGGCTTTAACTTCATTTGGTTTTCCAGAATTGAAGTATTGTTTTAAATTTTTGATTTCTAATAGTTTTTTTTGTATTTTCATTTTAAAATACCTCCATTAGCACTTTCGTAATAGCGACTATTAGGGAATCGTTTCATTCTTTCAATAATTGTTGCAGGTGGTGTCACTTCTGGTGCATCAGGATGTAATAACCAAGTTGCCGCATAATGTGTATCACTTACTTTAAAGAATGGCGGCGTTTCTTCCAAATCGATTTGCATCGCATATTCACTACGAAGCGCAAAGGCATCCCCTTTTGGAGGATTCAGTAAATCTGGTGGTGTGCCTGGAATTGCATATAGTTTCTCTTCCTGTACATCTAAAGAAGGCATAGAACTTAGTAGCCCCCAAGTATATGGATGCTGTGGATTGTAGAATATTTCATCTACTGTTCCAATTTCAACAATTTTACCACTGTACATAACAGCTACACGATCAGCCACATTTGCTACAACACCAAGGTCATGCGTGATAAAAATAATAGATGTATCAATTTTCTTTTGTAGATCTTTCATCAGTTCAAGAATTTGAGCTTGTATTGTAACGTCTAGTGCAGTTGTCGGTTCATCAGCAATTAAAATTTTTGGGTTACATGCTAATGCAATTGCAATTACGATACGTTGACGTTGACCACCTGAAAATTGATGTGGATATTGTTTCATACGTTGCTCTGGTTGTGGCATACCTACTAGTTTTAATAGATCAATAGCCATTTTTCGAGCTTCTGATTTCTCTACATTTTGATGTTTTAAAATCGGCTCCATTATTTGTTTACCAATTGTCATCGTTGGATTCAAAGATGTCATAGGATCTTGGAAAATCATAGAGATGTCTTTTCCGCGAATTTTCTGCATTTCTTTATCAGTTAACTTCGTCAAATCTTTTCCATTAAATAAAATCTGACCATTTTTAAATTCCGAACTAGATTCAGGTAGAAGGCGCATAATAGCTTTAGTCGTAACCGATTTACCTGAACCTGATTCCCCAACGATTGCTAGTGTCTCTCCTTTTTTCAAATCGAAGTTCACACCACGAATCGCTTTCACTTCACCAGCAAATGTGTGGAAGGAAAGCTCAAGATTTTTTACTTCAAGTATTTTCTCCATAACTGCTTTCCTCCTATTAATCTTTCATTTTTGGATCAAGTGCATCACGTAGACCATCACCAATTAAGTTAAAAGCAATCATTAATAGACTTATAATTGCTGCTGGAATAGCTAAAATATGAGGTTGGAACTGTATTAGCTTGTAACCATCATTAATTAAAGTACCCAAAGATGCGTCGGGTGATTGTAACCCTAACCCGATAAAGCTTAAAAATGCTTCAAAGAATATCGCACTAGGAATTGTAAACATTGTGTTAATAATGATAACCGCCATAACATTTGGCAATAAATGTTTTTTAATAATACGCCCATTACTTGCTCCTAAAGTTCTAGCTGCAAGTACGAACTCTTGGTTTTTAAATTTCAATACTTGTCCTCGAACAATACGAGACATACCAATCCATCCAGTAATTGATATGGCAATAATAATGGCCACAATACCCGGATCCATTACAAGAATCATTAAAATAACAACAATCAGTGTCGGTATTCCATATAAAATTTCAACAATACGTTGCATCACATCGTCAACACGACCACCATAAAATGCCGAAATACCACCGTAAGCTACACCAATAACCATATCAATTACAGCTGCAACAAGAGCAATTAATAATGAAATTTGAGTACCTTTCCAGACACGTGAGAACATATCACGACCAAGTCCGTCTGTACCAAACCAGTAGTAAGTGTCAACGTTTTTCATTTCATACAAATTGACTTCTTGACCACCCATATTACCCGTACCATCAAAGATTCCCAACTTTTCTAAACCAGGTACTTTTGGAGGTAAATTTGCATGAGTTATTTCTTGCGTTTCAAAGTCATGTGGGCTAATCATCGGTCCGATAAATGACATCAGAATGATGAATAACAGTACAAATATACTCACTACAGCTGCTTTATTTTTTCGTATACGTAACCAAGCATCCTGCCAGAAATTTAAGGATGGTTTAGAAATTTTCTCAGAGTGGCTGCCATCCATGTGCACGTGTTTAAAAGCTTCAGGTGGTAATTTACGATATTCATTTGTCATTATTTATTACCTCCTGTTAAACGGATACGTGGATCTACAATGCCATATAAAATATCAACAATGAAAATAACTAAAATCAATAGTACAGAAAAGAACATTGTTGTTCCCATTATTAAGGAATAATCACTAGAATTAATCGCTTTAACGAATTGTTCACCAATACCAGGAATAGCAAAGATTTGTTCAACTACAAGAGAACCTGTTACTAAACCTGCTGCTAAAGGACCCATTACTGTTATTAATGGAATTAATGCATTACGAAATGCATGCTTAAATGCAATTTCAAGGCCGCTAGCACCTTTAGCTTTTGCTAGAGTAATATAGTCAGTTCCCAATACCTCTATCATTTCTGTTCGAATGAAACGAGCTGATGTCGCTAGAGGACCCATTGCTAATGCAATTGTCGGCAAAATACTAGATTGCCAGCCATTCTCCCATAATCCAACAGGAAGGAATCCTCCCTTAACACCAATCCAATATTGAAGTAATGAAGCAAATACGAATGAAGGAATGGAGATACCGAATATTGCGATTAAGGTACTGCCGTAATCCCATACAGTATTTTGCCTTAAAGCTGCAATCATCCCTAAAATAATACCGCCTATAGTACCGAGTATAAGCGCTTGAATACCTAAAAGGAATGAAGGACCAGCACGGTTAATAATTAATTCTGTAACGTTTGCACCTTTAAATTGATAAGAAACGCCAAAATCAAGTTGTACCATCTTTTTCATATATATTCCATACTGAACTGGAAGCGGTTTATCTAATCCATATTTTGCTTCCACCGCAGCTAACTGTTCGTGGGTTAGTTTAGGTGAGCTAGCTATAGGGGAACCCGGCAACATCTTCATCAAGAAGAACGTAAATGTTGCAATCAGGAATAATGTTAGTATCATATACAATACTCGTTTAAAAATGTACTTTGCCATTCTTGCACCTCCTAAAATAGTGGTCGTAACTATGGAACTCATAGAAATATCTCAATTAGAAAATTCTTTCCTTTGTAAATGTTGTTATTAACAAAACCCTTAGTAGCATGATTTTCCAATTAATTAATATCTGATTAAAAAGAGAGTATATGGCTTAAAATCAACCACATACTCTCCCTATTCAGGGTTTTAGCATAATCTCAAAAAATAGAATACTATTATTTACCTGAGATATATGTCCATTTATAACTATATTGAGCACCAAAGTTATGTTTCACTAAACCTTTAACATAAGGTTTTTGAAGTGCCATAGTACCACGTTGATAAATAGGTGCAAGCGCTGCATCTTCTTCAATCAATGTTTTTTCTGCATCTGCCATTGCTTTCCAACGTTTTGCTGGCTCAGTTGCATAAATTGTTTGAGCATCTGTTACTAATTTATCGTACTTTTCAGATGCATAGCTCATATTGTTTTGTTGACTATCTGATAACCATAAATTTAAGAATGTGTATGGATCTTGGAAGTCTGGAGCCCAACCTGCAACTTGGATATCGTAATCTTGTTTAGAATTCAAATCAACACGTACTAAGAAAGGAACTTCTTTCAGTTTAATACTTAAACCAGGTAGATTTTTTTCTAATTGGTTTTTCAAGTACTCGTCCATTTTTTTAGCTAAGTCACTATCATCGCCTAAGAAGTCTAATTCAAGTTTGTCGGTTCCAAGTTCTTTAAGACCTTTTTCCCAATATGATTTAGCTTCTTCAAGGTTGTATTTGTTCATATCTCCGTTTACTTCACGGAAGTCTTTACCCTCTTCATCAAATGTGAATTCAGCTGGAATTAGGTAGTTAGCTTCGAATGAACCATTAGCTAATACAGCTTTAGTTAAATCTTCTTTGTTGAAAGCCATAGAAATTGCTTTACGAATGTTTACATTTGCAAGAGCTGTATCTGTTTTACCATCACGTTTTTGGTTTAATTTCAAGTAGAAAGGTGAAGATTCAACGTCTTTCACTACATCTGGATTGTCAGCATATTGCATTGCAAATTCACCTGATAATCCTGCACGGTCTTTTTTACCAGAAGTGTAAAGATTTAATTGAGTCTGAACTTCCTTCACTACGTCAACATTGATTGTGTCAAGTTTTACATTATCTTTGTCCCAGTAGTTATCGTTTTTAGTATATTTCCAAGTTAATCCTGTTCCATCCCAGTCTTCAAGAACGAATGGACCATTGTATAAAGTTGTATCTGAGTTTGAAGCGTATTTTTTACCTTGCGCTACTACGAATTCTTCTTTTTGTGGTAAGAATGTACTTAGTGAAATTAAAGACAAGAAATAAGGAACTGGTTTTTCAAGTGTAACTTCTAGTGTTTTTTCATCTAGAGCTTTTACACCAAGGTCAGCAACTTTTGCTTTACCTTTACCAATTGCACTTGCGTTTTTAATTACTCCATCCATCATATATGGACCATACTCAGATCCAGTTTTAGGATCAATTGCACGTTTCCATGAATATTCGAAGTCATTAGCAGTTACTGCAGAGCCATCTGACCATTTAGCATCACGAATCTTAAATGTGTAAACTGTACCTTCTTTGTTTACTTTTGGTTCTTCAGCAGCCATCGCTGGAATTGGTAAGTTTTCTTGATTTAAACGATATAATCCTTCATTAACGTTGTTTAAAACGTTAGATCCTACTACATCTGTTACTAATACTGAGTCCATTGTTGGAATTTCAGCACTTTCCATTACATTTAGTTCTTGAGTTGCATCAACACTACCTGAATTTTCTTTGCTACCACTACCAGATTCTTTGCTTGTATCTTTGTCATTTCCTGTGCCGCAAGCAGCTAAGAAAACACTAAGAACAAGGATAAGACTTGATAGCCATACTAGTTTACTTTTCTTCATGTATAACTAATCCCCCTTGAATTTTCTGAAAAATCATTACATTGCTAATTATACATATTCAAAAAAAGTTGTACAGTAACCTTTTGATAAAAATGTCTTTTTTTGACGTATACTTGATTAGCAAATATGATAACATCAGCATTTATCAGCACAAAGTTCTAATATTCTGAATATATAATGATGTTAAATATTTTTGATTTTTCATCTTTTTTCAACTAAAATGAATACAGAATTGGGGGTTTTTGCTTGAAAAAGAAAGTTATTCTCTTCTTAACACTGCAATTTTTAATCGTAATCATCATGCTTTTCCAATATAAAATGCTGAGATTAATCGATTACATTAATGTTTCATTTATCGTTGGAGCTATTGTGCTTTTTATTGGACTTGCTACATATATTCTATCAACGGGCTTTTTTGACATTTTCACGGTTAGTATGCGAAAGGTTTTTGTTAAGTCATCTAGATTAGAGGATGTTAAAAGTATGAGAGCCCCATCTGAAATTGTTTCAATACCCTATTTGGGTATTTTACAAATCGGTGGAGCTACCATTTTGATGATGTTCATTTCCTTAATTTTTTATTATTTGTAATCTGTTGATGTTTACTTGATTTTTGGCTTTGTACTATATTATAATCACACAAAGTAATATAGAAAAACGAAGACGAAGAGTAGTACATTTATGTCGTATGTAAAGAGAGTCTGTGGTTGGTGCAAACAGATGATACGCTAAATGGAATGGACTTCCGAGTTAACTTTGCGAACCTTTATGTAGTAGCTCAGTTCGTTACCTCACGTTACGAGGATGAGTGGTCGATTTATCGACAAGCTTGGGTGGTACCGCGGATTCAACATCATTCGTCCCTATTTTAGGAGACGCATGATGTTTTTTTATATCCAAGGAGGAATTCAATTATGAAACGTATTTTTTCAGGTGTACAACCAACAGGTGTCATTACATTAGGTAACTACATCGGTGCTTTCAGACAGTTTACAACTTTGCAAGATGAGTACGATTGTATTTTTTGTATTGTAGATCAACACGCAATTACAATGCCACAAGATAGTAAAGAACTTCGTAACAGCATTCGCACACTTGCTGCAACATATTTAGCAACAGGTATTGATCCAGAAAAATCAACACTATTTATTCAATCAGAAGTACCTGCACATGCACAAGCTGGATGGATGTTGCAATGTATTTCTTACACTGGTGAACTTGAGCGTATGACACAATTCAAAGATAAATCTACTGGTAAAGATGCAGTTTCTGCAGGCTTACTTACTTACCCACCACTAATGGCTGGAGATATTCTTCTATATAACACAGACATCGTGCCAGTTGGTGACGACCAAAAACAACATTTAGAACTTACACGTGACTTAGCTGAACGTTTCAATAAACGTTACGGTAAAGTATTCACAATTCCTACTATTCAATTACCAAAAAATGGAGCTCGCATTAAGTCACTTCAAGAACCAACGAAAAAAATGAGTAAATCGGATGAAAACAAAAAAGCAACAATCCGCCTTCTAGATACTCCTAAAGAGATCGAGAAGAAAATTAAATCTGCTGTGACAGATTCTGAAGGCGTTGTTGCTTTCAATACTGAATCTAAACCTGGTGTCTCTAATTTACTAACAATTGAAGCATCATTAACAAATGAATCCATTGATAATCTTGTAGCAAAATACGCTGGGCTAGGTTATGGTGCTTTTAAAGCAGGCGTTGCTGAAAGTGTTATTAATCATCTAGCACCTATCCAAGAACGTTTTAACGAGTTAATCGACTCACCACAATTAGATGATATTTTAGACGCTGGTGCTGAAAAAGCGAATGCTATTGCAAGTGCAACAATCAAGAAAATGGAAGACGCGATGGGCCTTGGGAGAAATAGACGATAACTAGTCCAATACTTGAGCCGATGAAAATTTTGAAATCAACTGAATTCAGAATGAACATAAAAACGGCTGTCCAAGTATATCCTAGACCACGGTAGTTCAAATATAGAATCATATGTGTTGAACTTAATACAATCAGACCGTAAAAAGTTAAGAAAAATAGTAAGCGCATATGCATATTTCCTTTTCTAGTTTTTACTACTATATGAAAAAATGACTTCGTTATAACTAACGAGGTCATTTTTTATACGAAAATATGATGTTCTATTTAATTAATAATCTTCCACTTACTATAATGAAATACAACACTATTACAATAAAATTGCATAGATCAAAAACCACAGGGTATTCCCCCTGTGGTCATTTATAACTTATTAAAACTTTTTAAATAGTAGTGAAGCATTATGCCCACCAAAACCTAGTGAATTACTTAAAGCATAAGTAATTTCTTTTTCTCTAGCACCGTTGGCAACATAATCTAAGTCACATTCAGGGTCTGTAGTTTCTAGGTTCATTGTTGGTGGTAGAATACCTTCTTTTAATGCAAGTACTGAAAAGATTGCCTCAATCCCACCAGCTGCTCCTAGTAAATGACCTGTCATCGACTTCGTAGAACTCATTGCTAAATTATACGCATGTTCTCCAAATACAGTCTTTACAGCTTTCGTTTCAAATAAATCATTATAAGGTGTACTTGTACCATGGGCATTAATATAGCCAATTTCTGTTGCATCAATTCCAGCATCATCAATCGCTTGCTTCATTGCACGTGCCGCACCTTCACCCTCTGGAGCAGGTGCTGTAATGTGGTGCGCATCTCCAGTTGAACCGTACCCTACAACTTCACCGTAGATTTTGGCGCCACGTTTTACTGCATGTTCGTATTCTTCTAATATAACAATACCTGATCCTTCACCGATAACAAAACCATCGCGATTTGCATCGAATGGACGAGATGCAGTTTGCGGATCTTGGTTTAATGTAAGTGCAGTATTTGAGCAAAATCCTGCAACCGCCATATTCGTAATTGGTGCTTCTGCTCCACCAGTAATCATGACATCTGCATCGCCACGTTCAATAACTTTGAACGCATCACCAATTGAGTTTGTACCAGATGCACAAGCTGTTACTGAACACGAGTTAATGGCTTTTGCACCAAAGTGAATAGATACTTGCCCTGCAGCCATATCTGGAATCATCATTGGTACGAAGAATGGACTAACACGTCGTTGTCCTTTTTCAAGGAAATTGCGGAATTGTTGCTCATACGTCTCCATTCCACCAATACCAGAACCGATCCAAACACCTGTACGCAGGCCAATTTCAGGAGTTATTTCTAATCCTGCGTCTTTTACAGCCATAATAGACGCCGCTAATGCGTAATGTGTAAAACGATCCATTTTACGAGCTTCTTTACGAGGAATATATGCTTCTATATCAAAATCTTTTACTTCTGCAGCAACTTTTGCAGGAAATTGTTCAGCATCTATACGCGTTAATGGACCTACACCACTTTTTCCTTCTTTAATCGCTTTCCATGTTGTTTCTACATCATTTCCTAAAGGTGTTACAGCACCTAAACCTGTAACAACTACTCGACGTTTTGTCATGTTATTTTAACTCCCTCTTTTCCTTGTATTGTTATTTTCCCCAACGCATTGCAACGGCGCCCCATGTAAGGCCACCACCAAATCCAACGAGTACAAGTAAATCGCCATCATTAATTTTGCCGGCTTCTAGTTCTTCTATTAATGCATTGCCGATTGAAGCAGACGATGTATTGCCATATTTTTTAATAGCAGTAGACATCTTCTCCTCTGGCAAACCAAGTCTTTGTCTTGCAGATTCCATAATTCGAATATTCGCTTGATGCGGAATAAGGAAATCAACATCTTCCTTAGTGTATCCAGCCTTCTCTATGACATTTAAAGCTGATTCACCCATTTGACGTACTGCAAATTTGAAAACTTCACGGCCATTCATTTCAATATGGCCTGCGTCATTTTGGAATAAATGTTTTCCGCCTGTGCCGTCTGCGCCTAACTCGAATGATAAAATGCCTCGATTTTCAGATACTTTACCCATCACAGCTGCACATGCACCATCACCGAATAGGACTGCAGTATTACGATCTTCCCAGTTTGTAATTTTCGAAAGTTTTTCGACACCAACTACTAATACATAATCATATGTATTAGATTCAATGAATTGCTTAGCCGTTACCAATCCATACATAAATCCAGCACATGCAGCGGACAAGTCCATTGCAGCTGCATTGTGTGCACCGAGTTGGTCTTGTATCATACACGCTACACTCGGAAATGGTCGGTCAGGTGTTACGGTTGCAACTAAAATAAGTCCGATTTGATCAGCCGAAATTCCAGCATTAGCTATTGCATTTTTTGCAGCTTCAAAAGCTAAATGAGAAGAGTTATGTTCATCTGATGCGATTCTTCGTTCTTCAATTCCTGTTCTAGTGCGAATCCATTCATCCGATGTATCCATAATTTTTTCTAAGTCAGCATTTGTGACTACGCGATTAGGGATACATCTTCCTAAGCCTATTATTCCAGCGTTCATGAAGTAGCGCCTCTTTTCTTTTGTTATCAATTATTAGTACCTGGTAACAATTATAACGAAAGATTTATATTTTTTCAACACTTCGTCAATTTTTGTCCAAATAACGGGGCATAATAATGAAAAGATTCTTTTATTTAAATGTGGCTATATGATATGATAGAACAGGTAAAAAAGTTAGTTAGAGGTGAAATTAATGAGATATATTATGCTATTTTTCTGGTCAGCATTATTAGTTTCTGTACTGAACTACGTAGTAAGTTCAATTCAGAATGTTGGATTTAACTTAAATCTTGGATTAGGGCTATCAGTAGTTTTCTCTGTATTCTTAATTATTATTAGCAATGTTATTCCAAACGAATCACCTAAACAAGTAGGTCACCAACAATAATGAAAATCCTGTCCAAAGATTGGACGGGGTTTTTTTCTTTAAAAAAAGTCTGAGCAACCTGTTATCAAGGTTGTTCAGACTTTTTGTCTTTACGCTGGGTCCTTATGAATTGTTACTTTACCATTTTCCATTGAAATGACTAGTCGATCCCCTGGTACAGTTTCCCCTTTTAACAATTCTTTTGCAACTAACGTTTCAATATGTCGCTGTACAAATCTTCTTAAAGGTCTTGCACCAAAAGTTGGATCTATTCCTTCCGCTACTACCCACTGGATGACATCCTCATTTACTTCAAGTTCAATTTCTTGTTCAGCCACTCGTTTTTGTAATAACTGAATATACTTCCAAGTAATTTGATAAAAATGTTCGTTGGTTAATGAATGGAACATTATAATATCATCTAGTCGATTCAACAACTCTGGTTTAAAATGTTCTCTTAATGAAGCCATTACTAAGTCTTCAACAGCATGTTCACTATTTTCAGGCATATCAAGTAAATAACTCGAACCAATATTAGATGTCAATATGATTACTGTGTTTGTGAAATTAACCATACGACCTTGGCTATCGGTGATACGACCATCATCTAGAATTTGTAGTAAAATATTCGCCACATCTGGATGTGCCTTTTCAATTTCATCTAATAATACTACTGCATATGGGTTTCTGCGGACAGCTTCTGTCAATTGACCGCCTTCTTCATAACCTACATAGCCAGGAGGAGCACCTACTAAACGAGATACACTATGTTTTTCCATATACTCAGACATATCGATTCGAATGAAATGATCCTCTGAATCAAATAATTGAGCAGCTAATGCTTTCGCTAATTCTGTTTTCCCTACACCTGTTGGGCCTAAGAATAAGAAAGATCCGATTGGCTTTTGTGGATCTTGTATACCTGCACGTGCTCTCCAAACCGCTTCAGTCACTAGCTGAACAGCTTCGTCTTGACCGACAACTCGCTCTTGTAATGTAGCCTTTAAGTTGAGTAATTTTTCGCGTTCGCCTTCAACTAATTTTGTTACAGGAATACCTGTCCATCTTGAAACGATTGAAGCTATTTCTTCAGCTGTAACATCTTCACGTAACAGACGATCATTACCTTGTTGCAAAGTCTGCTCTAGTTCTACTAATTCTTTTTCTAATTCAGGAATTTTACCATGTCTTAGAACTGCTGCTTTATTTAAATCATAATTATTTTCAGCTTCTTCTAAATCCCTGCGATAACGATCAAGTGTTTCACGTTTTTCTTGTATAACATGAAGAGATGATTTTTCTGCTTCCCATTGCTCACGCATATTAGAAGTAGAATCTTTTAGCTCCGATAATTCCTCCCGAAGTGCTACAAGTCGTTTCTTACTTGCGTCATCCTTTTCTTTCATCAAAGCTTGCTCTTCGATTTCAAGTTGCATTGTCCGACGTGTCACTTCATCTAATTCCTGAGGCATCGAATCTATTTCTGTACGAATCATCGCACAAGCTTCATCGATTAAATCAATCGCTTTATCTGGCATAAAACGCTCAGTTAAATAACGATTTGATAATTCTGCTGCAGCTACAATTGCTCTGTCATGAATTTTGACAGCATGATGTAGTTCGAAACGTTCTTTTAAACCACGCAAAATTGAAATCGTGTCCTCTACAGATGGTTCACGAACTAAAACTTGTTGGAAACGACGTTCAAGTGCGGGGTCCTTTTCGATATACATACGGTACTCATCTAATGTAGTTGCACCGATACAATGTAGCTCACCTCTAGCTAACATTGGTTTAAGCATATTCCCTGCATCCATCGCACCATCCGTTTTACCTGAACCAACTATTGTATGAATCTCATCAATGAATAGGATGATTTGACCTTCACTTTCTTTTACTTCTTTCAAGACACCTTTTAAACGCTCTTCAAATTCCCCACGATATTTAGCACCAGCAATTAGTGCACTCATATCCAACTCAAATATTTTGCGGTCTTTTAATCCTTCTGGTACATCTTTTTTGACGATACGTTGCGCTAATCCTTCAACAATCGCAGTTTTACCAACACCTGGTTCACCTATTAATACAGGGTTGTTTTTTGTTTTACGTGATAATATTCGAATGACATTACGGATTTCTTGATCGCGACCAATAACCGGATCCATTTTGCCGTTTTTCACTTCTTCTACTAAATTACGTCCAAATTGTTCAAGTGGACTTTTTTGCTCTTCATTATTCATATTCATTTGCATTATAGTTCACTCCTTATTTGACCTTTTTTGACCTTTTGATTAACTACATTATATTACCGTCTTCTCATGAAAGTAAAGTAATTTGTTTGACCTTTTTTGACTAAAATATTTTCCCATTTCTAATATATTTTTAATCAAAAATCCATGTCATCAAATAAGGAAAAATTGGGAAATTCAAATATTCTCCAATTGCAAGAAATCAGTATGTTATAATTGTGAAAAACAGCAGAGGTTGTGAATATTTTGGAGGCAATTGAAACTATCCCACCTAAGATCCATTCACTTTTCAAAGAGCATGGTACAGTTGTCAAATTCGCCAAAGACACACCTATATTCTTAGAAGGTGACCGTACTCAAGATGTTTTTTTTGTTGTATCAGGACAAGTGAGAATTTCAAAGGAAACTGCAAGTGGGAAGGAATTAACGATTCGTATCTGTGGTGGCAATAATTTAATTGGTGAAAGTACTATTTTTAGTTCTCTAGATTATAATTCAACAACAGCAACAGCTATGGAACCGACTACTATTTTAACGATTGATAACAACATGCTTGAACTCTACCTCAGTCAAGAACCGTCATTGATGATTGCATGTTTGCGTTGGATACAGTTGCAAAATATGAAAAGTCAATCTAGACTTCGTGATTTATTACTACATGGAAAAAAGGGCGCACTCTTTTCTACTCTAATACGATTAGCGAACACTTATGGTGAAAAGTTGGGTGATGGATCAATACATATAAACTATAAATTGACCAATAATGAGCTAGCTAATCTCTGTGCTACTAGCCGAGAAGTCATTAACCGCATGTTAAATGACCTGAAGAAGAATAATATTATTACATTTGACAAGAGTACAATCACAGTTCTTAATTTACAATTTCTAAAAGATGAATGTGAATGTGAAAACTGTCCTCTTACTATTTGTAGAATTGACTAACCTCATATATTATACCCATTTATAAATTAAAAAAACCCGCTCGACTTTTAAGTCAGAACGGGTTTTCTTTACAGTATTAGCGAATGCCTAAAGCTATTTTCGCATAACGTGACATATTGTCTTTATTCCATGGTGGATTCCATACAATATCAACAGTTACCTCTTTAATTTCTGGTAATTCAAATAGTGCTGTACGGATTTGGTCAACAATAACTGGACCAAGCGGGCATCCCATTGATGTTAATGTCATAGTTACCACACATAATCCTTCTTCAGATAAATCTACTTCATATACTAAACCTAAGTTGACAATATCAATACCTAACTCAGGATCAATTACGTTTTCTAAAGCACCATATATACTTTCTTTCATATCTGCATCCATAGTATTTCCCCTTTCTGCATAGTGTTTATCCCATCATAACAAATGAAACGACTTATGCCAAATGGTCTGCAAGCCATTTTGTTGCCGCAATCATTCCTGGACGAGATACTTTATGCCCGGCTTGTTTATCGACGATAAAGACAAGATCTTCCGGATGATCTGCATAATCTGCTTGTATACTCTCATAAAATTGATATGTAGGCGCAAATGGAACCATATGATCTTTCTTACCATGCCAGAATAACACTGGACGGTTAGCCATTGATTCAGGGTGTTTTGACATATCAAAGTAGCTCAGTGTTTGTTCCATTTTCTGAAGCTCTTCATCAGATATCGGTATTTTAAAACCTCGTTCTTCAAATTGGGCCATCTGTGCTTTTGATAGCTCCACATAACAAGGTGAACCCATCATAACTGATGCAGTTTGAATCCAAGGGTATACACGTAAGCAACCTAATGTAACAATTCCACCCATAGAAGTTCCTGCCAAGCCTATTTTGCCTTCTGGCAGTAAACCTTTTTCTATTAATTGCTTATGTAAAAAATCAACTTCTTCAATTGAAGTTAAGATTACTTCCCAAAAACGTAAACTAAGTTGAACTTCATCCAGCCCTTCATCACGTTCACCATGAAGGTAAGCATCTGGTAATAGTACTCGAACGCCTCTTTCAACTAGTTTATACGCATAGTGCAAATTATGTTCACTCGCACTCATAAAGCCATGGAGAAAAATGACAACTGGTGATGCTGATGTTACTGTCTCTTCATCATATATGTGAAGTAACGGAATTTTACCCCACTGTTCTTGTTGAACCTTCACTGCATTCACTCCTTGATAGTTTATTCTAATATCGTAACAAAAATAATTGACGGTGACAAAGTTTTGACGAACAAGTAAGATTAACGATACACTCTATTAAAGTAGGAAAGGAGTTTTTTCATATGGTACAACCACATTTGATTGTTTTAGATTTAGACGGTACACTTTTAACCGACGAGAAAGTTATTTCTGAAAAAACAAAACGCACTTTACTACAGGCGAAAGAAGCAGGTCATCAAGTTATGATTGCTACTGGTAGACCGTATCGTGCGAGTAAAATATACTATCAAGAACTAGGTTTACATACACCAATCGTCAATTTTAATGGAGCCTTCGTACATCACCCAACTAACACTTCTTGGCAAACAATTCATAGCCCAATAGATTTATCAGTTGTAAAAGATGTTGTCGAATCCATCAACCATTATGAAATTGAAAATTTAATCGCTGAGGTTATGGATGATGTGTATGTTCAATACCATGACCAAAAAATCTTAGATATTTTAACGATGGGCGAACCAAAAGTAACGACAGGTATATTACGTGATTATTTAAAAGATAATCCTACGAGCCTTTTAATTCAGGCTAACTCTTCAAATGTACCCTTAATTCGTCAACATTTAGCAGACACTAAAGCCGAACTTATCGATCATCGACGCTGGGGTGACCCTTGGGAAGTTATTGAAATCGTTCGTCGAGGCATGCATAAAGCAGTTGGTTTATCGCATGTTGCAAAGGATCTACAAATCCCGCGCGAACGCATTATTGCATTTGGCGATGAAGATAATGACTTAGAAATGATAGAATACGCAGGCCTTGGAGTTGCGATGGGTAATGGTATTGGACAGCTCAAAAACATTGCAGATGAAATAACACAAACTAACAATGAAGATGGTATAGCTAACCTCTTGATCGACCGACTAAACTTAAAATAAATTACACTAGGAGGTAAATAAATGAGAATCTATGCAGATAGCGCTTCTGATTTACCTAAATCTTTTTATGAAGAAAATAATGTCACACTAATCCCTTTACGAGTTCATATGAACAACGAAGAATATGCAGATGTCGTTGGTATCGACGTCTTGAAAGTATACGAATTTATCCGTCAAGGCGGACAGCCAAAAACTTCTCAAGCATCTCCTGAATTGTTTTTAGAACTTTTCGAAGAGCTAGCAAAATCAGGTGAGGAAGGTCTTTATATAGCCTTTTCATCTGAATTATCTGGTACATACAGCACTGCTGTAATGATCTACAATCAAGTAAAAGAACAGTACCCTGATTTAAAATTAACAATTGTAGATTCTAAATGTGCTTCACTTGGCTATGGTCTAGTTGTAAAAGAAGCTGTACGCCTTCGCGAAGCAGGTTTAAGCCTAGATGAAATCTCAGAGAAAGTTCGTTTAAATGCGCAGCATATGGAACATTTCTTTACAGTAGAAGACTTAGATTATTTAGCACGTGGTGGACGTGTTTCAAAAGCAAGCGCATTTATTGGTGGCTTACTTAGTATTAAACCTTTACTTCATGTAGAAGATGGTAAACTGGTACCTATTGAAAAACATCGCGGACGTAAGAAAGTGATGAAACGTATCTTAGACAAGATGGAAGAAACAGGTGTCCGTCTAAGTGATCAAGTTATTGCCATTAGTCATGGAGATGATTTAGCCACTGCTGAAGAGATGAAAGCTATGATTATGGACAAATTCAAGCCTAAAGCTGTCGAAATCCATTTGATTGGCTCTGCAGTTGCATCGCATGCGGGTCCTGGTACTTTAGCTATCTTCTTTTTAAATCAATACCCTACCGCTTAAAATACAAAATCCCTTAGAGATAACTTACTTTCTCTAAGGGATTTAATTTTAGTTATTTTTTGCTTTTCGATTCTTTTTACCTTTACGTAACACTAATACGATAAATGTTATGAATAGTACATAGACAAAACCTAATGAAATCATATATGAAATATTTAATCCAGTATGTTCTTTTACTTGATATAGTTCGACAATTTCACGATCAACCACTAGTCGGTATACGCCCTTATCATTCGGACGTACGATATCACTTTCCAATAAGCCATGAAGCTCTTTGTTTTCTCCAATAATATCTTTACCTAAATCGATATGCTTTGTATTTTTTGTGTTGTTCACAACGACAATCCACTGTTCATCTTCAGAAGAACGTTCAAATACAATGAAACCATCTTTATTCTGTAATAATTTAAAATTCCCAGTACGTAGAGTCTCTGATTTATTACGAACAGATTGAACGTCGCCTATGTATGAAACGATATCATCCTTCGTTTTGAAATCAAATATTGCATGTGATTCAGGCGCTTGTACACCATTTTGTGCAATTTCAGTACCATATGTCATTACTGGTACACCCGGTAACGTAAACATCGCAGCCATCGCCACTTTAATACGTGTCGGTGGATACATATTTTCACTTGCTGAAGCAAATGTAAAACGAGAACTATTTAAACTATCTAACATAATAGCTGAAGGTTTTTCTGCATCGCCTTTATTCATTGTGCCGAGTGGTTGTTCCACTTTTGATGAATCCATATCGACATTTTTGAAAATCGATTGATAAATATCTATTGTCTCTTTATTAATAGACATATCAAAATTTGCATCGCTATCTTCGGAAGATAGCACATAGATATCTTTACTTGTATCTTTTAATGACTGAATCATTTCATTTAAAAATGCTGTATCACTATAACCTAAATTAGTTAAGCGAATCCCATCAATATCATATTTCTTAGCAAAATCAGTTGCTGCTTTGATTAATGCCTTTTGTACTTCAGGATTCTCTGTATTCCAATTAATACGACCGTTATCAGCGGCTTCGTACCAATCTGAATTGGCATTATCTTTAGCCCAGACATGATTTTTGCTAACATTATTTAGCGGAAAATCAACCATCAGCTTCATCTTGCCTTTATGAACATCAGCAAGCAAAGATTTAAATTCTTTTGCTGTGCCAAATTGACGCTCAATACTTTCGTAATCCACTACCGCACTTCCATCATATGATTCAGTCGAAAAAATCGAACCAATTGATAGAACAGTGAATCCCATATCTTGAATATGTGTTAACTTAGTAGCAATCCCTGTAAGATCACCACCAGCAAAAGCATTTTGATCTCGAGCATCTACATTATAGTCATTTTCGACCGATGAATTAAAATAACGATCCACTAAAAGATCATAGATACTTTCGTCTTTAATATTATGCGTCACTTCAGTCTCTGCCTTCGCAATAGGTGCAAACCCCATTGTCGTAGCCAAAAGCGCTGACGCAACTACCGTACTAATCCACTTTGCAACGTTCACTTATAGTCCTCCTCTGCAGAACTGTCCATCGTAATTTTACCAAACCCCCACCATCCCCGCTATGCTTTAACACTAAAAACAAACGAAACCGAAACAAATTCGACAAAAATGTGAATTTACTTAAATGCTGAAAGCGCTCGTTCAGAATCGACAAGCGTTGGAAGGCTCGAACACAAGACGCTTTTTGTCTTGTGCCGAGAGACCGAAACGACCCGAGAGTCTAGCGCTTGAAGCTGGATATCTTAAATGCTGAAGCGGAATTTCCCGTTTGTTGCACTAACTCCTTTGATTGTTGCGGTAAGTGGCTCCTTTGTTGCGCTAACTTCATCGTTTGTTGCGCTATAGCCGATGTTTGTTGCGCTAACTGCCCTCTTTGTTATTTAGCAGAATATTCACGTCCTAAAAGCATGATTCACCTAGTTAATCACCTATATTTTTTCCAGCGCGAGATACTGAAAGCGCAAATCCACGTTTGTTGCACTAACTCCATTGATTGTTGCGCTAAGTGGCTCCTTTGTTGCAATAACTTCATCGTTTGTTGCGCTAAACGGCCTCTTTGTTGCGCTAACTGCCCTCTTTGTTATTTAGCAGAATATTCACGTCCTAAAAGAACGAATTACTCTATTAAAACACCATCTTTACCCAACAAAAAAAACAGCCACACAACGAGATTCGTTGTGTGGCTGTTTATCATGCCAGTTATTAAGCTAAGAAATGCATACCCATTGGTAATTTGAATCCTAGGAACATAGTGATTAATAAGAATACTGCAAATAGAATCCAGAACATAGTTGTTGGTTTGCCTTTTGCTTTTCTCACTAAAACCATTTCCATCATACCGATAACTAAAATACCACCAATGAATTTGAAACCATAAAGCATACCCATATTAAAATCCATACCTTTAGCGAATAATGCTCCACCAGTAATGATGATTAAAATATAGAATACACGTAAAATCATATGCGTTACTTTTTGTCCTTTAGTACCACTTTGCATAGCAGCAGAAACTAGGAACAAGATAATTGCGATTACCCAAGTTGTAATGTGTAAATGGGTGCTAGCTAAAAAATCCATTAAATACCCCACCTTAATTAGTTTTAATAATCATTAATATCCTATCACGAGGTGAAAAACTATACAAATATAACAGACCGATGGAAAATCATCCACCGGTCTGTAGTATTATCTAAAAAATGCTAAAAAGCTTATTCGAAGCGGTTTACTAGAGTTCCAATACCCTCTATTGATACTTTTACCACATCACCAGATGCTAAGTATGTTGGTGGGTTCATACCTTTACCAACGCCAGCTGGAGTACCTGTTAAAATTACGTCACCTGGTTCTAAAGTTACTAATCTAGAAATCTCAGAAATGATTTCTTCAATCGTGAAGATCATATCTTTTGTTGAACCATTTTGGCGAATTTCATCATTCACTTTTGTTACGATTGATAAAGAATGTGGATTTGGAAGTTCATCTTTTGTTACTAAGTACGGCCCCATTGGACATGCGCCGTCTAGGCTCTTTCCTAAGAAAAATTGCTTATGTTTTGCTTGTAAATCACGAGCAGTAATATCATTGGCAATTGTATAACCAAATACATAATCGTATGCTAGTTTAGTAGGGATGTTTTTACCCTTTTTACCAATAACAACTGCTAATTCACCTTCATAGTCAAGTTCTGAAGTGACGTCTGCATGAGCTGAGATTGTTTGCCCATCTGCAGCAATCGAAGTTGGTGCTTTTGTAAAGATCATTAAATTTTCTGGAGCAGATTCAGCGCCCATTTCTTTGGCGTGATCTTGATAGTTTTTACCAACACAAATAATATTTTTCGTTGTACGTGGAATTGGTGCTAACCACTCAATTTCCGTAAATGCATATTTAAATTGCTCTGGGTTTTCTGAATTCTGTGCAGCTTCTACAAGTTTACGAGATTGTTCTACAAATTCGAAACCAGCTGTCATCCCCTCTACAATTGTTGTAGCGAAAGAAGGTAGTACTTGAAGAGCTTCTTGGATTGCTAAAACATCCCATACAGCTTCTTCTTTTTTTACTTTCGGACCAAAACTTACTACATCGTTATAACGAAATGATAAAATTTTCATGAATATTGGCACTCCTTCTTTTTTATCAATGATACATTAATTATCGACTAATTTCCTCTTTTTTCTGTAACATTTTTCCGTATGTTAATCGTTTCCATACTGCTTCAACCGGTCCTTGCTTAAATTTCAGGAACCAAAGCTCCGCAAATACTATCTGCAGAACAAAAATCCCGACAGCTAACCACGTAACAGTATCGACACCGATTTTACCATATAATCCTAATCCGTAGTGATAGAAAATGAATGTTCCAATAATAGACTGCATTAAATATATTGTCATCGACATGCGTCCTGCCTTTGCAACAGGCGACAATATTTTTGTGAATTTAGGAATTTGGCATAATAAGACGATTAGACCCGCATACCCTATCGCAAGCATTGGACCACCGAAAGAAACTTGCACGTAATCAAGGAAAAGATTTCGCTCTAAATTATATGGCAACATTTTAAGTGCCACCCCGACCGGTATAGTAATAACAGTTAAAGTAATCCAAAACACTCGTTTTTCCTTTGCACGTTCAACTAGTTGCCATTTAGATGCAGCTGCCCCTAATAACATATAAGGTAAAATCGTAAATAACGCCACAATCCACATACTCGGGGATGCCTGTACTTGTAAATCTGCTAGACGTTGCATGAAAGCTTCCGTCCACGAACCGGAACCGTAAGCAGCTATTGCACTTTCGATAGCTGCTATGTCAACAAACTCTGAAAGATCAGTAGACTCTTCCACTAATGATGCTAATCCCATTAATACCACTAAAAAGCCATGGACAATTCCATATAATACGCCACCAATTGTAATTAACCAAACTGGTTTCAGACGTAACAGAATTAATAAGAAGAAACCACAAAATGCATACGTCATTAGAATGTCTCCCCACCAAATAAGGAAGGCATGTAACACACCAATGCCAAATAACACACCTAAACGTTTCGAACCAATCTTATAGAAGTTGTCACCTAACTGTGTTGCTTTTGTAAATTGCATCGCTAAACCGTATCCAAATAACATTGAAAATAGTGGATAAAAACTTCCTTGCACAAAAATATCTAGCCACTGATGATATTGAATATCTAGTGGTGATTCGAACCAAGTTTTTAAATCAATATGTGGCGAAGGTGTACTAAACGCAAACATATTTACTAAAAAAATACCTAGCAAACTAAACCCCCGTATTATGTCAAGCGTTTCAATCCTTTTTTGCATAGGTGTTGGTGTTAAATTCAAAAGCTTTTCCTCCTATAATTCAATTGAACGCTGTGCGTCAAATGCATATATTAATTTTTCTGAAACGTTGATTTTTAAAGTTTCTTCGATTGCTTTTTTATATAGCGTCAACTGTACATCGTAACGCACTTTCATTTCTTTTTGTAAGCCTTCATCTGTTTTCATCGTTTCTTTAATTCGGTCAGTTTTATAGTCAAGTAGAATCCAATTACCATCTGCGTCTTTAAATAGGCAATCGACAATCCCTTGTACGATTTGGGAATCACCGTCGTCATCAATAATACTAAAGGTAAATGGCGTTTCTCGATAAAGTTCCACTGCATTCATAAATCGCTGACCCGCAGGTGTTGCAAAGAAGCCTACAATTTTAGGTGCATGTACAGCTGCTCCCTCTTCCTTCGTCAAAAGTTGACGGTCAACAAGACCTTGTACAAAAACTTCAACCTCTTCAATTGAATGCAGGCCTTGCTGTGGTATATGTTGCATAACCGTATGCATAGCTGTTCCAATTTCGGCTGCAGTTAACGAACGTTGTTGTAAAAAGCTAGGTCTTTTTGCCACTTGTTGTTGTTTTTTAGGTGCATTCCAAAAAAATTCAGGTTGCTCGGATTGTTCTAAAGTTTGTAGACGTTTTAGTTCACTAACAGATGTTTTAGAGCGTTTTGCTATCGCTCTATCATATGCATATACTGTATCAAAACGCTTTTTGATAGATGTTAATAAATCCTCATCAACAAGAGTAGATTTTTTCGTATCCTCAACAATCTCTTCCTCTACTTCCCCCACTTCTAATGGAGCTTTAAAATGTTCTGCACCTATCACTTGAACTTTCCATCTTGATAATTCGTTAGTAGCTAACTGAGTTTCATCATTTAGACATCGGTCATAGTCTGGGTGTCTAGCTAAAGCTGGACCAATCCAATCTAAATAGCTTTTTGCTAAAGCTCGAACATGATCAGGTAGCATTTCACCTGCAGGTAATAGTTTTGCATCTTCCCAAATAGCTTTTGTCTTATCCCAGTTTTTCACTGTACCTACTAGATAAAGATGTTCTTTTGCACGTGTCATCGCAACATAAAGAACACGCATTTCTTCTGCCTTTAACTCAAGCTTCTTTTTCTCCTGCATCGCAAGGAATGGCAAAGAGGTATATTGAATACGATTCTCGGGATCAATCATTTTCACCGCTAAACCAAATTGTTGGTCGAATAAATACGGTAAATTAAAATCCATTTTGTTAAACTCTCGACCTAATCCAGCTACAAAAACATAAGGGAACTCTAATCCTTTAGATGAGTGTATTGTCATTAAACGAACAACATTTTCCGTTTCGCTAATAGCCCGTGCAGTTCCTAAATCATCACCACGTAATCTCATACGATCTACGAATCTCAAAAATCGGAAAAGCCCTCGGAATGACGTTTTTTCATACGATAACGCACGATCATGTAGTGCGCGTAAATTCGCTTGGCGTTGTTTGCCGTTAGGCATTGCACCAACCATTTCATAATAATTCGTATCAATATATACTCGCCAAATCAAATCTGCTAGGGAACCCCTACGAGCTAAATCACGCCAATCTTCAAAGTGCAGTAAGAAACGTTGTAACTTTTCAGCAGTACTAGATTTTAGACCCGTACCTTCGATGCGTACAAATTGTTTCAAAGCATCATAAAAAGGTGCTTTCGGGTCAGCTAAACGAATTTTCGCTAGCTCATTCTCCGTTAATCCAACAAATGGCGCTCTTAATACAGATGCTAATGGAATATCTTGATATGGATTATCAATAATTCTCAACGTATTTATCATTATCATTACTTCAAGCGCTTCAAAATATCCTTTAGACAACTCTGCATATAACGGAATCCCCGCTAGCTTAAATTCTTCTGCTAAATCACCTGACCAAGTCATCGAGCGCATTAATATGACAATATCACGATATTCTAAAGGTCGTTCGGTGCCTTTTTTTGTATCATAAACCATTTGTCCAGAATCCATTAATTGCTTTATTTTCTCAATTATATAGCGTGCCTCTTGCTGAGATTTTTTTAATTCTTCTTCAGCTTGTAATTCAGAACTGACACCCGCTTCACCATCATCAGTTTCTTTAGACTCTTCCTCTTCAGTTTGATCTGTATATAATACTG
This sequence comes from Viridibacillus sp. FSL E2-0187, assembly GCF_038006425.1. Classification (NCBI taxonomy): domain Bacteria; kingdom Bacillati; phylum Bacillota; class Bacilli; order Caryophanales; family Caryophanaceae; genus Viridibacillus; species Viridibacillus sp. FSL E2-0187. The sequence goes on from NZ_JBBOVG010000001.1 coordinate 3,347,986, forward strand.
TCAATTCAATAGGGGCATCTTTTTCATTATAAGGAGCTTGTGGTTTTAATGCCGCAGCTTCATCGTATTTGATTTCTCCGACTTCTTCGCCCATTATCTGTGAGAAAATATAGTTTGTACCGTGCAATACTTCTTGACGACTTCTGAAGTTTGCATTTAAGTCAATTTTCATACCTGTATTTGTTGGTTCTTCTTCAAACTCCAAATATTTGTTTAAAAATAGTGTCGGCTCTGCCAATCTGAATCGGTAAATAGATTGTTTCACATCACCAACCATAAACATATTACCATCCGCTTCCCCACCACTTTTCACTAGCTGCAAAATGGTTTCTTGAAGCCTATTAGTATCTTGATATTCATCAACAAGTACTTCATTGAACTTCTCTCGATAGCTAAGCGCTACAGCTGACGGAACAAGTTCTCCGTCTTTTTCATCAGTTAGAATTTGCAACGCAAAATGCTCTAAGTCGGAGAAATCAACAAGACCTTTTTCATTTTTCGCAGCTGCATATTTTCCACTGAAACTTGCTGCTATTTTCACTAGTGTTAAGAGTATTGGCTTCATTAAACGAATCTCTTCTAGTAATCGTTCTGGTCTTCTTGTGAAATATTGTTTTTTAGCCGTATCAAATAATTCCTTTGCTTGCTTACGTTTGTTTTGAGCTAAAGCTTTTAATTCTAAATCACAATCCATCTTCTTCGTAGAAATTCTCGCCCAGCTAACTGCATTAAAATATTCATATGCCTCTTCCCAAGAGCGTTCGTGTAAAAAGGCACGTGCTTCAGTTAATAAAATAAAATCCTTCTCAGCTGTTTCACCATAAGCTGATGGGCCGCTTGGTTCTAGGCTTAGCTCCCGCATATCTTTAATAAGCGCGTAGGCAGCTTCAATAGCATGACTAACCGAACGCTTAATTATTTTACTAATTGGCAACTCATCAATTGATGTAATGCCTTCAAGGTCATATTGATCTGGTAGTGATTCTAGCCATTTCATCGGCTCTGGATTAACACGTGACATTTCGTATAATTTTTCAATTAATGTCTCAATTGCTTGGTCATCACGGTCAGATGTAAAACTGTCAACTAATCGATATACATCGTCAACTTGGTCACTGTTATAAGCTTCTTCTAGTACTTCTGCTAACGTATCATCTTTTAAAAGTGCAGCTTCTGTATCGTTTGCAATACGGAAGCCTGGATCAATGTCTAATAGATACGCATATTGTCGAACAATATTTAAACAAAATGAGTGTAATGTAGAAATTTGTGCTTTATTTAATAAACTTAATTGTCTTCTGAGATGCTTTGATTCTGGCTGATTGATAATAGCTTTTTCAAGCGCTTCTGCCATACGATGACGCATTTCAGCTGCAGAAGCATTGGTAAATGTTACGACTAACAACTCATCAACATCGATTGGATTATCCGACGAGATAACCTTTTCAATCATACGATTGATCAATACAGCTGTTTTCCCTGAGCCCGCTGCTGCTGAAACTAAAGTATCTTGTCCAGTAGTCCAAATTGCTTTCCACTGCTCATCAGTCCAAGTTGCTGTCGCCGGCTTCACAGGAATTTCCTTCATCTGCTTTAGTCTCCTTTCGAATTTGCTCAATAACATCTTCTTTTTTACCGATTGGTTGTAAATATCGATAATGTTGATTGGCATCTGTTGTATCAAACTGACATACGCTCTTAAATGAGCAATACTCGCAAGCTGTACGTGTTTTCATACGGTATGGACTTATATCAGTATGACCTGCTAAAATGCCCTCACCAGCCTGTTGATGCTTGTGTCGTACAAAATTTCGGAGATGCCCCATATCTTGTGTCGAGATAACAGAAGACATTTTCGGTGAAACGGTACCATCCTTCTTACCCACATAAACTGGTACTACTTGTGAATGGCCCCCTTCTTCAAGCGCCTCATCCATATCAATCAAAGTCTCTCGATCATCTATTAAAAGACCCTTCATCTTGAATTCTTTTAATCGCTCCATCTCCGCTTGTTGGCCATCCAAATTATCATGCGGCTTTAACATCGGATTGTGGACATGTATATATAACACACCACCAGCTTCTGAATGCAATGGCAACCATGCCTCTGAATTCTCTACAGCCACATCTAAGTAAGTTAACATTTGTAAAGATAGACCATAATACACATCATTTAAATCTAGCTTTTTCGCAGAAGATTTATAATCTACAACGCGAATATACGGTTTATCATTGATTGTAGTTGCATCTACTCGATCAATTCGACCGCGCATTTGCATTTTCTTACCTCCATCTAATTTGATCATTAATGGTGGTAAAGGTTCCCCTGGTCCAAATGCAGCTTCTAAAGCAATCGGTTTGAAATTTGATACACGTGCATGTTGACTTAAAGAAAGCATCGTTCTTTGTACGATCAATGTCAGTTTTCGTTGAATGTAACGATAACGGGATGTACTCATTAAAATTTGGTGATACAACAGTGGAGAAATCTTATCTACTGCTCGTTTTGCTAAATCTGCACATTGCTCTGGCGTCAATTGACCCCATTTTAGATTCTTCTCATGAGTTTCCTCTGAAATCCATTTTAGCGCTGCATGGAATAAATCTCCGATTGTCGGTGTTTCAAGTCGATATTCCGGACGCTCCTCAAGACGTAAACCATACGTTGAAAAATGCGAAAATGGGCAACCATAGAACTTCTCAATACGTGAAACACTTGAGGTCAGAGTTGAGCCATACAAGGCATCAGTAATATCTGGTGTAAGTTGTTCTGCTTTATTCAGCACTTTTAGTGGGCGCATTAAACGCTCTAGAATATCCGACCAATAAGGATCCTCTTCATAATACACCTGTAAAGCACGCCATTCGGGTTTCAGCTCTTTTCCATGCTCTACTTGTCTAAGTTGCATCATTAAATAAGCTAAAGACGTATTTGGGTGATTAATATAAGGGAGATTCGAGCGCTCTGATAAAGCCTCTGTTGGATCTATTAATGCTCTTGTAAATGGTGCATTGTGAATAAGTTGCTGTAACTTCTTCACATATAGAGATGGTAATAATGCTTTACTTTCCTCATCCGCAATGGCATAACTAACAACGAGCTTTTCAGAAGCCATGGTTAAGGCTCTATAAGTAATGAATGATTCTTCTAACAATCTCGTTTTAGAAGTTGGTGCCAGCTCCATTCCAAGATGCATAAACCATTCACGTTCTGCATCCGAAAGTAATCCTTCATGGTCCATCCTTTGTGGATATACACCTTCATTCATACCCATTACAAAAACTGCTTTCATATTCGTTAAACGAGACAAATCTGCTGTTGCAATGGTTACTTGATCTAATGACGGTGGGATACGTGAAAATTCTAATGTATCGAACCCTTCTTCTAACGTGTGCAGTGCTTCTTCTAGCGTCATTTCTTGTTCACCAAACATCATGACGAACTGATCAAGTACGTCTACCCATTGATTCCACGCTTGTTCATGTTCACTTGCAGCTAACAGTTGGCCTTTGTCTATTTCTTTATCTTTTAAAGCTTGTAGTTTTTCATAAACTTCTAGATTTTCAATAAATTTAAACAGCGCTGTTGCGATGTCACGCCCCGTTTTACAGCTAGCTAATTGATTTTCTAACTCTTTTAAAGGTTCTCTTACTTTACTACGCGCTGCTTCAATTTCTTGTTGGAAGGCGCGCTCTTCATCTGTTTGATTTTTTGTTAAAAATTCCAGTCCACGATATTTTTTATATAGCCAACGATTCTCATCAAACCAGCGCTCACTATAGATCCCTTGTGATATAACAAAATTTTCTAGACGGTCTGCGCGCTCCCGCCAAACTTGTAAATCTGCATCTACCGGGAAAAACAGATCCGTTTTAACTGCACGGAAAATAGGCTCGTACTTCCAATCAGATTGGATAGCCTCCAGAGCCGAGCGACTTAGTTCAATTAATGGATGATGAAGCATTGGTTTTTTTTGACTTACGAAAACAGGAATATCGTATTGAGGGAAAATTGTCGCAAACAGAGGATCGTATACATCTGCCTGACGATACAAAATAGCCATCTCACGATAACGAATTGCGTCATTTTGCATAAACTCTCTTATTTTCCTTGCAATCGCATGTACTTCTGCACGGCGATTGACGGCTTCAATAATCTCAAAATCATCCGAAGAGTAACTTGTTGCTTCTTCATGTGAATCAAACTTTTCTTCGATACATTTCAAATCATTATTTTGAAAACGGAATGTTGTTTGACAATGTACTGTTGGCTCTACTTCAATACCTTCTTCAAATGCTAATTCTTTTAAGCGTACACTTGTCCGAGCAGATTGATAAAATAGTGCTTGCTCATCGTCTGCATCAGCATCTGACTCCATAGGTAAAACAACCGTTACTCGACGCGCTACTTTTAATAATTCTTGCACTAGTTCAAATTCTCGTGTTGTGAATGCTGTAAATCCATCAATATAAATATCTGCTGATTGTATAATTTCCGAATCCTTTAGCTGTGCTGTTAGCAAGGGAAAATAACCTTCACTATCAATATATGTAGTACCTAATCGCTCTTCTAAAGCTGACAATATTAACTGAAGATCATGTGCCTTATCACGCAATGTTTGCGGTGCATTCATACCCTCAAAATCTGATAGAAGCAGTTCTAATGTATTACTATCTAAACTATAGCGATTAAATTCCTTTAACAAAGTTTCCATCTCATCTGTAAAACCACGTTTTCCAGCTGCTTGACGGAACAATGAAAACTGTTCTTTATTATCCTCTAATAAACGTTTGATAAGCATTCGATAGCCGAACCCATTAATCTCTTGTCGGCTAATGCCTCCAGTTTCTTGCAGGACGCGCCACGCTAAACGTTTAAACGTCGTAACCTGCGCTCGAATAAGCCCTGATACACCATAGCGATGTGTTAAATCATATTCAGAAGAAAATGACATTTGGTCAGGAACAAGCAAGAATATTGGTGCCCCTATCGGCTGTTCCTTTATAATATCAACTATTTCATGATGAATAAGCGTCGATTTTCCAGAGCCTGACCTTCCAGAAACGATACGCAGTGACATTCTAACTCCCCCTCTTTAATCACGATAAAAGTTCCAACCACTTTTACTATTTATGTGCAAAAATATGTAGACCATTACCAAAAGAACACTTGTTCCTATTTTATATTAAAAATAGAACAGTGGCAAATTACTTCACTTTTTATTCATTCTGGAAGCTCTTCTCATATCTTCTTCTACTTTTGCATTTAAGTGTCCTTCAACCATTTTTCCGCCCCACCACATAATTCCTATCAATATAATAATTATACCAGTACGGATAGGATCTGTTACCAGCGCTCTTAAATCTGATCCAATCCAGCTAATAACGAATATCATAACAAGTTTTGAAGCCATTACTGTAAATAAGTAGTGATGGCGCTTTAAATTGGATAAGCCTGCAACAATATTAACGAGCGCTGATGGTGTAAAAGGAAAACATAATAATAGAAATAATGGAGTAAACCCTTTCATTTCAACCCAATGTATTAATCTTTTCACCGTAGCACGATTTGTCACGTAGTTCAATAATCGACTTTGCCCATATTTTCGTACGATCAAAAATACACAATAAGATCCTAACACAGCTCCGCTCCAAGAAAGTAGAAAACCAATCCAGAGCCCATATGCACTGGCATTTGCGACGACAAATGCGGCTAGTGGGAGAAATGGTAGGAAAGCTTCAACAAATGGTAGTAATATACCTAAAAGCGTGCCAAATAATCGATATTCTTTTGCTAATGCATGAAAATTTTCTAATGTTAACCAGTCAGGCATATGTTTCTCCCTCTCTAAAAAATAGCGTCTTGTCGGCATCCCAATTGAGGAATGAGCGCTACTTAAAAGTTACTGTTTATATTGTAAAATAAAGTGCAGGACAGTCATTTCATCTGCTGTATTCGTATATTGATGGATTTGATGTCCTTTAAATACGAGCGTTTCACCAACATTTAAGGTTTCACTCATATCACCAGCTTCGACAACTAGTTGTCCTTTTATAGCCGTTATAGTTTCTTCTACCCCATCAGTATGTGCATCACTCCTATGACTACATCCAGGATCCATTTCTACTTTAAAGAGTTCCCAACCTCGTTCAGGGTCATAAGGAATAATTGAATATACTCGATATTTTCCTTCGTTCTCTGTGACAAATGGCATTTCTGCACTATTTATTTTTAAAAATTGCTCCTTCGGTGGTTGTAATAACGTTGAAAATGAAATACGTAAACCGGTAGCAATTTTCCACATCGTCGACACAGTTGGATTGGATTCTCCTTTTTCCATTTGTGCTAACTGACCTTTACTAACATCAGTTAATTTAGCCATATCGTCTAAGCTAAGCAAGCGTTGATGACGGATTTTCTTCAATTGTTTTCCTAAATTACGGCTTATTTCTTCCATAAATTTCACCTCTTGTATATTTTATCATACGGTTGTATACTTTATTAAACATTTCAATGGAGGACCTACACATGAAAAAACTTGGCTTTTCAGCTGGTATGAAGGCAGGTTCAAGTATTGCGATCGGCTACTTTCCAATTGCACTGACATTTGGTTTGCTCGCAAAAACAACCGGTCTGTCAATGCTTGAAGCAACGGCTATGAGTATACTTGTTTACGCTGGGGCTTCACAGTATATAGCTTTAAATTTATTGACAACAGGGACAGATCCTTTACTTATTGTCCTTAATACTTTTGTCGTCAATATCCGTCACTTTTTAATGACGGCATCACTTAATGAAAAGATGCAATCCGAAAAAAAATGGAAAAAATCCATCTATGCTTTTTGGGTAACTGATGAATCTTTTTCTGTACTTGCAACACGAAAAGAAGAAAAGCTACCTACTTCATTTGGTGTTGGTGTAATGCTCATTGCATATGGGAGTTGGGTTGTTTTCACAGCAGTCGGTCATTTAATCGGCGCAAATTTACCAGCCTTTTTGCAAGTAGCTATGGGAATTGCTCTATATGCTATGTTCGTCGGCCTTTTAGTTCCTTCTATGAAGGGGAATCGCAAAGTAGTTATGCTCGCTTTACTCGCTGCAGTTATTAATTGCTTTTTCTACTGGACACAAATGTTATCAACTGGCTGGGCATTATTAGTTGCTGCCCTGGTTTCTTCAATAACAGTTGAAATTGTTTACGCAAATCGTGCAAAACGTAAAGGGGGCTTTGTGTAATGGGTTCTTGGTACTGGTGGATGCTTATTGGTATGGCACTTGTGACGTATATTCCACGCGCAATTCCGTTAACTTTTTTAGAGGGCAAAGAATTACCCCCTATTATTTCAGGGGTTTTACAAAATATCCCTTACGCCATCTTAGGGGCAATGATCTTCCCAGCAATATTACTGATTAAAGAAGGCGATATTTTATTCGGCTTAGTTGGCACTGTAACTGCTTTTGCCATCGCATTTGCAGGTGCTAATGTGATCATCGTTGTAATTGGTGCTATTGCTATTTTATCAATTTACAGTTTGTTTTTTTAATTCCCTTAAAAATTATTTGACTTTTCAATCTATGGAGTATATAGTAATATATAATTCTTACAACAATTACATAGTAATATCACTTTCTTATCCAGAGAGACTGAGGGACAGGCCCTATGAAGTCTCGGCAACAGATTCACGTATGAACACTGTGCCAATTCCTACAAGCATCATTTGCTTGAAAGATGAGAACGAGATGGTTCGTATATATTTGAGAGCCTATTGTTTTCTTTCTGGTAAAGGAGCAATAGGCTCTTTTCGTTCAATAAAGAAAGTTGATGATATCAATTGTCTGCTAAGAAACTCTCATTTGAGTATCGCCCATTTGCGAGAAAATCTAATCATTCACTCTCATTTGAGTACAGTCATATCATTTGTTACTCATTTGTAACAACTATTCTTTCCGCTCTCATTCGAGCAATATTTTTATGAATACTACTCATTCGTAGTTCACATTCATTCAGGTCATTTCCTGGAAAAGCAAAAGCCCGATTGTCTCATTCGACGAATCGGGCTTTCTTTTGTATTTTTATTGTTCTTTATTGCGATTCATCATACGTGTGGCATACCAGAATCCAACGGTTAATGATAACGCATCAATAACATATAAAAAAGTTGTATGTGTAAAACCAGCATAAACTGAAGCTGCAATAAGCGCTACAGATAGCACTAAAGCTACATAATGACTAAATGTGATGCGTGTAAACAATACGACGAGTAACCCTGGAATGAACAGCGCTAAAATTACTTTAGTAACCATAGATTCTATTTTTTCTCCTTTATCTGACGACGAGTAGACCGATTTTGTAATGATCATGTCGATGAATAACATGTTGTCGCAGACGAACTTCGCCTTCATGATTTAATACTTCAATACGACAATGTGCGGCATTTATTTGCAAAGCTTCATATAATTCTTCTTCTGTTTGCACTTCAATACCATTCACCTTACGGATACATTCCCCCACCTGTAATCCCATCGCCTGTGCAGGAGATTCTGGTAAGACAGCAGCTATGACCACACCAGAATTGTTTGGCGTTACCGCATAGCCTGCATTTCGCTCAGTCCAAGCATATATAATAGAAATTAACACACGCCCACATACAGCGATACAAACAGCAATATAACCAAGAACAGATACCTCGTAAGCAATACCTGCACCTATTAATACAATTAGAGCTAGTAAGATAATTGTTCTTCCCATTCGAGGATAAAAGTGAACAGGCAATGTTTTACGTGTGCGCTGCTGAAATCCAATCACAACTGGTACTAATATTATCGAAAACGTAGAATTGAACATCGTAAATTGTGGCCAATATGGGATATATTGTTGAATTAATCCACCAGGAATAACGAAGAAAATCGGCAACAGCCACAATCGTTTCACTAAATATGTAGTTGCCTGCATACCTCGATCAGACTTTTCTAATCTTGGTGAAGCAAAATTCGATGCATACTTATAAATAAGTATACCTTCTGCTAATAAGAGTAAACCGATAAACGCTGGTATTACTACATATAACCCTTCGTCTATCGATCCTCCAGAAAAAGTCCATCCTAAAAAATCAAAAGACTTGTCATTCGCATATAAATACCAAATAACACCGAAAGCTATGGCGAAAGGATAAACCGCTGAAGCTGTATAATAATAAAAAGTTAAAATACATATGATACTTGCGCAACTGAATAACACTAAGTATTCAAATGGTACAACTAATCCAATTGCAATGCTTACTATCGATATGCCTAGTGCTAATAGCCATCCGTCTTTTAACAAGAAAAGCGTTTCTGTCCAGCCCCATCGAATCCTAGTGTTGAATGATTTACGTTCTGTAATTACGCGTCGGTAGCCTAGTAATGTGGCAAAAATAATGGCAATGTATAGAATTGGATTTAAAAAGAAACGGCCAATGCCTTTAACCAGCTCAACTATTATATCTAAGTACATTTTCCGTATCACCTTCCGTAGTGTATCTAGTAGTTTGTCTATTTATTAATTGTATCAAACGACTGTTTGAAAACGTAGTAGTATTTGGATTAAATTTCAAAATTAGAACCTATTTTGGTTTAAATATTAAAAAAAGCTTGTAAAGGCGTGACCATTTCTCAAAATTATAAGACTACAACTCTTTTTAAGTACTTTCAAAAACAAATTGTTTGTTAATTCATCATTTTAAATTTTTCAGCATATAACCGATAGCCATTTGTAATTGATGGTCATTTTCATTGTTACCCTTATATTCTACCATTTCTTTATGTAATGCTGAAAAGAATGCTTCATTTATAATAGGTTCTTGTGCTAATTTCTTTGTTTTTCTATATAACAGAACTGCTTCAGCTGTTTGGCGATCAAAATAGCCATCTGTTCGTTCTAATTTATAGTCCATTTTAGATAATAATTCTTGTACATATCTTACCTGCTCATTGAAATCTCCTTCTACGAAGCTTCCCGTTAATGGCGGCAATTCCATATGATATAAATCATCCTGTTCTACATGTAAAGTTGCATCTATTCCTTTACCGTGAATCCATTTCTTATCTGGTGTAAGCCATTTATGCGTAGATAACTTTAATTCTCCACCATTTAGCAATGGCCAGGTTTCTTGTACTGTGCCTTTTCCAAAACTTTTTACACCTGCTATAGTAGCTCGATCTAATTCTTTTAATGCCCCACTTAAAACTTCACTTGCAGAAGCACTTCCTTCATCTTGAAGTAATACAATCGGTAACGATTTTAATTGTGCGTCAAAATTTAATTTGTTTTTCTTCTCTTCGGTTACTAACGGCTCAAGCTCACCCTTGGCATTTTGCATAAAAGCATATGTAGAGCCTGGTTTTACAACACTTGCTATAACTTGTTCTACACTTCGTAAATAGCCACCTGGATTACTACGCACATCAATAATAAGACCAGATATTTTTTGTTTCATTAATGAGGTCGTATGTTTTTGCCATTCTTCTGCAGTTTTTTCACCAAATAGTGTGATATTTACATATCCGATTAGTTGATCATCAGCTTGTAAAATTTCACTATGCACCGTTTCCATGGAAATTGCTGATCTTGTCATTGAAACCTCAATATGACGGTCTTCTGATGGTCTGAATATAGTCATTTTTACTGTTGTGCCCTCTTCTCCTTGAATAAGAGCTAAGAGCTGCGCCATCGATTTACCTTCTAATCGTTCCTTATTTACTTGTACAATTTCATCATAAGGTTTTAATCCTGCTTTTTCTGCTGGAGATGCCTTTACAGGTGAAACAATAATAAATTTACCATCACTTGCTGTAATTTCTGCCCCAATACCTACACGTGAATCAGACAATGATTCCTTATGCATTCTAGCTTCTTCTTTTGTGTAATAAGTGCTATATGGGTCACCCAATGAACTCGCCATTCCTTTAATTGCTCCTTCGACTAACTGTTCCTCAGAAGTCTCATGCACTGATTCTTTTCTTATTAGTTTAAAAGCTTCATCAATTTTTTCTAGTTTACTCACTTTTGCACTTGAAGGCTCCGCTCCTTGCATTTTTGATACTGCGTACATTCCTGTGGCGCCTAGCAATACTATAAAAAAAAGAAAAATCCAACGTTTCCGCATTATGTCTACCCCTTTCATATCCATTCAGTTTATGAATGTTACCTTAGGATTAACACTATCAAAAAGTGGATTTTCCTTTATTAATTTAATGCTTTTATACTTTCCCGCATACTATCTTGATCGACAGGTCCTCTTACCTTCTTTTGAATGACTCCTTTCGTATCTAAATAGTAAGTCGTTGGAACGACGTAAATTTCATATGCATCCATTTGTTCACCCTTAGTATCTAATAATACAGGAAAGGTCATCTCATACGTTTTAACAAACTTTTTCACATATTTAACACTTTCTTTATAACTAGTTAAGTTGACCGCTACAATTTCAAAATTATCTTCTTCTGCATATTTCTCGTAATACTTTTGCATATGAGGAATTTCTGCCTTACAAGGTGGACACCAAGTTGCCCAGAAATTTAAAATAACCTTTTTCCCTCGAAAATCAGATAGCTTTACTTTTTTTCCTTCTAATGTTTCTAATTCAAAATCTGGTGCCAACTCACCAATAGCTAAGCCACTTTTAACACCTAATGTGTCCTCAACAATTGTTGCTCTCGTATCCACTTTTTGCTCTTCAGCAACTTTTGTTTTCACAAAATTTGTAACAGCAATTCCAATCATCGCTGCAATTATTAGCAACGCAAATATTTTTTTCTTCATGAGGTAGCCTCCATCTGTTTACGACTGTTATCTTTTAAGAAATGGACAAATAACACAAACAAACTAAATATGAAAGTTGCCATCAGTGACTTTTGCGAAAAACCACCAGGCTGTAATAATGCGATAAAAATATGCGATAAGCTAAATAAAATGATGAGTTGCTTACGCCAAATATCCTGATTGAGACCATTTTTTATCGCTATGAGTAGCCAAATGATAAAGACTACAACAGTCAGCCACCTTTGCCAAGCGAGTCCATCATTTTGCAAGGCCATTGCAATTTGATACAAGCTTTGCGTTAAAATAATAGCCATTGTTAATGTACGTAATTGAGAAGCTGCAAATGCATTCTTTTTAAATTGACGGAAAATAGAAATACAAGTTGCAACTATCGCTATGTAAAAGCCCACCGTCCCACCGTTAAAGAATAGTATAATTAAAGGCTGTTTTATTACCAACGACAAATCTGTGACAATCACACTAAATTTCCAAACTAAAATGAAAAATATAGCATGATCCGCATATACACTTGCTTCTTTTTTACCATAACGCCACCATAGAATAATTCCTGCCAAAGTAAACGCGATAAGAACTGAAACCCATGATGTCGGTAATGTCACTCCGCGTATAGTATACCATTCTGTTATTGGCAAAGTTCACACCTTCTCCCACTAATATACCCTACACCGTATGTTAATGGGTGTGATGAAAGAATACAAGATTTTTGTTTTACTAATTGATGTCTGGACTGATTTTCACAGTTTAAAGCTCTATTTAAAATCATTTTTATCCCTAGAAGAAAAGTCGCCTGTAGTCGGTGAATTTACCGATTTCCAGACGACTTCTATTTGATCTGATTAGAATGAAATATAACGACGTGGGTCAACTGCCCCTACTTTTTGTCCTTGCCATGCTGTTGTATGAAGTTCGAAATGTAAGTGACTTCCGAATGCACGACCCGTTTGTCCCATATAACCGATTACTTCACCTTTAGAAACAGATTGTCCAGCTTTTGCTTTATAACCACTTAAGTGAGCATATACAGTTGTAAAAGTTTTCCCCTCAATTGAGTGAGTAATCATAATTACATTACCGTATGTAGATAGAGGACTTGCACGGAAGACTACTCCATCAGCTGCGGCTACGATTGGCGTACCTACACTGTTTGCAATATCGATACCGTAATCAATTTCTGGACCTGAGCCTATATCGCGCCAGCCAAAATTAGATGTAACCCTACCAGTTGTAGGTCTTGTCCAAGTACCACTTGAAACAGTTGGAACATCACCTGATTCTCCCACATTAGAAACATATGCTGATTTAGATTTCGCTTTTGCTTTCGCTGCAGCTTCTTTACGTGCTCGTTCAGCTAGACGCGCTTGCTCATTTTGAATTTCTTTTTGCACTTTTTTACTTACTTTAATTGCTTCAGAATACTCTTTTTGGAGTGATTTCTTTTGAGATTTCAGCTTTGATTGCTCACGCTCTAAATCATCAATTAACTTATTTTTACTTGATTTTTGTGAGTCCAAAGATTTCTTAAGATCTTCTAATCGATCACGATTGTCGATTTGTTTTTTACGTTTTTCTTCAAGTTTCTTCTGTTGCTCTTCTAAGCTTTTTTTATCATCTGCTTGTTCTTGCAAAATTTTACGATCCGCATCTAACAAAGTGTTTACTGCAGAAAAACGGTCAATTAAATCTCCAAAACTACTAGCACCAAATAGAACGTCAACATAATTAATTGAACCGCCACCTTCTTGAATGGCACGCGCGCGTTCTTGCAATAATGCATCACGTTCTGCAATTTTCTTTTCTAAATCTTTGATAGAAGTTTGTAAGTCCTCAATTTCACTAGTTGTTTGAGCAATTGTTGATTTTACAATACTAATTTTCTCATCCGTTTTGATAATCTTGTTATCAAGCTTTTGGATTTGTTTGTTGATTTTCTCTTGCTTTGATTTGTTGTACTTAATCTTACTTGATTTTTCATTTATGTTAGAATTCAGTTTCGATTTCTTTTGATCTAATTCTTGCTGTTTAGACTTTAAATCACTTAGTGATTCAGCATTCGCTATTGGTTGAACAACCAATGATAAAGATACCGTAGCTGTAATGACATATAAAATATTTTTAAACTGCTTTTTCAACTAATAACCCCCTCTTTCCTATTAATATATCTCTATTACTTATACTTTTAAGAATTTGCGTACGGACATGAAACTTCCCCAAACACCGATAAATACACCCATTATTAAAATTAATAAATCTACTTGGATAATAAATGGAGTTACATCTAACAGCTGGAACATTTCACCTTGTAATTTTGGTTGCAATACACTATGTAATTTCACATATGAAATTGTTACAACCGTAATTGGAATGATAGAACCTAATAGGCCTAACCACATACCTTCCAGAATAAACGGAATACGTACAAACCAGTTTGTTGCACCTACTAATTTCATAATCTCTATTTCTTTTCTTCTTGCTACAATTGTGATTTTAATTGTATTTGAGATTAAGAACATTGCTGTAAATAGTAACGCTATGATTAAACCAATACCTACGTTTCGACTAATATTTAAAAAGTTAAATAGCTTTTCAATCTTACCTTTACCGTATAATACCTCATATGTATTATCGAGCTTGTCTATCGCCTCGGCTACTGTTGCCGTTTTCTGCGGGTCACTAGCCTTTACATAGATGACGTTTCTTAATGGATTACTCTGTTTAAACAGGCTTAAATCTTCTCCAAAATCTTTCACAAGATGATTAAGTTCTTCCTCTTTTGTTGAGTACTCGAAAGAATCTACACCTGATAATTCTTTAATTTGTTTCTGTAAAGCATCTTCAGCTTTTTGATCCGCTTCTAAATCAATAAGCACTTTAATTTCGACATCATTTTCTAAATCTGTTGCAATTTTATTCAAGTTCATCATTATCATGATAAATACGCCAACTATTAATAGTGTGACCGTTACTGCTGAGACAGAAGCGACTGTCATCCAACTATTACGACCAATCGATTTTATACTTTCACGGAAATGGCGACTTATAGTTCTAGATTTCATAGCCGTAACTACCTCCATTTTCATCACGAACAATCAATCCGCCCTCAATAGCGATAACACGACGTCTTATTGTATTAACAATTTCTTTGTTATGTGTTGCCATAATAATTGTTGTTCCACGTGCATTTATTTCCTCAAAAAGATTCATAATATCCCAAGATGTCTCAGGATCCAAGTTTCCAGTAGGCTCATCAGCAATGACAACTTTCGGCACGTTCACAATCGAGCGCGCAATTGACACACGTTGTTGCTCTCCACCCGATAATTCATTCGGGAACATTCGAGCTTTATGTTTTAATCCAACTAAATCTAACACTTCCATGACACGTTTACGTATCGTAGCCGGTTGTTCTTCAATAACTTCCAAAGCAAATGCAACATTTTCATAGACATTTAGCATCGGTAACAATTTAAAATCTTGGAACACCACTCCAATTTGTCGACGGAGATAAGGTATTTCTTTGTTTTTTAATGTCGTCAAATTCATACCGTTTACGATAACATCTCCAGATGTAGCTCGTTCTTCTCGATACATCATTTTGATAAATGTCGACTTACCAGCACCACTAGGTCCTACAATATAAGCAAATTCGCCTTGATTAAACTTAATACTTAACCCATTTGCTGCTACTATTCCATTCGGATATTTCTTGTAAACATTCTTCATTTCGATCATTTTTTTACCACCTATTTTCTATAAACCCAACTCTATTATAAAGCTATTATATCATTGAATAGCCTGTCTACTATTACAATTTCATTTCAATTAAATTGTAATTTCAATTCTAGCTTATTACAAAAAAAATTTGCTGTCATAGCGAATTAATCAAAAATATGTATTAAAAAAGCGAAGGAGATAGAATCTCCTTCGCTAAAAATTATTTTATATTACAGATTATATCGAACAACGACAGATCCTGTTTTAGTTTCACCATCAATCGTTAATGTTGAAACATCTAGTAATTTTTTAGAGAAGCGCACCGATTTTTGTAAAAACTGATCATGCTCATTGCGATATTGAACATCTGACAATTGAACATCCATTTTACCTAGGTTAGAAGAAACTTCTCCTTCTAGTGACAATGTACTTGGAATATAAAGTTCTACAGCACCTGCAACGGTTTGTGCCTTCATTCTTGTCGCATCCATTGCACGAGTAGTCACTACAACATGACCACTGACAGATTTCGCTTCTATATCTCGAATTGCACCGTCAATATACACTTGGCCATTTAACGTCTCAGCTTCAAGGTCTTCTCCTGCTACATCCTTCACTTTAATAGCACCGTTAGCGGTTTCTAACTCAGCACTCTTAAATGCGAATCTTTCACAATCGATTAGACCATTTTTTGTCTTAACCTTCAGTTTACTGACATCCAAATCAGTTAATACAAAACTACCATTAAATAAGTTCGCTGAAATTGCTTCGTATTGTCTTATTGGTACATATAGAACAATATCAACACGCATCGATTTCAAATCACTAATAATGCGTAGTTTCCCTTGATCGTTCGTGAAGATAAATTTATTGAGAAATTCTTTCTGTAAATCTTCACCTGAACGAACGATTGTAGGACGTACGCGACATTCTGCATGTACAGTTGCATCAACAGAAGGTTTAATTTGCAATTGACCATTCGGAATATCAACACTAATATGAGAAAAGTCCGCATTATCTAGATCAAAACGTTGTTCGAATGCGTTTTTTTCACCAAATGAAAAGTCAAAATCCATGTCTTTCACTTTTGAAACAGCCGTATTCATAAAGTCCATAAACTTTGTACTAAATTGTGAGAAATCTTGTTTAATTTCTTCAAAGAATTCTTGCTCTGAACTAGTTTTTTGTTTAGATGACTGTTGTTTTGGTTCTTCTTTTTTCTCAAAGAAGTCATCATAATTTGTTTGTTTCTGTTCTCTTTCAGGTTGTGATTGCCCTACTTGTTGATTCATTTCAGTTTGGCTGGAACTTGTAGAATTCGCTCCAGTTGATGTATTTGCTGTTTTATTTTCCAATGCTTCTAGTAGTAATATTGCCTCTTGTGCTGTAATGGTGCCATTTTCAAGCAATGTTAAAATGCGTTTACGTTCACTTTGCATTTTTCGGCCTCCTTCTACTTATTACTATTATTTACGAAAGTTTATGGAAAAAGTTTCACATACCTAGAAAATTTATCTCTACTTGTTTGTAGCTGTTGTCAATACTTTATCCATACGTGCTCGATCGCGTTCTATAATTGGCTTCAAATAATGTCCTGTGTAAGATTCTTTCACTTTAATTACCTCTTCAGGTGTTCCAGTTGCAATAATCATACCGCCTTTATCGCCACCTTCTGGGCCTAAATCAATTATATAATCCGCTGTTTTAATGACATCCAGATTATGTTCAATTACCAACACAGTATCGCCACTTTCAACTAGGCGTTGTAATACTTTTAATAATCGAGCGATATCTTCTGCATGCAAACCAGTTGTCGGTTCATCCAATATATAAATGGACTTACCATTTGAACGTTTATGCAACTCAGACGCTAATTTTACACGCTGCGCTTCCCCACCTGATAAAGTTGTAGCAGGCTGGCCAAGTTCCATATAGCCTAAACCAACATCAACTATCGTTTGTAACTTGCGTGAGATTTTAGGGATGTTTGTGAAAAATTCCACTGCATCTTCAACTGTCATTTTCAAAACATCAGCGATACTCTTATCTTTATATTTTACTTCTAATGTTTCTCGATTATAACGCTTACCATGACATATTTCGCACGGCACATAAACATCAGGTAAGAAATGCATTTCAATTTTAATAATTCCGTCACCACGACAAGCTTCACAACGTCCACCTTTAACATTAAAACTAAAGCGACCCTTTTTATAGCCACGTACTTTTGCCTCATTCGTTGTTGCAAATACATCACGAATGTCATCAAAGACACCTGTATATGTCGCAGGGTTTGAACGCGGTGTACGGCCGATTGGCGACTGGTCGATATCAATTACCTTCTCAAGCTGTTCGATACCTGTAATTTCTTTCACTTCACCTGGCTTCACCTTTGAACGGTTCAGTTTTTGCGCTAGCGATTTATATAAAATTTCATTAATTAACGTACTTTTTCCTGATCCTGAAACTCCAGTTACAGCAATAAATAAACCAAGTGGAATATCCGCTTTAACATTTTTTAAATTATTTTCTTTAGCACCTTTTATCGTAATGAAACGTCCGTCTGGCTTACGACGTTCTGATGGGAGTGGAATGAATTTTTTGCCACTTAAATATTGCCCAGTTAATGAATGTTTGTTTTTCATAACTTGGGCAGGTGTTCCAGCAGCGACGATTTCTCCACCATGTACACCAGCCCCTGGACCAACATCAATTAAATAATCAGCCGCAAGCATTGTGTCTTCATCATGCTCTACTACTATCAATGTGTTACCGATATCACGCATGTTTTTTAGTGTATCAATCAAACGGTCATTATCCCGTTGATGCAAGCCAATGGATGGCTCATCAAGAATATACAGAACACCGGTTAAGCGAGAACCAATTTGAGTTGCTAAGCGAATACGCTGCGCTTCCCCACCTGATAATGTTCCCGCAGCTCGATTTAATGTTAAATAATCAAGTCCAACATTAATGAGGAATCCTAGACGCTCAAGTATTTCGCGTAAAATCAATCGGGCAATTTGCATATCTTTCTCTGAAAGCGATAGCGTCGAGAAGAAATCGTATGCAACCTTAATAGAATAGTCCGTCACTTCTCCAATATGTTTGCTATCAATTTTAACCGCCAATGTCTCAGGTTTTAAGCGGTATCCTTTACAAGATGGGCAATGTTGCTGTGCCATATACTTTTCCATTTGCTCGCGGATATAATCAGAAGTTGTTTCACGAAAGCGTCTTTCAATATTACGTAGAACACCTTCAAAAACAATATCTTGGTCACGAATATTTCCAAAGTCATTCTCATAATGGAAGTGGATTTTGTCCGTACCCGAACCGTTTAAAATTTTATCCATTTTATCTTTCGGTATGTCTTCAACTGGCATATCCATATCGATGTCGTAATGATCACAAACCGCTTTTAATAGTTGAGGATAATATTGCGAGCTCGTTGGTTCCCAAGGTGCAATTGCACCATCATTTAATGTGCGACTCCAATCAGGTATTACAAGCGTTGGATCAACTTCTAATTTTGTTCCTAAGCCATCACATTTTGTGCAAGCACCAAAAGGACTGTTGAAGGAGAACATTCTCGGTTCCAACTCACCAATTGAAAAACCACAGATAGGACAAGCGTGATGTTCACTGAATAGTAGCTCCTCATGTTCCATTACATCAACCATTACACGGCCTTCTGCCAATCTAAGTGCTGTCTCAAGAGAATCACTTAAACGAGCTTCCACGCCTTCTTTTAAAACAACACGGTCAATGACCACTTCAATACTATGCTTTTTATTTTTGTCTAATTCAATATTATCATCTAAATCACGCAACTCTCCGTCAACTCGAACACGGACATATCCTTGCTTTTTCAAGTCTTCAAGAAGTTTCACATGTGTTCCTTTACGCCCTGAAACCATTGGAGCCAACAATTGCATTTTCGTACGTTCAGGGTATTGCACAAGTCGATCAACCATTTGTTCCACAGTCTGTGACGTAATTTCTATGCCGTGATTTGGACAAATTGGTTTGCCCACACGCGCATATAATAGGCGTAAATAGTCATATATTTCTGTGACTGTTCCAACCGTTGAACGTGGGTTGCGACTTGTTGTTTTTTGGTCAATAGAAATAGCAGGTGAGAGACCTTCGATAGCATCTACATCTGGTTTGTCCATTTGCCCTAGAAATTGACGAGCATATGCAGATAAGGACTCCACATAACGTCTTTGACCTTCTGCATAGATTGTATCGAATGCTAGAGATGATTTTCCAGAACCCGATAAGCCAGTTATAACAACTAGCTGATCTCGCGGAATTTTAACATCTACGTTTTTTAAATTATTTGCACGTGCGCCTTGAACGATAATTTCTTGGTTTTTCAATTCCTTCATCCTTCCGCTTTCAGTTCCAGGATTGTATCACGAAGCTCTGCAGCACGTTCGAAGTCGAGCGCTTTTGCTGCATCCTTCATTTCTTTTTCTAATGAAAGTAAAAGTGTTTCTCTTTCTTGCTTTGTTAGCTTTTTACCTTTCAATACTTTCGTTACATATGTTTCTTGTTCTTCCGCTGCCTGTGTTGCCCGAATTACATCGCGAATTTCTTTTTGAATGGTTCTTGGCGTAATCCCATGCTCCTCATTGTAGGCAGCTTGAATTGTACGACGACGATTTGTTTCGTCGATTGCTTTTGTCATCGAATCCGTCATACGGTCTGCATACATAATAACGTGACCGTTCGAATTACGCGCTGCACGTCCAATTGTTTGGATAAGCGAACGCTCTGAACGTAGGAAGCCTTCCTTATCTGCATCCAGTATGGCAACTAAAGATACTTCTGGAATATCGATACCTTCGCGTAGTAAGTTAATACCGATTAATACGTCGTACACTCCCATACGTAATTCACGAATGATTTCTATTCTCTCTAATGTTTTAACTTCTGAGTGTAAGTACTGTACTTTAATCCCGATTTCTTTTAAATAATCCGTTAAATCTTCTGACATTTTTTTCGTTAATGTTGTAATTAATACACGCTCATTTTTTTCAGTACGTAAATTGATTTCATGGATTAAATCATCGATTTGACCTTCAATTGGTCGTACTTCAATCTCAGGATCAAGTAGACCCGTTGGACGAATAATTTGCTCTACCATGTCAGGTGTATGTTCCAATTCATAAGGTCCTGGTGTAGCAGAAACAAAAATCGCGTTATGAACATGTTTCTCAAATTCTTCAAATTTTAACGGTCTATTATCAAGTGCTGATGGTAAACGGAATCCATGATCAACTAAAACACCTTTGCGTGCTTGGTCACCGTTATACATTCCCCGGATTTGTGGTAATGTAACATGACTTTCATCTACCACTAGTAAAAAGTCCTCTGGGAAGTAATCTAATAATGTGTAAGGTGTTGCACCTGCTGGTCTTAGCGTTAAATGACGAGAATAGTTTTCTACACCTGAACAGAAGCCGACTTCGCTCATCATTTCTAAATCATAATTTGTTCTTTGTTCTAAGCGTTGTGCCTCTAGTAATTTATCTTCCTCACGAAGTTTCTCAAGTTGTTCCTTCAATTCATCTTTAATATTCTCAATGGCTTTGACCATTTTTTCTTCTCGCGTAACGAAGTGGGATGCTGGGAATATAGCGACATGTTCACGTTCGCCTATAATTTCTCCTGTTAACGCATCGACTTCACGAATACGCTCTACTTCATCACCGAAAAATTCTACACGTAAGCATCTCTCATCTCGAGATACTGGGAAAATTTCGACAACATCTCCGCGTACTCTAAATGTTCCGCGGGTGAAATTAATATCATTACGTTCATACTGAATATCTACAAGTTTACGTAACAATTGATTCCTTTCGATTTCCATCCCTGTTCGGATGGATAACACCATTTCTCGATATTCTTCTGGTGAACCGAGGCCATAAATGCAAGAAACAGATGCTATGACGATGACATCTTCTCTTTCAAATAATGAAGATGTTGCTGAATGGCGTAGCTTATCAATTTCATCATTAATACTAGAGTCCTTCTCGATATATGTATCGGTTTGTGGTACATAAGCTTCTGGCTGATAGTAGTCATAATAGCTGACGAAATATTCTACTGCATTATTTGGAAAGAATTCTTTAAATTCACTATATAATTGACCCGCGAGTGTCTTATTATGCGCAATAACAAGAGTCGGCTTTTTTACTTCTTTTATTACATTGGAAATTGTAAATGTTTTACCTGTACCAGTTGCTCCTAGTAAGGTTTGGTGTTGTTTACCTTGACGAACACCTTCGACAAGCTCTGCTATTGCAGCTGGCTGATCGCCATTTGGCTTGTATGGTGAATGTAAATCAAATGCCTGAACCATAGCCACGTCCTCCTTGTTACTAATTACATATATTTTACCATAGCAAATTGGAATTATCGAGCGATAAGCGAACATATGTTTTTTAAACTAGTTTCGTTGTTTTACCAATTATTGTACTCCCAAGGCATTTGTTATTTAGGTTTTATTCACTTCTTTTACTATTGTTAATTTCAAATTAAAAACAAGATAATTTCTGTGCTTTCATGCTGCTTTTATTTTCCCAATTATTTTTTCAAAAAAAAACCGTTCCCATATAGGAACGATTTTTTATGCTGTAAATTCTCTATGTACAAGTTCGAAACTTATACGAGTATTTCTATTATCATTAATCGTCTAACAATGCTTATCCGACAGTCGTCTGCAATTTTTCTAATTCTTTTACGTATTTATTAAAGGCGGCTTCATTTCTTTCATCTAGGGCTGAGTCAATGCAAGCTAATAGATACTCTTCCGTTTGTGCACGATGTACATGGTTTAAGAACAAATCTAAATAGATCGTATCTAATAATTTTTCAGCATTATTCGTGTTGTCAGTTCGTCCAAGAGCTTTTAGAAAATCGGTATAGGAATAATATTTATCCAACGATCTCACCTCGAATGCCTTTTTTCTATTATAAGAAATTTCAGAAAAATAAGCAATCTTAATTTAAAGTATAGGTAATATATAGGGAATTTTAATTATATATCCCATTTTATCATTGCGCTTTATACCAATTATAGTTAAAATGATAGTGAAATTATACTAATTTCAATCATTTTCGAAGGGAGGAACAAGTATTGGATGAAAAACTGACAAAATTATCGAATTTTACATTGTCTTTTAGTACATTTGCACTTATGCCAGTTTTTGAGGGTAATCACATTTACACAAGAGTAGTTGAAAAGGAGAGAGAATTTCTTGTAGATGCAAGGCCATCTCGAGTAATACATAAATCTTGCTCTGACTATGGTACTTCTTTTAAGCTTGCTACTAACAAGTCAAAAGAATATCTTGGCGCACGCCATAAACTACCGATTGTTGTTGCATATGATTATGGTACACCTTGTATTTTCATGCCCACTTTATCGCCTAGTTCGCATTATAATGTGTGGTTTGCTATGCATGCAATTGAGTTTTTTGAAGATGCTGGCCCATCAAAAAGTCTTGTGTCTTTTAAAAATGGTCAGGATGTCGAAGTAGACGTATCAGTTATCACAATGAGAACTCAACTAGCAATGGCATACTTTTTACAACAACGTTTTGAGATTAAACGTCCTTCTCTTTTTTAAATTGAACTTGTGTTAAATAAATTGATAACAATTCTTCTACTCGGTTACGTAATCGAATATTAGAATACCGACGATGTTCTTCATTATTATTGTAAATGAAAATATATTCCGAAAATAACTCATCACGATTTCCTCGCATAATTTTAAGCCGGTTTTTTTGCAAATATTGATGAGCTGCATGTAATTCACTTTGCACCTGTTTCATCGCTTCATGCACTAAATCGATATATGGCCGCTTCAATTTGAATGTTCCTTGTTCAAATGCTTTACAGTCTCTTTCGAAAATGGATAGTACCATTGGTAAGTAAATAACTGTTTCAAGCACTACAAGAGCTTCATTTGGGATACGCGACATGCTTCCACCTCCAAAATAGGAACATTTGTTCTTAATTTGTATTTTACTACGTTTATAAGAAATTGCAAGTAGGAAGCATACCCTTTTTACATGCAAAAAAGCCATTCAACGAATTACTCCGTCGAATGGCTTTTCATAGTTAAATTAAAGTTTAGATCGTAAGTAAGCATTGATAAATTGATCAATGTCACCATCCATAACATTTTGCACGTTTCCTGTTTCAGCACTTGTACGGTGGTCTTTTACCATTGAATATGGGTGGAATACGTAAGAACGAATTTGACTACCCCAGCCAATTTCTTTTTGTTCTCCACGAATTTCATCCAATTCCGCTTGTTGTTCATCAATTTTCAATTGATACAACTTCGCTTTTAACATACCCATTGCTTTTTCACGGTTTTTAATTTGTGAACGTTCAGCCTGACATTGAACAACCGTACCTGTTGGCATATGTGTAATACGAACAGCGGAGTCAGTAGTATTAATATGCTGACCACCTGCACCAGTTGCACGATACGTATCAATTTTTAAATCTTCTGTGCGAATATCAATTTCAATTTCGTCGTTGAATTCTGGCATCACATCACATGATACGAATGAAGTATGACGGCGACCTGATGAATCGAAAGGCGAAATACGTACAAGACGGTGAACACCTTTTTCAGCTTTTAAATAGCCATACGCATTATGCCCTTTGATAGCCAATGTAACCGACTTAATGCCGGCCTCATCGCCTGGTAAATAATCCATTGTTTCAACTTTAAAGCCTCGTTTTTCAGCCCAACGTGTATACATACGTAATAACATCGAACCCCAATCTTGTGACTCGGTACCACCAGCGCCCGGGTGAAGTTCCAAGATTGCGTTGTTCTTATCATACGGTTCACTTAATAATAACTGTAGTTCGAATTCTTTTAAACGTGCTACGAATTCTTTTAACTCCACGGCTAAATCTTCTTGTAATTCTTCATCAGGTTCTTCACGTAGTAATTCTAATGTCATTTCTAAGTTTTCTTGTGTATCTTCTAATTCTTTATATTCATTCACAACTTCTTTTAAGCCCTTTGACTCGTTAATAACATTTTGTGCTTGTTGTTGATTGTTCCAGAACTCTGGTTCAAGCATTAATTCGTCAAATTCTTGTATTCGTGCCTCTTTGTTTTCTAAGTCAAAGAGACCCCCTGAAGTCCGCTAATTTCTTAGCTGAATTGTCTAACTCGTTACGCACGTCTGCTAATTCAAACATTTTTTGTATTCCTCCAAATTTGGTTTGATTATTTCACAATAATCTTTGCCTAAATGATTACCCCTTAGGACGGCATAAAACATGAGAGGATAAAATCCCCCCATGTTTTGTTAGTTGCCACCTATTCATTTAATCATACAATTAGGCTTTATTATACCGCACCGTGGCAGTTTTTATATTTTTTACCGCTACCACATGGACATAAATCATTACGACCAATGTTTGCATCTTTGCTGCGGACTGGTTTTTTCTTCACTTTTTCGCCGTCTTCTTTAGGGTTAACGGCTTGGCCTTTCGCCACTTCTTCACGTTCTAAATTGCTGCGAATTTCAGCTTTCATCGCATATTTTGCAACATCTACGCGGATTGCTTCAACCATAGCATCGAACATTTCGAAACCTTCTTGTTGGTATTCGCGAAGTGGATCAGTTTGACCGTATGCACGTAAATGGATACCTTGACGTAATTGGTCCATAGCATCGATATGATCGATCCATTTAGAGTCAATTGCACGAAGTAAAATTACTTTCTCAAACTCACGCATACGCTCTGCTGAAAGTTCTGCTTCTTTTTCATCATAATGCGCTTTAATTTCTTTACGAATTTCATCTAGGATATCATCAACTGATTTACCTTGTAAATCTTCAACAGTGATAACCCCTTCAGGTAATAAATTCGCTGCAACGAAGTCTTCAATTGCTTTTAAGTTCCAATCAGTTTCCGAATCTGATGCAGTATAAGCATTTACTGTGTTCACTAACACTTCATCAATCATCGTTTCAACTAAATCACGCATATTATCCGTTTCAAGAACTTCGTAACGTTCTTTGTAGATAATTTCACGTTGTTGACGCATAACATCATCATATTGTAATAAACGCTTACGAGAGTCGAAGTTGTTACCTTCAACACGTTTTTGCGCTGATTCTACAGCACGAGATACCATACTAGATTGAATTGGTTGAGTATCATCCATGCCTAGTTTAGTCATCATATTCTTCATATTATCAGAACCGAAACGACGCATTAATTCATCTTCAAGAGAAAGATAGAACTGAGTCACACCAGGGTCACCTTGACGACCAGCACGACCACGTAATTGATTATCGATACGACGAGATTCATGACGTTCAGTACCAATTACAGCTAAACCACCGATGTCTAATACGCCATCAGCTAATTTAATATCTGTACCACGACCAGCCATGTTTGTTGCAATTGTAACTGATCCTTTTGAACCTGCTTCAGCAATAATTTCAGCTTCACGTTCATGGTTTTTCGCATTTAATACTTCATGTGGAATGCCACGTTTTGTTAGTAAATTCGAAATCAATTCAGATGTTTCAATAGCAACTGTACCTACTAAAACTGGCTGTTGGTTTTTATGGCGTTCGGCAATGTCATCTGCAACAGCTTCAAACTTGCCTTTCATAGAAGCATAAATTAAATCGGGACGGTCATCACGAGCAATCGGTTTATTTGTTGGAATTGTCACAACTTGCATATTGTAAATGTTGCGGAATTCCTCTTCCTCTGTTTTCGCTGTACCTGTCATACCAGATAACTTTTCATACATACGGAAGTAGTTTTGGAACGTAATTGTTGCCATTGTCATGGATTCATTTTGAATCTCAAGACCTTCCTTCGCCTCGATCGCTTGGTGAAGACCATCGCTATAACGACGACCATCCATTAAACGACCAGTGAAAGAGTCAACGATCACAATTTCCCCGTCTTGAACGACATAATCTACATCAAGATGCATTGAAGCGTGTGCTTTTAACGATTGGTTAATAGCATGGTTTAATCCTACATGTGTTAAATCAAAAAGGTTGTCGATATTGAATGCACCTTCAGCTTTTTCAATACCTTTCTCGGTTAACGTAACACCTTTTGTTTGTTCTTCATACGTATAATCTTCATCAATTTTTAAAGTACGTACAAATGCATTTGATTGTTTATATAGTTGAGCTGATTTTCCAGCTTGTCCAGAAATGATCAAAGGCGTACGCGCTTCATCAATTAAGATGGAGTCAATTTCATCAATTACAGCATAGTAAAGTGGACGTTGCACGCGCTCTTCTTTATAAAGAACCATGTTGTCGCGTAAGTAATCGAATCCTAACTCATTGTTTGTACTGTAAGTAATATCACAATTATATGCTTCACGTTTTTCATCTTTAGACAAACTATTTAAGTTCAAACCTACAGTTAAACCAAGGAATTCATATAGTTTACCCATTTCTGCAGCATCACGACTTGCAAGGTATTCGTTGACTGTAATTACATGAACACCTTTACCAGTGATCGCATTTAAATACACAGGTAAAGTAGAAGTTAACGTTTTACCTTCACCCGTTTTCATCTCGGCGATATTACCTTCATGAAGGGTAGCGCCCCCCATAAGCTGTACGCGGAATGGGAACATACCTAAAACACGGCGAGCTCCTTCACGAACAACAGCAAATGCCTCAGGACGAAGCGAATCTAAATCTTCACCATTTGCATAGCGTTCTTTAAATTCTTCTGTTTTTGCTTTCAATTCTTCATCAGATAATTTCTCTATTTGTCCAGCAAACGCTTCAACAGCATCTGCAACTTTTGATAAGTGTTTAATTTCACGTTTATTAAAATCGAAAACTTTATTTAATATGCCAAGCATTTATCTTCACATCCCATATAGTCTCAAAGCTCATTTTAACACTGATTTGATACTTAGTGCAAATGAACCCTAGTTATTTTACAATTGAATTTCTCCATATTTTTCATCTACAAATGTGAAAAGTCCTTCTTGTGTTATAGGTCTACTATAAAAATAGCCTTGTATCTTGTCCACTTGTAGCATATTTAACATTTGCATTTGTTTCTCTGTTTCGACACCTTCCGCCACAACTTTCAGTCCTAAACTATGCGCCATTTCAATAATATAATGCACCATTGTTGCCATTTTAGGATCTTCATCCATTTCTTGAATAAACGATCGATCGAGCTTTACCCTGTCAATTGGCAAACGACGTAAATAATTAAGTGACGAATAACCTGTCCCAAAATCATCTAAAGCAAGAGCAATTCCTAATTTTTTTAACGCTGTAAGTTTTTCAATTGTTTCCTCTAAACGATCAATGACAACGGATTCTGTAATTTCTAGCTCAATTAAAGAAGGGTCAATATTGTATTTTGCAATTGCAGTTTTTACTTGCTCAACAAAATTTCGTTCTCTTAGTTGCACCGAACTAATATTTAAAGCGATTCGATGTAATCTAGGATAATGCTGTTTTAACGTCTTTGCCATCTTAATTCCTTCATCAATGACCCAAGCGCCAATTGAACGTATCTGGCCAGAACTCTCCGCTAAAGGGATGAATTCATCAGGGGGCACTATTCCCCACTCTGGATGATTCCAGCGAATTAAGGCCTCTGCGCTCGCCATAAACCCTAAAGAAACATTTAACTGCGGTTGAAAGAATAACTCAAATTCATTATTTTCAAGTGCGGTCCGTAACCCCGCCTCTAAACGCATCTTTTTTTCAAAACTTTCCTGCATCTCACCTTGGAAAAATTCAACCCGGTTCCGCCCTTGTTTCTTCGCTTCATAGAGAGCTGTATCTGCCTTCGCCAATAACCCTGCCCTTGATTTGCTATCTCTCGGATATATGGCAACACCTATAGATGCAGTAGCGTATATATCATGACCATTCAAATGGAATGGTTCATTGAATAGTAGCAGTATTTCTTTTAGATTTTGACAACTAGCTTCACAATTTGCTTTAAGTAATAATATAAATTCATCTCCGCCGAAGCGACCTAGATAACTACTTTTACTTATCATCGTTTGCACTCGTTGCCCAACTTGAATTAATAACTCATCACCATAAGCATGACCATGTGTATCATTTACATCTTTGAAATTATCGACATCAATAAAAGCGACAGTCATTTCGTCATTTTGCAAGCGACAATGACGAATTCCGACATCTATTCGACGCTCAATGGAAGAGCGATTTGGTAGTTTAGTTAGCATATCAAAGCTTGCTTGAAAATTCAAAATTTCCATCTGCTTATGTATTTGTTTCCCCATATGTTCTGCTGCATCTGCTATTCTTCCTACTTCATCTCGGCGTTGAATTTTGAATTTCTTTGTATAATCTCCCTTTTCAATTTGCTTTAACTGGTCAACTACGGAATTAAAATCTTTCATTGAATAAGTCATCACAGTCTTAATGACAAAAAGTAAAATAAGAATAGCGACTAACCAGAAAAAAACAATTCTCTTTTGGAAATCTTTTAAAGGTGCTAATACTTTCTCTACGGGAACATAAACGCCCATCTTCCAATCACTATTACTCACTTTACGTAATTCGACATAATACTTCCCTTTATCAATAGAGACCGTTGAGCTTATGTTCAATGGAATATGCTCTTTTTTTAATAATGACCACATTTGATTCTCGTCGAATAATACTTGCCAATCTGAAGAGAAAAGAAGGATATTTTGACCCGTGATACCACCTGTTTTAGAGGTAGGTAAAATATTATTTAGGGCCATATCAATGGCTATATAACCTAATTTCTTACCATTTTTGGTAACTGGATAAATTACGCTGATTGTACGCATTTTCGTATATTCATCTTGATAGGGTTTTGTATAAATAACTCCTTCTTTTTTTGTAGCTAGTGTTAACCAAGGACGTTGTTTTATACCCATCATATCCTCAGCCGATAATCCTGAATTCCCCATCAGAAACTCTCCATCAGCATTAGTAATCCACATACGATCAATATAACTAATCTTACTTTTAGCATCATCTAATAATTTCTGTACAGAATTATTTGGGTCATTAAATTTCACATTGTCACGTGTATACGCTTTTTGTAAGTACGCTTCTACTTCATTCTTTTCACCGATACGCTCGGCAATCAACCTTTTTTGAAATAACTCATTTGAAAATTGCTTCTCAATACTTTGTATTTCAAGTGAAAGCTCCTTTTCCAATTGTTGTAATTGTATTTTCTTTGTATTCGAATATGTATAAGTTGCAGTAAGTATAAAAAAAGAAAGTACGACGATTAACATAGGTACTAAAACTTTCCAAGTAAAGCTTATTTCATTTAACCAAAACTTTTTAACCACTAACACACCTCTTCTAATAATACATAAGAACTAATCTATAACTATTTTATTACATGGAAAAAATATTGCAATACAAATATTAAATTGGAAAATTAAAGAAATTTTCAATATATATATTTATACTAAATCCATTTTTCGGCATAAAAAAACACCCCTCCTAATAAAGGAGGGATGAAATGTTAATTGGTTAGTTAGTTTCAATTAAGCCGTATTTGCCGTCGCTACGTTTATAGACTATGTTCGTACCGTCTGTTTCTGCATCTGTAAAGATGAAGAAGTCATGACCAAGTAGGTTCATTTGAAGAACAGCTTCCTCATGATCCATTGGTTTTAATGAGAATTGTTTAGTACGCACGATTGTTAATTCGTCCTCTTCCTCAGTAACAGCCGCTGCAGTCGGTGATTGAGTAGTAGCAAAGTAATAGCCTACACCTTCACGCTCACGGAATTTTCGGTTCACTTTTGTTTTGTGCTTACGAATTTGTCGCTCAAGTTTGTTGATAATTAAATCAATACCTGCATATAAATCTGCATTGCGCTCTTCAGCACGTAATGTTAGGTTTTTCATAGGAATAGTTACTTCAACTTTAGTTTGCTTATCATTGTAAAGCTTCAAGTTAACGTTAGCTGTTGCTTCGAAATCTTCGTTGAAATAACGCTCCATTTTTTGAATCTTGTTTTCAACGTACTCTCGAATTGCTGGAGTCACCTCAATGTTTTCACCACGAATGTTAAATGTTAGCATGTAAACTCCTCCTTTATTTCAACCATGTCTTACTAATTCTACATTTCCCTAAAAACTCCTTCTTAAACCGTAAAAAACTTTTAAAAAATTTAGGAATTCTGCAGAAATTTGTCGAAATATTGAACACTCAATTATCAGAAGACGTTTTATTAGTCATCACTTCAGTACGTCGTCTCGCTTTGAGTTCTGAAATAATCATCTCTTCAACCGCTTCATCTTCTTCTAAATCAATTCCATATACATACGAGCCATTACCTGATTTTTTCCATTTCACTTCACCTATTGTACGTATAGGCTTCGAAAAAAGAACAAACATTAACTCCATTCGAATTAAATAATTCTCCGCAGGCAAATTTAAAGGTGTTGATAACCTCAAGCCACTCGGACTCATTTCTAAAATCAAACAGTCAACTTTACTTGATAATTTACCCCGTTCTTTGCCATCCATACACAAACGAAATTCAGCTTTCACAGGCTCTTGAAGAATATGGCGAAACGACTCCAAGCGATTATATTTCATCAGAACTCACCTTCTCTTTTTATGTAATTTCATTATTAATAAATTGTTTATATTGGTAAATTGATAGGTATAAGTGATTATAAAACCCTCCTCATTGGGTGAGGAGGGTTGGAGTTATTTTTTTCGGTCATAATACATGCCATCCATCGTACGAACAGAGGCATATGGATTCGTGTATTTTTGCTCCGAAGTTTTAGTTGTTTGGAGTTGCTGCATATCAGCTTTAATCATATTTTTCACTTTCAAAAGACGTTCTTGAATTCCTTTATCCAATTCAATAAGATTCTTTAAAAGCGGATGATTATTCAATGCATTCGGCTCGTTACCCTGCAAATCATCTATGATAGCTCCACGAGCATCCAATAAGGTATCTATCTTCTCGATAAAAGCATCACGGTCTTGATCAGCTGGTAAATTTGTTAAGTGGGAATAAAGCTGTTCAGAGGCAATTAGCAATTGCTGCACTTTTCCCATCAAATCTGATTCCCTGTGAATTGTTGTTGACGATTTAAACGTATAACTTCTTTCCATGTATCACGGAATTCTACAACATAGCCCTCAACCTCATCAATTATTGCTACATCATTTTGAATATTCGCCTCAACTAAACGACGATTCATATATTCATATAAATTTAGCATCTGTTTTGAAATTTCGATATCCATGTTCAACGTTGACATTAATTCAGAGATAATTGCCTGTGCTTTTAATAGATTCGTATTCTTCGCTTCTACATCTTTAGTCTCAATAGCAAGTTTACCTTTATGTAAAAACTTAATACATCCATTATAAAGCATTAACGTAAGCTCACCAGGGGATGCCGTCGTCACACTATTTTGTTTATAGGCTTGATGCGCTGATTGTGCTGCCAAAATCATACAACTCCTTCAAAATGTTTACTACTATTATACCAGTTATTGTCCGCCAAATTGCGCGAAAATTGACGATTGTGAATTAGCTTTGTTAATTGCAGCTTCCATTGCAGAGAATTGCTTCCAATAGCGTGCTTCAACGTCTTTTAAACGATCTGTTAAAGTAGTGATTCGCTTATCTGTATCTACCAAACTCTTACCAATTGAATATTGGTTATCAGTCATTGTAGCACGACCAGCCTTGCTTTCTATGCTTTTAGTAAAATCACTCATTGATTCACGTAAACGTTGTACAATACCACGAGTATCTCCCTCAGGAGCATCTTTTTCTCCGGCTTGTGTAAATGTTTTAGTTACAAGCTCAGGATCATCCGTTAATGCTTTACGTAATTTTGTTTCATCAATAACAAGCTTACCGCCATCATTATAGCTACTTGATGTAGTGATACCCATTTCAGACAATGTATCCATGACTTTATCTCCTAAACCATTTACTTGTCCATAAATTGAATTACGCATATCACTTAATCCATTACGAATAATAGAATCACTTCTTAAGAGCCCACTTCTTGCTTTTTCATCCCATAATTTTTGTTCACTTTCAGACATACCCTTACGTTGCTCAGCAGTTAAAGGCGTATATTCACGATATTTTGTTTCTTTGATTTGTGAATTCATACCTTCAATCAATTCGTTATATTTTGTAACAAATTCTTTTACTTTGTCTACCATTGAATTAATATCATTTGTCGATGTAACAGAAATACTATCCGAAATAGTTCCTTGAATTGTTGTCTTACCATTATTATCAGTAACTAGATTATTAGCATTAAATGTACTATTAAGTGTTAAACTATATCCTGAAATACTAGTTGTATTGGATTGGCTTTCCATGACTAAACCGTTTACTGCATAAATTGCATTTTGACCATGATTATTTTCAGAAACTAAATTAATATTTTCATTATTAGCCGCTTCATCTGCACTAATAAATCCTAATGCAGCAAATAGTTCTTTACCTTCTTTATTTTGGGTTATATTACCATCTGAATCTTTAACATTTGTCACAATTTGAATTTCACTTTTAACACTTGGATCTATAGCTTTACCAGTATTATTTGCAACAATCGACATTTGACCTTGAGAAAATATTGCTGTTACACCTGCTCCAGATGAGTTTAAACGTTTAACAAATGTATCTATTGAGTCTGTTTCATTATATGAAACCTTTGTTTCTTTCATTGAACCATCTGCTTGTATTACATTTAATGTAATTGAGCCATTCTTAAGACCTAAATGCCCTAATACTGTTGAACCAGACGATGCATTAGATTCACTTTCGTCTTTGTTTTTAATAGTGTGAGCACTGCTTTGTGATGTAGTTGATTTAATACCAAGTTTATTTAACATTTCAAATGCATCTGGATCTGCGGCTGTAACTGTTTCTCCAGATTTACTAGCTGAAATGGATAAATTTCCAGTTGTTTCATTATAAGAAGCTTTAATACCATTTCCCTCTTTATTAAGCTCAGTTAGTAATGATTCAATAGTGTCGCCTGCTTTAACTTCAATAGAAACATTTTTATCTCCAACTTTGAAATTATATATTCCCTGACTTATATTAAGTGTATTTAAATCAGTCGTTTTAGAAGCAGCTACTTCTTTTCCTTCATCATTTGTCACTTTTAAACCCTCAACTGTAGTAGAAGTAGAAAAACCAAATGATTTTAATTTTTCTGCACTCTGTTGGTCATCAATAGTAAATGAGGTGTCTTTACCTGAAATTTTAAACTTTCCTGTAGAAGGATCGTAACTGGATGTATCTAAACCAGCGCTTTTCAATTTATCCACAAAATCTTTAATTGAATCTCCGGCCTCAATTGTTATATCCTTTTGAGTTGTTGTAAGTTTACCATCTGCAGCTTTAGTTGTAACATTTAATGTAATAGTACCTGGCGTAACATTAATATCATCTAATGAATCTGTTTCTGTAGCATATCGATGAGACGTTTTATTAGCAGTCGCAATATCTGTTTTAGCCGCTGTTGCTAATTGTTTCACAGCTTGTATATCTAATGTGCCTGATGCACCTGAACCTGCATTTACAGTGATTTTACCGCTATTAACACCCGTTACAGTTGACGTTTTTTTCGCAAAATTACTTGATAATGAAAAGTTGTCAAATAAATAATCACTAAAAGTTTTTAGCTTTGTATTTACTGCACGATATGCATCACGTTGCCATTCATACGTCGTTTTCTTCTGATTTAATTTATTTAGTGGTACACGTTCTGCTGTCATTAACTTTTCTACTAATGCATCAATATCCATTCCAGATGCTAATCCACCTACACGGTTTACCATTTATATTACCTCCCAGTAATCTTGCTTTAGATAATTTCGTCTACTACCATCCCTAAATACTTTTGCATTGTGTAATAAGCATCTAACAGTTTTTTTGGTGGGATTTCACGAACCACTTCATCTGTTTCGGTGTCTACTACTTGTACAAAGTAACGATTTAGTCCGTCATGTAGCACAAATTTAGAATTTTTGCTATGAAATTCCATAAACTCATTTAGAGCATTCACAGCTCTGTCTAATGTTTCTTTAGTTGGTTGTTCTTCCTGTTGCGACTGCTGTTGCACGTTAATCATTTTGTTTATTTCACCCACTTCAACATTCGGTTTAGTTTGGGGTACAACAGTAGTTGTGGCATTCTCTATGGGTGCTTGTGACGATATTCGCATTTGATTCAATCCTCCTACACTCACAATATTTCTTATTGTTATTATCGGAATCATCTAAGGATCTTTTACCAAATCTAAAAATTTCACAAGTTTCAACCGATATTACATTTGAAAACAAATATTTCACATGGAGGTGAATTGATTGAGGATACAAGATAAGGCATGGACGTCCTTTGCAAATAACCGTGTTCAAAAAAATCAATCTGCAATCACAAAAACACTGGAGAAGTTATCGGGTGGAGATAAAATAGTTCGAGCTTCTTTAAATGCTTCTGGGCTCAGTATATCTGAAGCAATGCGTACTCAAATTAAAGGTTTGTCTCGAGCACAACAAAATATGCAAGATGGATTATCTGTTTTAGAGGTTACTGATTCTGGATTACAGAATGTAAATGATGCTCTACATCGAGGTCGTGAATTAGCAGTTCAGGCAGCAAATGATACATTAACTGAAAATGATCGATATGCTGCACAAAAAGAATTGGATCAATTAATGAATTCTATTAATGATACTGCAAATCATATGGAATTTAATACCCATAAGATTTTAGGGGAAATCCGTCCGATTTATATCCAAGCAGGTGCGAATTCAGGTCAAATACTAGCAATTGATACAGTAGATGTAAGCACTAAAGCATTGGATTTAGAAAATGCTAGTTTAGAAACGAATTCTAGTGCAAATGAATTAATAGCAAAAATCGACAAAGCATTAGCTTTTACTTCAAAGAAATTAACTGACGTAGGTGCAGACTATAATGCAATATCTATGCATCACGAAAATGTAGGCCGTACAGAGGAAAGTCTTCAAAAATCAGAATCTCTAATTCGCGATCCAGATATGGCTCTTGAAATGATGGATTTAGTAAAACAAAACATAGTTCAAAAAGGTGACGAATTACTAATACAATCTACCAATCGAAATGTTCAATCAATTCTAGGTCTATTTAAGTAAACAAAGAAAAATAAAGCTACAATAAAAGTCGAAGTAACATGACTTTTATTGTAGCTTCTTTATTAAAAGAAAATAAACACAAACTTGAATGTAAAAGGAAGAATAAAAAATTATATTTAGCTATTAGCTTTTAGATAAACATTCTACATCTTTTTTTAAAGTGTCACAAATTATAAAGTCCATCATACTATCAATATCATATGAATGTTCCTTACTCATTAAATAGCCCACTGTATCATTATTTAAAAAAGATTTTGACTCTTGAAATACTTTTGTTTTACCTATATAAATAGCACCATTTAATGAGTATGTTACAGGCAACTCTTGCCTCCTTACAGCGATTGGTTCATCTGCAAGTAAAGGTTGTAAAACTTTTTCTTCACTCATTTTATACATCCAATAAGGAGATTCAGATGTTTCCACTACACTAACACAATAGTTACTATCGTTTTCAAGTAGCTTTTCAATGGCATTATCAATATCTTCTACCGTTCTCAACGGAGAAGTTGGTTGCAGCATGATAATATAATCATAACCTGGGCATTGAGCAATGGCATGTAATATAGGCTCCATACCCGATGTTGTATCTCTTGCTAATTCATATGGTCTTACAAAGGGAACCTCACAGCCATATTCTTCTGCTACTTGAATAATCTCTTGATCTTCTGAAGACAAAATGAGTCTCGTTATATACTTCGATTTTTTTGCTTCTTCAATTGTCCAAGCAATGAGTGGTTTCCCTGCTAATTCTTTGATGTTTTTACGAGGGATACCTTTAGATCCACCTCTCGCAGGAATCACCGCTAAAAAGGTTGGCTTCATTTTACTTCCTCCTTATAATCAGAGTTAGCTTGCTCAAAGTCTGCCATTCGTCCAATATCTAACCAATATTCTCTCACAGGAAATGCTGATACATTATTTTGTTCATCCATTAATTTTTTAAATAAATCTGGCATATCATAAAATTCATCTTGTGGAATATAATCAAACACTTCTGGACTTAATACATAAATTCCTGCATTCACAAAGCTTCTATGCATTGGCTTTTCTTTAATTGAAACTAACTGCTGTCCTTCCGTTTCAATAACACCATAAGGTATTTGATATTCATATT
The DNA here is from genome assembly GCF_038006425.1 of Viridibacillus sp. FSL E2-0187. NCBI lineage: Bacteria > Bacillati > Bacillota > Bacilli > Caryophanales > Caryophanaceae > Viridibacillus > Viridibacillus sp. FSL E2-0187. The sequence goes on from NZ_JBBOVG010000001.1 coordinate 3,384,846, forward strand.
CACGTACACACATCGTCGCAGCCGCTTCTGTCTCTTCATGAAATTGCAAAAGCTGTTCAAAATTTACTTGAGTTAACAAATCTCCATTCATAACAAAAATAGGGCTTGAGGGTTTTTCCTTCAATAAAGATAAAGCCCCTGCCGTTCCCATTCTTTTATCTTCTTCTATGTAAGAAATGGACACCCCAAAAGCTGAACCATCCTGAAAATAATCTTGAATGACTTCTTTTTTATAATTTACAGATAGTATAAAATTAGTGAAGCCATATTGCTTAAAACCTTCTATAATCGTTTCTAAAATCGGCTTATTTCCTACGTTTAGCATTGGCTTAGGAATATTTTCAGTTAATGGACGTAAGCGTGTACCAAGGCCTCCTGCCATTAAAATAACCGTATTTCCATTATTTTTAGTAGCTGGGTCCTCATCAGCAAAAATGATATCAATAATTTTATTATCCATATCTATAATTGGTAATTGCTTTAATTTATGTTTTTTTAGCAGATTCAAACAATCACTATATGTATTATTAATGCATGCACTTACAGGAGAAGCATTCATTACCTGTTTAATTGGGACATCTAATCCTTCACCTCTTAAAATACCCCTGCGAATGTCTCCATCGGTTACAGTACCTAGTAAATTCAGTGTTTCATCTACCACTGCTGCAAATTGCATGGAAGAGTCGTCGATGATTTTCATTGTTTCTAAAAGTGTTGTATTTTCATTAACTAAGATACTTCTCCAATTTTTCAACTATTTCACTTCCTTTGCAGGTACTCCAAAAGCTTTTTTATTTGTACCTATATTTGAAATAACTACAGCACCTGCACCAATAAGTGTTTTTTCACCAATTTCAACAGCTTGAATAATAGAACTACCTGTACCAATATGAGACCCGTCACCTATAATAACACTGCCTGATAGAGTCGTACCCGGTGCAATATGAACATGAGATCCTACTACACAATCATGTTCAATAATTGCCCCAGTATTAATAATCGTATTCTTACCAATTTGAGCATGTGGTTGTATAATTGCTCCAGCCATCACTTGGGTACCTTCAGCTAAAATAGCTGTTTTTGAAATAATAGCCTTATTGTGAATGCATGTTGCAAATGTATATCCTATTTTATTCATTTTTTCAAAAAGAGTTTCACGAAAATTTGAAATACGAACAGTTCCTATTCCTAAGACAAGTTCTATCTCTTCGGGATTATAGTTAGTAATTACTGCATCTGTTCCAAGATACTTTAAGCCGTATCTATTTACTTCTTCTTTCGGTGCAGTAAAACCCAATATATCTCGATGTTGCAATAATAAGATTTCTGTTAAAACAGAAGCCTGTCCACCATTTCCTATTATTATTATCGACTTATTCATCGATTTGTTCATCCTCTTTATAAAATTTAGTAGACTTTTTCCCTAAAATCGACCAATACTTTGATGGAGATATGCCATTACCAGGTCTTTTAACAGCGATATTAGATATTTTTAATATTTCTCCTTGTCTGATATCAGTACTTGCCACAAGACTTTTTCTAGCAGCTACTCTGTTTTTCATCTCAATTGGTGTTGGTTCTTTTAATCCTGTTCCTAAAGCACTCTCAATCTGACGGATACCTTCAATCATAGCGTTTAATTCCATTGGCTCTAATGAAGCTACATGATCTGGTCCCGGTAAATTTCGGTCCAATGTAAAGTGCTTCTCTATGATAGTTGCTCCCATGCTAGTTGCAGCAATTGGAACTGAGATCCCTTGAGAGTGATCAGAAAATCCAATTGGCAAATTTAGCTCTTCAGCTAACTGATTCATAGCTTTTAGATTGATTGTTTCAAAAGGTGCTGGATATTCGGTTGTACAATGTAGTACCGTTACAAATTTTTGTAAAGTCTCTTTAGCCTCATTTGTTTTATAATAAGAATAGACGTTTTCGATAGAAACTTCCTCATACGGCTTTGATAAGCCATATGCGACAAAGGATAAGGCTTCATGTATTTCTGCAATTGTAGCCATACCCGTTGAAATAATCATTTTCTTTTTCTTAGTCGCAATATAATGGATAAAAGGTGAATTAGTCAGCTCTCCAGATGGTATTTTAATAGTCTGCATTTGTAAATCTTCAATTAAAAAATCCACGCTATCATGGTCAAATGGCGTAGATAAAAATTCGATTTCTATTTCATCACAATAGCTTTTCAGTGCTGTGAATTCTTCATATGATAATTCCAATGATTTTAACATTTCATATTGAGATGTAGCCTCACCTAAATTTTCCACTTGATAATCTGCTTGCATCGCTTCTTTTGTCACTAAATTCTCCGCACGAAATGTTTGGAATTTAACTGCATTTGCTCCAGCCTCCTTTGCAACATCGACAAGCTTTTTCGCAATCGAATAGGAACCATTATGATTGACTCCTGCTTCTGCAATGATATAAGTATTTGTCATTCTATTCGCTCCTTCAGTAACATAAATGCTTCTGCCTCTTCATAACCGCTCGCTGCACCTCTTAAATATGCCAACGATTTGATAGCTTTCTCGCTTCTTGGGAAGGGAAATGCGCTAATCTCGGAAGCATAAATATTCATAATCTTAATCTTCTCTTCTAAAAACCCACCAATGTTAATGTAGACATTTGGTCTGAACCCATTAACATCTGGATCAATAGAAAAATCTGTTTCAGATAAAGTTTCATACGCAAGCACCCTTTCAACCGAAGGATAACGGAACCACTTCGTACAAGACATAGTAGCATCGAATACAACCTTATGGTCACTATGAATATCTCCAGGATAAGGTGTAAAAACTATTTGTGGCATTACTTTTGAAAAAACTTGACTTATACGACCAACGATATCTCCCATCGGAATACAATCTAATTCCGCTGCTGGAAAATCCAATTGGAATACTTCTTTGAAATCATAAATTTTTGCCACTGTATCAATTTCTTTTTGACGTTTCAGTTTTCGTTCTTTTGTAAAGGAACCCCCCATACCGGTAACAATTAGCCAATAAAGATCATGGTTTTCTTTTTTATATTTTAATAAAGTACCCCCACAGCCTAATGTTTCATCATCTGGATGGGGCGTGACTATAATAATTTTTTTATTCATAAATATTCTCCTACTTTTGGAATAATATCTAATTCACAATCTGTAATTTCGAGTAAGCCATCTGCTACTTTTACTATAAAAGAATTTAAAGTTATAGCTACGATTTTTCCAGGCTCAATGTTAGCATATATATTGTATTCATATATTATTTCTTTTGCTGCCCAAACTTTATAATCTCTATTTTCATAAGTAAAATGAGCTCCTACATACGGCTTTGTTAGAGCTTTAATTAATTGTAAAATAGTTTTACTTCCCATTCTCCAATCGATTTTTCCGTCTTCCTTTGTTCTTTTTCTCCAATAATTAACTTTACTCTCATCTTGCGGAAACGATCTAACTCGGTTATTAATTATATCCTCTGTCAATTTAACAACTTGCTCTTCTCCAACTTTTAAAAGTTTGCTATAGAGCGTTTTTGCATCATCACTATCACTTATTCTTACAACTCTTTGACTCAATATATCCCCTGCATCGGCCTCTTCAGTTAAATTAAAAAAAGTTGAACCTGTTTCATTTAATCCTAAAGCCAAAGCCCAAATAATAGGATGCCTTCCCCGATTTTGTGGTAAAAGGGCTGGATGATAACCAACTGCACCTTTTTTAGCAACTCTATAAATCTCTTTAGGCAATAAATGTGACCACCCAAAGCAATAAATAATATCGGGTTTTTTTTCAGAAATCCAATTTAATAGGTTATTGTTATCTTGATAATCTAGCCAATCTATATTATTTTGTTCTGCAATTGTAACTAGTGATACATGGTCTGCATTAAAATTAGATTTCTTTTTTGTTACAATACCTACTATATCTACACTTGTATTATTTATTAAAGCCTTTAGAAAATTTTCACTTGATTGTACGCATCCTATATATAATATTTTCATGTTTTGCCCCTATTCTATATCATAAAATTTCTTTTTAAGAATGGAATCTAGTGAAATTTTTTTTAGCACACTTACCATTTGTTCAGAAGTATTACCTTCACCATATACTTGATTCATTGATTGAATTTTTTGCAGGAATACTTTATCGATACTCTTACTAATTGCATTAATAATATCTTCTTTTTCAAAATTACAATCAATGACAGACTCAGCCTTAAGTCTTCCTCTTTGACGATCTCCAATATTAACTGTCGGTTTTAAAAACACCGGTACCTCTACTAAACCACTTGAAGAATTTCCTATTACTGCAGCACAATGCTGTATAGCGTTTAAATATCTAAGCTGCCCTAGAGAATCAAAAACAATACTCCGTTCTTTGTTTTGTTGTACATAACGTTCAATATACGTATTAATAATACGACCATCTGTATCAGCATTCGTCTTAGTAAAGACTATTTTGTAATCATCGAATGTATCTAAAGCTGAAAGTAAAGTTTGTATTTGTTGTTCAGCTGTACTATTTTCCAAAGTGGTTGGATGTAGTGTAATCAAAAAGAATTTATCCACTTCAAATTGGATTGATTCCTTAAATGCTTCTTTCGATAATACTTCTGTTTTTTTAATACCTTCAATTCCTAAAGTCCCCACATTAAAAACATAATCAGGTTGCTCGCCCATTTGTATAATTCTTCTTCTATATTCATCGGAAGCTGCAAAGTGAATATGTGACATTTTAGTAATAGAATGTCGAATCGGGTCATCTATTAAACCTTCTGTTAATTCTCCCCCATGTATATGGGCAATAGGAATTCTTGATACCATGGCAGCTTGTGCTGCTGCTAAAATTTCAAAACGATCTCCCAGTACTACAACGATATCTGGTTCAATTTCTTGATATGCGTCTGCAAAGCCTATGACACCTAATCCTATAGATTTAGTAATAGCTGCTGGTGTATCTCCAGATAATAACATATCAATTTTTTTATTTATTACAAAACCATCCTTTTCTATTTGTTGAAAAGTTAATCCGAATTCTGGAGATAGATGCATTCCAGTAACAATTACCTGCAGTCCTAACTCTGTATCTTTTTGAATTTTATCCATCAACCAATATAACAGCCCATATTCGGCACGCGTCCCCGTAACAACACATATTTTTCGTTTCAAAATTTATCCCTCTTTTATCGGTGTGCTTGGAATGTTAATAATTTTCTTTTTTAATCGCTCAACTGTTGATAAATCAGCTCTAGGACATTCTATAAATGGCTTTAAATAGTGCATAGGTGTCCAAATAGGTCTGCTCATTACACCATTATCATTTAAGAAAGCTAACACTTCATCTCGCTCTAAAGTATCATCTAAAATCAATGTTTGCAGCCAATAGTTACTTGATGTATTTTCTCTCTCTTTGAAGAGTTTTACACCCTCTATCGGAGCAACTAGTTTTCCATAAAAAGCTGTTAATTCACGTTTTTGTTCGATAAAATGTGGCACCTGTTCTAGCTGTGCGCATCCTAACGCGGCATTAATATTTGGTAAGCGATAATTATAGCCAATTTCATCATGATTATACTCCCATAGATGTGGAACTTTTGCAGTTGTCGTAATATGTTTTGCATAGTTTGCAAGCTCATCATCGTCCGTCAAAATGGCACCACCACCACCTGTTGTAATGATTTTATTACCATTAAAGCTAACCGCACTCACATTCCCAAAACCACCAGTGTGCTTACCTTTATAGTAAGACCCTAATGATTCTGCTGCATCTTCTACTAATACTAAATGATACTTTTCGCAAACCAATTGCAATTCTTCTAAATCAACAGGATGTCCAAATGTGTGCATCGGTACGACTGCACGAATAATTCGACCTGATTCTTTATTAATTAATTGGTTATTTTTCAATTCACCAATCTCTAAGATATGTGCTTCTAACTTTTGCGGATCTAGACCTAATGTCTTATCAGAAACATCTACAAAATGTGGCATAGCACCAAGGTATGAAATTGCGTTAGCTGTCGCAATAAATGTTAAAGCTGGCATAAATACTTCTTCATTTGGCTGAACGCCAGCAACCTTTAAGGCAATATGTAATGCAGCTGTACCATTCATAACAGCAACAGCACGTTTTACACCAGTAAAGCGTGCTAAGTCTTCTTCAAAGCGTGTCACATATGAACCAACGGACGATACCCACCCGGTTTGAACACAGTCTGTCACATACTCTAACTCTTTGCCATTGAATGTTGGTTCATGTAATGGCACAAAATCCTTCTTATAATGCTCTTTAATCTGTTTTGTGAACTCTAACCATTGAGTGTTCATATATTATATACATCTGCCTTATATTGAGATAAATTCTTTGGATTTGTGAACCATTCAATTGTTTCTTCTAAGCCACGTCGAAAACCATCTTTACCACCATATTGAGGTTGCCATCCGATTAATTCTTTAGCTTTTTTATTCTCAGCCCACAAGCGGTTAACTTCACTTTTTTCTGGGCGTAAACGCTGTTCGTCTGTTTCTATCGTTAGTTTGACACCCATAATATCCGCAATCATTTCAGCTGTTTCCCCTATTGATACTTCGTAATTAGAGCCCACATTAATGACTTCACCTAATGATTTTTCAGAATTCATAACAGAAATAAAGCCGCTAACTGTATCCTTCACGTAGTTAAAGTCACGTGTTGGACTAATAGCGCCTAATTTAATCGTCGTTTTACCATTAGCTAATTGGCTAATAATTGTTGGGATTACCGCACGTGCTGATTGGCGAGGACCATATGTATTAAACGGACGGATCACTGAAACTGGTGTATCAAATGAACGATAGAATGATAACGCCATTTGGTCTGCACCAATTTTAGAAGCAGAGTATGGAGACTGCCCCTGTAATGGGTGGTTCTCGTCTATTGGTACATATTGAGCTGTGCCGTACACTTCACTTGTAGAAGTATGTACAACCTTATCCACACCTAACTCACGCGCAGCTTGTACAATATTAAGCGTTCCATTTACATTTGTATCAATATATGTTGCTGGTGAGTGGTAAGAGTAAGGAATGGCTATAAGTGAGGCTAAATGTAAAACATGCGTACACCCCTTCATCGCTTCTTTTACTCCAAAAGGATCTCTAATATCTCCAGAGAAAATATCCAATGATTCTTTTATTTCTTTGGTAGATTGATCCAACCATCCCCATGAATTAAATGAATTATAATAAACAAATGCTCTTACATCGTGCCCTTGTCTTATAAGTTCTTCTGTTAAGTGGGATCCGATGAATCCATCGGCTCCGGTTACTAATATTTTCATCATATCGCCTATCTTTCACATTTTATATGTCTACATCTTTTTAGCTATAGCTAATTGGCTTTCTTCTTCAAAAAAGCTTGCTATTTCATATTCAAACAAATCTGCTAATACGTTTTGATCTCTTTGTTCTAGAGTATCATTTACTTCTAATAATAATGATTTCATTTTTTCTTCATTAAATATAATAGAATAATTATTATTTTTTAATATATTAAATGAACTACTAACCCATTCTATTCCTTCTACAAAATTACTAATTGAATTATATGCCTCATCACGTTGCCCATTTCTTAAAAACTCAGCAATTTTCGTACAACCATTTGGAATCTTAGACATATAAAGATTAACACTTTCTATTAACTCAATTAGTTGATTCTCTATACTTATCATTTTATTATCTCCTTTATTCAAACTCAGACCATGCGGGCGAATCTTCAAAACCAATAAGATACTTTTGAATGTGCTCAACAAAAAACTTTATTTTATTCAGCATTTCTACTCTCTCTTCATTCGTTTCAAAATTACCATCAAATCCAAATTCAAACATATTATTTATAGATTTTGTTGTGGAATATATCATGTTCAATACATGAATCTCTAAAACTTCATTTTCTCTCAATTTTTTTATTAATTGTAATATTTTTTTTAGGTCCTTTAAAGTAACTGCAGCTGAATTCATTCTATTTATTTTTCTCACTACATCATCAACTTCATATTTACAATCTTTTATCTTCTGGAGAAACTCAATCGAATAAGAATAATTTGGAGTGTTTTTTTCCCCCGCACGATTAATCCATGACTTATCAACTTTTCCATTAAACTTAATTTCATCAGCAGGTTTATATGCAACTCCCGAAATCTTCGCACCATCTTTTGCCAAATTATAAATATGAATGCTTTTATTAGCCATTTGAATAACAGAAATGACGTTGTTAAAACTTTCTAACGTAGTTGCTAAGGGAAGAGTTGTAAATACCTTGCCACCTTGATTATCCTCAACTTCTATTGTCTGTCCTAGGTTTTTCATATTTTTATGCTCATTTACACCCGAAGCATAATACTGACCATTAGCTAATGCTAAATCCTGTCCTACCATATATACATCTTTGGCTCCTAGAAAATGAGTTAGCATTAACGAGTATAGTGCCACAGAAGGAACCGTTGGCACCATTATTAGATCTGGTCGTTCCTCTTTAGTTACAGTATCTTGCGCTATATTTGTAACTAATATATCACCCAGATGATTTTTTAAAATTGAATGATTTGTTGTACCCGTCGTAATTAGTGGTCCATCATATTTTGTATCTTTAAAATGAGCGGTATAATTTATGTCTGATCCATCAATTACTGTAACGAAATCTGGATGAATACCATTGTTCATCAAACCATTAACAGCAGAACCAGAAGCTATTACATAGGCATTATCCTTATTTTTTTTCACAAATTCTAAATTTTCTATTAATGATGGCCCAGATGAAATGAGAATAAATGGTTTATTGATAAAATGTTCTTTTAATTCCAATAATGATTTAGCATTTTTTGAAATTGATAAATTTAATATTGGTTCTGTTAACCACTCATACATAAAGTATTTTTCAGTATTTTTATTTAATGTGGCAGTTACAGATCCCATTTTTATTTTTTCAATAATAGGTTTCGTTAGGTTCTCGTTTAATCTATCATAATTAGGATGTATTAATATTTCAAATTCCATTCCTAATGAATTTCTGATAGCACCACTAATTTCTAGATAATTTAAATTTGACGAATGATAAAAATTAACATTTATTTCATTTAATTTATTTATATACTCCTCTTCATAATCGATATCATCAAATATTTCTATTATGTAAAATTTTGAATTCAGATTTTTCTCTAAAATATAATCTAATAATGTACCATTTCCAGAACCTATAATAATATAACTTTTATTATTAGTAAATTTACTACCAAATCTCTCAATTTCCTTTATTGGGGATATTTCAGAATTTAACGAGATTATTTTCTTATTTTCGGAGTCAAATACTTTAACTATCTCGTTTTTTCTAGCATTAATTTCACGACTAATTTTATACATTGGGTCCCTCTTCCATCTAATCAGCATTGTACTTTTCTATGATTATAAAGTATCTCGTATAAAAGGCTATGTATTATATTCTTTTTATTTAGAAATCTATAAAAAAAACTGAAGCAATAAGCTTCAGCTTTTTTAATCACTGACTGTTTTCAATTATTGTAATAATTGAAGAACGCCTTGTGGTTGTTGGTTAGCTTGAGCTAACATTGATTGTGCTGCTTGAGTTAAAATATTATTTTTAGTGAATTCCATCATTTCTTTAGCCATATCAGTATCACGGATACGAGATTCAGCAGCAGTTAAGTTTTCAGAAGTTGCACCAAGGTTGTTAATAGTATGCTCTAGGCGGTTTTGAATCGCACCAAGATCAGAACGTTGTGAAGAAACTGATTTAATTGCAGAGTCAAGTAACGCAATTGCTTTATTAGCTCCTGTTTGTTTAGCAATTGATAACCCACTAAGACCTAGTGCTTTTGAATCCATTGTGTTGACGCTTACTGATAATGTTTGACCAGTATTTGCACCAATATGAATCATTTTACCAGTGAAAGAACCGTCTAATAGCTTTTGAGTATTAAACTCAGTATCAGTAGAAATACGAGTAATTTCAGTTGTTAGTGCTGCAACTTCTTTTTGAAGTTGTGCACGGTCGTCATCAGTGTTTGTATCATTTGAAGATTGTACTGAAAGTTCACGCATACGTTGTAGGATAGCGTGAGTTTCGTTAAGAGCACCCTCAGCAGTTTGGATTAAAGAGATACCATCTTGTGCGTTTTTAGAAGCCATGTCTAAACCGCGAATTTGTCCACGCATTTTTTCAGAGATAGCAAGACCAGCAGCGTCGTCTCCAGCGCGGTTGATTTTGTAACCTGAAGATAATTTTTCTAAGTTTTTAGATGATTGCGTGTTGTTGAAACCTAAGTTACGGTGTGTGTTTAAAGCTGAAATATTGTGTTGAATTCTCATTGTGAGATTCCTCCTTGAAATTGTTTTTTAGTTCCACATCCATGTGGAATTTGTTTGACTGCTGGCTCGTTTTCACTTACCTTTTGTCTCACAATACTTATATCGTACCTTAATAGAAATGTTTAATAGTTTTTTTGAGTTTTTAAAAAGTTTTTTTTGAAAGTTGATCTATTAATGATTGGGATACATTCATTGCTTCTTTATTTTGCTCTTGAATTGCTTCATAAACTTCAGAACGATGAACTTTCACTGATTTTGGGGCAACGATGCCTAGCTTGACTTGCTCACCATCTACTGACAGTATCTTAAACTCAATCTCGTCGCCAATCATAATAGACTCGCCCTTTTTACGTGTTAGGACTAGCATTATTTTGCACTTCCTTCCAATGTACCTATTGGATGGCGTAATGCGTATTTCTCGTTATCTTGTAGAACGATTTGTTTACCTATTTTTTCTTTAACATTAATAAGTACAGGTGCTAGTAAATTTAAGGTTGACGTTTCGAACGGCTCTTTTAATGTAACAATGGCATATGTGATAATATCCGATTCGTCTTTAATTTGTAATGCTTTTTTATCTGACTCAGATAAGTCGAATGCATAATCTTTTTTAAATAAGAAAGGAAAAGCCACTACAAATCCAACTTCAATATGTTCAGTTGATTGCAATATACCAAATGGCGATTCATTTTCTAATGGTAAGAATACATATTTTTTTGATTCTTCAAACCCAGGAATTCCCTCTTCAAATGTAAGTATACTTTCTTCTTCTATTTCAACAGAGCCTAAAAATTTTGTTTCGATTTTCATCTTTATTCTCCTTTAATAACTGTAGTTTCTACTGATGGGTATTGTAGCATAGTGCCCGTTACATCACCTGGTGTGTAATCATGAACAACTTTTCCAACCTGGACATCAATTCTTGGGTTTTGACGAGTGATGTTGATATCTAGCTGGTCGGATACATATTTTATTTTCACAGAGCCTACTGAAGGTTTCCATGTGATTCCGATATCCTTAGCTGGAGGATTTGCAATATTTTTAGCAATAGCAGGTATAACACTGCCTTTTCCTTTACCAATATCCATCATTTGGCGGCCTTGGCTCGCTCTTCTACCAATACCTTCTAAACCTTTTTGTCTGCCATCACTTGCAAATTTTTCAATAGATTCACGATTTGTATATAATCCTAAGTCTCGATATGCGCGAGATGAATCAACAATTAGTTTAGCTGGTTCTGAATTTATTTGTAAAATAGCTGCAGGCTGTTCGATATGTTGTTGCGCTCGTGGTTGCCTAATAATTTGATTAGAGTCAATAATATTAAGTCCTACTTTAGCATCTGTTGTACGAATTTGAATTTGATCAAGTTTCATAGTAATCTCACTCCTTTGAAAAAGGCTCCCGCTCTAAATAGCGAGAGCCTTTTGGCTAATTATTGATTATAGGAAGTCTACTAGTGTGGGTTGAATAATTTTTCCACCTACAGATAATGAAGCACGATGAATTGATTCTTCTGTAATAAGTTGTGTTATAGCTTTTTCATAGTCTACATCTTCATTGTTAGACAGTTGTTTTGTGACATTTACTTCTTGGGCCGAAAGACGGTTCGTCATCATTTCTACCCGATTTTGCTTAGCACCAACCTGAGCAAGTGATTCTAATACCGAGTTTTGTTGAGTTGTAATATCGCCCAATAAGTTACCAATTTCAGTACCTGATGTAGATCCTGCATTCAAAGCATCTGGATCATTTAGTTTCGATTGAACTTCACTCATTAATTTATCAATATTTGCAAAAAGATCCTTGCCATTTGTATTCACGGCTAATGTCACGCCATTGTATACTTCCACTTCAACTTGGTTCGTATTACCTTGGAGTGTTGTTAGTTGGCCAGCACCAGCATTTGCTGTTGTATCTGCAAATAAAGGTTCTAATGTTTTTGTTCCGCTGAAAATGTATTTCTCACCGCTTTGCGTGTTTGCCACATCACGAATTTGCTGACGAATTTGATCAATTTCAGTTTTTATTTTTTGACGATCTTCATCTGTATGTGTATCAGTTGCTGCTTGTGTGACCAGTTCTTGCACACGTTTTAAAGCCTCACCAACTTGACTTAAAGCTTCGTCAGTCGTATCTAACAAACTATTTACTTCATTCATATTACGTGTATATTGGGCATTCTTTGTTAAGTCTGTACGATAGCCCATTCCCTTTATAGCAGCAACCGGATCATCTGATGGACGTGTAAGCTTAGAACCAGATGAAATTTGTTGTTGAAGTTTACCCATTTTGTTATAGCTATTGCTTAAATTACGTAACATATTACTTGATAGCATTGATTGTGTTATACGCATTTACCTAACCTCCTATACACCTACACGGCCCATACCGTTAATGATTTTATCTAATGTTTCGTCCACTACTGTGACCATTCGTGCTGAAGCATTATAAGCTTGCTGGAACATGATCATATTCGTCATTTCTTCGTCAAGAGAAACTGAACTTACTGAGGCACGTTTGTTACTAACTGTTAATTGGATTGTAGCTGCGTTATACGCCATTTTATCTGCCTCAGAGCCACTTACACCAATTTTACCTACAAGACCTTGGTAGAAAGATTGTGTTGTAGCCCCTTCTAAATCTTCTCCCGCTTTGAATGATAATGTAATTGAACTACCATTTCCTAAATCGATTACTTTGCCGTCTGATAAAGCAGTTGTTTTTAAATTAGATAAGATAATTGCTAATTTACCATTACCTTCTTCATTTGGCGCTGTAGATGCCGCAATTTGAGACGGGTCTGTAATCTCGACTGTTACTTTACCATCAGCATCAATTTTAAAGAAATCAGTTCCTTTTGTAGCACTATTCAATTGGTATCCTGCATTGTGAATTTGATTAAACGCACTAACAAATGCATTTGCTAGTTTGCTTAGCTCTTGCATAGTATTTGGGTAGTCACCTTGTGGCAATGCTACTCCGTTTTTTTCATACCCATATGAGTGAGCAAGTGAAATCATTTTACCGCCACCAATTTGCATATCTTGTACCTTTATAGAAGAGGCACCAAATTGATTTGATTGCAAGTTCTTAGCATCCTCTACACTCACTAAATTCGAAACACCAAAACCCGTAAATACTTGAAATTCTGTTAAATCATCAGTTAATGCACCAGCTGCTCCAGTTATATTACCATCTTTATCTATACTTTTACCTTGAGCTTGTAATTGTGCTACTTTATTTCCGTCAACTAGCGTTGTACCTGATCCTTTTAGTTTTATAACGACTGATCCTTCAGCAATTCCTAAAGCATTACCACCAGATTTATTATAGCTAGTTTCTATAGGTACATATTCTGATAATTGATCTATTAAGTTATCACGCGCATCGTATAAATCATTTGGTAGATATCCATTCGGTTCAACTTTTTGTATTTGTTCATTTATTTCAGCAATTTGACGTAAGATTGAGTTAATAGCATCGGTTTCAACTTTGAGTTCATTTTTCAAGTTGCCTTGAACTTCCTTAAGCTGCGAGTTTATATAGTTGAAAGAATCCGCTAGATGTTTAGCATTTTCAAGCGCTACTTTACGAGCAGAAGCATTTTCTGGATTAGTACTTATGTCTTGAAATGATTTATAAAAATCATTGAATGCTTGGTTTAAACCATATTCAGATGGTTCAGCCATAATGTCTTCCATCTGACTAATAGCTTCAGTTTTAGCACCCCAGTATCCAAGCTTAGTTGCTTCCTGTCTAAACTGCCTATCTAGAAACTGGTCACGGATACGTTCTACAGATCCAGCTTCTACCCCTGTTCCGATATGCCCAGCGGTCTTCGGGGCATTTAAACCAACACCTGGATAACCTAATGTTGATTGCATGTTGACGCGTTGGCGAGAGTAGCCAATTGTATTAGCATTCGAGATATTGTGGCCTGTTGTATATAGGGCGCTTTGTTGTGTAAACAACCCTCGTTTACTTGTTTCTAATCCCATAAATGTGGAGCGCATTTTATTTCCTCCTCTGTTTCTTTATGCTTGTGAGTCAAAGCTGGTTTTTAAAGTACTGCCACGAACTTCGGTTTGTGAGTAGTTGATTTGGTCTGGTTGAGGTCGCAGCATATCTAATGTCATATTGACGAATTGAAGTGATTGGAAAATCATTTTTTGGTTTAGGTCGTTTTGGTGCTTGAGAGTTTCGATGACGAGTAGCAGTTTTTTGCGTGCTTCGTCTAATTTAAGTTGTTCAATTGGCGTATCAGCTACTTCAATTACTTGAGCGACAGTTGCATGTTCAGCAGAGGCAATTCCTTTTGCCTTAAGGTAATCCGTTACCGCTTGCTGACGCTGTTGCTCGAGCTGTGAGATGGCAGCTACGTGCGATTGCTCGTCCTTGAGCAATTGATCGAGTCCGTCCATGTCTCCTGTCTTGATGAACTCCGTTTTGTGATATGCAAGTTCTAGCAGGCTCTTATGCATTTTTTCTAATTTATCTAAAATAGATAAAATCATTTCAATGGACATTTCTCATACTCCTTTTACTTATGGGCGGTAATATTTCAATAAATCTGAAGCGACTTGTTTTGCGTCTACTTTATAATTGCCCTCTTGAATTTGTGCTTTTAACGCTTGTACGCGTTCAGCTCTTTCATCTGCATAACTTACGATTCCTTGAAGATCCTTTGCAGCTGATGAAATTTCTAGCTGATCTGCCTTATTCGCTACCGATTTATTGGCAAAATCAGATTTTACAGGCTGGTTTTTATATGGGTTTACAGCGTTTACGCCATAGTTAGTAATTTTCATATAGAATGGCCTCCTCTCAATCGTTCCTTTTATATATTCATTATTTCGGTTGGTTTATATCGATGTTAAGTATTTTGTAATAAAAGCGAAAGACATCCTAATCCGTTTTTTAATTGCTAGTGCTATATGCCTTATTTGTGGGAGGGTAATTGACGGGAGTTTTTGGTGGTGTTTGTTTTGGGTTGGTCATTCTCGGTTTAGCGCTAGTCATTCGGGTTTTGGCGCTACTCGCTCCTGCTTTGGCGCTACTCACTCCCGTTTTAGCGCTACTCGCTCTCTTTAGCGCTACTCACCACCGCTTTGGCGCTACTCACTCTCGCTTTGGCGCTACTCACTCCTGCTTTAGCGCTACTCGACCCCGCTTTAGCGCTACTCCGCTCTCGCTTTAGCACTACTCACAAGCTCCCTCACCCAAAAACAAGTAACCCCCAAAACAAAAAATCCCCACATACCTAAGTATGCGAAGATTTATACTTTATTGCTTTTTCTTATTTGAGTCGGCATAGTATGTTGTTCGTTCTGATTCTTCTACGCTTTCTCTGAATTCGCGTGCTGCTTCGAATTTATTGAGTTCGGATTTTAGTTCGGTTTGGCAATTAATGCAGAGCTTGCCTTTTGTAGTTAGAGCTCCACAGCTGTCACAAGGATAGCCTAGGTTTGGGAACATAGCTGGTTGCAAGCGACCTTTCCTTACCCATTTATGTAGTAAGTCCTCTTCTACACCTGTAGCATCGACAATTTGCTCGATTGTAGCTGATCGATTATCGCGTTTGCGTAAGAAACGGTATACATCCTCGTACATTTTCTCTTCTTCTTGCGCACATTTTCCGCAAACTTCTCTAATGCCAGTATAGTTATAAAAGTCCCCACATTTTGGACAGCTTCGCAATTCACCCATGTTCTTACCCCCTGGAATTTAAATTCTACTACTTAATATACTAGTTATATTGTCGGTAAAATCAACATAAAATTTATAAAATGCAGGGAGTTTGTAAAGAATCGTACGATTTTTTGTATCTTTATGACTAACCTTGAATTAGGGTGAATGCTTTTACGGAAGGTGCTCCAGCCGCAGAGAGTATCGCTTTGGCATGTTTTAAAGTGGTTCCAGTTGTCACAATATCATCTATTAAAATATGTAGACGATGTTCAATTATACTATTCGGTTTTAATTGAAATAATTGAGCGCTTTGTTCACGTTCTACTTTTGATTTAGATGATTGGGATTCAATTGATATTTTCTCTAGTAAATGTGTATAGGGGATACCAGTTGCTTTCAATAATTCATCAATATGTGCAAATGTGCGTGTTTTTATTTTTTCTGGATGCATTGGAATTGGCACAATAACAGCATCAGTGTTTTTTAGTGCTTTGGCAATTTCGGATCTAAATACATCTTTTAACACAATATCTTTAAAAAACTTGTATTGATGTAGGAAGTCTTTCATTGCTTCATTGTAATGAAATAATGTTTGGATATCTGGAGACTTTTGTTCCTCAGGCTTAACAAGCTCAAATTTACTATGGCAAGTAGGACAAATGACTGCTTGCTGTTCATACATAATCAGTTGCTTCCATGTTAATCGTCTTTTTAGAGGTTTTGAACATAGATAACAAATCATATTCATATTGTTGTTAGCTCCGTATTATTGAGACGTTTAATTTCTTTTGTTGCTCGGTCCATTTCAATAGAGATACCGTGGTGAAAGAAGACAAGATCACCTGTTGGACAGTCGAAAGAACGTCCAACTCTTCCTCCTATTTGAATGAGTGCACTTGAAGTGAAGATACCACTTTCTGCTCCTACTACCGCCACTTGTACGTTAGGTATTGTGATACCACGTTCTAAAATGGTTGTTGTTAATAATCCTCTCACTTTTTTTGCACGGAGCTCTAACACCTTTTCTTTTCGATTTGGATCTTCTGCATGAACAGCTTGAATGTTTGGTTCCAATTGCTGAAACAACGGGATGGCCTTTTCCATTAGAGCAATAGTTGGAAAGAAAATGAGAAAAGGTTTATTTTCAAGGAGCTGTTTTTTTGTCCATTGAATAAGTTTTTTTGGTAACCTAGTTGATTCAATCTGCTTTTTGTATCGCCATAATGATTGATAACGTGGCACTGGTAGTGGATGCCCATGATATCTTCTAGGGATAAATGAATAGCCACCTTTCTGTTTTTGTATTTGGTTGATTAGTTTATCAGATGGCGTTGCTGTCACGTACATGATTGGCGCATCTCTTTTTTTAGCTTTAATGACTGCTTGTTGTAAAGTTTCATCATGCGTATATGGGAATGCATCGGCTTCATCGACAATGATTGTATCAAAAGCATCTTCAAAACGGTAAAGCTGATGTGTCGTCGCAATAATAATCGGGGCGTAATTCTTGTCGACATCTGCTCCACCGTAAAGTGCTTGTATTTTTGTCTTTGGGAAAACTTGTTGAATGCGCGGTACTAGCTCTAATACGACATCGGTTCGAGGCGTTGCGACCGCAATTCGTTTTCCTTCTTTTAAGCATTCGTAAATAGCTGGGAATAAAATTTCTGTCTTTCCAGCACCACAAACCGCATGGATTAGATGAGCTCTGTTTGCATTTATACTTTCAATAAGTTCTTTCGAAGCCTTTTGCTGATAGGGTGTGAAGGTGCCTGTCCATGAGAATAGGTGATTTGCTGCTTTTCTAGGTGTTGGTCCAACCCATTTTATGAGATCCGAGCAACTGCTGACACGCCCCATGCTGATGCAATGTCTACAATAGACGCAAGCTTGCTCACAAGCTGCACAATAATAAGTTACAAATAGATTTGGATTGTTATTAACACATCGATTACATATATAGTTCATACGCTTAAATTGAGAATTCATTTTGGAGTTTTTCTTCACACCTGGGAGAGTGGCGATATAGCCAAATTGGATGTGTTGGGTGATTAGTTCTTCTGAGAAAGGGGAATGTTCACGTAGCCAAATGCGTCCTGTTAGGAAATCACGCAGGGACGGGTTTTCTAAGATACCTATATAGCGGTATGTTTTGTTTCGTTGCTTGAATAATCGTTTTCGCAAATATTGCCTCCTTACTAGGGTTAGAGTTGGATTTATTTTACAATTTCCAGCATGTGTTGGCAAGTAACATTTTTAGAGTTACAAATCCACAAAAAAACCACCCTACATTTGTAAGGGGGTTCGTCGCTTACTTTATTTTTTCACCCAACCAAGACCCATAGAGCCTTCACCAAGATGGGTTCCAATAACCGGTCCAAAATAGCTTAATTTGACGTTAACATTTGGGAATTTATCTTGCAAAGTTGCCATCCATTCTTTCGCTTCATTTTCACAATTACCGTGTATTACTACTGCATCAAGTTGATCGTATTTCGCTGCGTCTTCACCTAGCATATCCTCTACTCGTTTTAGAGCACGCTTACGTGTACGAATTTTTTCGAAGGGTACGATGACTTTGTTTTCAAAATGTAGTATTGGCTTAACTTGTAAAAGTCCACCGATTAGAGCTTGAGCTGCTGATAAGCGACCGCCTCTTTGTAAATGAGCCAGATCGTCCACCATGAAATAAGCGCGCATTGTTTTACGCATTTCTTCAAGAGCTTCTAAAATTTCTTTCGCTGATGCACCGTCTTTGGCCATTTCTCCAGCCTTCAATACATAGAACCCTTGGACAGCACAAGAAATTTCACTGTCAAATCCATAGACATCAATGCCTTGGACCATTTCTCCGGCTTGTAAAGCGCCTTGATATGTACCGCTAATACCACTTGATAAGTGTATAGCCACAATTTCATCATATTCTTTTGAAAGTTCGTCAAATAATGTCACAAAAGTACCAATTGGTGGTTGAGACGTCTTTGGAAGCTCGTTTTCATTTCGTACTTTATCATAAAAGTTAGTAGTTGTTATGTTTACTTCTTCTTCAAATGTTTCATGTTTAATTACAACACTTAATGGAACCATGCGAATATTATATTGTTCACGCTCGGCTTTAGTTAAGTAAGCTGTACTGTCTGTTACGATGGCAGTTGTCATTGATCGTTCACGCTCCTACTTCAATAGTATATTAATATCGTAAGAAAGTGAAATGAAAAATAATGTGTTTACAAAGAATGTTACTTTTCGCTACTATTCGTTTTTATTTACGGAAAAATAGAAAGAGGCTGGGACATAAATAGGTTCAGTTCACGTAAAAAAACGAGATTGCATGATGCAATCTCGTTTTTTGTAATTTCACTTCTATATCTAGCGGTAAAATAAGTTGATTCATGTAATAATCTTTGAACATAAGGACACTTCTTTCTGTGTTAATTTTTGTACGGGTACTTAAATTTTATGAGAAGATGTCTTTTTTCATGCCTGAAATTATGAATAGATTTAATTGAAATAGAAGAGTTCATTAGTTGTTCGGAGCGAAGGCGGCGACTCCTGCGGGAACAGCACGAACGGAAGCACCGGACTGAGCGAAGTGAGGGAGAAGGGTGGAGCCGTGCCCGCGGAAAGCGTCCGCCATAGCGGAGAACAATGGCTACGAAGTAGACTAAAAAACAAAGCCTCGAAGATTTTACTAATCGTAAAATTTTCGAGGCTTTTCATTGTTGAGGTTAGTTGTTTTATCCCAGCCTCACTTTTCTTAATCCATTTTTTCACCAATAGCAGCTACACTTGTTACTACCCATTTGCCATCTTCTTTAACAAAGACAGTGTTTGTTCTGGCAGCCTGTTTAAAAGGTTCGCCATTTTCTAATTCTACTTCAACAGTAATTTGAGACAAAAGTTGCGCTTCATTTTCATCATATTGCACTACATGGATATCTTTTGCTGTATGTTTTAAATCGAAATTTTCAAAGTTTAGCTTTTGATATTCCACATCTTCTTCTAGATTGAAGCCTCTAGGATTTTTTGAAAGTGTTTTGCTATAGCGTTCTAGGTCTTCTGCATTTAAAGCAGCAACGTATTCATCAAATGCTTGAAGGAGCGCTTTTTCTTCTTCTACAGGAACATTTTTCGCCGCTTCTACTTTGCCATCTTGCATTGCAAATCCTACAGCTTGTTCGTCTTCGTTAGTTTCTTTTGTTTCTTTTGTTTCTTTTGTTTCTTTTGTTTCTTCTATTGCTGATTTTTCTGATTTGGTTTCGTTATTTGTTTCTTCTTCAGTTTTATCTTTAATACTATGGTCAACCGCATTAGATGTTGATGCGTTCTCACCATCATTGACTGAACCAGTATTATCTTTTGTTGTGCTGTCATCATTGCCACATGCCACTAATAATACGGCACATACTGGGACAAGCAACCATTTTTTTATAATCAATTCCAAAACCTCCCGCGGATATTGTAGCATAATTGTAGATTACCTAAAAATTAATAGCTTTATGCAAAGTTCCAACTTATAGCTTAAACTTTTTTATCGATTAATACACCATTTTTTTAAAAAATTATTTACAAATAGATGACGTTTGTAGCACGTTGAAAGTTGCAGAAAAAACACAAAACCCCGCTTCTCGACAAGGAGAAACAGGGTTGTGTTTGGTACCATCAAATACAAAATGATAGAATGCGTGCAAATAAATTTGCAGTGCTAATCGCAAACTATAAGAATGTAGAAAGTAACCAATACTATTCAAGTTTTAAATGCAGGCTCTGACATTGCATCATGTTCAAAGTTGAACTGCACTTTTAATAATAGGCTAATTCATAATTTAGCACAAGTATGCAACGGTATGTTCACTTGCGTCAACTAGCTTGTCATCATCTTGATTGTGTTAAACAATTAGCGTACTTCAACCCAACCGTTTTTAATTGCTGTCACTACAGCTTGAGTACGGTCATTTACGTTCATTTTTTGTAAAATGCTTGATACGTGGTTTTTAACTGTTTTTTCTGAGATGTATAAAGTTTCACCAATTGCACGGTTACTTTGACCATCAGTTAACAATTGCAATACTTCACATTCACGTTTAGTTAATAAATGGAATGGACGGCGAATTTCAGTTTGATGGAATGAACCTTTGTTTTCGCGTTCACTTAAACGACGGTACTCAGCAACTAGGTTTTTAGTTACTTTTGGATGTAAGTAAGAACCACCAGAAGCTACGATTTTGATAGCTTCAACGATTTCGTCAGCATCCATTTCTTTTAACATATAACCAAGAGCACCTGATTTTAATGCGTGTGATACATATGATTCGTCATCATGGATAGAAAGCATGATAACTTTTGCATCTGCGTATTTCTCTAAAAGTTCTGCTGTTGCTTCAACACCATTTTTTTGAGGCATATTAATATCCATTAATACAACATCTGGATTATACTCTTCATAAAGTTGGACAACATCAGTACCGTCATCGCCTTCTGCTACTACGTCGAATGTATCTTCAAAATCTAAAATGCGTTTTACTCCTTCACGGAATAATTGGTGATCATCTACTATTATTATTTTTGTCATATAAAATCCTCCTATTTAATACTACTTTAATTCTTTTGTTCATGATTTAGTGGAATTTTGAATATGAATCGAGTTCCATTATTAATCTCAGAAATCATTTCCATTTCTCCACTAAGTAATTCTACGCGTTCGCGCATACCAATTAAACCGAATGAATTTTTTTTCACAATATTAGTATCGAATCCTACACCATTATCCTTTATAGTTATATTGGCATGTTCTTCCAACCATTCGAATTTAACCCATACTTCAAGTGCTTTGCCATGTTTTATAGCGTTATTTACGCATTCTTGTACAAGTCGAAAAATGGCTACCTCGTAATTTGTCCCCATTCTTCTTTGCTCACCCATTGACTGAAAATGGATTGTAGTACCTTTATTATACTCCTCAACTGAAGAAAGGTATTTCTTTAGTGTTGGAATTATACCTAGGTCATCTAAAGCCATTGGACGTAAATCGTAAATAATGCGTCTTACTTCATGTAATGCATCGCGCACCATATCTTTTAATTGTAGTATTTCTTGTAATGCTTTTTCTACCCCTCGTTCTTGATACGTGCGATTGATTAAATCTGTGCGAAGTAATACATTGGCTAACATTTGTGCAGGTCCATCGTGAATCTCACGAGAAATACGTTTACGTTCATCTTCTGTTGCTTCGATGATCTTAATCGTAAAATCTTCTTTCATCTTCGCATTTTCGAGTGCTGGACCGACATGCTTCAAATCAAAGGTCAAATAATTCAATACGACATTTACTTGGTTTACGAGATGATTTGCTTTTTCAATCGTATCAAGTAAATTGCGCATCCTTCTTTCAAGGTCATCTCTTTTCTCACGTAGCTGCTTTTCTTCAGCTTGGACAACAGAATGACGTATTTGAAGTTGATTTGCTTGATCGTATGCTTTGTGGATTTCTGCTTCAGAATAAGTTTGGAAGTTTTTTGATACTTCCGCTAATCTTCCTCTGGCAAATTTCGTTTTGGTCTCTAAAATGTCATTTTCAGTGATTACATCAGCGATTTTTTCACGAACTTCTTCCAGTTCGATTTTCATTTCTTCAAATGTTTGTCTACTCTGTTCACTGATTGTAAAAATATCACTTTTAGATTCGTCTATTGTTTTTACCATTCGATTAAAAATTAAATCTAATGATTTTATATCAATTTTGTCTCCCACCATACCAAACCCCTTACAAATTGTGCTACATTTTGAAGAAGTAATGAGCATATATTATAATTATATATATGAACCTATTTTCCTGCATCACAAAGTTAATTATAGCATTTTTATGATTTTTTTTTATTAAAATTTCGTGTCAACTAAATGTCAAAAATAAATTGATTTATTTAAGGAGTTTACCATGAGAGAAAACTATTATACACTAAAAAGCTTTGGAACAGATGAAATAATCATCTCAAAATCGAGATTTATCGCGCATTGCGCGCGAGCAGAGACTGAAGAAGAAGCTATTACATTTATAAATAAGATAAAAAAAGAGCATCATTCCGCAACACATAATTGTTCAGCTTATCAAATCGGAGAACACGATCAAATTCAAAAAGCGAATGATGATGGTGAACCTAGCGGTACGGCCGGAGTACCTATGCTTGAAGTATTAAAAAAACAACATTTAAAAGATACTGTTGTTGTAGTAACTCGTTACTTTGGAGGCATTAAATTGGGAGCTGGTGGTTTGGTCCGTGCATACGGCAAAGCAACTACCGTTGGGATTGAAGCTGCAACGGTTGTTGAACGTCGCCTTCATAGTTTGATGAAAGTTTCCGTTAGCTATACATGGTTAGGAAAAGTAGAAAATGCTATTCGCAATTCTTCTTATATATTAGATAACATTGAATATACTGATGATGTCGATTTTTATACCTTTGTACCAAAAGAGGAAGTAGAAGACTTTACGAATTGGATAATTGAAATGACTAATGGGCAATGTAAAGTAAATTGTAATAAGCAAGAATTTTTAGAATTCGACAAGCAGTAATATAAATTTAATTTTACTGTTACAAAACTGCATAGTATAATAAAATTCGCTATACATTTACATTCGAAACTTTTTGGATACGCCACACGTCCAATATTTATATATAGCATTTATTCCTAATTTAGAGGAGATCGTGTATGACTAATTTAAGAATGGGCCAAAGAAAAAAGAAGCCCTCAAAGAAAAAACTGATATTACGCACTTTTTTAATTCTGATTGGCCTTATGGTTGTCTCAACTGGCACCTATGCATATTGGTTAACAAAAAAAGCAGAAGAAGCTGCAAATAATGCATATGACAAAGATAATACACGTGTAAAGTCGGATTTACGTGAATCGGTTGTAAAACCAATGACAGATAATGTTTCTATTCTATTTGTCGGTATCGACGATAGTGAAAAACGCGGACAAGGTTCAGAACATTCCCGTTCTGATGCATTATTACTAGCAACGTTAAATAATAAAACGAAATCCGTAAAGTTACTAAGTATTCCTCGCGACTCATATGTTTATATTCCTTATGTAGACAGAAAAGATAAAATTACGCACGCACATCTTGGGGGTACGAACGCAACAATTGATACTGTTGAGAATTTATTAAACGTCCCGGTTGATTATTATTACCGCTTAAATTTCGATGCATTTATCGAAATCGTTGATGCTCTTGGTGGTATTGAAGTAGATGTTCCATATGAACTTCATGAACTTGATGAAAATGATAAGCGTACAGTAAACCTAAAACCGGGTTTACAAACGGTAAATGGTCGTGAAGCTTTAGCACTTGCAAGAACGCGTAAACAAGATAGCGATATTCAACGTGGTGAACGCCAACAAATGATTTTAGCTGCCATCCTGAAAAAAGCATCTTCCGTTACATCATTTACTAAATACGATAACATTCTAGAAGCTGTTGGTAACAATATGAAAACAAATATGACTTTCAATGAAATGAAATCATTTTTTGAATACATTAAAGGTGGTATGCCAAACGTAGAATCATTGTCCCTTAAAGGTAATGATGATACTTCTACTGGTATTTACTACTACCAATTAGATGAGCCTGCATTAACAGAAACACAAAATATCTTACGTACTCAACTTGGCCTAACAGATAGTAACCTAGTTGATACTTCAGGTGAAACAGATAATGCAGCAGACTCAAATAATGCTGAAGGCTCTGGATATAATTCAGATTATAAATCGAACTATCAATCAGACAATAATAATCAATAATCATGAAAATCCCTTAGTCACATACGACTAAGGGATTTTTTTTACATCAAGAATTTTAGAGAGTAGTTTATTTAAGTAAATACATTAGCGTTATCTCACTAAACACAACTGACCTTTATGTACTTTAATGTGAGCACTTATACAATTCATAACAATGACCTTAAGTTACTAACTATCGTTTAAATCCATAATTACTCTAGAAAGATATCTATCTTCAAATAAAAAGACGATATCGCAGTCATCCCTGCAATATCGTCTTTTATTATTTACTTTTACTACGCACTAAGTTTAATAGCGGTCTATAGTTCGATCCTGCTAGTCCGATTATTTCTACAAATAATTCAATTGCAATAAGCAGTACGGTTATAAGTAGAATACCTCCCCATAGCTTAGCCATAGAGAAGACAATCGCCGCTAAACCAAACATCGATGCCATTCCATAAATGATTATTACAGTTTGGCGATGTGTGAAACCAACATTTAATAAGCAGTGATGTAAATGTGACTTATCTGGTGAAAATGGTGGTTGTTTATTTAACAAACGGCGAACAATCGCAAAGAATGTATCTGAGATTGGTACGCCCAACATAATAATCGGAATAACTAGTGAAACAAACGCAACGTTTTTGAATCCCATTAAAGCTAAAACTGAAATCATGAAGCCTAGGAACAACGATCCTGTATCCCCCATGAAAATTTTCGCAGGATGGAAATTGTAAAATAAAAATCCGATAGTACTTACAGCTAACATTGTAGCCATGATAATAACAAATATATCTCCCATGATAAAGGCCATTCCAGCAAGTGCTATTAATGCGATAGTTGAAACACCAGCAGCAAGGCCATCTAGTCCATCAATTAGATTAATCGAATTCGTAATCCCCACAATCCAAATGATTGTTAATGGGATACTTAAGAAACCGAAATTAAGTTCTCCACCGAAAGGAATGTTGATATAGTCAATTTGAATTCCGCCAAAAAATATTACGATTACTGCAGCAATTAACTGACCAAGTAGTTTAGCCTTCGCTGAAATCTCAAACATATCATCAAGGACGCCTGTCACAATAATGACAAAGCTCCCAATTAATAGAGGAAGCATTGCTTCATGCATAGGTCGTAAAATCAAAATCCCTATGAGGAATGCAAGATAGATGGCTAAGCCACCAAGTCTTGGCATAATTTTAGCATGCACTTTTCGATAATTTGGACGATCGACCGCACCGACACGAAATGCGAGTCGTTTCACAAGCGGAGTCAGTAAAATTGAAGCTATGAATGCTACAATCCATGCAAGGTATGTCATACCCTTCCTCCTTAATAACTCTTTTCATTTATATTTTATAGACGCAGAAAATATGCATCCAATATATTTACAATTTATTTACAATGTATTATAGCATGAATTACTAGAAAACACACTTCGTTTAACCGAAATTATTACTTTCTTACACTCTAGTCAATTCTTTTATAGGACGACGATTCCCTTTAAATAGTTCCCACTTTCACAGAAAAAATCTCCCAACAATGCAGTTAGGAGAAGCATTACGGCATTTGCTTAATATTGTACCCCCCTCCTAGGAAGGCTAAACATTTTTCCATATATTACATTTAACTGGACATTTCAAATTTCGTTGTTGATTGACGCATAGTCATCGCTTGATCAGAGACATCATGAATACGTGCCGACAATAATTCGATAGTTAATAAATTATCGTTTAAAAACAATGTCGTCTCTTCAATATGCTCAGTATTTTGAAAAATAGCGTCATTTAACTGGTGAATCAAGGTTTTAGTACTTTCTTTTTCTTTTTCTACAGTTTGTATTTGTCTGGACATCGCTTTAAATTGTCCCAGTGTATCGCCTATATATTGTATGATAATCGTCATTTGCTGTGCCGCATTTTGAATTGCTGTTGCACTTTCTTCTGATGTTATGAGACCCGAGTTGAAAGTATTCGCCATTGTTGCGCCTTGCACAGTTATATCATCGGACAAATTATGAATATTGTGAGCAGCATTCGAAACTTCCTTCGCTAATTTACGAACTTCCTCTGCTACAACAGCGAACCCCTTCCCTGCTTCACCAGATCGTGCCGCTTCAATTTCGGCATTCAATGCTAACAAATGCGTTTGCTTGGCAATTTGTTTTACCGAAAGAGAGACACGGACAATTTCATCAGTACGCTTTTGCAAAAGTATTCTTTCCTGCTCTGCTTCTATTAGAAGTTGCTGTAACCCAGTCATTTTACTTACTGCTTCAGTCATTGATACACTACTATCTTCTACATATTGTTCCGCTTGAAGCCCCTTTACTGACAGTTGCTCTACTTGACCAACCATTTGTTGCAAATTATCTGAGAAGCGTTCCATAAAAGCGACAATACCATCAGATGAATATTGCTGTGCTTTTGCATTTTGTAAAGACTCCTTAAGTGAGACTGAAACTATTTTGGATCCCTCTAAAGATTGTACTGAATAATTTTGTAGTACATGACTGTCATTTGATATTTCATGTGCTGACGATTTAATTATTTGAAGCATCTCTACAAGTTGATGTTTCATATGATTCATCGCTGTCGATACTTGTCCTATCTCGTCATTCGTATGTATAGGTAAATCTACAACGTTCAAATTTCCTTTTGAAATACTTTTTGCTGTTTGTGCAACTAATTCAAGTTGTTGGCGAATTTGGCGATTTGTGATCACCATTAATATGGTCGATATAGCTACCGCCAGTAGGAATGACACACATAATACGATTAATGTTCTTCGCTGGCTTTCATTCATACTTTGCAAAATCTGTTCACGTTCCGTTGATGCTCCCGCCCGAATTGTGTTTAAGTTTTTTTCTATATTGTCATACGATTGATATACCGAGTTAAGTTGACGTCGTTTTGCGATATTGTCTTTTTTCGCAACTGATACTTTCAAACGCTTTATGTATAATTCATGAATCCTATTTAGTTCCACTACGATTGCTTCCGAGTCTCGTTGTTGCACTACATCCCCGGATTTTTTCAGTAAACTTTCAAGAGTAGACATCGAAGCGCCATACGAAGCATCATGCTTAGCTAAAGGATCCCCTGCATAATGGATAATTGCAATATATAATGTACTGAATTCCTTTGATAACATATCTATGTCATTAATACTTTTCGATAAACTATCTAATTCTTGAGACCATTTTCTATTCTCGTTTACTTGAAAAGTAAGTGTGATTGTCATAATGGCAAATAACAGCAAAGTAATACTAAGTGAAAGAAAATACTTCTTTCTTAGGTCCATTTTATTCCATATAAACATATATATTCCCCCTTAAGGACAATCTAGCATAGAAAATAGACTAAAAGTTTCATTATACAAAAACTTAACAGTTCCTTTACACTATCTCCATAATCGTTTTCCGTTAAATGAAAGCGCTTTATTACTATAAAGCGCTAGATTGAGAAAAAACCTACTAGCTTGTCTTTTTTTTAAGGTTCCATTCTTAACATATTCATGTTAAAGTTGTTTAGTAACTTTTATAACTTTTGTAATTAGAATTTTCAGATTACAAAGATTATTTATCATACGGAAAATCAGTGTTGTGTTTTCATAGATGAAATCATTACGCAAGAAATTTTTAAAGGAGCCTTACTTATGAAGAACAAATCTTTATCACTTGGGGAGCAAGTTGCAGTAGGTTTAATGCTATTTGCATTATTCTTAGGTGCAGGAAATATTATCTTCCCTCCGCAATTAGGACAACAAGCTGGTGAATCATTTAGTTTAGCAATGCTTGGTTTTTTAATCACCGGTGTTGGTTTACCACTGATTGGTGTTATCACTGTTGCTAAAGCTGGCGGACAATTACAAGATATGGCCGGTAAAGTTCACCCTATATTTGGAATCGTATTTACTTCAATCGTCTATTTAGCAATTGGACCATTCTTCGCAATTCCACGTACTGGTACAGTATCTTATGAAATTGGTGTCTCACCATTTTTATCAGATGCGATGCGTGAATCTTCTATTCCGTTATTGATTTCTACAATCGTTTTCTTCGGAATAACAACATTCTTTGCACTAAATCCAACTAAATTAGTTGACCGTGTTGGTAAAATTCTCACTCCATTACTTCTATTAGTAATTGCTCTTTTAGCAGCAAAAAGTATTATTACACCAATGGACGGTCCCGGTGAAGCGGTTGGTAAATATACTACGCAGCCATTTACTGAAGGTTTCCTACAAGGATACTTAACAATGGACTTCTTAGCTGCTTTAATATTCGGAATTGTAATTATACAAGCCTTACATGCTAAAGGTGTAACCGATAGTAAAAAGATTGTTAAGACAACTATTTTTGCTGCATTTATTGCAGCAGCTGGTTTAGCTTTAGTTTATATTTCTTTAGGTTATATTGGAGCATCTAGCTTCCAAACAATTGGCGCTCAAGGTAGTGGCGCTGAAATTATTGCAAAATCGGCAAACGTTCTTTATGGGGATTTTGGTAATATTCTATTGTCAGCAGTTATCTTACTTGCTTGTTTAACTACTTCAATTGGTTTATTAACAGCATCATCTCAATTCTTTACAAAACTTTTCCCTAAAATTTCGTATCCAGCTTTTGTTTTCATTTTCGCGATTTTCAGTACGGCTATTTCGAACTTTGGTTTAGAGCAACTAATTTCGATCTCTTTACCAGTACTATTAGCTATCTATCCAATTGCCATCGTGTTAATGAGTTTAGCTTTAATCGATAAATTCTTTAATGGCGCATCAATTGTTTACACTGTTGCATTAATCGCTACCGCACTAGTTAGTGTATATGACGGTTTACATGCAGCCAAAATGGATATCCCAGCATACGCAGATCTATTAAGTCACTTACCTCTTTATGCAGAAGGTATTGGTTGGTTAGTACCTGCAATAGTTGGAACAATCATTGGTTGGATTATTTCATTATTTATTAGAAAATAAGCTACTTTATATCAACTTACCCAGAGCTTCGTGCTCTGGGTATTTTTGTGTTTACGCGACTTAAGAGTTCTAGTTATTCTAAAAATATAGTATTTTCTATATTTTTTATCTATTATTCAACCCTTGAATCTATCTCAAATTGTGATATGTTATATAAGTTATTGATATAGATTATGATTTTTATATAAAAAAGGGGTGTGACGCATATGGGGTGGTTTGAAGGTATTTCTTCTATATTACTCATATTGCTAGTCGTATTAGTTGTTATTCCATTAATTTCAGTAGTCTTTTTATATTTCCTTGACCGTCATCAAAAGCAACACGCTATTCTAAGAAACTTTCCTATTTTAGGAAGAATGAGATATATCCTTGAAAAGGTCGGTCCTGAATTCCGTCAATACTTATTTGACGATGATCACGACGGGAAACCATTTAATCGTGAAGATTTTTTACATATTGTATTACCTGGGAAATACTTAGGAAACGTTATTGGTTTCGGCTCAAAACGTGATTTTAATGAAGCAGGGTTTTATATTCGTAATGCAATGTTCACGAAACAAGTGGATGAATTACATGTGGATTCAGAAGAACGCATTCATACAAAGAAATATGTAATGGATGCGGACAATTTATTTTCACGTAAAGAACATACTGAAGAAGTTGATATCAATCCATGGTTATTGTCAGAAGATGATGCTGTTGTAATAGGCGCTAACTGCCGTGAGCCTTTTCACGTTCGTAGTTTAGTTGGTCAATCTGCTATGAGTTATGGTGCACTTGGCAAAAATGCCATCACTGCGTTATCAAAAGGAATTGGTATGGCAAAAGGTTCTTGGATGAATACTGGTGAGGGTGGTATTTCAGAACACCATTTAGCAGGTAAAACGGATTTAATTGCTCAAATTGGCTCAGGTCTCTTTGGTTATCGTACAAAAGATGGTGAATTCAGTTGGGAAAAGCTCGCTGAAAAAGCAGCCATGCCTCATGTAAAAGCATTTGAACTAAAATTGGCGCAAGGTGCTAAAACACGTGGTGGTCACGTTGAAGCGGAAAAAGTAACAGAAGAAATTGCTAATATCCGTAATATTGAACCATTTGTCACGATTAATAGCCCAAACCGCTTCCGTCAATTTGATGACTTCCCTACTCTATTTGACTTCATCGAAAAGATTAGAGAACATGGTGGTCTGCCAGTAGGTATTAAAATTGTAGTCGGTAGCCCGCAAGATGCGGATGAGTTGGCTACTTATATGAAGGAATCTGGAAAAGGTCCTGATTTCATTTCAATTGATGGCGCTGAAGGTGGTACTGGTGCTACATTCCAAGATTTAGCTGATGGTGTAGGCCTACCTATCCATTCAGGCCTAGTGTTATTACAAGATGCATTGGTTCGCCATGGTGTACGTGATCGTGTGAAAATCATCGCATCCGGAAAAATAATTACACCTGACCGTGCAGCTGTTATGCTTGCTTTAGGTGCAGATTTAATCAATATCGCACGAGGCTTTATGATATCAGTTGGCTGTATTATGGCACAGCGATGTCATTCAAATGATTGTCCAGCAGGTGTAGCAACAACGAATCCTAAGTTACAAAATGGATTAATCATTGATGAAAAAAAATACCGTGTAACAAACTATATTGTTTCAATGCGTGAAGGTCTTTTCCGTGTAGCAGCTGCTGCAGGACTTGATTCTCCAACAAAATTAAGTAGTGAACATATTGTTTATAAAGATGCATATGGTCGCGTATTCTCCGTTGAGGAATTAGAGAAAAAATAAAATGGCTTTGAGAGAAAGCATTTCGCATTTGCGAAATGCTTTTTTAATACAAAAAAACCGCTTAATAAGCGGTCTATTGTTATTAATCTATATTTGCCATCTCTATTAAAGCTACTCTTTCAACTGCTTCTGCTACCGATTTATGGACGTTTGGATCTAGTGGGTGTGGTACAAGGTCACCGTTTCGCGTTGCGTCTACAATGGCATTAGCGGCAGCTAATAACATTGGGTACGTAATACTTTTAACATTAGCATTTAATGCCCCTCTGAAAATTCCAGGGAAGCCTAAAACATTATTAACTAGGCGTCCATCTGCAGCGTATGAAGCTCCAGCAGCAATTGCATCTTCAGGAGTGATTTCTGGATATGGATTTGAAAGGGCCAAAATGATTTGTCCTTCGCGCACCATTGACGGTTTAATCAGACCTGATACCCCTGTTGTTGCAATGACGATATCACATTTGGCCATCGTTTCTTCAACTGACCCTACTACCGTTCCACCAAAACTACGCAAACGGACTAATGCACTCTCTTGGCGATCTGTGCCACATACTTCTTTAACACCATAAGCCATTAGCATACGACAAATTGCCAGCCCTGCTGCACCGAGACCAATTTGACCAACAACAGCATCTTTCAATTCAACTCCTGCATAACGACAAGCTGAGATTACTGCAGCCAAAGTAACAACAGCTGTTCCGTGCTGATCATCATGCATAACAGGGATTGATAGATCAGCTTTTAAACGCTCTTCAATTTCGAAGCAATGCGGTGAACCAATATCCTCCAATAATATACCACCAAAACCTTTTGCTATATGTTTTACGGTTTCAACTACTTCATCAGGATTACTTGTATCGAGTAGGATTGGAATACCACTAATACCGGCAAATTGATCAAATAATACGGCCTTCCCTTCCATCACTGGCATACCTGCAACTGGTCCTATATTCCCCAAACCTAAAATGGCTGTACCATCAGTAACGATGGCAACAGTATTACCAATGCTCGTGTAATAATGTGCTTTTTCGGGTTCTTTTTGAATTTCTTGGCAAACGTTCGCCACACCCGGTGTATAAATTCGACGTAAATCACTTAATGAGCGCACGTCTACTCGACTCGTCATATGTATTTTTCCGCCCTCATGCGCTTTCATGACGTCATCCGAAACTGAACGAACGTGAATATTATCATCTATATTATTAATCGCTTCTACAATCTGATCAAGTTGAGCTATATCTGCACAAGTACATGAAATATCACGAATTGTAGATAATGTACCGATTTTCATTGTTTTGATATCACCAATATCACCGCCAATTGAGCCAATTGCTGTAGCAACCTTTGCCAAATTACCAGGTATAGATGGTGTTTCTACTATTAGATTACGAATAATGCTTTGAACGTTCAATTTCTTTCCTCCCAAATATGAAAACGCTTTTATGTTTATGGAGTTTATGATACTACTCTATATGCTACACGTAAATACGTTTACCTATAAAAAATCATAAAAAAACTAACTTATTCGCAAATTGAGGTTGTTTTTACTACTTTTTACTACTTTCAAGTCTTTTACAAATGCATTATATCTTAAAGTTATATTACAGTTACTTTCTTTTTTACTTCTCAATGCTGAAAAACGCATGAATTTAAATTCATGCGTTTTCGCGAAGAAATCATATATTCTCAAAAAGCTTGTAGTCAATTCGACAACCGATTCCCACTTCAATCTACAATCTCTTCTACAACTATCCTCTTACTCTCTATTATCTATGACATTTTCTGCAGCACCTCTTGAAGTTCTGCCGAGAAAGCTACTGATTTCGACATTTACTACGGTAAACTGATAGATTCCTTAATAATTTCACTCCGATTTGCATAATTTTCCCACCTCCCATTTCTATGAACTATCAGCCTTTACTTATTTTTTACGACTCTTCATTTTTTCTTCACGTATTTGCTTCATAATTCGATCTCTCCGTTTTTTTATACCTCCTATTGTCAATCCTTCCATAACCGCTAATTCGTCATAGCTGTATCCTTTTATATACAGTAGAATGAGTAGCTGTAAATCCTTAGTCGGTAGTGATTCTAATATAGTATCTAGTATGTGAGTGCCCGACCTTTCTACATGGTTGTTTTTTATTAGTACTTCTAACGTATCTGATTCGGAAGGTATATATTGATCTTCATTGCGAGATTCTTTCTTCAATTCATCTAAAACTGCACCTTGAATACATCGGTAGGCATACGGAGCAAAGTCACCTCTACTGTCTTCATATTTTGTCCACGCTTTCCAAAGTCCGATACGTGCTGCTTGTCTATATAGCTCGTGATCTCTATAAATACGACAGCGGTTCATAATACTTGTAATCATTGGTTCAAATTGTGCTAAAACAATTTCAAATCGGTCCATTAGATGGCCTTTCTAGTTGTGCACAACGCTTTGTATTCCCGGGTACTACTTATCGTATATGGAATTATCGTCCAGGACGAATGACTATAGTGAACGTTTACTACACCAAATTTAACGTATAC
Organism: Viridibacillus sp. FSL E2-0187; assembly: GCF_038006425.1. Taxonomy (NCBI): domain Bacteria; kingdom Bacillati; phylum Bacillota; class Bacilli; order Caryophanales; family Caryophanaceae; genus Viridibacillus; species Viridibacillus sp. FSL E2-0187. The sequence goes on from NZ_JBBOVG010000001.1 coordinate 3,418,979, forward strand.
CTTACTTTAAGATCATTAATAATTTATAATATTTGGAAATTATACAATATTATGTTGATTTCAGTTGGTTATTTTCGTATGATGGATGAAAATGCGAGGTGTTTGATGATGTTTGATAAGGATTTAGATTTAATCACTACCAATTCATTCGTTTTATCCCCCTTATTTGAAGGAGAAATGAAGTCAAAGGTAATGACTAGAGATGGATATTTATACTCGACTTTAACGCCTATTCAGCTACTCGAAAAAATTTGTATTCGCTATGGTTCTACTTTTCAAGGTCGGATAGATGCTGTGAAGGAACTTCTCGGCTATTCAAAAAAGCTACCACTTTATATCGGCGAAGGTATTTACGCATATCCGACACGATCACCTTATCACCCTGAGTGTGTATGGGTGTTTTATCATAGTTATCGTTATGAAGCATATAGTAAAGGACAAACCATTCTTTATTTTGATCACGGTGAAATAGTCATACTGGACATTTCACTACATACTGTTAAAGAACAACAGCAACGATTAGCCTCGATTATTTTATCTTTACGTTTTAATAAGCAGCAAACACTAATTCGCCGAAAGTGATATCAAAAAAAGCTCCTTTTCATGAGAAATGCGGGCTTTTTTATTATTTAAATATATTGTTAAAAGGTCTTTCCATGTTGTTTTGATACAACTTTAACGACGACATTACACAAAGAAAAAATAAAAATTTCATTGAAATCACTTTTAGCAGTTATGTATACATACTACCTTTTACGACACATTCTCTGGCAAGTCGATCATAAAAATAACTTTTGTCGATTACTTTTATACTTTGTAGTATATTGTATAATTTCGTATTTTCCAGTAAATATGATAATTGACAAAATTGTCGAATCAGTTTGCGATTATACATAGAATAGTCGAATTCCACTTTTTGGAGGTGTTATACCAATGGATGTACCGATAGAAAAGAAGAAGAAAAGAAAATGGCCGTGGATTATTGGACTAATTATATTAGGAATTGGGATGTATGTTTGGAACGTATATGCTAATTTAGCTTCAAATTTAAAGAGTGTTCACGTAGAAATTAATCGAGATAAATCTGAATTGAGGGTGGAAAAAGTCAATTTAGAGAAAAAAGAGCCGTTTTCCATTTTACTATTAGGGGTAGATCAAAGGGAAAATGATAAAGGACGATCTGATACGATTATTGTACTCACGATTAATGCTAATGAAAGAAGTACGAAAATGCTCAGTATTCCAAGAGATACTTATACTAAAATTGTTGGGTACGGAACGAGTGATAAATTGAATCATGCTTATGCTTTTGGAGGCACTAAAATGGCAATGGCCTCAGTTGAAAATTTACTTGATATTCCAATTGATTATGTAACGGAAGTAAACATGGAAGGTTTCAAAGATATAGTAGATGCTGTTGGAGGTATTACAGTGACTAATATGCTCACATTTAAGGAAGACGGTTATAGTTTTCCAAAAGGGAAAATAAAATTAGATGGTGAACATGCACTCTCATTTGTACGAATGAGGAAGGAAGATCCTAACGGGGACTTTGGTCGCCAAGAACGACAAAAACAACTTATTCAAGGAATTCTAAAAGAAGGAGCTTCTGTTAGTAGTCTATGGCAGTATAAAGATATTTTTAATGCACTTGGTGACAATATTTCAACTAATTTAACATTTGGACAAATGATGGAGCTACAAAAAAAGCACAAAGAAGCTCTAAATTCGATTGAACAACTCTGTTTTAATAAAGGAAAAGGTCAGACGAAGAATGGTATTTGGTATTATATGATGAATAAGAATGAACTTAATGATGTATCTACTGAATTAAAAGTCCATTTAGGCTTGAAATAGTTAAATAGTTTATTTTTATTACTATTGATATAATTTTATTATTTTAAATTAGTCATAAAAACCCTTGTTATTTTTATAACAATGGTTTTTATGGTTTAAAATTACCATTACTTTCGAATCTTGCGCATTTTAAAAAATTAATCACTATCTTATTACCCCTTTTTACTAATTTCATTGTTTTCTCTGTTTTTTTTCAATAGAATGAGGGTACAAAGAGCAGGGATGACAATTTGAAATATAAAGAGGAGTGATTTTTGTGAAAAAAGCTGCCTATTCCATTCTGGCTACAGGTGCACTCGCACTTTGTATAAATAGTCAATCGACAGAAGCAAGTTCAAATACTTATACGGTAAAAAGTGGTGATTCTTTATACACAATCGCACTTAAACATGGTACAACAGTCACTAAACTAAAAAAGTCGAATAACTTGAAATCAGATATAATTTATCCAAAACAAAAATTGATACTTTCCGGCAAAGTATCTACTCAAACATCAAAAACACCATCTAATACAGTGAATACAAATGCAGTTTCTCCATCTAGTAATACAGCTATTTATAAAGTGAAACAAGGTGACACACTTTCAAAAATTTCAACAAAATATAAAGTATCTGTCAGTGCACTTCAAAGAACGAATAATATTAAAGATCACCTAATATATGTAGGACAAAAGATTAAAATCCCTACAACAACGACAACTGCTGGTAAACCAAATGGTAATACTACAACATCTAAGCCTAAGCCTGATAAAACAACTAAACCACCAACTTCAAATAATGTTAATGCTACTTCCTATAAAATCGTAGCTGGTGATACACTATCTGGCATTGCTCATAAATTCGGTATTACGATAACACAGTTGAAATCTTGGAACGGTTTAACTTCTGATCTAATACGTGTTGGACAAACATTAAAAGTCAAAAATAGCTCAAACTCTACTATCCAACAAGACAAGGAAAATACAACAAATGTTTCAAAACCAACACCACCAACAGTTTCAACAAATAAAATTAAACAAAAAGCTGTTAGCTTAGGTCTATCCTTACAAAATACCCCTTATGTTTGGGGCGGACAAACACCAGCAGGTTTTGATTGTAGCGGTTTCATTCACTATGTATTTAATAACGCCGGCCTTTCCATGACTCGTACAAATGCTATTGGTTATGAAGCTAGATCTTACTATATCAATACACCTCAAGTAGGTGACCTAGTATTTTTCCGTGATACATATCAAACTGGTATTTCGCATTTAGGTATTTATATTGGTAATGGTCAATTCGTACATGCTGGTGGCACACATGTTCAAGTCTCTTCAGTAAATGAACCTTATTGGGCTCAGCATTTTGATAGTTATAAACGTTTCTATTCACTTGATTAAACTTATAAATGAAAGAATGTATTCTACAATCCAGTACTGATGTTTTAAAGCACAGTCAAAAAAGCATTTCCACGGCGATTCAAATTGCCTCAGGAATGCTTTTTTGTGTAATTAGGCTAGCCAGAAAATAGTAACCTGACCAAAGTAGAACTCATTACCGAAATACCCTTCTAGAAATACTTCAAAGTTACTTGCAACGAAATATTTCAATAACGGCTAGATTTTGTAACATTATGTTACAAAACGCTTCGCTAAAAACTCAAATCAACTGACTTATTCCTCCATTTTTACTTTCACATAAATTGTTTAACTTTTAAGTAATACAAATTAGTGATTTCCCACTAATATTCAAGCGACAAAGACTTAATTACCATAAGTCATTAGAACTTTATCCCCATTTTTGTTACACAACTGTAATATAACTGTAAACGAAATAGCATTGTGTTTCTTTTCTGAATTCTTTAAAGTATTACTTAGTCAAACAAACTAAAATTCAAAATAATCGTTGAACATTATATACAAAAAAATTGTTGAAAAGTTGGAGGACGAATTGATGAATATGAAAGCATTATTTACAGCAATCGCATCAAGCACACTTGCTTTAACACTTACCTTTGGAAGTGCCAAAGCTGCTGAAAACGACAACAACACTAAAGAAAATACAAAAGTTGGAACAGTAGAAGTAACTCAAGTTTCAAACCCGACTGCTACTAAAGTTAATAGTCGCTTTAAAACAACTGCAAGCTTGAACCTACGTACTGATGCTTCAACTAACTCAAGAGTAAAAACAACGGTTTCTTCAGGTACTGTTGTAAAGGCGTCTGCTAAAAAAACTATTAATAACAAAACATGGTATAAAGTTTCAGTAAACGGCAAAAACGGCTGGATGTCTGGTGATTACCTATCAAAAACATCAAAGAGAGTAACAAAAGCATCTGCAAGTAATGATTCTGGTAGCGACATTGTCGATCAAGCTCTTAAATATATTGGTATTCCATACCGTTATGGTGGTACGACTACTTCTGGATTTGATTGCAGTGGCTTTACACAATATGTTTTCAAACAACAAGGTAAATCTCTCACACGTACAAGTCGTTCACAACGTAGTGAAACGAGATATACAAGCAACCCACAAGCAGGTGATTTAGTATTCTTCACACAAGGTGGAGGCTCAATCGATCACGTAGCAATTTATATGGGTAATGGTAAAATCGTACATGCTGCTGGAAGCCAAGTTCAAGTACAATCTATCAACAATGGATACTGGAATCGCTATTTACACAGCTATGGTACTTTAAACTAATTTAATTAAATCATTCACTTTAGAACCTCTAAGTATTGGACTTTTAGAAAAAAGCCCTTTACTTAGAGGTTTTTATATTTAAAATTAGTAACCTTACTTCTCTTCTAAACTTTTAAGTCTATATTACATACAAAAACCTCGAGCTTTGCTAGCTCGAGGTTTGGGTACTTATTCTTCTACTTTTTCATCAGAAGATGTTTCTGTACCTTGTGTTTCTACAGGTACCTTTTCTTTTTCTGTTTCTTCATCATCTGATTTTCCATTGTCATCAGTTGGTGGAGTAGTTACATTTTCTTTATCGTCTTCTTTTTTATCACCAGAACCTGATGTAGGTAAATCAGTATTTGTTGATAAGATGTCAATTTTAGAGAACTGATAATCGCCGTATTCATCAATAATAATTGTGTATTGAATAGATTGTTTTATCGTTCCTTTTGCACCTGTTTTAACGTCTTTATAAGTGTAAGTCGAGTTAATAGTCGCTGTCGCATAGTGATCAGAGATGTTCGGTGAATCATCGTAAATATGCACTGCGCCAAAAGTAAACTTCAAATCTTGATACTCTTTATCTTTTGATGAATAGTTTGCAATCATCTCTTTTGCTGTTGTTGCTGCACTACTGTTTGGTAACAAATAAGTTTCATAGTAGTTTTTATTTTTATCTTTGATAGCGTATGGGAATAGCTCATAGTAGCCATCAATATAGTCTTTAATTAATTTTTTATCTAAATAAGCATCCTGCTTGTGATCGTAATCTTCTTCGTCATCTAGTTTAATGTCGACGTCTTGGTCTGCCCATTTAGTAATAAGTGACATTATTGAATAGACCGGGATTGCGTAACCAATTTCAGGTTTATCCGTTAAAATGATGGAGTTAATACCGATAACATTACCAGTTTGCGCATTAACTAGAGGTCCACCACTAGAACCTGGCTCTAATCTTGCTGTAATTTCATATAGATTTGAATAATTATATTCATCTGAAAAATTTTTATCTAAACTCTTAATATCGCCTTCTGTTGATGTACCACCCTTGTTATTTGGACTTCCAATGGCGATGACTGGCGTATTTACTTTTGCTTTTGTAGTATCCAGTACAAGTGGGTCTTTCCCTTCTAAACCTGGAACACGAATCAGTGCAATATCTGTTTTTTTGGAGATACCTATTACTTGTCCTTGGAATTCTTGACCATGCTCATTTGTTACAAATACATAGGATGCATCCTTTACAACATGGGCATTTGTAATAATGTCCCCTTTTCTATTGAAAAGAAAGCCCGATCCTTGTTGTAAGTCTGTGTAGACAGTGTACACTTGCGTTTTTGCATTCGCAATAATAGCAGAAGTATCGTTTTTAGGCATTATCACATCGGTGACATCTTCATTCGTGATGCCATCTTTAACAGCTGACGTGACAGATCCTTCTTGCTTATCAGAAGTGCCCTCATCTAAATCTTCTTTTGGTTCTTCCGAAGTTGGCTTTTGGACATCAGCCACTTTCACATTGGGTTCATTTGTCGCTTCATCATTTTTTGTAAGGAGTGTGTATAATCCTGCAATAACTGCTATGATTAAAATAACGGAAGCTACTACACGTTTAAAGGATGTATTTTTGGGATTATATCTCCTATTATTAGTCACTTTCACATCCACTTCCTGTCTGCATAAAATTCATTACTATAATAGACGGATTAACTACATCTAAAGTTTCAAAAAATGTAGTAATCATTTTTCACAAAGTTTATCATAGCACAATCTATAGAAAATGGACTTAGAAAGGATGATTTTCTTTGAAAAAAATTCTATTAATATGTTGTACCCTCTTTTTACTTAGCGCATGCACGATTTCTGAAAAATATCAAAAAATACCATCCAATGAAACTACTACTGATAAACAACAAGAAAAAGTTGAGCAAGTTGAGCAAAAGGTGCCTGTCATAAAGGATAAGAAGATTTCCATCGCTATGATTGGTGATATCCTATTGCATGAACAATTATTATATTACCAAGATTACTCCCCTTCTTTTGCTGGGGTAGAAGATACATTAAAGAGCTACGACTTTCTGCTAGCGAATCAGGAATCCTTACCAATAGGAAAAGAATTTGGCTTATCCGGATACCCTAAATTTGCAAGCCCTGATTATATTGTTCGTGATTTAAAAGAAGCTGGTGTTGATCTCTTGTCAGTAGCTAATAATCACACATTAGACCGTGGTGAAGCAGGCGTTCTAGCTGCTCTTAAGAATATCAAATCTTATGGCCTTCCTTATGTTGGGGCATATAAATCCGCGAAAGATCGCGAAAAGATGCGTATTATCGATGTCAAAGGTATTAAAGTCGGAACTTTATCTTACACTTATGGAACAAATGATAATGAAACACCTTCCGGTAAAGACTACCTAGTTAATCGAATCGATCTTGACACTATTCAAAAGGACATCAAAAAAATGCGCCCTAATAGCGACGTCATCATCGTCAATATGCACTGGGGCACCGAATACCAATCTACACCAAATAAGAAGCAAAAACAAATGGCTAAAGTCATTTCTGAAGCTGGTGCAGATATAATTTTTGGTCATCATCCACATGTCTTACAACCCTATGAGAAAATAACCGCAAAAGACGGACACGAGACGCATGTATTTTACTCTTTAGGTAATTTCTTCTCGGCTATGCAAGATCCATCTACTTATGTTGGTGGCATCGGCTCGTTAAATGTTGTAAAAAATGCTGAAGGGGCTATTCGAATCACTTCCCCCCGCTTCACCCCAACTGCTATTATGAATAAAGACGGTTTCTATTCAGTAGAGCTTTTGAAGGATGTTGAAAAACAGGCTGTAAGATCCGTTGATTGGGTAAAAGAGACTGTAGGCGTTGATAGTAAGAAGTAAACATATTGGACGTTTACACGTTAACTACGCCCCTTTCAGATGCTTTACTATATAATAGAAAGAAATGCTTTTATAAAGAAGGTTTTTAAATGAAAAAAATAGATATTTTATCGATCCCGATTGCGGATACAACAAAAAAAGAATTTGTAAATACAGTCACAAAACATGATGGACAAGTATGGATCGTAACCGCGAATCCTGAAATCATTATGCTTGCTAAAGAGCTACCTAGTTATGAAAAACTACTACACACTGCTGATTATGTAGTGGCAGATGGTATAGGCGTTGTCATTGGTTCCAAAATGCTAGGACAACCATTAAAAGAGCGCATACCAGGGGTCGAATTAGTACATGAGTTTATGGCTGTTGCGAATGCAACGGACACGCGCAATAAAATTTTCATGTATGGTGGCAAGCCTGGTATCGCAGCGAAAGCAGCTGAGATGGCAATAGCCCAGTACCCTAATATTCAAATCGTCGGAGTCGCTGATGGCTATGGCGGAGACGGTAACGGTGATGAAGTAGCAGCAAAAGCGGCAGCCGTATCTCCTGACTACTTATTCGTAGCGTTAGGCGCTCCAAAGCAAGAGGAATGGATTGCTGCACATCTCGAAAAGTTTCCTAATTCTATCTTGATGGGTGTTGGTGGAAGCTTAGATATACTATCCGGGAACATTGATCGCGCACCAGACATCTTCCTTAAGTTAAATTTGGAATGGTTCCACCGCTTGATTACACAACCTACACGCTGGAAGAGAATGCTGAAGATTCCGCAGTTTTTGCTTGCGGTGAAGAAAGATGGCCGGAAATGAGTGTAGGTTGTGTAGTTGAATTGTTAATTGGATTGAATGATTTGGAAAGCCGCCTTAATGGGCGGCTTTTTTGTGTTGTTTTGGGGGTGGTTTTGGGATTGTTGTGTTAACTAGGGTGTTTGTTGTGGTAGCTGCGCTGTTTGTTGCGCTAACTCTGGTGTTTGTTTCACTAACTCGTCTGTTTGTTGCGCTAACTCCGATGTTTGTTATTTAGCAGAATATTCACGTCCTTAGAAGCTAGGTTTTTGTTTGAATAAAGGGTAGTTTTCTAACTTGATTGATATATCATTATTCCCCTTTTCAGCAAAAGAAAGCCCCTAACCTCCGAGAAGATTAAGGACTAATAGCATTAAAATACTCTTAGAATCTGGAAACTACTGATTAAATGACTAATGAAATCCACCAAACATGCTGAATGAATACAACGGAGTAAATGACAATAGCCGCTCCCATTAAGAGCTGTAATGATCTTTTCAGCTGAACCTTACTGAGGATGTACAATAACAATAATGGAAACATAATTTTCAACGAATAGAACACAATAACACTATTTTCATATACTAATCGCATGAGTGGGTTTGCTTCAGTAATGTGGTTATATCGAATCCCGAAATCTGTGAAAATCGAATCTAAAATGGATAAGAATAATAGAAGTAATCCCGCAAAAAACAGTTTGCTACGAGGAAAAAATGCAAGTTTCACTTTCAAACAATGTAACCCCTTTTTTATTCAATAGTATGCTTGTACTATTCTGGTAAAGACATTGGCGAAATATACTTTTTTGTTGGGGGAATTTTCAAGAAATGATTAGAGGACAAAGTAATTTCGATTACTGATACTGTATTCTTATATATGCTTGAAATTCAATATTATACAGTCAAAAACCACTTAATCTTAGAGTTAAGTGAAAAGTTATATCTATAATTCAAACCAACTCAAAATTCACGATTATTAGCCATACAGTCTAATGAGTTCATCAATAAATGGTTTTATTCTCAACGGACATTTTCTAATTATTAACTTATAGTTATAATTTCATCCTTTTTTGGAAAGTATGTATTTATCACTGAAAGAAGGATGATAAATTATGATCAAAAAGCTTTTCGCCATTTTATTAATAAGTTCGATTTCTTTTTTTGCAGGATCATATTATACAATGAACAATTCCCCCTCTAAACTCCTTGATTGGAATAAGGAATCTATTTTCCAAGACGGCGTTGAATTAATTTCAGTTCTGCCTCAAAACCTAGAAAAAGTATATGATGAGTTAAAAATTATCTTATCCAACACATTAGGCTTCGGTAATGATAAGTTAGAAAACGCACCAAACCAAGAGAAAGATGGCATTAAAGGTGATAAACTGGAAAACCAAAATAACTATACAAACCTTTTATCCGCACCTACTGAAAAGTTACAAAAAGTAAATCTTGATTATTATTTTGAAGAAAATAATTTAAGTATACTTCAAGGAACTGTAAGTGAAGAATAAATAGTTTTGTTGAATGCCCGAGTTTAATTGATGATTTGGATGAGTATTGTTTAGGTTAAGTTTCGTTTGTGTAAGAAACACTTTCTATTTTTTTAAATGTTCACATCCTAAAAAAGAGGTTTTCTAAATTTATTAATAAATCAAAACCACATAATTTCTTAAGAAATTATGTGGTTAATTGTTTCAATTATTAAAATAATAACTTATATATGTTAACCAATACCGTTAAATATGTAAATCATCTGGTGATGGATTGACTTGTTCTGATACGTGATTAATACATACCACATGGAATATTATCAGAATCATAATAAATATTTGAAAAGAAATGTATTTCACTAGGCAACAAAAAAACTCCTATCTTCCAAAGAAAATAGGAGTTTTAAAATATATTTATATTATTTTAACATAATTATTTATTAACCCAAAAAAGTAAAAACGTAGCCAGAAGTTTACTGACTACGTTTCTTATACTTTAATCTTCTACCATTTCATACCCATAATTGGCATCTGCAATATGGAGGGCTGATTCACCTTCTACTGCAATAGAACCGAACAGTTTAATATTATCGATGCCGAAAATAGTAATGTTATATTTTCCTGCAGTGATGGATCCTGAGATATCAAAGGTTGATACTGTCTTGGCTTTGTTCCATTTAAATGCTGAGATTGTATATAGAACGCCATTTTTTTCTACGTTAATTAAAGGTTTCTTATTGTTAACTGCTTGGCTATATGTTACTTCTAACGTTTTTGTATCAACAATACGAATAGATTTAATAGTCGTTGCTTTTCTAACTAATTCTCCATCTTCGTATAGATTTCCGCCGTATTTGCCATTTGCGATATCTGTATGGTAATAATATTGACCATCAAATTTTGCAATTCCATAGTTTTCATCTTTGCCATTATAAAGTCGATCCTCAAATAAAGTATATCCTTTATTATAATCTGCATCATTATATAAGATATCGTTATATAGGAAGTACCCTTCATTTAAATATGATCCATCGTATAGTTTCTTATTATAGGTTGTATAACCGATATTCGGCTTTGCGTTAATATACAATCTATCTTTATATACTGTCTTGGTGTTTCTTAAATTGGCTCCGTAGTATAGTTCGCCTTCAAAGATTCTATAACCACTATTTATTTTTGCTCCGTAATATAATTTGCTTTGATAAATAAGCGCACCTATATTTAAATCTTCCCCATCGTAAAGTAAACCGTTATAAATTCTATAACCTTCATTTGGCCAGCCATCTGGGGCATAAAGTTTGTTTTTATATACAACATATCTTCCAGGCTCTTTACCAGATTCGTAATAATAACCTTCTAATAGACCCGTAAAAAGTATACCGGATTTATAATATCGTTTATTACCAGAAACCGTGTATTGACCAGTTGCTTTTTTTGCATCTACATAGAGGATTCCTTGATAAAGCTTTTGCTTTTTATAGAGCTTGCTTCCTTTATACAGTTTGCCGTTTTTCACATTATAGCTTTGAGAAACTTTTTTCTTAGTTGTTGTTGGCTTTTTTGTCGTTGTTGGTTTTTTTGTCGTTGTTTGAAAACCGACCTTCGCTTTTGAATTTGCAGCTTGTGCGATGTCTGTTTTCGTTAACGTTATTATCGAAGGGATTAATAGTACGGAACAAAGCATAAGCCGTCTGAGAAGTTTGATACGGGTATTGTTATTCTTCTGCATCGATTTTAAAGCTCCTTCACTTATATGTATTTAGTTCTTCCAATTCATTTAACATACTTATTTTACCACATTTGAACCTATTTTTTTGAGAAATGCTGGTATTTATGTTTTATTATTAAAATAACACAAAAAAGCATCACTGATTTTAAAGATCAGTGATGCCTTGTTTTGTGTTTTATTAGTTTACTACGGCAATAATGCCTTCTTCATCATCTAGTACAAGTTCAATTCCTGAAGCGAATGGATCGCGATTTAGGAATTCGGAAATCCATAGACGAACTGCCGCTATTAGACCCGCTTCGCTAACTGCTTCAACTTGACCTCTAATGAATGATTCTGCTGAAAAGCCTTCATCATCATCGTATGCCAATTCAACTTCAACATCTTCTGGCATAACGTTTTTGTTACGAGCTTGGAAAAGACAGATTGCATTGATGATATCTTGTTCTGGAATAATTATCTGTTCCATGGGTTTGCTTCCTCTTTACGTTTTTTTGCTTTTATCATAGTAAATACTTTACGAACTAAAGCAATTAATACGATAATCGCAAGGATATTGATTGCGAATCCTAAAATAGAACCAAGTGCTCCCATGTTACCAAATAGACCACCGAATAATAGTCCTGCTAGTCCACCAAGCATAAGACCTTTCATAAGGCCGCCCTTCATGAAGCCACCGCCTGATTTTGTAGCTGATGTTCCGTTATTTGTTTTTGTATCTTGTTTATCTTTTTGAATATTTGAATTTGTTGGTTGGTTGTTGTTATAGTTCTTGTTCGTATTGAAGCCTTTTTTACCTGATTTATACCCTTTTGCTTCAACTGTTGTTGCTTGATCGTTGAACACAAAGCTTCCGACACTTGAGAATACAAGAGTGGCTGCAAATAAAGCTGCTACTAATTTTTTCAATGTATGACCCTCCGTCAATTTTGGTAGTTTTTCTTTGGTGCTAACCCCACTGAACAGTGTATCATGCACTACTCGATATTTACACTGATATACGAGCGTTAGTCCATCTCATCACAGATAATTATCATGATTTACTTTATATACGTTCGAATTGACAAAAGGTTTCAAAAAAAATAAAGTAATTCATTTCTTTCTCTCAAAGCACTTTACTTCCTATATATAGGAACTTATTTCAAGTATAAGATTTTACTACTTTTATTGTTTGAACTCTTGGTATTTCTCAACTTATTGTTTAGATGCTAGTTCTTCAGGGTAAAGATTATATGTAAAACAAAATCGGAGGGATTCAAATGACATTAAAATTAACAGTAGAAAACGCCGTACAAGCATTGGAAGAAATCAAAAAGTTAGAACTGCAAGGTCATACAAGAGATGACATTTATGTATTCGCACACTTTAAAGAAAGATCTGATGATATCAATAAGGCTCTAGATACTGCTGAAGTTGGAATCAAAGAACAAGGTATCTTAAATAGTATGAAGAATATGTTCACTTCTCGTGGTGATGAACTACGCAATAAGATGGAAGCTGCTGGCTTAACAAAAGAAGAAGCTGCAAATGCGGAAGAGGAACTAGATCAAGGTAAATTAATCATTATAGCTAACTAATGAATATGTAGAGAACCCCCAATCACGCTAATAGTGATTGGGGGTTTTTGAATTTATATTAAAGCTGGTCATTCTTTAATGCTTCAACTAAGTATTTTACTTGAGTAATATAGGATGTCATATCTGTTGAAATAAAAAATTTATCTTGTGAGAATATGTACAGTTCATCAATGCTTTTGGTTGATTGTTCGGATAATTGGACGATCGCTTCAAGTTCTTGACGGAATGTGCTTATTTCAGTCATTGTTTGATCTGTTGCGAGCTTAATGCCTGACATACTTGTAAATAGCTCTTTTTCAGATGTTGCTATTTTCCCGAAGAATTCACTTGTCAAACGAGTCATTTCTTGCGTATGATCGAATTCTTTTGATTTTTCAACGATATTTGCAGATAGTACCGAAACTTGATCGACAATTTCATTTACTTTTTTATTCACATTCACTAATGCATTTTTACTTTGTTCGGCTAATTTACGCACTTCAGCAGCCACTACTGCAAAACCTTTCCCATGTTCCCCAGCTCTTGCAGCTTCAATTGAGGCGTTTAGAGCCAATAAATTTGTTTGGTCTGCTATCCCCGCTATTATATTGGTAATGGCTATGATGTCATTTGTTTCGTGCTGAACTTCGGCGATGGATTTTTCGAAATTAGTAAATACGTCTTTGACATAATCCATCTGCGAGTCGAGCTTGTTCATATTTTCATTACCTTCATTTACTAAGCGAATATTTTGCTCACCTTGTGCTTCCACTGAAGCTGTAATACTATGTATGTTTTGCGCTTCATCAAGAATTCTTTGGATATTACCACTCGAGGTAATTAAAGATGTCCTGCCCTCTTCCACAGTATTTTTTACCTCTGTAATACGCTCGATAAATACACTGTCACCTTTCGCGTTCTTTTCATTGGATGATTTTAATAATGTGACTAAATCCAGTAAACCATCAATCATTGATTCTTTTTCTTTGGGTGTTAATGAGTTGATTTTTTCTATTAATATGTCAGAGTGATTTTCTTTTTGTTTGAAAAAGCTTTTCAGCATGCTCAGCGCTCCTATCTTCTCTTCCCTAAACCTAAAAGTACTAGTGTTTGGTTAACAAGCGATTTGTTAAATTGTTCACCGTAACTGCAGAATCCACCTAAGTTAGGCAATTTCTCAAGTTCTCGATTTAATTCTGGGAATAGACCGTGATTTTGAAATTGTAGTTTTCTTAGAATGCAGTTAAAGGCTAATACGCCCTCTAATTCAGTAAAATTGGACTTGAAAGTATGTAATGTTTGTTGTAAAGTTTCAACTGGGTTTTTTGGTTCTAAAATCTCAACAATCGAATCTTGGAAAACTTGGCAATAAAATTGGATCGTTCCATTCGGTAGTATTTGGAATGGTGATGCGATAAAAATTTCATTATTAAATCTCCTGCCAAGTGGATTTGTCATAAAATATCGATCTAATTCGTTTTCTTTTACACCTAATCGATTTGCGTAGACTGTCGTTGCCTTTTTTCCATCTAACTCATAGACAACACGTTGCTCAGTATCAGCCTTAGTAATTTTCATCGATTTACCTGTACTAGTGAAAATGTTCTCTTTTAGCATGACAAAATCTACAGTTGGTTTCATAAAGATGACTACGCCACCTTTACTTGATACTTCTCCATTTAAGCTAACGAAGGTTTCAATGAATTTTGCATCATCACCAGCAGTTGCGCCAAATACAGGGAACCCCTCATGCGGGAAGATTGAATTGACGATTGATAGCATCTTTTCTTCTGCAGCAATTAATCCATTCGGAAATACTAATGCTAGCCCTTCTTTTTCAAGTGACTGACTGTTAAGATTAATACCTATATGTTTTGCTGAGGAAATTAAATCATTACGAGAAAATATAGGGTATTTGGAAATATCGTTCATCAAAACCGTACTTATTTGTCCAATACTTTTTGCAAAGCTCATTGCTACGAGACCATTTTCTAAGAAGCCAGATGGCCCAATTTCGCCTGTCGTCGTTAAGCCAACAACTTCACAATTTGGATATTGTGCATTAAATAGTGCTGTTACTTCTTGAAATGAATGTGTCGTGCTTGTGAAAAATAATAGTAATGAAGGTTCGGTATGTAGTTTACTTGTAACTTCTTTAACTGCCTCTACGGTATTTGTTTGCTTCGTAGAATTGGAGCGTATTAATTCCATAGTAACACCTCTAGTTTATCTTGATAGTTAGTTTGAATTGCTATTGATTTTTTAAAATGGTTCTTTTTTACAATCTATTATAGCATGTACTAGGATAATTTAATTACTTATTTTCCCTTTTATATTTTCTATAAACTCAAGAAAATTTGGGTGATTAGCTTAGATAGGCTATAATATATAAAGAATTTAATTGTTGGAGAGGTTTTACATGAAAAAATTTATATATGTCATTGTGTTCTTTTCGTTCTTCGATTTGTTTACACAACTACCTGTCATGAGTACATTTGCTGAATCGCTTGGAGCATCGGCCTTTATAACAGGCTTGGCGGTTGGTATGTATTCATTGTCTAATACATTTGGTAACATCATTTCAGGGTTTTTAACAGATCGCAGAGGTCCATATAAAATCTTGATAGCAGGATTATTCACTACTGGTCTAGCTTTGTTGCTTTATACGTTCGCTGATGCACCGATCATGCTCTTAGTTGTTCGCTTTATCCACGGCTTAGTTGCGGGTTTAATCGTTCCAGCTGCATTTACTTTTTTAGCAAATGAAACTGAACAAGAAAAACGTGGTAAGAGTAGTGCTATATCAGGAGCATTTGTAGGTATTGCTGCCATTACCGGCCCTGCATTTAGTGGTATTTTAGCTAGTCGGACAAGCGTGCCATTTGTTTTTAACATTACTGCTGCCTGCATGCTAGTGCTCGCTTTTTTATCCATCTTTATCTTAAAATCAACTCAAATAAAAAAAGATTCATCTACTAGTGCCCACGTTCCTATTCGAGCGTTCTTCAAAAATGCAGGCACACTTAAAGCCTTTATAGGCGCATTTTTCCTTATGTTTTCTCAAGGAGCTATCGCTTATTTATTACCTTTAAAGGTACAAGATTTAGGTTTTGATTCACGTTTGAGCGGAACTTTAATGAGTACATTTGGCATTGTTGCTGTTCTTGTATTCTTACTACCGACTAATAGAATTTTCGATAGAGTCAAGCCAATCAAAACATTAGCACTTGGGATTAGCTTGATGGGATTAAGCCAACTATTAATTAGCCAGGCAGATTCAAATACATTACTTTATATTGCAATGGCTTGTTATGGCTTTGGGTTCGCCTTCTTATTCCCTTCATTAAATTCGTTACTGATTGATTCGACAACTGTTGATGTCCGAGGCAAGGCTTATGGTTACTTCTATGCGTTCTTCTCATTAGGAGTAGTTGTGGGATCTTCCCTTTTAGGTTGGTTGTCACTTGGAATCACAGGCGGCTTTATTTTTACAGGAATCCTATTACTGTGCTTTGCTTGTGTTACATTATTAGATCGGAAAACTGCTTTAGCTTGAGATTCAGCCAGAGATTTAAATATCTCTGGCTTTTTTTGTGGAAATTGTTGCTGTATTTCTTATTATTCTCAATATCAAAAAAATCCCCTTTGCCCAAAGACAAAGAGGATTATATTTTGATTAAGTCAAACTTTTAGAGATGAATTTGAACACTTCAACCGGTAAAATTTCTGTGTATTCTCATATAGCTTAGTAGAAACTTTTTCATATGATAGCTGCTTAATAGTAGCAATCTTCTCAATAGATGCTCTGATCATGATTGGATGCGTCATCTTACCAGAGAATGTCCCTTTAAACGGCCATGGTCCATCTGTTTCTACCATCATTTGCTCTAATGGATATTGCTTTACGAGCTGCTGGATTTCCTTTTCATACAATACATCAGGTGTTATAGAGATGAAATATCCATTTTCAATCATTCTTTGAACTACTTGTGTATCCCCTTTAAACCAATGAAAATGTGCAGTAGTTACATTATATTTTTCTAATAAATCACAAACAATGTGAGCATCTTCATATACAGCATGCAAAATAATAGGCTTATCCATTTCTGCTGCAAGTGCGATGAACTTTTCAAGTAAGTCGATATATGGTTGATATAGGACCTCTTTTTCTTGCTTCAAATAATAAGGGAGCCCCACTTCTCCTATTGCAACCATCTCATCTCTATGTGCTCTTATCCATTCAAACAATTGAGCTTGCTCACTTTCCCCCAACAGTTCTTGTTCTGGATGAAAACCAAATGCAGGTTGGATGCGTTTATCATTTTGAGCTATTTTTAAATTGGCCTTACTTGATGCTAAGTGAGTAGATACTGCGATTAGATGAGTTACATTAAATTGAGCCATTTCTTTTAAAATCATCTTTTGTTGTTCTTCATTGTATTGATCAAAATGGATATGAGCATCGATCATCAACTTCACTCACCTACCTCAATTTCATCCTTTAACAGATTGAAAAGTTTTTGTTTGAGCTGAAAGAATTCATTTGTATTTAAGAGACTTTCCTCTCTCGGTCTTGCAAAGGGTACTTTTATCTCTTCTTTTATAGTAGCTGGGCGCTTCGTTAGTATATATATTCGATCTGCTAAAAAGATAGCCTCTTCAATACTATGCGTGACGAATAGCACGGATTTTCGATTTTCTTCCCATACAGATAGAAGCCATTTTTGCATTTCAATTCTTGTGAATTCGTCTAACGCAGAAAATGGCTCATCTAGGCATAATAAATTTTGTTTACTGAGTAACGCTCTTATAAAAGCTACGCGTTGCTTCATGCCACCTGATAATTCAATTGGGTAGGATTTTTTAAAGTCTCGTAATCCTACTTTTTCTAACCATTCACTTGCTTCATCATAATTTGGTTTACCTGATAATTCTTGCATCAGTACGACATTTTCAATGACGGTTCTCCATGGGAAAAGAGATGGTTGCTGAGGCATATAGCCAATTAACCCTTTTTGTCCATGAATGATTTTGTCATTCAAAGAAATAGTTCCTTCATCTGGCGTTCCCATTCCGCCTATTAAATTAAAAATGGTGCTCTTGCCACTCCCTGAAGGTCCGAGTAATGCAACAAATTCTCCATCTTCTACATGTATAGAGATATCATGTAAAACCTGTGTTGTACCAAAAGATTTTTCGATATGATCCATTTTAAGTAACATTGTATTCACCTCTCCAGTTTGCCTTTAATTACTATTCTTTCAACTACACGTAGCAAACCAAATACGATGACACTTAGTAGCATGATGGTGAAAATAGCGACAAACACACGATCTGTACGGAACGAGGATTGAGATAATGTCATGTATACGCCTATGCCTTTTTTCGCACCTAACCATTCAGAAATAACTGCCCCCATGACACTATAAGTCGCGGAGATTTTCAATCCCGAAAATAAGGACGGAAGTGAATGTGGCAATTCTAGTTTCCAAAATAATTGGCTTTTTGATGCCCCCGCCATTTCCATATAGTATTTGAGCTCCGGTGCGGTATTTTTAAAACCATCTAATGCTGCTACAACGATCGGGAAAAAGCAGACTAAACCTATAATAATCAGTTTTGGTAATAAGCCAAAACCGAACCAAATAATTAGAAGCGGAGCTAAAACAATGATTGGAATATTTTGCGATAGAATAAGTAACGGATAAACAAGTTTCTGCACTTTAGGCATCATATGGAGGGAGACCGCTATAATAAACCCTACAAGGCTTCCAATTGTAAGTCCTAATACTGCCAACTGAGTTGTTGATAAAATATCTGTTGAAAAAGTAGGAATTGCTTTGATTGCTTCTGAAAAGATGGCTGTAGGAGCCGGTAACAACCAACCTGGAACTTCTTTTAAGCGAACAATCAATTCCCAACAACATAAAATGAAAAGGAGCAGAAAAATCGCTCCTCCTTTTTCACGTATCCATTTCATTATCTGTATTTCTCCGTTAATGTACCTAGTTCAATACCAGATGGTTGGTAAAGCATTTTCACTTGAGTGATGACGTTTACGCTACCAAGTTCAATCATCTTTTCATTCATCACACGGATGATGTCTAGCAGTTCTGAAAGTTCACCTTCCATTGTGGTTTCAAGTGGATGCACTTCATACTTCACTCCAGCATCGTCGATAATTTTGATAGCTGCATCTACAAAAGGAATAACATCCTCGTAAGTTTTTGTTTTCGGAATAATTTGTACACTGATTAATGAATTAGCCATTCTTTCTCCTCCTTATTGTGGTAAAAATTCGTTTGTGAACGCATTTTCAGGATCGAATTTACCTTCTAATACGTTATTATCACTCATCCAATTTGCATAGTTTTCCCAAACTTCAAGTTTCTGCTCTCCCCATTGTTTTGCATCATCTTGATATTTGTCAGCTAGCCATTGTTGGCTTTTCTTAACTAACTCTGCATCTAGTTCTGGGGCTGCTTTAAGTAAAATATCTGCAGCAGCTTCGGGATCTTTTATAGCAAATTCATATCCTTGTGAAGTTGCTTTAGTAAATGCTATCACTGTATCTGGATTACTTTGGATCATTTTTTCGTTAGTTGTAAGAACTGGAGTATAGTAATCTAGTTTGTCACTATAGTCTGTTAAATAAAGCATATTTATTTTTTCTCCACGCAGTTCCGCTTCGACGCCTGTCCATGCATAGTAAATCCATGCAAAATCTACATCTTTTTTGACCATTGTAAAGAAGTCTGCATCTCCGGCATTGATAATGTCTAGCTTCTTACTATCAGCATTTTCGATTTTCATAAGAGAATCAAGAACAGCCTTTTCGATTGGAGAACCCCAACCACCATAAGTCTTACCTTCGAAATCTTTCGGTGATTTAATATTTTTGTCTATTGGGGATGCAAAACCCGATGTATTGTGTTGAATAATCGCAGCGATTGACACAAGTGGAACTCCTTGAACTCTTGCTTGTGTAATCGATTCTTGCGCTGTAATACCAAATTCGGCTTTTCCTGAAGCTACTAGTTGATCTGCTCCTGTTTCACCTGGTTGAATGATTTCTACATCCAAACCTTGCTCTTTAAAAAAACCTTTTTCTTTTGCTACATACAAACCAGTATGATTTGTATTTGGTGTCCAATCTAAAACGACGGTTACTTTTTTTAATTCGTTTTTCGAGTCATTATCATTTCCTTTTGACTCATTTGATTGGCAACCTACTAAAGCGAATAATGCTACAAGTAGCAGCATACATTTTTTCATTTCCCTTGCCTCCATCTATATTATTTTGACAAGTTCCATGCAAAAAGAAAAACGCCCGGAACTATTCCGGACGTTAACATACACTCTAAAATTCAATGATACTCGAGATTTTAGCTGATGTTCCCTCCGCTGGTGTTAACCAGATCAGGTTCTAAGGGTCAGCATCTATCGGATACATTCTCAGCTGGCAACACCAGCCCCCCCACATTCTTGCACATATGAACTTTTCTCATCTATTATATCAAAAAAACAAAAGATTCCAATATTTATTTGGAAACGATTGTTTTTGGGTTTTGGAATTTGGTGGTTTGTTGCGCTAACTCTGGTGTTTGTTGCGCTAACTCCGGTGTTTGTTGCGCTAACTTCGGCGTTTGTTGCACTAACTCTGGTGATTGTTGCGCTAACTCCAGCGTTTGTTGCGCTAACTCGACTGATTGTTATTTAGCAGAATATTCACGTCCTAAAACACCCTCTAATTACTAACTAATAGATTATTTCACTGGTAAATCTTCACCGAAAATTGATACGGTTTGGCGGTCTGAAACAAATTTTTGTCCATTCCATTTCAATATAGTTTCTACATAACCTAAGCCATCTGCATGGTATCTACCGGCGATTTCTTGGTACGCCAAAAATTCGTAGTTGCCGTCCCTTGCGTAATCAATAGGATAGAATCCGCTAATAGGATCCACCCACCCTTGGATTGGCGCTTTAAGTGTGCCGTCTACATTATAAATTTCAGATAGATAATCTTTCCCTTTATATGTTAGATCTAAGATATATTTTTTCGCTGGATAGGAGCTAGTAACACTTACTTTGTAATTATCCAAATAATTCACTTCATATTTTGAAAGTTCATTATAGGCATCTGAGTCAAATACTTGGCGCATTTCTCCGTTCATATATGTAAATATATATGCGAATATGATGCCTCCACTTCCACCTGAATCTATGACAACTAATATGTCTTTTACACCATTTCCTGTATAATCCCCGAGCGATATGGTGGGGTTATAACCTGAGTTTTCTTTTAATGGGATTTGTTCATAGAAATTAGTTTTTTCATTAAAAACAATTAAGGTAATATTTTTTAAATATGGGCTTCCTTCAGTTTTTTCAGCAGTTAGAAGAACTGTATCAATTAAGCCATCTCCTGTAACATCACCTCTTTTTTTATCAATGACAATTTGGGCACCCTCTTGATGTTGCTTCAACTTATTTAAAATTTGTCTTCTTTTCTCTAGTAGAGTCTCTTTAGATGGATATGGTGAATTAAACGACAACGTTTTATCAATTGAAATAAGTGCCTGTTCTAAATCTCCCGCCTTCATCTGAGCATCCGATAAATAGTACCAATAAAAAGGATAATCATTATTCTTCAATAGATTCTTATAGTACGCTTCTACTTTTTTGAAATAATATGGGTACACATCTTTTGCCTTTATAAGTCTCATGTCATTAATACGATAGATAGCTATTTTATAGGCATCACCCGTATCATGAACCCAAATAGCTAGCTCATATTTCCCGTCCGAATTTTGGGTACTCGGCATATCTTCTACTTGCAATTTACTATAGACCATATTATTCGTTGGTATATGAATAAAACCTTTGTTTGTCCATTGTAGTAGGTCTAACTTCGACCATATACTCCCTATTTGCCAACCTACAATTAAAGTATTTATATTTTTGTTAACTAATGGCACAGCTACTAAATTCGTTATTCCATACCCGCTTCCTTTGATGTCTGCTATTGGAACCCATTCATTATGGTTATTCTTTAATATTTTAATATAATTTCGACCTTGATAGTTGTATGCTCCGATTATCTCTTCTTTATGATCGCCATCTATATCTGCTAGTAGTATTGCCGGCTTTTTTTCCGGTTGTTGTAATTGTAAAATGGTTGCCGTTGAAGGTAAAAATCTCATCAATACACCTGCATATTCTTCCAATATTCCCCCACCCTTCAATCAATTATATGCGTGCTTCTGTTAGATAATTTACATCCCAAAAGCATTTCTAAAGTGTTTTTACCTCTGAGGCATAATAATATCCCCTGACTCAATCGAATCAGGGGATGCTTGATAGTCGTATAAAATATATGTGAAATCTATGTGTGACTATACTCGTTCTAATTTATTACCAACGATGCCCTTGGTGCCATGGATGCCATGGACCCCATTGATTCCATTGATTCCAAGGATTCCACGGTTGCCACGGTTGCCATTGATTCCAATGATGCCACTGCTGACCTGGGAACCAGTTTTGGCCGTGGTGCCAGTCGTTACCTTGGTGCCAATTGTTGCCTTGATTCCATTGCTGCCCCCGCCAAAAATTAGAACTTTCGCGTTGCCACTGTCCTCCATGAAAAGGTTGAACCATTCAATTTCACTCCTTTTTCTTTTCATTCTTTGTAGGATATGTATAAGAGTATAAAATGGTCCAAAATAGTGATTAAAAAACTGTGTTTCTCTAGAATTCCATTGCTAAAGCACATGCATTTTTCGTTTAGACGTTAGAAACCCCCTTCTCCAAAGAGATAGGGGGTTCATTACTTAATAGCGTTTATTTCTCAATATTGATATACAGCTTACCTTTCGCTTCTTGACGCGTTTCGTTTTTGAAATTATCAACAGCTTTTACTTCAATTACTGCTCCTTTTGCTACTGTTCCTGATGGTACTGTCCAATAGCCTACGTAATGACCATCTGCTTGTTCTGACATAGGTAGCTCAGTCGCATTTTGATCTTGTCCATTAACGTTTGTTAGAGGCATGTGGATGACGAAAGTAGCTTTCAATCCTGCTGCACTATCAAATTCAATTTTAACACTTTTACCTGTTTCCAGATTAAGGTCTTCTACTGGTGTTAAGTTTTCAATGACAGGTGCATCGTAATTTGCTGTGATACTAATTTTCTTTGTCACTTTGTTGTTTGCTTTATCGCTAGCTACTACTTTGATTTCATTTAAACCGTTGTCGAGAAGGATACGTTTTGAATATTTGCCATTGACCACAGGTGCGTCTTTTCCATTTACACGGACCCAATCTAGGTTCGCATCTTCAACAGTACCTTCAACGGTTACTGACTCACGATTTGTTTTATCCCCGTCAAGCGGACTTTCGATTTTCAGTTCCGGTTTCATAGTGTCTAATACAACATTAACAGCTTTAGATTCTCCTATTACTCTATCATCAAGAGTTGCAACTGCTACGAATTCATTTGAACCCTCTGATAATTTAGCATCGATTGAGAATTTACCATCTGTTCCAACGACGGCAGATCCAACTTCTTGATCATTTTGTTTTAATTTAATCGTTGTTGTTGGTGAAGCTGTTCCTTCGATTTTTGTTGATGCTTCATTTGTCACAGATTTTGTTGCTGGTGAAGTAATTACTGGGCCCTGTACTTCATAACTTACACGGGCACGAATCATGTAGTTTCCTTCTTCAGCAGGTGATGGTGACCAAGCATCGGAAACACCTTGGTAGCTTCGTCCTGCATTTTCTCCACTTTCATCTGTTGCAAGACCTGGTGTGTTCGGACTAGCATGCGTTTGACGATATACCATGTAGAAGTCGCCATTTACAATAATATTGTGTTCACTTAAATCAACAACTGTCCATTCACCATTACGTAGAGCTGTTGCATCAATTGGACCCGCAATTTTCTTACCAGGCGATCCATCTGCCCCAGTCGTGTCCCAAACTTCAACTGCGAATGCAGTACCACCTGGAACTGGCCATTCAGTGTCCCAGAATCGGAATACACCATCAGTTACAATGCCGTTTTCTTTTCCTTCAGGAAGGGACATTTTCACTGCCCAAGCGTTTCCTGCTGCATTAAATGCCCGTGCATTTTCAGGAGTACCATCATCATAACCAATTTCGCCACCCGGATAAGTGTAGAAAGGTTTTAACTCAATATCTTGAGTCGTAGCTTGTTGGCCAATTTTAATAGTTGTTTCTTGGCTATAGAAGCCACGAGCAACAACTTTTAATGTGTAGTCGCCTTCATATGCAGTCAATGAATAATTACCTTTTGCGTCTGTAGTAACTGGCGTAATATTGGCATCTTCAACTAGTAAGATAGTTGCTCCTGCTACGCCTTCACCTGTTGATTTGTCAGTGATTTTACCACTCACTGTATTTTGTGCAACTTCATTCAATGTGAAGTTTGCAGTTGCCATGCCATCTGCTTCAATCGAAACAGATTGCTGTTTAGATGTGAACCCATAAGCTTCTGCTTTCGCAGTGAATGTTCCGGCACCATGTGTTAATGAATATGAACCATCAGCAGGATTTGAATACACTGAACGGCCAGATTCAAGAATACTTACTTGAGCACCTAAAGGTAAAAGCGTTGGATTCACAATAGCTTCTTCTACCGATGGTTTTTCTTTTGTAGGCAATACCGGACGAATAGTCTTAGGATCAACCCACTCTTTCATAGCTTCTTTATCTTTATCTTTTCCTACATTTCCTTTGTTACTGCTATTTTTATCGCTAGCGTTATTAGATTTATTGCCATTTACATTTTTGTTTTTGTCCTTATCTTTAGACACTTTACCTGTTTGTGAGACATCCACTAACCCGATATCATCAATATACCAACCTTCTTTATTAACACTTCCATCAGAGAAAGCATTAAAACCAATGTAGATGCGTTGACCTGCATAAGCTGATAAGTCAACTTCTGCATTTTTCCAACCGTTTGAAGCACCTTGAACCATCATTACTTGTGTCCACTCTTCTCTATCTGTTGAGACAAAGACATGTCCATAATCCCAAGCTCTTCCCGATGTAGATTCCTCGAAGTTATGCCATTGTTTGAACTGTAAATAAGATTGGCCTTGTGGTAAATCAACTGGAGGCATCACGAGTGTTGCGTTCATTTGGCTGTCATAGTTACCAGCTAAATTTGTAGCATACACTTTGTCCCCAGAAGCAGCTTTTCCTGGACCAGACGTTGGTGTTCCCCACTCCCAGCTGTTTTTATTGCCAAACGAAGACCAGCCAGTAGGTTGTTTTTCTAGGTTTTCAAAGTACCCTACTGTGATACCAGGTTTTACTTGTACTACATATTCTTCACTATTCACTTCGTTATTACCGAAGTCATTGACTGTCCACTTGTACTTGAATGAATCTACTTTAATCGCTTCACCAGGAATCGTTACACCGAACTCCCCTGATTTATAATCTCCTGATTTATGAGTTGCAGTAATTGCTTTCCAAGCACCACTTGCGTCTTTGTAATTTAAGATAACAGATGAAACACTAATGTTATCTGTTACTGAAGCTGTCAAATCTAAATCCATCCCTGCGAATGCTTCTACAGGACTTTTATGTTTTAGTACTGGCGCTTCATTGTCATCACCTTGTTTTGTCACTTGACCTTTTAACGTACCTAGACCAGTAATTATTGAAGAAACTGCTGCCTGAGCATCTACTAATCCATAACCATAGCCATGATTTGGTGTTTGTGGATATTCAGAGTCAGTTAATGGAATTGCTGTATCAAGTAAAATTTGTTCCATTTCATCAACTGTTAAGTTCGCATTTACTTGACGAAGAAGAGCTAATACCCCCGATACTGCTGGGCCAGCCATCGATGTTCCATTCCAGCCACCTTCATAGCCACTACCTGGAACAGTTGATCGAATGTTCACACCAGGCGCTGAAATGTCTGGCTTGATTTGATCATATGGCGATGGTCCACGAAGTGAGAAACTTCCTACTTTGTTATTAATATCAGTCGCCCCAGTTGCAAATGCCTCTGGGTAATTAGCTGGTGCAGCAACAGAACCCGGTCCACCTGGATTCGTTTTCGTTGTGTTACCTGCCGAGAATTCAGGGAAAATTTCTGCAGCACGCCAATTGAGCACTACATCTCGGTACCATTCATCAAGACCTGGACCGCCACCCCAAGAGTTATTCACAATATCTGGAGCCATATCAACACGTGCATTTCCATTGGCATCAGTTGGCGCTAAAATCCATTGTGCAGCTGCCAATAGATCCGCATCTGTACCACCTTCTGATGTAAATGCTTTGACAGCAATATATTTCGCACCAGGTGCAACCCCAACTTGGTTAGACCCGTTTGGTTCACTACCTACCATTGTTCCTGTAACGTGTGTACCATGTCCAAGATCATCATACGGAGTGGTACGTCCAACAGTCGCATCAAACCAGTTGAAGTCATGTGAAACTTGTCCATTAGATGCATTGAAACCACGATATTTTTGCTTTAATGCTGGGTGATCCCATTGCACACCTGTATCAATACTTGCCACCACTGTTCCTGTTCCATCAATTCCTTTTGCCCAAACTTGAGGAGCTTTAACTCGTTCAACGTTCCACTCAACATTTGCAGTTTTTGATTTAGGCGCAGGTGTCTCTTTTGTTTTTGTCGTAAATAATTGACGTTTTTCATTTGGTAATACTTTTTCTACTTCTGCAAATGTCGCCACTTTTTCAGCAATCTCTTTTGTTGCGGTAACAACCATCCCATTGACGATGTAGTAAGATGTGATATCTTTTGCATTCCCTTTTTTCTCTTCTTGTTCAAGGAAGTCTTTGACTGTTTCTTGCGATTCAATTGAAGTTGCCTTCAAATCAGATACAACTGCAGATCGTTGAGCGAGCTTAGCTTGATGGGCTGTCATTTTATCTGCCTTTGCATTTTTCTTCGCTTCAGTAGCTACCTTATTTGCAGCAGACTTTTCTTTAAATTTGATAAGGAAAGTTACCTTTTCATCATCTTTAAAATTATTGAGTAATCGATCACTTAGCTTGTCTTTCACGAGAGTTGTGTTAGAACTTGAATCTCTGAAAGATTGATGCAGCTTATCAGTCGTTTTCGCACTAGCAACATTTGGAGCAACTAAAGAAAATGCCATGAGTACAGATGCAGCGATGCTAAATGCTTTGCCAGGACTACTTGTTTTCCTCATCTTCATTCCCCCTCTAATTTTATAAAGATATTTGTTCTTTAATAGAAGCTGATAGCCTTTAAAGTCACCCTAAAAAGACCAAAGAAAAACACCTTTGCCTCCTTTCCCAAACAGACATTTAGGTAAACAGAATCAATGGTGCCAAATATCAATCTCTAGTTGTAACTACAACTATATAAGATTACAATTCAAATTTTTGTCAGTTTTTAGCGATTTTTTTCTCCATTTTTATAAATAATAGTAATTTACTATTAGATTACAGGTCTTAAGTCACTAAAAGTTCATTTTGATACATTGAAGCTATTCACACAAAATACGCAGGAATGTTGCTATAACAATATTTATAAGGTTTAAGTGTGTTTTTAATAAATTTATTAGATTTTCAATTTTATTGTAAAATGCCTAAATACACCTATAAAATTAAAAAGAGGGTAATATGACTATTAATTCTCAAAATAAATGAATAGTACTAAAGGATTGTTTCTATTTTCCATTTCGCTGTCTTTTCACTGTATATATTTTTTATATAAACAGTTGAAAATAAAGAGTTTTCATGTGTTTTTCATCCTTATCCACAAGGTCTTTTTTTACTTATTTTTCTATTTATTGAAATTTGAAATATCAAATTTAACATTGCGTTTTCAAAGGACTAATATCCTAACCCCAATAAAATGAGAGGATAACCTCTAAAACAAACAATCCAATTTTTCTATCTAGGAAAGCAAAAAAAAGATATAAGAACTCATTTAAGATTTTTGAAATAAGTGAGGTTAATGCAAAAAAATCTCCTAAATATTAAATTAGGAGATCAATTTATATATGTTGAAAATTTTATCCATTAAGCACCTTTTCCAGTTTCCTTCAATTGGTGTTTTCATGAAAAGTAACAGCGCCAATTTCAACTGTAACTATATTTAAAATACAAATCGACAGAGTTTTACGATAATTAATATTTTTTATATTATTTGAGGGTTAAGCATAAGGGGCATGTACAGGTTTATTGCCTAAAAACGATGATTTTTGAGGGAAACGTAAAAATCATTATAATACAACTCTAAATATTTGTAATATTATGACTATTCATTATAATAACTATCCAATTTATTATTACCAGAATATTCACGTCTTATTTTGAGTGAATTCTAGATTTCATGCTGATTTGGGAGCTTTTAATACCTCAATTTCTAGCGTTAAAATCCTATTTATGATGTCAATTCAACTCGAAATACCAACAAAAAGCTGATGATTCAGAAAAATCTTTCGACAAATTTTAGTGGTACATACAACTGTGGATAACTTTATGCACATTATACATACCGCCCCTTCTATATTTCACCATTATATCCATAAGTTAATCACAAATTATCCACCAAAGTCTGTGGATAAAGGGGTGGTTGTCTTGTACAAAGCAATTTGCTACATTATTTATAGCAAAGTTAACTATCAATATATTCCATCTTGTTTTGGTTTAGAACTCGACTCACAAAAATATGGAGGTGAACTAATTCGTGAGTAAATTATCAGACGATTTACTGATTAAAGCTTATGTTACTGCAACTACTAGCATGTTAAATCCAGATTTTATTTACCTATTAAAAATTGAAATTATGCGTCGCTCTCTAATTAAAAAAGTCCCGTGTTAAACTGATACAGCATTTATAAAAATGTGACGTTAGCTTTTCTTGTTCTTGATAGTCATCTCAATATAAGTAGCTATTTAATTCTTCGTTTGAACACCAATATAAATTAGAGATCCATTTGATGATCGTCATGTATTTCAACTTTTAAAGCGTCATATTAGCCTGTGTCCTGTTATTGATAGTTTATATGCTAATTACTTGGAAACTCATTTCAGAAGGCACTATTGCCATTGCACGATTTAAACAAATTATTATTAGTTGATGATCACGTTTCCAAGTAATAAACTTCGTACAAAAATAAGCCAAATACCGAACTTGATAAAGAGATCTGGACAATTTTAGATTTAACAATTATATATACAAAATTGACAGAGTAACCTTGTCCTATTACACTGTCAATTCTTCAATAACATTGGATACTCATTTTAATACATCAACATGTAACTGAATCACTTAAAGACTATTTGTAAATTTCGAATGCGAAAAACGTATGTAAATGCAGCTAAATTCACTCTACTCTTCTCTAATGAAAACTAACAAGATTTACTTATAAATCCCCCGGTATTTATTATTATAAAATAATTTATATAAAAGTACCATTTCATCTAAAACTCATCTAATTATCTATAATTTAATTTTGACCTCTTTTTTTAAAATCATCCTTAATTCAACATTTACCAAATAAATCAATATAGTTATGTTTATTTTTCTGATAGCCCCTTACATGTTACAACTATCTCAATTGATTCATGACTAAACATATTGCAATCACTTACGGCTCTAATTATTATACTAGTATTATATTTAGAGCTTTTCTACTTTTATGAACTAGCAATCTTTCAGATGTTAGTTGTAGCAAAAAACTAGTTCTAAAGAATGTATTAGAAAAAAAATTTTAAAAATCTAATAGGGGCTTAATTTATATATATCATACTCTGATTTTATAGCTTTTTTTGACCAGAGATTTTATCTGAATTATTTCTTTTGTCAAAATTTATTTTAAAAGAAAACTCTTGCAATTTGAAATTTTGTGATATAATCGCTTGGA
Organism: Viridibacillus sp. FSL E2-0187; assembly: GCF_038006425.1. Lineage (NCBI taxonomy): Bacteria > Bacillati > Bacillota > Bacilli > Caryophanales > Caryophanaceae > Viridibacillus > Viridibacillus sp. FSL E2-0187. The sequence continues at coordinate 3,448,893 of NZ_JBBOVG010000001.1, forward strand.
ATTTAGTTCACAAATGATGGGGAGAGATTTTTTATGATATTAAGAGACTTTTTTATGTATTTATCTGAGAATCGTACACTAAATGCAGCTGCTCAAAGATACGGTTTAAAGATGGGGGCACAAAGTGTAGTAGCCGGTACTAATATTCAAGAAACGATTGATAGTATTAAAGAATTAAATAAGCATGGTATCGCATGTACAGTTGATAACTTAGGAGAATTTGTTTTTGAAAAATCAGAAGCTACTGCTGCTAAAAATCAAATTTTAGAATTAATTCAAGCAATTCACGATCATGGGGTAGATGCTCATATCTCTTTAAAACCTTCACAATTAGGTTTAGATATTGATATTGACTTCTGTTATGAAAATTTAAAAGAAATCGTCGCTCTAGCTGATCAATTCAATATTTTCGTGAACTTTGACATGGAGAACTATGATCGCTTACATCCTTCTTTTGAGTTGATGGAGCAATTGAATAGTGAGCATCAAAATATCGGTACAGTTATCCAAGCATACTTCCATGAATCTGATGAAAATATCGAAAAATATAAAAACTACCGTTTGCGTATCGTAAAAGGTGCTTATAAAGAACCAGCAAATATTGCTTACCAAGATAAAGCTGAAATCGATGCAAAATATATTAAATTGATTGAATATCACTTACTGAATGGTAAATTTACTTCAATCGCAACACATGATCACCGTGTCATTAATCATGTAAAACAATTTGTTAAAACAAATAATATTCCGAATGACAAATTTGAGTTCCAAATGCTTTATGGTTTCCGTAAAGATATGCAACTTCAATTAGCAAAAGAAGGCTATAACTTCTGTACTTATGTTCCATTTGGTCGTGATTGGTATGGTTACTTCATGCGCCGTTTAGCGGAGCGTCCTCAAAACTTAACACTTGTTACAAAACAAGTTTTCAATAAAAAAACAAACACTGCGATTGGTTTAGCTGCATCAGCATTCATCGTTGGTCGTCTATCTAAACGCAAATAAAAAAATCCCGCTCAAAAGGCGGGATTTTTTATTTTTTCTCTTCAGCATCTTTCATTCGTTTCATGCGATATTGTAAACTTTGTCTTTTCAAACCAAGCTCTTTTGCAGTTTTTGAGACATTACCACCAAAGAATTCAAGGGCTTTGACTACATAATAGTCTTCCACTTCACGGATATATTGATCGAGTGGACGAAGGTCTTTTACTGTCTGCACGATAAATAATTCACTTTGCACACTATTTTCCTGACGATGAATGTCTTGCACCTTCCATCGGAAATAAGCCGGTAACATCTCGTAAGTAATACTCTCTTCTGTAGTGATAAGAGATGCTATTTCGTCTAATAACACTTCTAATTCCTTCAAGTTTCCTGGCCAATCATAAGACAAAAATATTTCTTCGACTTCTAGTGCAAGACCTTTTACAAAGGATCCGTAGTCTTGTCGATGCCTCGAAAAGTAATCATTCACGAAGGGCATAATATCTTCTTTTCTTTCTCTGATTGATGGAACACGGATTGTAAGTGATGAGAAGAAAAAGTATAGACTTTTCGATAGCTTGCCATCACTTATTAGTTCAATTGGGTCGCCACCAATACTAGCTATAAATACGTGATTTTTTGTTTCATGGATTTTCAATAATTCTACGATTCTTTCCTGTGCTGACATTGATAAATATTCAATCCGTTCACCGAAAAACGTAATGTTATGATGCTCGGTTATATATTTTTCTAACTGTGCAATTACCGCTTCTTCGTCTCTTCTACATATGAGCGTTATAAATTGTTCGTTGGGTACAGAAAGTGAGTGGTGGATTCCTTCAGCGATCATATCCTTACCCGTTCCTGATTCCCCGATAAGCATTACAGAAATGCGACTAGTCGCAGCTATTTTTGCAGTTGAAATTACATTTTTCATCGATGCTGAAACAGCTGTGATTGTTTCAAATGTTAAAGGTTGACCATAACGTCGGAGTGGCTGATACATCATGAATTCTTGTGTAGAAATATCTCTCGCAAATTCAACGGCTCCAAGAATTCGCCCTTCTTTTTCAATCGGCAAAATATTATTGATGGTCGTAATCTCCTGCCCTTTTCGATTCCAAAATGTTTTTTTATGATTTCGAATAGGTTGACCTTTATGTAACACTTGAAGCAATAAACTCTCTTCAGCTTCAAAATTTATAATTTCCCTTGCAGAGCGTTTTTTAACCTCCTCATCTGTTATGCCCTCAAGCTCTTTCATTTTTTTATTATAAATTACCGGCATTCCATTGGCATCGATTGCACTAATGCCGATATCACTCATTTCTGTAATAAATTCATACACTTGAAGCAGACCATTTAATTCCAATTTTATATGCCCCTTTAAGTTTTTTATAATTTTTTGAATATTTTTATTGTAATATGCCAAATGATATTGCATTATTATATATATACTTTTCAGAAAAGTGCAAACTCATTTTGCACCTTACAACATAGGGGGAGAAAAAATAATGATTCCATACAAACATGAACCATTTACAGATTTCACTTCGCAAGAGCATGCAGATGCATATCAAACTGCATTAAAACAAGTTAAAGAGCAATTAGGACAAGAATATCCTTTAATCATAAACGGTGAAAAAGTAACAACTGAGCAAAAAATCTCATCTTACAATCCTGCTAAGAAATCAGAATTAGTTGGTGTTGTATCAAAAGCTGACCAAGAATTAGCTGAAAAAGCAATGCAAGCTGCACATACTGCCTTTGGGGAATGGCAATATACGCCCGCTGAAGTAAGAGCTGATATTTTATTTAAAGCAGCTGCAATCATTCGCCGTCGTAAACACGAATTCTCTGCTTGGTTAACATTCGAAGCTGGTAAACCATGGAACGAAGCTGATGCTGATACTGCAGAAGCAATCGATTTCCTTGAGTATTATGGTCGCCAAATGTTAGCGATTAAAGATGGTCAACCAGTTGAAAGTCGCGTTGGCGAATTTAACCGTTATGACTACATTCCGTTAGGTGTTGGTGTTATCATCTCTCCTTGGAACTTCCCATTTGCAATCATGGCTGGTACTACTGTAGCAGCAGTTGTAACTGGTAACACTGTACTTTTAAAACCTGCTTCAACTACACCAGTTGTTGCTTACAAATTCATTGAAGTATTAGAAGAAGCTGGACTTCCTGCAGGTGTTGTTAACTACATCCCAGGTTCAGGCGCTGAAGTTGGCGATTATTTAGTAGATCACAAGCTTACTCGTTTCATCAGCTTCACTGGTTCTCGTGATGTTGGTCTTCGTATCAATCAACGTGCTTCTGTAGTAAATGAAGGACAAATTTGGATTAAACGTGTTATCGCTGAAATGGGCGGTAAAGATACGATTGTAGTAGATAAAGAGGCTGATTTAGAATTAGCTGCTCAATCTATCGTTAAATCTGCATTCGGCTTTAGTGGTCAAAAATGTTCAGCATGTTCACGTGTTGTCATTGTAGATGAAGTTTATGATGAAGTAGTAGCACGTGTTGAGGAATTAACAAAAGCATTACAAGTAGGTAATCCAGAAGATCCTACTAACTATACTGGACCAGTTATTGATGAAGCTGCATTCAATAAAATTACTAGCTACATCGAAATTGGTAAAGAAGAAGGTCGCTTAATCGCTGGTGGTACTGCTGACCAATCAGAAGGTTATTTCGTTCAGCCAACAGTATTTGCAGATGTATCTCCTGAAGCACGTATTATGAAAGAAGAAATCTTCGGACCAGTTGTAGCTATTTCTAAAGCTTCTAATTTCGAAGAAGCAATCGCAATTGCTAATGATACTGAATATGGTTTAACTGGAGCTGTCATTTCAAAAAATCGTACTAACATCGAATACGCACGTCAACGCTTCCACGTTGGTAACTTGTACTTCAACCGTGGCTGTACTGGTGCTATCGTAGGATACCAACCATTCGGTGGTTTCAACATGTCAGGTACAGATTCAAAAGCTGGCGGTCCTGATTATTTACAGCTTCATATGCAAGCAAAAACAACTTCAGAAACACTATAATTTTTTCTACAATATAAATAGAAGAAACTCGACTATTTTTACGCTCGACGTGTGATAATTCATGCGTCGGGTTTTTGTTTTACATAAAATTATTAATGATTAGGATTGCCCCAAAGTTTTGTGAAGTGGAAAAATTATTATGATATTTCCGTTGTAATTTGTATTTAAAAATAAAAATAACTTGAGTAATAGTAACATTTGTACTATCGTTCAAGTTATTTTAGAATTATCCATTATTTAGTGTTCAGGATACTAATGTAATCAATGAGATTTCAACATATTATTATTTTCATAAAATTCCAATTTATTACAAATATATTTTATCGCGTAGATTGGATTAATCAGTCTTGAGCTCCAGTTTCACATTCCTATTTTTCATATCTAAACTCATCTTGATTAGTTCATCTCTTTCAATCATCCGGACATGATTCTTTTTTGCGAGTATTAAGGCTTGTTTTGTATATGTACTATTCGTAATTACCCAAGCTACTGTTGCATTGTACATCTTAATAGCTGGGATTATCTCCTGTACTGCTTTAACACCGACTGTTTGCTTATATCGCTTTGCTTGTACAACAATAACTTGCTGTTCTTTTTTTAATATTAGATCTGCTCCATAGTCTCCAGTTGTAGATGTATAAGACACTTTGTAGCCTTGGCTCTTAAATATTGTACCAACATATTCCTCAAATTGTCTTCCAGTCATCTTATCGATTTCTTGTATCCCAGATTCCTTCATCTTCTTGTTAAACCTAATAGATCTCCAAATCGAGAATATTATAATAACAATAATATATAATCCAACTGCAACAAAAACACCCGTCAAAGTGTTAGTAGTAAACCAGCCGATTATCGCCGCTATAAGTACTAAGAGTCCCATTAATTCATCCATCATTTTTTGTTCCTTTTTCGTACGATTCCGCATTAAAACCCCTCCCATTAAATCTATTAACAACCCACTTTGATATACCTATTATACCTTAAAATGTAATTTTATTATATTTAATCATTATTATATAACTATTAAACATTCACTGAAACTATTAATTAGATGTAATAGCACCTCAACTAATCTCTGAAATATCTAATTTTTCATTTTATATTGACAATTATTTTTCAAGCTGATAAGCTATAAAACATATCCAAATTCGATGAAGAGAATAAGTACGAATGGACACTTAATCTATAGAGAGTCGACGCTTGCTGAAAGTCGATGTTTAAGTCCTTTTCTGAAATCATCTCCGAGAAGCAAAATTGAACCTGATGTAAATTTTGCCGGCAAATCCTCCGTTACCTTGGGATCACGTATGATAGTACGGTGGCTGAGTGCTGGATTTTTTGTGAACACAAAATTCCGGAATTAGGGTGGTATCGCGAGTAATCTCGTCCCTTTTTATAGGGGCGAGTTTTTTTTGTGCCTATTTTCACTGAATATGGATTACTATTTTGAAGGAGTGAATGAAATGAAAAAATCAACAACTTTATTTATTGGATTAATGTTATTCTCAATGTTCTTCGGAGCCGGTAATCTTATTTTCCCACCGTTTTTAGGCGCTAATGCAGGAACAAACTTTCCACTCGCAATTACTGGTTTTATCGTAACTGCTGTCGGTCTTCCTCTACTTGTATTAACAGCTCTATCTTTTGTTGAAGGAGGAGTACGTTCACTAGCAAGTCGCATTCATCCTATTTTCGGAATCGTATTTACCATCATCGTATATTTATCAATCGGACCATTTCTTGCTATCCCACGTAATGCAACACTTGCATACGAAATGGGGTTAAAACCTTTTATATCTGATTCTCCTTTTGCGCTAATAGGCTTTACGGCTTTATTTTTCCTTTTAGTATTTTTAGTTAGCTTAAATCAAAGTAAAATGATGGATCTTATGGGCAAGATCATTACACCACTTCTTTTACTTAGCATGGTAATTTTAGTTGTAGTAGGTTTTGTTCGTTTACAAGATGGTGCATTAGCTCCTACAACAACAGAGTATGCTCAATCCCCTTTCCTAAAAGGTTTTTTAGAAGGATATAACACAATGGATGCACTAGCTGCACTTGCATTCGGTATTGTTATACTGACAACGCTAAAGCAACAAGGAGCTACTGAAGGTAAAATGCTTCGAAGAGAAATGCTGAAAGCGGGTCTTTTAGCCGGATCTTTACTTGCTGTTGTATATTGCTCACTAGGCTATATTGGTGTGAAAATGGCAGGAACAAGTACATTTGAAAACGGTAGTGACCTTCTATCTTCTGCTTCCTATTTATTGTTCGGACAATGGGGCAACTTATTATTAGGTATTATTTTCGTTCTCGCTTGCTTTACTACATGTGTTGGATTGGTGTCTGCTTGTTCAAACTATTTCAATTCATTAGTTCCTAAATTCAGTTATAAGAAAATATCTCTATTCTTTTCATTGATTGGTTTCGGGTTAGCTAATTTCGGACTTAGTACAATTTTATTGGTAAGCGTTCCTTTTTTAGTTGCTGCTTACTCATTAACAATTGTCTTGATCGTGATTTCTCTTTTCCATCCGTTATTCAAAGGTTCTTCATATGTTTATGTTTCAGCAATGACACTTACTGGAATCGTTGCACTATATGACGGACTAAAAGCATTTGGCTTCACGTTTGGTGTAGTAGATAAATATATGAGCTATCTTCCATTTGCTGATCTTGGATTGGGATGGATTATTCCTGCAATTGTCGGGACTGCTATTGGTTTTTGTATTTATCTTATTAAAGGCGAATCTTCGGTGATTGTTTCGAAGCCTGTTGAGAAGTGATTTTTTATAGTAGGGACTACCCGCAGTTAGTTGGGTAGTTTTTTTTTGTAGATGGATATAGAAAGTAGGTTGGGTTTCGATTGTTGCGCTATGTGCGGAGATTGTTGCGCAAACTCGGCTGTTTGTTGCGTTAAGTGCGTTGTTTGTTGCACTATCTCTGTTGTTTGTTGCACTAACTCGTCCGTTTGTTATTTAGCAGAATATTCACATCCTTACATTTAGTATTTTTATGGTTTTTGGGCATAAAAAAACCAGCTTTTGCTGGTTTTATTTTTTTAATAACGGTTGATTATAATCATAGTAATGCACACGCGATTTCGTGCTCTCTATCGAGACACCACATGTGCAAATCATACCTGGAATTAAATTTTCGGGTTGTAGGTTGTATTTTTGACATAAGGGGAAGGGATTATAGGGCTTGATTTGTGACTTTAGTTGATTGCAAAGTAAACGGAATTCTTCAACGTTGTGTTTGTGTGGGAGAGAATTAAGCTGTTCTAGAAAGATGGAGATTTCTTTATTGAACAGTAATTGCACTTTCTTGGGGCGTATAAATGTGTTGGTGTTTGGCATGATAATTTTATAGTATATCGGGATTTCATATTTGTTATTTTGGAGCCAATATTTCAGGCTACTTACTGCACGGATAATTTGACTTTGGGGACACTCGTATATTCGCTTTTCACCATCTACTATTTGGACTAATTGATATGGATTTTCGTGAAATCGTAGTACCCCTCGCATATTTTTCACTTCAAATATGCAAATGTAGCTCGGAGTAATAATGAGAGAGTCTATTTGCACAAAGCGAAATTTTGAAACTTGTAATTCAACATTAGGAACATAGATATATGGCAGTTTGAAATGAGTTTCTTGGACGAAATGGTCGACACGCAATTCTCCTTTATAGCCTGCTAAAATACGCTCGGAGTCTTGCCGTATACTGTTGATGGCTTGATGATGTGTGGTCGGGACTCGATAAAGGAGCCGATTGAGTGCTTGAATTTGTAGTGGAACGGGTCTTATAATAATGATGAAGATTCACTCCCTCTCAACTATAGTTAGATAGAATCTATCATAATATGGAAAATATTTCAATAGAGATTTGAGGTGAGTTGGGGTTTGTTGCACTAATCCGGCTGTTTGTTGCGCTAACTCGCCTCTTTGTTATTTAGCAGAATATTCACGTCCTTTTAGGTACCTTTTTCTTCGTTTTCAAGTACATTGAGGCTGGGATAATCTCAATTTTGATATTCGCTGGTATTTCTGGATTGGATTGCAGCAGATTTTAATGCCGATCGAATTTAGGGATTTGTTGCACTAACTTAATCGTTTGTTGCGCTAAGCGCTTTGTTTGTTGCACTATCTCACTCGTTTGTTGCGCTAACTCACCTCTTTGTTATTTAGCAGAATATTCACGTCTTTAGAGGCTTTCATTCGCCCCTAAAGACATCAATGATTTTACGTTTCTTTAACTGGAGGGTAAAGTTGGACTTTTTTCATTTTGGAGTAGTGAGCGATTGGGTAATTTTCTTTGGCATCATAGTTTAAATAAGAAGCGATTGAATTTTCATGGATGGTGTATGCGGCTTTTTGCAGCGTCCATGGTTGGTGGGCGTTGTCTACTCTAAGTAACTGGTCGTCTATTTTTGTCCAGCAATGATAACGTTCGCTTAGCCAGCACTCGAGTTGACTACGTTCAATGGGTCCAGAAATTGGTTCGTATGAAGCTATTAGAGTTTCGTAATTTGTTTCTATTTGTTTGCTTCTACTATAAAAAGTAATAGCTTTTTCGTACTTTTTCAAAGTAATATTCGCATTTCTGAAAGGCATAAAGTTTTTATAATTCACTAGTTTTGTGATTAGTTGATTATTGGCATCTATGCTTAAGAAATATACGCCAGCCTTTTCTTTATAAGTAACGTATGTGCGGACATTTAATTCTAAAAATGAACTGATGCCGGGTATGGATGGTATAAATCTTGGACGATTTTCTTTTACTTGAAAAAATACTAAACTGATCCACGCTTTATTGTCAAAGATCTCGAGTTCGAGTTCTGATGGGATGTATTGACGTATATCTTCAGCGGAAACCGGCCAATGTAGAAATAATATATCGTGCCATTCCTGCGATATGATCCAAGGTCTATTATTCATTTCATAACTCCTTTCAATAACTTCACAATATTTATTATTCCCTTTGATGAATATATTCAAACGATTAAAAAATAAACCCTAAACTCCGAAAAGGTTAGGGTTTCAATACATCTTTAATACGGACCGAGTTTTAAACTGTAGTTATTGTTGCATACTAATCGAAGTACCATCACTTTTAACATATACAGTTCCGTCTCTTGTGACAAAAACTTTTGTTCCTAATTTCTCCAAGGCACTGACTGTTTTTGCTCTTTTCCTTCCACTGGTGATGACAGCGAATTTTGGATTTACCATGCTGTAAAATTCCAATGTATTATCTTCAAATTTCCCATGATGCGGTACTTTTAAAAATGTATGTTCAACTACGCTATGCTTCATTATTTCATCCATGCGTTCTTCTTCTGCATCTGCTGTTAGTAAAAAACTGTTGCTTCCATGCTGAACGCTTACTATAAGTGAATAATCATTTTCTATTTTGTATTTACTTTTTTGAGGTGGGTATACTGTGAATTCAGCGGTACCTGCAGTAAAGGAGTACGTAGCGGTCAAAGCTATAGGCGTGATGTGATTTGCTGTAATGGCATGTTTGTACTCTAGATACTGTATACTGCTCCGCTTATATTTTGGCGTTATAATTTCTTGGACGTCTACACTATTGATGATTGTATCTGCTCCACCAACATGATCTTTATCAAAATGTGTCAAGATTAGGTAATCAATTTTTTCTATATTATGCTTTTCTAAATAATCGACAATTTTTTTGCCATGCTTGTCTTCTCCAGTATCAATCAATATCGTTTTGCCACCCGACATTAAAAGCATGCTGTCAGCTTTCCCAATTTGAAAAATCGTCATATCTAATAATGTTGTCTCACTACTTGCAGCAATTTTCGTGTGGAAAGAGGAGCAACCTATTAAAGTCAGAATGATGAGCATAACTATGTACTGGAACATCAATCTTTTGCCTTTGGACAAATGCTGATTCATACAACCACTCCCCTTTTTTCTTCGAATTAATGTACGTGTAGTATCCTCTAAATGAGTTGAATTATGACGTGAAAAAATCCCCTTATCTAATGATGAGGAGATTTTCGTTATTGCTATTGGGACTATTCGTACACTAAATTTTTTTTAGCGAATCGGTATTAGAATTCAGTACATCCTTCACTCTTTGCACGTATGGCTCTTTATCATACGTAAAATAAAGCTGACTAGAGAGCCTTACGGGATCACCAAAGAACAGTCGCTCATACAATGTTTGACGTGTGCCGAAAGAGCTCATAGTCATATCCCAAGCAAGTCGGAATATTTTAACCCGATCTTCTGCCGTATCGGCTTTCGATTGCAAATATTGATCTAGGTCATTTCTTATACTTGATTGGAATGAATTTTCAGTTGGGATTGACATTAACCCACTTGCTCCCAAGGTTTGAATGATTTCAGCAAACCTCGGATAGACCTTAGGAAATACATTTATAGATATTTGTAACGTTGTACGATCTGGTCTCATTATGCCTGACTCATCCAACTTGGCTTCTGCTTCAGACTTCATGACCAGTGCTTTCATTGTTTCTAACGCAACGATAATTTCAGTAGCCTTTTCTTGAACATGTAAGTATTCACCGATATTAATCGTATTGATAATAGACTGTACTACACCCAATACAAACTCAGTTTTCACAATTTGTCTACAGGCTACTTGATGCAACGCAAAAGGTTGAAAAGAACTTGCCATCATAAAATTATTAGCGACACCTAAATTGTTATAATAAAAAACGCGCTCCCAAGGAACTAATACATTATCAAATACTACAATCGTATCCATTTCATCATAACGAGAGCTTAATGGGTAATTAAATGTTGAATCTCCCCCAACAAAAGACTCTCTACATAGAAATTTCAACCCTTCCGTGTTACTTGGTATTGAAAAGGCAAATCCCTTTTCCTCCTCCAACATTCCTGCAGCTGACATCACTAATAATTCGTCAGTTATACCACCCTGTGTTGCGAGCAATCGCGCGCCTTTGACAATAATACCTTCATCGTTACTATCTATTACTCTTGCAGCAATAGGCTCTTTTGTAGTCTCCACATAATATTGCCCTCTATTAACCTGGGGATCCACAAATGTATGTGTCATCGATATATCATTCTCTCGTGCATACTCGTAGAACGCTCGTAAATTTTCAGGAAAGCAGTTTTCTTTCCCTTCTAAAAATTGAGCTGACGATGCAAACGCCATTAACGTTGTATTCATATAATCTGGACTTCTGCCCATCATTCCATTATTTGATTTTGCCCATTGCTGAATCATTTCTCTTCTTTTAGCTAAATCCGCTTTCGTTTTAGGTTGTAGATAAGACAGACCTACTGGATTTCCAGTAGATGGTGATGGATATGTGAGGATACTTTTTAATGAATTATCATGCTGCATTTCATATAATGCTGCCTGACTCTTCATGATTCCATTGAATGCAGGGTGCTCGGAAATATTACCTGTCACTTGCTTACCATCAACCCAAACATTTGTTTTCAACTTGTTAATTCGGTCAATATATTGTTTGCCGGTTATTGCTGTCATACGCACACTCCTAAATTATACTCACTAAAGGTGAAATAGCTGTTTGATTCAACTATTTCTTTAGTCATATTTTATGAGTATGACCTAACTATTGTTACTGCCCGATTAAGGCACTCCAAATTGCATTAGATTTTAAAAAGAGAAAAACATTCAAAGGGAAATTATTCACAACAAAAAAATCCCCTCAACCGAAGTTAAGGGGACCTCTTCAAATTAGTGCTTTATTTTGTTTTTTTCCAATGATATTGTTGTCCTACACGTTTCACTTCATAACCTTTTAATCCGTTTACCTTATAATCGCCAAGGTAAAGCATTTTATCATCAGTGTAAAGTGCTACTTCTTCATCCAGTTTGTTTTCTCCAGAGAAATTAGCGATGATAGTAGCTTCCTCTTTTTGCGCTATTAAGCCAATACCTGCCCAAATATTAGTATCTGTGTGTACATCTTTGAAGTTGACAGTGATGTCGCCTACTCCATTATGATTCACATAAATGCCAGCTTTTTTACTACCTGTTACTGTTACGTTATCAAGTGTTGCATTGTCACCGTAAATTTCAACTAGGTTGTCATTATGAGTTCCTGTAATAGTGATGTTTTTTAACGTGACATCTTTTTCTTGGATGAATACGCCATCAGCTGTGTTGTTTCCTCCTGGTGATACTGTATGAACAGCTAATTCATTACCTGCTCCATCAATTGTCACTCCAGCTTTTGGTGCTACTGGTGTTGTTGATGTAATGTTTGCTGTAAGTTTAATTGTTTTTACTTTTTCATTTGCTAGAGCTTTTGAAAGTTCTTCTTCATTTGATACAAATGCTTTTGTTTCATAGATCCATTTATCTTGTGAAGCAATCTCTGTTTTTACAAAGTTTTCTAAACCGTTCACTTCATAAGTTCCTGCATATTTAGTACCTTTTTCTGAATAAACCGCTACATCTTCACCAAAAGTATTATTGCCTGAGAAGTTAGCAATAACTTTAGAATCTGCTTTTTGTGCTGCTAAGCCAATACCTGCATTCCAACCATTATCAGTTGTATGAACACCATTAAAATTAACTGTAAGTGTTTTTACTCCATCATTATTTACGTAAATACCCGCTTTTTTACCACCAGAAACTGTTACGTTTTCAAGTGTTGCATTGTCACTGTAAATTTCGATTAGGTTGTCGGTATGAGTTCCTGTTACTGTAATATTTTTTAATGTTACGTTGTCTTGTTGGATGTATAAACCATCAGCTGTGTTATTACCTTCAGGAGATAAAGTATTGATAGCTATTTTATTACCTGCACCGTCGATTGTCACTCCAGCTTTTGGTGCTACAGGAGTTGTCGTTGTAATGTCTGCTGTTAATGTAATAGATTTTACTTGGTCATTTGCTAAAGCTGTAGTTAATTCCTCAACTGTTGCTACTTTTTCAGCTAGGTCGATTGCATCTAAACGTGTTTGTAATGCTGTTTTTACTTCGCCATCTTCTAATGCTGTTAACAAGTTTTGTGCAACTGCTACTTCTGCAATTGTTTTGCTTGTTTCAGCTTTTTCTACTGCATTTGTAGCTTTTTCTACCGCATTTAAAATTTGGATACCATCTTTAACATTAATCGTCTTACCGTCTGGTGTTTTGATTAATCCATTTGCAAGTGTTGAACCGTTGTACCATTTTTCGTTAAATTCTACGACACCTTTGTTTAGTTTACTGCCGTTATACAATTTTCCAGCGTATAATGCTAAACCTTTATTTAATTTACTGCCATTATACAATTCTTCTTTGTATAGTTTTAAACCTTTGTTTAGCTCGCCTTTAACGTAAAGACTACCAGTTGATGTACGGATACCTGTTAGTAAATTACCTTTTGAGTAGTATTTACTTTTATATGAACCTGTTCCTTTTACACCGTTTTTATAGTAAACGCCTGATTTTAAACCTGAGTATAGTTTACCTTTTGAGTAATACTTACTTTTATATGTACCTGATGCTTTAACACCGTCTTTATAGTAATTGCCTGATTTTAAGCCTGTATATTTTTTACCTTTTGAATAGTATTTCCCTTTATATGTACCTGATGCTTTTTTACCTTGTTTATAGTAAACACCTGATTTTAAGCCATTTAATAGTTTACCGTCTTTGTAAACTTTACCATTGTATGTTTTATATCCGCTGATCTTTTTACCAGTTGTTTTTGAGATTAAATATCCTTTTGATACTTTATAGCTAGCTGCTTCAGCGACATTTGCTGGAGTTCCTAATACTGCTGCTGTTAATACTGTTGCCCCTAAAGCTAATGTTGCTATAGGTTTAATGAATTTCATACTATGTTTTTCCATCGATAATTCCCCCAATTAGATTATATAATTAGTAATTTCATCTATAAATTGATATTGAATTGAAATTTACTAGTCCTATTATCCAACAAAACAATGATAAAATCCACATGTTTTTAAAATAAATATAATCCATTAGTATTAACTAATAATACTTTTTTGTCATTACAATTTATCACGAATGAAAAATAACCGCATTTACCAATTACTATACAACTACCAAATACTGTATAATCAAATTTTATATACCACTTTTCATCTTCGAAAAACATTCATTTTAAAAGTAAAAAAACCCCCTAATAGAGCATATGGAGGTTTACTTTTTAATACTTCTATTGTTTTTACATTCTTTTTCACTAATTACATAGTATTAGGATTCTTCCAGTCATTTTATGTATTAGTAATCGTACAATTTTATAATGGAGACTTATTATTTCCACCTACTTAGATTGCATGATTGTCTTACTTTTCGTTTGTTCTTCGTCTTGTAATAAAATGATGGTGGGTTTTAAACCCTTTCCATTCTTTCATATGCATATGTAAGTCTTTTCGTTGAAGTCTCGTTTCAGTTGTTTCCATATCAAAAGTAGAATTGGTCTTCATAGTGTCATCAACAATAAATATTACCGGGAATTGAAATAATTTTCGAACTAAATATATCATTCTCTGCTCATTTCGATCTGCCTCAATTATATGCACCGTTATTTCACTAAAATCGATTATTTCTTCCCCTTGATAATAGTACTTCACTTCTCCCATCTCCTTTTAGAAATTTTATCCCCTCTCTTAATTTATCATAAATAGGAAAAATTAACCATTAATTATGTATAATATTTTTAAATCCTCCTTTATCAGTAGGCATAATGATGCTATTTTTAACTCTTTGAAAACAAAGCCCCCCAAACCTAAGTGTTTGAAGGGCTTTGTGAGTAATCAATTATTTATAATCCATTGAACTTTACATTGAATTCTTTTTCTAAATCTGATTGTTTAGTATAACCTGCTCCTGCAGGGCGTTTTTCTAGGATGTATTTTGCAATTTCTCTACTTTTCACAACATCTAGACTACTTAATTTATCCTTTAAAGTGTCCATTTCATATAGTGTGGAAAGCATCCCATCAATATCTGTTACACTATTAGCTCTTTCAAAAGGAGTTGCTTGATCCAAAACTTTTAAAGTAGCGATCGCAGGTACGATGAGACTATCTGATGAAGTTGCTTCGATATTCACTATATCCGCAAGGTTTGATTTAAGCGTAAATGTGATGCTTCCGTTGTTCCCCATTGTTACTACTTGACTGTTATCTGGACTTTCAGGCGTAATTACTTTATTTATACCATTTGATAACATCACCGTAGCAAATGTTGACTTAAATTCAAACGTAACTGTACTGCCGACTTTAGGTGCATATGGTAGGCCGTTCTGATCTACAGTTTGATAGTTTAGTATCACTGGCATTTCTGCTGAAATTGAAGTTACATCCTCACCATTTGCATTGACGAATTTCATACTAGCGATACTTATGATTGCTTCGTTAAAGTAAGTAAGTGGTGCTGTTTGTTGTAAATCACCAACATCTAGTTGACCAGTTCCCGCGTTAGAAGCTTTATCTATAAATATTGTTGGAATGATATAAGAACCTACTTTTTTATTAATAACTGTAAATGATACAACGCCTTTTTTATCCGTTACTAATGTGTAATTACCGTATCTATCTGGCGTTATTATTTTATTATCTTGGAAGATATACGCTGTTTCTGTGTCACCTTTTAACGCTACTTTAACAGAAATTTTAGCTGGTGCTTTATTGCCCGCTAAGTCTGTTATTGTTGCTACATATTGACGACCACCGAAGTTCGCTGCATATGTATTACCTACTACGACATTTTTTGCAGTCGAAACGTTTGAAGCATTCTCTGTTCCTAGCGCTTCAACATTTAAGATCATCGAATGCTTAATATCAAACTTAACTGTCGATCCTTTTGCTTGTAGTTCTGTCGTATCTAATCTTTCTAATGAATCATTACCATTCGCAAATACTATCGGTGTTATAGATGTACTAGCACCCGTAATTGTAAAAGTTCCTTCGCCTTTAGCATTAACATACACTTTTGCTCCTGCTTGAGTCGTTGCAGTTTGATAAGGTGTTGTCTTATTACTCTCTACAATCTGTGCTTTGCGATTGATCTTATCTGATGTGACATTTAAGTTTTCAGCAAATGTAACATTGACGTATTTGCCTTTTGTATCACTTGACGCATCTACTGGATTAACGTTTACTTTATATACTTTTTTAGAATTGTTGGCTACTGTAGATTCCTTTGTCACATCCGTAATTCTTAAGCGTTCTGAGTCACCCCAATAGACTTTTGTTTCGGATGATTTCACGCCAGAATTTACCGATGAATATGCATATATAGAATCCTGGGTAAAGACATGCTGTATGTAACTATATTTGGCAATACCATTTTCGTCCGTTAGAACTTCGACAGTTGTTTTCTTACTTGTATCCGTTGCATTACCAATTGTAATTGTTATCGGAATATAAGATTTTGGCTGACCATTCTCTACTTCTACTTGCGCCTCAACCGTTACTTGAGAACCTAAAATTCCTTGAAGGGAAGCATTTTTTAATGAGACCTTTGTTGGCATCACAGCAGAGACTCCTACAAATTCTGGTTGTTTAACGCCATCGAGTGCTACTATATACTTTCTGCCACCTTGTTGTGGAGAAGTCTTTAATACAACCACTTTATCATCCGTTGCCTTAATCGAAGCATTCGTCACTGTTAAACCGTCGATGATAAAACGTCCAACATTAATTTCGTTAACCTTTTGTGCATTCTCAAATGTGACTTCAATCGTTGTGTTATTGATTACTTTCACTGCATTAACTGTAGTTGAAACAACAAATCCATTTTTATAAAGTTTTTTAGTCCCCTGATAAAGTACTACACCATTTGCCACAGTACCTTTTACATACAGTTTTCCAGAGGCGCTTTCAATACCTGTAAATTCTTTACCGTTTTGATACAATTTCTTGCCGAATAATCCATTTCCTATTTTACCAGCATTGTAATAGACTTTTTTATAAAGACCTGTTCCTTTTATACCTGCTTTGTAATACGTTTTTTTATAAAGTCCCGTAAATTTTTTACCGTCTTTGTATAATACACTTTTGAAAGATTTATAGCCTTTAACGGCTTTACCTGTCTTTACTGAAACTAATTTACCTTTTGTAATTGTGACAGTCTCAGATTTAGCGAACGCAGTATTGGTAGCTTCCGTTACTGCAAATGACCCTGTTAATATTGCAGCTCCGATTGCGAAAGAAGCTACAGGCTTAACAAATTTCAATCTAAATTTCCCCATTTCAAAAATCCTCCTTAATAGATATCACACTCTACTTTCCATTAAGAATAGTATATCAAAATACCCAATAATAGTATAATAAAGGCATTTTTTATAATTCATGGGTTTTGTTATTAGAATTGATGTTATATTACATAAAAATCATATAAATGTGATACTAATTACGTCTTTTAAGCATTTAACTGCTATTGACCTCAATATATTATTAAAAACAAATTTAAAATCCCCTAACCAAAAAGATTAGGGGATGATTTGTTAAGTGAAATCGTTACTTCTCACTTTGGTATTCTTTTAATAATTCTTTCGCTTTGTTGTTATCTGCCTCTAGTTTTAAACCAGTTTCTACAAGAGGACTTAACGTTGAAACTGCGTTCATTTTGTTACCTTGGTAGAAGTTTTTAATTTCTTCTTGATTGATTGAATATAAGATTGATTGGCGTAATGCTACACTTTTAGACACATCACGGTCTTTCATATTAAAGGCAAGATACGAGACACCATTGCTCTTATTTTGTTGCAATGTAAGCTTGTCGTCTTTCTTCACGATATCGTATTTACTTTCTGGTACGCCATTTAAAATATGAATTTCACCGTTACGTAATGCAGATAATGCACTTTCTGGATCTTGAATAAATTTCACTGTTATTGTTGAAATTTTCGGTTCATAATCTGTGCCTTTCATGTAAGCAGGATTTTTCACAAACTTCGCTTCGTAATCATTTTTAGAAACTAAGATGTAAGGTCCGCTTGCATAAAGAGCATTATTGTAGTCTTTGCCTTCAGTGATTGTTTTTTGATCACCATACGCGATATCTTTGTTGACGTCGTATTTAGCTACATCATATGTGTTAATACTTTCAACTTGTTTTTTAGAAACGATACCAGCAGATTGGTGCGCTAAGTAATTTAGTACTTGTGGGAATGGCTTTTCAGTCGTTACTTTAACAATCTGATATGCACCAGAGCCGTTATTTGCTTTTGTTTTATCTGTTACTAATGTTGAAATCTTTTTATCTAAACCTTTTTCTAGTTGTTCACGAACAGTTGATTGGCCATCTGTTGTTTTTACATCTAATTCTTTTAAGTCACTTACGATAGAAATGTCTTTCATGCTTTCATGAAGACTATACGTACGGTGATCAGGTACAGAGTTTTTGTCTTTAGCACGATCAAGTGAGAATTTTACATCCTCTGCTCCTACGCGCTCACCTGAGTCAGCTGCTTTTTTGTCTTTAACTGATGCAAAATGAATATCATCACGTAATAGGAAATAATAATCTTTACTACCATCTGCAATCGCGTGATTTAACGACAATGAACCATCTGATACAACTTCATCATCATCCGTTAAATTTACTAAACGCACATACATATTTGTATTTAATGTATTGATAGAACCGTCATTTCCTTTTATCGGATCTAACGAAGTTAAAGCACCGATTCCTTGTTGAACAAGTAAAGGTTGTGATGCATTTTTAGCCTTATCTTTGAATGATACTGCTTCCCAAACTGCTGCTCTTGATTTTGGTAAGCGTAAAGTTTTTTCATCGATTACTTGGTTGTTTACGCCTTGCGCTTTATAAGAAGTATATAGTGGAACAATATAAGCTTTATCGAACACTACTAACTGCTCTAAATCTTTATACGTTTGAGTGTATTCTTCTTTTAATTGCGTACTTGCTTTTTCTACTAATTTATCTGCTTCTTCGTCAGCAAATAAAGTATTGTCACCATCAGTTGTAAACAATGAACGAACAGCATAATCAGGATTCCCTGTTACTGTAGTCCATCCACTTAGCGCTAAATCATAGTTACCTGCATCTCTTTGCGCAGTGAAACTACCGTAATCAGGTTGAATGTTTAGTTTTACATTGAATCCATTCTTTGTTAGTTGGTCACGTAGAATATTTAAATCATCTTCACCTGTGCTCATGCCTAAAATTTCAATAGACGTGTTTTTTGTTTCGGAAGATGGTTTTGATTCATCTTTTTTTACATCGGATTTTGTATTAACACATCCTGCTAAAACGAGTACTACTGCTGCTAAAAAAAGCACTAATCTCTTTTTCATTTGAATTCCTCCATACATAATATTTATCAATCCAATTTTGGATCTAAAGCATCTCTTAACCCGTCCCCTAAGAAGTTAAAGGAAAGTACTAATAAAATAATTGCTATCCCTGGGAAAATCGCTAAATAAGGGTTGGTTTCAAGATACATGCTTCCTACTTTTAAAATATTGCCCCACTCTGGAATATGTGGTTCCACGCCTAATCCTAAAAAGCTTAGACTGCTTGTCGCAATAACTGCTCCACCAATTGTTAGGGTTGCTTTGACAATCATCGGAGCAAATGAATTGGGTACTACTTGCTTGAAGATGATTTTCCAATCTGCTTCCCCTAATGCCTTTGCAGCCTCTACAAACTCTAAATTGGATACCATCATGACATTTGCACGCATTGTTCTTGCATAAGTAGGAATGGATCCTACACTTAATGCGATGATTAAATTAACGGTATTTGCACCAAATGCGGCAATAATTGCAATCGCAAGTAAGATACCAGGAACCGCATAAAGAACGTCTAAAATACGCATGATGACGTTGTCAATTGACTTGTTGTAATACCCAGCAACAGCACCTAGGAATCCACCAATAACTAATGGAATAAGTGTTGATACTACACCAACAATTAATGAAATCCGTGCGCCATAAATAATGCGTGAAAATACATCTCGCCCGAAGTTATCCGTGCCAAATGGATTAGCTAAACTTGGCTCTAATAACATGGCTTCATAATTGTTTTCTACAGCAAATTCATAAACAAATGTACCGTAGCTAGCAATTGAAATAGCAAATGTGAAAATTACAAATAGTAAGCCTAGCATCGCTGTGAAATTCTTTGTGATTTTAGACCAAATCTTATTCCACTTTTCAATTGTGGACATATCTCTATTTGTACTTTTTAATAACACGCTATACCCTAAAATAAAACCAAATATATTTCCGGAAAACCCTGTAATGATTAAAGCAATACCTAACCATTTAAATGCAGGTTTAATTTGACGGTCCGTATCTACCTTGCCAAAGATAACTACTGCAACGACATCAAAGATGATTAATAAAATGAATAAAGCCATTGTCAGTAAAAACATGTCTGATACATATGGTTTAAATAGATTTATCAATGATACTGATACAATTAACAATTGAGTCAGCAACATATAGTAAGAAAGCGTATATTCAATAGACGCTTTGCGACGTAACATTCGAAAGGCGAAGGTTGTAGTAAAAACGTTTCCCACTAAAATAGTTAGTAAGTTTACTGCACTCATTAACCTTGTTCTTTTTTGAATATCCCCCGTATTTAGTAAATCTCTTTTCATACAAAATAGAATAATAGCTTGCCAGCATGCTATTACTAAATACGCAATTGTCAAAGAACCCCACACTTTGTTCCATGTTCCCTCTGTAACATCAAAGGCATTCACTAAAAAAACAAGTACTAGCGCAATTGAAATAACTAAAACAAAGAGTGCATGTTTATACTCTTGCGATCGTTTTAAAGCAAAATCCTGTTGTGTTGTCATTTCATACACCTCGTTAAGTATTTTTCATTTGCGATCGAATTCTTGGGTTTAAGAAAGCATATAAAATATCAACTGCTAAGTTTACAATCGAAATCGTGATAGCAATGTAGACAACTCCCCCTAATATAGAAGGAATATCTGGTACGAATTGTTTATCTACGATATAACTGCCTAAACCACTAATATTAAATACTTTCTCTGTTACGGCTGCCCCGCCTAGCATGCCACCAAACTGCAATCCGATAATTGTAATAATAGGAATGATTGCATTACGTAAAGCATGGTTGATAAATACTCGACTTGGCTTTAAACCCTTCGCCTTCGCAGTCACAATATACTCTTCGTTCACTACTTCTAAAATAGAGGATCTAGTCATTCGCGCAATAGACGCTGTTAACCCTGTCCCTAATACAATTACAGGCATTATGATTGATAACCAATCACCTGGAGAATACGTAGCTGGTAGTATGTGCCACTTTATAGAGAAGTTCAAAATGAATACAAGCCCTTGCCAAAAGTTAGGAATAGATAAACCGATTAAGGCGATAAACATAAAGCTATAATCCCAAAATGAATTGGTCTTCGCTGCTGATATCATCCCAACTGGAATCGCGATTACAATAGCCATTAATAATGACCAAAACGCGATTGTTAGTGTGACAGGGAATTTGTTTGCAATGCTCGCCATTACATCTTCATTACCTGTATAGGAATAGCCTAAATCTAACGTCAGAATCCCTTTTGTCGCATCCCATAACTGCACCCAATACGATTGATCTAACCCATATCTATGATCAAACTCTGCTCGCTGCTCAGCTGTTGCTGATTCTCCTAAAATATTTGCTGCTGGATCAGCAGGAGAAAAATGCAAAATGGAGAATACAAAGATAGTAACAGATATTATTACAAAAACTGTCATCACTAATCGTTCAAAAATATAGCGAACGAGTGGTCTAGCATAAATCATTAAGAACAAATACATAAGAATACCTGGTATAAAACTGACAACAACAAAGTTTCTATTTTGTAAGCATTTCGCAAAGAAGTGCTGATAGTTGGTGTTGCTTTGATCAGTTGTATCCAATTCAGCTTGCGCCATTTTTAATACTCTTTCATCTGCAAGCTTTGTTGCTTCCTCCTGCATTTCTTGTTCACTAATGGATTCATTGAAATATAGCTTTTTACTTCGATATTGTTCTTCATACCGATGAATCAGTTCACTATATGTAGAAGATTTCTTTATCTTTTCCATATGCTCAAATAGCATTTGCTCATATTGCGTGCTCTTATATTTTGTTTTATAAACGCACCACATGACGATATGAACTGGTAAACCTAACAAGAATATTATGTACTTATAAAAAAGGAGAGAGCTTAGATTGCTATAAACATTCTCTAAACTACCTTTTATCCGTCCATTTTTTATTTTCAGAAAAATCACTCCTTTAATCTTGATTATTCCTAGTAATTTAGTATACTATTAGAAACAAAGTATAAATTTTATCGTATTAGAAGTCAACATAATTATTTTAAATTTTCAGTAAGTGAGGAATTATTATATGGATAGTATTTTAAAGGTTGATAACTTACATATTTCATTTGTTTCAAATCACGAAGTTTTTGAAGCGGTTAAAGGAGTTTCTTTTGAATTACATAAAGGAGAGACTTTAGGAATTGTTGGTGAATCTGGTTCCGGAAAAAGTGTTACTGCACGTTCCATTATGCGTTTACTTCCATCTCCACCCGCTTTAATGACTGACGGCTCTATTGAATTCTCAGGAGAAACGATTTCTAATTTTACTGATCACGAAATGGAAGCAGTTCGCGGAAAAGAGATTAGTATGATCTTCCAAGATCCAATGACATCTCTGAATCCAACGATTAAAGTTGGCAAGCAAATCGATGAAATTCTAACAAAGCATCAGCAGCTTACTTCTAAAGAAGCGAAAAACAGATCTATTGAAATGCTGCAACTTGTAGGGATTAAAAATGCCGAAGAACGTTACAATCAATATCCACATGAATTTTCTGGGGGGATGCGTCAACGCGCCATGATCGCTATGGCTCTCGCTTGCCAACCTAAATTACTCATTGCTGATGAACCAACTACTGCGCTTGATGTAACTATACAAGCTCAAATATTGCGCTTAATGAAGAAAATGCAACAACAATTTGGTACTTCGATTATTTTAATTACGCATGATTTAGGTGTTGTTGCCGGTATGTGTGACCGTGTCGTCGTGATGAAAGAAGGTCAAATTGTTGAAACAAATACGACTGAGGAGCTTTTCGCTTCTCCTCAACATCCATATACAAAGAAATTGTTGAATGCTCTTCCCCGTATGGATGAAAAGAAAAAACCTAAAGGGAAACTACATTTACCAGCAGATATTAACCCTGATAAACCGCTTATTGAAGTACAAGATTTAAATCAGGTATTTCCACTTGGAAGTGGTCGTACTTTAAAAGCTGTCGATTCTATTAGCTTTTCAATCCAACCTGGCGAAACATTAGGTCTTGTTGGCGAATCCGGTTCCGGAAAATCAACTACTGGACGATTGCTATTACAGCTACAAAAAGCTACTCACGGAGAAATTTTATACAAAGGCATGGCTATTAATCGATTGAACAAGAAGGAAATGAAACAGCTGCGCAAAGAGATTCAGATTATTTTCCAAGATCCTTATGCTTCTTTGAACCCACGCATGAAGGTGTTGGATATTATAGGTCAATCTTTAGATATTCATCAATTATGTAAAACGAAAGCTGAACGTCTTGCACGTGTGGAGGAATTGTTAGAACTAGTTGGCTTACAAAAAGAACATGCGATGCGCTATCCACACGAATTCTCTGGCGGCCAACGTCAAAGAATTGGTATTGCGAGAGCTCTAGCTGTTAATCCAAAATTTATCGTTTGTGATGAGCCACTATCTGCACTCGATGTTTCCATTCAAGCTCAGGTTGTCGATTTACTTAAGGATTTGCAAGCGAAACTCGGCTTAACGTATTTGTTTATTGCACATGATTTATCGATGGTGAAGCATATTAGCGATCGTGTCGCAGTGATGAATGCAGGTAAAATTATTGAACTCGCAGACAGTGAAGAGTTATATAGCAACCCAATTCATCCGTATACGAAATCATTATTAGCTGCTGTACCTGTTCCTGACCCTTCTATTGAATCGAAGAAATTAAAAAAAGAAGCGGTAGAAGTACCACAATACGATTTTGACCAAAGTACTTTGCAAGAAGTGAAGCCTGGTCACTGGGTACTTGCGAGTAGCTAAATAGTGTATAGAATGCGTAGTCACTTAAAGGTGTGCCTACGTTTTTTATTGTGCTTTTTTACTAAAGAGTCAATCAATATAAAAAAAATGAATCATCCCATTATTAGTGTTTAAATAATTTTGGCATAATAGTTCAACTATGATTTCCTTCCTATTATAAAAATCGTGTAAAAAGAACTTCTACTAATTCCCTATACTTATTAGTATATTGAAGTAATAATAGCTTGAAATTAATCATCTTAGTCAAACCTGCATTCAATTCCTCCTACTCGCCAAATACTTCTGCTAATGGCATGTTCTTTTTACGTTACTTATTCCTTTATACAAAAAACCTAACCTCTCAGAGATTAGGAATTAAATTGTGCCTATTGTTTAAACTAACATGGCTTCATTATTAATTTGGGTATTTGTTTTGAATGTTATTTTTTACTGCCTCACTATTCGTATCACTATACATTTCTGTACCTTTTCCATCCGTTTTTGCAAGCATTGCTTTTACTTCATTATAAGACATGCCAGACTCTGCATTTTTTCTTTTTACCTCATCAATATCTGTTCCAGAAGACGTAAAATTGCCCTCGCCATTATTGTTCATAAAGACACCTCCATTTCGGTATGCCATTATGTTCCCTCAAGCTCAGTTTTTTATAAGTGAAATGTATGGACCACTAAATTCAATTAACCGTTTTTTTACTCTTGTCGACTCTGTGGTATTCAGATATTTGAATTACGCGAACATTACTTGTATGAAGTTCGTGGTATATGCCTCTACTATCGGTAAATGTAATATATTGCTCCCTTTCACTTTGAATGAGCTCTTCCGCTTTTTCTTGAGACTCGATATGGATAAACCTTCTAATATAATGCTCTTCATCAAAGAAGTATGTTATTTTGAATTCTTTCATGATCACAAATCCCCTTAAGTGTATTGTTTTGTTAATTGGTTTCGATTTTCTTTATGATGTGTAGAACGCCTTTATTGCATCCAAATCGCTATTAGCTTTAATTGATTTTTTTTGGCAAAGTAAAATGGATCCATGATTTATAAACTATATATATCTATTGTCCCTTTTAGAGACTAAAATCCCCCAATTCAGCATTGGAGGATTATTGTTTATAGTATCGGAATTGATATTTTCATTTGGTGATTCGAGTAATTGAGTTATTTAGTAATAGCAAGCTCTGTATATGCCCTTTTGGAATTTTTCGTTTTGCTCGTTAGTACAACATAGTATTTAGTGCCAGGTTTTAGCAGTTTGTTTGGTGTTAGTTTCAATTGTTGTTTTGCTGATTTTTGCACTTTAATTGATTGTTGTTTGCCACCAATTTGTAGTAGGGATACTTTAGCGTTTTTCATAGTGCTCCATTTCATTTTCGTACTGCTTTTAATGGTGATCGTTTTTTGAACTGTTGTTTGATTAATGTTCGAGAGTTTGTTATACCCTTTTAGTTGTTGCTTTAAGAAGTCTCGATGGCTATATTCTATTTCTTTACCGACTGGTGTTTTAACATTTGGTGTGATACCTTTTTTCTGTATTTTAGTGTTTTTTGGTCCCATGAATTCTCCAATGGTCAGTTTCAACTGGCTACCATCTTTTAAAGAAAATACTTGCTGCATAACACCTTTACCATATGTTGTTTGCCCATATAATTTAGCTGCTTTTTGATCTTTTAATGATGCTACAGTCATTTCAGAGGCGCTCGCTGAATTGCCATCCATAGTGATGGAAACAGGTGCATTCCATCTAATCTTTTGCTTTATCGGCTCTGTGTAGTAGGTTTCACTATCCTTATATTTAAACAAATAAGCTACTCGTGCTTTTGGAAACAAACCAATTACTTCTTCAGCCGCAGTAATGTAACCACCGCCATTACTTCTTAAGTCAAAAATCCAACCTTTCATACCAGGCATTGATTTAATAGCCTTTTGGATCTCTTTGCTACTATTCTCAGCATAACTATTCAGACGTATGTAGCCAATGTTACCCGCTAATTTTTCTGTTTCAACATTAGGTATGTTGATGACTTTACGGATTAACGTTTTCGTAAATGTACTATTCGTTTTTGAACGATATATGGTCAAAGTTACTTTTGTGTTTTCTTTTCCTGTAATGAGCCCAATCGTTGTTTGAACTGCTTCTCCCGCCAAATTCTTACCATCGACTGCCTTGATAATATCTCCTGGAAGTAAACCCCCATTTGCTGCGGGCCCACCCTTAATAGTAGTGATAATTTTCAATCCCTTTTTATGTTCTTCAATCGTCACACCGATTCCGACTAACTTCATATCAATCGAATTCGTAAAATCCTTATATTCCTCTTTCGTCATATAAACGGAATACGGATCAAGCTGTTTTGTTAAATCCCCGATTGATGTACTTTTTAATACTGATTCAGATACATTTGGGTAATAGTATTTTTTTACCAACTTCTTCACTTCATCCAATGATTCTGCAGCATAAGCAACCGATGTCGTAAAGAAAATGCATAAGGCAATAAGACTTGATACAAAAATTCGTAATTTTTTCATGGTATCCCTCTTATACTAGTAAGTTTATTATTAATTTTACCATTATATTGAAAATAAAGATAGTTATGTAATATTAATATTCTACGTCTTTTCACAATACACTATGTTAATGTGGATTTGCTTGAGTATTGTGGTGATACGTTGATAGCCTTGTATAAATTTAAAGACCTAAAATACCTTTTTGACGTTATATGTCCAATATTATAAAATAAGTAAATACATATTTTACAATAAAAGGAGAAATGACTATGAAGTTTTTGACGCGTTTTCTATGTGCTTTTGTACTGCTCTTTTCAATAATAGAAGTTGTAGTTCCAATTACTTCACATGCGCAGAGCATTAAAGTAAGCAAATCATTTAAAAGTGCTGCAAAAAAAGGCCAGCTTCTTGGTAATAAAGGCTATGTCGGTATGTCTTATAAAGAATTAAAGAAATCGGTACCTGGTAAAGCTATTACTGCCGAAGCTGTAAATGTCTATAATGCTAAAAGAGGCGGTACTATGTATGGATTTGAGCAATATAATCCACATACTGGTTCAATCTCATATAAAATTAAAAGTACTGATGATGTAGAGTACATTTCTAACACTTATTCTGGTCAATTAACACACAAACAAATGAAAAAATATTTCGGTCATCCTGTTGGTAATCGTACATATGGTACAAAAAACAAGCTTTATAAATCAGGTGTTTACTATATTGGCTTCCGTAGCTATAAAAGAGGGAAAAATTATATAACAGATATCGCGATTGGTACACGCGATATGATGGATTTAGCTGCATATTTTAATGGATACTAGTATCAAATAAAATAGTGGAATATAAAGTGATTTTTATAAAAAAATAGCCAGCGATTTTCACACAAATCGCTGGCTATTACCATTTATTTATTCACTTTCACAAGTTCCATTCGTCCGATATCAGATTTAAGTAATATCAACCCTATATTTTTAGCAAAATAATACGTTACATCGGTCGCACGTTCTTTAACTACAACACAGTTTTTATAAGTTCCTCCTTTTAATTTAACGGTCTTTTGAATACTTATTATTTTCGAATTGTTAACGATATTTCCATCAAAATCAGTCACTTTTAATACTTTTCCTTTTTTAGTTGGCACTTTAAATCCAGTATAAATCCAGTCTGAACTAGGTGCACCGACTAAAAATCCTGCCCTATTTACGTTATAGCTTAAATCAGGTAGTTTACTATTATTTGAAACCCATCCATCTATCGCTTTACGATATTTCAGTGTAGCTTTAGTCTTTGTACCATTTGATGTATTTTGATAAACAAAAGACCATTTTTTACTGCTTGGTTGATATTTTTTCATTGTGCTATATGGTAAGCTTTTCGCTGCTTGTGCATCTTCATGATTTATACAATAGAAGGCAACAAATGCTATAACAAATGTCATTATTATTTTTAAAATTTTATTCATGTTTCCCACCTAATTAAGTATTTGAATTGACTTACCCAATGTTTCCATAACAGACACTTCTACTCTTAATTTCTAGGGTAAGGACTTAAC
Organism: Viridibacillus sp. FSL E2-0187; assembly: GCF_038006425.1. Classification (NCBI taxonomy): domain Bacteria; kingdom Bacillati; phylum Bacillota; class Bacilli; order Caryophanales; family Caryophanaceae; genus Viridibacillus; species Viridibacillus sp. FSL E2-0187. The sequence goes on from NZ_JBBOVG010000001.1 coordinate 3,477,094, forward strand.
TTCATTGAATCGATACCCTACGCTTACCCACCTATTTATAGGTAATTCATATTAAACTAACTAATTAACCTTAACTGTTTTCACCTTACTTTTGTTTCCTGCTGCGTCTTTAGCGTATACTTTCAAAGTGGTGCCTTTCTTTTGTTTGGCAATTTTAACTGAGTACGTTCCTTTACTAGTAACGACTCCTTGCCCTAATAATTTAGTCCCCTTATATACATATAATTTTGCACTTTTCTCAGCCTTCCCAGTAATCATGATTGTTTTAGAAGTTACTCTATTTACGCTAGGTATAGCTGGCGGAGTTGTATCACGCTTGAAGGCACGGACTGTATATGGAATTTTATATTCTTGACCATCATATCTTTTAACCCTAATATAGTATATGCCTTTTTTCAAATTGACATTAGCAAACGTTTTTAACTTATTATGACCATACTGTGTATAGTAATATTGTACAAATGTTCTATTTGGATTGGATACCTCAATATAAAATCTAGCGTTTTTTGAATTTGTAATTTGTAATGCTACATTTGTATTTTTTGATAAATCTAAACGATAGTAATCAACATCATAATATGATCCAATAATACCTTTTTTAGAAGAACCTATTCTAAGTGAGTCCGCTCGAGATTCATCATCATTGTCCTCATTTTCAATCGCAGTCGATGCACTAAAATTCACTTTAAATGAGTATGGTATATTATCTCTATCACCTTCATATGTTCTTACTTTTAAATAATATGTGCCTTTTGGAAGACCAATATTAATAATATTACTCATTTTCTTATTACTATAATCAGTGGTCCATCTTTCTAATTCTGTTCTGCTACCTGAGTAAAGAGTAACTTCATATTTCGTTTGTAAACTTCGATTCATATCAATTTTTAATTCGCCACTTTTAGGTAATTCAAATACAAAATAATCTGATGAAAAGAAATCAGCAAAACCACGAACCTCTTTGTTTAAAGGAATTAAATCTGCAGATGAAAAATCATTATTAAATTCTTTTTCATAACTTTCGCTTGGATTAAAATCCAATTTTAATTTATATGGTATGCCTTCCCCTTGACCAGCATATCTTTCAACCTTTAAATAATATGTTCCTTTATCTAACCCTTGCGAAAATAAATTAGCCGTTCCTTTATTCACTCCATAATTTGTATAGTAACTTTCCATTTCATTCATACTCGCATTATATAATTTCACAGAATATTGTACATTTAAATGACGATTGATTGAAACATCCAATTTCCCTGCTTGGTCCAAAGTGAAGACATAATAATCATCATCATAGTTATCATAAAAATCACCATCTATTGTAACCGTATTTTTTGTAAGACTTATACTTTGTGCTGTCGAAGCGCTATCATTCGATTCATATTCACTTGCTGCTAATACATTATTCACATTAGAAAATAAGACCAAACCGATTAAAACACTAAAAATAGATATAAAACTTTTAAACAAAATATACACCTCCATAAATAATAATTCAATAATATCATATTATTTAAAATAAAAGGATATTTATTAGTTAATAGTATTCATAAAAACGATAGCAAACCGAGATATTACTCAGTGGGTTGATAAACTCTAATTACTCGGTTTTATATTTTACAGCTGTTCGATGACTTTCATGTTTGTAATTATTATTATCGGTTGAAGCGATGTATAGAATTCCAGCTTTTTCACTAGTTGTTTAACTGGTAGTGTGACACTTTTACCTTTTGAAGTTTTGCTCATTTTTTTCCTGCTACATTATTTACATTAATTCGTGGTTCCTTTTCAAGATTGTTTACTTCTTGCACTTTTAAAAGCTTTTTCATCATCATTCATGTTTAGTAATATAAATAGCCCTAATACCAGTGGTATTAGGGCTTATCATTCAACCATGTTTATGATATATATTTGAAATCTTATTTATTACGGCATATTCATAGAATTTTTGAAATTTCAACATCTTGTTTTTTTAGCGTAAGGTTTATTTTTTCACAATAATAGTTTTCGCTTTTCCAACATTACCTGCCTTATCTTTTGCATAAATAGATAGCTTTGTCTTGGCTTTCTGTTTCTTTATGCTTACTGAGAAAGTGCCTTTTTTACTTACTTTGGCTAATCCTATAACCTTCTTGCCAGCTTTTACATAGACTTTGGAGTTGGCTTCTGCCTTTCCTGTCAGCTTAGTAGTTACTGACTTAACTGTACTAACTGAAGGTACTTTTGGGGGAGTTTTGTCTACTACTGTGATTTTTTTAGATGTGCTGCTGTTTCCAGCTTTGTCTGCTGCTACCACTGTTAGGACTTTGCCTGCTTTTTGGGATTTAATCTTTAGTGAAAATTGCCCTTTTTTATTTGCATTTCCTGATACAAGTACTTTACTTCCTGCTTTGACCATCACTTTTGCATATGCTTCTGTTGTTCCCGTTACCTTCTGATCCTTATCACTTATTTTATGGACGACTGGCTTAGTTGGAGGAGTTTTATCTATAACAACTATTTTGGTTTCTCCACTTACTTTTTCAGCATTACTTACCGTAGCATAAAGGATTGTTCCTGCTTCAAACTTCTTATCTAACAAAATAGAAAAAGTACCATCAGCTTTTGCTATAGATTCTTTTATAAATTTCTTTTTGTCAGTAATCTTCACCTTAGAACCTTTATCAGCCAGCCCTTTAATTTCAAGACTTTCTGAAGTCACTACATATACTTCTGGTGCATTTGGAGTTGGCTTTGGATCAGTAGGAACTGTTGGACCTGGATCTGGTTCAGGAGTTGGTTCAACCGGTTTTCCGGGATCTGGTTGTGTAGTCGATGCAATCAATTTAAATGATGCTGTATTAGTAATACTCTTATCAGTCAACCTAACAGATACTGTATATAAACCGACTTTTGCATTATTAGTGTCGTAGTCAAAGCTATAGATCCCATCATTCGTTATTTTAGCCGGGCTATCTGTCAGTACCTTTTCACCTTCTCTATCTACAGTGACATACACATTCTCACTGCTAATAGGTTTATTATCAAGTAATACTTGTCCTGATACTATGACCTTTTCACCTATAGTATATTCTGATTTATTAGTATCTAAAGTAATTTCCTTTTTAGGTTTACCCTCTGTTATTACAATTGAAGCATAAACTGTTTGGGCACTATTTGCAGAAATTTGAATGCTATATGATCCATTACTATATTTTGCTGTATTAATTGTTGTTGAAAAATTCCCTTTTCCATCGATTTCAGAATCATTCCATTGATAAATTTCTATGGCTTTACTCTCTGTATTTTTCACTTGCATCATTGGAGAAGTTCCCTTCCCTGCTACCTGTCCTTTTAAAACAGTTCCAGAAACTTGTATCTTACTGCCAGCCGTATATTGCGCTGCATCTGTTTTGACCGTTAGTGTTACATTACTGTCCGCAAATGCTGGGAGAATTGTATTCAACATGATAAAGATAGTTACTATGAAGGTGACTAGGCTTTTGTTCAAAACACTCACTCCTATTTTAGTATATAAAAGAGGGAGAGGTAGCTATTCCCCTCTCACCTTTTGTTTCGATATAGCTTATTTGACTGTGAAGGACCCGACTTTTCTTGATTCAGCGAGTGGAATTGGGTTGTCATTGTTATCCCAGATGTACATTTCAACCTTATATTCGCCTTTATCAAACGTTTCTAATGGGATATCTACTCTAAAACGATTTTTGGATTTGCTATTTAACTTACTTGCACTTGCTTCTTTAAAGTATACGACCGCACCTTCTTTATCTTTGATCTGGAAGGCAACTGTAGGATTTGATACTTTTGATCCTCGGTTTTTGATATCTGCTTTAATGCTGACACTGTTATCAGGAGTAAAGCTAGATGCAACAGTTCCTTTTGAATCAGTAGTTGAGATAGACTCAACTGCTAAAGGATAATTCGATACAGTGAATTCAACAGTTTGCTTCTCTGAGTCTTTACTTTCAGCAGCACCTATTAACAGTTTATACTTACCGCTTTCAGCCAACTCGTTTGGTGTGAAACTACCAGTATACTTTTGCCCTTCTTTAGTTTCAAGAGTCGTTTCTTCTCCACTTGGGCTAATCACTTTTGCATCCCAAGTGATAGACTCAGAAGCTTCTGCTTGAATTTCTGCAGGATTATCCACTGTTACATCTGCGTTGCCATTTGTTAATTCTACTGAAGTTACAAATGCTGCAGGTGCAGGAGTACCTAAATAGATCGTAACGATTTTCTTAGTAATATGGCCACTAAGATCTTCTACTTGGAAAACAATATCATTTCTGCCTTCGTCTAATTGCAATTGAACTTTTTGAGCATGCGTCAATGACCTCATTTCAAAAGGTTCGTCGAACTCATGTGTAAACTCCTCACTACCGTTCACTAGTAGACGTAAGTCATCAAAGTTATCAGAAACTGTAACAGTAACCGTTGGATCCTCACTATCAGAATCAACAAAGTTATTTGTTGGAAGGTCTTTTACTGTAAGTGTTGGTGCTTCTGTATCAATTATTACTTGTCGTCTAAATTCAATTTTATTGCCAACTTTATCTGCACCTTCAATATAAACTTCATTGACACCATCTTTTGTAAATTCAATATTTGTAGCGAATTCATATTGCTTTGTTACATTGTTATACACTAAATTTACATCTTGTGAAGAAGGACTTAGTGTTTCACCTTTTATTTTCAAATAGTCCACTTTTGAAGCATCTGTTACATAACCTGTAAACGGTACTTCACGTGTATCATAAACTCCTAATGCCTCAGGAACATCAGAGACAATGTAAGGAATTGTGTTATCCCCAGGACTTGATACTTTTTGTTCACTATGGTTATATGCATAGTCATATGCCTTCACTGTAATATTCTTGCCATCATCCACTTTTCCAAGAGATACTTTAAAGTCATTTTTAGTACCAGGATCTATAGCACCTAGGTATTTATCATCCAGATATAATTCAACATATTGCAATCCACTTCCATTTTCATCCGTAGCATCGAATGAAAGGATGCCCGTTGTCTTACTATAAGATATGTTAGATACGACTGGTGCCTTGTTATCAACTATGATAGGAATCTTTGTTACTTGTTGTTCTTTTTCGCCAAAATCGATTTTTGTTTTCACTTGATAATAATACGTTCCATCTACAGCCACTTTATTATTCAGATTACCATCCCATTTTGTATAAGCCGGTTTATATGAGTATATAGAGCCGTTCGATTTACCATTGTGATACGTTTTTCTTTGTTCTTTGTCAGTCCGAAGTTTACGCAATGTTTTCCCGCTGGCATCGGTAATTACGTATTCAACTGTCTTACTATTTCGTAAGAATGAAAGTACTGGTGTGATTGAATCATTTTCACCATCTCCATTCGGTGAAATAGCAATTACATCTTTGTTAGGTTCTTCAGTGAAAGGATTTATACCAAGATAATAGCCTTGATCATCTACCATTCCTGCAGCACCATAGTAAGAGCCTGTATCGTAAATCATCGGATCTAATACTGGTGGTTTATTCCAGTCACCTTTAAAACCTAGGTAAGGAATAGATAAGTCAGGTAAAACGACATCTTGGGAATCATTTGTCAGTGTGATGAATCCTTCAACGAAGTAACCATTCTTTTGAATCTTCTCTAACGCTTCTTTAGCATTAGTTAGATCTATTTGAACTGTAATATCTTTAGACTGCCCTCCAAATAAGGTGACCTTCGGCGTATCAATTGTTACCTTCGCATTTTTAATAACTTGTTCCTTCAACTCATTAACTGCTGTTTCTCCTGAACCTGAAGTCGCATCAGTTAAAACAGATGCATTAACATTATAAGTAGCATCTTCATCGCTAAAGTTAGTTGCCGTAACAGTCATACTGAACTTATCCTTGCCAATTTCCTTTAGCTCCAATTTACCTTCTTTTGTGCCCTTTGCTTCGACGTAAACTGGCGTTGTAACAGCTGCATTCAACTGCATTATGCCAGCACCTTGCAAACGAGGTGAGTAAGCAATATTGTCATTTCCTTGTTCCTTAATAACCTTGGCTGTGTTCATTAAAAGTGTTTTTGCACGTTTTACTTTATCTGCACCTTTTAAATCTGGGAACGTTTCTTGTACCTTCTCCAGGACAAGAGCTGCTCCTCCTGAAACATGTGGAGCCGCCATCGAAGTACCACTCATGACACCATACTTATCATCATTGAATGTCGAGTAGATTTGTCCACCTGGAGCAGTAATTTCTGGCTTCAGCTCAAGACTTGGTGTTACACCCCAAGAACTAGAATCTGCCATTTTTCCTTTAGCACCATTAACAACTGTAGTCATTTTCCCGCTAAAGTTCACTTTACCTGTTCCACCTGATGCTTTAATCTTGGTTTCTAAAGTAGTTCCATCTGCTACACTTAATGAAACAAGTGGAATCTTTGGATTATTTAGTGCCATGTTAACGTAATCACCATGGGCAGCAGTCCCTCTAATAATGACACCTACTGCGCCTTCTTTTTCAGCTTGCACTTGAATCTCTCCATAGTTTGGATTTGCTGCAGTTCTTACTGCGAAGACTACTTTCCCCTTCACATCTTTGCCTTTATACTGAGCGGCACCGCCATCGCCAACGTAGACAACATCTTTTTCAACATTTTTTCCAAATACCTCTATAGGAATTGGAGAAGACTGCGTTTTATAAGCAATTGGTAGTGTTTCTGATCCAATTTTCAATGTCATTTGATCCAATGTGATCTTATCATTCTCAATAGAAGCTACTGAGATTGAATTGGTAGCCAGTCCAGGAGCACCGACTAATCCAATATCAGGATTAGAAGCTAACGGATTTTCGCCGTAATTGTAACTATAATCACCTGAGTTACCCGCTGAAATAGACATTAACACACCATTTTCAACTGCTCTTTCAACTGCTTTTTGCTCTAGACTATTCACATCTACAAAACCTGCAGTTGAACCTAAACTCATATTCAAAACATCTGCCCCAAGAATAATTCCATCATCAATCGCTTTGATATAAATATCTCCGAAAGTGGATGGCATCGCTTGGTCATTACCAAACACTTTAAGTGCCAATAATTGAGCTTCTGGAGCCACACCTTTAATACCATTACCTGTTTCGTCGCCATTAGCTCCTACAGTACCGGCAACGTGCATTCCATGCATCGAAGCATCAGGACCAAGATCACGAATTTCATTGTTTTTATCTGCATAATTGTAGCCATAAGGAACTTTTAATGAGTAATAATTCCCCGTTAGTTTATTTGTTTTCACAATGTCTTGCACTTTTGTTGATGATAATTTATGCTTTTCATCCGCTTTTAACGTCATGTCTTTGTGTTTACTATCAATCCCAGTATCAATGACACCTACAACCATGCCTTTGCCATTATAGCCAGCATTCCATGTTTGAATCGCTTCAACCATATCTTTACTAGAGATCATCGTAGGTTTTACAGATGGTCTTTCATACTCGTTCACAATACTTACTTCTTCAACGTTTGGTAGTTTTTCAAGTTCTTCAATTTGACCAAATTCAATTTCCCCACTCACTCCATTAACTACAGTTGTAAAGGTATTTTCAACATCGAAATCAATTTTCTCCTTTTTTACATCAGTTAAAAATTCAGCTTGTTCACTTTTTACACTAGCTTGTAATTCATTTTTCTTTGCTTGACCTAAATCCTTATATCTTATTCCTTTTTTTGTAGAGTAAGTAATAGCTGGCGCACCTTCCAACTCCACAACTACTCTGACGACATCATCGTTATTATAATCCTTGGTCGTTTCTTTAATTTTTTTATTTGATTTTTGAATCTTGATTAGCTTGTCTAAATTATTTGTTTCCGCATTCGCAAAATTAGTGCTAAAAGTTACATTTGAGACTGTTAATAAGCCCATCAAGCCAATAATTGCACTCTTTCTGAAACTCTGAATCTTTTTCACTCATTTCTCTCCTTTTCAAAAAACGAATTTGGTACAAACAGTTAAAAACTTTCTACTCTAAAAGAAGTTTATAAGTATAATAATTTCCAAACATACCTCAACTCGTATTTAACTAAGAATTACAGCAAGTTATAAGATAATAAAAAATATATTCACAAAAATTTAAATCTAGTTCTACAATCTTTTCTAAGTTAAGACTATAGATTACCTAAATACTAAAAATTCAGGAAATATTTTTAGCTGCCCTCCTCAAAGTAGTATTAATATGTATATACAAGTGCATCTACTATAATGGCCATAGCTACTTGTCTACACAATTTATAAACCTCCTTAGCTATGTATATTAGAGAGATTCACAAAACATTCACGAATATATTATTAATGTTGATAGTCTTTATCAGCTAGATAATTTGGTATCGAGCACGATATAATTTCGATAATCTATGGCGACAATATCTCTCACGAATCTTGTAATCTCTTAGTTACATCAATATCCTTTGGTGATGGATTGTCCTGTTTGAATAGATAATTATCATTTAAGCTACCAATATGGCAGATATTCAATTAAGTTGGCCCATCCTTTGTATTTAGACATATTACTTGGAAATGCTCTCTATCTAATTCTCCTAAATTTTAATAGCCCTCACACCAAATGGCATGGGGCTTGTAGAGTTCAATTGTTTCGTAGGCAATAACATTTAATGTAACTTGGTAGATATTCTTAGTGCCACCCCTTTTAAAAATCGTTCGTTGCTGTAAATAATGTGCTAGTGCTCCTTTACTTGTTGACCTCGTAAGCAATTACTTCATCATTCTTCTTCCACAGTTCAAACAAAACACCCGTTTCTTTGCAAATGAAATATGCTTCCCAGTGATTCCCTCTAATATCATCATGTGTGCAAAAGTAAGCACTAGTAGCTAGTTTTAAACATCATTTATTCTCCATTAAATGCATGTATCGTTCTAGGTCTGGGTGTTTTAAATCAATGACCTCAATTTCTACATTTGATGCTTGTGGGTACACATGAAATACCTGTCTTAGTTGTTTCGTAAACCATTCCCTCACAAAAATCTCTTTCATTTGGATTCTCCTTCTCTCTTCAAACCTTGAAATAGACGTGTAAAGCGATTACTTTTTGAACCCCTAACTTTCTTAGGCTCGTTTAAAAGTAATCGCTTTTTAGACGCTGTACGTTGGATTTAGAACACTCATGAATCTCCCTCCTAACTAAAAAGCTCTCATGTACGAATACATGAGAGCTAGAATTCAAGATAATAATATATATTTAAAAAGAGAATCCAAACGCTATGAAACAAAAAAACTCCCATCTTCCGAAGAAGATAGGAGTCTTTGAATCCGTTCGCCCAATAAGGTTTTGGAAAGGATTTATTTCTTAACGATTAAAGTGAAACTTTAATCCCTGTTTGGATGTCAGCTTTGTTGCCAGCACCATCAACAATTTTGTAATCAGTAGATGTAAGAGTTACACCATTTGAGAAATCTTCTGCTGTTAATTCTTTATCAACAGTAATTGTAACTTCTTTAGAGTTAGTTGCACCAGTTACAGTTGCTTTAGCAGTAACTGCTTTACCACCGATGTTTACAACATATTCTGTACCATTTGTTGCATTAACTTCTTCGCTTAATGTTACTTTAACAGTAGTAGAACCTGCATCTGCATCTTTAGCTTGTACTGCCGCTGTAGCTGTTACAATTACTTGTGCACCATTTAATGGAGTTTTAGTATCCGCAGTTACAACTGTTACACCAGCTAATGGTGCATCAGAAGTCCATGTATTTGAATCTGAATTGTAAGTGTAAGTTGCAGTTGCATCTTTAGTACCTGTGTAAGAACCACCTACTGTAGCATCTTCATTGTTACCAGTTGCTTTTGCAGGTTTACTTTCTACTGCTGCTGAAGCCTTCACAATGTTAGCAACTTTTACAGATTGAATAGTTGGTTTTACGTTTTCATTGAAAGATTTAGTTGCAGTAAATTCATCCATTACATTACCATTTGCAGCTTTGATACCAGTTACTTTTACAGTACGGTTACCAGTGTAGTTGTTTGAGCCTGAAACAAGTTTCACTGTTGCAATATTATTCTCAAACTCATCTTTTGATAATGTTACTGATTCAATAGTAGCTCCTGCTACATAGTAATTAGCTTTGTTTACTACAGTAGAATTATCAAGTTCTACAGCTTTACCAAAGTTTACAGTGAATGTATCATTGCTAGTAACTGTTACATCAGAAGCTGCTAATACAGGTTTAGAAGCATCTTTATCAGCACCACGAGTGAATGAGAATGCAGAAGTTTTAGCTTCATTTTTGTTACCAGCTACATCTGCAAATACGTCAGCTGCTAAGTCTACTGTGTAAACAGTATCTTTAACTAATGCTGAACCAGCAAATTTAACTTTAGATAATTCAACTGTATATTGAGTTGAAGAACCAGTTACTGCTTTTAAATCAGTTGCAGTAAATGTGATATTACCAGAAGTTGTTACAAAGTTTTTAACTGCTTTAGCTGACAATGTAATTGTACCTGAAGCAGCTAAAGTAGTATCTTCACTTGTAGTAAATGTTAGTACTTGGTTACCATCTTTGTTTACAGAAATAGCTGCTGTTGCAGTTGGTTTTACAGTGTCAGCTGCAAAGTTTACGATTTGGCTGAACGCTTTACCTTCTTCACCAGATAAATCAGCGTATGATTTGTCTGTTACTGATACAGTTGTTAAACCAGATACAGCTGAGTTTAATTCAACGATGTATTTTGTTTTATCAGTTTTATCTTGAGTTACTGATTTCACTGTTGAACCAGCTACAGATAAATCTGCTGCTGTAAATCCTTGAACTTCTTCAGAGAATTTGATTTCGAATTTTTTAGCATTAAGTGGAGTTACACTAGTAACTTCTGGAGCTACACCATCTTTAGCACCTTTTTGAACAGTTACTGTGAATGGTGCTTCAAGAACGTTAAAAGCAAAGTCTGTTTGTCCCGCAAATGAAACTGTAATATCTTTACCAGCTTCAACGTTTCCAGAGAATACGATCTTAATTGATGAACCGTCTTTTGTTACAGTCGCATCAGAAGATGGGATTACTGTACCATCAGCTTTTTTTACAACTACAGAGCCAAGGTCATTAATTGGTTCAGAGAAGTTAAAGAAGAATGTTGAAGCATTTTCTTTAGTGAAGCCTACATATGTTGGAGCTACTTTATCTTCTGCTTTAATAATTTTTGTAGAAGCTTCTACTTTATCACCAGCAGTTGTTTTTACTGAATCAGTAACATTGATAGTGTAGTCACCATTAAATGTTGAACCTGAAGTAATAGTTAATGATTTTTTGTCGTCAGATAATTCAGCTGTTAAGCCAGTTTCATTAACTTGACCTACTTTAGCAATTGTAATGTTGCTAAGAGCATCATTAGTACCGATTACAGTTGATTCATCGATAGATTTGTTGAAAGTAATTTTAATTTCTTTAGCGTTAATCGCCTCTACAGATTTAACTTTAGCGCCAACTTCAACACCGTTTTCAAATGCTTTTTCAACGCCATCTTTATCGTTGTAAGTACCATTAGCTAAAGCAGTATCGAAGTACCATTTACCTTCAAACTCTGTTAGTCCAACGTTATATTTACCATCGATAAATAGTTTACCCGAGTTTTTACCTAATCCAGTTAGTACTTTACCATTTTCGTACCATTTTTTAGAATCTCCTGAACCATACCAACCAGTGCCTTTTTTACCTGCTTTGTAATATGTTGTTCCAACTAAGCCTGTGTAAGCTTTACCAGATTTATAGTATGTGCCTTTGTATTCGCCAGTCGCTTTTTTACCAGCTTTGTAATAAGTTTTGTTTGCTACGCCAGTAAATGCTTTACCTGTTTTGTAGTATACGTTTTTGTAAGTACCAGTCGCTTTTTTACCAGACTTGTAATAAGTCTTGTTATAAACACCAGTAAATTTCTTACCATCTTTGTATAATACTGATTTGTAAGTCTTGTACCCTTTTACTACTTTACCTGTTTTAGCAGATACTAATTTACCTGTCTTTGATAATTTATAAGTAGCTGTAGCAGCTGAAGCTGTGTCAGTTGCACCAGTTACTGCAAATGATCCTGTTAATACTGCTGCACCGATTGCTAATGATGCGACAGGTTTTACGAATTTTAAGTTAAATTTACCCATTTAAAAAAATCCTCCCTTATTGGATATGATTAGCATTTTGCTGTTTTTATTAAGTCTTCAGCTAATCATGCTTAGCCTAATTATCGTCCATTAAAGAGAGAATTTCCACCCTTTTTTATGTAAAAGATTTGAATATGTATATTACTTTAATATCAATATGATTAATGTGTTAAAATTATCATTAAAAAACATCAAAATTGTCAATTTATTATAAAAGATATGATTATATTACAATTTTATTCTAAAAGTTAGTAATATAATACTAATTAAGAGGTTTGTTTATTAAAAACCTATATTAATATTCATAACTTACACGATAGTTACTTCCTTGTAACATTAGACACATACTTCAGGAAAATTTATCTTACCAATACTTGCTTTATAGCTATCTCATCTTAATAAATAAAGTGAGTTTCTTCCTATTATATAGAAATATTCCCACAATTCACTCACATCATTGAAAGCGCTATCATTTCGTTATTAATCATTTATATGATTCCACTTCCTATAGCATGCCTGTTCTTCCATTACAAATATTACAGTCTGCATGTTAAATGTTGCAGACTGTAATATTCCAACCTCGCTCTACTAGTGATGCTACTTTCTACTTAACAGTACTCACTTTAATCGTATAAGGTGCTTTATCATAGTCAGATGAAGAGCCAAAATATACTCCACTGGATACATTGACATAGTATGTTCCTTTACTTACTGTTACCTTGCCAGTGTGTGTTAATGTATTGTTTAATGTTTTTAATTTTAGCTGTTTGAGGGTTTGCTTCTTGCTATTTTGTAGAGAGATTTTAAATGGAGCTTTTAGTTGTTTCTTTACTGTAATTTGAAGCATTGTCTTATTAGGTACTGTGATTTTATAGTAATCTTTCATGTCATACATCTTTATATCTGCTTTATAGGTACTGCCAAGTTTCATCGGTGTCGCAGTTTTTATCGTGTTGTTGTTTTCCTTTTCGTAGTTGGAAGCTGCTTTGAAGGATACTTTGAATTTCACATTCTCTACTTTCCCTTGTGTGAACGCGAATACGTAGTAAGTTCCCTTTTTAACACCTACTGAATCGGTCATAATTGGCTTGTAGTAATCGGCTGCTTTTGAACTAATGGCATAGCTAATGACTGGCGAGTTCACTTTTGGATCTAGAATGCCTACATTTTTTAAACTACTCATAAGGAACAGTGTAAATTCCTTGTTTTTGGGGGACTCAATTTGAAGCTTTGCAACCCCGTCTTTTGGTATTTTCACTTTATACATATTACCTGCTTCTCCGTTTTCATCCATGAGCAATGTTTTTGATAGCGTTTTGTTTAGCGGGATGGTTGCATAAACTTCATCAGCATGACTTATGGTGCTGTTTAGACATACGGATATCATGACCATCACCGCCATCATTACTATGTACTTCATCATTTTCATTTCTTTCATCTCCAATCTATTTGTTCCTTTTTAGTATACTAGTAATTTGGGTTTAAACCAATATTATCCATATAATATTTCGTGGTTGGGGTGGATTGTTGCGTTATCTGGGGTGTTTGTTGCACTAAGTAGGGGGATTATTGCGCTAACTTGGATGATTGTTGCACTAAGTTCAGGGATTGTTGCGCTAACTTGATTGTTTGTTATTTAGCAGAATATTCACGTCCTAATTAATGAAAATTTTTTAGTTGTGTGAGCCATATTTATTGAGGGGAATCTCTTTTAGAGGCGTTTTATGCAGTTTTGTGTGACCTGGGAAAATGCGCGTTATTCAGTGTATTTTGTGGAGTTTTGGTGGGTGATGGGATTATTCTCTTTAGACAAAAAAACCCCCTTGCGTTTGCAAGGGTGCCTTCTATCTAGAATGTTGTTAATAGGCTGCCACTGATCCATAGTTTTTTGCCTGATTTAGGGGCGTATACTTGGTACCATGTGTCTTTTCCTACTTTTTCTTTTTTCTTGTTTCCGAAAATAGTATAGACGTGTTTAAGTGGTGCGTTGTTTGGCACTACTTCTTGGATTGTATTACTTGCTGTTGCTCCTGCACTTGAGCGTAGGTTCGATTCGTCTTTTGTGAATGTTAGGTTATCTAGCGTTATCTCGTCCGTGCGTACCCAGCCTTGTGTGCCATTATAAGCAATACGTAACCATCGTGTGTTTTTGCCACTCGTGTTTTTAAAGTCACGTACATCTGTATGGTAAGCCTTTAATGTGATTACTTTTTCTTTGCCGTAAGTTCCAATCTTTTTCGAATACGCGTATGGCATAAAGTAGATGCTCAAGCTACTTGCTGAGACTGTTGCTGTTACATCTGTTGGTAGTTTTACGAATTGAGCTGGTTGTGCTTTAGACTCTGGCAGAATATGATCATATTCTTTTGGAGCTGTCATTACTTTTGTGCTCGCTGTTTTACTGCTGTAGTCTGATGAGCTATAGGCTTTCATCTGTGCCATTAAGTTGGCAATTTTACGACTCCATTCTTTGTCTGTCGCATATTTTACATTCATACCTAATAATGTCGGACCGTTGTAATAAGCACCTGTAGTAGTTAGGTAATCACGGTAGATTTTAAATGCGTAGGCATTCAATCCATCTTTCCCTGTTGGGAAGTACTTCGCGCATGTGAAAGCACATGTGTCATATGCTTGGAAGCCAAAGTAGTTGTTTTTATATTGCGAAATGGCTGAGCCGCCCCAACCTGTTTCTAAAATTGCATGTGCTAGCATGAACTGTGCGTTAATGCCTGCTTCTTTTTGAACTTCTAAGAATGATGGTACTAACTTATATAGTACATTATCTGTCGTTTTTCCTTTACTAATAAGGAACGAGCGCATTTGTGTCGCTGTTAGATCTGTTGATTTTCTTAAGTTTAGTGCAATATATGGATTTGTTTCTACGTAAGCTGAATTGATCCATACTGTTTTGCTTGATAATGTACCTTGATACCAAATACTTGAGCCGACTTTTTCTGTGCGAGTAACTTTGAATGTTTTTGCACGGTATTTACTTAAGTCGTAGACGATGTTGTTTGTTGTACCATAAGGGATGTTATAAGCACTGCTTGTCCCTGCAATGTAAGTTGTAAATTTAGTTGTATCTACAAGTGAGTTATTGTAAGTAGTTACATCACTTGCTTCTACCCAACCGACTACCGTTGTTGATGTACCGTTTGTGCGGCTAATTTGGTAATATTCCTCATCTTCGTATGAAGCTTCTTTTTTAATATAGAAGGTTTCGTTTGTGTATGTGCTATTTGCTATGATGTAGTCTTCTGGTTTTGTGATATCTTTGTAGATTTTCACTGTTTTACTAGAAAGGCGACCTAGGTAGCTCACATCAGTTTCTTCTGGTTCTGCTGCTACTTCCACATATGCCTTTGTATATTTTGATGAAATCCAAATTGTTTTTGTACCGATTTTACCTTGGTACCAATCTGTGTTACCGATTCTTTCTGTTTTTGTTACGACAAATTTTGCGTTTTTATATTTTGTTAGGGTTTTGATGGCAACATCATTTGTGCCGCCCCAAATTTTCGTATAGGCTGACCCTGATCCAGTTAGCGAAAGGGTTTTAGATTTTGTGCTGATTGCTTTATGGTTATAGGCTTTTGCATCTGTCGATTTGATCCAGCCGATGACTCCTGATGTTGCACTTTCTTTAGTGCTTAGTAGGTAGTATTTACTCCCTTTATATGTAGCTTTCTTTTTAACATATAAAACGGTGTTAATATTGCTAGTTCCTGCTTTTGTATATGTTGATTTTGTGATATCTTTGAAAATTTTAGCTGAACTGCTATTAACTTTAGCTACGAAACTAACGTTTGTTTCTACTGGTTTTTCTGTTGGGACTGCTGAAGTATCAACAGTTGGCTTTGTTGATAGATGGCTGTTGTGAATCCAAACTGTTTTGCCATTTAACTTGCCTTGGTACCATTTGCTTGTTGATGTGATAGTTGTTGTAGCTGAGAATTTAACGTTTTTATACGTTTTTAATGACGTGTAGATAGCATCGGTACTTCCCCACGGACTAACATATCCTCTACCCGAGCCCTTTAGATAAAATGTTTGGGCTTTTGTCGAAGTAACGCTATAGTTTCGGATTTTAAGGTCTGTGGATTTCACCCAGCCCAATTGTGTTTTTTTCGTATCTCCAAATTTGTAGATGGCATAGTATGTCACACCGCCTGTTGTGGCTTTTTTATCGCTCATCATTACTTGTTTTGTTTGAGCTGCTGTTGCGACTTTACTAGAAGACTTTGCATCTGGTTGTTTATAGATTTTCGCTTTTGTAGATTTGATGACTGTGATTTTGCTGATTGCTGTTGTTTTGTAGCTTTCCGCAGCTTTGGTGCCGTTAGCTCCAATGACGAAAATTGCTAGTAGTAATGTGCAGACGATTGTCCATGCGTGTTTTTTTATCATTTTCTACTTCCTTTCTTTTTCACTTTAATAGGTTCATATACGCGTCAGATATGTTGGATACTGTTGGCGATCGTTTGAGCTTTTTTTAGTTACGGCAACAAAATAGGTGGTCATTAGATATTGGTAATAAAGCGGATAACGCGTAGGGTGGTTAAATTGATGCGGAACTATAGACTTTTGCCTTATGAAAACGAGATTACTAGATTACACACATTCCATTATATAGCAAATTATATTAAATTTGTGTTGCAATACTTAAATTAGTTCTTTATTATCACATCTTATGACTTATGTAGTTGTCGTTATATTTAAAAAAAGCAGATAATTTGTAATATAATGCGCTCTTTAATCTGATATGTATATCGACCTATCACCATTCTCGTTAAGTATAGCTTATTAATAGTAGAGTTTGTCGTTACGATTATGTTACAAAATTGCGGAGTAGCATTTGTAGTTCGTTGTTTTTTATTATTTTTGGAAATTAATGCGCTGTTGGGGCAAAAAAAGAGCTGCCTGGGGCAACTCTTAGATTTCTTGTGTATATAGATTGTGATTTTCGTTTACGACGTCTTGTAGTAATTTTGACCACTTTTCATAATATCTTTCAGGTGTGTAATCTTTTAGCACAGTGTTACGTGCTTGGTCCCCCATCTTCACTACTAAATCATGGTTATTTAATAGATGAATGATTTTCTCCGCTAGTTGTTCACGGTCGCCATTTGGGACTAGATAGCCATTTACACCGTCTTCGATTACTTGAGATGGACCATAGTTGATATCATAGCTAATTACTGGTGTCTTATTTGCTAGTGACTCGAGCATCGCTAGGCTGAAACCTTCGTATGCTGAAGTAACGAGCGAGACAGATGATGACGCAAGTACTTCATGCACTTTGTTTGTGTAGCCTTTAAGTTCAACACTGTTTTCTAGCTTAAGCTCTTGAATCAGCTTATTTAGCGCCTCTTCTTCATTGCCATTACCGTAAATGTGCAACTTTGCTTCCGGTACTTGTTCTACAACTAGTGAGAAGGCTTTGATTGCTTCGTCTAATCGTTTTTCTGGACTATAACGGGCAATCATCGACACAAGCTTCGGATTCTTTTCGATGTTAAAATCATTTACATCTACACAGTTTGGGATAACATGGATATTGCCACGGTTACCAATTTCTTTGTGTAGATCAAGTCGTTGTTGTTCTGTTAGCACTACGACCGGATACCCCTTTGGAATGATATCAAGTTTCGCTTGATACACGGTTCTATAAGGACTACCCAATTCATATGGAGCAGCGAAATGATTTGAGTGTAACATATAAATTTTGTAGACAAGTTCATCGTCAATTGATGTCACACGCGTTGTTGGTGCAGAGCCATCACAAATGATGACAGGCTTAACGACTTCTACACGACACATTTCGTTTAGCCAGAAATCATGGAATTCTTTGCTCGATGGGAAGTATTCGACCTTATCATAATCTGGACTGAATAAGTATACTTTTTGAAGCTTACCACTCTTGTTGTTATACCAAAGTGATAAGAAACAAAAACCATCTTCCGTATAGAAACGTTCTTGGTTCTTTTTGTTGTTACTTGGATGATAAAGGACTTCACGTTGAAGGAATCCAGTGTTATGGAATTCTTCACGACGTGTACGTACTCGGTTGTCATCGAAGTAATCGATAAAATTAATCGTGCCATCTTCATTCCACTTTTTATACTTTATATAAGTACCATTTTGGAAGTAGCGAGCGAATTCTCCGCCATCTTCAACCCAGTAGCCTTCTTCGAATTTTTTTAGTTGCTGTTCGAATTTAGCTTGAGCTGCAGGTGATATCGTATTCTTCGTGAATTTTCTTCTATAGTAATCATAGACGTTTGTTATTTTTGCGCTTTTCGGAAGTTGCCCTGATAGCTTCAGTTCTTTTTCAATGATGTCATAGTTAAATTTGAAATCCATTGTTAGGAGTTCAATATCATATTCGTCATTAGCAAAAAGGCTGGCGCGCTTGAGCATGACTTTATTGATGCCGCCTTTTTCGATGTCCATATCCCATGCTGTCATGAAGATTTTTCTTTTCATTAGGGGTTCACATCCTTTCTAGTGCAGTTATTTATTTCTTCTTTTTTGATCCATATTTACGACGATCTGCCAGTTTCTTTTGGAACGCTTTTTGATCTTCATATGAAAGTTTGTTGTATTGTTTGATGAAATCATTATAGTTTTTCATAACGACATTTGTCGGGCCAAATTCTCTAAGTTGACCGCCTTCAATCCAAGCTATTTTGTTACAGAAGCTTGTTACTTGTCTTAAGTTATGGCTGACGAAGAAGATCGTTTTGCCGCGATTTTTGTATTCATTCATCTTGGCTAGTGATTTGTCTGCGAAGGTCTGATCACCTACGGATAACGCTTCATCGATAACAATAATATCAGGATCTGCTGTAACACTGATGGCGAAGCCTAGTTTGGACTTCATACCACTAGAGTATTTCTTTACAGGTTGATAGATGAAATCTCCTAGTTCTGAGAATTCGACAATTTGTGGTGTTACTTCATCGATCTTTTCTTTGCTATAGCCCATTAATAGACATTTAAATTCGATATTTTCGATACCTGTAAGTTGGTTGTTTAAACCTGCATTAATGGCGATAACATTGACCTCACCTTTAGCAATGATTTCACCTGAAGAAGGAGGAATAATTCCGCCAATGATGTTGCTAAGGGTAGATTTACCAGAGCCATTTATACCTACTAGCCCAACTACATCTCCTTCTTCAACGGCAAACGATATGCCATCGATAGCGTTGAAGTCAGAGCCCATTTTACCAGGGAAAAGTAGGTCACCGATTTGTTCTTTTTTGGATCTATACATACGATATTTTTTAGATACATTTTTTATAATGACTGATTCTGCCATGTTTTATGTCCTCCATGTTACTTTTAGATAAAGTCAGAGAAACGGTTTCTGAATTTATAGTGTGCTGATGAACCAATTATCAATATGACGAGAATAAGTCCCCAGTTATATAACGTTAATTGCCAATTTTCAATGGCATACCAATTGTTATAAAGTAGTGATGCGCGATATCCATTTGCTAAATAATAGAATGGATTTAGTGCCAATAAACTTTGTAGCCATTCAGGGAAGTTTCCACTACGATCCCATAAGATTGGTGATAAGAAGAACATCCCTTGTAATACGGATTGGATTAGCATTTGTACGTCGCGAACTACGACTGTTAATGTCGAAGTTAATAGTGTAATACTAAACGCAAATATATAGCTCATCGCTAGGAAGTAAATAAGCTGGATATAATATATGCTCGGTGCGTAACCCTTTATCCAAAAGACGACCATAATGCCGCCCACTAATGCTAAGTGTCCGTAAAACTTCCCAGTAATAATGTAGCTTGGTAAAACGGATAACGGAAAGTTCATCTTGGCGACCATGGAATACTTTTGATAAATCGCTTTAGAACCGTTTAATATAGCTTTGTTAATAAAGAACCACATAGAGATCCCTGCAAGCATCCAGTAGACATAGGGTACTCCGTCCAATTCTGATTTACCACGCAAACCAACTCCGAAGACAACCCAGTACATAGCCATTTGAATCGCTGGGTTAAGTACTTCCCAGATGAACCCTAGATAGTTGTTCTGATTATCAATCTTCAGTTGGAACTTTGCTAGTCTTTGTACCATATAAAAAGACGTTACTTGTTCTTTAATAATATTAATAAGTGCTTTCATATTGTATTTTCCTCAATTCCTCGAATTTCATTAAGGGATGATTTTGTCGCATTGTTTCGTATATTAGATAGCTTAGATATTGAATGATTGTTTATCATGACGCTATTGTTTTCGAAAAGATGCATTTTCGCATTTTTTGGCGATACTATCTTCCATCATTTTGTAGCTCTGTTAAAAGTCTTGAAAGTGTATGATGACGGCATTTTATCACGCCAAATATTATATATATTACCATAAAAACATACAACATAGTATATCATATAATATCCTTTAATTCTGTTTTCAAAACGTAAAGATTTGAGAGTATTTAACAGTTTTGTTGATGTGGTGTGGATTGAGGCTGATTTGGGGTGATTGGGTCTGGGTTTGGCGCTGCTCACGTGGGGTTTGGCGCTACTCGTTTGGGCTTTGGCGCTGCTCGCTTGGGCTTTGGCGTTGCTCGTTCAGGCTTTGGCGCTACTCGTTCGGGCATTGGCGCTACTCGCGGGGTTTAGCGCTGCTCGTTCAGGCTTTAGCGCTACTCGCGACGGGTTTCGCTCTACTCACTCAGGCTTTAGCGCTACTCACGGGGTTTCGCTCTACTCATTCGGGCTTTGGCGCTGCTCGTGAACGCTTTAGCACTGCTCAAGATTATCTTTGCCAAATAAAAAAAGCGAGGAGAAAAAATTATATTTTCTCCTCGCTTTTTATTTGGTGTTATTTTTTGAATACTTCGTTGACTACGCGCTCTGAGGCTTTGCCGTCTTCCCATTCGCAGAAGCGTTCTGCGAAGCGGTCGAATTGTTCTTTTGAGTGGTGGCCTTCAGTTAGGGCACGACCGATTTCAGTAAATAGCTCGTCCTGTTCTTTGACGATTAGTCCTGGTGCGTCTGCTTCGATGTCGATGTAGAAGCCACGTAGGCGGTCGCGGTAATCTTCAAGATCGTACATGTAGAAGATAATTGGGCGATCTAGGATGGCATAGTCAAAGAATACAGATGAGTAGTCAGTGATTAATAGGTCGCTGACTAAGTATAAGTCTGCAATGTCATAGTAATTTGAAACGTCTTTGATGAAGTCGCCGTATTGAGCGAAGTCAAAGCTTTCTGATACTAAGTAGTGCATGCGAGCAAGTAGGACGAAATCGTCTCCGTACTGTTCTTTAAGTTTTTGAATGTCAAATTGGAATTCGAATTTGTATTTCCCTTTTTTGAAGAATTGGTCATCACGCCATGTTGGTGCGTAAAGGACGATTTTCTTGCCTTCAGGGATGTTCAATGACTTACGGATTTTTTCGATTTTGCTTGGATCTGTGTTTTGCAATGCATCATTTCGTGGATATCCTGACTCAATTACTTTGCCTTTAAAGTGGAATGCACGTGCTAGTATTTCTCCTGAATATGCATTTGGCGCTATTAAGTAGTTCCAGTTTTTTGATTCAGCAATAATATTTTTACGATATTTGTTTGTTTTTGTACCTGGCATATATACTTCTTCAATGTCAGTACCTAATTTTTTCAGCGGAGTACCATGCCATGTTTGAAGATACGTTGTTTGTTTCGGTCTTGGCATCCATTTTGGTAAGCGGACGTTGTTGACCCAATATTCTGCACGAGGGAAATTCAGTAACCATTTTAGTGAGAAGCGTCTCATGTATGGAACGCCCATCTCTTCAAATAGAGGTATACTGTCTTTTGCTACACTCCAAATCAGTGTGTATTCTGGGTTATTTTCTTTCATGTATTCATAAATGGCACGCGGATTATCGCTATAACGTTTTCCGTGGAAACTTTCAAATACGACTAAATTTTTCTTTCGAGGTGTTCTAGATAAAACCCTAAATGCCTTTGTAATAAGCTTTTTAGTGAATTTACTTTTCTTTATCTTCTTTAACAACTGAATCCACTCTTTCTATTCATATTTATATTCGTTTGTTTTTTAAGGATATTTGACCTAAGGTATATTTTATCATTAAGCATTACAAGAAAAAAACATTAAAATTTTTATTTTTTACTATTCAAAAAAAAGCGTTCATCCCGATGATTATACAACGGGTGGGAACGCTTTTCATCAATTTAATTTTTCTTGAATACTTTTTCTACGATTTTCTCAGTTGCTTTTCCGGATTCCCAGCTACAAATTTTGTCATAGAAAATGTCGTATTTTTCTTTATAATCAATTGTTACTTTATCGATATTAAGCACGGCATCAATGATTTCATCAGTTGTTTTGACTAGTGGCCCAGGTACTTCGTTTTCGATATCGATATAGAAGCCTCTCAGTTGATCACGATACTTTTCGAGATCATAAGTGTAGAACAGAATCGGTCTTCGTAAGTTTGAGTAATCAAAGAATACTGATGAGTAATCTGTAATAAGGATATCTGAGATTAAATATAGTTCCGCAATGTCATCATATTTGGACATATTATAGACAAAACCTTCGTAACCATCAATGTTAAGATCATCTGCTATGAAGTAGTGCATTCTTAGTAAGATGACATATTCATCACCAAGTTTTTCATGCAGTTTTTGCAAGTCGAATTTTAGATTAAACTTGTATTTTCCAGGTTCATAAAATTCGTCATCACGCCATGTAGGTGCGTAAAGAATGACTTTTTTATCTAACGGGATGTTTAATTTAGTTTTCATCTTCGTAATGTAATCTGAATTGTTGTTAATGTACAACGTATCATTACGTGGGTAGCCATCTTCTAACATGACTTTATCAAATTTAAATGCGCTTTTGAAGATATCCGATGAGTACGAATTTGCTGCAATTAAATAATCCCATAATCGTGACTGTTCATAAAATTGTTGTTTGTATTTAGGGTTGGCTGAATATACTTCATCCATATCGAATACTAGTTTTTTCAGCGGCGTACCATGCCAAGTCTGTAAAAATACATTCCCTTCACGTTTTTGAAGGTGAAGAGGCTGACGCATGTTATTTACCCAATACTTTGCCGTTGCCATGTGATAGTAATAAGCAAGGCTTAGACGCTTCACTTGCTTCGCATTTCCAGGAATATCATGATTTGTTTCATTAAATGACCAGACGAATTCATAGTCTGGGTAGTGTTTAACCATATATTCATAAATATACTTCGGACTATCCGCGTAGTTTTTTCCAAGGAAGCTTTCGAATACTATTTTCTTATCATTAAGAGGTCTCTTTTGGAATATGTCTTTATAAATTTGTCGAGTCAATTTTGTTTTGCTCGAAAATGTTTGTTTTGACTCTCTCCCGAAATGGTGAATCCTAATCGCTCTTTTATAACTTTTCAACTTGTGTTCACGTAATGCTTTCAGTTCACCTCTGACTAACAGGTTTTGATTTTTATATTGACCTGGAGAAACCTTTTCCATTGCATCTGCTAGTTGTTCGAAGTTACGTTCGATTTGAGTTGCATCTCTCATAATTAGGATAAATTTAGAACGATAAAAATGAATAAGTAATTTATCAAGGAGTTTTTGTTCTTTGCTTTTCCCCTTTAGTTCTGCTTTAAGCTGATTATAAACTGTTAAGAAATCCTTTAATACCTTTTCTCTATCTTGCTGCATAAGCGAAGGGTTTGTAATAGGATCATTTCGAAGGCGACGGAAATATACACTTTCTTTTACTTGATAAATTACTGTACGCTTTTTAAATAAAGGCACTAAGAATGCCATTTCGGTATAACAATCTGTTTCTTCTGAGAAACGAAGATTGTATTTACGAATAATTTCCATAGAAAACAAGCTATTGAGCACACTTAAATTTTGTAGTACTTTAAATACCTTTTTACGTTTTCTTACTGTCACTGCTTGTTCATCAATATCGATATTGCTATCTTCTTTATTCGTTAGTTTCTTAGTGCGGCCAATAATATAAGTTTTGTTACCAAGGCCTTGTACTAATTTATCAACCGCATGTTCGTTGATAAAATCATCACTATCAACAAAATATACAAAGTCTCCAGTTGCTTGTTCGATTCCAAGATTTCTTGCAAAACCTACACCTTTGTTTTCAGTTAAATTGATGCTACGGCTACGAGAATCTGCATTTGTAAATTGCTCAATAATTTCTGCTGAATTATCTGTAGAGCCGTCGTTTACAATAATTATTTCTATGTTTTTGTATACTTGGTTCGTTACAGATGTTAAGCATTCTTCTAAAAATTCAGCTGTATTATATACAGTTACGATAATTGATACTAATTTATCCATTCTTACACCTCTTTATTAAGTTCATGCTTATCCTAAAATAATTAATTGTTATGTATTCTATCTTCCTCTTTATGATGATTCTTGTAAATATTCCATCATATTTATTATTTTTTTGATATAAATACCTCATTGATAATACCACAGGACATATTTATCAGTATAATTATTCTTAAAATTTTCTTTGTTATATAACTATTATTTCAGTTATACTAATAGCAGTTATTGTATGTAATTCCTAAATTACAATACCTCTCACAATGTGGTAATTAAACATAAATATGCGAATATTTTTTTGTTTATCCAATGAAATGTAGAAAAATAGGTGAATGAATGTTAAAGGAATTTATAATATATATATATTTGTTTTTGAATAGAATTGTCTTTGGGCTTTTTAAGTTTTTGCCACAAAAGAATAAAATTGTTTTTTTATGTGACTTTGGGGATAATGCGCGGTTTGTTATACGAGAGTTGCAATTACGCGGTTTTGAAGAGATTTATGTTCTGAAAACTAGCAAATGCAAAGATGATTTTACCGATTTAGGCTTACCTGCTGGGCATGTAGTGGATTTCCACACATCCAATATTGGTGACTATTTGAAAGGTTTATATCATTTGGCAACGGGTAGTAAGGTATTAATCGACAATTATTTTGCCATTTTAAGTGCAACGCCGTTTCGTGAAGGTGTTGAGTGTATTCAATTATGGCATGCGGCTGGAGCAATTAAAAAATTTGCGTTACAAGATCCTAGTATCATGTTTCGTTCGCCTTCTGCTGTAAAGCGATTTGAGAAGGTTTATGGTCGGATGACGAAAGTAATTATTGGTTCGGATGAGATGGTACCGATTTTCAGGTCAGCGTTTGGCATGCGCCAAGATCAATTTTTGCGTTTTGGTATTCCACGAACTGACTTTTACTTTAAACAAGAGGAAGAGAATAATGCTCGAAGCGAAATTCTCAAGTTGTATCCTCAATTAGAGGGGAAAAAGGTAATTTTATATGCACCAACTTTCCGTGATCAACAATTATTAGAACAGAAGATTCCTTTGAATTTTGTAGAAATCATGGATTCACTTGGAGAAGATTTTGCAATGGTGATTAAGTTACACCCTGCTGTAGCTCATAATGTTGAGTCCATTGCTCATCCTGCAATTATTTCCGTTGCTAATGATGTACCTATTTCCAAATTACTGTTTGTAACGGATTATTTAATCAGTGATTACTCTTCAATCCCATTTGAATTTGCTCTACTTGGGAAACCGCAGATTTTCTATCCTTACGATCTAGAAGCATATGAGATGGAGCGCGGTTTTTGGACGGATTATGAACAGCTAGTACCCGGTCCGGTTGTTTCAAATGATGAAGAACTAGTTTATGTTCTACTCCATCATGAATTTAATCAAGAACAAGTGGAGGCTTTTTCAAATGATTGGAATACCTATTCTGATGGGCATGCTAGCGAAAGATTGGCAGCGTATTTGATGGATTAGGTAAATGGTTTGGAGCTTATTCTTGGGAACCTTATATCAGTTCTAGTCGTTTCTTATTCTATTAAGACTTTTTATGGAGATTTTCTACAGAAATGAATTTGGCATTTCTAGTTAAATATAATATAATACCATTTAGTATTATGTATGGAGGCACACTATGAAAAAAGTAATTACGTATGGTACATTTGATTTACTTCATGTGGGACATGTTAATATTCTTCGACGTGCAAAAGCTTTAGGCGATTACCTTGTTGTTGCTATTTCTTCTGATGAATTTAATGCTTTAAAAGGGAAAAAAGCTTACTATAGTTTTGAGGACCGCAAGACAATACTTGAGGCGATCAAGTATGTAGATGAAGTAATTCCTGAAGATAATTGGGAACAAAAAGTTCTAGACGTGAAAGAACATAATATCGACACATTTGTTATGGGACACGACTGGGAAGGTAAATTCGATTTCCTAAAAGATCATTGCGAAGTAATCTACTTACCTCGTACTGAAGGTATTTCTACAACTAAGATTAAAAAAGATTTAAACACTCAAGTAACTAAATAAGCATTTCGCTTTAACTAACCACCTGCTCCTATTTTGGAGAGGTGGTTTTTTGTATGTACAGAAACGACAAAAAGGCCGCCTAAGCGACCTTTTAATCTTGTGAAATGACTTTATTTATAAGGTTAGTCCATAATTTGTATTGAAGTTCAGGCGAGTATTTCGTTTGAACGGTACGGTATGCATTTTCGCCCATTCTTTTTGCCTCGTCTTCATTTTCTAGTAGGTAGATGATCTTTTCTGCTAATTGCTCACGGTCCTTATTTGGAACAGCATAGCCATTCTGTCCAGCTGGTTCAAATTCGTCTATATAGTAGTTGTTGTCGTATATAATGACCGGCGTTTTATTTGCAAATGATTCTAATGCTACCAAGCTAAAGCCTTCGTATTTTGATGTTAGGACTGTTACGGTAGATTTTGCTAATACTTCGTCTACTTTGTTTGTGTAACCTTTTAATTCGACATTTTTTCTCAGTTTTAATTTTCGAATAAGCGAAGTTAACGCACGTTTTCTAGGTCCTTCACCGTAAATATGAAGTTTAGCGTCAGGAACGTCTTGAATAACTTTAGCAAATGCACGAACCGCTTCACCAACCGCTTTCCCCTCATCTAATCTTGCTACGACTGTAACTAGAAGTGGATCTTTTTGAGCGATATCCACATTTTTCACTTCGATTGCATTTGGAATGACATAAATGTTGTCGTGTTCACCAAATTGCTTGATAATATCCTCTTTTTGCTTTTCTGTTAGGACAACAATAGGATCGCCATTCTCCATGTTTTCTAGTATACCTTTGTGATATTCCTTGAGCTCGCTACCGTATGTGTAAGGTGCTTCAAAATGGTTTGCATGAATGGTATAAATACGGTGTGCCAAGCCGGATTCCATACTACGAACCTTGCTTGCTGTGCCTGCTCCGTCGCAGATGACAATTGGCTTTTCAGGTTCGTTTTTGCATAATTCATTAAACCAATTTACATGGAACTCTCTGTTATTGGCAAAACTTAAGACTTTCTTTGACTGCGGATGAAATAGGAAAATCTTCTGTTGCTTACCCGTTTTATGGTTGTACCATTTCGAAAGATAACAAAAGCCATCTGGTGTATAGTATAGTTCTTGAATTAGCTCATTGTTAGACAAATGATAATTGAGCGTACGATTAATATAACCATCGTTATGAAATTCATCACGTTTAATATGAATTTGCTCGGGTGTGTAATAGTCGATGTATCTCAGTTTTCGATGCTTGTCCCAAGCTTTGCATTTTACATATGTACCATTTTGGAAGTAATGCGTCTGTGCTTCGCTATCTTCTACTTGATATCCGGGTTCAAGTTTTTCGCTGGCTAGACGGTAGCTTTCAATACTTTCAGCTGTTGGTTCACTTGTTGTGTAGCTTTTTTTATAGTAGTCATAAATGTTCGTGATTTTGACGTTTTCGGCAAGTCTGCCTGCTTTTTTTAATTGTAATTCTATTTCAGAATAATTATCTTTATAGTCTAGTGTGATTAGTTCAGAGCTATAGTCAGCGTTATTTAATAAGCCAGCTCTCTTATACATGACACTATTAACGCCATATTTATCTACGTCAATGTCCCAAACGACCATGAATATTTTTTTCATTATTTCACTACTTTCTTTTTGGGTGTGTTTGTTAAGGTCTACTATACTCTGTTTTCAGCTCTGAATTCAATTATTTTCAAGTTAGCCGTATGTTTTGCATTGTTCATGATAAATGCCAAGTGAGATAGTTTCACTTGGCATTTTGGGTATATTTTTATATTTATAGTGTTTGAATGAAGGCTTCTAGACGATCAAGGCCTTCTTTTAATTTTGCTGGTGCATACGCGTAAGTGATACGAAGGTAGCCTTCACCATATGGAGTGAATACAGATCCCGGAATGGCACCAACGCCCCCCTCTTTCATAAGACGGATTGCAAATTCTTGAGATGATAATCCAAACTTTTTAATCGATGGGAAAATGTAAAATGCACCTGTTGGTTTTTGAACTTCAATCCCCATTGCAATTAGGCGATCGTAAACGTAATCACGACGAACAATATATTGTTTGTTCATCTCAGCTGGAATGTCTTTGCAGTTTGTAAGTGCTTCGATAGCAGCATATTGGCTAGGAAGTGCTGCACAGATTGCATTGTATGCATGAATTTTCACGACTTCTGCCAAAAGCTTAGCAGATGTCATAAGGAATCCAATACGCCATCCTGTCATTGAGTGTGATTTTGATAAACCGTGAATTAAGAACAATTTATCTTTTAGCTCAGGATATGCACCGAATGAACGATGTTCTCCTTCGAATGTGTTTTCACTATAAATTTCGTCTGAAATGATATAGACATCTTGGTTCACTAGTACTTTTGCTAATGCATCCATTTGTTCATGGGAGATCGTAGCTCCTGTTGGATTAGATGGGAAGTTAAATAGTACGGCTTTCGTTTTAGGCGTGATTAGTTTTTCTAGACGTTCCGCAGATGGTTGGAAGTTAGTGTCTGTCGTGTCTAGGTAAACTACTTTTGCACCGCAGAATTGGATAATTGGTTCGTATCCTGAGTAAATTGGTGCAGGGAGGATGATTTCATCCCCTTCTTCAAAGATTGTACGGAATACAGAATCAATGGCCTGACTTGCTCCGTTCGTGACGATAATTTCGTCAACAGCATTATAATGGCAATCGTATTTTTCTTTAAAGAACGCTACAGCCGCTTCGCGAAGTTCGATGACACCGGCGTTATGTGAGTATGTTGTAAGGTTTTGTTCGATTGAACGGATACCTGCTTGTTTGATTGATTCAGGAGTTGGGAAGTCTGGTTGGCCAATCGTTAAGTTGATGGCATCAGGGTAATTGACAAGTTGATTTGAGAATTGACGTATACCAGGTAAACCACCCTTTAGAGCTTTCGGGTTAAGGGATAAAGACATTTGGTGTTCCTTCTTTCATATGATTAGCATTATTATTTCTTGCTCTTTATTATACTCTCATATTCTGAAAACTTAAATATTTTATTTCTTATTTTGGAGAATTTTTGGTTTTTGGTTGGGTGCTCTGGTAGGGATTGGCGCTACTCGAGCGGGATTTGGCGTTACTCGCTCTGGTTTTGGCGCTACTCGCTGGCTTTGGCGCTGCTCGGCATGGCTTTGGCGCTGCTCGGCATGGCTTTGGCGCTACTCACTGGCTTTAGCGCTACTCGCTGGCTTTGGCGCTACTCGTCCTGGCTTTGGCGCTACTCGTCCTGGCTTTGGCGCTACTCACTGGCTTTAGCGCTACTCGCTTTGGTTTTGGCGCTACTCACTTTGGCTTTAGCGCTACTCGCTTTGGTTTTGGCGCTACTCACTTTGGCTTTAGCGCTACTCGCTGGCTTTGGCGCTACTCGGCCTGGTTTTGGCTCTACTCACTGGCTTTAGCGCTACTCGCTTTGGTTTTGGCTCTACTCACTTTGGTTTTAGCGCTACTTGCTACGGCTTTGGCTCTACTCACAACGGCTTTAGCGCGGGCTTTCTTATTTAGAAACTATACTTGTTTGTTAATTAGATCGAGTCTCTTTAAACAATGGCTTTCTATATTTATAGTGATATGTTCGTGATCTAGTTTGACCGGTGGGGGTTAGGTTCATTTGTTTTAGTAGTTTTGTTATTCGGTTTTTGTTGTTGATTTGTAGGTATTGACTACATTCTTTATGGGTTATGGTTGATTTGAAGAGCCAGAACCAGTCTTGCATTGCTATTTTGATTGCGTTATCGATATTTTTTCCGCAGGTTTGGCATGTCCATTTACGTTGGGAATAACGTCGGCCTTGTCCCCCACAGCAACAGATGATACCAGTTTTAAGTTGGTCTAAAGGAATGCTATGTTTTTTTATTAATGGAAAGGCGTTGTATGGTTTGTTGCTGTTCTTTATTTTATAAATAATATGTTGCAATTGATTTGTTGTGATAATGGTTGGATATTTATTTAATTTTTGTAGGTAGAGTGGTACTTCTTTTGGTCCTAGTAATTTAATTTGTGTTGGTGGGATCTCGATGTGTGTGCGTTTGTTTGGTATTACGATTGCTTTGAAAATTGGTAATTGGATGCCGACTTCGTGTTGCAACCAGTATTCTAAGCTGTCTACTGTTCGTAAAATTTGTTGTTGAGGACATACGTATGGTGTGTTGTTGCCATCGATTGTTTGGATTAGTTGGTAGGGGTTTTCTAAGAATTTTAATGTTCCTCTTAGATGTTTTACTTCAAGGACGCAAATATAGCTTGGGGTGATTATTAATGAATCTATTTGAATTAGTCTGTTTGGGGATGCTTGAATTTCAACATTTGGAAGAGTTTGAAATGGTAGAGTAAAATGCGTTTCTTGGATCAATTGGTCGACTCTACATTCTCCATTGTATCCTGCTTGGATGTTTTCCAATTCTTTTTGCAAATCAATGGTTTTTGAGAATGTTGGGGAAAGTCTCATCAGTAGTCTTGGATATGCTGACAATATCACTGGTTTTGGTCGTGGTTCGAAAATTATTATCGCTCCTTTTCAACATAATTTTACATACCATTATATCTTTTTATGGAATATATTACAATTTAATATTTTGCACAAAAAAGCCAGCTGCTTATGCGGCTGGCTCGTTATTAGTGATTTAAGACAACTGATAGGAAGTCTTGTGCACGTTTTGAGTCTGGGTTTGTGAAGAATTTTTCTGGTGGTGCTACTTCGACGATTTTACCATCGGCCATGAAGACGATTTGATCGCAGATTTCTTTTGCGAATCCCATTTCGTGAGTAACGACTACCATTGTCATGCCATCATTCGCAAGTTTACGTATGGCGTCGAGTACTTCTTTGACCATTTCTGGGTCAAGGGCTGATGTTGGTTCGTCAAAAAGCATGACTTGTGGATCCATTGCAAGTGCACGTGCAATTGCTACACGTTGTTGTTGACCTCCGGATAGGCGTCCTGGGTAGGCATCGAATTTGTCACCTAAACCTAGAGATGTGAGTAGTTCTTTGCCACGTTTTTCTGCTTCAGCTTTTGATAGCCCTTTTACTTTTATTGGGGCGATTGTGACATTTTCTAGTGCTGATAAGAACGGATATAGGTTAAAGCTTTGGAATACGAAGCCGATGTTCGTGCGAGCTTTGTTAATATCCGTTTTTTTGTCATGGATAGAAATACCGTCTACGATTATTTCACCCGTGTCGATTTCTTCTAGTGCATTTATGGTACGGATCAGAGTTGATTTACCTGCTCCACTTGGTCCGATTAATGCGACAACATTTGATTTTGGTACTTCTAGGTCGATGTCGGTTAATACATGATGATTACCGAAACTTTTATTAACATTTTTGATAGAAATCATAATTCGTATTCCCCTTCTTATTGTTCATTTTTCAGCATACGTTTTTCGATTTGACGAATGATTAAAGATAAGCTGAATGTCATGATGAAATAAACGAGCGCAACGAATGTCCAAATTTCTATATAACGGAATGATGTTGCTGCTAAATTTTTTGCCTTTAACGTTAAATCTACACCTGCGATGACAGAAATTAACGATGAGTCTTTGATAAGAATGATAAATTGTGATGCCATTGGTGGTAAGATTCTTCTAAATGCTTGAGGCAATATGATGTAGCGCATTGCTTGGAAGTTTGACATACCTGCTGAACGTGCCGCTTCCATTTGACCTTTAGGAACAGCCTGGATACCAGAACGAACGATTTCAGCAAGAAATGCCCCTGAGAATGTTGCTAAACCAACAATTGAACCCCAATAAGATCCTAATGAGAAAAATTGACCTAACCCGAAGTAAATCCACATTAACAATACTAGTAATGGTACGCCACGCATGATTTCTACGTAAGCACTTGATATAAAACGAATAATAGGGTTACGTGAAATACGTCCGATTCCAAAAATAACTCCTAATGGAATACTTAATAATAGTGAGATAGCTGAAATTTCTAATGTTAGTAAGGCGCCTTGGATGAAGACGTCTATATTATTTGGAATGACGCTCCAGTCTAGTTGAATGTCCATGTAAATGTCCTCCTCGATCATTTCTGTGATCGGTTTTTATTCGATGAAAGACTACAACGACGTCAGCAAACATAGTGGAGTCGTCCCCCTTATGTTTAGCTACGCCGTTTGTAATGTTTCAAAGTACAGCTTGTTCTATTATTCTTTAACTGTTGTTAACCAATCGCTATTTTCGAACCATTTTGCACGTGATTGTAATTCAGCCGGGCTATCGATGTATGAGTGTAAGAATGAATTTAACCATTGTACTGATTCGAAATCATTTTTCTGTACTGCAAGGCCTAAGTTGTCTGCAGAGATGACACCTTCAAGTTTCTTCACTTTTCCTACATGTTGTAAGTTGTAAACTTGGATAGCTGGTTCATCATAGATTACTGCATCAACTTGTCCAGATTGTAGTGCTAGTGCTGCAGCTGGGAAGTCTTCATAATCTTTAATTTCTGCATTTTTGAACATATCTTTTGAAATTAATGAACCTGTTGTTGCAATTTGAGCTGCAATTTTAGTGCCTTTTTTATCTAGATCTTCATATGATTTTATAGTGTTGTTTTTTGATTGAAGCATGATAGCTTGTCCTGTTTTATAGTAAGGATTTGCAAAGCTAACTGCCAACGCACGTTCACCTGTGATAGACATACCT
The DNA here is from genome assembly GCF_038006425.1 of Viridibacillus sp. FSL E2-0187. Taxonomy (NCBI): domain Bacteria; kingdom Bacillati; phylum Bacillota; class Bacilli; order Caryophanales; family Caryophanaceae; genus Viridibacillus; species Viridibacillus sp. FSL E2-0187. Next base: position 3,510,311 of record NZ_JBBOVG010000001.1, read on the forward strand.
GCGAAGATCATGTCAATTTCACCCGTCTGTAGAGCCGGAACTAGTCCGTCAAATCCGTATTGTTTTACTTCTAATTTAACGCCTAAGTTATCTGCAATTGCTTGAGCAACGTCGATATCATAACCGATGAATTTTCCTTTTGAGTCGACCATTTCAAATGGGAAGTAACCTGGGTTTGTACCAATTACTAGTTTTTTTGCTTTGATTACTTTTTGGATAGTTGAGTTGCTATTGCTCTTTCCTGCAGATGAATTTGAATCTCCACCATTGCCGCAACCTGCAACTACTAGCATGGTAATCATTAATAATGCCGCTAACCATTTCTTCATAATATATACCTCATTTCATTTAATTTTTAGAATAAGTTGATAAATTGAAGTATAGTTTATTTTTATACATATGTCTACATAAAAATTAATATATTATGAGTTTATTAGAGGTTTTATTCATATTTTAATATACATATCGTATTTTTATTCATTTTTATACAGTATATATGTATATTTCTTTATACAGTAATTGAGAAGGATTAGGAGCCGATTGTGGGTTCTTTGGCGCTACTGGAGGTGCTTTTAGCGCTACTCAGACTCTCTTTGGCGCTACTCGAACTCCCTTTGGCTCTACTCAGGCTCTCTTTATCGCTACTCGAGACCCCTTTAGCTCTACTCGCTACCTTTATCGCTACTCGAACTCCCTTTAGCTCTACTCAGGCTCTCTTTAGCACTACTCGAGACCCCTTTAGCTCTACTCGCTACCTTTATCGTTACTCGAGCTCCCTTTGGCTCTACTCAAACTCCCTTTGGCGCTACTCAGGCTCCCTCCTCTAGCGTTTTGGATTTGGTGGGCGTAGTAGTTCTAGGATGGATTGGGCTCGTTGTATGTGTAGGCTTAAGGCATATTGAGCTGCTTGTTGAAGTATGTTGGCTTTGACGAAGTTCATCATTTCTTGGGCCATGTCTGCATCACGGATGCGGGATTCGGCAGCGGTTAAGTTTTCTGCCATGTTGACTGAGTTGTTGTAGGCATGTTCGAGACGATTTTGGTAAGCTCCTAGGCGTGAGCGTTCGCTGGATACTTTGTTGATAGCTGCGTCGAGTTTTGAGAGGGCTGAATCGGCATTCTCTCTGGTATCAATGGATAGTCCGCCGATGTCTAGGCTTGCGCCACTCATATCGTTAATGTATATGTCGATAGCCTGACCTGCATTTGCACCTGCTTGAATTTTCAAAGGATCTTTTGATGCACTGCCGTTGAGAAGCTTTTTTGTATTGAATTCGGTGTCTGTTGATGTTCTAGTTATCTCTTTTTTTAGTTCTTGGAATTCTAGGTCCAGTTGACGACGATCTTCGTCAGTTAATGTATCACTTGAGGCTTGAATTGATAGTTCTCGCATACGTTGAAGCATGGCGTGTGTTTCGTTGAGTGCTCCTTCGGCTGTTTGGATCATCCCAATGCCATCTTGAATATTCTTGCTGGCCATATTGAGTCCACGAATTTGGGCGCGCATTTTTTCTGAAATGGCTAGACCTGCAGGATCATCACCTGCTCGATTAATACGGTAGCCTGTTGAAAGGCGTTCGAGGGCTTTACTCGCCATATTCCAGTTGTTATTCATACTTTTTAATATAGATAGTCCTTGTGAAGACCAATCACCTATCCTCATACCCCTCAGTCCTTTTGTGTTTTTCATTTATATCGGCTTTTACATTAATTCCTTTATTAGGAAATTATAATTCTAGTTAATGTGTTTAAAGTTTAGGTGATTTGGAGAAGCTTTATATAAATATCATTGGTTTCCATCGAAAGGGGCTGTAGTGAATTGGAATCGAAAAAAAATGTGAAATTGGATTTCTATGATTTTGTAATTAATGCATTTGGGGTTTTTATAGCACTATTAATTATTTTTGTATATGTGTTAACACATTGAGGGCATGTTAAAAGCACCTATCGTTTTATTAATGATAGGTGCTTTCTATGTGGTTTGGTTATTCAATTGGAAATCCTCCGTTAGTACGATGCTATAGTTTGTGTGTTAGTGTGATAAATAAATTTTCATCTCGAACAGCTAGTGCTTGATCGATAAGGCGAAGTTTGTTGTCCTTTTCAAGTTGAGTGATTAGGTCTACTACTTCCTTATTAGTACTAGTGAATTGCTCTGTTTTGCCCTTTTCCTTACTCAACTCAAGGGAGTCATAAATGAGTTGCAGATGATCATGGATGTTAGAAATGGTTAGCAATTGATACAACGGTAAGCGTATGAAACGACTACCCTTCTGGAAAACAAATACTTCAGATAAGTTTTCAATTTGTAAATTATTTAGATTGATAATGATTTCCTTGCCCTCTACTGGGACAAAATGATATAGCTCATCTTCTTTTGTGATGGAGAAATATTGATACGCAAATACTAGTTTTAGTCGATTCCCCTCTTTCTTAGTATAAAAAGGTTCCATTCTTCGTACATGTAACATGTAAGCCACTCCTTTTTATAGAATTTTCAGATTATTTACATGTTACCATTATATGCTCATTAAGTTCAGATAAAAAGCAAAAGAACAAATTTCTTTTGCTTTCTAGAATTTATCTCTTTTTCTTCCTTCCATATGTAAAAAAATAAAAAGTATTCGGCTCAGCGATTACATAAATAGTCGTTAATAAAGCTTTTAAATTCTCCTCGCTTTGCTCGTATGGCATACTTCGTTGATGTAGTAAAATATGATTCCGGGTTAAGTCTACACTAACTGTATCAAAAAATTGGTTATCAATGTAAACGTCATGGCGTTCTTCATAACTTCCCTCAGAAGAAATGATGACCTTTTTAGATCGGTTTTTAGGTGCATATACTAAATACCATTTAAATGATTTAACTGAATGTATGGATGATCTTAAATCAGGAATTCGAATCATATAGCGTGCCAATTAATCACCACCCTAATATTATTATTTATTCCAATATTTAGTTATATACATTCTCACATTTTTCTCTGAACATTTCAATAACTTAATGAAAAAGTACCTTGTTTTATCGATTTTCTACATGCTTTTTATGTAATTTTGCAATAAAAACAGACTTTCTTCACTATTTATTAATTCATTCTGTATGCTTACAGCCGCTTATTTTCAGTAAAAATAATATTATTCTTGTTTGATTAATTATATAAAAAAATAAAGACTGTCCTTATGCATTTACGGATGACCTGAAATAGCCGTATAATGAAAGGAACGATTTTTTTCAGGAGCGGAATGTATGAATACAAATATTTCAGAAATTGCCAAAAAATACGAAGATGCTATTCGCAATAATATGGCTGCAATTGAATTAGAGCTGAATTCATCAGTTCCCGAGGATGAAGAGCTTGTCAGAAGAGCAGCTTTTTTAGCGCGCCATAACTATGTGAAAATTTCCTCTTATAGTGAAGTACTTAATATACTTCATTTTGTTGTGCAGGATGCTACTCCTGCTACGGCTACGTTATATATAAACGATGATCTATTTACATGTGATTGTCGTAACAAGAAATGGTGCCGCCATAAATTAGCGGCGATGTTCGTGTTATATCAATATGTTGATTCACTGTCTGGTTGGCTCGAGAATTTCCGTTCTCAGAAGTTAAATCAGCTTTCTTTATTTAAAGATGAGCGTACGCCTGAAAGTTGGCTTAAGCTTGTGGAGAATATTTACAAAGTAAATTTATATAATCAACAATCATTAAACCCTTATTTAATAGAGAGCATTTTTGCTGATATGCAGTCTCAGATTGCAAAACATACGCCATTAGAACGTGAATGGCGCAGTTTATATCAATTATTTACGCATATGGCACTTCTATCTCATACTTGGAAGCATCTACATCCAGCTAATGAGTCAGCGCGTTCCTATATGATCAATTTTATCGAGCAAGAGAGCCAGGCATTAAAAGATTATATTCGCTCAACTGCTAGTAAATCTCGTCTTTTTGCGACGGATCCGTTTTATGATACATTGCAACAAATGACGCATTATTTCCTTGTAAAACAGGAAGGTTATTTTGAAGAGCGTTTGTACATTTACACATTGTTTTGGGAGTCTATGTTTAATGAGAAAAAGCGACGTGAGCTTGAACTTGATATGCTTCGAGCAGAAAAAGACTTTTCGAGTGATGTAAATGTAGAAAGCATCCGAGCTATGTTCTTCCTTATGCTGAAAAAATATGATGATTTACAACAATCATTGACTCAGATTAAAGTCGATGAGTTATTAGTATGGCTTGATCTAGCTCATTTTGCAGACCGCAATGAGGATTCAGAAGCGTTACAAATGATTTTACGTTCGATGCTTCCTCTGTTAGATGAATTCATCAATAATTGGCTTGCAACGAGGTATCGTTCTAATTTTGTTAATACTTTCAATCGTCTTTGTTCAAAAATAAATTTAACTGATGAAGAGGCAGAAGTACTCTTTACAGCTTCTGGTATGTATGGCATGCAACCTTTTTCACATTATTTGATTGAAAAGGAACGTTATTTAGAATGGGCTGCTCTGCATCATCGCTTCCCTTCTTCACTAGCTTATTTGGAGTTATGTGGTGTGAAGGATGTATTGGAGTATAAACCTGAAGTTCTTCTTCCTCTTTATCATGCACTTGCATTAGAAGAAGTTTCTCAAAAATCGAGACAGCATTATAAACAAGCCGTCCGAGTCTGGAAGAAAATGAAGTCTGCGGCGAAGAAAAGTGCAAAAAATGAATACTGGAATCAATATGTCGAAACGCTTCGACAACAATATAAACGATTACGAGCTTTACAAGAAGAAATCGAGAAAGGAAATCTGAAGCTATGACAACTATTTCAAACGTGCCATCTACTTTCATGAAATCCATCACGCTTGGCATTCAAACCGAGTCCAATCAGTCGTTCACGTTACAAGCTTTTAAATCCGATGGACAACCAATGTATACACATGAATGGCTTCCTTTTCTCTTTTTCCACTACGAAGCTACTTTTTATGGTTTAACGGCTAATCATACGGAGGACTATGTTACATTAACACCCCTTGAAATGGTTGAATTATTTTCTGAAAAAGAGCAACATCCATTTGTTCAGTATGAAGGTATCGACATAGCATCAGCTAAGTTGCTTACTGCAGCAAATGAAGCATCTAGTTTTTGGTATTCTCCTCGCCTATGGGATTCAATTTCACTAGACGAAGAAGAAGAAAAGTTGGAGCTAAAGGTTCCATTAGATGAAACAGCTACAAATTTACTAGAAAATGCATTGATGCAAAAAATGGTGGAGGCTGGTTTGCGTTTTACAGATTTACCTCCATTGTTGCCTTTCTTCCGAAATGGTGGATGGCCGATTACAACCAAAAATGTGCATGATGAAATTTTCGTCGCTTTGCGATTACGTGAACCAGAGGAATTGTCTGAGGATTGGGTTTTAGAGACCGTTATTCGTGGAAAAAAAAGTGCAACTTATTGGGCACCACCTATGCGCAAGCGCGCTTTGAAAATCGAAAACGCGCTGCCTGATAAGTGGAAGCAACATGCTGACGGAATAGAAAAGCTACAAGGTCAAATGTCTAGTTTATTGCATATGCATGACTATATGGATAATGCAGATACCAGTTTATTCTTGTCTTTAACTTTATCGGATGCTGATGTTAGACAGTTTTTACGTGCAGATTTTATTCGCCTACAAGCACTTGGTTTTGAAATCATTTTACCTGCTTGGTTAAAAGATATAAAAGATTCTCGTGTGAAAGTACGAGCTAGTGCTAGCACTTCTTCAAATTATAAATCAGCTGCTGGTTTACAAGAGATTCTAACATTTAATTGGAAATTGTCCTTAAACGGGCAAGAACTTACCATGGAGCAATTTCAACAAATGGTCAATGATAATCGTGAATTTATACGTGCTGGTACAGAATGGGTACGGGTGGATGCGGCTTGGATGCAAGAGATCCGTAAACTAATGGATAAAGCTGAAAATGAAAATTGGACCGTTCGTGATCTGCTATTCCAGGAGTTGCCTGAAGAACTTGTTGTACCAGTGGAAGAGGATGAGGATGATTCTGCGGATGATCCATTCTTCCAATTTGAAATTCAGAAGTCATTGAAGGACTATGTGAAAAAGCTACAAGATAAAAAAGGTTTGCCGTCTGTGCCTGTATCAGACAAGCTACAGGCTTCTTTACGTCCTTATCAACAGGAAGGTTATGACTGGCTGACATTCATGCGTGAGCAGCAATTTGGAGCTTGTTTGGCTGATGATATGGGACTTGGTAAAACGGTTCAGCTTATCTCATATTTATGTCATGTCTATGAAGAAGAAAAGCCACCAACTCTAATCATTTGCCCAACTTCTGTTTTAGGCAACTGGCAAAAAGAACTTGAACGATTTGCCCCTTCTTTAGAAGTTTACTTACATTATGGCGCAGGTCGTTTGAAGGAAGAATCACTAGTTAGTTATTTAAAAGAGCAATCCCCTCAAGTTGTGTTGACAACATATGGAACGGTTACACAAGATGCAGATAGCCTTGAAAAATTGAAGTGGGCTTGTATTGCACTGGATGAAGCTCAAAATATAAAAAATATGCAAACAAAGCAATCTAGAGCGATTCGTAAGTTGCATGGTGAGCATCATATTGCCTTAACTGGGACACCTGTTGAAAACCGCTTGTCCGAGCTATGGGCTATTTTCGACTTTATATACAAAGGTTACTTAGGAAGCATTCGTCGCTTCCAAGAAGATTATATCGCTCCGATTGAGCGTGATGATTCTGAAGCTCATAAGCAAAAATTACGTAAAAAAATTCAACCATTCTTATTACGTAGAACGAAGCAGGATCCTGCACTTATGCTGAACTTACCAGATAAGCTTGAACAGCTTGAATACTGTCCATTAACACAAGAACAAGCTGTGCTTTACGAAAGCTTTATCCAAGAAACAATGCATAAGCTCGAAACATTAACTGGCTTTGAACGTAAAGGTTTGATTTTGAAAATGCTTAGTAAGTTAAAGCAGTTATGTAATCACCCCGCTCTGTATTTAAAAGAACCATTTGATAATGCGGCAGATATGCTACCGCGTTCAGAAAAGTTAGATCGCCTTGTAACACTTGGCTCTGAAATTGCCAGTAATAATGAGCAATGCTTAATTTTCACTCAGTATATTGGTATGGGTCACTTACTACAACATTGTTTCTCTGAACTTTATGATATAGATGTGCCGTTTTTAACAGGTAGTATGCCTAAGCAACAGCGCGATCATTTCGTTGAATCATTCCAAAAAGGTGAATTCCCTATTTTCATCTTGTCTTTAAAAGCAGGTGGAACCGGTCTAAATTTAACAGCGGCCAATCACGTTCTACATGCTGACCGCTGGTGGAATCCTGCAGTGGAAAACCAAGCGACAGACCGTGCTTACCGTATTGGGCAAACTCAATTTGTACATGTCCATAAATTCATCACGACAGGAACTATTGAAGAGAAAATCGATACACTATTAACTGAAAAACAAGCATTATCAGAGGATCTCATCCAATCAAGTCAGTGGATTACAGAACTAAAAGACGAAGAAATCCTTGATCTATTATCATTCAATTTCAACTAAATTATTATCGATAAAATCCGGCTATGATCGTAGCCGGATTTTTTTGATCTCTCCCGTTAGATCTTATTCACATACTATCGTTATTTCTACTTCTTGCTTCCCCTTCTTAGACAGATGAAATTTCAATGAAATGATAAATCATTACTTTTACTACTCCATCTGTGGTCGAGTCCAATTGCTTGATCCGATGTTAATGCCATAATCTATGAAACATTTCCCTTTTAAGGTGGTAGATTATTTGGTAGTTCAATGAAGAAATTATGAGCCTATTGGCGCGGTCTTCCAATAGGGATATGGATTAAACAATCGGTAATTTTTCTTTTTCAGTATTAGGTAGATGGAATTCTTTTGTGAATTCTGCAGCTACAGATGTTTGTTGTGTCGTTAGAGCAGTTTCTGTAGCGACTTGTTCATGTCTACCTTCCCTTTCTTTCAAAACGAGAAAACGGACGTCCTCTCCAATGACTTCCGTTATATAGGTTCTTTTGCCATCCTCCTTTTGATAAGAACGTGATTGTACGCGGCCACTAACCCCTATTAGTGATCCTTTGCCACAATACTTCACAACATTATCTGCCAGCCTCCCCCATGCTGTACAGAAGACGAAATCAGCTTCTATTTCTCCATTTTGATTTTTGTAGTTTCGATTTACAGCAAGAATAAAGTTAGTTTGAACCCTCCCTTCTTGTAACTTTCGTAGTTCAGGATCCTTTGTAATCCTTCCTACTAACGAAACTTGATTCAATGTCTCACCTCCTTTTGCCTGAATGTAAGTTCATCTTATTCTGGAAAGAGTATTTACGCAAAGTCTTAAAAATAGATTTCGGGCTATTTTTGGTATGTATAATTAATATTTTAGACGTGTCAATTTAAGTTCTTTCCTGTAAACTATTGTCTTATATAGGTTCTCTATTTTAGAATAACTGTACAAAAGTTAAATTTGGAACATTTAGGAATATGTTATAATAGACATAATACATTACATAAAGGATGGTGGTTGGTTTAGGTGAAAACGTTTAAAATGCTCTCTTTGGAATTGTTACAGGATGATCAGTTGAAGTCATTTCCTTTAACAGATGGCATCATTATCAATCAAGAGAATAGCCATAAATCATGGGTTTTGGAAATGTATATGGATCGCCAATATAAAGCTGTTTTTGAGCCTTACTTAGGAACCGATGAAATATTAGAAGTGCGCGCAGTTATTTCTTATCCAGACAATGAACCAGCGGCCTTTAGAGTTGTCGTAAATGCCGTGAAGGAAATTGACAATCAAGTTTCCGTATTGCTGAAAGGAACACTAAAAACGATACGTCGTCAATATTCGGAGCTATTACTGGCTAAACTAATTGATGAGGGTCTTGAAGGTGATGCACTTTTAAGCCAATTTAAAACAGATATGAAAAAAAGACCACGAATAAAACCATAAGAACGATAAAAACTCGGCATATTAATCTTATGCCGAGTTTTTTGATAAACATCTTTATTTGTTGTCTTTATTATCTTTATTAAGGTTATCCTCGACGATATCATCATTTGTTGTTGTGTTTTCGTCTATGATTTTCTCATTTGTTGTATTCTCTTCTATGACTTTATTGTCACCTGGTACCGTTTCATCCACACGTTCATCATGAACATCTGGCGTAACGTTTTCCACTCCTTTATTCACATCATCCTCGACACGCTCCATTGGCGTTTCGTTATTTAGTGGCTCGTTTGCTTTATTATTATTACAACCAACGAGTAAAAGTGAACCAAGCAATAGCACTGCTGCAGGTTTAATCCACATAAAAAAGTTCCCTCCTTTCTGCATTGTCATATCCATCACACACTATACGTGCGATATAACATATCTTGCCCCGAAAGAAGGAAACTATCCTTTTAAAAAATGATTTCAATTTTATTTTATTTTATACTTTTTGAACTGGTCCGATTGCAAATAAAATGTCTGCTTCGCAAACTAGCTCCCCGTCAACTGTTGCTTTAGCATGTCCCTTACCCATCACACCACGTAATTTAGTAAATTCTACTTCTAAACGAAGTTGATCACCAGGTATTACTTGACGTTTAAAACGCGCATTATCAATTCCTGTTAAGAAAGCTAATCGCCCTTTGAACTCTTCAGACTTTAATAGCGCGACTCCACCAACTTGTGCAAGTGCTTCGATAATCAAAACACCTGGCATCACAGGATATCCTGGGAAATGCCCATTGAAAAATTGCTCATTAATTGAAACGTTTTTTAAACCTACCGCTCTTTTTCCTTCTTCAAGTTCAAGAATACGGTCTACAAGTAAAAAGGGATAACGATGAGGTAAAATCGCTTGAATTTGATCTGCAGTTAACATTTTAGTCCTCCTAAGTATGAAAGGTTCTGTAGAAATAATGATTATTTGTCCACTACACCGTTCATAATATCAAATATATGGCGCCATGTAGAGACTTTTAGTGTATCTAATGCATCGCCTTCACCAATAACACTATAACCAATCATTGCACCTGACACAGCCGCTATGACAAGCAAAATGAGTACGACAAGGATTCGCATCCCGATTGGGAATAGTCGTAAATTTGACCACCATTTCATATTAACTTCTTCTTTAACCTCTCTCTCGATTTTTGCTTCTTTACGAGTCATTGGCTTTGAAGTATTAGGCTCAGTCACGTTTTTTTTCAAATTGTTTGTCATAACTTGTTTTTCTCCTCTGTTCAGATTGCTTTATCGAATGCCGTTAACAAGACCTAACATTTGATCTGATAAAGTAATCGTTCTAGCATTAAATTGATAAGATCTTTGCGTATTAATAAGCTCAGTCATTTCTTTAGACGTATCAACATTCGACATTTCTAAAGAACCGTTTTGTAAACCAATCTCAGCTCGGTCTGCACCTTGTAAATTACGTAGGACTTCATTTTCTGTCACACCTAATTCATTTAAGTTTGCAGGAAGACCGATGTATGTACCCGAAATATGTTCCATTAGTTGGGGACGTTGAAGCTCTGTAACAGCAAGTTCTACTGTACGTTGTGAACCGTCATCAAAAGTAATATTCAGCTCACCATTGTCCTTCATACCAAATCCCTTAACGTTTTCAGGGAAAATAATTGGATTCCCATCAGCCCCAGCGACTGGGTAGCCATCTGCATTTACTAGCATGGCATTGTTATAATCATCGGTTGATATATATAAATCCCCTTGACGAGTATAGACTGTACGGTCACCATTTTCACCATCTGGCATGATGATATTCAAGTATTGCTTCGGCTTCGTGAATGAAAAGTCGAGAGAACGTTCTGTCGATTGAATACTTCCCTGCTTCCAAACTGTTTGTGCTTGTGCTAGTTGTGCCCCAACACCAATTCGAATGCCTATTGGAGATTGGCGCTCTGCCTTATCAGACTTGTCATTGTTAAATTGTTGATATAATAGTTCGCCAAACTTAGCTTCCTTAGCTTTGAAACCATGCGTATTACTATTCGCTAGGTTATTGCCAATTGTATCAAGCTGTTGTTGCAATTGAGTCATCGTGTTGGAAGCGGAAATCATTGTACGTAGCATATCATAGCCCTCCTATGTATTTCAAAAATACTGTTTCTGTTACACTTTTCCAATTTCATTAACGGCTTTATCCATACTACGGTCATAGGCCTGTAATACCTTTTGATTTGCTTCGAATGCACGGTAAGCTGTCAGCATTTCTGTCATCGTTTTACTAGCATCAACATTTGAGCGTTCAATATAACCTTGTTTTAAATTAAAGCTAACGCCATTTACTGTGTATGCAGATGGTAAATCTTCACCGTTGTATGTACGATATAGTCCGTTATCTTGCTTTTGAAGTGTATCTGGCTGTGCTGCGTATGATACGCCGATACGTGCTACTTCTTGCTCTCCAGTGCCGATAATACGACCGTCATCCATAATTTGATAATCATCATTTTGCAACTGTATACGCTGACCTCTATCTGATAAAATATAAAGACCTTGTGCGTTTGTTAAGTAGCCTTGTGCATCTAAAGTGAAATTACCGTTACGTGTATACGTTTCGCCTTCTGTAGGATGCTCTAAACGGAAGAATATTGCACCTTTAGCGCCTGTTTCTGCATCTGTCGGTAATTGGTTATCAACTAAAGCAACATCAGTGGTTAAATCAGTTGCTGTAATTTGACCTTGTGAATAGTCTGGTAATGTTTCTTGCATATATACGCCTGCATTTAATGCACCAATCTGATTATTGGCTGTTGTATTTAGTCCACTCTCTAAATTCGTACCTGACTTCGTCATACGCGACATAAGCATATCTGGGAAAGAACGAATTGTAGATTGGTCTGCTTTATAACCTGGTGTGTTGGCATTGGTAATATTATTTGACAGTAATTCAGTACGTCGCTGTTGCGCAATCATTCCTGTAGCTACTGTATAAAACCCACGAAACATTGCAATCACCCTTTCATCAATAAATTAAAGTATATGCGATTTCTATACTTTCTTTATTTCGGCTACAAATCAAATATGTTTTGATACTTTGTCCATATTGTCGAGCATAATGCCTGTTCCTTCAGCAACACAGTTCATCGGATTCTCTGCAGAGAGTACTGGTACTTTCAACTCGTCCGTTAATAATTGGTCAAGACCGTGCAATAATGCTCCACCACCAGTGATCATAATACCGCGGTCAATAATATCTGCTGATAGTTCAGGGGGTGTTTTTTCTAATACGTTTTTAGCTGCTTGTACAATCATTGAAATCGATTCACGTAAAGACTTTTCAATTTCTGCAGAACCAATTGTAATTGTTCTTGGTAAACCTGTTACCATGTCTCGTCCTCGAATGTCCATCTCATCTTCACGGCTACCGGCATACACTGTACCTATCGTCATTTTGATTGATTCGGCTGTACGTTCCCCAATTAGTAACTTATATTCTTTTTTAATATATTGTAAGATATCATTATCGAATACATCTCCAGCAACCTTAATGGATTCAGAAGTAACGATATCTCCCATTGATAGCACAGCAACATCTGTAGTGCCTCCACCAATATCAACAACCATATTGCCACTTGGTTGGAAAATATCCATCCCAGCTCCGATAGCAGCCACTTTTGGCTCTTCTTCTAAGTAGACATTACGACCACCAGATTTCTCTGCTGCTTCACGAATAGCCTTTTGTTCTACACTTGTAATATTTGTTGGACAACAAACTAAAATACGAGGCTTTGAGAGAAATCCTTTAACATCTAATTTACTTATAAAATGTCTTAACATCGCTTCGGTAATATCAAAATCAGCAATTACACCGTCTTTTAATGGTCGGATCGCAATAATATTGCCTGGTGTTCTCCCTACCATCTTACGTGCTTCTTCCCCAACAGCAAGTACTCTGTTGGTATTCTTATCTATCGCTACAACCGATGGTTCATTTAAAACGATCCCTTTACCTTTAACATGGATTAATACATTAGCAGTTCCTAAATCAATCCCAATATCCTTAGAAAACATGGAACTTTCCCCTTCCTTCACATAACAGCATTTATCGTACGATTTATATATGTAATTATCTAGAATATTTTATCATATCAAGGGGGAAATTACATCTACATATTTTATTGGGATAGCTTATTTAAACGGCTTTTTAAAGGATTTCTTTCAATCTAGATCCGCTTTTTCATTTTCCTAATAACGTAAAAAGACATCGAAGCATATTGCCTACTTCGATGCCTTCTCCATAGTCGATTGTCGGGCTAACCATTTTTTCCTTGTAGCCTCTCCACCTCGTATGTGACGTACCGATTTATGGTACGCCAAAATTTCACTAACTTCCTTAGCCAACTCTTCATTTACTTCATTGAGACGTTCTGTTAAGTCTTTATGAATAGTGCTTTTTGAATAGCCTGTAATTTGTGCCATCGCTCTTACGGTTTGCCTCGTTTCTTTCAACATAAACCCAAGTTTCAAACAGCGGTTGCGAATATGTTCGTGCACATTCTCTTCCTTTCCACAATGTACGAACGTTTCTTCAACTTATGTTTGCTTGGAGCTTTTAAGAACTAAGCATTCCTTATTTCGTTGATAAATGACATTATTCAGCTAAATTTAAAAAGCTAAGAGTTTTTTAGGGTTAACATTAACCCCTTCTTCCAAAACTTCGAAGTATAAGTGATTACCCGCTGTTGGATTCCACTCATTTTCGATTGTTTTACCAAGTACTTGTCCTTGTGAAACTTTGTCGCCCTTTTTAACTTTGATGTCGCCTAAAGAGCTATATTTCGTTGTTGTACCATTTGGATGTGCAATAACGATTTCGTTGCCGATGAATGGATCCATCTTCACTTCCTCAACATTGCCGCTCATAACTGACAATACTTCAAATGGTTTTCCATCAACTGATATTGAGATACCGTTGCTCGTTGTGAACGTTTGATTGAACACAAGCAATGCGCCTTCTCTCGTTTTTTCATCTGCTTCGACATCGTAAAAGTCTTGTACGATTGCTACTTCATCTAAAAGATCCTGTTGGAATGGGTATTTCATAGACTCTGCCTTAGCATTTGTTTCAACTGATGTACCTGTCTCGCCTTTACTTGCTAAATTCGTAGCGTTGTTATTGTCTGAGTTTGTATAAGCACTATATCCCCAAACAAGCCCTACTAACAGAATTGAAAAACTTGCATAAATAGTAGGCCAAAACCAACGCTTTGTTGTGACACTACCTTTTTTCGGAGAAGGGTTTGGTCTTTTTTCTTCCCTCATTGTCATCACCTCAACGTCATTCTAGACAATAACGCTTCAGTTTAAACATATGTTTTTATTATTTTTTATGGAAGTAATAGAAGCTTTCTTATAAAAGTGCTTTAAGATGTCCTTTGCTTGGACCCCCTCCCGCGCCAAAGCCTCCGCACCGTATTGGCTCATGCCTACTCCGTGGCCGTACCCTACTGTTGTAACAGTGATTTTATTTTGAGCTGGTTTCCAATAAATTGTGAAGTCCGTAGAAGGGATATTAAGCTTTTCTCGGATTTCTCGGCCTGTCCAACTGTAACTCCCTACTTGCATCGTTTGAACACGATTAGAACTATTTCTAGTTAGTTTAATAGCGTTTAGTTGTTCAGCTGACCATTGAAAATTGAAGGCAGTATTCCACTGTGGTAGAGAAAAGTCTGTGTTTTGAATGTAATTTGGAGACAATTCTTTTTCGCCTTCTACTGTAACTGTTTGTAAATATGGAATATCTTGTCCACTGTATTCTTCTGCACTTTCTGTTTTCCCATTGCTTGTTGAAAAGAACATAGCCGTGATTAATTCACCATTATAAGTGAGAATTTCACCTGCTGTAGTACCTACAGCTTGTTGTATTTTTTTCTCGTTCTTATTGAAATTTACTCCCCATTTTTTCTTTCTTTGCTGTTTTGACTCAAAGACTTGATGAAGAACACTCGGTTTTATCGCTTTCTGGCCATTCTCCGTGACTTTAAGGACAAATGTGCGTGAAGCTATAGCTTGTGCTTCAAGCGCCTCTAAGTGGAAGCTAGAGGGCATTTCAGCTGATATAACTCCAGCGATATATTGTTCCAGCGGTAGGGGGTCTTTAATTCCTTCCACAGTAATGTAAACTTCGCAAGGCGGCTCGTTTTCTTGTTGTTTTTTCTGAGTCTGTTGAGTAGTAGATACCTTTGTGAAATTTTTAGGATAAAAATGCATACTAACAATCGGTAGCACAAACAAAAGGATGACCATAAAAAGGCTGATGGGTATTAGAAGGATTTTTTTCATATGCCATTCTATGCTGAGGCATTCGTCGTTATACGAAAAAAACGTTCAAGAGCAATTAAGCTCTTAAACGTTTTAGTATTATGCTAGTTTAATTAGTTTGAAATTCTACAGATGCTTTTTCAATCGTCGATACTCTTTCAATATCAGCGCCTAAAGCGGCAAGCTTTTTATGGAAATTAACATATCCACGATCTAAGTGATGCAGTTCAGAAACACGCGTAATTCCTTCAGCTACTAATCCTGCAAGAATAAGTGCTGCCGCAGCTCGTAAATCTGTCGCAGCAACTTCTGCACCTTGTAACTCACATGGACCATCAATAATAACAGAACGACCATCAATTTTTGCAGAAGCATTCATACGTCTGAACTCTTCAACGTGCATAAAGCGATTTTCAAATACTGTTTCAGTAATAACACCCGTACCAGTTGTTTTCAACATTAACGCCATCAATTGAGATTGCATATCTGTTGGGAACCCCGGATGTGGCATTGTTTTAATATCTACAGCTTTTAAAGATCCGTTTGAACGAATACGTAAACCTTCGCCTTCTTCAGTAATTTCAACACCCATTTCACGCATTTTCGCGACAAGTGCTGTCATATGTTCAGCAATGGCATTTTCAATTAGTACATCTCCACCTGTAATCGCCGCTGCTACCATAAATGTACCAGCTTCAATACGATCAGGAATAATATAATGAGTTGTACCATATAGTTCTTTAACGCCCTCTACACGGATTGTGTCAGTACCAGCGCCAACAACTTTACCACCCATCTCATTAATAAAGTTAGCTAAATCCACTATTTCTGGCTCTTTAGCAGCATTTTCGATAAATGTTGTACCATCTGCTAAAGCTGCTGCAGTTAAGATATTCTCAGTAGCACCTACGCTTGGGAAGTCTAAATAAATTTTAGCTCCGTGTAAGCGTCCTTCAGTTGTTGCTTCGACATAGCCGTGTCCCATTGAGATTTTCGCACCCATTAGTTCAAAGCCTTTTAGATGTTGATCAATTGGACGTGATCCGATTGCACAACCACCCGGCATAGCTACGCGGGCAAATCCATTACGTGCTAATAAAGGTCCCATTACTAATATTGAAGCTCTCATTTTACGTACATATTCAAATTGTGCTTCAGATGATAATTGTTTAGTTGCATCAATTTCTACTGTGTTTGTTTCAGGTGAAAATGATAATTCTACATTTAAACTTTTTAATACTTCATCAATTGTATACACATCGGCCAAATTTGGCACATTTTTAATAATATTTTTTCCTTTTGACGCTAATAATGTAGCCGCCAATATAGGTAATACGGCATTTTTTGCCCCTTCAACTCGAACGTTACCAGTTAAGGTATTACCGCCTTTAACAATGATTTTCTCCACCATTTGTCCCTCCGAACCCATGTATCCATTTATTATATATTTCAGTCGATAAATTTCTATTGTTTGATGTCAATAATTAGTAAGCAAAGCATATAACATGTTACCTTTTTTTTCGCCTAATGGCAAGTATCCAACAAACTATTTAATTAAGTGATAACAATTAACTATAGACATTATACTTTACGCAAAGTTAGCGCAAATGGTGTCTGATTTTAGAAAACTGGATGCCCATTTTATTTACCCAATTATTATCTAAATAAAACAAATTTCCACAAAATATTTCCTGGGTAATGATTATTCTATATGGAAAAATAATAATATACTCTCACAAAGTCAACCATAACAAATAACTAGCAATAATGAAAGCGTTCCCTCTGTAAGAGTTCAAAATTTTTAGCGTATCTTGTCAAAATGACCGATAATCTAGAAATATTATATTATAATTGGTTTTCCATATACAACAAGTTACTCAAAGAGATATGGAAGCTGACTTGACCATCCAGAAAATGTTAAGAAAAAATTCGAAACAGATGATCCAATTGCGATGCTTAATAAAATAAATAGCAACTGTATTTGAAACACGTGGTTCTTTTTAAATACTTTTTCAAACATAATTGCTTGTAATGCATAGAATGAGATCCCTATAAAAAATATATGTGAAATAATGCTAATTAGTGCATTTTGACCAATTGATGCTGTTATATCCACACTTCTCATCTCCTTTTAAATAAATCTTAAAAAAGCGGGCAGAAA
Source organism: Viridibacillus sp. FSL E2-0187 (assembly GCF_038006425.1). Lineage (NCBI taxonomy): Bacteria > Bacillati > Bacillota > Bacilli > Caryophanales > Caryophanaceae > Viridibacillus > Viridibacillus sp. FSL E2-0187. Next base: position 3,527,818 of record NZ_JBBOVG010000001.1, read on the forward strand.
AATTCTGCCCGCATTTCTAATTTATAAAGATTAGATGTTACCCTCTTTAACGTTGATACGGTTCATAGCGCGTTTAAGTGCAAGTTCAGCGCGCTTGAAATCAATGCCACTTTGTTTACTTTGTAGTCGCTGTTCAGCGCGATTTAACGCTTCTTTTGCACGAGCAAGATCGATTGAGCTTGCTGTTTCAGCTGAAGGAGTTAAAATCGTTACTTTATCAGGACGAATTTCAACAAAACCGCCGCTAACTGCTACTAATTCAGTTTGCTTGTCTGAATCCAGACGTACAGCACCTACTACTAGTGGCGCAACTGTAGGGATGTGACCAGGTAAAATACCCATCTCACCCGTTACAGTTTTAGCAATCACCATGTTGACTTCTGAATCGTATACTGGGCCGTCGGGAGTGACAATGTTGACTTTTATGGTCTTCATATTTTTTCCTCCTCGTCCCTAGTATTAAAGTTCAATACCCATACTTTTCGCTTTTTCGATAACTTCTTCAATACGACCAACTAGACGGAATGCATCTTCTGGTAATTTGTCATATTTACCTTCAAGAATTTCACGGAAACCTTTAACAGTTTCTTTAACAGGTACATAAGAACCTTTTTGACCAGTGAATTGTTCCGCTACGTGGAAGTTTTGAGATAAGAAGAATTGAATACGACGAGCGCGGTCAACTGTTAATTTATCTTCATCAGATAATTCATCCATACCTAAGATAGCGATGATATCTTGTAATTCGTTGTAACGTTGTAAAGTTTGTTGAACTTGACGAGCAACTTCATAGTGTTCAACACCTACGATATCTGGTGATAGTGCACGAGAAGTTGAAGCCAATGGATCAACCGCTGGGTAGATACCCATTTCAGAAAGTTTACGCTCAAGGTTAGTAGTTGCATCTAAGTGGGCGAAAGTTGTAGCCGGAGCCGGGTCAGTATAGTCATCGGCTGGTACATAGATCGCTTGGATAGAAGTTACAGAACCTTTGTTTGTTGACGTAATACGTTCTTGTAAACGACCCATTTCAGTAGCAAGAGTTGGTTGGTAACCTACGGCAGAAGGCATACGACCTAATAACGCAGAAACCTCAGAACCTGCTTGAGTGAAACGGAAAATGTTATCGATGAATAGAAGTACGTCTTGACCTTGTTCATCACGGAAATATTCAGCCATAGTAAGACCAGATAAAGCTACACGCATACGTGCGCCTGGTGGCTCGTTCATTTGACCGAATACCATTGCTGTTTTCTTAATAACGCCTGAGTCGCTCATTTCGAAGAATAAATCGTTACCCTCACGAGTACGTTCACCTACACCTGCGAATACGGAGATACCACCGTGTCCTTGAGCGATGTTGTTAATAAGTTCTTGGATTAATACAGTTTTACCTACACCGGCACCACCGAATAGACCAATTTTACCACCTTTAATATATGGTGCTAATAAGTCTACTACTTTGATACCTGTTTCAAGAATTTCAACTTGAGTTGAAAGGTTTTCAAATGTTGGTGCTTCGCGGTGAATTGGATCACGGCGCTCAGTTGTTGGAATTTCTTCCGCTAAATCGATTGTTTCACCAAGTACGTTGAATACACGTCCAAGAGTGATGTCACCAACTGGAACTGAAATTGGAGCACCAAGGTCTGTTACTACTGCGCCACGTTGTAAGCCATCTGAAGATGACATAGCAATCGTGCGGACAGCATTGTCTCCTAGGTGAAGTGCTACTTCAAGAGTAAGTGTTTGAGGCTCTTCACCAGGGCGTTTAATTTCTACAGTAAGCGCGTTGTAAATTTCTGGTAATGATGAGTTGTCGAATTGAACGTCAACAACGGCACCCATTACTTGAAGAACGTGTCCTGTTTTCATACTTTTCCCCTCCTATCGTACTTGCATTACAGAAGCTGGAGAGCGCCTATTCTAAGGCTGCAGCTCCACCAACGATTTCTGTAATTTCTTGTGTAATAGCCGCTTGTCGTGCACGGTTATATACAAGTGTTAATGAACTAATAAGTTCGTTTGCATTATCGGTTGCGCTCTTCATTGCTGTCATACGTGAAGCATGTTCACTAGCTTTACCGTCGAGCAACGCACCATAAATCAAGCTCTCTGCGTATTGTGGTAACAATACTTCAAGAATTGCTTCACCAGATGGATCGAATTCATAAGATGCAGTTGTGCTTGATGCTGCGATGTCTGTAATTGGCAGTACCTTTTTCTCAGTTGGTTCATGTTGAATGGCACTGACAAAGTGGCTGTAGTACATATAAAGTTCATCATATGTACCATCAGTGAACATACCAACAGCCTTACGAGCGATTTGTTTAATGTCAGCAAATAAAGGTTGGTCAGGTAGACCAATTTCTTCATCTACTACGTTATATCCACGTTTCGCAAAGAATTCACTTGCCATACGGCCGATAGCGATGATAACAAACTCATCTTTAGAGTTGTGTCGTTCATCCATAGCGTTTTTAGCAGTACGAATTACGTTACTGTTATAACCACCTGCAAGACCACGGTCAGAAGTAATAACTAAATAAGCCGTTTTCTTAACTGGACGAGATACTAACATCGGGTGTGAACCGTCTGGAGTACCTGCTGCAATTGCAGCAACAACATCCTGAATTTTCTCCATGTATGGAACGTAAGCTTTAGCATTTGCTTCAGCACGTGTCATTTTAGAAGAAGAAACCATCTGCATCGCTTTCGTGATTTGACTTGTGCTTTTAGTCGATGTGATACGTTTTTTTATGTCGCGTAATGATGCCACTGGTATTTCACCACCTTACCGTTTATTTTATATTGACGTAAAACTATCAGATCTTATTCTGATTTAGCAAAAGTTTTTTTGAAAGCATTTAAAGTTTCTGCCATGTCTTCATCAGATGGAAGTCCTTGAGTAGTACGGATATGATTTAAAACGTTTTTGTGGCTTTCGTCATTTGCATCTAACCAAGCGTATAATTCGTTTTCGAAACGAACGATATCTTGTACAGGAATATCATCTAAGTATCCTTTTGTTAGTGCATATAGAATTGTAACTTGTTTTTCAACTTTAATAGGTTTGTGAAGTTCTTGTTTTAGAACTTCTACAGTACGCTTACCACGTTCTAATTTAGCTGAAGTAGCTTTATCTAGGTCAGAACCAAATTGAGCGAATGATTCAAGCTCACGGAATGCAGCTAAGTCAAGACGTAGTGTACCCGCAACTTTTTTCATTGCTTTAATTTGAGCTGAACCACCTACACGTGATACAGAAAGACCTGCGTTGATCGCTGGACGTACACCTGAGTGGAATAGATCAGATTGTAAGAAAATTTGTCCATCCGTAATAGAAATTACGTTTGTTGGAATGTAAGCTGAGATATCCCCTGCTTGTGTTTCAACGAATGGAAGTGCTGTGATTGAACCACAGTCATATTTTTCATTCAACTTAGCAGCACGTTCTAATAAGCGGCTGTGTAAGTAGAATACATCCCCAGGATATGCTTCACGACCTGGCGGACGGCGAAGAAGTAATGAAAGTTCACGGTAAGCAGATGCTTGTTTAGATAAATCATCATATACGATTAATACATGTTTACCTTGTAACATGAACTCTTCTGCCATTGAGATACCAGCATAAGGAGCTAGGTATAATAATGGAGATGGTTGAGAAGCAGATGCAGTTACAACGATTGAGTAATCTAGTGCACCGTGTTGACGAAGTGTTTCAACTACGCCACGAACAGTAGATTCTTTTTGACCGATAGCAACATAGATACAAATCATATCTTGGTCTGCTTGGTTTAAAATTGTATCGATTGCAACAGCAGTTTTACCAGTTTGACGGTCACCGATGATTAACTCACGTTGACCACGACCGATTGGAACTAATGCGTCAATCGCTTTAATACCTGTTTGTAATGGTTCGTGTACTGATTTACGATCCATTACTCCGAAAGCAGGGCTTTCGATTGGACGAGATTTTGTAGTGTTGATTGGTCCTAAACCATCAACAGGAAGACCTAGTGAATTGACAACACGACCGATCAATTCTTCACCAACTGGTACTTCCATAATACGGCCAGTACGACGCACTTCATCGCCTTCATTGATGCCTTTAGTTGGTCCAAGGATAACGATACCTACGTTGTTCGCTTCCAAGTTTTGTGCCATACCAAGTACACCAGTAGAGAACTCAAGCAATTCTCCAGCCATGACGTTGTCGAGGCCATGAGCACGAGCGATACCGTCACCAACTGTGATAACTGTACCTACCTCGCTAACTTCCATTGCAGATTGGTAATTCTCCATCTGCTGCTTAATAAGTCCACTGATTTCTTCAGCTTTGATGCCCATGTTTCTCACCTCTCAAATTCTATATAATTAACCGATTAACGTACGTTTTAAGCCAGCTAGTTTGTGTGAAATACTACTGTCAAAAATTTGGTTACCGATTTGAAGTCGAACTCCACCAATTAAAGATGGATCGATTTCGTTTGTGATATTAAGTGTATTTTTACCCACTTTACGAGCGAATGCCGTAGAAATGCGTTGTGTTTCATCTTCTGTAAGAGGTTGAGTAGTGTATACGATTGCATCTGCTACGCCTTGCGTATCATTAGCAAAACGGATAAACTCTTCAATCACACTTACTACTTCATGAATACGTTTTTTATCAATTAAGACTTTAATTGCATTCACAATGATTGGTTGGACAGAAGCAAATACTTTAGAAACAAGTTCTTTCTTTTCTTTGTCTTCTAATTTTGGAGAATCTAAAAGTTGGAATAACCCTTTGTTCTCCTCGAAAACAACTTTCACTTCACGTAAGTCAGAACTTACTTCAGTTAGTAATTGTTTTTCTTGTGCCAATTGGAACAATGCTTTGGCATAGCGACTCGCTGCAGTCGATTGACTCATAGAGTTTCCCCTGCCTTCGCAATCGTTTCTTCAATTAGAGCACGATTCTCTTCTACTGAGACTTGTTTTTCAAGAACTTTAGATGCAGCAAGTACAGATAGTGAAACCACTTCTCCACGAACAGCAGCAATAGCTTTCTCTTTTTCAGTCTCGATATCACGCACAGCTGATTCTTTCAAACGCAATGCTTCAGCGCGAGCAGCAGAAATAATTTCTTCTTTTTGCAAGTCGCCTTGTTTCTTCGCGTTTTCAACAATCGTTTGTGCTTCTACACGCGCTTCTTTAAGAAGGCTGCGTTGATCTTCTAAAAGTTGTTGTGATTCTTGACGGCTCTTTTCAGCTGACTCGATTTCACTAGCAACTAATTCTTCACGTTGTTGCATGATTCCCATCAATGGACCCCACGCCACTTTTTTCAAAGCGAACATTAGGATAATGAAAACTGCTAACGTTACAAGGATATCTCCACCATTAATAAATTCAGCAGAACTTCCTAGTACTAGATAGTCTAAAAACACGATTGTTTCACTCCCTTCAAGAGCTTAGAGTTCAAATCTTATATGATTGAATCTTAGTAAGATGTATTGTCTAAAGGAATATTATGCCTTAAAGACATAAAGGAATGGCGAAGTTTTCCTTTATCGAAAAGTCTCTTCGCCATTTTTTTATAAAACAATTAAAGACGATTATTTGTTCATTACGATGAAAGCTACTACTACAGCGATGATCGGAAGGGCCTCAACTAATGCAACCCCGATGAACATTGTTGTTTGAAGAACGCCACGTGCTTCTGGTTGGCGAGCGATACCTTCTACTGTTTTTGAAACGATCAAACCATTACCAATACCTGCACCAAGTGCACCTAAACCGATTGCGATTGCTGCTGCTAATAAACCAACTGAACCTACCATTGAAATTTTTCCTCCTTGGAAATATAAAGTTTTTTGTGTGTCAGCTACTTAACTTATTAAGTTAAGCATTTTATACTTAATGGTCTTCGCTCACTTTGTGAGACATGTAAACCATTGTTAACATAACGAAAATAAATGATTGGATTGCACCGATAAAGATCGAGAAACCTTGCCAAATCATTGTTGGAACTACTGCTGCGAAGAAACCTAATCCTCCCCAAAGCGTCCCCATACTTGCAAGTAATCCTAAAAGAATCTCACCTGCATAGATGTTACCGTAAAGACGTAGACCAAGAGTTAACGTATTTGCGAACTCTTCAATAATTTTCAATGGGAATAAGAAAGCCATCGGTTGAGCGAAACTTCCAAGATACCCTTTGAATCCTTTCGCTTTAACACCATAGTAGTTAGATAATACAATTATCATAACCGCTAGTGTCATAGTAACGATTGGATCTGCTGTTGGTGATTTCCACCATAATTCTCCATGAATTATGACTGAGAAAGGAAGACCAAGCATATTCGCAACGAAGATGAACATAATCAGCGTGATTCCAAGTATATGGAACTTACCACCTGTTTTCCAGTCCGTGGTGCTGCTAATAATATTCTTTACGAAGTCCATAACCCACTCCATAAAGTTTTGCATACCCGTTGGTTTCAATTTTAAGTTTCGTGTCGAAATGAAAGCAATTAAGAAAACTATTAACGCCGCTACGACTAACATTAAAACATTACCTGGGTTAAATCCTAGTCCCCACAATTCAAAATGTGGATTTTCATGTTGCACTTTGCATTCACCTCTCTTTCAAATGCGCTTATTGGTATTTTACATGAAATACGATCCTGTCTACTAAAAGCAGAACGTACGGAATCATTAGCCCAATGACCGTGCTAATTAAATGAAAATACTTTGGCAACATGGTAGCAACCGCTACTGCAGCAATACCTGATGCAAAGCGAAAAGCCGAACCTAGTGATGCCACTTTCTTTCCTTCGTTAATAGAGCGATCAAATCGTTCCATTCTTCGGACTAGAATCCAAAAGTTATAATGACCAAAAAGCGCACCTAATGCGAGACCAGCGAATACTGTTTGATATGGCGTAAAAGCCCATCCTAACGCACAAAATGCGAGCAAAAAAAATAGCATTCTTTTCTGCTTAGCAAAAATCTGATGCAATTCTAGCATTGGTCTTTGATCTCCTGAATCTTATTTTCGAATGACGGAAGTAATAGCTGACCACCGGTTGGATGCCGGATAAGTAGTCATTTAAAACTACTAGCGGAGGCGGAAGCCGTAATCTACTCTCATAAAGAGATGAATCGGAATCCATATTAAATGTGAGAGATAAGCTTTTAATGGAGAACCACCGCATATAAGGACACCAAAAAATGATGCACAATACCGTACGAATTTACAAATTATGCCCAAACTGTAAGTCTAGTAGAAACTTGATAATCCAAGTTATTGTAGATTCTTTACAGTTAAGGAACCCTTATCATTCTTACCCTTAGTTAGCATACAATAGTGAATATTTCATGTCAATTGGTTAGAGTGAAAAACTTCACAAAGGTAGTAACCTTGTCAAATTGTCGACAAATTTACAACAATATTGACTTAAATTAGATTATCATCTATTCATAGACAGAAATAGAACTACCTTACAAATTGCTTATTACAAGTTATAAGGTAGTTTCAATAAATTATTGACTTCACTTTTCCAAATGGGTCAGTAATGCTTCGACAATTCTTTTTGAGGCAAATCCGTCACCGTATGGATTTGAAGCATGTGCCATAGCATTATACGTATTTTCTTCTATTAAAAGCTCTTTTGCTAAGCGATAAATAGTTTCTTCAACTGTACCTGCTAATTTTAAAGTACCTGCTTCAATTCCTTCGGGACGTTCTGTCGTATTACGAAGAACAAGAACCGGCTTCCCTAGAGAAGGCGCTTCTTCTTGTACGCCACCTGAGTCTGTTAAAATCATGTATGATTTAGCAGCGAAATTATGGAAATCAAAAACCTCAAGTGGTTCGATCAAATGAACTTTCGCTTCGTCTCCAAGTATTTCATTGGCAATTTCGCGGACAGCTGGATTCATATGAACGGGGTACACAACTTGTATATCACTATGCTCTGCTAACAATCTTTTTATAGCTTTAAACATATGGCGCATCGGTTCGCCTAGATTTTCTCTGCGATGTGCAGTTAGTAAAATCATACGATCTTGTCCAATTTGTTCGAGCACTGGATGACTGTAGGATGTGTTAACAGTTGTTTTTAATGCATCAATTGCAGTATTACCTGTAACTACAATCGTGCTGTTTACTTTATTTTCTTTCAATAGGTTTTGTTTAGACTGCTCAGTTGGTGCAAAATGAATATCTGCCATAATACCCGTAAGCTGACGATTCATCTCTTCTGGATATGGGGAGTATTTGTCACCTGTTCGAAGTCCAGCTTCAACGTGACCTATTGCAATTTGGTTATAAAAGGCTGCGAGGCTTGCGATAAATGTTGTGGTCGTATCCCCATGAACTAATACGATGTCCGGTTTAGCTTCTTTCATCACTCGGTCTAAACCTTCTAGCCCTCTAGTTGTGACATCAACAAGTGTTTGGCGATCCTTCATGATGTTCAAATCATAATCTGGTGTAATTTTGAATGTATCCAGCACTTGGTCGAGCATTTGTCGATGTTGAGCTGTCACTGTCACAATTGTTTCGATTTGATCCGAATGTTTTTGTAATTCTAAAACGAGGGGAGCCATTTTAATGGCCTCTGGTCTTGTTCCAAAAATAGTCATCACTTTCCATTTTTTACGCAATGACCTTGCACCACCTTCACATTATTTTGTACCGAATAAACGGTCTCCAGCATCACCTAAACCAGGAATAATATAACCATGGTCGTTTAATTTTTCGTCAAGTGCTGCGATATAAATATCGATTTCTGGATGCTCATCATGAATAGCTTGTACACCTTCAGGAGCTGCGATTAAGCACATGAATTTAATGCTTTTAGCGCCACGTTTTTTCAATGAGTTAATTGCTTCAATTGCAGAACCACCAGTTGCTAACATTGGATCAACGATGATGAAATCACGTTCTTCTACATCAGCAGGAAGTTTTGCATAATACTCGATTGGTTTTAAAGTTTGTGGATCACGATATAATCCGATATGACCTACTTTTGCAGCAGGGATTAGTTTTAATACTCCATCTACCATACCGATACCAGCGCGTAGAATTGGAACAATAGCCATCTTTTTACCTGATAATACTTTTGTTTTAGCTGTTGTTACTGGTGTATCAATTTCAATTTCTTCTAATGGTAAATCACGAGTGATTTCAAACGCCATAAGCGTTGCTACTTCGTCTACAAGTTCGCGGAATTCTTTGGTTCCTGTATTTTTGTCGCGAATGTATGTTAGCTTATGTTGAATTAGTGGATGGTCAAATACGTATACTTTACCCAATGTGTTCCTCTCCCTACTTTTATTTATCTTGATTATTATAACAGAAAAACGCAGTTTGACTATGAGTCCATTGCGTTTTTTTAAATTGTAACATTTTGTTTTGTGATTCATCTGCTCGTTCTAGTGTTAATGGCTTATTAAAATAGTAACCTTGTCCAATTACATAACATAACCGCTTTATAATCATTTTTTGGGAATGTTTCAACATCTCCCTAGATCGATATCACAGGGAATCATCAGCTAATTGAATATTCGAACGGACGATTGCAAAAGGTACTAATATTATCAATTATGCTTCACCTTCGCGAAGCGGATTCTATTTTAGAAATCAAGTATTAAAAAAGCTACTTTTGAATGAACAAAAGTAGCTTCGACTATTATTATAGTTTATTAATCTATTAAATTATACGTAAAGTGGATGTTTAGTAGTTAATGCAGCAACACGTTTTTGTGCTTCAACTTTAATCACTTCATCTTCTGGGTTTTTAAGAACAGATGCAATGATTGAAGCAACTTCTTTCATATCATCTTCTTTGAAACCACGAGAAGTAACTGCAGCTGTACCAACACGAACTCCTGAAGTTACGAATGGACTTTCAGTTTCGTAAGGAATTGTGTTTTTGTTCGCTGTAATTTGTACTTCATCAAGTAATGCTTCTGCAACTTTACCAGTTAACCCCATAGAACGAACATCTAATAATAGTAGGTGATTATCTGTTCCACCTGATACTAATTTAATGCCTTCTGCTTGAAGTGCTTCACCGAATGCTTTTGCGTTTTTCACAACTTGTCCAATGTATTCTTTGAATTCTGGTTGTTGTGCTTCACCGAATGCTACTGCTTTACCAGCGATGACATGCATTAAAGGACCACCTTGGATTCCTGGGAAGATCGATTTATCGATTTTTTTGCCAAACTCTTCTTTACAAAGAATAAGTCCCCCACGAGGTCCACGTAAAGTTTTGTGTGTTGTAGACGTTACGAAATCAGCATATGGTACTGGGTTTGGATGTTCACCAGCAGCAACTAAACCTGCGATATGCGCCATGTCTACCATGAAATACGCGCCAACTTCGTCAGCAATTTCACGGAATTTAGCAAAGTCAATTTGACGAGGGTATGCAGATGCACCTGCAACGATTAGTTTTGGTTTATGCTCAAGCGCTTTTTGACGAACGTCTTCATAGTCAATTACATTTGTATCTTCTGTTACGCCATACTCTACGAAATTGTATTGTACGCCTGAGAAGTTTACAGGGCTACCGTGAGTTAAGTGACCACCATGAGATAAGTTCATACCTAATACAGTGTCGCCTTGCTCAAGGATTGTAAAGTATACAGCCATGTTCGCTTGTGCACCTGAGTGTGGTTGAACGTTAGCATATTCTGCACCGAAAATTTCTTTTAGACGGTCACGTGCGATGTTTTCAACAACATCCACGTGTTCACATCCACCATAATAACGTTTGCCAGGATAGCCTTCAGCATATTTGTTTGTTAATACTGAACCTTGTGCTTCCATTACTGCTTCTGAAACGATATTTTCAGATGCAATCAATTCAATATTAGCTTGTTGACGTGCTTTTTCTGCTTCCATTGCTTCAAATACCGCTGTGTCTAGTGCTGCAAGTTTGATCATTATACATATTCCCCCTGTAATCTAGTCCTTTTTATAAACTGCTCTTTCGCCACCAATTAATTTGGGGCGTGTTATCGCAACTGTCACAACTGCCTCACCTATATGGGTTACGGAAGTACGAACAGGAACTGCCACTCTTTTTAAGTGCATGCCAATTAATGTTTGACCAATATCTATACCAGCATGTGCTTGTATTTCTTCCACAACGACCGGATCTGCAAGCTGATTATATACGTAAGTCGACATAGAGCCCCCTGCTGTTTGGGCAGGAATAACTGAAACCGGCTCAAGTCGGTAGTCTTCTGCTACTTTACGTTCTAAAGTTAAAGCACGGTTGAGATGCTCGCAACCTTGAAATACTAAAGATAATCCGTGATTTTCAGCAAATGCATGTAATGGTTTGTACAATGCTTCTGCTATTTCTAAACCACCAGCTGTACCGATTTTTTGTCCTTTGACTTCTGAAGTTGAGCAACCAACAACAAAGAGTTGTCCCTTACGGAATGTTACTTGTTGCTCTAACTCAGTTAGAAGCTGTTGTAGTTGATCTGTTATTTGTTGTAAGTTCATACTTTATGACCTTCTTAGTCGTTTTCAATCTCTGCAAGTTTTTCAACGCGGCGTTCGTGACGACCACCTTCAAATTCTGTAGATAACCAAGTTCGCACAATTTCAAGCGCAAGTCCTGGGCCAATTACACGTTCTCCCATTGCTAACACGTTTGAATTGTTATGGCATCTAGTTGCTTTTGCACTGAATAAATCATGAACTAATGCACATCGAATACCTTTCACTTTGTTAGCTGCGATAGACATACCTATGCCTGTTCCACAAATTAAAATACCTCGATCATACTTTCCACTTGCTACGCCTTCTGCAACTGGGAGTGCATAGTCAGGATAATCAACTGAATCAGAGGATTGTGGTCCAAAATCGTCGTAGTTTATGCCTAGCTCTTCTAGCAGTGTCATAATCTCTTTTCGTAAATTGTTGCCACCATGGTCTGATGAAATCGCAATTTTCAATGGGTTCCCTCTTTTCGATAATTTTATTCAACAATAGTTTACCACTTCTAGCTATAGAAAGACATATTTTTCACAGTATTTAAATAAAAGCATTAAATATAAACACGAATATTCTTCTTTCAATAGTACTTTTCAAGGATTTTATCAACCAATTACCGAATATAAAACGTTGTTATCATGAATTAAATTCGGATTCCAATGGATTTCTCATTGGAAATTCTTTCGGTATTCAAAATCTGAAAATTCGTGCAAGCTATTATTGAGCTATAAGATAGTAAGTGTTATTTTAAACTAAAATATACATTCTTTAAAAGTAAAAAACTATCACAATTGCCCCATTAAGGCTTTTGTGATAGTCATTATGTACAAATCAATGGTTATGAGCGATCAAATTGCAATATCATTTTATACAACTCTTCTGACTGCACTTTCAAATGCTTCGATAGTTGATCAATTTCTTCGATTGACCTAGCTTGCTCCTCAGTTACACTTCGAACTTCTTGTGCACCTGCAGAAGTTTGTTGAGCTATAGCAGCTACTTCTTGAGATTGATGCGCAGTCGTTTCAATATTATGCAATTGTTTTTCCACAAATCGAGAAATCTCAACTACAGAATCTGCCATTTCATGAACGATTGATGTCATTCCTTCTACAGCATTTGTTGTTTCTGATACTCTCTCTACTTCTTTTACTGCAAAAGCTACTTGAGAAGTCATTTGTTCTACAACATTATGTACATCTGATTGCATCGTTTGGATTAATCCCGTAATACCTTGTACAGCTTCTGCACTTTGGTCTGCTAGTTGACGCACTTCTTCAGCAACAACCGCAAACCCTTTACCATGCTCGCCAGCACGGGCAGCTTCAATTGACGCATTTAATGCCAATAAATTTGTTTGCGCGGCAATATCTCCAACCAATTGGATAATGCGTTCAACTTGTTTTGCATTACTTTCGAGTTGATGGATGTTTCCTAGAGCGTCTTTGTTGCCTGAAACAATTTGTTTTATACCTGAAACAAGTTCTTCAATTTTCTTCGTTGTAAATGTTAATTCTTTCATCATACGCTCAGAATGTTTCGATGATAATTCTGCACGGCCGTTAACTTCCTTAGCTATAACCCGAACATCTTCAAGCGCCTCTGCTGTTTGCTGAATAGATACCGCTGAGTTTTCTGCACCTTCAGAAATTTGTGCAATTGTAAGAGAAACTGCCTCTGCTTGACTTGCTGCATTTTCAGTTTCCTTCGATAAACTTAAAACTGTTTCGTTAGTCGATTGAAAATTTTGATCAATACTATCTACCATTTTACGCAGATTTTCGAGCATAGACTGAAAAGCTACTGCCAGCGCTCTTATTTCGTCATTTGACCTTGGTAAATCTACATCTTCTCCTATATAGCCTTCTGCTGCACGGTTTGTAGCAGCCTCTAGATTTTGCAACGGCTTAATAATAAATGAACTAAACGCTGCCGCTAAAATACCAGACCATATAATACCTAATGCATACGTAATAATTTCAAATATTAATCGATTAATATTTGGGAAAAATTGTGGTTGAATATATTCGATAAAAATTAAACTAGTTGAATAAGTGATGATTGCTAAAATTGATACAAATAATACGAGTTGCTTTCTCAATCCAAAAGAATGCTTCACACTTCGTTTATTCATCGTTAGCCCTCCGATAATTTCGTTTCGAGTGCATCAATTAATTTATTTAACTCCTGGAAAGTTTGACGATACAAATGGACATCTCCTCCAAATGGATCCGAAACATCATAAGAGCCATATGGCGCAATGTATTCCTTCAATGTAAATGTTTTATCAGAGATCGATGGAAAAGCCTGCAAAATCATTTCTTTATGAGCTGATGTCATCGTCAAAATTAGATTAGCCCACTCTAAATCCTCTGCTTCTATTTGTTTTGAAACATGTTCTGTAAATATATTTGCCTCTGATAACACCACTTTAGCATTCTCTGAAATTTCACCACCTGGCATTGCGAAAATACCCGCTGAACGAACCTCAAAATTATCTAATTTCTTTGCTTTTAAAATAGCTTCTGCCATTGGGCTTCTACAAGTGTTTCCAGTACATATAAAATAAATATTCATTACGCACCCTCATTCCTCATTATATATCATAGTAGTAATAATGTTCCATATAATTCTTAAAATATAGATAATATCCCCATTAAAAGTAATGCGACACCCGCTAATATCTGTAACATTATACCTAAATTCACTGGTGTTTTTCTTTTTATTGATAAAGCGATGTAAGAAAAGAGAAAAGTTGTTATACCTGTACTCATAATAAATAAACTCTTCTGTAGTTGAAGCATACCAAAAGATACGCTAACTGAAAAGGTATCAAGACTTGCAGTAACCGCTAATAATATAGGAGAGAGATTGGGTGGCTCTTTAACTCTAGCTGATAATAGGAGTTGTAGACCTATCAAACTGAGTAATGCACCGGAGAGCATCTTGGCAATTGTAATTAAATATTGGGCAGCCCATTCCCCTACATAAAAACCGATTAGTGGAAATATAACATGGAGACCGGCTGTCCAACAGGAAAGGGCAAATCGAAAACGAACTTTCGGTAAAATAAGAAATAGGGCGAGTACATCTAACGCTGTAATTACGCCTGCTATTATTTCCTGCACGCTGTTCCCCCTTGCTTTTGGATATCTCTTTACGATATGCAAGGGATGTTCAGCTTTATGCTAGCTTTCAAATGTGTTGCTTCACTTTTAAAATGTAATTATGTTCCAAACCGAAAAATACTTAAATCTCTTTTTCTCTTTCATCTATAAAAAAACTGTTCTCTCTTTTATATAGAAAGAACAGCTTAGTATCAGAAATTAATTAATGGCTTTCACTAGATAAATTTGCCCTCAGTTAAAGCTGTATATCTGCTGAATACCATTTACCTCCTGCCGACTTCTCGAGGCGATTCATAATTGCTGCACCGACACCTTCTGTTGATGTAGTTGTAGCAAGAACAAGATCCGCTGATGTTGCATCGCAAGAGCGTAAAGCATGGTATAGATTAACTGCCATCTCTTCATTTGTATCCTTTTGACCAAATGTAAAAAACCAATCAGCTGCTAGGTGGCTTAAATTTTCTGGGGCTAGTAACGCCACCTTAAGTCCTTTTTGATGAAGAGTCTCAAGAGCCATAGCAATTGCTTTTTCTTCTTTCTCTATCAAATAGACAGGGGCATTCGGAGCATAGTGAGTATACTTCATACCCGGTGCTTTTGGCGCTTTGCCACTATTTTGTTCTGTATGCGACGGTTGTGAAACCGTACCAATAACAGCTTCTAACATTTCTTTTGTGACGCCACCTGGGCGTAAAATAACAGGCATGTCTAATGTAAGATCTAGTACAGTTGACTCAACACCAATTCCTGTAGTACCTCCATCCAAAATCAGAGGGATACTTCCATTTAAGTCTTCTTCAACATGGATACCTTCTGTCGGACTAGGCTTACCACTCCTATTCGCGCTTGGAGCAGCTACTGGCTTCCCTAATTGTCGGAGTAATTGTAAGGCAACTGCATGATCAGGCATACGAATCCCCACTGTATCCAAGTTAGCTGTAACACTAGTAGCAAGAACATTTGGTTTCGCTTTGAAAATCATTGTTAGAGGACCTGGCCAAAACGCTTCCATACAAAGTTTTGCTTTTTGCGAAATATGGTCGACGTAATTTTCTAGTTCTTCGAAAGTACCTATATGAACGATAAGTGGATTATCGGAAGGTCGACCTTTTGCTGCAAAGATTTTCTTTACGGCTGCTTCATCCGTAGCAACTGCACCTAAACCATATACAGTTTCCGTGGGAAAAGCGACTACCTCTCCATTATTTAACAAATCCACAGCTTGTGAATAACTTTTTCCATTATCCACATTTATGTCCACATTTAGACGTTTAGTTTCCATCTCTGTATCTCCCTTCAATCAAGAGTTTTCAGAAAGTTATACACAATTTGTTGATAACTTTGTGTATATTGTGGACAATTTTACAAATATTGTGCATAACCTATTATGAGAAGATATCTTTTAACCATTCCCATATGAAAAACTTCTGTGTTTCCTCTTTTGTTTCTTCTGGTTTTTTTGGTTCTTCTTCGCGATAGCATACTTTTGGGAATAACGCGCACCACCAATTATCCCCCTTACCACTACCAATTGTCACGACAAGTGCATCATAGTAGTTTTGTGGATATAGAAATCCTTCATAGCGTTTAGCTGGGAACAATTCTTGTTTTCTAGAAACCTGTATCGATTGCTGACTGAATTTTGTGGATAATTTATTTTGAATTTCTTGCTCCACAACTGCTAGATTCTGGTCCATTTCCGTTCCATTTGTTTGGACAGATAACTGTTTAATAATAGGTTCTATTTCTTTTAACATATCCTGTTTTATAAGCTGGTCTTGTGTTGAGTTGCTATTTGCAACAATACGGAATCGCATTTGATCGGCATCTGCAATTGGTGAAGTATCCTGCGTAAACCACTGTGGTAGTAAAAATATAAGTGTTTGTATAAAAAGCAGAGCTGCAATAAATTGTAGCACTGGAATCATTTTTGTTTTTGTTTCTTGTTTTGGCATTTCAATAGTCTTGTAATCTGGTATCATCTTAATCCCTCCCTGTCACAAGGATAGACAGGGTTCAGATGTTTTATTCACTAATCTCGCAAAAAATCATTCTATCTTTTTGATTAATATCTTTTACTACTTCTACTTTGGCTTTTGGAAATTTTTCTTTGAAAAATTCCGCTACTGCCTCACCTTGTTTATAACCAATCTCTACACCTATAAAACTCGGTGTTTTCATAAGAGGTGGCAAGTTTTCTGCAAGCTTCCTATACAAAGCTAGTCCACTTTCTTCTGCAAATAATGCATTATGAGGCTCATGTTCTAAAACGATATCAGACATTTCCTTCGCTTCATCAAATGCTATATAAGGAGGATTAGATAACACAACATCCCATTGTTCTTGTACTAGAGGTTCTGTTAAATCTCCCTCTCTGAAAATTATTTCGGCATCTAATTGCTTAGCATTATTCTTGGCTGTCGCAAGTGCTGCAGGAGAAATATCCGTTGCGATTACAGTCGCTTGAGGTATTTCTTTTTTCATCGTTATAGCAATCGCGCCACTACCTGTTCCTATATCAGCTATTTGAATGGAAGCTGTAGATGAAAATAGTTTCTTTATGCGTTTTAGTGCTTCTACGATTAATTCTTCTGTTTCTGGACGAGGAATAAGGACTGATTCATCAACTTTAAATGTACGACCGTAAAACTCTTCTGAGCCCGTAATATACTGAATAGGACGGCCATTCTTATGTTCCTCAATCATGTTAAAATAGTTTTCCCACTGCGCATCCGTCATTTCATCTCGCATGATAATCATTAATCCTGTGTAGGATGTATTTAATGCATGCTGTAAAAGTAATCGTGCAGCTCCTTCTTCTCGACCATTTTCTTGTAAAAAAGAAGAAGCCCGATTGAGGGCCTCATATACTTGTCTCGTCATATTAATCGTTTAAGCTTTCAAGTTTGTTTGCTTGTTCTTCTAAGATTAGTGCATCGAAGATTTCATCTATCTTACCTTCAATGATTTGATCAAGCTTTTGAATTGTTAAACCGATACGGTGATCAGTAACTCGGTTTTGTGGGAAGTTATAAGTACGGATACGCTCTGAACGGTCACCTGTACCAACTGCAGATTTACGTTCTGCATTATATTCATCTTGCGCTTCTTGTTGTAATTTATCATATACACGAGCACGTAATACTTTCATTGCTTTATCACGGTTTTTTAATTGAGAACGCTCATCTTGCATTGCAACAACTACGCCTGTTGGAATATGTGTCATACGAACAGCAGATGCCGTTTTGTTGACGTGCTGTCCACCCGCGCCACTTGCGTGATATATATCAACTCGGATATCTTTATCAGCTATATCCAACTCTACTTCTTCGGCTTCAGGCATTACAACTACAGTAGATGTTGACGTATGCACACGGCCTTGTGATTCTGTTTCTGGTACACGTTGTACACGGTGTGCGCCACTTTCAAATTTAAATTTCGAGTAAGCGCCTTGTCCGTTAATCATGAAGACAATTTCTTTATAGCCTCCAAGTTCTGTCGGGTTGGCATTCATGACTTCAATTTTCCAGCCTTGTGCTTCAGCATATCGACTATACATACGGAATAATGTATTGGCGAATAGAGCAGCTTCATCACCGCCAGCAGCACCGCGGATTTCCATAATAACGTTTTTACTGTCATTTGGATCTTTCGGAATTAATAAAAGACGTAGATGGTCTTCTAATTTTGTAATTTGTTCTTCTAATTCATTTACTTCTTCTTTTACTAACTCACGCATTTCAGGATCTAGTTTATCCTCAAACATTTCTTTTGCATCTTGATACTGTTGTTTCACTTCTTTATATTCTCTATAAACTTCTACTGTTTCACTAATATCAGATTGCTCTTTTGAAAACTTCGCTAGTTTTTTTGAGTCGTTGACTATCTCAGGGTCACTAAGTAATTCATTTAATCGATCGTAACGATCTTCAACGGCTTGTAGGCGATCAAACATTTTTTCACCTTGACCTTTCTTTTGGAAATTTTATTTAAATCAACTTGTGATTAGCTATATGTCGAAATATGCTCCTTCAATAGTATAATGAAAAAGAGCAGCTATCGCTACTCTTTTGAGAATTGAACGTTATTTTTTCTTCATATATTGGTCAACACCATCCGCTATACTTTTTGTCAGGCTTTTTAAATATAATGGATCTGCTAATTTTTTGTCCTCTTCCTTATTTGTCATGTAACCCAATTCTAGCAACACACCAGGTACCTTTGACCAATTCGCTCCTGATAAGTCATCTCGATAAATAATTCCTTTTATATCTTTAACTTTTTTATTCTTTTCTATCTTTTGTATAATTTCATTTGAGATTACTAGACTCGCTTTATTGACACTCTTTGATATGTATGGATTTTTAGATGATGTGGTTAAAATCGAAAAGCCTTTTTCTTTTTTATTGATAGACCCGTCTGCATGTATACGTAAAAAAAGGTCGGCATTGCTTTTATTAGCAATATTGGCACGTTCACGATTACTTATATTCACATTTTGTTTTGTACGTGTATAAATTACTTTGTAACCACGTTTTTTTAATGTATTGCCAAGCATTTTAGACGCTTCTAAAGTAAGGATAGATTCTTTTTTGTTTGTATAGGGACTGTGCGTACCATCTGTCACTTTATACTTTGTTTTAATTGCTCCCGGCCCAATGGGTTCAATATCAGTATTTGCATATTGCTGATGGCCAGGGTCGATGACTATTATTTTCTTGCTAGATTTCTTTAATGGTGGTTTTGCAGTTACTGAAGCTGTTGAAAAAATAGCAATTAAGGCGATAAACGAAAACAACATTAGTATTATCTTTTTCATATGTTCCCCTTTCCTATAATAGATTCACTAGATTTAATTCTAGCATACCTTAATATTACAGAATCCATTTTTGGGTAAAATAATTATTTTTGTTAATTAAAACCAATTTAAAACATAAAAAAAAGAGCAGCCTTCAAGCTACTCTTACTGAGAAATTGATTTTCCTACTGGTACTACATGGTGATGTCTACAGCGAGGTTCATACGCTTCAGAGGCACCTACTAATATTACTGGGTCATCGATTCCTGCAGGTTGTCCATTAATTAAGCGCTGAGTACGACTCGATGGCGATCCACATACACTACATACTGCTTGTAATTTTGTTACTAGCTCTGCGATTGCCATTAACTTCGGCATCGGACCGAATGGAACTCCTTTGAAATCCTGATCTAGTCCCGCTAATATTACGCGGAATCCATGATTAGCTAATTGCTGAACGATTTCCACAATATCATCTTCAAAAAATTGTGCTTCATCAATCGCAATTACATCGAAATCATCTGAAATGTGATCCCATATTTCTTTAGGTGATTTGATAGGTCTTGCTATTACTGTTGTGCCATTATGACTTACAACTGCTTCTTCACTATAACGATTATCAATTTCAGGCTTAAAAACCGCAATTTTCTGCTTTGCAAATTGAGATCTACGAACACGGCGAATTAGCTCTTCAGATTTCCCCGAAAACATACTTCCGCATATTACTTCAATCCAACCATTTTGAGTCATTACGTACATGAATTAGACTCCTTTCAACACTTATATCCATCATCATAACGAAAAAATAAAGAGAATACTTCCCTTTTTTTTATATAAAAACTATGTTATGTAATCCATTTACACAGCTTTTTATTTTAAACGAACGAGCTTTATACTACACGAAAAAGCATTTTGGCGCAAGAAAAATACCTGCCTAGCAATTACTTGCCGGGCAGGTATTTTGTATATACGGGTTAAATTATTTAATACCGTATTTTTTGTTGAAACGATCAACACGTCCGTCAGCAGACGCGAATTTTTGACGGCCAGTATAGAATGGGTGACATTCGTTGCAGAATTCTACTACGATTTTTTCTTTTACTGAACCAGTTGTGAAAGTGTTACCACAAGAGCAGCTTACTGTTGCTTCTTTGTGATCTGGATGAATACCTTGTTTCATGTGTATGATCTCCTTTCGCCCTGAACCATCCGGAACAGAGTATTTCGAACTGTTGCCTTACACGACCCAGATTAGTTTGCCGCATATGCAACACGTTTATTGCAATACTTTATGAAGTATATCAAAAACTATACAGTGTTGCAAGCAATTAAATTATATGAATTTAAATTTTAGTAGAAAATCACTTTGCTTTTACAGTAATCCTTTACCGTTTCGAGCAGCTTTCATATCTGAATTTAGCTGTTCAAAAAACTCATCATTCGTTTTTGTTTGACGTAATTTTTTAAGGAATCGTTCTGCAAAATCAGATGAATCTGAGAATGTTTTACGAATCGCCCACAGTTTATCAAGTTGGTCTTTTGGAATCAGTAGTTCTTCTTTACGAGTTCCTGAACGACGAATGTCGATAGCTGGGAAGATACGACGTTCTGCTAGACTACGATCTAAATGAAGCTCTAAGTTACCTGTACCTTTGAATTCTTCGTAAATTACTTCATCCATACGAGAGCCTGTATCGATTAATGCAGTAGCTAATATTGTTAAACTACCGCCTTCTTCAATATTACGCGCCGCACCGAAGAAGCGTTTTGGACGGTGGAATGCAGCAGGATCAATACCACCTGATAAAGTTCGTCCACTTGGAGGTATAACAAGGTTATACGCACGCGCAAGTCGAGTAATAGAGTCCATTAAGATAATAACATCACGCTTATGCTCTACTAATCGCATAGCACGTTCTAACACTAACTCTGCCACTTTAACGTGATTTTCTGGCAATTCATCGAATGTTGAGCTAACTACGTCTGCTGCTACTGAACGTTCAATATCGGTTACTTCCTCAGGTCGTTCATCTATTAAAAGTACAATAAGTTCAGATTCAGGATATTTCTCCGTAATTGCGTTTGCAATTTCTTTTAAAAGTAATGTTTTACCCGCTTTTGGAGGAGCCACAATAAGTCCACGTTGACCAAAGCCTACTGGTGCCACTAAATCCATAATACGTGTAGATAGTTTTGTTGTAGTTGTTTCCAGTTTAATATGACGATCCGGGTATAGCGGAGTCAATGCTGGGAAATGTACACGTTCTTTTGCAGTTTCAGGGTCTTCCCCATTGACTGCCTCAACATGTAACAAACCATAATAGCGTTCATTCTCTTTTGGTGGGCGCACTTTCCCTGTTACTTTATCACCATTACGTAGACTAAATCGACGAATTTGTGATGCTGAGATATAAATATCTTCAGAACTTGGTGAATAATTTATAGGTCTTAAGAAGCCAAAGCCCTCTTGTTGAATAATTTCAAGGACACCTTCCATGAAGAAGTAACCTTCTTGTTCAGCTCTTGATTTTAAAATAGCAAAAATTAATTCTTTTTTTGTCAGCTTACTATAGTATGAAATTTTATAATCTCTCGCAAGCGCATACAAATCTTTTAGTTTCATATCTTCAAGCTGAGAAATTGTCATTGTCGTCATAGACATAGCACCACTCTTATATAAGTTTTTTTGTATAAATGAATTTGGTCAACATAGATGTGTGAGAATTGCGAGTAAATGAATGAAATGTCCTTTAAGAAGATGCCCGGCAACTGCCGGGCAATTAATATTGAAGTTTAATATTCCATAAATAGATTTGGTTTTTTAGTTAAGCTATGGCGTCCTTCGATGAAACGAACAGTACCAGATTTAGCACGCATAACAACTGATTCTGTTGTACAGTGCCCACCTTTAAATTGAACACCTTTAAGTAACTCTCCATCTGTAACACCTGTTGCGGCGAAGATTGCATCGTCACCTTTAACAAGGTCATCCATATATAATACTTTATTAACTTCGATACCCATCTTTTTGCAACGTTCAATCTCTTCATCATTTGATGGAATTAATTTACCTTGGAACTCTCCACCAAGACATTTTAATGCTACTGCGGCAATTACACCTTCAGGAGCTCCACCCATTCCGAATAGTATATCTACGCCTGTTTCATCAAATGCTGTGTTAATTGCTGCTGCTACATCTCCATCAGAGATAAATTTAATACGAGCACCAGCATCACGAATTTGATCAACAATATGTTGGTGACGATCACGATTTAATAGAGTCGCTACTACGTCTTCAATATCTTTGTTTTTTGCTTTAGCTACTGCACGTAAGTTATCAATTACTGGTGCATTAATATCAATTTTCCCTGCTGCTTCTGGACCTACTGCAATCTTTTCCATGTACATATCAGGTGCATGAAGTAAGTTTCCGCGATCAGCGATTGCTAATACAGTTAGTGCGTTACCACTACCAGCTGCTACGATATTCGTCCCTTCTAGAGGATCTACGGCGATATCGACATGAGGTCCATTTTCATCATGACCTAATTGTTCACCAATATATAACATTGGTGCTTCGTCCATTTCACCTTCACCGATTACGACTGTTCCTTGCATAGGAATGGAATCAAATACTTGACGCATGGCTGTTGTTGCTGCGTCATCTGCTTCCATTTTCAATCCTCGGCCCATCCATCTTGCTGAGGCAATTGCTGCTGCTTCCGTAACACGTACTACTTCCATTGATAAACTGCGTTTCATTTTTAACTTATCCTCCCGCTTTCCAACTCA
This sequence comes from Viridibacillus sp. FSL E2-0187, assembly GCF_038006425.1. NCBI lineage: Bacteria > Bacillati > Bacillota > Bacilli > Caryophanales > Caryophanaceae > Viridibacillus > Viridibacillus sp. FSL E2-0187. Next base: position 3,551,045 of record NZ_JBBOVG010000001.1, read on the forward strand.
TTAAATGGTTGGAATCCTTTAAAACTAAATCTATTGTAGCACACAGATAATTCTGTGCGACTTTTTTTCAGTTTTATCTATTTGTGGCTATGTTTTCTTGTTCTGAGGGTAGCGACTCACGGCGAATATCTGCACCAAGAGCACGGAGCTTCGAAACCAATGAACTATAGCCTCTTTCTATGTGGTAAATGTCATGGATTTCTGTTTCGCCCTTAGCTAATAAGCCTGCAATAACCAGTGCTGCACCTGCTCTTAAATCTGTAGCAGTAACTGTAGCAGCTTCTAGTTTAGTCGAACCATTAATAATGGCTGTACGTCCTTCTACTTTACCATTTGCTCCCATGCGAGCTATTTCATCAATATGTTTAAAACGGGCAGAATAAATTGTATCTGTCACGACTGATGAACCTTGAGATTGTGTTAATAATACAGTAAAGGGTTGTTGTAAATCTGTTGGGAAGCCTGGATATACAAGAGTTTTTACATCAACTGCCTGAAGTTTTTCAACTTTAGGAATGATGATTCTCTCCTCTTCCTCAATAATTTTAACACCCATTTCTCGTAGTTTCGCTGTAACAGCTTCTACGTGTAAAGGAATTACATTATCGATTATAATACCATCACCAATTGCTGCGGCCATTATCATAAATGTACCAGCTTCTATTCTGTCTGGAATAATTGTATGATTTGTACCGTGTAGCTCTTCAACGCCATCAATACGAATAACGTTCGTACCTGCACCTTTAATCTTAGCTCCCATATTCGTCAGTAACGTGGCAACATCAATAATCTCGGGTTCTTTTGCAGCATTTTCAATGACTGTACGTCCTTTTGCTTTAACTGCTGCAAGCATAATATTAATAGTGGCCCCTACACTGCTAACATCTAAATAGATTTTAGCACCTACTAATTCATCAGCTCGCAAATAGATTGCACCATGCTCATTTGTTACTTTAGCACCTAATGCTTCAAAGCCTTTAATGTGTTGATCAATTGGGCGTGGTCCTAAATGACAACCACCTGGTAATCCAATAACAGCCTTTTTAAACCGTCCTAACATCGCTCCCATCATATAGTACGAAGCGCGAAGTTTTTTGACATTGCCATTTGGTAAAGGCATATCAACCATTCCTCGAGGATCAATAACCATATGACCGTCAGAAAATTGTACTTCTCCACCAATTTCTTCAAGTAAGGCTTTTAATGTTGTAACGTCTAGAATTTCTGGTAAGCCTTCAATTGTGACGGGTGAATTAGCCAATATGGATGCTGGAATTAAGGCTACAGCACTATTTTTAGCGCCGTTTACTTTGATCGTCCCTTGCAAACGCTTGTCGCCGTTAATTTTATAAACGTCCATGTAAATCTCCTTCATCTTCGGATATTTCTATTATTATTAACCGTTTTTCTTATTCCAATCCGCTAAGAAACCTTCAATTCCTTTATCAGTTAAAGGATGTTTGAATAATTGAGCTAAAACTTTAAATGGAGTTGTAGAAATATGTGCACCAGCAAGAGCCGCTTCTGTAATATGTTGTGGGTGACGAATTGAAGCCGCAATAATTTGCGTAGGGATTTCATGAATAGCGAAGATTTCAGCGATTTGGCGTACTAACTCAATACCATCTTGACCAAGATCATCTAAACGACCTAAGAATGGAGATACGTAAGTTGCTCCCGCACGAGCTGCTAATAGTGCTTGGTTTGCACTAAAGATTAATGTTACGTTTGTTTTAATACCTTGTTTTGATAGTGTAGAACAAGCTGTTAAACCAGCTGGTGTCATTGGTAGTTTCACAGTAATATTAGGTGCAATTGCAGCAAGTTCAAGACCTTCTTTAATCATACCTTCTGCATCTAATGAAATTACTTCTCCACTAATAGAACCATCTACTAAATCCGCAATTTCGCGTAGACGATCGTGGAATGAGATATTTTGCTCTTTTGCTACTAGTGACGGATTTGTTGTTACACCTGAGATAATCCCCCAAGAATGTGCTTCTTTGATTTCTTCAAAGTTAGCTGTATCGATAAAAAATTTCATTATAATATCCCCCTGGATGATGGAAAATAGGAGAAGGGCCGATTAATTTAACCGAACACTTCTCCTCATTTCACCTGATTAATTATGCTTTTTGAGCACTTCCGAATTCGCGTATTTTGCCAATAACTGTCGCTTTAATAGCATCACGAGCTGGAATTAAATATTTACGTGGATCATATACTTTAGTGTCATTTGCTAATACTTCACGAACCGCTTTTGTAGCAGCGATTTGGTTTTCAGTATTAACGTTAATTTTAGCTGTTCCTAGAGAGATTGAACGTTGAATATCTTTTAAAGGAATACCAGTACCACCATGTAATACTAATGGTAAGTCAGCTAAGTTTGAAATTTCTTCCATTTCTTTAAAACCTAAGTTTGGCTCACCTTGATAAGGACCATGAACTGAACCTAATGCAGGTGCTAGGCAATCAATGTTTGTTGCTTCTACAAGTTTTTTACATTCTTGCGGATCTGCATACATGATGCCACCAATTACTCCATCTTCATCGCCACCAACTGTGCCGAGTTCTGCTTCCACAGAAACACCTCTAGCGTGTGCATATTCAACCACTTTAGAAGTGATTTCAACATTCTCTTCGAACGAATGGTGTGAAGCATCAATCATAACTGATGTAAAACCAGCATCAATTGCTTCCTTACATTTTTCAAAGCTTGAACCGTGGTCTAAGTGAATTGCTACTGGAACTGTGATCTTGTAGCTTTCGATCAGGCCTTTTACCATGTGGACTACGGCAATAAATCCTCCCATGTATTTCCCAGCACCTTCAGAAACACCTAAAATTACTGGTGATTTTTCTTCTTCTGCTGCAAGTAAAATAGCTTGAGTGAATTCAAGGTTATTGATGTTGAATTGACCAACTGCATAACCTTCTTTTTTACCTTTAATCAACATTTCTTTCATGGAAACCAAAGCCATTACAAATTCCTCCTCTAGTATGAATCGTGGTATTAAGGTTACTTAATATCATAACTCATAATATCAAAAACATACGTCGTTGACCACTGCTCACCATCAATCTTTTAATATTTTATTGACCACGTCTCGCACTTCGTAGATGTCAAATGGTTTTGTAAAGTAATGCTTAGCACCAAGAGCCTCAGCTTCTTTAATCAAATCCAACTCTCCATATGCTGTCATCATAAGTACAGGTAGGTCAGGTAATTGCTTATTTATACGTTTTAGTATTTCAATCCCATCCATACCAGGAATTTTCATATCTAATAAGACACAATCCATCATTATTTTATCTATATATTGCAATGCTTCAAGACCGTTAGCCGCTAGATATGTTTCATAGCCCTCTTTCTTGAACACTTCATTGAGTAGCAAGCGAATTCCTTGTTGGTCGTCTACTATAAGTATTTTTTTCACCTTTACCATACTCCCTTTTTTTATTCCCCCGTACGTATTATTCGATAATATACCTCATTTTCCCTTTTAATACATTAAAATAATTCATTTTGCATTTAAAATGAACAATTATTATAATAAAAGCCGTGAGGTGAATATTATGTTGAAAATGTTATCGACACAGCTCGGCGGTCTCTTACAAAGAATTTCCACTAGTCAAGAAGAAGCAATTGAAGAAACTGCTCGTTTATTAGCGCAAGCAGGTGTCGCCGAAGGAACGGTATATTTTGCTTGTTTTGATGAAATGCAAGCAATTGAAAATAATGCTTTGCACAGTGCAGAACCTTTTACAAAATTAAAACCTTGGTCTAAAGATACAAAATTAGTCTCAATAGACCGTGTATGTATTTTCACTCGTCATGCAAACGATCCACAGGCTCTCGAATTGGCACATTCATTATACGATTTATTTATTCCATTTGCTGTAGTTGCAAGTGAAAAAGCTGAAGATAGTGGCGAGATGGCTGATTTAGCTTATACCTATGTATCTCTGGGCATCAAAAAAGGGTTATTGCCTAATGATGCAGGTGAACGTATTGTGCTGCCATATAGTTTCGCCGCTATGTTTGTATATGAAGCTGTGAAAATGTCTTATGACGAAATGCTATCAAACGATTAGTAATAATCCAACTCTTTTTTAGACCACTCTAGAGGTTCTTGGAGTGGTTTTTTGATGTTTTTTAGTTAGCCCAATAATTTTCATTACTATTATAGTATGGTCTAATTTATTTATTTTCTACAAAAAAGAGACTACTCTTCATTTAAACATGTGGAGTAGTCTCTTTGTATAAATCTTTTTATTTTGAGCTAGCGAAATTTGTATGCTAGTGACTCAATTATATCTGTAAAATCAGTTTCATACGATCCTTACAACGATATTCAAGTCTTACGCAAAATCAGTATTTATTTAACTGCTGCTGCGATGAATTCTCTAAATAGTGGTTGTGGACGGTTCGGACGTGAGATAAATTCTGGGTGGAATTGAGATGCCACGAAGAATTTGTTCTCTGGTAATTCAACAATTTCAACTAAACGGCCGTCTGGGCTTGTACCTGAGAAGACGAATCCTGCTGCTTCGAATGCTTCACGGTATTCGTTATTAAACTCATAACGATGACGATGACGTTCATAGACTATTTCTTCACCATATGCTTCCATAGCTTTAGAATCTGATTTTAATTTACATGGGAAAAGACCTAAACGAAGTGTTCCACCTAAATCCTCCACGTCTTTTTGTTCTGGTAAAAGATCGATGATAGGGTATTTAGTATCTGCATCAAGTTCTGATGAGTGCGCGCCTTCTAAGTTTAGAACGTTACGTGCAAATTCAACAGTTGCTAATTGCATTCCTAAGCAAATACCTAAGAACGGTACGTTATTTTCACGTGCATATTGAGTTGCAATGATTTTACCTTCAACACCACGGTCACCAAAGCCACCTGGTACAAGGATACCATCTGCATTTTTCAATAATTCTTCAACATTTTCAGCTGTAACATCTTCAGAATTGATCCAGTCTACATCAATATCTGCATCTACTGGGTATCCAGCGTGTTTTAATGCTTCAACTACTGATAAATAAGCATCTTGTAATTCAACATATTTACCAACAAGTGCAATTTTCACTGTTTTAGATAAGTTTAATACACGATCTACTAACTCAGTCCATTCAGCCATATCAGCTTGAGGAGCAGTGATACCAAAGTGTTCAAGAACGATATCATCCATACCTTGTGCTTGTAGGTTTAATGGTACTTCATATAAATGTTTTGCATCTTGACATTCAATAACGTTACTTGCTTTTACGTCACAGAATAGAGCTAATTTTTCTTTCATTTCTTGTGGCACTTCTTGTTCTGTACGTACTACAAGAAGAGTTGGTTGAATACCTAGAGAACGCAACTCTTTTACAGAGTGTTGTGTTGGTTTTGTTTTTAATTCACCAGCTGCTTTGATGTAAGGAATTAAAGTACAGTGAATGTACATTACGTTTTCCCCACCAAGATCTGATTTCATTTGTCGAATAGCTTCTAGGAATGGTAGTGATTCGATATCACCTACTGTTCCGCCTACTTCTGTAATAACCACATCCGCGCTTGTTTCACGACCTGCACGTTGGATACGCTCTTTAATTTCGTTTGTAATATGTGGAATAACTTGTACAGTTCCACCGTTATAATCTCCACGACGTTCTTTTCTCAAAACAGAAGAGTAAACACGTCCAGAAGTTACTGTACTGTGTTTTCCTAAGTTAATATCGATGAAACGTTCATAGTGACCTAAATCTAAATCTGCCTCTGCGCCATCATCTGTTACGAAAACTTCCCCGTGTTGATACGGGCTCATTGTACCCGGGTCAAGATTGATGTATGGGTCAAATTTTTGGATTGTTACTTCTAATCCACGGTTCTTCAATAAACGTCCAAGTGATGCAGCTGTAATACCTTTACCAAGTGATGATACAACCCCACCTGTTACGAAAATATATTTGGTCAAAGCCAATTCCTCCTTTAAATTAAACACTTATAAAAAAAATAAAAAACGCTCCTCCCGCATAATATGCAGGGGGAGCGTATAAATTATACGGTCATTCTCCTTTTAAGGAGCCCAAGTAAAAGATTATATGGAACTCAGCTAGAAGTCAAGAAATTATTCTTCTTCCTCTTCTTCTAACTCATCATCTTCTTCGTCAATTTCGAATTCATCTTCTTCTTCAAGCAAGTCTTCATCAAGGTCTTCATCGATATCATCGATTGCAACATCTTCGAATTCTTCCTCTTCCTCATCTTCTTCAGTTGGATCTTCAACGAATTCATCGAAGTTTTCATCGAAGTCTAATTCTTCTTCTTCAAGTTCAAGTTCATCTTCATCGTCAATTACAGCTTTAGCTTTTTTCTTGCGGACTTTTACTGTTGGCGCTGTTTCTTCTTCGATTTGTTCAATTGCATACCACTCGCGAAGTCCCCAACGGTTTTCACCTAGTACAATAAAGCGACCTTCAATGTTAAGGTCTGTATAAAATTGTTGCAAGCGCTCTTTTACTTCTGCATCAGTACAACCTTTTATTGTTTGGATTTCTTTCATCAGTTCTGGGAAAGTTAATGGTTGTTTTTTTGAATCTAAAATTCCGTATGCTAAATCGATAAACGATTCTTCTGATAGTTGTTCTTTTGTCATTTCACGAAAGTTCAAATCGTGCACGTCCCTTCTTAATACATAAACATAATATCCATTATATACAATCTTTCTTTGATTACGCCACAATCAATTATTCTTTTTTTGATTTCTCAATTGTCGATACCCAATAGCAAAAAGATATATGGAAAAAATAAGGATGGGGATGGCCCCTAATTGCTTGTTATACAAAAAGAATATAAGTACCAGGCAAATTATGATAAATAGACAATGTAGTAGGCTTTTCATATAAACAAGAACTCCTTAAAATTTGTTTTACTCCTTATTATACAAAAAATAAAAATGAAGGGGCTAATGAAATGATTAGTTCCTTCATTTTTTATTTTCCACTAATTTTTATCTCTTGATAGTATTGTACATTTCCATTACTTTTATAGGCATTGAAAGTGGCGTTTTAGATTGAGCTTGTTTGTACAATACTATTGAATGTCCTGGAGCAAAAGGATGTTGGTCAGATAGCCGTTGCCTCAGGATGTGGCATACTTAGGCTAACAGGATGTTATGTTAGTCAGGCAACCGTTGCGACAGGACGTCGCGTACTTAGGTTGCCTTCCTAAAGTTACATATCTCCATATCCAGCTTCGGACGCCAACTGCTTGGGTCACTTCGGTCTCTCGGACAAAAGCTTAAGTAATGCTTTTGTTTCGAGCCCTCCAGTGACTGGCGCAGCTAGACGGGCGTCCTCAGCATTTAATTTTATCCAGCTTCAGCGGCCAGCCCCTCGAGGTCACTTGGGCTAACAGGATGTTAGTCAGGCAACCGTCGCGACAGGACGTTGCGCATTTAGGTTGTCCTCTTTAATTCTCGGTCAAAGGCAAAAGCGCCTTTGATTCGAGCCTTCCAGTGCTTGTCGGAGGCCCACAGGATGTGGGTCAGATAGCCGTTGCCACAGGACGTGGCGTACTTAGGCTATCTTCCTTTCAACGGGCCGCTTCAGCATTTAATTTTATCCAGCTTCTGGCGCTAGCTGTTCGGGTCGTTTCGGTCGGGCACTCAAAGTCAAAAAGCGACATTGGCTTCCGCCCTCCAACGACCTCACAGCTTTACGAGCGCCTTCAGCATTTAATCACATATTCCTTCTGTATTGCCCGCCTACTTGGTATAGGGCGTTGGTGATTTGGCCTAGGCTTGCGTATTTTACTGTTTCCATTAGTTCTGCAAATATGTTGCCTCCTGTTACCGCTACTTCCTTTAGTTTTTGAATAGCGCCTTCAGCTTCATCGGCATGTTTTGCTTGGAATTTTTGTAGATTTTGAATTTGTGTTTCTTTTTCTTCTTGTGATGCTCTGGCAATTTCCATACTATCGATTGCTTCTGATGAAGGTGGATTTGGATTCAAGTATGTGTTAACACCGATGATTGGCAGTTCACCCGAGTGTTTCAGCATTTCATAGTACATGGATTCTTCTTGAATCTTACCACGTTGATATTGGGTTTCCATCGCTCCAAGAACTCCGCCTCTATCATTAATTCGATCAAATTCTTCCAATACTGCATTTTCAACAAGATCAGTTAGTTCTTCAATTATGAATGCACCTTGTAATGGATTTTCATTTTTTGTTAGCCCGTGTTCTTTTGTAATGATCATTTGAATAGCCATTGCGCGACGAACAGATTCTTCTGTTGGTGTTGTAATCGCTTCATCATAAGCATTCGTGTGTAATGAATTACAGTTATCATGCAATGCCATCAATGCTTGTAATGTTGTACGAATATCGTTAAAGTCGATTTCTTGTGCGTGTAAGCTACGACCAGAAGTTTGGATATGGTATTTTAGCTTCTGACTACGTTCATTTGCACCGTATTTATCACGCATAACAATAGACCAAATACGACGAGCTACTCGACCGATTACTGTATATTCTGGGTCTAAACCATTGGAGAAGAAGAACGATAGATTTGGTGCGAAATCATCAATATTCATTCCTCGACTTAAATAGTATTCCACATAAGTGAAACCATTAGCCAAAGTAAATGCTAACTGTGAAATTGGGTTCGCACCTGCTTCTGCAATATGATATCCAGAAATCGATACAGAATAATAGTTACGTACTTTTTGGTCAATGAAATATTGTTGAATATCCCCCATCATACGTAATGCGAATTCTGTAGAGAAAATACATGTATTCTGTCCCTGATCTTCTTTTAAAATGTCAGCCTGCACTGTACCACGCACAACTTGAAGGGTTTTTTCACGAACATCAGTGAATTCTTCTACAGTTAAACAGCGTCCTAATTTACCTTCTTGAATTTTCACTTGTTGATCAACAGCTGTGTTCATGAACATTGCTAAAATAATTGGAGCTGGTCCATTGATTGTCATCGAGACAGATGTAGATGGTGCACATAGATCAAAGCCATCATAAAGCTTCTTCATATCTTCTAGTGTACAAATACTAACTCCTGATTCGCCGACTTTACCATAAATATCTGGACGGTAATCTGGATCTTCACCGTACAACGTTACAGAGTCAAATGCAGTTGATAGGCGTTTTGCATCATCATCTTTAGATAAGTAATGGAAGCGTCTATTTGTACGTTCTGGTGTCCCTTCGCCAGCAAATTGGCGTTTCGGATCCTCTCCTTCGCGTTTGAAAGGGAAAACTCCTGCCGTATATGGAAATGAACCAGGTACATTTTCTTTATATACCCAACGTAATATCTCTCCGTAATCTACAAATTTCGGCAATACTACTTTTGGAATTTTTAAACCAGCTAGGCTAGTAGTTGTCAAAATTGTACGGATTTCTTTATCACGTACTTTTGTAACAAATTCATCTCCTGAGTATGCTTCCTTAAGCATTTTCCAATTCGCTAAAATGTTCTTTGATTCTGCTGTTAATTGATTTTTAATATCCTCCACTAATGAAGTCAGTGATGCAATTAATGCATCGTCTGGTGCTTTCTCCTGAACAGTTGTAATTGCCCCTTCTAATTGGAATAGCTTACGGGCAAATTCAACTTGCTGTTCAGACTTTTTATGATAATTACGAATAGCATCTGTAATTTCACGTAAGTAGTAACGTCGATCATTTGGAATGATGACATCTTGCTTTTGAGTTTTCACAAAATGTTCGTAAGATGTTACCCAATCAAGACCACATTTTTCGTTAATAACTTGAACAAGCTCTGCGAATAAAGAATTTGTTCCTTTGTCATTAAACTGGCTAGCTATTGTACCGAATACAGGCATTTCATCTAAGTTTTTTGTCCATAGTTCATGGCTACGTTGGTATTGTTTCTGTACTTGTCGAAGCGCATCTTCTGACCCTTTACGTTCGAATTTGTTAATGACAATTAGATCAGCAAAGTCAATCATATCAATTTTCTCAAGCTGAGTAGGTGCACCAAATTCACTTGTCATAACATACATGGACAAATCAGAAATTTTTGTAATAGCAGCATCCCCTTGACCGATACCACTTGTTTCAACAACGATTAGATCATATCCTGCTACCTTCACAACATCTAATACGTCAGCAATTGCATCTGAAAGCTCAGAGTGAGATCCCCGTGTTGCAAGACTACGCATATAAACGCGATTATTAAATATAGCATTCATACGAATACGGTCTCCAAGTAGAGCCCCACCAGTTTTTTGCTTCGTTGGATCAATTGATAGGATAGCAACTTTTTTATCCGGGAATTCCTGCAAAAATCGACGAATCAATTCATCAGTCAATGAACTTTTCCCTGCCCCACCTGTACCAGTTATACCGAGTACAGGAGTGTTTTTTGACAAACTCCGTGCTTTTTCTAGGAAGTCTGTTAACTCTCCATCTTTTGCTTCTTCAGCTGCAGTGATAAGTTGTGCTATTACTTCAGGTTGTTCCGTTGATAATGTATCTAACTTACTAATTAAGTTCTCTTTAATCGTAGTAAAGTCACTTTTTTCAATCATTTTATTAATCATGCCTTGTAATCCCAGTTCACGACCATCTTCAGGTGAAAATAGCCCTGCAATACCATACTCATGTAGTTCCTTAATTTCACGAGGTAAGATTACTCCTCCACCACCGCCGAAAATACCGATATGTGGAGCACCTTTTTCTCTAAACAGATCTTGCATGTATTTAAAATATTCAACGTGCCCCCCTTGATAAGAAGAAATCGCCACCCCTTGCGCATCTTCTTGGATTGCTGCGTTGACTACCTCTTCAACTGAGCGGTTATGTCCGAGATGAATTACTTCGACACCACTCGATTGCAAAATACGACGCATAATATTTACCGATGCATCATGGCCATCAAAAAGACTAGAAGCCGTGACAAATCTTACGTGATTTTTTGGACGATATACTGTTGCTTGAACCATATATAAGCTCCCCCTTGTTATGAACGAAAAACTAAGTTGTTTCTCTTACCATTCCCCTGAAATGATTGGAACAAAAAATGTGCAAGGTTCTAGAAACTAAAACTATATAAAAAGTTTGAGTTTTCGTACCGTGCACTCAGCGTAGAGTTACTTCTTCAAAATACCATTTAAGAAAATAGTCGTTTGCATATCGATATAATCATCAATTGTATAATTTCTTCTGAAAGCCCATCGTCTAAATGCCCACGTTTGGCCTTGCACCACGATATCATTTGCTATAAGGTTGATTTCTTTTTCTGATAGCGACAGTTCCCCAGACTGTACGCAACCAGCTAATAGATTCTCAAACAACCCCACCATTTCAAGTTCCTTTGTTAAAACGTAACGCAAAGCATCTTTTGGTAAAGATTTAGACTCCTGGTACATGACTAGAATTTCATCTGACATGGAATCTATAAGTAAAAAGTATTGGCGTATAGATGCTTTTAAGCCTGCTATTGTACCTTCTTCCGTCGGTAAATTTGCTAACCTTAAACTTACTTCACGATAAATATTGTCACAAACTAGATATAGTACATCTTCTTTTGTTCGAATATATTCATAAAGCGTTCCTATACTAAAACCAGCTTCTTTAGCAATTTCTCGAGTCGTCGTACGGTGAAACCCTTTTAGCTTAAACAATTTAACAGCGCCATGAATCATCTCATTCCGGCGCTTCTCTATCAGGCTTTCATCTTTAACCGACGATTCTACTTGTCTCTTATTTTGTCTTTTTACCATATATTATTTCGTTAACATACGAGAAATCACTAGACGTTGAATCTCTTGAGTTCCTTCGTAAATTTGTGTAATTTTCGCATCACGCATATATCGCTCTACTGGATAATCTTTTGTATAGCCGTAGCCACCAAATACTTGCACAGCCTCAGTTGTTACATTCATCGCTGTATCTCCAGCCATCAATTTCGCCATAGCTGATGCTTTACCATAAGGAAGATTGTTCGACTCTAACCATGCAGCTTGATATGTCAATAATCTTGAAGCTTCAATAGATGTAGCCATATCTGCTAGTTTAAAAGATACACCTTGATTTGCTGTAATTGGTTTGCCAAATTGAACACGCTCTTTTGCGTATGCAACAGATGCATCTAATGCACCTTGTGCAATACCGACTGCTTGAGCAGCAATACCATTACGACCGCCATCTAAAGTTTTCATCGCAATTTTAAAACCATCGCCTTCCACACCTAACAAGTTTTCTTTTGGCACACGGCAATTATCGAAAATAATTTCAGTTGTAGGTGATGAACGAATTCCAAGTTTCTTTTCTTTTTTACCAACCGAGAAACCTTCAAAATCAGATTCTACTATGAATGCACTGGTACCATTCTTAACTGTTGGGTCTGTAACAGCAAATACAACATAAATTTCAGCAATACCACCGTTTGTGATGAAGATTTTTGAGCCGTTTAAAATATAATCATCACCATCTAATTTTGCTGTAGTTTTCATACCACCTGCATCTGAGCCTGAGCTCGGCTCCGTTAAGCCATATCCGCCAATTTTAGTACCTTCAGCCATTGGTCGTAAGTATTTTTGTTTTTGTTCTTCATTACCAAATTTATAAATCGGCCATCCCGCTAAAGATGTATGTGCAGAAAGCGTTACTCCAGTCGAAGCACAAACACGAGATAATTCTTCAACTGCAATACAATAGGCTAAGAAGTCAGAACCAATACCACCATATTCTTCTGGCCACGGAATACCTGTTAATCCTAACTCTGCCATTTTATCAAATATTGCACGATCAAAAGTTTCTGTTTCGTCGCGTTCTGCTGCTGTTGGTGCTACTTCGTTTTCAGCGAAATCACGTACCATTTTACGAATCATTTCATGCTCTTCTGATAATTGAAAGTTCATCTCTTTTTCCACCTTTGTTTTAGTTTTTTCATCCCTATTTGTTTAAGTGTTTGCTTATAACAAGTCGTTGTATTTCACTAGTACCCTCGTAAATTTCCGTTACTTTGGCGTCTCGGAAAAAACGTTCAACCGGATAGTCCATTGTATAGCCATATCCTCCAAATACCTGAATTGCCTCTGTTGTTACTTCTACAGCAGTTTTTGAAGCGAAAAGCTTTGCCATAGATGCCTCCTTACCACAGGTTAATCCTTTGTTACGTAAATCTGCTGCACGGTACACGAGTAATCTGGACGCCTCGACTGCTGTTGCCATATCTGCTAATTTAAAACCTACACCCTGATTATTGGAGATTGGCTTCCCGAATTGGTGACGTTGTTGTGCGTAGGTAATCGCTTCTTCTAACGCAGCTTCAGCAATACCAAGCGCCTGTGAAGCTATACCTATTCGACCAACGTCTAAGTTCGCCATGGCTATTTTAAAGCCGTCCCCCACTTGGCCGAGTAAATTTTCAGCAGGGACAATCATGTTATCGAAATTTAATTGAACTGTACGTGAGCCATGTAAACCCATTTTATGTTCATCCTTACCAATCACTAAGCCTTCAGTTTCTTTTTCCACAAGAAAGGCGGAAATCCCTTTTGAACCGAGCGATGGATCAGTTGAAGCAAAAACAATATATACATCTGCCTCTCCACCATTAGTGATAAATACCTTTGAACCGTTGATAATGTAATTATTGCCGTCCTTCACTGCTTTAGATTTTAATGAACCTGCGTCAGATCCTGCAGATGGTTCTGTTAAACAAAAAGCACCTAAATATTGTCCCGATGCGAGCTTTGGCACATACTTTTGTTTTTGTTCTTCATTACCAAAATAAAGAATAAGATTTGTCACAACCGATGTATGGACTGATAAGATCACGCCGATTGTCGCACTTACTTTTGATAACTCATTTATAGCTATAATATAGGATGTAAAATCCATATTTGCTCCACCGTACTGTTCTGGTGTTGTAATGCCCATTAGCCCTAGCTCTCCCATTTTAGCTAGTATATCGCGTGGAAATTCCCCATTTTCCATGCTCTCAACTTTTGGTGCAATTTCTGTTTGCGCAAAATCTCGTACCATCTTGCGCATCATTAGTTGTTCTTCTGTGAACATCAATTCCATAGTGGAACACCCCTTTTAAGATTCGTAGATGTAGAAGCCGCGTCCGGATTTCTTACCTAACCATCCTGCTTTCACGTATTTACGTAACAGTGGACATGGTCGGTATTTGCTATCACCAAAGCCTTCATATAATGTTTCCATAATATAGAGACACGTATCTAAACCGATAAAATCTGCTAATGTTAACGGTCCCATTGGATGATTCATGCCCAGCTTCATAACGTCATCAATAGCTTCCTTAGTTGCTACACCTTCATAAAGTGTGTAGATGGCTTCGTTGATCATCGGCATTAATATGCGGTTTGCAACAAACCCCGGAAAATCATTTACTTCCACTGGCACTTTTTCAAGCTTTTTAGTCATGTCTTCAATTGTTTGATAGACATCATCTGCAGTAGCTAAGCCTCGAATAATTTCAACGAGCTTCATGACTGGTACAGGATTCATAAAATGCATCCCAATAACTTGCTCTGGACGATTAGTCACAGCTGCCAACTCTGTAATCGGTAATGATGAAGTGTTAGAAGCTAAAATAGCATGTGCTGGTGCGATAGTATCCAGCTGTTTGAAAATAGATTGTTTAATTTCCATATTTTCAACAGCTGCTTCGATAACTAAATCAACATCATTTGCATCATTAATATCAAGAGATTTTGTTAGACGACCTAGAATGGCTTCTTTTTCACTCTCCGTCATACGCCCTTTATCAACATTACGAGAAAGATTTTTTGTAATCGTTCCTAAACCTCTTGCAAAAAACTCTTCCTTCATATCATTTAGTTTTACGTCAAATCCTGCTTGCGCGCATACTTGTGCGATACCAGAGCCCATTTGACCGGCTCCAATTACCATTATTTTCTGAATACTCATTACTCGAATCCCCCCGTTTTTGGTACTTCAATCATGATGGCATCTCCTTGGCCTCCGCCAGAACAAATAGCCGCAATACCAATACCTCCGCCACGACGTTTTAATTCATAAGCTAAAGTCAGAATAATTCGTGCACCTGATGCCCCAATCGGATGCCCTAATGCTACTGCCCCACCATTGACATTAACTTTCTCTTCATCTAGAGCTGCAATTTGATTACTTGCTAGCGCAACAGCTGCAAACGCTTCGTTAATTTCAAATAAATCGATTTCTTGTAATGCTTTCCCTGTCTTTTCTAAAATTTTGTTGATGACTAAGCCTGGCGTTTGTGGAAAGTGCTGTGGTTCTACCCCAACTTCTGCGTGCCCTAAAATGTATGCAAGTGGTGTATGATTTTCTGCTTTAGCACGTTCTTCATTCATAAGAACTACTGCACAAGCTCCATCATTAATACCCGGTGCATTTCCAGCTGTAATCGTACCCTCAGTCGTAAACGCTGCTCTAAGGTTTGTTAAAGATTGAAGTGACGTATCTCTTCTTGGCGCTTCATCTGTATCAATTTCTAACGGATTTCCTTTGCGCTGTGGAATCGTCACTGACACAATTTCTTCTGCGAATTTACCAGTGTCAATTGCATCTAATGCTCTTTTATGACTACGATACGCCCATTCGTCTTGCACTTCTCTTGAGAGTGAAAATTCTTTTGCTGTGCTGTCTCCGTATGTTCCCATATGTACATGTTGTGGATCGAATGCACAAGATAAGCCGTCATAGACCATGCCGTCTATCATAGTTGCATCTCCCATGCGTAAGCCAAACCTACCTTTTGGTAAATAGTAAGGCGCATTTGACATTGACTCCATGCCACCTGCTACGATAACTTCCTCGTCCCCTAAACGAATCAGTTGATCGGCTAATGTCACACTACGTAATCCCGATGCGCAAACCTTATTCACTGTTTCTGTTTTCACCGACCACGGAATTCCGGCTTTTGAAGCAGCTTGCCGAGACGGTATTTGACCTTGGCCTGCTTGTAATACACTCCCCATAATAACTTCATCTACTTGATGTGGTAGGATGTTTGCTCTTTGCAAAGCTGCTTGAATAGCAACTCCTCCTAAATCACTGGCAGTAAGAGTACTTAATGCTCCACCAAATTTCCCAAATGCTGTTCGCGCACCATCTAAAATCACTGTTTTTGCCAAATCAGACACCCCTTGTCTTCGTTATGCATACGCTTACATTATTCTTTTTAAAGAAACGAGAATTCAATTAATCTCTCGACTGAACGCTCGCTCAACAAAATTTTAGAAAAAAAGAGAGCGTCTAGCACTCTCTTATTCTACTTAGTAATATTGTACATAATTACCAATTTCAATGCAATTAATTATTGGACAATTGGTTCTTCAACAACTTCTTCTACAGGTGGTTTATATTCTCCACATACTGATTTCTCTAGTAATTCAGCAATATCATATGTGCCAACCTGTTCTTCCACTTCTTTCGCTTTTGTACCGTCTGAAAGCATCGTTAAGCAATACGGGCAACCTGATGAAATCATCGTTGGATTCACCGCAAGTGCTTGCTCAGTTCTTGCTACATTCACTCGGTTACCAACGTGCTCTTCCATCCACATTAAGCCTCCACCAGCTCCACAACACATACCAGTTTCACGATTACGTTCCATCTCAACTAACTTCACACCTGGAATGGCTTTTAAGATTTCACGCGGTGGATCATAAACATCATTGTATCGGCCTAAGTAACACGAATCATGGAACGTAATAGTTTCTTCTATTGCAAATTGTGGTTTTAGACGCCCTTGTTTTACTAAGTCATAAAGTAATTCTGTATGGTGATATACTTCACCTGTCCAACCAAAATCACTATATTCATTTTTAAAAATATTATATGCATGTGGATCAATCGTTACTAATTTTGTAATGCCTGTTTTTTCAAATTCACTAATATTAGCTGTTGCTAACTCTTGGAATAAGAATTCATTACCAAGACGACGTGGTGTGTCTCCTGAATTCTTTTCTTTGTTACCTAAAATCGCAAATTTCACTCCTGCTTCATTCATCAATTTCGCAAAAGATAATGCAATTTTTTGTGAGCGGTTATCAAATGACCCCATTGAACCAACCCAGAATAAGTACTCGAACTCTTCACCAGCTTTTGATACTTCTTTCACCGTTGGAATATGAACATCTGGGCGAGCATCGCGCCAATTTTCTTTTTCTTTACGGTTAATCCCCCACGGATTCCCTTGTCTTTCAATGTTAGTCATTGCGCGTTGTGCGTCTGGATTCACACGTCCTTCTGTCATTGTTAAATATCGACGAAGGTCAATAATTTTATCAACGTGCTCATTCATTACTGGACATTGGTCTTCACAGTTACGGCAAGTTGTACAAGCCCATATTTCCTCTTCTGTGATGACATCTCCGATTAATGATGGACTATAGATATCTTCAATAACAGCACCTTCCGCTCCAGCTGCAAGGGCTAACTGATTTCCTTTTGCTTTATTGAACATGAATGTTGGTACCCAAGGTTGTTGACGTGTTGCAACGGCACCTGTAAATGTTAAGTGATCACGTAATTTTGTAATTAAGTCCATAGGTGACAACATTTTTCCTGTTCCACTTGCTGGACACATATTCGTACAACGGCCACATTCTACACATGCATACAAATCAATTAGTTGTAGTTGTGTGAAATCTGTAATTTTCCCAACACCAAACGATGGAATTTCTTCTTCTCCATCTTCCCCTTCTTCTTCCATCTCTTCAAAGTTAATAGGCGTTAGCTTACCAACATGATCTAAACGGTTGAAGTAAACATTCACTGGACCCGCAATTAGATGCGCGTGTTTTGATTGTGGTACATACACTAAGAAAGTTAACAAAATTAATAAATGAATCCACCACATAACAAAGAACACAACAGTTGCAGCTGTTGGTGGTAAAAATCCAAATACCGTAGCTATAGATGATGCAATTGGCTCTGACCAAGTAGCAGCATGATCATGCCAAATCATACCCATACCATTACCTACTAGAACTGTAACCATCAATCCACCGATAAAAATTAATACTAATCCTGATTTAAAGCCACGCTTTAAGCGGACGAGCTTCTCAATATAGCGACGGTAAAACGCCCAAACAACAGCGACTAAAATTACTAACGACACAATTTCCTGCATGAATGTGAAATACGGATATACGGGTCCTAAAGGTAAATGAGATCCCGGTTTTAATCCTTTCCAGATAAAATCAATTGCCCCTAGTTGAACTAGTATGAAGCCATAGAAAAACATAACATGGATAATTCCACTTTTTTTATCTTTTAATAACTTCTTCTGTCCAAATACATACACCCAAATTTTGTGTAAACGTGCTTTAACATCATTGTCAAATTCTACTTGTTTCCCCATTTTGACGAATTCATAACGCGTCTTTAACAAGTAACCGAATAAAAATAAACCATAAGCTACTACTACTAAAAATAGTATCCAGTTTGCAATTAACAATGGATTCATAACATTTCCCCCTCTGTGATGCTCGATATACGATTGTTACATTTCGTTAAAACGCACGCTAAGTGATTTACCATGAAATGTATATGTTTTAACCATTGTAAAATATGAATGAGCATTCAGTCAACAATATTTGCAGAATTCATAATTTTAAGTTTACCAATGATTTCGTATAAATTTTCCGTTGTCTTGTTGCTTATACATGTTTCTCAAAGTTTATTAAAAATTCTAGCATAATTCCAATTGAATTACATGTGAATTCTGAATTTTCCTTAATATGAATATTGAATAATAAAATCAACTCATAATTTTATAGATAAACTTGCAACCTATTTCATTAAAAATGCTCTAAAAAAAGACTAACGAATTACTTATTAAGTAATTTGTTAGTCTTCAATTTATTAAAAAACTATAGGTTCTAATAATTGGCCAAAATGTTGTTCTGCCGACTTTACGTGTTCTTCAGAAATACCTAGTAAAATTACAGTCGCTGGGCCAGCCGTTTTTTTACAGTCTAATGAGCTTGAAAAAGAAACGTCGCCAAATAAACTTCTAACTTCAGAGTGGATTCCCTTTGACCCGACAGGCCAAATACGTCCAATAACATTTGAATCGAGCGCTTTTTTCACTACTAATAAATTCGCAATATATTCGGGATGCTCCAGTAATTCATTCCCTACTAACGGTTTACCATATGTAAACCAATGAAGCTTTTTGACATCCGTTAAAGGTCGAATCGGAGCCCCTATCATTGTGATAGCAACACCAGATTGTAAAGTAGGCATATTCGTTTCAGAACTGCCTTTGATCGGTGGTACTGGCAAACTTAATTCATCAAATAATTGCGTAATACCTTTCACATAACGTCCCCAGCTCGATTCACTACTGAAATTATGCATAACTATTGCTTCTGGTTCTGCACCAGCTGCCCATTGTTCTAGTAATGTCACTCTAGCAGAATAATAACTTGTTACATCATCTGGCACATGAACGACATCTTGCTCTTTTTCTCCAATTGCTCCGGAATTATCTGTTGTAACGATAAAGCCATTCGATAATTGCATAGCATTTCTCATTTTTTAATGTGCCTCTTTTCGTTGAAAGGCACGAGAAAATACTGGAATTACAACCGCTGCAATTACAACATTCAAAAGCGTTGTCATTAGTAATACTGGTACCATCGAAAAGAAAAACTCCGGTGAATTCAGCCAATAAAATGGTAACGGCGCTAAAATTCCGTTAGCGATCATAGCAAAAATCCATTTCAAATATTTACTTCCCGCATTATGAAGCTTAGCAAAGCCCCATAGTATGATGAACATTTCTACAGCAATTAAGATATGCAATGGACCTAGGAAAGAACCGCCTGTCATTGCCGATATAAGATGACCAATCGCTGCCGCAGCACCTGCCGCTACTGGTGGTAAAAAGACTGCACCTAGAAAAGCAGGAGCCGAATCAAGTGCCATAGAACCTAGCCCACCCGGCACTTTAATCATTGCCCCTACTGCACATAGAGCTGCAATCATAGCTGTTAAAGTTAAGGTCTTAAGTTTCATAATTAATCATTCATTCCTTTGCTTTTTTTGAACGACCACCATCTTTAAATACTTTGGCACTTCGAACGTATTCAGTATCTGGTACATTTAAGCGAGCGTTTACTACGCGTGCAGCTGCAAATAAATAATCAGATAAACGGTTTAAGTAGCGTTGTACAACTAATGGCACATCGCCCTCTTCTGACTCTTTTAGTAAAGTGACCATTTGACGCTCTGCTCGACGAGTAATTGTTCGTGCAATGTGTAAAGTAGCCGCTGCAGGTGAACCCCCAGGTAAGATGAATCTTTCAAGTAATGGTGGTTCATCCATTAGTACATCAATTCGTTTTTCCATAATTTCTATCGGTCCATCTGTCATTTTGTAATGACGTTCTTTCATGACATTAGCAAGATCTCCACCACAATCGAATAATTCGTTTTGCATTGCTTCTAAGTCTTCTAATATATCTTTGAAAATAGCAGGATCTAATTCCGTCATTGCTTTACCGATAAATGAATTTAATTCATCAATTGTGCCGTAAGTTTCAACGCGCTGACTATCTTTATCAACTCGTGCTCCGATAATACTTGTTTTCCCTTTATCACCTGTACGTGTATATAGGTTCATCTCTCGTCCTTCTTTCCTGATTTATTTTATTGTTTCAGCTATACCATACCAAATACGAGTTATTTGTGGGCTAATTTTAAATAATTTCTGATAAAATCTTCCACAAATATCACGGATCTTACGCGTATTAGCATCAATTGGGACAATGCCTCTGCCCATTTCTGTCACAATAACAATAAGTTCCTTCTCTGTTCCTAATGCTTGCAGTTGCTGCAATATTTGAGAAGCTAATGTATCCTCATCGATATCCAAATGTTTTGCCACGAAATTTTCAAGACCTGAGACAACAATTGTCGAAGCTTCAGGAACAGCCGTTGGTAACTCACTTTCTAGCCAAGCAACATCTTTTTCCCCTTTTTCTTCTAGCCATTTTCTTACATAGTCTCTTTTACCATTATAGGCTCCACCGATAAAAACGTGCATCGTTGTCCCTCCTCGAACTGTTTCTTCGTTGACCAGTGTAATAGATATCGCTCATTATGAGGTACTTGCCAATCCCAAAAGTTTTTTTCCTCTGGTGCGAATTGCATTAACAACGTTCTAATTGAACCTCCATGAGCGACTATCTTGTAATTCACCATATCTTTTGGCAACGATTTGACGGCTTCTGTAACGCGAAACATAACTTGCTGTAATGTCTCGCCATTTGGTGGTGCTATTTCATATGGATCGTCTATCCAATTACGATAGGCTTGTATATCTTTTAACTGGTCATAAGTTTTGCATTCAAAATCACCAAAATGACTTTCACGAAATCCTTTATTACTCACGTAGGTAGCATTCGGAAAATAATAAGCAGCAGTTTCCTTACAACGTATTAAATCACTTCCGAAAACGACAGGAGCTAACTCATCTATTACCGGCAAATTTTGATTAGGAATAATTGGCTCATCAGTCCAGCCAAGATACTTCCTTTCAACATTACTTTTAGTTTTAGCATGACGCATTAACTCAATAGTAATAGCGTAATCCATAAAATGGCCTCCATTCCTTCAATAAAAGCACCAAGTAAATCACCTGAGCTACCGCGGAAATTACGCACAGTCCAAATTTTATACAGGCCTGATGCAACAACTACAACCACAAGTAATATAAGAGGTAAGATGAAATCCCCACTCCACCAAATTATAAAAAACAAGCCAATAAGCATTGATACGCAAGTCATAACAAGAAATTGAGGTACATATAGTTTTTCTTTAAAAAAGTAGGCTAACCCTTTTTGCTTTGAACATTTTGTCTGGATAAAATATAAGGACATTCCCAGCCGTGCTAAAAATGGTACCGCGACAATCCACATAATCGACAGTTCGCCTTTTTCAATCAATTCAGCTAAAAAGAAAATTTTCGTTAGTACTAAGAACAATAAGGACATTGCACCAAAAGCTCCAATACGAGGATCATCTAAAATTTCTAGTCGCTTCTCAGTATCACGGTAGGAAAAAAATGCATCTCCCATATCAACCCAGCCATCTAAATGCAATCCACCTGTACAAATGATAAATCCAACAACAAGTAAAAAGGCCGTTAATAATGGGCTGATATCTGTCCATTGTTGCAAACTATAAAAAACAGAAGCCATGACTACACCCATACATGCACCTAACCAAGGTAGGAACGAGAACATCCCCGTTATCGTCGGCTTTGTAAGTGGTAATTCTTTATGAACTGGCACGACGGTAAAAAATTGAAAAGAAAGTAAAATACTATGGACAATCGTACGCAAAAGAATCCCCCTCTATTAAATCTATATTATTTCCATTGATGCATCTGTCCATATTCCATTTCGATTGCAGTAGTTGCTTCCGCTACAAACCATTGATGAATACGACCTAGCCATTTTTGATAAAGTCTCACTTCATAACTAGGAGAAAGGGGCTCATCTAGCACTTCATTGGAGACGACAACAATCGGTATATTTCTTTCACGTAATGCATAAATCGTATTTTGCATCGCTATGAATTTCCTTTCAATACAGCCTTCTTTTTGAAAACAGCTCATACCAGTTTCATAACCATTATAAAATTCATTTGTTAGCCAAGTGGTCACGCAATCCCATAATATCGCGTCACCTTCATTTATTTTAGAGAGGAGCATAGAAAAGTCAGTTGGTTGTTCAATTGTCGTCCACCGTTGCCCTGCTCGATCGTTTTGGTGCCGGTTGATTCTTTGTTTCATTTCATCATCAAACGGTACTCCTGTTGCAACATAGACAAGTCGCTTCTCAGGCGATGTCGCTGCTAAATTTACAAGGTACTTTTCTGCATATGCACTTTTTCCACTCCGCACTCCACCTGTTATAAAGACGAGTTCGCTTGAAACCAATGCATCATCTCCTCTTCTAAACGATTCATTGCTTCGGGTGCCTTCATACCTACTCGGAACCATGCACCTTCCATTCCAATGAAATTTTCTGTATGTCGAAGCACTATGCCCTGCTCAAGCATATAAGTAAAGAAACTTTGTGACTGTGTAGGATCGGGCAATTGAAAGCTCACATAATTAGTAACACTGTTCGTAACAAGACAATGATTTTGTTGTAAAAACGCTTTAAAACGCGTACGCATTTGAAGAGCATAATCACAAGCCTTCTGACGGAAAGAATCTTCTTCCTTACTTAAACAGCGTGCTCCTATTACTGCTGCTATACCATTAATATGCCAATGAGGTGCGAGCTTCCGTATTGCACTTGCCACCTCAGGTGCAGCTACCATATAACCGAGCCTTATACCTGCAATTGCGTACATTTTCGTCATTGAACGTACAATAATCACCTGATGATTTTCTTTTACTGATTGTATAAATGATGCATTTTCATCAACAAAATCTATAAAAGCTTCATCTAAAACAATAATACAATTCGATTCTTTTGCAGATTCAATAAGCTGTTGAAGTTCTTCTTTCGAAGGTAATACACCTGTCGGATTATTAGGGGTACATAGGTATAGGACAGCTGCATTTTGCATTGCTTGTTGAAGTTCGTCTAATGGTAACTTCCAATTAACGATATCTTCACAAACTACACGCTGTATTTCTACATCATTTTCTTTTAATGTCGCTTCATACTCCGAAAAAGTCGGATGTAAAATAATTGCATTATTTCCCCGGAAATATGTCGCAAGTAATGAGAAAATTTCCGCCGCACCATTGCCTAATACGATGTTTTCTGTAGAAATGTCGTGATATTTAGCGACAGCAGATAGAAATGGCTCACCTTCTGGGTCCGGATAACGTTGCAATAATTGCAAATAATCGACCCAATCATTTTTGATAAAATCTGGTGCACCTGCTGGATTAACATTTTCGCTAAAGTCTAATATATCAACTGGTGGTTGAATGCCCAGCTGTGTATATAAACGATATGGATTTGCCCCATGATTAGGTAATGACAACGAAAACCCCTCCTAAAATGACCATTAGTAGCCAGAATAATATGGTTGCGATTTGCATTTGTTTAATAGAACGTATAATATGCTGTGGCCCTAGTTCAAAATGGCACTCACCCATTTTCGCACGATTTGAGACAATCCCCTTATAGCTATTCACACCACCAAGCTGAATGCCTAATTGATATGCTGTAGCCGCTTCGAGCCAACCACTATTTGGACTTGGATGTTTTTTCGCATCACTTAGCCATCCTTTTATGCGATATGCAAATGGTTTTCCACTTTCATTTTTTGTACCTAGCATAAGTAATAAACCTGTCATTCTACTCGGCACATAATTTAATACATCATCCACATGTGCAGCTACGTATCCAAAATCTGCGAACCGTTCATTTTTGTAAGCTACCATTGAATCAAGCGTATTAACTGCCTTATACATCCATAGTCCAGCACCGCCAAATAAAAACGCCCAAAAGAGTGGTGCAGTTACACCATCACTCGTATTTTCAGACACGGTTTCTACTACACCTCGCGTCACTTCAGGTACCGATAAATGATCTGTATCACGTCCTACAATCCACGATAACTTCACACGAGCTTCCTGCAAATCTCCTGATACAAGTGGATTGTATACTTCAAGTGCTGCTTGTTTTAGACTTTTCCCCGCTAAACCTACAGCTATTAATATTGATTCTACAAAAATACCTAGAATAACATTGATAGAATATGCAAAATAAATTACTGCAAAAGTAATTGTAGTTGTTAAACCAACAACAATTAGGACAAGTAAAAGCCCTTTTAATTTACGGTGCTTACCTTTATTCAAACAATCTGTTAGTTTAGCAATTAATGTACCAATCCAACGTACGGGATGTGGCATTTTCGGCGGGTCACCTATTAACCAATCTAAAGCTACCCCAATCGTACAAGCAATTGTATGTGCTAACATTTTATAACCTTCCCTTGGCACGTTTGTAATCTTGTAGTGCTGTAACTGTCGTTTCGTAAACTCCGTGACCAATCAATTTCCCTATATCTGTGATAGGACCGGCATATTCCATAAACGTTCCATTTTGTGTCGCAGCAATTAATAGACTATCTGTTGATGTACCTGTTGCAATCGTATTGGATATTGGATCCATGATTTCTTCTTGCTGCATTGCTTTTACCTTCGCTTCAGTTGCCGTTATCATTGCTTGCATAAAGGATTCTTCCGTTAGTTTCCCGTTAATAATGACCCAAGTATTAATCGTTCCAATATACGGTTTACTCACTCTTTCATGTGCTCTTGAAACATCTACTGCATTTCCAACACCAGCTGTAACTGCAACAATAATACTTCCAGTTGTATTTGAAAATTCACGAATAACTACATGCTTCGCTGCAACTGCAGTCATCATAGCCACCGTATTGGATGGCATAAAATTATGTTGTTCAAGATAACTTTTTAATTCTTCATGTGCATCTGCACACATATAACTCAAATCAACTGCACGATTAACAAATGATTGGAACCATCCAAAACCAGCATTGTGAACGGCTGAGGAAACTGTTTTTAAAGGAAATTCCGTACGAAGCTCAACAAATTCATCTCTTATTTTAAATTGTTCTTTTGTCACTATATAGGATTCACGTTCATCCGTAGCTGTTGGCATTAGTGTTACTTGTGGCTTTGGCAATTCTGGATGCGGATAACTTGAAACACGCGTATTATATACTTCTAAAATTTGCTGTTCTTTCAAGACTTCATGTGGTTCCCCAATAGCTTTTACATGTCCTTTTTCCATTAACAATAACCGGTCACAATAGAGTGAAGCTAAGTTCATATCATGAAAAACAGAGATAACAGTTAAACCATTTTGTACTGCTTCTAGACGAATCATATCTAGTAGTTGTCGTTGATGTGCAATATCTAAATGATTCGTAGGTTCATCTAAAAGTAAGATATCGGCTTGCTGAGCAAGCGCTTGTGCTACAAATGTACGTTGTTGTTCCCCACCTGATAAAAATTCGAGGTTTGTATGTTCATAACTATCCACACCAGTTTGCTTCATAGCTTTTTTCACTGCATTTTCATCTTGTTCTGACCATGTCGAAAACCAACTATTTTGATGTGGATAGCGACCTAAGGCTACCGTCTCTCGTACTGTATGTGAAAAAGCATGGGCATGAAGTTGAGGTAATACAGCCATTTTGCGCGCAAATTCCTTCGGTGAGAAATCTTTAATATTTTGTTCTTCGATAAGTACTTGACCAGTTGTTGATGGCAAGATACCACTAATCACTTTTAATAATGTGGATTTGCCGCTACCATTTGGTCCTAATACGCCAAGAATTTCGCCCTTTTTCACGCTAAACGAAACGTCTTGAATTATTGGCCTGGTGGCGTCATAGCCTCCAGTAATATTTTCTACAGTAAGCATACTTACGCACCTTTCGTTCTTCTTTGTCGGAAAAAGATATATGAAAATACTGGCGCCCCAATAAGTGCAGTAATGACACCTATTGGTAACTCTGTTGGAGAAATA
The DNA here is from genome assembly GCF_038006425.1 of Viridibacillus sp. FSL E2-0187. Classification (NCBI taxonomy): domain Bacteria; kingdom Bacillati; phylum Bacillota; class Bacilli; order Caryophanales; family Caryophanaceae; genus Viridibacillus; species Viridibacillus sp. FSL E2-0187. The sequence continues at coordinate 3,577,610 of NZ_JBBOVG010000001.1, forward strand.
ATTGTACGAGCAAATAAATCACAAACAATTAATAATGATGCTCCATTTAAAAACGATAAAGGCAACAAGTGACGGTGATCTGCTCCAAATAATAGTCGTGTCATATGTGGTACAACGAGTCCTACAAAGCCAATTGTTCCAGAAACTGCAACTGCAGCACCTGTTAACATAGATCCGCCTATTAATATCAGAATTTTGCTTTTCTTCACGTCAACACCAAGATACTTGGCACGTTCTTCTCCAAATAACATCGCATTTAATTCACGACGGTTTAACCATAATAAAAATGATCCGATGAGTACAAAAGGCCACACCATCTTGACATATGGCCATCCACGCATTGAAACGCTTCCCATAAGCCACCCAATGATTTGCCGTAACTCATCACCTGTTAACGCAATTAACAATGAAATTAATGCTCCTAAAAATGAACTAACGATAATTCCTGTTAAAATCAGAGTTTCCATTTTCATAGTTCGATCAACTAATCGTGCAAAAGCCAGTACACCCATCATCGCCAATAAGGCCCCTAGCATGCTGAAGGCTGGTAATGTGTATATACCAAAAATAGGGGTCGAAATGCCGAAAAAGAGCGTCACCACAGCACCTACTGAGGCACCGGATGACACTCCTAACGTATACGGATCGGCGAGAGGATTTTTAAGCAATCCTTGGAAAGCAGCGCCCGCAATGGCCAGTGAGGCTCCTACTAACCCTGCAAGCACAACACGCGGCATGCGTATTTTCCACAATATATTCGTCGCTGTTGGATCCGCTGCCGTATTCCATAACGTACTAATTGGTACTTTTACAGAACCAATTGATACACCTAGCCAAATGCTAACAATTAAAATCACAAAGGCTATGGTGTACCCTAAAATGGTTTTCCTCACTCAAAAGCCTCTGGATATACTGCTTTTGCAATGACCTCTAATCCTTCAGCAAGACGAGGACCTGTACGACTTGTTAAGTTCGCATCAACTTGAACAACTGCATCATTTTTAACAGCTGTAATACTATCGAACCCTTGGCGTTTTTTCACCTTTTCGACAATATTTTTTACATGGTTGTATTTCACAATAATTGTATCTGGATTACGTTTCACAATTTCTTCAGGATCAATTTGGAACCAACCAGTTTGATCTGCTGTGACGTTTTTTATATTTGCTAGATCAAACATTTCTTGCATAAATGTATCTTTACCTGCAGTGTAAATATTAGGTTCATCTGATGTTTCGACGAATGCTGATTTTTGTTTTACATCTTTCACTTTTGCTTGTACTTCTTTTACTTTTGCTTTCATATCATCAGTAATCTTCTTAGCCTCATCTGCTTTACCAGTAATGTGGCCTATTTGTTCAATTGTTTTATACGTTTCAGCAAAATTCCCAGCATTTTTTACAACGAAAACTTTCAATCCTGCGTCACGTAATTGTTGGAGACCTGCTTCTGAAGTACCTAGAAGTGTTTCGTGTGCGAAAACAACGTCTGGATTTAAACTAATAATTTTCTCGGCGTCAAATTTCATGCCACCGATTTTTTCTTTTTTCGTTGCCGCTTTAGGATAATCATCATTATCCGATACAGCAGTAATTTCTTTTTCTAAACCTAACGCGAAAAGAATTTCTGTGTTACTTGGTACCAAAGTAATAATGCTCTTTGGTGCTTCTGTAAATTTCACATCATTACCAAGTGCATCAGTCTCTGTTAATGGATAACCCGCTACCTGTTGCTCTGTCGCTGGCTCACTATTTTCCTTTTTCTTCGTATCTTCCGTTTGGCCACAGCCTACTAATACACCTAGTGCTAAAACAAACACTAAACAAAATTGCCATATTTTCTTCATTTACATTTCCTCCTTGTTCATAAAAAAATCTCTCGTTTTACGACGAGAGATACGATGACAGTGAATATATACATAGCTGTACTCAAAATGCACTTTTACTGACACCATTTCTATCCGCGTAGTTCTAATTGGTGGTCTCCATGTTGGTAGGTCTCCTGGCTCGTGATCACAGCTTGCCGTGCCTTCCCAAAGCGTTAGGCTTTAGTGACAAATTACGACTTACTCACACATACAGTGGCGGGACCGCGTCGGATTTTCACCGACTTCCCTTTTCTCTTTACCTAATGAAAGTAAAGAACCAACATGTCTCACAATATACAATTTTTTATTATATCCTGTACAATTATACAGAAATTTAAATACTTGTCCAAGTTGTTACTAGGCTTGGTGGAACTATTAGCAATAACAAATTGTGACATGAATGGATTAAGTGTAGCTATTTTAGCTTTAACTAGCGCAATTTTTTTTCTTTCGTTTGTTCTTTATAAAAACCAAAAGACCATTCCACACTTATTCAGTGCGAAATAGTCTTTTTATAAGTACCTCTTAGATTCACAAACTTATTCAATCTCAGTAGCTAAAAGGGTCTTTCTGTCATTACATTTTCTCAGGTGCTGATACACCAATAAGTTTTAGTGCGTTTGCGATTGTAGTACGAACTGCTGTAATTAGAGATAAGCGTGCTTCTGAACGATCTTTGTTGTCTGCATCTAATACTTTTTCAGCATTGTAGAAGCTGTGGAAAGTTGCTGCTAGTTCTTGAATGTAGTTAGTAATACGGTGTGGAGAGCGATTCTTCGCAGCATCCGCAACAACTTGTGGGAAGTCCCCTACTTTTTTCAAGACATCAATTTCTTTCTCTGCATTAAGAAGATCTAAATGTTCTTCAGATGCTGCAAAGCCTTGTTCTTTTGCTTGGCGCAAGATGGAAGAAATACGAGCATGTGCATACTGTGCATAGTAAACTGGGTTTTCATTTGATTGCTTAACAGCTAGGTCAAGGTCAAAGTCCATATGTGAATCACCTGCACGCATTGCAAAGTTGTAACGTACTGCGTCTAAGCCAACCTCTTCAACAAGTTCACGTAAAGTAACCGCGTTACCTGTACGTTTACTCATTTTCACTTTTTCGCCGTCTTTCATTAAATTCACCATTTGAATGATTTCAACTTCTAATGTGTCACGATCGTAACCAAGTGCTTCGATTGCTGCTTTCATACGTGGGATATAGCCATGATGGTCAGCTCCCCAAATGTTGATAAGTTTAGTGAAGCCACGTTGAATTTTATCTTCATGGTATGAAATATCTGGTGTTAAATATGTGTAAGAACCGTCATTTTTTATAAGTACGCGATCTTTGTCGTCGCCAAATGTTGTTGAACGGAACCAAGTAGCGCCTTCTTCTTCAAATACATGACCATTCGCACGAAGTTTTTCTAAAGCCGTTTCTACTTTACCTGATTTATAAAGTGATGTCTCAGAATACCAAACGTCGAAGTCAACACGGAAGTTTGCTAAGTCTTTTTGTAATTTACCAAGCTCTAATTTCAAGCCGTGTTCACGGAAAAATTCAAAGCGCTCTTCATCTGACTTACTTAGAATCGAATCACCAAACTCAGCAACTAGTTTACCTGCGATATCGATGATATCTTGACCATGATAACCGTCTTCAGGCATAGTAGCTTCTAAGCCTAACGCTTGTTTGTAGCGGGCTTCTAAAGATGCCGCTAAATTATTGATTTGATTACCTGCATCATTGATGTAGTATTCACGTGAGACATCATATCCTGCAAAGTCTAGAACGTTACATAATGAATCCCCTACAGATGCTCCTCGTGCATGTCCTAAATGAAGGTCACCAGTTGGGTTAGCTGACACAAATTCAACTTGTACTTTTTCATTAGCGCCAGCTTGTGAACGTCCGTATTCAGCGCCTTGCGCTAAAACAGTTGTGATTACTTCCGCTAAATAGTCTTTGCGTAGCACAATATTCATAAAACCAGGACCTGCGATGTCGATCTTCTCAATTGCAGTACCTGTAGTATCAAGGTTTTCAATAATAGCTTCAGCGATTGCACGTGGTGGCTTTTTCGCTAATTTTGTAAGTTGCATAGCTATATTAGTTGCATAGTCGCCATTCGTCTTATCCTTTGGTGTTTCTAAATGTATATTCAATGTTGATGTATCTTCTAAAAGACCTGCTTTTGATACTGCTGCAAGAAGCGCTTCTTTAATCGCATGTTGCACTTGTTCTACTGCGTTCATTATTTTCCCTCCGAGTAATTAATTTCTAAAGTATAATCGCCTACTGATTGTCCACCAACGATTAGATCATAGTTTAAATAAAATCTTCCGCTCGTTTTACTGTCATGCGGCTCGAATAGCATGTCCTTCGTATACGTCACGATTGGTAATGCACCGAACTCACTATCATAATGGCCGTTTTGTTCATGATTAAGTAAAAATGGCATACGCATTTTCACATCACCATTTCGAAGAATAACTGCCTCATTAGTACCGAATTTTAAAGTTGAACGAATATGTTTATCTTCTTGAACTTCTTCATATTGTAAGTACGTTTGGTCCCTTTTTTGAACTATCGTACCTTCTGACCAAAGCTCATAAGTTTCAGCTTCTGTTTCAGATGATTGTCGAATTGTCGTTTTTAACTTTAATTTTACGGGTGCTTTAAGTTCACTAGCCATACTTATGGGCCTCCGTTCCATTCTTTATATAACCTTCTTATTATAGGTTAGATTCGCTTGTTTTTTCAAGGTGCAAGTAAATTTAAGACAAACAGTGAATTCTTTATAATCACTCCTTCTCACTACCTTATGTCGTTTTATAGGGAAAACATAATTATTTTAATTTTTCTTATAAAATTGAATGTTATAATGAAGGCATAAAATGGTAGGAGAGAATCTATATGTTGCTCGAATTAGTCATTAATTTTTCGATATTATTTACTTTTGTTATATTTTCATATTGGTTATACGAGTCTTTAGAACCTTATCAAGATAGTTTTATTGAGCTGCAACCTTGGATCGTAGGTCTCGTAGCAGGACTTACTGGCTTACTTTTGATGGGTACGGCTGTACATTACCAAAATGATATTATTAGTGATAGTCGTTTTATTAGTATCTTACTCAGTGGATTGCTCGGAGGCCCAATTGCTATTGCTCTGTCTTCACTCATCATAGGGGTTTTTCGAATTTATGTGTTTGGCTTGTCAGAAACGTCTATTTTTGCAGGATTAAATATTTTAGTAATTGGTGGTGTTATCGCATTTATTTCAATAAAAAAACCAATTACTTTCGGCAATATTTATTTCTATTTCACTTATATCGTTTTTCAAGTTTGCATTGTTTTCTATATTCTTTCAGATACTAGGATACATGGCTTACAAAATGTTATTCAAACAGCACTTTTTTATATCGTGTCATTTTACATAACTTTACTTGTATTAAAATCAATTCGAAATCAATTTAATCGTATGCGAGAAACTGAAAAAATGGCTGAAACAGATTACTTAACTGGACTACCGAATAACCGGCGCTTCCAGCAAATAATAGATGATTTACTCTCTAATAATGTCCCTTTTTCATTGATATTAATTGATATCGACTCTTTTAAAAAAGTTAATAAAACGTATGGTCATCCTGTTGGTGATGAAATCTTACAACAAATAGGTACACAGTTAAAAAATTATGTGAAAACGATTAATGCAGAAGCTGCTAGGATTAGCGGCGAAGAGTTTTATATTGTTTGTAAGGACGCTGTGCCTGCCTATGGCATACATTATGCAAATTTAATTCAATCACAAATTGCCAAAACACCACTTGTTGTGTCCACTGGTCATGTAATTCCTATTACTGTTTCCATTGGTATTTGTTCATACCCTGACAATGGTAATACTTCAAAAGAACTCGCGTTTTCGGCAGATAAGGCCATTATGCAAGCAATAGCAAGAGGTTCAAACCAACTCGTTCACTTTAACCAATTGAATAATTAATATTATTGTAATAAAACGCTAAGAGAATTCACCCTTAGCGTTTTTTGTCGCTGTCAAATAATTACCAAATTCATCCTTTTTAATTTTTTTCGTCCGTTTATTTTACATAGAATCATCACATACTATCGCTAAATTGGTGGAACGGAGCTGTTCTTATGAATCGAGCAGACTATTGGCGAAAAAGAAGGGTGAATAAGCGCTGGAAACGCACTCTTATGTGGAGTGTCGTAGGTATTTCAGCTTTTTTAACAGTATTGCTGTCACTCAGAATATACGCACAAATTGCGGGTGCGCCTTCTCTCGCTGTTCCGAAGGCAACCGTTTTTTTAGATGCGGATGGGCATCGAGCTGGCGATAAATTTTCTATGGAACGTCGCTACTGGGTAAACCTAGATGAAATTTCTCCTTTTGTTGCACAAGCACTTATTGCAACGGAAGATAAAAATTTCTATTCGCATAACGGTTTTGATTACACCCGTATTGCAGGCGCATTATTGAAAGATATTAAGGCAATGCGCAAAGTTGAAGGAGCGAGTACAATTACGCAGCAATATGCTCGCAATTTATATTTATCGCATGAGAAATCGTGGCTAAGGAAAGCAAATGAAGCACTCTATGCATACCGTTTGGAAGTCTTTTATGATAAGGATAAGATTTTAGAAGGCTACTTAAATACTGTTTACTTTGGACATGGTATGTACGGTATTGAAGCTGCAAGTAGATTTTATTTTGGGAAATCAGCAAAAGATTTAACACTTTCTGAAGCTGCTTTGCTAGTTGGGATTCCAAAAGGACCAGGCATTTATTCTCCTGCAGTAAATAAAGAAAAATCAATAGGTCGTCAACAATTAATATTAAGTTTAATGTCTAACCAAAGTGTTATTTCTGAAGAACAAGCAGAGAGAGCTAAGAGCGAAACTCTAGATTTTAAATATGAGGAATGGGAAAATTCGAAATCACTAGCACCATACTTTTTAGATACAGCTTGGCAGGAAGCAAAAGATATCCTGACTGAGAAAGGCCGTCGCTTTGAAGAAGGTGGTTGGGTAATCAAAACAACATTGAATACTTCACATCAAAAAGCTGCTGAGGAAGCTGTTGAGAAATCGTTACCAAACGATGAACTAGAAGTTGGTTTCGTTAGTATGGATCCATCTACAGGTTATGTTACTGCACTAGTTGGAGGACGACACTATTTAACAAGTACATTCAATAGGGTAACACAAGCTAAAAGGCAACCTGGATCTGCTATTAAGCCTTTTTTGTATAGTGCTGCACTGGAAAAAGGTTATACTCCTTTAACGTTTATGGATACTAGCCCTACCATTTTCACTTATGATGATGGACGCTCTAAGTACGAGCCCAAAAATGTAAATGGCGAATTTGCGGATCATCCAATGTCTTTGGCACAAGCAATTGCTATATCTGATAATATCTACGCAGTGAAGACGTTTGAAACCATCGGCTATAAGGCATTCAGTAATGTATTGAATCGATTTAACATCCAAAGTAAATTGCAAAATTCACCAGCGGTAGCTCTTGGTACTTCTGAAGTAAGCTTAATGAATTTAACTTCCGCTTATAACACATTAGCGGCAAAAGGTGTTCAAAAGAAACCAACAACAATTATTTCAATTACTGATGCAAATGGAAAAGTTATTTATAAAGCAGAAAAGAAACAGAAACAGAAACAAGTGATTAGTTCAGATGATGCGTTTTTAATCACACAGTTGATGACTGGTATGTTCGATCCAGTCTTTAATGATTATGCACCAGCAACTGGGATTTCAATTCGTAACAAACAAACTAGACCTTATGCAGCAAAATCAGGTACAACTTTAACCGATCAAATGATGGTTGGTTATACCCCTTCTTTAACTGCTGGTGTTTGGAATGGTTACGATAAAGGCAAACAGATGGACAGTGCAGAAGATTCACGAGCTACAAAACAAATTTGGATTGATTTTATGGAAAAAGCACATGAAGGATTACCTAGTGAGCCATTTATGGCGCCTGATAATATTGAAGGCGTAATTGTCGATGTAAAAACAGGTGGTCTAGCGACTTCAAGTTGTGATCAACAACGACTTGTATATATGAAAAAGAAAGATATCCCGAAAAAGCTATGTACAGATCCAAGTATTGTTAGTGATTTAACGAAAAAAGACGAAACATCTTGGCATCTATTTCCTTTTTCATTATTTGAATAAAAAAAGCTGCATCTTCTAAGGAGTCCGTTATCCTTAGGGAGATGCAGCTTTTTGGTTCTCGAAAATATGAGTTACATGGGGCATTCGGCTTGGGTTTGTCAAAATGCCGCATGTCTCTCATATCAAATCGGTTACCAGATGTCCTAGCTTACTTTCTTAAGTTGTAGTTAAAGTGTACTGCCTTTCAAAGACAGTTTCAACCATGTATTGAAATCGCTTTATAAATGTCACACTTTGTTCAATTATTTTCAAAATTTTAGAAGGCTAATTGTCCACGTAATTCTTCTGAACTTAAAGACCACATTTTCTCGTTAAAGCCGTGTAAAAACTCGCCTAGCACTCGTTTTGACTCTTCGTCCATATGCTCTACAATGATATGACGCTTCATCGATTTATCCATTTTATTAACATGGTCTGCTAAAATTTTATAACCACGACGTTTTTCCCTATTGACAACCATTTCACAAGCCGTTACACCAGCAAAATAAGCTCCACCTTCTTTATGATCGATTGTCACCCATACTAGCCAATATGGTTTACCACCCGCTGAATCTTCTCGATTCGTTGTAAATTTAATGCCTCTTTCAACATCACTACGTGCATGCATAGCCCCTACTTCTACAGTAGCTTTTTTTTCTTCAATATCAATGATGACTGGTGATACGTTCTCAAGAGTTAAAGAACCTACCCCAAATCCTTTATGTCCGTCTGTTGGATCGTTTTTAATAATCGTAAATCCTAACTTTTGTTTCGGTTTTTCTTCATTAGTCATTTCTCAAAATCCCTCCGTTCTGTTATTATAACGAATATACACTATATTTTAAATGAGGAGGACTCTTGATGCCTATAGTAACAATAAAAATGCTTGAAGGTCGCACAGACGATCAAAAACGTGATTTGGTTGAAAAGGTAACAGCTGCAATTTCCGAATCTGTAGATGCACCAAAAGAAAACATCTCAATTATAATCGAAGAAATGCAAAAATCACACTACGCTATTGGTGGCGTACGTAAGAGCGACCTTTAATAATATAGTTATCGTAAGCAGGGCTGTCCCTTTTTAGGGATGGCTTTTTTTGTATAAAAAAACCCCACTTTTGGGGATTTTCTTACTGAATCGATACTGTTGCAAGTTGTGCTATAAATTCAAAGGCATCTCTTAGCTCTTCTTCTGTGAAGTTCAGCTTTCCTTTTACCACATGTACCTTTTCAATTTGCTCTTCTTTTGTGAGTGCATCAAAATATAATAGCGTTGAAACAAGCTCTAGAAAACGTGCACTTCTATCATTCATCATAGTAATCACTTCTGGTAGCTTGTCATGTTGCTTACCTAGCATAGTAGAGAAACTTGTCCCTTCAGCAGTAACCGCATAGCGGTATTGTACATACGATCCCTTATCCTCTTTTTCTTCCGTTAAAAAACCCATATTACAAAGCTCTTCTACGCGTAACGTTAACTCTTCTGAGTAAGGGCCATATATATGAAATTGGTATTTTTCCTGGAATGGAAATCGCATTTTCTTTGCTATATAGACCATTTTTTGTAGTTTTTTACGACCAGTGACTTGACCTGCTAATGACACAAATTGTACGACTTTTGCGTGTTCTTCTAGCACTTTTAAATCTCCTTCCGGGAGGTTATTAACCTTTTAATATTTCTAATATTTGTTTTCTAAGCGTTTTTTTCTTACCGTTCTCTAGTAAAATATCTTCTGGAAAATATAACTTATGATCCGTTCGGCGTTTTCCGGATATGGAATCGACGATATCAGATGATCTCGATAATTCACGGATTTCGTCATTCGGCATTAATAGATGAATCGGTAATCTCTCCTCTTCCTCACCCGGACGATAGAAATCATATGGTAAATCTGAAGACGAATCTAAAACTAAATAGTACTGCGGGTCAATACCAGCTTTTTGGAATAGATTCTCAAGTTCACGTAGCTTTTGATAATCTTTGGCAGGGTCAATTTCCACGTAATTAAACAATTTACGGTTCACAAAACGTCTGCTTAAATCACTCAAAATAGGATCCGCCTCACGCATCCATAGTTGGAAATATGTCAGCAAAATACTTTCATCCAAAGCTAAATAATCTTCAAGTTCAATATTTTCATCAAAAAATGCTTGAAAATGCGTAGGCTCGTGTAAGAATTTATAACCTGTTTCACTTAATGCTTTCGCACGATGTAAAATCTTTGTCAAAATTACTTCCGCACTCCGTGATACAGGATGAAAATAAACCTGCCAATACATTTGATAACGACTCATAATATAATCTTCTACTGCATGCATACCACTCGATTTGATGACCACTTGATCCTCTCGCGGACGCATCACGCGCAATATACGTTCCATATCAAAATGACCATAACTGACACCAGTATAATAAGCATCCCGTTGTAAGTAATCCATACGATCAGCGTCGATTTGACTTGAAATCATACTGACAACTTGTTTATTTTCATACGTTTTTGCAATGACATTCGATACTTTTAATGGGAAATTAGCCGCAACACGACTGAGCACTTGATTGACTTCGGTATCCCCCATAATAATATGGCGTGTGAATTCTTCATGGTCCAAGTCAAAAACATGTTCAAAAGCATGCGAAAAAGGTCCATGTCCCAAATCATGCAATAATGCAGCACAAAGTACGACAAGCCGTTCACTTTCATCCCATTCTGGTCTACCCTTGAACACATCATCGACCATTCGACGGACAATTTCATAAACACCAAGTGAATGATTAAATCGACTATGCTCTGCTCCATGGAACACTAAATAAGTCGTACCAAGTTGCTTAATACGGCGTAATCTTTGAAATTCTCTTGTTCCAATTAAATCCCAAATCACCTGATCTCGCACATGTATATAGCGATGGACTGGGTCCTTAAATACTTTTTCTTCTTCTAACTTTGCTGTTGCGTAACTCATAAGGCACCCCACTTCCACTGTTTGTATTGAATTGTTGAATATATAACCTATTAACGAGGCAACTAAACTAATGGACAAATTACACTAACTATATCTATTAAATGATATTGAACATCTTTAATTCGTGATAAGAAAATTGTTTATTTACTAAAATAAACAAATAATTGTAGTAAATCACACTCAAATCCTTATCGAATTAATCATTCTACTACAACTTTAATTACAAGTATAAATGAAAAAACCACCTTTCGGAAAGGCGGCTAAAGTCTGACTTCAAGCTAGGAACTTAGTAAGTTTATGAACTAACTCCTACGCTAAGAAGTCTACAATTCGTTGCTCTAATTACTATAATGATTGTCATATCAACATACTAACCGTCTGTTATAGACGATTTTGTGATTTTAATTTGGCACGTACTTTTTCCATTAATTCCTCTTCTGTTAAAGCAGCACAAGGACGATTATTTACGAATGCGAATGTTTTCTTTCGTCCAGGACCACAATATGACTGACATGCGATATCGACTGAAGCATCAGCATCGATTTCTTTTAATTTCGGGATTAATGTTTTTAAATTAACGGCCTGACATTCATCGCAAACTCGGAATTCGTTTGCCATCTGTCTACAACCCTTTCTATATTTGAATCTGAAGTCTAACAGTCATTGTATCGTATTTATAGCCGTTCCTTCAAGCTTATAATGAGGCATTATCTCATAGCATTCTCTTTTCTTTTCACTACAAAAGCCCCCACAACAACACCTAGCATAATATTTTGCAAGTTTGTGAATAAAAAATAGAGAAAGTGACCACGCTGAGACTATCAACATTATAGGAGGTTATAAAATGGTAAAAGTCAGACAAGATGCTTGGTTAAAAGAAAACGATGAATTGTTAGCAGAAGCAGTTATTCGACATGTTAAAGAAGGAAGTACACAATTAAATGCTTTTGAAGAAGCTGGAGATGCTTTGAATAGGACCGCTGCTGCATGTGGCTTTCGTTGGAATGCTGTCGTTCGTAAAATCTATGAAAATGAATTAGCAGGCGCTAAAAAGGAACGTAAGGAACGTATGCGTGTATTCGGACAAACCGTACGTCGCCGAAATACAGGAATCTACGTACTACCTACTAGTGGAAGTAATGAAAGTAATGGTGTCACTGAGCAACAACGTTCTATTCCACTATCATCGCTATCACTTGATGTTGTCATAGCTTATTTAATGCGCCTACAACATATGGGTAGTGGTAATGATTCTGAGACTACAAGATGGCGTCATTTGGCTAATGTGGCTAATGATAAAGTATCTCGCTTAGAAGCTGAACTTAACAAGCTAGAGAAGGAGAATCGCCACATGCGCAAAGATTACGAGCAATTTGCTCAAATTATGAATCGCGCTCGCAGAATGATAACACTAGATGAAGAGGAAGAGCATATCGCTCCCGTTTTCACTATGGAACGCAACGGAAATTTAATTGTTAAAGAACCGCCTACGAATTAATAGGGTTAAGAGAGGATAGCATTTCTTCAATAGATTTTACCTCTCTCTTCCGCCATTTGATTTCATTTTTTTAATCCAATACTAAAACCCGACCCGCTTGCGAGTCGGGTTATTTTTTCTCTGTTATTCACTTAACATCTTTTTATTACGTTCAAACACGCGATTCAAATAGAAACTATAAAGTTCCATTTCTTTTTGTTGTAATGAACCAATTTTTATTTCATCACTAAGTTCCATTAATAATTTTTGTAAATCTATAACGGTTTGTTGAACTGTCAATTTTTCATTTAAGAGTTCGGTTAAGGAAGCCATAACTTCTGGACGCACTTGTGGATATTCAAATTTTGTCTCCTCACCCTGCAAACCTATTTTATAAAAATCCCTTATTAAACTGGCACGCTCTGCTCCACTGCCTTCTATGCATAGATAGATTTGCACGGCGATACCTTGACGCAATCTACGTTGTGAGATACCTGCGAACTTCTTGCCACCTATACTTAAATCATAAGAACCTGGACAGTATGAACCGACGATTTCATACGCTTCAATATGTTCAGCAGCTTTTGGAAATAATGCTTTGATGAGTTCTAACATTACTTCATAGCCTGTATTAATATCGATTTTTGAATGCTGTTCAGACAGTACAATGGAAATATTCAAAACACCTGAATCTAACACAACTGCAAGCCCACCTGAGTTTCGAACAATTGGTGTGAAACCTTTTACCGCCAAAAAATTCATACCATCTGTAATATGTGGCAAGCGATGGTCCTGAATGCCAAGTACAACTGAGCGATCATGTACCCAGGTGCGGACTGTTGCTGGTGACATGTCTTGGCCAACTAAATGGCACAATGTATCATCAGCAGCAAATGATTCTAATGGTGAGTGCCCAATACCACTCACAGATTGATCCCAAAAACGCCATGTTTTTTGCTGTAGGTATGTTAACATTTTTATTCTCCTGGACTATATTGTTTTCTTCACTAGCATACACGAATCGGTCAATTTTCTCATGTCAAATTCGTGACTTTCAAGCAATAGTGAGACTTATTTTCTTTTTTTATGCTAAACTAATGCAGAATGATTCTCATTAAAAGGAGTGTCCATAAACAATGATCGAAGCAGCACAAACACTAGATGGTTGGTACGTATTACATGATTTCCGTTCAATTGACTGGGCTTCTTGGAAACTAGTTTCTGAAGAAGAGCGTCAAGCAGCGGTTGAAGAGTTCATTAAATATCTAGAAAAAATTAACGAAGCTGACATTGCGAAAACAGGAAGCCATGCTTTCTACTCAATCGTAGGTCAAAAAGCAGATTTCGTACTTATGACATTACGCGAAACAATGGAAGAATTACAAGAGCTTGAAACGGAATTCAACAAGTTAGCAATTGCTGATTTCACAATTCCTTCTTTCTCTTATGTTTCAGTGGTTGAGCTTTCAAACTACCTTGCTGGAAAAGACTCTGACGAAGATCCGTACCAAAATCCACATGTACGCTCTCGTTTATATCCTGAATTACCTCGTTGGAATCATATTTGTTTCTATCCAATGGATAAACGTCGTCAAGAAGGCGCTAACTGGTATATGCTACCAATGGACGAGCGTAAAGAATTAATGCGCAGTCACGGTTTAATCGGCCGTAGCTATGCAGGTAAAGTTAAACAAATCATCTCGGGTTCTGTCGGTTTTGACGATCATGAATGGGGCGTTACTCTATTTGCTGAAGACGTATTGCAATTCAAAAAACTAATTTATGAGATGCGTTTTGATGAAGTAAGTGCTCGTTATGCTGAGTTCGGCGCATTCTTCGTTGGTAATATTTTAGACAACGAAAAACTAGTGAAACTTCTAACTGTTTAATTTTTCATTTTTAAATGAAAGCTCTTTATTTTATTGAGCTTTCTTTTTTATGTTCATATGTGTCTTTTATTTTAACTGAATCAAAATGCGAAGGGGCAAAAGTCCTCCACAAAATAAATAAAAACAGCAATCTCTTAAAGTGAATCCAAAGAGTTTGCTGTTTTTGTGTATATTTTTACTTAATAGATATTATTTTTTCAGAAAGCATTTTATGCATATCGAACATTAAATTCAGCTAATTTCTCAATAATTTGCTGTTCAACATTAACATCATTTGTAATAGCTTCATCAGAATATGGTGCAAGTATCTCGTGATGACCTATCATAACAGCATGATGGGCATGTTCGAACATTGAGATATCATTGGTATCATTCCCAAATGCAATATAGCTACCTGAAGAAATATGAAGTTGCTTCAAAGCACTCCATTTATGAATACCTGTAGGACTAATATCCAATATCCCTTCATCTCTATGTAAGTGAATGATAACATCTAGTTGTTTCAAATCTTCATGAAGGGCATCCATATTACAAGAAGTCAGAATAAGTATTTTTATAATCGAGTTTAGTTTTTCAAGCGGTTTTTTTTCTGCTAAATTATGTGGATTAAGATTATTTAAAATCGGGTGATCTGTAGGCCCCGTATAAGCATAATCCCAATCGCCATCAATTAAATACGTAGCTTGATATTTTTCTAATAATGCCTTTAACTTTACTAATATTGTTGGGCTAAATCGAGCTACTTGTTTAATATTTCCATTTTGACATATAAGTGAGCCATTCCCCCCTATCATTTTATACCCGTGAAATCTTTTATGAAGTACAGGCAATAAATCGCGTATCGGGCGTGCGGATGCAAAAACGACTTCATGTCCACTTGCTGTAAGTTGCTCTAAACTTTGGAGTATAGGTTCTGTGACTGGTTGGCCTTTAAAGCAAATCGTACCATCCAAATCGAAAACAAAATGCATGTATGACACTTCTTTCTCTGAGGTTTCGTGAGTTTTGTCCTCTTTTTATTTAACTGCGACAATTTTGCCGCCGGTGAGCTGTAAGAGTTCATCTGCAGTTAGCTGGAACACAGCTTTTGGATGACCCGCTGCTGCCCAAATTGTATCATATTGAAAAAGGTCTTCATCAATTAAAGTTTGAATTTCTGATACATGTCCGATGGGAGCTACTCCCCCGATTACAAACCCTGTATGTTCACGAACAAATTCTGCATCAGCTTTACTAAGCTTGTCTTCTATAACTTTGGCAATATGCTTCTCATTTATACGATTAATACCACTTGCAACAACTAAAAGTGGAGTATTAGTATTTTTCATACGAAAAATGATTGATTTAGCAATTTGCGCAACCGTACATCCAATGGCATCTGCCGCTTCTTGTGCTGTACGCGCGCTGTCAGGTAACTCTACTACTTGATTATCGAAACCTAACGATTGTAATTTTGTCTGAATGACAAGTGCACTTTCCTTCATGAAATACATCTCCCTAAATAGATATTTTTTTCATTATACACGAATAGGCGGTCTTATTTTCTTAATATTGCATATATTTTAATGAGGAGGTCTTGCGATGCCTGTCATACAATCGACAGAAAAACAACTAGAGTTACTAGCAAGATTGATGCGAGCCGAGGCAGAGGGCGAAGGAGAGCTTGGTATGCTGATGGTTGGCAATGTTGGTGTGAACAGGGTAATTGCTAGCTGTCTCGATTTTACTGATATTCGAACAATTGAACAAATGGTTTTTCAAAGTCCAGGTGGATTTGAAGCAACGCAGAAAGGGTACTTTTATCAACGGGCACGTGAACTAGATAAACGTTTAGCGCGCAGAGTAATTAACGGTGAAAGATTTCACCCAGCGACGCGCTCGCTATGGTTTTTCAGACCTGAGGGTGGCTGTCCTGATCAATGGTATGGTCAATGGAATTCTGGGCGTTATAAGTCGCATTGCTTCTTCTCTCCAAGTGAAAGTGATTGTCCGCAAATTTAACAGTTAGAAAGGATGAATGAATGGTCCAATATTATTGGCCACCTAACTATCAACAACAGATGATTCCTCCCCAAGTGACAATTCCGAGTACTGGTAGACCATCAGGTTTTCCAGTACGTGAGGAATCTTATATTGAAAATATTTTACGACTAAATCGTGGGAAGCCAGGGAATTTTCACTTTTCGTTTGAGCATGCAGTAGAAGCTGGAAAAAATACGATTAATGTACGCGGTGTCGTGGAGGCGGCTGGTCGCGATCATGTCATTTTACGTGATCTCAGAACGAATCACCGATATCTCTTCCCTATGATTTACTTCGATTATGCAGAATTTGATGAGGAATTAGCTTATTTTAACCAATCTCAGTAAATAGCAAAACCCTTCCATATAATCGGAAGGGTTTTTGTCTTTTTATTCATTACTTAAATGCTGTTGTAATGCTTGTTTGAAGGCTATTGGGTCATCAAGACGAATAGCAACACGTGAATATTGCTTTTTAAAACCTATTAACAAAGTTGCTGTACATGGTTTTTTTAATTCTAAAATCATATGTGGATGGACTTCTTCAAAGTCTCTTGCAACAAATTCAATCGTTGTTTTCGTATTAAGCTTCTTCTTGAGTTCTTCTTGATCAGTTGTAATCGACTTAATGTCGTCTAATGAAAGTTCCATCTGTTTTACAAGACCTAATGATAAATATAATTTCTGCTCTTTCAAACGTACTGGATTCAAACGTACTGCTTGTATATCCCCAAGAAAGAATATAACGCTATATATATTCAATATGAGTAGGATAATGGAAATAACCATTGATTTTTCGTGAAGCCACCAATGGATGCCTAATGTTTCGATTACTATCGCATGTATTAGCATAATTTGAAAGGCAAGTAGACTAGATTTTTTGTGTAAAGTGAAGGTGTTAGGTGCTACTGGAATTGGCCTTTTCCATGAAGCAAAAGCATAATAAAACATAAGTAAATCTGAGATAATCATTTGTACAATTCGGTGCTTAGATACCCTTTTCCGCACGGCCTTTGGAAAGGCAAATAATAAACCTTCATCATACGTACGTACATCACGAATGACCGCAGGCATGAGGAAAAATAGAAATCCAATCAAACTGAGCTCAAATAAAATTATAGAGCCCTCTATGGCAAAACCTACATAAGAAAACCCGACGAACGGCGCTAAATGCTGGGCTGGAATTAAAAGCTTTGCGAAAATTAACCCGCCCGCCATTAACATTATGAAACGTTTTATAGTAAATTTATTTTTTCGATCGATTGCGATGATTAATAACGGTGTGACAATTGCTAAATCAAAAAGACTACCTAGAATAACACCTTTTGTTTCCTCTGATAAAAAAACTTCTGACAATGGCGTCCGATATAATGCCAAGTTCGTCGCAAGAACAAGTAAAAGTAACGCCATCCAAATATAGCTTTTCAAATCTCTTTGGCTTACTACCATCTGATCACCTCATCTTCTATATTTTATTAAAAAAGTAATACGCATTTTTAATAAAGTACCGACCTTTACTAAAAAATCCTACCTGATAAATTAGCAAGTAGGATTTCTTTCAAAATTATACATGTTTAAGAGTTGCTAGAATAACCATTACCCAAGCAGCTAAGAATAGAACTCCTCCAATTGGTGTAATAGCCCCTAAAATACCTACACCTGTTAAGCAAAGAACATATAAGCTGCCTGCAAAAAATACGATTCCTGCTAGCATTAAATATCCAGCACGTGAAAGCTGAGTAACAGGCCCAATTAATGAAGAACTCATTAATATACCGATTGCGATTAATCCTAATGCATGGAACATTTGATATTGTACAGCTGTATCCCATACAGCTGCATAGTGATCGGATAATTTCCCTTCAAGTGCATGTGCTCCAAAAGCACCCAGTGCTACTGCGATGAATGCATTCACAGCTCCTGAAATAATAAAGAATCTCATCTTCTTTTGACACTTCCTTTTCTAAAAATCAAAAATCGAGTCACCATTTGCATCCTCTTCGTGAAGCTTATTTGTAGTAATGGAAGCCGGTACCTGCGTCTGCATTATTTGTTGTGATGGTTGTATATTTTGTGCTTGAACAACTTGGCTATTTTGCATGTCAAGTGGTCTTGATGGTCTTGCTATAGTTTCTGAAGATTTAGCTAGCACTACATCGCATAACGCCCGAACCGCAGAAAGTGCTTCACGAATTTCTTGCTCATTTCTTGCATTTTTTGCCTGCAATAAATGTTTGTCAATTTCAGTAACAATTAATTCATGAGAAATCATTAGATGTTTCCTCCCTGCTTCGGCTCAAATTTTAAACACTCAAGACCCGAGGACCTTTTTACGATTACAGAAGGCAGCTCCTTACTTTTGAATTGGTATGCTCGACACCCTCTAGGACTTCTTTGATCCCAAGTCACATAGAAATGCCTACATTTAAAACAACTCTCTTGCATGACGCTCCCCCTCTTCATACTTCACTTTACCATGATTATATCAAACCATAAAGTGACGGGTTTTTGACTTTAATGCTGAAGACGTTCATTTAGAGGCGGAAAGTAGTTGGTGGGGGTGATTGTTGTGGTAAGTTGATTGTTTATTGTGGTAATTGAGTTGTTTGTTGCACTATTTTGGCTCTTTGTTGTGCTAACTCCGCTCTTTGTTGTGCTAACTCCGCTCTTTGTTGTGCTAACTCCACCCTTTGTTGCGCTAACTTGGATCTTTGTTGCTCTATCTGGCCTCTTTGTTATTTAGCAGAATATTCATGTCCTAACACCTCTTTTCACCCACAATTAGATTCATTCCAACATAATTGATTCACCTTATCCCCTATCAATAGCTTATTTAAGGGCTAGCATTAGGGGGCGCTCCTTTGTTGGAGATTGGATTGTTGCGCCACCTGCGTTGTTTGTTGCACTATTTTGGCTCTTTGTTGCGCTAACTCCGCCCTTTGTTGCTCTATCTTCGCTCTTTGTTGCGCTATCTAGCCTCTTTGTTATTTAGCAGAATATTCATGTCCTAACACCTCTTTTCACCCACAATTAGATTCATTCCAATATAATTGATTCACCTTATTCCTTATCAATTGCTTATTTAATGCTGCAGCGGGCTAGCATTAGTGGCGCTCCTTTGTTGGAGATTGGATTGTTGCGCCAACTGCGTTGTTTGTTGCACTAACTTGGCTCTTTGTTACGCTAACTCCGCCCTTTGTTGCACTATCTCCGCCCTTTGTTGCACTAACTAGCCTCTTTGTTATTTAGCAGAATATTCATGTCCTAAAAACCTCGATTCTCAACTATTTATAACAACCCGAGTACATTTGATTCACATTGCTCAAATCAAATACTCAAAAATAAAAACCGTTCTCCACAAAAAGAACGGTTTTCCGAATGGTTATTTTGTTAAATCAAAATCTATTGGTGATACTCCCCACTCTTGGAGCTGTGCGTTAATTTTAGAGTATGGTTTACTACCGAAAAAGCCTCGGTATGAACTTAGCGGACTTGGATGAGGTGCTTCGATAATAGCATGGCGACTTGTATCAATCAGTCGTTTTTTTTGTTGTGCTGGTTTACCCCAAAGTACGAAGATGATAGGTTGTTCACGGTCAGATAACTTTTGAATTACTGTGTCTGTAAACTGCTCCCAGCCTTGTTTTTTATGTGAATGAGCTTGTCCTTCACGCACCGTTAAGACGGTGTTTAACATGAGCACGCCTTGCTCTGCCCATTTCGTTAATGTCCCGTCTAATGGAATCGTAAAGCCTAAATCTGACTCCAATTCCTTCAGCATATTTTGTAAACTTGGTGGATGCTTTACACCTTGTTTCACAGAAAAGCTTAATCCATGTGCTTGACCTGCTCCGTGATATGGATCTTGGCCTAATATGACAACCTTCACATCATCGTATGATGTATATCGAAAAGCGTTCCATACTTCAGATTTGGGAGGATAGATTGTTTGCGTGGCATATTCGTTTTCTAAAAAATTCTGAAGCTGTAAAAAATACGGCAGATTAAATTCTGTACTGAGTACTCGCTGCCAATCGTTGTCTAAAATTTGCTTTGTCATCTATTCTACTCCTTAAATTCGACTGTCACGTCATATCCGACAAGTGCAAACATATCAGCGACAGAACTTTGCGCGTTACTTTTTGCTGTATCAATAACTCCTTGAGTGGTAGCTTCTTCAATCATTAGTTTTTTTGCTTCTTTAGCAAGTTCATATGCTTCGCTAATATCTGCTTTTTCTCGGAATAGGCCTTCACTTGAAAAGACTTGAACATGATCAAAGTCTATTTGCGGCTCCCCTAATATCTTTGCAGTTGGCAATGTAATCGTAGCTATTTTCTTTTCTTCATTTAATTCAATATCTTTTTCGGTAATCTTTGAAAAGTCTACACCTGCTTTAACGCCACCAGGTATAACAACTAATAATTCTCTTTTAGTTCCAGGTAAGTTTACACCAATCTCTTTTCCGAAAAGTTTATTGTCAGAGCGCTCAATCATGATCTTTGTATATGCCTCAGCTGTTGTTAGTTCATTTAAATTTTGAATACGTTCCATAATTGAACCTTTATTTTCTGTGAATGTACTACCTTTAATAATGTTCATAGTTGCAATCGGAATGATTATTAATAGCGCTAAGACAATAATAGTTGCCCAAACATACCACTGCATAAAGAACTTAGGTATTAAAAATTTGCGTATAAAGCCTTTTTTTCTATCTTTCCTATAGTAAAGAGACTCTGGAGAATCAAGAACTGTGGCAGATTGTTCTTCTGACTTTAATTCTTTTAACATCTTCTCAAGCTCTCGTATTTTTTTATTTGAAGTCACCTTAATCCCTCTCTTCTATTAATCTAAAAAGGAATTTAATATTCCCGATATTCAATTCGACATTATTCTACTATGTTCACTCCTATTATAAAAGTTTCTTCTCTATTAATACAATCGATTGAATTTGGTGATTAACGGCAATATTATTTAAAACCGTATTAGAGTAATATAATGGAAAGGAGTTGGTGGAATGGCTGATTTACAATGGCGAGAAAAGGTGAAAAGAATTACGAATGTAGCTGAAAGTGGCCAACACGTGCCAGAGCAGGCAAAATCGTTTGGCATGGGCTGTTTCTATATATTTTTTGTTCTAATTATTTTACTTTTTCTATTTTTATTAATTGGATTTATACAAAAGGGACATTACATAGCAGCTAGCATAGTAGGTTTACTTTGTTTAGGTGGGATTATTATTATTCGAAGAATTATAAATGCAGATCAGTTACCTAAATAGAAATCCAAACTGACCTTATTAAAAAGTTCATTTTTGACCATTTCATTCTAGCCAGTTATTTCGTTATAATAGGACTATTCAATTACATTTTTTATATTCGGAAAGTTTCATAAAATAAGTTTTTCATAAAGGAGTCTATTTCAATGTCACTAAAAAAAACACTAACAATTGCCGGCACAGATGCTTCTGGTGGTGCAGGTTTACAAGCTGATTTAAAAACTTTCCAAGAGCATGGCACATACGGTATGTGTGCAGTGACTGTTGTTGCTACAATGGATCCAGACAATAACTGGTCTCATGGTGTATATACATTACCAATCGACGTTCTTAAAGCTCAGTTAAAAACAACTCTTTCTACTGGTGTGGATGCAGTAAAAACAGGGATGATTTCTACTGAAGAAGCTATTCAAGTAGCTGGTGAAGCAATTGCAAACTCTGGCACAACAAACGTTGTTATCGATCCTGTAATGGTATGTAAAGGTGAAGATGAGGTATTAAATCCAGGAAACGTTGAAGCTATGATTAAATACCTTCTACCACAAGCACTTGTTACAACACCAAATCTTTTTGAAGCTGGACAATTGGCTGGAACAGGTACACCAAAAACAATTGAAGAAATGAAAGTCGCAGCACAAAAAATCCATGAACTTGGCGCTAAAAACGTTATTATCAAAGGCGGTAAAGCGTTACAACATGAAAAAGCTATCGACCTATTCTCAGATGGCGAAAAATTCATCCTGCTTGAAGCTGATAAAGTAGATACTACATATAATCACGGTGCTGGTTGTACTTTTGCTGCTGCTATTACAGCTAACCTAGCAAACGGTTTATCTGTAAAAGAAGCTGTTTTCGAATCAAAAGCTTTCGTTGCTGCTGCTATTGAACATGGCTGGAAATTAAATCAATTCGTTGGCCCTGTTATGCATGGTGCAAAAGGCGTTTATGGTACTCCGAAAATCACAACTACTGAAGTTTAATATCGAATATTATAACCTTCGCAATTTCATTTATTGCGGAGGTTTTTTATGTATATCTTTCCATATTTAAACGATGTCTAAGAATTTATGATGGGACAACAGTTCTTTATGCAAAAAAAGCATTTCTTTTATATAAACAGGTTGTCCTTATTTAAAAGAACATAAAATAAAATCATGCACTCTTAAATAAAGGAACAATTTTTTCTTACTCTACTTCTATAGATACAACTTTCAGCTTAATTCTTACAAAGCATATAAAGAAAATATATTTTTTGAGCTTTCGAATCGCATTCGTAGGAATTTTTCTCTATACTAGAGAATAGATTGCTAGCTGTTGGAAGGAGAATTTAAATGGAAATAGTACAAATAGAAAAGCTTCAACAACTTCTTAATTCCTTTGCGAATAAAGATATTTATATACATTTAGAGACAACCAACGGGGCTTATGCCTCTCATTTCAATGAAAAAGTATTCAACGCTGGTGCATTTATCCGTAACGTTAAACTGCAATATGAATTGGGTAAAGTTACAGCAGATGTTCCTCACCGCGTTGGTTTGAAAATGGCTCATGGCTGGGTTTATGCACAAGGCATTACTCACTTTGAAATAGATGAACAAAATCGTTTGTTAATGGCTGGACATGACTATGACGGCAAATTAGCAGTAGCACTTGAAATTAGCGAAACACCATTTACTTATTAATTAAGGAGTGATTCAGATGACACTACAACCTGAACGACACGTACTTGTCGTATTCCCGCATCCTGATGATGAAGCATTTGGTGTTTCTGGCACCATCTCAACTTATGTCAATCAAGGTACACCTGTCACATATGCATGCTTAACACTTGGCGAAATGGGACGTAATCTTGGAAATCCCCCATTCGCGACACGTGAGACTTTACCTTTAGTCCGTAAAAAAGAATTAATAGCTTCATGCGAAGCAATGGGCGTTACAGATTTACGTATGATGGGCTTACGTGATAAAACAGTAGAATTTGAAGATGATGAGAAAATGGTTCAAATGATGACTGATTTAATCGATGAATTGAATCCATCTTTAATTATCACATTCTATCCAAATTACGCGGTTCATCCTGACCATGAAGCAACTGCTCGTGCTGTTGTGCGTGCTGTACGTCGCATGCCAGTTGAACAACGTCCGAAGTTACATGCTGTAGCTTTTGCGAATAATACTGGTGAAGGTCTCGGCGAACCAGATATTGTAAATAATATCCGTGACGTTCGCGAGCAAAAACTTGGCTCAATGCGCGCTCATATTTCTCAAACTGCTTGGATGCTTGAGGAAAATGAAAAGCGTCTAGAAGCAGGTGAACCAGAAGCTGAAAACTGGTTAACTTATGAACGTTTCTTCAGCTATCGCTGGCATGAAGATTTTGAAGAGCAATTTTAAACGAATTACTCCTCCCCTATCAATTTTTAACTAAAATTGATAGGGGATTTTTTTATTTTTCATAAGTAAATACAAGGATTCGCATTTGTTATTGTCTGAAAAGTACGTCTTTTACCTAAACTATTTACATCTGAATGTAAACTCTTTATGATGAATAAATATTCAACTATAAAACGAGGTATTTAATATAAAATGAAAAAATTCCCTATATCTACTTGGCTATTATTTATAATCCCGTCACTGATTGGCGTATTCTTATTTATGACGCCACTTAAGACAGCTGATGGCTGGAAGGTTCCTATTGCGATTTTGGCGAATTTACTTGCTGGATCTTTAGTTTCATTCATTTCCTGGTTCACAGTTATCGTATTTTTCATCGCAGCATTAGGTTCAGTTGCTTATCACTTCATTCCGCAAAAGAATCCTGAGAAACCTACAATGTTTGATGGAATATTCCGTGTAAATTGGTTTTGGACAATCGCACGTGTACTTGGTTTTGTCTTTGCATTCATGGTTGTCCAAGATTTCGGTCCGAGCGCAATCCGTAATGAAAACACAGGTGGACTGTTAATGGATCCAGACGGTGGTCTTGTGACTTTCCTATTCACGATTTTCTTATTCGCTGGCCTACTGCTTCCATTTTTAACTGAATTCGGTTTACTCGAATTCTTCGGTACAATGATGGTTAAAATTATGCGACCATTATTCAAAATTCCTGGACGTTCTTCTATTGATGCATTAGCTTCTTGGATAGGCGATGGTACAATTGGTGTCCTTTTAACTAGTCGTCAATATGAAGAGGGCAACTATACACAAAAGGAATCAGCGATTATCGCGACTTCGTTTTCAATCGTATCCATCACATTTTGTATCGTTGTAATTGATACCGTACATTTAGGTGAATACTTCATTCCATTTTACGGTGCGGTTGTTCTATGTGGTTTAGTGTTAGCATTAATCATGCCACGTATTTACCCCCTTTCTAAGAAAAAGAACACGTATATCAATGGAAAACCACTTGACCTTGAGCGCGAAAAATTGCCAGAAGGTTATAATATGATTACACATGGTTTAGAAAATGCATTAAATACAGCTGAACGTAATCGTAATTTCAGTAAATTTTTCGTCGATGGTTTTAAAAACGTTTTAGATATGTGGTTTGGTGTTGCACCGATCGTTATGGCATTTGGTACTGTAGCGTTAATGCTTGCCGAGTTCACTGGCATATTCACTTTCTTAGGAAAGCCATTCGAACCGATTTTAACAGTTCTAGGTTTACCTGAAGCTGCTGAAGCAGCACAAACTATGGTTGTTGGTTTTGCTGATATGTTTTTACCTACTATTCTTGGTTCTGGTATTGAGTCAGACTTAACACGCTTTGTTATAGCCGGTGTTTCTGTTTCACAGTTAATCTACATGTCAGAAGTTGGTGGCTTAATCCTTGGTACGAAGATTCCTCTTAACTTTTTCGAGTTAATGGTTATTTTCTTATTACGTACTTTGATTTCTTTACCAATTATCGCGGGTATCGGACATTTAATTTTTTAATAACAAAAGCAGGACAGTCTTATGTAAAAGGCTGTCCTGCTTTTATTTATTCAACTACTACTTTATATATTAAGTAACCTTAAAATATTTTTTCTGAATTCGTACAACGTTTTATTTATAGATAATTTATCTTTAATATTAAATGCTGTTTTAAAAATATGTTTATTAATGCAACTACAAATAGATACCTATTCCTGTATATTACAAAGAAACCCTTGTTTTAAACATATATCGATCATAAATTTCTTATAACCTACAGATTCAAATACAACACCAATTGCTTGTCCACTTAGCTCTATTATTTCACCTTTACCAAACACATGATGCTCTACATAGCTATTCAACTGCAAATCTTCTTTTTTAGTAATGGCATTTACGGGAATATCTCGAGCAGGCTTACTTTCTCGATAACCAACTTCCTTTTTCACTAATTCCTTCCCTTTTACTAAACGGCGTACTTGTTTTAAGAACTGAGACTCCTCTACATGTTCATCATCTTTTAGGTGGTAAGTAAGCAACTCCAAATGCTTACGTGCACGAGTCATCCCTACGTAGAAGAGACGAACTGCTTCTTCTATCGGTTCGCTATTACCCTCGTCCTGTTGTTTTAAATCATCTTTAGAAGGAATAATGCCATCAACTAGATCAATCATATACACGGTATCATACTCAAGCCCCTTTGCACTATGCAAAGTAGATAAAGTAACTACATCACGCCCTTTGTTTGACCAAGACGTTTTCATAATTTCTTCTAATTCCTTTAAGCGTTTTGCGAATGCCTCAAGATTTGGTAGACCAATCGCAATATGCTCTAGTTGGTTTAGAACACCTAATAATCCTTCCTCATTAAAACCAAGGTGCTCAGCTGTGTTACGTATCGATTTTTCATAGCCTAGATTTTTGCGAATGATTTTAATCGCTTCTTCTGGATCTAGTATATTTATCTTTTTAATTAACTTCTTCGTCTTATTTAATGCCTGCTCCTGATAATCTGCGTGTCGGACCGATTGAAGCTGATCAAAAACTGAAGTTTTGTCATTATTGTTTTTTAAATACATCATTTGTTTTTTCGTAATGTAAGCATTCATTTTCGTATGCACTTTCTCAAGAATGTCTACACGTGAATCATTATAGGAAAGGCGCATAAAATTGATAATATCTTCTACAATCCAATGTCGGAAAAATTTCAAATCTACGTCTTTCATATAGAATGGCAAACCTGCTTTATTTAACTTATCCACTAATCTGATGGCTGAAGAATTATTACGGTATAAAATGGCCGTTTCTTGAGGATTACTTCTATTCTCAATTTCTTGAATTACGTAGTTCAGTTGTAACTCATAGCGCTGCATATTGTGGATTTCAATTGATTCACCAGATTGATTTTCTGTGAACATTTCCTTCGTATAGCGCTTTGGGTTTCGTTTGATGAAGTCATTTGCTGTTTTCACGATTTCTGGTGTGGAGCGATAGTTTTGAGTCATTGTTAAAATCTTAGCTTGTGGATAATTCTTTTCAAACTCTAATAACTTTTGGACATCCGATCCACGCCACATGAAAATAGATTGATCATCATCAGCTACAACGCAAAGATTGTTTTGTGGTTTGGCTAATATCGTGATAATTTCATGCTGTATTACGGAATTATCCTGACTCTCATCCGTTAAAATGTATTCAAAGCGGCGCTGATATTTCGTACGAATTTGCTCATCCTCTTGTAAAATACGTAAGCAGTAAGTGAGCATATCATCAAAATCCAGGAGTGGATGTTGCCGATTTTGCGTTTTGAATTGTTCATACGCTTTATACATATCGCCAATACCTGAGATAGAGGATTTCACGGTACTTAACTGCTTATTTGAAAGCATACGATTCTTTACATAGCTTATATAGGTAAGGAGCTCATCCATTTCATCTTCAGTTGGATTTGTATCCTTTATCTCCGTGAATATATTTCGAAGAATTATTTTTTTATGAAGTGGGACGTCATTACCCCCTTCTACTAGTTGAAAAGTTATGCGTTGCTTTGCAAAGTATTCTCGCACTACTTGAAAAGCAAAGCTATGAATTGTAGAGAAATGTACCTTTTCATGCGTAAGTTTGCCAAAGAATTGGTCGAAGCGCTGTGCCATATCTTGTGCAGATGCTTTACTAAATGTAATGGCTAAGATCGCTTGTGCTGGTATTTTCTTCACTAATAATAAATAGCCAATTTTCATATTCAAAGTCGTCGTTTTTCCTGAACCGGGTGATGCTAATAATAGCAATGGACCATCGGAATATCGAACTGCCTGTTTTTGTACATCATTTAATGAAACACCCGTATATTGTTGCATTTTATCAAAGAAATTCATTTGTACTCGTAATCCTTTCCGTTCATTCATACTGTTCTTTCTATTATAACTGAAAGCTAGTTGGAAACGCTTTTTTGCCCGCTTAAGCAAGAAGTCACGAAACATTTAGAATTAACTTAATATTTAGTCCATTAAGCTTGAATAATATGTTAAAATGAATAAATGCATTTTATGGAATCGGAGGTTAGACGAATAATTATGACAGTATCAGATGTGAAGACCGTTCAGGTGGAAAATGTACTAATTGCTTATCAATTTTTAAAAGATGTTGTTGCACACACACCACTACAAAAAAATGAGTATTTATCTGAAAAGTATGGTTGTACCGTTTATTTAAAACGTGAAGACTTGCAACATGTACGTTCTTTTAAACTACGAGGCGCCTATTATAAAATTAAAAGCATCGAGAATGATGCACGTGAAAAAGGTGTTGTTTGTGCAAGTGCAGGCAACCACGCGCAAGGCGTTGCATATGCTTGTGCAAATTTAGGTATCCGTGGGCATATTTTCATGCCAACGACTACTCCTTCTCAAAAAATAGATCAAGTGAAAATGTTTGGACGTGAATTTGTAGAAGTTATTTTGTCAGGGGATACTTTTGATGATTCTGCTAGAAGTGCACAGGCATTTTCAAAGGCTGAGGAACATATTTTCATTCACCCATTCGATGATATAGATGTAATCTCTGGACAAGGCACCGTTGCCGTTGAAGTGATGAATGATATTGAAGAGCCAATTGACTATGTATTTGGTAGTATTGGTGGGGGTGGCTTAATTGCCGGTGTATCTGCCTATATTAAAAACCTTTCCCCTCAGACTAAAATTATCGGGGTTGAGCCAGGTGGCGCTGCGAGTATGAAAGCAGCTTTTGCTAATGGTGGTCCTGTTGCCTTAGATCATATCGAAAAATTTGTTGATGGTGCTGCTGTACAACGTGTTGGCGACACTACATATGCACTTTGTAAAAAGTATGTTGATGATATTATTGCTGTTCCTGAAGGTAAAGTGTGTACGACCATTTTAAGCTTGTACAATAAGCATGCAATTATTGCTGAACCAGCGGGTGCTTTACCAGTTGCAGCACTAGATGCTTATCAAAACCAGATTAAGGGAAAATCCGTAGTCTGTATTATTAGTGGTGGTAACAATGATATCGGCCGTATGCAAGAAATTAAAGAGAAATCCTTAATTCATGAGGGTTTATTATACTATTTCATCGTCAATTTCCCACAACGTGCAGGTGCACTTCGTCAGTTCCTTGGAGAAGTACTTGGTCCAGATGATGACATTACAACATTCGAATATACGAAGAAAAATAATAAAGAAAGTGGTCCAGCACTTGTAGGCATCGAATTAAAGCGTCCTGAAGATTATACTGGTTTGCTTGGCCGTATGAAACTTAACGGTTTCTCATTTAAAGAAGTGAACAATGATAGTACGTTATTTGCTCTATTAGTTTAATATTAATAAACGGAATCTTCTGATTATAGGGGATTCTTTTTTTATTTCTCTGCTTTGCAATCTTGTCTGATCCCACGGTGAAATTCTATTTTTACTTTTAGATTTTGATGTAGGTAACAAAAAAACAGGAACCCATAAATGGGGCTCCTGCTTTAAGTTTCTACTTATTAAACACTTAGTAGAGTTCGATCTGATACAAGCTTTTCTCCGCGAATACGTTGGAATGCATCCATTAGATCGGCGATTGTTAAATCTTTCTTCGCTTCTGGGTCAACCTCCAAAATGATTTGGCCTTTATCCATCATTATGAGGCGGTTACCTAGATCAAGCGCTTGTTGCATATTGTGGGTAACCATTAATGTTGTCAGATTATCTTTTTCAACTAACTGCTTTGTTAAACTCGTAATAAGCTCTGCACGTGAAGGATCCAGTGCAGCTGTATGCTCATCTAACAATAAAATTGATGGCTTTGTAAATGTTGCCATTAGTAGTGATAATGCTTGGCGTTCGCCACCCGATAGCAAGCCGACTTTCGCTGTTAAACGGTTCTCCAAATTAAGATGCAATGATTCCAATGATTCGCGGAAAAACTCACGCCTCTTTTTATCGACTCCTATACGCAAGCCACGACGCTTATTTCGGGAATATGCAATTGCCAAGTTCTCTTCTACGGTCATCGTTGGTGCTGTACCTGCCATTGGATCTTGAAAGACACGGCCAATTAAATGAGCGCGTTTATATTCGGGATATTTGGTTACGTTTTTCCCGTCTATTTCAACAGTACCAAAATCAGGTGATAAAGCTCCCGAAATCATATTCATCATTGTAGATTTTCCAGCACCGTTACTACCAATTACAGTGACAAAATCACCTGTTTTTAAATCTAGATTAATATTATCTAAGGCAATTTTCTCATCAGGCGTTGCTTCGTTGAAGATTCTGTTGATTCCCTCTAGTTTAAGCAAGATGTTTCGCCTCCTGTTCACTAGTAACCTTACGTTCTGCACGACGTTTCGCTTTACGTGCACGCTCTTTACGTTTTTCAAAGAATTTAGGTAATATTAACGCCACGACCACAATTAATGCTGTGATAAGCTTCATATCGCCTGTATCTAAAAATTCAACTCGAAGTGCGATAGCAATGACGATTCGGTAGATAATCGCTCCGACAATTACAGCTAAAGTTGTACGGACAATTGTTTTAGTTCCTAAAATCGCTTCCCCGATAATAACAGAAGCTAAACCGATAACAATCATCCCTATCCCCATACTTACATCTGCAAATTTCGTATACTGCGCAATAAGGGCCCCTGATAAAGCAACCAAAGCATTTGAAATACCCAGCCCTAAGATGATTAATGTATCTGTATTCGCAGAAAAACTACGAATCATTTTGTCATTATCACCTGTTGCACGAATAGCTAAACCAACTTCCGTTTTTAAAAACCTATCGAAAATAATTTTAATCACAAAAGTTACGATGATCATGATAAAGAATGTACCCCATGTTTTTGGCACATTTTCAATACCTATGCTGATTAAAACGTTATTTATTGCTGTATCAATACCTAGATTACCCCACCAACCAAAGAAGATGGTGAACAGCGAATCGACGTTCGAAAGCGGTACGTTTGGACGACCAATTGCTGTTTCTGTCGTCGCTCCCATAATACGTAAGTTGATGGAATAAAGAGCAATCATCATTAATATCCCAGATAATAAAGGATTTATTTTCGCCTTCGTATGAAGTATCCCTGTCATACATCCCGCTAAAAAACCAGCGATAATCGCCGCTGCTGTTGCTAATGCTGGATGGTAACCAAGAACAATTAAAGTCGCTGCTGTTGCAGCACCTGTCACAAAACTACCATCCACTGTTAAATCAGGAAAATCTAAAACTCGGAATGTAAGATACACTCCGAGCGCCATAATTGCATAGATGATTCCTTGCTCAACAGAGCCAAAGATTGCTGTAAACATGTAGAATCATCTCCTATCTATTCGACTACTTCTGCTTTCCATTCGTCTTTGATGTCTAAACCAAGTTGTTCGGCTGCTTTCTTGTTAATCTCAAATTTTAAGTTTTTAGGATAAGCCACTGGAATATCTGCTGGTTTTACACCATCTTTTAAAATTTTTACTGCCATTTCTCCAGCTTCATAACCGATATCTGAATACGCAAAGCCAAAAGCACCTAGACCGCCTCGTTTAACAGAGTCTAATTCTCCAACCATTACAGGAATTTTCTTATCAGTTGCCACATCCAATACTGATTCAAGTGCTGTTACAACTGTGTTATCCGTAATGATATAGATTGAATCTACTTTTCCTACTAATGATTCAGTTGCCTGTTTTACTTCTGCTGATGTTGAAACAGATGCTTCTACAATTGTCACACCTAATTTTTTAGCTTCTGCTTTTACCATATCCACTTGTACACGCGAGTTTTGCTCTCCTGAGTTGAAAACCATACCTATTTTTTTAGCTTTTAGTTCTTCAGCTAAAAACTTCACTGTACTTGGAATAGCTTCTGGATGTGTATCAAGAGTACCTGTTACATTTCCACCTGGAGCCTCCATTGATTTTACAAGCTCTGCTCCTACTGCATCTGTTACAGATGTGAAAAGAACCGGAATATCCGATGTTGCAGCTGCAACTGCTTGAGCACTTGGCGTTGCGTTAGCGAATATTAAATCAACACCTTCACCAACTAAATTATTTGCTGCCGTTGTATTAATACTTGGATCCCCTTGTGCGTTTTCAATTTTGAAATCTACTTTAAGACCACTATCTTCAATTGCCTTTTTGAATCCTTCAGTAGCTTCATTTAAAGATGGATGTTCAACATATTGAGAAATCCCAATTTTATATGTTTTCTCATCTGATTTTTCAGATCCGGAATCACCTGATCCCGCAGAGCCAGATTTATCTTTGCTTCCACACGCCGCTAATACTAGCATTGCTGCAAATAACAAAAATGCTAACTTCTTGTAACCTTTCATCATTTGAATTCCCCCTATTTGAATCGTAATCACTTCTATTGAACTAGTGTGATTATAATTAGTGTTATATTACAGGGCTAAAAGTCAATCGTCAACAACATTATGAATCTTCCGACAATTTAAAATATAGTACCTTCGTCACTTTAACGCGTTGAATGGTTGAACATCAACGTTTTAGTGTATATCACTTAAATGTGAACATTTTGTGAACACTTATAAATGAAGGAAATAAAATTAATTTTATCCTATTTCAAAATTAAACCGCTCATAAATGCATTAGATTAGAATAGCAAAAAATACCCTTATATACTTTCAAAGGGCTAGAAAAAACTTTAAATAGGAATGGATTTCATCTTAAAATCGACATAAAAATAAAAAACACTAGGCTCCAAAACAAAAAATTGTTTCAAAGTCTAGTGTTACTTAAATACATTGGTAAGAAACGCTTATATTTATTGCTAATTTTTCGCTACGTATAAATGTTTCACTAATTCCTTATTCTTTTCTTTGAAAATATCATTATGAGATGATACCATACCATACTCATATGCATCTGGTATTACATATTGCTTTGCTTTATTTACTGCATTTGCTGCATCTTGAAATGCACCTGCAATTAAATGTAACTTTCCTTCATGATTTAAAATATCACCTGCAGCATATAGACCTTCTACAGACGTTTCACTTAAAGGACTTCCTGCAACACTATATTCATTTGCCATTTCTATATTTAATCCACTATTTGATGTCAGTTCTTTATCTCTATCATAACCGTGATTAATAATAACTTCATCAACAGGCAGTTGAATAATATTGCCATCTTCAAGACTCAACAACTCGACTTTTTCAATACGTTCGTGATCATTTGAGGCAATTAGCTTTTCAATTGATGTATTTAGTAAACACTCAATAGAACTATTGAATAGACGTGATACCTCTGCTTCATGCCCTTTTAACATATCTTTTCGGTAGGTTAAGTAAACTTTTTTGGCAATGGGCTCCAATTCATTTGCCCAGTCTATTGCAGCATTTCCACCACCTGAAATCAATACAGTTTTATTTTTAAAGCGTTCTAGAGATTTGACAGTATAATGTAAATTTGAAATTTCAAACCGTTCAGCGCCTTCGATATCTAGTTTTGTTGGATTTATAATACCGCCCCCAACTGCTAAAATAACTGTTTTTGAAAAGTGTTTATTGTTTGCTGATGTTGAAATAATAAAGTTCCCATCTCCGCCTTTATTAATTGACGTAACTTTTTCTCCTAATGCTAACTTAGGATTGAAAGTCATTCCCTGCTGAATCAATTGTTCTATCAATCGTTCACCTGTAACAGGTGTCAGTCCACCAATATCCCAGATCATTTTCTCTGGATACACATGCACTTTTCCTCCCAGAAAAGGTTGGAATTCGATAATTTTTGTTTTCATTTCTCTTAGACCACTATAGAAAGCTGAAAAAAGTCCTGCTGGGCCACCGCCAATAATTGTTACATCATATAATTCTTCTGAATTCATCTTGTATCCTCCTGTTTAACTTATTGTTTTAATATTCAAAATTCATACTCTATGCTTTTGACTTTGCAAGTAGATATAAGAAATAGGGTGCTCCAATAACTGCAACGACAATACCAGCTGGAATTTCAGATGGTTGTAATATCCATCTACCTATCGTGTCAGCAGTTATTAACAAAAGGCTACCTATTAAAGCCGCTGTCGGTAAGAGATACTGATGTTTTGCACCCACTAGTTGTCGTGCTAAATGTGGTGCAATTAAACCAATAAAGCCAATTCCTCCACTAACAGATACACTTGCACCAGCTAAGCCAACTGCAATTGCTAGTAAAATTAATCGCTCTTTTTCTATAGCTAGTCCAAGGCCCGTTGCAGGTATCTCTCCAAGATTAAATGTATTTAGAACACGCGCCTTCGAATAAGCGATTGGTAATAAAATAAGAATCCAAGGCAATAATGCCAATACAAAGCTCCAGTTAGAACCCCAAATGCTACCTGCCATCCAAATAGCAACAAATTGGTAGTTTTCAGGTGATAATCTTAATGTCAATACAATCATTGCCGCACTAATACCCGCCGCTACTGCAACACCTGTTAGCAATAGCCTTGTAGGCGAAATTCCTTCACCACGTTTATATGCAAGTACATAGATCAGAATAGCTGTAGCTCCTGCACCTACAAACGCTAATATAGGAAGAAAAAAAACTGGCGCTGCTGTTGTAGTTGGAAAGAACGAAATAAATAACATGACTGCTAAACCTGCTCCTGAATTTATACCTAAAATTCCTGGATCAGCTAATGCGTTCCTTGAAACTCCTTGTAATATGCTCCCCGATACAGCTAATGCCATTCCTACTAAAATGGAGATAACAATTCGTGGTAATCTGAAATCAAACAAGATTATATTCTGTTTATCCGTCCCCATTCCAAATAATGTTCGAACTAATTCAATTGGAGTGAGCCTTATAAAACCTGTACCCATACTTATCATGAACATAATAATGATGAGGAGACAAATAGTGAGAATAAGAAAGATATTCTTCCTATGTTTTTTTTGTTGATAAGCAGATATGTAATTTTCCTCAGTCACAACTCTTTTCCTCCTTTACGAGCAAGGTAAAGAAAGAATGGAACGCCAATCAAAGCAATCAATGCTCCTATAGGTGTTTCATAAGGTGGATTTATCATTCTCGCAGCAAAATCAGCTAGTATAACTAATAGACTCCCTAAAATTGCTGAACAAGGTACAATCCAACGATAATCGCTGCCAACAAGAAAACGCGTTAAGTGAGGAACAATTAATCCAACAAATCCAACGGCACCTACAACTGAAACGGCTGCTCCCGCCAACACTAATACGACAACTGATCCAAAGAATTTTATCCTCCCAGTTCGTTGTCCCAGTCCAATCGCCACTTCGTCTCCTAGACTAAGCAAAGTGATTGATTTTGATAGCATGATTGCACCGATAATTGCTGCTATTATCCAAGGAGACATAACTTTAAGATGCTCCCACTTTGTACCCGAAACACCACCTGCATACCAAAACGCCAAATCTTGACCAATGCGAAAATAAATTGCAACTCCTTCACTAAGCGCTCCGAGTAAAGCACTGACTGCTGCTCCTGCTAATACAAGACGCATAGGTGTTAAACCACCCTTTGCTAAAGAACCCACTCCATAAACAATGCCAGCACCTAAAGCTGCTCCAAAAAATGAAAATAAAATTATATACATATAAGGTAAGCCAGGAAAGAAAGCAAAGCAGATAGCAAGCATGAAAGCAGCACCTGCATTTAATCCCAATAGACCTGAGTCAGCTAATGGGTTTCGTGTCATTCCTTGCATAATAGAACCTGCTACAGCAAAACACGCTCCTACTAAACCTGCTCCAAGAACTCTTGGTAGTCTTATATCTTGAATAATTTGGTGTGTAGTTAAATTGGGGTTAAATTGAAAAACAGCAGACCAAACAGTTCCAAAATCAATATCTGCTGCACCAAATGATACTGATAATCCTATAGCGAATAAAAGTCCTATTGTTCCACCCAGTAATATGACAGTTGCAATAATTGGACGTGAGCCCTTATATACTTTCTTTAAATCTATTGATTCTTCTACTGAATCTGACATCTTCTTTCTCCTTACTTTTATTCAACAGTTTGCAATAAGCATTCCGTTTCTTTATTCAATTGATAAGATAAGCAAATTGGATTCTGGCTAAAAGGACATGTCATTAATATTGCATTAATATCAAAAACTGCTTTTAAATTTTCACTTTTCATTACTTTTTCCGGTTTTCCTTCTGTAATAATCTTACCGTCCTTCATCGCAATCATATAATGCGAGAAACGTGATGCATGATTCAAATCATGCAGTACCATTACAATCGTTTTCCCTTCCTCTTCGTTTAACTTTTTAAGCAATAAGAGAATATCAAGTTGATGAGCTAAGTCCAAATACGTTGTTGGTTCATCCAATATTAAAATTTCCGTATCTTGTGCAAGGGCCATTGCAATCCATACGCGCTGTCGTTGTCCACCTGATAACGCTTCTACCGGGCGATCTCTTAGCTCACCTAATCCAGTGACTTCAATTGCCCAATGTATATGTTGTAAATCTTCTTTTTTCAATGTACCAAAGCCTCTTTGGTGTGGAAATCGGCCGTATGAGACTAATTCAAATATTGTAAGTCCAGGTGGTGCTTCAGCGCTTTGTGGCAAGATTGCCATTTTCTTTGCAATTTCTTTTGTGGAAACTTGTTGAATTGCACGCCCGTCTAGAAAAATTGCACCCTTTTGTGTCTTTAAAATCCTTGCAATTGCTTTTAAGAGCGTTGATTTACCACATCCATTTGGACCAATAATGGTCGTAATTTTTTTTTCAGGAATTGCGGCACTTAACTCTTCTATAATTACAGTGTTTGTATACCCAACTGCCACATGATCAACAGTAAGAACTGACATATTTTTTCATCATCCTTCCTTTGCCTTATGACAATTCAATTGATAATGATTATCATTGTCATTTATTTCAGTATAAAGTATGTTGGAAATATTTACAACGTTTTTCCGATAGCTTAAACATTCCTGTCGAACTACTACTGAATAATGATCAATTTAATAGTTTTCTATAAAAAGAAAGATGTTCCCTCACCATTAAGTAGGCAGGGACCACCCTTTTCTATTGTTTAAGATTAGTAAGCCAAGTAGTCAGTTCTTCAACTTGTGCAAGTGTTGCAATGGGATCATAATACCAAGAGCGTTCTTCTGGCCAAATATATAGACGGTCGTTCTTAACCGCTTCCAAACTGCCCCAAATTGGATCTTTCTTAAAATCTTCAACTGTTCGACCGTTGGAAGTCATGATAATATAGTCCCCAGCGTATTCTGGTATCATTTCCTCGGAAAGCTCTGCCCATTGCTTCTTCATAATTTCTTCAGCAATACTCTTTGGAGGTTTCCTTCCGAAAGCTTGATAGACTGCCTGGCCGCCACGACCAAAATTGTCACCGTATACATATGTCACCTTTCCAGCGTCTTCCATAATTGAGAAACTGCTATCTTCTTTAATAGCTGCGTCTACCTTGGCTTTAGCATCTGCAATCTGTTGGTCGTATTTTTCTAACCAAACTTTTGCTTCATCTTCCTTATTTAATAGCTCCCCGAAATAAGTTAACTCCTCGTGAGCATTTTTTAAATCACCATATGGAATAACAATTGTAGGGGCAATTTTGCTTAAAATCTTGTAGCTTTCATTGTTCCCCGTAATAATTAGATCAGGATTCATTGCTAGTATATTTTCTGCAGACGGTTTCCCATAAACTCCTGTATCAGAAACACCTTTTAATTTATCTTTGAAATAATAGTTTTTAAGTGTCAATTCGGGTGCACCAACTGGAATTACATTTAGAGCGATTAGACTACCTAAATATTCTTCTGCTACAATGCGTTTGGGTTGTGTAGGAATCTCTATTTCTCCATTTATTGTACTTATTGTTTTTGTTGTTTTACTCTCTTTAACATCTGAACTCTTAGTTGTATCCTCTACTGTTTTATCATTATTTGTACTGCTACAAGCAGATAGGGCTAAAACCATGAATACAAGTAGCGTTACTACTATTCCTAATTTCCAATTTCGATATTGTTGTATATACAAATTAATATCCCCTTGTCTATTACATCCTGTTAGTTAATTTTCTTTTTATAATTTAGATTATTTACTACTACACTATTTTTTTTCCTTTGTTAGTTTCTCAATTTTAGTTGCTAAATCTTCTGCTTGGTGCAGTACTGAAACGGGATCAGAGGCAAAGTAATATTCGGGTGCTAATTTCATTACTTCTCCCTTTTTAACTGCATCAAGATTTGTCCATGTCGCTGGTAATGAACCGCCCTTATTAAAGTAGTTCATCTCTATTACATAATCTCCTACATAGTCATTTACAACTTCATATGATATTTCGTAACGGCTACCATCCGCTTCTTTCGTATCAAACAACTCTTTTACTTTTGGTGGAGGTGTCATTCCTAATGTTTCATATAATGCTCGTCCTCCAACAACACCGTTCGGAGCAATAACTGAAAGGTTCTTTTTTCCTAAATCAAAAATAGTAAAGGTAGAATCTTTGCTGACTACTTTATTAATTTTTTCTTTCGCTACTGCAATACGTTTATCAAAATCTTCAAGAAATTGCTCCGCTTTATCTGTACGTCCAAGGTATTCCCCCATCGCTTTGATTTCTTCGTGAATAGATTTATAATTAGTGTCAGAAAAAACAATCGTTGGAGCTATTTTTTCGTATTTTTCAACTGCTTCTTTATCCCATGTAATAATTAAATCAGGATTTAATTCCATAACTTTTTCTAAAGACGCTTCACCATCACCAATATTTTCAATTGCATCTTCTTTATAATAGTCTTTCAAATATGCTGCATAATCTAGATTTGCCATAACAGCTCCTACTGGCGTGACATCAAGTGCCAGCAATTGTCCTAAATACCAATCCGTCACTATTCGTTCAGGCTTATCTGGCACTTCAACTTTACGACCGATATCGTCAGTAATCGTACGAGTTCCCGTTTCAGCTTGTACGTTTTCATTTTTTTGTTCTTCTTGTGCTTTTTTGCTCTTAGTAGAGCCACATCCTGTTAAAATAAGCATCAAACTAAGCATCATCAGCAAAATTACCTTCAAGTTCAATTTATTGAACATTATAATATTCCCCTCTATCCGCGTAATTCTAAGTTTGTATTTACTATATCCCTTACATATTATTTCAATTTTAATATCCAAATTGTGCTTCATGGAGTCTGCTGTATGTGCCTTTCATCTCCAATAATTCACTATGATTCCCTTGTTCCTTGATACCCTCTTCCGTTACAACAATAATACGATCAGCATTTTTTATCGTTGCTAGACGATGAGCAATAACAAGCGTTGTACGCCCTTTCGATAGATTGGCTAGAGCTTTCTGAATAGCAATTTCTGTTTCTGTATCAAGTGCAGAAGTGGCTTCATCCAAAATAAGAATAGATGGATTTTTCAGAAACATACGAGCAATTGAAAGACGTTGCTTTTGCCCTCCAGATAACTTTGCCCCTCTTTCCCCAATCATTGTGTCTAGTCCATTTGATTGAGAAAGGATAATATCTTCAAGCTGTGCTTTTTTGGCTGCCTCCCAAATTTCCTCTTCTGAAGCGTCTAATTTTCCATAGGCAATATTTTCACGAATCGTTCCATCAAAAAGGAAAACATCTTGTTGAACCACCCCTATATGAGAACGAAGAGATTCTAAAGTCATTTTCTTCGTATCAATGTCATCAATCGTAATTTTGCCGTTTTTGACATCGTAAAAACGAGGTAGTAAGCTACAAATCGTTGTTTTACCTGCACCAGATGGACCTACAAGTGCTACCGTTTCACCTGCACGGATTGATAAATTAATCTTCTCTAACACATTTTCTTTATTTTCATAGCCAAATGATACATTTTGATAGTTAATATTCCCTTGTAGTTGTGTGACATCTTCTGCTTCTGAAGCATCCGCAATATCTGGTTCTGTTTCAAGTAAATCTAAGTAACGTCTAAAACCAGCAATCCCCTT
Organism: Viridibacillus sp. FSL E2-0187; assembly: GCF_038006425.1. Taxonomy (NCBI): domain Bacteria; kingdom Bacillati; phylum Bacillota; class Bacilli; order Caryophanales; family Caryophanaceae; genus Viridibacillus; species Viridibacillus sp. FSL E2-0187. Next base: position 3,617,661 of record NZ_JBBOVG010000001.1, read on the forward strand.
TGGATACATTTCAATTACTGAATTTATTTGTTGAATCGGCTGAAGAAATACATTTGACAGAAGTACAAAGGCTATAAACTCTCCATATGACATATTCCCTTGTATAACAAACCAAGTTCCACATAATAGAACGAAAATGGAAACAACTTTCATAAGAATGTAACTGATAGATGAATTCCAAGCCATTATTCTATAAGCAATCAATTTTGTATTACGAAAGCGGCTGTTATTTTCAGTGAACTGAGCAATTTCATAATCTTCATTAGTAAAAGCTTGTACCACTCGCATACCACTCACATTATTTTCTACTCTTGCATTGAAGTCAGCTATATCAGCAAACATTCGATCGAATGCCCGAGACATTTTCCTGCTAAAGTACAATGATAAATAGATAATCAGTGGAATGATGATAAATGTCAGAATAGCTAATTTCCAATTAATTGATAGCATTAAACCAAATGCACCCGTTAATGTCATCAGTGCTATAAACAAATCTTCTGGCCCATGATGGGCAATTTCTCCGATATCCATTAAATCATTTGTCATCCGAGAAACTAAATGACCTGTTTTATTGTTATCAAAAAATCTAAATGGTTGCTTTTGAATATGAGTAAATAACTCCTTACGCATATCTGTTTCAATATTCACACCAAGCTTATGTCCCCAGTAAGTAACTACATAGTGAAGGGCTGAACTGACGATATAAATTGCAAATAATCCGACACACGCCCATAAGATAAAACCCAAGTTTCCTGATGGCAATAAATCATCCACTACGCGATTTACGGCTAATGGAAAAGCAAGCTCTAATAACGCTGCAATGATTGCGCAAGAAAAATCCAATATAAACAATCTTTTATACGGTTTATAATAGGAAAAAAATCGCTTTAACATTGTTAAATACACCCCTATTCAGCAATATTTTTCTTTATGCCAAATCCATATATTGTTCAATGGATATGATATCGAAAATTTAAACGAACACTTATTAGCTATCGAAAAAAAGAGTGCCTTTACTAAATCAAATCTGCTTCAGGCATAGCCTCTCATCGATGGTAATAAAATTAATATGATCTTACTTTTCCTGATTCTTCGATACTAGCAAATCTGCTATTTCTTCAGACTGAGCTAATACTGAGATTGGGTCATATGGCCAAAACCTCTTAGGATCAAGATCAATAACTCGGTCTTTTTTTACTGCATCCATTGAAGTCCACATACTATTTTTCTTGTCCAATTTGCCCCCGTATGATTGGTCCAAAAAGATATAGTCACCTGCATAATCATTTAAAGCCTCAAACGATATTTGTTTAAATGTATCACCTGTATCAATCAGTTCTTTTTTTATTTTTTCAGGTGGTGTGAGTTGAAGTTGCTTGTATATTGCCTGCCCACCCCTATAAATACCATCCCCGTATATGTAGAAGTCCTTATTGTAAGCACCAAATATTGAAACAGTTTCATTGGCACTTATTACTTTTTTAATTTTCTCTCGCTGTTCTTCAATTTTTGCATCAAATGACGCAAGCCATTCTTGTGCTTTCTTTTCCTTTCCAAGCATTTCTCCAAATGCTGTTACTTCCTCATGAGCATCTTTGTAAGTTTCATAAGGAATTATTATTGTAGGTGCTATCTTCGAAAAATCTTCGAACGCACTATTTTCAGAGTTGGCACTTATTATTAAATCTGGATTCAACTCTAATATTTTTTCTTTAGAGTTTTCCCCGATACTGTCAATTCCGGTGATGAAATTTTGAATATGGATATTTTCAAGATCCGAATCAGTTGCTCCTACTGTTTTTTCATCTAATAAAAGCAATGTAGGTAAATAACCATCTACAACGATTCTTTTTGGTTTGGATGGTATTTCAATATCTCCATGAATGGTTTTTACAACCCTTGTTACCTTTTCCTCTTTATTCTCATTATTTTGCTGTTTACTTGTACTATCCTCGGTTTTGTTACACGCAACCATAACAATTGAAAACATAATTAATAGTAAACAAAACAAGAAAGGTGTTTTTTTTTTAACATCTTTATCCTCCCGTTAATGATTATCATTCTCATTTAGGATATCAGTTTACATATTTATAGTCGATGTCAATAAGTCAGTATTTTCATATGTTAGATAGTCAGCCCTCTTTTTCTTCTAACAAGTGTCTCACTTGAATTTCTAATTGTTTTTCCAATGCATATGCTTCACAAAATCTAAATTCTTCTTGCTTCAAAAAATAAATCTGCTGTTTTCGAACGGCAGGGATTGTACTCCAAATGGGGTGATTTTCTATTGTTTTTCTCACTCTATGCAAATATCCACTTTTTTCACATGCAATGATAAACATATGATCTGCTGCATACTCTGGTAAACGATCCTCTGGAATCACTAAATGGTTTTGAGCATCCAACACTTCTCTCTGAACTCGCTCTGGCGCTGCTAATTCAAGCATGTCGTACAAATTATAGGCTGCTCTAGCTGTTCGATCCCATATTCTTATGTATTGATCGTCCCAAAATTCATATAATGCTACTGTTTCATTTTGTTTTTTCACATGTTCAATCCTTCGTTTAGACTGCTGTACCTTTTCTTTAAATGCTATTATCCAATCCTCTGCCTGTTTCTCTCTCCCAAGAAGCTCTCCAAAAAAACGTAACTCCTTTAGTAAATCACTGTTTCCCCAATTAACCATCAAAACAGGTGCAATTTTCTCCATTTGCCCTATCCTTTCCGGGTTAGCATAATAGTAATAAGTTGGGACAATGATTAAATCTGCAGCTAGTTCATCTAAAGGGACTTTTCCTACATCAACAACACCGTTTAACTCAGCTTGTAGAAGTTGCGAATCATTTAAGACTTCATCTGTAGATGCTATTGGTTTAATTCCTAACGCAAGCAGATCGCCTAAAAATTGTAATGCTATAATTCTCTCTGGCTTACGTTTTAATCGAAAATCACTTGGTGACATGCCTACCAAACTTTTAAATTTTTTACTAAGTGAACTACCATCAGCATATCCAACTTTATAAGCAATATCATTTAAGGGCGAATCGCTAGTAAGTAAATATTCCTTTGCTTTATTCACCCTTACGTATGCCAAATAATCAGAGAAATTCCAACCCATTTGTTTTTTGAAAAATGCCGAAAAATAGCGTGGATTATACCCAATCATTTCAGCTATAAAAGTACGCGTTATCTTTTCATGAAAATGCTCGTCTATATAAGCACAGGTAGAGCTAAATACTGCACTCGGATATTTAGTATCTGTAGAAAAGTAGAGCTCTAAGAATTCTTTTAATAAATAATGAATTCGGTCATCCTCCTCCATTGACGAAAAACAATCCATTAATTCTTTCATAATCATAAAAGCTCTATGAGGGAGTTTTTCTGTTAGAAATCCATTTTGAGGTAGATTATTAAATTGACGATGATATTTTAATTCACTGTCCAAAATACTGGTCAATTCATATTGCTCTATTGTCATTTGATAATATTCAAAAACTTCATCAGATGAAGTATTTTTTAAACTTAGAAGAGATCCTGGATGTATGCTAATAAGATTCCCCTCTACTATTGAAGACTGTACTTCATTTAAGTTTGCTTTAGCTTCTCCTTTTACTACTAAAATGAGGGTTGGTGACTTAATAGTATTAAATATCAATACACTCTTAGGCTTTATTTCTGTTATTTTTATATCTTTTAGAACATTGATTAACTTTATGTATTTTCCACTTTTGATCAAAAAAATTTCCCTCCTATGCTTTACTAATAAAAGAAAACTTACCTTTTTTTCTTCATTAACAGCTTATATAACATTAATGATAATGATTATCAATATCATTAATACTATACTATAGTATAGTAGGATATAAAAGGAAGATACATCCACCCCTTTCATTCTTTCATCATAATTTTGGAGTATTTAGATGTTGAAGTATCAAATAATGGGTTATGGAAGGAATGTAAACTTTATATTAAACGACTTTAAATTCGTCATTTAAACATGTCATTATGGGGAATGTCGCTTTAAAATTTTCATTGTTTTTAGAGGGTTACAAACAATTTACATCTTAATTCAGGAAAAAGATTCTACACTAGGTATCCAAAATATGGAGCCTATTGTTTTTTTATTGTCTCTACTTTATTAAATTTAAATATAAAAGTTGTATTGAAAGGTTAATTTATACATGTACAATTTATTTTGGCTATGATAGGGTGTAGTGTAGACTTTTTATGACGTGGTTCGTAACCATCCCACGAAAAAAAACTAGGGGGAAATGAATAATGAAAGTAAAATCTTTGGCTACTAGCGGAATTATCGCAGCGCTTTATATAGCTGTGTCTATGCTAATTGCCCCACTCGCATTCGGTGCTTTACAGTTCCGTATTGCTGAAATGTTCAATCATCTTGTTGTCTTCAACAAGAAATTCTTTGTAGGTATCGTGATTGGTGTATTGATTACAAATCTATTTTCACCACTTGGTATGTATGATTTAATCTTTGGCCTTGGTCAATCTGTCTTAGCCTTAAGCATCACAATTTTTGCGAAACGTTTTATTAAAGGACATGTTAAGCAAATGATTTTCGGTACACTTGTATTTACATTTACGATGTTCTTAATTGCCATCGAATTGAATCTCGCATTCCAGCTACCGTTTCTATATACTTGGCTAACAGTTGCTGTCGGTGAATTAGTTGTGATGGGTATTGGTATTCCGATTATGCTAGCACTGAACAAGCGTATTAACTTTAGTAAACTAATTGAAGATTAATATTATTGCCACCTAACCGCATTTTTGCGAATGGGTGGTTTTTTGTTTTACGCTCATCCAAAAACAAAGAGAGAGTCTCAAATTAAGACTCTCTCCTTTTTTATAGCTGGTAATCCTTCACTTCATCACGCAATTTTGCCTTTAAGAATTTGCCGACGGATGTTTTTGGGATTTCTTTTAAAAAGACAACATGATCTGGTACCCACCACTTTGCAAATTGCCCTTCTAAATACGAAAGAAGCTCTTCCTTCGTTGCACTACTACCTTCTTTCAAGACAACACAAGCTAGTGGACGTTCTTGCCACTTTTCGTCTGGAACTGCGATTACAGCCGCTTCAAATACAGCCTCATGTGTCATGAGTGCATTTTCTAAATCTACAGATGAAATCCACTCTCCACCGCTCTTAATTAAATCTTTTGTTCGGTCTGTAATTTTGAGATACCCCTCTGGTGTTATGACAGCAATATCACCTGTGTATAACCAACCGCCTTTAAACGCTTCTTCCGTGCGGTCATCCTTATAATATTCATCTGCAATCCAAGGGCCTCGAACAGTTAACTCACCCATAGTCTTACCATCCCAAGGCACTTCTCCATTTTCGTTGACAACACGTGTTTCAACGAGAGTTGTCGTCAATCCTTGTGTTGCACGAATATTAAGTTTCTCTTCTGCAGACCAGTTCTCCATTTCCGTTGTGTATGTGGAAAGACTTACAATCGGCGTAGTTTCAGTCATACCGTAACCAACGATAAATGGTACTTTGTATTTTTCTTCGAAAGCACGGATTAGACCTTTTGGTGAAGCTGATCCACCACAAACTATGGCACGTAATGACGATAAATCTCGTGGATTTTGCTCTTGTTCGTTTAACACACCAAGCCAAATTGTCGGTACACCTGCCGTTAATGTCACTTTTTCTTGTTCGATTAAATCGAGTAAGAGCTGCGGGTTAAACATTGGTCCTGGCAATACTTGTGTTGTACCAAAATTTACTGCTGCAAATGGCATACCCCAGGCATTTACATGAAACATAGGTACGACTGGCATAGCTACATCGCTCTCGCGAATACCAAGTGAATCTGCTAAACCAAGTGCTAAGCTGTGTAGTACTAAACTACGGTGCGTGTAAACAACACCTTTTGGGAAGCCTGTTGTGGCACTTGTGTAGCACATTCCGGCCGGCATATTTTCATCTAAATCATCAGGGAATTCATATGAATCTGATGCCTCTTCTAGCAGTTTTTCGTAAGAATGAACGTTTTTCAAGCTAGTTTCAGGTAAGTCTGTTCCGTCTTGCATAACAACGAAATGTTTCACCGTTTTTAATAAAGGTGCAGCTTGAGCAATTAACGGGAAAATATCGCTATCTACAAGTAATATTTCATCTTCAGCATGGTTGATAATATATACTATATGCTCTGGTGATAGGCGAATATTGATCATATGGAGTACTGCTCCTGCACATGGTACACCGAAATACGCTTCTAAATGGCGGTGATGATTCCACGCTAATGAGCCTACTTTTGTACCTTTTTTCATCCCCAATTTCGTCAATGCTTCAGATAATTTTCGTGTACGCTGTCCAAACTCTTTATAAGTAATACGGTGAATCATCGTTTCACTCGTTCTAGAAATGATTAATTTTTTCGGAAAATATCTCTCTGCACGTTTCACAAAATCAGTTAGTACTAATGGCGTTTGCATCATACTCATCCAACTCCCCTTAAATTAAGTAATATGATTTTATTTAAAAACAATTGCTTATAAACTGAGATTCTTTGCAATAATCATTTTCATGACTTCATTTGTACTTGCGTAAATAGACTCTACTGGGCTGTCTCGGAAGCATTTATCAACCTTATTACCTCCATATAAACATAACCACCTTGTATTTTCCTAGAAGCATTGTAGAGTAACACTTGTGTGTATAAAACTTTCTTCGGAATCTTATTTACCTCTAGCTTCTTACTATTGAAGCTTTAATACATTGCTTACTTAAAGTTCGATTATCCTTTGACTTGATAATACCTAAGGCGATTCCCTCATTTTTCATCTGACAAATCAATTTTGTAGCATCCAAAATTTCATTATGCTATTTAATACTAATAGAGTAGTCAAATCCATAGATTATCTTTTCAAGAATATAAATAATCAAACTTTTCAAATAAATATATTTTACACAATTATACATGTAAGCGCTCTTATAAAACTATTAAAATGAATCATTTTAAAGAAAAAATATTAATTAAAAGAGATTATTCTTAAATCTATCATCTCATTACAATATGCAGTTCTATCTATTAAAATACTTATCTTCACCAATAAAAAAACCGTACCTTCAATTAAGAAGGTACGGTTTTTTTATTACCTATTCATTAAGCAGTTTTAGTTTCTTTCTCTTGTAACTTTTTTAACATATCTGCTGTCATTGCATCTAAGTCGTATTTTGCTTTAAAGCCCCATTCCTCTTTTGCAGCACTTGCATCTATAGAATTTGGCCAACTATCTGCAATGGCTTGACGGACTGGGTCCACTTCATAAGCCATTTTAAAATTAGGGATATGTTTGCGGATTGAAGCTGCAATTTCTTCAGGTTCAAAACTCATAGCCGTTACATTGAACGCATTTCGATGTATTAACTTCGCAGGATCTGCTTCCATCAAATCTACAATAGCTTGTAACGCGTCCGGCATATACATCATATCCATGTATGAGCCCTGTGCGATATATGAAGTATACTTCCCTTCAGAAATGGCTTTATAGTATATATCAACCGCATAATCTGTTGTACCGCCACCAGGAGGAGTTGCGTAAGAAATTAAACCTGGGAAGCGTACTCCGCGAGTATCTACACCAAAGCGTTGGTAATAGTAATCACATAATAGTTCACCCGCTACTTTGTTTACACCATACATGGTAGTAGGGCGTTGTAACGTATCTTGTGGTGTATTGTTTTTGGGCGTAGAAGGTCCAAATGCACCGATTGAACTTGGTGTGAAAAACTGCAGATTTTGTTCACGTGCAACTTCTAAAGCATTAACAAGTCCACCCATATTTAAATTCCAAGCAAATAACGGTTTAGCTTCTGCAGTTGCCGATAATAATGCAGCCATGTGCATTAAAGTGTCTGCTCCAAAATCCTTCGCCATATCATTCATGCGCTCAGCATCCATAACATCCAGCGTTTCAAAAGGTCCCTTTTGTGTAGCTGGTTTGCGAATATCTGTTGCTAAAACATTTTCCGTTCCATATGTTTCGCGCAGCTTAGATACTAACTCTGACCCTATTTGACCGCACGCACCGGTTATCATAATTTTTTTCATTTTAAAATCCTCCTCACCCAATAAACATTTGTGTTTCTAGAAAGAACATTCACCTAGAGATTACAAATGTATTTCTCGAAAACACAAATAACAACAAAAATACGTTGATTTATCAATGTTTTTAATAATTCGATTATACAATGTATATTTCTAAAACACAATAATCGTTTTTGTACAAAGGACAGTTTGTTTACGATACAATTATTTATTGTTTATTTTATAATAAACAAAAGGAGTGGTATCAATGCATTTATTTAAACTAATTTTGATTTATTTGGTCGCCATCATCAGCTGTACATTTCTCCTTATAATGGACTTACCTATAGTAGTAGTCTTTCTCTTACTATTTATGTATGTCTTCGCTCTCACAATGTTCCCATACTGTAACACTTTAATTTGGTCTAACAACATCAGTAAAATGGACCGCTTTATAACAAAGCATAAAACAAATCCCGTATTTGCTTACCCATACGCCGTTGCACACGAAACCGTAACAGAGCAAAAATTAAGCGTACACAAAATACTATCTAGTTATAAACAACAGGATGCACAACACAATTATCGCTCTTTGCTAGCTACTCTAGACAAAGATTTCGAAACTGCTTTAATAGAAGCAAAACAACTTCAAAAAGAACCTATTCGCAGCTACACTATCGCACATATCGAATCTTTGCTCAGCAACTTTCAGACAGCAAAAGCACTCATACCAAACCTAAAAAAGAAATGGATGCCACACGCTATTGAAGGATTAATCGCCTATGAACAGCAAGATTTCGGGACATTTGAAAAAGAAGCGCTTGCAGCTGTCACAAAAGCAAGAGGACTACAAAAATATTTATTGTTTTATTCTTTCAAGGAAATGAAGGAAAGATTAGAGACAAAATAAAAAACCACCCGGGGGAGGGTGGTTTTTTAAGGATGGAATTTTTACATTCCAATGGGGAGTTGGTATAGTATTGGGCATTTCGAGTGGGTTTTATACATTTTCTTAAAATTTATTTGTTTTAGTTGTGACTATCTCTTTAATTAATATAAACTTCACTTTTTTCGCATGACTTTTAAGATTTAAATCATTTAGCTTTTCCCGTACAAATAACCTTACTTAGCCACCCCATGTATAAACCTCTTTACTAAATAACAACAAATACTTTATATTACCATTTATTTAACTATTTAATATTAACTACATAAGTATTTGCGACCAAATCATGCAGAGCTCGTTTTTGTGGGTGGAATGCAGCGATTATGTAGCCTAGACAGAGTAGAAGACCACTAAAGATTCGAGCGATATTTCGAATGATGCTACGGAAAATAGAGATTGTATCACCATTCGTATCAACAATTTCTATGCCTAGCACTTTTTTTCCGACGGTACCTCTCCATGTCGTTGCTGGTAGTCCGACGAAATATAATATACCTACGATAATGAGAATCCAACTATATAAAGGGTAAGTTGATAGAAATAGTTCATCACCAAATATCATTTCCGATATGACACCTTTCGGAATTTTTAAAACGACCCCAATTAACGCTGTCGCCACCATAGCGACAGCGCTATCAATAATTGTCGCTAAGAAACGGATCCAAAACCCTCCATAATTCACTTCTACTTTCCCCTTTCTCTTTTATTAATTTATGTCACCATCATTACATTATTTTCATATGTTGAGCATTTGCTCCTTAGGAGATTACACGTGAAATCCCAATGCAATACATTCATTTTCTTCACAAAAAACCTTTATTACAATCCTATGTTTTAGGGTAGTTTATATGTGTTCTAAAAAGAATCACCCAATGAATTAAAGAGCAACACCTGTAATGCTATGGTCCAGTATTACACCGCAGTGATGATCGTCGTAATTGCCACGACACTGATTACACTTCCATTATTAAAAGCGATTTTCGGAAAACACGATTGATTCCATTGTTTTTTATATAACAATAAAAGCCTCTATACATTCGCATAGGGCCTTCTAATGTAATTGACTCTTTTAAAGATTAATCACAATAATTACATTCTAATTGCGCTCTGTAAATAGTATCAAGTGGTATACGCCGAATGACTGTGTCCGTTTCTAACGATAGCTCACGAGCGGATGCCTTAAGATCCGTAATAATTCCTGTGTAGTGACTTAAATTATGTTCAACTAGAGTTTTAAGCGTAACAATTAACTTTTGGTCATACGCGAATTGAATAGTCTGTTGTAGTTCTTCTAATTCCCATTCACTCAATCCATTTGGTAATTCTTCTTCCGATTCATGTTTCCATGCTCTAATTTGTTGCACATGTTCTGGTAGCATCATCGAAACCCATTTAATACTGCCTCTATCACGAATCATCTTAAAACACCTGCTTTTCCATTATATTTTGTGCGACATGATATAAAAGAACACACTAAAAAACACTTTAAATTATTTTCTTTTCAATATTACGTCAGTCTTTTATGCAAATTGTTTCAACCTGTGTATTTAGTGCATAAGTTGTGAATAACTAGACCTATTTGCAGATAACAATTAGTTATCCACATATCCAAAAGACATTATCACTCCGTAGTGTTATACAATTATTATTCAAATAGTGTATAGCAATAAAATGGATACTGAATAAATATACACTGTTTTATTTTTTGTGACCTCCTAATAATTTTGAACGTGCGACGGCGGTGCCAGCTTCTGTATAAGAGACCGCACGTAAAAGCGCAGTCGGGCCATAGCGAGAGCGCAGTTGATCCATGGTAGCTCCGAGCTTACGACGACGAAAGCGGTCAGTGTCGAACAAACTAAGTTGCATTGAACGTTCAGATTCAAGCTTTGTAATACTAATCGTAAGCTGACGTACGGGCCTATCTTCTATATAATATTCATCGAGTAACTGCTGGCAGATCTGATAAATTTTCATCGTTTCATTCGTTGGTTCATCAATTGAGCGCGAACGATGAAAACCTCCACCAAATGCATTTTTGCTGTAGGAGAGCCCAAGTGAAATGGTACGCCCTACCTTAAATGCTTCGCGTGCACGTCTTGCGATGTCTTCACACATCTCCAAAATAACTGCAAGCACTTCTTCCTTTTTGTTATAGTCACGCATTAAAATTTGCCCTTTACCATAACTTATTTGCCCTTCAATTATTGGTTCGCCAAGTTCAGAAAGATCAATTCCCCACGCATGATGATAAAGCTGATTACCCATAATACCAAAACGAGCCTCTAGTGTTTTTAAATCTGCTTTTGCTAAATCCCCTACTGAAAAAATCCCCATATGATTAAGCGAGCGTTCTGTCTGTCTCCCAATACCCCACATCTTAGAGAGTGGTGATGTAGGCCATAACTTTTCTTCCACATCTTCATATCCCCATTTAGCAAATCCTGTTTTTTTCGCTTCTAAATCAAGCGCTAGCTTTGATAACAACATATTAGGCCCCATACCGACGGCACTTGGAATTCCAAACTGGTTGTAAATATCTCGTTGTATCTTCTGCGCAGTTTGTTCAACTGGTCCCCATAATTTTTCTGTTCCTGTTAAATCAATAAAACTTTCATCAACACTATAAATATGGATAGCTTCCTTTGGGACGTAACTGTTGAGTAGGCGTGTAATTTCCATTGAAACGCGGATGAAGAAGTCCATTTTAGGTTCAAATAGCCTAATATCTGGATGCTTCGGAATTTCATAGAGGCGTGTGCCAGTTTTTACTTGGAAACGTTTTTTCATCATTGGTGATGCTGCTAGCACGATACTTCCCTTTTGATTGAAGTTACCAACTACCGCAATTGGCGTCTTCATCACATCTAAATGCTCTAACGTTGCAATACAACTCGCATAGAAGCAACGCATATCAATACACATAATTGATCGCCTTGGCATGTTTTCGTACATAACCTATCCTCCAATAGAGAACATTTGTTCTTATTTTAAATTGAGATGAGTGAGATGGCAAGTGGGAATATAAGGAATTGGGGATTTACTTTCAATTAGGCGGATTTCATAATAAAAAAAGACTACTGCACACTTTTAAGTGTGCAGTAGTCCTTTTAGATAAATGCCATCGTACTCAGTCATCCAGCTTCAGTGGCCAGACTCTCGAGGTCACTTCCACCTTCTCGGTTGAAAACTGAAAGTACGTTTTCAATTCGAAGGTTCCAGTGCTTGTCGAGTCTAAACGGGCCACTTCAGCATTTATTTCATCCAGTCAGGTTTGCCGAAGCCTTTGAATTCTTCATCGATGATTTTTTCGAATTCTTCTGATTTAACGATTTCTAAAATGTCTTTTGCTAGTTGTGAATCTTTATTTTCTTCCTTAACTGCAATAACATTACGGAATTTATCAGGCATGTTTTCTAAGAATAGTGCATCTTGTAATTTAAGTCCTGCTGCAAGCGCGAAGTTTCCTGGGACACCAACAAGGTCAGCACTTTCGATTGCACGAGGTAGACCCGCTGCTTCGATTGGTTGGAACACTAAGTTTTTAGGATTTTCAACAACGTCTTTTTCAGATGCTTTTAGCTCTTCGATGTTAGGGTCAATTTTGATAAGACCTTGTTCTTGTAATGCTAATAATGTACGTGCCGCATTTGATGGATCGTTAGCAATCGCTACTTTTGCACCGTCTTTAATATCATCAATTGATTTAAAATCTTTTGCAAAGAAGCCCATTGGTGCAGTTGGCACGTTGATTAGACCAGCTAACTTCATTTTGTTCTGTTCATTAAAGTTTTGAAGATAAATTGAGTGTTGGAAAAGGTTTGCATCAATATCACTAGAATCTAATGCTTTATTTGGTTGTACATAGTCACTGAATTCAACCGTTTTTACTTTATAGCCTTTTTTCTCTAATTGCGGGATGATTGCTTTATTTAACATGTCACTATATGGTCCTGCAGTTGCGCCAATTTTAATGTCTTTTGAATCCTTTGGTTTGCTTTCATCTTTGTTACCACATGCAACTAAAGCTGTTGCTAATACGAATAATAACGCTGCTAGTAAAAACTTTTTCATTTTCAAATCTCCCCTTTTATCGTTTATCAATTGCTTTTGAAATGGCATCGCCTGAAAGTTGAATAATTTGGACGATAACAATTAAAATGACAACTGTCGCAATCATAATTGTGTTGTCATAGCGGTAATAACCAAAACGGATAGCCAAGTCACCAATTCCGCCACCGCCGACAATACCAGCCATTGCGGAATATGCTACTAAACTAATAATCGTCATTGTCACCCCTTGAATAATACCCGATTTCGCTTCAGGTAATAGCACATCTCGTATGATCATCCACGGTGTTGCACCGACAGCTATTGATGCTTCGATGACACCTTTATCAACTTCACGCATAGACGTTTCTACTAGTCTCGCAAAGAATGGAATGGCTGCTACAGATAATGAAACACTCGCCGCTACGGGACCAATTGTATCTCCAACCAGTATTTTTGTTAGCGGGAACAACGCTACTAATAGAATGATATACGGAACGGAACGAACTAGATTGACGATAAACCCTAAAACCCCATTAAAAAAACGATTACGTAAAAATAAACCTTTGCTTGTAACAAATAAAATAATACCAAGTGGTAAACCGATAATTAGTGAAATACTAAGTGAAATACCAATCATCAGTAACGTTTCACCAAATGCTTTCCAAATGTCCGGAAGCATACTAATAAAATGTTCGAAATCAAATAGCATCGTTAATCACCTCCACAAACGCACCGCGCCCTTCCATATAAGAAATAGCTCTCCCTACATTATCTGGTTGACCTTGTAGCTCCATTAGGAAAATACCAAGCGGTTTTTCTTGAATATATTCAATTGTGCCGTGCAAGAAATTACCACGTACTTCAAAGTTTTGAATCATATCTGAAATGACGCCCTCACCAGCTACATCTCCTTTGAATAGTACTTTCACAATTTCCCCTGTCACACCTTTAAGAATAGTTGGCGGTAATTCAAATGATACAACGCTACTAATAAATTCTTGTGTTAATGGCTCAACCGGATTTGCAAAAACATCGTAAACTTCTCCTTCTTCAATGACTCTTCCATCTTGCATAATAACCATACGATCACAAATTTCTTTCACAACATCCATTTCATGTGTGATAAGGATAATTGTAATATTCAACTCACGATTGATCTTTTTTAGTAAGCGTAAAATGGAAACCGTTGTTTTTGGGTCAAGTGCTGATGTTGCTTCATCACAAAGTAGTACGGATGGATTGTTTGCAAGTGCACGAGCAATACCGACACGTTGCTTTTGACCACCACTTAACTGCGCTGGGTAAACGTCGATTTTCTCCGATAAACCGACCATTTCAAGCAATTCTTTTACACGGGCCTTAATTTGCTTCGGTGGTGTAGCCGCTGCTTTTAAAGCAAATTCGATATTTTCGCCAACCGTTTTTTGACTGATTAAGTAAAAGTGCTGGAAGATCATACCGATTTTCAAACGCGCTTTACGCAGTTGTTCACCTTTTAACTTCGTTAAATCTTGGCCATTTACGATGATACTCCCACTCGTTGGTCGCTCTAGTAAATTGATACAACGTAGCAGTGAACTTTTCCCTGCGCCAGAGTAACCAACAATACCGAAGACTTCACCTTTATCGATTGTCAACGATACGTTGTCTACGCCCGTTACCGTACCCTTTTTTGTTTTATATACTTTTGTAAGATTCTGAATCTCGAGCATATTGTATCCCCTCAAATCTGTTTAAATTATGTAACTTCTATAGAATTACTTGGAATTTACTGTATTAAAAAATGCTTCTTTCGGTTTTCTGAAAGAAGCATCGTAAATGTAAATTGGCGATTTATCTTCCAGAATGTACTCATTCTGTAGGAATTGGCACCTTCCCTTTTCAGGGGGTTGCCGGACGTCATAGGGCCTATCCCTCGGTCTCTCTAGATAAAGTTCAATATTCGTTTGTAAGTTATGAACTAAATATTACTGTGAAATAATGTAGATGTCAAACACTTTTTTGAAACTTTGTATTATTTCAAAATATCTTTATATAATTCAGGGCGACGATCATCATATACCGGGATTCGTTGTCGAATTTCATCCACTATAGAGAAATCGACATCGATAATCGCCATTTCTTCATCTTCTCCACCAGTCCATAACACTTCACCCCAAGGTTCAATAACCATCGATTGACCGTTGAAATTTTGTTTTTTATGGCTAATTCTATTTACCGCAATAACAAAACACTGGCTTTCAATTGCACGTGCTTGTAATAACGTTTTCCAATGATCAATACGTGGTGTTGGCCATTGTGCAGAAACGAAAATTACTTTCGCTCCGTTCAAGGCATGAAGACGTAACCACTCTGGAAAACGAATATCGTAGCAGATAACACCAGCTGCTGGAATATCACCCAGTTCAAAGTTATTTTGCTTATCGCCAGCTGATAAATACAAATGCTCGTCCATTAGACGGAAAAGATGCGCTTTATCATATTCGCTGACAAGCTCCCCTTTATTGTTATATACGTACATCGTATTGTAGAATTCCCCATCTTTTTTTGTTGATACCGAGCCACCAACAATATGAATTTGTAATTCTTCTGAAAGATTTTGTAGAAAATTCTTTGTGCGCTCCCCGTTCGGATCTGCAAGGTCTTCTAATTTCTCTAAAGCATAGCTAGAATTCCACATTTCAGGAAGAATTGCGAGTTCCGCTCCCTTATCAGCGGCCTCCCTGATAAACTTTTCGACGTTTGTAAAATTTTTTTCGATGTCCCCGAAGGCAACATTTAACTGTATACATGCAATTTTCATAACTCCACCACCTGTAGACATTTTCTTAAAAAGGTTATAATATTTCTCTTATTATTGCGACTATTTTATACACACGTCTATTTTATCCACAAAGTAGTTGTTGTGTATAGAGTATTTAGAAGAAAGATTTTGTGGATAACAAGTTATTAAAGAAAAAAATTCAAGGGGGTTTGTTCGAAGATGGAATTTTCAACGAGATTACAACAGTTGCCGAAGCAGTTTTTCGCGACTTTAGTACAAAAAGTAGGTGCCGCAGTTGCGGAAGGTAGAGATGTCATCAATTTAGGCCAAGGAAACCCAGACCAACCAACACCTCCTCATATTATAAAAGCTATGCAGGAAGCTGTTATTAATCCGCAAACTCATAAATACTCCCCATTCCGTGGCTTACCAGAATTCAAGGAAGCCATTGCTGAATTTTATGCGCGAGAATACGGCGTTGAAATCGATGCAAATACGGAAGTAGCCATACTTTTTGGCACAAAAATTGGTGTAGTTGAATTACCTTTAGCTATTATGAACCCTGGTGATTCAATGCTACTCCCAGACCCTGGTTATCCGGACTATTGGTCAGGCGTAGCACTAGCTGATGTCAAGTTCGATACAATTCCATTACTAGCGGAAAATGGCTTCCTACCTGATTACACAACTGTGTCAGATGAGGTAAAAGCTCGTGCAAAATTAATGTATTTAAATTATCCGAATAACCCAACTGGTGCTGTTGCTAATTTATCATTTTTTGATGAAACGGTGCAGTTTGCGAAAGATCACGATATTGCAGTTATGCACGACTTTGCATATGGAGCAATTGGATTTGATGATGAAAAACCAGTGAGCTTTTTACAAGCTGAAGGTGCTAAAGATGTCGGGGTTGAGTTGTATACTTTATCGAAAACGTATAATATGGCCGGTTGGCGGGTTGGCTTTGCAGTTGGTAACGTAAAGCTAATTGAAGCATTAAATTTAGTACAAGACCATTTATTTGTCAGTCTATTCCCTGCTGTACAAGAGGCTGGTATTGCAGCACTTACTAGTTCACAAGAATGTGTAACAGAGTTAGTAGCTATGTATGAAAGCCGCCGGAACGCATTAAAAGTCGCTTGCGATCGTATTGGCTGGGCAGTGACAGCACCAAAAGGTTCATTCTTTGCATGGCTTCCTGTACCAGAAGGTTATACGAGTGAAGCATTTGCTGATTTATTACTAGAACAGGCTGATGTAGCAGTTGCTGCGGGTAATGGTTTTGGTGAATACGGAGAAGGGTACGTACGTGTTGGCTTGCTTGTTGATGAGGACAGGCTTCATGAAGCAATAACGCGTATCTCAAAACTAAATTTATTTTAAGTGTTTATACATTGAAAAACCACCTTATCCCATAAGTTGGTTTTTCAGTGGAATGGGTTTAATAAATATAACAATAAAACATTCACATAATCACAGGTGACTATAGAATTAACAAAAAAATTTCCTAATAAAAATGCCCAGCACATAGCGCTGAGCATTTTTTATATTATGAAATTACGCCTAGCTCTTTACCTACTTTTTCATAAGACGCTAAAGCTTCGTCTAGCATTTCTTTTGTATGTGCGGCTGTTGGCATATTACGTACACGTCCAGTGCCTTTAGGTACAGTTGGGAAGACGATTGATTTAGCATATACACCTTCTTCAAAGAGACGAGCAGAAAAGGCTTGAGTTAGTTTTTCATCACCGATGATACACGGTGTAATCGGAGTTTCAGATGCACCAATGTTAAATCCAAGTTTTTTCAGACCCGCTTTTAAATAATCGCCATTTTCCCATAATTTATCGCAAAGTTCTGTTGAATCAATTAACATTTGAACAGCTGCAGTGATTGCAGCAACATCACCTGGTGGTAAAGCTGTTGAAAATAAAAATGGACGAGAGCGTACTTTTAACCAATCAATTAAATTCTTCTTACCTGCTACGTAACCACCTACTACACCAATTGCTTTAGACAGTGTACCGATTTGGAAGTCAATTTCTTTTTCTAAACCGAAGTGCTTCACAGTACCTTTCCCTTTACCTGTTACACCTGATCCGTGAGCATCATCCACATATGTAATAAGATCAAATTCTTTCGCAATTTCTACGATTTCAGGAAGTTTTGCGATATCTCCATCCATTGAAAACACGCCGTCAGTGATGACCATTACTTTATTGTATAGCCCTGATTCAGTTGCTGCTTTTGCTTTAGCACGTAAATCATCCATGTCAGAGTGATTAAAAGCAATAATTTTTGCTTTTGATAAGCGACAACCATCTATAATAGAAGCGTGATTTAATTGATCAGAAAGGATAGCATCATTTTTGTCCATAACAGCAGAAATAGCTGCCATATTACAGTTGAATCCTGATTGATAAGAAATGGCTGCTTCCGTACCTTTAAATTCTGCCAGTTTTTCTTCTAATTTAACATGAAGATCGAGTGTACCATTGATCGTGCGGACTGCACCAGCACCTACTCCGTATTTTTCGATTGCTTCTTGAGCAATTTTCTTTAATTTATCATTTGTTGCTAAGCCAAGATAGTTATTTGAAGATAGGTTGACCAAATTTTTGCCACGCACTTGAATAACTGAACCGTTCGGGCCTTCTACTGGATCTATTTCATTGTATAAGCCTTGGTCGCGCAGTTGTTGCAAGTTGTCGTCTACGAATGTGTTCAGTACGTTTGACAAGAATATCATCCTTTCAATTTTCGATAAAAATATTGTAGCATACTTTCACCGTTATTTGTACATCTGAAAAGAACTATTACTAACAACGAGATGATATTCATTGGAATTACTATACATACTGTCCTTGTAAGAAACACAGTTGTACACTCAGAAAAATTAGAATACTCAATTTTCGATATATTCTTAGTGAAAATAGTACATCCTATTAAGTAATACCAACATTCATAACTTCTTCTTCGCACATCAGTCGTATTTAATGAAAATAGATTTCCATTAAAATTCCCTCGTTATAACTCACTCGTCTTATTCTAGAGTACTAAAAAAGTGAGTAGACAATTGTCTACTCACTTTTTACTTATTTCGTTAACTCTGAAAATGTTACTTGTTCTTCACCAATACATTTCAACAATAATTTGCGGCTATACGCAAGCGAAAATTGAACAATTGGACCAAGACCAAATGCCATAAGGACAGTACCAAGGCCAACAGGACCACCAAGTAACCATCCTGCTACAGCAACCGCAATTTCCATAATTGTACGGGCTTTAGTAATGCTTAAACCAAGCTTGTCTACAGCTAAAAGCATCAAGCTATCACGAGGACCAGCTCCAAGATTTGCTGAAATGTACATTCCACCACCTAAACCAATTAAAATAATACCGATAAGGAAGCTAAAAAATTGTAGGGCTAAATGATCGACATCCGGCAATAACCAGTTGAAAAAATCAATAAAAATACCGATACTCACCATATTGATAAAGGTTCCTATCTTCGGGAATTGACGAGTGCCAATTGCTGTAACACCAATAATAATAAGGCCAGTAATGATTGACCAACTACCAATGGAAAAACCGAAGTTTTTGAATAAACCTATATGCAGTACATCCCATGAGCCTACCCCAAAGGTTTGTCCTTTAATTGTCAACGAAACACCGAGTGCAATGACGATAAGTCCCATCATGAAAAATCCCCAGCGCCAACTATTTATTTTATTCACAAGAATCCTTCTTTCTACAGAAAAATGAAAAGCCCTCTACGCAAGAAGCATAAAGTGGCTTTTCAATGATAACTAAACTATTATAACAAAATTCGTTCCTATTTTAAATAAAACTGTCCTAGATTTATATAATAGCTGCAAATTTCGCATTTATGATTTTCGCTAAATCAGCCGGTAGGATACATATTTGCATGCCTATTTTCCCTGCACTAACAAAGATATGGTCAATTGTTTTTGCTGATTCATCTATGAAGGTTGGAAATAACTTTTTCATACCAAGTGGCGAACAGCCGCCTCTAATATAACCTGTAGTTGGAAATAAATCTTTGACAGGTAGCATCTCTATCTTCTTTTCCCCAACAGCTTTTGCAGCAGCCTTTAGATTAAGCTCTGCAGCTACTGGAATGACGAAAACGTAAAACTTTCCTTTACCAGCTGTAGACATGAGCGTTTTATACACACTCTCGACAGGTTGACCAATTTTACCTGCAACTGTAATACCATCAACTTGACCGTCTGTGATTTCATATTCTGTCAGTGAGTATGGGACTTTTTTTTGGTCCAATAAGCGCACTGCATTTGTTTTTTGTACTTTTGCATTTTTAGCCAAAACATTCACTTCTCCTAAGCAATACGATAAAAGCTAGGCTGCGTCACTCTAAATCCTGATTTCGCCATCTGTACATGATATGAATAGCGAGAAATTGCTTGATCAAATAGACGCTGTTTAAGCTTTTGCTCTAACGTTTGTGTTGAATTTGTTACTTGCCCAAATTGATTAGTAGAATCTTCTGTTGTAACTTGTTGTTTTACTTCGGTGATTTGATCACGAGTTTGCTGGATTATCTTATTTTCGCCTTCAGTAACGCGTACATTTATTTTTTCGAGCGTAGCACTAGTAGAAGCATGCATTTCCTCATTAACCTGACTAACTGCATCTGAGATCTCAACCAATGGCGATGTCTGTTCCATGTTACCTTTTGTTTTAGCACGGAATTCCTGGTCCTTTTGTTGAAGCTCACGAATAGCAGCTTGGACTTGTGGCTGATGTTGTTTTTCCTTTTTACCCGTTAACAAGTCCATAAGCTCTTCCAAAGCTGGATTCGACTTTGGTTGGAAATACTGAGCTGTTTTACGATAAGCATCACCAGCATTCTTTTGCCTAAGAGCTCGTTTACGATTTTCAATGTCTGTATACTGATTGTTTAATAGAGCAGCTAATTTCATGCAAATCACCTCTTTTCTAATACCATTATAGTTAAAACCTATTTTAACACCGTTATCAGAAAATTCAAAAGGTCGTTGTTCTCAAATATTTACAATATTTCATTAGTAAAAAATGCCCATTTATTCATCTTTTGTTCCTAATAGCTTTTTCAGTGCCTCTGCCATCGCATTATTTTGTGGTTGATCATCTTGTTTTTTCATGTATTTTTGGACTTCTTTTTTAGAAACTTTTGTATTACCAGTTTCCTTCTTACGTTTCTCAAATACAGATAACTTTTCACGATGACCACATGAGCAAACGAAAATGCGTCCTTCGCCTTCACCACGAAGTTCCAATTTCTTATGACAAACTGGACAACGTGCATTCGTCACCATCGAAACTTTTTTCTTGTGACCGCAAGCTCGATCTTGGCAGACAAGCATTTTACCACGTTTACCATTTACCTCAAGCAATAATTTCCCGCAATCCGGACATCTTTTCCCTGTAACATTATCATGCTTGAATTTTTGATCGCTCTTCTTAATATCACTAACAGCTTTTTTAGAGAAATTAACCATATCGTTAATGAAATCCGATTTTTTTGCTGAACCTTTTGCAATTCTTGTTAATTGTTGTTCCCACTCTGCAGTTAAAGCAGGTGATTTTAAATCCGACGGTACCAATTCTAAAAGCTGACGGCCTTTAGAAGTAGCGTGTAGGTCCTTACCTTTTTTCTCAATTAAAAATGAATTAAATAACTTCTCAATAATATCTGCACGTGTTGCTACAGTGCCGATACCGCCTGTTTCATTTAACGTTTTAATTAAGTCCTTCGACTCACCACTCATAAATTGTGCTGGATTCTCCATCGCCGCTAGTAAAGTACCTTCATTGAAATAAGCTGGTGGTTTTGTATCACCTTGTGTCATTGCAATGGCACGGATAGCGATTTTATCACCTTTATTGTAGCTTGGTAGTGAACGTTCATCTGTGTCGTCATCATCATCTTGCTGATAAACACGTTTCCAACCTTCATCACGAATTGTACGGCCTTTTACTTTAAATACTTCATTGCCAACAGCTAACGTAACTGTTGTTTGATCATATTGGAATGGACCAAAGAAAACAGCCAAGAAACGTTTGACGATTAAATCATATAAACGACGTTCTTTATCAGATAAATCTTGTAAAATAGCCACTTCCTCAGTTGGAATAATAGCATGGTGATCAGATACTTTTGTATTATCAATAACACCTTTTTGTGGTTGTACAGAATTGTTTCGTAGTAAAAGGTTTGCTGCAGCTCGATTATCCCCCACAGCTGATGCTTTAATACGATCTTTTAATGTGCTCTTCATATCATCTGTTAAATGCTTAGAATCTGTACGTGGATAAGTAACAATCTTATGGCGCTCATAAAGATTTTGAAGTGTTGAAAGTGTTTCTTTTGCAGACCAACTCCAGCGCTTATGCGCCTCTTTTTGTAGCTCAGTCAAATCAAATAATGCAGGGGCAGATTGACGTTTAGGGGACGTTTGGATATCTTGAATAACCCCTTCAGTTACAGCATCTAATGTTTTTAATAACTGTTCAATTTTTTCCTTTTGGAAAGATTGAGATTGATTATTTTGACGGTCAAACCAAGTAAATTTTGTATCGTTTGTATGTGCTTGTAAACCGTAATATGTTTTTGGCTTAAAGTTTTTAATTTGTTGTTCACGTTCTGCAATCATTGCAAGAGTAGGTGTTTGTACACGACCTGTTGATAATTGCGCGTTATATTTTACTGTTAAAGCACGTGTCGCATTAATGCCAACAACCCAGTCAGCTTCTGCACGTGCTACAGCTGCCTCATATAAATGTTCATAAGAACGACCATCTTTTAAGTTTTTGAAGCCATCTTTAATAGCTTTATCCGTCACTGATGAAATCCATAAACGTTTAACCGGTTTACGGCATTTCGCTTTTTCTAGTATCCAGCGAGCTACTAGTTCCCCTTCACGCCCTGCATCTGTCGCAACAATAATCTGATTGACGTCTTGACGCATTAATTGTGCTTTCACAGCATTGTATTGTTTTGTTGTTTGACGAATAGGTACTAGTTTGAAAGGATTCGGTAATATCGGTAAATCTTCCATCTTCCACTCTTTGAATTTCTGATCATACTGTTCTGGATCAGCATGAGTAACTAAATGGCCGAGTGCCCAAGTAACAATATATTGTGGTCCCTCTAGAAAGCCATTACCTTTTTTCGTACATCCTAAAACGCGTGCTATATCACGTGCTACAGATGGTTTTTCTGCTAAAACTAAGCTTTTTCCCATATAAATTCTTATCTCCTTATTTTAACGTTTGTAAATGTTCATGTAATACATGATTAATGATTTCAGAAGTAAATTTATCTGGTAGCATGATGCAATGATAGGACATCCCTTCAAGGAGGCTATATAATCGAATGACTTCTACATCAATATCCAAATCTTCTCTTACCTCTTTTAAGAAAATTAGTAATTCAAGCATCGTTCTCAACATTTGATAGGAGTTTTCTAAAAGCACCTGACATTTTGCCCGAATAGCCTCATCTACTAATGCTTTAGATGAAAACGATAGCCAAACCTCCATTTCTAATCTTCTTTCTGTATCTAACGGCAAAAACTGACGTAAGACTTCTAGTATATCGTCTGTTGAAGGACCGTTACCAAATAAACGCATCGCTTCAATTCGTTCATCCGATTTTTTTTGAATTAATTCCATCGAATAAATTAGTAGATCATTTTGTGTTGAAAAATAGTGCCTTAAAGAACCTACAGAAAGATTTGCTTCTTGTGCAACGTTGCGCACACTAGCATTTTCCAGTCCCTCTCTTCGAATAACTGCCCATGTTGCTCGAGCAATTTTTTCTCTTTGTGCTTCAAATTTATTTATCTTTTCCATAACCCAATCATAACACATCCGCCCTTTTCAATACACTTGTGTTATTTTTTCAATACAGTTGTATCATTTTTATGTAAAGGAGATTTAATATACTTATTACAATGGTAGAACAAAATCTCGGAAAAGTATTGAACAGTTTACTACAGTAGAGGGAGTAATTATAACTTCCAAAATATTGAACGTGAGATTCTTAGCTCTTTAAAAGGCACTATGGGTGGGGAAATTAAATCGTATTCTAAAATGACAAAAGCAGCACTTGTAGATGCAATGGTCAATGTATGTGCATATGGTATATCAGTAAAATTTATATAAACTAAAAAAAAGTGGCAAAAGCCACTCCTTTTAATGTTGGTCGATAGGTTCTTTAGGAAGATCATTACTTAATTCGCAGTACTTCCCGAATACTCGTACTAATTCTTGTAATCGTTCAAGAACATTTTCATCTATAATGTTGTTGTCTTTATCAAAGTGACTAGCATGTGTGTATACGTAGTTTGGAGTTACGAGTGCACGGAAGTAGTCGAGGATTGGTTTTAGTTGGTTTTCTACAACTAGGTGATGTTGTTGTGTACCACCATTAGCTACAATTGAAACTGGTTTGTAGCGCAAAGCTTTAGGGTGTAGAAAATCAAATGCGTTTTTTAATACGCCTGGAATTGATCCTTGGAAAATAGGTGTAGCTAAAATATAACCGTCAGCTTCCTCGAATTTTTTCACAAGTGTTTTCATATCAGTATTATATTGATCAAATGGACGGCCATCTACAAATTGATGTTCGAAGTCTGCTAGATGTAATAATTCTAGCTCTAGGCTACCATCAAATTCTTTAATATATGTCTCTATCTGTTTTAAAATTGCACCCGTTTTTCTTCCGATAATTGTACCGTCTACAAGTAAAATCTTCATAGATGTTACCTCCAATTCAAAATTCCTATCGTTATTGTAACAAATGCAGATTCGTTATATAAGGTGACAAGCACAATTTCGACACAATTTCAGACTTTAGACGGAACAGAAAACTACATTTTTCGCTAAAGCATAGTAAAATCCATGCTTCTTTAGAAAAATGGTTTATTATGAATGTCATCTTTGAAAAATATATAATCTCTTCATCAGTTTATAAATTTTATTGTCTATCATTTAAAGGTTTATCTATTTTTTCTTCTTCTAGTATTTCCTTTTTTATGAAAATATCTTGACGTTTTTCCCAATTAAAAATAGGTTCTTCGTCGATTATTTCTTCATGATCATCCACTAATGAATCTATTTTTCCAATCATTGAAATTTCTTCAGATTCAAATACCCTAACCTTATGTTTTGTATTTTTTATAGCTACACTATACATAGATTTTGCTAAATTATTAGCAGGAATAGCACGGTATTTTTTTAGTGGACCTATGAATATAGGATTCAAGATATTCATCGCTACCCCACTAATTTTCTCTGTTGGCCGTACTTCCTCACGATTTCCTAACAATAATGACGGTCTGAAAATCGATAATTGAGGTAATTCTAGCGCAATTAAATTATTCTCCATTTTTCCTTTTACTTGATTGTAATAGAATTTAGAATTTTCATTTGCCCCCATAGCCGAAATAACAAGCACATGTGGGATACCACATTTTTTTGCTATCGATGCGATATTCACTGGGTATTCAAGGTCAATTTTTTCAAACATAACCTTTGAACCCGCCTTTTTACGTGTAGTACCTAGGCAGCAGTAAAGCTCATGTGCAAATTTAAAATCTGTTTCTTCCAATTGATCGAACTGACGAATTTTCACAACAAGTTTTGGATGTTTAAAATTCAATGCGCGGCGAGCAATTACTGTAATCTCCGCGTACTCTTCACTCTCACAAAGGACTTTGACAAGATCCTTTCCCGTCAAACCAGTTGCTCCAACAACAATCGCTGAACGCATCAACATAACTGTTCACGTCCTTTCCTAATCTATATACCGTCCAAAGTTACGGATAGTTTAGCCTGTGTATCTAACATTCTAGTGATTTTACAGACATAATCATTAATTTTCCACCATAAAGTAGATAGATAAGTTGAAAGGATGGGATTTAAATGACTAATAACCAAACAGAAAATCATTCTAAAAAAACGATTGCATTTGCAGTTGAAGTTTCATCACATAATGACCTTTACCCTGTTGAAAGAATCGCGACACTTGTTAAGATGTTCAGCGATGAAAAAATTCTCATTTTCATTAAGCAACCTTCTGAGTTAGCATTGAAAAAGCTAGCAGCGACAGGAATAGATCCTATTTCTTACCGCGATCAAAAACAGTTGCTTCAATATATATCTAAATTAAAGCCTGATTTACTTGTACGTGATGGCATAAATACAGAACTCGAAGATACGGAGAAATTAAAAGAAATTGTCCCTGCTCTCGTTCATTTTGATGATTTTGGTGAAGGTGGTAAAGCTGCCGATTGCGTGTTGCATACACTTTATAGAGAAATCCGTGAAAAGGTAGATCCTCATTACTTAACTGGCCCATCTTCATTTGTTGTACCTGAAAAAATCGCAGCCATTACTTCTACTGAAGATGAAGGAGAAAGACCTCATATTGTCGTCGTATATGAAGGTAGTGATCCGGAAAATTTAACATATCGGACTATGCGTCACTTAATGCAACTACAAATTCCTGTACGTATCTCTGTATTAGTGGATCCTTCGTACGCACATGATATAGATGAATTGAAGATGATGGCTTTAAGTCGCAGGAATATTACTGTTATACAAGCTGCTGATATGCTAGAATCTCTACTTCCTCAAGCACAAATCGTCATTTGTTCAGCAAGTTATACCCCGTATAAAGTTGCAGTTGTAGGTATCCCTTGTATCGTCATCTCTCAAAATGAAACAGAAATTATGCATGCATTCCCTCGTGATCAAAATGGTTTTATTCAACTTGGAAGTGGTCGCAAATTAAAACAATCTCACTTGCAAAATGCTGTTATGGAACTACTTTTACATGAAGCGCGTCGCGACCGCGCGATAAGAAACCAAAAAAAGCTCGATTTACAAAGTAACAACCATTACATCTATTCCATGCTCATTAATTTTGCGCACAGAACACCAAAAGCACAGGCTTTTTTAGTACAAGATCACACCAAGAAAACGCCACGTATGATACAATAACAGAAAAGCTGTGTTGAAATTTGTCTCATTCCCAGAATTCGACATGGTAATAGTCGAAATCTATTTAAAGGAGTATTTTCATGCCTACTAAAGCCGAAATTGAATACCAAATATTAGAACTAAAAAGCGACTACATCCGTCACCAAGGTGACATCGAAAAACTCGATTCAATCGGGAACGGATCAGCTGTCGAGCAGGCCGAACAACGCCTAAAAGACATGGAGCAACAACTAGCCGAATTGAACAAACAACTCGCAGCGTTGTCATAACTGCGGGTTTTTTTATTGTAAATGCTGATGGCGCTCGTTCAGCTGCGAGGTCGTTGGAAGGCGGAAGCCAAAGTCGCTCTTTGACTTTGAGCGACCGACTGAAATGACCCGAGCCGCTAGCGCCTGAAGCTGGATATCTATCTAAATGCTGAAGCGGCCCTTTTAGCCTCGACAAGCACTGGAGCTTTCGAATCGAAAATATCTTTTCAATTTTCGACCGAGAAAGTGGAAGTGACCTCGAGAGGATGGCCACTTAAGCTGGATATCTCTTCTAAATGCTGATGGCGTTCGTTCAGACTTTACTGGAGTTGGAGGGCTCGAACACAAGACGCTTTTTGTCTTGTGCCGAGAGACCGAAACGCTCTGAGAGTCTAGCTCCTGAAGCTGGATATCTCTAAATGCTGATGGCGATGGTTCAGCTGCGAGGTTGTTTAAAGGAAGATAGCCTAAGTTCGCCACGTCCTGTGGCAACGGCTACCTGACCAACATCCTGTTGGCCCAAACCCAAATCAAACTACTAACTATAACAAGAAATACGACTTGCCACATTTACAATTATCGTTGGAAAACGCATATTTCCAAAGTGCAACTGTCGTATTTTATATGGAGGACAAAATAATGAGTATTTTAACAGTTGAAAATCTTGGCCATACATTCGGCGACCGTACACTTTTTAAAGATGTATCGTTCCGTATAGTAGAGGGAGAACATGTTGGTCTTGTTGGAGCCAATGGTGTTGGTAAATCTACATTAATGAGTATTATCACGGGACAACTAATCCATGACCAAGGCAAAGTTGAATGGTTGCCAAACACACATTACGGTTATTTGGATCAGCATACGGTGTTAACACCAGGTAAAACGATGCGTGAAACTTTACGCGATGCCTTTTTACCGCTTTACCAAAAAGAAGCAGAAATGAACGAAATTACTGGCAAAATGGCTGAAGCAACACCTGAAGAGCTAGAGGAATTATTAGAACAGATGGCAGAAATTCAAGACGCTTTAGATGCAGGAGATTTTTATACATTAGATATGAAAATTGAAGAAGTTGCGCGCGGACTTGGTTTAGATGCAATCGGCCTTGAACGTGATGTAACAGCACTTTCTGGTGGTCAACGTACAAAATTATTACTTGCGAAGCTTCTATTAGAAAAGCCAAAAGTTTTATTACTTGATGAGCCTACAAACTACTTGGATGAAGAGCATGTTACTTGGCTATCAAATTATTTAAAAGGTTATCCACACGCATTCTTCTTAATTTCACATGATACAGAATTTATGAATGGCGTTGTAGATGTTATTTTCCAATTAGAATTTTCAAAACTAACTCGCTACACTGCCACTTATGAGAAATTCTTAGAACTAGCTGAAATTAACAAGCGTCAACATATCGATGCTTATGAAAAGCAGCAAGAATTTATTAAAAAGCAAGAGGGTTTCATCGCAAAAAATAAAGCGAGATATTCTACAACTGGCCGAGCAAAATCACGCCAAAAACAATTAGATCGCATGGAGCGTATTGACCGTCCTGAAACAGCAGCAAAACCAAAATTCGACTTTAAAGAATCTCGTAGTTCAGGCCGTTACGTCGTAGAAGCTGAAAATCTATTAATTGGCTACGACAAGGACAAGCCATTATTACCACCACTTACTTTCGAAATCGAACGTGGTGAAAAAATTGCCCTTGTTGGTATGAATGGTGTTGGTAAATCAACACTATTAAAAACCATGCTTGGCAAAGTCCAACCTCTTGGTGGTAAAGTAACACGCGGTGACTTCCTCTTCCCTTCTTATTTTGAACAAGAAGTTAAAGCTGGTAACATCACTCCGATTGAAGACGTTTGGAATGCATACCCTAGCATGGAACAAAGCCAAATACGTGCAGTACTAGCATCGACAGGTTTGAAAAACGAGCATATTTCTCGCCCGTTAAATCAACTTAGTGGTGGAGAACAAGCAAAAGTTCGTATTTGTAAATTAATGATGGATGAAAGTAACTGGATGCTATTCGATGAACCGACAAACCACTTAGACGTTCATGCTAAAGAAGAACTAAAACGTGCTATGAAAGAATACAAAGGCACAATCATCCTAGTCAGCCACGAACCTGAATTTTACGATGGCCTAGTAACAAAAGTATGGGACGTAGCAGAATGGTTCTCAACTGGACATCAATAACTAAATGCTGAAGGCGCTCGTTCAGACTCGACTGGCGTTGGAGGGCTCGAACACAAGACGCTTTTGGCCGAGAGACCGAAACGACCTGAGAGTCTAGCGCCCGAAGCTGGATATCTATCTAAATGCTGAAGGCGCTCGTTCAGCTGCGAGGTCGGTGGAAGATAGCCTAAGGTCGCTACGTCCTGTGGCAACGGCTACCTGACCAACATCCTGTTGGCCCGACTGGCGTTGGAGGGCTCGAACACAAGACGCTTTTGGCCGAGAGACCGAAACGAACTGAGAGTCTAGCGCCCGAAGTTTAATATTTACCTAAAAACAAAAACTCCGCTTTTGCGGAGTTTTTTCAAATCCTATACATTTACCATGATTTCGTAGATATCCCTTGAAATCAGCAACATATCGTGTGAAAATTATTATAAGGACGGTGTTTTTTTATGGATTCAGACAAGAAAGCTAAAATAGTACAAAGGAAAAAAAGTAAAATTAAGAAAAATGTAATTAAACTTTTCTTTTTAACAATAGGAGCACTTATCATGGCTGTTGGGCTGGAAATGGTACTCATCCCAAACAACTTGATTGATGGCGGCGTCACTGGTATTGCCATTATGGCCTCTCACCTTACAAATCTTTCACTAGGGTTATTCCTATTCCTCTTTAACTTACCATTTCTATATTTAGGCTATAAACAAATTGGCCGTACATTTGCCTTTTCAGTCGCTTATGGAATCGTCGTTTTATCAATAGCGACTTCATTTATGCATAATTCATCAGCATTCACAAATGATACTCTATTAGCTACAGTTCTAGGTGGTATATTACTAGGAATCGGTGTTGGGATTGCAATTAGAGCTGGAGGTTGCTTGGATGGTAGTGAAACATTAGCCATTTTATTTAATAAAAAGTTGCCCTTCTCTGTAGGACAAATTATTTTATTCATGAACTTATTTATTTTAGGTAGTGCAGGCTTCGTATTCGGTTTTGACCGAGCTATGTATTCGCTTATTTCATATTTCATTGCATTCAAAACAATTGACCTTGTTTCCGAAGGCTTGAATCAAACGAAATCTATCTGGATTATTAGTGATGAAGCGGATGAAATTGGAGATCAAATTATGTCTCGCTTAGGTCGCGGTATTACGTACTTAAATGGACAAGGCGGCTATTCAAAAGATGATAAACAAGTGATTTTCTGTGTCATCAGCCGTTTAGAAGAATCTAAGTTAAAAAACATTGTAGAAGACGTTGATCCTTCTGCATTCCTCGCTTTCAGTAATATGACTGAAATTCAAGGCGGAAATTTTAAGAAAAAAGATGTTCACTAAATAACTCATACTTTCAAAATCCACTGGGCATAATTAGTACAGTGGATTTTTTTATTTAGCAGCTACTATTTTTGTCGAAAATTCAAACTTTCTGCTTTAGACGTTAATTTAACTTGTTTTTTATATAAAAACCATTGACTTATATATATCTTACTTGTAAGATATAAGTATAATAATCAATAGAGAAAGCGGGATAAATAGATGGCTGTTACAATTTTTACTCAAACGAGCTGTACATCATCAAAAAAGGCTTTACAGTGGCTAAAGGAAAATAACATTTCTTTCACTGAAAAAAGAATTACTTCTGATCAGTTAACATTGCCTGAATTCAAATTGATTTTAAGCATGACTGAAGATGGTACAGACGAAATTATTTCTACAAACTCTAAAGACTTCAAAAACTTAAATTGCGATATTAATCAACTTTCTATTCAAGAACTATATGATATTGTAAAGGATCATCCAAAAATGCTACGTAGCCCAATTTTAGTCGATGAAAAACGCCTACAAGTTGGCTATAATGATATGGATATTCGTCGTTTCATCCCACGCAAGGTGCGTGCTTATGAGCTTTATGAAATGCAACGCCTTTCACTAGAAGGCTGAATGAAACATTTTGGAGATGAGTAATATGAATGATGCTAGAAGAGAAAGCATTTCTTCATTATTTGAAGTGGTTGCTTCTTTAGAGCGCAAATGGGCAAATGAATGGAATAGCCAGAACAGTCTGGGCTTTTCTAAAACGCATATTTTAATACTAGATCTTCTAAATAACGAAGGTCCAAAACGTCCTTCAGCTATCGCTGAAAAACTTCAAGTGACAACAGGTGGAGTAACTGTTCTAACTAGCAAGCTAATAAAAGCCGGCCTTGTTAAAAAGACCCAAAATGAAACAGATCGTCGTGCATCTCAACTCGAGATTACAGATACTGGTAGAGAACTCCTATCAACGGCACATCACCATGTAAATGAAATTATCGAAAAAATGTTTGGCATGCTCAGCGAAGAAGAAATTCATACGCTCCGTAAGATTTTCTCTAAATGCTTATTTGGTTCATAACAACCGTTAACATGAAATTTTTATGTTAGCGGTTTTATTTTGGGCAAAAATGTACAAATCCTATAATTGAACCATCATATTTTCCTGCCATACAAAAATAGCTACCCACATTTGAGTAGCTATCTTCTTATATATTTACCGTTTTTCAAGGCGGCGATCTCTGTATAGATTGCCCGACTTTTGATTAACGGACAACTATAGATTAAGCAGGCATAATTGCCTCAACTGAAGATTGATCAGCCATCATCATTTCTTTTAGACGTTGTTTCGCACGGAATAAACGAGATTTAACTGTACCGATTGAAACATTCATTAATTCTGCAATCTCAACAAGTGAGTATTGGTTTACATAGAAATATACTAATGTCGTACGATAAATAGCATCTAATTTACCGATTTTTTCTTGCACAATTTGAGCGATTGCATCTTGCTCAATAACTTCCTCAGTAGATAGTTCATTATTGGGAACCAAATCTAACACAGGAACGTCTAAAGTATCAGGTTGGTTCATCATGTATTTGCTACGACGAACATTTTTGCGATAACGGTCGCGGAAAGTGTTCATACAAATTGTAGTTAACCAAGCTTTGACGTGATCTACGTCAGCTACATAAGATTCATAACGTACAACTTTTACCCAAACTTCTTGCATTAAGTCCTCTGCCTCTGCTTTATTGCGAGTTAGTTTTAGACATAGATGATATATATAACGATTATATTCCTCATAAACTGTTTCAAGTGTTGTATTTTTATTTGTTTTTGTATTTGTTTTTGTTTTCATTTTCATTACCTCCGATTCGCGTCTTGCTTTGTTAAACCTATTGTCGCAAAAACAAACCTTTCACTCTATCGGATTCTCTTTCAATTTAATTACATTCATGTAAGGTTAGCATATAAATCATGTAATCTAGTCTTTAAAACGTTGATTTATCAACACTCTTAAGTGAGAGTTTACATTACAAAAGAAAAATCCTACCCAATTTCCTGGATAGGATTTTATTTATTTGCAATTATTCTTCCCCTTTTTCAGGTTCGACTGGCTTCTTTGTAATCGTTAATTTTACGATTCGATTATCGTCCATTTCATTTACAACGACATGCAAATTTTCATAATTAAATGATTCATTTTCTTCTGGAACATGAACGCATTGTTCCAAAACAAAGCCACCTAATGTATCGTGAAGTTGTGGAATATCTACTTCAAAAACTCGATTCGCCTCGACAATTTCAAGACGACCATGACAAACAAGTTTAGTTTCAGTTAATTCATAAATGAGTGACTCCTCTTCTTCATCTGATTCATCCTCGATTTCTTGTCCAATCATTTCTTCTATTATATCTTCATGTGAAATAATCCCAAGTGTCCCGCCATATTCATCAAGAACTATAGCTAAATGCTTTTTCTTAGCCAGCATTAATTTAAATACTTTTTCTACATTGATATTCGAAACGACAAATAATGGTTCACGATCTATAAAATCATCAAGCGTTTTAGACGGGTCTAATGTCCATTCTATAAATTTCTTCGAATAGAACATGCCGACAACATCATCCATACTTTCATCGTATACCGGATAACGAGTGAACGAATATTCTAAAATTGTATCGCGCACCTCTTCAAATGTTGAACGGATAGAAAGCCCAATAACCTCTGTTCTGTGTGTACCAAGAACATCAGATACATCTTTATCTGGAAAATCCATAACACCTTTAAGTCGTTCTGATTCTTCAAAAGCAAATGTGCCTTCTGTAGAAGCAATGTCTACCATCGATCGAAGCTCTTCTTTTGTTAGTATGGCTTCTTTCACTGCCCCATTTGAAATAATTTGGATAAAAATATTGGTAAACCTTTGGATAATCCATGTAATTGGGCGCAAAATTTGCACTAGCAATGCAATTATCGGAGCGACCATGTATGCAATTTTATCCGCAAATGTTACTGCGATTGTTTTTGGAAGAACTTCTCCAAATATAATGATAATAACCGTCAAAATTGTTGTAGCTACTGAAAGTTGCCAACCATGTCGAAGTGCGATGATAGTTAAGAATGTTGGCAGTAGTATATTCGCAATATTATTCCCGATTAAAATTGTTGTAATCATGCGGTCCGGATGCGAAATGAGCAAAAACAATTTTTCAGACATGCGATCTCCTTGCTCAGCACGCAACTGGACCTTCATCCTATTAATAGCTGTTAACGCTGTTTCACTGCCTGAAAAGAAAAATGACGCCAACAAACATATGATTAAACCTATAAACTCCAACTAAACTTCCTCCTGTTAATAAACGAATTCAGTACATTTTCATATAGATAATATACCATATTATTGATAATCTCCCTCTTTTCATGTGTACCTTTCTAATTAATTTAAGGGATATGCTATAATCATTCTATTATCGAATATTTTGAAATGGGGGATAATTATGAATAGTATAGACCAATATTTCACTACCAAACGCGAGGAACATTTGGAAGAATTAAAGCAGTTTTTATCTATTCCAAGCATCAGTTCTTTATCTGAACATAAAGAAGATATGAAAACGGCCGCTGCTTTTTTAGGTGATGCTATGAAAAAAGTCGGATTAGAAAATATCAAAATCAATGAAACTGGTGGCCACCCCGCTGTTACTGCAGATTGGTTACACGCTGAAGGAAAACCAACTATTTTAGTATATGGTCACTATGATGTACAACCTGTTGATCCTTTAAACTTATGGGATAGCGAACCGTTTAAACCTGAGATTCGCAACAATATTTTATATGCACGTGGTTCAAGTGACGATAAAGGTCAAGTGTTCATGCATATTAAAGTCATAGAAGCTTTAATGCAAATAAACGGTGAGCTACCCGTGAACGTGAAATTTTTAATCGAAGGTGAAGAAGAAATTGGTAGTAAAAACTTACCTACATTCGTCGAGGAACATAAAGACTACCTAGCTGCAGATTTAGTTTTAATTTCAGATACAGGTCTTTACGCACCTGGGAAACCTGCTGTTTGCTATGCTTTACGTGGTTTAACGGGGGTACAAATAGATATTCGTGGAGCTAAAGGTGACCTTCATTCAGGACTTTATGGAGGCGGCGTACAAAATCCAATACATTCCTTAGCTGATATTTTGGCATCCTTCCATGACGAACATGGCACTATTACAGTAGATGGCTTTTATGACAATGTCCTTCCTCTTACGGACGAAGAACGTGCAGCATTTCGCGCTTTAGATTTTGACGAAGAAGGTATCAAAGAGGAAATTGGTGTGAAAGAATTATTCGGTGAAAAGGGCTACACTTATCTTGAGCATACATGGGCGCGCCCAACACTAGAAGTAAACGGAGTTTTCGGTGGTTTCTCTGGCGAGGGTATTAAAACAGTTTTACCTGCAGAAGCTGGTGCAAAAATAACTTGTCGCCTTGTTCCTAACCAAGATCCTGAAGAAATTGTAGAAAAGCTACGAGCACATATCGCAGCGCACAAGCCAACTGGTGTTGAGATTACAGTTACTGACTTCGATAAGGGTAAACCATTCATTACACCAATGAATCATCCACTAATCCAAGCTGCTGGACGTTCTTACGAAAAAGTATATAACACACCAACAGCATATATTCGTGGTGGTGGTTCAATTCCCATCGTCGCAGCATTTGATGAAATTCTAGGAACTCCAGTGATCTTAATGGGCTTCGGACTTTCAAGCGAAAACTTCCATGCACCAAACGAACACTTCCATCTAGAAAATTATGACAAAGGACTCCGTGTTATCAGTGACTACTACTACGAAGTAGCAGCAGTTGATAAGGATGCCCTATAAATAAAAATATTAATCTGCTCCTATTAAAAATAGGAGCGTTTTTTTATGTACAAAACTGAATTAATTGATAGTACTAAGTTGCTATTAATCAAACTTCTACTTTGCATCGCTTGAGCTCACATTTAACCTACTCTCATACTCTCTTTTAACCTACTCACCACTCCCCAATCAAAAAATCCCGCATACGTTGAGTTAACGCATACGGGATTTCTAATAACATAGAAGTACTATGGTTTTCTATTCACCAAAAATCGTTACAATTTCACTTGCTGATTTACGTGGTTTTTCTTTTGGTACAAGGTCGTAGTAGCCAAATTGTAACATGCCAATAATGCGTTCACCTGGTTTTACACCCATTGGTTCACGGAATTTTGGATTATCTAGCCAAGCAGGAGTTTTCCAGCATGCACCGATTCCTTTATCCCATGCAAGTAGTTGCATATTTTGTATAAAGCAACTTGCTGCAGCAAAGTCTTCTAAGCGTTCTTTTTGTCGTGCATCTTCTGGAATAACTACAAATGCATATGCACCTGGTAATGAGAATTTACTCATCTTGCTTTGAAGCTCATCTTCCGAAAGCTCTTTCCAATTTGGTACAGCAAATTCACGAATAAGGTCTTTTAATGGTTCTAATTCAGAATCGCATGCCACTACTAATCGCCAAGGTTGACGGTTCCCATGATTAGGTGCCCATACCGCATCGTCAATTATCGACATTAAATCTTCACGATCAATCGGCTGACCATTGAACATTTTAATGGAACGGCGTTGTGTAATTGCCTCTATTACTGTTAATGATTGTTCCTTCATTTCTATCACTCCTACTCTGCAAATCTTTACAATTTGGCAGTAAGTTTCATCATACGACTTATGTATGCATCACTATCCACCATACCATATTCCTAAAAAAAAACAAAAAAAGACGAAAGAAATCACTATCTTTTTTTATAAAAAGTTCGTTTGGTTGCGACCGTTATTTTTTGATTGATAAAGTGCTTGGTCTGCTGCTTCGATAAAATCACTTACCGATTCAAATGAATGCATAAATGTCGTAGTGCCACCGATGCTAATAGTTGCAATTTGTGTATCACTTCTACCTTTGTGTTCAAATTTAGAATTTTCAACTGAACTGCGTATTTTCTCAGCAAGTACCCTTGCCTCAACCTCACCCATTTCTCGAATAACGATTGCGAATTCTTCTCCACCATAACGAGAAATCACGCCTCGGTCAGCTACGATATCCTTCATTATATTCACAGTATGGCAAATAAGATCGTCACCTTTTAGATGTCCATATGTATCGTTATATTTTTTAAATTCATCAATATCAATCATGAGTATTGTTAGCGGCCACTTATCTTTGTAGCTTTCATGGAAACAGATTGGTAGTCGGTCTTCAAAATAGCGCCGATTATTAATACCCGTTAAGCCATCTAATTCAGTCAGTTGCTTCAATTGCTCATTTTTCAACTGTAGTTCATATGTTCTTTCATGAATTTTTTTATCAAGTGATGTATTTAATATCATTAATTTTTTACCTAGTAATTCAGATTCATAGAAATTTCTTGCGTAATTGCGACTTAAATTAAATGCCTGCAAAATGACGTAGAAGAAAAATCCGTAAATTGAAAGCATGAGTGTATCTATTAAACCCTTGGCAAATAAATAATCGTTCACCACCGTTGTAAAAAACAATAAATTCGCAATTAAATTCATTAGAGCAGTTGGTCTTTTATTTAGTAAAGCCTTCACTAATATAATTGTTATGCAAAACATAAGTATAAAAACAAGGGGAAACACATCAAAGAATAGAGGTTTAAAAAAGCTCGGTGGTGTCACCCAAGTTAGCAATAGTAGTGGCATGATTATTGCCATGACTATATAAACTGTCTTCTTACCAGCTTCTCTAGGAAATAGTCGAGAAATAAAAGCCATATATGTAAGGACTGATCCATAGATTAATGTGTGCTCTATTCGCTTTAGTAAAAACCAAGACAAATGTGAAAACTGCATTTGCAAAAGCAATGGCCCTACGAAAAGTGAACGCATTGCTATGAATAGACTCAACAAACCAAAATAAAGGAAAGGCCGTTCAGTTTTCCTGTATAAAAATATAATTATATGATATATCCCTATAATAATTACACTGCCATTCATAAATAGCAGAGCTGCTTGTCGATCTGAATGATAATTGACTATAGCATTTGCTTGTCCAAATAAAATCTCTTCACTTGCTTGTCCAACAATGTCTTCAAAATTAGACACTTGCAAAACGACTAAAATCTTTTCAGCTTTAGGAACAAAATAACCAATTCTAGGTATCATTGAAGGAGCTGATGTATCTTTAGAAGTACCAACAGAACCACTCGATGAAATAAGCACTCCATCGACTAGCAATTTATAAGCGTTTGATTGGAAACGAGTAGAAAACGCAAATGTGTGACCAATCTGATCTTTAGGAATTTGTAAATAGAGAGCATATGTTGCATACCCTTTCACACTTCCTACAGGGTCATTCCAAGAGCTCGTCAAATATTCTTTATCTACATTTGATGTTTTCACCCTCTTCTCTATTTCTTTAGTAGATAGTAATTCATGAGTGAAAAATAACCATTCACCTCGTAATGGAATGACAGAATTCTCTGCAATATCTGTGTGCTTGAGTACTAATAAACCGTATTTGATTTGGGAATTAGTTTCAAAATCGACTAATGTACAGCCACTGAGGATGATTACAAATAGTAGTAATGCACTTATCTTTCTCAATTGTAATCCTCCATATATTTGATGTTCGTTAAAAAAAGGGTTGTTTTCATAGTTATTTTTCCTACATACTGTAAAAAAGAGTCTGGAGGATTTTGTATGTCTTATTTGACGATTTGTTATTGGCTAATAAGTTACTTTGCCGGTACATTCATGACTGCATGGTGGGTAGGCAAATGGCGAAAAATCGATTTACGGGAGCATCGTAGCGGGAATTTAGGTGCTAGAAATGCTGGTGCAGTTATTGGTAAATCTGCATTTTTACTAACTTCAATTGGTGATGGTAGCAAAGGGTTACTCATTGTTCTACTGGGCTACTTGCTGAACGAAACAGCATTTTCAATTGCAGTTGCTGGTGTCCTTGTCATTATCGGGCATCTATTTCCTTTTTGGTTAAAAGGAAAAGGTGGAAAAGGTATTGCAACTTTTGTCGGAGTTACACTTGCTTTTAATCCTCTATTATTTCTAGCTTTTGTCGTTGGATTTTTAATTCCAATTCCTTTCCTAAAAAGCGCAACACTAAGTATGCTTTTTGGTTATGTATGTTATATAGGATCGATTATTTACAGCGGATGTTTACCAGTTGCGTGGCCAATCGTTCTTATTATTCTAATCATAGTTTACAAACATCGCTTTGATATTATCGAATCCTATCAAGAAAAAGCTTGGAAATCAAAAAAATAATAAAAAAATCAACATTATAATATTCTACTTTTTTTGAAAACACAGCAAACCCGACCTATTATCCATTGAATAGGTCGGGTACTTTATTATATTGGTAATATATCATCTTCTATGTGAAAAAAGTAGTATTTCATATTCGGCGTATAAGCAGTTGAGTCTAAATATTCCCATGGTCGATGAAAGCTATTGGATGTGTGGGCATTCACTAGAGGTTCACCATCTTGAAAACTTGTAACAATGACAGAATGATCTATTCGTCCATCATTTTGGAAATCGTAAAAAATAATATCTCCAAGTTCTAAGTCATAGGCAGATGAAACTCGCTTTCCCCTCAGTCCCTTCTTTGAAGTTTCTAAATACCAACGCAATGAATGCGGTGTACTCCAACTAAAACTCCAATTCCCTCCTCTAAGCCACCATCCCTCCGATCGGTTTGGCGATCCCCACATCGGACCATCGCCTGCAAGAAGACATTGCGATATATAATTAGTACAATCCACATCAAATCGCGGAAATGATGGATTGTAGCTGTCCCACCATTTATCGGCGTAAGCGACAGCTGCTTGTCGATTGTAAACTGCTCCATCACACCTCCTTACCCAAGTATATGCACTGCCCTAATTTAATATTTCCATTATCACAAAAGATTTTATAAAGTAGTTATTTTGTCATTAAAAGTCGTTTTAACTAAATTTATCTATTTATAAAGGACCTCAAATTATTATTCACATTATTACATTTCTATGATATTTGTCAGTGTCTTTACATTTATACAACAATTTCAATATTCCTTATTTGAATCGCCCAATATAAGTCAAAAATTTGGTACAATGAAAACAACTAATTTGTTTCTCCTATTTTACGTTTGAAAGGGTGTTCGAAATTGACACAGCACGCAGAAAAAGAAATTGTTGAGTCGACATTATTATGTGACAAGAAGGGTAATCTAAATCCCGCTGCCATAGGATTCGCTCGAAAACCGATTATCAATAGTAATTTGAAAGGCCATTTCATGCGTAAAAAGAAATGGAATTATTGGTGTGTTTTCGGAGATGAAATTATGTTCTCTGCAACTATTAGCCATTTAGATTATGCTGCTGTTTGTTTCGTCTACTTCTTAGATTACGAAACTCAACGTTACTTTGAAAAGACAATCACCATTCCCTTGGGCAATAAAGTAAAAATGCCTACAAACGTTTTAGAAACTGTAAATTTCATTCACGATGATATGAAAATCCAACTGTTATACGCGCAAAATGAAACACAAATGACTGTTACTATCCCTGATTTTGATGGCGATTTACTGCATGCTGACTTAACAATCAAACACCCTGTAAACGACGACTCTCTCAATGTGGTCATTCCTTGGAACCGTCAAACCTTCCAATTTACTGGGAAACATCATTCATTACCAACTAACGGTTACGTAAAAATAGGTGAAAAACGTTATAATTTTCAAGAAGAAGAGTGCTACGCAGTACTCGATTACGGTCGTGGCGTTTGGCCACGTGAAGCAACTTGGAACTGGGCTATGGCTTCCCAAAAATGTAGAGGTCACCGAATCGGCCTAAACTTAGGTGGCCAATGGACAGATGGCACTGGCATGACGGAAAATGCAATATTCCTAGATGGTAAAATGACTAAAATCCATGAAGATGTCATTTTCGAATACAATGCAAAAGATTTTATGCAACCTTGGCATATTAAATCTAAATTCACGGATGATGTTCAACTTACATTCACCCCATTCTTTGAACGTATTGCTACAACAAACGCCAAAGTTATCAAATCCGAAGTGCATCAAATGGTTGGTTATTTTAACGGTCGCGTTCGATTAGACAGTGGTTGTTACTTACCTATCCAACAATTAATCGGTACCGCCGAAGAACATTTAGCCAAATGGTAAAAAGGACAGCCTCTGTTTCGATAGAGAGGCTGTCCTTTTATCTTGGGGTGTTGTTAAAAATGTGGTCTTTGAGGAAGATTAGATTTTTTTGAGAAACGACAGTCTCCTCGAGTAGTGATAGTTTTTCTCTGTGTAGGGATAATCTCTCTCTGAGTAGCGCTTATCCTCTCCTAAGTAGCGTTAATTCCTTCCCGAGTAGCCCTAATCCCATCGAGTAGCGACAATTCTCTCCCCAGTAGCGATAATCTCTCTCTGAGTAGCGCTTATTCTCTCCTGAGTAGCGATAATTCCTTCCCGAGAAGCGCTAATCCCATCGAGTAGCGACAATTCTCTCCCCAGTAGCGATAATCTCTCTCTGAGTAGCGCTTATTCTCTCCTGAGTAGCGATAATTCCTTCCCGAGTAGCCCTAATCCCATCGAGTAGCGACAATTCTCTCCCCAGTAGCGATAATCTCTCTCTGAGTAGCGCTTTTCCTCTCCTGAGTAACGCTAATTCCTTCCCGAGTAGCGTTAATCCCATCGAGTAGCGATAATTCTCTCCCCAGTAGTGATAATCCCACTCTGAGTAGCGCTTATCCTCTCCTGAGTAGCGTTAATTCCTTCCCGAGTAGCGTTAATCCCATCGAGTAGCGACAATTCTCTCCCGAGTAGTGATAATCCCACTCTGAGTAGCGATAATCCTCTTCTGAGTAGCGATAATTCCTTCCCGGGTAGCCCTAATCCCATCGAGTAGCGATAATCCTCTCCCCAGTAGCACTAATCCCTCTCCAGATTTCCCTTAACCAATCCCAATAGCGTTAGCGAGCCCTATCCCCTCATCTATTACCATGCAAATAGAGTTTTTCCGGATAATCTGTAAAAACAGCTTCGACTCCAAGTTTTTTCATCAAATCATAGTCTTCTTTTGTATTTACTGTATAGACGCGCACTATATTACCTCGTTCAATTGCGGTTTTGACAGCTTCTCGTTTAGCCGCTACTAATGAAACATGCAATGCATCTGTACCTATCATGACACCGTACTCATGGAGATTCACTAAAATCTTCATGAATAATGCCCCTACTTCATTCTGAGGTGCCTTTTTTGATACTCGTTCCACCATTTCATGATCGAATGATGAAAAGACAACTCTATCCAACATGTCATTTTCTATAAGCATAGTTATTACTTCATCTTCTATCCCCTTATATAAAAAGACATCTGTTTTCAATTCAATATTAATCATATGATGAGTCGTTTTGAAAATATCCAATACTTCTTGCAGCGTTGGAATTTTCTCTCCTGCAAATTGCTCGCCTTTCCATGACCCAAAATCATATGAACGTAGTTCTCCAAAGGTCATATCACGGATATAGCCTTCTCCATTTGAAGTACGATTGATACGTTCATCATGATTGATTACGAGAACGCCATCTTTTGTACGTTGGACATCCAATTCAACACCATAGATGGGTAATCTTGCGGCTTCACGGAAAGAGCATAATGTATTTTCAGGGAAATCACCTGATGCTCCACGATGTGCAAATATTTTCATAAATCATTTCCTCCAAAGATATAATCATTAATTTTATGCTACACTTTCTAAAATTTCCAGACAATTGAAAACTTTTACTTGTACTCACTGAATTCATGTAGTAATATTTATCATTGCTATCAAAACCCCAACATCTTAAACAGGACGCAAAATTGCCAAATTGGAGGACTGTAAATGACACAGAAGCATCCCGATTTTGAACAAGAAGCTCAGCGCCTGGCTTACACAAAACATTATATGCGAAAACTCTTAGAAGAATCCAAACGTGACGTTCAATCAGCACAGGACAGTATTCGAAAATCGATGGCTGATTTAGAATACCTAGATTCAAGTTTAAGCTACCTCAATATTTTAACGAATGCTCGATTTTTTGAAATGGCACGTGATCAAAAAGAAGGTCTTGAAGCAGTTCAGCAAAAACCTTATTTTGCCCGTATACATTTCCAAAAAGAAGGCGAACCAGCAGAAAAATTATATATTGGTAAGACATCTCTCTTTGACCGTGAAACGCAAGAGCCTATCATAGTTGACTGGCGCTCTCCTGTCGCGAACGTATACTACGACGGGCGCCTTGGTGATCTTACTTATAAAGTACATGACGAAGAATACAATGGGCATCTCTTTTCAAAACGGCAATATAAAATTGAAGAAGGCAAACTTTTAGACGTCCAAGATATTGACCTAACAACAAACGATGAACTATTACAAGATGCACTGGCAGGTAAAGCTGATGTTCGGCTTACTGAAATCGTCTCAACAATTCAAGCTGAACAAAACGATGTTATTCGTGCTCACTTAAAGCAACCGATACTCGTACAAGGTGCAGCTGGATCTGGAAAGACAACTATTGCACTCCATAGAATATCTTATTTCTTATATACAATGGGTGAGCATTTCAACGCAAAAGAATTGATGATTTTAGCACCTAATCAGCTGTTCATAGACTATATTGGCGACGTT
Source organism: Viridibacillus sp. FSL E2-0187 (assembly GCF_038006425.1). Lineage (NCBI taxonomy): Bacteria > Bacillati > Bacillota > Bacilli > Caryophanales > Caryophanaceae > Viridibacillus > Viridibacillus sp. FSL E2-0187. The sequence continues at coordinate 3,661,010 of NZ_JBBOVG010000001.1, forward strand.
TTACCTGAGCTTGGTGTCGATCAAATTTGCCAAACAACATACTCAGATTATGTGCAACAAGCAACTGATATAAAGCTGAAAATCCAAAATCCAAATGAACAGCTTGAAAAACTTGTGAGCGAAGACGTTATCGATGAAACAGTGCTTTGGCTAACCAGAATGAAGGGTTCACTTGAATTCCGAGATGTTATGGATCGCTATTTGAAAAAGATTGAATCCCAAATAGCTGATCAATTCGAAGACGTTTATATCGAAAAATATCGTATTTTAACAGGCTCTCATTTAAGAAAACTTTTCTTAAATGATTTTGCCTATATGCCCATTGAAAAGCGAATTGAACGAATTAAAGCTGTGCTACAAAATTATGTACGACAAAAGAAAAAGCAAATACTACTTTCTTTAAATAAAAGATATGATGAAATTTTGGATAAAGCTTTGTTTGGTATTCAAGATGCAGCTAAACGTAAACAGACGGTAACAAAATGGATTGATGAACGTGATGTTCGTATTCCAGCTGTTGAAAAGATGGCTAAATCTACCTGTTCAAATTATATGAAGCGCTTTAAAAAGCATAAAGTCAAAGCCTTGTATCGTGAGTTTTTGACAAATTATGATTTGCAAATAGAGCTATCTCCTGAATGGTCTGAATCAGAGCATGAGCAATTTTTTAACGCTCATATAAAAGAAACTTGGGCCTTAGAAGATTTGGCTGCTATCTTCTATTTGCATGCCAAAATTAAAGGCGTCAACGAAAAATGGAAAATGCGCGTAGTTTTCATCGATGAGGTGCAAGATTATAGCTTATTCCAGTTAGCTGCTTTAAAAGAAGGTCTAGAAACTGATATGTTCACTATGGTAGGCGACTTGGCCCAAGGAATACATAGTTATCGCTCCTTAACGGATTGGACGCCCGTACGCGAGTTATTCCCTCGCGCTACTTATAAAACTTTGCAAAAAAGCTATCGTACTACAATAGAAATTATGGCTATTGCAAATGAGATTTTATCGAAAATGGGCGAAGATTTACCACTTGTAGAGCCAGTTGTCCGTCATGGAGATGAACCAACTTTCCATGAGATGAAAATAATTGACCCCGTAGAGATTGAAAATATTCATCAACAAATTAGAGCAAAAGGGCACCGTTCCATCGCACTCATTTGTAAAACTTCTGATGAAGCAATGAACTATACGAAGATATTACAAAATACAGGTGTAATGGCTCAGACTTTATCTGAATCATCCGAGATTGACCAGGGTGCGCTTCTCGTCATACCAAGTCATTTAGCGAAGGGGCTTGAATTCGATGCAGTTATTGTAACAGCCATCGAAAGGCCTTTCCGTGATACAGCACTTGACCGTAAACTTCTATATGTAGCTGTCACTCGCGCCATGCATGAGCTACATCTTGTAGGCTCTTCACGCAGTGCGTTTTTATTAGCAGAATAAAAATAAAGAGGCATTCCAAAAGTCGTTTATAAGCCGACAATTGGAAGCCTCTTTTTTATTTTCTCGCAGAGAGAGGATAATAATTTTGTTTTTTAGAAAAGATATTCATTATCTTTCTACGGATACCCTTTTTCTCTTTTACTACTTGCTTTTCATTTTTTACATCGACTTTTCCTAGTGCAGGTAATCTCATTGTAGATCTCCCCTTTGCGATGGTTTTTGTACTCACTTAACATTACCATTAGTTTATGAATATTATCGACAGAATATGTATATTTTTAGTAAAAATTATTATTAATTTCAAATTTTCAGTTAGAATCTAGAAAAATATATGATTCGTTAAATATAGATCGTTATTACACTACTACTGTCCTTAAATGACTTATGAATTTAGATACCTCTTTTAATGACTTAGTAAATTAAAAATACCAAGCAAACTGCAATTTACTTGGTATTCTTAAGATTATTTAAATATACTCCATATACTTTTGAAAAAACCCTTTTTACTTACATCATCTATTTTATTTATTTCTGCTACTATCGCATCTGATAACAGGTCGTAACCGGCTTCTCCAAAGTGTAATCCATCGTTTTTTATGCCCACCAAAAGCTCTTTGTAATTCGGCTTACTATAAAGAATTTCAAAAAAATCAATGACATGACATCCTGTTTCTTCAGCGACATCTTTGACTGCTTGGCCGTATTCTTTCAACCTCTTATTTTTACGATTTGGTTGTAATGCTTCATCGACCGGCGGAGATGTAATTAGAATTATTCCATCAGCTCCAATTTGCTGAACAAAGTAGCGAATATTAGATTTAAAGATGCCAATCGGGATTAATTTGTGCTTTGCAGAATCGTTTCCTCCAAATAATATCGTTACAACATCAGGATTTTTTGAAAGTACATCCTTCTTAAAACGAACTCTAGCTTGCTCCGTTGTATTACCAGATACTCCTGCATTAATAAATTGATGCTGTTTCATTTTCAGCTTTAGCATGGATGTTAAAACCGGTTTTGGATAGTTTTCTTTTCGCGCTGTAATACTATCTCCAAAACATATGACTTTCATCTAATAATCCCCTTCTGATAATTCTTTTCTAGATATTATTTTTTCGCGAAATAATCTACTTGCTGTATTTTCGAAAATCCAGCACGTTCGTAGACAGATAGCGCTTGTTCATTTTCAATCTCAACATCAAGCAATACTGTAGATTGTTCTTTTTGAGCAGCAATATTTTTAACCCACGCTAAAAGTGCTGCTCCTATACCTTGGCGTTGGAAATCAGGATGTACAGCTAATGCAGTTACCCACTGGACGTCATTCTCTTCAACTGAAGTCACAGTACCTACAACTACACCATCTTTTTCAGCAACCCATAATACACGTCCCTCTGTTGACGTATTCGTAGAGATTAGATGATCTGTATCTTCTGGAGTATCATCAAATGCAGATTCAAAAATAGTAACAAGTGGATCGCGTTCTCCATTATATAAGCGAATTTTTAAGTCGCTAAGGACATCTGTATATTCAGCATCTGCCCGTAGTGTCGCTTCTGAAAAACTATATTCATAACCTTGTGCTTCTATGAATTCACGCCCTTTGTCACCATTTAATGTTAGAGCTAATTCTCCAGCAGCATTGCGTTCATTAAATCCAGTTGTAATACTCTCTACTAGTTGTTTTCCAATCCCCATACCTCGATACATAGGAGCTACAACTGCTGACCATTCAAATGTATTGAAACCCATTGTATCAACGGCACTAGCTACACCAACTAGTTCATCCTTATCATCATCATAAGCCAGCACTAGAAAACCATATGCCTCCGGGTTGCACCAGCTACTTTCGTTCATCACCACTTTGTAATCTAGTTTATCTTCTAATTCAGATTTACCCAATAATCGTAAAACTTCCTGATAAGTTTCACCATCAATGGGGTATGTTGCTTTCATTATAAAAATATTCAAATTGAAACCACCTTGTTGTAATTGATTTGTCATCTAAATGATAACAAATTATCAAATAATGCGACTATCATTTGGCTTTTTAGGGGTATAGAATATCGAGATGGAGGTTTTACTATGACAAAACAACGATTAACTTGGGTTGATGTTACTAAGGGATTTTTAATGATATTAGTAGTAATAGGTCATTTTCCTGGAGAATTGGATTACCCTCTTTTACAATATATATATTGGTTCCATATGCCAGCTTTCTTCGTACTGAGTGGATTATTCTTCAAACCGCTAGCAAAGGACGAGCCTATTCGTAAAGCTGTAAAAAAACGATTTATGCAATTGATGATTCCCTATTTCTTCTTCATATTGGTTATTACATGTATTCGTTATATATTGGCATTCGCTTATGGAAATACCGATATTTCATGGTATGTGGAGGATTTAAGTACGCTCATTATTGGTGGACGTTATGCACGCGGATCTTACGGTGTATTCTGGTTTACAACGGTCTTATTCTTTACTTATTTATTATTCTTACTACTAACAAAATATTTAAACCGCTTCTATCAATTTTTTGTACTTGCAATTTGCTATATTATCGCTCATATCCAAAGCTACTATGTAATAGATGTTATTGGTGGCTCGTCTGCTGAAGCTTCACAAACTATACCTATACTATGGAATTTAGATGTTACGCTTATAACTTTGGTCTACTTCGCCATTGGCTATTATGCAAAAGATTTATTTTTACACATACGTTTGCCCTTATGGACAATTTGTACAGTTAGTTCGCTCTTAGCAATGTATCTGGCATGGATAGATCAATTTGATTATCACTTAAGCTTGAAGTTTATTCGGTACAATGATGCCTTAATGGATCTTATCATCCCATTTATTTTTATCATTACCATTTTCGGTATATTCCAATTTATTACGCGCTTTACACCATTTAAAGCGTTGAAATTTATAGAAATGCAGTCAATCACTATTATGTATATGCATATTTCGATAGATAAACAGATGAATAATTTCTTTGACTACGGTCTCGTTGGTTATACAGTTCTATGTCTGGGTATTTCTATCATAGGCTCTTTAGTTATTAAAAAGTTCATCCCATATGGATTATTCTTCATCGGAGATATTCGTGCAAAACGCCCGATTCTCTTTAAGAGCAAACTATTTACCACATAAAAAAATATGTATGAATAAGTCCGTTGATTTCCGCGGGCGGGGCCGAGCCGCTCCAATCAACTGAATGTAACTATCACAGTCTACTATAAACAATATTTTTAAGGTGATGGAAGATGATGACGAAGAATCAAATCAATGAACGTGAACAATTAGAAAAGCTGACAATTGAGTAATTGGTGCCACAGACCATTTAATCCGAATACTAGAGGCTACAATCGATCTTTCCTTTATTTATCCATTAGTTGAAAACTTGTATTCACCCTATGGGCGACCAAGTTTTGATCCAGTGGTTCTATTTAAACCTAAAAAAGAATGTAAAAATGACCAAAGGCATCGGGAATTGACTTCTCGATGCCTTTGGTCGACACTCTGAGGCATTCATCCATATGAAATGGGTGAATGCCTTTCCTATTTACTAAAGAGTTATGCATTTGATTCTTCTAACATTTTATAATAAAGCCCCTGTTTCTCCATTAACTCCTGCTGGTTTCCTGCTTCAACAAGTTCACCCTGTTGCATGACAAAGACGATATCAGCTTGTCGTACCGTATTCAATCGATGAGCGATTACAAAGCTTGTACGCCCTTTCATTAAACGTTCTAGAGCTTCTTGAATTTTCAACTCTGTTACAGTATCTATGCTACTCGTTGCTTCGTCTAACAACAGAATTACAGGGTCTGCAACAAGTGCTCTTGCTATAGATAATAGCTGCTTTTGACCTTGGCTAATTTCAGCACCATCAGCAGACAGAAATGTATCATAACCATTCTTCAATTTCATAATGAAATCATGTGCATTAGCTTTACGTGCAGCTTCTTCTACTTCCTCATCTGTTGCATTTAACTGACCATACCGAATATTTTCCCTAACCGTTTCTTCAAATAAAAACGGATCTTGTAAAACAAATGCCATTTGACTGCGCAAATTTTGACGTGACATTTCTTGAATGGGTGTACCATCAATAGTAATTTCACCTTTATTTACTTCATAGAAACGTGCAAGTAACTGTAAAATAGTTGTTTTACCAGCCCCTGTAGCTCCTACTAAAGCAGCTGTTTGCCCTGCCTCTACATGAAAACTAACATTTTTTATCGTATGTGCTTCATCTGTTTGTTCATATTTGAACGAGACATCATTGAACTTTACGTCACCTTGTAGTTGTTGGATTACTTTATCTGAAGCTAAATCCTTCTCTTCTTCTTCATTCATAATACCAAAAACGCGTTCTGCTCCTGCAATAGCTGATAAAACATTATTAAATTGATTCGCTAAATCGTTTAGTGGACGTGTAAACTGACGAGCATATTCTGAAAATATCACAATCGTTCCAATTGTCACTTGGCCCTTCAATGCTAATAAACCACCGACGCCCGCAACAATGGCAAAGCTTGCATTATTTAAAAGGTTCATGACCTTTGGAATACCACCTGAGTAAACATTAGACCAAAAGCCAACGTTTCGTAACTTACTGCTTTTCTCTGCAAACTCTTCAATCATACGCTGCTCCTGAGAAAAAGCTTTAACAATTCGTTGTCCTGAAATCGACTCCTCAATCATCCCATTTAATGCACCCAATGCTTGCTGCTGCTCTTTAAATAACTTACCTGTACGGCGTGTAATCCATCTTGTAGCAACGAACATTACTGGGATGATGATCATCGTCAAAAGTGTTAATAGAGGACTCATTGACAACATGACAACCAACGTCCCAACTAACGTTAAAACACTTGAGAATACTTGAATAAATGTACTATTCAAGGTCGAACTAACATTCTCAATATCATTTGTCATACGACTCATTAACTCGCCATGTTGACGCTTATCAAAAAATGAAATTGGTAACTTCTGCAGTTTTGTGAATAGACCTGTGCGCATGCGATAAATCGTTTGTTGCGCAATACCAATCATCCAATAGTTTTGGAGGAACAATGATAATGACAAACCTATATAAATGGCAATCAAACCAAATATCAGCTTAGACAATCCTGCAAACTGCGTTTTCATAATGTGATTATCAATAATTTTCCCAATTAAATAAGGACCTAGTAATGAAAATACCGAGCTCGCTACTACCATGAGTAGTACAACAATTAATAGCGCGCGTTGTTCATCCACGATACGCCAAATATGGCCTAACGTTGAACCCCAATTTGTTGCGCGATCCACCTTCTTACTACGCTTCTTTTGTATATCTTCTTTCGTCAAAATATTTTTATAACCAAAAGGTTCTCGAATTGCTTTAAACATTATCATCCACCCCCTGCTCTTGTTGTGAGGTCGCAATTTTTTGATACAATATAGAGCCTTCCATCAATTCTTCATGAGTACCAAATGCTGACACGAATCCGTCTTCTAGTAGCAAAATACGGTCAGCTCCCTTTGCTGTTCGAATTTTCTGAGTTACAACAAGCATTGTTGCCTCTTCACCCTCTAACGCACTCCATAATGCAGATTCCGTTTTGACATCTAATGCACTTGTACTGTCATCTAAGATCAAAAATTCCGGCTTACGTATTAATGCCCTTGCAATAGATAATCGTTGTTTTTGACCACCTGATAAGTTTACTCCCTTTTGGCCAACTCTCGTTTCGTAGTCATTTGGAAAATGCTGAATTGAATCATGGATTTGGGCGTGTATTGTTGCTTCTTGTACTTGTTCAATTGAAGCAGCTGTTTTGCCCCATGTTACGTTATCGTGAATAGAACCTGTGAATAACAATGCACGCTGTGGTACATAACCAATCGCCTCACGCAACTTTTCTAGAGGCCAGTTTTTCACATTCACTCCATCCACCAAGATATCCCCTGACGTCGTATCGTAAAAACGGGGTAATAGCTGTAACAATGTTGATTTACCAGAGCCAGTCGCACCCATAATAGCTAATTTTTCACCTTGATCACATTCAAAAGAGATATTACGTAATACGAATTCATCTGTTTGTGGATATTTAAAAGAAACGTTGTCAAAACGTAGAGTGCCACGTTGCCCAACTTTCAGAGAACCTTCATCCTTCTCATCGTCTTCTAAACCTTCTTCAATTAACAATACTTCCTCCATACGATCCGCTGATGCTTTCGCACGTGAAATAAATACGATAATAAATGAAAACATTGAAAATGCCCCTGTCATACGTAGTGCATAGTTGACTATCGCTACAAGTTCACCGATTTGTGTTTCTCCTTGTTCAATTTTCCCCGCTCCAAACCAAAGAACCACAAGCAAGCTAACATTCATTACAAACAGCAATAAAGGCTGAATATACTCCATCGTTCGTAACGCTTTAGAGGTATCTACCTTCAAAGATTTCGCTACTTTTTCAAACCTACTTGCTTCGTACAAACCACGCAAATAGGCTTTTACTAACCGCATCGCCTGTAAATTCTCTTGAATAACACGATTGACTCGGTCAACACGCATTTGAACGGCTGAAAAATATGTAATACCTTTGCGAACCATTAAAAATAAGAAAATAGCTAAAAACGGAGCACCTATTACAAGATATACGGCTAATGATGGATTCACATAAAAAGCCATTGTTAAACTACCAATTACAACAAGAGGCGTACGTAACATGACTCTTAGACTCATGAATAAGACCTGTTGTACTTGAGATACATCACTTGTTAAGCGCGTAATCAGTCCTGCCGTTGGAAACCTCAAAAACGTCGCCATTGTAAATGATTGTACTTTTTTAAACAATGCATTTCGCAAATCAAAGGCAAAGCTTTGTGAAGCATGTGCTGAAAAAAATGAATTCGTAACACCTGCGATAAAACCTAGGAATGCTATTAGCATCATTATTCCGCCCCATAACCAAACCGTTGCAGAATCTTGTAAAACGATTCCATCATCAATAATTTTCTTAATAATTAGTGGCTGTATTAACTCAACAGCAAGCTCTACAAGCATGAGCGAAATAGCAATAACAGCGAACCATTTGTATGGTTTTATGTATGAAAACATTGTCTTCATGGTATAACCCCCTATATTCATTTCGTCTCTCGAAATTTATTTAATTGTTCCTTATTATGCCATAAAATGGCCATAACTTGTGTTATAAAAACTCAAAATATTTAGAAGGATAATTTTATTAACGTTTTCTCTCATATATATTTAAAAAAGTCCCCATCACTCAAAAGTGAAAGAGACCATTCATTTTGTTTATTTTTTAACCAAATTTATATGTCTTCTTGTTGCTTATCTCCTTCAAAGGAAAGCCAAGTCACACAAACAAGCATGATTATTATGCCTACAATTTGCCATATTGCTAGTGTTCTTCCAAGCCAAATAACAGAAATAATCATAGCAGTTAATGGTTCCATACTCGACAACACACTTGTTTCTACAGCTGTTATATATTTCATACTACTTAAAAACAATACAAAGGCAGATGTTCCAAAAAATATTATAGCAGTTAATATTAATGCGATTTTCGGTTCTAATAATAGGCCCCATTCATCTGAACTCCAAACTTGCGAGATTACACCAAGTACAATACCTCCGATTAGCATTCCCCATCCTACTACAATAAGTACACCCCATTCTTTCATAATAGCTACAGGATATAAAGTATAAAAAGCAAAGGTTAGACCAACTGCGACTCCCCATAATAGAGCTTCAGTACTCACGAGCAATGTCTCAAAAGAAGCATTAGTTAGTAATAAAAACAAACCCATTAGCGTCCCTAGAATACCTAATACTTGATATTTTGGTGGCCATTTGCGATATGAGATTGAAACAAAAATAATAATGAAAATAGGTGCCAAAAATTGTAGTAATGTTGCCACAACCGCATTACTAGCATCAATAGCTGCCACAAATGAATATTGCACTCCAAGCATTCCTAAAACGCCAAATATGACTAATTTCCTCCACCAAACAGGAGACCTCCAAATACTTGTTACATCTTTTTTGGTTAGAAATAAAAAGGATAATAGTATTATACCGGCCAAAACGAGGCGGACTGTTAGCATAAACGGTACAGTTAACTCACTATTAGATAATACCCACTCCATAAGTGGTCCCGTAGCGCCCCAAAGCATTGCTCCAGAAATAATCAGTATTATCCCTCTTAATCTATGTGACTGATGATTCATTCCTAACCCCTCTTTTATGATTATATTTTACTGTATTTTCGATATTTTTTTGCATATTTCTCCCCATTTTAACCTTTATACACTGTCAATATTAATATATAATTCTGAATTTCTTTTATATACATTACCTATTACTAATGACGGATGACATTCTTTTCACTATAATAATAGATATAGTAACTTCAAGGAGTCGTCGTATGCATGAATGAAACTCAAACAATTTTTAGTACAGCCAATTCAGTTTTGAACCAAATGCCATTCCCAATGATGATTGTTAATCATGAAGGAATCGTAGCAGCATGGAATCGCCAAGCCGAAAAAACTTTCGGCTATTCTGCTGATGAAGTACTTGGGAAATTTACCCCATTCATAGAAGCAGAGAAATCAGGCCTACATAAAGATGGATGGACAAAGCTATTACGTTCTCCTGAACCTTTCCATTTCGACAAAATGGCATTCATAGCGAAAAATAAAGAAGCTATCTTTTCGTCTGCCTTAGCAAAAGCATTTACTATCGAAAATGAGCGTTATGTATTTTTCCATTTTGAAATGACAGATGAGATCCAAAAAGACCCATCACCCTATCAAGAATTAATTAGTTTAAAATCAGGATTAGAATCCTCCTTTATGATGTTAACGATGGATCAAGAAGGTTTAATCAGTTTTGCAAACAACAATTTCTTAAAACGGAGCAAATGGACGCCAAAAAGAATAATAGGTAAAACATTTTGGCAAATGTTCCCTCAAACAGATAACGGAACTGCTGATGCAAATAACATCTGGACATCCCTTAAAAACGGTAAGACTTGGAAAGGCGAAGTTGAGAAAATGTCGAAAGACGGCTTATCCTATTGGGTAGATTTAACGGCTATTCCGATTTTCGTGACATGTAAAAACCCTTCCTACTTTATACTGCTCGAAAATGATATTACAGAAAAGAAACTGCTACAAAACCGCTTAGAAAAAATCGCTTATATTGATCAAGAAACAGGTTTAATGAATCGCTATCGTTTAGAACAAATCGTCACGGATATGATTCAAGAAAAGAATCACTTTACATTTGTTTACCTAAGTATTGATAAATTTTACTCTTTGAAGGAAATTTATGATGAACAAACAGAAATTGTCCTTTTACAGGAATTCACAAACCGTATGAAGATATATTTCCAAGATAGCACAATGGCTCGAGTCGGTATAGATGAATTTGTCGTATTAACTCCACTTGGTGAATGGTTTATCCAAGGCTTCCTTGCCTATCTAAAACAGCACCCTATTTATGTAAACAATCGTGCAATACCACTTTCAATTAGCGGAGGTATTACAAAGTACCCTGAAGATCAGTCATCATACTCACATTTAGTGAAAGCTTCACATGCGGCAATTTCTAAAGTGCGTTCTGATGGTGGTGGTAATATTATTAGTTTAACAAAAGCTGATCATAAAGCACTTAGTACAAAGGCCATTATTGAAAAGCGCCTGCTAATCGCGCTAGATAAAAAGAACTTAAAAGTACTTTATCAACCCCAGTTAAATTTAGAAACAGGTAAAATTACTGGTGTGGAAGCCCTCGTACGTTGGGAAGACGAGGAAATCGGTATCGTTACACCAGATGTCTTAATTCCAATCGCCGAAGAAACTGGTTTGATTAATGATATTGGCGCCTTTATGCTTGAACAAGCTTGCCTACAAGCAGTTGCTTGGCATAAAAAAGGCTTAGATTTAAAAGTAAGTATTAATTCATCTGTACGAGAATTCCGTGATAAAAACATGGTACAACATATTAGAAAAGTATTAGAGAAAACAAATTGTCCTGCTAAACTATTGCAAATTGAAATTACAGAAAAGTTTGCTTTAGAAGCTGAAGCAGAAACTTCTATAATTCAACAGATGAAGCAATTAGAAACTGACGGTATTGTCTTCGTCCTTGATGACTTTGGTACAGGGTATGCATCTTTCCGTTTCATGCAACTCTTACCATTAGCTGAAATTAAAATCGACCAAACATTTATTTCAACACTTCAATATCAGAAGAAAGCGCAAAAATTAATACAAGGTATGATCCAATTTGGAAAATCTATCAATATGCGTGTTTTAGCCGAGGGTGTTGAAACCGCAGAGCAATTAGAATTACTTACATCATTTGGATGTGATGCAGCACAAGGTTACCATATTAGCCATCCTATCACACCTAAAGAAGTTGAAAAGCTTTTAAAATAATCCTTTATATATGTTCCAATAAATATAGTTCCTAAATAAAAAATGGCCATCGCTCAAATTAGCGATGGCCATTTTCTCTTTAAATTTCATTTTGTAACGCTTTTGCCTTACGTTTGCGTATTATATTGAAAATAAGTTGCATAAACACCTCTGCGAAGACAAGACCCATAACAATGGCACCTGTAATAATGAATGCCTTAGCTGCATATTGAATGCTTTCAAGATATTCATTTTCAACGACATGTCTCATTGCATTGTAAGCCATTCCTCCAGGTACGAGTGGAATGATGCCAGCAACACTAAAGATAATCATCGGCATTTTAAAATGTCTTGCCAACATATGTGCCACAATCGCAATAACAAATGAACCCGCAAATGAAGCTAATACAGCATCCATACCATGCTTCAATAGAGAATAGTATATTAACCATCCAATGGCCCCAACTAACCCACAATGGAATAGAGTTTTTTTCGGTGCATTAAAAAGAATTCCAAAACCAGCTGTTGCTAAAAAACTAAGAACTCCTTGGGTGACCCAAAACATAGTATTCCTCCTAAAATGACAATACTAGTGCAACACCCGCACCGATTGCAAATGCTGTTAAAAAAGCTTCCGTTCCTTTTGCTACTCCGGATACAAAATGTCCGGCCATCAAGTCCCTCACTGCATTTGCAATAAGTAAGCCTGGTACTAACGGCATCACAGAAGCAATAATGATTTTATCTATTTGGATACCTATACCCAATTTTACTGTTAAAAAAGCTGTAATACCTACAAACAATGCAGCTGTAAATTCCGCAAAAAACTTTACCTTTGTTAACTCATGCATTAAAACAAAAAGCAAAAAACCAATTCCACCAGCTAATATTGCTGCAGGAACATCACTCCAAACACCTTCAAATAAAATTAAAAAACATCCACTTGCAACTGCCGAAGCGACTATTTGTAGCCAAGTTGGGAAATATAAATTTGAACGGTCTATGCGTTGTAATTCTTCAAATGCTTCTGACAAAGTAATTTGCTCTGCGGTTAATCGACGTGATACACCATTTACAAGCGCTATTTTCTCTAAATCTGTCGAGCGTCTGGGTATTTGAGCAATTCTTGTTGGTCTTTTATGACCAGCTGAAAATATTATTCCTGTAGGCGTCACAAAACTCTGTGCAGATGTTAACCCTTGTGAATTCGCCATACGTAACATCGTATCTTCAGCACGATACGTTTCCGCTCCACTTTGCATAAGTAATCTTCCAGCTAGAAGAAAACAATCTATTGCGAGTTCCTCTTCTTCCATTTCAATCACTGTTTTTCCCTGCCCTTCATAAACAAAATTTAGTAAAAAAAACGTTATGTATGACTAGTTATTAGTAAAAAATGTAATATCTTGCGTGGCAAAATGCCTCTTTCGTGTCATTTTTACTTTTTTTTCAACAAAAGACGATTTTTTAACATAAATTCAAAACTTTTCGCGCCACTTTGCCGTCTAATCGTATAGAATAGAACACATAATAGTTTTAAAGGAGGTCTAGGGGAAATGACCACATCACGCCCTAAAAAAAGAGGGCTTTGGATTGACACAATATTAATTAGTAGTGTTTTTGTACTATCTGCTGTTTTGCTTTTCTTTTTTTTAGCACCAAAAAACGACAAAGAATCTTCAGTAACAAATGGGGTCGCTTTAGCAGCACCACCTGAGCATCAAACAAAGGATTCGAAATTTACAGGTATTAAAATCGCCTCAATAATTTCAGGAGACGAACGTATGCCCTATTCAATTGAATATCCCCAAACTGAAGATAAAGAATTCAATAAAGTTATAAAGGATGCCGTTTACAAGACGCGCGATACCTACTTAGCTAGCATGGAGGAAATACTCCAAAAAGATGCAGATAAAGTTGGCAAGTTAACAATAACATTTAAAACCTTGCATCATAAAAAGAATTACTACTCGTTTGTTTTAACTCAAAATACATATAAAGGCACAGGAAGTAAAGAAAAAACTATCCAAACCTTTATGTATGATAAAAAAAATAATAAACAGTTGTTTTTAAACAACGTTATTAAAAACGAAAATAATCTGTCAAAACTTATACCTTTTGTCGAAAAACAAATAAAAAGCGATGACCAGTTTAAATCATATATCAATACAACAAAATTAAAAAATGCTACAACACCTACGTTTTCAAATTATAAAAACTTTTCTTTAACTGATAGCTCTTTATACATTTATTTTGACGGTGCTAAATTGTCCGATAATAGTAATGCTATCTCAAAGATTAAAATACCACTTTCTTCTGTAAATAGTATACTAGCGAAACCATTCCAAATAGCAGGAATAAATCCAGATGGTACAAAAAAGAAACAAATTGCATTAACATTTGATGATGGTCCAAATGCAAAAGTAACACCGAAAATCTTAAAATCACTTAAGAAATATAATGCGAAGGCAACGTTCTTCATGCTTGGAAGCCAAGCAATGTACAATCAAAAGCTTGCAAAAAAAGTTGCGGATGCTGGACATGAAATTGGTAATCACTCTTTTTCACATACAAATTTAATCACTCTTTCAAATAAGAAGATTAAAGCTGAAATCAACCGGACCAATGAAGAAATTAAAAAAGCTACGGGCGAAAAACCAACGTTATTCCGTCCACCATACGGTTCAATCAACGAAAGAGTGCGTTCACAAAATAAACTACCAGTTATCTTATGGGATGTTGATACACTTGACTGGAAACATCGTAATCCGAAAACACTTTTAACTATGGTCAAACAGTATAGTCATGATGGTGCTATTATTTTAATGCATGATATTCAACCTACAACAGCTCAAGGTTTAGATTCTGTATTAGCTTACTTACAAAAACAAGGTTATGAATTTGTAACCATATCTGAGTTAAAAAGATAATTGTATAGCGCAAGACTAGTGATGTTAGCCCTCGATTACATAATGTAATCGAGGGCTTTTTTTAGCTCATTCTAATTCTTCCATCCATTCCTCTAATAAAACTTCAAGTTGTTGCTCTTCTCTTTCTTTCTCAGCTATTAGTTGTTCATATAAGTTCCAATTCTGCTCTTGATGAATTTTCTGATTCAGT
The DNA here is from genome assembly GCF_038006425.1 of Viridibacillus sp. FSL E2-0187. Classification (NCBI taxonomy): domain Bacteria; kingdom Bacillati; phylum Bacillota; class Bacilli; order Caryophanales; family Caryophanaceae; genus Viridibacillus; species Viridibacillus sp. FSL E2-0187. The sequence continues at coordinate 3,676,022 of NZ_JBBOVG010000001.1, forward strand.
TGTTTTATAGTAGCTTCAATCTGTGCAATTTCTTGCTCTTTTTTTGTATCATTTTTTGTTATTTTTACTTTTAGAGATGTTTTTTTTTCTTGTTTTATAGACTGTGGCGAGTTAAGAGCTTGTTTCTCATTAAACTTTTGTCGTGCCCAGTCGTACGGACCCTCATATGTTATTAATTGTTGATTCTCTAGCCACACTGTTCTTGTAAATAATTTATTTAAAAAGAAGCGATCATGAGAAATAGCTAAAATAGTACCTCTAAAGTCTTCTAAGGCGTCTTCTAGCACTTCCCTTGATTCTATATCTAAATGATTTGTCGGTTCATCTAAGATCAGTAAATTGACGTCTTGATGCATGAGCTGCGCCAATCTAAGTCGCATACGTTCACCACCACTTAAATCTGCTATTCTCTTAAAAACATCTGCTCCGTAAAACATGAATTTAGCTAAAATATGACGAGCATCACCTTCAGTGACAGAAACTTCATCCCGAAAAACATCAATGAGATGTGCTTTAGGCATATCAATTTGAAAATGCTGTGATAGATAACCAATCTTCACTTGGCTACCTAACTTACATGTTCCTGTATCTACCGTTGTTTTATTCAGTAACATATTCAAGATAGTAGATTTTCCAGTACCATTTCGACCTACGATTGCCATATGCTCTTGCCATAGAAGTTGTAAATTCACATTTCTGAATAATACCTTATCTCCAAAAGCTTTTGTAACATTTTCAAGTTTTGCAACTTCCTTTCCACTTCGAGGTGCAGCTTCAAAGGATAAATCCATTCTTTTAGGGTCAATAATTGGCTTGCGCAACTTTTCAATACGTTCTAGTGCTCGCTCCATATTACGCGCACGTCGGTGCATTGCCTCATTCGGTGGATTGGCTTCATTCGCCCATTGTCGCATGCGTTTGATTGCTTCACGCATCTTCTTCATCTTCTTTTGTTGTTCTTCGTATTGTTGGAACTCCCGCATAAGACGCGCTTCCTTTTCAACACAAAAGTCTGAATAACTACAATGATAAACTTGCAACTCACCTTGCTCTAAATCTACAATTTTCGTGACAACTTTATCTAAAAAATAGCGATCGTGCGATATGATGACAACTGTTCCCGTATAGTCAACTAAATATTGTTCTAACCATTCTACAGCGAACAAATCCAAATGATTCGTCGGCTCATCTAATAGTAGTAAATCCGGCTTAGTCAAAAGCAATTGACCCAGCATAATTTTCGTCTTTTCTCCACCACTGAGACTATTAAATGGCTGTTCTACAAAACCATTTAATTGGAGTCCATTAATGATCATTTCAATTTGAGCTTGCATACTATAACCATCTGCTAACGTGAAGCGTTCTTGCACATCACCATATCGAACTAAATATCTCTCTAGTTGCTCCGACGTTGCAGTGGCCATACTATTTTCAAGTTCTTGCATTTGCCTCTGTAAATCAAGTAAATGCTTAAATGCCTGCGCTAATATGTCTTGGCCAGTAATCTCTTCTGCAAATATTGGAATTTGCGCTAAATAGCCAATCTTAGTTCCTTTTTTAAAATGAATTTCTCCTTGGTCTGGTGATTCTACCCCTGCAATAAGTTTAAATAAAGTCGTCTTCCCAGAACCATTACGTCCAACGATTCCTAAACGATCTCCTGTTTTAATATCTAATACTAAGTCTTCAAAAATACTATTCCCACCGAGCATTTTACTTATATGTTGAACTGTACATATCATGATTGATTACTTCCTTCCGTATGACACAGCTGAAAGCATTCAATTTTTGCCAAAACAAAAAGACTGCCTGATTAACAGACAGTCTTTTACGCCTTAAAATACGGCTTGGAAAGAATGGCTAATCAGCTGTGGATTATTTGATTTTGTAGAAAAATGGGCGCACTTATCCCGTTGACAGCAAAATCGAAAGAAATCGCACATGTAATTGGCAAAAACTCCAAAGTATAAACATATGCATCCACAACGTTTTTCATTCTTTCCTCACCTCCGTTTCAAATAATTATGAATAGTCTAACACAATTGATGATCAATTTCAAATGGCCATTTAGGTAGCATATGATTCAATGGTTTATCTTCTCGTTCTCCTAATACATAATCTGCTTGCATTAACGTATGGATTTCACGTGTTCCTTCATAAATTACAGGTGCTTTTGAGTTACGAAGGAAACGAGCTACTGGGTATTCATCTGAATATCCATATGCACCATGGATTTGCACCGCATCATCTGCTGCTTTGTTGGCGAAATCACATGCCTGCCACTTTGCTAAAGACGTTTCACGTGTATTACGTACACCTTGATTTTTTAATTCTCCTACACGATAAACTAACAAACGACTCATCTGATATCCTGCTTCCATTTTCGCAATCATTTGTTTTACAAGCTGATGCTGTCCTATTGGCTTGCCAAATGTGTGGCGTTGATGGCAATATTTTACGCTTTCTTCAATACATGCCATCGATAAACCAACTGCTCCTGCTGCTACAGTAAAACGACCATTATCTAAAGCGGCCATTGCAATTTTAAAGCCTTCGCCTTCTTCACCTAATAAGTTTTCTTTTGGAACTTTGACATCTTCAAAGAAAAGCTCCCCCGTATTACCAGCACGGATGCCATACTTCCCTTTTATCGCTTTTGAAGAGAATCCTTCCCACGTACGATCCACTATGAAGGCAGAAATTCCTTTGTGTTTTAATGAACGATCACCAGTATAAGCAAATACGATGAAATAATCGGCAACATCACATAAAGAAATCCACGTTTTTTGGCCATTTAAAATATAGTGGTCACCATCAAGTACTGCGTGTGTAGACATAGCTGCAACATCAGAACCCGCTCCAGGTTCAGTTAAACCGAAGGCACCTATCTTTGCTCCCTTAGCTTGCGGAATGAGGTACTTTTTCTTTTGTTCTTCATTACCCCATTGCAATAGAGTCATACTATTTAGTCCTGTATGGACAGATACAGCTGTACGAAACGCTGTATCACCACGCTCTAATTCCTCACAAACAATAGCTAAAGAGTTATAGTCCATACCACTACCACCATAAGCTTCAGGAATACACACACCCATTAAACCTAAAGCCGATAACTTAGAAAAAATTTCCGGATCGAACTTACCTTGACTATCCCACTCAGTGATATTAGGCATAATTTCTTTATCAACAAAAGCACGCACTGTATTTCTCAACATTTTTTGTTCTTCAGTAAATTCAAAATTCATATTAATTCTCTCCCTTATGTGTCATTTTTTCATACAAAGGCTGTAAAATTTCATCGTTGTGCTCTCCTAGATTTGGCGGGTGATGTCTGACAGTCACAGGTGTTCTTGATAATTTCAACGGGCTCCCAATCATTTTGATTTGACCTATTGTAGGGTGATCATATGTGATGAACATATTACGTGCCTGTAACTGCTTATCTTGTTCAACCTCTTGAATATTTTGAATCGGCCCAGCTGGTATGTTCTTTTTTCTGCATGCTTCATACCAATATTCTGTAGACTCTTGTAAAAAAGCTGTTTGCAATAAAGGTATCAGCACATCACGTTGCTTTACGCGATCTGGATTAGTACGAAAACGTTTATCCTGTGCATATTGAGGTATCTTCAGCACTTCACAGAGTGTTGTAAACTGATGATCGTTTCCAACTGCTATGACCATCTCACTATCGGCCGTTTTAAATGTCTGGTACGGTACGATATTGGCATGTGCATTTCCAAGTCCAGTTGGAATATTACCTGACATTAAATAACTGCTCCCCACATTGACTAATGCGCTCACAGCAGCATCATATAAAGCGATATCGACTTTTTGACCGATTCCTGAGCTATTACGTTCTAGTAATGCCGATTGAATACCAATACATGCGTACATTCCGGTAAGTACATCCGCTATTGCTACGCCTGTTTTTTGTGGGCCAGATTCTGCTGTCCCAGTAATGCTCATTAGGCCACTCATACCCTGGATAATGAAATCATATCCAGGTAAATAGCGATGTGGTCCTGTCTCACCAAAGCCAGTAATCGAGCAATAGACAATACCTGGATTGATCTCAGCTAATGTTTCATACCCTAAACCAAAGCGCTCCATAGTACCAGTTTTAAAGTTATTGATGATGACATCGCTATCTTGTACTAACCTTTTAATAACTTCGCGTCCCTCTTCTTCCTTCAAATTAAGTGTAATTGCTTTTTTATTACGATTTGCTGTTAAATAATAAGCACTTACATCATCTTGGAATGGAGGACCCCACTTTCGTGTCTCATCACCACTATCAGGGGCCTCTACTTTAATGACCTCAGCCCCTAGATCACCTAAAATCATTGTGCAGTATGGGCCTGCAAGTACTCGTGATAAATCGATTATACGAATATTTTCTAAAGCACCAGACATCCTGTCACCTCTCTTCATAGGTCAATAAAAAAGCCAATTCAAAAAGACTCCAGTGAATATACTGAGTGTCAAATTGAACTGGCTCTTATCTGTGTCATAAAACCCGGCTAGGCTTCAAACAGATTAGACAGTATTGGCTTACTAATACCCTTATTACCTCATCATACGAAATGAACGTCTTGTACGTTTTTGCATGATTTATTATCTTTAACTTTACTATACTATTCTTTTTTTGTAAATTTATAACTAACTAAAAATTCTGGATTATTTTGTCGATTTGTGAGATTCATATTGTTTATATAAATCTTTCAATGCAGACATTAACGCGTTTCCTGCTTTACCTAAATAATGTACTTTCACTGCTTCGAGCGGTTGTGTAATACCATCTTGCAAACTATGCCCTCTTAATAATTGCTCAACAAAAGATTTCCCATGCTGCGTTGCTAACGTACAACTTGCTGCAACGATTACCCCATATTTCTTATCAATTTCCGCAGTGATTGTTAGTGTCTCATAAATGTTTTGTGCGGCCATACCAGATGGCAACCTCGCATGCCCTGCTATAAAAATTGTGTTCATAATGGTTCAACTCCCTCAGCATATTATTTTTATAAAATTTAGAAATTATATAAAAATCATACAATATATATCATTAATTTGAAAGTTTTTTAATAAGTGAAAATGCCCTATTATCAACGATAATGGCAATTTATTAAGAGTGAAAATGAAACACTATTCTATTTAGGACAGTCCTAAATCTATTAATAGATTAATCAATGCCTATTGATTTATATTGTAATACTAATAAGCTTATCAAGCTCATCTCATCCACCTTCACGTCCTATACCACTTTCTTTAATAACGCCAAATAATGCTGGGGTTGCTGAAAATCATTCCAACCTATTACCGTAATCTAATTTTCCAATTAGTTGCGTTCATTTTTAAAACACCCACAATTTTCTACCCTTTCCATATTAGAACCTTTAAAGACTTAAATTATTAGATAATTACATACTTAAATCATAAAAAAATATTTAAAACATTCTCACTTTGATATACAATAATATTTAGTTTATATTATTGAAAAATAATTTTAATAAGAAGAAAGGGGATATTTATGGTTCTAATTGGTGTTCTTTTAATCATGATTGGATTTGTACTTAGAATCAATTCAGCAGTTGTAGTAACTATTTCAGCACTCGTTACGGGGATGATTGCCGGTATTCCTATTACCAGTATTATTACGCAATTTGGAGAAGCATTTACAACTAACAGGTACATGTCTATTCTGATAGTCACACTTCCTGTTATTGGTCTGCTTGAAAAAAATGGTCTCCAGCAACAAGCTGCAAAGATTGTATCAAAAATTAAAGCCATCACTGTTGGCCGAGTATTGACCGTGTATTTATTAATCCGGGAAGCCGGAGCTGCTCTTGGTTTAAACAGCCTTGGGGGTCATCCGCAGACTGTACGTCCGCTGGTTGCTCCAATGGCAGAAGGTGCTGCTCTATCGAAATATGGAAAACTACCTGAGAAAGAGCAACAAGAAATCCGTGCACACGCAGCTGCAACAGATAATATCGGTTTATTTTTCGGAGAAGATATTTTCGTGGCTGTCGGTGCAATTCTTTTGATGAACGGATTTTTTGAACAGAATAATATTCCTGCCGATCCAATATCAATGGCATTATGGGGAATTCCTACTGCCATCTTTGCTTTTATCGTACACGCCATTCGTCTCCGTATGTTTGATAAAAAGCTAGATAAACGATTAGGCAATCGTGGTAAATAACGAAAAAAACCTTAAGAGAAAGTGAGAGTCTATTATGATATTCTCAGTTGAAATGATTTACGTATTAATGGGCATCATTGTTCTAGGCTGCTCCCTATATATTTTTACTGATCGGACAAACAGCCGGCGGTTAGCTTCGGGAAGCTTTTACTTGATTTATTCAGTTACATTAATGTTCGGCAAAATTATTCCACCATTTTACATTGGGCTTATGGTTATCATTATGGTTTTAATCATTGCCAGTGGTGGGTTAAAGAAAGGTGAGCAAGTTGAAGAAAGCCTTGCTGTTAAGGAAGAGCGTAGAAAACGCCTTGGCGGCCGTCTTTTCCTACCTGCTATCTTGATTCCGATTTTAACCTTAGTTGGTTCTAAGCTGCTAGACGGTGTTAAAATTGGAGGAAAAGCTTTACTGGATCCATCTAATGTAACAATGGTTGCTTTAGGTCTGGCATGTTTGACTGCTATTATTGTTGCCATGTGGATGACACGCGGAACACCTACAGGAGCTGTGAAAGAATCACGTCGTCTACTAGAATCAATTGGTTGGGCTGTATTGCTGCCACAGTTACTTGCAACATTAGGAACTATTTACACAAATGCAGGGGTTGGTACAGTCGTATCCGACGCTGTAACAGCAATAATCCCAGAAGGTTCGCTATTTTGGATTGTCGTTATTTTCTGTCTTGGCATGACAATATTCACTATGATTATGGGAAATGCCTTTGCAGCCTTCCCAATTATGGCTGCAGGCATCGCCATTCCTTTTCTGATTAAACAATTTGATGCAAATCCAAATCATATAGCTGCCATATCTATGTTTGCGGGTTATTGTGGAACTTTAATGACACCAATGGCCGCTAACTTTAATATTGTACCGGCAGCCTTGTTGGACTTGAAAGATAAAAATCATGTTATAAAAGTCCAAATTCCAACAGCTTTGGCAGTATTAGTTTTCAATATCATACTTATGTATTTCCTTGTTTCATTAGGAATATAGGAGGAATCGACATGAAGAAAAAAGTGTTGTTAACCGGCTTTGAGCCCTTTGGTGGAGAAAGAATAAACCCTTCCTGGGAAGCAGTAAAACAATTACATGGAGAAGTTATTGATGATGTAACTCTAGTTGCTGAACAAATTCCAACTGTATTCGGGAAATCAGTTGCAGTATTGGAGCATCTTATACAGCAACATAATCCTGATATCGTTATCTGTGTAGGACAAGCTGGAGGTCGACTTCACATCACACCTGAACGTGTTGCAATCAATATGGATGATGCAAGAATTCCAGACAATCAGGGTAACCAGCCCATTGATCAACCCATTGTAGACAAAGGGCCCGTAGCCTATTGGTCTACGTTCCCCATCAAAAGAATGGTCGAAAACATGAAAGAGAGCAATATTCCAGCATCGGTATCCCATACGGCCGGAACATTTGTATGTAACCATATCTTTTATGGATTAATGGACTATATCGCCCAAACTTCATCAAGTATTCGAGGCGGATTTATCCATATTCCTTTCATTCCGGAACAAACCATTAATAAAGAAGCGCCTAGTTTAAGTCTTGAGACAATTGTTAAAGGCTTAAAAATAGCTGCTGTCACATCTGCTAAATATGAAACGGATATTCATATAGTAGGTGGGACGACTCATTAGTTGTACCGTATTACAAGAAATTTGAGCGATTTTCATTTTTCTAATAGTTAATGATAGACCTCCTGTTTATGATGTTTTTATCCTTTTTGCTGGCCAGCTTGGGACACTTTCATCATAACAAGAGGTCTTTTTTGTGCTCAAATCTCATTTTCATTCTTACGAATATTAAACTCTCTCCAAAACTCCATTTACATCTTTTTGTGATGGAGTTTCTTCAATATCTTCTTCAGATAACACACGTTCTATTTCCTGATCCATTAGTTTGTTTGCATTTTTAGCGCCATATTTAACCATGGAGATTTTATATAACACTGCCCCAAAAACAGCCCATGCTAATATGATTACCCACTCATACGGCCAAACTAACGCAGAAGGCATACCTGGTAGATATAAAATACATACACCAATTGACATTAGGACAGCTAACCAACCAATTAATGTACCTCCTGGTAATATAAAAGGTCTTTTTAAATTAGGCTCTCTTTTCCGCAAAATAATAAAGGCAATTGCTACTAAAACCCATGCAATAACAAGCGCAAACCCACCTGCATCTACTAACCAGACAAGTGCTGGGCGACCGAATAATGGTGCTAAAGTAGTCAAAACCGCAATGAGTAAAATTGCTTTATGTGGCGTTCTATATTTAGGATGTAGCTCGCCTAATGCCTTCGGCAGCATTCCCGCTCTCGCCAATGCGAAAATAGCACGACTACCGCCAACATAAAAACCAATCCAGCTTGTTAATATCCCACCGATTCCACCAAGTACTAAAACATTTCCCATCATTTTACTACCACCAAATGCCTTTGCCATCGCATCTGCTGTAACAAGCGATGAACTAGCAATTTCTGATGGTGTCAGCACGTATGAAACGCCGAAGATAATTGCTACATACCAAGTAATAGCTAAAAATACTGAAATGATTAGAAGTTGTCCAATTCGTTTACGTGGTAGATTAATCTCTTCTGCAGCTTGAGGTATCACATCGAATCCTACAAACATGAATGGCGTCATAATCAATACAGCCATAATGCCACCCCAGCCTTTTTCAAACAAAGGCTGCATATGCTCAGGGCTTCCTGCAATAGAACTTCCCGTAACAAGCAATACACCTGAGATTAATATGAGTAATGTCAAAATTGACATCACAACACTTGTAATTTTCATACCCCTATAGTTAATCCATGCAATAATAATTGACCCAAGAATTCCTACTGCTACCCAAGTGAAATTTACATCCCAGCCTGCAATTGTATACATATAACCAACGCTATAACCAGGAACGACATATTCAAAAACAGTTGGTAATGCTACAGCTTCAAAGGCTACAACTGATACATACCCAAGAATCATTGCCCATGTTGCTATAAACGAAGTGAGCCGTCCAGTCGCCCTATAGGTAAAGAATAGTTCCCCGCCGGATAATGGCATAGCTGAGGACAATTCCGCATACGTTAACCCTATAAATATAACAAGTAATCCACCTATTAAAAATGCTATGATTGCTCCTAGTGAACCTGCTTCTGTAATCCATAAACCAGCTGTTACTACCCAACCCCAACCAATCATTGCTCCAAATGCAAGCGCCATAACGTCTCTATTCCCCAAAATTTTCAATAGCTTTTGATCTTCCATCTTACACCCCCGGATAAGAGTCTATTGAAACACAATAGACTCTATTAATGGAATTACTCTCGATCTATCTAGCTTTGAATAATTTTTCATTAGTTTTTAAAGTGCCGCCAGCTGCTCTTCAACCTCTTGTTGAACAATTAGTACAGCTTCACGTAATATAGCAATGAGGTCATCTATCTGCGCTTTTGTAATAATCAATGGTGGTGAGAAACATACGATGTCTGTATTGTCATAAGTAACTGCACGACATATAACGCCACGTTCATGTAATGCCGCAATAATTCTTGGCGCCACTTTCAACTCGGCAGGAAAGCGTTTATTCGTTAAAGGGTCTTGTACAAACTCCATCGCTCCGAGTAAACCTAATGTGCGAATATCGCCTACAATCGTTGATTCCTCTTTAATGGATTTAAAACCTTTTTGTAATTCTTCACCCATTTTAGAGGAGTTATCTACCAGATTTTCACGTTCTAAAATTTCAAGGTTTTTTAGAGCTACAGCCGCACCTGTCGGATGTCCACTATAGGTAAAACCATGGAATAATACTCCTTCTGATTTTTCCTTTAGCACATTATGCACGTGATCGGAAACAATGACACCACCTAGTGGGAAATAGCCACTTGTTACACCTTTTGCAAATGATAATACATCCGGCTCTACTCCATAATTTTCAACACCGAACATTTTACCTGTACGTCCAAATCCTGTAATAACCTCATCTGCTATATATAAAATGCCATATTCATTGCATATCTTGCGCACTTCCTTGTAATAATCTTTATGTGGGATCAGTACTCCACCTGCCCCTTGGACAGGTTCTGCCATGAATGCCGCAATCTTTTCTGGTCCTTCAGCTTCAATTACTTCGCGAATGGATTGAATCGATGACTCAGTACCAATTTCATATGGAGATTTTGCATGCACAAATCCTTGCATCAAATTCCCTGCCATGTCCCAAAACTCAGGTATACCTGTTGCACTTGTAGCACCTGCTGAAACGCCATGATATCCTCGTCGCAAAGCAATGATTTTATTTCGCTCAGGTTGACCTTGAATACGCCAATAATGACGAACAATTTTTATTGCTGAGTCATTTGACTCTGAACCACCTGAAGTAAAGAACACCGCATTTAAACTAGGTGGAGCTAAATCAGCAATTTTCTTTGCTAGACGAATAGCCGGCTCATTACTAAAATTTGAAAAACATGAGCTGTATGCTAATTGTTCCATTTGTTCTTTTGCTGCTTCTGCTATTTCTTTGCGACCGTGCCCAATGTTAACATTCCAAAGCGACGACATAGCATCTATATACTTTGTACCCTCTTTACTAGTTAAATATATTCCTTCACTCTTATCGAAAATCACTTTTGGTCCATTAGCTTGTTGCTCTTGAATTGATGAGGTTGGATGAATAAAATGCTTTTTGTCCCATTCTTTTAAAGTTGTCATCTGTATTCCTCCTTTTTTTATTATCTCTTATTGAAGTGATGGTATAACTGTAAACTACACATGATGTACTGAATGATGTCTGTTTTTGCTAAAAGAATGTTAACCTCCCTTCTTAACTGCATTAAAAAAACCAATTCAAAAAGACTACAGATAGATATCTGTGAGTCAAATTGAACTGGCTTATATCTGCGACAAAAAACCGGGTTTTGGTTTTTAACAGATTAGGCAGTCATATTTGTAAACTCAAGCACTTTACTATATGTTTTAGGGCTACCTTCAAAACTTACCCTTAATACATATTATTGACTATAGATTTCAAATATTCAAACTATTTATAGTTGGTTTTATAAAATATTTTACGAGATTACTAGTCAGATTTTGTTTATGATAAAAAGACCATCTCCGTAGTCCTCTTTTATCCTTTTACAATATTGGTTGAACGATGCATAGTTTCTTTAATAGAAACACCGCGTTTTTTCATTTCTTCCATGTATTTTTCACCTGGAACTACTTTCTCTGGTGGATATACTCCACGTTTTGAAATCGTACCATCGCCTACTAATTGAGCAACTACTGAAATTGTATTTGCAGTTGCTAATGCCATTGCTGTTTCATTGGTATCTTTGTCTTTCTTAATAATTAATTCGTATTCGTACGAAACAAGCTCTTCACCTTTTTCACCTGAAACAATTACCCGTAATAATACCGCATCCGATTTATTTCCAAGAGACATTTTACTTTGTAGCACTTCACGTAAAACATCACGTGCTTTGATGGCCTGACCTTCTAGATTAACTGTTGTCTCCTTATTTGTTAAACCTAAATCTACAAGTAACTTGAACTTTTCTGCATGACCTTGATAGCGAATTGTTTTATATTCCAACGTATTCACATTTGGAAAGGTCTGTGCCAAAGTAGATAAACCGCCTGAAGTATGGAATGCCTCCAGCCCGGTAAAACCATCAAAATAAACCTTTTCAATCTCTGACAATGAAGCAATTTCCTGCAGTTTTCCACCACGAATAACATGCGAAGGGTCAGTATAGTGATCGAATACGCCTTCTAGTGAAAACACAATGTTATAATCCAGCGGTGGTTCTTTTTCAACTGGAATTCCTCCAACAAAGATTTTTATCGATTTGATGTTATCTAATTTTGAAGCACCATAACCTGTTAAAATATTAATCATTCCTGGTGCAACACCTAAGTCTGGGATCAATGTAATACCTTTTTCTTTAGCATCCTCAGATAACTTTAAAACAGCATTTGTTGCACCGCCAATGTGACCACCAAGATCGACTGAATGCACCCCTACTTCAATTGCCATACGTGCAACTTTTTCGTTAAATGTATAAAATAGAGCGTTTATCACAACATCTGCTTTTGCCATCACCCATTTTAACTCCGCATCATCATTGGCATCTAGATGTAGCACTTCTAATTTATCTGACTTCAATAACTCAGCGAATAATGTTGTTTGGCTAACATCTAAATCTGCTAAGTAAACTTTTTCAACCTTGTCACTTTTAACTAAATCACGCGCAACCTCTTTCCCCATTAAACCTGCACCTAATACTGCTACTTTCATCTGATTGTCCCCTTTCTTTGTTATTATTCGGTATCAATTTGTGCTCTTTGCAACTTGCCACTGTAATCGATGTAGATACTCTTCCATTCCGTATAGACATCCAATGCTGCAACACCAGAATCACGATGACCATTCCCTGTTCCTTTTGTGCCACCAAACGGTAGATGAATTTCTGCCCCAGTTGTACCAGCATTGACGTATACAATACCAGTATCTAAATCACGCTGCGCTTGGAATGCTCGATTAATATCTTGTGTAAAGATGGAACTTGAAAGTCCAAATTGCACACTGTTATTGACTTCAATAGCTTCTTCTAAACTTTCTACTTCTATCAATGAGACAACGGGACCGAAAATCTCTTCTTGTGCAATACGAGCATCCCATTTCACATCAGTAAATAAAGTTGGTGCGTAATAAAAACCTTGATCAAAAGGTGTTCCAGTTAATATATTGCCACCTGCAAGTAACTTCGCACCTTCCTGACGGCCTAATTCTACATAGCTATTAATCTTGTGTAATGCAGTTTTATTAATAACCGGACCAATTTTTACCGACTCATCTAAACCATCGCCAATCGTTAATAGTTGCATAGCTGTTAGGAGGCGTTCTTCCAGCTCTGCTTTTACATCTTTATGCACAATCACTCGACTACATGCCGTACAACGTTGACCCGCTGTACCAAAAGCACTCCACAAAATCCCTTCAACAGCTAATTCTAAATCAGCATCATCCATTACTATCACTGCATTTTTGCCACCCATTTCTAAAGAAACTTTCTTTAAATGACGGCCGCCCAACTCTGCCACCTTGCTACCTGTAGCAGTTGAACCTGTGAACGAAATGACTTTGACATCTGGATGCTCGATTAATGCTGTTCCTACTTCTGAACCTGATCCAAAAACAACATTAGCAACGCCATCTGGTAAACCTACTTCTTCAAATATCTTCGCCATTTCAAAAGCCATCATTGGCGTTTCTGTAGCAGGTTTCCAAATAAATGTATTCCCCGCGACAATTGCAGGGAAGGATTTCCAAGTTGCAATAGCTACAGGAAAATTCCAAGGTGTTATTAAACCAACAACGCCAATTGGAGCACGAACACTCATAGCAAATTTATTGGCTAACTCTGACGGAGTTGTTTCCCCGAACAAACGACGCCCTTCTCCAGCCATATAAAATGCCATATCAATGCCCTCTTGGACTTCGCCTCGACCTTCTTCAATTACTTTTCCCATCTCTTTTGTAAGTATCTGAGCTAAATGTTCTTTCTTTTCTTTCATTCTTAAGCCAATTGCATACAAATAATCTGCGCGTTTTGGTGCTGGTACGAGTGCCCAACTTTTTTGCGCCTTTTTTGCAACAGCTACTGCTTGCTCCACAGCTCCTGTTGAAGACATAGGCACTTGAGCTAATTCCTCACCATTTGCAGGATTAATAACGGGTACGAATTTCAAATCTTCAGAGGTTCCCCATTGCCCTCCGATAAAATTTTGCAACTTCACTGCTATCCCTCCTTCTAAATGAAAACGCTTTCTCTGTATATATTTTCTACAAAATACCTAAATATCCTTCATTTTCTTTAAAATTGCAGTCAATTTATTTTTTCCTCAAAATTTACGAAACCTTTTAAAATCTCGAATCGTATTAATATTAAATACTAGACTTTAACAATTGGGAGGAAGAAAAAGATGAATAATCATGAAATTGATTACAAATTATATGGCGATGACATGCAGTTTGTAGAGGTAGAATTAGATCCACAAGAAACAGTCATTGCTGAAGCTGGTGCATTAATGATGATGGAAGACGGCATTCGCATGGAAACTGTTTTTGGTGATGCCTCAAGCGGTGGCGGTTTCATGGGTAAATTAATGGGCGCTGGTAAAAGACTTGTAACAGGTGAAAGTTTATTCATCACAACATTCACAAATGAAGGTTATGGAAAAAAACATGTTTCTTTTGCTTCTCCCTATCCTGGGAAAATCATTCCTATGGATCTAAGTCGATATAACGGAAAAATCATTTGCCAAAAAGATGCATTCTTAGCAGCTGCTAAGGGGGTTTCGATCGGCATCGAATTCCAACGTAAATTAGGAACAGGATTTTTCGGCGGTGAAGGTTTCATCATGCAAAAACTAGAAGGTGATGGCATGGCGTTCGTTCACGCAGGCGGTACAATCATTCAAAAGAACCTACAAGTCGGTGAGACTTTACGTGTAGATACAGGTTGTCTTGTAGCTATGACAGCAGATGTTGATTACAATATTGAAATGGTTAAAGGTGTAAAAACTGCCCTATTTGGTGGTGAAGGTCTATTCTTCGCAACTCTACGAGGACCAGGAACAGTATGGATCCAATCGCTTCCATTTAGCCGTTTAGCAAGCCGTGTATTTGCAGCAGCGCCTCAAGTACCAGGTAACAAATCCGTAGGTGAAGGCGGAATCGGCGGCCTATTTGATATTTTCAACAAATAAGGACGGCAACCTAATTACACAACATCCTATCGCAGGGGTTGCATAACCAACACCCTGTTGGACCAAGGTACCCTTTCAGCTACGAATCACGTTGGAGGATAGAAGCTATAGTCAATATTTGACTTTAAGCGCTCGTCCAGCCTTTATAACTCATATTCAATGCTTATAACTCACCCTACTCTTTAATAAGAGTAGGGTTTTTTCTTTTACATAGCGTTGTATCTTATTACTACTGTACCTAACATTCTATTAGTCATCCTTCACTATTATTAATCTATTTAAAAATTCTTCTTTTCCTCTCTCCCTTATGATAAACTTACAATAATTTCAAAAAAGGAGTGGACGAATATGAAAAGCACTTTAATGACTTTCAAAGACAACTCGGAGGGCATGCTGTCTTAATATTGAGAGTTTGACCTCCGGTATTTTACTAATACGGAGGAAAAAAATTGAAAACACAAAATATTTATTATGCAATCACTAGTTCACGCTCATTACTTATACAAATGGTATTCACACTGAACGCAATTTATTACGTTATAAATGCAGGTTTAAATCCATTACAGCTAGTACTTATTGGAACGATTATGGAGGTATCTGTATTTCTTTGTGAAATGCCAACAGGTTTAGTTGCAGATCATTATGGACGTAAACGTTCTCTATTCATCGGAACTTTTATAATTGGAATGGCACACTTACTTGAAGGAATATTCCCAGCCTTTTGGTCAATTGCCATCGCTTCAGGTTTGTGGGGATTAGGCTGGACATTTATTAGCGGTGCTGAGGAGGCTTGGATCGCTGATGAATTAGAAGGTAAAAATTTAGATTCAGTATTTCTTAAAGGTGCTCAATTTAGTTCTTTAGGTCGATTTTTCGGTATTTTGCTTAGCGTTTTTATTGCTACTATATTTTCAGTGCAAGTAACAATTATTATTGCTGGAATTTTATTAGTACTACTAGCTTTTGGTGTATTATCCACAATGCCAGAGACAAAGTTCGTCAAAATTTCACGAAAAAAAGATATTTCTGCCATACATCATCTTATAACGACAATTCGACACGGTGCGCGCCAAATTAAAGGAAATACAATGCTCGTGAGTATCGCGATTATAACTATACTTTTGGGGTTGGCGAGTGAAGGATTCGATCGACTATGGGGTGCTCATTTTATTGAAGACTTCCATTTACCTGAGGATGAATCTATCTACTGGTTTGGCGCTTTTTATGCAGTAGCGTTTTTATTAAACATTGTCGTTTTAAAATTTGTAGAGGGTCGTTTCAATAAAAATTATCCTTTAATTCTTTTGATTGCCAATGGTTTATTAATTATTGTAATGCTTGCATTTGCCTTTAGTTCAAACTTTTTACTAGCTCTTCTAACTTTCTGGATAGCAGGAGCGCTGCGTGATGTTAACTATCCGTTAATGAGCGTAATGACGAATGAAAGATTAGAAGCACAGGGTCGTGCAACTGCTTTGTCTATGTTCGGACAACTCGATGCTATTGGGCAAATTGCTGGGGGACCTATTATTGGACTATTAGCACTTTATACAACAATCGCTAGTGGTATCGCATCTACTGTGGTGTTTATCTTACCGATTTTATTCTTCTTAGTACTGATGCAAAGAAAGCTTGCCAAATCTATTTAGATATTGTACAAACAAAAATGTGCCGTGGATTCCAAGATCCTTCCGGCACATTTTTTTATTTCACTTGACTCTTTACTTCTTTTCCCTGTAAACAAGCTGCAATTGACTCTACATTTTTTGCCATCATATTATTTCTAGTACGAATTGAGGCACTACCTATATGAGGAAGCACTACAACATTTGGCAGTGTTAATAAAGGATGATCAGTTGGGACTGGCTCTGTTTCAAAAACATCAAGTCCCGCTGCCCAAATTTCTTTATTTAATAATGCTTCATATAAAGCTTGCTCATCTACAACTCCACCGCGTGCAACATTAATAAGAATTGCGCTATTTTTCATCAATGCAATTTCACGTTTACCGATTAATCCTTTTGTTTCAGATGTTAACGGAGTTAATAGCACAACAAAATCGGATTCTTTTAGTAATATATCTAGCTCTGCATACTCAAAGCCATATTTTTCTTCAGCTTCAGGCTTTCTTGTACGATTGTGATATAAAACTCTCATATCAAAACCCATTCCTCGTCTTGCTACCGCTTCTCCGATACGTCCCATTCCTACGACACCTAAAGTTGCACCATGAATGTCCATCCCTGTTAATTGGTTAACAGACCACCCTGTCCATTTACCCTCTCGTACTTCACCCTCTGCTTCTGGGATTCTACGAGCTGTTGCAAGCATTAGAGCAAATGCTAAATCTGCTGTAGTTCCTGTTAAGACATCTGGTGTATTCGTTACAATAATACCTTTTTCCTTTGCAGCTTTAATATCAATATTATTATAGCCAACTGCTAGGTTAGCGATTATTTTTAACTTTGGTGCCTCTTCAATAACTTCACGAGTTATTTGATCAGAAATCATGACCCACATTGCATCCGCTTCACCAGCTGCTTGTTTTAATTCTTCAGCAGGCATCGGTTGTTCCTCTGACGACCACATCTTCACTTCAGCTATTTCACGGAGTGGTGCTATGCCCTCCTCTGGTAATTTTCTAGTAATCCAAACTATGGGTTTCATATAAACTGCCTCCTTTAAAGAACATAATGAAAGCTTATCATATTAACAAAGTATTCTGATTAAAATGCATAAAAAAACTGTCTTAATAGATAAATTTAACTTGTCTATTAAAACAGAAAAGTGAATTAAAACTTTCTCACAGTTGTTTCTAATTCTGTAGCTGCTTGTTTTAATTGTTCTGAAGTTTCACCAATAGTTGTTACGACATTCGATAATATGTCCATTCGTTGCTCTACTTCTTGAAAATCTTGGATAGTTAAATTTACAGCCTTACCGATGTTCTCAAATTCCTGCATTGATCTTTCATTTTCTTCAATACCATTAGTTACAAGGTTCTGAATATCTTGAATAGCTGTTACTACTTCACTGGTTACGCCACTGGACATACCAATTAAACTTGCAATTTGTTCAACAGATTTCTTCGTTTGATCTGCAAGTTTACGTACTTCATCAGCCACTACAGCAAATCCTTTACCATGTTCCCCAGCTCTAGCAGCTTCAATTGCTGAGTTTAATGCAAGTAGATTTGTTTGACCTGCTATATTTTTTACGATCTCGATTACTGCATGAATTTCTGATGAAGATGAATCTAATTCCTGAATCATTTTTGACATTTCATTTGTTCTTTCATTAATTTCATTTGTATGCTTTTTTAGTAGAAGCATTTGCTTATATCCTTTTTCCGATGCTTCTCGAGTTCCTTTTGCATCTTGAATACTGCTCTTCAAATGTTTATTCACTTCACTAGTACTTGCAATTAATGTGTCAACAGACTCTGAAGTTTGGAAAGAATGCGATTCTAAGTTACTAGAAATACTACCAATAACATTTTTCACATGCATACGCGTTTTTTCTTGTTGTTGTTCTAATAATTGATCTGAAAATTGATCATATTCTTCAAGAACGATTTGTTGTTCAAAACTAATTATTTTTTTCACAGAATTAATCACGGTACGTTCTAAAGTAGTCTCTAACTCTAAGTCATATATTTTCTCGATTAAATTATGTTCTATTTTTTGGAATGCGGCTAAATACCATTTTGGATATAATCCAATTCGAACATGTACTTTTGCCACACGAACGCGCTTTTCGATAAACGTATCATCAATAATACCATCGAACATTTCAATTACATGATGTCGTAATGTTTGACGTAGTCTTTCACCAGAGCTATGTTGCTGGATCAGTTCCTTTAGAGAAGCGACAGTTTCAATTGATGCATAAAATTGCTCTACTATCTCGACTATATGTTTCTCAACTGTAGGTTGCAATTGACGCGCGATATGTAAATCTTCATTTTTTAGGTTTAATAAATCTATTTGGTGTAGACGTTCCTGATCACTTATAAAAATCCCAGTTTTCGTTATGTCTACTTCCGGGAGAATCACCTTATTCACCTTATTACGTTTGAATGATAACATAAACTTATTTCACCCCTAAATTATCTATACATTTTACTAAACTATATCAAAAAACAAGTCTTTATATCCATTATTTTAACACTTTTTAAATAAGTTTTTTCTGCCACATTTACAAATAGGTCTAAAGACTATTCATGCCATAAAAAAATGAGCGCTCCCTACAGCGCCCATCTCCATATTATTATTTCATTTTTTATAGTTCATCAAAACCATTATCTTGAACATTTACCTTCACATATTGACGAGAACGTTGTTCGAAGAAGTCCGTTTTCCCTAAGTCAACATCTTCATAAGCTTTGATCCATTTCATCGGATTTTTACGGTAGCCGTCAAAAGGTCTTTCATAGCCTAATTGTGAACAGCGTACATTTGTATAGAAATAAATATAATCTTCTACATCATCTACATCTAAGCCGTCAATTTTATCTCCAATGACTTCATGTGCCCATTCAATTTCAAGTGCAGCTGCTTCACGGAAAATATTTTCAACTTGCTTAGCGCGCTCTGGTGTATCGTATTCAGGATACTCTTCTAACAATTCTTTATAAATTTTAACGAATAGATCAACATGAAGCTGTTCGTCACGGTTTATATAGTTAATCATCGTACTCGTTGCTACCATTTTTTGATTGCGTGCTAAATGGTAGAAAAATGCGAAACCAGAATAGAAGAATAAACCTTCTAAAATAACGTCATATACGATGGAATTTAACATATGGTCGATATTAGGTTCTTCAGAAAATGTTTTATATCCTTTAATAATGAAGTCATTTCGTTTTTCAAGAACAGGCTCTGTACGCCAGAAATCAAATACTTTATCTTGCTCATCTTTTGATACTAAACTTGAAAGTATATATGAGTAAGAATGATTATGAATTACCTCCTGCTGTGCAAGGATAATCATTAAAGCATTTAAGCTAGAATCTGTTAAATAATCAGCCACTTTTCCTGCATAGTCTGTTTGAACACTGTCTAACATAGCAAGTAATCCGATTGTTTTCATAAATGCTTCTTTTTCATTCGCTGTTAATGTTGGGAATTCTTTAATATCGTTCCCCATATTAATTTCGAAAGGAGTCCAAAAGTTACCAAGCATCTTTTTGTATTTTGGATACGCCCAACTAAACCGAACATCATCCCAGTTTAATATATTTGAAGAGCTCCCATTTACAATACCCGTTGAATGGTTTGGAGCTGTTTTATCTATTAATTGGCGTTTCTCTAGCTTTGTCATCGTTAGTTCCTCCTAACTTGCACATGATTCACATTCTAATAGTTCAACTGACGTTGAGCGAACGTAGTATGTCGTTTTAATGCCTAGTTTCCAGGCATTTAAGTGCAATTCTAATAGTTCTTTAGCTTTTACAGTGTTTTGTACATATATATTTAACGAAATACCTTGGTCAATATGACGGGCACGTGCTGCGTTTTGTTTTAAAGTCCAATTTTGATCAATAAAGTATGCAGATTTGTAATACCAAGTTGTTTCTTGGTTCAAATCAGGAACAGTTACCGGAATCTTATAATCCTTTTTCTCTTCAGAATAAGATTTTTGGAAGATTGGATCGATACTCGCCGTACTTCCTGCAATAATTGATGTTGATGAGTTCGGCGCAATAGCCATTACATAGCCATTACGCATACCATTTTCAGCAACTGCTTGTTGTAATGCAGCCCACTTTTCACTTTTATATTGGCGTTTTTTGAAGTATTCTCCTGTTTGCCAGTCTGAACCTTCAAATAATGGATATTGGCCTTTTTCTTTTGCTAATTCCATGGATGCTTGAATTGTTAAATAAGCAATTTGCTCATAAAGCTTGTCTGCAAATTCAACGGACTCCTCTGATTCCCATGCAATACTCTTCAATGCCAATAAATGATGCCAACCGAATGTACCCAGACCAATACCACGATAACGGGCATTTGTACGTTCTGCTTGAGGAACAGGAATACGATTTAAGTCGATCACATTATCTAACATGCGCACTTGAATCGGGATTAATCTTTCTAAAGCTTCTGCAGGTACAGCTCGTCCAAGATTGATAGATGATAAGTTACATACAACGAAATCTCCAGGTTTGCGACGCGTTACAATAACATCATCTTCTAATGTAATTGACTCGAACTTAGTAGCACTCATGTTTTGGAAAATTTCTGTACATAAATTACTTGAGTAAATCATACCTTCATGTTTATTTGGGTTTTTACGGTTTACCTCATCACGATAGAACATGAAAGGCACGCCAGTCTCTAATTGGCTACGCATAATGCGTTTCATAATATCAATTGCTGGTACAGCTTCACGTGTTAATATCGGGTTAGCTAAGCAAGCTTTGTATTTTTCACGGAATGAACCTTGTCCACGTTTTTCGTCATAGTAATCTTCTAGGTTAAAGCCCATTACTTCGCGAATTTCATGTGGGTCAAATAGGTGCCAATCTTCTCGTGCTTCAACAGCCTCCATGAAAATATCCGGTAAGCTAACGCCCGTGAAGATATCATGCGCGCGCATACGCTCATCACCGTTATTTAATTTTAAATCTAGGAATGGGAATATATCTTTATGCCAAATATCAAGATAAATAGCAATTGCTCCTTGGCGTTGCCCTAATTGATCTACTGATACTGCTGTATTGTTTAATTGTTTAATCCAAGGAACAACACCGCTTGATGCCCCTTTAAAACCACGAATGGATGAGCCACGGCTACGTACTTTCCCCATATAGACGCCGATACCACCGCCAAACTTCGAAAGTGTCGCAACATCAGTATTTGAATCATAAATACTTTGTAAGCTGTCATCAACTGTATCGATAAAGCAACTTGACAATTGTCCATGCGTTTTACCTGCATTTGATAATGTAGGAGTAGCAGTCGTCATATATAAATTACTCATTGCCCAGTAAGATTCTTTAATTTTCGCAAGACGATCTGTTTTTTCATTTTGCATTAGTGTCATCGCTATAATCATCCAACGCTCTTGGGGCAATTCGATTGGTGTTTTATCAAAATCTCGAGTTACATAACGGTCCAACAGTGTTTTCAATCCGATATATGTAAAGATTTCATCACGTTTAGGTTCAATCATTAAGCCTATTTCTTCAAGTTCCTGTTTTGTATATGATGTTGTTAAAGTTGGATCATATAAACCTTTCTCGACAAGCTTCTCAACTTGTTTAGCAAATGCTGTGTATACCTGCCCTACTTCTAATTGTCTTACTGTAGATGCTTCTCTATAAACACCTGCCAATAATAAGCGAGCTGCAACGAATGTCCAATATGTGTCCTCTTCATCTAAAAAACTTAACGCTTCTAGGCTCATCGCCTTTGTCCATTCAGCGTCAGTGCCTTCTGGATTCTTATTTCCCCAACGTTCAGACTTTCTAATAAGCTGGCTAATTTCTTCTCTACCGAACTCTTCCTCCAATTGGGATAATAATATTGATCTTTCATTTGTCATTAATTGGACCATATCGTCGTCTCCTTTTTTACAAATATAAAAAGCGATGAATCTGCCTTCTTCGGCAGAGCCATCGCTCTAGGTTTTAAAATTGGAAACTGGTGAAATCACAACAAAAAATTACTTTTGAAATCAAAAGTAAATTGTTTAATGTAAAGTCTCTCGCTTCCACTTCTCAACCCCCGAAGAAAGTGTCGTCATGCAAAAAAAGGCAGGTCTACTGGCTCATGCATCATCCAACTGTCATCCTTCCCAAGCATTGCTCAGTGGTTAATTGACAGTCGTCCGCATTCACAGTTGCGGGGACAGCTTCGGTTTCTTTTCCGAATTCCCTTTTAAACCGTATATGGTACCTTTTTTTGCTCACATACTATATATTGTGTTCTATTAATTAATCTAATCTAACATATTGTGTTCCTTTCAGACAAGTAGAATCGTAAAATTAAAGTAAATGAAAGCAAAAGACCTACGAAAAATGTTTCATAATTTGCTATAATGTCTATTTTAATTTAAAAAAACAGGAGGTTAGGATTGTTTTTAAGTGAAAAATAATAAAAAGCTACCCAAAATTGTATTTTGGGTAGCACAAAATCTATTTTAGTAACAATTAGTCGTCTTCATACTCTTTTTCGAAGTCTAGAATAGTACCAGTTTTAGCATCGATTTCTAATTCGTATTCGTACATACCATCTTTAACTTCAATTTCATAAACGCCGTCTTCTTCATCTAATTCAATTTTAGTAATTGTCCCTTTCGCTTTTGTTAAAGCAATTTGAGAAGCTTTTTGCTCACCAATGAAAGGTGTTGCTGGATTATTTGGTGTTTTTGTAATTCTTTCTTTATCAGTAATCATAACTTTCCCAGTTATTGCATCGACATCGATATCATATTCATAATCGGTAGTTAAAATCTCAAATTCATATACTCCATCTTCACGGTCATACTCTGCTTTTTTCACTGTACCATTAACACTTTTTAATGCAATTGCTTTTGCTTCTTCAATACCTATTACTTTATTAGGTGTTGAAGGATTTGCTGTATTTCCAGTGTTAGGAGTACTTGGTTTAGTAGTTGTGATTACATCGTCAGCTACTTCTGATTCTTTTTTAAGTATTTTCCCTGTTTTTGCATGAATTTCAAATTCATATTCTGTTGTGCCGTTAATAATTTCGATTTCGTATACGCCATCACTTTTATCTAATTTGGCTTTTTGTACAGTACCACCAACATTATTTAAAGCTATTTGTTTCGCTTTTTCTAAACCAATTACTTTGCCAGTTACTACTTTTTTCGAAATTTTCTCTTTTTCTTTTTTCACAATTTTCCCTGTGTACGCATTGATATCAAAATCGTATTCATACCCAGCTCTAATGATTTCAATCTCGTAAATACCATCTTCTCGATCTAATTTGGCCTTTTTGACTGAACCTTTAACCGATTTTAATGCTATTTCTTTCGCTTTTGCTAAACCAATTACATTTTTATTATTTACTGTATTAGAAACTTTTGTTGTTTCTGTTTTCTTTTCTAGTAACTTTCCCGTTTTAGCATCTAATGTTAATTCGTATTCTTTACTTTTGCCTCGTACATCAATTTCATATACTTGAACACCTTTTTCTTTGTCCAATTCTACTTTGTATACTGTACCTTTTACATAGCTAAGTGCTTTTTTCGAAATTTCTTCTGAAGATAAAATTTTACCTGAGTTAGTTTGAATGCCTGCTGCAGCAACTACTCCAGATACTGCAAGTGACCCTGTAATTGCTAATGCCGTAATCATTTTTTTCATAATTAATTTCCTCCTCTTTGTTGATACTTATACTTTACACAACGAAAATGAAAGAATAAGGAGAACAAGATTAGAATTTGATGAGAAATTATTAATCCCACGTAGTCGAAATCACTTTGCCGGAAATAGCGTGAATTTGAAAGACTGCATCTTTGTCGTTTCCTTCAATCTCTACTAAATAATATCCACCATCACTCGTATCATAAAAAGAAATTTCATCAACAGTTCCATTTAGCTTTTTCTTTGCAATAGTAATCACTTGTTCTTTAGATAAGAGTGAAGAATCTTGCTCTGCATCAGCTTGAATTTCTGATAAAACTTCCCCATTAATAGCATCTATTAATAAGTTAATATGCTCTTTTCCGTTCGCTATTTCTATTTGGTATACGGGTTCTTCCTTATTTGTATTGAGTGATATTTTTTTTATTTTCCCGTCATATTGCTCTTTAATAATTTTTCGTATTTTAGTTTCTGCTAGATAGTTTATATCTTCTTTAACATCCGATTTATCCTGAGTCATCTGTAGAATTTTACCCGATTCTGCATCAACATTGAGTTGATAAAGCTTGTTATTTCTTTGAAGCTGTACTCTATATTGATCGTTTATAGTAAGAAAAGAGATAATTTCTCCTCCATACATCGTTTCAATATCATTATAGATTTCTTCCGTTGTAAGTGATGTTTCTTTCGTCAGTTTATCCCAAATCATGATACTAAGAATAGTCGCAATAATGATGAGTGTCACAATGAATAGTATTGATAGTTTTTCGCGGATACGCATATCATTGTTCCCCCTCATTACTATTTTCAAATCGTAAGACGATTGTAGTTCCTTCACCTAGTGTACTTAATACAGTGATGTTAATAGCTAAACGCTCAGCAATTTCATGTGCAATAGCTAATCCTAAACCAGTACCACCCGTTTTGCGATTGCGGTCCTCACTAACACGATAAAAACGATCAAATAAATGAGGAATATTCTCTTTGGCAATGCCTTGACCGAAATCTTGAATGCGAACAACTAATTGCGATCCCTCTTTTGCTATGCTTACATTGATTTCACGTTCACTATAATGGCGGGCATTTTCTAAGAATATAAAGAATAACTGTTTTAGCTTTTGCTCATCAGTTTTTATTATTACTGGCCCATTTCCTAATAAGTTAAATTCTCTCCCGTATGCTTGATGCATTTGATGCAGTGTATCCTCTAATACTTTATAAATATCGATGGCTGCAATTGTTAGTGGAATATTCTCCTTATTTTTAGCTAATTCCAGCATTTGTTTTATCATTTCGTTCATACGAATGGACTCACTTAAAATTGCTTGTACAGCTTCATTTGCTACTTCTTTATTATCAAAACCACGACGTTTTAATAGACGAGCATAACTTTCAACTACTGTTAAAGGTGTTTTTAATTCATGAGAAGCGTTCGATACGAAATGCTCTTGTTTACGATAGTTTTGCTCCAACTGAAACATCATCTCATTAAATGTACGACTCATTTCAGCCATTTCATCTCGGCCGTCATCTTCTATATTTATTTTTTCAAAAGTTCCTGACTTTTGACTTTCCTGCATCGTAGCAATTAGCCGATGTATTGGTTTAGTAACGATACGCCCTAGCGTCATACTTGATAGTACAATAGGAATTGTCGCTAAAATTGTAACACCTAGTAAGACAAGCCTTAACAATTCTAGATTTCGTGCTACATCCTTCATGGATTGTAGCATCTGAATATGCACCACTGAACCGTCAACCCAAATTGCGGGCATACTCATTGATAATACTGGTATGCCTTTGTATTTTTCCACTGAGTATCTTTTATGCTCATCAATATCGGGATGATAATCCTTCATACCTTCAGTAGATTGTACAGTAATGAGTGGTTTGCCATTTAAATCAACGGGTCTTACAGCACCCCTTGGAGGAATATAGGCACGTAATATCGTAGCTGGATCATTTACTTTACTTGTCTGACTAATAGACGTTACAAGCTCTTTAGACTCGGATAAAAGTTGATTGTACTCTGTGTCATAGGCCATTTTTTCATATAAGAAATAAATTCCAATCATCGTAAGCACTAGAATAATCAACATGACAAGCGACGAAAAAACATGAATTTTTGTCTTAAGCTTCATTCACCTGCTCCTTTAGTACATAACCGACACCTCGGACTGTTTGAATAAGTGGTTGTTTACTCCCTTTATCCACTTTCTGACGAATGTAACGAATATAAACATCTACGACATTGGTATCCCCATAATAGTCATAACCCCATACAGCATCTAAGATTTGCTCACGTGAAAGGACTTGCTTTGGATTCTTGATTAAATAAAGTAACAATTCATATTCTCTCGGAGTTAAATCAATAGAACGACCATTTCTTTTAACTTCACGTGTCTGTTCATGTATAGATAAGTCTTTATACTCGTGGAAAAATTCATCCTGCTCTTGAGCGAATTCCTGTTGTTGTGGTTTAAAGCGAAGTGCTGCCCGAATTCTCGCTAGTAATTCATCTATTTCGAATGGTTTTGTCATGTAATCATTAGCGCCCAGATCCAGTCCCGTCACCTTATCCTCAACATCATCTTTAGCAGTGAGCATAATAACAGGTGTATTAAATTCTGTCGCACGAATTCGCTTCAATACATCCAGACCATTCAAACCTGGAAGCATAATATCAAGTAGGAGAAGATCCCACTGCTGTTCTCGGTATAATATAAGCCCATCTGTTCCTGTATGAGCAATTCCCGTTTCATAACCTTCAAATTCTAATTCCAGTTGTAACACACGTGCAATTTTTTCCTCATCTTCTATGATTAAAATGCGCTCAGCCATTATTCTCACCAACCATTTTTTATTTCCATAGTATCATGTCATTATGAAAATTCCATGAGAAGGATTATATGATATACAATTTTTTTATATAAAAAGAGCCTACCCTTTTTTATAAAGGTAGACTCAATTTTTATTAAAATACGATAATTGCCAATACAATCGCTAAAATAATTCGATAGATGGCAAATGGTGTTAATTTAATTTTGTCGATTAATTTTAAGAAGAATTTAATCGATAATAACGCAAAGATAAATGCGCTGACGAATCCTATTGCATAAAATCCAATATGGTCCATCGACATGTACTGCCAGTTTTTCATAACAGATACTAAGCTAGCTCCTGCCATAATTGGCACTGCCATGATAAATGTAAAATCGGCTGCCGTTTTATGATCTAAACCTAGTAATACCCCGCCTGAAATGGTCGCACCTGAGCGTGAAAATCCTGGCCATAATGATAAACACTGTACTAAACCAATCTTTAATGCTTGACCGTATGAAATTTTATCTAAAGTAGTAACTGTTGGTCTTTTCGGCCCAAATTTATCTGCAACAATCATTAAAATCGCGCCGGCTACTAAGCTGAAAATAACCGGTTTTACTCCAAATAAATAGTCATCAATATAATCTTTGAACGCAAACCCTAAAACAACTGCAGGTAACATTCCCACAATAACATGTATTAAGTTAAATTTACGATTTGCTGGTTGACCTTTAATTTTATAAAGACCCACTAAACTTAATAATCGTTTCCACATGACTACGACAACCGCTAAAATAGAGCCTAACTGTACGACAATTTTAAATGTATTAGCAGAATACATTCCTAAAAATTCTTCCGTTTTTAACCACATATCATCTACAATGATCATATGTCCAGTAGATGACACGGGTGCAAACTCCGTCATACCTTCTACTAAGCCCAGTATAAGAGCCTTTAATAATTCAATAAAGTCCATAGTATCTCCTTATTCTTTTAATAATTGAAATGCCGAATCCTCACGCCATTTCTAGCTAAACTATCATACCACAATATACCTCGTTTAACTTTTACCATTATGTTAAAAATCACTTACAAAACTCTACGTCTACAACCCACATTTCTGAACGACTATTCGTCCGAATTGGTGGTCCCCAAAATCCGAACCCTGATGACACGATTGTATGCGTTGCTGCCTTTAGTTTATAACCATAATCGTGTTCGAACGTTTTTCGTGTAATGTATTGATTAGGCCACATTTGTCCTAAATGTGTATGTCCTGATAAATGTACATCTACACCAAGCTTACTGGGTGTTTCAATATCCGTAGGCGTATGGTCCATAACAATCCAAGGTAGCTTGTGATCAACGGTTGTTGCTAACGTTTCTAGCGAAGCTCGATCGCTATTAGTTTTGTCTTCTCTTCCTGTAACATAAAACGAATCTGCCACTAGAATTGTTTCATCTTGTAAAATGTTTACGCCAGATTCAGCCATTTCATGAACAAATAATGGAATTTTTCGTCCATAATATTCATGATTACCTAAAACGCCATATACACCGTATGTACTTTTCAATTGCTTCATTACTTCACTCATTCCATACTCCACATACCAAATAGGATCATCATCAACTAAATCTCCAACAAGAAAGACAACATCTGGTTTTGCTTCATTAGACAATTTCACAAAACGTTCTAAATGAGCTTTATTCGATAAAATACCTAAGTGAAAGTCTGAGCCTATAACCATTCTTAACGGCTTTTGTACAGGATTAGTTTTTTGAATTTTAATAGTAAGATTTCTTACAACTGGTGAGTATGCCATATAGCTACCGAAAGCTACAATTATGAGTAATAATACGGCAACAACATAACCAACCCATTTTATTTGTAAGTCTGGTAAGAGCCATACAAGTAAATTCGCTAGTGGGAATAACAGCAAGCCATACTGAATGACAATCATCCAATAGCTTCCAATAATTTTGAATAATCGTAGCTTATGATGAATGCGCTCAATCAAGATGCTATAAGCCACTATAGTCCAAATCACGCCGAAAATGACTGTTCCCTCAAAGGAAAAAGCAACATGGAGCCATGTATAGACATTCCATCCTAAATAGAAAACTAGTGCATTATATAGTAGAAACGCGATTAATCCAAACCCAATTCTTTTCCCCATAAAATTCCTCCTTGTTCCTTTTCTTGTTAGTATAGCATTTCATGTTATTGACGACTTGTTAGAAGCATACCTAGTAATTTCTACGTCTCTAGTCTTAGTTGAAAATGCATTTCAGGGCCGTTTGTCCAAGAACATTCCTAGCGTAATATAAAGGTACAAACGAAGGGAGGCACTAACTTATGAAAAAAGTCGGTTTATTTATCATCGGCGTCATCGCCGCTATCACAATTTTATGTTCACTTGGAGCTATGGCAGGTTTGGCTATTTCAGCAGCCATTCTATATGCAGGTATTCACTTCTACTTAAAGAGTGAATCAACATTTACAAAAATCATCTGGGCTCTTGTTGCAATCGCAGGTTTACTAACAGCTGTAGCGAATATCCCTAGCTTTATCGGTTTAATCGCAATCGTTGTACTTTGGTATATTATTCGTAAATGGGACGGTAAAGAAAAAACACAAATCATTACTGCAAAAACAGATGATCCATTTACAAATTTCGAAAACCAATGGGATGAATTAACAAAATAAGGAGGAATTTAAAAATGGCAAACTTACTACAACGTTTAAAATATACACTTGAGGCCGACTTACATTCAGTATTTGATAAAAAGGAAGCTAAAAACCCAATTGCTATGCTAAATCAGTATATCCGTGAAGCAGAAAAGCAAACAGAGCAGACTGGTAAATGGTTAGAACGCCAAGCATCTCTAAAAAAAGAACTTGAAAACGAGCTAGCAGTAGCAATCGAAATGTTCAATAAGCGCCAAAAGCAAGCTGAACTTGCTAAGCTAAGTGGCGAAGAAGATTTAATCGGCTTTGCAGAACAAGAAATGACTGCTTATACAAACCGACAAATTGTATTAAAAGACAGCATTAACAAAGCAACTGAAGAATTATTTGGCTTGGAACGCAAATACGAAGAAATGAAACATAAAATTAAAGATATGAAAGTCCGCCAGCTTCAATTAATGGGGAAAGAAAATGTCACACGTGCCCATAATCAGATGGATCGTGTTTTGAACCCAGAAACAAACGGGCAAGTCGGTAAACGCTTAGAAACTTTCGAATCTATGGAAGCTTATATTGAGCGTTTAGGGCAAAAAATTGATCAAGATCATGAAATTTCATCTATGGAGCAACGTCTAGCAATGTTAGAAAAAAATGCTCCTCAATCGATTACAATTATCGAAGAAAAATTAAGCTAATACTAGACTTCTTTGGAAGGCCAGTTATACTAAAAAGGAGAAAGGCAGATGCCCTTCTCCTTTGAGTTTTTCTATTAAATAAACATCATGATGCGAAGAAGGAGGAACAATATGAATCAAATTACAACAAATAAACTGACGATGTTACTTGTCATCTCGTTATTGCTAGTCTTTACCGAAGTGACGTTTTTCGGTAATGGCAGTATTATTTTCGCCCTTCTTGGCATCGTAATGATTTATATGAGCATTAGTAAACGCCGAAAATGGTTATTTTGGATGGGTGCTACCATCAGTATCATTTCATTATTTTCAATGTGGAGTTTACGCATTCTAGTTGTAGCAACACTTTTATATATTTTATGGCAACTAAAAAAAGGTGCTCCAGTCTCTATATCACTAACAGAGCAATTTAATCACAATCAAATCGGCGCCCAATCGATTATTCAAAATAAAGCATTCTCTTTTCAAAGGACTCCTACAAATGCCTATGAATGGCAAGATATTCATGTACAAGGGATTGTTGGTGATTTAACAATTGATACAACACAAACACTTTTACCGAAAGGCACTTCCCTTATATCAGTTCGCCAAGGCTTTGGAAAAGTGAGAATTGCTGTACCCTATGAAGTTCCAGTACGAATTCATTTTAATACTCTAGTTGGTGATGTTCAGCTTTTTGGCAACAAAATGCCACGTTTGTGGAATAAAACTATTTCGATGAAGGATGGCTATAATCCAGAAATTGAACATACTGTTGAGCTGATTATTACCGTATCAACTTTACTGGGGGATGTTGAGGTGATTCGTAAATGAAATCTCTTATTCCAAGATTTCTATCCATTTTCCTTATCGAAATTGCGATTGTTGTATTCGTTTTCTTCATTTTATGGGGGCTACCAGAATTAGATACTTGGTCCCCTCTATGGAAGCTATATTA
Source organism: Viridibacillus sp. FSL E2-0187 (assembly GCF_038006425.1). Classification (NCBI taxonomy): domain Bacteria; kingdom Bacillati; phylum Bacillota; class Bacilli; order Caryophanales; family Caryophanaceae; genus Viridibacillus; species Viridibacillus sp. FSL E2-0187. Next base: position 3,707,513 of record NZ_JBBOVG010000001.1, read on the forward strand.
TTTAGAACTACCACTTGGTTTGTGGGTTGCAACATTACTAGCTATTTTCAGTATTAGTATTGCTATTTGGTCTATTTCATTAACGCAAAATAAAGAAAAAGAATTAGCAGATGTACTACAATCCTTAATACAAACGGATAAAAATACACCAGTATCAACAAAATATTTATCTAAAAATGTTCGTAAATCTATTGAGTCTGTTGAAGACTTAATCATTACTCAACGGAAAAGTCTTCAACGAATTACAAATGAACGAGCTGAGGCTGAGGATAAAATAATTCAAGAGCGAATCATTCAAGAAAGACAGCGCCTTGCTCGCGAATTGCATGATTCCGTATCTCAACAATTATTTGCAGCCTCTATGTTATTATCAACGGTCAATGAAACAGCACCTGAAGATTTACCATTACATTTCACAAAACCATTAAAACAAACAGAGACAATTGTACAACAAGCTCAACTTGAAATGCGTGCTTTGCTATTACATTTGCGACCTGCTGCCCTGCACAACAAATCGCTGGCTCAAGGTCTTGAAGATTTATTATTTGAATTAAAGCAAAAAGTTTTCTTTAACATACATCATCGTTTAGAAGAAGTCTCTTTGCAAAAAGGTGCAGAAGACCATTTATTTCGGATTGCACAAGAAACCTTATCCAACACTTTACGCCATGCAAAAGCAACTGAAGTTGACATCTTACTGGTAGAACGTGATAATCTTGCTATTTTCCGTGTACAAGATAATGGGGTTGGCTTCCAAGAATATGATGAAAAAGCAGGCTCCTATGGTTTAAAAAACATTGAAGAGCGTGCTATCGAAATAGGTGGTACTTGTAAAATTGTTTCTGTTCCAAATCAAGGAACAGTTATAGAAGTAAAGATTCCAGTAGAGAAGGAGCATGAACCAGATGATTCGAATATTATTAGCGGATGACCATGAAATGGTACGGATCGGTGTATCAGCTTATCTTCAAGCACAACCTGATATGGAGGTAGTTGCAGAAGCTACTAATGGTCAAGAAGCGTTTGACCTATCGTTAGAATATCGCCCTGATATTATTTTAATGGATATGGTAATGCCCATTATGACAGGTGCAGAAGCCACCGCTGCAATTATTAAAGAGTGGCCACAAGCCAAAATCATGATAGTGACAAGCTTCTTAGATGACGATAAAGTTTACCCAGCTTTAGAAGCTGGCGCTATTAGCTACTTGCTCAAAACAACTAATGCTAAGCAAATCGCTGATGCTATTCGCCAAACTGCAAATGGTACCCCTGTTTTAGAGCCTGAAGTAACGAGTAAAATGATGAAGCGGTTACGTCAAACCGACCGTCCTCTTCATGAAGATTTAACTGAACGAGAGAGAGAAATCCTCCTTTTAATTGCTCAAGGAAAGGCCAATCAAGATATTGCTAACGAACTTTTCATTGCCTTAAAAACAGTTAAAACACATGTCAGTAATATATTAGCTAAACTTGAAGTACAAGATCGTACTCAAGCAGTCGTATACGCGTTCCAACATCATTTAGTGAAGTAAGTGATGTTGGAAACAATAACCCATTTCAATAAATCCCCTATTTTGTGATAACAAGTAATAATATGATGTTTTAATACCACATTTTCTAAAGAATTATCTAAATTTTCCTACTTCTATGAATATAGTCTATACAAATTATAATTTTCGTCACACAAAATCACTCTTTTTACCGATTCTAAAATTATTTTAATAGTGTAATATCCAAAATAGTATAATTTATGGAAGGTATATATATGCAAAATATTGGGCGAATTATTAAATCCGAACGTATAAAACAAAACATGAAACAAAAAGTACTTGCTGAAGATATTTGTTCTACATCTTATTTAAGTAAAATTGAAAATGGCAACAAATCTCCCTCTCCCGAAGTACTGAACGACTTAATTGCGCGTTTAAAAATTAATCTAAATTATTTTTCACAAGAAAACGAAGAGCAGATTATGGATAATCTTTACGAAAATTATAAATCTATTGTACTAACTCGTAATGAGCAAGCTGCTAAGGACAAAGTTAACCATTATATGAACTTTGAAATTAGGTTTGATGAACCAAAAAACTTTTACTATTATAATCTGTATTTGTTCAGACTTTTTTTAGTCTCTAAGCAACCTCTTGATGAAATAGAACACTTTTTAACAGCCTTTTATGCTATGGAAGAAAATTTAGATGAACGTCAAAGTTTTATTTATAACGTCAATGCTAATATCTATCATTTTAGAAAAAGCAATTATATAAAAGCGCTTTCCTATTTAGAATCATCTATAAATTTATTACCTAATATTCAATTAGAAGATTGGGAAAGAGCCGATTATTATTATATATTAGCTTTAAATTATTATTCCTTAAACCAAAATTTAAACGCACTTAATTATGCAAAGAAGTCTAGTGCTATTTACGAATCACTAGGTTACTTCGCCCGCTCAGTTGATTGTAAAACTTTAATTGCAGCAACATACATTCAAAATGGGCACTACGCTAGTGCAGAGCAAATTTTAGAAGATACTTCGCTCTTCTGTCATCAGCATCAGCTTCATCAATTTGAAAGTTTACTGTCGCAGAACATGGGCTTTATCTTTGCTCTCCAAGGGCATGCAAAAAAAGCTATTACTTTTTACAAGAAAAGTTATAATGCTAAAACAGAGCCTCTTAGTATTCTCATAACTATCCATTCAATCATTAAAGAATACTCTAAATTAAATCAAGAAGATTATGTACGAAAATGGTGCGAAAAAGGGCTAGACCTTATTAAGGAAAATGAATTAACCGACACTACAACAACCTATTTGTATCACTTTGAAATTTTCAAAATGAAACATCAGTTAATTCCCTTTGACGAAAAGCTAATCGCTAATGCCATCGACCATTTCCAACAAATCAATGACATTAAAAACGTTCAAAAATACGCGATTCTTTTAGGCAATTTACTTTATGACCACCATGAATATAAAAAAGCCGCTTCCTACTTCCAAAGGTCAACTGAAGCTATGTATCAATTAAAGTATATTAATAAGTGGGAAGACCTCACATAACAGTAAAAACCCAAATTGCGCCATAGCAATCTGGGTTTTCTTATTAATAAACGGATACTACATTTACTGTTACTTTGAACAAATCTCCGTCTACTTCAATTTTCATACGAGCTCCGTGTAAATCAACAATCGATTGTGCGATAGCTAAGCCAAGACCAGATCCATCTGTATGACGAGAAGCATCTGCTCGCTTGAAGCGTTCATATAATTCCTCAACATTTTCACCAATCTCATATTTAGTTACATTTTTTACAACAAATTCTGCTTCACCATTGTGCTGACGAAGTGTCACATAAACACGTGTACCTTCCAATGCATATTTCAATGTGTTAACGATTAAATTATCCAGTACCCTCCACCACTTTTGACCATCAACATATGCAAATAACGGCCCATCTGGTGTATTCACACGGAAATCTAAAGCAGATTTTGTTATATCCTCTGCATGTTCTGCAAGAGCTTGTTGTAGCAACTGATTTAAATCGACCCGTTGTTTATGAAGCTCTATATTGCCTGAAGCCATTTTCGAAACTTCAAATAAATCTTCGATAAGCGTTTTTAACCGCTGTGATTTTTTATCTAAAATCGCAATATATGAATCGCGTTCTTCTTCTGTGACATTTGGTTTTTTTAATAAATCAGTGTACGTAATAATCGATGTTAATGGTGTACGCAAATCATGACTAACATTAGTAATTAGTTCTGTTTTTAGACGCTCACTTTTTGCCTGCTCAGAAATCGACGTGCGAACACCATCACGTAAATCATTCAAATTTTTGGCATGTGAAGCAAGTGCTGACTTACCTTGTATTTTAATTTCATTGCTCAAGCGACCCGCAGCCATTTGCTCTGTTTCTTTCATAATACGATTTAAATAGCTCATTCGTGTTAAGAATAGAAGCGTCGCTGGTAGTAGGATGAATAGAAACAGCGGGATGTATATGAGGAATAGGTGCCACGCCACTAAGGCTCCAGCAAGACCTACTCCCCCTAAGAAAATAATCCCTAGTAGGATAACTGATTGGAAACCGATGCTACGATTTAAAAATAAATCCTGTAACTTCTCAAAAGTTTTTCTTGCTAAACTATTCTGATATGCTTTCATAAGTTTCTCTTCGCTATTTAGATCTTCTAAAACAGATACTAACTGTGCAAGGAATATCCAAATAATTAAATATAAAATTACAAAAGCAAAGACAAATCTGAGTAACTGATATACGCTAATACGATAAAAACTATATTCAATTTGATCTTCTACCAACATCAAACCGATAAACAGAGCCCATACCGTAACAAGTAGACTTATTATTCGTACATCAATCGACCATTTACGAATCCAGTGAGCTGCATTATTATTCTCTAGAATGGCTTTCTTATTTGATTTCCAAGTTGCCAATAATAGTACTAAACTTACTAAACCTAACCCCCAAATAATAGAGTACCAAATTTGGTTTGCTTTAAATGCTTTATAGTCTGTAGCAAATTCTGCATATTGTAGTGCATTCTTTGGAATTGTGATTAGCCCTTCATACTGGTACGTTTTATCAATAAGTGCTTGGTCTATATCACTTGGCTCTAGCCTTGTCGATACAATATCCGAATCATCATACCAAGGATTTCCATCATAATTTGAATAATTGCTATTAATACTATTCGACTTAAGCAATTCTTTTCCTTTTCCAAATTTAATACTAAATGCAGCAGGACTATCTACATCACCTAATGTAGTTGTTTTCTGTGTATCCACATCAGTAAATTTAAAAGCAAAAAAGCGATAGTTATTCAATAAATTCCTTTTTTCACTACTTACATTTGCCACGTAATCATCTATAGCTCTTTTCTTACTATCAATAATTTTAGCTTTAATATACACATCGTCTTCAAAATTTTTCGTAATATCATCTATTTTAGCATCGCGTTCTTTAATTAAAGCTGCTTTCACTTTTGTTGACTTAGAATCGATTGCTGCAGCAATACGGTCTTCGTATTGGCTATTAATATTCTCAATTTGTTCACTTAAACTACCATATCTTGTGCGATGTTCCTCGATTTCATTATCTGTCACAGTAACTGCCTTTTTCGCCTCATCAGCATCAATAGGGTTTAACAAAAGAGGTCCGATATTGTTTGTAAACTCATATAACTTAGATTGGAAAGTTTCAGAATCAAAATAATCCTTTCCTATATACTCCTGACCCTTCTGAACTAATGAGTAAACACTGAACGCAACAATTGTTAGTAGAAACAGACTAACAAGCCTTCTAGAATTGTTTTTCATTACTACTCCCCTCCCATCCATCTTGTTAGCTGAGCAAATGTTCTAGTCGTTCTTGCAAAGCTTAAATCTACTAAATCTAAAATAAATGATAAGCAATACGTCAAGCTAATGACTGCTATAAATATTGCAAGGATTGACCATAAAAACGCATTATTATTTCTCGATTTTGTAGCCAATGCCCCACACCACCTTTAAAAAACGCGGATTTTTTGGATCCACTTCTATTTTTTCTCTTATCTTCCGAATATGCACGGCCACTATGTTTTCCGCATTGTATGCAGGCTCGTTCCAAACACGCTCGTAAATTTCCTGAATCGAAAATACACGACCAGCATTCGCCATCAATAGTTCAGTTATCTTAAACTCAATCGGTGTTAGTTTCACTGACTCTCCATCAAGCGTTACTTCTTTGGATTCCTGATCCAGCACTAATCCTTGCACAGCAATTTTCGATTGTTGCTCATTATACGTTCCAAGTTTCACATAACGGCGCATTTGCGATTTCACACGCGCCACAAGCTCCATCGGATGAAATGGCTTCGTCACATAATCATCTGCTCCTACGGACAAACCGTGTATTTTATCCGAATCCTCCGCCTTCGCACTCAACATTATTATAGGAATGTTGCGCTCCTCACGAATTTTAAATGTTGCCGTAATCCCGTCCATCTTAGGCATCATAATATCTAAAATGATTAAATGTACTTCATTTTCTGAAAGTATCTCCAACGCCTCAAGCCCGTCTGCTGCCTTTAATACGTTATATCCCTCATTTTTCAAATAAATCTCAATCCCATCACGAATGTCCTGGTCATCATCCGTCACAAGTACCGTATATTCTGGCATCTCTCGCACCTCATCCCTCAATAAATTCAAATATATATTTTACTCATTCAATAATCTCGTATTTCTATAACATTTATAATACACATCAAATCTTAAGACCACCTTATCACAAAAATGAAGAAATTCTTAAGGTTTATATTAAATGCTGAAGGCGCTCGTTCAGCTGCGAGGTCGTTGGAAGGCGGAAGCCAAAGTCGCTTTTTGACTTTGAGCGCCCGACTGAAACGACCTGAGCAGCTAGCGCCTGAAGCTGGATATCTTACTTTAATGCTGAAGGCGCTCGTCTAGACTCGACAAGCACTGCAACCTTCGAATCGAAAACATCTTTTCAGTTTTCGACCGAGAAGGTGAAAGTGACCTCGAGAGTCTAGCGCCTGAAGCTGGATATCTTACTTTAATGCTGAAGCGGCCCGTATAAAGGAAGATAGCCTAAGTTCGCCACGTCCTGTGGCAACGGCAACCTGACCAACATCCTGTTGGCCTCCGACACGCACTGCATATCTTGATAAACACTTGTTTGTTGCACTAACTCAGTTGTTTGTTGTACTATCTCGATTGTTTGTTGCGCTAACTCAGCTGTTTGTTGCATTAACTCGATTGTTTGTTGCGCTAACTCCGCCCTTTGTTATTTAGCAGAATATTCACGTCCTAATCAACTTCCATAATACCGAAAATAGCTCATACAGCCCATATCTATACTTCATTTTCTCCACAAAAAAGCTACTTAGCCTTTACTAAGTAGCTAAAATTTTATTAACCTTCTTAACACGACCGCCAAATGTAATAACTAAAATACCTCCCAGTAGCATCGCAACACCAATCCATGCCGTTACACTTAGGTACTCACCTACTAGAAATACACCGAGTATAGCAGCTGTTAACGGTTCTCCAAGTGATAGTGTCACTGCTGAAGATGAAGATATTTTTTGCAAGCCCGTTAAAAATAACAAATACGCGATACTCGTACCGAAAACGCCCATGAATACTAATGGTAACCAGTTTGCACTTTGCCCGACCCATTCAATTCCATACACTAATGAGATTGGACATAATAATAACGCACTGATCGAGAATGTCATCGCCACTGCTGGCAATGCTTCTTCTTTTTCCATTAATGCTTTGCTCACATGTGTATAGATTGCAAAAGCTGTTCCTGCACATAGAGCCATGGCAATACCAATCGGATTGACAGTTGCCTCTCCTTTATTAACAAACAATAATACACAACCGACTATTGCAAGAAATGTGGCTACTCCCCATGTGCGTGTCGGTTTATTTTTGAAATAAAGCCAATCAATTAAACCTGCAAATACGGGCGAACTCCCAATCGTTACGACTGTTCCAATTGCTACGCCTGTCAAACGTACTGATGAAAAAAATAATGGTTGGAACAGGGCCATCGATAATGCCGCAAAAAATGTATACTTCCAAGCCCAATGGCGAAATTTTATCTTTCTCATTAAAATAGCTATGAACAGTAAAGTGCCTCCACCAATTGCTGATCGCATCATGGCAACAGTAAGAGGATTAATACCATCTGTTAAAAATGTCTGCGTAGTACCAACTGTTCCCCATAAAACAGCTGCCAGTAATACAAAAGCATACGGTAAAATACTCACCTAACAGCTCACTCCTTATGTACCTTTTCATAAATATACCATAAATTCTGAAAGTTGAGGCAAACAGTTTCTTCTATTATAATGAAGGCAAAAGGAGGCATTGAATTATGTACAAAACCGTCGCAGATACAGCGAAAGATATCTCAATGCCAGAGCAACAAGTGATGCGTTACATCCTAGAAGGTCGCATTCATGCCGTTCACGATGGCGAACAATTTTTAATCAGCAGTGATCAATTTGAGCGTTACCATGAACAACTTGAACGTATCAAAGAAGAAATTGAAATTTGGAAGAACACGCCCATTCCAGAAGATATTGATATTAAAGATGAAGACTAAAAGACAGCCATGAGCTGTCTTTTTAATTTGGATTGTATAGAGAGAAAATTAAAACACCAATGGCCTTTTACAATAGCCACTGGTGTTTATCATATGTAGAAGCTAGCAACTGATTGCAGCTCCGATTCATAATTAGATTGTAACAGGTGTTGTTTGTTTAGCTAGCATATCTGCATAATCTTCAACCATTACACTTGCAGTTGGGAACATTCCTGCTCCTGGTCCTACAAGTGTTAGAGTACCGATGTAGTTTGTATCAAGAGCAACAGCATTATTAACGCCTTCGATTGAATAAAGAGGATGTTCTGGTCCGACTAACTCAGGCCCTACTTTGGCAATTAATTCTCCGTCTTCACCTAACTGCACATCTGCTACATGACGGTAACGTAAACCTTTAGCTGAAGCTTCTTCTACTTGCTCAGAAGTGATTTCAGTAATACCAATTACATCAACATCTTCCCATCTTGGTTGTTTACCAAATGCTAACGCACTAAGAATCATCAGTTTTCGGAATGCATCTTGACCAGAAATATCGTTATATGGATCTGCCTCAGCATAACCAAGATTTTGTGCATCTTTTAATACATCATCAAATGCTAGCCCTTCACTACGCATTTGAGTAAGGATGTAGTTTGATGTTCCATTCAAGATTCCTTGGATGTGGTGTACATCATTTACACGTAAGATATTTTGCATTGTTTTAATGACAGGAACACCACCAGCAGTTGTTGCTTCGTAGCCCACTTGTACGCCATATTGCTTCGCTTTTTCTTGTAAAACTAAACCATGTTTAGAGAACATTACTTTATTAGCTGTAATTACGTTACAACCATTTTCGATTGCAAGTGCTGAATATTTAAATGCTGGTTCTTCACCAACAATTGCTTCAAATACAACTTGTAAATCTGGAATAGCTAAAATCTCTTCAAAGTTATCTGTTATTAAATCTTGTGGTGCATTTGATCGTGGTTTAGTCACGTCACGCACTAAAATTTTAGCAATTTCAATATCTACTCCTAATGTTTCCTTAAACTGTTCACGCTTTTCATTAATGATATGATAAATGCCTTGCCCTACAGTACCAAATCCTAGAATTGCTACCTTTACTGCTGCCATATGATCGCCTCCAAAAATAATATTGCAATCTTACACTAAATCTCCAAATTGTATTTAAACTCCATCTAGTATTAATGACATAAAAGTCAGATGTTAAAACTCATTTTGTAGTTCCAATTCTGTCTGTTTTTCAGCATAATACCATATGATGTTGACTTCGAATTAATTCAGAGAAAAAGACATATCGCTATTTACTAATTATGTTGCTGTACAACTGTATTGAACCCCTTTACAGCGTATCTTCCCCATAATCCCCTTACGAATAGTTTTCAAATAGCGTTTAGCAATTTCATCAATTACTAATACACTGTGCTTCAATTTTTTTACTTATTGATGATTTTAGACTATAAATGAACAAATTACAAGAAAAATCTTTCCGGAGAGGACAATTGTTTTTTCTAGAAGGTCACTAAAGCTGATACTAACGATACTTTAACTGTATTTTAAATTTTGCTACATAATTTTTATAGTTTAAAAATAACGATTTAAAAAGAAAAAAGGACGACATAATGCCCCTCGTCATCCCTTGTCTTGATCTTTTCTATATATAAATACTTATTTAGCTACGACTGCTTCAGCCACTTTTGCAAAAGCATTATCTAGTGCTTCAATAATATCCTCAATTGCTTCTAAACCAATTGATAAACGTACAAGCTCTTCAGATACACCCGCTAAAACTAATTCTTCTGCACTTAACTGTTGGTGTGTTGTAGATGCCGGGTGGATAATTAACGAACGTGCATCACCCACATTTGCTACATGCGAGAATAACTCAATGTTATCAATTAATTGGCGACCAGCTTCACGACCACCTTTAATACCAAATGTTAATACTGAGCCGAAGCCATTTTTTAAATATTTTTTTGCATTTTCATGTGTTGCACTATCTTCAAAGCCATTGAAGCTAACCCACTCAACATTTTCATGACTACGTAGGTATTCAGCTACTTTTTGTGCATTCTCATTATGTCGTGGTACACGTAAATGTAATGTTTCAAGACCTTGAATTAACTGGAATGCATTGTCAGGACTTAATGTTGGACCAAAATCACGTAGCAATTGAACGCGTAAACGAGTTGCAAATGCAGCACTAGCAGCATCAACACCGTATCGAATACCATGGTAAGATGCGTCTGGCTCTGTATAGTCAGGGAATTTTCCCTGTGTCCAATCAAACTTACCAGCATCGACAGCGACACCACCGATTACTGTACCGTGTCCACCAATCCATTTTGTTGCAGAGTGCACTACAATGTCAGCACCGAACTCTATTGGATTTGAACCATATGGTGATGGGAATGTATTATCAACAATTAATGGAATCTCATTTTCATGTGCGATATTTGCCAAAGCTTCAATATCCACTACAGTTAAACTTGGATTACCGATTGTTTCCACATAAATCGCTTTTGTATTTTCTTGAATCGCTGTACGGAAATTTTCTGGATCCCTTTCATCTACAAAGGAAGTTGTAATGCCATAGCGAGGCAAAGTATTGGCTAACAAATTATATGTACCGCCATATAAACTACCTGAAGCAACGATATGATCGCCAGCACGCGCAATATTTAAAATTGAAAATGAAATAGCAGCCATTCCTGAAGATAATGCTACTGCTGCTGTTCCTCCTTCTAATAAAGCAACGCGTTTTTCGAATACATCGACAGTTGGGTTCATAATACGAGAATAAATATTACCGGGTTCTTCAAGTGCAAATAGTTTTTGAGCATGCTCCGTACTATTAAAAGCGTAAGCAGTTGTACGATAAATTGGTACAGCACGTGCACCTGTTGTTGGATCTGCCACTTGGCCACCGTGTAATAATAAAGTTTCAGGACGTAAATTTGTCATCATTCATTCCCCCTAAATGTTTTTTGAGATGGCAAATCGGAGGTGTGAGGAGGATTTTATGGAAAAATAAAAACCCCCTTCGCTAAGAAGAGGGTTGCATAAGCAATTTTTCCTCCCCTTATCTGTCAGATCCGATTAAAAATCTGTAGGAATTAGCACCATTGTGAGTTCGTCACTCACCGGTTGCTGGGCATCGCAGGGCCTATCCCTCCGCCGCTCTTGATAAGAGTATTTGATTCAGTTCCATCTTGTTGACAAGTATAGAAGATAAATCGAACTAATGTCAATACTTTTATTTGTTTTTTCTGAACATTAAATTTAATAGATACAACTTTTAGATAGATGAATTTATTTTAAGTAGACTTTAAAATATGTTAGCCTAAAGATAGAAAGTAAATATATATTATTTGGCAAAGGGGTTTCGGATAATGGCAAGAGAATTACTACGCAGTCACGCTTCTGTACGTAAATATACAGGCGAACCTATTTCTAAAGAAGTAGTTGTCGATTTAATTGAAACAGCACAAATGGCAGCGAGCTCGCATTTCGTACAAGCTTATAGCGTCATTTGGGTAACAGATGAAGATAAAAAGAAAAAACTTGGAGAACTTTCGAATAACGAATTCCAATTTGGAACAGCGGGTGCTTCATTTCTATTTTGTGTAGATTTTAAACGACTGCAAGTTGCTGGACAAAAAAATGGTGTTAAAATTATTGCTGATTCTGCGGAGAACGTACTTGTGGGTGTAGCAGATGTTGCTCTTTTCGCTCAAAACTTCGTAATTGCTGCTGAAGACCAAGGTTATGGTATTTGTTATATTGGTGGAGCGCGTAATAATCCAAAAGAAATTAGTGAATTATTTGGTCTTCCTGAATACGTATTCCCATTGTTTGCTATGACGATTGGTGTACCTACGAAGCGTAATGAAACAAAACCTCGTTTACCAGTTCAAGCTGTACTACATGAAAACAATTATAATTTAGAACAATATGACACATTATTAGATGAGTATGATGCAACAATGGAAGACTACTATGCAAGCCGCGGGTCTAATCGTAAAATGGCCAACTGGACAAAACAAATGGCGGATTTCTTAATAGAACAGCGTCGACCACATATTAACGAATTTTTAGCACAAAAAGGATTTAATTGGAAGTGATATATCGAGCTCTGAAATTAGGGATACCTAATTTTAGAGCCTTTTTTATGAGTTCAACCTATTATAATTTTTTCTACGCCTCATCTCTTTCACTTCGTTAGATCACTATTCATATTTCCACTAAAAAACCTGCCACTGTTTAGTGACAGGCAGGCATTTCATTTTATTCTTTGACTAAACCTTCGATTACTAGCTCTTTTACAGGTAGGAAGACTTCGCCTGAGTTGATATATTTCACTTCGACTGTGTCACCTTCTTGTAGATAAATTGCTAGTGGTACAACTTCTGAGTTCACACTATAGTTATCTTTGTTATCTAACATAAACGACACTGTTGTGAAGTCGCCACTTTTCTCTTTATAAACGCGGACAATTTTCCCTTTAATAGTAGCTTCCTCTTGCTTAGAGCTACCGTTTACTGAACTACCACCACGACTTAGGATAGCTTTATATTGTCTTAATGCCTCATTTGGAGTAGCTCCTGAAACTGAAAGCTCAGGATTAGCAGCTGAGACAATGAAATAATTTTGTAAGAAACCGTTTGAATCGAGCACTGGTGTTAACCAGCTTGCTTCACCATAGAAGTTGTAGATAATTGGCATTTGACCATGCCATTTTTTCTCGATAAATTTCTTCTCAATTATTTGTAATGCACCTTGAGAATCCATGTACGCTTCCTCTTGGTTTCCCGTGTAATACGTTGCCTCTCCAGTGCGGCCATTTGTTAATGAATAACCGAGCATTGAATCGACACCTTCTTTAGGACTTGTAAAATCAGTGAAGTAATACATATCACCATTTTCATCAAATATCGGGCTAACATTAGCTTCCGTTCCTTCATCTGAAGGTAATTTCACATCTTTTTTACCAAATTTACTATTCCAGAAACCGTGAACATAGTTACCGAAATAGCTATTCTGTAGGCTAACTGCTTCTGGTGAAACGGCACCATCGATAAACTCTGGAACATCTTTTAAAGCAAATGTCTGAGACTTACCTGTTTTAGCTTCGACCATGACAATACCTTCTGCATCAAAGCCATTACGCGCTGAGATGAATTTCCCATATGAACGAATGTAATATGGTTTACCATTATCATCTACTTCAAGTTGTGGCTCACCGTAGAAGATTTTCGTCGGATTTTCTAAACGAATATGACGCTCAACATTATTATTTAAAAAAGAAGAGGTTGTATATTTCATTTCTGATTTGATGAATTTTGGATTATCTGAAGAATCTGTAGCACTCATTTTAAAATAACCTGGAGTTACTTTCCCCTTTGTCCATTTAAAGAAGCTTGAGAATTCAACAGGCGCAATATACACAAATTCACCGTTTACCTTTTGAATTTGCAAACTGCCTAACTCATAGTAGCTTGTATTTGGTACTTGGCTAAATGCTTTTTTCATTTTATTTCGAGCAAATTTTGGAGGTACGCTTGCAGGCGTTTTTGTTTCATCGAATGCTTTCAGTTCCACCTTTTGTGTCATTTCAGCGGATGTGTATTTTTCGTTCGCATTAAATAATGGCGCTGCCAAAATATATACACCCAAACCTAAGCTTCCTAAAAACAGAACACCTTTTAAATTACGTTCCATTCCACTTGCAGACCAAGCTCCAAGCGCTGTTAAAACAATCATTACTGGCCATAAAAGTGTCCAATTTTGATCAATTATAAGAACATAATAAATTGTTGCTGTAGCTATAAATGCAACTATGAACACTAAGATAAAGAATTGGACCTTGAATTTAGCTTTTAAATCTCCATCTTTTGTTTTACTTGTTATCGGTACGATTAATAGTCCAGCTACCGCTGCAACTATCGCCGACATTATTAATGTAGCAATCATTTTGATCATCCTTTCACATATCTATTTTACGATACAATCTTCAGAAAGTTTCAGTTATATTTAATAATAGAAAGGTTTTATTTATTTTAAGCAAGAATACTCTTTAATGAAGGAGGTGAGAATATGAAACAAAAAATTCTCATTAGCTTAATTATTTTATTAGGCATCATTTATATTTTCTTTATACCTGCAGAACCCGCCAATATAAAACTTAGCTTTAAAGTAATTCCTATGCTTCTCATTATTTGGTTAGCTTCACTTCAAAAAGCACCGCCTAATACAAGTTATAAAAATTGGTTACTACTTGGTTTACTCTTTTGTATGATTGGTGACGCAACACTCCAATGGTTTTTATTTGGTTTAACTAGTTTTTTAATCGGTCATATTTGCTACATCGTTGCATTTGTACAACTTAAAGAAAAAGTGATTGCTAAGCCTGCAGCTATCCTTTTATTACTTTATGGTGGATTCATGATCATTTGGATTGCTGGTACTGTCTTTAAAACCGGAGATCATATTTTAGCCGTTGCAGTTGTTGCATACATCGCCGTTATTTTAACAATGGGGTGGACAGCTATTCAGACAAACACGAAGCTTGCTACATTTGGAGCACTATCATTTATTTTCTCTGATTCAATATTATCGATTAATATGTTCATTACTGATGTACCTTTTTCTCATGCACTTATTATGGTGAGCTATTATGGTGCTCAGCTATTATTTGCTATTAGTATTTCTTATTATTCCGTCATCCGAAAGAAAGTGTTAGAATAGTGACAATGCTTTTACAATAAGGGGGATATTCCAATATGAAAGAAACAGTGATTGAAAGACTAGTACGTTATGCACAAATTGACACACAATCTGACGCTGAAAGCGAAACAACTCCTTCAACTGAGAAACAATGGGATCTACTACATGTACTTGAGAAAGAATTAGCCGAAATCGGTATGACAGAAATCTCTCTTGATGAAAATGGATACCTATTTGCTACACTTCCAGCTAATTCAGATAAACAATTACCAACAATCGGTTTCCTAGCACACGTTGATACTACTACTGATTATACTGGTACAAATGTTAAACCACAGCGCCACGACAATTACGATGGTGGAGATATTCAATTAAATGAAAACACAATTCTATCACCAAAGAATTCACCTGAACTTGCTAATTATGTAGGTCAAACATTGATCACGACGGATGGTAATACATTACTTGGTGCTGATGATAAGGCGGGTGTTGCCGAAATCATGACAGCTATGGAATATTTAATTGCTAATCCTGATATTAAACATGGTAAAATCCGAGTTGCCTTCACACCTGATGAAGAAATCGGACGTGGACCACATAAATTTGATGTTGAAGCATTTAATGCTGATTTCGCTTATACAATGGATGGTGGTCCTTTAGGTGAATTACAATACGAAAGCTTCAACGCAGCTGGAGTAAAAGTAAAAACTTTCGGCGTGAGTGTACACCCAGGATCTGCTAAAGATAAAATGGTCAATGCTATTACAATGGCAATTAAATTCCAATCTTATATGCCTGCAGATGAAGTACCTGAAAAAACAGCTGGTCATGAAGGATTTATTCACCTAATGAACTTTAACGCCCACATCGAAGAAGCAAGACTTTCTTATATTATTCGATACTTTGACCGAGAAGAATTTGAATCAAGAAAACAATTATTTAAAGAAGCTGAAGCTAAAATTAAAGCTGAATTCGGTGAAGATGCCATTACTGTTGAAATAGCAGATCAATACTATAATATGGCTGAAAAAATTGAACCACAAAAAGATATTGTTGATGTAGCCTTCACGGCAATGGAAAATCTAGATATCAAACCTTTAATTTTGCCAGTTCGTGGTGGTACAGATGGTTCCCAACTATCGTATATGGGAATGCCTACTCCGAATATCTTCGCTGGCGGCGAAAATATGCATGGACGATTCGAGTATGTTTCTGCTGAGACAATGGTTAAAGCTACTGAAGTTATCATTGAAATTGTCCAATTATTTGAGCAACGAGCATAAAGCGTATTTATAGGTAGGTGATATTTTGAAGGAAATTGCTTTAGGAGTTTTAGCATCATTATTTTTTGCTGTAACTTTTATATTAAATCGAGTAATGGAGTTAGATGGCGGTAGCTGGTTATGGAGCTCATCATTACGTTACTTTTTCATGATCCCTTTTTTACTAGTTATTGTGATGTACCGTAAAGGCCTACAATCACTGACAAAGGAAATGAAAAAACAACCTAAAGCTTGGCTATTATGGAGCTTTGTTGGGTTCGTCCTATTTTATGCACCGTTAACATTCGCGGCTGCTTATGGACCGGGTTGGCTCGTATCGGGTACATGGCAATTTACAATTGTTGCAGGAGTATTATTAGCACCTCTATTCTTCATACGACTTGGTGAGAAAACAATACGACAAAAGATTCCTATCGTGTCTTTGCTTATATCGTGCATTATTTTAGTTGGGATTATATTAATTCAAATCCCTAGTGCTAAAACAGTTTCTATTGAAAGCTTAATGCTAGGCATCTTACCCGTTATTGTAGCAGCGTTTGCTTATCCACTCGGCAACCGTAAAATGATGGATGTGTGCGATGGTAACTTAGATACCTTCCAAAGGGTTCTTGGCATGACCATCGCTTCGCTCCCTGCTTGGATTATATTAGCTATTATTGCTCTGATAACAGTCGGGTTGCCTTCTGCTAGCCAAGTAATTAATTCACTTCTTGTTGGGATTAGCTCAGGTGTTATTGCAACTATCCTATTCTTTATCGCAACAGATCGCGTCCGTAATAACCAAGGAAAACTTGCAGCCGTTGAAGCAACACAATCGACCGAAATTCTATTCGTTATTGCAGGAGAGATGATTATCTTAGGTATTCCTTTACCGGAGCCACTCGCCCTATTCGGCTTAGCTGTTATCATCATTGGAATGTTCTTACATAGCTATTACACAATGTTGATGAAAAAAAAACAAACGTCCACTGTTTTCGGTTATCAAGATCCAAATTAAAAAAAGACAAATAAATAAAAGAGCGTTACATATTTTGTATGACTAATATGTAACGCTCTTTCCTTTTTATTAAACTAAAGCACCCGTTAGTTGAATAATACTACTTGTGAGATAAAGGTTTTTCTGGTCTATTAGGGCAATATTTGCAATTAGGATCACTACATTTAGATTCAATCCAACTATTACATTTAGGACAAAAATACGTATCAAAATCATCATAATAAACTAAATTAAACTTGCATTTAGAACAATATTTCTCTTGTTCAATTTGACCATAAAATTCAAAGTCATCTATTATGACTTTGCTATCTACTTCTTTTATTTTCATAAAAAACCTCCATAAAATTAATGAACCTGTTGCGTTAGTTCAATAAGAAATAGACTCCACTCCTTCTTGAAGTAAAGCACCCGTTAGTTGAAGAGTGGAACTTTGACAAATAATACAGATGGTATTATTCTTGTACCTTTTTAACCAATCCGATTGTATGTACTATTTTTTAAATCAAAAATTGCAAAAGAACCACATATGAAGACCCCTAAAATCATTATTGCTGTAAAAAACCAACCTTCTCCCCAAGTAACTATCAAAGAATATAAACATCCCAAAGCAACAGCTAATGAACCATATTTCGTTCTCCATTTATCTAGTTTCGATTGTTTTTTTTCTTCCAAAGTTTTCTTCCCCAATCCTGGTTGTTAGCACAATAGCGGTTGCTCTTACTGAACAAACGCACCCCATTAGTTCAATAAGACGAAATATTCAAAGCATAATAAACGAAACTTAACCTCTGACCATTCATTTCGAATTCTTCACTACTAGTACCTATTCTCTCAAATCCATTTTTCTCTAAAATTCTTTGGGATGCTATGTTATTAGTTGTTGTTTTGGCTTTGATCTGTTTTACGTCTTCGTTAGTTACTGTTTCTACTAATATTTTCAATGCTTTATTAGCAATTCCTTTACCAGTATGTGCTTTCCCCACCCTATAACCGAGGTAACCGATTTTATCAGATTCATCAATATCCACTAAATTTATTCTTCCTAGAATTGAGCTATCTTTATCTTTAATTAAATAGAAATATGAACCTCCTTTAACTTGTTCTTCAAGTAAAGTTTCATGTCTTTTTTTAAAAGTCTCAGGGTTATAGTATTCATCTCCACGCGTCGGAACCATTTCCTCGAAATAAATTCTGTTTTCAAGTTCAAAATTAAACAAATCTTCTGCGTCTGTCATATGTAATTTTTCAATAAATATATTCATTTATACAAACCACCATTCAATTTTAATAGATTTCTTCTTCAACTAAACTGCCCCGTTAGTTCAATAAGAAAATGGCTCTACACCTCCTTAAAGTAAAGCACCCTTTACTTTAAGAAGGTAAATTAATCCTATGAATCATTTAAAGGAAGCCAATCCAACTATGTCCTTCTGGGAATTGTTTTTTTAAAGATAGTTTAAGCCATTCCTTTTCTTTTGGTAATAGCAATGGGAGGATAGTTCGAAAGTCCTTAAAATCCTTTTCCCTCACTTGTTTTGAGCCAGCCTTATAAAGAAGCTGGACTTCTGGTTTTATATAAGGTGTACCATTATTTGTCCATTGGAATATTTCGTTCTTTCCTTTTTTAATAGACTTTTCTCTTCTATATATCCAATCATTATTTTCACTGTCAATAAGCATAATTTGAAATGTCCAGGGTGAATCCTCATTTTTACTAACCCATATATCATTTGTTGACTCTAAATACTCTCCATCTTTCCAAGGTTTGAGTTTGCCAGCCTCTGCTTTGTATAAAATCCAATCTACCTTTAGAGATTGGTACACAACTTGTTGCTCTTCTCGAAAAATAACTACATCTATATCACTGTGTTCTCTACTCTTTTTACCTAAATGTAAATCCAATGCCCATCCTCCCGCAATGCCCCACATAGATGGAATATGAGCGAACACTTCTTTAATTTCAATAACGGATAATGGTGACCAATTATCTATATCTGTTCTCAAGTTTTTTGACTCCTCAATTATTTTTTAGTATCACTTTAATATTCCCCTTATTGTACTAACCCTGCCCCGTTAGTTTAAGTACATCGCTTCACAATCTTTATAGTGATATTAACATAAATATCCAATAAAAATCATCTCACCTCTAATTAATCTATAGAGGCGCGATGATTTTTATTGTAGATGTAATCGGTAAGTACATGATTCTCCTTTTCTAGCCCTGTCTATAAAGCATTCTCTCCTTTAAGTCGCCTAAAGTTATAAGTAAATATAGAGTTCTTTCGAATCTTACAACAACTGTAAGAATAATTTTCCGATTTTTTGTAGTAAGGTATTCCTATGAATAAAAACGGGAGGCTAAATAGATGAATGCTTCGAATAAATTACTTGAAGTGAAGGAAGTACGTAAAGTTTTTGGTGAGGGACAAAATAAAACAATGGCATTAAAAGGCGTAACTTTTGATGTTTTACCAGGCGAGTTTCTTGGCATTATGGGTGCTAGTGGTTCAGGTAAGACTACGCTACTAAATGTAATCGCCACAATGATGAAGCCTACATCAGGAAAAATATTGCTAGACGGGCAAAATATTTCGTCCTTCAAAGGATCCCAACTGGCTGCATATAGAGGCGATCAAATAGGGTATTTATTTCAGCAATTTGAACTAATTGATAATCTAACGGCGAAGGAAAATATCATGCTGCCGTTAGCGATTCATGGGATTAATTTAAAGGAGCAGGAACAAGCTTTGCTGCAATTATCGAAACTATTTGGTATAGAAGAACTGTTGAATAAATTTCCGTCACAATTGTCTGGCGGTCAAAAGCAACGGGTTGCAGCAGCGAGAGCGCTTATTTCAAATCCTTGCATTGTGTTAGCGGATGAGCCGACTGGTGCGTTAGATACGAAAAACGCCAAGATTTTAATGAAGAAGCTATCTGAACATAATCAACAACAGGAGTCTACTATTTTAATGGTGACCCATGATGCGAATGCGGCTAGCTATTGCTCAAGAATTTTGTTTATCCAGGACGGTATCATTTTCCATGAACTGCGTAGAAATGTACCGGGCGAATCGCAGGAGGCGTTTTATGCGCGAATCGTTATGGTGATGGCGCAGCTTGCTGGAGGTAGTAGTAATGTTCTTTGACTTTGTGAAACACAATAGTCGCAAAACGCGGAAGGAAAACGGTGTGTATTTCGCATCGCTCATCGTATCAATTGTGGCGTTTTATGTGATCTTGTCGTTAGGTGAGCAAGATGTGATGCTGTATTTGAAGACGATTGAAAGTGATGCGGTAGAGCGATTGTTGTTATTAATTCCAGTGCTTTATGCAGTTTCATTAGTGTTCGTGTTTTTCCTCGTGTATTTTGCGAATCGCTACCAGCTGCAGCAACGCAGTCATGAGTTTGGCTTGTACTTAATGATGGGGATGAAGCAAAGTAAGCTGTTTCTCATGATCATGGGTGAAACGATTTGGAATGGCATTGTGGCCCTGTGTATTGGTCTGCCGATTTCATTGTTTTTAACAGAGCTTATTAATTTAACGACATCACGTTTAGTTGGCATGGGGATTATAGGCCATGCATTCCGTATTTCATGGACAGGCATTAGCTTGACGATATGTGGCTTCTTTCTTGTGCAACTACTAGCAATGCTTATTTTAAGCTTTACGATGAGCCGCAAAGAGCCAATTGAATTACTTCATGAGGAAAAGGAAAAATCGCAAAGTACAATGACGACTAAATGGGGCGCCGTGAGCTTACTGTCTGGAGTGGCTTTATTATTCGGGACGGTTTTTTTATGCATCGCTTACGGCATGTCAATTTTATATTTACGAAATTTTGATTATCGCGTATTTGCGCTGATTTTGCTTGTTGGTGTGTGTGGGACATTTATTTTATTCCGTGGCTTAGGAAGTTTGATTGGTGTTTATGTGAAGCGAAAAGGCAGCTCTTCAACAGGTTTGTCGATGTTTACGGCGAGACAGCTACAGGAAAATGTATTGCATCAATGGAGTTCACTAGCGATATCATCATTACTAATTTTAATGGCGATGGTTTGCTTCGCGTTTGGTACGTCGACAGCGTTAACGAATAGCGCTGTATCTAATCGAACGGTTGATTATACGTTTAATGGTAATGAAGATGAAATTAAGCCTTTGATTAAATCCGATGAGCTAGCACCTTACGTTGATAGTTATTATGGGATGGCGTTAAATAATTTCTACCCACCTGAAGATGAGCCAGTATTAAATTATCATTTTGCATGGATGGGCTTAATAGAAACCGTATCGAGTCAAAATGATTCAGAGCCAAAAGAGATCTTATTAAACAATTTATCGCTGCAAAATACGCCGTATTTTATTTCATTATCGAGCTATAATGCGATGCTTGAGGCAGCTGGAAAGAAGCCGATTCAGTTAGCTGATAATGAGGTGGCCATGTATACAAGTGACGATACAGGCGCTAGTTATGATATATTAAAAGATATATTGAAAAAGTGTCCGACTGTAGAAATAGCTGAAAATGAATACACATTATTGCCGACGTTATATTCGGATCAGATTGTGGCGGATAGAGCCATTACGTTAATGTATTCATTAATTGTGCCGGATTCATTATTCGAGCAATATTTTGTCGCTGATGAAACTTGGCTTTGGAATATGACGTTAAAAGACGAATTCATTGAAGAAAAAGGGCTTATGCAGGCGATGCTTGAAGTCGATCAGGTGCTTAATTCGACAGACTTGCAGTATGAGAGCTATCTTAGAAGTATGGGCAGACAGCTATTTTACACGGTAGCAGGCAGTTATACAACGTTTTATTTAGGTGTGATGTTTTTAATTATCGCCAATACGGTGCTAGGCTTAAACTTTTTAATGCAGCAAAGAAGTACGCATAGTCGCTATCAAACGTTAGCGATGCTCGGTGCAGATGTGGAATCAATTTGTATATCAGCACGCAAGCAAATTTGGCTATACTTCATCTTAGCTATTTCGGTTGCATTTGTTAGTGGAATTTTTGGCATTTGGTCTTTATTAACTGCCATGCCTACAACTGTTTTCAGTCTTAAAAATGGTATCGTCATTGGTTTAGTGGTGCTATTATTTATTTTAATTGAAGTTGGCTATATTCGAATGATACAACGAAAAAGTGATGTAGAAATTCGAAAGTTAAAAGAAATTGAGTAGAGGTGATGGCATGGCGAATATTGTCATTGTAGAGGATGACATTTTCCTACGCGAAGAATTACAAAATATTTTAGAAAAGAAGGGGTACTCTGTAGTGAGTATCTCTTCTTTTGATACACCTATTGAAGAAATCATCGCTGCCAAGCCCGGATTAGTCTTGTTAGATTTAAATTTACCTAACTTATCGGGTTTTCAAATTTGTCATACTTTAAAAATGAAAGGAATTGGTCCGATTCTAATTTTAACTGCTCGTAATCAGATACGAGATGAGTTGCATGCATTAGAGTTAGGAGCCGATGACTTTTTAACAAAGCCCTGTCATCCGAAACGACTCATTGCAAGAGTACAAAAGCTACAACAGCTATATGCCAAAATGCCGATGTTTTTAAATTGGAGAGATTTCCAATTAGATTTGAAGTCGAATGAATTATATATTGGTCATAATTCACTTTCATTATCTGAAAATGAGGGCGCAATTATGAAGCTTTTAATACAACATGCACCGGCAGTTGTGGAAAAGGAGCAGCTTTTCTATGAATTGTGGGGAAGTAGTGAATTTGTGGACGAAAATATACTACAAGTAAACATGACTAGACTTCGTAAAACATTGCATAAAGTAGGTATGTCACATCATATTAAAACGGTCAGAGGCGTTGGCTATCAATTAATAAGGAGTGAAACCCCTTGAGGCGATTAGATTGGCTCCATATTTTACTGCAATCGCGTCAGTGGATTTTACTCTTATGTGTAAATAGCGGTTTTTTTATTTTTTTAGCGTGGGTTGCGTATCCAGAGACTTTTAAACTTTTAGTTTTGAAGATGCTCATTTTTAATTTTGTAACCATTTTGATTGGTGTACTTTTTACATGGAAAAAACAACGAAAGCAAAGAAACACGTTTTATCAATTTTCAAAAGAGCCTTCCGCTGAGCATGAGGCTAAGTTGCTACAAGTTTTAGGTGACACACATAAGGAACCACTACATGATTTGGCTAATCAATTACGTCATCTATATGATGAATTACAAGATGCAAAGTACCAGTCAAAAGAATATGAAACCTTTATCGAAAGCTGGGTGCATGAAATTAAAACACCACTATCGTTACTTCATTTTATATTACAAAATAGGAAAGACGAAATGTCCCCGCTGGTTTATCAACGGCTAGATCATGCAAACATAACGATTCATGATCACGTAGAACGCATATTATTTTATGCAAAGCTACAAGCTGTGCATGTTGACTATAGCTTGAAAAAGGTCTCTATTGAGGAATGCTTTGAAGATGTATTACTAGAGCTACAATCGTTATTGGAAGAGCAGCATGTAAGTGTACATAAGGAGATAAAGGATATACCCGTTGTATCTGATGAAAGAGCGCTTCATTTTATTTTGATCCAGTTGCTTGTAAATGCAATTAAATATCGAAATGTAGATAGTGAGAGTGAAAGTTTGATTTGGCTAGAAACAGGTTTTGAACATGCCAAAGACAGATATTACGTTAAAGTAGCTGATAATGGAGTAGGTGTCTTGCAATCAGATTTGCCATTTATATTTGATAAAGGATTTACAGGAGAAATTAGCAATCAAAAGCAATCTACAGGGATTGGATTATTTTTAGTGAAAAAATTATGTGACGATTTGCAAGTTGAAATTGAGGTTGAGTCAAAATATAAGCGTGGTTTTACAATTCAACTGCTGTTTCCGAAGGTTAATAAATTTTTCTGAAATCTATTGGATGTAAAAGCAATGTCACCAAACTCTCGTTTAGGAATCTCTTACAGAAGAATTTTATTTAATAATTTGTCCCTATAACAGAAAGACACGCACTTTTACATGGGTGTCTTAAATCACTAAAAGTTTAATTTCAAAAGTATTTACTGTAATAATCCTGTCTTAGTTTTCCGCTTAGCTGAGCATATATCTTTGTAGGCTCACACTTTTCATGCCCAAGTAAACTTTGAATGACATCAATTGGCGCACCGTTATTAATCATATGCGTTGCATAGCTATGGCGTAGTTGATGGGGATGTATACTTTTTTTTATTCAAGCTCGGTTTGATATGCGTTTGATAATATATCTAAGATTATGACATGGTGTGGGAAATACTACAACGAGTACCAATGCTGCAGCTCAATATGTTGTTATAGATGCAAACAAGTTTTCATTAATGCCTTCTCAAATATCTCCTACAGAAGCTGCTGCATTTTCGTGTGCAGGAACCACCGCTCTAGTTACTTTAGTAGATAAAGGGAAATTAAAAGCTGGTGATCGAGTCCTTATACGCGGAGCAGGTGGTGTCGGTATTTTTGCTGTACAGATTGCAAAAGCACTTGAAGCCCATGTTACTGTACTCGGTTCAAAAGCCACAATGAACGAATAAATGAACTATGGTGCAGATAAAGTATTCGACTATCGCAAAACATCACCTGAAGAACTCGAATTGTTTGACATCATCTTTGATACCGTAGGAACCGAGCAGGATGCTTTTAGAAAGAAGCTTAAACCAGATGGAAAATTGCTCACAATTGTAATTAGTGTTTCAAAACTAATCAGCGTTGCTCTTTCTACACGGCACGGACAGCATCGAACTCGCGCGTTTCCCAATCGTAAAAACCTTACACACCTTGCACAGTTGGTCGATAATGGTGATATAGTTCCTGTCATCAATTCAATCTATCCTATGGAGCGAATTGTTGAAGCTCATCGACATGCTGAAAATCGGGGTATCTTAGGGAAAATTATTATTACTATACCTTAATCATGAACAAAGCGATGTCAAAGATAGAGCCATCCTGCAAAGGATGGCATGTTTATTTTAGATATAAAATGATTAATTTAACTTTAGTTGTAACGCCCACTTGTTAATTGAAAAAATGCAGCCAAAGCGTCGTTTTGGGGATATTTCTTTGTTTACCATTGAGAATCGGTATAAATCTGGCTAGACCCCTTATTCAACAATTTGGCCCGATTGTTGAACACAAGTTAAACAACACTCTTCAACTAAACTGCCTCGTTAGTTCAATAAAGAAAAAAAGAGCTGCATATGCAACTCAATAATCTTCAAGTAAAGCACCTCGTTAGTTGTATAAGGAGACTAAATAATAAAAGATGTAATTATTCATTAAACCTTCCCATGATTACGGTATTATAATATTTTCCATCTGATAGTAGCTTATCCTTCTTTAATACCCCTTCTTCTTCAAAACCATAGTTTTTATAAAGCATTATGGCTTTTTGATTGGTTTCAAGTACATTCAAAGTAATTTTCTTAATTTTGTTTGTATCAGCCCACCTAATTGTTTCTTTTAACAAGTTTGTACCAATGCCATATCCCCAGAAATCCTTAAGTATACAAACACCAAACTCAACTTTATGAGACATTCTTTTCAACTGATTGCCTTCACACCTTGAAAAGCCAACAATCTTATCGTTTGCTTTGCAAACTAAAAATAGATTATTAGGACTTTCGGTGTCTTCTTTGATTAGTTGATTAAAACCTACTTCATCTATGTACGCTTCGCCTTCTTCCCTATCCATATTTTCTGTTTCGCCATCTATCTGCAATCGCACTTCAGACAAGCTTTTTGCATCATCCTCTTTTGCTGACCTTATTACATAACTCAAATTACGAATATGAAATTCTATTGGATTTACTCTAATTACAAACTCCTTCTTTCTTAAACTATTCTGCTGCTTTACTTTAATACGTTTGAAACAAATAGAGGTTCCAATTTTAAATAAATTTTCCATTTGAAATAAGCATAAATCCATTTGGCTTATTAAACTAACCTGCCCCTTTAGTTGAATAAGAAAAAGAGCCGCCTAAGCAGCTCAACGATCTAACTAACGCACGGCATTAGCACAATGTGATTATAGTGGTGGATTTTCCACACCTAAATGAATCCAATCTTCTTTTGGTGGCCCATAAACCCCAAATGGTTTTATGCCTGCTTGACGCATAAGAACTGTAACTTGCCCACGATGATGAACAATGTGTTTGATTAGTCCCATAATAATCATAGCATTTGATTCTTCTCTCCCAAATGCAATTTGCACTTGCTTTAGAGTTTCATCCGTCCATTGTTCTTCAATCATTTTTGCTGAATATGAGCTTACATTTTTAAATGTCTCAGCAATTTCTTTTGCTGAAGTTGGGACGTCTTCTGCGTTTTTTACCACATCGATTTTTAACCCGAAATTAGCTAAGTATTCTGGAATACTTGTTGTTAAATGCCACGCAATTCTTCCTAAAGTACGACCTTCTGGATAAACTAATTGTTCTAATGAATCATCTGTCAAACCATCCAAAACGTTTTGAGTTAGCATAGATTCCTTATTCCATTCTTTGATAAAATCTGAAATCGTTACATACATAAATATTTCCTCCTAAATCCATTCAATAAATCACAATCATTTGTTATTGGATATACATCTTAGAACACTTGTTCTTATATGTCAAGTTTCCTTCTTCAACTAACCAGCCCCATTAGTTGAACAAGAAAAAAGAGCTGTCTGAACAGCTCAACGATTTTTTGCTAAAGCCCCTGTTAGTTGAATAGCATTTTACTTCTATTACATTTTTAGAAGAAATGTTTACCAGTCATAAAAAAATTATCTTTACCACTATAAGTCCACTTACCGATTTTATATGTTATCTATCCAATTTATTCAGCAATATGTCCCAATGGACTATCAATTTCTATTTTGAATCGACAAGATATAGATTGCTTTTAATTTATCCATATTAACCATATAATGAAGAAACTAATTAAAAAAGAGGTTAAAAAATGAAACATAATCCTTTGCACCAATGGCAAAAAGAACATAATAAACGGGTAAAAAATTTCCATAAAAATCACGCGTTAAAAATAGAACGTAGTGAGAATGGAAACGGGTTGTTAGCTAAATGGGAAAGATTTGTCTACAATAAAGGAAAAGCTCTTTATAAAGGTTCCAGATAAACTTTTATAAATTAACTGTTCCTTTTTAGGACAGTTTTTTTGATTATTGATATATGCATTGTTACACGCTTTGTTTCAACTGTGACATAAAAAAAATGGCAGTTCCATATCTCTTATTCAACTAAGGATTTCAGACCCATTTTTAAGAACATGTTGTAATAGAATTTAACAAGATTAAAATACCTTATGCATTGATATTGAGGAGGTCGTATAACCCAACTTTTTATAAAGATTCAGTGCAGCATCGTTGCTGCCAAATACACTTAAAGCAAGAGAATTCATACCAAGTTCTTTGATTCTAATTTGCAGTTCCTCTAAAACTCTAGTTCCGTAGCCTTTTTTTCTATACGCTTCTTCAATATAAATATGATAAAGGTATGCCCGATTAATTTCCGTATTTACACTATACCAGAGAACTCCTATTTTTGTTTCCATGTCAGTGTCCCAGATATTGTATAAAAATTGACCCTCTGTAGATAACCCATTAGAAAATATACCATTCATCATCATTTCAGATTCTTCTATTGCATTATCTAGAGAAAGAGTGTAATTACTCGAAATTTCTTTAGCGTAATTCGGAATCATAAAATCTAGATACTTTTCAAATTCTTGATTATTAAATTTTTCAAACTTAATCATTTTATATCCCCTTAATTAACAATATCGCTAATTCATTAGATTTTATTCTTTAAAATAAGTAAGTAAAGTGAACATAGCAGTTATTTAGATTGCAATAGACAAATGATTAGCAGAGTTCATTTATACAGATAAGTTTATCTTATTTCAATTGTCTTTGTCACCAAAATAAACCTATTTTACCAGATATATATTTTTAAATTAGCGACATCCTTAAAGTTATCCTTATTGAACTAACCTGCCTCGTTAGTTCAATAAGAAAAAAGGAGCTACCTATTTATTAAATCCTCACCCCTTAATTAGATTTTTTTAGTTTAGGTACGCCTTTAATGATCCAATAAATTAATACGCCTGAAATTGTTATTGCTATAACTTTATTTAAAGTATTCGGTTCCCCTAGTATCATTTCAAGTAATTGGTCATACATTGGAATATTTAACCACATAAGTAATCCATTCAGTATAAACAGCCCAATTACAATACTAAATATATAAAATAGACTGTATTTCTTCATCACACTTTCAACTCCTTTAAATTTAGTCCGTTGCTTGAATGACTCTCATATTTTAACTACTTCTACAACCCTCCTAAAATACCTGCTTATTCCATTAACCTGCCCCGTCAGTTCAATAAGAAAAATGTTTCACTCTTTCTTGAAGTAAAGTACCCGTTAGTTATAGTATGATTCTTCACAAATTCTTGGTTATTCGTAATAAGTAGTGAAAAAAAGAGGCATCCTAATGAAAGGATGCCTCTTTTTTTTGGTTACATCATTAAAAATTAAAGTTTTACGATGTTTGTAGCTTGTGGTCCACGTTGGCCTTCTTCTATTGAGAATTCAACTTTTTGACCTTCTTCAAGTGTTTTAAAACCGTCACCTTGGATAGCTGAGAAGTGAGCGAATACGTCGTTTCCGCCTTCTACTTCGATAAATCCAAAACCTTTTTCTGCGTTAAACCATTTTACTGTACCTTGTGTCATGAAATGACCTCCATTAATTGTATTAAATAATATCATATTTTTTCATAAGAAAAAAAATGCACATTTATTTTAAAATGAAAAATTATATTTGTCTAGTGTAAAAGAGAAATTATTAATAGTACTCACATAGTTAATAAGATTAATTCTGAAGATACTTCAGAATTAAGTACTACCTCGATCTCCTATCTACAACAAAGCATTACACGCTTCTCAAAACACCCAAATCTCCTCTTTTATTTGTTGGCAACTATCATGCAATTACGTCAAGGAGACTTTGATCTTTAATCCTCCTGCACAAAGAAACAAAAAGAATAGGGAAGAAAATAAATAGATTAAATAAGTTACTGTAATCACAGGGCTGAACCGTGGTTACTATACTTTTCCATTTACAGAGTAGGGACAATTCAGTCTGTCACTAACCTGCCTTTTTAGTTGAACAATAAAAAAGCTGTCTGAACAGCTCAGATCTTCTACTAAAGCTCTCCCGTTAACTTAACAAGAAAAGCTAATTATTAGAAAGCTCATTTAACCAAGTTTTATTCCATTGAAAATATAATTCGTTACTATCTGTTTGTGTAAATATATGTTTCGGATAAGGTAAAGCTAGTTCTGGCATATTATCTGGATTAAAGTACTGAAGCTTATTAGTTTCAGTATCTATTGGATACAGTTCTCCACCTTGAATATCACACTCAAACATAAAAATGTTATACTCCACTTTATGCCCGTTCGGATATTCGTAACGGAACTTTTCCCCACCAAATATCGCCATTAATCTCTTTGGAACCACATATAATCCTGTCTCTTCCCACACCTCACGTACAACAGCTTGTGCGGGTGCTTCACCAATTTCTATTGCTCCTGCTGGGAGACTCCATTTCTCACCATTACCTTTATTCTGCAACAAAATTTCTCCTTGTTTATTTCGAATAATTCCTGCTACACAAGGCATAAAAATTAATTCACTACCAACTTTTTCTCTAAGTTCCTGATAGAAGTTAGACATCCCCATATTTAGTTACCACCTTAATAAAAATAGTCTCAATAAAAGTTCTATAAGGTGTTTAAATTACCCTCTTTTTTTCAACTAACCTGCTGCGTTAGTTGAACAAGATAAAAGGCTTGCCTAAGCAACTCTTTGTTCTTTAACTAATGCACTCGTAAGTTAAAAATAAAAAATTAAATATTTTCGTTTTTGCGCCATTTATCTTCTCCCATAATCCTATCAATGATATGATTATCTGCCAAAGCCGCTAGAGGAGTATATGTAATTTAATAACATAATCTCTGATACGGTACACCTTTCTCGTAGAAATGCTATTAATTCTTTTCCACACGGTAATAACCTCTGCAAAATACTGAGTTCTTTGGTTTAATGACAATTAAAAATGAATTTATGATATCAGAGGAAGAAATCCATAGGTTTATCCAACTTACAAATAATAAAATTGATTTAATATTCCCTGATACATAGAATGAGACAATGGCAGGCACTACGGATAATCCAATGAGGGGCAAGCTCATAAAGATCCAAAATCTTGTTTTGGATAAGACTGCATTTGTATGTAGCCAAAAAAATATTCCGCGAAATGTTAAGCTAATATCACCTTTTTTGTTTATCACAACAATGTGAAGGGATTCATGAATGATGAAGACAAAGATACCTATTAAGATGAGAGCAAATGTATCGATAGGAACGGACCATGCATCAAAGAATAGGGACATCAGAAAAATGATAATCTGGAGCAAATAAACAAACTTCATAAAGTTCTTTCGAAACCAATCATTCTTTATGAAAGGGGTCCATTCTACCAAATCCATACTTATTTGCGGTAAATGTCGAAACCATAGTATCATAAGCGTCCACTCCCTCTTTTTGCTGATTCCAACCTTTTAAATTTCACCCCTACAATTCCCCCTATATAGAAATAATTCGTTTCTATTGTAAAAAAATCCCTTCTCTAAAAATCCTTAGCTCCAACTATGCTAGTAATTGTCCCTTACTATACTTCTCATTATCACTTATATAGAACTTCACCCTTCAATCCGATCTTTACAACAAAAGTTCATTACTGCTTATTGGACTAACTTGCCCCGTTAGTTCAATAACAAAAAATAGTTTTTATTGGTTAACATCAATATTTGCACCCCATAGTCTTTGAATATTCACCAATTCCTGTTCATTGAATTCCACTCTATAAATATCTGGTTTTGATGTACTATGTAAAAAATCCAACTCATAAGTGCTATCGAAATATCCTAACATTAAGGTCATAACTGCCCCGTGAGTACCTATCACTACTTTTTTATCTCTAAAAGTATCTAATAGTTCTTTTAAGACTTTTATAGCTCTTTTTTGACAATCAGCATTTGATTCTCCTCCATCTAAAGAGAAATTTGATTCGAAAAATGACTTCTCCAAAAGTGGAACCAATTCCTTATCAGATACTCGATTGTCTTCAGAAGAAAATATCCTCTCTTTTAAATCTTCAAACACTAAAACTTTTTGCCCTATTTGTTGAGCTAACTTTTCAACAGTTAATATTGAGCGTACGTATGGACTTGAAACAACTGCATCAACTTCTTCATCTTTCATTATGTCAGTTACTCGTTGAGCATCTAAATAACCTTTTTCGGTTAATCCTCTTGTTCTTTCATTTCCTTCTTTTGGCGACTCACCGTGTCTCACCATATAAACAAACGTACTCATAATATATTTTCCCCCAATGTGTTTCTCTTATTTTTCTTCTTATTTACAATCGATCACTTTTAGTTAATTACACTAATTAACTTCCACTATTTGTTACCAATTCCTTCTTCAACTAACTGCCCCGTTAGTTGAAGAAGTGCTATATTTTCATATATGATCTAACTTGTGTTTTTTGCTATTTTGAACGTTCTCACAAATGCTATAAGTAAATAAAGAACAACTGTATACACAAGTACACCCCACATAGAGCAGATAGCTTTTAAATCTGTACTTATTGGGGGATAACCACTGTGAGCATTAAAATGATCTTCTGCGCCTTTGTATCCAAACCATATACCAAATAACATAAATATTAGTAAAATAAGAGCAAATATAGATTTCTTATGAAAAACTATTTTAATTAAACTATCTTTAAAAACTGTTATGAAATTGATTTGCCTTTGTTCCTGATTCATTAAACTCAATCCACTTTGAAAAGGGACTAAAAAAAATACAATGAGTCCACTATAAACTAAAAGCATTACTACAATCTCTGAGTAACCCATTAAAACCTCCTATTTTAAATAACTTTTCCATCATATTAGGTTTTTTCTATTCGCTTGTCTTTCACTTGTTGAAGGGAAGCGAATTTTAAACTCCCATAAGGACTTCTTAACCATCCCATAAACTCCACTAAATCTTCTAACTTAATATATTTATAAGCATTGTTTGTTTCATCTAAGTAAGTAAAAAATGTTTTAAGAAATAACAGTATGTCTTTGGAGTATTTTCTTGTCTTATCTAAATTCTTTTAATATTTCATAATTGGCATTACTGGGAATCCTCCACCATCTACTAACATGTATCTTTTACAGTTATTTTCTAAGAGAACCTCTTGAACTTTAGACATTTACCTCCCTAAATATAGTAATAAATATTCTCTAATAATAATTTATTCTTTATATAAAAAACATATTAAACCAAATATTAAATATATAGTTAATTATTTTGTATGTACAAAAAATGGATAATTAAAGAAATTCAATGAGCTCGATTCTTTTAACTAAATGAAAGTGTTAAGAACAACAAAAAACGGCAAGCCTTTACAGGCTTACCGTTCCAGTTTTATCGATATATTCTTAAACTTTTGAGGGGGGTTTAAGAACACATTGTTGTGTTTAGCTATTCTTTGGAGAAAAGTAGCTAATAAAAATCCTTCTCTACTTGCTATGTTGTAAAGGAGGTTTTTCTTTATATGATAATGATAATCATTATCATATAAATAGTCAAGCATTTTATAGAAAATTCACTTATATTTTATACTTTGGAAATTGTTACTTTCTCTTTTCTATAAAAGTATAAATATTTATCCAATAAGTCTTTAAAATTTTATTGTATAGTAGTTTGTAAGAGGTGATTAAATGGGGACTTTATCTAAAGATCAAAGACAACAACTAAACGCATACAGTGTATATACGGACGAGCCGTCAACGATACTCTTCCGACTAGATCAATTGCATGATGATTCATTTCTTCCTGATTTTATGAACGTTTTGTATGCCATAAGTGGTGTAACGTCGGAAACAACTGCAATTTCATATTTCACAAAACGTTATGGAATGTTCATTGCTATGCAGTTTTACATGCTTAGTACATATGACGAAGTTTGGGATAGCGATGTTTCCTCAATCCATTTCGGAGCACATCAAGAATTTGGTAGAACAGCACTTTGCACATATATAAAAGAAGATGATTGGCGTGTTGTTGATGATTCAGAACGTGAAGAAGTAATTGCACATATTTTACTCACACAATGTCATGAAATCATCCAACAGTTACGCAAAATAACATCTGTTTCTCCATTAATGCTGTGGGAAAACATTTTCGGGTATATGCTTTGGCATTTTCATACCCTCCTTTCTAATCCTGGAACTGAAGATCAGGCACGTATTGATTTAGACATTTTAGAGGATGATAAAGTATGGTCTAAGTTCTTAAAGCGATCTCAGTTTGCAAAATATACTGGTGGACAACATCCATCCAAATTAGTCAATAGACCTGTTCGTAAAACATGTTGTTTCTCAAAAGACGTACCAGGATGGTTACAATGTGGCTTCTGCCCATTAAAATAAGGAATTTCTTTCCTATCTATAAGAACCCCGCAAATTAAATGGTATTTTGATTAGAATAATCATAAATTTTTCTTTACAATTTCCAAATTGAGGATTATAATGTAAACACCTAAA
The DNA here is from genome assembly GCF_038006425.1 of Viridibacillus sp. FSL E2-0187. NCBI lineage: Bacteria > Bacillati > Bacillota > Bacilli > Caryophanales > Caryophanaceae > Viridibacillus > Viridibacillus sp. FSL E2-0187. Next base: position 3,741,374 of record NZ_JBBOVG010000001.1, read on the forward strand.
GTTTCCCGCAGGAAACTTTATTGTTTATACAACAATTTTGAGAGCGAGGGAAACTATGATGCAAGCTAGAGATAAGACTGTCTATAAACGTTTCCGAGGCCCTACCGCTGAGGATGTATTAAAAGGAGATGTGAAGGGTTTCAGACGCATTTTACCATTTTTAGGTCCAGCCTTTATCGCTGCAGTCGCTTATATAGATCCAGGAAATTTTGCAACGAATATTACTGCCGGCTCTGAATATGGCTATTTACTATTATGGGTAATCGCAGTTTCTAACTTAATGGCTGTTCTCATCCAATCTCTTTCTGCGAAGTTAGGGATTGCTACAGGAAAAAATTTACCGGAAGTTGCTCGTGAAAACTTTTCTAGAAAAACATCAATATTTTTATGGATACAAGCTGAACTAGTCATTATGGCAACCGATTTAGCTGAATTTATAGGCGCTGCTCTAGGGCTGTACTTAATATTCGGTATTCCAATGTTACCTGCAGCACTTATTACAGCAGCCGGTTCATTTGCTATTTTGGAATTACAACGACGTGGATATCGTGCATTTGAAGCAGGCATTTCTGGAATGGTTTTAATCGTTGTTGCAGCGTTTGCCTTTCAAACATTTATGGCAAAACCAGATGTCGGTGGTGTCATTTCAGGTATTTTCACACCACAATTTGAGGGTATAGATTCCATCTTACTTGCAACAGGTATTTTAGGAGCAACTGTTATGCCTCACGCAATTTATTTACATTCTTCACTAACACAAAGTCGTGTTATTGGCCGTACCAATGAAGAAAAACGAAAAATTTTCCATTTTGAATTAATCGATATCGTCATTGCTATGGTAATTGCAGGAGCAATTAATATGAGTATGTTAATTGTTGCAGCTGCAGTGTTCTTTACCAAAGGTATTGCTGTTGAAGATTTAGACGTTGCATTTGAAGGTTTAACACAATATATCGGACCGATGGCTGGTATTTCTTTTGGTCTCGGATTGTTGATTGCTGGTCTAGCGAGTTCTTCAGTAGGTACGATGGCTGGTGATATCGTAATGCAAGGGTTTATTCGAAGAAAAATCCCAATTTACCTACGACGAGCTATTACGATGTTACCTCCACTTGCTATTATTGCATTTGGTGTTAACGCAACTTATGCATTGGTATTAAGCCAAGTCATTTTATCATTTGGGATCGCATTTGCGCTTGTTCCCCTTATCATCTTTACAAGTAATAAAAGAATCATGGGCGAGCTCGTAAATCATAAAATCACTACAATTGTTGGCTGGATAGTTGCTGCAATCGTAATTTTCTTAAATTTATATTTACTTTATCAAATGGCATTCGGTGCATAATCATCAACCAGTTCGAGCACACTTCTATATACAAGGGAGTGTGATTAAATGGAGAGACCTGAAATTCCAGCTGATAAAAAGATTTTCGCTGATTTGCCCTATCTAGATAATCCTGATGTTGTCGATACAGATTCCATTAGCTTGTTTGATTTGCATGAAGATATGCAAACAGTTGACGCCATTCCTGTTGAAGAATTGAATGATAAAGTGAAGGATGAAGACAATCATCATGGAACAAAATCAACCTCTTCTACTAAACGGAGATACGCACGCTCGAAAGAGGATTTAGAAATGTAAGATCGAATATTTTATTAAAGTATTAAAAAGCCTTACTTAAAGTATTTATCTATACTTTAGGTAAGGCTTTTATTTTCAAAATTAATTATCTACATAAAGTGCTTGGGATATCTGGTTGAGCACCCATTTCAGTTACAACAAATGCCGCTACTTTTGAAGCGTATGTAATAGCGTCTGTAAGTAAATCGCCATGGCATAATGCTACGGCCAATGCTCCATTAAAAGAATCCCCTGCTCCTGTTGTATCAACTGCTTTTGCCATTTCAGCTGTTACGAATCCACTTTCTTCGGAAGTCATATAAAATGCCCCCTTACTCCCTAGCGTTACGACTACTGCTTGCACACCTTTTGCAAGCATAATCGAACATGCCTTTTGCAAGTTATCTTCTGAATCTGCTGAAATTCCTGTTAACAATTCAAGTTCTGTTTCATTAGGTGTTAATATTGATACTTTCTGTAACAGTGAATCTGGAATACCACGTGCAGGTGCTGGATTTAAAATGATTTTCACTCCATTTGCATATGCAAGTTCTGCAGCCTTTTCTACTGCTTCAATAGGTATCTCCAACTGTAATAACAATATATCACTTGTTTCAAAAGCAGCTTCCGATTCTTGGATTTGCTCAGGTGTTACAAGAAAATTGGCTCCTGGGAATAGAACAATTGAATTTTCGCCAACATCAGAAAGCTGAATAATTGCTTGGCCAGTTACGCCTTTAGAAGAAATTGCTTCAGTTTTAACGCCTTTTCTCTCCATATTCTCTTTCGCACGAATGCCATGGTCATCGGCTCCAACGCTCCCGATAAATTGAACGTCTGCACCTAGCTGTCCTGCAGTGACTGCCTGGTTAGCTCCTTTTCCTCCAAAATACAGATCATGTTTCGTACTGTGTATAGTTTCACCTTCTTTAACTATATGAGGTACTTCATATACAAGGTCAATATTAATACTACCTGCTACTATAATATTTTTAGTTTCCATTTAACTTACTCCTTTATGGCTTAACTTTTTCGGAAATAGCAGCTAGAAGCTGGGCCTGCGTAGTTATACCATCCGATAGGGATAATAATTTAGCCATTTTTGTTACGGCAGGAGGCTTTAACATACTCATTTCTAGAACTTCATGGTTATAAAAAATTTGATCTACATTATCGTCTACAACTATTTTACGATTCGCCATAACAACAATTCTATCAAAATATTCAGTTACAAACTCCATATCATGTGTAATTGTAATAACCGTTTTCCGCTTTTCTTCAAGTACTTTTAAAATGTGTACCAAACGTTCTAAACCAACCTTATCTTGACCTGCAGTGGGCTCATCTAAAATAATAACATCTGAATCCATTGCTAAAACAGATGCAATTGTTACAAACTTGCGGATAGAATAAGGTAAATTATATGGGTTCTCATCATTATAATTTTTTACACCGCATAAATCCATCGCCCAATTCGTTAGTTTGTCTACTCGCTCTTCATTAAAACCCATATTTTTAGGCCCAAAACGTACTTCAGATTCTATATTATTATGAAAAATTTGATCATCAGGATTTTGAAAAACATAACCTACTTTTCTAGAAATTTGCGCTGTTGTGTATTCTTTTGTGTCCATATCACCAACTAATATATTTCCTTTTGTTGGCTTTAATAATCCATTCATTAATTTAACTGCTGTCGTTTTACCTGCGCCATTTTGTCCAATAATAGCAATACGCTCTCTACTTGAGATAGATAAACAGAAATCCTCTAAAGCTAGTGTTCCATCTGGATAAGAATAACTTATATTTTGCATTTTTAAATTAGTCATTATTCTCCTCCCATTCCATCTCTAAAGCTTTCGGTAGTTCTTCATTTCGAATGGGAATAAATTTTAGTGGAACTCCTATTTCTATAAGATTTAAAGCCACTTCAGCAACATGTGGGTATTGAATATTAAATGTTGAATACTTGGGATCTGAAAAAACCTCTCTTACAGGACCCTGCATAACAAGTGCACCTTCATGGAGTACTAAAATATTATCGGCATACTCTGCTATTAAATCCATTTTGTGTTCAACAAGTAATACCGTTTTCCCTCGTTCCTTCATTAAACGAATAACATCAAATATAGCTTCAGTTCCTATGGGATCTAACTGAGATGTCGGTTCATCGATTACTAAAATATCTGGATTCATTACAATAATTGCGGCTAACGCAACACGTTGCCTTTGTCCACCAGATAATTCAAATGGATTTTTATCTCTTAAATGCTCAATATTCACTAGTTTTAATACATCTTCAACTCTTTGTATTATCTCATCTACTGGTACGCCTAAGTTTTCTAAGCCATATGCAACTTCATTAAAAACAGAATCTTTCACACCAGAAATTTGACTGAAAGGATTTTGAAAAACATAGCCAATTTTCTCACCTAGTTGTCCAAGTTGATAATCTACAATTTGCTTACCATCTACAATAACTTCACCTGCTAATTCACCTTTATAAAAATGTGGAACAAAACCACGTATCGCATTGCACAGTGTTGTTTTTCCAGCTCCATTATTTCCGACAATTGCTGTAAACGCCCCTTTTTGGATTGAGAATGTAATATTTTTCAAACAAAAATCATCGCTAACAGGGTAACGATAAGACATATTTTTTATTTCAATGATATTTTTCATAAGAATAACCTCCAAATAATAAGACTGATCATCAAAATAAGTAATACAATCGGTATTGTCCTATCAGAGCTACTTTTCTTTAACTTATGTAAGCTCGTTTTTTTAGTCGGGGCAGAAAATGCACGTGATTCAAGCGTGATAGCACGTTCCTCTGTACTTGCAATAGAAGATAAAATCAGAGGCGTTAGTATTGGTATAAATGCCTTTGCACGTATCAAAAGTGAGCCTTCTGTTTCCACTCCTCGAGTTTTTTGCGCTTCCATAATAGTATGTGCTTGACGTCGCATTTCAGGTATTATTTGTAACGTTGATAATACAATATACGCACCCATTGGTGGCATACCCAAATCCTCCAACGCTTTTACGAAATCACGTATTTCTGTAATTCTGAAAAAAAGTATGAAAGCTGAACCCATTGCTAACACGCGTGAAGTTAGTACAAGTCCGTACTGCAATCCTTCTTTAGTGACCTCAAAGATCCACCATTCACCTATAACTTGATCTCCTGGATAGAAAAAAAGTTGCATTAGAAAAACGATCCCCAATAACAACACTAATGCTTTCACAACAATATCTAAATATTGTTTGCCTACTCCCGCAATGATAGCTATCACAAGTAATATAGGAAACCATGTAAACGCAAATATATAACTAGGTATAATAATTACTGAGATTGTTACAAATAAAGCAAAGTACAATTTTGTCAGTGGATGTAAATTTAAAATTGGATTTAGTTTCATTATTGGCATCTCCTTAAAAATATGTCTTAAAATCTAAATCGTAGAGGAAAAAGCCCTTTCCTTTCCATTGAGAAACTAACAACGAAAATAGAAAGAGCTTAATAGTATTAACGTTGTTTACGTTTCATGTAAAGTTCTCCATAATTCATTTTGGATAAATAACGATCTGACATACTTTTAATAATGAAGTATACAATTAATACTGAGACTACTTTATCAGCTACTTCAGTAATAAATGAAGAAGAGAATACTGCTGTCCATAATTCTTGGCCTGCTGCTAAAAATGTCGCTGTAATAATTGCCGATGTATTACCAGTAGCGCCACCAAAAACCAAAACGGTTATTGGTGCAGATACAATGACAGCAATAAATGTGATAATAATACCTGAAATAATCACTTTACCAATTTGTTTGAACATACCAAACTTAGATAAATAACCTGCACCAAGCCCTATCGCTATTGACGTTAATGCATACGGTAAATAAATAGGATTAAAAATTGCATTAATTAAATTTGTAATAAGTCCTGCTAAAAGAGCCACCCAAGGTCCTGCCACTACACCAATTAAAATTGTGCCAATGGTATCTAAAAAGATAGGTAATTTTAATACATTGGCAACCTGGAACCCTACTAAGTTAACCGCAACACCTATTGGAATTAAAAGCATTGCTAACATATTAAAATCATCTTTAAAGCTACGTTTCATCTTGTCATCCTCCTTCGACTATTTTTCATCCTCAAAGTAACCATTCAATAAGTGAATCTTCAAATACCAATCGTATTGTTTTCACATAGCAGTCAACTCCCTCGATGATTCTGATTATCATACATATAAACACACACGACAGTCGTGTAAGCGAATACATTTTTTATTTCCTTTCTTCATATAAAAACCATTATTAATCGCATTGTCTCCTCCTACTTCATCTAATGATGGAAACATGTTTTTGGTGACATTAAACTCAATCTAAACTCTTAAATATGGGGATACAATGCTATTTTTCAATCACTGTTTTACTTAATATATTTATGAGTGCTAATAAATACTACTATTAAAAACAAAAAAACTATTTGATATCTAAATAGATATCAAATAGTTTTTAAATACTTCTTCTTAAGCTAGTTGTTTACCAATCGTATTCACTGCATTAAAGAATAATTCGATAAATCCTTCTCGATTAACTGTATGTAGTACTTTAACATTAGGAGCTTTACCTGTTTTACCTACATAATCAACAATTGTTGAACCTGCTGTTAAACGGCCTTCTAACTCTACTTCTACAAAATAATCTCCACCTTGAAATAGCTCTGGTGCAACAAGATAAGCAACTGCACAAACATCATGTACACGAATTTGGTTCTCGAAATTTGGAGCGTGGAATGGTGTTTGTGATTGTGTAAATGTATAAAATTTCATCATCTCGGCAACTTTTTCAGCAAATGCGGTTCCTGACTTGCTTAATCGTTCCATTTCATCAAGGGTAATATAGGCTTTATGCGTTACATCTAAGCCACTCATAACAATCGGTAAACCTGAACGGAAAACTAATTCTACCGCATGTGGATCAACATAAGCATTAAATTCAGCAGTTGTTGACATATTACCACCTACTGCTGCTCCACCCATCCATGAAATCATATTAATTTTCGGTTTTACTTCTGGGTGTGCTAATAATAACGCTGCTACATTTGTTAATGGGCCAGTTGCTACAATAATCACAGGCTCATCACTAGCTAAAAGCGTTTCACGCATTGCATTAACAGCTGATCGTTCACTCGTTTGTAAAGTTGGTTCAGCCCATTTCACATTGCCTAATCCACCTTCACCATGAACCTCTTCAGCCACTTCTAATGTACGGAACATAGGAGCATCGAGACCTCTAGCAACTTCAACATCTTGTTTAATATACGTTAAGAAACTAAGTGCATTATACGTTGTTTTATCTTGCGATACGTTTCCAGCTTCAGTTGTTACTAAACGGATATCTAACTCAGGTCTTGCAAAAGCAAGTGTTAGCATCATTGTGTCGTCAATACCAGGATCACAGTCTAATATTACAGGGATCTTATTCAATAGATTCACTCCTCAATACAATTACTACTATTTTTTAAATAGCACTATATTTACTTCAATAAGTATTGTAACCTTTTTTGAAGCTTGTATCACCAACATCTTATGTTCTTGTTTTTAATTATCTATTTATTTATATTAAAGGCCACCTTCCTTATCGAAAGTGGCTCATACTCATTTCATTCTTTTATACTCTACAAACCATTCCTCATTTTCTAGGAACATTTGTACACCAAGCCAGCCTTCTTTTAATAGACGTTGCTGCATTGTGGTATCACTCATTAGAACTTTACAAGATTCACTAAATGATAAAACCTCTTCAGTTGTTTTTTTAAAAAATACATAACGAAGCTTACGACCATACTTTAATTTTAAAGCAGCAACCATCATACCTTGTGAAAATTTATCTTTTAAGCTTGGGATATTGAACGGCTTTACTGTGGCACAAATATAATCAAAACGTTCCACATCTACTTGCTCCATAATAACTTTAGCCAATGTCTTTTGAAGACCAAAGCCACGATAATCAGGCGAAACATTTGAAATTTCTTGGTATAAAACACGTGATAATTGAGATTCTTCAACTCCACAATCACGTCCAAGATGCTCATCATCAATTTCAGGCTCAAGAAGTGCACGGAATGCAATTAGCTCTTCTCTTACAAATGCTCCAATCATTAAGCCGTTGCCATGAAGAATATATTCAAATTCCTCTTGTGATAGAGGCTGTAACACGGATTGATCTGGTAATGCATTATAAACAATAGTTTGTAACTGTTGTATGATTGGTAAATGTTCCATTGCTAATAAGCGTATATCAAATGGTATTTCACCTAAATGACCTTTATATAAACTGTTCATCCAAGTCCTCCTCAAACTGTTATTTCACTACATGCGAGTAGTGGCAAAGTTCTTGTAGGACAGCCTCGTCTACATCAATGCCTAATCCTGGACGCTCATTTAAACAAATAAATGGTACATCATATTTTAAGTTACCCACATCTTTTGAGAATTTTAATGGTCCTGTTAACTCGACACTTGTCATAATTTTTTTGGAGAATGCAACATGGAATCCAGCCGCAGAACCGACTGATGATTCTACCATCGATCCGATTTGGCATTCAATTCCTGCCATTTCAGCCATTGTTGCTAATTTCATCGCTGGGTATATACCCCCGCATTTCATCAATTTAATATTGACCTTATCAGCAGCACGTTTAGCAATAATTTCACGCATTTCTTTTACACCATGTAAACCTTCATCAATCATTAAAGGAATGTCTGTTTTAGATTTTATTTCTACCATCGCATCAATGTCGTCTGCAACAACAGGTTGCTCTAACCAATCTAAATCAACGTCACGTAATGCTCTTAACCCGCGTAAAGTTGTAGCACTATTTTCCCATCCTTGATTAACATCTACTCGGATTGCGATATCAAAGCCTATACGCTCACGTACTGCTTGAATACGTTCTACGTCCTTCATGACTTCTGTTCCAACTTTCATTTTGAATGAGCGGTAGCCTTGTCTCACACGTTCTTCTGCTTCATTTGCCATTTTTTCAGGTGTACCAATGCTTAGTACATGTGTTATTGGGAACTTCTCATGATAACGGCCACCAATTAGTTGGTAGACTGGTACATCTAATTTTTTCCCTGCTATATCGAAACAAGCAATATCAATTGCCGCTTTTGCTGCAGGTACTTGATAAACTGCCTTATCCATTAATGCGTGAATCTTTTCGAATGCCATTGGATCTTGACCAATCATCAATGGTGCCAGTTGGTTTTTCAATACAGCATAGGTACTTTCCCAAGTCTCTCCTGTTACATGTTCATCAGGGACAGACTCACCGTAACCTACAATTCCTTCATCTGTAGTCATTTTCACGATTATAGAGGGCATTGATGGATATGTGTCATAGCTAATAATGAATGGTTCAATTAAAGGTAGTTCGATAGCAAAAATTTCAATTTCAGTAATTTTCATTTATATTCACTCTTTTCTTTTTATATACGAGCTGTTATAGTTGTCGTTAAATAGTCGCTAATTAGTAAAAAAATATAACAAAGGAGTCATATTATATGTCAACAAAAATTGCAGTCATTTGTTCGAAAGCATTTATGAATCGTCTCAATATTATCTCACATGAAGTACCACATATACAATTAGATTTTTATATTTACAATTCACCAGAAGAAACACCTAACTTAATGAAACAAGTAAAACCTTGTGATGTTCTACTGTTGGCAGGTACATTGCCTTATTTGTATGCTAAACACTTATTACGTCAATGGCCGATACCTTGGACATATATAAAACAAGATGAAACGATGATATCAGCAACTATTCTTTCTGCAATCGCAAAACATAATGTCACAATTGACCGCCTATCTATTGATGTAATGAGTTCTACCTTTATACAAAATGTCTTACAAGATATCCAGTATGAAGGTACATTACCATACATGCAAGAAATTGAAATATCGACTCCAACTAAGCAATTACTTACAAATCATATTGCACTTTGGGAGTCAAAGCAAATTGACTTAGTCATAACTAGTATCCATGCTATTTATGATGAATTAACGGCATTGGGTATACCTGTCATACGTATGCTTGATCCAAAAAGTTCAATTATCCGTCGTCTAAATGAATCTATATCTTTATCACAATTAACAAAGTTTGAATCAGCAAAAGCAGTTGCCGGAATTATAGAATTCCATAAAACTACACATAATCCATTACAAACGGTAGAACAATTAGCTACTATCATCCATGCTTCTTATCAACAAGTAGACACATGCCGGTTTGAATTATTTACGACGTATGGACATTTGCAAAATGCACTTACTCAAAACAAACTTGAGTCTTTCTTTACTGTTTCAGAAAAGTCGGCTAAGCTCGTCTTTGGTTATGGTGAATCTATACTAGAAGCTCAAAGGAATGCACAACAAGCTTTAAAATATGCTTTACCTAATGCTATTTATATCTTAACTGAAAATAAAGAATTACAAGGACCATTTCCAAATACCACCACAACATTATCATTACAAGCGAAAGACCCTTATATTGTCCTTATGGCTAAGGAAACAAAACTTAGCCCACTCAACATCTCTAAAATTATGGCCTTTAGTAAATCGAGACAATCGTTACAATTTACAGCTCATGATTTATCCGAGCATTTACAAGTAACACGGCGAACAACAGAGCGTATTCTAAAAAAACTTGTTGAACATAATTACGCTAAAATTGTTGGAGAAGAGATGACATATCAACAAGGTCGACCACGCAGTTTATATGAGCTGAATTTCTCCACATATCATTAAAAAAGCCTTCTAGAAAACATAAATTCTAGAAGGCTTTTGCCTATTAATCTAGTGCAGGTACACTATTTAAATCTTCTTTCTCTTTTAACTTCGCTTCATTACTCTTTATTAATGCCTGCTCTTCCGGCGTTAATTTAACGATAGAAAAACCTATATATCCATAAATAATGGAAAGAATGGGTACAGTAAAGTTCAATATCGCATATGGCGCATATTCAAAAGCACTTACACCTAATGTCGCTAATATAAATACACCACACGTATTCCATGGGAAAAACACAGAAGTTAGTGTACCACCATCCTCTAAAGTACGTGATAAGTTTTTAGAGTGCAGTCCTCTGTCTTTATAAACATTAACGAACATACGTGAAGGTACAACGATAGATATGTATTGCTCAGAACAAGTTGCATTTGTTGTAATACAAGAGGCAATTGTTGCAGCAACTAAGCTACCTGTTGATTTTGCTGCTTTCACAATAATATTCATCATTGATTGAAGCATACCAGAATACTCCAATATACCTCCGAAAGTCATCGCAACAAGAGTCATTGATACAGTAAACATCATCGAATCTAGCCCACCACGATTAAACAATTCATAGACCATTTCATTGTCAGTTTCTAGTTTAAATCCTTCTTGCAAAGCATTCAATGCATTTGCTGGTGCACCGCCTTGCACTAAAATTTGAGCCATAAAACCTAGTAAAATCCCAACAATTAAAGCAGGGATAGCAGGAACTTTTTTCGCTACCAATACTATTACAATAACCGGTACTAATAGTAACCAAGGAGTAATAACAAAGCTTTCTTGTAAAACACTTAATGTTCCTTCAATTTTTTCGATATCCATAGAAGAAGATGAAAACTGTCGACCAAGTATACCAAATACAACTAACGAAATAAGTAACGCAGGAATTGTTGTATAAAACATATGCTTAATATGATCAAACAAATTTGTATCTGTTAAACCCGCAGCTAAATTCGTAGTATCAGAAAGTGGCGACATTTTGTCACCAAAATAAGAACCAGAAATAACAGCCCCTGCAATCATCGCAGCAGGAATCCCCATACTTAAGCCAATCCCCATTCCAGCTACGCCAATTGTAGCCATTGTAGACCATGAACTTCCGATAGCTAGTGACACAATTGAACAAATAAGCAAAATCGTTACTAAAAACCATGCTGGTGAAATAATTTTCAAACCGTAGAAAATCATTGTCGCTACAACTCCGCCACCGATCCACGCGCCAATAGTTAGCCCAACTAACATAATTATCACAATTGCTGGTAATGCAAGACGTATCCCCTTATACATCATGCCTTCAATCTCTGTCCATTTATAGCCATGCTTCCAAGCAACAATCGCTGCTACAATCGTCCCCACAATTAATGGCACATGTGGACTTTGACCAAATTTCACGACTGATACAAACATTGTGATAATCATAATCAAAAATGTTAAACCAGCCCATCCTGCACTAATCTCCTTTTTCATTTCTCACAACCCCTTTGCGAAAATATAAACATTTTAGAATAGTCTATAAATACTCACTATTATAATAATAGTAATAGCCACTTCTTTTTGAGTCAAACCTTTTTTGAAAACGCTATCAATTTTGGTGCGTCAACAAGCAAAATTCAACAAACTGATATTACTAAAAAATAAAAAACCTATGCAAAGATTTTCTTCGCATAGGTTCTTATATTATTTCACTAGAGTTTTTGAAAGTACTTTCGCTAATACTTTAGCAGCATCTAGTAAAGCTTCTTTTTCAAAAGTCATTTTTGGATGATGTAAACCTGGAGCTAAATTGGCGCCAATACCGATCATTGTCGCTTTTAATTCTGGTTTTAATACTGTGTAGAAGTGGAAATCATCACTACCTGGTGTTACAACTGCTGGTGCTAAATGCTCTTTACCTAACACTTCAACAATCGCCTCTTCCGCCATTTTTGCAGCATCTGAAGATACTTCTGCGCCTGGTGTTAAATCCACCCACCTCCATTGAATATCCATTTTAAATTGTTGCTTGATTCCTTCTAAGCCATGTTCAACCTTAGATTGCATCTCTTTTAATACAACGTTTTTCTGTGCGCGTACATCCATAGTAAAGCTTGCTCCACCTGGAATAATATTGATACTCCCGCCATCTGCTACAATTTTCGTTAATTTCACTGAATGTGGTTCAAATGGAGATATATAAATATTCTTCGCCATTTGTTGTATAGCTACTACAACATCAATAGCATTTTGCCCTTGATGTGGTCGTGCGCCATGGGCATCTGTTCCATGGATACTGCCCTCTAAAAATACTGCAGCTCCATGGTGGATAGCTGGAGATACTTGCCCTAATTTAAGTTCCTCAACAGGACGTAAATGCACACCAAATAAATGGGTTACATCCTCAACTGCCCCTCTTTCAAAGGCAGCAACAGCCCCATTCCCCTTTTCTTCAGCCGGTTGGAAGATAAAACGAATACGATGATTTAACTCTTGATCTTTTAAATGTAATAGCGCACCCAACACCATCGATATATTGGCATCATGACCACATGAATGGTTTGCACGCCATTCACCATCAACCTCTTGCCACAAAGCATCTATATCGGCACGTACTGCTACTACATCTTCACCTTCACCAATTTCTGCTAGTAAACCTGGTACATCACCAAGTAGTCTATAAGAAATGTTTAATTCATCTAATATAGACGCAATTTTCTTTGTTGTTTCATGTTCTTCCCAGCTAATTTCAGGATTTGCATGAAAATACTCAAACCAATTTACTATTTGTTCATCAATTGTCATGTTTAACACCCCATCTGAATCACATCATACTGCAAAAATAAATAGATTTCCATCTAAGCATTTCTGTCCTACTTTAATTTCTTGTTGATATTTTTACTAGAAAACGAATTAAAGTTCCGATGAACATACACTAAATTATGTAAATATAATCCCTTTTCATAAAAAAACAGCCCTTATACGGCTGTTCAATAGCTATAACTCGGTAAAAAAACCTTCAGGATATTGCTCACGATTATTCTCATGGCAAATTTCCTCACTTTTTTCTTCTTCTTTTTGAACTTCAAAATCCTGATCTACTAAATACGTTTCAAATCTTGATGCTTTCATTAGCATTCCCCCTTAAAAATAATTTTAGTGCTTTTAATATTACAATTTTACGTACGTTAAATCAATAGTTATAACCTAATTAATTTAAATTTTCTGTCATTTTATAAAAACGAAACAAAATCCAACATTTTACAGTATAATGAAGACAATATAATTTAACTAAAGGAGATAGTTTATGAGCCCTTTTTTAATCCCAATTTTCGCATTATTAATTCCAATTGTCGCCATCTCATCAAAAGCTTTCAACGATCGCTTGAAAATTAAACATTCTATACTAAAAGATGAAATTGAGCTCGAAAAACTGAAACAACAAAGTTTTATAGCTGAAACAGAAAAGCTTCGTTTAGAAATTGAACAAGTTCGTTCATCATCTTCACTATCCAAAGATACATTGTTAGAATTTAAGCCTATTCAACCAGACTTAAGTATAGAACCTACTCCAATCTCTTTTAAAGAAACAAAATAAAATCACGGTCGCTCTATGAGTGACCGTGATTTTTCTTTTCTCCAAAAACAAGACGCCATCCAATAACAACCGCAATTATTAATATCAGCATATATATCAACTTAGCATATGGAATCATAGCGATTAAATAATGGACTAAAGCAAATACACCAATGACAACCATTGCTACTAAAACCTTTAACGTATTATTATCTTGCGTTAGTTCATGAGAATTTGAAAAAGGATATACTTCTCCATTCAAAAGTACATATGAAAGCAATGTCATCATAATTGCAACTAATAAAATAATAAGTAAATCCGGAATTATTGCCCATGAGAACATGGCAATGAACACAATGCTTAGCAGAGCAAAAGTCGGGAAGAACAACTTCACAATTGCTGCTTTGAGTGTACTACTATAAAACATTTTCGAATTGCTAATCGGTGTTGCTCTAAAAATCCAGTTACCTTTATATGACCCTGAAAACTTCAATAAATGAACAACCGTCGGAATCATGAGCGCACTAAAATACAAAGGATATACATTTTCATTTGCCATAGCTTCTTTTAAAGAATCGATTCGTACTTCATTAAAAAACATCACAAATGGAATAACTATGGCAAAGCCTATTTGTGGATATGCCTTCAACTTAAATTCTCGTTCCTGCCGAATCATTAATGAAGCAAATCGATAAAATGTACGCTCCTGATCGTTACGGCATAAGATTTTCGAAGTCCAATTTTCAAAGAAATGTGACTTACCTTTAGTACGTACCGTATCACTCATTAGTTTTGATAAGCTTCTCTCAAATGTTGGCATCAACTTAATATATAACCTCAGCATCAGTAAGGGAATAACAATACCACATGCCATTAATATAAGCATATTTATCGAGTAATCTTGGTTTAACAATACTTCAAAAAAGGCACTATACCAAAGGGGTGGTAAAAAAACGTGCCACCACGTAAACGTATACTGTAAATTCATTTGAGTTAATTCAAATGAATTCGCCATTACTTGATAGCTAACCATAACTGCAATTGCTAAAAATATTTGAACATAATTGATAAGATCCTTCAGTTTTTCACCACTAAAGTAACGTAGAATAAATAAATATGTGAAAGCAGTGATGACAACGACAAAACAACTAACAAAAACAATACTAACTATGAAAATGAGTCCGTAAAAAATGCCAAATCGATATATCCCAACAGCAAGTGGAACAATGACAAATGCACCTTCCAGCAATACTAAATAAATTACAATATGCATTAATTTAGCCGCATTCAGTGTACGATTACTAACCGGTTTTGGCTGTAATATATTTTTGTCACGTACATCTAACAATACTGCTGAGAAATCAGACACCATCGTCGTAATTGTAATGAACATTAACACAGTAAATAAAATGCTCGACGCGAACATATATTGATTCCCCAAAAATAGAAAAGGCGTTAACAATAAGAGTCCGTAAAAAAGATATAGCCAGAGGGATTTAATAAATTGATTGCCTTCTTTTTTCTGCTTTTGTCCATTGAAAATAGCCGGTATTCGACGACTATCCATGGTTAGTTTTAATTGAATAAGTTTCCTCATAATTGGAAAATCGATATCAAATTTCTCAAAAATCCACCGGAACGCATCGAGTACTCTTAACGACTTAAAATCATTCATGTACTCGACCTTCTTTCACAATCTCAACAAAACGCTCGGCAATCTCCACCTGTTGATTAAACCCTGTCATCTGATTGAATATTTCCTCTAGTGTCCCCTCCTTACCTTGCTGTTGTAACTCTTCGAAACTACCATCTGCTACTACTAAACCATTAACTAAAAGCACAATTCGGTCACTAATCTTCTCAACAACTTCCATGATATGAGAAGAATAAAAAACAGTCTTCCCCTCATCAGCAAGCTTTGCTAAAATCTCCTTCACAACGAGGACACTATTTGCGTCTAACCCACTTAAAGGCTCATCAAAAAACAATAAATCTGGATTATGCAATACGCTAGAAATGATTAGCACCTTCTGACGCATTCCCTTTGAAAAAGATGTTAAGCGTTGATGAAAAGCATGCTCTAACCCAAACTGAAACATCAATTGATACGCTTTTCTCTCAGCTTCTTCACGTCCTAAACCATACATTTCTCCGGTAAAGGTCAAATACTCTGCGGCTGTTAAATGATCATATAGCTCTGCTGTTTCAGGCACATAGCCAATCCTTTTTTTATATGTATAATCCCCATCAGCAATATCCTTACCGAAAATTTCAATTTTCCCTGAATAGCCTTCAATTAACCCAAGCATCAATTTTACCGTGGTGCTTTTACCTGCTCCATTCGGTCCTATATAACCAATAATTTGTCCCTTGCCTACTTCTAGATTAATACCATTTAAGACTTGTTTATTACCAAAAGACATCTCAACGTTTTGTAATCGTAAAATGGGTTCACCTATCAACAAAACCACTCCTTTATAAGAATTTTCTTTTTTCTTTGATTATAATAAAACCTTAGAATCGTATAAATGACTCTAAGGTTTTATAGTTATATTATCGTTTACGAGAGTTTTTAATTTCAGATACTTGCTCTCTCATAGTAGCGTATTTATTGTCACCTATTAATATCATAATTTGTAACATTGTAAAAGGTAAATAAGCTCGTTTTCTATAAGCCAAATATTTAGGCTTCCATGTATTTGCGAACTTCTCTTTAAAATGTTTCACGTCTTGGAAATTATAATATTCTTGCCCATTAAATATAATTTCTGCAGCAATTTTCTCTGTTAATGTAGCATACTTGGAAACACCAATATGCGAAAGTGGTGTCATTCCAACATTTAAAAGTTTGAAATTTTCACTCTTAGCCCAGATGAAGATATTAAGGAATAAATAATCTATTATACCAGTTGGAAGATCCGTCTTTTTCGAACGCATTAAGTCAATCGAGATAGTCTGTTCTTCATCATACAACGGGATGATATTTGAGAATGCCACAACTTGATTTTCGCCATTTTTCACAACCGCGAGTGGCGCAAATTGTAAATAATCTTCATTGAAATAGCCAAGTGAAAATCCTTTTTCTTTTCGATTATCCAGCCATTCATCTGATAAGGTGCGCAATTCTTTTAGCAGATTCTTTTGAAATGGCGGTTGTATGATCTCAAAAGAATAACCTTCCTGCTCTAAACTATTTGTTAGCTTACTAACTGACTTTGCATCATCGTTTGAATATACAAGCTTCTCTATATCTATATAGCCCTCTTCTCCTAATTTAAAGAAACTGTAGCCATAGCCATGTAGATGAGGTACAAATTGATCGCTTACTTCATAAAAAACGGGCGTATAACCGTAATAGTCAGCATGCGCAACAAACTCTTCAATCGCTTCCGCAAAATCTGCCTTTTCTCCAACCAAGTCTCCAAGAACAACCAGTTTATCGGCACTTTCCTGATAAGGGAATAATACAGTTTTTTTCTTATTCCAAAAAATATATTTATCATGTAAAAAAATAAGATGCGATAACTCTTTACCACCATATTTATTGAGATGTAAAAATATCTCTTTCTCATGTTGAATTGAAGATATTTTCTTAAATTGTGTTACTTTCCTTAACCAAACTTCTATTAATACAACAATGGTTACAACAATCAAAGCGATAAAAGCGCTCCGAAATAGATCGCCCGAATCCGTAATAAAGTATGGTCTCATGCTTTCTGGAATTGGATATCTTGCAGAGGGCTTCGCCCAAATGCCTATACCAACATACAATGCTGTAATAATCAAAATAATAGATACATTTATAATGGAGCGACCCCACGTAACAATATAACTTTCACGATAGAAACGATCTCTAGAAACAAATAATAACCCAGCTACAAAAATCATAAATAGTGCCTGTTCATATTGAATACCTTTTACAATAAATAATGCTGCAGCAAACAATAATACAAATAATGTTAATTGGTATGAACGTCGATCCTTGTATGAAATACCATTAGATAACGCTAACAATATAAATCCTGTCGCTACAGCTACCTGATGAGAAACATTGACTATCGGCAAAGATAATACATCTTTTGCATACTTAATTCTTTCAATAGCTCCAGGAGCAGCGGAAGATAACAAAAGTAAGAGCCCTGACAAAAACACAAGTACAGTAGCGGTGATGTGACTAGCGCGTTCTAAAATAATATTCGGAACACTATTAAAGCCGGCATTTAATTTACCCCATAGCTCTCGAAGGAACAAAGAAAGCCCTGCTAAAAAAGGAATAATATAATAACCAACGCGGTAAAATAACAGCATTAATAATACAGACTCTTCAGGGACATTTAAACTTTGAGTTCCCCAGATGAACACTAAATCAAAAGATCCGAGTCCACCCGGAATCATACTCACAATACCAGCACATGAAGCAATAATGAAAATCGGTAGTAAATTTTCAAATCCAATTGGAACTTCTAGCATATAACTGATTAAGTATATAAATGCAAATGCACCTAACCATTCTAAGACTGATACACCTAGTAATCCCACATCACCTAATACATGGCGAGGTGTCGTTGTTTTTTTAGCTAATTGAACAATAGCTTTGATAATTAAAAATGGCACATATAAGCCAATAATTGATACAGCGACAATTAAAATTTTCCGTTCATTAAATAATGGAAAATCCCAATAGAAGATTGGTAATACCCAAGCAAATAATGAAAGACCAGCTAAATAAAATAAAGTTACTGAAGCAATTGTTTTGAAAAATGCACCATTATCTACTTCTTTTTTCTTAAAATAATGCGTTCGTAACAACACACCAATTAATCCGCCAAAACCAATTAGATTAGAGAAAGAGTTAATAATTAACGATTCTTTCATCAAACGTCTTAATGGTCTTTTAAGTTTTAGTTTTTTCACAATAAAATAGTCATAAAAAAACATTGGAAATACAAGTACTAAAGGGACAGCTGCCATTAATACTAAAGTACGAACATCTAAATTCTCTAGCTCTCGAACAATTTCTTGCCCATTAACATTCCCAAGTATCTTACCTATTTCATGAATAGCAAAAATCATTAATAGTACCGGAACAATGATTTTCAGCCATTGAAAAATTGTCGATCTGTTTAGTTTCATTCGCAACCACCCATTTACGTCAACTTCTTATACTACTACTATACAGTTGTGGCGCGAAAAATGCTGAATTCGTTGCTTAAATTCTTATTTTTTTCACAAATCGACTATTTTTTAATAACTCCGCACGCTATTCGCTTACCAGAATTCCCTGATGGATCTGTTTTATAATCGTCTGAAGACTCATGTATAACAAAAGCACTACCATCTCCATCTAGAATAGAACGACTATCTCCTTGTTTTAAAGTAAATGCTTTAGTTGAAAATTCCAAATCAACTGTACCATCTTTATCTATTTGTAAATTTGGCAAATCACCTAAATGGTATCCCTTCGGATTTAAATATCCATGTTGCTTATCTGTTGGATTAAAGTGCATACCTGCCGACTCGAATGTAGGTGCTTCACATTTTCCGACTGCATGAATATGAATCGCCTTTTCGCCAGGTTCTAACCCTTGTAAAGCAAGTCCGATGTTAACACCTTCTTCTGTTTCAGTTAAAACTGCTTCACCAATAGATTTGCCTTCACTATTAATAAACATTGCATGTGCAGATTCAGCTGGAATTGCTGTTACTTCCTTATAAGCTTCTTTATTAGACGAACAAGCACCAAGCAATAATGTCATACTTAGTAACATCCATTGTGATTTTTTCACTCTCATTGAATACCACTCCTTTTATAAAAGGATGGCTAAAATGTTGAAAATTATGTATGAGAAATGCTAAAACACTCTCTTTTAAAAAAGCATAAAAAAATCCCCTCACAACGAAATATTTTCGACATGAGAGGAACATTTTATATTGCATATTAGTTTAATACTTTAATTGTGACATTACGTACGCCCCATTGATAAACTTTGTTATTATCTGGGATAAATACATCAATACGGTTCCCTTTAATAGCTCCACCCGTATCAGAAGCGATTGCCTCCCCATAACCTTCTACCCATACTCTTGAGCCTAATGGGATGACAGAAGGATCGACTGCAATAACTTTTGCTCCTGGATTTGCACGTAAATCATAACCAGTAGCTGTTATACCTGAACACCCTGTACAATAGGCTGTATATGCTGTTGCACGTACAGTCATCGTTTTGCCGCCTTGTTGAGGTGCTGATGTTGTTGTTTGTGTAGATGTTGATTGGGCTTGTTTTGCTTGTTTTGGAGCAGGTGTTTGTTGAACTTTTGTAATATTCGAAGTTGCCTTAGCCGATAATGCAAGTGTATCTCCTGCAAAGATTAAATCGCTAGACAAATTATTCCACTCCATCAAATCTGCTATAGTAACATCCTTTTTTTCGGCGATTTTTGTCAGTGTATCACCTTTTTTAATAGTATATGTGTCATCTAATTTTTTATCAGATTTAGATTCTAATTCTAGTTGTTGTTCTGGGAAGATTAAAGAAGTATCTAGCAGATTAGATGCTTGCAAGTCTTCGACAGAAATGTCATTGGCCTGTGCAATAGCCCAAAGTGTATCACCTTTTTCAACAGTATAACTATAACTAACAGATGCAGCTTGTGCTGTCATTGTTGCAGATCCTAATATCAAAAAACCTGCCGCTAGTGCAATCAATTGTTTTCTCATCGTTAAAAACGACCTCCTTTTCACTAACACGGATAACTCTAACATTCCTACATGTCATGAATATTTCTAAATGATGTAGGGGGGGTATCAATCCTGTTACAATAGTTATCAATATTCTGTCATTTTATACATTTTTCTGTAAAAAAATTTTTTCAAAGTGTTCTAAATCGTTGTCATAACTACTAAAACAGGCATTGGAATATACCTCCAATTACTTATTCCCGAAGCACTTTAAGCACAAAAAACACCAAGAAATTGTCTACATTTTTTTTGTTTTCTTGAAAAAAAGAGGTTATTTCGCTAAATTTGAGGGTTAAAATAGAGGTTTGACCGGTCAAATATTACAAAAGTTCACACCTATTTTTAGGTTAAACATACAGTAAAAGAATGTTTTTCATTTTATTTTCCAGTAAAATATTCAATCAATAAATACTTATAAAACAAAAATTCATTATAAAACAGATATTTTCTTAACAAAAAAACACCTTCCTTTATCATTTAGGAAGGTGTTGAGTATATTTAATCTGACCATGAATAATTACAAACATTTTATTATTTAAGAAATAACTTCTTTTTGCATCGCCTTTAATTCAGCCAAAGTATAAAGTTCTAATAAGTCCTGTTTGTTAAGTTCAGGCAATAATAAATGAATATCTCTTAGTAATACTTTACGTTTTTTGAATTTGTCTTTATCTTCTTTTTGCTCCGCTGATTCATCCATTACATTCAATAGTAATTCATCTGCCGAAACTTGTAGCACTCCACTTAACTTTACAATCCAGCTTGCTGATGGGACACTCTCTCCCATCTCCCAACTTTTAATACGGCTTGCGGACGTGCCGATTTTTCTGCCTAATGACAACATTGAATAATCATTTAACTCTCGTAATTCCTTCAACTTCATTCCAAAAGCTTGCGCGTCAAACATTTTTTTCACTCCTTTTAATGTATTTTCATTTGTGGGTCTTTAAGTTACTTCTATTATTAAGCTTTCATATTTGCACTCTTAAAATTTAGCGCTGAAAACTAACTCTGATAACTAATATGTTTTACTATATAAAATTGTTATTTAACAAAACTAGCTGGCATATAAGCTGCTACTACTTCTCCATTAACTACATGCTCATCCCCAGCATATAATTTCACGTGAACTTTGAATTTCTTTGGGTGAATTTCTTCTACTTTGCCAACAGCTTTTAGCTGTACCCCTTGTGGCGTAGGTTTCAAGTAATCCACATGTAATGACGCTGTAACGAATCTTGGCGGCTCCACACTATCACCTGGCTCATGACCATTTTTTCTATGGAGTGCCAATGCTGCTGATCCCGTACCATGACAATCAACAAGTGAAGCTATAAAGCCACCATATACGAATCCTGGTATAGCAGTGAATTTATCTCCTGATTCATAATAAGTAACGGTTTCTTCACCTTCCCAAACCGTGCGAATATGATGACCTTCAGTATTCAGTCTTCCGCAACCGTAGCACCAAGCAAACTCATCCGGATATTCATCCTGAATAGCTATTTTTTCTACCTTATTCATACACATTCATCCCCCTTATTGCAAAATAATCCAACTACTATACAATTCGACACCCTCCTTCTTAAACCTTTTCTTTTTAACAACTTTTCTGCTTTAAAGAGAAAATTTTTATGTTTATTAGAATAATAATTAGATTACTTAGTGAATCCACTTAGATCTAAACGCAAAAAGCCATTTCATCTACTCGATGAAATGGCTTTTTTAACCTAATATACTGTGACAAATATAATACAAATAATAATTATGTTAGCAATCAATTGAAAACTCAAATAAATACATTGTCATACCTCAAAATTTCCTTCTATTATAATAATACGTTTAAACGGAGATTCTAAAAAATTTAAAAGCTATTTACTCATCAAATTTGATGAATAGATAGCCTTCATATTTTTATTACCATAATGTCGGCTTTGCAACCATAAACCATAGCATAATTAACAACAGTACAATATAAATCCAAACAGATTTTACTAACTTATTGATAAACAGCTGTTGATCGAATTCTGATGTATTAAATGTTCGAATAGTTGGTTTAAAAGCACTTGCCAAAAAGACAATTGAGCTAATCATTACAGCAAATGTCATGACAATCCACGAAGTCAATAAGTTCCAACCACCAAGCCACATAGCAAGCAACCCAGTTGTGACGAGAACATGGCCTGCATGCTTCACAATACGGATGGAACTCGAAAAGGTCCCCACATATGCCTCCAATGCATGGTGATTTTCCGTCGTACGCATTTTCTTTAGCATCGGTAGCAATACAAAAAATGGTCCAATCGACAAAATGGCACTAATTACATGTATAAAAACGATTATTGAATATATCATTTGATCGAATCCTTTAAATGGTATTTATTTTTCGATATTCCTTCTATATTCACGATAATTGAAAAGGTAATAGAGTGCAATGTCTGAATTATGAACAAAAAACTATGTTGTTTTATTCAACAGTCATAAGCAAAAAAGTAGCATTTTCATGGTTTAATCATTTACACTTAAATTAGTGTTAACCTAATGTAAATTACTTATTAAAAAATCGTAAATTGGACTGGTTTTTTAAATTTCTGTAGTACAATGCAGATATAGGTGAAACCATCACATAAAAGGTTACACTTTAGCATATACTTATTATAGAGGAGAGGATTTTTATAGGTATTCACAAATTTTTTACAAGTTTAAACGACTTAGAGCGAATTATTCGCTGTCCCGGACGCTTCAAATTCGAAGAGCATAATGTAGCAGCTCACTCTTGGAAAGTATCACAATACGCCATGTTCTTCGGAACCTTAGAGGAAATGAATGGCGCAACGATTGACTGGAAATCATTATATGAAAAAACGATTAACCATGATTTCGCAGAAGTTTTCATTGGTGATATCAAGACACCAGTTAAACATGCATCACCTGAGTTAAAACAAATGCTGGCACATGTCGAAGAGAAAATGATGGAAAAATTCATCGTCTCAGAAATTCCAGAAGAATTCCAAGCTATCTTCTTTGACCGTATGAAAGAAGGTAAAGATGCAACTACAGAAGGCCGTTTACTCGAGTTCGCAGACAAACTCGACCAATTCTACGAAGCATTTGCAGAGCTAAAACGAGGGAATACTGATTTAGAATTTGTTTATATGTATCAAACTGCTTTAGAAAAGTTGTTACGTATCCCACTACCAACGAGTGTCGCATACTTCAAAGAAGTTATGTTAGCAGACGTTATCGCAGAAGAAACGCAAATCGATATTTACGCATTAACCCATGAAATTATCAATAAAGCCTAAGCCTTGGAAATAAAAAGGCGAAGAGCTTTTTTATTTTACCTTAATTTCATAAAAAAACTGCAAATCCCAAGATGCCATAGGAATTCACAGTTTTCCTTTTACTTTGCTTCTATTTTATAAAACTCTTTAGGAATTGGCCCAACATTACGTCTATGATAGAGCAATGGCTCTTTCTCTGTATTTTCAATATTGAAAACATGCCCGATTAAAATCGTATGATCACCTGCATCAATTTGGTGGATTGTTTCACACTCTAGCACCGATAATATATCATTCAAAATAGGTAATCTTAGTTCAGACTCTTGCCACTTACATTGGCTAAAACGATCTTCAATTTTACTCGAAAATAGGTTACACAGCTCTTGTTGATCGCTTGCTAAAATATTTACGGCAAATTTTTTAGTTTTCATAAATTCATTATAGGATTTTGATTTTTTATCGATTGACCACAAAATGAGTAAAGGATCTAGAGAAACCGATGCAAATGAATTGACCGTTAATCCAAGAGGTTCATGGTTTTCATTGAATGTTGTCACCACTGTAACTCCTGTTGGGTAGTTACCTAAAGCCTTTTTAAACGCTTGCTGTTGCTCTGACATATTATCCACTCCTATTTTTCAATTCCTTTTTATTATGATATCTCTATCATATGTTTATTTTTAACGAAAGGGTTCGGTCGAGAGTATGACGTAGTATTTCTTTATTTATAAATTATTTTACAATAACAACTCTTTGGTCGAGCGATTGTATTTCTTTCTCCTTTGGCGCAACAGTTGGCTTTCCAAATGGTAATTGCGCAATCAGTTTCCATCCTTTTTGAATTCCCCACTGCTTGCAGATTGCAGATGAAAACGTTGGAGTATAGTGCTGCAAACTAGCGCCAAATCCTTCGTACTCCAATGAAGTCCATACTAAGTATTGCAGTATTCCTGACGCTTGATGCGACCATTCAGTAAATTGTTCATGAAATAATGGGAACTTATTCTGCATTGATGCAACTACTTCATAATCCTCAAAAAACAATACTGTCCCATAGCCACTTGCAAATGCGTTAAACTTTCTTTTGTTTTTTTCTATGTGTTCTTCCGCTAATCCTTCTTTTATAGATTCAAATATAACTTGCCAAAAATCTTTATTGCTATTTCCAAGCAGGACAACGATTCGACCTGTTTGAGAATTAAAAGCTGTTGGAGTGTTTGCTACAGCAAATTGGACAACCTCCTCAATACGTTCGTCAGAAATAACAAATTCATCTAAAATACCATAAATGGATCGTCTTTCTTCTATCGCTGAATAAAAATCTCCTGACATTTTAAGAGCCTCCCTCCTACTCTGTTATATCAAACCTGTAACATTTCACTAATGTATCAAATTTATAAAACTCTTTGGTTTGATCTCTTTGAAAACCAAGCCATTCATACAATCTAATTGCGTCTGACATTTTATCTGTAGTATGCAAATAAAGAGACTCTGCTCCTTTTTGTTTAGCATACTCTATACTTACTTTTAACAGTTCTTTTGCCACGCCTTTCCCTCTAGCAGAAGGGTGTACTGCCAACAAACGTACAATAGGAGTATGGATTTCTAACTCTGGCAAACCATATGCTTCCTTAGATGAAGAAAAAATTTGTAATGTTCCTAGAATAGTATCGTTGCTTTTCGCTACTAAAACGCGGTCCAAATTAGGATTGTCTAATGAAGTTCTAATCTCCCCAATATACGTATTCCAAATCTCCTCGTTTTCATAACTATCTTTAAATTGTTCATAGCTTTTTACTAAAACTTCTCTTGTTGCATCCTTTTCATGTTCTGACAAAACATCTATCGTAATGACACTCCCCATTATTCCTGACCCCTTTCTAGGTACATTTTAAATTGCACTATTAGTATAGGATTTTGCCTTTTTCTCTACGGCATAAGATACCCATTCAATAATTGCTGTAATAATCCAGTATAGAAGGCCAGCTGCTATGAAAGCTTCCAAAAACTTCAGATTTTTGGAAGCGATTATATTTGCAGCGCCTGTAATTTCTTTTTGAGATACAAGAAAAGCTATTGATGTGGTATGTAAAAACCCGATTATTAGGTTTGTAAAATTCGGTATAGACTGAGCTAATGCTTGAGGTAAAATAATTCTTTTCAGTACTTGAAATGTATTCATCCCTATTGCAAACGCTGCCTCTATTTGCCCCTGTGATACACTAGATATCCCTGATCGAATAATCTCAGATAAGTAGGAACCCGCTGTTAAAGATAAAGCTGTTATGACAAACAAGACAATAGGAATAGAGTTAGATTGAATAGGTAAATGTAAATATTTTATTAATATATCCAGTAATAGCGGTACACCAAAATAAATTAACATAATATGCATAATTGCAGGAGTTCCTCTGAAGAAAGAAACATAACCATTAGCTATTCGACTTAAAAACCTCAAATTATATGCTCTAATCATTGCAACAGATATTCCGATAAAAAAACCAATAATAATAGGTGTAAATGTAAGAATTAGAGTTAACGGGGCTGCTTTTAATAGTTCTTTGAATGCAATCCAGATAAAAGGAAAGTCAATTGTCATTTTACTTTACACCCCTTCTCAAATAGTAGCTGTTTCACTTGGTTGATAACGATTTAAATATCTCTCGGAAATTTTAAATGCTTTCTCTAAAATCACTACAACAATGTAATAAACAATTGCTAAAGAAATATACACTTCTAAAGCATGTGCAGTTGAAGCGATTAACGTCTCGCCCCTCCCCATCATATCCATTACACCAATTGTAAAAGCTAAAGAAGTATCCTTTAAAGAACCTATTATAGAATTCGAGATATTAGGAAATGCGATTCTAATTGCTTGTGGAAAAATAACTCTATAGAAATTTTGAAAACGAGTCATTCCTATTGAATAAGCTGCTTCCGTTTGACCATAATTGATAGCTGAAATGGCACTGCGAAATATCTCTGCAAAAATTGCTCCATTGCTTAGTGAATAAGTAATAATAACGAAATAGAGTGCATCCATTCTTGTAATATCTATATTCCATATCATTAAAACTGCTGGTAGCCCATAGTAAACAAGAAATAACTGAATAAGTATAGGTGTACCTCTAATAAATGATATATATAAAGTAATCAATTGCTTTAATATTGGAATATGAAACAACTTTGGTATAGCCGCAACTATACCAATTAAAATTCCAAGTATTATAGAATAAATTAAAATTTCTAGAGTAATACCCAAGTATTTTATTAATGTAGGAATAAATTCAATAATTAATGCCGGATCAAATACTTTCCCCATCCACTCGCTTCCTTCCAAACTATTATTTAAAACTCAACAGAATAATCTGCTCCTAGCCATTTCTCGCTCAATTTGCTAACAACTCCCTCTTTCTTTAACTCTCTAAGTGCCTCATCCACTCTATTTGAAAGTGTTGTTTCATCCTTATTGAGTAAGAAATACACTTTAGAATTTAGTAATGTTTCCCCAACTACTTCTTGCTCTGCATCTGCTTGCTCATTATAAAATTCAGCTGCAAACGGTGTTGAAATAATAGCATCTATACGATTTGTTTTAAGTTGATTGATAATATCAGTTGTGTTAGTTCCGTAATTAATCGTCGCTCCTAAATTATGTTTTTTATTGTATTCTTCAATGAAAACAGCTGAATTACTAGTTGGAGTAACACTAATTTTTTTCCCTGCTAAATCATTAATCGATTTAATATCCTTATTTCCTTGATGAATGGTCACTTTTAAAGGAAAAACATTATACGGTTCTTTATTAAATAAAAACTTTTCTTCTCTTTCTTTATTCACTTCCATTTGATGCGCAATAAGGTCAATTTTTTTAGTTTCTAAGCTTAATAATAAATTTGAAAACTCCATCGTTTTAAATTCAAATTCATATTCCGGTAGCTTTTCATCTATCGCTTTTACAATCTCGATATCGTACCCCGTCAACTTTCCTTCATCATTTATAAAACATATATTTGGGAATTGAGTACCCGTACCAACAATGATTTTCTGAACCTTTGTTGAACTTCCTTCTTTATCATCCACTGACTCTGATGAGCAAGCACTCAATAAAGCAATTACAAATAAAAGACTCCAAAACCATAGTTTCTTCATTATTTTCCCTCCCACCTAAATAACTAAATGTTTATTTGTTTACTTGGTTTTAATCCAAAACTAATACTTCATCTAATGCTTCTTGCAAATGCTCTATTCCTACTTCCGTTACTCCACGATATACATTTCCTTGACCAATTTCTACAACAGGTACGTGACGTACACCGTATTTTACATCTAAAATATCTCTTAAATGATCACTATTAGTGACATCCACTGTTTTATAAGCTAACTCTTTCTCAACTAAATATTTTTTTACATCATCACAATAGCTACAGCCTTCTTTTGACCAAATTATAATAGATAAATTTTCTGACATGCTATCTACCCCCGGAATATAATATTTTTTTTAATAGCTATTATATTGATACTTCTTTGTGTACCATTGTTGCTAAAGATTTTGGACTTAATAATTCAAAAGACTTTAAACGCTCTTCACTTTTAGGTATAGGTGTATGTAAAATAAATTCATCTATACTGTATAACTGATGCAGTTGGTCTAGCGTACTCTTCACTTCAGTAGCTGTGCCAGCAATTATATTCGCGGCATATTCCTTCACCTCATAATCCTCACCGGACTCTTGGCCGAATTTGTCCGCCGCTTCATGCGAATTTAAAGTCAAACTCCGTCCACTCGCTAAATGTACTTTTACAATCTTTTGGTTCTCAGCTAATATTCTTGCTTCTTGTGAACTTGTTGCTGCAATTGTTGCTACAGCTACGATGAACTTTCCATTCTTATTATTTTCTTTATACACTTTCGATGCCTCAGCAATAATGCTATCATCACTATTGATAAAGCGTGCAAATACAAATGTTATTCCTAATTCCCTAGCTAATTTTGCACTGTTTGGACTAGCACCTAACAAATATAATTCCTGTTTACTAGGTGGTATGGGAGTAGCCTGAATTCCTGCTAAAGGGTGCGTTTCGGGAATTTTGTTATCTATTAATTGCTGTAAGAATATTAAACGTTCATCAAAATCTTCACCATTATTGACTGTTCCATATTGTAGAGCTTTCGTAGATAATGGTAACCCACCTGGTGCTTTGCCAATCCCTAAGTCTACACGCCCCGGTTCTAGAGTAGACAAAACATGAAAGTTTTCTGCTACTTTATAAGGACTATAATGTTGAAGCATCACACCTCCAGAACCAATTCTAATTCTTTTTGTTTTAGCTAATAAGTAAGATACCAATACTTCAGGGGATGAACCTGCAACATCAACTGAATTATGATGTTCCGATACCCAAAATCGCTCATATCCCCAGTCTTCTGCAAGCTGTGCTAATTTTACTGACTGTTGTAAAACATCATGATTAGAAGATCCTTCAATGACTGGACTTTGATCAAGAATTCCAATTTTATACGCCATCGTTTTAACTCTCCTCTTTTCTCCTTAAATAGAATAATCCAACTCGGGAGTCATCCTTTTTAAGAATTGTCTTGTACGTTCTTCTTTCTGTTCAACAAATATATTTTTTGGTGTCCCTTCTTCTACTACAACACCGTTATCCATAAAAATAATTCTGTCAGATATTTCTCTAGCAAAGTTCATTTCATGAGTTACGATAATCATCGTTTTTCCTTCTTTAGCAATTTTAGCGATTACTTCTAATACCTCTCCAACTAATTCTGGATCTAAGGCCGATGTAGGCTCATCAAATAAAATAACATCGGGATTTAAGGCAAGTGCCCTAGCAATCCCTACACGTTGTTGCTGCCCTCCTGATAATTGACTAGGATAGGAATCTATTTTACTTTTTAGCCCTACTTTTTGTAGTACTTCTAATGCAATTTCTTTTGATTCTTTGGCATTTCTTTTTTGTACAACAATTAAACCTTCCATTACATTTTGCAGTACTGTTTTATGTTGAAATAAGTTATAGCTTTGAAAAACCATTGCAGATTTTTTTCGCAAATTAATAATTTCCTTTTTATTTACCTTACCGGAATTAATAGAAATATCACCGATTGATACAGTGCCTCCATCTGGTTTTTCTAAATAATTTAGGCATCTTAAAAGTGTTGTCTTTCCAGAACCACTCGGTCCTAAAATAGAAATAATCTCCCCCTTATCAACCTTGATATTAATTCCTTTTAGCACTTCATTATGTCCAAAACTTTTACGTAATTCTTTAATATCAATCATCTAATACCTCCTCTCAATACTTTTTTTATAAATCATTACTATTCAAATTGAATAACTTGGTTTTAATCTATAAATTTTAAACTGTTTGCTTTATATAGCGACTTTGTTTGAATGGCAATCCTAAATTTCCTCTTAAAGTATCAGCTTCATAGTCCTCTCGATAAATACCACGCTGTTGTAAAATTGGTACAACTTTATCAACAAAATCATCCAATGCGTCTGGCAATGTAGCTGCTATAATAAAACCATCTGCTCCACGCTCCTCAAACCATAGCTGTACTAAATCTGCAATTTTGTCAGGTGTACCGATAAATTGTGTACGTGGTGTTGCTTCTCGTAACGCAATTTGACGTAATGTTAATTTCTGCTCAATTGCTTCTTTTTTTATACGATCTGTATGACTACGGAAGCTATTTGCTCCTATATCTCCTAAATCAGGGAATGCTTCATCTAGTGGATATTGAGAAAAGTCGTGATGATCAAAATAGCGCCCCAAGTATGCTAGTGCTCGTTCAATAGACACTAAATTTGCTAATTCTTCATATTTTCTTTCTGCTTCCTCTTCAGTATCACCAATAATTGGAGAGATTCCTGGCAAAATAACAACTTCATCAGGATTGCGACCAAAAGTTTTAACTTGTTCTTTAACATCCTGGTAAAACCCTTGTGCTTCCTGCAAAGTTTTAGCCATTGTGAAAATGGCATCGGCATCTTTAGCTGCTAAGCGTTTTCCTGCTTCTGAAGAACCTGCTTGGAAAATAACTGGCTGCCCTTGCTTTGTGCGACCAATATTCAACGGTCCTTGCACAGAGAAGAATTCTCCTTGATGACTAAGTTGGTGTAACTTAGACGGGTCAAAAAATTGGTCATTTTCTTTATCTCCAACAAATGCATCATCATCCCAAGAATCCCAAAGACCTGTTGCAACCTCTAAATACTCTTCCGCAATTCGATAACGTTTTGCATGATCAGGATGTTCATCCACAGTTTTATTGTAATTTAATGCTGTATTTTCTAATGGGGTTGTTACGACATTCCAACCTGCACGACCATTACTAATATGATCAAGTGAGGCAAATTGACGTGCAATTGTAAAAGGTTCGCTATAAGAAGTAGAGACTGTTCCAACAAGACCTATTTTTGAAGTAAGCGCAGCTAACGCTGACAAAATAGTTATCGGCTCAAAACGATTCAAGAAATGTGGAATTGATTTCTCATTTATGAATAGACCATCTGCTATAAATACTAAATCAAATTTTCCTTCCTCTGCCTTTTGTGCCTGTTGCGTATAAAAATTTAAATTTACACTTGAATTTGTTAACACTTTCGGATGACGCCACCCTGAAATATTACCACCAACACCATGAATAATCGCACCGAATTTGATTTGTCGCTTTCCAGCCATACTAATACCTCCCATTTTCAATTCCGCATAATTTTTAATTACAAGTTAACTTATAAGAATTATACGTTTTCTAATTGTGGATAATACTAACATTTTTCTTATAGGGCTGACAAGAGTAATAATGATAGGAAAAATTAATAATTGATTAAAAATTTCTATCAATCTATTTTTCATTGTAGAAATGCATTTATAGAGCGATTTATATCTTTACGAAGTAGTTCCACCGCTTCACTTTGAAAATATGTTAAATAGACATGTTGCTTTATCAACAACAAATGAGAAGTATCTATTTCTTCTAGTTCACCTCTTGCAAGCTCATCCTTCACACTTAAATAAGGTAAGAATCCAATGCAGTGTTTATTTTTTATGAGTGATTTTGCTACTTCTAAATGATCTACTTTAAATTCAATACGAGGTTCTACCTGCTCTACCTCAAACAATTTATAAATCAAATTCCAATCAAAGGCACCACACTCAAAAAACACCATTGGTTCCTCTGCAAGTACTTTTGCGTCAATCATTTGCTTACCTAATAAAGAATGTCCCGGACTAACAATCAATCTCACGGAATTATCAAGTATACTATCTTGTTGAATACCTTCACTTGTTAACTGTTTCATAAAAGCCATATCAATTTGCTTATTCAACAACTTTTCTAATAACACATCATTTGTAGCTGATACAAATTTAAACCGTAACTCAGGATTTTGCGTTTTCCAAAAAGGCAAAGCAAATGGAATAAAGTATTGAGAAGTTATTATATTTGCCCCAATTACAATTTCATGCTGATTCTCTCGATGTTTCATTTGCTGTTTTCCATCATTAAATGTTTGAATGATTTGCTGAGCATATGGAATAAAATCCTTCCCTTGCTGAGTTAGTATTACTCCTCTTCCTTGCCTTTCAAATAACTCCGTATTCAATTCACGTTCCAATGTTTTAATTCGCGCTGTAACTGTAGGCTGTGATAAGAATAACGCCTTCGATGCTTTATGAAAGCTCTGCAAATGCACGACATACATAAAGGCTTCTAAATGATCAATATTCATCTATTTACCTCCCTTTATTATTCCATTTTTCAGTCTTTAGTGTACTTGAAAAAGAAAGTAAATACTATGCAATCATCGTTCTTGCAGTCGCAGCAATTTTGCAGTATTATATGAATACAAGCTGCATTGTTCGTAATCATATTAAGTTTTAACCTTTAAGCTGTAAAAGGGAGTTTTAATTGAGGAAGGACTGGCATGCCGCATTCCATTGTTAATGCGGACAAACATGAAACCCTCTGCGAACACCCACTTTGAGGAGTGGTGGTTTAAAACTTTCAATATTAAAAAATTACGGCATACGCGGCTTATTAACTTTAAATTATCAAACCAGTTTCCTTTAAGGGAACTGGTTTTTTTTATTCAATTTTCACTTTCTATTCAAGTCCAACTATTGCAAAAAAACGTTCACTTAGTACGGTGTGTACGTTCATGAACGTTTTCTTTCATATTTATATCTCTTTAAATAACTTCCGTAAAATTCTGCGCCTTTTCGTCTAATGCTTCAGCAGAAGTTGATATTTCTGCAAAGTCTTGTATTGCTACATTGATTTGGTCATGCGTCTGCTCCACGCTTTGAGATACTCGATTTATACTTCCTGTTACTTTTTCAATTTCCAAAGTAATTCCTTCAACATTATCTCTCACTTCGGAAATTGAATGGGCTACCTTTTCAGACAGTTTTCTTACTTCCTTTGCAACAACATCAAAACCTCGACCATGCTCTCCTGCCCTAGCAGCTTCAATTGCCGCATTCAATGCTAATAAATTTGTTTGGGAAGCAATTTCACGAATGGTTTTCACGATCCCTTTAATAGAATCAGCTTGACTTTGTAAACTCACTAAATTAACTGTATTTTCTTCTGATTCTCTTGCAATACGATTAATCGTCTCACGCAATTCTTGACTTCTCATTATTCCTGCTTCGGAACGATTATGTAGCTGTTTGGACATGCCTTTTAAATCGCCAGCTACTTCCCTAATCATATTCTGGCGCTCTGTTATATTAGTAGCAATTTTCGAAACACCTACTATCTTATTACTATTTTCAGCAAAGATAGGCATATAGGTCGCTTCTAGCCATACTCGATTTCCCTTAGCATCCATCCGCTCAATTTTATCTTGAAAGCTCTTCCCTGATAATAAACTTTTCCAAAATCGGTCATATGACACACTGTTTACGAAGGATGGAAAACAAAATTCTTTATGATTCTTCCCGTACATTTCTTCCACACTATACCCTAAAGTTTGTGCAAAAAGATTATTTACGTAGGCTACTTTTCTATTTAAATCAAATCGGATAATAGCTAAATTTTTTTCAATGGCTTTCACTACTAGTTCATCTGTCACTTGATTATCAATCACATTCATATTAACCAACCCCTCTTATTTGAATATTCATGGCAATATTACTCAACGTATTTCTCTTAAATTTTTCTATAAAAATTTATAAGTTGATTGAATTAATTTTTATTCTCGTTCCAATATGACAGTGCTGTTATATATCTAAAATTATGTAATAATGCTGTTGCCTACTAGAAAGTCCAATTGTGTAAATCTTATATTCTATAAATGTTTTAGAATTTCCTCTTCAAAACTATATTGTCTCATCAGCTAATATCTCTTCAAAATTATAAATACTCACCTTTTCCATCCATTTCATTTAGTTGTGTTAATAACTCGTTTAATTTATTTAACCGTGATTTCAATACCCCGTCTTGCACTATTAATGTTTCACATTCCGATACTTTATTGAGAATTTCTTCGGTAATTAATGTTTCTTGTAGCTGTGCTTTTTCTGTAAGTGATACAATGATAGCCCGCTTATCTTGAGTAGAAATTTCCTTTGTTACCCACCCTTTATCAACTAACTTATTAATTATCGGATTTAGTGTCCCTATGCCTAAACACACCTTTTCACTAAGCTGTTTCACTAATAATTGATCCTTCTCCCAAAGAACTAAAAGTACCAAATATTGTGGATATGTTAAGTCAAAAGGTTCTAAAATTTGGCGATATAATTTTGTAAATTGATTTGCTGCCTTATAAACTTCAAAACAAAGCTGGTTGTCTAATTTAAATGATTTCTTCACATTACTCTCTCCATAAATATATATCGTGTACGATATATATTTTATTTTATATTTTTCGAAATGTAAATTTTTAGTCAGAATATCTTTTGCACTAGTAATTTTCCTTTATGTAACTGCAGATAAATAAGAAAAAACGCATGTAAATATACATGCATTTTTTACTTCTAAATATATAAAATAGTGAATATACGCTACAAAACTACCCGCCAATTATTATTACAAGTTGCTGTAATTTCCTTCATTTCTAGTAATTCATTTGCTATGAGTTCGGTCATATCTGTTTGAATTTCTTTTAAAATAGGTCTTCCTTTGAACATTTCAAAATTACCTGCCCCGCTTGCACGATAGCTATTCATCACCACTGAAAATTGTCTATCCATATCTATTGGTGAATCTTCGTATAAAAGTTTTGTAACTCGTGCACCAATAGGATTGGAAATCTTCAATTCGTATTCAATTCCCTCCCACATATCGTAGTTATAATGCTGAGCTTTAGGTTCAGCAAAAATCGGATTTACAATGATTTCTCCATTATTTTCAATAAAATAAGTTGCACATTGCTCTAGCGCATCTTTTATATCTTGCCCTGTCAATTGAAGTACTTTTAATGTATTTGGATAAATATAATTCGAAACAATATCACGCATTGTGACAGAATTGCTAAAACCGTTTGCCTCGTTATTAAATAACGCTGTATTCGAAATCATTGCTCCTGTAACTTTCATTTGAAGTTTATTTATAAACTCTACATAAGGATGGTCTGCCAAACGTGTTTGAAAAGCATTCACAATTTGCATATCCCCTTGAATTTCACCAATTCTTTGATCCAACCATTGCTCCGTTTCCTCTTGAATTGTCGCAATAGCCTCGAGTGTAGCCATATTTGCTGGAACACTTTCATCAATTGTAATGAGCTTTGATTCATGCTCTACCCTTACTACCTTCCCGCTTGGATTGTGAGAAATGGAAAGAATAATTTCTCCAAGTGCCTGTCCTTGTGTTCCTGGTTGTATGATAGAAACTCCATTCAATTTATCAGCTAGCAAGCGATGTTGATGGCCTGTAATGAGAACGTCAATGCTTGGTATCTTTTCACAAATAGCATAGCCTTGATTTTCTCCAGTATCTTGTTCTGTAATTTCCCCTGTTTCTAAATGGCGCTCAAATCCACCATGATACGCAACAATTAACACATCCACTTTTTCTTTTTGATGTATGTGATTGCACCAATATTCAGTTGATTGCAAAGCATCTTCAAATCGTAAACCTTCTATATGAGCGGCCTCTTCCCATAACGGTACAAAGTGTGTCGTAACCCCAAGAATCGCGAGTCTAATACCTTCTATCTCTTTAATAATATATGGCTTCCCGAAATATGGTTCAGCACTATCTTGATGAACAATATTTGCGCCTAACCACGGAAATTGAGATTGCTCAACAACATTTGATAATATTTTTAATCCAAAGTTAAATTCGTGATTGCCAAAAATAGCAGCATCATAGCTTAAATAATTCGCTACTTGAATGATTGGATTATCTATTTCCGAGTGAAATTTGGAATGAAAATACGTTAGCGGACTACCTTGTATTAAATCTCCATTATCTATCAATAACACTTGCCCTGCCCTTCTTCTTTGTTGAACAATGGTCGCTATTTTTGCTAACCCCATAGGTTCTTCTGTTTTATCTCGATATAATGTTGGGTATACATATCCATGAATATCACTTGTTATCAGCAGATGAATCTTTGTTTCTTTCATCATGACCCTCCTCCAAAAATCTTCATTACTATTTTCACTTCGCTTCTTATATTAACAAAACTTATAAACTACCCTGACTTCATT
Organism: Viridibacillus sp. FSL E2-0187; assembly: GCF_038006425.1. Lineage (NCBI taxonomy): Bacteria > Bacillati > Bacillota > Bacilli > Caryophanales > Caryophanaceae > Viridibacillus > Viridibacillus sp. FSL E2-0187. The sequence continues at coordinate 3,778,113 of NZ_JBBOVG010000001.1, forward strand.
TGGTAATATTTACATCATATTGACATATAGTTAACATTAGAATGTTATATTTCAAATGTAATTTAATTCAATAAACTTACATTAGGAGGTTTTCATTTTATGTTTAAGAAATTAGGTATAGTTACCGCTATGTTAGCGATAACTACAGGGCTTTTAGTTGGGTGTAGCGAGGATGATGAAAATAGTGCTAGTAAAGAGGACGGCTATGTACCAAAAGAATTATCGGTTCAATTTGTACCTTCTCAAACAGCAGATACACTTGAAGCAAAAGCAAAACCTTTAGAAAAATTGCTTAGTGATGAGCTTGGCATTCCAGTTAAAGTAAGTGTTTCAACAAACTACAACACGATTATTGAAGCAATGGACTCTAAAAAAGTTGATGTTGGGTTTTTGCCTCCTAGCGCTTATGTTTTAGCAAAAGAAAAAGGAGCAGCAGAAGTCATTTTACAATCACAACGCTACGGAGTTGATGATGCATCAGGGCAACCAACAGATCAATTAGTTGATGGCTATAAGTCTCTTTTCGTTGTAAAAGCAGATTCTAAAATTAATAGTGTAAATGATTTGAAAGGCAAAAAAATTGCATTCCAAGATGTTACTTCTTCTGCTGGTTACGTATGGCCTGCTGCAACATTACTAGCTAATGGAATCGATCCACTAAAAGATGTTACAGGCGTTACAGTTAAAGGGCATGATCAAGGCATTATTTCTGTTCTTAATGGGGATGTAGATGCAGCCGTTGTATTCCAAGATGCACGTAATACTGTTATGAAAGATTATCCAACTGTTTTCAAGGATACAAAAGTAATCGAATTTACTGAGATGATACCTAATGATACGATTGCTGTTCGTTCAGATATGAATAAAAAATGGGCAGAAAAAATTACCGATGCATTTATCAATATCGGTAAAGATCCTAAAGGTCATGAAATTATTAAAGAAATCTATACACATGAAGGTTATGTAAAATCTGATGATAGTAAATTTGATATTGTTCGTGAATATGCAGAGAAAGTAAAAACAGAGTAATTACTATAGGGGTGTATTAATGGGATTCACCCACTTAATATACCCCCTTATTCATCATTCAATTGAAATTGTATAAAGGAGGTTGTGGAAATTACGTGATTGAATTCAAACAAGTATCTAAAATTTATCCAAATGGCGTTGTCGGACTTGATAATATTAATTTAACGATTAAAAAAGGTGAATTTGTCGTAATCGTTGGTTTATCCGGCGCTGGTAAATCCACTTTTCTTCGTTCTATCAATCGCCTGCACGAGATTACTTCAGGTGAGATTATCATAGACAATACTTCCATAACAAAAGCAAAAGGTAAACAACTCCTTAAAATCCGTAGGGATATAGGGATGATTTTCCAAAGCTTCAATTTAGTAAAACGATCTACTGTCATCCGAAATGTACTCGCGGGTCGTGTCGGTTATCATTCTACAATGCGCACCATACTTGGCCTATTCCCGCCAGAAGATAAAGAGTTAGCAATGCGTGCACTAGAACGGGTCAATATTATCGACAAGGCATATTCAAGATCCGACCAATTATCCGGAGGTCAGCAGCAACGTGTCTCTATTGCACGTGCACTAGCCCAAGAAGCCAAAATCATTCTAGCGGACGAGCCTGTAGCTTCATTAGATCCATTAACAACGGTACAAGTTTTAGAAGATTTAAAAACTATTAATGTTGAGCTTGGTATCACTTTGGTAGTTAACTTACATTCTATCGAATTAGCAAGACAATATGCTACACGAATTGTAGGGCTACAAGAAGGGCGTGTAGTTTTCGATGGTCCTGTAGAACAGGCAACAGATGAACGCTTTAAAGAAATTTATGGCCAACCGTTTGAGGTGAAGAATAATGAGGAAAGCGTTAACTTACCCATCTCACACTGAACTTTCAAGTATGAGTATGCGAAAGAAAAAACATGTATGGACTGCTCTATTCCTAATACTGCTATTTGCATGGAGTTTATGGCAAACTGAGTCGTCTCTTTTGGATTTCATTCATGGTTTTTCGAATATGTTTGATTTATTAATACAAATGGTACCACCGAATTGGGCTTATTTTGATAATGTAGTCCCCCCAATGCTAGATACCATTCGCATGGCTTTATTAGGAACTACAATTGGGGCAATTCTAGCTATTCCATTCGCTCTGCTTTCAGCAAGTAATGTATTCAAGAACAAAGCACTCTATTATCCTATACGTTTCATCTTGAATCTTATCCGGACCATCCCAGAACTTTTACTCGCAGCGATTTTTGTAGCGATTTTAGGATTAGGTCCGTTACCCGGGATATTTGCTTTAGGAATTTTTTCGATGGGCATTATTGCGAAGCTCACTTATGAAGCTACGGAAGGCATAGATCCTGGTCCACTAGAAGCCATGACAGCTGTTGGGGCTAATAAGATACAGTGGATTGTCTATTCAGTAGTACCACAAGTAACGCCCTACTACGTTTCCTTTGTGCTATATGCTCTTGAGATTAATGTAAGGGCAGCAGCCATTTTAGGACTAGTAGGTGCAGGTGGTATAGGAGAATACTATGATAAAACGCTTGGATTTTTAGAATACGATAAAGTAAGTACAATTATCATTTGTACATTACTTGTTGTTTTGGCAATCGATTACGTAAGTATGAAGCTACGGGAGAAATTATTATGAAGAATGCAGCCTATCCTATAAAACCAAAACGTTCGAGATGGAAACTCTGGTCAATCTATATTGTGTTATTCCTGGTATATGTGTGGGCATTATCTGGTGTTCCCTTAGATGGATTTAAAGAAACAGCTGGACAAATTTCGAAAGCTATTATTAATGGTCTTTTTTCTCCAGATTGGGATTATGTTTATTTACCTGAAGGTGAAGATTTACTACGCGGGTTACTTGATACATTAGCGATAGCCGTATTAGGAACTTTCGTCTCTGCATTCTTATGTGTCCCATTTGCATTTTGGGCTGCAAATAATTTATCCAAAGGGGTAATACTGACTCAAACCGGAAAATTCATGTTGAGTTTCATCCGAACATTTCCTGAGTTGGTCATGGCATTAATATTCATCAAAGTTGTAGGGCCAGGTTCTTTTGCAGGTGTACTTGCTTTAGGACTTCACTCTATTGGGATGCTTGGTAAATTATTTGCTGAAGAAATTGAAAACATAGATCTTGGACCAACTGAAGCATTAAAAGCTACTGGAGCGAACCCAATCCAAATGTTATGGTTTGCCGTTGTACCACAAGTAATTCCTGGCTTTATATCTTATACATTGTATCGCTTTGAGATCAACCTTCGCTCTGCCAGTGTGTTAGGTATTATTGGAGCCGGAGGTATTGGAACACCGTTAATATTCGCTATTCAATCACGCAATTGGAATAGAGTCGGTATTATTTTATTGGGCATTATTGTGATGGTCACGATTATTGATATGATTTCTAGCTCGATTCGAAAAAGAATCGTTTAAACTCTTGTCTCAAAATCAACCATTAGGAGGAAACTGAAATGAAAAGAATTCTGCTACGAAGTATTATTGCATTTATTGCGTTCCTTGCGTTAGTTGCCAATATGGACACCAGTTTTGCAGAGAACTCTTCTGATCCAGCACCCGTATTAGTTCCAACAACACCGAATGGGAAAAAAGTGTTATTTGATAATAGTCATGGCCAAACTGCCGGGCAATCAGATTGGGTCATTAATGGAGCATTTTCAGATTTTGCTAATGCACTAGTTGCCGAAGATTATTATGTTAAAGAGCATCGTAGTGCTAACCCTTTAACATTACAAGACTTACAAGGTTATGATGTATTCGTAATTCCAGAAGCTCAAATTCCTTTTAAGAAATCTGAACAAGAAGCAATTGCTACATTTGCAGAGCAAGGTGGGGGTGTATTTTTTATCGCTGACCACTACAATGCAGATAGAAATTTAAATCGCTGGGACTCCAATGAAGTCATGAATGGCTGGCGCAGAGGTGCATTTAACAACCCTACGAAAGGGATGTCGCAAGATGAAATTGCTGCAATGGCTGGGGTCGAAAGTTCCGATTGGTTAAGTGATGAATTTGGCGTTCGCTTCCGATTCAATGCTGTCGATAATACTATTGCCAATATGATTGTTCCTGCAACAGAGTCTTTCGGTATTACTACTGGAATTAATGAAGTATCCATCCATGCTGGCTCAACATTAGCCATTACCAATCCTTCATTAGCAAAAGGAATTGTCTATTTGCCAAACGGTTTAACTTCAGCTGCAAATAAATGGAATAGCGCTGTCGATCAAGGAGTCTATTTTGGAGGAGGCATAAATGAAGGACCATTTGTTGCTATCGGAAAAAAAGCACTTGGAAAATCTGCCTTCATCGGAGATTCTTCACCTGTTGAAGATGACACACCAAAATATCTAAACGAAGAAAACGGTAGTACTAAGCGTACTTACTCAGGTTTTACAGAAAAAGATAATGGGGAATTACTTGTAAAAGTAGTGGATTGGCTGGCACAAAAAGAAGTTTATACAGATTTCACATCTACTTCAATTACTTTAGATCAAACTTCACCGATTCTACCATTAGAAACTACAGAACTATCAACTGAAACACAAGCAGAACCATGGCGTGCTCCTGCAGCTAATTATAAATGGTATGATACATCAACATTTAAAAAAGGTTCTTATGGAGCGAATACGAATACGCCACCATTACCTAGTGCTCAATACAGTGTAAATACACCGAGCACTATTCCTTTAGAGGGTATACCTTTTCCTGTAGAGATTGTGCTCAATCAATTAACTCCAAACTCTCAAGTCACAAATGCGCAAGTTCAAGTATATTTACCAGGTGGGCAAAGTATTTCGCAAGTTCAAGCAACTGATGGAACTTGGCCTACAAATTATGGTTACGGCAGTACAGGAACATTAACTGCAGATAGTACTGGTCAAGCTCGTAAAACCATCATGATGCGTTTAAACCCATCAACTACAGCTAATGAAGCGACTATTCGCTTACGCTTAGGTTCGGGTAATAATGTTGTAACAAAAACAGTTTCTCTTTCAGCTTTAACAGATCCATATATTGTACTTACTCCGAAATCACTTTCAAAAAACGGAGACCCTTTCCCTATTCAGGTTGTACTGAATGGATTAACGCCCAATTCTCAAGTGTTAAATGGGCAAATTCAAGTCTACCTTGCAGGTGGGCAAAGTATTTCAAAAGTTCAAGGAACTGATGGTTCTTGGCCCGCGAACTTTGGTTATGGTGACATAGGTGCATTAACTGCAGATGAAAACGGACGCGCAACAAAAACAATTTACCTTCGTCTGAATCCATCTGTTTCAAGTACAACAGCAAACCTTCGCCTCCGTTTAGGTTCTGGAAATAATGTATTAACCAATACAGTGGATTTGGACTAAATAATATTAAAGTTGATCAATTTAGAAGTGATTAAACAATTATGGAACCTATTTGGGAGGTTAACTTTCAAATAGGTTCTTTTTTCTCTATTTTAATACTTGCATATACTTTTCCATTCCTTCACAAAGCATGTAAAATACTTTATAGCATTATAAATCCACAAAGGAGGCACTTTATGCTAAAACGTATAGTCATCACTGGCTACAAAGCACATGAGCTAGGCATTTTTAATGATCAACACCCTGGTATACCGATTATAAAGAAGTCAATACATAATCAATTGATTTCATTAATTAACGATGGATTGGAATGGGTTATTTTAAGCGGTCAACTTGGTGTAGAAACTTGGGCAGCAGAAATTGTACAAGAACTGCAAATTGAATATCCAGAGTTAAAATATGCGATTATCACGCCATTTCTGGATCAACAAAAGAATTGGAATGAACAAAAACAAGAAAAATACGATATGATTGCGGCAAAAGCCAACTTTGTGACGAGTTTAACGAAGCGTCCATATGAAGCCCCTTGGCAATTTATCGAGAAAAATAAATTTCTTATAAAAAATTCAGATGGTATTCTCATTATTTATGATGAAGAAAACGACGGTTCTCCTAAATATATAAAAAAGCTTGCCGAGCTGTATGCCGACAAGCATGATTACACAATTCTTAACATTAACGCCTATGATCTACAGGTTGTTGCTGAAGAAGAACAGATGAAAGAATGGGACTAGTTTTTAGAGGAGAGTTTTTTAGTTCTCAATGAAATCGTAACTCCACACACAATTACAATTCCACCCAATAATTGAAATAATTCAATTGGCGTTCCCAGTACAATTAAACCAACAACCATCGCAATAAATGGTTCCAAATTCATCAACAACGATGCATTAGATGCTCCTACTTTCTGAATCGAGTTATTCCAAAGATAAGTACATAGGCCGTGCATAATAATCGCTGTGACTATCAAAAGTAACCAATATGATAATGGCACTGTAAGAGCTTGCTCCATATACTTCCACTGCACAAATGGTAGCAACCCAATTAAACCAAAAATATTACTATAAAAAGTTATGACGCCGGGTGGCATCGATTTTGAAAGTTGTTGAACAAAAATGAGGAAAATAGAAAAGGATAGCATTGTTAATGTTATTAATAGCTCACCTTTACCAAAGTGTATTGTCACAAACGAACCATTCGTTATGACTAGCCAAACACCTAGTAAAGCAGCTAATGAACCGAACCAAAATACTTTTTTCTTTCGCTCTTTAAAAAAGGCTACAGATAAAATCGCCGTCATTATAGGAGACAATGCTAAAATAAGCGCTGCTTTAACTGGTTCTGAATATTGTAAACTTGCATAAAAACTCCATTGATTAAGTGTAATACCAATAAGCCCCGCAACAACTAATATTAGAAACCCCTTTTTAGATAGCCTATAATTTCTTACATCTCTAAAAGTAATGCTCCATAAAAATAGCACTATAAAAATTAGTCTAATAAATGCAATAACACTTGGAGCAAATACATTTACTAATATTGCACCAAAAATAAAATTACTACCCCAAGCAAAAACACAACAAAATAGAATGAAATACGTAACTAATTGATTTTTCATAAAAATACCTTTCTACAATTTTTCAGCTTTTCTAAAACGCTAAGAGGATACCCTCTAGGAAATGCAACAATCACCGTTTCCTTTCGGGTTATCCTCTCATTATTTATACAAATTGACCATTCACCATAACAGTTCGCTTAAGCGGCTTTCGAGCAACTACTTCTGCTGAAGAAGCGGCATCAAAGAATACAAAGTCTGCATCATCCTGAACATTAGGCCAAACTTTTCGACCATCCTGGTCTAAAGCTGTAATTCCTCCTGTAATCCATTTCAAAGCATTTCTAAGTGATTTCTCATCAATTTTACGCGTTAACTCACAAAAGCGAGTAACTTTTTCTAGAACGTCCCCAGAGCCATATGGACTCCAAGAATCAAAGAATCCATCACAACCAAAATTCACTTTTACTCCGTACCGATCTAGTAAATCGATTGGTGGAATAACTCTCTTTAAGTTAATAGGAACCGTGGACATAATAGCAACATTATTTTCTGCTAAACGTGTTGCAATTTTCTCTTGTTCAGGAATAGATACTTCACCTAAACAAAAAGAATGGCTTAAAGCTGTACGTCCATAATAATTTGCATCCTCAATAATGTCTACCCATTTATCCACTGTATAATAGCCTACATGTCCGCCATCATGAAGATGAATATCAACATCTGCATCAAATTCTGTAGCTATATTCATAGTTTCATATAAAGATTTTTCAATTGCATTATCAATTCCTGCTGGGTCTAATCCCCCAACCATTGTTGCTCCACTACGCATTGCTTCTCTAATTAAAGCAGGAACATGATCTCGAAGTAAACCATGTTGCGGGAAAGCAATAATGTCTGCAGTTACTTTACCTTTAAATGTATCAAGTGCTGCAATAACACCCTCTAAATTTTTCAGTCCGATATAAGGATCAATATTAACGTGTGTTCGAATATGCGTCGCACCATTTGCTAAAATTGTTTCAATCATTTTTGTCGCTCTTTGCTGTGTAGAATCAGCAAGTAAAGGTAGTTCGCTTGCCTCATGTGCCAATCGTTCTTTTAAGTTGGCCACAGGTGTACAAGCTCTCCATCCTAAAGACATATATGTTTTATCAAGATGATTATGCATCTCTTTAAATGTTGGAACGGCAAGTTTTTCTTTCATATCGATACTATCTTCATTAAAAGGAATATTTTCAGAAGTAGAAATTAATTTTGTTATTTTACCCTCAGTTATTTTAATATGGAATAATGCTGTTTCAGTTTCAACTGTGCCATTTGGTAAGACTCTATCTCCTACTTCTAATTTCACATTTGAAAGCCATTGTACGTTACTCATTATTGCCCCTCCTGTCCTACTAGTTCTTCATTGGTGAAAATAAGTTGACCTTGTGAAATAACATGTGTAATTGGTCTTCTTCTTGCTACAGCATGTGCTGAACACTCTGCATCAAGTAATACTATATTCGCTAGATCTCCCACTTGAGGCCAAACTCTCATACCTACATCATTTAGTGGGGTAATTCCACCTGATGCATATTTCCAGCAACGACTAAGAGAGTATTCATCAATGCATTTAAATCTTTCTACAAATGTATTTAGCTTTTCTACAGTATTCCCTGTCCCAAATGGTGACCAGTGATCGGTTAAACTGTCGTGTCCAAGCGAAACTTTTACCCCATTATCATATAAGTATGGAATTGGAATAGTTGTTCGACCAATTGGCACAGTTGAAGTGACATCAATTTGAGCATCTGCTAAAGTCGCCGTTAATGCTTCTAATTCTTTACCTTCTAAATCACCTAAAGCCATTGCATGACTAATTGTTACTTGTCCAACTTTGTTAGCCTCTTTTGTTAATTTCGCCAATTGATAGAATTCAAAAGCACCAAGTGTATTTGGATCATGAATATGCATATCAATACCAGTTCCTGCTTCCACTGCTATATCCATAGTTGTATGCAATGATCTATCGATGTCACGATCTATGACAGAAGGATCCAAACCACCAACTAATGTGGCACCCATTTTCATTGCTTCACGTATTAATGGTTCAACACCCGAACGTAATAATCCGTGCTGAGGAAAGGCTACAATATCATAAGTAACTTGTCCTTCAAATTTTTGAAATGCCTCTTTCGTTATTTCTATATGCTTTGTACCGATTTGTGGATCCACATTACAATGTGATCTAATGTGTGTATGTCCCTGTGAAAGTAGGAATTGAATCATATTTTCCGCACGCTGAAGTGCTACAGGAAGTTGAGCAGGTAATAATTCTCCCTCCTCTTCTATTCTAGTGAAAATACCTTTCATAGCTGGTCTACAAGCCTTCCAAGGACCACCAAAATATGTTTTATCAACGTGAATATGCATTTCTCTAAAGGCAGGCATTAATAAAGATTCTTGAGCATCTAAAACCTCAATATTTGAAGACAGGATATCTTTCCCGATTTCAGTTACTTGTCCATTCATAATTAATACATCAAAAATCTCAGTTTGCGTATTTACAATATGACCATTTATATAGCTAAAACCGGTTTCTAACTTAGCATTTTTTATCAATAGTTTCTGCATTACTTTCTACCTCCTATATGAATAAAACTAAATTGACTACAATGAGCAACAAATTGCACTTAAATTTCTCTCATTTTGTAAATCATATACTATTGTCTCTATATTCTCTATTTTCTGTAATTAATAGTTTCATAATTAATTTAAAATTAATGTAGAGCCTATTTTAATTTCTAAAATTTGGTGTAGTTTTTCACTATCTACAACTAGCATGATACTCATATTAGTGATGGCAAAATAAAAAGCTATTCCACGAGGTGTTTAACACCTGTGGAATAGCCTTAAATTACTACTCTTTATTTCCATCTAATACTTTTAACGTTTTTTTGTTAGCCTTCCAGCTCCAATAAGTTGCAAGTAATGGACCCGAAATATTGTGCCATACACTGAAGATCGCACTCGGAACTGCAGCTAATGGACTAAAATGAGCAACTGCTAATGCTGCTCCAAGACCGGAATTTTGCATTCCTACTTCTATAGATATTGCTTTTTGATCTTCATAATTCAATTTCAGTGCTTTTGCAATTAAGAATCCAAATAGTAACCCTAAACCATTGTGTAAAATAACAACAGCAAATATTAATAGCCCTGTTTCTAAAATTTTATCGCGACTACCACCTACAACTGCAGCAACAATCATCACTATCGCAATAACAGAAATCAAAGGCATAACACCAATCGCAGCATCTGTTTTATTTTTGAATATTAATTTTACAACAATGCCTAAAACAATTGGGATTAACACAATTTTAATAACAGAGATGAACATATCACTTGCCGATACTTTTAACCACTCACTAGCTAGTAAAAATACAATAGCTGGTGTCAAAAGTGGAGCAAGTAGAGTCGTAATAGAAGTGACTGTTACAGATAATGCTGTATTCCCTTTTGCTAAAAACGTCATAACATTTGAAGCCGTACCGCCTGGGCAAGATCCAACTAAGATGACACCTATTGCGACTTCTGGGGATAAATTAAAACATTTAGCTAGTATGTATGCTAATAATGGCATGACTATAAATTGCGATAGAACACCGACTATAACCCCTTTTGGCTGCTTCAAAATCAATTTGAAGTCTCCTATAGACAATGTCATACCCATACCAAACATGACAATTCCTAATAATAATGAAATATGAGGCCCAATCCAAGTAAATTGCTCTGGTGCATATAATGCTAGACCTGCAATTACCAAGATCCATATGGCGAAAGTATCGCCAACAAATTTTCCGATCTTTTCGATCGTCTGCATGTTACTTACCCCCTTTACAATTTTATTAGATTATATGCTCGAGATTTTAATTTATCATACTAAATTAATGATCTAATTTATAAACAATGTATTTTAGTAATCTACGGCAATAAAAAAAGGCACATCACTATAAAGAAGTGATGTACCTTAAAATAATATTAAACTTTCTAATCTACTAATTCTTCCTTTGATTCTTCTCTTCTCCATGGGATCATATTAAAAATAATATTTAATACGATAGCAGTTACACTTCCTGCAACGATACCGTTACTTGTTAGAATTTGAACGCTATCAGGTAAGACTTTGAAGATATCTGGAACAACTGTAACACCAAGGCCCATGCCGATTGCACAAGCGATAATCATTGAATTACCTTCAGATTGATTGATCGTTGTACTTAACATTTTAATACCTTGAGCAATAACCATCCCGAACATTGCAATCATAGCTCCACCTAGTACAGGCGTTGGAATGATTGTCGTTAATGCTGCTACTTTAGGCAAGAAACCTAGTGTTACTAGGAACCCACCTGTGACGAAAATAACATTGCGTGTACGTACGCCTGTCATTTGTAGTAACCCAACATTTTGAGAAAATGCTGTGTATGGGAATGAGTTGAAAAGACCGCCGATAATAGAAGCTAAACCTTCAGAACGATAACCACGAGCTAAATCCTTTTCTGTCACAGGTTGCTTACATATATCACTAAGTGCAAAGTAAGAACCTGTCGACTCTACTAAAGATACTAATGCTACAAGTGTCATCGTAACGATTGGTTCCCAATGGAATGTTGGTGTACCAAAATAGAATGGCTGAACCATTTGCAAAAAGTCAGCTTCAATTACTGGAGTAAAGTCAACTTTACCCATGAAGATTGCTGCAATTGTTCCGAGTACTAATCCTATTAAAATAGAAATTGCACGAGCAAATCCCTTTGTGAATCGATAAATTAAAACAATAGTAATCAATGTTCCAAATGCTAACGCGATGTTAGGAGCAGAACCGAAATCCTTAGCTCCTTGGCCACCACCCATATTGTTAATAGCAACTGGTATTAAAGTGATTCCTATAATTGTTACAACTGAACCAGTGACAACTGGTGGGAAAAAACGTACTAACTTTCCAAAAAAACTTGCAATCAATACTACAATTAGACCTGAAGCAATGACAGAACCATAAATTGCGGATAAGCCATATCCTTTACCAATTGCAATAATTGGTGCTACTGCCGTAAAGGTACAACCTAAAACGATTGGTAGACCTATACCAAAGAATTTACCCCGTACCACTTGTAATAGTGTTGCAATACCGCACATCATAATATCAATGGAAACTAAATACGTTAATTGCGTTGAATCAAAACCTAAAGATTTACCAATGATTAAAGGAACTAGAATAGCCCCTGCATACATTGCTAATAAATGCTGAATCCCAAGTGTCACTAATTTCAGGTTTTTCATCGAGCCAATTCTCCTTCGGCAAATGTTACTTTACCGTCTTCCAAAGATGAAATGATTGCTAGAGAATCAATACGAATACCTTTTTCACGAAGTAGCTTACCACCATCTTGGAAACCTTTTTCAATGACAATTCCTACGCCACTAGCAGTTGCGCCTGCTTGTCCAACGATATCAAGTAAGCCTTTCACAGCTTCTCCATTCGCTAAGAAATCATCAATAATTAGTACAACGTCATCTGATTTTAAGAAATCTTTTGATACAGAAATTTCATTCGTTTCATTTTTTGTAAATGAGTGAACTTTTGAAGAATATAAATTTCCTGCTAGAGTTAAAGATTTACGTTTACGAGCAAATACTACGGGTATACCTAAAATAAGACCCGCCATAGTAGCTGGTGCAATACCTGAAGATTCGATTGTAACGATTTTTGTTAAACCTGCATCTTTATAGCGATTCGCAAACTCTTCACCGATTTCTTGCATAAGTTTCGGATCAATTTGGTGATTCAAGAAAGAATCAACTTTTAATACTGTGTCTGATAATACTTTACCATCTTGTACAATTTTGTCCTGCAGTGCCTTCAAGTTTAGGCGCTCCCTTCTTTTCCTAGCGATTCCCAAATTTCGCACTATATTAATCATTAATACTCGTTTGTATCAATTAGAATATAATAAAAAAACTCAGAAACCATGCATCCAATCATACTATGAGTGGAGCAAAGTCCCCCGAGCTAAAAGTTCGTTGGGTATAGAAAAATAATGCCATTAGACATTTATTTTCTATATCATTGCCTCTCATAGTCAGTTTGTTTACGGCAAACCGGTAGAAACTTGCGAGCCTTATTCTCGCTTTTATATGAGTGAATGCTATTAAGATTTTCGTTATAGAATGTTCCTATTATAGCACTGAAATTTTGAATTTCAATCCTTACAAATAATGAAAGACTATTCAATCTTTTTCACGTTTTTAAAGCACTAAAACAAAAGGAACTATGTGGTATTTAACTAGTTCCATCTATATAAGCACCTCATTTATTTCAGCTCAGCAAATTAGAACTTATGCTATAATTCTCCTTTAGTTATTTAACATAAAAGACAATTTCAAGGAGTTGAAGATGTGATATGAGTAAATGTCCTAAATGTGACTCAGACAACATGAAACAAGGGGTACTTCACAGTGGTGCTGTAATACTTCAAATGGTTCCAGCAAGCAATACTAGAGGCAAATCCTCGCCTGTATCTGCTGAGTATTGTAATAACTGTGGATACATTGAAGCTCTGTATGTCATTAAGCCTCAGAATTTGCAATAACTTTTCTTATTCCACTATTATTTTAAGCCATTCAGTTAATGTATTTCTTTACTTCCCTTAGATGTATGTGAATTAATAAAACAAAAAACTACGCAGCTTAGAGGCTACGTAGTTTTTTAGGTTAACGGTGACTATCAAAGTCACAATCTTCTAGTTTAACGATTTTCGTTTTATGAACAATTTTATAACCGAACCAAATGGCTAAGAAAATTGGTAATCCGATATATGAAACAAGGATACCGTACCAATCGATATGGTCACCTGTGAATGCTGTATAGTTTTGACCAACAACAACAATTGCACAAAGTACAAAGGCAAAGATTGGACCGAATGGGAACCATTTTGCTTTATAAGGTAATTCGTTTAAATCGCGACCTTGTATGATATACGCTTTACGGAATCGGTAATGACTTACTGCGATACCTAGCCAAGCTACAAATCCACACATACCTGAAGCATTTAGCAACCAAATGTAGACAACACCATCACCAAAGAATGAAGCGATGAATGATACACAAGCAACTAAACAAGTTGCTACTAATGCAGCCATTGGAATTCCACGTTTGTTTAGTTTAGTAAACATTTTTGGTGCTTTACCATCTTTAGCAAGCTCCCAAAGCATACGTGATGATGCATATAAACCAGAGTTACCTGAAGATAAAATAGCCGTTAAAATGATCGCATTCATCACTGAAGCTGCAAACGCGATACCTGCATTTTCAAATACTAATGTGAACGGACTAACTGTAATATCACTACTAGCTAAACGTTCATCAGTAAATGGAATTAATAAGCCAATCGCTAAAATTGCTAAAATGTAGAATAAAAGGATACGCCAGAAAACTTGACGAACAGCTTTCGGAATATTTTTTCCTGGATCATCTGTTTCACCCGCAGTAATCCCAAGTAGTTCAGTTCCTTGGAATGAGAAACCTGCTGCTAAGAAAATACCGAACATTGCGAAGAAACCACCATGGAATGGACCATCTTCAATGAAGAAGTTTTTGAATCCAACTGGGTCTTGTCCACCCATTAAACCAAATACCATCAAGAAACTAACGATGATAAAGACAATAATTGTAACGACTTTAATTAGTGAAAACCAATATTCACTTTCACCAAAGCTTTTAATCGATAAGACATTCAAAGTGAAGATGACTACTAAAAATCCTGCTGTCCAGACAAATGATGATACGTCTGGGAACCAAAATTTCATAATTAGTGATACCGCTGCAATTTCTGCTGCAATCGTAATTGCCCAGTTATACCAGTAGTTCCAACCAAGAGCAAAGCCAAGCGCTGGGTCAACGAATTTAGATGCGTAAGTACTAAATGAACCTGATACAGGCATAAATGCTGCCATTTCCCCTAAACTTGTCATTAAGAAGAACACCATAATACCAATTAAAGAATATGCTAATAACGCTCCACCTGGACCCGCTTCGTGGATAGCTCCACCACTTGCTAAGAACAGCCCTGTACCGATTGTTCCTCCAAGTGAAATCATCGTCACGTGACGACTTTTCAATCCTCTATTAAGACCTTGCGTTTCTACGCTTTGGCCATTATTTTTATTACTCATTAAGAATCTCCTCTTTCCATTTTTCATTGCAAGAAGGTTAACTTGATGTCATAAAAAATACCATCACAAGGAATATGCGATGGTATCGAAACATGCCCATCAACCTTGATAAAGATAGCTCAACACGCCTGCTAAGACGTGACAGTTCTGCACCTTTCGGCAACAGCCCCAATGATTATAAGAAAAAGCTTATAATCACTTCGGCGATATTCCCTTTCAAATAGAATCCCCGACGCTTTTCGTCTCATCCATTTTACTTTTTAATACCGCGACCTCTACCTCATCGAATGGATGAGGCATTGCAATATATTAATTTAATATGTCCCCATTATAATACAAGAGTGTTCTATATTCAAGATGTAAATTTTCTTGAATATTAAAACAATTTAAGTCAATTTTTGTTAAGACTTCAAAATATAACTTTCGCATCATTCGGTAGATTTTGAATATGTTTTAAGTAATTGAGCACTTTCTCACTTTCTCCATAACTTTGAAATGAAAGCATATTAGCAACATTTGTTGCTGTACTTTGGAACAATTCACACATAGTAAATAGTGCTTGCCATGCTGAATCATAACTAGCATTGTTATATGTTGCGAGTAACTGCTCCCACACTTCTTTTGGTAACAGATACTCTAGGTCCTTGCCATTTTTACCAACGCTTCTAGAAAAGTCTGATTGCACTCCGACTTGCCATGAAAGCATTTGAATCAGCATTTCACGCGTATTATTAAAATGTGCTTGTGCATAGAGCATTTCTTTTCTCCATAAACCTTTCGCAATATATGTAGAAACCCACCAAAATTCATTGCAACAATCCTTATAATGTTCTTCTGTTGGGCATTGTACCCAATAATTGACGTCTGTTGGTGGAGGGAGTTTAGGAAGCGAACCATCTTTATCTAACAAAATAGTAGTTAAACTATCTTCTTTACAATATGCTTCTTGTTCTTCGACAGGGATAAGCATCAAATCTATTCGGTTCCCATCTGAAAATTGCATCAAATATGTATAGCGCCCGCCCAGTTCAGGTGGAAACAACACCATATCTTCTGGCGTTTGCATAATGATTCTCTCTCCAAAAATATCTACCCAATGAGGATTATTAGTAATTGATTTAATATCCGTCACAATATAAACGATATCAAAATCTTGAAAGGGATCCTTTTTTACATTAATATTTGTTCTTGAACCATTCATACAAACGGCACGTACGCGCTCATCATTTTCCGCTACACCTAGGATTAAATCCATCATTTGTTGCGCTGTTCTCATCATCAATACCCCCATATTAAATTGGCAATTTTATTTTGAATCACCTTATTATAATTATCCATTTTCTTTGATATAATTAACCTTTGTCAATTAGTGGGTTTAAAATATTATAAGATTCATAAATATATGTAATAGGAGGCGTTACAATTGGCAACAAATCAAGCTGTTCAAAGTGAAAACAAAATAAAATGGAATCGTAATGTTTGGTTACTTGTAATTGGGATTATTTTCATCGCTTCTACATTACGTGCTCCTTTAACATCTGTAGGTCCAATCATTTCATTTATTCGTGATGGCCTTCATATTTCAAATGTATTAGCAGGATTTATCACAACGATTCCCTTACTTGCTTTTGCCGTTATTTCACCATTAGCGCCAAAGTTCTCAAAGCGCTTTGGTATAGAACGTACTTTACTATTCTCAACAGCATTACTAGCTGTAGGGATTCTCACTCGGTCATTAGGCACGACATCCATGCTGTTATTAGGTACATCCCTAATCGGTGTGGCAATTGCTTTTGGAAATGTTCTATTACCAAGTTTGATTAAACTGAAATTCCCTTTACAAGTTGGATTATTAACAGGGTTATTCACAGTCTCAATGAATATATCGGCTAGCATTGCTGCTGGGATTAGTTATCCGCTCGCTAGCGGAGAACTCGGTTGGAGAATTGCACTAGGTATTTGGGTCATTTTAGCAATAATCGCTATTATTGTTTGGCTTCCACAAATTCGTAAAGCAAAGTCCGAATCAATTAATAACTCAGAAACTAATAGAGATCATGTCCCTCTTTGGAAATCACCTTTAACCTGGACAGTTACATTAGCAATGGGCCTCCAATCTCTCATTTTCTATACAACTGCTGCTTGGATTCCAGAAATGTTGCAGTCACAAGGAATGAGTGCAAATACAGCTGGATGGATGTTTTCATTTATGCAGTTTTCACAATTACCTGCTACATTTATGATTCCGATTATTGCAGGTCGTAGAAAAGACCAAAGACCTCTTGTTTTAGTTTTCGGTGTTCTTTATCTTATTGGCTTCGGAGGTATTTTAGCTGGATGGACCTCTTTAACAGTGTTGTGGATGATTTTACTTGGACTTGCAGGTGGTGCATCATTTAGTTTAGCTATGATGTATTTTTCATTGCGCACACGTACTGCTCATGAAGCAGCAGAATTATCTGGTACTGCTCAATCACTTGGTTATTTATTAGCTGCTATCGGTCCTGTTTTATTTGGCTATGTTCACGATATTACCAATAGCTGGACAACAGCTATCATTCTATTCATCATTACAGTTCTGCTATTAGTGGCAGTTAGTATGCATGCTGCAAAAGAAGGTTATGTTACACCCGAAAAATAGAGCAAACTCCGAGCTTACATTAGCTCGGAGTTTTTTATTTTACTAAAAGCAAGGTATGCATCCCCAACTTAATACTCTCAACAAAACAAGCCAAAGAAAAAAAGCTATTAGATAGTTTCGAACACTACATAATAGCTTTTAATACTTATTGTCGTTATACCTGCTAGCTTGATATTTTTTCTCCACTTTAAGCCACACAAATACAATTATTTATATAAATTACTTTTCAAAATGATAGCGACCGTTAAATAAATCAAATGTGACTGGTTCTTTAGCTCCTGAGAAGTTAACTTGGAATGGACATTCTCCTAGTTCTGCTAATACTTTTGCAACAACTCCCTCTCCAATAGGGCTAGCAAAGTATAAGTCACCGCCAGCTAATGTAAGAACCTGTACAATAGCATTCAACTCCGGATCGACATACGCTTCTGCAACCTCTAACCCTAAATATCGAGACCATTTTTCAGCAGTTTTTTCAGCATCTATGACTGCAAAAGTAACACCTGCAAAGTCCAACTTTTCTGGTTGCTTTCCAATGACTCCTTTTTCAACTTGCTCCTGTCTACGCTTATCATCATTATCATCCCATTGAATAATAAATGGCAATTGAAGAGAGTCATTTTCTTCTCCAACGTATAGTAATTGCCAGCTAATAATACTGCCATCTGGTCGTTTTCTGTTCATTGGTACTGGACCATTTACTGATAAACCTTGCTCTTTTAAACTTTTTGCTACCCCTTCAATATCCGTTGTGCGAGCTGCAAATCTTACGAAACCTTCTTTGAATTTGTTATTTACTACTGTTTCAATAAGACTGTGATGTAAATGTTCTGCCCCTGCTACTAGCTCCCTATCGTATGTACCAAGGTACTCTATATAACTTAGATCAAAGTAGCTAAGCGCATTGTACGTTCCTCGCCCTTCATGAACGCCTCCTTCAACAGCGTGAATTCCTTTATTTTTTAATAATGTTATTACTTCTTTTGGTTCATCTACAAAATGTACTAAGTGATCAAAAGATAATGTCATGTTCAAATCCCCTTATTTAAATAAATAATGTGAAACGATTTTCACAAAAGCTTTCTCTATTGTTAATAACGCTCTTTCATCAAAGTCGAATTTCGGATGATGATGTGCAAAATGAGTTCGTTCATCGTCATTGCGTGAGCCTGCTTTAAAATAAGTACCTGGTTTTTCATTTAAAAAATACGCGAAATCCTCTCCACCCATTGACGGTTCAAATTCAATTACAGAATCTGTACCGAATTCCACTTCAAATAATTCTTTCACAAGCTCTGTTTCAGTTGGATGATTGTAAAGGGCTGGATAGCCATGTAAATAATCAATTTCATATGTTGCATGTGCTGATTCCGTTACTCCTTTGACGATTGAGTAGATTTCTTCTTTTACCTTATTACGAACTTCATCCGTCATTGTACGAACCGTTCCTTCAATAATTGCCGAGTCAGCAATAATATTAAAAGCACTTCCTGCGTGGAATACACCAACTGTCACTACCGCTGCATCAAATGGATTTAAGCGACGACTGACAATTTTTTGCAACGCTCCAACGATTTCACTACCTACAACAATTGAGTCGATGGACTGCTGTGGTTTCGCACCATGGCCTCCTAATCCTTGAATTTTAATCGCGAATTTATCAACGGCAGCCATTTTAAAACCATCCCCAACAGATACCTTTCCAACAGGTGAACCTGAATCTAAATGCGCACCAAATACATAATCGACATCCTTCAATACTTCTTCTGCAATCATGAATTTCGCACCACCAGGAGGTTTTTCCTCCGCATGTTGGAAAATAAAAATGATATTACCGTGCAGATGCTCTCTGTAATGACTTAGTGTTTTCGCTGTCGCAAGTAATGCGGTCGTGTGTCCATCATGACCACATGCATGCATGACACCCTCTTTTTGAGATTTGTATGCAACTTCTTTTAAATCTGTAATAGGTAATGCATCAAAATCGGCTCTTAAAGCGATTGTTTTACCTGCTTGATCTCCTTTCAAAATACCAATTAAACCATTTCCTCCTATCCCTTTTTTCACCTCTAAACCGAAGCTCTCAAGTTTTTCTGCAATAAATTTTGCAGTTTCATATTCTTCAAAAGATAACTCTGGATGCTCATGCAAATATCTCCTCCATCCAACAATTTCATCAAAACCTTGATCTATTTCTTCATAAATTGTAGTTAAAAGTTCTTTTTGCGTTATCGCACTCATTCAATATTCCTCCCTCAATTTATACCTTTAATTCAAATTGGTTTACTTGTATTTGAGTTAAATTTTTTTCTTAGGAAACTTTTCATTATATGCTTTATAAATTTATTTCATGATAATAAAAAGTCGATTTCTCTATTTCATTTAGAGAAATCGACTTGGTATGTAAGTCCATTCTCATCTATCAAGTCTTTAATCAACTTGCTGGAAGTAGCACCTTGCTTTAATAGCGGTTGCTGAGATATCACAGGGCCAGTCCCTCCATCTCTCTTGATAAGAAAACCTATTGAATTAGTAGTAATTAAAATCATGTTACGCCAATCCATTAAAAATTGCAATAATTTTCCTGCGTTTTTCTAAATCAATACGGCGCTTTCTGATAAAAATAATTTGGTGTTTTGCGTTCATTGTCATATGGTTTATGGAATATATGCGTTGTAGCCGGTGATAATGGTGGAATAAGCCATGTCCAATTCCCTGTTACGTCACGCCCTGCATTTTGTTCATTGGATTCGAAGCGTTTGAATTGTTGTGCTGCTGTATGGTGATCTACAATGCTCACTTCATCTTCTTTATACGAATATAAAACTGCCGCATTCAATTCAACTAACGCACGGTCTTTCCATAAAGAAGAATTTGAAACTGTATTTAAACCCATCTTTTCTGCAATTGTCGGTAGCATATTATATCGATAGTCATCCGCTAAATTACGTGCACCAATTTCAGTTCCCATATACCAACCATTAAAAGGAGCAGCTGCATATGTAATACCACCAACTTCTAATTTCATATTCGAAATCATCGGTACTGCATACCACTTCAGACCAAGGTCCTTAAACCACTCAAACTCAGGGTGTCGGATTGGAACTTCCAATATATACTCTGCTGGAATATCGAATAATTGCGGTTCTCTTTCTTCAACTTGAATAACAAGTGGTAAAATATCAAATCTACCACCTTGTCCTTCCCAGCCAAGCTTCTCACATTTCTTCGTAAACTCCACCGAATCCGGATCTCCCACAATGCCATCTGGCGTTTCATAACCAGCATAGCGGATTAATTGATGATTCCAAATACGTACATTACGTTGAGAGAAAATTGTAATCGTCGGACGGATTCGACCACCGTTTGTTGCAAATTCAATATGCTCTAGAAGTCCTTGAAAAATGTCTTGCTCACTTGTTAGTTCGCGCTGATCAAGCACTTGCAACGTTTGCCAAAACAAACGACCAATACATTTATTACTATTACGCCAACCTACTTGTGCACCAAATTTCAGTTCATCTATTGTATGTTCATAAAATCCATTCTCTTGGATATCATGTTCTACTTCAGTTAAACGTCTTACTAATTCCTCTTCAGATCGCTCTGTTTCCGAATAATACAATTTTATAAAATCAATAGCCTCATTTAACATCGCATAGTTCCTCCTGTCACCACTCGACTTCCTAACTACCATCATAGAAGAATTGATTTCCATCAGACAAGGCATAAGACTTAAATAATGTGGTGATTTTGTGGCAACTGCCATTTTTGACGTAAAATGAATGAGTAAAGACTATATAAATAAAAAAACTCCCCTTATTCAATACATAATAAAAGGACTATTAATGGTATAAAACCAATTAATAGTCCTTTTTCACTATGCTTTTTTAGTTCTTCTGTTAAACAATATCCATGATCCGAGTAAGATAGCTGCGCCCCCTACAAGCAGTGTCCATAATTGATACTCTGACCCTGTTTGAGGTAGCGAACTACTTTCATTAGCACCCTTGATATCACTTGGTTTCTTTGGATTGTTAGAATCGTTTGGTTTGTTTGAACTTTCCGATTCAACTGTTGTTTCTTGATCATTTGGTTTATTTGTGTTGCTGTTGTTGTTTGTGTTGCCCGGTTTACCTGGTTTACTCGGCTCACCTGGTTCGCCCGGTTTACCTGGGTTGCCTGGCTCTCCTGGGTTACCTGGTTCTCCTGGGTTGCCTGGCTCTCCTGGGTTACCTGGTTCTCCTGGGTTACCCGGTTCTCCTGGGTTACCCCCGCCACCACCTGTTGAAATTCTGATATTAGTTTTTTCAACTAGTATAGTTTTTTCCTGTTTCTCAATAATTTCGAATTCTACTGGTGTTTTGTCTAACTTATAACCAGTAGGTGCTTTAGTTTCGATAAGCTGATATTTCCCAACTAGTAAATCTTTTAAGTTAATTTCACCATTGTCGTCTGTTGTTAATTTTTCAACATCTATTCCTGTAACAATTTCAAACACAGGATTGCCATCTTTATCTACATCACTTGTTTCTTTTCTTAATTCGAAAATTGCTCCTTTAAGTTTTAAGGTTTTGTTCGAATTATACTTCGTTAATTCAACAGAGCGATTTGTCTTACTGTTTTCAATCGTTACTTTTTTTGTATTTCCATCTGTTCCTGCTTCTTTTTCTGAATCAAGCACAACTGTTTTTTCAGTAGAATCAAGAATATAATCTGTGTGAGCTTTTGTTTCTTTTAGAGTGTAGCTGTCATATGGCAAATCTTTAAATTCTGCAATTCCATTTACAGTTGTCTGTTTCATTTTAATAGAACCATCTTTATTGGATAGTTCAAATTCTACGCCGTCTATAAAAATAGAATTATCAGCAGCATCCACTTTTGTGATAACAATATTACCTTTACCACGTTTGTTTGTAACAGGTACTTCTGTAAACGTAATTTGATCTTTTGAAATACTAAAATTATGTTCTGTTGTGTCTAGTATATAAAAATCAGGTGCTTTTGTTTCAACTAAGCGATAATCTCCAGGTTGAAGATCTCCAATTTGGATTTCTCCATCTTCATTCGTTGTTAAATCTTTTAATTCATTACCGTCTTTATCTTTAACTATTTCATCCTGATCTTTGTATAATAATTTGAACTTGGCACCTTCAAGAAATGCTCGGCTATCTGCATCTTTTTTAACTAATTTAAAGGCATTCAGTATTTTTTTGTTCTTAATCTCACCAACATTTGTTGAAAACGATTTGATTTCAACACTTATACCATCTTTTACAATAGCGCTAGATGCATCCAATAAATATCCCTCTGGTGCTTTTGTTTCTTTTAGTGTGTAAGTACCGTATTTTACATTTGTAAATTTCGCGATACCATCTTTACCAGTTGTTGCTGTAGCAACTTCGTTATTCCCCACGTAAAGTTTGAATTCAGCACCTTCTAAGAGCTTGCCATCAGCTTCATCAACTTTCTTAACCTCTAACTCACCTTGTTTAATGTTAGTTACAGTGTGTGTGGTAACTTCTGTTTGATTTTTTTCAACTGTAAAGTCAACTGGTGTTTTATCTAACCAATATTCATCTAAAGCTTTTGTTTCAATAAGCTGATATTCTCCCGGTTCAAGTCCATCAACGTAAATTTTACCGTCATTTTTAGTTATTAATTTTTCATAGCCAGAAACAACATCAAATTCTCCTGCTTGATTTTTAACATGAAGTTCAAACTCAACGCCGTCAAGCGGCTTACCATCATGTGCATCGACTTTTGTTAATTCGATTGCTTGGCGTATTTTTTTGTTTGTAACTGTGTATATTTGTACGTAATCCGGAATTGAAGAATCGTATTTTAATGTAATCTCTTGACGATTATTCTTCAAGTAGCCTTTTGGAGCTTCAACCTCTTTTAACCAATACTTTCCTTCTCCTAGTTTAACTGGAAAAAGTAATTCACCGTCTTCATTTGTTACGCCTTCAGTAAGTTTAATATTATCTTTATTATATAGGGCGAATTTAGCTCCTGGTAATAAATCACCTGTAACGTTATCTACCTTTTTAAGCTGATAAGGTACTTTTTTTGTAGAGCCAGATCCACTGAACCAATAATTGAATTTTTTCTCTTTTTCTTCTTTGGTTCCATTACTAATACCATCATAAGTTAGTGTTGCTTCGTTTTTTACTTCTTCATTAGGTGCACCTAAGAAAATTGATTGATATTCTATATAGTAAGATTTTGTAATTGGTTGATCGAAAGTAAGTGTAAATTTACCTTCTGTATTATCAACATTTACAGTGTAGATTCCATCTACTAAATTTTTTGTTTCAACAGGATTTCCAGCTTTCATCTCTCCTGTTAAAGAGACTTCATACACTTTAAATGAATCTTCTAAGATAAGCTGGTTTGGATTTCCATCAGCATCTTTTCCTACAATATCTTCAATCTTTACATTAGACAATTTAGATTGTCCGTAGTTTAGTTTCAAATTCCAATCAATTCGAGCTGTTGAATTGAAACCTGCTCCATTTTTAGTAAGTGTTTCATTTGTATGAGCTACTGTTACTTCATCGCTCCATTTAGCATTTGAAGTTGTTCCATCTAGTAATTCAGCTTCATTTTTAATTTTCACATTGCCATTTGTTACAGGGAAGATGCCATCTGCATCTATAGTTGTATAAGTAATTTCATATGCCTCTGTAATCTTGCCAAGAGCAATTACAAAAGCATTGTCTCCGTTTGGAGTAATAATTGGTGTAATCGGTTTTCCATTCGGAGTAACAGTACCATTTGGATTAACGATTACCGGTTGTACGACGATACTCTTTATATCTACTTTTTGTCCTTCTGGTAATGTATCTTTAAATACAGCATCATTTAGTGTGTTTAAGTTGAAGTTGATACCTACTCTCCACTTAAACTCTTTTGTTTCATAATTGTAAACACCGTTTTTATAACCATTCGCTGTTTGTTTATTATCAATAGAAGCCTCAGCTGAGTCTTCAGAACTATATTCCTTACTTCCACTTTCCCACTTTATATTAGCGGTATTTTTATATGTTCTATCATTGCTACCCGCGTCTTTAATCTCATAATCTGTTGTATATTTGATAGTGAATGATTCAGTAATTGGTCCTGTTACAGTGAAAGTAAATCCATCGGCGCCTTTATCTGTAAATGTATAGTCTTTTTCATCTAAACCAATTACTTTCAATGAACCTTTTTTATATTTCATACCCTGTCCAGCATACGTATCAGTAATAGTGATATTTTCCATAGAATATGAATCTTTGTTCACCACGATTTCCCAATCCATTGTTTTGTCTTGATAGTTCGTAGTTATAGCCTTTTTGTCGATGGCAGGATTACCGTATTTAAAGCTTCCTTGATTACTACCATTTGTACCATTCTTATTATCTTCTCTTGTTATAACATTACTTACTTTACCACTGTCTTGTAAGTAATCTGTCCTAACTGTTTTATACTTAATTTGATAAGGTTCTTTTACTTCTTGGTTAAACGTTAATGTATAACCTTTACCATCAGCTGCAAGTTCTATTTTATACAAGTTGGTAGCTATTGCATTACCTTGTTCGTCATAAACTTTTACATCTGCCGCATTGTCAATTTTATGGTTTCCTGTAATTTTGTCCTTAAGTATAGCGTCTTTTTGCGCTATTGTTTTACGGTTGTAGTTATATTTTACAGTCCAATCTGCACTTGCACCGTATTCCCCATTTTGGGAAACTGATTTTTCTAAAGGTGTACCGTATTCAACTTTCACGCTACTATTTGTAGTTTTCCCATTAATTGTAGCTGTATTTGTGTAATTTTCTGCTCCCTTGTCAGTCTCTCCAAGATCTGTTGTATACGTCACTCGATAAGCTTTTTTTGGGTCTGGAAGAGTAAGAAATAGTTCACTCTTTCCTGCATAGTCAGGTATTGAGCTAAACGAAATTTCTTCTCCCGGCGTAATTTCACCTTTAGCATTTACATTTAACTCGATCACTTTTAGTGAATCCTTTTTGTACGTGTGGCCACTACCTAACTTATCTGTAAAATTAGCCTCAGTTAAATTAGCTAACTCGGTGTTGATATCGACTACCCAATCAATGGAATTACTACTCTTACCCCCATTTTCAGCTGTACCTTTTTTGGTAATCGCTTGCCCAGTTTTAGGTTTGAAATTCAATTTAATTATTTCTTGACCTGGTAATTTCAATTCATATTCTATATCCGTATTAGTCTCGCTATATTTCGCTCCAACAGAAAATTTAGCGTTCTCTATTTTAATCCCTTGATTCGCATCATCACGAATCGAACCATTAAATGTAATGACTACTTCGCCATCTACAATTGTAAAAGTACCTACTGACCCTACATTTCCAGATCCAGATATATTCGCAAAAATCCCTGGTAAAGCATATGTTAATTTTGATCCTTCACCAAAGTTATGGTCGGCTTCCATTTTGATATCAAAATCCAATGTTACTGAGTCGCCATTTTCAGGCTGGTAATTAGTAATCATTGTGATATCTTCCTTACCTCCACCTGGTTTGTCTACTAGAACTGAGATCTTATTTATATGAGAGACTGGAACTTCGCTTTCAAATTCAGAAGATGTAATGTTATCTTTCTCAGTTAAATCAGCTGAAGATTCGTCATCTCCCTCAACGGATTTCCCCTCTATATCATTATCTTTTCCAACTGATTTCTTTTGATCAACAACTTTTTTAGTTGTCTTGTCAGTAATATCCTTTATCAACTTCACATCTTCTTCAACATTCGAAGTCTTTTCCTTTGTTGTTGATTCTTGTGGTATGCCGACAACTTCAAATGAACCTGAACCACCATTTTCTTGTTTAGGTAAGATTGTTACGTTAATATGCCCATCTGTTGTTACAACATATGACCCTATTTTTTGTTCTCCTATTAATAAATCACTAGTTTGTTCCTTTTTTACTTTAAAATCGCTAGGAAGCGAGAATTTATATATTTTACTCTCTGCTTCATTTCCCGCTTTGAAATCCCATTTCACTACTGCCTTTTCAGCATCGATTACTTCGACATTTGCTGCAAAGTTCTGACCACTTTCAGCACTTGCAATAGATGCTAGTGGAGTTATAAAAGTTTGTAAGACTAGTAGAAAAACTAACGATATAACACTAATTTTTTTCATGAGTTCCTCCTTATTAAATATCCTAATGTTTTATTTTTAAATTACATTTCAAACTACTCGATACTATTACTTCTTTTTAGTCCATTCAGTCCGAACTAATTTTTCGAGTTAAATATTACATTATCTACCGATATATAATCATTTAGAATTTTTCTAACTCGCTAGAAACATTTAACTCAAATCCCCCCAAAGACTAACAATCACATCAATCTTCTAAGTAGCCTATAAACACCTATTTATTTACAATCAAATACTTTT
Source organism: Viridibacillus sp. FSL E2-0187 (assembly GCF_038006425.1). Taxonomy (NCBI): domain Bacteria; kingdom Bacillati; phylum Bacillota; class Bacilli; order Caryophanales; family Caryophanaceae; genus Viridibacillus; species Viridibacillus sp. FSL E2-0187. The sequence goes on from NZ_JBBOVG010000001.1 coordinate 3,805,375, forward strand.
ATTTCTAATAAATGGAAGTTGATTTTTTAGAAATATTCTATGTAAATTTAACTGTGTGGACTAAGCAAAATCTAAACTTGATGGATACATAGGTATAAAGAGATATATCATTTTAATAAAAGATATTTTTTTGAGTTTTTTCCCCACCTTTTAATAAATAACTTATTTTACCAAATTATAAGCCACATTTATATTACCATAAAGGTAGTGTTTAACAAGTAAAAAGTATATTATTAAATATTATATTTTTTCTAAGTATTCTATTTCTTTAATCCTTATGAGTTCACTCCAATTAATTCCATTACTCCCCATTTTTCCATTCCGCTTCATTTTATTAAAAATCTAATAGAAAATAATCTACTTCATTAGCAAATATATAAAACTTGTTAGTGGTTGATAACTCCCTTCTATAGCTATCTAGAGTCAGTACACCATTGCGATTTCAAAAAACTGTCACACTATCTTGGTCATAAATTATTTATGATTAAAATATATTAATGGAATAAGGTTCATTCGAAAAAACTAATAAGAGTCTACTTATTAGTTTGATCATAGTGAATTATCTCTTCATATTTTCAATCTATTACTACAAATAATAGAACTATAATACGCAGATTATTTGAGTTCCATATTATTCTTATTAAATTATAGTGATTGTAAATTTTTAGTCGATATTCATCTATTTATTCCATTTTGATCATTGTATGTTCCTATGGATTATACGAATAGAATTATTAAGGCATGTCTGTTCATCCCTAAACAATGTTTTCAATTAGCTATTAAAAATATAACGAGTTGATAATAATAATTACACTAATGTGCAAATCATTCTTGAATAATACCTTAAATGAAAAATATCAATTTGAAATAAATTATTTGTAAATAAATCTTTAATGCTTTAAAAAATCAAATACATTCATTGTACTTTTTGATAATTTTTCGAACGTTTTACACTATCTTTGTAGTGCTTACAATTCAATTAGCTAAATTCTGAAAAAACAATAACTATGAAAAAAAGTAGACTTTTGTAATTTTATAGACCTCTCACTCTATACCCTTTTTTATAGAATATACTTAAAGATATAAATTCCTTAAAGAGAATCATTATAATTTACTTTCATCTAGCAATCTGTTATATTAGTTTTGAAGAGTTCAATTGAGTTCAAAATAGGAGGCACAACATTATGACAAATGATAATAATAAAAAGTTAACAACTGCTGCCGGCGCACCAGTCGTTAGCAATACCAACTCTATGTCTGCAGGTAAACGTGGACCCCTTTTACTGCAAGATGTATGGTTGATCGAAAAATTAGCTAATTTTAACCGTGAAGTTATTCCAGAACGTCGTATGCACGCTAAAGGTTCAGGTGCATTTGGTACTTTCACAGTAACTCACGATATTACTAAATATACAAAAGCTGCTATCTTCTCTGAAGTAGGTAAAAAAACAGAAATGTTCGCTCGTTTTTCTACTGTAGCTGGTGAACGTGGTGCTGCAGATGCTGAACGTGATATACGCGGATTCGCATTAAAATTCTATACAGAACAAGGTAACTGGGATTTAGTTGGTAACAACACTCCAGTATTCTTCTTCCGTGATGCAATGCACTTCCCTGACTTGAACCATGCTGTTAAACGTGACCCGCATACTAACATGCGCTCAGCTAATAACAACTGGGACTTCTGGACAAACTTGCCTGAAGCATTACACCAAGTGACTTATGTTATGGGTGACCGTGGTATCCCAACTGATTACCGTCATATGCACGGTTTCGGTTCACATACGTATTCAATGATCAACGCTGATAACGAACGTGTATATGTGAAATTCCACTTCACTTCACAACAAGGTATTAAAAACTACACAGACCAAGAAGCTGCTGAAGTAGTTGCAAACGACCGTGAATCTTCACAACGTGACCTATTTGAATCAATCAAAAAAGGCGATTTCCCTAAATGGAAAATGTCTATCCAAGTGATGACAGAAGAACAAGCTCGTAACCACCGTTACAATCCATTTGATTTAACAAAAGTATGGTACAAATCAGAATTCCCATTAATTCCTGTTGGTGAATTTGAATTAAACCGTAACCCAGCTAACTACTTTGCAGATGTAGAACAAGCTTCATTCGCACCATCTAACGTAGTTCCTGGTATTAGCTTTTCACCAGACCGTATGTTACAAGCTCGTTTATTCGCTTATGCAGATGCTGCTCGTTACCGTTTAGGTGTAAACAATACATCTATCCCTGTTAACGCACCAAAATGCCCAGTACACAACTTCCACCGCGATGGACAAATGCGTGTAGATGGAAACTTAGGCAGCACATTGCACTATGAGCCAAACAGCTATGGTCAATGGCAAGAACAACCATCATATAAAGACCCTGCATTAGCACTTGATGGACCAGCAGATATCTATGACTTCCGCGAAGATGATGACAATTACTTCGAACAACCAGGTAAATTGTTCAACATCATGAGCCCAGAAGAGCAACAACGTTTATTCGAAAATACTGCTCGTAACATGGAAGGTGTTGAGTTCTTCATTAAAGAACGTCACATCATTCACTGCTACAAAGCAGATCCAGCTTATGGTACAGGTGTTGCCAAAGCAATGGGCATCGATATCAACGACATTGATGTAAACAAAGAAATTCAATATCGCTAATATTACGAAGCCTCGTTTAGCTACTCATGCTAAGCGAGGCTTTTTTACTTTTTAACTACTTATCCACAATTTACTTAATTATTTTGAATATTCTATGCACTTATTAACAGAATTGGTGTATAACTTTGTCTAACCTGTGGATAGTATCATTTTCCTACCAAAAAGTTATCCACAAAAAAACAACTCTTCACGTAAAAGAGTTGCTGTTTATGCTCAAATAAATTATTTAACTTCATATTTTATATGTATTACCTATATACAAAGTAAGACCGATCTGTATATTACAACAGTCACTGTAATACAACTTGCGAGTGTTGTTACTAAGACAGTTTGGCAGTTGCTTCAGGTTCAACATTATATTCTAAAGCTAAAGTCGAACTGTTAAGAGATATCAGAAATGGACTAACAATTTTAATAGCGACTGTATAAGAATTACTGCATATATTCACATATGTATTATATAGCTCATCAAAAAGGGCATCCACATATTACATGGATGCCTGATAATTAAATAGTGTGATTTTCTTCTAATATACGAGTAAATTCTTCCAATGCTGCTTCTTCATTCATAGTACTAAACCAACGATATGATTCAGAGTCTAAAATTCGATAGTGGTTACTTAAAATATTTCGTTGCAAACGATATCCTTTATCCTCTTGAATTGTACGCCACCAGACATGCCCGCCCATAGTTCTTTCTTTAGGACGTGCAATCACGTCATGCGCTGTTAGTTCCACTACTTCCATCGGATCGCCACCCATTGCATTTTGTAAAATTGAACTTTCTCTAAATAGGGCACATAGTGCAACTGTTGTTGTCCAGCCACATGGGGTTCGTTGTTTTTCGATTTGAACAAGTGTTTTTTTTGAAATACCTAATACCTCAGCCATTTTATCCTGAGTATAGTTATTTTCCGTACGTACTAACTTAAATTTCTCAGTAACGATACTAATGATTTTTTCTTTATCCATACTTATCACCCTTATTTGTTTCTTTTAGTGTAATTTTATACTATTAAATGCAAAAAGGGAATTTTCTATTATTAGATGAATTACAGAACAATGGATATTTCTTTTGTCATTACAACTCGATTTCTACCCTGTTTTTTCGCCTCATATAAGCATTGATCTGCTAATCCAATCATTGTTGCTGGCTCACTTGCCATTAAAGGATATTCTGCAATCCCTGATGAAATTGTTATGTTTTTTCCAGTTGGACTTATAGTTCGCTCTATATCTGTACGTAACTGCTCTGCTACTAAATATGCCTCTGTTGCAGATGTATTCGGCAGTAAGATGATAAATTCTTCTCCACCATAACGGCAACATAAATCATTTACTCTTGTTGCTTTTTTCATTTTCAAAGCTAAGAATTTTAATACTTCATCTCCAACACCGTGACCGTATGTATCATTCACCGACTTGAAATGATCTATATCTATTAAAATAATTGAGTAAGGTGTACTTCCACTTGTCCATTTTTGCATTCGTTCATTTAATGTTCTTCGATTCGTCAATCCTGTAAGTGGATCTGTCGTTGATTGGTCCATAAAGAAACTTACTTGTCCATGGAGAAAAGATAGGCTCTGAATTAATGCTTTTTTTAGTTGTATAACTTCATAATACCAGCCGGGTACTTGAGCAAGATTCTTTTCTTCGTTTGCTTTCATACTACTTTCCGTTAATGTCGCTAGTTGCTGTAATGGACGTGCAATTTTAAGTGAAGCCCATAAGATGATAATTAGTGAAACGAGCAATAATGGTAATGCAACATACAGCATCTTCTTCACCATTTTTGTTGCAGGTTCCAAAGCAATTTCAGTCGAGCGTTGTGCCACAACTCCCCAATCGGCAATTGAAATATACGAATATCCTGCAAGCATGTCCTTACCTTTAGAATTAATCAATCGAGCTGCACCTGTACTATGGTTTTCAAGCATTTCACTTACAACTTTATTATCAGATACAACGTCATTAATACGTGATTTATCTTGATGATAAATTATGCGGCCATCGTTATCTACTACATATACGTAAGAACCGTCTTTATAAAAATGCTCACCGAGGACCTCGTTCAATACATTATCTTCTTTCAAATAAATAGTTCCACCTATTAGCCCTAAATATGAGCCCTCTTCAGCAAAAATTGGAACTGAAATGAAGATGAGCAAACGATTTGTAATTCCTTTATAAGGCTTTGATATTAATGGTTTCTTTTGTATTATTGCCTCTTTTATAGCATTAGAAGTAAGAGTCTTTCCTTTTAAATCTAGAGATTGAGGGGAAGTTGCAAGTACTTCTCCCTGTGCGTCTACAATAGCCACAGAATTAAAAGTATTTGTTTGATTCTTTACCCGATCTGCTTCATGTAACAACTTATCTTCATCGTCAAAAATAGCCGTAATTTCTTCAGCACTTATATTAAGGGTTTGTAATGTCTCTTTCATATAATCATTTGCTGTCATTGCTAGCTTTTGAGCGTACGCATGATTCGTTTCAAGAGTACTTTCTTGTAAGGATTGCGTATTCGTATGATAACTACTCCACAAACTACTAGCAATTGTTAAAAGGAACGCCAAAACAGCTACACTGATAATTAAATGATGTAGTTTTAGATTAATTTTCTTCATATACCCCTACCTATTTTCCTTCTATAACTTGATATAATACATCAAGTAAAATAGTAACATACCATAGTTGTTTAAAATACAATAATTAACTATTTTCTAAGTAATTTATTCTCTTTTTAAAATAAAAAATCGCTATTAAGCCATTTAGCTTAAAAGCGATTTATCCAAATTTATTAGTTATTAATGTTAATTATTTGTAAGGCAGTACCCTACTATTCTTTATCTCTAACGTGGTTGAAAATAGAATCTGCATTGTCGAAACAGTGTATAGTATCGTCAAAATCTTCATCTACATCATCTATTTTAATACCTAAAAACCTCAATAACCTGTCCAACATACGATCAACCCCTTAATCTTCGTATTGACATTCTTGAAATTCCTATACTTATTTCGATGATTTTCTTTCGTTCCTACTACTATTATACATTAAAATTGATAAAAATTCTAATACGACGCTAACCATGCTCGATTACTGTCGCATTAAGACTATTAATTCTAAAAAAATAATCCTTTAAAGTCAGCCATAAATAGAACACTATTTATGGCTAAATTTATAATTGGATATAAAAAAACGTTATTTCTAACATATGTTCAGCCTATATAAGACGATTAAATCAATAATTTTAGGAAGTTTCAAAATCTCTATTATACTACGTCTCAATCATTATTCAGCTCTTTTTTAGAATAGGGAAAAACAGAATCTTCACCATCGTAACACTGTATAGTATCGTCAAAGTATACTTCTATTTTAATGCCTAAAGACCCACAGTTTGTCTAACATATAATCAATAACTTATCTTTCTTATTAATATTTTTGGACTTCCCATACCTATTTCGGAACTTTTTGACTTCTTTTCATGTAAACAATAATGCAGAAAATGGCATCAAAAAACCACTTAGTATTTGATGGCACTAAGCGGTTTCACTATTAATTAGTTGTGAAAATATACTTTGTATACTTATAATACTCCTTACCTTTTTCCAAAGTAGATTCTCTTAAATCATCATATTCAATCGAATAAGGTGGTAACTGCGTTTCTAAACATAAACCTAAATAATTTTTAGATTCAATATCCCCAAAAAGATTACCATCACCTAGTTTTTGGCCTGTGTATAAAACGATATATGGATTATTAGTTATTATGCTTAATTGTCTACCACTATTATCATCTTTCAAAACAACATCATATTCACTACTCTTTAATAATTTAAAAGGATGGTCATAGCCTTGACCAGCAATAATCACTTGTTCATTAGCAGAGTGGATACCATCTGCTATTACTCGTTCAGATCGAAAGTCAAATACTGTTCCTTCTACATCTTCTAAACTACCAGTCGGCAATAACTCATCATTTAAAGACAAAAAGTGGCTACTATTAATTTTCAAAATATGTTGTGAAATATCTCTTCTTAAATTGCCACTAAGATTAAAATAACTATGATTTGTCATATTCAATACTGTTTTTTGATCACATATACCACGATATTCAACAATCAACTCATCAGCATTATTAAAAATGTATTTCACTTTTGCCGCTACAGCGCCAGGAAATCCGTTATCTCCATTAACACTGGTATATTCAAATTGTAATACTATTTCATCTTTTGACTCCATGATAGTAGTATTCCAAATGCTTTTGTCAAAACCATTTCTACCACCATGTAATTGATTTCCTCCTTCATTACATGGTAATTGAATGACTTTTCCATCGATTAAAATTTTCCCCTTTGCAACTCTTCCGGCATGTTGCCCAATAACTGCACCGATAAAATGTGGGTTGTTCTCGTATTCTTCAATCGTATCAAATCCTAATACGATATTCTCTAATCTTCCTTCTCGGTCTGGCACAATTAATTTCGTAATGATACATCCAAAGTTTGTACAAGAAAATTTTAGACCTTGATTATTTTGAATACTATATTCATAAATAATTTGGCCATTTTTTTCACCTATGTATTTTGTGGTAAGTTTCATATGGTCCACTCTCTTTCTGAACATAACTATTTCAATGTTTAACCATCTTTTTTCACTAAGAGATTTAAAACGCGCTTCAATAGTTTGCATATTATGGAATGCTGTCAACGCTCCAATGTTAAATCTGAAACTGAAAGACCAATTTTCATACTTTCTGATCTTTCCTTGTTATTCCCTTTGTCAACATTGTTATCGCTTTCATTTTTTTGCAGCTTCACCACAAGCAGAAAGAACAATTATTACTAAAAATAAGCTACAAAAAACAGTAATCCTCTGAACTTCTTCGTACATTATCCTCCTTTTTAATTACCATAATATTCTAAATTAAATGTTATCTTAACACAGGTAATTTAGTTTGTCTATTCAACATCAATTTCACGAGCAGATATTGCCCTCTCTTCCTGTTTAAACAAAGCAACCGTTTCATCATTGATGGCCGAACAATATGACGATGAATTTATAATCGAAACAGGTCCTGGTGAATCAAGTGGAGGCAGACGCCCCGTTATGCTAACTTTCAATAAAAATACCTTTGTTTAATATGTTTTCGTCCAGTCTTATGGCACCAGCTGCCCCTTGTAAGGCTCCTACGCTCAATTTTCGCTCGAATGATTACTATAAAAAAAAAAAAAACAGCCTACTTCAATTAAGAAATAGACTGATTTATATCGGAAAGCGTTACGTTTATAAAATTGTATGGTTGATTCCATTTCCTTGTTCCCTGTCATTAACGCGCCTACTTATGTATAAAAAGTCGAATATGTTATATAAATATTAGCCAAGCTATCCCCTTATTTTACCTTAGTAATGCCATAGAGAATTAGTTCTTTAATAGAACGAATCCATTCTTCCTGTGCAAATCCCTCACGATTTGGTGTTGCTATACTTTGAAGTATAAATCCAAGTATTAAATCGCTAGGTATTTCTTTATTTAAAATATTTTCTTTTTTACCTTGTTCAATCAACTCTTGTATGATATCTCTCATCTCTAATTGCAATTGCATCAGAATTTTCTTTTTCAGTATCACCAATTCAGACCCATTATCTTGAATTTGATTTCCAATTCCGAAAAATTGCTGTAAACTTTTGTATTTGTATACTTTTGTAAGTAATTCATCTAACTGCCCTAGTAAAGGTATCTGTTGATCAATCGATTTTAATTCAACATGCACCTTCTGCAAAGCCGATACCATATAATTACTAATAAGCTCTTCTTTGTTCATATATTGTTTATAAATTGCCGCCCTCGAAACTTGTAAAGTCTCTGCTAGTAAGCTAAACGTAAAACCTTCATATCCATACCTCAATAAAAGTAAATGCGTTGTTGTAAATAGTTCATCATGTGTAAATTTTCTCTCTCTCGCCATTTTATTCACCTCTATTTATAAAATATTCCTCTAACATAAGTACATATACACTACATTATACCTTTAGTTACCAATATTAGCGTTGAAATAGTAAATATTACGTTTATAGATTAAATCCATATTCTCTACTACTCAAAAATCTCCATAGGACATTAACATTTAGACACGTAATGCATCTGTTAAAATTAGGGAATTTAACTTAACTCGCACGGTATTAGCATTTTTAGAATTATTTTATATAAAATATAGGTTCTTATTTGCATTGGCATTTCGGAATGGTATACGATTTCTTAAAAGGCATAAGTTTCTAGTATGCCTATGTTTTTAAAAAAGGAGAGATTGTTTATGTTCGTAGTAACTAACCGTATTAAAACGAAAAAAGGCTTTGCTGAAAAAATGGCACCTAATTTCACTCGTCCAGGTGCACTTCAATCATTTGAAGGCTTTGTCAAAGTTGAAGTAGCTGTATGCAAAGATTTTGAAGAATACGATGAAATGAGCGTTAATATGTACTGGGAAACACTTGATGGCTTCAAAGCTTGGCGTGAAAGTGATGCATTCAAAGCATCTCACAAACGTCCAGAGGCAAAACCAGGTGAAGCTCCTAAAGAATCTCCAATGCTTGGTAGTCAAATCGTTATAGCTGAAATTGTTTCACGCATTGAAGCACCTCAAGCTTAAGCTATTATTCAATAAGAAAGGCTCTAACTGAAGTTGTCATTCTCCAGTTAGAGCCTTTTTAAATTTACGCTATTAATCTAATGAACCGTAACTTACAATACGTGGTTCCCAGTAACTACCTTTTGCAACACTTTGATATTGTACTTTGTTCCCTGCTGCATGTAATACTTTGTTGTTTCCTGCATATAAACCTACATGTGTAATCGTGCTACCGCCTGGTGTTGCAGTGAAAAAGATTAAATCCCCTACTTCTGGACTACTTACTTTTTTAGTAACAGCACGTTGAGAGCGACTATTATGTGGTAATGTTCCATATCCAGCTTTTTTATATGCATAAGCTGTAAAACCTGAGCAATCAAAACCTGATGGCGACATGCCACCCCATACATAAGGAACGCCTAAATATTGACTACCCACACTTATAACTTTGTTACGAAGTGCTGAGTTCGAGCTAGAAACTGTTGTTGTTTTTTTGTATTTTTTTAAGTATGAGCTTGATACCCAACCTGTCTTATTACTATGTTTAACTTTAAACCATGTTGTTCCGCTTACGGTCTTTTTATATGAAGCTGTCACGACAGCTCCTTTTTTTAGCGTTGTTATTTTCCCACTTTTTAGTGATGCACTTTTACGCATGTTTAATACTGATTTTGTTTTATATTTGCCGCTAATTTTTGTTGCTTTCGCAGTAGATATTGTTGATTTTTTATATTTTTTTAAGTATGAACCAGATACCCAACCAGTTTTTCCACCGTGTTTTACTTTGTACCATGTTGTACCACTTACTTTCTTTTTATATGTAGCTGTTACGACTGCACCTTTTTTTAGTGTTGTAATTTTCTTGCTGCTTGTAGATGGACCTTTACGCATATTCAATGCTGCTGTTGTTTTATATTTACCTGAAATTTTAGTTGCTTTTGAGCTTGAGACCATCGTAATTTTGTTAGCAGAATCTTGTAAAACATTTGTTGCATTTGTTTGTGTTGGTTGTTGAGGTTGATTATTTACTAATGCTCCAAGTCCAAGTGTTAATGTCAAAGTAGTTGCTGTGATAGCTTTAAATACTGTTTGCTTGTTCATATGAATAATGTTCCTCCAATTTTCTCTTTTATGGTAGATAATAATATTTCGATATTTAAGGGTGTATATAACGTTTTTTTATTAATTCCACTACTAATACTAAGGAAAGTCAGTTGGAGAAACAACGGCATTTCATTTACAATGTCATTACACTTTATTACAAATAACTCAAAATCCTTTTACTATATCCAATTTTTAATACAACGGAAATATAAACGGATTAATTTTCCATTTAATACTACTTTTTATGATGCCATTATTTAATTGAGCAATTTTTACTGAGAATGGTAACTACTTTTTAAAATCATAATTATTAAATGTAAAAAAACTCCCTTATGCTTTAATAGCTAAGGGAGTTTTTCTATTTAGTAATAGAACTAATTATGTTTCTTCTTGGAAAATATTTAAATTTAGAGGCGTCATTGAAATTGGGATTTGAAATTCCTGAAGCGACTCAATGTTTCTATAGAAATCTTCTACATCACCCTCAACATCAAAGTAAAATTCGTGAAACTGCAGGTTTTCAAGATCAAAAGTTGGCTTAAAAGTAAATTCACAATGCAATTGTTCCATTTCATCATTATCTTCCGTTGCAAATTGTCTTACAAAATCTAAATAAAACAAATTTTCGCCGGTAAAATTATATGTACCACATTCGAAAAGTAAAGCAATTTCCTCCTCTCCCTCTACCGGATTTCTACCAAATTCCTTGAATATCTCCCAAACAGTTGCAGGATTACTTGGAATTCCTGCAATTTTGTTTTTGAGATACTGTTCTGCATTTTTTACTGTAATCATATTTTCCCAACTTTACTAAACCGTTTAATAGAAAACGGTTTGATATCTAAATCTGTAAATCCTTTTGTAATCAGGTTACTTAGTACTTCTCCGACAGCGCTAGCAAACTTGAAACCATGTCCTGAGAAACCAGCTGCTATGGCGATATTATTGTATTTTGGGTGGACATCTATTATGAAATCTTCATCTGGCGTCATTGTGTACATACATGTTTTTCCCAATTTCAACTCATGCTCACGTGGCATAAATTCATCTAGGAATCCATTTAGATTTTCTACATCGCCGACAACATCACCAAATGCAAGTTTGACTTCATCTGGAATAATGGTATCTCCTCCATCATGCCGACCAACTTTTAATCCAGCGCCATCAATACTTGGAAAGCCGTAGTATATACTATCCGCAAGCTCGAATGTGAAAGCCGGAAAATCGTTTTGATTGTAGTATCTTTCGTCTACATCGTACCAAGCGAATGTTTTTCGAATTGGATTTAGTGGAAGTTCTAAATCCAGCTGTTTTAATAATTCGCCTGACCAAGCACCTGCAGAAATAATTACTGAGTCTGCTGTAAATGTTGCACCATCTTCTGTATAAATCGTAACTTTGCCAGACTGTGGATAGACTTTAGTAACACGGCTATTTGTACGAATAGTTGCTCCTGCATTTAATGCTAATTCTCTATAAGCTTCAACGCATGATTCTACTCTTAATACGCCTGAAGTAGGTTCGAAACAACCGAGGAAATTTTCAGGTAACTGCATACCATCCCATTTTTCGTTCACCTCAGATGCCGTCATAACTTCTAAAGGTAGATCAAATTCCTCTGCACTCTTAATCACATTTTTGATGAATGGAATATTTTTGTCCCCAACATTTATGACACCCGTTTGAAGGAAAATTTCCTTACCTGTTTGTTGTGCAAGTTCTTGCCATAAATCACGTGCACGTAATGCAAGTGGAACATACTCTACACCTTCACCATATGCATAACGAATTATGCGTGTCTCACCATGGTGACTTCCTTTATCATGTGGCGGATTAAAGGCATCTAATAGTAAAGTCTTTTTTCCACTTTGTGAAAGGAAATAGCCCGCAGCCATTCCCATTGAACCTGCTCCTATAACTATCACATCATAATGCATTTTCATTCCCCCTTGATACTTATTATAAATATATTACTATGAATTTTTAGAATATTGGGGAGTGTTAGTGAATATTGCTGAAATGTACATGTTTGTTGTTCAACGTTACATATTGGAAGAGATACCTTTAATAGCTGTGTTTCATATATTCGACTATTTTATTATTGAATCAACACTAAACTTCCTCATTAGTTTCGCAATTTATGGCGAAAAATGCGATAATGAGGAAAACGAATATTAAGGATGACATGATGACAAAAATGATAACACTTAGAGTGGATCAAAGCTTTCTTGCAGATTTAAAAAGAGGCTATCCATTAATTTTAAAAGAGGCTGTAGTTAATACAGATATGCTGCGTGAAGAAGGCGAACTTATTCGTCTTGTGGACCGTGCTAACCGCTATTTAGCAACTGGATATTATGGTAATCAAAATAAAGGAATTGGTTGGGTCCTTACGACAAAAGAACATGAAGAGATCGATGGGGCATTTTTCAAAACTAAATTGAAAAATGCACTAGATCACCGTGCTGACTTTTTCGAAGATAGCCAAACGACGGCATTCCGTGTATTTAACGGAGAAGGGGACGGCATTGGCGGTCTAACAATCGACTATTTTGATGGTTATTATATGGTTAGTTGGTATAGTGATGGAATATATAGCTTCAAACAATATATCTATGACGCACTTGCTGAATTAGTTGAATTCAAAGCTATTTATGAGAAAAAACGTTTTGATACGAAGGGCCAATATATCGAGCAAGATGATTTCGTAATGGGTGAACCTGGTGATTTCCCTATCATTATTAAAGAAAATGGTATGAATTTTGCTGTTAACCTAAATGATGGTGCAATGACTGGCATCTTCCTTGATCAACGCGATGTACGTCGTACAATCCGTGACTATTATGCAGAAGATACGAATATGCTGAATACTTTCTCTTACACTGGTGCATTTTCTGTTGCTGCTGCTCTTGGCGGTGCTAAAGAAACAACGAGTGTAGATCTTGCAAAACGTAGCTTAGCGAAAACGATTGAACAATTTAGTGTCAATGGTATCGATTATGAAGCGCAAAATATTAAAGTAATGGATGTATTCGATTATTTCAAATATGCCGTTCGTCATAACATGAAATATGATTTAGTTGTACTAGATCCTCCTAGCTTTGCACGTTCGAAAAAAATGACATTTAGTACTGCAAAAGATTATCCGAAATTGCTAATGGACGCAATTGCTATTACGGAGAAAAACGGTATTATTGTTGCTTCTACAAACAATGCAAGCTTCGGTATGAAAAAGTTCAAGACATTCATTGATAAGGCATTTAAAGATTCAAACACTCGCTACAAAATTGTTGAACAATCTTCTCTACCAAAGGATTTCCGCGCAAACCGCGACTTCCCTGAGTTCAACTATTTAAAAGTTGTGTTTATTAAAAAGTTGAATAAGTAATAGTTTAAACCGCAACCAAAATGGTTGCGGTTTTTATATTTTCGGCTTAAGAATGTTGCCATGTCGTTTACATTTTATTTTCATTAAATACCTACTATCATATTAATTGATACTTCTTTACCGTTTTGAATAACAACCCTCGTATCATACTCCAAATCTCCGGGTTGTATAAAATATAGTCCCTTATCTTCATTACTCTTTTTCGCTACTTTATTCTCATCAATATATACCTTCAATACATTACCTTCTGTTTTAATTTCTACATTTTTAACCTGTTTAGGATTAACGCTTCCACTATTCACGTAAATATGAAAATCCTTTTCATGCTGAAATAAATATATTCCTTTTTCAGTTGCATTGATTTCGATATATTCTTTGATATCAGATTTCACTTTATCAATTGGTATTTGCTCAACAGATTTATCCTGTCCACAGGCTGCTAATACAATGGTCAGTACTATTAAAAATAAAAACCTACTCAAATAATCCCTCACTTTGTAAAATTTTATATTTTTGTAATTAAAAACATTTTATCTTAAATAAAAAGAGGCCGCAACTGCGCCTCTTTCTCTTAATGAGCTGATTTTTCGTTTAAGAATAACTGATTCTTCGTTTTCCAACTTTTTCATATAACGTTTTAATTACTGTTCTCGTTTTATCCAAATACTCGATCGTCTCTTCATATGTACTAGTTGCTACGCACATAAATAGTATATCTAACACATGTAGCTGTGCTAATCTCGAAGAAGTAGCACCACTTCTAAAAGTAGCTTCTACTTTAGGTGAGGTATATAAACAGATATCCGCCAAACTGGAAATGAGTGAATTTCCGTATCTTGTAAGGCTAATCGTTGTAGCATTTACGCCATTTGCTATCTCCAAAACTTTTGCCACCTCATGTGTTTCACCTGAAAAGGAAATACCAACAACTACATCTCCCTCTTCAGCATTGACAACGGCGGTGGCACCTAAATGAGTATCCGTGAAAAACATACAATATTTATTAATGCGTACAAATTTTTGATAAGCATCCATTGCAGCTATTGCTGATGCACCAACACCAAAAAAGAAGATTCTCTTAGCATTTAAGATTGCATCCACAGCATGCTTTAGTTCTTTTTGATCGATTAAATCTGCCGTCTCACGTAAAATTTGCATACTATGATTTGTGATCTTATCAATTGTTAGCTCTAACGGTTCATTCGGTTCGATATCACGTACATCCATCTTTTCACTTTGTAAATCTCCGGCTATTCTAAGTTTCAATTCTTGTATGCCACTTAAATTCAATGATTTACAAAGGCGAATGACAGCCGCACTGCTTGTATTGCTTTGTTTGCCAATGTCGACTGCTGTCATTTTAATTGCTTCAGCAGGATGTTTTAAAATATATTGGGCAATTTTCCGCTCAGAAGGTGGCAAGCTAGCTTCCATTTCAGCAAGTATAAGTAATCCCGAATTCATCTTTTCTATACTCATAACCCCCTGCTTCCTTGTTTAATATTGAAGAAAGATTACTATATTCTCTTCCTTATCTAGATATTTTTAAGTTGAATTGCTGCACGAACGTGACCTTTTGAATTTGCTAAAAGCTGTTTTGACTCATCCAAAGTTGACTGTGTTAAAAGCATAACTATCGCTGGTTTCACTTCGTAACCTGTTTTAGCTAACACTTGCTCTGCTTGTTCGTAAGTAACTTCTGTTGCCTCACAAACAATTCTTTTTGCACGTTCTTTTAATTTGTTATTACTCGCGTGTACATCAACCATTAAATTTTTATATACTTTACCTAATTGAACCATAGTAGCTGTAGAGATCATGTTTAATACCATTTTATGTGCTGAAGCCGCCTTTAATCGTGTAGATCCTGTTAAGATTTCTGGACCAGTATCTACCTCAATCGCAATATCAGCACACTCGCTAATAATTGAGTTTGGATTACTTGTTAAACTCATTGTTTTAGCACCGACAGAACGAGCATAAACTAAAGCCCCTTTTACGAAAGGGGTGCTACCGCTTGCCGCAATACCAATCACCACATCACGTTCTGTTAAACCATGTTCTTTTAGGCTTGATTGACCCCATTGTTCATCGTCTTCAGCTCCTTCTACGGCTAAGACAACAGCATCGATTCCACCTGCTAATATTGCCTGTACTACTTCTGGTGATGTACTAAATGTAGGAGGACATTCCACTGCGTCTAACAAACCAATTCTCCCGCTTGTTCCAGCACCCACATAGAATAATCGCCCCCCTGTTTCAAGAGAATGATATACAACCTTAATCGTTTTTTCTATTTTGGGTAGTACCTTTTCAATAGCTAGAGGAATTTTGAGGTCATCCTGATTCATTAATTTTATAATTTCAGATACAGACATTAAATCTAAATTGCTCGTTTCCCTATGATGCGCTTCTGTTTGCAGTTTAGGCTCTCGCTCCATAGATTTTCAATTCCTCCTAATCTTATTTTCAAGATCAACTTTCATCCATGTCTGTAACAGATCGACTTGCATTTTTTTTGTGATTGGAATGCTCATATCAAGAAGTGCTAAAGTAAATGCACCAACTACTGGTGATACAAATGGTTTAATCAATTCATTGTCACCTATGACTAAGTTTAGAGAGTGCTCAAATTGGTTTAAAAAATACTCATTTTCAAATAACCCACCACATACAACAATTGGTAATGACTTAGCACTTTCCTCTCTTGAGTATATAATTCCCAATAGGTGCACTAATTGAGCTACTGCATCAAATACAATTCGACATGCTACATCGTTACCTCGCTCTGCTAACTTCAAAACAATTTTCGCAATCGATGACACTATCAAACGTGGTTGTTCCTGTTCATAAATTTTCGTGATGATGTCTACGGTATTATTCAGTTGAAGATATTTGAGAACCTCTTCTGAAAATTCATCAAGCTCTTCATTTAAATCATAGAGTTGTGAGATATGGCTTAATGCTTGTGTTCCAATATAATAACCACTACCTTCATCGCCAAATAAATAGCCCCATCCCCCTGCTCGAAGAATTTTGCGACCATCTTCTTGTACTAAATAAGCAATAGAACCGGTACCCGCTATTAAAACCAATCCATCCAATTTAAATGTTCCACTTACTAAAGCAGCTACTGCATCATTAGTAACTCGCATTGTACAATGATACGATTGAAAATACTCTCGTATCCATTCATTCCAACAGACCGAATCTTCCTCACGATCACCACCGGCTGCACATACAAAGACAGACTTGACCTCCGCTTTTTGAATAGCGGATTTTACTAACAACGTATCTAATAGATGGCCTATTTGGATTTTAACTTTTTCTTTTGGAGTAGCCTTTATATTCGAGCCTTCACCAGTTACGAGAGCTAGAATCTCTCCATCGCTATTGCCAATCACCGCTTGAGTTTTAGTACCGCCACCATCTATTCCAATAAAATAACGTTTATTTAATTGCACCTGCCGTCAGTCCTTCCATAAACTGCTTTGAAGCGATGAAAAATAGTAAAATCATTGGTAATGAAGCTAAAGTTAATCCTGCAAATAGCGATCCCCAATCCGCTGAATGTTCACCAAATAAGGACATCATTCCTACAGGGATTGTCATTTTCGCCTTTTCAGTAATAAAAATTAATGGGAAGAAAAAATCATTCCATGCAGATATAAAATTAATAATAATTACAGTTCCTAAAGCAGGTCGCATAATTGGCAATAGCACATGCCAGAGTATGCGTATATTTCCTGCACCATCCATTCGAGCAGCTTCCTCCAATTCAACAGGCATTGTACGGAAAAAGCCTGTCAAAATAAGCATTGTTAACGGAATCCCTGTTGCAACATTCATAAAAATTAATGACCAAAGTGAATTGATTAATCCTAAATCTCTCATCAAAATGAATAATGGTACGATCCCTAACTTAATCGGTATCATCATTCCTAATAAGAAAATAAAGAAAATGGCATTAGTCCACGAAAATTTAAAACGTGCAATATAAAAGGCTGCTAATGAACACACAATGATAATTAAAGATACTGACACAACACTTACTATGACACTATTCATAAAGTAGGTAGTAAAAGGGACTTTTGATAATAACGTCCGATAAGTATCTAAACTAATACTTGTCGGCAGACCTAAAGGATTTTTAAAAATTTCTGCACTCGTTTTGAATGAAGAAAGAATCATTAACAAAATCGGATACAAACTAATTGTCGCAGCAACAAAAACAACTATATAATAGAAAGGTTTAGTCCAAATAGTTACTTGCTTCATATCTTCACCTCTCACATCTCAACGTCTTTTTTGTTCATCATGCGTAAGAAAACCGAAGTACATATTAAAATAAAGCAGAATAAGCATGTCGCTAAAGCCGAGCCTAATCCTATAGAGGTATTTCCTGAAGCAGTCGAACTGCCAAATGCTAACCTATAGAAAAAGACTGCTAATGTATCTGTAGAATAATAGGGTTCACCCATCGACCCCTGCATAGCGTATATAAGTTCGAAAGCTTCAAACGATTGAATGAACGTGAGCACGCCCATGATCATAATGGAAGGAATCATTAATGGTAAATAGATTTTAGACAACATTTTAAAGCCCCTTGCTCCATCTAATCTGGCTGCTTCAATCAGTTCACTTGAAATCCCCTGAAAACCGGCCAAGAAAATAAGAACACCAAATCCAATACCAAACCAACAATTCACTAGAATAATAACAATAAGAGCTGTATCCGGATCACCTAACCATGCTCTTTGCAAACTTTCTAAGCCTAGCTTTTCAAGCAAAACATTCACTGTACCATAGTTTGGATTTAAGATAAGTTTCCATAAAAAGCCGACTACAATAACAGAGAGTACCCTTGGTAAAAAGAAAGCAGCTTTGAAAAACTCTGAACCTCGAATTCTTTTATAGATGATAAAGGCTAAAAAGAAAGCCAAACCATTCATCACAACCATCTGTATAATGAAATAAATTCCATTATGCTTAAAAGCATTCCAAAACATAGACCCATAAGGCTCTTTTGTAAAAAGCGTAACGAAATTTTGAAGCCCTACAAAATTGCCTCTGTTCATCCCATTAAATTCAAAAAAACTATAGGATAGGGCAGCAATTATTGGATATAACACGAACACTCCATAAATGATTAATGCCGGTATAGGGAATAAGTGAATTGTCCATTTTGACCAACTCCGTTTCTTTTTTTTCGATGGAGCTGTCGCATTTGTCATATACCAGAGCCTCCTTTATGTAAAATTGGAACAATAAGCCCTCACCTCTTTTCAGTGAGGGCAATTATTATTTATTGAAACGGCTTAAACCATGTTTTAGCATTTTCTTGCACTTTTTTTGCAACATCATCAACCTTCACATCACCTAAAAACATTCCTTGAAGTTCAGTTTCAAGTACTGTTTTCGTTGTTGGATCTCCACCTGTAAAATTTGTTACCCACATATAAGGTGTCGCGTTAGATTCTACTGCTTTACTAAGATCACTTAATAAAGCTTGATCCGAAGAAATGCCAGGCATTGCACTAATCATTGAGAACTCTTTTACAAATAGTTCACCAAATTCTTTTGTAGTTAAAAATTCTAAAAACACCTTTGCTGCCTCTTTATTTTTTGAGTTGGCATTCATAGCAAATGAGCCATCAACCCATGTTGTCACAGTCTTATTACCTGCTTTAGACGGCATGGGGAAAAAGCCAAAATCTAAATCTGGATTCATTTCCGAGACAACTGGGATTTCCCAACTCCCCAATGGGAACAAGGCTGCTTTTTCTAATGCAAACTCAGTTCTAATATCATCCATTCCTAGACCTTCTGAGTTTTTAGGAAAGTATTTTTTTAAATCTTTCATCACTTGAATCGATTCTTTAAACTTTGCATCTGTGAAATCTTTTTCACCAGCTAAAACTGACTTGTAGAAATCATTCCCCTCATAGACACCAGGTCCTACAATTCCGTGGAGTAGCGATAATAGCCAACTTTCCTTTGTTCCCATAGCGATAGGTGTGATACCTTTTGCTAGAAGTTTGTCATTTAATTGAATGAATTCATCCCATGTATTTGGAACATCTAAATCTTGTTCTTTGAAAATCTTCTTATTATAGAAGAATTGAGTAGAACTCAAATTAATTGGTACCCCGTACTGATTACCTTCTACATCTCGAGAAGCTTGTAGTGCTTCTTCCGAGAATACATTTAATCCATTCAAATCGTTTATTTTTTCTATGAATCCTGATTCTGCTAGTTTTAAACCAGCAGCGTATGGACGTAAATGAATAATATCCGGACCTTCTCCCGCTTGTAATGCTGTGTTTAATACCGTGTTATATTCTGTGTTTTTTGTTGGACTGAAAGTGACTTTAATATCTGGATGTTCCTTGTTGAATAATGCGATTACTTTTTCATATTTTGCTACATCTTCTGTACGCCAGCTACCAATTGTCAGTGACACTTCCTTTGAAGATTCGGATTCTTTATCTCCCTTGCTAGTGTCATCAGATTTGTCTTTTGAGCCACAGCCAGCTAATACGATTGTCAACAAAAGTACAAACAAAAAGAACCACCTATTCAATACCTTCACGTCTGTTCCTCCACCCCAAGATTAGTTAAGAAATTCCTCATAAACCAGGTCGTGAATCTGCCTTCTGATTTCTCGAATCGAACTATTTCTTCCATAATGCACTGCATTCGTTAATAATATGATAGAAGATTTTTTTACAGGATCCATGCAAATACTAGTTCCTGTAAATCCTGTATGCCCAAAAGCCCCTACACTCACCCACTTTCCAAAGGATACTGATGGTTCTTCACCAGTCCGCACTTCAAATCCCAGACCCCTTCCTAAAAACGTATTCTTATATGCTGACTCCATCCAATTGAATGGAATAACCGACTGATGTCGAACACCTAACCAATACTCTGAAAACAAAAGTAAATCCTTTGCATTTGAAAATAAGCCGGCACTACCAGATACACCGCCTAGTAAAAGCGCCTTCTCATCATGTACATCTCCTTGGACATATTTCCCTCTTACTAGTTCAGTAGCAGCTACTTTATATTTTTGGTTATCCGGCAATAAAAATTGTGTATTATGCATATTCCACGGATTAAAAAAATGTCGTTTCACAAATTGATCTAACAATTCACCTGTCACTTTTTCTACTATTTTGCCTAATAAAATCATCCCTAGATCGCTATACGCGACAAATCGACCTGGATTATAGACTAAATTACATGCTAATATTTCACTCATTACATCCCTGTTATGATGTCTCTCTACTTTTGGTTCTAACCCTGCTGGCAACCCTGAACTATGTTGTAACAAATGTCGAATCGTCACCTTTGGAAAACGGAATGCTGGTATAATTTCCGATACACTTCTATCAAGTTGAAGTTCATTTCTGCTTAATAAATATAAGGTAGCTGGTAATGTAGCAACGACCTTCGTTAAAGAAGCCAAATCAAAAAGGGTATTCTCTGTGATTGCATGCAATTGCAAATCCTTCCCTATGAAATGTCCATAGCTCTTGGTTATTAAATGCTTCGAATTCTGCTGTACACTAATAACTGCACCCGGAAGTAGTTTTTGTTGAATTATTTGTTTGATATACTCATCTATCATGACAACACCCTTGTAATTTTTTTATTTTTTCCGTGTTATTACGATATGAAATTAAATAACAAAAAATAAGCTGATTTCTGAAATTTTTTTACAGAAAATATATAAATAGAAAAAGAGCTATCCGTCATATTAGCGGATAACTCTTTTTCTATTTATTCTATTGAATACATCAGTCAATCTTCACATAAAAATTGCACTTGATTATAATGTCAATTCTTGCAACGCCTTTTTCAATGCCTGAACTTCTTCGGAACTTAACGTTACGCCTTTCCCCATCTTCGTATGATCCTCAGACCAATCTCGTAGATCATACTTAGGTGCACGATCATTCCAACTGATTAAATTTAATTCTTTCTGCCAACCTTTAGCACCTTCAGAAAGTACCGCAATGTTTTCTACGATTTCGTATTTTAGTTCTGCCATTTACTCTAACTCCTTTGTACTTTAATAACTTCATCATTTGGGCTAACTAACAGCATGTTACTCCAAGCGCCATAGCCTCGTAATAATCCATTATATCAGAACTTTTCTATTTCTTATTTGCAAAGCGAATTGCTCTACTCATGACTGTAGGCACGACAGACGCATGATTTTCTTCTGGAGCACAGTAAAATTCACATTCCACATACTTTTGTTGATCAGTACTTAATCGGCTGAACACTTGTTTTGCATCGTCAACCATAAAGCCCTCACACTCACCTACTGCAAGGTAAAGGTTCTTCTTCTCATACGCTTCAGATTGTCTCAGAAATACATCCATGTATGTTAAAATTTCATGATCATTCCACCAGATTGAAGGACTTAAAGCTAGATAAGTTTGAAAAGTTTTTGGTTTTGTAAAAAGTGTCCATAATGTAAAAAGACCGCTGAGAGAATGTCCGAACAGAGCTTGTTTTTCCTTATTAATAGAATAGCGTCTTTCTATTTTTGGCTTTAACTCTAACTCAATAAAATTAAGAAATTTCTGCGCTCCTCCGTGGATACCAACATCAAAACCCTTTAGTCTATCTGGATAAACATACTTATTTGCAGGTGCAGTAAAGTCATAGAATCTTCGTTTAGAAGCATCCTTCCCCTCACCTTGATGTCCAATACCTACAATAATCGCGTCATTCACCAATGTTTTCGGTGCATTTCTAGATTGCAAACTTACAATGCCTTGAGCAAATTGAAAGTATGAATTTCCATCTAATATATAAATAATAGGATAGCCATCTACAGGTGGGGGTGAACTAGGTAATGACACTTTTATATCATATGAATAATCCATTTCATCAGAATAGTATAGCCATTGTTCTGTATTGTCTTGAGTGACTTTATTTATTACTTTCACTACTTTCCCTCCAATTCCTGCTCTAGAAAAGTATCATATCCAAAACACACTGGTGCCCCATTATCTGGATCAATCATTATGCGTGCATCGATATTGAACACTTGCTTTAGAGTTCCTTTTTCTAAAATTTCATTTGGTGTACCGACGGTAATAATTTCTCCATCTTTCATTGCAATAATTTCATGCGAAAAACGAGCCGCATGGTTGATATCATGTAATACCATTATTATTGTGCAATGATGTTCTTTGTTTAGACGCTCTACAATCTTCAGCACTTCAAGTTGGTGAGCAAGATCTAAATAAGTCGTCGGTTCATCCAACAGTAAAATACTTGTCTCTTGTGCAAGAGCCATTGCTAGCCACACTTTTTGACGTTGACCACCTGAAAGTTGAGCGATTTCTCGATCACGAAAAGCAGTCGTTTTCGTTATATCCATAGCCCATTCAATTACTTCAATATCTTTATTTGATAAAGTACCTACATTTTTTCGATGTGGGAAGCGACCATAAGAAATAAGCTCCTCTACTTTTAATTGTAAAGGCGCTTCTGGATTTTGAGATAAGAGTGCCAATTGCTTTGCAATCTCCTTCGTCGAAATCGTCTTCATGTCTTGTTCCTGTAAAAATACATTACCACTTTGTTGTTTTAAGATTCGACCAATTGTTTTTAATAATGTCGATTTACCACATCCATTTGGACCGATAATTGTTGTTATTTTCCCTTCTTTAATTGTCGTATTCAAATCTGAAAAAACCGTAACTTTTTCATATCCCGCCGTCAATTGTTTCGCTCTAATAACACTAGTCACCATTTATCGGTTCTCCTTTTATGCTTTTGATTTAACTAATAAATATAGAAAATAAGGTACGCCTAAAATTGCTACTATGATACCTACGGGAATTTCTGCAGGGGCAAATACTGTTTTTGCAATATAATCAGAGAAGATAACTAGTAGCATTCCTACTGCAGCACTCATAGGAATGACATACCGATGTTGTATACCTACAAGTTGTCTTGCGATATGAGGAGCCATTAATCCAATGAAGGATATACTACCTGATACTGCTACACATGCACTTATCACACCGATACTACATAAAAGCAGTATCGATTTCTCTTTTTCAATTTCAATCCCAAGGCTTTTAACACTTGCCTCTTCAAGCTGTAAATAATCTAGTAAATAAGCTTTTCTGTAAATTATGGGTATCAAAATCAGAAGCCAAGGTAACATGGCAACGATGAAAATCCAGTTTGCATTATAGATACTTCCAGTCATCCAAACAGTAGCCATTTCAAAGTCGCTTTCACGCATTTTAAGAGAAATGAACATTGAAAGTGCACCAAATCCTGAACTAATAGCAATACCCGTTAAAATTAGACGCTGCGTATCTAATTTGCCATTACGCCAGGAAAAGCTATATATAACAATCGCAGCAACTAATCCACCTACAAAGCCAAATAAAGGCATGATTAATATCGATACCCAGTTAGAGCTACCAGATGCAACTAACTGCATCTGTAGAAGAAACATGAATACTACGATAGAAGTACCCGCACCTGCGTTGATACCTAATATTCCAGGATCGGCTAAACCATTTCTTGTTATTCCTTGAATAACCGTACCCGCTATACCTAGCCCTAGGCCTACAAGAGCCGCAATAACAATTCGCGGAAGTCGGAATTGAAAAATAACTAGATCAAAATCATCATTTGGATTAATTCGTAACAGTGTTGTAATTACATCTTTAATCGACATATCGAAAGTGCCATTGGTGATATGAATATACATAGCTATAAAAATAAGCAAAAAAGCGGCTGTAATTTTTATCATAAAACGTTGTTTATGCACGTCGTTCTCCCCCTCTCGTACGAATTAAATAGAGGAAGAAAGGTACACCAATTAACGATGTAACAACACCAACTGGCGTTTCAAACGGAAAGTTAATAAATCGACTGCCAACATCACAAAGTGCTAAAAAGACCCCACCAATAATCGCTGAACAAGGGATGACAAATCGGTAATCAACTCCAATAAGAAATCTCGTAATATGAGGAATAATTAATCCTACGAAACCAATTTTCCCAACAAGAGCCACAGCAGTACCGGTTAAACAAACGACTATTAATATACTAATGGCCTTAACCCATTTTGTACGCTGGCCAAGACTAATCGAAATATCCTCGCCAATTGATAAAATAGTAATTGATTTAGCAATGTATAAAGCAAGAAAAAGACCAACTATCCCAAATGGTAAAGCAAGTAAAAGAACTTCGGGATCAACCTTGTGAATTTTAGCGTTATACCAAAAACTCATATCTTGTGAAATTTGAAAGTATGTAGAAAGTGCTGCTGATATACTGCTTAAAAAAGTTCCAATAACTGTACCAATAATGGCTAATCTTACAGGGGATAGGCCATTTCTCATTAATGAACCAAAACCAAATACAATCCCCGCCCCAAAAGCTGAACCAATCATTGAGCAAATGATTAGATTAAAGTTAGACATGCCAGGATAAAAAATCATACATATCGTAATTACAAATGCTGAACCATCGGTTACCCCCATAATAGAGGGGGAAGCAAGATAGTTTCTTGTCATCCCCTGCATTATAGCTCCTGATATTGCAAGAAATGCTCCTACAAGAAGAGCAGCTAAAACACGTGGCAAACGAGATTGCATGATAATATTATGATCAACATTTCCCGAATCGAATTGTGTAATTGCCATCCAAATTGTAGTTACATCAATATCCTTAGTGCCGTATAAGATCGATAACGCAATTGTAAATACGATGAAGAGAGGTGCAGTACCCATAATTAGGATTGGTACAAATTTAGGTTTCTTCATTTTACTTATCATAGGCTCACACATTATTTCGATAGATTTTCAACAGCTGCATTTAAGAATTTTTCTTTACTCCAAGCTGTACCACCTTGTGCCATAGGTTCTACTACGTTCACAAATACTTTATCGTTTTTAGCAGCGTTTATGCTTTTGAAGATAGGATTTTTCAAAACATCATCTAATGCAGCAGTTTTCTTATCATTCTCGCTTTCCTCGAATTGTAAGAAAATAATATCTGGATTTACTTCTGCCAAAGTTTCAATTGATATCTCTTCTTGAGCAGCAGTTTTAGTAATTAATTCAGGAACTTTTATTCCCAGATCTTCATATATAACAGGATTTAAATACACACCCGATGGATACACGAACATGCTATTGGCACGGATACGTATTACAAATACATTTTTGTCTTTCACTTTTTCAGCTACTTTAGTTTTTGCAGCTTCTGCTTTTGTTTTGTAATCATTAATAATTTTTTCCGCATCAGATTCTTTACCAGTCAACTTACCCATTAAAAGTAGATTATCTTCCCAATCCGTAGAAATATGTGATACAGGGATCATCGTTCCAATTTTATTTAACTGCTCAGCCACTTCATCTGGATATTTTGACGAACCTAAAATAACATCTGGCTTTAACTTTAAAATAGTTTCATAGTTCGGTTGCATTTTTTCACCGATAGAAGTTGCACCTTCCAAATCACTAGCAAGGTATTCTGGTAGTTTACCAGCAGTAGTTACCGCTCCAAGTGGTTTTACATTAAGCATTGCTGCGTCTTCCATAGATTCTAAACTTGCAGCGATAATATTATTTACTTTAGATGGTAGAGTATATGATTTATCTAAATAAGTAACTGTTTGTTCTTTTGAAGCAGTTTCTTCCGTTCCTACCGCTTTATTTCCCTCTTTTTTTGGAGGCGTTTCATTCCCTCCACAAGCTACTAAAAATACCGCTAATCCAAATATCCAAAATTTATTCATTTTCATCTGCTAAATCTCCTTTATGTATTAGTTAATATAAGCAGGCCTACTTATTTACAGCTAAACAATTGATAATGATTATCAATATCAATAACTTTTACCAATATAACCCTTAATATACAAAGTGTCAACACCCATTATAAGTTCTGCATAATTTTGTTTAACATGTTCAAATGAGGGCAAATCGTTATGTTTATATGCTCTACATTATTGAATTCTTCACTAGCAAATACTAAAGGCCAAATCAACATTTCTACGTTATTTCGTATAGTAAAGGAAAAATTTGTTTCCATTTAAGCAGGATTTTTAACTTATTTTATTGAATTATTAAGAACTGTTATTACTTTTACATAAATGAGGGATCAACCACGATGAAAGTGAAGAAGGTTCGTGTAGAAAAAGAAAAGCGAGTCATTATTGTTTCAGATATTCATGCAAGCTTGAATTTATTTAAAAGATTGCTTCATAAAGTTACTTACACAACAAATGATTATTTAATCATTAATGGTGATATGTGTGAGAAAGGTGAGAATAGTTTAGAAGTTGTAGAATACATTAGAACACTATGTAATCACTCTAGTAACGTGTATGTCACTAAAGGTAATTGCGATGTATTGTTCCGTTATGTAGAAAATGGTGACCAAAGTATTCTCCCCTATATTGAAAAAAGGAAGAATTCCATTTTTAATGACATGCTAGCTGCCAATCATAAATCCTTAAATGATTTTGAAAATTTAGAGCAACTAACCCAATATTACCGTCAACATTTTGGAGAAATATTAACTTGGCTTGAACAACTACCATATGCAATCGAAACAGAGGAATTCATAGTGATTCATGCAGGAATTGAAAATAAAGAAGATTGGCAACAAACAGAGGAGACATTTGCTTTACAAGCAGGTGCATTTTATGAAAAAAATCATCAAGCTGACAAAATGGTGATTGTTGGACATTGGCCGGTTGTAAACTATAGATTTAACCAAATAACCTCACATCTCCCATTAATCGATTGGGATAAGAAAATAACGGCAATAGATGGAGGAAATCGAATCAAAGATGACGGTCAATTAAATGCTTTAATCATCCAGGATAATCAATATACGTCATGTTATGTTGACGATTTAACAAATGAAGTCATTATAAAAAAAGACCATCTTGATACAACAAATCGAATAGGTACTGTTACATATCCGTATTATGAAATGCAAATCATACAACAAGATCAATATTTCACGCTTTGTGTAAATATAAATCTCCATCAACAACAATGGATCAAAAACGAATATTTACAAATTGTTGATGGAAAAGCAACATGTACCCGAGGGATTAGTACAACATTTCTTTCAGTTCAAGAATTAGAAAAAGTATGGCTCTTAAATGATTCTACAGATGGATATATCCTGATTAAAAATTCAAATGCTGAGATTGGATGGATCCCTAAAGAGTGTGTATTCTAAGATAAATTCATATTATAGAAATACAGTACACACAAATACCCTGCCGTAATAATCTACGACAGGGTATTTTTTAATTAACTTTTAATTCATGTTGTAAGGGCTCCAAATCGACTTCAAACCCTAAATCTTCAAGCATTTGACGATCTTTTTCTCCTGCTTGTCCTTCCGTTGTTAAGTAGTCACCTAGGAAAATAGAGTTTGCTGGGTATAAGCTGAGTGGTTGAAGTGTACCAAGATTCACTTCTCTCCCCCCTGATACCCTAATTTCTTTAGAGGGGTTGATAAAACGGAATAGGCATAATACTTTTAGACAATAACGAGGGTTAAGTTCATGTGTACCCTCCAATGGTGTACCGTCTACTGCATTTAGAAAGTTAACTGGAATAGAATCTGCATCCAATGCATGTAGGCTGCGCGCCATTGCAATCACATCTTGTTGTGTCTCTCTCATACCGACAATAACACCAGAGCAAGGTGAAATACCCGCTTCTTTAGCTAGTTCTACGGTTCTCACACGATCATCATATGTATGTGACGTCGTAATGTTCTCGTGATGATTAGCAGATGTATTGATATTGTGATTATAACGATCGACGCCCGCTTCCTTTAACTTCTGTGCTTGTTCTGGCTTTAGAATACCTAAGCACGCACAGATGGTCATATCACTATGTTTTTCTTTTATAGCCTTTACAGAATCTACGACAATATCAATTTCTCGATTAACAGGACCACGTCCGCTCGCTACGATACAATATGTACCTACATTTAGTGATGCAGCTCGGTCCGCTCCTGCTACAATTTCATCTTGTTTCATCATCGCATATTTTTCAATTGGTGCTTTTGAAATAATTGACTGTGAGCAGTATCCACAATTTTCTGGGCATAGACCTGATTTCGTATTAATAATCATATTTAATTTCACTTTATTACCATAATAATAGTTTCGAATTTTATAAGCTGAGTGTAATAAAGGTAATAAATCTTCATCTGGACTTTTCAATATTGCTAGTGCTTCGGTATCTGTCAGTTGATATCCATCTAGAACTTGCTGTGCTAAAACTTCAAAATTCATCGTGATTACCTCACCTTCAACACTTTTTGTATTCGATGACCAAATACACCTGCAAATACAGCTAAAATTAAATCTTTTGGTAATGGTGGCATCATCCAAAGCCATGCCATTTTATAATTGAAGGCTTCTGGTGCGCTAAACCATAACATATATGCAGCATACATCCAGTTAGTACCAATCAAATAGCTCACGATTACCCCTATTATCGCTGCTGTGATGTACATTTTTTTCGAACGATTATTTTCTACAATTTTACCGACAATAAATGCAACTAGTATAAATGCAACAACAAAACCAAATGTCGGACTTAATATTTGGGAAAAGCCTCCTCCGAAACGTGCGAAAACAGGTGCACCTGCTAAACCGATTAACATATACACCGTAATTGAAAGGGCACCTAGTCGGCTTCCCAAAACGAGTCCAGCCAATATTGCGAAGAATGCCTGCAATGTAATCGGTACGCCACCGACTACCATAAACGGTGCAAAAGAAGTAATATTCGCTCCAATCATCATAAGAGTTGCAAATAATGCACAATAGACTAAATCGACTGTTCTCAATTTACTTTTAGAATTCAATGTACTTGTTGTCATACTACACCCCTTTATATTTTTGTATTTATAAATATAGTAAAAAAAAAACCACCTTGTGTCAACCTATTAAAATACATAGGTTGACACAAACGCGTAGAAACATAATACAATGCATTGCATTGTCGACTAATGTACTCCGTTGTGTTACAATGAATATATTAGCAGCTACTTACAATTGCTTCTACTAACTAAGGGGGCTTTACATTATGTCAAATGTCAACGTTGTAACTCCAGAGGTCGGCTTACCGGAGCGTAAAATTATCACAAATCGTCTTTTCGAATTTCTTTATTTAAAAGAAAGACAGGTACCTATTCAAGATGTATATACAGCCATGGCCAATGTTTTTCAACTGACTACTGCACAACAAAAACTAACCCTAAAAAGCGGGGCAAGCCTTTTCGAAAATGAAGTAAGAAATGCTCATACTGAATTAAAGAAAAAGGAATATACTACGAGTACTGCAAAACGAGGATTTTGGAGCATTAGCGAAAAAGGAAAAAAAGTTTATCTCCATTCTCGTCTAAAAAAATTCAATTAAGCAATCGATATAATCGGCTTCCAGGGGGATAACATATGTCAAAGGAGCAATATCATGCCGGAAACTCTTTAACTTTACGATTACGAAAAAGTGATGAGGGCATTATGAGATGGGCCGGTGCTCAATCTGAAATCGGAGATTCTATACGGTTCCTAATCGAGCAAGAGATACAGAGAAACGGGTTTAAGGATTTGTCTTTGGAGATTAAAAACAAACGTCCTATCCTTCCTACCTCTACAGACATAGAGCCAAATTTACTAGCTTATTTATACAATCGCAATGAACCCGTAGCAATTAATGATGCATACGAGGAAATGCGTGAGCTATTCGAAATCACTGAGGATGAAGCACGTATTACTGTGCGTGATGGTCAAGAACCTCAATGGAAAAACAATGTTCGTTGGGCTAGCCAACAGCTGAATATTAAAAACTTTATCCGCAAAGATTCTCAGTACGGTTATTGGGAGATTTCAGAAGATGGTAAAGTTTATTACGAAAAAACTCAAAATAATATTACTATGCAAAAAGAGGTTGCTCATAAGCCAATATAATTGACTATGAGCAACCTCTTTTTTTAAAAAATTCATTAGTTTTTAGCAGATTCAAATGCTTGAACATATTCACGAGCTGCAGCTGTAATTTCAGCTGCTGTGTTGAATTTATAAATAGCACTGCCTACACCTACGCAAATTGCACCATTGTTGAAATACGACTGAATATTACTTAAGTCGATGCCACCAGTTGGCATTAATGGAATTTGTGGAAGTGGACCTTTAACATTTTTTAAATAATCAGCCCCAAGTGTGTTCGCCGGGAATACTTTTACGATATCTGCACCTAATGAATACGCTGTGGCAATTTCAGTTGGTGAGAATGCTCCAATTGCGACAAAGCAGTTATTTTCCTTTGCTACTGTAATGGCGTCTTCCACAACGATTGGTGTAACGATAAAATCTGCTCCTGCATCGATTGAAGCTTGTGCATCTGCTCCACTTAAAATTGTGCCTGCACCAACAAGTAATTTGTCCTTGAAATGTTCTTTTGCAACTTTAATAGAATCTAAGCCTTCATCGCCTTCGATTGTAATTTCAACTGCCTTTAAACCACCCTCATATAATGCTTGTAGTAGGTCAATAACTGTAGCTGTTTTCATACCGCGCATAACAGGGATGACACCGGCTTCTTTCATACGTAAAAGCGATTGTTCTTTATTCATTTGAATTCCTCCATTACTTCTCTAAAGTGATTTGTGCTTTATTTGTTCGGAAATCACCTTGTTGGAAGTATTCAGGTGTTTTCTCGAATGTGATTTTCTTTGTAACATAGCCCTCTTTTACTGATCCGTTTTGCATAGAATCAATAACATATTGGAAATCTTCTAAAGTAGCATTTCTACTTCCTAGTAATGTCATCTCTTTAGCATGGAAATCTGGATCAAAGAAGCTAATTGTATCTTTCACTAAACCAACATAGACTACTTTTCCTCCATGATCTGCATAGTCGAACGCTTTCATCATTGAATGCTTATTACCAGTAGCATCAAAAACAATCGTTGGCAATTGACCATTATTTTTTTCTCTTAATTCATCTAATACTTGCTCACTTGGTTGAAATACAGCATCTGCATCTGTCCAGTTTTTACTAAAGTTAAGACGTTCTTCACTTAAATCCATTAGGAAAGTTGTAGCACCTTGAAGCTTTGCAAATCTGGCTACGCCAATACCAATTGGACCAGCACCAATGACTAAAACTGATTCTCCAGCAGTTAAATTTGCACGTCTTACTGCATGCGCACCAATGCTCAGTGGCTCTACAATTGCTGCATCATCCAAAGACAAACCATTTGTTTTAATGACATACTTTGAAGGTACTGTTAAGTATTCACCCATACCGCCATCTGCATGGACTCCTATTACTTGGATATTCGTACAGCAATTTGTCTTACCCGCTGTACATGGCGCACATTGTCCACAATTAACATATGGAATAATTGTTACTAGGTCACCTATTTGTAGATGCTCTACATTGCGACCAATCTCTGATACTTCACCAGCAAGTTCATGACCTAATACACGTGGATAAGAGAAAAATGGTTGATTACCCCCATATGCATGAATATCTGTACCGCAAATTCCAATTCGTTTTATGTGAATCAACACTTCATCTGCTTGCTGAATAGTTGGTTTTGGCACATCAACTAATGCCATTTCATGTGGTTGTATACAGACGATTTGCTTCATAACTTAACGTCACCTTTCGTTTTCAAGAGTAGTGTTTGTAAATCATTTTGTTCGAGATTCTCCCAATAAGAGACCATTTGGAAAGCCATATCTGCTAGCTGTAATGGCGGACATCCAAATTCTTTATCGAGCAAATCGCCCATAACAGTTAGCTTTCTCTCTGTTAACATTTCACGCTGAAATACACTTAAAATTGCGATATTTTCTTCTGAATCACGCACTGTGAAACGTTGTGGATCTAAGCCAAATAAAGCGATAGTCATTGCAAACATTAAATCCTTCGGTAGTTTATTGTTAATTTCTATATACTGCTCAATACTTGGCCAGATGCGCGTTTTCAACTTACTGAAAGAGTTCAAACGAATATCTGCAAGCTTATGATGAATGAATGGATTTTGGAAACGTTCGAATACAATATTCATATACGCTATTGTCTGTTCTTTTTCTTCACGATGTAAATGCCCAAACAGTTCATCTTCAACAATTTGAGTAATGAATGGCTTTATAACCGGATGCTCTATAGCCTCTTTGACTGTATGTAAATCCATTAGTAAACCCTGGGACGCTAAAATGGTATGTATACCATTTAAAATTTTCACTTTTAACTCTCTATACTTTTTGATATCTTCAAATTTAATATTTAAATTTGCTTCTTTATAAGGTATCAATTGCTGTAATTTCTCTGGACCTTCTATAACAAATAAATGATAAGGTTCGCAAATTGTTAACAACTCATCTTTATAACCATAGTGTTGGAATAGATCTGCCGATTCCTCAGGAAATCCCGGTACAATGCGATCTACTAGCGTATTACAGAAGAAACATGAATTGATCATCCATTTTTTGAATTCAGATGACAGTTCCCAATCTTGGGCTATTTGCATACAAATTTGTTGCAGCTTTTGTCCATTTTCTTCAACTAACTCTAATGGCAAAATATATAGACCGCGCTCTATTTCTCCGTTAAAGAAGGTGAAACGATGGAATAATAACTGAACAAGCTTTCCGGGGAAAGAGTTTTGTGCAGTATGTGTGGACCATTTTTCCATTGTGTACTGCAACCCAGCTTCAGTCGTATTTGAGAAAATAAACTGTAATTCTGGGTTCTCCATTTGTTTTAATACAGCTGGCCAGTCCTCATAGGGATTGATACTTTCTTGAACGGTGTCTATTACTGTAGTCTGTTCACTTACTTCACCATCAACTAGCCCTCGGCTAAGCACGGTAAATAGATTGTTTTGCTGTTGTAATTTGCGATTACCTTGGCCTCTTGAAGTTGACTGTATGGAAACAATACCGCCTTGAAAGTTTGCTGTATTGTTTAATTCATAGAATATCCAATCGAGAAAAGCACGAATGAAATTTCCATCACCTATTTGTAGCACTTTAATAGGAAGAACTTTTCTATTACTCTCTGCATTTACTATTTCATTACATAAAAGCTTATATGTACTTTGCATATTGCTCCTCCTTACATTGTTACTCCATCTTTGAAGATCGCAATTTCTTTAAAGCCATGTAATTCATTTTTTGTATGCACTTCTCCTGATGCTACTTGAATAATGTAATCGAAGAATTCATTTGTGAGCTGTTCCATTTCAGTATTTTCAACTAGTTTTCCAGCATTAAAATCTATCCAATTCTTTTTGCGATTGAAAAGCGGTGTATTTGTTGAAATTTTAACTGTTGGAGTTGGACCGCCAAATGGTGTACCACGTCCTGTTGTAAAAAGAACAATTTGACACCCACTCGCACCTAATGCAGTTACAGAAACTAGATCATTTCCTGGTCCTTGCAATAAGGATAATCCTTTAGATTGAAGTAAATCACCGTATTCTAATACATCTTGAACTGTGGCAAAACCACCCTTTTGAACACAACCTAATGATTTTTCTTCTAACGTTGTAATACCGCCTTCTTTGTTGCCAGGGGATGGGTTTTCATAAACAGGTTGGTCATATTTTATAAAATAGTGTTTAAAATCATTGATTAAATTGACGATATCATCGAATGTTGATTGATCTTTTGCACGATCCATTAAAATCGTTTCAGCACCAAACATTTCTGGTACTTCTGTAAGGAGCGTTGAGCCACCAAACTGGATCAATTTATCTGAAAAAGAACCTAAAAGTGGATTTGCAGTAATGCCTGATAACCCATCGCTACCCCCACATTTCAACCCTATTTTCAGCTCTGAAACAGGCACTTCTTCACGATGGAATGTTGAAACGTACTCAAATACCTCTTCTACTAATTCCATGCCACTTTCCATTTCATCATCTACTTGTTGCACGCTAAGAAATTTCACTCGTTTTGGATTGTAATCTCCAACAGCATCTTTGAATAAATCGATGTAATTGTTTTCACAACCAAGACCAAGTACAACGATGCCGCCTGCATTTGGATGGTGGATTAAATCTGCAAGAATTTTCTGCGTATATTTCAAATCATCACCAAGTTGAGAGCAACCATATGGATGTGCAAAGTGATAAACACCATCAAAGTTAGCTGCTTTTAAGCTGTTATTACATAATCTAGCAAGATTTTCAGCTACTTTATTAATACAGCCTACAGTGTTGATAATCCAAATCTCATTTCGAATTCCAACATTTCCATCTTCCCTACGGTAGCCTTTAAATGTTGGAACTGAAGTGACTTCTGCTTTTTGTGCTAATACTTTTTCCCCTTCGTATGTATAGCTCAATTCGCCTGCTAGATTGGTTTTTAAATTATGACTATGGACAAAATCTCCGATAGCAATATCTACTGTTGCGCTGCCAATTGAATAGCCATACTTTATAATATTGCTTCCTTTTTGAATTGGTTGAATGGCGATTTTATGTCCACGTTTTATATCTTCATTCAAAGCGATTTCCTTGTCTTGTAATCGAATTACATAGCCCTTTTCTAAATCTTCCAAAGCAATGGTAACATTATCAGCTATATTGATTTGCGTAGTTTTTTGAGATTCCACTTAGTAACGATCCCTTCTTGAAAGATTAAATAGTCCACTAAAATAAAAGATGCATGTATTATTTCAATATACAATTAAGTTAATGAAAAATATTACATGCATTTTTTTGTCCTATTCGATTTGCGTCTATACTATCTTTGTATATCTTTCTTTAAACCTAGGAATTTTTCTAGATCCTCCATATAAGGTAAACCTTCATTATCTCCTGGTACTGTTAATACGAATGCTGCCACAGAGTTTGCAAAGCTTAAACGTTTCTCCATCGTCCAACCGTTAATAATGCCGTAAATATAACCAGATGCAAAGGCATCTCCTGCACCAATTTCGTCGACAATTTCTAAATTTTCTAAGGCTGGTGATGAAGTGATTTGGTCGTCTTCGTAACCAACTGCACCTTTAGATCCACGCTTTAAAACATAATTCTTGATGCTATAAGTTTCTTCTAAAAGTTGAGTTAGTTCATCCATTTTACTTGTTGAAAATAATATTTCTGCTTCTTCTTCGCCCATCATTATCATGTCTACATATGGTAAATAAGAACATAATGTATTGCGCGCTTCTTCAGCGCTCCATAATTTCAGGCGAATATTAGGATCAAGAGTAACATAAACATTATTTTTTTTAGCTATTTTTAATAATGCTAAAATAATTTCTCGGTTATTTTTATGAATGGCTGAAAATACGCCGCTTATGTGAATAACTTTGAATTGCTTTACGTATTCCTCATCTATATCAGTAGTTTCAAATGTTTCTGTAGGAGAATTCCCTCTATAGTAATATGAGTTGATACGATTGCCATTTAAAATTTCTTTAAAATACACTGACGTTGGATAACCTTCCACTAGCTTCACATGCTCAACATCAATACCTTCTCCTCGAGCAAATGAATAAATATGCCTGCCGAATTCATCCTGTCCTAAACGACTAATCCAGCCTGTTTTCAATCCTAATCTTGAACAGCCGATAGCTACATTAAGCTCTGCTCCTCCAACTTTTCTTTCAAAGGAATTTACAAATCTTAAAGGGCCATTAGACATAGGATTCATCGTGATGAGTGCGTCACCTATTGTTAGAACATCCAATATATTCGCTCCCATTCTTTTTGTTTTTACGTTGAAGAACGTACTACTAATTTTGGTTCAAAACGGATAATAATTTCTTCTATTTTTTCATGTTCATCTGTTTTTTGTAATAACTGCTTTGCAGCATATGTGCCAATTTCATAAGATGGCTGTGTTACAACTGTGATTGGAGGATTATATATTTCTGAGAAGCTAACTTCATCTATACTGACCAAAGCAACATCTGTAGGAATTGTTAACGCCTTTTTTCGACAAAACTTTAAAACTTCAAGTAATGTCAGGTCATTCCCACAAATAATTGCATCAGGTACTTTGTCTTGTGAAAACATAAAATGCATTTTTTCCTGCATTTTATGAATCTCCTCACCTGCGTAAAACTGTTCTAATAGCGGTAAGTTGTGTTTTTGTAATGCTTTTTTAAATCCGTCCATCCGCTCTATACGAGGGGTAATATTCATCTCAATAGAGGTTGTTAAAAATGCGATATTTCGATAACCTTTTCCCACTAAATGATCAACAGCAAGAGATGAGGCTTTCTCGTTGTCTAATAACACTGAAGTTATGTCAGTGTTTTCTACAGTTCTATCAACAAAAACGAGAGGATACCCACTTTTCTCTAACTTTTTATATAAGTCTAAATTACCGCCTGTCGGGAAAATTATTAATCCATCCACCTGTTTTGCTCTTAGTGTTTCTATATACTTTCTTTCTTTAGAAGGTTGATCATCTGCATTACAAACTATGACATTTACATTTTTGCGCTGGCATTCATCTTCAATTGCTCGAATAACTTGTGTTGAAAATGTGTGCAAGATATTCGCGACAATAACACCGATTGTATATGTCTTTTTTTGTTTTAAACTACGTGCAATAATGTTTGGTTGATAATTCAACTCTTCTATAGCACATTCAATTCTCTTCTTAGTTTCCAAACTCATATATTCAAAACGGTTATTAATATACTGCGATACCGTACTTTTCGAAACATTTGCTTTGTTGGCTACATCAGCCATTGTCACTCGTTCCATTTGTCATCTCTCCATTTTTAATAAATCGGTTTAGTTATTTATTAAAATTATAGGGTATTATCACTTCCAGTACAATTTTTACAATTTATTGAAGACCGGAAATGAAAAATAATTCCCTATGCATGAAGATATTTTAATCTACTTAAGCTAATGTCTCTTCATTTGGCTTAATAATAGGTTTGACGAAACGAATTACCGATAGCGAAGCAACTATTGCTAAGCCCCCTGCTAATAAAAATGCTGCAGTATATGTTCCTGTAGTATCTACAAGATAACCTGTTAAAGTTGGTCCAATAATCCCTGCAGTATTTGCTAAGAAATGCATGAAACCTCCTACTGAACCTACATTACTTTGATCTACTACATCATTAATAATTGCCCAGTAAATTGCACCAGTTAAGTACAAGAAGAAGACAGATGCTGCTACTAAAGCAACTGCACTTACAGTTGTTGTTACTAAACCCGCAAATCCAATACATAATGCTGAAAGGAATAGACATGATACAAGTATTAATTTACGAGAGAACAAAACACCTTTTTGTAAAAACTTTTTATAAATAAAGTCTGAAACAAAACCGCCCATTGCAAGACCAATAAAACCTAATACCCAAGGAATAACTGTAATAATACTCATATCCTTAACACTCAATCCTCGTGCACTTACTAAATAACTAGGGAACCATGTTAAGAAGAAGAATAAAATATAGTTATAAGCGAAAAATGCAAAAGCAGTAAATAAAACGGTTTTTTGCTTAATATAGAAGGTGAATTTTAATTTACTTTCTTTTATTAAACCCATATCTTCTTTTTGATCATTGTCAGCAGCTTTTCCAGGCTTTTCTTTCACAAATTTCCACCAGAATGCAGCCCAGATTAAACCAATAATCATAATTGCGATAAATGAAATTCTCCAACCATATGCTATAGCAATATAACCAACGATCGGTCCTGAAATTGCCCCACCAAGTGGCGTACCACTATTGGTTAATCCTACAACTGACGCACGTTGATTCGGCGGGAACCAGTTATTGACCATCTTATTTATGGTGGCTGATAACGGCCCTTCTCCCATACCAAATAACACACGAATAACAATCATACTAACAAATCCAACTGCCAAAACTAACGCTCCACTAAATAATGACCAAACAATCATCGCTACAAAAAGCGTCATTTTTGCGCCGAATTTATCTGAAGCCATACCTCCGAAAAAGTTGAATAGCGCATAACCAACAGAGAAACTACTAAAAATAATCCCCATTTGCGTTGCTGTTAACGATAAATCATCTTTAATGAACGGTGCTGCAATTGATAGTGCAGAACGGTCAAGATAGTTAATCACACCAGCTAAAAATAAAAATGCTATTACAACGCCTCTGCCTTGTGAAAACATAAAATCACCCCAATTGTCATTTTAATAAACCGATTTAGTAAAATCGTACAAAATTCACATTTCTCTTACACTCCTGAGTAAGCAATAAAACCGCCATCTACAGGTACTGTTATTCCTGTTACGAAGCCTGAATAAGCTTCATCAGAAAGCCATAATAATGTGCCAAGTAAATCTTCTGGCTGACCGAAACGTTTCATCGGAGTCGCGGTTAATATTTTTTTAGAACGTGGTGTATAGCCACCCTCTTCGTTGATCAATAAATTATGATTTTGTTTTGTTAAGAAAAAACCTGGGGCAATTGCATTTACACGTAACCCCGCTTCAGCAAAATGAACAGCCAACCATTGAGTAAAATTATTAATAGACGCTTTTGCAGCACTATACGCTGGTACTTTAGTCATTGGAGAGTAAGCGCTCATAGACGAAATATTAATAATTGAAGGTGATTCACTTTTTAAAAGTACTTCCCCAAATACTTGACTAGCCAAAAAGCTTCCTGTGAAATTGCTAGAAAAAACTTTATAAAATCCTTCTTCTTTTAAATCAAAGAAACTTTTCCCCTCTGCTTCTTCTTCATAAATTTCAGTCGATGTTATAGCATCATCATCATTTCCGCCAGCACCGTTAATTAATAAATCGATACGACCAAATTGCTTCAAAACTTGTTCTTTCGCTTGTACTAACTCACCGCGACTCAGGACATCTGTTACAACTGAAATAGCCGTCCCACCTGCTGATACTATTTCATCAACAATGACTTGTCCCTTTGCAGCTGTTCTATTCAAGATAGCTATTTTCATTCCGTGGCGAGCAAGCTCAATTGCCATACGGGAGCATAAAACACCGCTCCCTCCAGTAATTACAGCAACTCTATCAGTTAGATTTTCGTGAATTGGTATCATTTCGTATTACCTTCCTCAGCTGTTTTGTAAGCATCCCAAAGGCCAAGTAAATACATAATTCCTAATGCACGATCATATAAACCGTAACCCGGTCTACATTTTTCTCCCCAAATATGACGCCCGTGGTCTGGTCTTACATAACCTGCATAATTTTGTTTATGCAATACGTTTACAATACCTTTGACATCGATTGAACCATCTTGTGTATAGTGGGATGTTTCAACAAAGTCACCATTGTCATAGATTTTCACGTTGCGAATATGCGCAAATGGAGAACGGTATGCATATTTTTCTGCAATTTTCACCATATCATTTTCAGGACTAGCTCCCATAGAACCCGAGCAGAATGTAAATGCATTTGAAGGTGAATCAGAAATTTTGATTAATTTTTCATAGCTTTGGTCACCTGTGATAATACGTGGTAATCCAAAGATTGAATATGGTGGATCATCCGGGTGAATTGCCATTTTCACGTCGCACTCTTCAGCTACTGGTAGAATGGCTTTAAGGAAATACTCTAGGTTCTCCCATAAACGTTGTTCGTCGATTTCTTTATATGCTTCGAATAGTTCAGAAATCTTCGCCATTTTTTCTGGTTCCCAACCTGGAAGTGTTAAATCTGACGCTGCAGCTACAGTGTTAATAAGTTCTTTTGGATCTAAATTTTCCACTTTAGCTTTTTCGAAGAATAATGCTGTTGAACCATCTTCCAAAGGATGGAACATTTCTGTACGTGTCCAGTCGAAAATCGGCATGAAATTATAACAGATTGTATTAACTCCTACTGCTGCAAGATTACGTATTGTTTGCTTATAATTTTCGATGTACTGATCACGTTCAGCATTACCCAATTTAATCGATTCATGGA
Organism: Viridibacillus sp. FSL E2-0187; assembly: GCF_038006425.1. Taxonomy (NCBI): domain Bacteria; kingdom Bacillati; phylum Bacillota; class Bacilli; order Caryophanales; family Caryophanaceae; genus Viridibacillus; species Viridibacillus sp. FSL E2-0187. The sequence continues at coordinate 3,846,113 of NZ_JBBOVG010000001.1, forward strand.
CATTCACACTTTCCACTACATCAGTATGGAATCCAAAGCTTTGAATATAATCTACTTCACTCTGAATCTCTTCTTTCTCCCAAACTTCACCAACCGGTTTTTGATGTAATGCCCAAACTATTCCCTGTACACCTGGGATTTGCTTTACATGTTCTAAAGTAACTGTGTCATTTCCTCGTCCATACCATCTAAATGTAATATTCATAAAGCACCTCCGACATTTTTAATATTAATCAAATGTAATAATCGCTTTTCTAACTTGATCTGGGTGTTTCTCGATAAAATCAAAAGCCTCTTGGACTTGATCGACTGTAAATGTATGTGTAATTAAACCATCATGACGTAACTTTCCTTCATTCAATAATTGAACGATTTTAGGGAACTGGTAGGTTTGTAAACGTGATCCAGTCACTGTAATTTGTTTTTTTGTAATTGGTAATTGTGAAATAGCCGCTGGACGCTCGTCAAATCCTAACACGACAATGTTACCTGCTGCAGACACTACTTCAAATGACAATTCGAAAGTTGAAGGTAAACATACTGCATCAATCACAATATTTGCTCCTTCACCGTCTGTTATTTCCATCACACGTTCTTTCACATCTTCTGAACCTACTTGTATGATTTCATCTGCTCCTAATTGCTTTGCATAGGCAAGTCGTTCTTCACTTAAATCGGTAATAAAAACTTTTGCCCCTTGAATTTTCGCTAGTTTCAAAATACAAATTCCAATTGGACCGGCACCTTGGATTAAAACGGTATCTCCTTTTTCTACTCCGCCTCTCCAAACCGCTTGCGCACCAATTGTATATGGTTCTGCTAACACTACTTCTTCCCATGGTAATGCAGAATCTACTGCATGAAGTTGCTTCTCCGGCAGTACGATCCACTCACGCATACCGCCATCTTCATGAACACCGAAAACAGACAATTGCTCACATACATTAGGTTGACCTTTACGACACGCATAACATTTTCCACAGTAACTAATTGGTTCTACAACGACATGGTCTCCTACTTTTAAATTCGTCACTTCGGAACCAATCTCTACTACTTCCCCTGTTACCTCATGACCAACAACTCTTGGTAATGTAGCAAGTGGATTTGTCCCATGATAAATATGCATATCTGACCCGCATATCCCAACACGCTTAACTTTTACAAGTACATCTGTACCTTCTTTTACTTGTGGTTTTACCATATCTTGCATCACTAATTCATATGGCCCTAATACTTGAAGCGCTTTCATTTTCAACACCCCTTCTTTAAAATCTAATAATTCTAAGTAGTTTTTCTAATTTAGATGTAAATTCATAAATTCAAATTAAAATTCACATTACTTATATCAATCAATTTATTACTTTGTAGAATTTCGTCGTTCTATGTAGCTAATTTAGGTATTTATAGATAATAAATCGGTTTAGTATTAATGAAATATAGTTACTAAATCGGTTTAGTGAAATTATAAAGGATAAATTTTTCAAAATCAATTATTAATTTGGACAATTATTTATATTTCCACTGTTTTTAATAAGATGAATTTAGCAGTAGTGTAAATAAATAGAGAGAATACTAGTGAAGTAAGTGTCGTGAATAATGCCTAACAACTTCGAGTTTATTATTAAATTTAGTATATTTTCCTTCCTTTATCTAAATAATATAAACAGTTCGTTTTTAGGAGGAAGTACATGAAACCGATTATTAAAGTTCTAGATGTCACATTAAACAACCTAAAAAACGTCAAATACGGAACATTTCATATCGATACAAACTTTAACAAATTAGAAGAAGCTAATGTCATTGGATTCTATGGTCAAAATGGTTCAGGTAAGACTGCTGTTGTACAAGCATTCCAAATTTTATCGGCACTTTTAGATGGTGGGATACATAAAAAACTTCCCCATGTTCATCACCTACATATATACTACGGTGAATCATCTTTACAACTAAACTTTCAATTCATCATCAAAAATAAATTTGGCGAGTACTTCTTAAAATACGCTGTTTCACTCGTAGTTGGTGAACAAAGATTAAATGTAATGGCAGAAAGCTTAAGTTACCGAGAAAATAAGCGGGGTAAACGCTTTAAAAATATACTTTCAAAAAACGGAGAGGAAGTTACTATCCGCACTACCAATCTCACCTCTTTAAACCAAAATGATCGAGTTAAAGTATTAGTAGCAAACCATCTTTCTAAAGAAAATCATTCTTCTTTCATTTTCAGAAAAGAAGTTAGAAATATTCTTCCCAATTATTTAGATGAAGTGGAAATGGCACTCATTCAAAATATAATTTTGGACTTCAAAAGAGATTTGCATATTATTGATAACACGCAATTTGGAAACTTAATCTCTAATATTACGATGCCTTTTAATATACATCTCGAAAATAAACGTGGTGTGATTCCTTCCAAATTAGAAGATACTACTTTACTACCAAAAGACATGTTCAATGCAATGAAAGAACTAATAGAACAAACAAACATTGTCCTTAAAATGCTTATTCCTGGTTTACAGATTAAAATTCATGTTCTTCATACCCAAAAATTGAATGACGGATCTGATGGTGTGCTCGTTGAGTTTCTATCCCGAAAAGGCGACATTGAGCTACCTTTGAAATGTGAATCCGAGGGTACATTGAAGATAATTTCTATCTTAAGCACACTCATCGCTGTTTATAACAATCCCAATGCATGCGTTATTATTGATGAGTTAGATGCTGGTGTATTTGAGTACTTATTAGGGGAACTACTTGAAATTATCCATGAGAATGGAGCGGGACAATTGATATTCACTTCTCATAATTTACGTATACTTGAAGTACTACCAATCCATAATTTATGGTTCACTACTACGAATGAAGAGAATCGCTATATGCAATTAAAGGGTGTCAAAAAGCTTAATAATCCTAGAGATGTCTATTTGCGTGCAATTCAGTTAGGTGGTCAAGATGAAGCAATTTACAAGGAAACGAATGCTTATGATATGAAACGAGCATTTAGAAAAGCGGCTATTATTAATGAGTAATAAAGCGAAAAAAGTTGTCTTGTTACTAGTAGAAGGTGCCTGTGAAGAAGCTTTACTATACGATCGAATACGCACATTATTTAATAATAATGAAATTAGATTCGATATTATCAAAGGGGATATTATGGGGGATTTAAATCAAAAGAGCTCCAATATAAAAAACCTAATTGGAGATCGAGTTAAAAGCTATATTAACAAAATGAAATTAGGACCTAAAGATTTATTGGCAATTATCCAAATAGCCGATACAGACGGCTGCTTCATCGATGAATCCGCCGTAATTATTGATGAAAACCAAGATAGATTAACACTCTATAACGCTAAAAACATAAGTGTTCCCAATAGTAGTCAACAAAACAAAATTATTGAAAGAAACAAATTAAAAAGCAAAAACATTCATACTATGCGAACGCTCAATTCAATTTTATCTGGCAAAGTAAATTATCAAATTTATTATTTTTCTAGAGCACTTGAACATATTTTATTTAACGAAGCCAATCCGGAAACACGTTATAAAGTACGTGAGGTTGAGGAGTTTTTAGAAAATGAACAAAAGCCAATAGAAGAATTTCTTTCTAATTTTTTACCCATTTCAACTAGTATGACATTAGAAGAAAAATATATGGAAAGTTGGCAAAGCATATCCGCTGACCTTGCCTCTTTAGAAAGATTTACGAATGTATCTCTAATGTTTGATTATATGAAAATGATTAACGAGTAACAAAAAAGCCTTGAAACCAAATAATTTTGGTTTCAAGGCTTTTACATTACTCATTCAAGCTTTGTACTGTTGGTGTCGTTAAATTTTTTTGACGTTTTACTGGGTCCAATTTACGCTCTATGAAACCAAGTATCAAATCTGTTATAACAGCCATAAGCGCTGTTGGAATAGCGCCTGCTAGAATAATCGCTGTACCATCTGTAGCATTTGTACCACGGATAATAATATCCCCGAGTCCACCTGCCCCAATGAAAGCACCGATTGCTGTAATACCGATTGCAACAACAAGGGCTATACGAATTCCTGCAATAATTACAGAGAGTGAGAGTGGCAACTCAATCATATACAGCACTTGTATGCGTGTCATACCCATTCCTCTACCGGAATCAGTAAGGTCTTTGTTAATATTATTAATGCCTGTATATGTGTTTTTAATAATCGGAAGTAGTGAATATAAGAATACAGTAATAATTACTGTCGTTTTTCCAAGCCCCATGCCTAGCATAAGAATCGCCAGCAATGCAAGCGCCGGTATAGTCTGTATTATATTCGCTATCGTAATGATGAACCCTGATAATTTAGCGTATTTCGAAATAAGTATGCCCAGTGGAATACCGACGATGGCTGCTAAGATTACACCATAAATCGAGATAAGAAAATGTGTTATAAATTGCTCAAATACATAAGAACCATTTTCAGAGAAGTAGTAAAAGAATTGTTGGAATGTATTTAAATCAGTCATCCTTTTTCCCTCCTTCTTCATCCTCAAAATAATTATGTTCTTCTAAGAATTTTTCGGCTACAATAGCTGGTTCAACTAGATTGTTATCAGCTTCATAGTTAAGCTTTTGCATTTGCTCTGTTGAAATTTTACCTATTAGTTTTTCAATCGCTGCTTTTACTTTTGGTTTTGCTTCTAATAATTCATTTACTGCAAGAGTACTTGCATCATACGGTGGGAAAAATTGTCGGTCATCCTCTAATACAACAAGATCATAACTTGCAATGCGACCATCTGTTGTATAGCCAAGAATCACATCCATTTTGCCTGCTTCTACAGCATCGTAGACAAGCCCAATCTGCATAGGGTATACGTCTTTAAAATCAAAGCCATACTTTTTCACAAAGTCTTTATAGCCATCCCCGACACGATTGACCCATGAGTTGTCGACGCCTGCCTGTAAATCTTTTGCGATATCTTTTAAGTCACTCACTTTTTTCAAATGATGTTTTTCAGCCATTTCACGCGTGACCATAAATGCATAAGTATTTGCAAAACCATATGTGTCGAAGAAGGTTTGGTCGTAGCGCTCTTGGAATATTTTTTGTACATTATCCATCGCTTTTTTCGGGTCTTTAACAGGATCTTCTTTTAAAGCCCCAGTAAGGTCTGTTCCTGTATAACGTGTTGAAGAAATATTTGCATCGCCATTAATCATTGCTTGATGCAGGACGACACTTGATCCTAGGTTATTAATCAGTTCTACCTTTTCATCCGTTTCATGTTCAATCATTAATTTCAGCATATTAGCCATGATCTTACTTTCTGTTGTTGTCATTGAAGCAATTTTCACATCATTATCATCACTTGAACCAGTCAGCGAACAAGCAGATAAAAATAACACTGTCATAATCAAGCTAATCGTAATTATTTGTTTATATTTCATAAGCATGTTCCCCTCCTATCGTTCAATTTTTAAACCTCTTGGTGTAGCCCACTTTTCTACTTTAGATAATATAAAGTCAGTAATTAAGGCCAAAATAGTTACTAACACAGCGCCGCCAATAATAAATTCGGGTTGATAAAGGTTCAGTCCATTAAAAATAAAATCACCTAAGCCTCCTGCTCCTATGTAAGATGCTAAAGTTGCCCACGAGATGGCATAGACTGCTGATAATCTAATCCCCGACATAATGACAGGGATAGCTAATGGCAGCTCGACCATCCCGATGGATTGAATTTTTGTCATTCCCATACTAATTCCGGCTGATTTCAGACCTGAATTAACAGAATTCATACCAATATACGTATTATTTAAAATAGGTAATAGTGTGTAGATAAATAGAGCAATAATTGCAGGGATTTTCCCGACTCCTAAGAATGGAATCATAATTGCTAAAATAGCTAATGATGGTAGTGTTTGCAGAACACTTGTAATGCCTAAAACGATTTTAGCGGTTCTCTGTAGTTTTGATAATAAAATACCCAATGGAACTGCAACGACAATGCCTAAAATTAAAGCTATGGCAGATATATAAAAATGTTCCCATGTTTTTTGTACAATATCTCCGCCGTTTTGTGTTATAAAATCAATCATCTACTCACGTCCTTTCTATTTAGTTAGTATTTAGTTAAGTTGTTTATTAGATACACTTTTTTGCTCTAGATTAATATCATTTGCATCCTCATTTATTTCCTCATCACCCCAAATAGTGTCATATACCATATCCACAATATTCGCACGAGTAACAAGTCCAATTAAACGATGCTCTTCATCTACAACAGGAATGTGTTTTAAATTCCGCTTTAAAATACGTCGTACTGAATCTTGTAATTTTGTACCATTACGAACATAAAAGACGTCTTTTTCTACTGCTTCAGAAATGCTAGAAGTGGTATGTCGTGCTTTAGTTAATCCCTCTACATCGATATAACCTTTCAAATGATTTTGTCCATCAACAACAAATAATGTGTCGACACGCTTTGTTACCATCAAACGAAAAGCATCATTAATACTTTTTTCTAACGTAATAGAAATTGGTTTAATCATTACATCATCAACAATTTTTGCACTTGGCTTTTCTTGCATTAAACGGTGAGAGCCAATAAATTCACGAACAAATTCGTTAGCAGGGTTAGATAGGATATTGTCAGGAGTATCAAATTGGATAACTTGGCCACTATGCATTATACAAATGCGATCTGCCAATTTAATCGCTTCATCCATATCGTGCGTGACGAAAATAACAGTTTTACCAAGACGTTGCTGTAAATCTTTCATCAAGTCTTGTAACGTATCACGAGTAATAGGGTCTAATGCGCCGAATGGTTCGTCCATTAAGATAATGTCTTGGTCTGCGGCTAATGCCCGGAGCACGCCGATACGCTGCTGCTGACCACCAGATAATTGCGCGGGATATAGATCGAGATAGCTTTGAGGTAAATTTACAAGTTCAATGAGGCGTTCTGCTGTTTGATCTTTCTTGTCTTTTGTCCATTTCAACAATTTAGGTACAAGCGTAATATTTTCACGAATGGTCATATGTGGCATAAGACCGATTTGTTGAATAACATATCCAATACTCCTACGAAGTGCTACGGGGTTCTTTTTCGCTAAATCTTCCCCTTCTAAATAAATGGTGCCTTTGGTTGGTTCTATCATTCTATTAATCATACGCATGGCAGTCGTTTTCCCACTTCCACTAGTACCGATAAAGGCGACAAATTCACCGCGTTCTATTTCAATATTCATATCATCAACGGCTTTCTTTCCACCCCTATATACTTTCGATAAATTCTCTATCTTTAGCATAAGTATTCCCCCTCAAATTTTATAACCTAAGTTCTTTTACCCCCTATCGGTAGACATTAAACCTCAAAAAACTAAAATATTGAAAATATTTACTTTATTGTATAAATCGTTGCAATTGCAAGTTATATGTATGTGCTAGCTTCAATACGATAAATGCATTGATTCCTTGCCCTCTGCTGATCATTGATAATTAAAACACTTCATTTATTCACCATAAATTCCATCTCTAATCTTAGGTTCTTTTCTAAAACTTTTAATCCCTACAAAAATACTTTGTTTTTCATATTGACTTTCATCTTTAGAAAAAGTAAGATAATTGAAACATTAGAAAATTACTTATCTTGAGAAGCTAAGGGACTGGTCCGATGAAGCTTCAGCAACCACTGTATAACAGAATGGTGCTACTTCCAGCAAGAGAAATCTTGACAGATAAGGGTGCATACTCAACTTTTAAGCTCCCTCTTTTATTAATGAGGGATTTTTTATAACTTTAATGCATAGTAATTCTATAAGAATTATAATTTTAGAGGGATATGAGGGGATTTTTTGTGAAAGAGATATTTATAAAAACAGAACTACAACGTCAATGGTTAGATAAATTAGCGTTACTAAAAGATAAAATCACTGAGGGCGCTGCAATAGTAGATGAATTATCGATTTTTCCAAAAGAGAGTTTTAGCCTACTCCGAGAAATTGGCTATCCAGCAATCACTTTACCAACAGAATTCGGTGGCGGAGGATTTTCAGTTTACGATATGGTCCTCTTGCAAGAAACACTTGCTAGTTACGATGAAAATACTTCCCTTTCTATGGGCTGGACTTTAGGTGTTGTTGGAGAATTGTATGAGCAGAAATTGTGGACAGATGACAAGCTTAATTTCTTTGCAAATGAAGTACAAAATGGTGCTATTGTAAATCGTTCTGTAAGTGAGGCGCGTACTGGAAGCCCTACTCGCGGTGGACGTCCTGGAACAAACGCCGTTCGCTCAAATAATGAGTGGCTTATAACTGGACGTAAAATTTTCACAACAGCTTCCCCTGTTTTAGATTATTTTTTAACTTCTGCTTGGATTGAGGAAAAACAACAAGTTGGATTCTTTTTAATTCATAAAGATACAGCAGGAGTATCTATTGAAGAAACGTGGGATGTAATGTCGATGCGTGGCACATCAAGTCACGACTTAATATTACAAAACGTTAAAGTAAGTGACTCGGATTTAGTCGAATTACCAAATCATCCAAGCGGGGGTAAAATCAACGGCTGGTTATTGCATATTCCTGCAACTTATTTAGGCATAGCACAAGCAGCTCGTGATTATGCCGTTCACTTTGCAAATCACCATCAACCAAATAGTTTAGATGCACCGATCAGTTCATTACCAAATGTGCAGAATCTATTAGGTGAAATTGAATTAAAACTTCAGCAATCTAGATTTGTCTTATATGGAACAGCTGAAGCTTATGACGACCCAAAACGAAGAGATTCTTTGAGCAATGAAATCGCTGTTGCCAAACATACAGTGACTAATGCAGCCATTGATATCGTTGATAAAGCAATGCGAGTAGTAGGCGCAAAAAGTTTACAAAACTCTAATCCATTGCAAAGGTATTACCGCAATGTACGCGCGGGTCTACACAATCCTCCAATGGATGATATGACTATAAAAAAATTAGCATTAACAGCTATTGAAGAACAAAAGAAAAAGAATTCGATTGTGAATTAATAATGAAAAATTAACTTAAAAAGGGGTTTTAAGATATGTTCAGTAAAAAACTATTAAAATTTGCAGCAGTCGGTATTACTTCAATCGCAATTTTAGCTGGTTGCTCTACTAGCGAGGCTTCTGATTCTAAAGTTAAAGGAGATTCCTCAAAAGTACGTACAGTGAAAGTTGCCTTTGACCAAGCGAGTAAGCCGATTTCATATATTGACGACCAAGGTAATCCAACTGGATACGATGTAGAAGTGATGAAACTAGTGGATGAATTATTACCAGACTATAAATTTGAATATGTAGGCACGACTAGTGACGACTTATTAATTGGTGTCGAACAAGGTAAATACCAAGTTGGTGTCAAAAACGCCTTCTTCACAGAAGAGCGTACAGAAAAATTCATCTACCCTAAAGAGTTTCTTGGCTTAAGTAGTGCAGGTTTAGTATTACGTAAAGAGGATGAAAATATTAAATCGCTAAAAGACTTTGCAACAGCCGGCTACTCTTTAGCACCAATTGCCGCAAATAATGCTCAATATACAGTCATCGATGAATACAACAAAAAAAATCCAAATAACAAAGTAAAACTAAAAGCTGGAGATGCTTTCACTATCGATATTGTTCAATGGGTCAATGAAGGCCGAGTAGACGGCGGTGTAATGATCGAAGGTCCTTTTAACCAGCAAGTTACAGCCAAAGATGGTGCTTATCACAAATTAGCAAATGACGTTGTGTACAACGAATTTGCTGTAATTAAAACATGGCCGCTATACAACAAAAAAGAGCAGAAATTTGCAGACGCATATGACAAAGCTATAAAACAAATTAAAGAACAACAAAAAACAAATGAACTGAGTAAAAAATTCTACGATCGTGATTTATTTGAAGTACTTGAGCAAGCGGAACGTTAATTGCTTATGCATACGTAACGTCCTTAGGCTGTTGAGTCATTAAACTCAACAGCCTTTCCAATACAAAACGAAAATGGTGAGCATATGGAAAAATATTTTGATGCATCTTACATCTGGGAGTCACTCCCTATTTTACTCCCCTTTCTAAAGGTGACATTTATGATAGCAGGACTGTCCATTTTACTAGGTTCCTTTTTGGGTTTATTACTTGCAATAGCCAAATTGAGCAGCAGTAGAATTGCTCAAAAACTTGCAAACGGTTATACAACTATCATGCGTTGTACACCTTCGATTGTGTTACTATTTCTCGTTTATTATGGTGTACCCGCATTAGCTGAAAATTTTGGCCTCAATTTGCACGATATTGATACAGCCATATTCGTTATCGTAACTTTCACACTACAATTTGCAGCCATTATGTCCGAAGTAATTCGTTCTTCTTATGGTTCAATTGACAAGGGCCAATACGAAGCCGCTGTTAGTGTCGGCCTAACACCTTTTCAAGCCTATCGCCGCATTATTTTTCCACAAGCTTTAGTTGTAGCTTTACCCAACCTTGGTAACGGTATGATTGCCTTATTACAAGAAGGTGCACTTGCTTATACTATTGGGCTTATTGATGTCGTTGGAAAAGCCAATCTCATTATCGCCAGCAATATCAATGCACATGCTCTTGAAATTTTTATCGCTTTAGCAATCATCTATTGGGTATTGTCATTGATCATCGAAAAAGTCTTCTCAATTCTCGAAAAATTCTTTAGTAAAGGTAAAAAAACGTTGGAGACAACATAAGGAGGTACCCACATGTCTGAAGGATTAAATTATAAATTTTTGATTGATACATTTTTCATTGCATTGTCTGGCGTACCAGTGGCCTTACTTGTGACTATCGTTTCTTTACTGATTGCTATACCGCTCGCGTTTTTACTCGCTTTAACACGTATTTATCGAATACCTTTTATACAACGCTTAGCTCAAGTTTACGTATCGTTTGTACGAGGTACACCTATTATTATTCAAATTTTCATCGTCTATAGTAGCGTTCCATTAATTTTAACAGCACTATTTAAAAAATATGATGTGGCTATGGATGTCTATAAAATTCATCCAATTTGGTACGCCTTTATCGTCTTTTCATTTAGCACTACTGCCATTTTAATCGAGGTTTTCCGTTCTGCGCTAAGCACAGTCAACAAAGGACAGTTAGAAGCTGCACATTCGGTTGGTTTAACGACTTATCAAGCATACCGACGCATCATCATTCCACAAGCACTTGTAGTAGCACTACCGAATATTTGTACAGCTACCGTTAACCTCATCAAAGCTACTTCTCTTGGTTACGCAATGTCTTTACAGGAAATCACCTTGAAAGCTAAGGTTGCTGCAAACGTAGGCTACAACTATGTTGAAGCATATTTAGATATATTCATCGTGTACTTAATCTTATGTAGTGTTGTCGAATACGGCTTCAAATTGTACGAGAAACACTTACGCAAATATAAATTGGCAGATGCTTAAAACTGGAGTGTGATGATATGTTAAGTATAAAAAATGTGCATAAATCATTTGGCAATAATGAAATATTAAAAGGTGTCGACTTATCCATTGATAAGGGGGATGTTGTCGTCATCTTAGGTCCTAGTGGCTCTGGTAAAACGACTTTACTCCGTTGCCTTAACTTTTTAGAAAAGGCCGATCAAGGCCATGCTACTTTCGGAGAAATTGATGTAGATTTACATGATGCCAAGAAAAAAGACATTCATGCTATACGCCAGAAAATTGCATTTGTCTTTCAAAACTACAATCTATTTAACAATAAAACTGCACTTGAAAACGTCATAGAAGGCCTTATCATTGGACGTAAAGTGCCAAAAAATGAAGCTATTGAAATCGGTAAAAAAGCTTTAAGTAAAGTGGGCCTTACCGACAAATATGATGCTTATCCAAGTCAACTGTCAGGTGGGCAACAACAACGAGTCGGCATTGCACGTGCAGTTGCTTTGAATCCCGACATTATTCTTTTTGATGAACCTACATCTGCACTAGATCCAGAGCTAGTTGGAGAAGTACTAGCTGTTATGAAGAATATCGCCAATGAGGGCACAACAATGCTTGTCGTTACTCATGAGATGTCCTTTGCTAAAGATGTAGCTAACCGCGTTATCTTTATGGATGGTGGCGTTGTCGTTGAGGAAGGTAATCCTCATGAAATCTTCGTCAAACCTAAAGAAGAACGTACGAAGAAATTTTTAAAACGTGTTCTACCTGAAGATTATTCATTCTTTATTTAAATTCAAAACGCCCACCTCTAAGTTTTATAAGAGATGGGCGTTTTCTATTTCACTTATTTACGTTTCCATAGTACTAACATCGAAATTGTAATCACTGTAAAACCGATAAAAGATAAAAATGGAATCGTTACGAAACCAAGCCAATTTATATATTGCCCCGAGCAAGGTACACCACTAGTGCACGTACTGAACTCATGCATTGATGGTATCTTTTGCAATGCATAATGATAGCCAGAGAGCAGCATCCCAAAAACCGACATCGGAAGCACATATTTATAAATCTCTTTATCATTTCTGTAAAAAGCCATCCCTAAGAAAAAGACAAGTGGGTACATTAATATGCGCTGATACCAACAAAGTGTACATGGGATAAAACCCATTTGTTCACTAAAAAACAAACTACCCATCATGGCTATAATCGACGTTATCCAGCCAAAAAGGAGCGCTTTATTTACCATCAGCAGTTGCCTCTTCTACCATTTTCACAAAATCATCGTATGTTTTTCCAGTGAATTGCTTGCCATCAATATAGATAGTTGGTGTTGACTGGACACCGAGATTTTTTGCCATTTGCATATCTTTATCCCATGCTTCTTGTCCCGCATTTTCACCAAAAGCTTTCATTACCTTTTTAGTTTCTTTCTCGTTAGCTATTTCAGATAATACTTCTTCTAAAAAGTCCTCAGTGTATAAATCTACTTTTTCATAAGATAAATCTGTTGGTTGTTTACTGAACAGCAGCTCATGGAAAGCCCAAAACTTCTCATTTCCCAACTCTTTATAGACTGTTTCAGCAAATTGAGCAGATCGATTTGAATCAATATTAATAAAAGAATAATTCATAAAATAAAACTTAGCTTTCCCTGTTTCAACAAAATCTTTATTAATAATAGGAAACATTCGATCATTGAAGTCTTTACAGCTTGGGCATTTATAATCACCAAATTCAACAATATCTACAGGTGCAGATGCTTCACCTAAAAACGGTTGCCCTTTATAATCAATTTCTGCCGATTTTTCAGTAGATTTCGTTAATACAATAATACCTACGATACAAACTACTACTATTCCTACAAACCAAAATATTTTCTTAGACATTAATAAGCACTCCTAATCGGGACTACATTGCGTAGTGTATTGGGGTAAAAAATTTACGCCAAGGCGTAAATAAATAAAGAACAAATAAAACTAAAAATCGCTAAAGAGATTAATAATATCTTCACTGGTAAATTCCATTGAATTTCTCTTAACGGGTCTAAAATAAAGCCAATTCGATAATTAACAGATGTATCTGCAAATGATGCATAAGAAAAAGGCATTTTTTCATACTTACTTACTTTTAACATCTTCAACAAAGCACTACCTAAGTGTACAGTTGTCTCCTGTTTTTTAATGGCATATTCATCTGCTAGCAATTCTTTCATGATTTTATATTTCTGATTACACCAATCTAAAATCGGAATATACCACATTGTAGATGAGCAAAGTTCCATTAAAAATATCTTAAGTGGATCTCGATTTTCCTTATGGTACATCTCATGAGAAATAACAGCTTCTAACTCTTCGTCAGATATAAGATTCATCAAACCTGTTGATAAGACGATCTTGGGTTTTATAAACCCCATCGTAAGTGCTAATGGTGTAGGATGCGAAATGACAAGCAGTACCTCTTTACCTTGGCAATATGTACAATTCATATTGAGCGTAAGCACATTCTCTCTATATTGCTTAAATCTCTTTTTCATACGAATAGCATGATAGAATTGAGATCCTATTTTCCATATAGTCAAAATTAGTGTATAGCCGACAAGTACATCAAGTATATAGCCCAGTGAAGACAATCCTATTATTCTCAACCAGCTATGACAGACGACTACAAGATTGTATTGAACAGTCCAACCAGCTATCTTTGCGACAAAATATAAACCCATTTCTAAAAAAATAGTTCCCGAAATAATGAGCGATACTATGAGGGTGATAGACGAGTGACGTTTGTACATACGTTACGTATCCTTTTTTAGTTCTTTAATTTTTTTCTCAAGCATAGCTACGAGATCCTCATCGACATCTTCTAATGCATCGAGCATATGGCTAACTACAACATTACCAAACTCGTCCATTAATACATTAGTCATTTCTTTAGATTGTGTATTCAAAAAATCTTCTCTAGAGAGTACTGGCTTATATAAAGATGATCTACCTTCAGTTCTCTTTTGAAGAATTCCCTTGTCGACTAATCGATTCATGACTGTCATGACTGTGTTAAAATTCGTCAACTTTTCTTGATCAAGCACTTGTTGAACATCTTTGATGGTCATTTCTACATCGTTCCATAAAATGTCCATAATCTTGGCTTCTAGAGGGCCAAAAAAGCGATTTAACCCACTTTCGTTCATTTTGAATTTTCGAATCCTCATGACTTGATCACCTCACATTACTCATTGTAGTGTTATGACCATTTCCAGTCAAGAATTGTTCCCCAAATACAATTTATTTAATTGTTATATCATCTTGGAGTTATTAATATACATTATGAATTCATTAAATTTGAGGGTTCAGATAACATTCTTTTATTAGAAAACTGTTAAGATATGCGTATAGATTTTCTATCATGGGCATCTTATGATTGGAGGTATCGTCATGACTAAACAAAATAACGCAGCTATATGCGACATTAAATATCATTTAGTAGAACGGATTACGGGTTGGTTTGAACAAACAACACAACGTACTACTCACCACATACACTTATATGCCGATTCAGTTTCAACTGCTAAAAACGTCTTTAAATTAGAACATGTTCATGACATGTCATATAAACCTTTCTCTAGCGGTTCCGGACTATTTTATTTGCATACAAACCAAGGGGTATTTATGTTCGAAATCGAAGTAGATCCGACTCATTTTATTCAAACGTATAAAAGAATACGTGGATGAAGATTTTCATAAATAAGCATCTATAATTCTTTTACCTCTTTGCTCTTCCATCGTTCACTAGCCACTTTCTATTGTCTTCTAGTACTCTGATATAGCATTCAGGTGCATTGTGAGCATTCCTGATTTATAATGAAAAGTATGACATGAATAGAGAGTTTTAATTTGGGGTTAAAGAGAGGCGCATAAGTTGCGTCATGAGTAGGTGAAGAAGGGTTTTATGTTTAAAAATAGAAAAATAAAAATCCGTGTATCTGGATGGTCAGCACTTCTGATTTTGATAATGATATTAATTCTTGGACTTTTTTTAGTAGTGACTGTACCGCTCTTCGGATTTTTTGGTTTGTATAATTTATTAGCTAAGTATGATTTAGCATCTATACAAATTTTCGAGCAGTGGTATAGAAATGGATTATATTACGGATGGTTTTTATTATTGATTGCCGCAATGATGTTCATAGTGGACTTCATAAATTTATTTGTCGTTGCGAGTTTTAACCTACTTTGGTCAAAACCAGTAGCAGTAATTAGTTATGCCATACAAACTGCTATTTGTGCTATCCTTTTTAAAAGTTTAATAGTAATGAGCTTTAGTCGCATTGATGTAACATGGGCAGGTTCTATTATTATATTTGTACTTTTATATATTATTGTGGCCGTTTTTAGTTATGAAAAACCAGAGCAATCTAAAAATGAGTGAATGTAATTAGAGCTTCTTAAAAAGAAGCTCTTTTATTTTCGGAAAAAATAACACATCCAAAGGTTGACTCATTAACTAAAATTTGATAAGATTTCAATCGTTCGGTAATTTTATCGTTTTTATTTGGTAAAGTTCGAACTTCATGTGAGTATAAACTTGTTTTTGAGCTTCTAACACTCGGTTAGGTGCTCTTTTTTTTCATTCATTTAATAAAAAAATCCGACAACCAGCCAATAACTTAGCTGTGTCGGATTTTATTGAACAATAATTTTATGAATTAAAACAGATATTTCTAAATTAGCTGTTTTAATCTAAAAATTATTAACCATTTTTGGGTAGAGTTTGTCACCACCAAAAAGTTGGATATTTTCTTGTGCTTCTCAAGTTATTTATTATGAGTGCGAAAATAACAATGATTAGTGAACCTATCAATACAGGTGTAATGATATAATGCCAGCTATAGTTTCCCAGCATAATAATAACGGGATTGGCTCCTGCTGGTGGATGTGTTGTCTTAGTAATCATAATAAGTGCTATAGCTAATGCTACTGCTAGAGCAATTGCCCAAGGTTCGTTACCAAAAAGTTTTAGCATAATGACACCAACTGCACTTGTTAATACATGACTTCCAATAATATTCCGTGGCTGTGATAGTGGTCCGTTCCAAAGCGCAAAAGCTAGTATGCAACTGGAACCAAATGGGGCCATAAACCATATCGTATTAGTTACTTTCGTAAGTTCAAGGAGAACAAAGATCGTGATATAGCAACCAATTAAAGCCGTCAGTATATCTTTCCAATTTGTTTTCAGCGGTGATTGGCCATTACCTTTCATTTTTGCGATGTAAGATAGTGTTTTTGATTTTTGTTTTGGTGATGCAATTTGTGACACGTTGTTTCCCTCCTAATTTATTTACTTTACTACAACTAAGTGAATAATTAAGGAGTTATAATATTTAAATTATATTGCTAGAAAAGCTTTTACTTATCTAATAAAAAAGTTATCCACTAAAGTGGATAACTTTTTTATTAGTGATTGATATATAACTCAAATACTTCTCTGTAATCTTCTTTAACATATTGCTTTTTGCTTTGAAGAACCCAATCGTTAGCGAAGCGAGCGATTTGTTCAAATGATTGTGCTGGTGTTACTGCATTACTCTCTACTTTGCCGATTGACTCTGCTGCATACGTTAAACTGTTTTGAGCGATTTCAAAATATTGTGTGTTGTTTTTCATCTCTACGGAAATTGCATGAAGTGCTTTATATAAATCTTTAATTTCTGTGCCGAATTTTTTGTGAATGTCGATGGACATAGGAATATTGTTAATAGTGAATTTAATTTCAATATCTAAATCGATTGTACCTGCAGTTTCTAACATAACATCTGTGACTGTGCTGTGTTGATAGTCATAGCGCTTTAATAGCCGCTTTTTACTAATCGCATTTTCGCCGTCTACGTGAATCAGCGCTTTATTTGTGAAGCAATATTCGTCTGCTTTCGTTTTAATTAAAAAGTAAACAACTTCACCTGATTCGTGTAGAACGAAATCGTCGGCTTCTGTTTTGTCGAAATTTTCCTTTGGTACGACAATCCCAATATCAGAAAGGCCTAGTGCATCTGAGGCAAATTTTTTAAGCATATTTTGTTCCTCCACTAATGGTAAGATTTTATTCTATCTTCTCTTTATACGAAGTAACATTAGTACAAGTTCCATTTCTGATTAAAAATTACTTAGAACGCTTCTTTCGGCGATAAGATGGCCACTCATTCTCACTTGCCTTAAAGTTATAAACAGGCTTAATGATTGTTTTTATATCTACAGTATTACGGACATTTTCAAGAATTTCTTCCATTGGTTTATAAGCCATTGGTGCTTCATCAAGCGTTTCCTTATTAACTGATGATGTCCAAATACCAGCCATTGTTTTTTGATATTCCTCAAGATTTAAAATTTTATTTGCTTGAGTACGGCTCATTATACGCCCTGCACCGTGTGGGGCTGAATAGTTCCAATCTTCATTTCCCTTCCCATAAGCGATAATGGAGCCGTCACGCATATTAATAGGGATAATGAGCTGCTCCCCTTTTTGTGCAGAAATGGCACCTTTTCTTAAGATCATATTGTCGGTATCGATATAGTTGTGAATAGAATCAAAATCTTCAATGATATATTTTTCAAAATCTAAATGTTCAATAATAGAGCGAGCAATCTGGCGACGGTTTTCTTTTGCAAATTGCTGTGCTAGCTTCATATCATGAATGTAATTCTGAAAATCTTCACCTTGTACATAAGCAAGATCCTTTGGAATAAGTGGTGTTTCTTTTTGATATTGCTTAAGGGCAGGTTGGATTTCTTGAAAGCGCCCCTGCACTTTTAAAGTAGCTACTATTTCAGATACATCACGGCGTTGTATCTTTTCATATGCTAACTTTTGATAATAAGTAGCAATTTTAGCACCTACTGAGCGGCTCCCTGTGTGAATGCATAAATACAAATAGCCATCCTCATCTTGAGACATTTCGATGAAATGATTACCGCCCCCCAATGTACCTAGACTAAGCTTACTTCTTTCATCATTTAAAATATGAGAAGCTATAAATTGCAGTGCTTTAGGGAAATTGTCTGTGACGTATCGAATACTGTCGGAATCATGTAAATTAGTACCTGATGGAACGTATTTTTTTATAGTATCGTCAAGTTTTTGGAAATCGATATCAATTGGTGCAAGCTTTGTCACGTGTACTCCACAGCCAACATCCACTCCTACTAGGTTTGGCACGACTTTATCCTTTAATACGATAGTTGTACCGATGACACAACCTTTACCAGCATGATAATCCGGCATAATACGGATTTTCGCATCGTGTAGAAATGGTTGGTCGCATAACTCTTGGACTTGTTCTACTGCTTTGTCCTGCTGGATGTGGGAGAATATTTTGGCATTTGTATGCAATCCCTTTACTTCAATCAAATTAATCATCTCCTTGTAATTTTTTCCGCCAGTTTAGTTTGGGCTATTTTAACATAATAGGTGAGTGATTGAAATTGTTATATACAGTGAAAGATGAATACGTATACTATACTTACGATATGGAAATTTTATATGGAGGAGGCTTTCTAATGAACTCACAATGTATTTTATTAATAGATGATGAAGAAGATTTGGCAAATTTGCTACAAACGGTATTACATAAGGAAGGCTTTTCAAATGTGATAAAGGCTGGCACAATTCATGACGGCTGGGTTAAATTTCAAGAAGTAAAACCCGAATTAGTGCTACTAGATATTATGCTTCCTGACGGTGAAGGGTATGATTTATGCAAACAAATTCGGGAAATCTCGAATGTACCAATCTTATTTATGTCTGCAAAAGATGAAGAGATAGATAAGCTCTTAGGCCTCGCAATTGGTGGGGATGATTATATTACAAAACCATTTAGCCCTAAAGAAGTAGCTTATCGAGTGAAAGCACAACTAAGACGAGCAAGCTTTTCAGAGGAAAAAACAGTTTTAAACACTATTACTGTTGGCCCTTTTGAAATGAATATGAACGGTACTGAATTGAAGAAAAATGGCAACATAATCGAGCTTACTGCTAAAGAAATTGGCTTGATGAATTGTTTTATCCATCATCCCAATCAAATCTTAAGTAAAGAAACACTTTTTGAAAGGGTTTGGGGTGAGGACTTTTTTGGCTCAGATAATACAGTCATGGTGCATATACGTCGATTACGTGAAAAAATTGAGGATACTCCATCTAATCCAACATTTTTGACCACCGTTAAAGGTCTAGGCTATAAATTGAACAGTATGGGGTGAAGATAGAATGCGGTGGAGAATAACTGGGCGTTTTTTATGGTCTGTTGTAATGATTGTTATTATTGTCGGTATCATCAATACTGTGCTATTAGTTGGCCTACTCCTTTATCGAACAAGTCATCCTGCTTTAAACACTTCTGATACCTCTGATGAGGAATTTACACGTTCCTTCTCTCAATATGTCAATATCAAAAATGGATTACCTATTGTGAATGAAGAGGGTGTAAAAACATTACAAGATAAGAATGCATGGGTTCAATTTTTAGATTCTAAAGGAAACCAAGTTGCCGCTTATGAGACACCAGATAATCTTGCAACGAGCTACTCCCCTGCTGAAGTAGTGCAAATGTATAAATATAAAGAAGTTGATGGGAATACGACTGTTTATATTAGTACAATGGACGATTTAGATTATTTTATTGGTGTGAAGAATTATGGGGTTGGACGTTATGTTTTGACCTATGATTATGACCAATTTTTCAAATTTATTAACCTACTTCTGATAGCATTTTTAATAGTGGATGTACTGATAGCTTTGGTCATCGGTTTGTTGTTTACACGACATTTAACGAAACCACTTCACATATTAATCGATTTCATCGGACAGTTACGTAACCGCCAATTCAAGAAAATAAACGTACCAAATGGTGTGTATAAGGACGTTTTTCTCAATGTAAATGAGCTTTCAATAAAACTAAGTGAACATGAGAAAGAAAGGAATCGCCTAGATCAAATGCGCGAAGAGTGGATTAGTAATGTATCACATGATATGAAAACTCCCCTTGCATCAATTCAAGGATATGCTGAACTGATGAAGGATGATGCTGATAATCTCACTGCTGACGAAGTACAAGAATTCTCAACTATTATTGAAAAAAAATCTATTTATATGAAAGATTTACTTGATGATTTAAATTTAACGACTCGTTTACGTAATCAACAGCTACCTCTGCATTTTGAAAATATTAATATAGTAAGCTTTATACGCGAACTGACGATTGAATTGTTAAATGACCCTCAATTTGGAGAAAGTCAGGTAGAGTTTGTTAGTAATGTGAATAAAATCGTGCATAAAGTGGATAAAAAATTATTAAAAAGGGCCATTTTGAACTTTATCTACAATGCACTTGTGCATAACGATGAAAATGTGTGTGTAACAATAAAAATTGATAATATTTATCCACAATGTGGACAAGCGGAAGATTCACAGCCTAACCTTTATAAAACACAAATAATGATAATTGATAATGGCAGAGGAATTTCACCTGAAGATATTAAACAAGTATTTGATCGTTATTATCGTGGATCAAATACAAAAAATACACACGGTACCGGACTTGGAATGGCAATTGCTCGGGATATTATTTTCGCTCACAGCGGTGATCTACAATTAACTAGTACATTAAATGAAGGTACAACTATTACAATATTACTTTAGAACCAGCGTATGCTGGTTTTTTTGTATTTTTTCATTATATATATATCTAGATCATTAATTTTTAAATAATATTTTATAAATCGATATACAAGTTAATGATACTATTCCCCTCTATTTGTCGAAAAATATTCTTTCTAAGAATTCAAAAAAATATTGCTATTTTATTAAAACTATCGTTTAATTAGTTCTGCTTGAAAAAAATTATTGTAAAGGAATGTGGTTAATTGAACAGATTTTTTCGTGGTGCAATAGCAACAGTTCTAATTGCATCATCACTTGCGGCTTGTACACCAGCAGACAAAAAGACAGAGGTAAAGGAAAGCGATGATTTAGCAGCAGTAAAGCAATACTCCGATAATTATTTATCGAAAGTAAGTGCTGATTATTCATTTGATTTCGCCAAAAGTCTTGAAGAATTTAAAACAAATGAAAAGCTAGGATATCGTTCGGCAGGATCTGAAGCAGAACTAAAAACTGGCGAAAAAATTGCAGATGAAATGAAGAAAATTGGGCTTACCGACGTATCAAAAGATGAATTTACAGTTGATAGCTGGACATTCGAAAAAGCAGATATGACATTTAATACAGTTGATGGTAAAGAAAAATTAGCTGTTTTAGGGGCATATCAAACGAATTTTGATACAAAGGGAACAAAAGAATTTGATGTTGTTTATGCAAATCGCGGAACATCAGATGATTTGAAAAACCTTGATATTAAAGGCAAGCTCGTACTTATAGATGTAAACCAGCGAGAAGACTGGTGGGTTAACTACCCTGCCTATCAAGCTCATTTAAAAGGGGCAGCCGCAGTTATAGCCGTGCAAAGTGAAGGTTATAGCGAAGTAGATGGCGACGCTTTAAATGCACAGGATATTTGTGGACCTGATGATGCGCCTGCATTCTCTATGTCTCAAAATGATGCTAAAGAGTTAAAAAAATCAATAAAAGCAAATAACAATAAACTTACTGTTAACTTTGATGCTAAATCTACAGTTAAATTCGATCAACCAACTTACAATTACTATGGGAAAATCGAAGGTAAGGACCCAGAATCATATATTATCCTTTCAGCACATTATGATTCTTACTTTGATGGTTTCCAAGATGATAATGCTGCGATTGCCCTAATGATGGGCGTAGCAAAAGGTTTAGTGGACAGTGGCTATAAACCTGAGAAAACAATTATCTTTAATGCATTAGCTGCCGAAGAATGGGGCGTTTCAAATACGCGGTATGACTGGTCTACTGGTGCTTACAATCAGATTTTCCGTATCCATCCAGAATGGGTTGGAAAAGCATTTGCAGACATGAACTTCGAGCTTCCAGCTTATGAGCACACTACTACAAATGAAATTCGTGCAGATTATGAGTTGAAAAACTTCTTAACTAAGTTCACAAAGTCTGTGCCAACAGTTGATGGCGTATATAAAGACGGTATTTCTGTTGTATCACCATTACGTACTTGGTCTGATGATTTTTCATTCTCTATTGCAGGTGTTCCATCTTTACGAAACGATTTCCAAGATAGTGAATTCATGCATTCACATTACCATACACAGTACGACAATGAAGATACGTATAACGGTCAAGCTTTAGAATTCCACTTGAATTTATATGGTCTACTAGCTATGCACTATGACCAAACAGCTGTAACACCTCTTGATTTCACAACAAGATTAGATGCGTTAGCTAAATCTGTTAAGTCTGATGTCTTTAAATCTGCAAATGTTTCTTCAAATGAATTAACAGCAGCTATTGAAGAAACGGCTAAAACAGCTAAAGAGATTAATGCTCAAGTTGAAAAAATTAATGCTAACTATACAAAAGCATTAGTAGCCGGTGATGAAAAAGAAGTGAAAAAGCTTTATGATGACAGTCGCTCTTTAAATAGTAGTTTATTAGCTACTTATAAATATGCTCAAGATCAATTCGTACGTTTAACTTGGGAAGACGAACCAATTTTCCCTCACGAACACGCACAAAATAATATCCCTAACTTACAAGGAGCAATTAAAGCACTTGAAAAAGGTGATGCGGGTAAAGCACTAGATGATTATTTATGGTTAATTGATAATAACTGGTACACTTATGATTTTGACAAAGAGGTATTCGATTACTTCACAGATTATGTATTGGATCAACCTGCAGATCGTTTAATGTGGGGTGCAGGTCGTATTATGGGTCACGAAGACTTATATGACACAGTAGCATCATTGAAAAAGAAACGTGACCAAAAGAATGCTGATGTTTCTAAAGAAATATCAACTCTAAATGCAGCTCTTGAAAGACAGGGAAAATTACTAAAAACATCTGTTCAAGATGAAGTAAAAAGTGTTCAAGAGTTAAATGCCCAACTTAAAAAAATGAAATGATGACAACAAAATAGCTCCCTAACAACTTGTTATCTTTCAACAATAAGTTCTATGGAGCTAAAATGAGTCAACTTTAAAACACCTTCAAGTTAGTTTGGTATATCTAAACCAAACTTCTAACTAGAAGGTGTTTTATTTTTCCCGTTGAGGCTATTTATAAATATCAATTGTTTTGTTATCCATATTACCTTGTAATCTAAAAAAGAGTAGATACCATCCCATATATTAATGCAATACAAATAACAAAAGCGGGATGAATTTTAAGCTTTTCAAGTAACAAGTAAGAACCAATCAATATTATTAATGTTGATATCCAACCAATACTTAACCAAGCATCTTTTGCGAAATCGAAAGTCATCACTAATAATAATACGGCTATGATTGGGCGAATATATTTCGTTAAATTTTTAACGTATGGTGATTCTTTGTATTTCATTAAGACACTTAACAACGCTATCATGAGAATCAAAGAAGGTGCAACTGTAGCAAAAACTGCAACAATAATGCCTAAAATACCTCCTTGGTCATATCCAACAAAGCCAGCCATTTTAGTTGCTATTGGCCCTGGTAATGCATTGCCCGCTGCGACCATTTCTGAAAATTCTTGATTGGTCATCCATCCATAGTGCTCCACTACCTCTTGTTGAACAAGCGGAATAGAAGACGGACCCCCTCCATAACCTAAAATGCCAGAAATAAAAAATGCCATAAAAATATTCCAGTAAATCATTTATTATTCCTCCTTTTTACTAGAGGAGCAAAAACGATTATAAAGACCGCCAAGATGACGAAAGCTGGATGTATATTTAATAAAGACATTGCTATGAATGAAAGCAAAAGAATAATGATTGTTTTCTTCCATCCCATAGATTCTCCAGACTTTTTCACGAAATCTAGAGCCAATATACCAAGCATTACAGCTACGACTGGTACAACTGCTGAAGCCATTGCCTGAACAGCAGGTATATCTTTATTCTTTTTCAATAAAAATAGCAAGACAATCATTAATATAATTGTTGGAACGACGCTGACTAAAATTGCATTAATTGCCCCTGCCACTCCAGCTATTCTATATCCTATATAGCCCGCCAACTTTGTGCCAATTGGACCCGGCATAGTATTAGCAAGAGCAACTACATCACTAAACTCATCATCTTCCATCCACTTATACTTTTTCACAACTTCCTGATGTACAAGCGGAATAGCAGAAGGTCCACCACCAAATCCTAGCATACCTACTCTAAAAAATGCGGATGCAATATCTCTATGAAGTCGCAAATTAGGGCGTTCATTTTGGGACTTCACTTCATTTTTTTTCACCAAGTAGCAATAGCTCCATCTGTACGTGATTCTGTTCCACCCTGCAATACGCCCGTTTCAGGATCTCGCCAAATAATTTGTCCACGCCCAAAACTCCCTCCGTCTGACATCACCTGCACATTATGACCTTTTCGTATAAGTGATTGGGCGATGTAATTAGGGAACTCTGGTTCAACATGTACAGTTTTTCCTCCTACCCACTGCCAACGCGGCATATCTAATGTAGCTTGTGGATTTAATTGGTGATCAACTGTGTTAGTTACGACTTGGAAATGGCCTTGTGGTTGCATATATCCTCCCATCACGCCAAATGGTCCGATTGCTTGTCCTTCTTTTGTTAAAAATCCCGGAATAATTGTATGATATGTACGTTTTTCTGGCTTAAGAACATTTGGGTGTTCTTTATCCAATGAAAAATCGTGCCCACGATTTTGTAATGCAATTCCCGTATCGGGAATCACAATTCCTGAGCCAAAACCCATATAGTTACTTTGAATATATGAAATCATGTTTCCTTCTTCATCAGCTGCAGCTAAATAGACAGTTCCACCTTTAGGTAATTCATAAGGTTCCGGATTAATGGCTTGCTTACCTATTAACGCCGCACGTTTTGTAGCATATTCACCTGACAATAAATGCGGTACATCTATGGGCATTTCATCAAGATCTGTCACGAATGCCTTTCCATCAGTAAATGCTAGTTTCATTGCTTCAATTTGGCGATGAATCGTTTCAGCATCTTGCCACTTAGAGTCTCCAGTCTGTTTGAAAATATTTAAAGCCATTAGCGCAATTAACCCTTGACCATTCGGAGGAATTTCCCACACATCATATCCGTTATAAGTAGTAGAAATTGGATCTACCCATTCCACTTTATAATCAGCTAAATCTTCTTTCGATAAATAGCCACCATGTTGTTTCATAAATGCATCCATTTTCTCTGCTAATTCTCCATGGTAAAATGCATGTCCATCGGTTTCTGCTATTTGTCTTAACGTTGAAGCGTGTCCAGGAGATGACCACATCTCTCCGATATGCGGTGCACGATTATTCGGAGCAAATGTATCAAACCAACTAGTAAACTCCTCTGATGTACATGTTTCTTTGAATTTACGATACGCAGAATCCCAAAACTTACCTAATACTGGTGAAACCGGATATCCCTCTTCAGCATATCGAATGGCAGGTTCAAGTACTTCTTTAAACGGTAGCTTACCAAATTTTTTAGATAGCTCTACCCAACCAGCTGGTACACCTGGAACTGTAACTGGTAATACCCCATATGTAGGGATTTTTTCATACCCTTTTTCTCGTAACTTCTCAACTGAGATTGATTTTGGAGCTGCCCCCGATGCATTTAGACCATGTAATTGATTCTTAGTCCAAACTAATGCAAAGGCATCTCCTCCAATACCATTTGAAGTTGGTTCTACAACTGTTAATGCAGCCGCAGTTGCAATGGCAGCATCAATCGCATTCCCGCCTTTTTGTAAGATTTCTAGTCCTGCTTGAGCAGCCAATGGTTGTGAAGTTGCCACCATACCCTTTCTTCCAAATACAGTATGACGTTTTCCCGTAAACGGGTGAAATAAATGATCCATTTATATACCTCTCCCTGACACAATACTAGTCCCAACATATTGAAATGCTATGAAGCGACCACTTGTATATTATTCCCACTGTGTTTTTCTGTTGTACATATATCTTTTATTACCGGATATCTTGTATGGAATGAACATCCTGTTGATGGATTTGGCGAACTCCTTGTAATCTTGTGTGTTGAACTTTATTGTTTTAATATCATTTATCATTACTATTCGTTATCTCTATTCTCATCACCATTATAATATCCTATATTTTTTTATCTAGTATTTAATTAATATAGAAAAACAATTAGAAAGGTGTGAATATTCAGATTTTTTTATGAATAAAAAATTTATTCAATACATTAAATGTACAATAATTCACTATAAAAATAAAAGGTTTTTTTCTAAGTGATGTAAATCTACAACTTAGTACTCCTTCTTTTTAACACACTCTATTTGTACCGAAGAGCTTAATATGTCCCGGGAAATTATTTTCATATAAATTATTTAAACCTATTTCATATTAAAGTTTTATCTATTTCCCTTCTCTTTGACCATATGAAAAGGTTGCCACCAATTCTGTGAGTTAGAATTTGGTGGCAACCTATTTAAATAGTTATTTTAATTTCGCTTGTGCTTCTTTTGGAATATCCGAAAGCTTAACTTCATCATATGAAGAAACGCCCTTTTTGTCTTTTACATAAAGCATTAAATATGCATCTTTACGTAAGTTTTTACTTGCTGTAAATTCAAATGTTTTTGCTTCACCTTTTGCATTTACACCTTCTAGGTTATAAATATAAGTTACAAATATTTTCCCATCAGATTGCTTCTCTTCTTTTTTCAAACCATCCTCTGTAATATGCACATAATAGTTATCTGCATTCATACGATTAAAATCAATTTTCCCTAATACTACAATGCCTATAACACTAATTAAGATCAGTGCGCCAATTGCGATTAAAAATTTTTTCATTATTATCATCCTTCTCTTTTATTATTTTGGGTAATAATTCGATTATATGAATAAACCGTTAATACATAATAGATTCCATAAATAGCTGTATAAGCAGCCATCCATATGATGACAGGCTTAGTAAAATCCATTGAAAATAACTTTGAAAATGCTGTTAATGCTACCGCACTATGTGCAAGGCCGATGATAAGTGGTACAGCGAAAATAACAAATACTTGAGATGCCACTGTTTTTTTCATTTCTCTAGCACCAACACCCATTTTATAAAGCATATTGTATTGTGACTTATCTTCCTCTGCTTCTGTTAGTACTTTGAAATAGATAATACTACCTGTAGCTGCTAAGAATACAAGACCAAGGAAACTACCAATGAATAATAGTGAACCCATTCCTTCAATACCGCTTTGATAATCTTCTGGCGCGCTTGAAAACTGAGCTTTCTCAGGTAATGCACTAGCAATTTTCTTCGATAGATCAGTTGTTGCATTATCTACTCCAATTGCACGGAATTGCACACTCTCACCTTGTTTTTCAAGTTCTTTATATTGCGCATCTGTAACTACAAGTGTCATACCTGCCATTAGATTTAACACTGGAACTTCATGATATCCTTCTAATGTAATTGCGGTTCCTTTTTCCGATGTAATCGTCTTACCCGCATATTTTGGCGATAGACTTTCATGATATTGAACATCAATAATAGTCGCTTTATTGCCTTTTAAATTGAGCTCCTCTTTTTGGTTAAGTCTCGCTAACTTGTTGTATGTTGTTTCATTGATTACTGTGTAAATACGTTTATCTTCGTCTATGCTCATTGCAGATTCTAGCTGCTTTGCTTCAAATGTAACAAATAATGCTGAGATATTTTCATCATATTTTGTAGTTGGTAGTAAAGTTGTTACTTTGTCGTTATCAACATTCGCTGTTTGCTCGTACATGAACGTATTTGGATCAGTAAGCTTTACATTGTCATTAATATTGTAATAAAGACTGTAGACCGCTCCTCCAGCAGTTACTGTTGTTGCACTCAAAATAGCGATAACAGTTAATGTACGGGCGTTACCTCGAACCCGGTAAAGCAATTGTGAAATGGTCATTAAATGTAGACCTTTCCAAAGCCATTTTTCACGACGTTTGAATAAAGTTAAGACAAAACCTGTAACACTATGGAACAAAAGGAATGTTCCTATAATAACTGTTGCTAATATAATAAGCGGTGTAAACATTCCTAAAATACGCCATGCCTCGGATGTTAATAAATTCTGTAAAGCTAACCAATAACCCGTTCCAATGCTTATTACTCCTAATATGGCTATAATCCATGAAGGTTTGGGTGCTACTTCACCCTTTTTCGATGCATGGAATAAATCGATTAATTTAAATTGATAGATTAAACGATATCCTTGAAATGAAGTGATGAAGAAAATAATTAGGAAAACAGATGCTGTATTTATAACCGCTTCCGTTGAGAACGTAAATGGAGCGACAACATCATAACCCATTAAACGAATTAAAACGGTAACGAACAATTTCGAGCTAAGGAATCCTAAGAAAACACCTATCACTAATGAAAATACACCAAGCAATAAATTTTCAAAAAATAGCATGAAACCAATTTGACGTTTTCTAACACCTAACAATGCATAAAGTGCTACTTCCTTTTTCCTCTTTTTCATGAAAAATGAATTTGAATATGCGATGAAAATAGCGACAAAGAAAATTAGTACTACTGCCGCTCCACTCATAAGAGACCCCATCTTCTGTGAAGACTTCGTCATCTCAGAGACAATATCGCTATATTTTAAAGTAACAAAGGTAAAGTAAATGACGATACTGAATACCATCGATGCTATATACAAAAAGTATTGCGAGAAATTTCGTGCTATATTTTTTCTAGCTAAACTAAATAATGTCATCAACCTTACCCCCAATTGCAGATAAAGTATCTAAGATTTCTTGGAAAAATTCTTTTCGCGTTTGATCGCGACGGTAGATTTCCTTTGAAAGTCGGCCATCCTTAATGAATATAATACGGCGACAAAAACTTGCAGCGAATGCATCATGCGTAACCATCATAATCGTTGATTCGTTATTCTCATTAAGCGAACTTAAGCTTTCTAGTAAGTCAGTTGCGGATTTTGAATCTAGTGCACCTGTTGGCTCGTCAGCTAAAATGAGCGCCGGCTCTGTCACAATTGCTCTTGCTGCAGCTGTACGTTGCTTTTGACCACCTGAAATTTGATATGGATATTGACTAAGCAATGATTCAATTCCAAAAACTTTAGCTATTTTTTGAACACGTTGCTCTATTTCTTTTGCAGGTACTTTTGCAATTGCTAACGGTAATAGAATATTTTCTTTTACAGTTAGTGAATCTAGCAAGTTGTAATCTTGAAAGATAAAGCCAAGATTATCGCGTCTAAAATCTGAAAGCTCGGCTTCCTTCATATTATGAATACCCTTATCATTCATAAAGATTTTGCCTTCTGTTGGCGAATCAATTGTTGCAAGAAGGTTTAATAATGTAGATTTACCTGCTCCTGATGGGCCCATAATCCCAACGAATTCACCATGCTCAATTTGAAATGATATATTTTCTAACGCTGTGTAAGCATTTGATGTTTTGCCATATATTTTTTTGACGTTTTCTACTTTTAATAATGATTCCATTTGCGTCACCTCTGCTGTCATTTGTTGATATACATACTATATCTCCTCATCCTTACAGCATAATTGTCGTAACCTTACAGGAACCTTAAATCTTTTTCAGCTGCTATTAATTGTTATTTTCTCAAATAAAAAAAGACTTTCCCGAATTACAGAAAGTCTTTTTCTATCTTTATTTTCTCGTTGTGTATAAGTCTGATGCTTCATCAAAG
This sequence comes from Viridibacillus sp. FSL E2-0187, assembly GCF_038006425.1. NCBI lineage: Bacteria > Bacillati > Bacillota > Bacilli > Caryophanales > Caryophanaceae > Viridibacillus > Viridibacillus sp. FSL E2-0187. Next base: position 3,876,339 of record NZ_JBBOVG010000001.1, read on the forward strand.
TAAAATCGTCTTTTACCTTTACCAAATGCGACTAGTAATGCATGGAAGAACAAAGCAACTATTAATACTATTTCAAGTAAGTTAGTACCCAATGCTAAAAATACTTTTAATTTATAATACGGAGAACCAATTTGTAAGTTCATTTGAGCGAAAATGCTTAGTACAAAGAAAGAAAAGTATGTGAGATAAATAGCACCAAAGCGTTTGAACAAACGTTTATTTGTATCTATAGTGCTTATTTTACTATCATAGCGGAAGCGCATAATTTTTGAACCTATTGTATGTCCATTCCAAACAATCGGAATGGCAAAAAATGCGATAAAAATAATTATAGAATTAATTAAAAAATTAACAATTAAATTTGATTCTGTAAATGCGGTGCTAAATTGTCCAACCAGATTAATAATGAAAATATCGATAAGTAATGCGATTAATACAGACATTGCACGAACATCATCAAGCGCAATTAATCTTTCCGCTTTTGCATTAATGCTCTCTTTTGAAGGGAACATCGCCAAAATAGCAGGTGCGATGAAGAAGCCAAGTATGCCTCCTAATGTATTAAGCATTAAATCATCCACATCAAAAATACGATACGCACAATTATAAATACCGTAAATCCCTGTCACTTGTGTGATTTCATAAAATAATGTTAATGCAAAAATTAAACCAAGTGCCCTTTTCCAGTACTTTCTATGTTGAAAGAAATAACGTAAGTATACGCCAAACGGTAATAGTAATAAGAAATTAAAAAAGGCTTGATAAAAGGCAGACTGTTTAACCAATAATGCATATGTACTTGGCTGAGATAAAACCACACCACTATTTTTAAACATGTCTGAGATAAAGGTAAACGGCATCAATGAATAATGCTGTGTACCTGGCTGTTGTGTAATACAAGTATTACGTGATTCTGGCAATGGTAGTAGAACTAAAAATAATGCGCTAATAAAATAAAAAATAAATGAAAATGCAATTAGCGTCGTTGATAATGGCAAGTATCCATATTTACGATATGTGTAAATCAGCCATGGTACAAAAACAATAACGGCCAAAAGGAGAAATACTATCATTGCGACGTAAATTGGCTGTGTATATGCTGACATGCTCCTACCTCTTTCGTCATTAATTCTTAAAATAATTCTCATCATATCAAAAAAGGCACTCAGATTAAAAGTATTTAAACTATAATCGAATGCCTTCTGTTACATAATCAATTTGTTATTCGCCTGCTATAATGCGCTCTTTACAAAAACTCAAAATCAATTCTTCTTCATCTTCTTCTAATCCAAATTCAAGCATTTTCTCAGTACCTTTATCGATGATAAAGTAATTCGCAAGTTTATAGTCGTCCTCTTTTTTTCCTACGATTGCGCGAATCTCAAGACCACCTTCTACAAATAGTTCGTCTTCTTCATCTACTTCGATATCTAATAAGAATTCAAAGCGTTGTCCTTCAATAATATTTGTAGGATCTAAAATTTCATCCATTGTATATGCTAAAATGTCCATAAAGAATCGCTCCTCTTTTGCATGTTTCAATCATTAATATTAAAGCAAAAATGCGATTAGTAAAGTTTTTAGCTGATTTACCTGTACTTTTCGATAAAAAAATTAGGAGTGGTGACGTTGCAGACATTATTTTACTATCAAAATGCGATGATGAAAGAGTTTCCAGCAAAAATTATAAGAAAAGGGATTGAAGATGACGGACGCGAATTTATCGTGCTTGATAACACAGCATTCTATCCTACTGGTGGCGGTCAACCTCATGATACAGGTACTTTAAATGGTATTGCCGTAGTAGATGTAGAGAAAGTGGACGACGAAATTCGTCATTATATTGCAGAGTCTTTACCTAACGATGATGAATTGGTAATGGGCGTACTCGATTGGGAACGACGATTCGATCATATGCAGCAACATGCAGGTCAGCATATTTTGACTGCTGCTTTTGTTGAGCTATTCGGCTACCAAACCATTAGCTTCCATCTAGGGCGAGGAACTGTAACGATAGATTTAGATATTGAAGACATTAGTGAAGACGAACTTGTAGCAGTAGAAGCTCTAGCTAACAAAATTATTTTAGAAAATCGACCAATTGAAACAAAATGGGTCACAGAAGATGAATTAGAACACTATAACTTACGTAAAGAACTTAGTGTAACGGAGGAAATTCGTCTAGTTATCATTCCAAATTACGACTATAATGGCTGCGGTGGTATTCATCCCACTTCAACTGGACAAGTTAGCGCCATTAAAATTATGCATACTGAAAAACAAAAAAGGAAAATACGCGTGCATTTCGTTTGCGGAGGGCGCGTACTAAGCGAACTACACTGGCGCAAAAATGAACTAAACAAAGTGGCTAAACTTGCAAGTACGCCTGAAAATGAAGTGGCTGATACAGTTACAAAACTATTATCTGTCCAAAAAGGGTTAGAGAAAGCTTTAGACACAGCCAAAGAACAATTACTATCCTATGAAGCATTAGAACTTGCAGCAGCCACTAACAACGGTGTAACTGGTGCTGTTTATACAGAGCGTTCCATTCAAGAATTGCAAAAATTAGCTCGACTAGTAATAGCTGATAATGAAAATACCGTGGTACTTCTCGTTGCTGAGCAAGGAGAGAAATTACAGTTTGTCGCTGCTCGTGGTATAAATGCAATTGATATGAGTATGAAAGATATATCTTCAGCTGTACTACCACTTTTAAATGGCAAAGGTGGCGGTAGCAATGCCTTCGTACAGGGTGGCGGAGATCATACAATGACGGGTGCTGAATTACTAGAGAAGATGAGAAATATTATATAAACAGGCAGTCAATTAACTCACTGTTTTACAATAAAAATAATCCACCTCTTTATATAAAGAGGTGGATTATTTTTATTGTAGACTAAACCAATTATTAGATTAATACCGTTATAGCCACTCCGCAAATTAGAAATAACTTATGAGTTCAGCAATTACTTATAATAATTAACAACAATTTGTACGATTAATAAGAGCGTAATAGCCCGTAATAGCGGATTAACATATTTCACATTCATTTTACGTGCCACTTTAATGCCAACTTGAGCGCCAATTATACCGCCAAACATTAAAGCAATCGTCAGTGGCCATTCAATTTTCCCAGTAGAAATGTATGTGATAGAACTACCAAAGCACCCTGCAAAAACACCTACCCTATTTAAGCCTACTGCACGGATATAAGCGATTTTCTGACTTGCATATAAATACATCTGTAACGTTCCACTGCCAGGTCCAAACATCCCGTCATACATGCCAATTCCAAATAACGATGAACCTGTTTTAATATTCAGCTTAAATTGCTCTTCCCCTTCAAAATTACTTTTCTTTAATAATGAAGTTACAAAAGCAAAGCCTAATAAAAAAATTGCTACTAGCGTCAATGTATCTCCACTCATTAACGAGGCAACAAGTCCGCCTGTTGCTCCGCCTAATAAACAAGTGATTAATACGATGCCTGCTTCCTTTAACGTAATTTCCTTTTCTTTAAAGATTACTAGAAAGCTAGTAAACGAACTAACTGTATTCGCTACTTTATTTGCTCCAATAGCCGAATGAACGGGTAAACCATAAAGAAGCATCGTCGGTAAAGAAATCAATCCCCCTCCTCCGCTTAGTGTCCCAATAAAGTTTCCAGCAAAGCCAATCACAATGAAGATAAAAAATGACACAAGACCCCTTCTTCCATCTTATCAACCTACTTTCATTTTATACGAAGTCGGCATAACAATAAATGTAAATATAAAATGGCCACCCATAGGATGACCATCCATTTTAATATGAGCTATGACCATCTAGATCAAATGAATCCTCATCATTTGAATTGCTGTCTTCAAAAGTTTCACCTTTGCGCTTTTCACTTTCTGTTATATAAGCTGCACAAGTGATATCACCTGTTGTATTAACTGCTGTTCGTGCCATATCGAGCAAACGGTCAATACCAATAATAAGAGCAATTCCTTCAACTGGAAGTCCAACAGATTGTAAAACCATTGCCAGCATAATCAGTCCCGCTCCAGGTACAGCTGCGGTTCCAACACTCGCTAGTACAGCAATCATAACAACCGTCACAAGTTGACCAAAAGTTAAATCCACGTTGAATACTTGAGCGATAAAAATCGTGGCTACCCCTTGCATTATGGCGGTGCCATCCATATTCACTGTTGCACCTAATGGTTGGACAAAACTACTAATAGCCTTAGGAATCCCCATCTTCTTCTGAGCTATCTCCACTACTACTTGATGTACTGAAGGCTACGGTCATAGCTGGGAAGAAGTCTTTAAAAAATTGAACCGGATTTCTACGACTTAATAACGATATAGCTGTTCCATAAACAATGATCATATGCAAAATAAGTGCGAGCATAACTACAACCATATAAAGTCCCAAGCATATTTCCTTCTACCATTGCTTGAATAGGGTTTGTTGGAATAATAGAAAGGAACGTTTCTGAAATGGGTGGCGCTTTATCTGCTTTATATTCTAAACCTGTTGTTTCGAACTGCCCGATGTTCCCTGGTTGAATTATCGAGGCTAAGCCAATCGCTAAAATAATAGCCAGTGCTGTGGTCAATAGGAAAAAGACCATCGTTTTAATACCTATACGTCCTAACTTTTTTGGATCACCAATATTCGCAGTTCCTAAAATAATGGAGAAGAACACAAGTGGCACTACAAGCATTTTTATAAGACTCAAGAAGATGGTACCTAATGGGCTAAAGAAGTATTGATCGACCTTAGGAAAGATATCCTCCGCCCACATATTCATCCCTATACCAACTAACGCACCTAATATGAGAGCAATAATAATATTACGAGCTAGCTTCATCTTTTTCCCTCCTCATTTAGTGGAATACAAATTTCTAAATAAAAAATTATAGAAAATGCCCGCAGTGATATAGAGTTGACTATTTTCACATGCGGGCATTTTAACTAACTATTAACTTAAAACTTAACGATCGGCAAAAGGAATTTTTAAAATGGGTAATTAACAAATACCCTCTAGTTCAAATTCCTAAACTTTTTTCAAATAAAAAATCTACAAAGAGAAACGACTATTTTTTAAATTTATCTTTAATGAAAAGCATCTTCTGATCGACGATTATTTCAGATATAAATTTATTCCAATCGGCTATTAATGCGTTATAACAAAATGCATCTGGTAGCTCAACTTGGTAATTATTCGTTGGCGATTCCTCATAAAATGTTTTCCAATCATTTTGCTCTTGGTAGCGTTCTAATTTACTCACTTGTTGCACTTTCTCTTGGAATACATTGTAGGCTGATAAGATTGTTGCTTCAAATACTTGCTGAGGATTTTCTTCTTGTAAGCTATTACGCAAACGTTTTGCCCAATTCTCAACCATTTCACGATTCAACTCACAAAATGCTTCTCGATTTCTAGTATAAGGATTATTTTTTGTCTCTTCTTGACGTTGATTTATATCTTCTATTTTGTAGTTAAAAAATGATACATACGCAGTTTCCATTTTACTTGCTAACTCAGGTGATACGCCGTCTTTTTGAATCAGCATTTCTAATTTCATGCCTAAAAATCCAAGTTCTATTCCTAGTTGCTCCTCGCTAACGGAAGTTGACTTTTGGTTAGCTAATCTCCGTTGTACTGCTTGATAAAAAGCCGCTACTGCATTTAATTCCAATGTTGTATACGGATTTTCTTTAATTTTAATACGATTCTCATCTATTTTAGCTATTACTAAGCGTAGAATATCCCCCATAAAATATGAATCTCTTTCTAACCAAGCATCCAGTGTACCTTTAATAAAAGCGTAATCCGGATTAGCTAAGACAAAATTTCCGTATTTAGCAAGTTTATATTGATAAATCCCTTTAATAGATTGCTCCATTAAAGCTGATTCTCCTACAACTTCATTTTTTTCAAAAAAAGCGCCGACATAATCAATAAAAGCATTCGACATTCTTGTAAACCCACGGCCAAAAATTTCATCCAGTTTAGCAAGCTGTGCTACTTGGTCTTCGCTTTCAAAATCACGTTCGATGCGCATTTTATATGTGATATATTCGGAAGCTAAATAATCGAGATGCTCGCCAATAGAAGGAAGTCGCTCAAAAGAAATCCCACCTTTTGTACTCACATTAAATTCGACCATCTTCCAAAAAATTTCTTTTGGCAGCCCTTGTTGTTGAAATTGCTCTTCTGTAAGCGATTGCATTTTCATTCGCTTATCTGCAGAAAAATACATTGGTAAACGCTCCTGTACTTCCGCAATATATTTTTTCTTTAAGTGTTTTACCGTTTCCACATCTAAAAAAGGCTCTAATATGTTATTTTCACCAGTTTGATTTGGGTGTTGTTCAGGTAGGGACACTCTATTTTGTACATAATAATTGTTCACTTTACATGTCGCCCTCCTTTTAGTAGTAATTATCGGTTATGTGAACGTATAACTACCGACTCCATCTGTATGAATATTTTAACAATTTAATGTAGTTGCGACTAGTCCTATTTATGAAACGTAAGCATAATAGGTACAACTGTCTCTGTTATAACCTATAATTATAGTACATAATTCTTTTCTGAAAGGTCTGAGTATAGTTGAAAATTGCAATTATTGGTGGCGGCATCGGAGGTTTATGTGCTGCAGTTGGTCTTCAAAAAAGACAAATTGAAGTTGAAGTTTTCGAAGCCACTCCTGCTTTCCTACCCGTTGGCGCCGGTATTGGCATTGGTTCAAATGCCATGCAGGCACTTATGAAAATGGGCGTTGGAGAAAAGGTTTATACAAATGGGACGACTTTAACAACGCAAGTGTTTCAAAACAGCAATGGAAAAATATTGAACACGATCGATTTTGGTGCTATTAAACGACTTTACGGACAGGAAAACATTACGATTCAACGGTCTGACCTACATAGTACTTTATTAGATGCTTTAGTTGAAGGAACTGTGCAATATAGTAAGAAATGTATAGACGTTGTGTCTGAAGATACGCAAGTAACAGCTTATTTTGAAGATGGGACATATGTGACAGCTGATTTGCTCATTGCGGCAGACGGCATTCACTCATCTATTCGGCAAAAACTTGTACCTGACTCTGCTCCGCGTTATGCCGGTTATATGTGCTGGCGTGGTGTAGCTGAAAACAAGGGGCGTGTTGATGAACATACATCCTGTGAAATGTGGGCAACTTCTGGACGTTTTGGCTATGCCCCCTTGAAGAATGGACAAGTTTACTGGTTTGCCTGCGTAAATACACACGAAAATGATGCTTTTTATCACACCTTAGGTCGGAAAGAAATCGCTCGTTTGTTTGAAAAATTCCCTGCTCACGTTGCTGACCTTATACTTGATACAAAGCCAGATGTTATCTTACACCATGATTTAAAGGATATCCGTCCTCTGAAGAAGTTCGCTTATGGGCGCATTGTTTTGTTGGGAGATGCTGCACATGCTACAACGCCAAATATGGGCCAAGGTGCTGGGCAATCGATTGAGGATGCACTTGTTTTATCGTCAGCGCTTGCTGAATTCACTGATTTTAAAGACGCTCTCCAACACTATGAAAAGGAACGCGTAGCTCGTACAGCAAAAGTAATCTCACTTTCGCGCCAAATTGGTTGGAGCGCTCAATTTTCTTCCCCAATTTTAGCTAAGGCACGAGATATCGCCTTTCCATTTATACCGTCAAAGGCTTTACTATGGAGATTAAAATTCCTATTTGATGTGAAATTAAAATAATAAAATCGCTAAGTGCTGAAATGCTTATCAGTACCTAGCGATTTTTTTGTTATATCGAATGTAATTCTACCACGACAATCTCAGGTAAATTTAGTAAGCGAACAGGCATTAGACTATTACCAAGTCCCCGACTAATAACTTGTGTCATATGATCGACCTCAACTGTACCAGCTGTGTATTTCGGAAAGAATCCTTGCCCTGGTGCGATAAGACCACCAACACCTGGCAAACGGAATTGTCCGCCATGTGCATGGCCAGAAAAAGCTATATCAATATTATTTTTAGCATAGATTTTCATGTATTCAGGTCGATGAGCTAGTAAAAGCTTAAAACTATCCTTTGATTGTTGGAGAAGTGCAGTATCTAACATTGCTTGTGTATCTGTTCCAGCTAGTGGGTCTTCAATGCCTACAATTTGAATTATTTCTCCATCTTTTTCAAATGGCAGGGTACCGTTTGATAATACATTAACGCCCAGTTCAGTAAGAGCTCCTTTAATTTCGGAAACTTTATTTACAGCTATTTCATGATTACCTGTAACATAATAAACCGGCGCTATTTCCACAAAACCAGCGACAGCATATATGCTGCCCTCTAAATCATAGCGATTGCGGTCAATGACATCTCCTGTTAAGAAAATAGCATCAGGCTTTGCATCTTGAATTTTTTTAATAAGGCGATCCTGCTTATTGCCAAATGTAGCATCATGTAAATCAGAAACTTGAACGATACGCATACCATCGAAAGATTTCGGTAATTTCTTAGATTCTATTTTATACGTTGTTGTGACTAACCATTTATTGTTTATTATACAAAAAATCACAACCAGTACTAATCCGATAATAATACGTAAAATCTTTTTCAATGGTCATCGCTCGTTTCTTTAATTTCTTGTTTTCACATTACAATTATCACCATAACGCTATCAACTGTATTCACTTGGCATCAATATTCAACTGGTGGGTACATTCTCAAACCATTTTCGTCTATTACATTGATATTTTTCGGAACTTTCAGAATAACATAAGTAGAACCATCAGAACCGATATTTTTATCAAAATCAAATGTGTCAAAACCTCTGTTAGCAAATGGAAAAAGACCAATTTCATCTGTGAAAAGATTACCTTCGAATGTATATGAATCAGGATTTTCAAAATTTAATGTATGCTCATCTGACCAGCTAATCATAGTTGGTTTAATTTTCTCTGAAAGATCCATATTGCTCAGGATATTACGTGTTTTATAGACTTTACCTTCAATTTGCTGTTTTCGATTATCGGTCCAATGAACAATTACTTGTTCATTAATATATTCTTCAGTAGATACTTGTTTTAAGTACAATTCTTCACCTTTTAAAGTATATGTCCACTTATCTACTAAATATTTTTCGTCTTCCTCTGTTAGCTTATTTGCTAAAGCATTTTGTTCGAAAACTTTAATTGACTTGAGCTGTTTTTTCGCCTTTGCATCTGTTAAATATAAAGAATTTGATGATGTAAGAGCTGGATATAAAGCTACGGATGCAACAAGTAATACAATATATATACCTATGATTATTTTCGTAGGACGTTTGGTTAACTGGAAATGTTTCGCCTTTTTGAAAATAAAACGAACTACTATAATCGTAATTAGCAAATAGATAATAAACGGCATAATTGTTATAAACCATAAACTCATGTTTCCTTCACCTCCATACGAGAACCGATGACATTTGCTATGAATAAGCAAAAAGTGATGATAATAATATTAAAAATAGCAAATGGAAAAAAGGTTGGATTTTGATCATAAAAATAATTAACGATGAACATGCTAAGTTTCGAACTATTATAACCAATAAAAAGTGCAATAAATACTAAGATAAAAAGCTTCGAAATTTGTATCAGTGTTCCGATTAAATATCCGATAGCTGCAATAACCATACTCACTATAAAAACAGCAACTGTATTGATGAAGAATACTTTCGGCTCATTAAAGATGTTCATACCTTCAACAAATTCTTTCTTAGTAAATAAAATTAATATGGCATATACAAGATAATTCGATAACATAATTGTAAAAGTTAAAAATGCGCTCATATATATTAAAATAATAATATCCGTAATGCTATTGATCTTCGGAGTTCGTATATAAGGCAATATTTCACGACGTGTTTCCTTTCGTGTTAATGTGATTGCTACATAGAATATCCAGAGTGCAGAAAGCATGAAAAGTCCCACAGGTGAATAAATAGTAAATTTTAACGAGAAATTTACTGATCCCCTCCCCATCTGGCCTGAACCACTAAACGCGAAAAGTATCATACCTATTATTTGTAATACGATTAAATAGACAAGCATGTCAGCATGGACATTTAGCTTCAACTTTAATTGATTCTTTATAGCCTTCGTCGTCAAAGACATTACGATTCCTCCTTCTTACAAACTTATTTATAGATCCGTAGTCCCTCGTCCGACCACACTTTTACATTTTTCGGGACAGTGATAAGTAAATAATACGGACCTGCATATTCCCACTCTTTTATCTTAACTGCCGCCTCATTTTCCCTACTATCCTCATTATTATTAAACGCGATTATATCAGTCGCATCACTCACTGAGACAAACGATAACTTTTTGTTTGGTGGATTTTTAACAACCAATGTTGTTGCATCTTCCCATGTTATTATTGGTTCGTTTAATGTATCTACAATATTGATATTTACTGAATCAAAATTTCTTAAATGTATTTCTTCGACAAAATAATTTTTCCGGTATAATTTCCCGGTTATTTGATTACTTAATGCATCTGATTGTTGTACTATGATACCTACTTGAGAGCCTTCTTCTGGATTCATCATCTTCAAAAATATTTCTTTTTCTTTAATCTCACGAGACCATTCATAAACTAAAAATTTCTCATCAAATTCTGTAGCTTTATTCTCAAATAGTGCGTTGTACAGCAATTTGTTTTCTAAACTTAACTTTTGTTGCATTTTATCTGTTAGTATTGTCACCTCTGTTTTTGGCAAAACAAGATAAATGATTGGTGCAATAATAAGAACAGTAGTATAAAACGCGATAAAAATTTTAAGTGGCCTTTGATTTAATCTCATATGTTTAGATATTGATTTTAAAAATACCATCCCTATAAAAATAATGAGAATTAGAAACAGAATTGGAAGTATGAACAAACTAAAGTTAGTCATCCCTTCACCTCCAAATTCCCCGCCAAAAATGTTGCTACTATCAAGCAAATAGCACTCAATACAATCATCACACCCATAAATGAGAAAAAGCCAGATTGGGCAATCTTAATAGTACCTAGTAGAATCTCTTGACCAAATGATGTAAACAACATTGAAAGGAATACAGCTACGATTATAAACAACACTTTTTTAGATTTCTGAGCTATCATGCCTAAAAAATAACCGACTGCAGCAAAACATAAAATGAAGAATATAAAAGCCACTAAATTTGCTAAAAACACTTCTTGTGCATTGAACATATTTTCATCAGCTAGCATATGCTTATTCGATTTCAACATGATTACTATTCGTACAACATAATTAGATAGCATTGCCGTAATACCCGCGTAAACTGCCAACACTACTAATACAACTACATCGCCAATACTGCTCATAATACGTGTCGAAACAAATGGCATAATATCTGCACGTTGATCATGGCGTGTCATAAGTAACCCTACATAAAACGCCCATAAATTGGATAGAAAAATCAAAGCAGTTGGTGTATACATTTCAACATCGATATCAACAAAACTTGAGACAGACAACATCCCTGTCGGACCTATAAGTGACATTAGTATGCCAACAATTTGCAACATGATTAAGTATACGACCATCCCTAAATAAGCATGGAGTTTAAATTTCACTTGAACCTGTAGCGTCTCCGCAAAGGTTTTATTCATTAAAGACATCGTCAATGTCCCCCGTTCGTGAGTTCGTTAAATACAAGCAAAGGTCATTTGCAGATACAGGCATAAATGAAATTCCTTCTTGCAGTAATTGCTGTTCATTGAACGTGCAATCCTGTGCTTTTAGAACGGTGTACATCTGATTACTAACTACTTGCTTTTCATGTAACACTTCAAGCCCAACTGTCCATCTCTTTATTGCATCTGTTGGTCCTAGCAACCCTACTGCATACTCACGCAGCTCATCTAAAGATTTATGCAAAGCCACTTTTCCTTCATCAAGAAGCAAAATATCTTCAAGTAAATGCTCCATTTCATCAAGGAAGTGACTCGAAATAATTATCGTTCTTGGATAAGCCAGATAATCTTTTAATAATGCACGATAAACGTCCTTGCGAACTGCTTCATCCATACCATTGATCGGCTCATCGAACAATGTCACATCACAGCGTGTAGCTAAACCAAATATAAAATTGAAGGTATTTTTCATACCTTTTGATAAATCGGAATGATAGGATTGTGGGTTTAAACGGAAGTATTGTAGTAAACGTGCCGCTAGTTCTGCATCCCATTTCCCGTAAAATTCGGTTGCGAAGTTCAGAATGTCTTGTAGATTAAATGAACCAGGGAATTGCATTTGATCATTGATAAGAATGCTATTTGCTGAAACAAAGAGGTTATTGAACGGTGTTTTATCAAAGACTGTAACTGTGCCCGAAGTTTGCTTCGTAAAGCCAGCTAAAATACGCAACAATGTTGTTTTCCCCGTCCCATTACGACCAATTAGTCCTGTGATCTTCGCTCCTTCAATCTGGAAAGTAATATTTTGTAAGGCCTTCTTTTTCCGGAATTTCTTTTCTATATTTTCGCATTGAATAACCGACATTATTTCCCCTCCTCTTTACTACTCGCCCGTTTTATTAAAGTGATTAACTCATCCTCTGAAACCATGAGGCGCTTCGCTTCTAACACAATCTCTTGGATCATTAATGTTAGTCGTTCATTACGTCGTTTCTCTAAAATCATTTTCTTCGCTTCTGCTGTTACAAACATGCCAAGCCCTCTCTTCTTGTACACTATTTGTTCTTCCAAAAGTAAGGTTAAGCCTTTACCAGCCGTTGCTGGATTAATGTTGAATAGTTCTGCCAACTGGTATTGAGAATATACTTTATCATCCGTCTTTAAATGGTCCGCAATGATTTCATTTTCAAGCCACTCAGCAATTTGTACATAAATCGGCTTTGTGCCTTCACTATTTAATTGCAAATCGAAGTCCTCCTTTCTCCAATGTTCATCAGTACATTACTGTTGTAATGTACTATACTGGATTATTTAGGTAAAGTAAACAAGTATTTCTAAAAATAAAAAAAGACCCGTCATTATGACGAGTCTTACTTAATAGAAATAAATATATTAATATCGAGCATTTCTTAATAGTTTTTCAATCTCTTTGTAGCCAAGCTTTTCTGCATGCTCAAGTGGTGTGACACCATCTCTATCAGCAAGGTTTGGATTAGCTCCATGCTCTAACAAAATACGAACAGTTTCTTGTTGTTTTTTACTGCCATCGCCTAAGATGATTGCTTCTAATAATGCCGTCCACCCAAGGTTATTAATATGATTCACATCACTATTTGTTTCTGTTAATAAAAATTTCACAACATCAACATAGCCGTGTTCAGAAGCTGGAATTAAAGCAATACCACCATAGCGATTTGTAATTTTAGGATCCGCACCGGCTTTTGTAGTTAGCTTTAAAATATCCAAATAACCTTCTGCTCCTGCATATAAAAATGGCGAGTTTTGCATATCATCTTGAATATTTACATCTGCTCCTGCTTCAATTAGAAATTTCGCCGATTTCACATCGTTATTATACGTCGCAATCATAAGCGCTGTGCGTCCTTTGCTATCTTGTGTGTTTATACTTTGTTCAGATTTCAGCGCTTTTTTTACAGCATTGCTATCTTGCTTTTCAACTGCTTCAAATAATGACATCTGTACCCCTACTTTCTTAACTGTCACATAACCTGCAAATACTAAACCTAATGATACAGCTGCAAAAATTGCTTTATTACGCATTCCCATATGATTTCACCATTCCTCTTTGTGAAACTACTTTTCCAACTTAGTATGCCAAACCGACACGTGAGTGTTTAAATTCACTTTGGAATAATTCTTTATAAACGAAGTGAGCGGTGTCACCTACTGTAATTTTCTCACCGTTTAGTGGTAGCATATTTCTTTCTGTACGATATACACCAATAGCTGATCCATCAGGTAAATAGGTTGGACAAGCAATTGTCCAATCTAAATCCGACGCCTCTAATGCGCGGAATGCTTTTGCATGTTCCTCTGCCGCAAAAGTAAGCTTTCGTTTGGATTCAGATGATTGGAAACGTAGTTTTCCTCTTTCAGCGCGGCTATCTAAAATGCCGGCTGTACCGATTGTGACGATTCTTTTTACATTTAGTTGCTCCATCGCCCTAATAATATTTGGGACACCGTCTGATAATGTTGTCGTTTTATCCGTACCAATTGCACTTATTACTGCATCTGCCTGCTCTATAGCTTGGACCGTATCTTCAAAATTTTTGACATCACCTTTAATCTTTTGGAGATTTGGATGTACTGGCAATTTATCTAGTGAGCGTATGAGTACCTTAACTTCATGCCCTTCAGCTAAAGCACATTGTAATACTTCATTTCCTACGCGTCCGGTTGCACCGAAGATTGTGATTTTCATTTGGTAAGGCTCCTTTATTGTTCTGATTATTGGTGATTTATGAAGTGGTTTATATATTTTTTTATCGTCTTCTTTATAGTTTAGCATTGTTTGTTTTATTCGAAATAATAGAATGCTCTACGATGGGGAATTTTATTTATGTAAATTAGACAAGATATTTAGGGGTTAGTATACTATTTTTAACAATCTATAGGAGGGCCTACATGCAAATTTTAGATAATTATATCAAAGCTACAAATACGCACGATTTTAAACAAGTAAAAAAATTGTTACATCCTAATGCTGTATATTTCTTCTCAGACAAGACTTGCACATGTCACGAAGACATCCAACAATACTTTGAAAATGCTTGGTCAATAGTAAAGAATGAAAACTACGAAGCACATGATGTTGAATGGTTAGACCAAAAAGAAAGCTCTGCAACTTGTATTTATACATATTTCTATGAGGGATATATTAATGATGAGTATATATGTGGCAAAGGAAGAGCCACTAATATTTTTGTGAAAGAAGCGGATAAATGGCTTCTCATTCATGAGCATTTAAGCCCTACAGCAAAGTAATCTTGATAAGAAAATAAATACCCCAATATTGTATCGGGGTATTTATTTTCGCCTTCGTTTTTATTTTTTTAAATCTTTTTTTAAATAGTAATGCTCATAGTCTCTGCCAACATTATCAATGCTACCAAATACCTCATAGCCATGCTTTTCATAAAAGCCTAATGCCTGAAAACTTAGTGTATCTACTTTGATAAAATCACATTTTGTTTCTATTGCAATCTTTTCTATTTCTAATAGAAGTTTTGTACCATATCCATATTCACGTAAATCTTCATCAACGATTAATGAATGTATTTCTAACCAATTCCAACACACTTGACCTATAATGCCACCTCGAACGTTGCCGTGTTCATCTTTAAGAAAAATACTAATCTCTTGATACCTGCCTCTTAAATCTCCTGGGAAGTGAGCCAAATTATATTTATATAGCTGGTCATTTATGTAATCGTGACTGCTTTTATTTTTTTCTTTAGTAATTTGCAACTCCATATACAATTCCTCCTTTTTCGGTTTCATATACTTGTTCTTGATAGACTGGCAAATACCTGCTTTAAATACTTATGAAAATGCCATTTTATTTAGGTTTTATCTGTATAAAATTTATTTCAATTTCTTAATAACAAAATCATCTACAAAAGAATTAGCCATAGAGCACAGATAAAACATGGTAACTAAATGGCTATTCCATCCTATTTATCACAATTAATATTTCCTAATTATTTTTCCTTCATTTTTTTATAAATATCTAAATTTGCGCTAAGGACGTTAACTTTATCCTCTCCAAAAACATTAAATGCGCGACTATCAGTATTTGCTTTTGCAATGTCATTCACTTCGTCTTCAGTGAGACCGCTTGCTTTTGCTATGCGTTTTATTTGGATTTTTGCAGACTCTATACTGATATGTGGGTCAAGGCCCGATCCAGATGCCGTAACTAAATCAGCAGGAATTTGTTCACGTTGTACCCCTGGGTTCGCTTTTAGAAATGTTTCAATATCTGCTTCCATTCGTTTTTTTAGCTCAGGATTAGACGGTGCATAGTTAAAGGTACCTGAACTGACGCCATTATAATTTGTCTCCCCCTTAGCATCTGGTACAAGATCTTCTTTCGTATAAACGTTGTAATTGATAGCTGAAACACGCCCCCAGAAAAATTCAGGTGAAGTAAAAGCCTGCCCCAATTTATCCGAGCCTATCATTTTGCCATCCATCTCAATTAAACTCCCGTTTGCCTCATGATTGAATAACACTTGGGCCATTCCAGTGACAGCAAATGGGTAAAGTAAGCCACACAATATAAACATTAATAATGTAACCTTCAGCGCTTGTTTAGAATCGCTAAAAAATGCTTTCATGTTATCCCTCCTATAAACCCATTAAATTCAATATTGGTCCGCTCATTAAATCGATTAGTTTAATACCTATAAAGGGTGCGATAATACCGCCTAGCCCATAAACTAGCAAGTTTCTTCTTAATAATTTCGAGGCACTCATTGGCTCATACTTTACTCCCCTCATTGCTATCGGGATTAAGAGAGGTATAATAACCGCGTTAAAGATTAGTGCTGAAATGATGGCACTTGTTGGTGAATTTAACTGCATAATATTTAGAGCACTCATTTCCGGTACTGCAACCATTAGCATAGCGGGTATGATAGCGAAATATTTTGCTACGTCATTTGCAATACTGAACGTCGTTAATGCACCTCTAGTCATGAGTAATTGCTTCCCTATTTCTACAACTTCAATAATTTTTGTAGGGTTAGAATCTAGATCAACCATATTTGCTGCTTCTTTCGCAGCATTCGTACCCGAGTTCATAGCTAACCCCACATTCGCTTGTGCCAAAGCGGGTGCATCGTTCGTGCCATCACCTGTCATAGCGACAATCTTCCCTTGAGATTGTTCATCCTTAATCACCTTGATTTTATCTTCAGGTTTGCTTTCAGCAATAAAGCTATCCACTCCAGATTCTTTTGCTATTGTAGCTGCAGTGAGTGGATTGTCACCTGTACACATGATGGTTTTAATCCCCATTGAACGAAGTTTTTCAAAACGCTCTTTTAAACCAGGCTTTACGATATCTTTGAGATATATAACGCCAAGAATCTTTTCATTCTTCATTACTACTAATGGTGTACCACCTAAAGTTGATACTTGATGAACTAGACTTTCTAGATCCTTCGGTACTGCATAACCAGCATTTACACTCTTATTTTTTATCGAATCATACGCACCTTTACGTATTTTCGTACCATCCTTCATATCTAGACCACTCATGCGAGTATATGCTGAAAATGCAATATGTTCGCTCGTATCAATGATCTTTCTTTCATCAGTACTATCCACATCTAATTGACTTGCAAGAGCTAAAATAGATTTCCCTTCAGGCGTATCATCTGTCAATGAACTTAACCATGCCGCACGTATTAATTCTTTCTTCCCAACACCTTGGATAGGTAAAAATTCGGAAGCAAAACGATTTCCATAAGTGATAGTACCTGTTTTATCCAAAATCAATGTATCCACGTCACCGCATGATTCCACAGCTTTTCCTGACATAGCAATCACATTAAACTGCGTTACACGATCCATGCCTGCGATTCCAATTGCCGATAACAACCCTCCAATTGTTGTTGGGATTAAACAGACGATTAAAGCAACAAGTGTGGCGATTGGAATATGCACTTGTAGATAAGTAGTCATAGGATAAAGTGTAACAACAACAAGTAAAAAGATAATCGTTAAACTGACTAATAACGTATTTAGGGCAATTTCATTCGGTGTTTTTTTTCGACTAGCCCCTTCAATAAGAGCAATCATTTTATCTAAGAATGATTCCCCAGGAAGTGAGGTGATTTCGATTTTCAGCCAATCACTCGTCACCGTTGTTCCACCTGTAACTGATGAAAAGTCTCCTCCTCGTTCTTTCACAACCGGCGCTGATTCGCCAGTGATTGCAGATTCATCAACTGTTGCAATTCCATCAATTACTTCCCCGTCATTTGGGATAACTTCTCCTGCCTGAACTAAGACAATATCACCTTTCTTAAGTTCATCGGCTTGTTTTTTGACCTGCGTTCCATCAGCAAGTAAAACGCAAGCCTCTGTCACTGTTTTTGTTTTCTTAAGTGACTGAACTTGCGCTTTTCCACGCCCTTCTGCAATGGATTCAGCGAAATTCGCAAATAAGATTGTAATGAACAAGATGAAAGCTACTATCGCATTATAAAGACGGGCCGATCCCTCGGTGACATCACCCATCATATTCGGGAAAATGGTTAACAAAACGACAAAAACAAAACCTACTTCCACTACGAACATAACCGGATTTTTTATCATATATATAGGATTTAATTTTTTGAATGCGCCTAAAATTGAACTCTTCATAATATCACGATTTATAAAACTCTTTTTCGTTACGGTTTCCATTTATGTCTCTCCTCATTAAGAACGTATTTGTAAATGTTCTGTAATCGGACCTAATGCTAAGGCTGGCAGGAAGGTCAATGCACCAATCATCAAGACAATAGCAATAAGCAAGAATGTGAACATTGGATTGTCGGTTTTCAATGTCCCCACCGAATCACTGTGCCATAACTTTTTCGCTAGAAGCGACGCAATGGCTAGTTGAATAATGATAGATAGATAGCGTCCAAAGAACATAGCAAATCCAGTGGTCATGTTCCAAAATGGCGAGTTATCAGCTAAACCTTCAAACCCTGAACCATTATTTGCTGAGGAAGAGGCATATTCATATAAAACCTGTGATAATCCATGTGCTCCCGGATTTGTAATTCCTGCGATACCAGCAGTCGTCGCTACAGCAAGAGCTGAGAATAACAATATAAGAGCCGGGTGGATTAAAATGCATAGTGCAATTAATTTCATTTCTTTCTCTTCGATTTTTTTGCCCAAAAATTGTGGAGTACGTCCGATCATTAAACACGCGATGAAAATAGTTAACATGACATACATCATCATGTTCATTAATCCAACACCTTTACCCCCAAAAACGACATTCAGCATCATATTAAACATTGGTACCATACCACCAAGCGGCGTTAGAGAATCATGCATATTATTTATTGAGCCTGTCGTAAAGGCCGTCGTTACCACTGTAAATAACACAGATTGGGGGATACCAAAGCGCATTTCCTTTCCTTCCATACTACCTATATCCTGAGAGATACCTAGATTATTAATTATGGGGTTACCTGCACTTTCTGCTATGTAACAAGTAACTAAGCCGATGAGGAGAAGAATACTCATAGCTGCAAAAATAACCAAACCTTGTTTGCCAAATAGCGTTTTCTTACGTCGATTTGCTACCATTAAACCGAATGTCACAACACAAGCACCAGGTAATAACATCATAGATAGCATTTCCACAATGTTTGAAATGACTGTTGGATTTTCAAAGGGTGTGGTTGAATTGGCTCCGTTAAAACCACCACCATTTGTACCGATGTGTTTAATCGATTCAAGGGATGCAATAGGGCCAAGTGCAATATCCTGCATTTTCCCTTCTATTGTCTGAACTGTTTCGTTACCCTTTAAAGTTTGTGGCGAACCTTGGGCTACTAAAATTAACGCAACTATAAATGAAAGAGGTATTAATAAGCGTGTAATCACACGTACAAAATCCACAAAGAAGTTTCCGATTGTATCCGATTTTGCTACCAATCTACGACAGAATGCCATGCATGCAACATAACCTGTCGCAGCCGATGTGAACATCATGAATGTGATGACAAGCATCTGAGCCAAATAGCTTAACCCTGATTCTCCGCTATAGTGTTGCAAATTTGTGTTTGTCATAAATGAAATAATCGTATTGAATGACAACGTGGATTCCATGTTATCGATATCATTTGGATTAAGAAATAAAGTCGACTGAATCCGTAATATCAAATAGCCGATGAATACCATAATTGCGTTTGATAGAATGAGCGCTATTACATATTGTTTACCGGTCATATCAGCTTGCTTGATTCCACAAAATTTATAGATAATGTTATCCACCCGATTCATTACCGGATCAAGCCATATCTTTTGCTGCATCGTCACTTGATACAAATAATGACCTGCTACAATGACAAGCGGTAAATAAATGACTAGCACTAAGGCAATTTGCCACATATTTATTTCCCCCTATAGATTTATTAATAGTTTTCTGGATAGAGCAATGCATAACCTAAATAACCAAACAATGAAACAATAATGATACCTATTACAACCCACATAATGAGACCCCCTTAATTGTCTACTTGCTTGTAACACCAAGCCGTTAGCCAATAGAGGCTAGCAAAACTTAGGATTAATGCAATGACCATATATAAATCCATCAAGTCGATCACTCCTTCTAATGATTTCATGGATAATCATAATGCAGTTAAAATTAATGTAGTGTTAGAAAAAGAGCTAATTGTATTAAAATGGTATTAAGATTCAATCTTAATACTGTCTTAATGCTAGTTGGGGCTATAATAAGAAGGAGGTGAAGATGGATGGAATACATGCGCCCTAATCCCGATGCTATTTTAGCTAAGGTAAAAAGACAGGAATTAAAAGAAGCATCGGGGAGCCTGAAGATATTTCTTGGGTATGCTGCTGGAGTAGGAAAAACATATTCAATGCTCGATACTGCCCATCAAGCAAAAAAGCTAGGTTTGGATGTAGTTGTTGGCTATGTTGAACCACATCCCCGACCAGAAACAGCTGCTTTGCTCGACGGACTTGAGATGGTTCCTACTAAAAAGATTCACTATAAAGGAAAGTCATTTGAAGAACTGGATATAGATGCAGTGCTTGAACGTAAACCTGATCTTGTACTGGTTGATGAACTAGCGCATACAAATGTTCCAACAATGCGCCATTTAAAACGATTCGGTGATGTTCAAGAATTATTAGCAAAAGGAATTCATGTTTATACAACTGTTAATATCCAACATATTGAGAGTCTTCATGATTTGGTTGAAGAAATTACGGGTGTGAAAGTAAATGAACGTATTCCAGATTATCTGATTGATAATGCTACACAAATTAAACTCGTAGATATTGAGCCTGATGATCTAATTCAAAGATTAAAAGAAGGCAAAATTTATCACACACAACAGGCTGAAAAAGCAATGCAACATTTTTTTCAAAAAGCTAACTTAATAGCACTCCGAGAAATAGCTTTACGTAGGACTGCCGATACAATTGATTATCAGAAAATGCAAGAAAGCTGTTCACTGTTCCATACCTCTCAAATTGAGGAACATATTTTAGTAGGTATCAGCAGTTCACCTACAAATGCGAAAGTAATCCGAACTGCAGCGAGACTTGCTCAAGCCTTACACGGAAAATTCACTGCACTTTATGTACATAACAAAGAAATGAAGGATGAAAACGAGGTTAATTTAGAAAGGTTACAGCAGCATATTAAACTAACGGAGCAACTTGGAGGCCATATAGTGACTGTACAAGAAGATGATGTTGCTGCAGCGCTAGCCAATTATGCTCAAATGAGTGGTGTTACAAAACTCGTTATCGGTAGAACAACTACAAAAAAACAGTGGTGGAAACCTAATTCAAAAATCGGAGATCGGCTCAACGAATTTGTGCCTAATTTAGCTATGTATATAGTACCTGACCAAGAAAACGAATCAATACGTTTCCCAGATGTACGATCACAACTAAAATTCAATTGGTATGACTTACTAAAAATGCTATTCATTTTTAGCTTGGCATCCTTAATTGGTTTGTTCTTTGCAAAAATAGGCGTAAGTGAAGCCAATATCATAACAATATACATTTTAGGCGTGTTAATACTTGCCATTTGGTCGACAAGCTGGGTATTTAGCATAATTAGTTCATTGATGGCCGTTCTTATTTTCAATTTTATATTCACTGAACCAAGGTTCTCATTTGAAGCATACAACAGAGATTATCCTATGACATTTTTCATCATGTTCATTTCTGGGATAATCACAAGTAGTTTGACTAGGAAAGTAAAAAAACAAGCTCTCGGTGCTGTACAGAAGTCATACCGAATGGAGGTTTTGCTTGAAACTAACCGTAAGCTACAACAAGCAAAATCGTTACAAGAAATTGTTACAGAGGGTATGTCACAAGTTGTAAAGCTTGTCGAAAAGCCAGCGATGTTTTTTGAGATAAACAATCAACAGATTATGCAAACATCATTTTTCCCAACCGATGTGATGACTAATTCAAAAAATAAAGAGTTGGAAAATCTATTTAATAATCGAAACGAGCGTGCTGTAGTAGCATGGGTTTCCAATAATAAGCAGGTGGCTGGTGTTTCTACTGATACGTTTCCTGGAGCAAGTTCTTATTATTTACCAGTTCTTTCTGGTGATGATGTCAAAGGAGTAATTGGTATTATGTTGTCGAAAGAAACACCACTACCTGCCTTTGAACGACATATTCTGCATGCGATTATGAATGATTTTTCGTTTGCTATTGATAAATGGTATTTACAGAAATCCAATGAGCAAGTTACACGGGAAGCTGAACTTGAGCAAATGCGAGCAAACTTTTTACGTGCCATCTCCCACGATTTAAGGACGCCACTTACGAGCATTTCAGGTAATGCTGATATATTATTAACCAAAAGCAGCCAAATTGACGATATGCAAAAAAAACAGCTATACCAAGATATTTACAGCAACTCAAAGTGGCTTGTACAAATGGTAGAGAATTTGCTTGCCGTTTCAAAGTTAGATGACGGGCAACTTGCGATTGAGATGAGACCCGAACTTGTTGAAGATATTATACAAGAGGCGCTCATGCATGTAGTTCGTAATGAACATACACATCAAATTCATTGTCATGTCGAGCCAGACTTGTTATTTGCTGTGATGGATGCACGACTTATCATTCAAGTGATTATCAATATTATTGATAATGCACTGACATATACTCCAGCAGGAAGTGAGATTATCTTATCTGCAAAGGAGCAGGGAGACTATGTGCATATAAGTATTAGCGATAATGGACCTGGCATTGATGATGCTCTAAAAACACGACTATTTGAACCTTTTACAATAGGGAAAAATTATCGTAGTGATAGCCGACGGGGTCTAGGGCTCGGCTTAGCACTATGCCAAACCATCCTAAGAGTACACGATAGTAAATTAACTGTTTCAGACAATAAACCAAAAGGTACCGTTTTTAGTTTTGTACTTCAAAAAGGAGTTGTCAATGTCAGTGAATAACCGAATTCTTGTTGTAGAAGATGATAAAGCTATTGGAAATTTGATTAAGATGACATTGAGTACGCAAGGCTATGAATACGATATTGCTATTGATGGTAAATCAGCATTGCAAAAGGTACTTTCAATGCCACCTGATGTAATTATCCTTGATCTTGGCCTACCAGATATGGATGGCATTGAAGTGATTAATAAAATTCGTGGATGGTCCCAAACTCCAATTATTATTGTCAGCGCACGTGGCGAGGAGCATGATAAAATTCACGCTCTCGATGCAGGGGCAGATGATTATGTGACAAAACCATTTAGCGTAGATGAACTACTGGCTCGAATTCGGGTAGCTCTTAGGAGAGTAAAGAAAGACAGTCTTCTAGATATGGAACTTCCCATATTTACTAATGGTAATTTGAAAATTGACTATTTAGCCAACACCGTATTTATTCGTGGAGAAGAAGTACATCTTACACCAATTGAGTACAAATTATTGGTCGTATTGGCCAAACATGTTGGAAAAGTATTGACGCACAATTTTCTATTGAAAGAAGTTTGGCAACAAGTATTACCATCTGATGTACCCAGTTTGCGGGTTTTCATGGCAACTTTACGCAAGAAAATTGAAGAGAATCCTGCAAACCCAAAGTATATTCAAACTCATGTACGTGTCGGGTACCGAATGCTTCGTTATGAGGACGAATAATGTAGAGAAAACATTTAATCTATAGGTAGAGCTTTAGCATCTAATACATTAAAAAGGCTATCTAATTAAGCAATTCCACTTAATTAGATAGCCTTTCGCTTCCTATAAAACTCAAGTCCTAACTCCCCTTATTGCGCCCTTCAGGGAACAAGACCTCCTCAAGTTCATCATCATCCGAAGACTCCGATAACTCAACACCGGAACGATACGCAGCACGAGTAATCAAATGTCCTGCTACAGGAGCTGTTAAAAACACAAATACAATACCAAGTATTAAACGAACACTTATATAGCCTTCATGCGCCCAAAAGTATAAGAACGCACCAAGAAGCGATAGTAGTACAGCTAATGTTGAACTCTTCGTGGCTGCATGTGAACGAGTATACACATCTGGCAAGCGAAGCAAACCAAATGCGCTAATTAAACTCATCAGACTACCACCTAAAATCAATAACACACCTGCCCACTCAATGATCGGATTTACGTTCAACTATAGTGCCCCTCTCTAGATATTTTGAAAATGCGATCGTCCCAATGAACGACAGAATCCCCAAAATCAAAATAACCTCTAGAAATGCCTTCGTCTTCAATACAATTGAAATAATCGCTATCATCGAAAGCAAATTAACACCAATCATATCAAGACCTACTACGCGATCTGGCATTGAAGGACCACGTAAAACTCTGTAAAACGCAACCATAATCGTCAATGCAAATAATGTTAGTGAAATGAGTAATATCGTCTCCTTCATTAGCGTGTCACCTCCATAATTGCTTTCTCAAAGTTACCAATTGAGCGTAGTACATCTGCCTTCGACTTTTCCAAATCCATCGCATGAATGTAGAAAAGGTCTCCTTCTGGCGATATTTCCATCACAACCGAACCAGGTGTCAACGTTAATAAAATTGAAAGAGTAGTAATTTCCAAATCACCATTTAAGGCTGTTTTATATGTGAAAATCCCAGGCTTTATCTTCAACTTCGGGCTACAAATCTGCTTCAGAACAAGTTCGCTAGATAATAACAGTTCCCATATAAAAAGAAACAGCAATTTAATAAGTGCAAACAATCTTTTTAAGTAAAATTGAGTTCCAAAAAAGCGATGCATCAAATACAATATTCCAATCCCAACAACAAATCCCGCCATAAATGTAGAGAAATACGGGGCATCTTCATCTTTCAATAACATCCATAGCACCGCGATAAATATATTCAATAAAAACTGTGCGGGCATCACGTCTCACCTCTTTCCTTCTTATTTTCCGCCGAGCACTGCATCAATATAAATTGATGGGTTAGCTAAAGTATTTGCCGCATCACTTACATAACTGGACAACCCCTCTGCTCCAAAGCCTAGTGCAATCGTACAAATTGCAAACAATACAATTGGAGTAAGCATTCTTTTCGGCAAAGGCGTTTCATCTTCAATACTTATAATTGTTTCGCCAAAAATAGCATTTAAGAAAATGCGCAATAATGAATACAACACAACAACACTCGAAATAAATGCCAGTGCTAATAATACATAAGAACCTGTCTCAATCAGTCCTTGTCCAATAAGTACCTTTCCTACAAATCCGCTAAGAGGCGGAATCCCAGCAAGTGATACCATTACAACAAAAAACATCCAACCAAAGACGGGGTAATTTCTTATCAAACCACTCATCTTGTCAAAACGCGTCTCTCCAGTTAAATAAATCATCGTACCAGCAAGTAAGAACAGCATAGCCTTCGCTATCATATCGTGCATTAAATAATAAATAGCCCCTTCAAAAGCCGCTTCTGTCGAAACGCTAAGCCCAATCAATACGAAGCCCACAGCAATGACAACATTATACGCAACAATTTGACGTATATCTTTATACGCTAAAGCCCCTAAGCAACCTGCAATGATCGTCACTGCGGCCATACCTTTAATGAGCATATGCGTCACTTCCGGCTGGTGGATGAAAATAAGGGTGAACATACGGAACAAGGCGTAAATCCCAACCTTAGTTAAAAGAGCTCCAAACAAAGCTGCCACAGCAGTAGGAGGCACACTATATGAACCTGGCAACCAGAAAAATAAAAGTAGACCAGCTTTTAATGCAAAGACAACTAGAAAAAGTAACGCTATTGTCGTCAAAATAGGGTCTTGCCCAGCTTCAGCAACTCGCTCTGCTAAATGCGCCATATTCAATGTTCCTAATGTACCGTATAAATACGCAAGTGCTACTAAGAAAAACCAAGAAGCCAATACATTTATTAGTACATATTTCAATGACTCACGTAGCTGTGCCTTTTCCCCTCCAAGCGTAATAAGTACGTACGATGCCAACAACATCACTTCAAAACAAACAAATAAGTTAAAAATATCTCCTGTTAAAAACGAACCATTTACACCCGCTACTAGCAATAGTACGAATGGATAAAAAAACATGTTTTCTCGTTTCTCACCAATAGACGAAAACGCATAAAGCAAACAAATGGCTGTCACAATACTCGTTGTTAATACAAGTAATACAGCAAAAGAATCTGCAACAAATAAAATACCGAACGGTGGCTTCCAACCACCAAAATCAAGTCGCATAATACCCGTCTCTTGAATTCTTCCAAGCATTATCACACTTACAACAGCTATTGCTACCATCGTCAACAGACTAATCACACGTTGTGTCTTCACATATGGACGTAAAAACACGAGTGCGATACCAAGCATAATTGGTAAAATTAAAGGAATTACTACAATGTTATTCATTCTCTGGCCCTCGCAATCCTTCCAAGTCATCTGTTCCATTGGATTGATATGTGCGATAAGCTAGTACCAAAACAAAAGCTGTCACAGCAAAGCTAATAACAATTGCTGTTAAAATTAATGCCTGTGGCAGTGCATCTGTATATGGAGCTTCCGCTTCTTTCAATAGCGGTACATTACCCTTTTTAACACCAGCAATTGTTAATATTAATAAATGGACTGCATGCGATAATACAGCAGTTCCTAAAATCACTCGGATTAAATTTTTCGAGAGGATTAAATACGTAGCGACTGCAATTAGCACACCGATTAATAAAATCATTAATGTTTCCATCGTCTACTCATCCTCACTTATGCTTAAAATTATGGTAACAACGACACCAATAACGGTCATTGCCACACCTGCTTCAAATAATACAACAGAGGCTAATTCCGTTTCTCCAAAAATCGGTAAATTCAATTTCATAGCAGCCTGTGTCATGAAATCTTTGCCGAAAATGACTGAGGCAAAACCCGTCCCTGTAGCTATCAACACGCCCAGTGCTGCAACTAATTTAAAATCAAACGGCATGCCTTTATGCACTGTCTCAATATCTGAAGTTAAGTACATTAATACAATTGCAGATGCAAGTACCAGCCCCCCGATAAAGCCTCCTCCTGGAGAATAATGCCCTGAGAAGAATAGATAAACGGACAATGTCAAAATGATAAAGACGACAATTTTTGTTACCGTCCGCAAAATTACATCATTAATTTTCATTGTCTGTATCCTCCTTTCTCGCCTTCAGTTTAATCAGTGTATAAACACCTAAACCGGCAATAAAGAGAACAACCACTTCAAGCATCGTATCAAAACCACGGAAATCACCTAAGATCGTATTAACGATATTGGCGCCTCCGGCTAGCTCGTATGCATTCTCAAAATAAGAAGAAATTGAATCAAATTCATCATAGTACATTACTGCAAATGACATCACCACTACAAGCGCACCTACTGCACCAGCGACTACTGCATTACTTATCTTCACTGACCTTGAAGAATCTTCTCGTTTCCATTCTGGTAAGAATGAAAAACAAAGTAAAAATAGCACTGTAGTCACGGACTCCACAATAAGCTGTGTCAAAGCTAGATCTGGTGCTCTGAAAATAACAAAGAAAATGGATACACCGAAGCCAATGACCCCGTTTAATAAAGTAGCCGTTAATCGTGACTTCGCAAAAAGCATAGATATGCCAGCTAACAACATCACAATGATTAACATAAATTCATAAATCTCAACTGGTGCATCATTTGCACTACTATACGCAAATCCACCACTAAATAAGAAATAACCTCCAACCGCTACAATGAAAAATAAATAGATATAAAGGACATATTTCCTTAATGAACCCGTCATATAACTAGTTGTCACCTTATTTGAACCACTTTCTAGTCCCTCTAATAAATGCCTGAATAGCTCATTAAACGAAAAACTATATGGGAATAAACGATACACAGGCTTCCACGTTTTTAATTTTCTGTACAACATTACCCCAACAATAACGACTCCAATCGTCATGAGTAATTCCGTATTAATACCATGCCAAGCATGAATTTTAGGCGTCAGTACTTCAGCAGGAGCAAATCCTGGATAAATACTTGCCATTGCAGGTTTCAAAATGTATTGACCGAGAACATTTGGAAAAATGAATATTCCTACAACAAACACACATAAAATAATTGGAGAGACGAGCATTCCTATTGGTGCCTCGTGAATCAGTTTCCCCTCACTTTTCTCATAAGGTTTACCGAAGAATGTTTTGAAGATGATGATCATGCAATATACAAAGGTGAAAATACTCGCTACCCATGCTACAACAGGGAATAAAATCCCTATACTACTGATTGAAAAGATATCAAGTTCTCGCATATGGATTGCTGCCGCAAAGAACATCTCTTTACTTAAGAAACCATTAAATGGTGGCATACCAGCCATCGACAAACTGCCAATGACAGCCACCGTAAACGTCAGAGGCATTAATGACATTAAGCCTCCAAGCCTCCGCACATCACGTGTACCTAACTCGTGATCCACTATTCCTACCATCATAAATAATGCACCTTTAAAAGTTGAGTGGTTTACTAAATGGAAAAGTGCAGCAAAAGTTGCTTGTGTATAAATAATAGTAGAGTCCGAATAACCCAGCTTAAAGGCAACTGAACCCATACCAAACAAACTCATAATAAGTCCTAATTGACTGACGGTTGAAAATGCGAGTAATGCTTTTAAATCCGTTTGTTTCACCGCATTAAACGAACCCCAGAACAACGTCACAAGCCCAGCTACAGTTACAAGCCAAAACCAAATCGCATCTCCACCAAAAATAGGAGTTAACCGAGCAACTAAGTATATTCCAGCTTTCACCATAGTAGCGGAATGTAAATAAGCACTAACGGGCGTTGGGGCTTCCATTGCATCTGGCAACCATATATGGAATGGGAACTGTGCAGATTTTGTAAAAGCTCCAAATAATATTAATATCATTGCAGGAACAAACAGCTGATGGTCCGTGAATTGACTTACATTACGTATGATTTCATGCACACTATATGAACCCGTCATCATGTGCAACATAATAAAACCAACAAGCATCGAAACGCCGCCAGTAACTGTTATGAGCATCGCTTTTTGTGCACCAGCACGCGAAGCTTTACGATGATGCCAAAACGCAATAAGCAGGAATGAAGAAACACTTGTAAGCTCCCAAAAAGCGTACAACACCATTAAATTATCGGAAAATACGACGCCAAGCATAGCGCCCATAAAAAGGAGTAAATAGCAGTAAAAATGTTGAAGGGATTCTTTAGCAGATAAATAGAAAATGGAATATAAAATAACTAAGCTACCTACACCAGTGATAAGAAGTCCGAAAATCATACTTAATCCATCTAAATATGTTGTAAAGTTTATATCTAAAGAAGGAATCCAGTTATACGTATGAGAATAAGTATGACCTTCCGCCACAAACGGAATTAATCGAACTAGCATTATAAAAATAATGACAGGTACAGCTAATACAAGCCAGCCTATATGTAGTTTTGTAAAACGCCTATATAGTATTGGAATAAGTATTGCCATCAAAAACGGTATTACAATTGCCAAATTTATTGTCAAAATTCCAAACCTCCTTGTTGCAGTATTCTAAAATCATGTGAATTTTAACTTGAAATGATTAATTGATGGCAAAATACATACCACCATATTAAGAGGCCAGATTAAGGCTCTTATAGTGCTTTATTAATGAAAGAATGCAGAATTAGAGGTAAAACAATACGTGGTAAAAAACTAATATTACATCTATTTAATATCTATGAACGCATATTATGGCGATAATATATTTAAAAGGATATAACGAGATTACCTGTAAATTATACAATATTTTCTCGGTTATTTCACTTTTATGCTACTCGAATCATCATAATAGACAACCTTAACACAATAAATAGTCATAAAATTGTTAATTTTTCTTTATCAATATTAAAAAAAGACGAGTTTTCTATAGACATAACCTCAATCATGTCATAAAAAACCCGCCGTAATAATAAATCCTCTTTATCTTAATTTATGATTAACTTTTCCATCTTTCTCTTCTCTATTTCTTTCATTTCTTTTGCTGTTTTAACCTTATCATATAGTTCTGAAGATACCTCAATCGAATATCTACCTTCAAAGATTACTTTTTTCAGTTCATCGATTGTTGAACATTCTTGTCCAAGCTCATTTACAATACAACCATATTGCATAAAATGATGCGTATCACTGCCACCAACAACTGGTTTTTTAAGATTTTCTGCGAAACCATATACTTTTTCAGAATTTTCATCAATACCCTGTTGATATAAGTCTTTTCCATTTAAATCGAATGCATCTAACCTACAAAGCAATTGTGGATCTAACTCATTCAATGGCGTACTATCCCTAAATGGATGAGCACCTATTTTCAAAAGATTATATGCTTCAGCTTTTTCAAGTAACTGTTCAAATTCAATAAAGCTATTTTTTTCTGTAAACGGTTCAAGGACTATACGTAGTTCACGAATATCTGTACGATTACCAATTAATAAAATATGTCCTACTTCTCTAATATCCACTTCCATTGCCGGAAAGACCTTTATGCCGTCAATTAAATAATATTCATTTTCATAAACAAATGTTTGATCTAACGTATCATATACATCCATAAAATTTCGTGTATTAAAATGTTCAGTTAGTGCAAATCCATCAAGTCCATTTTCCTTTGCTACTTTTACCATGTTCACAAAATACTCTAAAGAAAATTCCACCTTTTTCGAAAGCTTACCATGTGTATGAAAATCAAAATTCATTATTTCTCTCTCCTTTTCAAATCAAACTAATTAAACGCACTAACTAGAAACACTGCAGTTACATAAAATACTGAAGATGATATAAAAATCATATCGTTTCTACCAAATGCAAAATATGCCGTTTTCAACTTTTTCACAGCAGGATTATTTATAGAATAACTGAACCCTTTTGTTTCTAATGCTTCTACAGTCGTTCTTGACCTTTTTGCTCCATTCAATATAAGTGGATAAAAAGAAAGCACAAGCATTTTCATGTAGTAATATATTGAACGCCAATAGAGGAAACCATGTGAATCTGGTGCTTTGCCACGAAGTCGATACGACAGCATGACTTGTTCCAATTCTTCCATTAACGTTGGTAGAATCCGATATCCATATGCAACACTAAATGAAACTTGCCCTGGTACGCCCATACTCAGCAGAGCATCACTAAATTTTTCAGGATCCAAACTTGTAAAAACAGCAACGCTGGCAAGTGATATAACTGCGAGTTTTATTGTTAACCAAAACATCGGTAAAATTGAGGACAAATCACCTCCAAAGAATAATGAGATGATAAATAACACGCCAATTTCACTCAGTAATCCAACCCCCATAATTACTATAATTAGCGGGCTTACTCGTGCAAGCAATGTCATAGCAACCATAAACACTAAAAATCCAACCAGTACTACTTTGTTATGAATAAACCATGGAGCAATACCGAAGAATAAGTACCAAATAATTATTGTCCTAGGGTCTAGCCGTCCTAGATACGTATCCCCGCTACCATAAGCAGTTTTTAATAATTCTCCTTTTACATATTCAATTGAAATTTTTTCACGCAAATTCTTCACAATATTCAGAAATACCTCCTTCCACTTTTTTCACATTCCATCTACTCGCAAAATCTGCAACTGTGTAGCATAAAGGATTCATATGTAACGCATTGCTTAGCTGTAAGATTTGTGGTGAAGAGAGTCCTGCCTTTTGCATTAAATCCTCATCCCCAAACACTTCTTGACGATTTCCATCACAAATAATTGTCCCTTTATTCATTACAACAATTCGATTTGCCCATTCTGATACAAGCTGCATATCATGTGTCGCAACAACTACCGTTTGGACATGTTTTTTCAACTTTTCTAGCATATGAACGACTTGTTTTTTTGTTGCAATATCTAAATTTGCTGTAGGTTCATCCAACAAAATAATGGATGGTTTCATCGCAGCACCTATAGCAAGTGATACTCTCCTTTGCTGACCACCACTTAGCAGTCGCCCATCACGATGTTGAATTTCGGTTAGTGAAAAGTCCTCTAATAGCTGATCAACTAATTTTTCGTAATCAGGTACTTTCCGAACTTTTAAATAAAATTCGATATCTTTTCTAACAGAATCATCTATAAACATTTCTTCTGGATTTTGATATACAAATGACACAATATCCCCAAGTCGTTCAGCAGATGTATTTGCTGTCTTCAACTCTTGTATGAATACGTCCCCCTCAGTCGGCTTATTAATCCCCGTAATGAGTTTCATCAATGAAGATTTTCCTGCTCCATTATTGCCAACAAGAGCAACCATATCCCCCTCATGCAGATTCAGGTTAATATTAGACAACACTTGCTTCTTCTGTTTTTTAAACGTGCGGTATTGTAACGAAACATTATTAAATTGAACTATTTTCTTTTCTTTCTTTAACAACCTTTGGGATATCTCAGCACTCTCATCTATGTCGTTGTTTTCAACCTTCCCCTTATGGAAATGCTTCACAGCATCATCTACTGTAATTGGATAATAGGAATCCTTCTTCAAAAAATCATCAAGTAAATATGCTGCTTGTGTAACTTGTGGTGGATAAATACTATGGCCAATTAACTCACTTACTTGAGACAAAGCATCCTTAACACACTTTTTCCATAAAACTTTTCCTCTTTCCATTAAAACAACTTGTTCACAATATTTTGCAATGAATTCTGTATGATGTTCAATTACAATAATTGTTATGCCGTGATCTTTATTCAACTTTTTCAAGATGTCATATACTTCTTCTGCATGTTGCGGATCCAATTGTGCAACGGGCTCATCAACGATTAGTATTTTAGGCTTCATTGCCAATACTCCAGCTAGTGCTAGTAAATGCTTTTGTCCACCACTTAATTGCCAAATAAATTCGTTTCTTAGAGGAGTTAAACCTGTTACTTTTAATGCCCACTCTCCTCTTTCTTTATAATCTGCTAGTCCATAATTTAGTGGTACAAAACTAGCATCCTCGATGACCGTTGGGCGCATCAACTGATTTTCAAAGTCTTGATATACATAGCCAATATCCTTAGATAATTGTGCAACCGTGTAATCAGCAGTTAACATTTCTTGAACTAGTACTTCTCCTTCAAAATCACCTACATAAAACTTAGGAATCAGTCCATTAAACGTTTTACATAACGTTGATTTCCCTGATCCGTTACCTCCAATAATCGCTAGAAATTCACCTTCATTAATTGTTAAACTAGCATTATTTAATACAGTGTTTTCAGCTCCAGGATACGTGAATGAAACATTTTTTAATTGAACAATCGGTTTAACCAAAGTCGTTAATCTCCTTTGATTTATTTTTAGATTTTTTTATCATAAATATAATAGTGAGAATTGAGAGAATTGCAGCTATGCCTATAATGATCCAAATAAATCCTTCTCCAAACATTTCTATGAAGTCTGGCTCCCACTCTCCGATATTCCACTCTGATTCTGATAAAAACTCAGTTAAAATAGCAATTGCAGATAGTACTACTCCACCTATTATTAGTTTAGGTGTGACCACTTCACGGATTGAATAATTTAATTTGTTATTTCTAGGTTTCATACCAAGTAAAGGTTCTATTTTCCCATATAGTCTTGGAACAAGATAAAGTGTTGGAAGTAAGGCAAACAAAGTCCCGGAGAATAGTAGATCATTCAAAAGTGCAACACCTTCAATAAGAACAACACTTTCTGTTAAACCAGGCACTGCTTCTAATTCTTCAATTCCAACCCAGACTTTTGCAACATCCACAATAAATCCTAAAAGATGGAAAACTATGAGACCTGAAAAAACTGCCACTCCAACTTGTAAACGATTCAATGGATTCCTTACTAGTATCCCAGCGATATACATTCCCAATGAAAATATAATGAACTTCTCAAGTTCTCCAATTCCACCAAATTGACCGAGCATTAATTCACCAAAGACAATTTCTCCTAGTGATGCACCGACAGCCGCGTAGAATGGATGAAATAAAATACAAAGGGTTAAAGGGATAAATGCAAAGTATTCAACGGATAACTCAATTGGCCCAAGTTGTATTTTAGGAATCAACTCAGTAAACATATTTGAGAGACCATATAAAGACATGGATAAAATAAAAACCATCATTTTTTGCGATTGAGTCAATTGAAATGAATTTTGTTTTGTCATTACTAACTCCTCCTTTATTTGTTAATCTAAATGATACAGAGGAAATATTAAGCAATTGTTAATACAATTAGAAAGTTATGTAAATAATTTTTCATTTCATTTTTTATGAAAAATACTTTTCACTAAATATGATAGTATATGAGAAAATAAATAATATGTATAAGAAGGCATATAATATTAGGAGCGATGAAAATGAATACTCATAATTGGCCACTAGAAAATTTAACACCTAATCAAAAAATCCTAGCAGATTATATACAAAAAAATATGACTAGTATTCTATATTCGACAGAAACGGAGATTGCCGACCAACTTAATTTAAGCAACGCTACAGTTTCTCGATTTTGGAAAACAATTGGCTACAGAAATTTTAAAGATTTTAAAAATAACCTTAAGGAGCATATTGAAATATCACCTGCTAATAAGCTTGAAAATATTATGCAACAAGTCGAAACTAGTGATTTGCAAACTCAAATGTTAAAACTTAGTACACATCATTTAGAAGAAACATTGCTCCACTTTTCATCAGAAAACTTTCAAAAGGCCATTGATGCTTTAGTAATGTCAAAGAAGATATATATCTACAGCCCTGGCCCTTCAGAAGGTCTTGGGAAATTAATAGATTTCAGACTTTCGCGTTTTGGTCTTTCAATTTATTACATGCCTAAAAGTGGACATGAGATTTTTGAATCATTAGTACATCTAACAGATCAAGATGTCGTACTTATATTTGGTTTTGTTAAGTTACATCCGGAAACAAAAGTTATTTTAGATTACTCGAAAGAAGTTGGGGCTAAATCTATTGTCATGACTGATTGTCTGATCTCAGATTTCAATACAACTGCGGACATTATTTTATTTTCAAGTAGAGGTGAGTTATGGGAGTTCCATTCAATGATTGCCCCCACCTTTTTAATAGAAAATTTAATTATTGGTGTAGGAAAAGAGTTGAAGGAAAATTCTATTTCAAAACTTGAAGAATTAAATTCATTACGCAGTAAATATAAAGATTTATTGCCTAGATAATTTTTAATTTAATTTATTATTGTTTACCTTTCCTGCCCTTTCCTTATAACCTTTTATTAAACAATAAATTTTTACATATTTGGGCACTTGACTATAAATGTGAGTACCATCATAATAAGAAGCCATATGGATACATATTGGGTATTCGTGATTATTTTGAAGAAAAAGAGTCAACTCTAAAAGTGATAAATAACGGATTATTCCTATATGCGTAAAGAAACGTAGGATAAATAATAAAACGATTATATTAAATATGCTGTTAAACAACGATTTTCTGTATAAACTATTTGTGAAATCATTACACTGACACAGTCTGCTATTTATATTGTTGCTTCAACTAATCGTATAAAATTTAGACAATTTCATATAAAGAAACAAAATACTAAACACGAGGTGTGAACTGCCGTGAAACATTTAAGAGGACGTATGGACGAGAGTATTTTAGTTTGTGCATACTACGGAGCAAACGGAGAAAGATTGATTCGCAGAGGGTATAAAATGGCTAAAATGCTAGATTGTCCACTCTATATTCTAACGGTTGATCCACAGCCATTCGATAACTTCGATGCTGAAAAGGTTGAATATCTTAACAATTGGCAACAACTTGCTGAAGAGCTAGAGGTAGAGGAATTTATCATTCGCGACAACGAGAAAAAGCCAATACAAAATGTTATTGCAGAGGTTGCACACCAATACAACATCACACAGGTCGTTATTGGACAAACTGCACAAAGTCGTTGGGAGGAAATTACGAAAGGTTCCTTTATGAACTTACTTCTTAAAACAATCTCCTTTGTCGATTTACATGTCGTTTCTGTTGAACGTCACGTCCGCAATGAAGAAGATGCGATGTTCGAAAAAGGTGTTCGAGCATATTTACTAGAGGACGGAAACGATTATAAAGTAAGCTTTACATGCTCAAAAAACATATATTACGAAGGTATATTCTTCAAAGAAATTGGTACTGATTTTGACAATGGTATCTTCAAGTTTATGCATGAAAACAAAATGCATGAGGTACATATCTCTGAAAATCAAGTAACAGATTCAACGAAAATTCCAAGTAAATCTCGCCAATAATAAAAGCTGTCTAAATGGTTATTTAATGACCCATTAGACAGCTTTTTCACTTATAAACACCTTTAACTTTTCAATTTCCATTTACGATCTGTCGGTAATGCAAAAGCAACTAAAGCAAATATTGGCAATACGGATATAACAACCATTGTTTTAAAAATCCCATAATGGTCCATCATAATACCAATAACTACTGCTCCTATTGCTCCCATCCCAAAAGCTAATCCAACCGTTAATCCCGCCATAGTGCCAATTTTACTTGGCACTAACTCTTGTGCGTAAACTACTGTCACAGAAAAACTTAACATAATGAAAAATCCTATTAAAATAAGTAGCACAATAACACCCCACAATGGAACATAAGGCAATATTAAGGCAAGTGGCATCGGTACAAGCACCGATAATAAGATGATATTTTTACGCCCTAACTTGTCTGCCATCGGTCCCCCAAAGAATGTTCCTACTGCTCCTATTGCTAGGAATAAAAAAATAATCAACTGTCCTTTTTGTATAGTCAAACCATACTTATCCATCAAATGAAAGATATAAAAACTTGTTATATTCGTCACATAAAATGAACGAACAAATATGACCATCATTAATAAGCCAAGTGCTATTCCTACTTGCTTTTTCGTCATTTGTGGTAAAGAAGAAATAATCTCTTTTTTCTTTTTAGATAAACGTTCTTCTTCTAATTGTTTTTTATACCACGCTGAAATTTTAGTTAAAACTATAATCCCTATAGCGGCAACAATTAAAAACCACGCTGCTCCCTTTTGTCCAAATGGGACTAATATAAATCCACTAATTAAAGGCGCAAGCGCTTGTCCTGAATTACCACCAACTTGATAAATGGATTGTGACAATCCACGTTTCGAACCTGCGGCCATAAAAGAAACACGCGAACCTTCTGGATGAAAAATAGCTGAACCAAATCCTAAAAATATTACTGAAACTAAGATCATCCAGTAATCTGCGGCAAAAGCTAAACCTGCCATACCAACAAATGAGCTAGTCATACCAAGCGGTAGTGCATAAGGTTTTTGCTTTTTATCGCTAAAATAACCAACAACCGGTTGTAATACTGAAGCTACCATATTTAATGCGAAGGCTATAAAACCAAGCTGAGTAAATGTTAATCCTCTCTCACTTTCTAACACAGGGAACATGGCTGGGATAACTGCTTGTAAAGTATCATTGAACAAATGACAAAGCCCTATTGCAAACATTATCGGATACACTGGATTCCCTAATGAGTGCGTTTTATTTACTGTCGTCATCTTCCTTTATTACACTTCCTTCTGTTTACGAAATAATCGATTTACTTATTATAACAATAAATACGCAAATGTTTTCATATTAATCGGGAATATCTATTGTTTTTAAAGGAAAGCTAACAGATATGAATTGAAAAGGAGTTTGATTTACATGGACCATTTTTTCGAGATTAACTTTTGGGAAATGATGCTGAGAACAACCATATCATTTATAGTACTCCTCATCTTGGCACGCTGGCTCGGGAAAAAGCAGCTAAGTCAGTTAACGTTTTTCCATTACATTACAGGTATTACGATTGGATCGACAGCTGCAGAAATCGCTTCTCAAGAAGAAACACCCTTTATAGATGGATTGATCTCTCTTGTATGGTGGACCGCTTTGACCATACTTATGAGTATTCTCGCAATTAAGTTTCCAAAGATACGCGTAATAATCGATGATACACCTACAGTTATCATTAAACATGGCGAGCTATCTGTACAAGCATTAAAATCCGCGAGGTTGCATATGGATGATGTCATGATGATGATGCGTGAACAATCCGTCTTCTCAATTCAAGATATAGAATACGCTGTCTTAGAAACAAATGGTGAACTGAGCATTTTGAAAAAGACTCCTCAACAAAGTGCCACAAAACAAGATGTAAAGGCCGACGTCTCAGCTCCTCCTCATATACCCATGGAAGTTATCGCTGATGGGAAGATTGTCTGGAGTACAATGGAAGAACTAAATTTAACTGAAGATTGGTTAATGCGTAAGCTCCGCAAAAAAGAGATTGAAGAGGTAAAAGATGTATTTTACGCTCAGGTCCAACCAAATGGATCATTGTATATTACCGTGAGGGATAAGGATATATAATAATCCCTTTACTTATTATTAAGATCAAAATAATGATTAGTTTTCCAATATTAGCTCACACAATTATTAATAAAAAGCGCTTTTATTCGATAGGCGCTTTCAACTACATAATCACCTTTCCCAAATCAGTAATAACGTAGAGTGTACTTCGGTTAATAAACCATTCGTTTTCATTGTTCTTTTTGTGTAGCAAATTAGCAGATATCATAGGAACTCCCTAGGAAATACCTTTTTTTGTTTTTAGTGAGTAATACATTGTTGAATAGGGGCATTTTTATTGGAGGCTTAATCGGTAAAAAAACCTTGTTGCTAATCCAACAAGGTTTCAAAAATTATTTATCATATATATTTTGCAATGCTTTCCTCATCGGCTCGCGGACATTTACCTTTTCGCGAATAGCCTTTGCTTTTTGTTCTGCTTCTTCGATAGTAGATGCTTGCCCTAGTTCAATTAGCGTACCAATTGCTACGGTACCTGCTCGACCACCACCGCCTCCACAATGGAAAAACACCTTTTTCCCATCACGATATGCTGATATTACTTTATCGACCGCATACAAAATAGAGGCTTCAACCTGCTCAGCTTCATCTGCAATGGGGGCATGTACTCTATTATAAGTAACATTTTCTGGTTCTTTCACACGTAAATCGATGACAACATCAATTTTTTCATTCGTAACAGCTTCTACTGCATCTGCTGCTCCTCCAAAGAAAATTCGATCATCCAATAATGCCTGATATTTTTTCTCCACCATTAAACCCCTTCTTTAATAAGTGATTTTATCTCCTCGAAACGTGGCATTGCTGTAATCGCACCTGCTTTTGTTGCAGCCATTGCTCCTAATTGATTGGCAAAGAATACACAATTATAAGCATCTTCCATTGTTTTCGGTATTCCATATAAATGTGCGTGTCGTAAAACACCTGCCATAAAGGCATCGCCAGCACCGGTCGAATCTACACATGTAATAGGGATTGACGGTACATGTTTCACTTCACCATTCAATACGACATACGTGCCTTGCGCACCAACCGTTATCATTATAAAAGGAATATTGTATTTTGCTAACGCTACAATTCCCTCTTCTAGTGTTGTAGTTTCTGTTAAGAAGAGCAATTCTTCATCAGCCAACTTCAGCATATCCACATTTTGTAAAAATGTATTTATAGTATCATAACAAACTTTTTGGCTTTCCCATCGTAATGGGCGAATATTGGCATCCATCGCAAGTAATGCATTATGTTTTTTAGCCAATGCTACTGCTGCACGAGTTGTTTCAAGTGCAGTCGGATGGAACATAGTATTTGAACAGATATTAAATATAGACGCACGTTTAAATGCTTCTTCTTGTAAATGCTCAGGCTCTACTTGTAAATCAGGTGTTTCATCAATATAATTCGTGAAAATGCGATCATTTCCTTCAGTTAGATGGACATGTACACCACTTACACGTTTTTCAGGGACAATTTTAGCATAATTCATGTTTACGCCCTCTTTGTCTAGCTCATTACGGACGAATTCAGATGTTTCATCATCCCCTGTTATAGTGATTAATGCAGAAGGCGCACCGATGCGACTAATTCCTGCGGCTACATTTACAGTAGCACCACCTAAAAACTTAGTAAACGACGTGTTAGTCATATCATTGGCAATAAAATCTACAAACGCATCTCCATATACGAGAACGAATTCTTTTTTTGAGTCTAACATTCACAAACTCCTCCACAAAATATCTTACTCCTAGCGTACCATGAAATCACCCATTGAAAAAGTTTCTTTCCGTATTTTTCGACATTTTTCGTCAAATTAAGGAGAACCTCCCTTTCAATCTTTAATTCGTCATAGGCACAAACACTTATAATCGGAAATTAACGCCTCTCTTTGCTATACTTAAGCCGAAGGAGTTTGATAAAAAATGATGATTACTGTAAGAAATGCTGAACTAACTGATGGCAAATTTGTAGCACCACTTATTATTGAGGCAATAGGAGATATCGCAAATCGTATGACAGGGGAAACAGAACCTAAAGCTATCGAAAGCGAATTAATTACCTTATTTGAGCGCACAGATAACCGTCACTCATACCTCAATACATATGTTGCAGAACATAATGGTCAAGTAGTCGGTACTCTAGTAATTTATTCAGGCGATGCAGCACCGCAAATGGATGCCAACTTGGAAACATGGCTACAAGAAAAAGGTGCTGAAACACCAAAAGTGGATAAAGAAGCCCATGAAGACGAATATTACGTCGACACAATTTGCATCAATCCTAATTTCCGTGGTAAAGGAATTGGAACAATTCTTCTAGAATTCTCCGAACAACTAGCACGTGAAAAAGGTTATAAAAAAATATCATTAAACGTAGAAACCCAAAAAGAAAAAGCGCTCAAACTATACGAACGTATGGGATACGTCATCACAGAACCATGGACAATCATAGACGAACCATTCCACCATATGGTTAAAACACTTTAATGCTGTAGGCGCTCGTCCAGACTCGAGTGGCGTTGGAGGGCTCGAACACAAGACGCTTTTTGTCTTGTGCCGAGAGACCGAAACGACCTAAGAGTCTAGCGCTTGAAGCTGGAAACACTTTAATGCTGTAGGCTCTCGTCTATAGAAAGTTAGCCAAAATTATCAACTTTCTATTGTCCTTCTAGATGTCATACAAATACAATTTGGATTCTTAAAATTTTCTTATTACTACAAGTGATATAAAAACATGAGTTTCTTTTGAAGAAACTCATGTTTTTTTGTTTAAAAAGTAATACTACATAGTAAACTTCCCTCTTCACAAATTCAAAAAAAATGTTATACTATCCTCTTGGTTGATTCTAATCTGGCCAATAATAGGAGTTGTTTATATGAATAAAAATTTATTTTACTCGCTATTAGTTGTACTTGCGGCTAGTAGTTACGGAATATTGTCCACTATTATAAAGGTAGCTATGCAACACGGATTTGATTCAGCTGAGGCAGTTACTAGCCAATATGTTGTTGGATTTTCACTAGCCTTGCTGCTCTTTATATTTACACAACGTAAGTTACCTAGACTATCTAAAAAAAGTCTGATTATATTACTTTTAGCCGGGATTTTCACTGGTACGACAGGGATTGTTTACGGAAAATCTTTAAATTATTTACCTGCTTCTTTAGCGGTTGTTATGTTATTCCAATTCACTTGGGTTGGCATGTTGATTGATTGTTTACTACATCGTCGCTTACCAAAGCGTGAGGAAGTCATTTCTCTTATTTTTCTCTTCGCGGGAACAATTTTAGCAGCGGGGATTTTGGACGTTGATTTAAGCGGTATTGCTTGGCAAGGTTGGGTATTTGGTTTTGCTGCTGCAGTCAGCTTCTCTATTTTCATCCAAATCAATTCAAGACCAACTGAAGAAATTTCAACAATTGCACGGATGTTGATTATGTCATTCTTTGCACTTGTTTTAATATCTATTTTCTTATCTCCTGAAATTGTTTGGAATGGGCAATTATTTGGTGCTGGACTTTGGAAATTCGGCTTACTACTCGGGGTATTTGGTATAATTTTACCGATTTTATTATTCACAATCGCTGTCCCTAAAGTCGGTGGAGGTATGGCTTCTATTCTAAGTGCCATGGAACTACCTGTAGCAATTACCGTTTCGGTTGTTGTGCTACATGAATCTTTAACTTGGATACAAATTATTGGGATTATTCTAGTATTAATCGGTATGACTTTACCTACTCTATTGACAAGAAATAAAGCAAATTAGACAAAACTTCACACTTATTTTACAAACTCTCTCTTCTTTTTTGGTACAATCAATCGTATTGAATAGAAGGGAGCTTTTTTTTATGCGCAAAATTGCACTAACAGCATTAGCATTAATTTCAAGTGTTGCACTTGTAGCTTGTAATGATAATGAAGGGAAAAATACAGATACAGTCGAAAAACAAGAGGTTAAAGCCGCTGTTCTTAAAGCTGATGTAACTGTTCCTAAAACAGCGGAAGCCGGTGACAAAGTTAAATTCAAAGTAAAAGTAACAGAAGACGGAAAAGTTATAACAAATGCTTCAGAAGTAACGTTCGAAGTGGAAAATGCTGATACCCATTCAGATAAAATGTTAGAAACTAAAATAAACAAAGATAATGTCTATGTAGCTGAAATGACAGTTAAAGAAGCTGGTAATTATAAAATTACAGCACATGTAACAAATGGCGAGGGTCATGAAATGGTCGATGCAGATATGAAGGTTGCAGGAGAAGTTGCAAAATCTAAAGACAATGATCACGATTCAGAAGAAGCACATGAACATGCACATGGAGATACTACTGCTACTTTCTCTCAAATAACTGCTAAAAAAGGTGAGAACACAAATTTTAGTGTCACTATCCAGCATGACGGTAAAGCACTGACAGATGCAAGAGTTCGTTTCCAAATTGTTAATAATGCTACTGAAGAGGCAGGATGGTTAACACTGAAGGAAAAAGCAAACGGTACTTACGAAGTTAAAAATACTTTCAATGATGCAGGTACTTATAAAGTGACTCTTCATGTTGAAAAAGGCAAAGAGCTTCATTTCCATGAAGAAAAAACATTTACAGTGAAATAAATAACAGAGCAAAGGCCCTTAAAGTTAATACCTTTAGGGGCCTTTGTATATTTAATAATATAATTTTAACTATGCTTTGAATTTTCTTTTTGATACATAATCACATTTGGCAAAGTAACCTTCACCAGCGTACCATTTTGTCCAGAAATCTCTAGATCACCATTTACAAACTCGACTCGTTCCTTCATACCATTCAAACCGTTACTCGATGGTTTCCTATTCATATTAGAAATACCTATACCGTTATCTAATACAGTCAATTGGATGACATCGGATTTTTGTATAATGGTAATTTTACATTCAGTCGCTTTGCTATGTCTTACAACGTTATTAACAGCCTCTTTCAAACACATACTTAATGTATTACCAGTAATTGCAGGAATATTATCGAATTTCGAA
This sequence comes from Viridibacillus sp. FSL E2-0187, assembly GCF_038006425.1. Lineage (NCBI taxonomy): Bacteria > Bacillati > Bacillota > Bacilli > Caryophanales > Caryophanaceae > Viridibacillus > Viridibacillus sp. FSL E2-0187. Next base: position 3,920,005 of record NZ_JBBOVG010000001.1, read on the forward strand.
TTACCTTCAATAATCATTTTTATATCTGCTGCTGTTAAAATTTTTTCAACATGTAGAAGTTCATCCTGTAATTTCACAGCCTTCATATTCGACACCATTTCCCGCACTTCTTTTAATGCAATGCTAGCCGTTTGACGAATATCGCGAAGCTCTTCTATTGCAGCGTCTTGATCTTTTTTTACTAAACGAATAGCTAAATCACTCTTCAAACCAACCATTGAAAGCTTTTGCCCTAGAGTATCGTGTAAATCTCGAGCTATTCGTTGACGTTCTTCATAAACACTAAGTTCAGAAATACGTTCATTAGCAGTTTCTAATTGACCTTGTAATTTATCTCTTTTATTCGCGCTATATAAATAAAAAGGTCCTAAAATCACACCAAAAACAACAATAACGATAAAAGGAATCTCTTTAATAAATAGCTCTGTCTCGATAAAGAAACCACCTATAATTGAACCAACAGTCATTGCAATATGAAGTCCATACATAATATAAAAACCAACAGTATGGCGAATTCGCCCGATGAAGAAAGCAGTGAAAAAGGCAAAATAAATGTAGCCAAAAAGAACTGTCATCACTGCATTAATGACCATCTCTAGGGAAATACACACATAAACTAAACCATTATTAGTACTATATGAAAAGCGAAAACAAATGATATATACTATTAAAACTGCCACTGCAATAGATACGATTAGTGTTGATGCTGTACGAAAAACGAAGTAGAGAGGGGCAAAACAGAAAAAAATCCAAGTCGAAATACTAAGCAATGGATTTTTAGGAAAAATACTATACCAATTCGACATTCTCTCTATTCACCACTCTTTCTAATCTTTTATTATAACAAAGTTTTCTTAAATCCAAACCGATAGCCATTTTGAATCTAAAAATAAAGAAATAACTCTTCTATTTAGCTAGTTATACAATTAATTATTTTATGACTCTTTTTGTGGAAAGGGCCAGAACTTCATTGTGAAGAGAAAATATTTACTGTGATATTAAGTTAAACATCTTCTGCACTTATAATGTTGATGAATGATGGATTATTATAATTAGACGCATTAAATTCATAAATTAATGCAAAATAATGAACACGTAGTTTACAAATAACATATACTATTGTAATATCAACATATGAGCATGTGTTCATATAATAATATCAAGGAGGGTCAATTAATTTGGAGCAAAGTGAACATCACTTTTTAAATGAATCGACAGTCGAAGATGTTGCAAGAACTTTCAAAGCATTAGCAGATCCTACAAGAGTGAAAATTTTATATTTACTATCGCAGGAAGAATGTTCAGTTGGACATATTGCAGATGTTCTGAACATGACTCAATCTGCTGTATCCCATCAACTATCCTTTCTGAAAAATTTACGTTTAGTAAAATCACGTCGTCAGGGTAAATCATTATTTTATAGCTATGATGACGAGCATGTTATTGAAGTACTCAAACAAGTAATTGACCACTCATTACATGATTAGGAGGAATTTATATGCATCATCACGGACACGACCACAGTCATGATCACGGGCATCACCACCACGGTCATGATCATGGTAGAGAAGGAAACAAAAAAGGGCTCATTATGGCCCTTACAATTACAGCAGGAATAATGATTTTAGAGTTTTTTGGAGGCTTAATTACAAATAGTTTAGCTTTACTCGCAGATTCTGGACATATGTTAAGTGATACGGCTTCTTTAATCCTAAGCTTAGTCGCGATAGGATTTGCTGCTAAAGCCGCTTCTCCAAAGAGAACATTTGGTTACCATCGGTTTGAGATTTTAGCAGCCTTTTTTAACGGCATCACTCTATTCTTAATTGCCGGTTTCATCATATATGAAGCTTATGGAAGATTCTTTGAACCTCCAACTGTTGCTAGTGGTTCTATGATGTTAATTGCCTTAGTGGGATTATTAGCAAACCTTATTAGCGCATGGTCTTTAATGAGTAAAGGTGACGTAAAAGATAATGTCAATCTTCGAAGTGCTTATCTTCATGTTCTTGGGGATGCATTAGGTTCTGTCGGAGCAATTGTTGCTGGTCTTGTCATGTATTTCTTCGACTGGTACATTGCAGATCCTATCATTAGTGTTGTTGTTGCATTATTAATCCTAAAAGGTGCATGGGGAATTATTAAGCATACCGTTCATATTTTAATGGAAGGAACACCTGCTGCAATTGATCAACAAGAGGTTAAAAAAACATTAGAGAGTATAGATGGTGTTATTAATGTACACGATCTTCATATCTGGACAATTACATCTGGATTAAATTCTTTGAGTTCTCATTTACTAATTAAAGATGAAGAGAATGAACAAGTGATTCTTCAAAAAGCCATTCATGTAATTGAAAAAGAATTCCATATTGGACATACTACAATTCAAGTTGAAAAATCAACGCTTCAACATGAAAATATGAAAGTCTAGAAATGTAGAAGGTATTAAGAAATCTTTCAAAACGAATCAATTCTATCCTGTTTCCTATGGGAAAATAATTTCGTGAACAATTATCCGCGGAATTATTTTATTTAAACTGAATATACCCTCCCATGGTATGGTATTATGTAAATGTGCAATCCAAATGATAAAAGATTAGAAGGTTGTGAAAATAGATATGGCTCAAAATGACAACACAGTGAAATTAGCCGTTAACGGTGGAATTTCATTTGGTGCTAAACTAAATGCCAAACAGTTGGCTGTCATTGCTCAGTACATGAATGACGGGGATGAACTGGAATTGACGACTTTCCAGCAGCTTTACATCGATGTACTTGAAAGTAATGTGGAATTCGTAAAAGGGAAATTTAAAGAAGTTGGCCTGTCCTGTTACCCTGTCGGAAATTTCGTCAAAAGCCTAAGAACTTGTAATTTCTGCAAAGGGTCAGAACAAGAAGGTATGCCAGTTGCTATTGAACTAAATAAACGTATTGCAGGAAAACCCGTTCCCTTTACGCTTCGCCCAGCCTATACAGGTTGCCCCATCGGCTGCGGTGAACCTTTAGTCAATGATATCGGCGTCATGAAAATCAAAAATGGCTATGATTTATATATAGGAGGAAAAGCAAAAGGTTTTGATGCTCAAACAGGGACTTTACTAATGGAGCAACTTACTCCTGAACATTTGTATGAGGTTGTAGAGAAAATCGTTGAAATTTATGCTGAGAATGGTAAAAAGCGTGAACCGTTATTTAAATTCATTAAACGCTTTGGATTAGACAATCTTAAAGCGCAACTTGTTCATTAAATATAGGAAATTTAAAATTCGAGAGTAATATATCAATATATATAAGTTATACTGTAATTCCACTTGCACACGTTTCATTTCATACTAAATGAAGCGTGTGCATTCTTTCTATTTAAGCTATCTCAACTATATAGAAATTCTATACTCATTTTGCTCTATCCAATGATTTATGTTCTTTACTATTCCTCTCTCATCATTGATGCAGAATCTTAAATATCTTTATATATGAAAAGATTACTTTTATATTTGAATGAAAAAAAGAACCTGCTTACTTTTGCAGCAGGTTCTCGATTTTTAGTTATTAATCATTAATAACCTTTTTACTTCATCTATATTTTGTTCAAAGCCAATCATTACTGTTGATTTGCTAGCCAGGCCAAACAAAGATTTATTTTTGAACACAAAGGTAGGAACCATTCTTGCACCACTTAGCTTGATTAACTCTTTTTCCTTTGACGGTTGTTGCGTTAGATCATAATCTATATATGAAATGTTATTGTTTGCAAGGAACGCTTTTGCCTCCTGACAATCTGAACAAGTTGGCCTTGTATAGAGCTCCAGTTGGAGTTTTTTCATTCATAATCACCTTCCATTAATTATTTACATAAATATCAAAAGGGGTTTCTCGTAAGTCGTTTTTCTGACTTAGAAATACCCCCTTTCAAACTCTTATTTTACTTCTATTACAAATGGATACGCATTTACTTGTTCACCAAACTTAAATTCAGCCCACATTTTATATACACCAGGCTTAGTGAATTCTGTTTTAAAAATTGCTTGGTCATCCGAAACAGGATGTACATGAATAAAGTTCTCTGCGTTTTCATCTAAAATGACGACATGACCTAAAGCACCTAAATATGGTTCAGGTTTAGCACCTTTTAAATCAAAATCTAAAGTTATTTCCTTATTCACATTAAATTCTGTAGTCTTAAGTTCCACTGGTTGATTGTTAATCGTTTTTGTTAATTTTTTATCTACAACAAGATTATTTTCATTGTTCTTTTGATGTATTTCACCAACGTGAAATTCAATTGGTTGCACTGAATACGAAAGCTCTTTTGGTTTAATATCTACGAATGCTTTATAAGAATTATCAGCTAAGTCAAACTTGTTTTGATAGATTCCTTTATTCGATTCCTCAGGGTGAAAATGATGATATTCTTCTAAGTCTGAACTCACAACGATTAAATGCATTAGCTTTTCATGGGAAACTTCTAATTCTGGTGCATTATTGTTCTTGTCTTTTAATTCTACTGTTGTGATTCCATTAGCGTAAGCTACTTTAGGGATAACTTCACTCATGTCACTTTCCTCATGATCTGTATGTTCATTTTTACTATTATGATCGTCTGTTACTTCTGCTTTTGGGTTCATATTGGCATATACACTGTAACCTATTATGATAATTCCTAAGTAGACAATTGCGGAAATAGCCCAAGTTGCCGTACTACGTTTCATATATATTGCCTCCTCTAAACTTTTAGCTTAATACGTTGTAGTCTTAAAGCATTTAGAACAACAGAAACGGAACTAAACGCCATTGCTGCTCCAGCTAACCACGGAGCTAATAAACCGACTGCGGCTATTGGTACACCTAAACTGTTATATGCAAGTGCCCAGAAAAGGTTTTGTTTAATATTCAAAATGGTCTTCTTACTCATGAAAATTGCGTCGGCAATACTGTTTAAATCGCCTCGAATTAGCGTGATATCTGCCGCTTCCATTGCTACATCCGTACCTGTACCAATTGCCATCCCAATATTAGCTGTTGCTAATGCTGGAGCATCGTTGATACCATCTCCTACCATCGCGACAATTTTCCCAGCAGCTTGAAGTTTTTTTACTTCATCTGCTTTTCCTTCTGGTAAAACTTCCGCAATGACATGCTTAATTCCAACTTGAGCTGCAATTGTTTTTGCTGTTTGAGTGTTATCTCCTGTAATCATTACAACGTCTAACCCTAATTTGTGTAAACGAGCAATAGCATCTTTTGATGTTTCTTTAATCGTATCTGCTACAGCTACTAGACCCGCGTATTGACCATCGATAGCAACTAACATAGCTGTTTTACCTTGCTTCTCTAAATTCTCCATTTGTACTAATACATCTTGCACTTGAATGTTGTGTTTCGCCATTAGTTTACGTGTACCAATCAATAATTGTTTACCATCCACTTTAGACTGAATACCGTAACCAGGGACTGCTTCAAATATTTCAGAAGAACCAAGTTCAATACCTTTTTCTTTTATCCCTAATACAATTGCTTCTGCAAGTGGATGCTCAGAGTTTTTCTCTGCTGTACCCACAAGTTTAAGGAAGTTTACCTCATCTACACCTTGTGCTAACAAAACATCTGTTAATGATGGTTTACCATTTGTAACAGTTCCTGTTTTATCTAGGATAATTGTATCTAAACGGTGTGTTGTTTCAAGATGTTCGCCACCCTTAAACAAGATTCCGAATTCTGCTGCACGGCCCGATCCAGCCATGATTGAAGTCGGTGTCGCTAAGCCAAGTGCACATGGACAAGCAATGACTAATACTGCGATGAATTTCTCAAGTGCTTCCGCAAAATCTCCCGGACTCACCATGAAGTACCACACAAGGAACGTAATAATAGCTATACCTACTACAATTGGAACAAATATACCTGAAATCACATCAGCTAAACGTTGAATCGGTGCTTTTGAGCCTTGTGCCTCTTCAACTACTTTAATTATTTGCGCTAGAGCTGTATCTTTCCCAACGTTCGTTGCTTTAATTTTCAAAAAACCATTTTTGTTAATCGTTGAACCAATAACCGTATCTCCCACTGTTTTATCTACAGGAATACTTTCACCCGTTAACATTGCTTCATCAAGTGCTGATTGACCTTCCACAATTTCACCGTCAACAGGTACTTTTTCACCTGGTTTAATGTAGACAATATCCCCTTTTAATACTTCCTCAATAGGAATGATTATCTCTTTGCCGTCACGAAAAACAGTAGCGTTTTTCGCTTGTAGCCCCATTAATTTCTTAATAGCTTCAGATGAACGACCTTTTGCTTTAGCTTCAAATAGCTTTCCTAAAATAATCAAGGTGATTAAAACCGCACTTGTTTCATAATATAGCTCCACCATATGAGCATTTGTGCCAATCGACTTGATACTTAAATATAAACTATAGAAATAAGCAGCTGATGTACCTAATGCCACAAGTACATCCATGTTTGCACTCTTATTTTTTAATGACTTATATGCGCCAACATAAAATTGTTTACCAACAATAAATTGAACAGGTGTTGCTAGGGCAAATTGAACCCAAGGATTCATCAACATATCCGGCAACCAAATGAAGCTTGTAAATTCGAAGTGACTTACCATTGCCCATAACAAAGGGATAGACAAAATAAGCGAGAAAATAAATTTCCCTTGTTGTTTTTGAATTTCTCTTTGGCGATGGTCGATATGGTCACCAGTTTTTTCTTGTTTTTCTTCAAGAGAGTAACCAAGTTTTTTTATCGCCTCTTGCATTTCGGAGATATTCACTTGTTCTGGGTTGTAGTCCACGTGAACAGATTCTAACGCAAAGTTAACCGTTGCTAGTTCAACTCCATCAAATTTATTTAAGCGTTTTTCAACTTTATTTGCACAGGCTGCACAAGTCATCCCAGTAACATCAAAATCAACTTTTTCACTTACTACGTCATATCCTAACGCTTTTACTTTCTCCTTAAATTTCGAAGCATCAGTTTTCTCTGAATCATAGACGATTTGTGTTTTTTCGAGTGCAAAGTTTACATTTGCCTCTTCAACACCTTCCATTTTGGACAAACCTTTTTCAATCCTATTTGCACAGGCAGAACATGTCATACCTGTTATTTGTAGAGTCGCTTTCTTTTGACTCATCATTTCTCACTCCTTACTTCACTGCAAATATAAATACTTTGGTTTTAAAAGAAATCGTGCTGAACCCAGCACGATTTTTTTATTGGCACTTTGTAGATTACTCTACTTCATAGCCTTGATCTTCAATTTCATCTTTAATTTCCTTTAAGCTGATTACATTTGAATCTAATGTTAAATCTACCTTTGCTGTATCAAGGTGTACTTTTACAGATTCAACCCCATTTAACTTACCTACATTTCCTTCAATTGAATTAACACAATGTCCGCAAGACATTCCTTGTACATTTAAAGTTACTTGTTGCATAAATAATTCCTCCTAATGTGTTTTCATTTTCTTTATAATTTTACTATACCCTCGTAGGGTAAAATAAAACTTATATTTATCTAATTAAAAGTACTACAAACTCTCTCACCTTGTTTGTGCCATCTTATCTATACCTTTTCAGCCGTACTTATAGCTACATAAAAACTATTAATACTACTTAAATAATTAAAGTGTTCTAAAACGGAACTTCACTTTAAGTTTTTCTTATAATCATTTTTTTATCCGTCTATATTGAAAACTTGGCATTTTCGGCTAAATTTCTTAATTACTATAAGCTTCCATAACTCTGCTAATTCTTTTTATCTCTCCTTCCAAAGCTTCGGTGGAGTTTAATTACTCCCTATAAACAATTTACCATACCCCCGTTAGGTATGTCAATAACGAGATAAAAAGCCAGCATACATAGCTGACTATCACTCATTAGGACTTTGCAAATTGCTTGAAAACGTCCATTAATTCTTTAATCGCTTCTTCCCCTTCACCATTCTTAATCGCATCCGATACACAATGGCTAGTATGCTTTTCTAATAAATTCATGTTTACTTTCTTCAATGCTGCATTGATAGCAGATACTTGAATTAAGATATCTACGCAGTAACGATCGTTTTCAACCATATTTTGAATACCACGAACTTGTCCTTCAATTCGTTTAAGTCGATTTAAAATATCGTCTTTTTCTTTAGTTGATCGATGTGTACTTTTTACTTCTTCTGATGGGTTTGACATATTGTCACCTTCTTTTCTTACAACGGTATATTAATAATAAATTTAATTTAATTGTACCATAATTATTTTCTTGCCTCTCTGTTTACTAAGTTCTAAGAAATATACTTAGATCTATATACTGGAGAAAATACACTTAATAGGTTTCGAACCCTTACACATATTTTATTAAGTATAAAAAAAGCAAATCATCTAAATTAGATAATTTGCTTTAGCTAAAATTTAGTCATTAATCGTTGCAATGAAATCAGTTAGCCTTGTAAAATCTGTTAAGTTTTCATTACATGCCGTGCTATCTACGCAAATATAGTTTCCTCTTTTTACATATGTGCCTACCGCTTTACCTTTTTTAGAACTCATGAACATGCCAACTGATTGATGCTGGTTACAAATAGTACATATTCCCTTTTTACTAGATTGACTAAAGATGCCTCGGATACTTTTAATGTTGTTATCATTTCTATAAACGATATATTTACGGTTAGTTCCAGAATCGAACCAACTTAAATAAGAAATTTCAGTCCAATCTATATTTTTCAAATCTGGAACTTTTAATTTTTTATCCTTTGGGAAGAGCTTTTTAAGTTCTTTTTCAGTTAACTTTTCAAATGGGGTTACATAAACTTTTATCTTTTCAATAAAATTTTCAAGCTGCTCCTTCGTTTGAATAGTTACGATTTGCTTCACAATGCTACTTCTCACTTCATCTAATCCAATGAGTTTCTCATTAATACTCTCCATTACTAACGCCTGTATCGCCTGAAGGACGTGCTTATCATTGGTGTTCGCATAAGCATTAGCTATTTTCTTAGCCTGCTTCTTGACGAACTGGTATTGCTCTACATTCATAAAGGGTTCCATTCGTATCACTCCTTTGTATTCAACTTACTACATATATTTTAGGTTTACAATTGGGGATTATTTTTATAATTAAACTCTACATAAAAATAGCTGCTAGTTATCATAGCAGCTATTACGGCTTATTTTGTATAAATGATTTTTTTTATTGTTTCCACAGATAAATTATATTCCTCAGCTAAGTATGTTAAAGATAATCCACTTCGGAATGAATCTCGTATCTGTGCATTACGTATAGATAGCCGTTTACGCTCACCAGAATGAACTCCCCACTTGACCCTGTTTTTTTCCGGTTTGGGGATATAGAGTAAATCTCCTTGTACATACTGTTGAAGTTCAGCTAACAGTTTTTGCGGAATAATATCCTGTGCATTTACATATCTCATTGGAACTCGCTCCTCCACTATCATAATTGAAGTTAAGGGCAAAGCATTTCAATGAATAATATGACATGCAACGGCGATGATACTTTAATCACCCCATGCAAAGAATCGCCAAATTATTATTAAAAGGCTTTGCATGAGTTCTTGTAGTAGCTGGTAAATACTTTTCATATTCCACCCTAATCACATCCTTTTATAAATTGGACGATACGATAAATTAATATCGATTCACACAATATTTTACACTGTTAAGGGCTCGTTTTGCAATTTCTTGTTTGTATAATTTGACTGATTACTTAACCTATGAAATTCTCCATGAAGAGATGAGAAAATATTTTTAACTCGATTTATATATTTCCCGGGAAATACTTTGTGAAGCTAAGAACCTTAATACATACCACTATATGATTTAAATTTATCGTTTCTTAACATCTCTTGATTTATAGCTATAAGAACACAAAAAAGCACCTTCAGCTTAACTTACTGAGGATGCTTTTCGCATATATATTACTTCATTTTCTATCCTTAGTATCGATCATAAATGTTGTAATGATGAATAAGCCAAAGCTTACTAATAAAATTGTTCCACCTACGATATAAAAGACTAATGCAAATGTTTCGTTTACGTTAAAAGGTTTTAGTGCGTTTAGCCACATACCCACGGTTAAACCAATAGAACCAATAATGGCAGTCCAGCCATGAGCTGCTACTAATTTTGCTGATTTCACTTTATACACGCGATAGAACATACCCCATGAGAACACTGATAACCAACCTACTAATAAAATATGAACATGAATCGGGCGGAATTGATAACTACCAGACCCCGCCATATGCGAACCTAATCCAGCTCCAATCAAACCAAAAATTGCTGCTAAACGAATTAAGCGTAAACTCCATTTTGCCTCCATAATGTCATTCCCCCATAGAATTTATTATTACTATGGTAGTAACATTACTTTGCCAATATGAACACCACATGAACAAATCGTTACAAATTAAGTAGTATGGTTGTAAATATGGTCCTTTTATTCAATAAACTCATTACTCAAATATCGACTTTAGATATCTTATTAAGCTGTTTGATAATTTGATGGACCTAGTTTATATTTACTTTTATATAGTCTATATCGGATCTATAGATGTGTTTAAGTAGCTATATTAGCTACAGTATCTATATAGTTCTATGAAAATATAGAAATCAAAATAATTAATACAATCGGCCCGAAAATACATGCAATGGCAGTAGGACGAGCCAAATTCACTGTCCAACCAACACCAAATCGCTTTTCTACAAAGACTGATGGATCATTACGGTTAAAATAAACAAGGCCACCTATCCAGTACTGGTCTTCGTCTACGTCTGTAATACCTGAAGACGAATAATTAGTACCTTTAGCTTCACCTAAACTACTCAATTTCACCGCAAAAGCAATTACTCCAATAATTGTGATGAAAATGAAACTAATGAACATGATAAGCATCACGCTCTCACTAACTAAGTCGTTATGAATCGTGGTCAATTGTAAGAAACTAAAGAGAATTGTTATTAACATTGTCATTAAAAACATTAACCAACTTGAATACTTTCTCATCGCCAGTTGCTGACGAATAGATTGTTGCGTTCTAGTCGCACTAATTTTAATTCCAGAACGACGTGTTAACTCAATAATGCCTGCAAACATAATCTGCATCACTAATAAAATGAGTGGTAATGCAATTACTGAAAATCTATTTTTATCTGTAAAGGCATCCGGCTGACCATTAGGCCCCCAATGTGTTGCAATTTTTTCAGGAAGTAGTGGATATTGCATATAAGTGTACATAATTAGGCCACCTACCACAAAAATCGGTAGTAAAAAATAGAATATAGGTAACATTTCATCACGTGCCCTTACAGACCAGTCTGTTACTTTAACTTGTTTCAGGTCTGCTCCCCATTCCTCTGCTTTTTTCAACTTCGTAATTTTATTATGAAATATAAAATACATCACCATACTTATACCTATCAATATAAATTGTAGGGTTATTCCCACAATAATGGCTAACTCATCATTAACTCTACTATTTAATTCCCACAAAACATAACCCGCCACTATAATGATCAGGATACCTAAAAGTGTTGAAGTGTATATCTTCTTTGATGCTTTCACAATTGGATGATAGACTTGCTGATCTGGTACAGTTACACCAAAAACAATCGTCTCTTTAATCCAATATGGTACAAATGCTTGTAGTAAACCAATCAAAGCGAACATAACTAATGAAAAAATATATCCATCCATTTCCTTTTGGCCCCTTTATGACAAGTTTTTTATTAGTTTTTGCACAAGTTGTTGTAAATCTTGTGCCCCTAATCCAACGACCAGCCCTTCTGCAACCACAGGTCGTAGCATTCTCTCAACTTGTTGTATTTGCGCATTTGTCACACCTAAATCATTTGGCCCTGTAACAACTGCACCAGACTTTGGGATAATGCGTATCATCCCCTTCTTCTCTAATTCATGATAACTCTTATTAACCGTATGCATATTTACACCTAAATCAGCTGCCAATGCTCTAACTGATGGTAAGGACTCTCCAGACTTCAACTGTCCACTGGCAATACCTTCAATAATTTGCTGCGTTAGTTGCGTATATATCGGCACATCTGAATGTGGCTCAATTTGCAGAAACATACGTATCACTCCATTCTGTTATATATACATTATAACAAATTGAATTAATACCTACAATTTAATCCATCTAACAATTTCATTTGTTGTTTCATCAGCTGCTAATTTATCATATTTTTTATCAAAAGGGTTCATATAGCCATGACTTTTATTTACTAAGTGGGTATAAACTTGATCTTTTTGTTGTAATTGCTCAAGAATTATTTGAGGGTTAAAAGATTCCTCATTTTTAGCAAAGTAAACTACAGTAGGAACTTTAGGGTTAATATGTAAGTATTGGCGGATACGCGATCCATAAAAAGCGAAAATAGCTGATACTGACTTTTCGCTACATAACCATGCTAGCGTTGCGCCTATACTGAATCCAACAAGATAAATATCCTCATAAAATTGTTTTTGTTCGTTTATAATTTGCTCAACTATTAACTGAGCCTTTTCAAACCCTACTTCTAGCATAAAGTATGTATATGCTTCCGCTTCCTTAGAATAATGAAAAGGTTTTCTATCAAGTAAATTAGGAACTATTACATCAAATTCTGCATCATTAAAAACAGATTTATAATACTCCATATGATCGTTAACTCCATAAATTTCATGTAGTAAAATTACTAATGGTTTTTTTATTGTCATAAAAATCCACCAATCTTTTTGAATATATTATATCAAAGCTTGCACCTGCCCAAAATATGTAAATGACTAATCTTATTCTTATACGACTGAAGAATTACCCATCTATTTAAAGACATTATTTTAAACAATAAAAAAAGCACAACTGATTAAATCAGTTGTGCTTTAATGT